>NZ_JAQQTF010000001.1 GCF_028561275.1 Aureisphaera galaxeae
CTACCATCATCATCGTTGTTCGAGGTATCCGGATCGTTCTCATCAGCCGATACATCGGTCACGTTGGTAAATGTACCGGGACCATCTATGGTAGCCGTAACCGTGATGGTCACGTCATTGGCAGGACTTCCTGAGGCGATGCTCGGGATGGTACATGGGAAGGTTGTACACCCTCCACCGCTCACTCCAGTGATGGTCAAATTCGTAGGCGTGTCGCTCACCACTACGTTGTTGGCCGTATCCGGACCGGTATTGCTCACCACGATTGTGTAGGTCACGGTATCACCCGTTTGGTAGGGGCTACTGTCCACCAAGGTCTTGGTTATGGCTACATCTGCAGAAGAATTTACAGTTAGCGTAGCACAGTTCACTTCGCTGATACATGGATTGTCATCATGGGTGATTACCAAACAATATTGATTTCCATTCAAGGCGGTTGCAACTGGATCTACGGTAAGCGTGTTAGTAGTGACACCACTATATGGGGCTCCATTGGAAAGTGGCGTACCACCACTTGAAGGATCTCCCAAATACCATTGGTAGTTAATGCCTGCATCGGCATTTCCAGGGGTTCCGTAATTGGGTGTTCCGGCGGTATAACTGGTGGCCTCATCTGCAGTAGCAGTGCCACTAAACATTACTTGGTCTCCAGCATTGGCTGTTTGATTGCTAGGAGTGGTTCCCACATTAACCCGAACCGCATTAACTTCATTTCCGCTAACACCGTTATATCCACCCGTGGTTGGTGCTGTGCCAACCACCTGACCATTGGCATCGACAATAGTAGGTAGATCACCTAAAATACCATCGCCATTTGGGTCGGCTCCGCCAGACTCCAGTACATCATTACACCCATCGTTGTCGCTATCTAGATCGAAACAATCTGGAATTCCATCATCATCCGTATCTCCAGGGGTGATAAATTCGAAAGTAAGCCCTCCAATAAATCCTAGATTAATGAATCGAATCATAATTTCATCTCCGGCGTTAACGGCAATATTTGCCGCTACACCTCCACCAGGTCTTGGATCTGGGGCGCCTCCACCTGGATAAAACAAGTATACGCTGGTTCCGTTCACAAGAACTTCGATGGAATCATCTAAAATCTCTGATGCCCCTCCACCAAAGGATAATGTCCCGGTAGCAGAAGCGGTTCTTCTAAAGTCAATTTGATAGAATGGATTCCCTGTAGATGTCCAAACAGCTCCTTGGTAATTTGCTGGTAGTATTGGATCCGAGGGTGTTTCAAATTGCGACCAACGATCGTTTGCCGCTGTTCCATTCGACATATATAGGGACCTTGAAGAATTCAATCCAAAATAGGACTCCCCTCTAAAAATAGAAGTACCGGCACCTCCGCCTCCGTTCGTAGGGCCAGGGCCAGAAGTAGTTCCTTCCTGTCCTTCATAGTAGGAAACCGCCCAATAGTTGGTTGGGAAGAATGTACGGTCTTCAGTTCCGTCAATTTCAGTTAAAGGTGAAGCAGGGGGACATCCTTCGGCAGTATCTAAAATTCCGTCATTGTCATCATCTAAATCACAAATATCACTTACCCCGTCACCATCACTATCGGAATTCCCTGAGGCAATAGGATCGCAAGGATCTGCCGCGGCATTCACTGTTAAGGTGGCACAATTTACTTCGTTGATGCATGGATTATCATCGTGCGTTATTACCAGGCAGTACTGATTGCCGTTTAGTATGGCTGAAGTTGTACTAATAGTTAAGGTTGCTGTAGTTACTCCACTGTATAAGGCTCCATCAGTAAGTGCAATACCTCCACTGGAAGGATCTCCTAGGTACCACTGATAGTTGATACCGCCATTCGCGTTTCCGGGCGTTCCATAATTGGGTGTTCCGCTGCTATAGCTGGTGGCCTCATCGGCCGTCGCCGCCCCCATGAAGGATGCTGGATCCCCGTCGGTTACGGTCTGGTTGGAAGGTGTTGTCGTTACATTAACGCGAACGGCATTGTTTTCATCTCCGTTCACTCCGTTATATGCTCCCGTAACAGGAGCCGTTCCGGTTACACGTCCGTTGGCATCTACCGTTGTAGGAAGATCTCCTAGGATACCATCCCCATTAGGGTCGGCACCTCCGGATTCCAATACATCATCACATCCGTCATTATCGCTGTCTTCATCTAAATAATCGGGTGTTCCGTCACCATCGGTATCCTGTGCAAGACAATAGGACATTTCATACAACTGCATGGTTACATTCCCTGAATTACCATTTTGTTTGGCACAAGTAAGAACCACCTGAGTTACTGGACCTACAAACTCGTATTGAATACTGTTATTAGGGGCGTTGGCGCCAGTAGCCGAGCTTATCACGGTATTTCCTATGAAAGTTCCATCGGCTCCAAGATTAATATCGGTTATGGTAACGTCAACCGGAGCACCTCCGTTAAAAGCTAGGATATCCACTCGATCTGAAAAATCTAGCCCTCCCCATTTAAACTCCAGATCGTACACAGGCCCGTTAATGAAATCTACCGTATATACAGCTACATCGCCATTGGGAAAATCGGTATTGTTGGGTTGCACATTGATATACTCTCCATCGGGAAGAATTGCCCCGTTATTCTGATTAGAAACCCCACCAGACCAGTTGGCACTACCCTGTAAAGCATAGGTAAAATTTGCACTTGCCCCTCCAAATGGAAATGTGTTGTTGACAGTACCGGGATTTGAGGAATTATCGCTAAAGGTCTGTCCTAATGCTATGAAACCGGTTGGACAATTCCATTCGTTGGTATCCAAGATACCATCGTTATCCGAATCTTCGTCACAGACATCAGAAACGCCATCGGTATCGGTGTCTACGTTTCCCGAGGCTACCGGATCGCATGGATCCACTACTGCACTAGCGCAAAAGTCAAAGTCACTAATAATAGAGCCATGAAATCCCCCTGTGCAAATATCACATTCGTCCCAAAAAATGGTTATTTCAGATATTCCAAAAGGGTCCGAAAGACTTAAGTTGGCATTCCCAACTGTAAAAAGACCACCTCCATTAGCATCCAATTCTACGTTGGATACACTTGTGACTACGTCGAACGTGTTATCGGGATCATTTTCAACTACCGTTGGAACAATCGTATTTGACAATCCATTTAATCCAGAAACCAAGAACTTGTCTCCACCACCACCGGAAGAACCATTGATATGTCCAATATCGAAACTTACCGAATTTACCGCAGGAGTAAATGTAATGGTGAAGGTCGCTCCGGTTGAAAAACCATTGGAACGTAGGTCAACTCCGTTGAGACCGTTAAAAGTTCCTCCTTGTATTTGGGAAATAACCCCGGTTTCTCCTGTAACATTGACGGAAAAATTGACTCCTGTTCCATCAACATTATTCTCTGCATACGAAAATGTTCCTGCAGTCCAATTGTTCAGCATATCGGTGACTCCATTAACTTCACCGGCGCCACACTGAGCGGATGATTGTATTGGGAATAACAAAGCTGTAAGGCAAAGGAAGAAAAGGAGGTAAGAAAAGCTATCTGTAATCTTCTCGAATCTGTAATTAACTAGGGTAATTATTTTCATGAGCTTATAACTATGATTTTATAAACAAAAAAATCTACCCTTATCATCCTCGATAAAGGCAGATTCGCTTTGGGTTTTTGGTTTTGGGTCATCGGGTTGGTCAAGTCCATTAACAAAAAAATCACATAAAGAAAAAGCACATTGCTGCGCGGTATTTATTCTTTAAGTGATTAGGCTTGTTACGGGTAAAACTACTTACAAATCTGTGTATGAGACAAAAAAAATACGGCTAAACCGTAATTTTTTCGATGAAACGCATTATTTAATCGATGTAATGCTCGTTTAACGGTAAAAAAACTCGTTGAAGTGACGGTTAGGATGTTAAAGTGTTAAAAAGTACGTTAAAACCATATAATTTATCGATGAAATACGCAAAAAAATACCTTTATCCTAGTAATCCTATAAGATAACTTTAACTAATTCATAGTCAATGAAAAAGCCACGCAAAATGCGTGGCCCTGATTATCAATTACTATATAAATATGAAAAACTACTTTTCTACGATAATGAACTCAGATCTTCGGTTCAATTGGTGTTCTGTTTCATTGCAAGGTACTCCGTCCGAACAACGGTTCAATAATTGTGATTCACCGTATCCTCGGCCCGTAATTCGACTGCGATCAATACGACCAATATTCACAATATAATCTACTGTGGATTTCGCTCGTGCATCCGAAAGTCGCATATTGAACCCAGCACTGGAACGACTGTCCGTATGGGACCGAACATCGATCTTTAAAGTGGGATTATCGCGCATCGCGGTGATCACCTTTTGAAGTTCACTGGCCGCGTCGGGTCGAATGAAGGATTTACTCAAATCGAAATAGATAGGATTTAAGTTGAGCAATACCCCAAGGTCCTGGCCTACTTCCATAATATCCACTTCCTTATCAGGATTCAGGTATAATGTCTTTTTCGAAATTCCGTCGTACTCCCCCGTAGTCGTAAACATTTTTTCGCTATTCCCAAAGCCGTCCTTACTGGCACGGATGGAATACTTGGTCGTACATTCAATAATATCGAAATAGAACTTCCCTTCCCTATCGGAAGTGGTTTCTTCCAACACATTGGTATCGCCATCCAATAAGATGACCTTTGCTCCAGCGATAAGGTCTTGGCTATCGTTATCACGCACTTCCCCATTGAGGGATTGTCTACATTCCTTTATTAACCCTGCAGTCTGTTCGAAAGAATAAATGTCGTCTCCTCCTCTTCCACCTTCACGGTTCGATGCAAAATAACCAAGCCCCGTGGAACTATTAATTACAAAAGAAAAATCATCGGCCTTACTATTTACTGGTTCTCCAATATTATACCCTTTCTGATAATTGCCATCTTGACCCAGTTCCGCCACAAAAATGTCCAAACCTCCCAGTCCAACATGTCCATCGGAGGCAAAGTACAAGTCGCCGTTGGTATCTACAAAGGGAAATGTCTCCCTTCCTTCGGTATTTACAATGTCGCCCAAACTTACGGGATCACCGAAACCATCTCCTTGAATCTTTACCTTGTACAAGTCGGAAGCACCTTCTCCACCTGGCATATCGCTGGCAAAAATCAATTCCGTTTCATCGGCACTCAAAGCCGGATGTGCCACAGAATACTCATCACTATTGAAGGGTAATTCTTCGGCATTGCCCCAGCCTCTGTCCGTGCGTTCGGCTCTATACAACTTGAGGTTGGTGTGTCCATTACCATCCCTTCCACGTCTACCTTCGGTAAAATTGTTTCTGGTGAAGTACATGGTTCGTCCATCTTTGGTAAAAACAGCAGACGATTCATGATATCTGGTGTTAATTCTGTCTCTATATCGTTCCGGATTTCCTTCCTCACTTACCGTAATGGAATATAATTCTGAAAAAGGCTCATCATCCCAATCATGGAAACGTTGGGATGCCGTTCGTGTTTTCCTATTGGAAGTGAATATCACCTCCCCGCCATTGAGTGTTGGTGCGAAATCTGAATACTTTGAGTTGAAGGGCACTGAGGAAATGGTAAACCTACCCGATTGCAGTTCGATTAACTTCAAATAATTCTTTTCTTCAACAAAGAGATCGGCACGGTCATCGGTCGTGGCCACCTCATCCAGTTTTTCCATGATTCGATCGGCCGTGGCATATTTCCCTATGGTTTTTAAGGATTGCGCATAGCGATAGATGTATTCGCTATCAATGCTTTCTGAATAAGCAAACAAGGCACCGTACCATTTGGAGGCTTCCTCGTATTCTCCGTTGAAATAGTAAGAATCACCGAGTTTCGCTAAAAGATTCTTAGATCGGTAACCCTTATCCACTGCGCGGATGTATGCTTCACGTGCATCCATGAAGGCATATTCTTCATAATACCGATCTCCACGAGTTTCTTTGTTGTTTTCATTTGTTTCTTGTGAAAAGGAAATGAATGACACCATCATGCATGCCATTAAAACTAAGTAGTCTATTTTTCTCATAACCATGGTATTATTTTAGAAGAATCTTGGGTTTTTCAATCCTTTATCCCTTTTGAAAAGCTCGAACCTAAGGAACACTTCATAGGAACCGTCGTTGTACTGCTGAAGATCGGTCGTTTCACGATCATAGGCGAAACCAATCATGATTTGATCGCTTACCTGAAAACCGGCCAGTCCGCTCAATGCTGCACTCCATCTGTAGGCTGCACCTAAGGTCAGTTTTTTGTGAATCAGAAAATTTGCTGAAAGGTCCACCTGAAGTGGTGATCCTTGTACAAGCTTAGTCAGCACAGCGGGCTTAAACAAAAGATTATCCGTGATATCGAAGGTATATCCAGACATC
The DNA here is from genome assembly GCF_028561275.1 of Aureisphaera galaxeae. Taxonomy (GTDB): domain Bacteria; phylum Bacteroidota; class Bacteroidia; order Flavobacteriales; family Flavobacteriaceae; genus Aureisphaera; species Aureisphaera galaxeae. Next base: position 6,350 of record NZ_JAQQTF010000001.1, read on the forward strand.
AAATAATAATTCACCCTTTCTTCGGCCGTCGCACTGGAATTGTTGCTGTTTGAAGATTCATCGAAATGCTCCGTTTCCAAAATATTCGGAACACTGAAACCCAGATAAAACTTATTTGTGTAATAAAAGGCTCCTGCTCCGATTTGTGGTGAAAACTTATTGTCGATAAATATTTCGGCCAAGGGATCGTTCGGGTTGAAGGTTCCGTTATTCGCCTTGTTCGAATCTATGTTGAGAAGATGTGCTCCTCCTTTGATCCCCAAGGCCAATCGTCCGTCCTCCGATACGGGAAGGGTGTAGGTAAATATCGCGTCGACATATGATTCGTCCGCGATAAAGATCTCGTCCCTAGTAACATTGATTCCTAACCCTACCCGTTTACCTACCGGAGAATGGAGCGAAAAGTTCATTGTTGTTGGTGCCCCGTCTAGGCCCACCCATTGGCTACGGTACAGCCCAACAAAACTGAGCACATCCCTAGAACCTGCATAGGCGGGGTTTACGCTCAAAGGATTGTACATATATTGTGTATACTGAGCATCCTGCTGTCCTAGTGCTTCGTTTGTAAAAAGCCCCAGAAAAACCAAGATCATTGTTGTTACGAAAAATTTTCTCATAGGTTTCAGTATTGGGCCCACAGGAACTTCCGGTGGGCATTTTATATATGATTTTATCTTCTGTTAATGTAAAGTGGTCCTGCCAATTGCTTGCTTTCTCCCTGTCGGTTCACGTAATTCAACACATAGTAGTACGTTCCTACTGGCAATCGGTCTCCTCGATCTATAGTCACACGTCCTTCGGAGAATCCTCTAAAGAAGTTGTTTCCTTGTCCGTATCCTTCGGTATCGTATACCTTCACACCCCAACGGTTGAAGATCTCCAACGTATTGTTCGGGAAGTTTTCGATATTTCGGATGACAAACACATCGTTCAGTCCGTCTCCATTCGGTGTCATGATATCGAATACCTCAAGGTTATCCTCTACATTCGGATTACCATTGTTCACTTCTACGTGATCTGGGATTCCGTTATCGTTCGAATCCTGGGTATCGGTTGGATCTCCATCACTGTTGATTACAATTTCATCATCATTTGGCAATCCGTCCCCATCACAATCCAGTTCTAACCACGCATCACTTACGATGGTGATGTCCTGATCTTGCCAGTTGAAATCGCAAGGATCGGTCGGATCGGTAGGATCGTTTGTAGTATCGGTTGGATCTACCTCTATTCCATTAGGCACTCCATCTCCATCACAGTCAATTTCAATCCAAGCTTCGCTAGGCGGCAACGTCTGACTCGCAAGGATGAAGTCACATATGTCCAATGGATCGGTTCCATCTAACACTTCCTGTCCGTCAGGCACTCCATCTCCATCGGTATCCGGATCTAACGGATCGGTTCCTATGTCAATCTCATCACCGTTAGGCAATCCATCATCATCACAATCCAGTTCATTCCAAGTATCGCTAGGCGGTACTGTCTGACTTGCTAGTATGAAGTCACATGGGTCTAGCGGATTGGTACCATCCAGAATCTCATCCTTATTGGTAACACCATCGCCATCACAATCCAAATTATCCCATTCTTCACTCGTGATAGAAATATCTTGGCTTATTGGCTTGTAATCACAAGGATCGGTTGGATCTGTATTATCTAAAATTTCCTGACCATTTAATACACCGTCGCCATCACAGTCACCTTCGTTCCAATCTTGTGAAGGTTCTGTATCTTGGTTCTCTGCGATTAGATCACATTCATCTAATGGATCTGTTCCGTCTTCCACTTCTTGACCATTGGTTACTCCATCCCCATCACAATCCAGATCTTCCCATTCCTGAGTCGGTGTTGTGTCCTGACTGGCAAGGATGAAATCACAAGGATCAATAGGATCGGTTCCATCCAATACTTCTTGTCCATTGCTTACTCCATCACCATCACAGTCTAGCGCCTCCCACTCTGGGGTTGGTGTAGTATCCTGGTTAGCCACTACTAGATCACAAGGATCAAGCGGGTTGGTGCCGTCCAATATCTCCTGTCCATTCGTAACTCCATCACCATCACAGTCCAAGGCATCCCACTCGGCAGTGGTTATCGTGATATCTTGACTCGCTGGATCGTAGTCACAAGGATCGGTCGGATCTGTATTATCCAATACTTCCTGTCCATTGGTTACTCCATCGCCATCACAGTCTCCTTCGTTCCATTCTTGACTTGGTGTGGTATCCTGGTTGGCTACTACCAAATCACAATCATCTAATGGATCCGTACCATCCAATACTTCCTGTCCATTGCTTACTCCATCGCCATCACAATCCAAGGCATCCCAGTCTGGAGTAGGTGTGGTGTCTTGACTAGCAAGTACAAAGTCACAAGGATTAATCGGATCCGTACCATCCAGCACTTCTTGTCCGTTGGTCACTCCATCTCCATCACAATCCAGCGCTTCCCACTCTGGAGTAGGTGTCGTATCCTGATTGGCCACCACTAGATCACAGGGATCAAGTGGATTCGTTCCATCCAATATTTCTTGTCCATTGGTCACTCCATCACCATCACAATCCAAGGCATCCCACTCGGCAGTGGTTATCGTGATATCTTGACTGTTCGGGTCGTAGTCGCAAGGATCGGTTGGATCGGTATTATCCAGTACTTCTTGACCATTGGTCACTCCATCACCATCGCAGTCTCCTTCGTTCCATTCTTGACTTGGTGTGGTATCCTGATTGGCAACTACCAAATCACAACTATCCAATGGATCGGTACCATCTAACACTTCCTGTCCATTGCTTACTCCGTCGCCATCACAGTCAAGGGCCTCCCAGTCTGGAGTCGGTGTTGTGTCTTGGCTTGCAAGCACAAAATCACATGGATCGGTTGGATCCGTACCATCGATTACCTCTGTACCATTAGTAACCCCGTCACCATCACAGTCAAGGGCATCCCATGCTGCAGTAGGCGTCGTATCCTGATTGGCCACCACTAGATCACAGGGATCAAGTGGGTTGGTTCCGTCCAATATCTCCTGGCCGTTGGTTACTCCGTCACCATCACAATCCAAGGCTTCCCAAGCTGGGGTGGTCGGAACCGTCTGGCTAGACAGCATAAAGTCACATGGATCGGTTGGATCCGTACCATCTATTATCTCATCACCGTTGGTAACACCATCGCCATCACAATCTCCATTGTTCCATGCTGCGGAAGGTGGCACCGTCTGACTCGTAAATATCAAGTCACATTCATCAAGAGGATCGGTGCCATCGGCAACCTCGTCCCCGTTGGTCACGCCGTCTCCATCACAATCGGCATCGTTCCATGCCATGGAAGGCGGTACGGTCTGACTGGCCAGTACCAAGTCACATGGGTCCGTTGGATCCGTACCATCAGTAACCTCGTCGCCGTTCGTTACCCCATCACCGTCACAATCGGCGGCGTTCCAAGCCGCACTTGGTGGCAAGGTTTGGCTTGTCACATCCAGGCTACACTCATCCAGTGGGTCCGTACCATCGGCGATCTCGTCTCCGTTGGTCACACCGTCTCCGTCACAGTCCAAAGCTTCCCAAGCTGGGGTAGTCGGTACCGTTTGACTCGTCTGCATGAAGTCACACGGATCGGTTGGATCGGTACCATCTATTATCTCATCCCCATTGGTCACACCATCGCCGTCACAATCTCCATTGTTCCAAGCATCGGAAGGCGGAACCGTCTGGCTCGTAAATATCAAGTCACAATCATCAAGAGGATCGGTGCCATCGGCAACCTCGTCGCCATTGGTCACCCCGTCGCCATCACAGTCTGCATCGTTCCATGCCGTTGTTGGCGGTACGGTCTGACTGGCAAGTACGAAGTCACAGGGATCCGTTGGGTCCGTTCCATCGGTAACCTCGTCACCGTTGGTCACCCCATCACCGTCACAGTCGGCGGTATTCCATGCCGCACTTGGTGGCACGGTTTGGCTGGTTACATCCAGGCTACATTGATCAAGAGGATCGGTGCCATCGGCAATTTCATCGCCATTGGTCACACCGTCTCCGTCACAGTCCAAAGCTTCCCAGGCTGGGGTAGTCGGTACCGTTTGACTCGTCTGCATGAAGTCACACGGATCGGTTGGATCGGTACCATCTATTATCTCATCCCCATTGGTCACACCGTCACCATCACAGTCGGCATCGTTCCATGCCGTGGAAGGTGGAACCGTTTGGCTCGTATATATCAAATCACATTCATCCAGTGGGTCGGTACCATCGACAACCTCGTCACCATTGGTCACACCATCACCGTCACAGTCCGCATCGTTCCATGCCGTGGAAGGTGGAAGGGTCTGACTGGCCAGCACGAAGTCACATGGGTCCGTTGGATCCGTACCATCAGTAACCTCGTCGCCGTTCGTTACCCCATCACCGTCACAATCGGCGGCGTTCCAAGCCGCACTAGGTGGCAAGGTTTGGCTTGTCACATCCAGGCTACACTCATCCAGTGGGTCCGTTCCATCGGCGATCTCGTCTCCGTTGGTCACACCGTCTCCGTCACAGTCCAAAGCTTCCCAAGCTGGGGTAGTCGGTACCGTTTGGCTCGACAGCATAAAGTCACATGGGTCGGTCGGGTCGGTCCCGTCCGTTATTTCATCACCGTTGGTCACACCGTCGCCGTCACAGTCCGCATCGTTCCAGACCGTCGTTGGTGGTACCGTTTGGCTCGTAAATATCAAATCACATTCATCAAGAGGATCCGTTCCATCGGTAACCTCGTCACCGTTGGTCACACCATCACCGTCACAGTCCGCATCGTTCCACGCTGTTGTTGGTGGTACCGTCTGACTGGCAAGTACGAAGTCACATGGGTCGGTCGGGTCGGTCCCATCGGTAACCTCATCACCGTTCGTTACCCCATCACCGTCACAGTCGAGGGCATCCCAAGCAGCAGTCGGCGGTACCGTCTGGCTGGCCACATCCAAGCTACATGGATCGGATGGATCCGTTCCATCGTTTATTTCATCACCGTTGGTCACACCGTCACCATCACAGTCCAATGCTTCCCAAGCTGGGGTCGTTGGAACCGTCTGGCTTGAAAGCATAAAATCACATGGGTCGGTCGGGTCGGTACCGTCCGTTATCTCGTCACCATTGGTCACACCGTCGCCGTCGCAGTCCGCATCGTTCCAGGCCGTCGTTGGTGGAACCGTCTGGCTCGTATATATTAAATCACATTCATCCAATGGGTCGGTACCGTCGGCAACCTCGTCACCGTTGGTCACACCGTCTCCGTCACAGTCCGCACCGTTCCACGCTGTTGTCGGTGGTACGGTCTGGCTAGCCAATACGAAGTCACATGGGTCCGTTGGGTCCGTCCCATCGGTAACCTCGTCACCGTTCGTTACCCCATCACCATCACAGTCAAGGGCATCCCAAGCAGTAGTCGGCGGTACGGTCTGGCTGGCCACATCCAAGCTACACGGATCGGATGGGTCTGTGCCATCGGCAATCTCATCACCATTGGTTACTCCGTCACCGTCACAGTCAAGGGCTTCCCATGCTGGGGTGGTCGGAACCGTCTGGCTCGACAGCATAAAGTCACAGGGATCGGTCGGGTCGGTCCCGTCCGTTATTTCATCGCCATTGGTAACGCCATCGCCATCGCAGTCGGCATCGTTCCAGGCCGTTGTTGGTGGAACCGTTTGGCTCGTATATATCAAATCACATTCATCAAGAGGATCCGTTCCATCGGTAACCTCGTCACCGTTGGTCACACCGTCTCCATCACAATCGGCATCGTTCCATGCTGCTGAAGGTGGAAGTGTCTGACTGGCAAGTACGAAGTCACATGGATCCGTTGGATCGGTCCCGTCGGTAACCTCATCACCGTTCGTTACCCCATCACCGTCACAGTCCAGTGCATCCCAAGCAGCGGTCGGTGGTACCGTCTGGCTGGCCACATCCAAGCTACACGGATCGGATGGGTCTGTGCCATCGGCAATCTCATCACCGTTGGTCACACCATCGCCGTCACAATCAAGGGCTTCCCAGGCCGGGGTCGTTGGAACCGTCTGGCTTGCTAGTACAAAGTCACAGGGATCGGTTGGGTCGGTCCCGTCCGTTATCTCGTCACCATTGGTCACACCGTCGCCGTCACAGTCGGCAGCGTTCCATGCCGTGGAAGGTGGAACCGTTTGGCTCGTAAATATCAAATCACATTCATCCAATGGGTCGGTACCGTCGACAACCTCGTCACCGTTGGTAACACCGTCACCATCACAATCGGCATCGTTCCAAGCTGTAGTTGGTGGAACCGTCTGACTGGCCAACACAAAATCACAAGGATCTGTTGGATCGGTTCCATCGGTAACCTCGTCACCGTTGGTCACACCATCTCCGTCACAGTCCAAGGCATCCCAAGCTGCGGTCGGTGGTACCGTCTGGCTGGCCACATCCAAGCTACATGGATCGGATGGGTCCGTTCCATCGTTTATTTCATCGCCATTGGTCACACCGTCACC
>NZ_JAQQTF010000010.1 GCF_028561275.1 Aureisphaera galaxeae
AAACCGTCCTGCGTGCCGTCCTCGTCGCACAATCGCAAAGGCTCCGAAGGAACCGTCGCAACAGGACTGTCGCGAACCTCTAAAAATAGCTCTACCACCTGATAGCAACTTGTGGTCATACTTTCAACCCTTGCCCATACGCTATCGTTATAGGCTGTATCGTTTGTATATGGGTCTGGCAAGGGCAGTTGGTTCAAATCCGCATCGATCATTGTACCATGGTAAGAAACAATAAGATCAGGATCTCCGCCCGTAATATCTAAATCGGCGTCCGTCAATGTAAAATCCGTGAATCCATCATTATCGGGATCACACTTCACTAATGGCTGTGTTGGGCCAGGAAATGTTGGTGGATCTGCCACAAAAACAGTTACCGTATCTGAAATGGTAGTCGTGGTACCATTCGGCAATTCGAAAGTAAATTCAACCAAATAGGTCGTATCTACCGTAGGAGAAACTGTAGCCGGAATGGCCGTAGCCACTACCAACCCTGTATTTTGATCGGTAACGGTAAAGGTTGAATTTGTATTGGAAAGACCATCTGGAATGAAGTACCAAGTTTCTGCGGTATCTACACTCCATACCCCTGTGTTTCTTCCGGGAGGAACCGCGAATTCCGTAACGTCATTTCCTTGGATCCCTAGGGTCGCTAAACCTCCATTCCAAGTATCGCATACAGGCTTATTGAAAATATTCACCTGGATCATGTTCGTAGATTCGTACAGGATAATTTGCTGGTTCGTGATAAGATCGTTACAGCTAAACTGCGGGATCATATTGTAATTTACAACTAGGGCCCTTTCTGGTGCTGTTCCTGAAATGAAAAAGTTGATATCTCCTCCAACACCGGGGTCAATATCATGATAGGCTCCAAAAATGGTATTGGCTGGAAATCCTGTTCCATCAATTATGGGAAGCAACTCCCCTGCCGCTATGGTCCAATCATCCGGACCATTAGCTAAACTAGTATCAAATGAAATTTTACCATTGGCCCCAACCACAAACTGAGTATAATTCACACCAAAAAAACTGAATTCGAACAATAAGTTTTGCACATCCGAATACATATCATCCGCAGACAAATCGATCGGCGTACCCGTTAATGGAGGTAGCGGGCATGGTGGTACCGCAATTCTATAACTATCGGTTCCCGTTTGCGGAATAATCAATTCTGGGATTCCGTTAATGAGAATATCCAGTGTCACCGGATCTGGTGGACTGGAACAAATAAACTTATCGTCACCTGCCTCAAGCAAAGGACATTGCCCATAAGAAGTAGTAAATACAGACAATAGGAATAGCAGGCTAAGTAGCGATTTAGGGTATAACTTTTTCATATTCAATTAGGGTATAATTCGCGAAAATTAAGAAATTTTTATGAAAACAGGCGGTCTTGAAAGCTTCAAAAAGCATTTGTTAGTTTTTTATGAGTTATTGCAATCATGTATCTTTGCACTCTGTATTAAAAATACGTCCTAAAAAAATCGCATGGATTTAGAAAAACAGCTAAAGGAAATTGAAGCACTTGGAAATGATCATGTAGGCACTTCTTCGGACACCCCGTTACGTCCGGATGCCTTCGAAATGAGCGATATAGAGAAAATTGCTGCCATTAAGAAAGATGTGGAGAATATCCTCAATACTTTAGGTATGGACCTTTCCGATGACAGCCTCAAAGGAACGCCCAGCAGGGTCGCCAAAATGTTCGTTCAGGAACTTTTTGGAGGGTTACACCCAGACCGCAAACCGAAAGCTTCAACTTTTGAGAATAAATACAAGTATGGGGAAATGTTGGTAGAAAAAAATATCACCCTTTATTCTACCTGCGAACATCACCTTCTCCCTATCGTAGGAAAGGCTCATATTGCCTATATCTCCAATGGAACGGTGGTTGGCTTGTCTAAAATGAATCGTATTGTTGACTATTACGCAAAACGCCCACAGGTTCAGGAGCGACTTACCATGCAAATCGTAAAGGAACTTCAAGAAATACTGAACACTGAAGATGTGGCCTGCGTTATCGACGCCAAACACTTATGTGTGAATTCTAGAGGAATTCGGGACATAGATAGCAGTACCGTAACCAGTGAATTTGGTGGGGTTTTCAAAAATCCGGATACCAAACGTGAATTTTTGGATTACATCAAGCTGGAAACCGAATTTTAAAATACCTTTACATTTCGTTTAAAACATCACTAATCTTAAGCTCGAAGTGTCATCCATGAAACTATTCGAACAACAGGAATTGTCGCTATACAATTCCCTTAGCAAGAAGAAAGAAAAGTTCCAACCCATCCATGAAGGAGCTGTAGGAATGTATGTCTGTGGACCTACCGTATACAGCAACGTTCACTTGGGGAATTGTCGTACTTTCTTATCGTTCGATTTGGTTTTCAGATATCTAAAACACCTAGGGTACAAAGTACGCTATGTTCGAAACATTACCGATGCGGGACACTTGGAAAACGATGGTGAAAGTGGTGACGATCCTATCCTTAAAAAGGCAAGGATTGAGCAATTGGAGCCTATGGAAGTGGTTCAGAAATACTCTGTGGACTTTCATAACGTCATGGCCCAATTCAATGCATTACCACCCAGCATTGAACCTACGGCGACGGGTCATATTATTGAGCAGATCAAGATTGTTGAAGATATTATTGAAAAAAGCTATGCTTACGAAAAGAACGGTTCGGTCTATTTCGATGTGGTAAAATTCAACGAAGATCACGAATATGGAAAGTTGAGTGGACGACAGTTGGAAGATATGATCGCCAACACCCGTGAACTCGCAGCACAATCTGAGAAGAAAAACCCACAGGACTTTGCCCTATGGAAAAAGGCAGAACCACAACACATCATGCGTTGGCCTTCTCCTTGGAGTGATGGATTCCCAGGCTGGCATTTGGAGTGTACTGCAATGAGTACCAAATATTTGGGAAATCACTTCGATATTCACGGTGGTGGAATGGATCTCAAATTTCCGCACCACGAATGTGAAATTGCTCAAGCAGAGGCTTGCAATAATGAATCACCGGTAAATTATTGGATGCATGCCAATATGCTTACCCTGAACGGTAAGAAAATGGCGAAGTCTACAGGAAACAATATTCTTCCGCATGAATTGTTCAGTGGTGAGAATGATATCCTTAGCAAAGCTTTTGCTCCTACAGTAGCTAAGTTTTTCATGTATCAAGCACACTACCGAAGTATTTTAGACTTCTCTAAAGACGCATTGGAAGCCAGTGAAAAAGGATATTTCCGACTTATGGATGCCTATCGTGTTTTGGGAGATATAGAAGGTGGTTCTGATAGCAGTTTTAATGTAGCCGAATGGCGACAGTCCTGCTACGATGCCATGAATGATGACTTTAACAGTCCCATTTTAATCGCTCAGCTTTTCGAAGCCGCCAAGTTCATAAATGGCCTTAAGGAAGGGAACGCCTCTATTACCGAAGAGGATTTGAACTTGCTTAAGAAAACTATGCACGATTTCCTATTCGATGTGTTGGGATTGATCGATGCGGCTGCCGAAGGAAATGCAGACTCCAATAAATTATCTGGAGTTATCGATTTATTGATTTCGTTGCGAAATGAAGCACGTGCCAATAGGGATTTTGCTACAAGTGATAAAATTCGGGATCAATTACTGGAAATGGGCATACAACTTAAGGACGGGAAGGACGGAACGACCTATTCCTTAAGCTAAGCCGTTAACGTAACGTCATGAAGAAGATCCTTATTTTCCCTTTTATAGTGCTCATAAGGTTCTACCAAAAGGTCATCTCCCCTATTTTCCCATCTACCTGTAGGTATCAACCTACCTGCTCCCATTATGCTGTAGAAGCCTTAGAAACACATGGGTTATGGAAAGGAATGCGGCTGGCAACCAAACGCATTTTCAGTTGCCATCCTTGGGGAGGATCGGGTTACGATCCAGTTCCGCCCAAAGGCGAAAAAGAAGGGAATAATTGATCAATTATCTTTAGTCCTTTCCTATCTTTACATGAGAAAAAACACCCAATGATGCACTTCTTAAGTTTTACGTGGAATCCTTCAACAGGACTCGATCTTGGATTTTATACCATTCAATACTACAGCCTCATGTTCGTCATTTCCTTTATTGTGGGCTGGTTCCTTATGAAGCGCATTTACAAAAAGGAAGGGGAAGCTTTAGAAAAACTGGACAGCCTTTTCATTTATATGGTGTTAGCCATTTTAATTGGAGCGCGACTAGGGCATGTTATTTTCTATCAACCCGAACTATTCGAACAGGATTTCTGGTCGGTTTTCCTTCCCTTCGAAACCAAACCCGAATTCAGGTTTACCGGTTTTAGGGGATTGGCCAGTCATGGAGCAGGGATAGGAGTGGTTATAGCGCTGTTCATGTATAACAGAAAGGTATTGAAGAAACCTATTCTTTGGATTTTTGACCGCATCGTGATACCCGTATCCTTTGGGGCCATATTGGTTCGCTTAGGAAATTTTATCAACTCAGAGATTATTGGAAAAGAAACCAACGAGTCTTTTCCGTTTGCTGTACGATTCATTAGAAATTATTATAACGAAGGTAAGGCCATGAGCATCACAAACACCAAAAGTCCCGATGCTGCCTACAACGCTATTGAAAACAATCCGCAATTCGCGCAATATTTACAGGAAGTCCCCTGGACGCACCCCGCCCAATTGTATGAGGCATTTGGGTACATTTTTGTCTTTCTGATCCTTTGGTATATTTATGAAAAAACCGAGAAGAAAAAGCACTTGGGGTTTCTGTTCGGGCTATTCCTTATTCTACTTTGGACCGTTCGTTTTATTGCCGAAATCTTCAAAAAGAGCCAAGATGGGTTTGCCGATGGCGCCAACGCGCTCCTATCTACAGGACAATGGCTAAGTATCCCATTCATCATAGCAGGAATTTATTTGATGTTAAGATCTAAAAAGAAAACAGAAACCACATGAAACGAAGATGGATTGCCGCAATACTAGTGGGCATGTTACTTCAGTCTTACAGCTGTAAAGACAATAAGGAGAAGAAAGTACTCACACGGGAAGTGACCTTCAAAAAAGAGGGTGCACTAACCTTAATGAAAAAGGAGACGGATTCTGTATTGGCCCAATTGGATATTGAAATTGCCGAATCGGATTACGAAACGCAAATAGGGCTTATGTACCGTAAAAGTATGCAAGACGACCGCGGTATGCTTTTTATCTTCAAAAAAGAGGAACCCAAGTACTTCTACATGAAGAATACCGAATTCTCTATAGATATCATCTATTTGAACAGTAAGAAGGAAGTGGTAAGCATTGCCAAGAACGCAAAACCTTTCGACAACACTTCTTTGCCTTCAGAAGGACCCGCACAATATGTATTGGAAGTGAACGCAGGCCTTAGCGATCGATGGGGCTTGGAGGCTGGAGACAAATTTGACTATACCCGAGATCCCAACTAAAAGCAAAAAATTAATCACTTCATAAAAAAAGCCCTGTTCGTTGAACAGGGCTTTTTTCAGTATCTATCAGAGAAATATTAGGCAGCAGCAGCTTCCTCTTCTTCCTCATCTTTCTTATCGCTTAAATCGATTCCTCGCTTCTTAACAGTATCGTAGAATACTGGAGTTGCGATGAACAACGATGAATAGGTACCTACCAACACCCCAATGATCAAGGCGAAAATCAATCCTCGGATGGATTCTGCCCCTAGGGTAAAGATGGTAAGAAGTACGATCAACGTGGTCATGGACGTATTCAACGTACGGCTCAATGTACTGTTCAAAGCAGAGTTGATGATTCGGTTCATCTTCCAACTTTGATGCTCATTGAAGAACTCACGAATACGGTCGAACACAACCACCGTATCGTTCAGCGAGTATCCAATTACCGTTAGGATTGCCGCAATGAACGATTGGTCGATCTCCATGTTAAATGGCATGATCCTATAGGTAAGGGAGAAGATCCCCAATACGATCAATACATCGTGGAATACCGCAGCAACAGCACCTAAACTGAACTGCCATCTTCTAAATCGTAAAAGGATGTATAAGAACACCACTACCAACGATCCCAGTACAGCCCAGAACGATGATTTCTTGATATCATCTGCAATGGTCGGACTTACTTTATAATATTCCATACGACCGGCAACTTTATTATCATCATCTGCCACGAATTGATCATACGTCATTCCAGCAGGCAAATATGAAGTAAGTGAGTTGAATAAGGTAGTTTCGATTTCCTTGTCTACTTCCGTTCCTGTTTCGTCTACTTTAAATTTCGTAGTAATCTTTAACTGGTTGTCCCCTCCATAGGTTTTTGCTTCCGCACTTCCGAAAGCAGCGACCAAATCATCCTGCACATCAATCGCATTTACATCCTTATCGAAACGAACGGTATAGGTGCGCCCTCCTACGAAGTCGATCCCTTGGTTAAGCCCTACAGTGAATAGAGAACCTAGACTCACCAAAATCAAAATACCAGAAATCACGTAGGCAATCTTTCTCTTTCCAAGGAAGTCTACATTTACGTTCTTCAAGAAATTCTTGGTCATTGGTGTAGAACAGGTCAACGACTTTCCGTTCTTCGTATAACCGTCGATAAACAAACGCGTGATGAAGATCGCAGTAAACAATGAAGTCGCAATACCAATTAACAAGGTAGTGGCGAAACCTTTAATAGGTCCTGTACCAAATACCAAAAGGATTAGACCCGTAAGTCCTGTTGTAATGTTCGCATCCAAAATGGAAGACAATGCATTGCTGAAACCATCGTTAATGGAATCCCTTTGCGATTTCCCCTTGGCTAGCTCTTCACGAATACGTTCGAATATAAGTACGTTCGCATCTACCGAGATACCAATCGTTAATACAATACCCGCAATACCAGGTAAGGTAAGTACCGCCCCAGGAATACCTGCCAGCATACCGAAGATGAACAGGATGTTTACCAACAAAGCAACGTCGGCAAAAGCTCCCGCTTTTCCATAGTAGAAAATCATCCAAAGCAATACAATAACCAAGGCAATAATGAAGGAAATAAGACCACTACTAATGGCTTCCTGTCCTAACGTAGGACCTACTACTTCTGCCTGAATAATGTCTGCAGACGCAGGAAGTTTACCTGCACGTAATACGTTTGCCAAGTCTTGCCCTTCGTTGATGGTGAAATCTCCTGTGATCTCACTTCTACCACCAGAAATTTTACCACTGCTTACACCTGGCGCAGAGTATACTACATCATCAAGAACCACCGCGATTTGGGTTCCATCTGTATAAGCAGTCTCTGTCATACTCTCCCATATCTTAGCTCCAGCACCGTTCATCTGCATGTTTACAGATACATTACCCGCAGGGGTATACGATTGCTGTGCATCGGTAATTACACCTCCACTTAGAGGAGCTGTATCATTTCTATCGGCTTTAATGGCATATAGACTTACTAAGTCCTCACCCAGATCCTCATCGTATTCTGGTTTGCTCCAGAAGAATTTTGTGAATTTAAGGTCGTTGCTTAAAAGTGCACGAACCTCAGGCATATTTAGATATTCGTTAATTACACCTGTATCGGATTTTTTGAAGGTATAAATTCCAGGGTTTCCAATTCTAACGGGAACAATTCTGGAAAGGATAGGATTGGTTACCGCTTCGTCTGCAGTGGCATCCTCTACCTCTTCTCCACCCAATAGGTCTTCAATAGATTCTTCCTCGGCAGTTTGTGTAGTATCTGTGGAAGCTTCAGCCTCTTCCTTCTCTTCCTTAGGCTTAATGATTTGAGCCACTTTAGTATCGGCTTGCTCTAGGAAAGGAATGATTTGCTGGGCATTGATCACTTCCCAAAACTCAAGCTGCGCTTTTCTAGATACCAATTCGGTAACACGCTCTACGTCTTTAGCTCCAGGTAATTCTACTAAAATCCTTCCTGAGTTTCCTAAACGCTGAAGGTTAGGTTGGGTTACTCCAAACTGGTCGGTACGCTTACGCAATACTTCGAAAGCGGAAGCAATCCCCTCTTCTACCTTACGCTCGATAACAGGCTTCACATCATCATTGCTCCATTCGCTACTCTTAATATCGTCTTGAAGATCTCTATTGAAGAATATTTCTGGGGATGCCAATCTGTTTTCTCCCGGAAGTGCATCGAACGCACGGAAGAAAGATTCTACATACGTTTCCTGGGCATCTTTCTGAAGCTCATCAGCATCGGTCAAAGCTTGCAAGAAAGCTCCGTTCTTACTGTTGTTGGCAAGGTCAATTAAAATGTCCTTTACCGAAATTTGAAGGATTACGTTTACCCCTCCTTTAAGATCGAGCCCCTTCTTAAGTTGCTTTTCGTTGGCTGTCTTATAATCGATTCCCAACATTTGGGTCTCCGTTGAAACGGAATCCAAATAATTGGCTTCCGCAGCGCTACGCTCATCGGGTTGATCCGCACCAAATAGGCTTTGGGCGTATTCTTTTGCATTGTTTTCCGTATTGCTTGCAATGAAGGTATAGGAAAGCTGGTACAAACTCACCAATCCAAACACAATAGCAAATACAGTAACTAGTCCTTTATTTTGCATTTTTCTGTTTTTTATGTCAGACTTTTTAAAATGGGCATACTTAAATTACCCACGAATCCGACAATGATAATTATAGATTAATAATGATTATGGCCTTGGTATCCCTACCAAAAACCTGGGTTGTATAATGTTGATTTAAGAATGGGAAGGATATTTTGGCAAGGTATTCTCGTTCTGAAAACGCCTCATTCATACGTTCCAAATGTATCCATAAAAATGGTCCCTTACGCTATAGGGCCTGCTCTCACTTCGGGAATATTGTGAGAAGAATTATCTATGAGGAGTGCATTATTGCTATGCACCTCATAAGCAGTTTTGTATACCCGATTTTTAGATCGGAAGTCTATCTCTTCCTTCGAGAAATAGATATCTATATGATAGTATCGGGTCTTACTGGATTTGAACTCTACCAAATACCCTTCATAATCCGAATCGAAATTCGAGCTTTTCTGAATCTCGCTTACATTGAGCTGATAGCTTTGTATATCATATCCGAAAGGCACATTAGAATCGCTCTCGTGATCGGAATACGAAACATAGCCTAGTTCGAGATTATTATCGGAAGAAAGTATATTCTGAATACTGGCAACATCGACTTCACTGTAGTAGGTAATTTTTAATTTACCGTTTGCCGATGTACTTACTTGAATATTCTCGACCCCAATGTTCTGCAATTGGGCCTTTACAACAGCGATTGCCTTCTGGGCTTCGTCGAAAGTAACTTCGTCGCTATTAAACTGAACCAGAATTTCCTGATTAGGGGAAGTCGTCCTATCCAGACTTATCCCTAATACCGTAAGGATTATAAATAAAGTACTTAAGTACCATTTCGAGTTCATCCGCCAAAGATAAAAAATTAAGACTGTTTTTCAACAGTCTTAACAAATACATATTTTATCATTTCAAATTTCTAAAACACACATAATGAAAGCACAAAACTTCCATCGATCATACTCCCCAACTGACCTTCGGCTATGACGGTACCTCGAAGCTCTCCTGCTGTTGCATCATAAGAGGTAATTTCCAGCACACCACATTCTGCCAATTCAACACTTGTTGTGCCATCGGCAATACGATTAAAATTCAAGGTATCCGACCCTGCCAACTCAGACAATATTAGCGTTTGAGGCTCAAGCGCATCGATTGAAAAAAGGATGGTATCTTGGGTACCTTCAAAGGTTGGGAACACACAATCGGTATTGGTAGGAGACTTCACATAGATGGTACAAATGAATCCCGTGCCACTACCAGGCGCTTCAATATATTTCCCACCAGTAGCAACAAAAGCAGTCTCCCTAAAATTACCCTGCGCGGTCTGGCTCGAAGCTTCCGCGCAAGTCGCTGCCTCTTCTCCTCCACCGCCATCGCCGTCATCGGATTTACAGGAAATTAAGGATACACTAACGATGAATGCAAGGGCTATGTACTTAGTTATTTTCATAGTTTTTTATTAATTGATAGACTTCATTTTTCAATATAGGGCGTAAATATATACCTATTATTCCTAGCAAACTACCCAAAATCACGGTTCCACTCTGCTTTCGTGAAAATGGGTACAAAAAAGTCCCGCACAAAGCGGGACCAATCTTATACTTTTTCAAATTGTCTGGATTATAGTTCCAGCAATCCGTTAGTTTTGCTTACACCAGCAGCACTTTCTTCCATGTGCTGTTTTTCGGCATCGCTAAGTTCTAACTCAACGATTTCCTCGATTCCGTTTCTTCCCAATACAACAGGTACTCCTATACAAAGATCGTTTAGTCCGTACTGTCCGTCTAAATATGTAGAACAAGGGAATATCTTTTTCTGATCACAGGCAATGGCTTGCACCAATCCGGATACCGCTGCTCCAGGAGCATACCAAGCAGAAGTACCTAACAATTTGGTAAGAGTAGCTCCTCCCACTTTGGTATCTTCTTTTACCTGATTTAGGCGCTCTTCAGAAATAAAGGCAGATACAGGTACACTGTTACGGGTTGCCAAACGGGTTAGTGGGACCATTCCTTTATCACTATGACCTCCAATTACCATTCCGTCTACATCGCTAATAGGAGCTCCCAAAGCTTCCGCCAATCGGTACTTGAAACGTGCACTATCCAATGCTCCTCCCATTCCGATGATACGGTTTTTAGGAAGGTCTGTAGTCTTATGTACCAAGTAGGTCATGGTGTCCATAGGGTTACTTACAACGATCATAATAGTGTTAGGTGAGTGCTCGATCAAACTTGAAGATACGGATTTTACGATGCCCGCATTGATTCCGATAAGTTCTTCCCTAGTCATTCCTGGCTTTCTAGGAATTCCTGAAGTAATTACACAAATATCACTTCCAGCAGTTTTTGTGTAGTCGTTGGTCGTACCGGTTATTTTGGTATCGAAACCATTCAGGGAAGCAGTTTGCATAAGGTCCATGGCCTTACCTTCGGCATACCCTTCTTTAATGTCCAACAACACAACTTCGCTAGCGAAATTTTTAATGGCAATGTACTCGGCACAACTGGCTCCTACGGCTCCTGCACCTACTACTGTTACTTTCATATGATCAATTTTGTAAGGATTATTTTAAAGCGGTACAAAAGTACCATTTTCTAAAGTATTTTTAGCATGGATGTTAGAAAAAGAAAAGCCCGATTCGTTAGGAATCGGGCTTTCTTACTATAACGATAAATGATTACGCATCGATATTGGCGTAAACGGCATTTTTTTCGATAAACTCTCTACGCGGAGGCACCTCATCTCCCATCAACATAGAGAAGATTCGGTCTGCTTCGGTGCCATTGTCTATGGTCACTTGACGAAGGGTACGGAACTCAGGGTTCATGGTAGTTTCCCACAATTGTTCTGCGTTCATTTCCCCAAGACCCTTATAACGCTGGATGCCGGCAGATCCTCCAAATTTCTGGTTGATCATATCACGCTGGTCATCGTCCCAAGCGTATTCTTTCTTAGCTCCTTTCTTCACCAAGTATAATGGCGGAGTTGCAATATACACGTGACCTGCTTCAATGAGATCTTTCATATAACGGAAAAAGAAAGTTAGGATCAAGGTTGAGATGTGACTACCATCTACATCCGCATCACACATGATCACAATTTTATGGTAACGCAGCTTTTCCAAGTTGAGTGCTTTACTATCTTCCTCGGTACCAATAGTCACTCCCAATGCGGTAAAGATGTTTCTAATCTCTTCGTTTTCGAATACCTTATGCTGCATGGCTTTCTCTACATTCAAAATCTTACCACGCAATGGAAGGATGGCTTGGAAATTACGGTCACGCCCTTGTTTGGCGGTTCCCCCTGCCGAATCTCCCTCCACAAGGAATACTTCACATTTTTCGGGATCTTGTTCGGAACAATCACTCAATTTTCCGGGCAGCCCTCCTCCGCTCATCACGGTTTTACGCTGCACCATTTCACGGGCTTTACGCGCCGCATGACGCGCCTGTGCTGCCAAAATCACCTTCTGAACAATGGTCTTTGCATCGTTAGGGTGCTCTTCCAAGTAGTTTTCCAACATTTCCGATACAGCTTGACTCACCGCAGACGTAACATCTCGGTTCCCCAATTTGGTCTTGGTTTGACCTTCGAACTGAGGCTCGGCCACTTTCACCGACACAATTGCCGTAAGTCCTTCACGGAAGTCATCCCCGGAAATATCGAACTTCAATTTGTCCAACATTCCAGAAGCATCCGCATATTTCTTCAAGGTAGTGGTTAACCCTCTTCTAAATCCACTTAGGTGGGTTCCTCCTTCGTGCGTATTAATGTTGTTAACGTAGCTATGAAGGTTTTCGTTGAAGGAAGTATTGTACACCATAGCAACTTCTACCGGAGTACCGTTCTTCTCCCCTTCCATAGAAATAACATCCGCGATAAGGGGTTCGCGATTGCCGTCCAAGAAGCGGATAAATTCCTTCAACCCTTCTTCACTGTGGAAGGTTTCGTTTACGTACTCTCCTTCTTCCTTGTGCCTTTTATCGGTAAGCGTAATGGTAATTCCTTTATTAAGGTAAGCCAATTCGCGTAAACGACTTGCTAATGTATCGTAGTTGTACTCTAGGGTAATTTTGAAGATTTCATGATCTGGTTTAAAGGTCACGATGGTTCCTCTGTAATCGGTAGTTCCAGTAGATTTTACTGGATATAGGGTTTTTCCACGTTCGTACTCCTGCTCCCAAACTTTACCATCGCGATGAACGGTGGCCTTTAGGTGTTCGGAAAGGGCGTTTACACAACTTACCCCTACCCCGTGGAGTCCTCCAGATACCTTGTATGAATCTTTATCGAATTTACCCCCGGCACCGATTTTGGTCATTACCACTTCCAGTGCGGAAACACCTTCTTTTTTATGAATATCGACCGGGATTCCCCGCCCGTTATCTTTTACTGAAATGGAATTGTCTTCGTTGATGATTACATCGATGGTATCACAATGTCCAGCGAGGGCTTCATCGATGGAATTATCCACAACTTCGTATACCAAATGGTGCAATCCGCGTACCCCAACATCACCGATATACATGGAAGGTCGCATGCGCACATGCTCCATTCCTTCTAACGCCTGAATATTATCGGCACCATAATTGGTCTTCTTCTGTTCTTCACTCATATAAATAAGGTTGTTTATATCGAATTTTCAATAACAAACAAATATAACGATATCCCCAATAAAATCAGTAGTTTTGGCCATTTTCCACTCTTAAGTTATTAACAATTTTTGTGAAAAAATACTTTCACAAAAAATGTAAGTATCCATCCCCCAAAACGTACCAATAATGGCCACAAAAAAACAGGCCAATTTTTTCATTTATGCAACAAAAATTTCACATAACATTATCATTTAGCCATAAGGAAAACAACTACTTTTAATCCATAAACAAAATCTCATGAAAAAATCAACAATCATCACTACTCTTTTACTTGCGCTTATGTTCGTTTTTAGCAACGATGCACAGGCTCAAAAATTCAGCAAATTGGATGTAAGTCCTATGGATGCCGCTGCGTATCCCAGTGACTATAGAAACTCCGATAAGCTTATTAAAATTGTGTACAGCCGTCCGCAATTGAAAGGACGTTCCCTGGACAAATTGGCTCCCAATGGAAAAGTATGGCGTACCGGAGCTAATGAAGCTGCCGAAATTACCCTGTACACCGACATGAAATTAGGAGGCACTACTGTGAAGGCTGGAACCTATACGTTCTATACTATTCCTGGAGACAACGAATGGACTGCCATTATTAGCAAAGACCTCAACACTTGGGGATCTTATTTCTACGATGAGTCCAAGGATGTGGCACGATTAAGCGTACCTACCACCAACGCAGACGATTCTGTAGAGGCATTTTCTATTGCTTTTAGCGAAGGTGATAACGGAGTAGACATGCACTTGGCATGGGGGAACTGTCGTGTAACGGTTCCTTTTACAAAATAATCGGTTTTTAGTTAAACACGGCCCAAGTTTTATTGAACAATAAGAGTTGGGTATTGCGCCGGACCTGCGACACATTTCCTTATGGAAGTCGATCCAAGGTCCGGCGTGATTTATTTGTGAACTAAGGGCTTTATTAAACCACAGGAATGCAAAAGTCTACAATGCATTTCTTCTCCGGATGCTCTTCAAAATTATTATGGTAGATCTCAAATGGGTTACGATCCGCTTTTTCATACCCATTTTCATTCATCCAAACGAATAAACCACTCCACGACTTTTCAAACTCGCACAAACCTATCTCAAAACGCCCTACGATACACTTTCCCGCCTTTACGGTAGTTATCCCTACCTCACCCTCGGCTTGCACATTTTCGTTCAATATAAGACCCGCACTCATGCGAACCTTGTTCGGCGCGGTTACCTTAAAGCTATCGTGATAGACCGTGATCATTTGGGCATCCTTCAACAATCCCAAAGGTTCTGCCCATTGCATGAGCCTTCCGTAAGCACTGGTTATATTCTGCACCCCAATACTGGTAACATAGGCCAGTTGCATCTTGGGCATTTCCTTAATTTCAATAGTTCCATTCATAACAATCCAATGTTTTAATTCGGTGAGGCTACAAATGTAATTTTCGAATTTGGGAAACACTTGACCATTCTTGCTATCTTTTTGAATGATCTTACCTATTTTCTGTGCATTGCTTTTTCGGAATTCTGAGGGGCTTAACCCGTATTCTTTTTTGAAAGCCCTTGCAAACGAAGTATTACTAGCAAAACCCACTTCCCATGCTATTTCCCCAATTCGGAAATCCAGTTTATGCATAAGCAATGAAGCCGCCTTTTCTACCCGACGGCGAACAATATACGCATTGAGGGCTTCTCCGGTAATGGTTTTAAAAACCCTATGAAAATGGAAGGGTGAAAAATGTCCTACTTCAGAAATTTCCTCCAGCGACAAGGGAGCCTTAAGATGATCATCTATGTACTGAAATACCTTGTTTACCCGTTTTACATAGTCCGTTTTCGTTGGGGAATCCTGCATTAAGGAATGTTCAGGTATTTATGGGTTTGTAAAGATACCACCCATTTGGGGTTCTCCATGACGTAGTCTACAATCTGGGGAACCATCTTGTCCCGCTTACTCCATTCTGGCTGTAAATACAGCTTGCATTCCGAGGATACCTTTGCAGCTTGTTCTTCGGCAAAACGGAAATCATCTTTATTATAAACAATCACTTTTAGTTCATCTGCTGCCTGATATACTTCTGGGGTAGGTAATTTCAATTTCTTGGGCGATAGGCAAATCCAATCCCAAGTTCCAGTCAACGGATAAGCCCCTGAGGTTTCTATATGGGTATCCAACCCCTTCTCCTTTAAAAGTTGTGTAAGCGGACCCATATCCCACGTTAAGGGTTCTCCTCCTGTGACCACAATGGTTTTGGAATATCTTGCGGCATTTTCTGCAATGGATTCGATTTCCGTAGGTGGGTGCACATTGGGATTCCAGCTCTCCTTCACATCGCACCAATGACAACCTACATCGCATCCACCCACACGAATGAAGTAGGCAGCGGTACCTTTGTGATATCCCTCTCCCTGTATGGTATAAAACTCCTCCATTAGAGGCAAAAGTTGCCCCTTATCGACCAATGTCTGAATTTCTCCTTGCATAGGCTGCAAAGGTAGAAATATATTGTTTAGCCCGCTAAAAACAGATGCTTTAAACCCATGCCCATTGCGGCAAAACCACAATTGCTCGTTAATAGGCCTAAAATACCTTCCATTAACCGAAAACACATATTTCAGGGTTTTCTTTTCGTAGGGCGCGAGGTATCTTCAACAAAAAGTTCGCAAGATGATGAAGCTAGTATTATTCTTTTTATTTATCTCCCTAACCAGTTTCGCCCAGGTAGGAATTGGCACCACGAGCCCGGATCCTTCCTCAATTTTAGATATCACAGCTACGGACAAAGGAGTGCTTATCCCAAGAATGACCACCGCCCAGAGGGACGCCATTACCAATCCTGTGAATGGACTAATGGTCTACAATACGGATTCTGATGAAATTCAATTGAATTCCAACAGCCCATCAACCCCAATTTGGAGAGCATTGAGCCTAACTTCTACGGGAACCGCACCGGGAGCTTCCGTGAAATATTCGAATACCGATACGACCACGGACGTAAATGTGACCCCAGCCATTTCTTTACCCGTTTTTGGAACCCAAGAATGGAACGACAATGCCACGCTATACAATGTGTCTGGAAACCAAGTAACCATCACAGAAACTGGCCGCTACGAAGTAATTGTGAATGTTTCCCTTATCAATGTAGGCGGAAACGACAGGAACGCACCAGAAATTAGGATTGCACTAGACGGCACAGAAATAGGCTCCTATGGTTCCACAGGATACATAAGAAGTAACAATGGGCACGAAGAATCCTCCCTACATATTCGGGAAGTGGTTGAAGTCGCAGCCAATCAAGTTTTAACCGTGAACATTGTGCGATCGGCCAATAGCAATACCGTGAATTTACGATCTGCAGGATCCTCGAATATCTATATTGAAAAAATCATGTGATGAAAAAGATACTCGCCTTATTATTGGTAGTGACTCCTATTTTGGCGTTCGCACAGGTCGGGATGGGCACCTTGGTAGTTGATGAAAGTGCCCAACTGGAAATCTTTTCGGAAGATCAAGGAATACTTTTACCACGACTCACCAATGCGGATCGAAATGCCCTCGTAAATCCTGCTTATGGATTACTCATTTACAACAGTGACACCAACACCTGGGAACATAACAGGGGTACAGCTGCAGCACCTGTTTGGAATACCATAAACACGGAAAGTGCTTCTACCTCCTATGTTTCGCAGTCGGCCAAATTTTCGAATACCGATACAAGCACCAACGTAAATAATGCTACTGCCATCGATCTTCCCGTCTTTGGAACGGAAGAATGGAACGACAATTCGTCCCTATTTGTAGTTTCCAGCAATTCCTTACAGGTAACCGAAGCAGGAAGATTCAAAATCAACATCAATGTTTCTTTGCTTAGCAATTCGAGCAGTTCGAGAAAGGCTCCGGAAATCTACATAACGGTGAACGATGTGCAAGTGGGTAGCTACGCTTCTTCTTCCTACATAAGAAGAAACAGCGGTCATGAAGAAGGTTCCCTTCACTTAAATGAGGTGTTGAATTTGAATGCCAATGATATGGTTAAAGTACAAATTGTACGGGCTGCGAATGGCAATACAGCTGTACTACGATCTGCCGGTTCCACCAACCTCTACATAGAAAAGGTGAACTAGGTTATTCTGAACGTTGTTTATACGCTACCACCTCTATTTCGATCTTAGCTCCTGCCGCTAAAGCTTCTGCCGCATAAGTTGTACGTGCCGGCTTCTGCGGAAAATACTGTGTATAGATTTTATTGAAGGCTCCAAAGTCTGAAATATCGTCCAACACCACCATCGCCTTGACCACATCTTTCATTTCCAGATCGTGTTGTGCCAAAACAGCTTTGATATTTTCCAGAGTCTGACGGGTTTCTG
Organism: Aureisphaera galaxeae; assembly: GCF_028561275.1. Taxonomy (GTDB): domain Bacteria; phylum Bacteroidota; class Bacteroidia; order Flavobacteriales; family Flavobacteriaceae; genus Aureisphaera; species Aureisphaera galaxeae. Next base: position 17,545 of record NZ_JAQQTF010000010.1, read on the forward strand.
CTTCGATACCTCCTTCAACCAATGTACGAACGGAATGATCCATCCCAATTTGTCCGGCCAAATAATACGTATCCCCTACCTGAACCACATCGCTAAAAGGGGCATTTTGCTTTTTGGGTTCATGGGAAGCATGAAAAATAGGGGTGATTTTTTCAGGGGTTGTTTGTGCTGGTGCGGGTTCTTCTTTGGCTCTATCGGAACAGCCCAAAAGCACTGCAAATAGGGCGCTGAGCAACAGGTATCTGGATTTCATATTTTAGTTTTATGGAAAAGTAAATTACGGAATATTTCAGTAGCAACGGCACAATTGCTATTTTTATCAAAATTTTTTAGGATGTCCGACCAAAATGTTTTTTTCGATTACATCAATGAAGGTTACAAGACCAAAGGCGATGCCTTAACCATGGGTGCTGCCATGTTAGATGGTACCACCGTAACCAATGCCCTAGTAAGGGTACCTCTTAAAACCATGAACCGTCATGGGCTTATCGCGGGTGCTACGGGAACCGGAAAAACGAAGACACTTCAAGTATTGGCCGAGAATCTATCAGATGCAGGAGTCCCTGTACTTCTTATGGATATGAAAGGGGATTTGAGTGGAATTGCACAACCCAGTCCGGGCCACCCTAAAATCGATGAACGCCACGAGGCTATCGGAATACCCTTCGAACCCAAGAAATTTCCAGTAGAAATCCTTTCCCTTTCGGAACAGGATGGGGTACGGCTACGAGCCACCGTAAGTGAATTCGGCCCTGTTTTAATTTCGCGAATCTTAGGAGTTTCTGAAACTCAGGCGGGTATTATTTCCATCCTTTTTAAATATTGCGACGATAATAAATTACCACTATTGGATCTTAAGGATTTCAAGAAGATCCTTCAATATGCCATGGAAGAAGGTAAAGCGGAAATTGCTAAAGAATACGGACGTATTTCGCCAGCATCGGCAGGAGCCATTCTTCGAAAAATAGTGGAATTGGAACAGCAAGGAGGAGACCTTTTCTTTGGTGAAAAATCCTTCGACACAGACGATTTACTTCGCGTGGATGAGAATGGACGTGGATATATTAATATTGTTCGTCTTACCGACATACAGGATAAACCAAAACTATTCTCAACCTTCATGCTTTGCTTGTTAGCAGAAATATATTCCACCTTCCCAGAACAAGGAGATAGTGGCCGCCCAGAACTGATTATATTTATAGACGAGGCCCACTTAATTTTTAAAGAAGCCAGTGATGCGCTGTTGGATCAGATTGAGGCTATTGTAAAGCTCATTCGTTCCAAAGGTGTTGGACTCTATTTTGTAACCCAAAACCCAACCGATGTACCGGATGCGGTTTTGAGTCAATTGGGACTTAAAGTACAACACGCCCTTCGTGCATTTACGGCCAAAGACAGAAAGGCTATTAAATTGACCGCAGAAAACTATCCGCTTTCCGATTATTACAAAACCGACGAAGTACTTACATCGCTCGGAATTGGAGAGGCTTTGATTTCTGCCCTGAACGAAAAGGGGATTCCTACTCCGTTGGCGGCAACATTGCTAAGAGCTCCTATGAGCCGAATGGATGTTTTGGAAGATCATGAATTGGAAGACCTCATCGGTGCCTCCAAACTCATTAAAAAATACAATAAAGAGGTAGACAGAGAGAGTGCCTACGAATTGTTGAATGAAAAAATAGAAAAGGCTAATGCAGAAGAGGCCAAGGAGAAGGCCCGAAAGGAGCGAGAGGAAACAAAGCGTTCTTCTTCACGGAGAAGATCCTCGTCCCGCAGTAGAAGATCGAGTCGAAGTCCTATAGAAAAAGTATTGACCAGCCCTACTGTAATACGCAGTGTATTGGGCATCCTTACCAAACTCATAAAATAACCTATATTATACTACTGAACGAAAACGAATGAAAAAGACTTTGTTATTAAGCGCCTTAGCGGCCCTGTTATTTATACAATGTGGACAAGAAAAGGATCCTTATCTCATTAAGAAAGGTGAGGTGGGCCATTTAACTACTACCGTTACCATGAAGCAAGTGGATTCTATATTCGCCCAAGACTCATTGGTATGGCTTAACCCTGTACAGGATGCTTTGGGAACCCAAGGCGAAGTGGAAATCTATGAAAAAGGCGGGAAGAAACTTTTGATGCTTTCCCCACATTCTGAAACAGATCCCGATTCTAACATTGGTAATGTACAGGTGTTCGACGAGCGTTTCATTACCGAAACTGGCTTGAACATAAACAGCACCTTTGGAGATCTTAAGGCAAACTACGAAATTGAAAGTGTAGAAACCACTTTGAATGCCGTAGTAATATTTATTAAGGATAGTGATATTTTCATCACCATAGATAAGCGGGAACTACCGGAGAACGTTCGGTATACCCTGGACAAGAAAGTAGAGCTGACCCAAATCCCAGACAGCGCCAAGTTTAAGTACTTTATGATTGGCTGGGACGAAGAAGTCGAAAAAGAAGAGACAGAAACAGAAACCGAAGAATAAACAAAGGCCTCCCACTGGGAGGCTTTTTTCTTTATAAAAAATTGTGACCGTTATGAGCATTTCCAATTCTAAAAAGATCATTTTAATCATTATTTCACTTTTAATTGTTGCGATCACTTTCGAAACTTTCCAACAATTATATTTCATTAGACGTTACGACATTGTTCCGAACATCACCTTTCTCGATGTGCTGCAAGGCCAATCCTTTGAATGGATTATATGGATGCTGTCCGCGATTGTACTTTTCTGGTTTTCGAAAAGGAATTTTTCCGAAACACCCTTACAACTCTCCTATTTGGCCCGTTTCACTTTTTGGATTTTATCGCTAACATTTGTCACTATTGTTACCATTTCTATTGTCTCACTTCTTCGGAATGACATGACCATTTCCTTCACTCCGCTTGTTGAAGAATTCATGCCATTTTACACCTATCGAAAAGGACCCATTTTCGTCTTGGGGTATAGTGCATTGGCCATAATCTTCCATTTGTTCTTTTTGAATGAACAACTTCAGATACAGGTACAGGAACTTTCGGAATTGAAAGAGGTAAATCTTCAATTATACAATTCGTTGAAAAATGAAATTAATGACCAAACCACCATTTTGAATATAAAAATTGGAAATAAAAGAAAAATCATTCCTATTGAAGACATCCTATGGATTGAAGCCGATGACTACTGTGTAAAAGTGCATTTACAAGATGGTTCCAATTATACGATGCGAAGTAGTTTGAAAACTTTGGAAACCAAATTGCCCACCAACTATTTGCGGGTACATAGAAAGGCAATCGTAAATATGAAAATGGCCAAAGAACTAAATACTGCCGCTGCAGCCAAACTCATCTTGAACAACCAAGCCGAGGTCCCGGTTTCCAAAAGCAACCTGAAAACAGTGATGGATTTCATTTCCTAATTCCCTTTTTCCCGTTTACTGCAAAAATTTGACCGTTTACTGCAGCCTACACTGCTGCCGATCGGTATTTATCTTTCCTACTGCAAAAGAATTCTGGCTCTCTGCAATACTTTCGGAATTCATTTAGGCAATGCCGTGCTTTATGTTGTTAATCATTAAAAAATTGACTTATGAGAACAACTAAAACACTTCTAGCATTCTGTTTCATTCTTCTATCGGTACACCTGTACGCACAAGACGTTAGATACTTTGCTCCTAACAGAGTATTTAACGCCATAAACGAGTATCAGGAAGACGGCACCTATATAGAAGAATTCATTGCAGCAGATTCTGGCGGGTTGAGCAATCCGCAAGACATGGTCCTCCACCCGAATGGATTTCTATTGGTAACAGGCACCAATAACCCCCAAATTAAAAGTTACGACGCACTTACTGGGGATTATATTGGGGATTGGAGTGACAGTACTTTCGACCTAAGTGTCCCTTCCAAAATGGAATGGGGCCCCGACGGCAATCTGTACGTAACCCAATGGGGAACTACGCAGGAAACCTCCAAAATCGTAAGCTTTGCGCCCGATGGGACTTTTTTAGGCCCCTTTACGCCCTCAGCACCACAAGGATTAGGATTAACTTGGGATGAGAACGATTTCCTCTATATTTCCTTATTCGGTATTACCCCCGGGTCTGGTACCGTAAGAAGATACGATACCGACGGTAACTTTGCGGGGATTTTTGTTGATAGCGTCATTTTAGAAAGCCCTGCTTCCATTTGGTTCGATAGCAATGGCGATTTCTTCGTTCAGGATTTTTCCTTAGGAAAGGTAATGCGCTTTGATAGCAATGGCGATTACATCGACGACTTCATTATCGATCTTATGAATCCAGAAGGGCATGCCTTTCTACCCAATGGCAATATCTTGATTTGTGAACGTGGAGCCAATAAAATCACTGAATTCAATCCCGATGGAAGCGTTATTGGTCGTTGGGACGATGGCGGTCTTTTAGGAGCCCCCAGTTTTGTTAGAGCCATCGATTTTTCTACAGCTAGTGTGAACGATCATACTACTAGCGCTGTGTTGGTAACCCCAACCCTAGGAACAAAATTCAATTTAAACCCTATCTTGTTATCACAATACAGTACTATCGAGGTATTTGACACTTTAGGACGATTGGTCGCTTCCTTGCAAATGGACGAAACCACAGTCTTGGATTTAAGCGCTCATGCAACCGGAACTTATTACATCCAGGCCCGAGGAAATGATGGGCAAAAGGCTACTCAAAAAATAATGATCGAGAAATAAATATACACCACAATCCTGTTCAAGTGGCTTTGGGCAGGATTTTATTTTTATTATTATGAAATCAACTTTTTTAACCACCCTACTCTTATTCATTGCCCTTGCCATAAGCGCACAGGATGAATACAATGCGTCTGCAAAATATCCTTACGGGCGACTGAATCCGGAAGCGTCGAAACAAACGGGCGACTATGCGCATTTAATCGGCACGAACACTTGTAAATCGACCCAACGCAACCCAGATGGTTCTTGGCAAAAAACGCAGGACATGAAATGGATCTTTAAATATATCCTAAACGGTTATGCGGTGCAGGACGAAGCCATTAAGGCCGATGGAAATATTGGGGGCAGCATTAGACAGTTCATTGCCGATAGCAGCAAGTGGTATGTACACTATTACAACAATCAGTTCCCAACACCCACCTTACCTGCTTGGGCAGGAGAAAAGAAAGGGGACAGCATGGTATTGTACAATAAGCAGAAGGCCCCGAATGGCATGGATGGCTATTATCGCATTACTTTCGGAAAAATATCCAAAGAAGGATTTGAATGGAAAGGCGAATGGGTAGACCTCACCGAAAAGATTGTGTATCCTACATGGAATATCTCCTGTACCCGGGAAGAATCTGATGAATAATATCGGACAAACGACTTCGAAATAAATAGTATCTTAGGGGGAAACATACAAACTATGCTTTCCCCCTTTCATTTGGCCATTCCCGTAGATGATATTCCTGCTAACCGCACCTTCTACCGAGAGGTGTTAGGTTGTGAAGAAGGAAGAAGTAGCGACCACTGGGTCGACTTTAATTTTTATGGGCACCAATTGGTTATTCACTACAAAGAACCTGCCACTGAAAAGGCCCACCATAATCCTGTGGATGGAAAGGAAGTTCCCGTACCTCATTTTGGAGTCGTACTGCCCATGGACACCTTTTGGGAATTGGCCAAAAAATTGGAAGAACGTAACATTTCCTTCATTATAGAGCCTTATATACGGTTCGAGGGTCAAACAGGAGAGCAAGCCACTATGTTTTTTAGAGATCCTTCGGGCAATGCCTTGGAATTTAAGGCTTTCAAAAACATAGATCAACTATTCGCCAAATAATATGAAAACCATCCCACAGAACATTATCCGCCAAATTTTTATCCTCATCATTATGCTCATTATGGGAGGACTCATCTTTAGGGAGCTTCTACCCTACTTCTCCGGGGTTTTGGGAGCCATTACCATATATGTGTTGATGCGTGGATGGATGATCCGTCTGGTGAGAAAGGGATGGAATCCTAATCTAGCCGCAACCTTGCTCTGCGTACTATCCTTTGTAGGGATACTCCTCCCCGTTTCGGGGGTAATCCTAATGTTGGGGAACAAGATTGGGAATGCCGTTCAGAATTCGGAAAAGGTAATAACCGCCTTGAAAACACAACTCGGCGAATGGGAAGCAGAATTGGGTTACGACCTTGCCTCAGAAATTGACGTAGGTGCTATTTCGACCTGGCTATCTAATAATCTACAAAGCTTTGCGGGAAGTACCTTTAATGTCTTCATTGCCGTCGGACTCATGTATTTCATATTGTTCTACATGTTCACGGATCGAAGAATGATTACTGATTCCGTAGGGGACTATGTTCCTGTTCGCAGAGAAAATCTAAAGGTAATTGGCAAGGAAATCCTGGCTATGGTACGCTCTAATGCACTCGGTATTCCATTGGTAGCTATTGTACAGGGTATTGTGGCCCTTATCGGTTTCCTCATTTTTGGAGTACAGGATCCTTTCTTTTGGTTTGTTATCGTCGCTGTAGGTTCTATGATTCCGTTCGTTGGAACTTTGATTGGAATTGTCCCTGTATTCATCTTGGAACTCTCTACGGGAAATACCTTTCAGGCATGGGGAATCCTTATCTATGGGTTGGTCGTTGTAGGTTCGGCAGATAATATTATTCGACTCTATGTTCTGAAGAAACTGGACAACGTGCATCCATTAATCACTTTGGTGGGTGTTATCGTTGGGGTGCCTCTCTTCGGATTTATAGGCTTGATCTTCGGACCGCTCCTTATTAGTCTGTTTTTGGTGCTGCTAAGCATTTATCGAAAGGAATACCAAAGCCCACAGGGGTAGCTACCCTAGTTACAACCCTTTCAATTTCTCCATGACTTCTTCCCTGTAGCTTCTACTAATGGGCACAGCCACTCGGTTTATGGTAATTACTTCGGGAGTGTAACTATCTATTTTGGACAAGGAAACCACATAAGAGCGATGTACCCGAATAAAGGAATGATTGGGTAATTTCTGAAGCACATGACTCATGGTTTCGCGGGTGACCAAGGTTTCTTCTGGCATGTGCAATTTCACGTAATCGCCATAACTTTCAATATGGGTAATATCGTTGAAGGCAACCTTCTTCATTTGTCGGTCGCACCGAAAGAAGGTAAAATCGTTTTGTGGTGTTTCGACCGTGTTAGATTTTGAATCGATAAACTTCTGAACCCCTTTCATTAATCGCTCTAAAGAAATAGGCTTCAACAGATAGTCTACAGCACTTAGGTTAAAGCCTTCTACCGCATACTCACGATAGGCAGTGGTAAAAATGACATCCATCTTGCCTTGTATGGCATTGGCAAACATAAGACCATCGATTTCGGGCATATTAATATCTAAGAAAATCAAATCGATCGATTCCTGATTAATCGCCGAAAACGCCTCTGCCGCACTTTTACAACTGGCTACCATCTCAATCTGATCCAATTTGGAAAGATGGGTTTCCAGTATTTCCCGGGCTACAGGTTCATCGTCTACGATAATTGCCTTATACGTCTCCTTCATAGTTTTCAAAATTTATCGATAATGTCACTTGGTGCCATTGGGTGTCTTTTTCAATCTCCAACGTATATCCATCTGGATAGAGGGCTTCCAATCGTTCTTTGCTATTCTTTATCCCCAAGCCATGTCCTTTTTCTGAAATACGCTCGGCAGAAATGGTATTATTTATCTGAAAGGTTAAGCGTTCTTCATTGGCCTTAACGGAAAGCATTACCGTTAACATCCCATCAACTGCCATACCATGTTTGAAAGCATTTTCTACAAAGGGCATTAATAGCATGGGCGGAATCTCGGCTTGCCCCTTTATGTCTTTTTCAAAAATCACATTCAAGGTATCCTGAAACCGTACTTCTTCCAATCCTAAGTACGATTCTATATGCTTCACCTCCTCTTCGATCGGCACTAAGGGTTTGTCTATCTGATTTAAAATATAATCCAACAAATTGGACAGTTTCAGGATAATATCGGGAGTTTCCTTAGAACCTTTTAGAGCGAATCCATAGACCGTATTCAGGGTATTGAAAAGGAAATGTGGATGAATTTGTTGTTTCAGATATAAGAGTTCTTTTTGTTTCAACATCAACTTTCCTTCCAATAATTTTGTGGCCAGTTCACTGTTTAATTGAGCCGTTCTATTACTATGACGGATCAATGTCCATAGGGAGACGAAAGTGACGACCAAATAGATCAAGATGAAAATGAAGGACACATTTCGTGTGGGTATGGGCATTTTATTAATATCGAAGTCGAAAAGGAATACGAAATTGATGAACGTTAACAACAATACCGCGAACACTGAGCATATCACCACATAGATTGCATACAGGGTAAATGTCCCGTATCTTCTTGGAAAGAGATACCTCGGGATTAAATAATAGGCAAACACATAGGAAACCACCGCAGTAATGGGAAGCATGGTGGTAGCAAAGCGAAATACAAATTCCCAGTTCTCGGTTCCATAACTGAAGAAATAAACGAAAAACAGCCACACCAAAAACCAAAAAAGTAAATGAAGCGGAAGTGCTTTCAGAAAATCGAGCATCATTTTTCGCATAGCACAAAAGTGCATAATTTTTGACTGTTCTACCCAGTTTTGAGATGGATAACCTCTTTTTAAAGACGAATTACTTTTCTCTCGCACTTTTTGTCATACACCTATCCCATTTTGCTATAGTGGGTGAAATTTGGGTCGTTAGTCTCATTCTTTAATTTTGAATGGTCGCCAAGGTTAGTTTTGACCTCAATAATTATTAATTTTAAACACTATGTCACAACTATTTGATCGTATTTCTGAAGGAGGACCGGTTTTTATGATTCCCTTGGTTCTTATTATCCTATTCATTGTTGGATTGCTTATTTACACCCTAGTTCTTAAGCGAAACAAAGAAAAAGTCTCCCGACTCATTGGACATATAAGTCTATTCGGTATGATGTGGGGATTTTTGGGTTCTTCCATAGGACTCATCTCGGCCTTCGATGCCATTGATGCTTCGGGGACTGTTTCCCAACCCATGATGGCTGGAGGTCTTAAGGTTGCCCTATTGGCCACAGTCTTTGGCCTAGTCACCTTTTTGATCGGAAGGTTATCCATGATCGTGCTTCATATTACTTCGGAATAAAGCCCATAAAAAATCCCTTTCTTCATTCGAGGAAAGGGACTTTTCTTTTATAATATCTTTTCTTAGTTCGCTTGGCGCTGTTCTCTTGCCAACAAGGTATTTTTAAGTAGCATCGCGATAGTCATAGGTCCTACTCCACCGGGAACCGGAGTAATGAAAGAGGCTTTCTTACTTACATTCTCAAAATCTACATCTCCCTTAATTACATATCCCTTAGGATGGGACTCGTCCGGCACACGTGTAATCCCAACATCGATCACTACAACACCTTCCTTTACCATATCTGCTTTCAAAAATTCTGGAACTCCCAATGCCGAAATAATAATATCTGCTTCGCGCGTAATTTCCTCAATATTTTTGGTTCGACTATGCGTAAGCGTCACCGTACTGTTTCCCGGATTTCCTTTGCGACTCATTAAAATACTCATAGGACGCCCAACAATATGGCTTCTGCCAATAACCACAGTATGTTTTCCTTGGGTTTCCACTTGGTAACGATCCAGTAGCTCCATAATTCCGTAAGGTGTAGCGGGAATGAATGCAGGCATATCCAAGGCCATTTTCCCGAAGTTTTCCGGATGGAAGCCATCCACATCTTTTAGGGAATCGACCGCCAATAATACTTTTTGCTCATCGATGTGCTTTGGCAATGGCAATTGAACAATATAACCATCGATATCGTCATTTTCATTCAGTTCCTTTACTTTGGCCAATAATTCCTCTTCTGTAGTGCTTTCTGGCATTTTGACCAGTGTAGAATCGAAACCAATACGTTCGCAAGCTCTCACTTTACTACCCACATAGGTTAGACTGGCACCATCTTCCCCGACAAGAACCGCAGCCAAATGCGGAACTTTTTCTCCGCGTTCTTTCATTGCGCTTACTTCTACAGCAATTTCGTCTTTAATGTCGTTTGAGGTTTTTTTGCCGTCTAATAATGTCATAGTGTGTGGTTTTCAGTTTACAGTTTCAGTACGCAGTCTCAGTTTGCAGTTGACAGTCTCAACGCACATTGCTTACTCCGAACTTGTACGGATTATTAATCATGTAATTAATTAACTTTCCTACTTCTCGACTCTCTTCTGATAATCGTTCTTCCTCTTCTTTCGAAATATAATCGCAAGCTCTTGCAAAACTTAACCAAGTTTGTGTTTCCGCATTTTCTGCATCACTATCCGTTAACTTGCTTATAAAATGTTTTTCATACCTCCTTTTGCGATAGGCTTCGGAAATATTTGCACAAACCGAACGTGAACTCCTTCTTATTTGATCTGTTAGCGAATACCTTTCTTCCTTAGGAAAAGATTTTGATATCTCGAAAACTCGCATGGCCAAACCAAACGACTTCTGATAAGCCAACAATTCCTTAAACCCCATACTGCTAACTGCTACTGCCTACCGCCAACTAAAAAAGGTATTTTATCTCATTTTGCCCATCATCTGCATCATCTGTCTTCCACGGCCACCTTGCATCATCTTCATCATCTTGCTCATTTGGTCAAATTGTTTCAGCAATTGGTTTACTTGCTGTACCGAAGTTCCGCTTCCCTTGGCTATGCGCTTCTTTCTGCTTGCATTGATTATAGCTGGTTTGCTTCGCTCCCCAGGAGTCATGGAGTGTATAATGGCTTCAATATGTTTAAAGGCATCATCGTCAATATCCATTCCTTTCAAGGCCTTTCCAGCACCGGGAATCATTCCAATGAGATCTTTCATGCTTCCCATTTTCTTTACCTGCTGAATCTGTTTTAGGAAATCGTCGAAACCAAACTGGTTTTTCGCAATCTTTTTCTGAAGTTTTCTTGCCTCCTCTTCATCGAACTGCTCTTGGGCCCTCTCTACAAGGGAAACCACATCTCCCATCCCCAAAATACGATCGGCCATACGGGAAGGGTGGAATACATCAATGGCATCCATCTTTTCACCCGTACCGATGAATTTAATAGGCTTGTTTACGACACTTTTAATGGAAATGGCGGCACCCCCTCGGGTATCACCATCCAACTTGGTCAAAACAACCCCTTCGAAATTAAGTCGGTCGTTGAAAGCTTTGGCCGTGTTCACCGCATCCTGACCCGTCATGGAATCTACCACAAACAGGGTTTCTTGAGGAGAGATCGCTTTGTGGATATTGGCAATCTCGGTCATCATCTCCTCGTCTACAGCTAGACGACCTGCTGTATCGACGATCACTACATTATGTCCGTTTTGCTTGGCATGGGCAATCGCATTCTTGGCGATCGCTACCGGATCCATATTGCCTTCTTCGCTATATACGTCTACTTTGATCTGCTCTCCGACTACATGCAACTGATTAATCGCAGCAGGGCGGTACACATCACAAGCTACCAATAAAGGTTTCTTGGTTTTTTTGGTTTTGAGGAAGTTCGCAAGCTTACCGGAGAAAGTAGTTTTACCACTACCCTGTAAACCTGACATAAGGATAATTGTTGGCGTGCCACTTAAATTGATGCCCTCGGTCTCTCCACCCATGAGTTCGGTAAGTTCGTCCTTTACGATCTTCACCATTAACTGCCCCGGTTGAAGGGTAGTCAATACATTCTCCCCAATGGCCTTCTCCTTCACACGATTGGTGAATTCTTTGGCAATTTTAAAGTTAACATCCGCATCTAAAAGGGCACGACGTACCTCTTTAAGGGTCTCGGCTACGTTAACTTCGGTAATACTTCCATGTCCTTTGAGGACGTGGAGGGCTTTATCCAGCTTATCGCTTAAATTATCGAACATATGCTTACTTCCATTTTTAAGAACCGCAAAGATACAAATTGAGCAGGGAGTGGCAAAGGGTAACAATTTATTAGTTTCTTAGACCCATAATTTACTATGAGCTCTTTCGGATCTATAAATCATATGATAATTACCCTGCGCAATAATGCCAAATTATTGTACAAAAAGAACGTCTTTAAGAAAGGTGCCGACTTTTTCAAACCAAATAGCGCTGATTATCGATCTAGTGAGACGGGAATTGCTTCAGAGCCTATTTCGAAAGCAAAACTTCAGGAAATTCGTGAGAAAATACAGGAACAAAACCGCAGGCGAAGAAAGCGCTTGGCGCTATTCCTCTTGATTGCCTTTCCCATTTCGGTGGCATTGATCTATTACACTTTCAAAGATTTTGAATTTGGTTTCGCAGGAATCTCGAATACAAAGATGGAAAGTGCCAACCTAGAAAAGCTGAAAGAGGACAAATTTCTTTTTTATCTGAAAGACGGCGATGCATGGTTGAAGAAAGGTAGTTATCACAACGCCATTTTTCAGTATACCCGAGCTACAGAATTATTCCCATCGGAATACAGTGGGCATTATCGCTTGGTGCTGGCCTATAGCTATCAATGCCAATATGAATTTGAAGGTTGTGAAGAAGGGAAAAGACTTCTCGAAAAGTTAGAAAAACAGTATCCAAATGACGAGGGATTGCAAAAAACAAAAGCTGTATTCGATCATTGGGGTACTCCATAAAAAAACCGCCTCGGTTCCCAAGGGTTCCAAGGCGGCCTAACAACTAACTAAACAACCAAACTATCTATAGCCAGTTTGCTATAAAGTAGGTAAAATCACTTTGTGGATGGCGTGTATTACTCCATTGATCGATTGTACGTCTGTAACAATTATATTGCTTACGCGCCCATTTGTATCTGTAATGGTAGCGTTTGTGGCATCTATGGTAATCTCACCTCCCAAGGTCGTCACGGGACCATCGGTAAGATCGGCGGCTCGTACATTATTTTCGGCAATAACATGCGTATTTAATGTGGCCGTTAAGGTAGCCGTGTCTATATCATCTAGACTACCTACACCCAATTCGGTTAATAGGTCTCCAAAAGCATCATTGGTGGGTGCAAATACTGTGAATGGTGCTGGAGAAGTTCCGTCTGGCGTACTTAATACACTTACAAAATCCGGCTGATCCGAACGGGTAAGTGCAGCTACCAAAGTAGAGAAGGTAGGATCGGCCGTAGCGAAGGTCACTACATTCGGCAATCCAATTACCGCATCTACTGCATGGATAACACCATTATCTACTTCTACGTCTGCAGTGGCCACGGAAGCCTCTCCGTTTAGGGTAACCCCAGAAGAGGTATCCACATACATACTAAGATTAAATCCGTTTATGGCAACTCCTAGTGTATTTATATAGCCAGTATTTAGCTGTGTAGAAAGTACGGAACCGCTTACAACGTGATTTAACAACACATTGGTGAGTACATCGGTAGGAACATCGTCTAAGGATGTAAAATTATTAGCCGTTAAGAAAGCATCGAAAGCGGCATTGTTTGGGGCGAAAACTGTAAATTCTATGGTTCCATCTAAGGTAGTTACCAATCCTGCTCTATCCAGGGCAGCCAAAAGGGTCGAGTAATCCGCATTATCCGATACAAAATCGGCAATGGTTTGACTACCAGGATCCATTACATTACCGTTGTCGTCATCATCGCTACATGATACTATGGACAACGCTAAAAAAAGTGTCAAAGTTAATTTTAAGAGGTTTTTCATTTCAATTTTTTGTTTAAGATTTGTTTGTATAGATAAAACAATTTCATTTTGAAAATTACTACCCCTTTGTAGTGTTTTTATTACTTTTTTAACGTTTTCAGAAAAGGCAGAAAAGCAAAAAACCCGCTATAGAAGCGGGCCTTATATATTATTGGTAAGCAGCTAAAATACTGACTATTGAGGAAGCAAAACGATATCTATGAAATGAAGAACCCCATTGGAAGCTTGAATATTCACCTCTTGAATATTGCTTGTTCTTCCATTGCCATCAGTAAGGGTTGCATTGTCGGCATCGACGGTAATTTCATCCCCTAAAGTGGCGAGCGGTCCACTTACCAAATCCTCTGCTCTTAGATTGGATTGAGCTACTACATGCGTATTCAAAGTGGCAGTTAACGTTGCTCCATCAATTTCGGAAAGATCTCCTAGTCCTAATTCCAAAAGCAATGCATCGAATGCGGCATTGTTTGGTGCCCATAACGTAAAAGGAGTATCTCCAGATCCCATTTCGGTGCTTAATGTACTTACGTAATCGGGTTGATCGTCCCGCGTCAATGCTGCTGTCAATGTGGATAAATTCGGATCGGCCGTAACAAAAGTGACCAAAGTGGGATGTGTAATAACAGCATCTACTACATGGATCACTCCATTGGCTAGGCTTACATCTGCTTGGGATACTGTAGACATCCCATTAAACTGTACCCCATTGGTTGTATCCACATACATGCTTAGCAAATCGGAACCTCCATTAAACGTAGCCTGGGTATTCACATATCCATTAGATAAGTCTCCGGACATCACACCACCGGCAATAACATGATTCAGTAATAGAGAAGTGAGTTCATCTACGGGCAAATCATCCACATCTTCCCCTTGCAAAAAGCTTGAAAAAGCTGCGTTGTTCGGTGCCAAAAGCGTATATTCAGAATTCCTATCATCCAGCACGGCATCAAGTCCAGTTACCTGCAGTGCAGTTTCCAAAATGGAAAAATCCGGGTCTACCTGAACCCATCTTGTAATGGTTGGGTCTAGGGTTTCTAATGTAGACTGCGACCACAATACTCTGTCTATCTTATGCATCACACCATTAAGAGTCTGTACATCGGCCGTAACAACTCCAGCAGGGTTCCCTGTGGCGTCTACAAAACCAATGGATTCCCCAATAGTTACCACAAGGTCTTCGCCAGTATTCGTTGTGATTGCCTGATTTTGCTCTAAACCATCGCTGCGTAAATTCTCACCTACTATAATATGATGATCTAGGATATCGCGAAGTACTTTGGCAGGGATTTCATCGAACCCAGACACTCCCATTAAAGAGAACAGGTCCTGAAATGCTTGATTGGATGGCACCATTACGGTGTAGGTAATCTTTTCGAAAGATAACAATTCAATATAATCGGTTCCGTTTTGGGAAGCTGCATTCAGCAACTCCTCGAATCGACTGAATTCTGAACTTGCCTGGGCCATTCCACTGGTAGTTAGAACGTCTATTAACGCATTCACTTCATGAATTACCCCATTACTTCGAGTGATATCCGCATTTACTACAGTGGCATTTCCATTGACAGTAATTCCATTATTATTGGAAGCGAACAAGGATAAAGGATAATCCAATGCCTCTGAAAATGTATTTCGGAATCCTTGAAGGTTCGACGCCTGAAGGTTCCCAGCCAACAAATGGTTCAATAGAACTTGTTGCAGCGTCTCGATAGGAATTTCAGAAACGCTTTCATATTCATTAGCTGTCAGAAAGTTCTCGAAAGCTGCATTATTGGGAGCGAACAGGGTATAATCATCGGTGCCGTCCAACGAAGTGTCCAGACCTACACGAAGTATAGCTTCGTTTAAAAGTGACAATTCTGCAGTGTTGGCAATATAATCGGCAATGGTTTCCGGATTATCGGGGGTTTGTCCATTAGAGGTGTCATCCTCGCTACAACCAGCGATAAAGAACAATGAAACGATACTAAGGACAAGGAGTAGGTTATTATTTCTCATAACGTATTTCAAAGTAGCGCAATTTAAAAAAATGAAATCACTACGCTAGGACAAATCCGAAATAAGTTTGAGAGAATGAAACAACCTTAGTCGCAAATGGAAATGTAGGCTAGAATATGGAACTTCAACTCTTCATTGGAAGTTATCTGAACCTCTCCTCCATTTTCCAGTCGGATGATAATAGGGTAACTGATATTGGCAATCCAATCTTCATTCAACAATTCAATGCCCGTAAACGTATCCCTATCGTGGTTAAATGTGCGGGTTTCAAAATTTGTGGTTACCGGATCGTAAATTGAAAGTTGTACGGGATATTGTAGGTCAACGCAGGTAATACGCTCATCGAAAATGTCGCCATTGGCACACTGAGCGATTAAGTTCTTGAAAGCAGCATAGGTAGGCACTTCCAACTCTAAGTAATTCGCAAAGGTAACGGTTACCGGAAAGGTGGGGACTAATTTGTCATACATATCGAAGGGCTCTAAATCCTCTGCCTTGGTCACCACATATTCTTTACCGTTGGCGGTACATTCGTAAGGGAAATTTATACTAAAACATGATGACTCGTCAACGACGTCATCGAAGGTTCCGTCATGGGTAGCTACCGTTTTCACCAAATTGAGCAATTCATCGTCTTGGGACAACTGTTGCTCCTCATCCTGACTCTCCACTACTTGAAACTCTTCTTGTTGGCATGCAACCAATAATAAAAGCGCCAATACCCAGTAATAATTTTTCATATCAACATTTTTCAACTGTTAATATAACAACTTAACCATAAAAATTCCTACTTTCGAAACCATAATATTATATACCTCCAATTTCTATGGCCAAACCGCTCTTCCAAAATGTATGCAACGAGCAGGTCTTTTCGCAATTATACAAAAAATGGTCGAAGGACCTGTATAATTTTATCTATTATCGTTATGGTGAGAAGATTGGACCGGAGGATAAAGTACAAGAAGCCTTTGTAAAATTATGGAAGCATTGTAAGGAGACTCCACCGGAAAAGGCCAAGAGTTTTTTGTTTACAATTGCGAATAATTTGAGCCTTAACGACCTGAAGCATCAAAAAGTAGTATTGAAGTACCAGGAGCGAAAACCCAGGGAGCATACCAACGAAAGTCCACATTTTCTTTTGGAGGAAAAGGAATACATGCAAAAATTTGAGAAAGCACTGGCCAATTTATCCGATGGACAACGCGAAGCTTTCCTTTTAAACCGTGTTGAAGGGAAGCGACATAAAGAAATTGCAGAACTTTTAGGTATTAGCAGAAAGGCCGTTGAGAAGCGTATTTACGCGGCTTTAGACAATTTGAGAAAAGAAATTGAAGGAATTTAGTAAAATCTAGGTAGGAATTTTTTCAGTTCGATTGTTATATAAGTGAATTGACATGAAAAAGGAAGATTTAATTATTAAGTGGTTGGATAACAACCTCAATGAAGAAGAGCTAAGGGCGTTCAAGAAATTGGACGCCTCTAGTGCTTTTATGAAAATAGACGAGGCTGCCCATCGTTTTGGAGCTCCTTCCTTTGATGAAGCGCGAGTTTTTGAGCAAATTCAACAAGAAAAAGGAAAGGCCGAAACCAAGACTCCATGGACGCGTTATGTAAGTGGAATCGCCGCGGCCATTGTTGTTTCTTTAGGACTTTATTTCGCATTTTTTAATACTACAGATGTAACGTACATCGCAGAAAATGCAACCCGTACCGAATTTACCTTACCCGATCAATCTGAAGTAATTTTGAATGCAGGATCCAGAATCGTCGTCGATGAGGATGATTGGTCATCGCAACGGGAATTACAATTAAACGGAGAGGCCTATTTTAAAGTGGCTACTGGAACTACATTCAATGTAATCACAGATCACGGAATCGTTTCTGTTCTCGGCACAGAGTTTACGGTGAATGCGCGTGACAACTATTTTGAAGTGACCTGTTTTGAAGGGGTTGTACAAGTACGAACCGATGACACTACAGTACGCTTGCCCGCCGGTAAAAACTTTAAAATATTTAATGGCCAGGTGTTCGATGGGTCTGTAACCATAAGCCAACCCTCTTGGGTCAATGCTAAAACTACTTTTAAAAGTGTGCCTTATTACGAGGCCATTAGCGAATTAGAAAGGCAATATGATATTGAGATCACCTTCGATCCCGTTTTAAATAATACTCTCTACACGGGAAGTTTTACTCATGAAAATTTGGAGACAGCTTTGGAAGCTATCACAATTCCCCTTAACTTGTCATACGATATGAAAGGAAAGAATGTGGTGCTAAAATCCAACTAGCTGTGACCCAACCCAAAAGGTTAACCTTACTTTTTACCCTTTTTATTTCTTGTTTTGCTATGGCGCAAAACACTGTGGGGCTTCGAGACTATCTAGAAAATCTAGAAAGCAGCTACCCCTATACCTTTTCTTTTAAGGACGAAGATATTTCCAGTCATTATGTTACCAATCCCAATGCCAGTTCTTTTGAAAATGCATTGGATTTTTTAGGTAAAAACACCTTATTTCAATACAGAGTTTTACCCGACAATACCATTACCATTAGCCGGAAGGAAAACCTAGTTAGCATCTGCGGAAAGGTATTTAATGATGTTGATGGACTTCCCTTTACCAGTGTAGCGGTGATGTCTCCCTACCAGCAAGTACTTACCGATGCCGAAGGGTTATTCTCTATGGACATACTCAATCTTGGCGATGCCATTAACTTCCAGTATACCGGATATGAAAAAGTGACGCGTTCGGCTTCCGATTTTACGGGCCCAAGCTGTGGTCAAATCACATTGTCACCACGGATTGAAGTACTTAATCCTGTAAACTTGACCAATTATTTTGCCAAGGGTATTTCTAAAAACAATGACGGGACCCTCACGGTAAATTATGACGAGTTCGATATTCTACCAGGGCTCATTGAACCCGACGTATTGCTCACCATACAGGCACTTCCGGGGATACAAAGTGTAAATGAGTCGGTTTCCTTCCTCAATATCCGTGGAGGAACCAATGACCAAAACCTTATTCTATGGGATGGCATTAAAATGTACCAAAACGGTCATTTCTTCGGTCTGATCTCGGCCTTCAATCCTTTCCTGACCGAAAACGTAACCGTTACCAAAAACGGAACCTCAGCTTTGTTTGGCGATGGTGTTTCTGGTGTAATTTCGATGGAAGGTGATGACGAAATTACTTCAAAAGTGAAAGGAAGCCTAGGGCTTAATCTTATTAGTGCAGATGCCTTTGTAGACGTTCCTTTGGGTAAAATAGGCTCGGTACAGGTTTCGGGACGTAAGAGCATTAACAATATTGTAGAAACACCAACCTATACGTCCTATTTTGAAAGGGCTTTTCAGAATACAGAGGTAACCTCTATGGGGGGTGACGTATTACCCAATAGTGATGATGATTTCAGTTTTCTCGATACAAGCTTTAGGGTGTTACTGAAACCTACCGAAAAAGATTTGTTCCGTTTCAATTTTATGGTACTGGCCAATGAATTGGAATTTTTGGAAAATGCCCGTATCGATGGCGAATTTCAATCCTTACGAAGCGATTTGTTGCAGAACAATGTTTCTGGTGGATTCTACTACCAAAGACAATGGAACGATCGGTGGAATACCGACTTCCAATTTTACGGAACCGCTTATGAATTACAGGCTTCCAACCAGGATGTGGTGAACAATCAGCGATTGTTTCAGGAAAATGATGTGCTGGAATCTGGTGCGCGATTGACCACCGATCATCGATTTTCGGATAAAATCATGGGACGGTTGGGATATCAGTTCAATGAAACAGGGATCACCAATTTCGAGCAAATTAATAATCCGTTCTTCGAACGCACCGATAAGCAAGTAATAAGAACCCATAGTTTCTTTGCAGAATCGAACATACAAGCACTTAAGAATACCGCTATTAATGCTGGGCTACGACTGAATCATGTAGGGAAATTCAATGAGCTCCTATGGGAACCGCGATTGAGCTTAACCCATAGATTCCTCAATTATTTCACTTTTGAATTATTGGGAGAATTGAAAAGCCAAACCACTTCCCAAATTATTGACTTTCAGAATGATTTCCTAGGGGTCGAAAATCGCCGTTGGGTATTGTCGCGACCCAATGATATTCCTATTATTAAAAGCCAACAAGTGTCGGCCGGTCTTACCTTCAGCAGAAAAGGTTGGCTCGTTAATGTAGAACCTTATCTGAAAAAAGTGGAGGGTATTACCTCCCAAAGCCAAGGATTTCAGAACCAATTTGTGAACGAGCGATCGCACGGGAGTTATATTGCCAAGGGAATTGATGTCCTTCTGAATAAAAATTTCAAAAGCATTACCACTTGGTTGAGCTATTCCTATGCCAAGAATGACTATGAATTCGAGGATTTTATCCCCTCTGAATTCCCCAACAACCTAGACATTAGACATACCCTTTCCTACGGTATCAATTATTCTTTTAAAAACTTCAATCTTTCTGGCGGTTTCAACTGGCATACAGGAAAACCCACTACCCTTTTGGCCCGTGGCGAAGAGATTGTAGACGGGGCACTAAATTTTGCACGGCCCAATGGAGAAAATATCAAGGATTATTTCCGAGTCGATATTTCGGGTACCTACGAATTCAAATTGAGCAATAGCTTCGATGCCTTCGTGGGTGCTTCTATTTGGAATCTACTGGATACGGATAATGTGGTGAATCATTTCTTTAGACTTAGTGACGATATGGAAGTGGAAGAAATTGACGAATTTGCCCTGGGCTTTACGCCCAACTTCTCTTTTAGGATTATTTTCTGATTCTTCCATCCTAAAAAAGGTATCTTTAGTCATGTCAATCATAAACTAATAAAACAATGAAATTAAGATTACTCTTTCTTTTAGCATGTATGCTATGCTCATTTTCTAGCTTTTCCCAATCGGAAAAGGAAAAGGTCATAGAGACCGTGAACAAAAGTGAAATAGAAGGCCATATCTACTTCTTGGCCGATGATTTATTAAAAGGAAGGGAAACTGGCACCCCCGAAAACAAAATTGCGGCCTCTTATTTGGCCAATATGTTTCGCACCTACGGTGTAAAACCCAATCCAAAAACTGGGGATTATTATCAGAAGGTTCCATTAGAAAAGACTTCGCCGCCTTCTACATTAGAGTTGGAGATAGATGGTAATGAAATAAAGAACAAGGTGGCGCTCAATGCACAAGCCATGGAATCGAATGCTGATGCCATTTATTTGGGATATGGGTTGGAAGAAGACTACAAAGGCAAGGATGTTCACGGAAAAGTAATCCTTATTAAAGCGGGAAGTTCGGAAACCAATGATGCAAGAGGGGCTTTCGGATTGAGAGGAACAAAAATGGAGTTGGCTCAAAAGGCTGGAGTAAAGGCTATCGTAGAATTTTTACAAGCCAAAAACAATATGTGGGGATTCATAGAACACAATTTTAATGAACCCAGCTTACGATTGGCCTCAGGCGAAGGTGATGAAAAAAGTGGACCTGCTTATATTTGGGTTCAGGATGCCAATGGAAGCCTTAGCGATAAAATAGCCACTGGAAAGCATGGAGTTTCCTTAAGCATGAGCGCACAGAAGAAAGAAAAGGTAATAAGTCAGAATGTAGTAGGTGTTATAGAAGGAACCGATCCGAAATTGAAAAACGAATATATTATTTACTCTGCTCATTACGATCACGTAGGTGTTGGTAAACCTGATGAAACGGGCGATACTATTTACAATGGTGCTCGAGACAATGCCGTTGGGGTAACGACGGTATTGAGCATGGCAGAAAATCTGGCCAAATACCCTACCAAACGATCGGCCCTTTTTATTCTATTTACTGCAGAAGAGAAAGGACTATTGGGTAGCCAGTACTATGTTGAAAACCCTGTATTGCCTTTAAATCAGATGGTATACTGCTTTAACAGCGATAATGGAGGATACAATGATACTTCTTTGGCCACCATTATCGGTTTGCCTAGAACCACCGCCGAACAGCATATTAAAGATGCGGCCAAAACCTTTGGTCTTACTGCTATAGATGACCCGGCTCCAGAGCAAGGTCTTTTCGATAGAAGTGACAATGTTCATTTTGCGGCCAAGGGAATTCCTGCACCTACTTTTTCCATGGGATTCACTTCCTTTAGTGGTGACGTAACAAAATACTACCACCAACCCAGAGATCATGCCGATAGTATCGACTATGATTATATGGAAAAGTTCTTCAAGGCTTATGTAATGGCAGGAAGGAATATTGCCAACGATCCCCTTACTCCCTTTTGGACAGCTGGCGATAAATACGAAGCAGCAGGTAAAGCACTATATAAACGGACCGACATTAAGGACTAATCATAACGCCTCGGGAAACCGGGGCTTTTTTTTGGAAATTATGGAGTGATTTTAAAGTCATGCCAACCCCTTTTTCACCTCCCTCTATGAATTCATAGATTTTTTCTCGCTACAGGAATTCTTTGATAGCAATTCACTGGTTTACAGGTACTTTTGACCTGTAACCAAATTTAATTCTTGCATTATGAGAAAATCAATTCTTGTCATTCTAGTGGCACTATTCGCTTTCGGATTCCAAGCCGAAGCACAAAACTGTAATCAGGGGGAAAAACTAGCTCAGGACACTTGGGCAGAATGGGGTCCCTGGAAACCAAGTATTTCCTTAATTCCTTGGAAAAACAAAGTACAACGTATTAAAAACGTATGGAACGCTATTGCTTCCAATGGTAGTGCTACCATCGGTCCACGATTTTTAGAATTGGACGGAGGTAACGAAACCGGAACTATTTTGGGCAAGACCAAGCGAACCTTTGTTACACCGCCTTCATTCGATAACCGTGTAGAAGTTACCATCAACAAATACGATGGAAAAGCCAAAACAGGGGTCGTTATCTGTACCATGGGTCGCAATGGAGTACTTCAACAAAAAGCAACTTATGAATTCCCAAATGACAGGAATGGAAAGGTAAAGAAGTTTACACTCAACAACGTGAAAGGGAAGATCATCATCATCGCAATGAGAAATAAGTCGGTAGGAAATAAATTCAAGTACCGCATCAACGCAAAGAAGAAGTAAGTTAATTTTCAATCGTACCAGATACCCGTCCCAAGTATCTGGTCTTTATCTCAATTTTAGTTATGAAAACACTACTTTACGTCATTGTCTTTTTGCCACTAATCGCAATCGCACAACCCAAAGTATACTCTGTAGAACCTGTCCCCAATAAAGAAGTGCTCTACGAAGGAAATCTCATTGAAGGAACCTTTTTACAAGACCTATCTTGGGCATGGAACAGCAGCAATGCCTGTTTTCCCGAAACCCAAAAAACAAAATTCACAGGGAAGCATTTGTTCTTTACCGGAATCATTCCTAGATATAGCGAAATGACGGTTACAGTCATCCCTAAAGATCCAAGTAAAAACTTCAGCATCTATGCTTATGAAATGGGTACAGGTAGTGATTACTTGGTTCCCAACTTACCCAGATGCATACGCTGTGAGGCCGATCATAAAAGAGACCGTGCTTTTGCTGGGAAAGCGCCGCAGGATCATACACGAACGGTAGAAAACTTGGTTGCCATAAACAATCCTTACAGAGTAGTTATAGGTGTTACAGGGGCCGACGGATTGGAAGAAGGTGAATTTATATTAAAAATCAGCATGAAAACTAAGTGATTAATTCTTCGAGAAGGACTGGTTTTGGGAATAAATAACTAACTTGAAGACATATAACCTCGCAAGTTATATGAACACTATCCTCCAAAAAACAACGTAATGGTTTTTCTAAAATCGAAAAAAGCCTATTTATTTTTAATCTTAATTTTTATACCTCTGGGAACATTAAATTCCCAATCCAAAGGTTCGCCACCTTCTTTGGATGCTGATTCTATTATCGCTATTACGGACACCCTCAAAACTGGACTGCAGAAGATAAAAATACTTACCTCCAATGCGGGTGCGAATAGATATGTTCCGGAAACTCGTAGGCTCATAAACAAAGCGTTGGAAATCTCCATTCGGGAAGAGAATCCGGAATTGCTCGCGAATGCGTATTATTCTTTGGGCAATTATTACTATTACAACGCTAAAACGGACTCCTGCCTATCCTCATTGAACAAGGCTCTTACATACCTTGAAGAGTATGACGACCCCTTATTGAATGCCTCTGTGCTCTCCTCTCAAGGAGGCGCCTATTCCAAATTGGGGGCTGTTATTCTGGCCATTTCTACTAATATAGAAGCTAAGAAAATATTGGATGGTATCGACAGCCTTACGTTGGATGAAGAACAAATTCACAAACTAAAAGGGCGCACCTTAGTATTGAACAACAGTCTCGCCAACCTATATAGCCAAACAGAAGATTATGAAGCAGCCCTAAGCTACTATGAACAGGCTTATGAAGCCGCATTGATTCTGGGATCTAAGCCTAATGCTGCTATCATTCTTAGTAACAAAGGAGACCTGCTCTTAAAAATGGACCGTTTGGAAGAAGGGTTGAAAGTATTGGAAGAATCTAAAGCAAAGAAAATGGCAGCTGGGCTTCCAAGTCGTTTTATTGCCGGTTCGGACCTCAATATAGGTATCGCTCATTTCAAAATGGGTAATTTCGAACTGTCCTTACAAAGTTACAATAGCGCCCTGGAAAATAACCGGGCCAAAGGGAATACTACACAGCTAATGCAAGCGATTACCGAACGGGGTATTCTGTACAATGCACTAGGTCGCTACGCGGAAGCGAAAGCAGATTGTGAAGAAGGAAAGGGCATCGCCAAGGAGATCAATAATTCAGAATACATCATCAAATCCTGTGAGTGCCTGCACAAATCATATCTGGAGCTTGGCGATTTTGAAAGGTCCTTAGACAATCATATACGCTACACGAAAACGAAAGATTCTGTTTTTAATGAGAAAAACATACGTAAAATTACCCAAGTTGGGATGCAATATGAATTTGATAAGAAAGAGGCCGAACAGCAGTTGCTACTCGCGAAAAAAAACCGTCAAAAAAATCAAATTCTCGCTGGGCTCATTACGCTTGGGATCTTTGCTCTTATGTTATTCATTTTTTTCAGAAAACGATTGAAATACCAAAGAACAATTGCCTCCCAAAAAGATAGTATTCAACAACAAAAAATTGTTGAATTACAACAACATAATAAACTCACCGCCATGAGCAGCATGATCGAAGGGCAAGAAGCGGAACGTCTGCGTATTGCCAAAGACCTTCACGATAGCTTAGGAGGGTTACTGAGCACGGTAAAGGCGCATTTCACAAGTATTCAAAAGGAAATTACGCAATTGGCAAAGCTCAATATTACCGAAAAAACGAATGAACTCATAGATGAGGCCTGTATAGAAGTACGACGTATTTCCCACAATATGATGCCGCATGCCCTGAGTATCTCCGGACTCCCAGGAGCCGTAGAAGACATGGTAGAAAACCTCAAGGATCAAGGCTATGAAGTTACCCTAGAAATAAATAATATGCCCGAAGAAATGGACAATACCCGAAAGGTAATGCTGTACCGACTGTTACAGGAAATCATTTCCAATGTGCGCAAGCATGCAGAAGCTAAGTCCATTTTAATTCAATTGCTGGGATATAAGAACGAAATCCATCTCATTGTAGAAGACGATGGGAAAGGTTTCGATCTGGATCAAGCCACAGGAAATGGCGGCTTAGGATTAAAGAGCATTAACAGCAGGGTAGAATTCTTGGACGGGAAGATACATTGGGATACCCAACCCGGACAAGGGACCACCCTTTCTATAAATATACCCTCAGGTTCATGATACGTGTTTTCATTGTAGACGACCATAAAATGGTTATTGAAGGACTGGAACTACTGCTTCAAAACGAAGCGGAAATTGAAGTAGTAGGAACCGCTTTGAATGGTGAAGATGCCATACAACGCATTCCTGAAACACAGGCAGATGTTGTCTTGCTAGATATCAATATGCCCGGGCTGAATGGCATTGATACCTGCAAAAAATTACTGAAACAGCATCCTGAACTCAAGGTAATTGCTATTTCCATGCACAAAGAAAGCAGCCTTATAAAATTGATGCTGAGTAATGGGGCCAAAGGATATGTCTTAAAGAATGCTGGACAAGAAGACGTTGTTAAAGCCATTACTAAGGTTTATGAAGGGAAAAGTTATTTGGATGCCGATGTGAACGAAATAGTCATGAACAGCATCCTTCAACAACCCAGCAAGCAAAACTCTAACAACTTCCCGACCCTTTCCCGCAGGGAGAAGGAAGTGTTGATCTGTATTTTGGATGAATTCACTACTCAGGAAATCGCTGATAAGCTGAATATCAGTTTCGGAACGGTAGAAACCCACCGAAGAAATATGCTTATTAAAACAGGGGCTAGAAATACTGCTGGTTTGGTACGTATTGCTCTAGAATACGAGCTCCACAAATAATTACATACGCTCTGGCACCTGAATCCCAAGTAAAGCAAAAGCGGATTGAATGACCTTACCTGTGGCCTTGGAAAGCTGCACCCTAAAGCTTTTCTGTTGCTCTGTATCTGCTCCTAAAATACTCACGTTCTGATAAAATGAATTAAAGTTCTTTACCAGATCGTAGGTATAATTTGCAATGATCGCTGGACTGTACTGACTCGCCGCCAATTGCAGGGTTTCTGGGAACATCTGAATTTGCTTAAGGACTTCTTTTTCCTTGGCGTGCAATTCCATGCCTGCAAAATCACTTACTTCTGCCAACCCTTCGGATTGACGTAAGATTGCTTGAATCCTAGCATAGGTATATTGAATGAAAGGTCCCGTATTGCCCTGGAAATCTACACTCTCTTCTGGGTCGAAAAGAATTCTTTTTTTAGGATCCACCTTCAAAATATAATATTTCAACGCTCCTAATCCAATGGTCTGGTATAGTTGATCCTTTTCTTCTTCCGAAAAATCATCGATCTTTCCTAAGTCTTCAGAAATATCCCTTGCGGTATTGGCCATCTCAACAATAAGGTCGTCGGCATCTACTACCGTACCTTCCCTACTCTTCATTTTTCCTGTTGGTAGGTCGACCATACCATAACTTAAATGGTGCAGATTCTCGGCCCATTGATTGCCCAATTTCTTCAGAATAAGGAACAGCACTTTAAAGTGATAATCCTGCTCATTCCCCACGGTATAGATCATCCCGTTAATATCCGGTTTATCTTTTACACGTTGTATGGCTGTCCCAATGTCCTGGGTCATATATACAGCTGTACCATCACTCCTAAGGACCAATTTCTCGTCCAATCCTTCATCGGAAAGGTCGCACCACACCGAGCCGTCTTCTTTCTTAAAGAATACCCCACTCTCAAGGCCTTCCATAATATTATCCTTTCCTAACAAATAGGTATTGCTTTCATAGTAGTAACTGTCGAAATCGACTCCAATATCCTTATAGGTCACTTCAAAACCATCGTACACCCAGCCGTTCATCATCTTCCATAAAGCCACCGTTTCTTCGTCACCTGCCTCCCACTTTCTCAACATTTCCTGGGCTTGACCTCCTATTTCACTTAACTCTGTGAAGTACTCATTTTTGAAATGCTTTCTAAATTCTGAAAAAAGTTCACTGCTTAAATCTTCATTATTCAATACTTTTTCTTCATACTTCTCTTTGAGCAATTTTTGAGTTTCCGGTTTCTGACCAAATTCTTCACATTTTTGTAAAGCTTCTTTAGATGTACTCAACCATTGGGAGTATTCTTCCTGAAAAACCTGTTCGAACTTCACATAATACTTACCAACTAAATGGTCACCTTTCAACCCCGTACTTTCCGGAGTCTCTCCATTTCCGAAGGTCTTCCAAGCCAGCATGCTTTTACAGATGTGGATTCCCCTGTCGTTAATGATCTGGGTTTTGTAGACCTTCTTACCTGCGGCCTTCAAAATTTCAGCCACGGAATACCCCAACAATACATTTCTAATATGTCCTAAGTGAAGCGGTTTGTTAGTGTTGGGCGAAGCATATTCTACCATCATGGCATCCTCCCCTTGCGCTACTTTTCCATAGTTGGAAAAATCGGAAACGGAAGTGAAGAAATTCAAAAAGAAAGCATCGCTCAAGACCAAATTTAAAAATCCTTTTACCACATTAAACCTGGAAACCTCCTCCACATGCTCCACCAAATAATTACCAATGCTTTCCCCAATCTGAACGGGATTTCCCTTCACAACTTTCAACATAGGAAAGACCACTACTGTAATATCGCCTTCGAACTCCTTGCGTGTGGCCTGAAATTCCACGCGCTCCAAAGATGCGCCGTAAAGGGATTGCACCGCTGCTTTGATTTTTTCTGAAAGGATATCTTGTAATGCCATGATAACTATTGAAATGGTATTATAAATTAAAAAAGAACACCTACGCTACTTTCTTCACCAAAGTAGCTTCTGCTACAAAGACTTAAAAGCTTCGATGTTCAGGGGGCAAAGATAAAGTTTTTATTTCATTACTTTTGAGCAGAAACCAACAACAATTACAACCTATCACATGAAGAAAATCGTATTATTCTTGTCTTTCATTACCGTTATTGCCTGTAAGAACAAAGAATCCCAACACGAAGAAACGGTGGCTCCAGAGGCGCATCTAGAAGAATTGTATGCTTTGATGCAAGGCTCCTTCAATTCTGAAAAACAATCGGTTGCCGACTCTAGCTTTTACAATATTTCTTTGCATATGTATCCCATTTGGTCAGACAAAGGGCACTATTTATATGTAGAACAGGCGTTGAATAGCATGCAGGATAAACCGTACCGTCAACGCGTGTACCAACTTACCCAATTGAATGATTCGATATATAGTTCTGCCGTTTATACGCTGCCCAATGATTCGCTTTGGATTGGAAAATGGAAAAATCCGACGGCCTTCGACAGTATTTCACCTACTGAATTGATTACCCGCGAAGGATGTGCTGTTTTGTTGAAGCGTTTGGGAGAAAACCACTATAAAGGTGCCACCGATACCGATAAATGCAAAAGCTCGTTACGCGGAGCCAGTTATGCCACCTCCAAAGTTGAAATCACTCCTACAAAAATTGAATCTTGGGATCAAGGGTTCAATGCCGAGGGTGAGCAAGTTTGGGGTGCAGAGAAAGCTGGATATGTGTTCGATAAATTGGAATGATAGGTGCTAAAAATCGGCATCTAAATAAATGCAATGGTCAACTCAAAAATACACAAAGCCCTTTCGCATTTGCATCCCGATTTGGTTTCGGAAATCGAGGCTAAAGCACTGGTAAAGGAAATCCCTAAGAATACCGAGATCCTCCGTGAAGGGCAATATGTAAAGGTAATTCCCATAGTCATAGAGGGCCTTGTAAAGGTATTTACACGCCATGAGGACAGAGAGCTGCTATTGTATTATATCCGGCCCAATGAAAGCTGTATCATGTCTTTTGCGGCAAGTCTAAAGAATGACCCGAGTAAAGTATTTGCCATCACCGAAGAGGACACCAGTGCTTTGTTACTTCCAGTGGATAAGGTTTCCGATTGGATCAAGCAGTTCCCAGACATCAATACCCTATTCTTTCAACAATACAATTTGCGCTACAGTGAATTGCTCGAGACCATTCACCATGTTCTTTTTGACCGAATGGACAAACGCCTGCTCTCTTATTTACAGGAAAAAGTGAGCCTTACACATCAAAATCCGTTGCGCTTATCCCACAAACAAATTGCCCAGGAGCTGGGAACCGCCCGTGAAGTGATAAGCCGAACCATGAAGAAATTGGAACGGGAACAACTTGTAAAGCAACATTCCAATAGTATAGAATTATTGTAATGGTGACCAAAGTCACTGCATAGCTAAAATTCCATCGATACTTTTACGGAAAGAATCATGAAGAACAAAGTCATGAAATTCCTGCTTGTATGTGTAAGCTGCATTGCTTTGATTGTGATGATGGTTCTTTTAATTCAATATTTGTCGAACTAAAAATGTACGATCATGAAAAAGAATATGGGAACCACAGACCGTGTTGTAAGGATCATTATTGCCGCGGTTATTGCACTGCTTTACTTTACCAATGTAATTACAGGAACCTTAGGGATAGTGCTACTTGTACTAGCAGGCGTATTCTTGCTTACTAGTTTTGTTAGCTTCTGCCCACTGTACGCACCCTTTGGACTAAGCACCTGTGCCGTGAAAAAACAGCCATAGCATAACTTTACCTTATCGTTAGGAAAAGGGTTGAGAAAATCGAATATGTATTCGATACGTTAAACTAGGGTATCCAACTGAATGCTCCTTCTTTATTGTCGAAGCGATAATCAATTTCCAAGAATTCAATTTTTTTCTTTTTCATTCTAGTAATCAACTTGGGAGCTGAGACAATTCCCTGAAGTATCGTAAAGCCGTTGAAATCGATCACTTTGTATTCCGATTCCCATCCAGAATCCTCTTTTATGGGTTTTATCTTGGACATTCCGTTCTCTTGGTAGGTGTATTGATATTCCTCTACACCCTCTACCGATACGGTTACCGGGGCTTCCATCAATGCCGTCTTAAATTTTTCGACGTCAACCTTATTGCGTTTGGTAGACAATTTCACATAGGGAAAGACGTACTCATTAAACTGAATGGTGATGGAGTCTTTAGAATGGACTGTAAGTACCTCTTTCTCGCTTATTTTGAATGATTTTTCTTCGATCAGTTCGAGGTTTAGGGTATCACGGTACACAAAAATCTTGGTTTCCCCGGTTTCGTTGTTCAACTTATCCTGGGTCCTAAGTCTATAAATTTGATCTGATTTCGAAGCACATAGAAAACTTTGAATTTTGGCTCGCTCTATGAAGTTTCCAGAAGTATCATAAACTCCTTTTGTTCTCCATAGTGATCCTTTTTCAATTTTCTGTCCGTAAGTAAGTGCAAAAGCGAAGATTGCAAGCAGCAGGCATGTGTTTTTCATAAGTTTGGTGGGGCAATTTAGTTGTTAGATTCATTGTAAATTCGGAATACATTATTGCGAATTCGAGGTTGTTAATTTACTATATTTTATTTTAAATAACGAATCCCGTTCTCCCTTATAGTCTTCCTTCCATCCTTCTCCATTAATTCGATTCAAATGTTTTTCTATCTCAGCATTATAAGCATCGATTAATTCCATTTCTACCGGATTTCCAACGACACAGCCGTAGAAGGAATGTTGAAATCCATACTTCTTGGTAAGGGTATGGGAATCCTCACCCGCTAGTATGGGAAGGCCTACCACAACTAACTTTGGGCTGTTTCTAAGGATGTCGAATTTTGCCGTGTAGTAGTTGTATCGTCCAAAGATTCCAAGGTTTAGAAGCATGAAAACAAGAAATAAAATGGTCCATCCAATTACTTTCACTTTTGTCATAATCACCTTGGTTCTAAAACCAAATATAAAATATTTACAGCAACCTAAATCCCTTAGGCAGATATCTCCAATTGCTTATTCCGTATTAAGAGATTATCGACGAGTGTTTTGTGAAAATCTGATACGTTATAAGGCTTTAGTACGATATCGTTCATGCCTGAATTTAGGATCTGACCGGTCATTTCTTTTAGGTCTACTGCGGTAAGGGCTATGATGGGAATGAACTTGTCGAATTCCCTAATTTCGCGCGTTGCTTGTATACCATCCTTTACCGGCATGTTTACATCCATTAAAACCAAGTCGTAGTAGCGCTTGCTCACTTTTTGTACCGCTTCCTCACCATTTACGGCCTGATCGCAGACCGTGTTTTCCTTTTCTAAGATCTTTTGGGTAACCACGCGATTAATCGCATTGTCATCTACGATAAGAATACTTTTATCCTTTAACACGGAAGTATCGGTAAAGGAGATAGGAGCTTCGAAGGCTTCGGTCACTTTTTGTTGAATTAACACAAAGGGAAGTACAAAACTAAAACTGGAGCCCTTGCCCAATTCACTTTCTACCACCACTTCGGCATTCGATTTTTCCAGTAGTTTTTTCACTATGGAAAGTCCTAAACCTGTACCTTGACTATTGATCTCCGCTTCGGATACCTGAGCAAACTCATCGAATATAAGCGCTAATTTGTCTTTGGCAATCCCGATTCCGGTATCTTCAACCGTGAACTGAACATCTAGGCTATGCGCCATCTTATTCAATGGTTTTACGCGAACGAATATATCTCCATCCTTAGTAAACTTATACGCATTCCCAAGAATATTCATGAGCACTTGCGACAATTGGGCATCATTCCCCGCAACGAGATCTGGAGTATCTTCATGAATCTCCAAATGGACTTTATTCCCATTCTGTATCCTCTTGTATTCAAAAGAAGAGATCATGGTTTCCAGTAATTGCCGAACACAGAAAGTGGTTCTCACATCTTGATCTACGGTATCTATCTTATTAATATTCAGCACATCATTAATGAGCGCCATGAGATAATCGGCCGAAAACTTCAGGGACTTAAGATTTTCCCTCTGATGCGTTAAGGCTTTGTCTTCCATAAGAATGGAACTAATCCCAACAACCCCATAGAGTGGCGTTCGCAATTCGTGACTTACCGTAGACAGGAACTTACTTTTGGCTTTAGACAACAACTCGGCATTCTTCCTAGCTTCTGCGTATTTAACGTTCTTCTCTTTTAGTCGTAATACCAATTGCTTCCGTTTTCGCAATACTTTCAGCAAGTAAATAAATACTCCTACTAAAGCTACAGTCAAAACCATGAGCCACATATTTCGTTGACTTTCGCTTCGGGCTATCTGATTTAAATACTCTTTTTCGCTTTTGGCATCCAAAGCTTCCTTCTTGTATTTCTCTAATTCGAATCGGGCCGCAAGTGCTTTATTCTCCTCCGATCTAAGCAATTCTTCATTTTTCTTGAAATAGACTATGTACTCCTGTTGGGCCTTGTAAGCCTCCCTTAATCTACCTTGTTCGTAGAGACTCTTACTGTAATTGGCATAGGTATCCTCTAATTGCTTCCAAAATTCATTCTTCTTGGAATCCTCTATGACCATAGCATAGCATTTATCTGCCATAGCGTAGTTGCCCTTTCGGGTATAGTAATCGGCCATCTGACTGTGCACACTTATCTGACAGAAGCTATTGTCTTCTATATGCCCCATATAATCACTTATCTTCATGATATGGTGATAGGCTTTGTTGTAGTTTTCGGCTTTCATAGCAGCTACAATGGTGTAGTAGTGGGCCATCGCCAGACTTGTAGAATCCTGCACCTTATCAAAAAGCATAATGGCTTTGTCAAAGTATTTAAAACTGCCATTTAGGTATGCCGAATGTGCGGCATAGAAATTGGCGATATCCAAATAGGTTCTTCCTGTAGCGGTA
The DNA here is from genome assembly GCF_028561275.1 of Aureisphaera galaxeae. Taxonomy (GTDB): domain Bacteria; phylum Bacteroidota; class Bacteroidia; order Flavobacteriales; family Flavobacteriaceae; genus Aureisphaera; species Aureisphaera galaxeae. Next base: position 50,528 of record NZ_JAQQTF010000010.1, read on the forward strand.
TCGTTTTTGGACAACGCGGCATATTCTTCTGATTTCTTGAAACTCTCTTTTGCCTTAAGGGTATCCCGTTGGGTAAGGTAGTTATATCCCAGAATGCTGTACCCTTTGTGCAAATAATACATATTATTGAATTCCTTGGCTAGTTTGAGCAGGGCAAGGTTGCTCCTTACCGCCCGATCGTAATCACCGTTGAAATTGGCAACAAAAGAAGAATCTGCCAGTTTCTTTAAGGCGCGTTCCTGTTTCGCTTTAACAGGATCATTTTTTTCCTGACCATAACCAAAAAGGAAAAAGGACAGGCAGATAGTGAAGAGTAGGTTTGTTCTCACAGTATGTTTTTTGGGTAGCGGAATATACCCAATTGCCTATACAACCTCACAATTAGCCACTTACTGTTTTCTTAACGTTCCATAAATTTAACAATAGGAAAATATGACGCAAACGCAATGAATTAAGGCAAGGAGACCCATTTAAAGTTTTTTCTTTCGCTTAGCTATTAGCCCCTTTTACAAGGCAATAAACTTGACACTTTCACAACCCTTTCCTAATTCCTGAGTTGTAGTAGTTGTTAATTTTTGAAGTTGCAACTACCTTCTGGACTTTGCCAAAAAAGCCATGACAAATGCAGAAGCTCCCAGTAAAATCTTAGCCAGGGCCTGCGAATTCTCGGGATCATCGTCTACATAATCAACGATACCCCAAGCAACTAGGGCAAGACCTCCTAACATAAGTACGAAACGAAGTATTTTCATAGTTCGAAAATACAAAAGGTTTTAAAAAGTACGCACACCGAAACGACTTTCCCTTTTCGGAAATTTTAAATTGCTCAACAACATAAGAGCCGCAATAGTGTAGACCCACCATGTCTGACTCAAATTCAGATAGTAGGTGGTCATGAGCAGGACAATTCCTAAGGTGTAGATGGTAATATTAATCCAGGACTTGTTCTTATAGTGCTTCCAGAGCAAAACCGCACTTCCCAAAATGAAAATACCAAGAATCACATATTTCCATTCCGAGCGATAGGAAACATTTTCCAATCCCAGAAAACTGAAAAAAGAAGCATAGGCCGCCCAGCAAATGGGACATTTGGGAAACAAAAAGAACAATACCCCTGTTACGATATTCAGGAGGTTTGTCTTTCTCGTCTTCTTGGGCTTCGATTCATTTTCGGAACCGCACCCACAATCGCACGCTATGCCTTTTTTCTGTGTGTTCATACTATTATTTAAAAGGATGTTTAACTCGTCAAACTGAGCATGTCGAAGTTTGTGCTCGACTTTTCTAAACCATCCTTCGACAAGCTCAGGATGACACTCGACAAGCTCAGTTTTACAAATAGTCTAGGTGTTAAACATCCCCTTTTCTTTCATACTTAGTTATTATTCGGAATGGAATCCTGGTTCCATTGTGCTTTCTGAAGCAGCCAACTAAAGTCTCCAGACAACTGTCCCGAAGTCTGTGGCCCTTTATCGTTTACATAGCTATAAATTCCAGCACTGGAGTGACATCCCATACAGCTTTCTGTTCCGTAAATGGTTCTCGGCTCCCCTTTAGCACTCCCATTTTCAATAAGATTACCCGCTGCTTGGTTTCCTTTTTGGAAAAAGGTTTCCATCGTCATATTCGTCATTAAAGGAATATTAGGGTCCCCTCCTGGTTTGTTGGTCACCGATTCTGGCAGGATATAATTGCTGGATAAATTAGGTGCTGGAGGCACGTCCTGATTCAATGGATATTGTGTGTCAATCAATTCATAATACTGCCAAACACTTCCTACCGACTTAAAGTACTCTTGCATGGTCTTGTTTATTTGCTCCACGCGAACAGGAATCGGTAGCATACGCATGGCCTGTGTTTTCATCACATTGCTACTTGCGTAGTACTTTGCATCCGTACTATCGGTTGTATTTGGAATTTGTGTACGTACCAACCAGTAAGGCCCATGCTCATCTTCTTTGTAGTAGTAGCGCGAATTATGAGTTACGTCCACATTGGCAGGGCAAATATCACAGTTGGGATCTCGTAAGGTCGGTGGAATAAGCATCGTCTTTCCGTCTTTTTCAATTACATTTTGGTCCAGATTATCAACGTGTTCGAAAGTAGACCATACCCATTGCTTTCCGGTTGGGGTTTTCTGGCTGATGTGCATCCCAATCATTCCCAAGGTCTTTGGAACCAATGTACTATCTGGCCCAATGATGTATCCTTGATCTGTGAAATAACGCTCTTTGAAATCGGTATCTTCCAAAATCTTCCAAGCGAATTTAATCTCCACTGCTCCTAAAGAATCCTTTTCGTAGTTCCCCTTTGGGAAATTGGCCAAAGAATCGTTCTTTTTCGAATAATTAAGCTGTCCGTTAATGTTGTACAAGGACTTGCCCATGATGTAATCGAATTCTACTTCGTTCATCAAAACCTCATACACGACCACATTTCCATTCTGATCGAATAATTGCCCAGCAAACGCCTGATCTACCTCATCGGCAATATTGAAATTACCCGGGTGTGTAGGCGTGTTAGAAGACAAAATAACTCGTGAATCCGAATCGGAAAGGACATTAGTAGGTAAGTTTAATCCCGAAGCCGTTCTTGGACTTCCCCAAGGCGCGGGTTTCCTTCCATCGGCACGATATACCTGAAAGGCTTCTTTCCATCCCAACCATGTTGGGGTTCCGTCGTCCGTGAAGTTAGGCATAGGATTTCCTTCCCCATTTCTAGGCCATTGTATGGCCACAAAAGCTTCCCAACTGTATTTGTTGAACACTTGATTTAATTGATAGATATCTCCCTGCGACTTCAGTTTCTGCTGAATGGCAGGATCTACATCCACAGGAATGTTATACGTAAAATGAATAGGCTCTGGAACTTTGTCATAGCCTCCATTAGATGCCGTACCCCCTTTGTCTTCGCAAGCCGCAAAGAGAAATACCGCGAGGGCCGTGCATAAAGCAAAGGCTCCTAGTTTTTTCAATAAAGTAATGCCGCTAGATGGCAATAGATGTTTCATGATGGTTTGGTTTATGTAGTTGATTATTTATGGTATCATCTTGCAATACAGAAGCCCTTCTTTGCCAAAAGGGACTTTCTGGAAATCTTGTTTCTTCGTTGTAGTAGGACGTTCGCTTTTCTGAATAGGACGTCCATTGGGAATGCATAAGTCTTTCGTATTTCTGAATACCTCCGGATACACCTTTCAATACATCCATGACCGCATACGCACCAAAAAGACCAGAAGAAAGCCCTTTGAACATCCCAAGAGATGACAAAGGATCATAGCTCATTACGGCATCCCCAACGGCCAACCAATTACGGCTTGCCATAGGTTCTAGATATTGACTGTGTGCTGCGCCCAAAGCCACACTGCCCAAAGGCTTGGCTCCAAAGAGGCGCAGACAGGTATGGCGGGTCACGTTTATATGCTCTTCGAATACGATATCTTCTTTCAAATTGTGATTTCTGGCCATATCTGCATCTGTCATATACGCTACCAAAAACCGCCCTTTAGAAAGATGGGTACTGTACCACCAGCCCTTCTCATCCGATTCAATCAAAATCCCTTGACTGGTTTTTGCATGACCTAACGGGAATTCATAAAAGCGAAAGACACCAACCAGATTATCAACCTTGTGTTTCGTCGCTCCCTGAGCGCTCGCAAAGGCTGCTTTTTTCCCGGTAGCATCAATGATAAATTTTGTTTGAAGGGTCTCTCTATGATCTCCTTTTTGAAGCTGCACTTCCCATCCTTCATCCACTTCCTTAGAACTTTTCAAATACGTCTTGAAGGTTATGTCCACCTCTCGTTCTATGGCCTCACGGATCATAAAGTCATCGAAAGCTGCACGATCCAAATTCCAACCGTATCCAAAAGGAGAGAAAAGGAATTCATTGTGATGCATTTGCGAATTTCCCCAAGCCGCCGAAGTACCGAAGGAATGATCGAAACCTTCTTTTTGGAAGGCGTCCCATACTCCCAATTCCTGAAGGTATCGGAACGAATGGGCCGAAAGGGATTCCCCAATACGAAGCGCATCCTTGCCGCGCTTAACCCTGGGTTTTCGCTCTACAAGCAATACCTTAAGATCTGGCGCATTGTTCTTAAGGGCGATGGCGGCCGAACAGGCTGCAATACCGCCCCCAAGAATCAGGACATCGTATGTGTTATGCTTCAAATTCATTCTGGGCTATCTTGTTTCACTGCGATCCATTGGGCCACCACTCCAGCCGGAGCGGTAGATTTTCCATTGGGTCCCGTAGGGTGGGGTATCGCGCGTACGATACTACCTACTAGGGCGGGACGTTGATCCAATCCATTCATCCATTCGGGCACATAGTACCCCAGATAATTGTAGATCCATTCGGCACCGCCTACCAATCCTTTTCCTTGAAACTGAAGAGTAAATGGATTTCCATACCCAATGGAACCTTTCAATTCCAATTCCCATCCCGGGCCATAGATTTTACCATCTAGGGTTTGCATGGGTGCTTCATTGATTTGAATGTTCCCACGACCGAATTCCAACGAGTCGAAATCAGCATTGACATCGGGATTGCTTAAAAAACTTCTATAGGTCCATGTGCCGGTTAATATAGGAGGCACGCCTGTTTGTATATTTTCCATAATGATTAGTTGTTATTGGTTTCTTGGGTCGACTTTCCAATAGACTGTCCCAATACTCTATCGCCCGGAGTTACAGGATCCCCTAGGGCGTCATTATTACGCTCTTGTTGATAGAAGGCTTTGTGAATTCCTTCGCCTGTAGCCAGTAGAAAGCCTAAATCCTTCCAAGCTTCAACCATCTGCAAGTCTCCCGCATTATTTGCCGGAATTCCAGAGGCCCAATACACTTGAGGAGAATTAGGCCCTTCGCTCACAACAATAGGTCTATGAGCAGGCCACCAAGGAATGTCATAGGCAATATCTTGTTGTGCCGGATCGCCATCGGAATCCAAATAAATGTTGTTCCAACCTCTGTAGGTTACATCCAAATCCTGAGTAGTACACTCATGGAAATCGGCTTGCCATGGAATCCCAATAAACTTGGTCATATCTCCCGGTTCCATTCCTTCGGCCAGATTAGGCGCATTAGATCCGTCAATGTCGGCTATGGGTTTCGGGATGCTTAAGGCACCCGCTAAATAGGTCGCATGCTTTATACGATACGGTTCCGAATATATGGCCGGATTGTTTACGATCCAGGAGATTTCCCCTCCTGGGCAGAATGCTCCACCCAAGATATTGCTCAGAACCCCACGGTCAATTCCAACACCCGTTGTCGGGGGATTCGCCCAAGGGTTTTTACAATTCTTATCACCGTCATTCCATTCCTCACATTCGTTCACAAATTTTCCTTTCATCCATTGTTTCAGGAAAAACAATTGGGTTTCGGTCATGGAAAGGAACTTGTCTGGCGAAACATTGCTCAAAGGATTGTTCCCGCACAACATAGGCATGAGTCGTGGCTTGGCATTGGTAGGCCAGTCGTCATTTGTAACTACATAGTCATTCCTCTCATCGGTTTGACGCATAATCATATAAATGAACTGTCGCATTCTGAAATACGGATCTTCCCCGTTCTTCGGAACTTGAGACAGGGCATTCTCGTCTAAATTCCCTCCCGTACCGCGATTGTGCGGATCGGAACCAGCGAAATAGTCGAAATCATAACTATATCGGTACGAATCGGGTCGGTGCAGCATGGTCCAGATTTCCTTATAGAATTTTGGATAGTAATCTGGGTTATAATCCGCATCATTGCGCCAAGTTTCCCACTCGGCCTCCGTTTGAGGGCTATTGCTTGCTTTATCGTAAGGCGCTACCCCAAATACCTGCGGATCGTAGGCGAACTTCCGTACAAATAGGTCGTACATCTTTTCATCCATGGTAATCATATCTTGCATTTGTGGTGCATACCGTGGATAGCCCACGACCACCCACGCAGGTACTTGCACGTCCATGGAAGAGTTAATCGTAACCATTTTCTCTTTCTTCCCGTCGTACTGCTTTTGCTTAAAACTAAATTGTATGGTCGCCGTTACTGGACCATCAGAAATATCGTCGAACCAACCATTGTTGTTCACGAAATTGGAGATCACCGGAGTTTTTGTAGATCCTGAGTTTCCATTTCCGCCGAGCACAATCAGACGACAGTGCTTGTCTTGCTCATTTACGATGAGGCTTCCCAAGGTATCTATGGGATTCGGTTTTATGTCCGATGGTGGAAAGGTCTGCGGATAGGAAACCTTTTGAAATTTACTAGTATCCCGCTTTTTGGAATCGGTACCGAACTTGGCGAATTCACCGCGACTGTGCTTCAAACTAACGGTAAGCGGGCCTGGATCTATGATCAATTGCCTGCGTAAATCGGGTTGGGTCACCTCCGGATTCCGAAGGGGATGACTGGGCTCGTACCCGTGCATTCCATTGGTTTCCTGAAACTCGTACCAAGAGGCCTTCTTATTGGCCAAATGTACCGTCCAATCGATATCGGTTACTTTCCCTTTTACAATGGTGGGTGCCGTTACCGCGGTTTCATAAATGAAATCATAGGTTCCCCCGATTTTGATCTCTTCACCTACTTCGTCCTCTTTATCAGAGTACGCAAATATCTTAAAGCGTGCTGCTTGTTTCTTTATTTTAGAAAGGTCATTACTGTCCTTAAATTGGGAAACCCGTACCAGATTTCCGTTGGCGTCTACTTTTTCCTGTCCCAATTCGTTACATGCAATGGGTAGCTCACCCAATTGCTCAGGACATAGATAAAAGTCATCCTCGGTATTTCCCAATCGGGCAAATCCGATACCCGGATGTATTTTGAATGTTGTATATGCTTTGCTCATTGTCTTGGTCGTTGAAATGGTTAGTCTAAAAAGTTGAGTGAAACGCCTTCTATGAATACCGCGTTGTCTATTGGTTTCCCGTGTATTCCCACGGTCACCAATTGAACCGTTAAGTCTTTGGCTCCATCGTTCAGTAGTTTCTGAGCCGTTTTCGTGGCATCTATGATGTAGTTACGCGGTTCGTGGTGGTGAATATTTCTGTGATCGTTCAATCGGGTTTTATCCAAAGGCAGATTACAATGCCCAGGGCCTCCATAACAGGATCCGTGGAATAAGGAAACTTCTTCCACAAAGTGCTCGTTGCCTTGCGTAGGCGTATCGATATTGGCATTCGGATCGTTCAAAAATACCCGAATGGACGCATTAGGCAGATTGCCCCGCTGTACACGGTGAATCTTAATTTCCAGTTTTTTGTGATGCTCAAGGGTGCTTTTGGACACCTTGATCTTTTCACTGTTAAATTTCACCAGTCCGAAATCGGTCGATACTTGATGGTGTACATAGTGACGTACGTATTTGTATCCCAATTTTTTGATGCTCATGGCATCCCCTACTGTCATACTCCATGGAGCAAGTACTCCATTCAGTTCTTCTGGCTGTCCGTTGTGCAATTCCTGCCATTTAGCCCATATTCGATCTACGTTAGAATGGTGCGACCAGAACAAAGGATCGAAAGCCGTTACCCGGTTATCGGTCATCCAACCGTACTGCGGATTTTCTTGACTTTGCATATCGGGCGTTAGACCCAAATCGGCATAAATCTTTTCCCATTTCTTATTGTTCGCTGGGTAGTTAGGATTGGTCCCTCCAGAGAAGTTATGCATTCCGTTATGCACTTTTTCCAAAGAACCAAAATGGTGATCGTAGGAAGGTCCTCCCCCGAAGTCACTCCAAGTTTCGAGCGATAACAGGTTTTTAATATCCGCTTTGGTGGGATAGGTCGTTGGGTTCCCCATGGCACCTGGCCATCGATTAGGGAACCACAGGGCATTGTCCTTGCGAAGCACGTTGTAGACCGTACGCACTTTTTCTGCCCATGCAGCCTCCCCATTATTATTTATGATTTCGTAAGGTATGCCAGCAGCTTTCAGGAAACGCAATCCACTGTTATAGATGGTTCCCTTTTTCTGAATGCTCTCCAATTTGGAAATTTGAGAAGCACTGTACAGACTTTTTCCATTGGCTCCTTTCGCTTCTTTTAGCGTGATCAATCCCTCTGCAGTTAAAAAACAGCCTACGGCGTCGGGCAATACCCCTAAATCGTATTGGGTATTGTTGAATGTCGTTTTGTTGGCATCGGCATACTCCGACCATGACCAATACGGTATGGTAATGCTATCGTCATAATCCTGAAGCTTCTGCTCGAAGAAATACAGGTACAGTCTGTGCCAAGGGCCAAACTGTTCCCAACCGTGCTGACAGGAATTCGTGTGAATCCTTGCCCAGAAATCGAAACTGCGTTCGTCTTGCCAAAAGTCGTTGTAGGTGTACATACAACTTAGGGCATCGCGATAGGTTTTCAACTCCTCGGGAGTGAGGTTACTTATCTCTTTCCGAATATGAAGTGCTTTGCTTTTTTTGGTGGTATGATTGGTCTTGGCATCGGATGCTTTATGCAATTTTTCACCATGGGCCAGGGCCAGCATGTCGTTTCTTACTTCGACCAAGCTTTTGGCTCCTGAATGAGCATCGTCCTCTTCGGCTATAGTAAGTGGGCATCCCGCATCGATCCAACCTGCAATCAGTTCTATTTGCTGGGTCGTGGCTTTCTTATCGGTATCCCAAAGAAGGGGTGGAAATATACTTCCATCGAAAGGGTATTGCCCTTTCAATCCGATAATAATGGCCGATGCAGCACTTCGTTGATTAGTGGAACCTCCACCACCGCTTCCGCCACCACTTCCACCGGAAGGCCAGCAATCGCCAATAAAGGTTTCGGTAGGGGGTTGCATAACCGCTGCTACGGCAGGGTTGGTTACTGGGTTTTCATCGTTAGCGGAATCCGCAGCGGGTTTGGCACCGCCTCCACAGCAACTACCGCCGTTGGACGTAGCACCGTGGGAACCGCTTCCAGAACTTTCGTTCGGATCGGGAGCTATGAGTCGCTGTCCGTATAGGGACGCATTTAGAAACACCTCGGGATCCAACCAAAAAGCATGCAATCCCTGATAACTGGGAACGGTACTTCCTTGAATCTCATTAAGGGTGTTTTTTACCTGATCGTAGAGGGAAACTCTCTTTTTTCTGGCAGACATAATTGGTTAGTTTGAATTTGCCTACCAAAGCTACCGACAAACGCTTGCTAACTCAATACGTAGAAATACTTAATATGTGTATGGAAAGACCGTAATGACCTTAAGAAGAGCGTCCTATTTTGGGGTAAAATTAGGTCTCACGGTGTTCGAGTGATTATAGATTTTTGAGTTCCTCAAAATCTAAAATTGTATCGAGAACCCTATCATCAGAGGAATCGAAAAACAGAATTAGTGGTTCGAATTCAAAACCACGGGACCTCGATACAATTTTCGTTTGGTGCCAAACGAAAATCACTCGGCCGCCTACTTCCTTATGCCTTCGGAAGAAACACCTCAGCCATCATGCAACGGGCACTTCCACCACCACAGGTTTCGATGGTTTCGAGGTCGCTGCTCAAGATTTCGCAGTGCTTTTCTATTTGGGCAACTTGTTCTGGGGTAAGACTTTTATGAGCGGCCAAACTCATAACCATGTACTTCTTGCCTTCGGCACCACGGACTTGTAGCATATTCCCTGCAAATTGGTGCATTTGAGCTTCGGTAATGTTTACTACTTCTTTGCCATTCTCCTTTAAATGTTTCAGTACATTTTTCCTTTCGTGTTTGTCATCGATCGTGTCCAAACAGATCACCGCGAAGTTTTCGGCCAAGGCCATCATTACGTTGGTATGATAGATAGGCAAACGTTGTCCTTTCACCGTTTGGTTGGCAGTAAAAACGACAGGATCGCATTCAAAATCTTCGCAAAATTCTATGAATAGGGATTCATGGGCACGTGGGGATAGGGCACAATAGGCCTTTTGGTTCACACGGTCCATTAAAATACTCCCTGTTCCTTCTAGGAAGACATCTTCTTCCTCTGCAGCTGTATAATCAACAATATTCTCGATCTTGAAGCCTTCTGCCTCCAGTCGGTTAATGGTGCTTTCGCGACGCTCACGACGGCGATTTTCAGCAAACATGGGATATAATCCAACAGTTCCATTTCGGTGAAAACTTACCCAGTTATTAGGAAAGATGGAATCGGGGGTATCGTCTTCCAATACATCATTTTCTACGATCACGTTTACGCCTACATCACGAAGTTTTCGTACAAAGACATCGAACTCATTCTGTGCCTGGGTATTGACCTCTCCATTTTTAAGGTCGAGTTCTTCCTGAAAGTAGTTGTTCACAGCGGTTTCTTCGTTCATACGGAAGGCCACCGGACGGATCATAAGGATGGTATTGGTGATTTGTCGCATATATGGGGTATTAAAGCGGTACAAAAGTAATAGAAATGCGGCATAAAAAAATAAAGATGATACTCAATATTATCCTATTCTATGAATCCGTAAAAACACTCAACATCTTGACAATTATTTTACCAATGAAGGCTTTTTGAAAATAATTTTGTCGTTGGGTGAGATTGCGGGAAAACCGCAATGAAACATAGAGAATTTGGTCGTAATTTGTGATAGCAAATATGGATAAGTAAACGAACTTTCTTTAATAGATAAAATGTTTGCTCCAGTTAAAGCATTTAACTTCATACCAATTAAAGAGATTGTTAAACCAAATATATAATTGTTTATTATGTCAAATGAACATTTAGAATTAGATGAAGAATTAGAGAAGCTTGAGGAAATACAAGAAGAAACGGATGATTTCAATGAAGTACCTCCTAACGATATAGTGGCGTTTAATGAATTAAGGTCTTGTGCGGACCTATTAAGGATGTACAATGACAATCAGTTAGATATTCAGCCAGATTTCCAAAGGGAAATTGTATGGTCAAACACAATGCAAACAAGACTAATAGACTCATTAGTAAAACAACTACCAATACCGAGTCTGTGTATCAGTTTAGACTACAAAACACAGGAAAGATTTGTAATAGATGGTTTGCAGAGAATAGCAAGTATTATTAAGTTTCTTGATGTTGAACCAACGAATGAATGGAAGCTATCACGCTTATCCGATATTGACACTCGAATATCGGGTAAAACTAATATAACAATAAAGTCAAAGTATAAAGATCTATTTGATAAAGTGCAAAATACCGTATTACCTATTACAGTTCTTCGATGCGACTATTCAAAGAAAAGTCATATGCACTACCTTTTTACAATATTTCATAGGCTAAATACGGGTGGTAGTAAACTCTCAAATCAGGAAATTCGAAATTGTATTTTCAATGGTACATTTAACACTTTGCTAAAAATGTCCGTTGAATATGAAAACTATATTAAATTGTTCAATGTTAATCCTGAAAAAATTGATCGTTTCTCGAATGAAGAAATGGTATTAAGATTCCTGTCATTTACTTTTAACAAGGAAAATTATTCAGGTCAACTTGCTAGATTTCTTAATGAATTCATGGACAAATTCCAAAATGCAAGTGAAGAAAATTTAGCGAAATTTGATAATATTTTTAAAAGGACTATCGACCTTATTTACAGAAAAATTCTGAATTCTTCACCCCTCCCTAAATTAAGTAAGGCGACTACAGAAGCTTTGTTCGTTGGTGTTGCATACAATATCGATGATTTAGAGAAAAAGGAGCATAATGATTTGCATAGTTACTATACGGCACTTAGAAATCATGAACTATTCTCGGTTGAAAATCTTAAGGAGGGACTTGCTCAAAAGGAAAGGGTTCTTAATCGCTTGGATAAATCAATTGAGATATTTGGATAATTATGATAGCTAAATCATATATCAGGAATACTCTAGAAGAGTTGAATAAGCTATATAATAATTCACAAAGTCAAAAGAAGGCAATTTATTTCTCAAAATTAGCACTTATTGAGTTATGCGGTTGGATAGAAGAAACCGTGGATGATATTGTAATTAAGCACGCAAATCGGAAATTAAATGATTCTTCTAATAAGGATTACTGTAGAAAGAATATTGTCAAACCCAATTATGGCTTTCAATACAATAGAAATATAAGGCCTATGTTAATAAGTACAATTGGCTTAATTGAAGTTGAGAAATTAGAGAGGGAACTGGAAAGAACCGGGAAAATCACACTACTTAAAGGATATCTAGCAAACATAAAGGATAGCAGGAATTCAGCTGCTCACACTCACCTTAAAGGAACTACAAGAACTTATAATGCACCTTCCAGAACAATTGGAGATTTTAATAAAATTGGTCCAATTTTAGAAAAAATCGATCAAAAGCTAAGGAGTTTCTAGTCAGCTTTGAAGAAACTTGACAAAAAAACGGTAATTCTCGTAATCTTATAATTTTCATATTGTGATGAAATCTATCCAAAACAATTTAATTCAAAAGGATATTTCAGTTATACCGAGAACTCAACACTAATTGTTGAAAAACCATTTCAATCAGCTTCAAAAATTAAGCACTAAATCGGTAACTTCGCTTAATTGATCTTATACCCCCAGAACCAAGGTTATTTAAATAAATTATTGATTGACTTAATGGCGACAGAAATTACCCACATTGATTGTTTTTCAGGTCCAGGAGGAATTTGTACAGGATTTAAGGCCGCCGGAATTTCGACCAAAATTGCAATAGAGAAAGTAGAAAGTTGTGTAGATACATATAGTTTTAATCATCCGGAAGTGGAAATTATCCACAAGGACATTCGTCAGGTTACTAAAGAAGATATAAAATCGAAATATGCGGATAAAATTGATGTACTTACCTCAGGAATGCCATGTGAGACCTTTAGTACGGCTGGAGCTACTTCAAGAAGTTCATATGATTTTCGTCAACAACTGTATTCAGAAGCTATTCGGATTGCAAAAATTGTCGATGCTAAAATTATATTATTTGAAAATGTACCTGGGATACTAAGCAAAAAAGTGGAAAAAGGTGGAGATAGGTTAATAATTGAAGATTTATTGGATGAACTCTCTACAAACGGTTATAAATATTACATTCAAACGACGTTAAAAGCTAACGACTTTCTGGTCCCTCAAAAAAGAGAAAGATATTTTATTATAGCTACAAATGAAGAGGGGTTAGAATTATCAATTCCCATTGCTAAACATAATGGCATTACAACTGTTAAGGATGCCTTTCAGGGACTACCTAAAATATTAGCTAATGATAAAGTAGAAAAACATAGGTATAACGGCGGTGAGAATATATATACCAAATTATTAAAGAATAATAATTTCTGGAAATTAGGAGAAGGAACTAACACGAAATTAACCTATCATGTTGCTCCTAAGCACAGAGAACCTACAATTAAAAGGTTTGAATTGTTGGAACCTGGAGAAAACCTAAGAGACCTATTCTTCAAATATCCGGAGGAGTATATTAAGGAACTACAACAAAAGAAAATACTTCCTAAGAAATGGTATATACAAAGAAATAAGAGGCTTAAATTTAATGAAGTGAGCAAAACTGTCACCTCTCATTGTCTAGATGAGTTAGTTCACCCTAAATTGAATAGGGCATTAACCGTTAGGGAGGTTGCTCGTCTTCAAAGTTTCCCTGATAATTATCAATTCGTAGGCGGTCCATTCATATGCCCCCACATGTATGAAACCCAAGATAAATATGAACAAATAGGAGATGCAGTCCCTCCTTTATTAGCCTATCATTGGGGTTTAGTAATTAAAAAATTACTCAATTAATCACCATGCTAAACTTTAAGAAATATTGTGTTAATGAATATAAAAGGATTTTTAATCTAGAGTATGAAAGTTCCGAACTGAAAAAATCTGAGGATAAACGGAAATTTGCACAGAAAAAAGCAATAAAAACAGCTTCAATTAATGCAATGAAATCGTTTCCAAAGGTGGAACCTTCAGATATCTGGAAAACCATTTATCTTTCTCATGTTAATAATTTCTCAGGTATTATTGATCAGGAAATAATTAAGAAGGTAATATCAGCTGATAACAGTTGGAAAAAATCTAGTGGACATGCATTTGAAGAAATGATTAGAGATATTGGGAATTTGCATTTAAGCAACCATGGTATTAAGATTTTACTGCAAAAAGAACTAAGTTATGAGTTACATAACGACAACATTATTAATGAGGTTCGCGATATAAGTTGGTTAAATGAACAAATTAGTACAAGTATTTTTGATCTTTATCTTGCAATAGAAAGAGAAGAAGGATTCCTAATTTTTGGATGCATTCAATCAAAAACTTCTATTAGGGACAGGGTTACAAGGGACAGAGAGCCCTCTATCAATGCAATGAAAGCATTTTTTGTTTCTTTTGCAATTGTCTTGGATGGCGACTTCATGAGATTACCAAAATTTAAAAATATGGTGAATGGTAATAGCCCCGAATTTAAAATAAATGGTTGGCATGGAATGTACATATTGACAAATTCTGATATTGAAAACGATCGCATTAAAGCCATTGATATAAATATGGAATCTTTTGTTAAAGATTGTGTAACTAGTTCAGAATATTGGATTAACCACAGACAATGGTTAGATTACAGCTGGAGACCTTAACTAGATTAGATTTACAAATTTTCTCTTTGTCAAATTAGACTCCGTGGAGCTTTATTAATTTCTTCAATCTAGCACCTACCTCTCCAAATCACCAGGGCCCTTGTAAAGTACTCAGTTAAGCTAAAACTATGTTATGCAAAGTTCTTTAAATAAGAACTGGATTGCTCATCAAAATAATTACCAACTTCAAAAAAATGGCTTTTCTCCTACACAAAACCGAAAACAAAATCGTCTTTTTCCATTAATTCTTGAGTATTGATCGATTTCGTTGAAATAACCATGACCAAAACCGTTTATTAAATTAAGAGGGTAAACGAATATACTACCTACCATCGTTTATAGTAAAAACTCTCATTATGGAAGCGATAATTGGCGAAAGGCAATTATGATGACATTCCCCACTTCTATCGATGTATAGGAAACTATAACCAATAGAACTTATGAAATCAACCTTTTTTATTGCAATCGCTTTTCTATGTACTACCGTGGCCTTTTCGCAAGGGGGCTTCCGTATTGGACTCAATGGGGGATTTCCCGCTGGGGATGAGGGCGAATTTGCTTCCTTCGTGGCCAATCTGGAAGTAGACCATGACTGGGCCGTTACCGATAACATTAATGTAGGAGCCAGTGCCGGTATTACCGTATTCTCGGGTAAGGAAGAATTCAACGACTTTAAGTATGCGCCCCTTGTTGTTTCTGGTGATATTACCGTAGTCGATGCCTTATCACTAGGTGCCGACGTAGGCTATGGTATTTCCTTGGAAGAAAATATAGACGGTGCCCTCATATATCGATTCGTGGGTCGCTACGGAATTACCGATTCTTTAGATGCCTCGGCACGCTTTGCCTCCTTCGATGGGGATTTTGGAACACTTTCCAACTTCACCTTCGGGATAGGTTACCGATTCTAATAATGCTTTTGTTTGATTAAGGCCCGAAATGTGCTCCCTCATTGGATGACCGTTCTTACTAAATCCATAAGGGGGTTTCAGCTTTAGGAATGGTGTATTCTATGTTCATTTCGGGTCTTTTTTATCCATATCTTTAGGTATCAAAAAAAGATGCCTTGTACCAGATTACTTCAGAAATTTCACTTCGGCCAATAACACTTGAGGATCATTCAAAACTGGCAGACCTCATGCAGGAAATCTATCCTCCGGCTTACCACCACCTTTGGGAAGACGACGGGAAATGGTACCTCGACAATCAATATTCAAAAGAAAATCTTCAAAAGGAACTGAAAGAAGCTCATACGCACTACTTTTTTGTGGATTTTAATGACGCTACCTCAGGGATTCTGCGATACATAACCCATTCTTCTTGGCCCGGAGAGGGCGCGGAAGATTCGGTAAAATTACATCGTATCTACCTACATCCGAATACGCATGGTAAAGGCGTGGGAAAAACGGTTTTTATATGGGTAGAAGAACAGGCCAAAACCATACAAGCTGCTTCCATCCGCTTGGAAGTCATGGACACTCAAACCCAAGCCATTCGCTTCTATGAAAAAATGGGATACGAAGTATTTGGCACCCGAAAATTGGTACTCCCCGGACTTCACGAACACCTTCAAGGAATGCTCTATATGGAAAAGGAACTAGTCTCGAATTAACGGTAAGGTAGAACAACGCAACAGCCCTTCTTGCTTGGCAATTTCAGCATAGGGAACTTCTTCTACGGTAAATCCTTGCTCACGTAACCATGTATTTAACCGGGTGAAATTTTGTTCGGAAATCACTACATCTTCAGCAATAGAAAACACATTGCTGTTCATATCGAACATCTCTTCCTTCGAAATGTGAAAACAGTTCTCTTCCCCAAAATAATCGACCAACCACTGGTATTCGTCCTCTTCTAAAAAGCCTTCTTTGTGAATGATGCATTTTCCTTTCCCTAAGGGTTGAAAACAACAATCCAAATGCAAGGCATTGTCATGTGCCACAGTGTTGGATTTACGAAGGTTAAAGGGTTTTACGGTTTTGTTCGGAAAAGCCTCCTTAAGACATTCCACCGCCTTTATATTGGTGCGGGCAGTAATATAATCCGGATAGTCATCTCCGTAGTAGGTCCCCACAAAAATGTATTCGTTCCAAGGCATAACATCTCCGCCTTCCACATGGGCTTCTTCGGGGAATTGAATTACCTTTTCAGGATCCATTTGATCGATCACAAACTGAATCGCATTGATCTCCTCTTCCCTATCGGGTAAAATATTGGCCCGAACGAACTTGTCCTCGATTACAAACCCAATATCGCGTGCAAAAATCTGATTACAATCGTCTATAATTTCTGGGCGGAATACCTTTACGTCGTATTTGGCAAATACAGTAGCGACAGCTTCCATTTCGGAGATCATATCTTTTTCTTGGGGGTACGTCCCTGATTGTATGTGCATTGCACTTTTGGGGTCGTACGCATCTTCTAGTTTGGGGGTTGGACCACTGCTTACAGCCGTACCAAGTACTACGGCACGTAGGCGGGATACCTCATCGTTGACGTTAAGTTGTAGCATGCGCAAATATAAAAAAGAATGTTGGGTAGTTAGCCCTTAAATTGACAACCATTCAGTTCTAAAAAGAGGGAATACCATAATTTGGAAAGAGATCATATTGGGGCCAATCATTAACGTTCATCTTCCCAATCAATTTTTTTAGCTCATTGTGGATGGACCCTATACCTGATTTCGCTCTGTTTAACAGTATAACATACGAAATATCATCGGTTCTTCTATGGTATACCATCGCATTGGTGGTGGAAGAAGAACCATCCTTGCGATAGGCATCATTGTATATTCTAAGACCAGAATTCTTTAGAAATATCTCGACTTCGGTAGCATTGAGCACAGGGTTTATCACATTAGAATGCAAACTCGCCAACACTTTGGCCATATCGGGAGCGGAAAACACCCAACCGCCACTAGATAGAGTGAGATAGTAATTCCTGCCATCATACGCCCGAGATGTTATTCTATCGTCCCAGCTAAAGGCACTTTGCACAATTTCTATATTGCCGGGTTGATATTGTACTTCGCCTTCATGATCGCCCCCTGCTCTTCCAATATCGGGACGAGTGACGCCTAAAGGTTCCAGAATTTTGCTTTTCACAAAATCCTCATAGGGCATTCCGCTTTCCTGTTCTATCAACTGTCCTAATAAAGTGTATCCCAGATTGCTGTAACTACGTTTCGATCCTGGGACATGATTCTTTAACATACGCCGCATACGGCACCATTTTCTTTTTTCGGCCAAGGAAATGGGTAGCTTAACCTTTAGACTCCTTGCGATTTTTTCGCTAATTCCATGATCCCAATGAAACCCTGAAGTTTGATTGATTACGTGGGAGATCTTAATATCGTCATATCCTCTATTCAGATTTTCCGAATTCTCGGTGGGAATATAGTTTTTCAGGAAATCGTCGGTATCCAAACCTTCTTTTTCCATCACCCGCATTGCCATGGCGGTAATGAATTTGGACACGCTTGCAGTTCGGTATTGACTGGTAGGCTGGGTAACGGGATAGTCTTCTGAAGCATTGGTGTACCCCCTACAATGCACCAACCTTCCTTTGTACACTACCGCCAAACTGCCCGCATGTACATTGTTAGCCTCCATGGTTTTCTTCATAGCATCATCCCATTTTTTAAAGGAAGGATACTCAGTTCCCATCATAGTAAACTTTCGGGGTAATTCGTCAAAATGCTTTCGTAGAATCAGAGCGTATTGTACTGTATTTCCATCGTCGTATGCCTGTATTCTGAAAGGATACAATCCTCTACTAGCGGCATCATTAATTTTTGCTTGTAAAGTATCCTTATCAGGGCACATCCAAGTTTCTGAAGGTCCCATAAATGCATTGGTATATACAGCGGAAAATTTATCCCCTATGCTTCTGCAAACAATGGATGGGTACGCCTTGTGAATGTTATGGGCCTCTTGGCGATTTCTGAAATTGTCATAGTTTTCGGTTAAGCCATACTCCCAAAACAAGGATTGGGTATTAGGTGCCATAATATAGGCATATACAGGCGCCTTTTCGGAACCGTACTGACAAATATCTATAGGAATATACTTGTTTTTTCGAGCGGTCTTTATCACTTCCTCGATGGAAGGATACTGACTTTGCACCCCAGGACGTACTGCCACATACTCCGCATAACTGGACGGGGCACCTGGTTTCTTTTTCCGGAAAGTGCCAGAAAAAATGGCATTTTTAGGATCTGAACCTGAGACACTGATGCTAAAAGGTTCGTATCCTTTGCCATCATATGAAGTTGCAGTTTTTATATAGGCATCTACTCCCTTTCTTGTTACAGAAAGGAATTTAATCTTACTATTTTGTACCCATACACCCGCATATCGCAATCGGTTTCCTTCTCCATAGACCGATTTACAAACCATTGCATATCCTTTGGCCTTGAGCTCCTTGTATTTCCCGGATTGATACTGTTTTTCCTTATCGTAATAATAGATGATATGTTGCCCATCTACGGCACCTTCACCATAGTCAATTTCTCTATATGCTGAATCTCCCTTCTTAAAAAAGATGGGTTCCGCCTTAAATTTTCTCCCCATGACGACAGATTTAAAATACTGATATACAATTTACTAAAAACATTTCAATGAAAATAAGGCATAAAAAAGAGGCGGATAAAATCCGCCTCCAGTGTCAGCCTGTCTTTTTGTAAAGAGCTAAAACAGTGGGGATGTTTTAACAGGCCTTACATACTATATGCCTAATTGCATTTCGGTTCAGGAAACATATCAGCATTTTGTATGTACGTTGTCTACCAAATGCTCCTCAATTCCCCACTGTAATCATCGGTATCGTATGCTGTTTTAATACCATCGCTACATCCTACAATACACCCCTAGGATGATTCGACTGGTGTTTTACTTTGGCGCCGATCATCTTTTCCACATGTATCAAAAACAGTTTAGACGATCTAAAAAGAAATGCGGGGGTAACGATTTCATAGATCTATTATTAGATTAGTGATTTGGCTTGATAAAAGTAGGTAGTGAAAATAGGAAATGAGTGCTGAGACTTACAAATTGTAAGAATCAGGACTCATGGTGTTTCTCACATTGCGATCGATATGAACCCGGTGTTTGGCCTGTAAGCTTCTTAAAAGCCGCATAAAATGCCGATTTGGAGTTGAAACCGGCCTCCAAGGCAATGGAAAGCATATCGTACTGTCGAAAAGCTTCCGTTTCCAACATTTCCTTGGCATGGGCCACTCGATAACTATTCAAATAATCATTAAAGTGCATATGCGCATGCGAATTAATTACTTTGGAAAGGTAATTTGGACTTATGGAAATCTCTTCGGCCAGTAGTGGAAGATCCAAATGTGGATTCAAATACTTTTTCTCTACACGCATCAACACCTCAATCTTCTGAAAGTGCTTTAAGGTGCTTGGATCTTCTTTTTCCATAGGAGCAAATTCCGGATCGAAGGTTTTACTCTTACTGAATTGGTTCAAAGCATGGCGCTCTTTTAAAATATCGGTTTGTCGGAATCCCGTGTAGCCTATGTAGATAATCAAAGTTGAAAAACCAAACCAAGTGGGCAGGTAGGCGTAATTTCCCCAATTGTAGATGCTCACTGCATCGAAGAGAAAGGAAATGAGCCAAAGAATGCAAAGACCCAGCCCCATTCCTAATACTCGTTTTATCCATCCCGTATGCGAAACCACCTGATCGTATTTTTTATCTCTGTTTTGCCGTTCGAAACTGCGAACGATCCCATAACACCATAATGCCAAGATGAACGCATACGACAGTGTAATGACTTCCTCTACCTTAAAAACCGAAAAATACTTATGATACGCCACTTTGTAGGGAATCTCATTGATGACCACGTCCAATTTCATCCACAGGTACACCACCATAAAGATCCAAAAGGGTACGAATAGCCAAAACTTTCTTTTTTGAATTTTCCCTTCCCATCCCAAAAAGTGCATCGCAAAAAGCAGGAATAAAGGGCCCGGTAACAATTGATACGGCAAGAAGGTAAGTAGGAGATAAGGATAAAAATAAGTAGGCTTAATAAACACCATCCATAGTTGTAAAATAACCATGCTGACAAAAATCATGTACCAAGCCAAATACCGTATAGAAGTATGCATTTGCTTGGATTGAAGCAAAGCGCGTACACCCCATACGAGTGATACAACTACAAGTAGTAGTAACGTAAGGCTTAAAAATTGGTTAGGCACGCCCAAATATAGCAGAAAAAAGAAAAGAAACGCACAAAAAAACGCCCAACAATGTGGGCGTCTTATTTATTGATATACAGCGTATTATCTAAAATCGATATCCTTGAATGGGCGAAGGTTTTCGCCAATGTAAATTTGTCGAGGACGACCAATGGGTTCTTTGCGCAAACGCATCTCTCTCCATTGGGCAATCCAACCCGGTAAACGGCCCAATGCAAACATGGCAGTAAACATCTCTACCGGAATTCCCATTGCTCGATAGATGATCCCCGAATAGAAATCTACATTTGGGTATAATCTTCTGTCTACGAAGTACTGATCTTCCAAGGCTTCTTTTTCCAATCCCTTAGCAATATCCAATACAGGATCTTCAACCCCTAAATCCTTTAATACGTCATCGGCGGCTACCTTAATGATCTTTGCCCTAGGATCAAAGTTTTTATACACTCTGTGCCCAAAACCCATTAATCGGAATGGATCGCTCTTATCTTTGGCCTTGGCCATATACTTTTTGGTATCTCCCCCATCTTCCTTAATACCTTCCAACATTTCAATTACTGCTTGGTTGGCCCCACCGTGTAATGGCCCCCAAAGTGCATTGATCCCTGCAGAAATAGAAGCAAACAACCCTGCATGCGAAGATCCTACGATACGTACGGTAGAAGTAGAACAGTTTTGCTCATGATCGGCATGAAGAATCAATAATTTGTCCAACGCATCCACCACCACTTTGTTAGGAGAATATTCTCCATCGGGTTTTTTGAACATCATTTTCAAGAAATTATCTACATACCCAAGTGTGTTATCTCCATAGTCCAACGGCAATCCCACTCTTTTTCTATACGCCCATGCAGTTAACACTGGGAATTTACCCATAATTCGCACAATGGCATTGTACATTTCCTCTTCGCTGTCTACATTGACGGAAGAAGGGTTAAAAGCGATTAGAGCACTCGTAAGGGAGGACAATACTCCCATTGGGTGGGCGGCTTTTGGAAAGCCATCCAAAATCTTTTTTACATCCTCGTCTACATGTGATTGCTCACGAATATCCGAATGGAATTTCTGTAACTGCTCTTGGTTGGGCAGTTCACCAAAAATCAAAAGATAGGCCACTTCCAAAAAGTCGGCCTTTTCGGCTAAGTCTTCAATAGCATACCCGCGGTAACGAAGAATTCCTTCTTCCCCATTCAAAAAGGTAATGGCGCTCTCACACGAACCCGTATTCTTATAACCAGGGTCTATGGTCACCACACCTCCCGTGCCCCCCCTAAGGGTTTTGATATCGATGGCCAGTTCATTTTCTGTACCTTCGATGATAGGGAATTCATACTTCTCACCGTTGATTTCAAGGGTCGCGTTCTTCGACATAGTTTAATTTGATTTTTTGTTGAATTTTAAAAGATTAGCACAAACTTGCAGTAGCTCTTTGCGCTTACTGCGAAATTACGAAAAATTGGACGATTTTTTTAACATTTCATTACTCAACTTGGGTTAAAAAAACCTTAATTAATGAATAAAGGAAAATGAACCGCTTCCCTAGATTTTACGGCATGAAAAAATGCCTGCCCCAAAGCTAGGAACAGGCATTTCACTTTCACGTATATTCCCTTATATTTTGAATGCGCTTCTACCCGGATAATAGGCCGTTTCGTGCAATTCTTCTTCAATTCTTAATAACTGATTGTATTTTGCCATACGATCACTTCGAGACGCAGAACCTGTCTTAATCTGTCCTGTGTTCAATGCCACGGCAAGATCGGCAATGGTATTGTCTTCGGTTTCTCCACTTCGGTGGGACATAACGGATGTATACCCTGCATTGTGCGCCATATTTACGGCGGCAATGGTTTCAGACAAGGTTCCAATTTGGTTCACCTTGATTAGAATGGAATTGGCAATTCCCTCATTAATACCACGGGACAAACGCTCTACATTGGTTACAAACAAATCGTCTCCTACTAATTGTACTTTATCCCCTACCTTATCGGTTAGGTATTTCCAGCCTTCCCAGTCGTTTTCGTCCATACCGTCTTCAATAGAGATAATTGGGTATTTTTCAGACAATTCGGCCAAGTAATCGGCTTGCTCTTGGGAGGTACGTACCATTCCCTTGTCGCCTTCGAATTTTGTGTAATCGTATTTCCCGTCTACGTAGAATTCGGCAGCAGCACAATCCAACGCGATCATTACTTCATCTCCCAACTTATAACCCGCTTTTTCGGTAGCCAAGGCAATAGTATCCAATGCATCTTCGGTACCTTCCAATTCGGGAGCGAATCCACCTTCATCTCCTACAGCGGTACTCAAACCGCGATCGTGCAATACTTTCTTCAGGTTGTGGAAAATCTCGGATCCCATTTTCATTGCATGGGTAAAACTTTCCGCTTTAACAGGCATCACCATGAATTCCTGAAAAGCAATGGGTGCATCACTATGCGAGCCTCCATTAATAATGTTCATCATAGGAACGGGTAAGGTCTTAGCACTCACACCACCTACATAACGGAACAAGGAGATTCCCAATTCATTAGCTGCAGCTTTGGCCACTGCCAAAGACACTCCTAAAATGGCATTGGCTCCTAATTTCGATTTGTTGGGGGTACCGTCCAAATCGATCATGATCTTATCGATTCCTTCCTGTTCAAAAACAGAAACGCCCAAAAGGGTTCCGGCAATCTTTCCATTCACGTTTTCTACGGCTTGCAATACACCTTTGCCCATATAATCGTCTCCACCATCGCGTAATTCTACGGCTTCGTGTTCACCCGTAGAGGCTCCTGAAGGAACAGCGGCTCTTCCTACCACTCCGCTTTCGGTAATGACGTCTACTTCTACAGTAGGGTTACCTCGTGAATCGAATATTTGCCTCGCATGGATGTCGATAATAATGCTCATAATTTGTGTTTTATTTGGTTGGGTGAAGATACAAATTGTACTTTTTAAAACGGGTCGAAAACAGGAACAAACGCCCTGTTTTCACACTAAATCGTTTTCGAAAGCTCCATTAAAAAAAGCCCAACTTAATGGGCCTTTTCCAATTTTGCATTTTTTATGTTTTCCAAGAACTGATCGAACAAATAGGTCGCATCGTGTGGTCCTGGACTTGCTTCTGGGTGATATTGCACCGAGAAGACAGGTTTTCCTTTTAATCGGATTCCCGCTACCGTATGGTCATTTAAATGAACATGGGTAATTTCTACGTCGCCATGCGCTTCGGTTTCCTCTCGGTTAATGGCAAATCCGTGGTTCTGGGAAGTGATTTCCCCTTTCCCCGTTAATAAATTCTTGATCGGGTGATTAATCCCACGGTGTCCGTTGTGCATTTTATAGGTAGAAATGCCATTGGCCAAAGCCAATACCTGATGCCCAAGACAAATTCCGAATAGGGGTGCTCCCGTTTGCAAGATGTCCTTTGCTGTTGCAATGGATTGTGTTAACGGTTCTGGATCCCCAGGACCATTGCTCAAGAAATATCCATCAGGATTAAAAGTGGCCATTTCCTCATAGGTAGTATCGTATGGGAATACCTTGATGTAACAATCCCTTTCTGCCAGATGGCGAAGGATATTTTTCTTAATCCCAATATCCAGAGCAGAAATCTTGTAGGTGGCGTTTTCGTCCCCAAAGAAATAAGGTTCTTTGGTAGACACCTTGCTCGCCAACTCCAATCCGTTCATATCGGGCACTTCCGCCAATTGCTTCTTTAAACCGTCTATGTTATCCACATCGGTAGAAATAACAGCGTTCATGGCACCATGATCTCGGATATAACTCACTAGGGCGCGAGTATCCACATCGCTAATGGCCAGTAGATTGTTCTTATCCAAAAAGGATTCTAACGAATCGTCTGCCGAATAGCGCGAATGGTGATAACTGAAGTTTCTACAGATAAGACCAGCGATTTTAACGCTATCGGACTCTACTTCGTCAACATTGGTCCCGTAGTTCCCGATGTGGGCATTGGTGGTGACCATTAACTGACCAAAGTAAGAGGGGTCGGTAAAGATTTCCTGATAACCGGTCATTCCGGTGTTGAAACAAACTTCTCCAAAAGCGGAGCCTTCTTTTCCCCCAACGGCTTTCCCATAGAAGATGGTACCGTCTGCCAAAAGTATGAGGGCTTTTTTACGTGTTTGGTATTTCATATTCAGAACAAAAGTTTTGCAAAAATAGTTCAAAAAAAGGGATAAACTTTAAAAGCTTATCCCTTTGTTATTCACATTAGAAAAATTCAATTTATTCTTCTTCTTTTTTGACTTCCGTTGTCGCTGCTGGAGCGGCCGGTTTAGCACCTCCACGACGGCTACGACGTGTTGATTTCTTTTTAGCCGGCTTACCTGCATTGTACAACTCATTATAGTCTACCAATTCGATCATCGCCATTTCTGCATTATCCCCAAGACGATTCCCTAACTTAATGATTCGGGTGTATCCTCCTGGACGATCTCCTACCTTTACAGCCACATCCCTGAACAATTCGGTTACAGCTTGCTTTTGGCGTAATCTACTGAAAACGATACGACGGTTGTGCGTAGTGTCTTCTTTGGACTTAGTTACTAAAGGCTCAACGAATTTCTTAAGGGCCTTCGCTTTTGCCACAGTGGTATTGATTCTTTTGTGCTCGATCAATGAGCAAGCCATATTGGCTAGCATCGCCTTTCTGTGGGCTGCCTTTCTTCCTAAGTGGTTGAATTTTTTTCCGTGTCTCATGACATTTGTGTTTAATCATCATCTTGCTACGACCCGCTCTGGGGAGCAAAATATGATGTATTACTTAATCTTTATCTAATTTATATTTTGAAAGATCCATACCGAAGTTCAATCCTTTCACGTTTACTAGCTCTTCTAGCTCGGTCAAGGACTTCTTACCGAAGTTTCTGAACTTCATAAGATCATTCTTATTGTAAGATACAAGGTCACCCAAAGTATCTACCTCGGCAGCTTTAAGACAATTCAAGGCACGAACGGAAAGGTCCATGTCTACCAACTTGGTCTTAAGTAGCTGACGCATGTGCAATGACTCCTCATCATACGTTTCGGTCTGAGCGATTTCGTCTGCCTCAAGGGTAATACGCTCGTCACTGAACAACATAAAGTGGTGGATCAAGGTCTTAGCAGCCTCGGTCAACGCATCTTTTGGGTGAATGGAACCATCGGTGATGATTTCGAAAACCAATTTCTCGTAGTCGGTCTTTTGCTCTACACGATAGTTCTCTATGCTATACTTCACATTTTTGATAGGAGTATAGATAGAATCGGTAAAGATGGTTCCTAGAGGGGCATTCGCCTTTTTGTTCTCTTCCGCAGGAACGTATCCACGACCTTTTTCGATAGTGATCTCGAAGTTAAGGTTCACCTTAGAGTCCATATTACAAATAACCAAATCTGGGTTCAATACTTGGAAACCGGAGATGAATTTTTGGAAATCACCAGCGGTAAGTACTTCCTGTCCGGAAACAGAAATGGTTACAGTCTCGTTATCTATTTCATCAATTTGACGCTTAAAACGAACTTGTTTTAGGTTCAAAATGATTTCAGTTACATCTTCCACTACGCCTGCAATCGTAGAAAACTCGTGGTCTACACCTTCGATACGTACCGAAGTGATTGCAAAACCTTCCAAAGAGGAAAGTAAAACACGTCGTAAAGCATTACCAATGGTCAATCCATATCCGGGTTCCAAAGGGCGAAATTCGAATTTCCCTTCGAAATCCGTCGAATTGATCATGATAACCTTATCAGGCTTCTGAAAACTAAATACTGCCATATTGTTTGTTCTTCGTTTTAATTGTTATTTGGTTGCGCAGTTTAAGAGTTTGAAGAGGACTCATAAACCCTTTGGCCAAATACCAATATGATTAACTTATTATTTAGAATATAATTCCACGATTAACTGCTCAGTAATGTTTTCTGGGATCTGAAGACGCTGAGGCACAGAAACGAAAGTTCCTTCTTTAGTCTCAGAGTTCCAAGTGATCCACTCGTATACATGACTGGCATTCGCCAAAGAATTTTGAATAGCTTCTAGGGATTTAGATTTTTCCCTAACACCAATAACATCTCCAGCCTTTAACTGGTATGATGGAATGTTAACTTTTTCACCGTTAACGGTAATATGACGGTGAGACACCAATTGTCTTGCAGCGCTACGCGTAGGAGCAATTCCCATACGGTACACTACGTTGTCCAAACGTGACTCACACAATTGAAGCAATACCTCACCTGTAATTCCAGGTGCTGCAGTTGCTTTTTTAAACATGTTTCGGAACTGACGCTCCAAGATCCCGTACGTGTACTTAGCCTTTTGCTTCTCGGCCAACTGAATAGCGTACTCGGATTTTTTACCTCTCCTACGGTTGTTACCGTGTTGTCCTGGAGGGTAATTTCTTTTTTCGAAAGATTTGTCTTCTCCAAAAATAGCCTCTCCAAACTTACGGGCGATTTTTGTTTTTGGACCAGTATATCTTGCCATTTTAAAATTTGATTTTGAAGGGGAACGCTAAATTAAGGTCATCCTCTAGTTTCCTTGTTCCTTCGGTTTATACTTAAATTAATTATACTCTACGTCTTTTTGGTGGACGACATCCGTTGTGCGGCATTGGAGTTACATCGATGATTTCGGTAACTTCAATTCCTGAATTGTGAATTGTACGGATGGCAGATTCTCTACCATTACCAGGTCCTTTTACGTAAACTTTTACTTTACGAAGACCTGCTTCTTGTGCAACTTTGGCACAATCTTCTGCTGCCAACTGAGCAGCGTAAGGAGTGTTTTTCTTAGATCCTCTAAAGCCCATTTTCCCGGCAGAAGACCAAGAGATTACATCTCCATTTTTATTGGTCAACGAAATGATAATATTGTTGAAGGAAGCAGTGATGTGAGCTTCACCCACGGCCTCGATATTAACCTTACGTTTTTTTGTACTTTTTGAGCTAGACTTTGCCATATCTCTAGGTATTATTTAGTTGCCTTCTTCTTGTTAGCAACTGTTTTACGTTTTCCTTTTCTCGTTCTTGAGTTATTCTTCGTACGCTGTCCTCTTAAAGGAAGACCTGCTCTGTGACGAATACCTCTGTAACAACCGATGTCCATTAAGCGCTTAATGCTCAATTGAACCTCACTACGTAGCTCACCTTCGATTTTGTAAGACCCTACAGCTTCACGAATTTTCCCGATCTCATCATCGTTCCACTCGTTTACTTTTTTGTCTTCGCTAACTCCGGCTTTTTCCAGTATACTTTGGGCACGGCTCTTACCTACCCCAAAGATATACGTTAACGCGATTACACCCCTTTTCTGCTTCGGGATATCTACACCTGCGATTCTTGCCATAACTTATCCTTGTCTTTGTTTGAACCTTGGGTTCTTTTTGTTAATTACATATAATCGGCCTTTTCTGCGTACGATCTTGCAGTCGGCACTTCTTTTCTTAACGGATGCTCTTACTTTCATCTCTTTAGTATCTGTATGTTATACGAGCCTTGGTTAAATCGTAAGGGCTCATCTCTAATTTTACCTTATCTCCGGGTAATAATTTGATATAGTGCATGCGCATCTTACCCGAAATGTGCGCTGTAACAATATGACCGTTTTCCAATTCTACACGGAACATTGCATTAGACAATGCCTCTACGATTGTTCCGTCTTGTTCTATTGCTGGTTGTTTTGCCATTCTTTAGTTTTAAGTTGTTGGTCGTTAGAGTTAGATTGTTGTTTCCTTTTTGTAGTCTTCAACGCCTTCTAACGTCTAACTACTAACTACTATATTCTAATTATGCTACTGCCTTTCTGTTTTTACCACTTTTCATTAAGCCATCGTAATGACGGTTCAATAAGTAGGAGTTAATTTGTTGCATCGTATCGATTGCAACCCCTACCATAATTAAAAGTGATGTACCTCCAAAGAACAATGCCCATCCTTGCTGCACTCCCATCAACTTCACGATGAATGCTGGAAAGATTGCAATCAATGCCAAGAAAATAGATCCTGGTAATGTAATCTGAGACATAATTCTATCTAAGTACTCCGCGGTGTCGGTTCCAGGCTTAATACCAGGAATAAATCCTCCACTACGTTTCAGGTCGTCTGCCATTTTATTGGTCGGTACAGTAATCGCAGTATAGAAATACGTAAAGATGATGATCAATAACGCGAATACTACATTGTACCATAATCCGAAAATATCGCTAAAGGTGGCCAACATACTCTGACCAAACTCTGTATCCCTCAATCTTGGCAAATTGGCCAAGGCTGTTGGTACGAACATCAATGCTTGGGCAAAGATAATAGGCATTACCCCAGAAGCGTTCAGCTTCAAAGGAATGAACTGTCTTGCTCCAAAAATATTCTTCTCGTACCCTCCGCTTGCCGTTCTACGCGCGTATTGTACAGGAATCTTACGAACCGCCAATACCAATAAAACAGAAAGTAGAATAATTACGAACCAGATTACCAATTCGATCAATACCATCATGAAAGGACTAGCAGCCACTTCCTGAACAAATGACTGAGGCAATATTGCGATGATACCTACCATAATAAGGATAGAGATACCATTTCCAATTCCCTTGTCTGTAATCTTCTCACCCAACCACATTGCGAAGATACATCCTGTTACCAAGATGATGATGGAAGAAACGTAGAAGGTAGGCGTAAGCCCAAGTACGAAAGCTTCTGGTGGAACCCCTAAGTATTGGATCCCTGCAATGTAACTAGGTGCTTGTACCAAACAGATACCGATGGTTAACCAACGGGTAATCTGAGTAATCTTCTTTCTACCACTTTCTCCTTCTTTCTGAAGCTTTTGAAGATAAGGGATGGCAATTTGCATTAATTGTACCACAATAGAAGCGGAAATGTAAGGCATGATCCCCAATGCAAATACAGAAGCATTAGAAAATGCTCCTCCAGTAAATGCATTAAGCAATCCTCCGATTCCACCTGCATCGAATTTACCAGCAAATTCAGATAGCTTAGAAGCATCGATTCCTGGCAATACAACTTGCGCACCAAAACGGTACACCAATAGAAGACCCAACGTTACCATGATGCGGCTACGAAGCTCTTCTATTTTGAAAACATTTTTTATGGTATCAATAAATTTCATCCTTTATAAAAATTAAAGTTCTACAGCCTCACCTCCAGCAGCCTCGATAGCCGCCTTTGCAGATGCAGTAAACTTATGAGCAGATACTTTCAATTTTGCTTTTAGCTCGCCTCTTCCCAAGATCTTCACCATCTCGTTCTTACCAGCAAGTCTTAGACTTACCATAGTATCAAAATCTACAGTATCCTTAATTTTCTTGTCGTCCACTAGCGCCTGAAGGGTATCCAAGTTTACACCTTGGTACTCTTTGCGGTTAATGTTCTTGAACCCGAACTTAGGAACACGACGCTGTAATGGCATCTGTCCTCCTTCGAATCCTAGTTTCTTGGAGTAACCAGAACGTGACTTAGCCCCTTTGTGTCCACGGGTAGCCGTACCACCTTTACCGGAACCTTGTCCGCGTCCTACGCGTTTTCCTTGTTTTTTAACCGAACCTTCAGCTGGTTTTAAATTACTTAAATCCATTGTTCAATATCTTATTTAGTCTCAACAGAAACTAGGTGATTAACTTTTTTTATCATACCAAGAATATTTGGCGTATCCTCGTGCTCTACTGTCTGACCGATTTTTCTTAGGCCAAGAGCTTCCAAGGTTCTCTTTTGGTTTTGCGGGCGGTTGATCGCGCTGCGTACCTTTGTTACTTTAATCTTTGCCATTTCTCTTTAGTATTTTATCCTTTATACAATTTCTCTAGTGAAATTCCTCTTTGTCTCGCAACGGTTTGAGCACTTCTCATCTGCAACAAAGCATCGAAAGTAGCTTTTACTACGTTGTGAGGGTTAGAAGATCCCTGAGATTTTGACAATACATCGTGAACTCCAACGGCTTCCAATACAGCACGTACAGCACCACCGGCGATTACCCCGGTACCGGGAGCAGCTGGCAACAAGGTTACTCTAGCTCCACCGTACTTTCCTTTTTGCTCGTGAGGAAGTGTTCCTTTATTAATAGGAATACGTACCAAGTTCTTCTTAGCATCTTCGATAGCCTTAGCGATAGCACTAGCAACGTCTTTAGACTTTCCAAGTCCTTGACCTACTACGCCATTTTCATCACCTACTACTACGATTGCTGAAAATCCGAAAGCTCTACCCCCTTTGGTTACCTTGGTTACACGTTGTACCCCAACCAAACGGTCTTTCAATTCTAGACCTCCGGGCTTAACTGTTTCTACGTTTTTATAATTTTGATACATATTCTTAGAATTTTAGTCCGCCCTCGCGAGCTCCTTCAGCCAATGATTTAACTCTTCCGTGGTATAGGTAACCTCCTCTGTCGAAAGTAACGCTCTCTACTCCAGCTTTCACAGCTTTCTCAGCGATTGCTTTACCTACCATTTTCGCAGCTTCCGTTTTGTTAACTTTGGAAGCGTCGATGTCCTTATCTCTTGAAGATGCAGCAGTAATGGTTTTTCCATTTACATCGTCAATAAGTTGCGCATAAATTTCTTTATTGCTTCTGAAAACCGCCAAACGTGGACGCTGCTCGGTACCAGAAACCGTTTTTCTAATTCTGAAACGGATGCGATCTCTTCTTTCGCTCTTAGATAATGCCATAACTTAATTTCTTATGCAGATTTACCTGCTTTTCTTCTAATGATCTCACCAACAAACTTGATACCTTTTCCTTTATAAGGTTCTGGCTTACGGAAAGAACGGATCTTGGCCGCTACCTGTCCTACCAATTGCTTGTCGTGTGATGTTAATTTTACAATAGGGTTTTTTCCTTTCTCACTTACCGTCTCCACTTTTACTTCGGGAGCGATGTCCATAACAATGTTGTGAGAAAAACCAATGGCCAAATCCAATTTGTTCCCTTGGTTGCTGGCACGGTAACCTACCCCTACCAACTCTAGTTCTTTGGTCCATCCAGTGGATACACCTTGCACCATGTTATTGATAAGCGCACGGTACAATCCGTGTTTTGCTCTGTGATCTTTCGCATCGGAAGGACGCTCCAAAACCACGTTCCCTTCTTCTACTTTTACGCTAACGTCGGATACCTCCTGAGTTAACTCGCCTAACTTCCCTTTTACGGTAACTACATTGTCATTCACCTCTACGGTCACACCGTCTGGGATTGCTACTGGGCTTTTACCTATTCTTGACATTTCTAGTCTTTATTAAATTAGTATACGTAACAAAGTACTTCACCTCCTACATTCTGGTTGGCAGCTTGCTTTCCTGTCATCACTCCAGCAGAAGTGGAAACAATAGCAATACCCAAACCATTCAATACACGGGGCATTTCTGAAGAACCTGAATACTTACGTAGACCTGGTTTACTAACTCTTTGAATCTTCTTGATTACCGGATCTTTGGTAAGCTTGTCGTACTTAAGGGCAATCTTAATGGTTCCTTGTGGCCCCTTGTCCTCAAATTTGTAGCTTAAGATATATCCTTGATCAAATAAGATCTTGGTAATCTCCTTTTTTAAATTAGAAGCAGGGACTTCCACTACTCGGTGTCCTGCTTTTACTGCGTTTCTAACCCTTGTTAGAAAATCTGCGATTGGATCTGTTGTCATTTATCCTTGTTTACGGTAATGGTTTTCGGCTTATGCCAAACCTTCTACCTGTTTATATTACTTATTACCAGCTAGCCTTTCTAACTCCAGGGATTAAACCTTGGTTAGCCATTTCACGGAAAGTTACACGTGAAATACCAAACTGACGCATGTACCCTTTAGGTCTACCCGTTAGTTTGCAACGATTGTGCATACGGATAGGAGATGCATTTTTTGGTAATTTTTGAAGTGCTTCGTAGTCTCCAGCTTCCTTCAAAGCTTTACGCTTCTCAGCATACTTCGCTACCGTTTTTGCTCTTTTCACCTCGCGGGCTTTCATTGATTCTTTAGCCATCTTAGTTCTTTTTAAAAGGTAATCCTAGTTCAGACAATAATGATTTTGCTTCTTTATCGGTTTCGGCAGAAGTAACGAAGGTGATGTTCATCCCCTCGATCTTCTTTACCTTGTCGATATCGATCTCTGGAAAGATGATCTGCTCGGTAACTCCCAAAGAGTAGTTTCCTCTACCATCGAATCCAGTAGCCTTGATACCACCAAAGTCACGTACACGTGGCAATGCAGAGGTGATCAAACGATCCAAGAACTCATACATACGCTCTCCGCGTAGTGTTACTTTTGCACCAATGGGCATTCCTTTACGAAGTTTGAAAGTAGCCACATCCTTTTTAGAAATGGTTGGAACTGCTTTCTGACCCGTAATCATGGTCAACTCGTCTACGGAATACTCGATCAATTTTTTGTCGGCCACAGCATTACCAACCCCACGAGACACAACGATGCTCTGAAGTTTTGGCACTTGCATAACGTTTGCATAGCCGAACTCATCCATAAGAGCAGTAACAATCTTGCTCTTGTATTCTTCCTTAAGTCTAGGTGTATATCCCATAACTATAATACTTGATTCGATTTTTTAGAAAATCGTACTTTTTTACCATCTTCCATTCTATAACCTACACGTGTAGCCTCTCCAGACTTCGGATCGATCAACGACAGGTTAGAAATATGAATAGGAGCTTCTTTTTCTGTAATTCCACCTTGAGGATTTGCAGCACTTGGCTTCTCATGTTTCTTTACAAGGTTTACTCCCTCTACAATTGCTTTGTTCTTTTCACGGAAAATACGCAATACCTTTCCTTCGGATCCTTTGTGGTCCCCGGCAGTAACTACTACGTTATCCCCTGATTTTATCTTAAGCTTTGCCATCTTACTTTCGCATTAAAGCACCTCAGGTGCCAATGATACTATTTTCATGAATTGTTTGTCACGAAGCTCTCTAGCTACCGGTCCGAAAACACGTGTACCTCTCATTTCCCCTTGAGGACCTAATAATACACAGGCGTTGTCATCGAAACGGATGTAAGAACCATCGGGTCTTCTAACTTCTTTCACGGTACGAACCACCACAGCGGTAGAAACTGTACCTTTTTTAATGTTTCCGTTAGGAGTAGCTTCTTTTACAGTAACTACAATTTTGTCACCAATAGAAGCGTAACGTTTCTTTGTACCTCCCAACACACGGATGGTAAGTACTTCCTTAGCCCCGGTGTTATCTGCAACTTTTAGTCTTGATTCTTGTTGTACCATGATTACTTCGCTCTTTCAATGATTTCTACTAATCTCCAACACTTGGTTTTACTCATAGGTCTTGTTTCCATGATCTTTACAGTATCCCCTTCGTTGCAGTCGTTTTTCTCGTCGTGTGCTACGTATTTTTTCGTTTTCAAAACGAACTTTCCATACATAGGGTGTTTTACTTTCTTAACCTCTGCCACAACAATGGATTTCTCCATTTTGCTAGAAGTTACTACACCAATACGCTCTTTTCTTAAATTTCTTTTTTCCATCTTTCAGCTTCGTACAATTATTGCACCTCTCTTTTAGTTAGTTCTGTCGCAATTCTAGCAATGGCTCTTCTCTGCCCTCTCAATTGAATTGGATTTTCCAACGGTGATATAGCGTGTGCTATTTTTAGATCCGTTGTGGCCTTTTTAAGTTCAGCCAAACGCTCTTGTAGCTCCGCTGTTGATGCTTCTTTTATTTCTGATTGTTTCATAATGACAATTCTAAAAATTAAGCTTGATAGTCTCTTGAAATGATAAACTTCGTTTTTACTGGAAGTTTCTGAGCTGCCAATCGTAATGCTTCTTTAGCAACATCCAATGGAACTCCAGATACTTCAAACAAAACTCTTCCAGGCTTAACAACAGCAGCCCAATATTCTACAGCACCCTTTCCTTTACCCATACGTACCTCAAGAGGTTTCTTGGTAATTGGCTTATCTGGAAAGATCATGATCCATAGGGATCCTTCCCTTTTCATATAACGGGTAGCTGCAATACGAGCCGCCTCAATTTGACGCGCTGTCAAGAAATTCGATTCTAAAGACTTAATACCAAAAGTTCCGTATGACAACTGATTACCACGACCAGCATTTCCTTTCATACGTCCTTTTTGCTGTTTACGGAATTTTGTTCTTTTAGGTTGTAACATCTTCTTTTCTCTTTAAAAAATTACTTTCTGTTACGACGTGATTTGTTGTTACCACCTCGACCAGAACCACCTTTTCCACCTTTCTTGGACAATCCAACTAGCGGAGAAAGCTCTCTTTTTCCATATACTTCGCCTTTCATGATCCATACTTTTACACCCAATCTACCATAGGTAGTGTGAGCTTCTACTAAAGCATAGTCAATGTCGGCTCTAAAAGTCGATAAAGGAATACGACCATCTTTGTACGCCTCGCTACGTGCCATTTCAGCACCGTTAAGACGTCCAGAGATCTGAATTTTGATACCCTCTGCGTTCATACGCATAGCAGCAGCAATAGCCATTTTAATTGCACGACGGTATGAAATACGATTTTCAATTTGTCGAGCAACACTCGCAGCTACTAAGTAAGCATCTAATTCAGGTCTTTTGATCTCGTGGATGTTGATCTGTACTTCCTTACCAGTAATCTTCTTAAGCTCTTCCTTCAACTTGTCTACCTCTTGACCTCCTTTACCGATAATGATACCGGGACGGGCCGTAGTGATAGTAACGGTTACAAGCTTTAGGGTCCTTTCGATGATTACCCTAGACACACTAGCTTTACTTAAACGAGCGTGAACATATTTTCTAATCTTATCGTCCTCGGCCAATTTATCGCCGTAGTCGTTACCTCCGTACCAGTTGGATTCCCATCCTCTAATGATACCTAAGCGGTTTCCGATTGGATTTGTCTTCTGTCCCATTTAAATTTAGCTTTGTGTGTTATCGTTAGCTCCAAGCACCAATGTTACGTGGTTGGAACGTTTTCTAATTCTGTGCGCACGTCCTTGTGGAGCAGTACGAAGTCTTTTCAACATGGTACCTCCGTCCACACGGATCTCCTTAATAAAAAGATCGGCATCTTCGATAGAAGCATCTTCGTTCTTTGCTTGCCAGTTTGCAATGGCAGAAAGCAACAACTTCTCCAAACGACGTGAAGCCTCTTTTTGACTGAATCTTAAAATATTAAGCGCTTTATCTACTTTCTCACCTCTTACCAAATCCGCAACCAAGCGCATTTTTCTAGGTGATGTAGGGCAATTGTTCAACTTAGCGAAGTATTGAGTCTTCTTCGCCTCCTTGATTTGCTCTGCTCTTTCTCTT
Source organism: Aureisphaera galaxeae (assembly GCF_028561275.1). Lineage (GTDB taxonomy): Bacteria > Bacteroidota > Bacteroidia > Flavobacteriales > Flavobacteriaceae > Aureisphaera > Aureisphaera galaxeae. The sequence goes on from NZ_JAQQTF010000010.1 coordinate 86,546, forward strand.
TTACGAACTCCCATGGCCTATTATTTTTTTCCTTTGTTTTTTGCACCAGCGTGACCACGGAATGATCTTGTAGGTGAAAATTCTCCTAGTTTATGTCCTACCATGTTTTCAGTAACATATACAGGAACGAACTGGCGCCCGTTATGTACTGCGATAGTCTGTCCAACAAAATCTGGAGTGATCATAGAAGCACGTGACCAAGTCTTGATTACAGTCTTCTTATTAGCCTCCACATTTGCCAATACTTTTCTCTCTAACTTATAGTGAACGTATGGTCCTTTTTTTAATGATCTTGCCATAGCTTATTTCTTTCTACGTTCGATAATGTATTTATTACTCGCTTTAGTCTTAGAACGGGTTCTATATCCTTTTGCAGGGATACCGTTTCTAGAACGTGGGTGTCCTCCAGAAGACTTACCTTCACCACCACCCATTGGGTGATCAACCGGGTTCATTACTACTGGTCTTGTACGAGGTCTTCTACCCAACCATCTAGATCTACCCGCTTTACCAGACACCAACAATTGGTGGTCACTGTTAGAAACAGCACCGATGGTTGCCATACAAGTAACTAAGATCATTCGGGTTTCACCAGAAGGTAATTTCACTGTTGCATATTTACCATCTCTTGCCATAAGCTGAGCAAATGCTCCAGCACTACGTGCCATAACAGCACCTTGACCAGGACGTAATTCTAAACAGGAAATAATAGTACCTAATGGGATGTTTGCTAAGGTCATGGCATTTCCAATTTCTGGAGCCACTTTTTCACCGGAAACGATGTTTTGACCTACTTGAAGTCCGTTTTGCGCAATTACATATCGCTTCTCACCATCTTGGTAATTCAACAAAGCGATAAACGCTGTACGGTTTGGATCGTATTCGATAGAAGCAACAGTAGCAGGGATTCCGTGCTTGTTGCGTTTAAAGTCGATAATTCTGTATCGTCTTTTATGACCACCACCTTTGTAGCGCATGGTCATTTTTCCTTGACTGTTTCTACCTCCAGAACGTTTTTTCGGAGCCAATAAACTCTTCTCCGGCTTATCAGTCGTAATGGCGTCAAATCCATTTACAACTCTAAAACGCTGTCCTGGGGTGATTGGTTTTAACTTTCTTACTGACATTGTTGTCGTTTTAAATCTAAATCAGATTAGATGTTTGCGTAAAAATCTATTGTATCACCTTCCGCCACCTGTACAATTGCCTTTTTATAAGCATTTGTTTTACCAGTTTGGATACCCGTTTTCGTATAACGAACACGTCTATCTGGGCGGACATTCATTGTGCGAACTGCAGTAACAGAAACTCCATAAGCAGCCTCAACCGCTTTTTTGATTTCTATCTTATTCGCCTTCGAGTGTACTACAAAAGTGAAACGGTTATTATCTTCCGCATCCCTTGTAGCTTTTTCTGTAATAATAGGTTTAATTAAGATATCCATCTTGTCTCTATTTACTTAAGTTTTCTTCAATTCCTTCCAAAGAACCTTCAAACAACACTAAGCTGTTTGCATTCATAATTTTGTAAGTGCTTAATTCTGAGTTAGTTACAACTTCAGTGCCTTTCAAATTACGAGACGACAAATATACATTATTATTCGACTCTCCCAACACAAACAAAGACTTTTTGTTTTCCAGTCCTAAATTCTTCAATACAGCAGTGAACTCTTTTGTCTTTGGACCATCCAATGTAAAGTCCTCAAGAACAACGATCGACTTGTCATTAGCCTTCATACTCAAGGCAGATTTACGAGCCAAACGCTTTACGTTTTTGTTCAATTTGAAAGAGTAGTTTCTTGGTCTTGGACCGAACATTCTCCCTCCTCCTTTAAACACTCCAGACTTGATACTTCCCGCACGGGCCGTACCGGTTCCTTTTTGCTTCTTGATCTTACGGGTACTTCCCGTAATCTCTCCACGCTCTTTAGATTTGTGGGTTCCTTGACGTTGATTGGCCAAGTACTGCTTTACATCGAGGTATACAGCATGATTATTAGGCTCAATCCCGAACACGTCCTTAGAAAGGTCTGCCTTTCTACCCGTGTCTTTTCCGTTTTTATCTAATACAGCTACCTTCATTATTTCTGAATCGTTACATAAGCGTTCTTGTGACCAGGAACACATCCTTTCACAACAAGTAGGTTCTTTTCAGGAACTACTTTCAACACTCTAAGGTTTTGTACTTTCACTTTTTCGTTCCCCATTTGTCCAGCCATACGCATCCCTTTGAATACTCGTGCAGGATACGATGCCGCACCAATGGAACCAGGTGCTCTTAAACGGTTGTGCTGACCGTGAGTCGCTTGACCCACCCCGGCAAATCCGTGACGTTTTACCACCCCTTGGAAACCTTTACCCTTGCTAGTTCCTGCAACATCCACGAACTCGCCTTCTGCAAAGTGCTCTACAGTGATGGTATCACCTAGTTTATACTCCTCTTCGAATCCTTGGAATTCAACAACTTTGCGTTTTGCAACGGTTCCCGCTTTTTTGGCGTGCCCTTCGGCAGCTTTATTAGCAGTCTTCTTGTCATCGAAACCAAGCTGAAGAGCTTCATACCCGTCAACCTCTTTGGTTCTGACTTGGGTAACAACACAGGGCCCTGCTTCAATCACGGTACACGGAATGTTCTTTCCGTTCTCGTCAAAGATGCTGGTCATCCCTATCTTTCTTCCTATTAACCCAGACATATTTAATTATTTATAGTTTACTAATTATTTACTTTTTTTCACCTGCACACCGTTTCGGTGAACAGAGGGGAAACAAACCTTCAAAAAAATGGGGTCAAAATAAATTCGACCCCGAATGTTATTTTGTTTCCGTCTTTCCCTCGCCCGCAGCTCAGGACATGTCTTCCGAATTACTTCGGCCTTATACTTATACCTTGATCTCTACTTCTACACCACTTGGAAGCTCCAATTTCATAAGAGCGTCGATGGTTTTTGAAGAAGAGCTGTAGATATCCAACAAGCGCTTATAAGAACTTAATTGGAACTGCTCTCTACTCTTCTTGTTTACGTGCGGCGAACGCAACACGGTAAAGATCTTTTTGTGTGTTGGCAATGGAATTGGACCCGTTACCACAGCACCGGTACTTTTTACGGTCTTTACGATTTTCTCAGCAGATTTGTCCACTAAATTATGATCGTAAGATTTTAATTTGATTCTAATTTTTTGACTCATTGCTGATAATTTAAACGTTAGCGGTTCCTCTCGCTGCAGCGATTACTTCTTCCGAAATATTGGAAGGAGTCTCTGCATAGTGTGAAAATTCCATAGTAGAAGTTGCACGACCTGAAGACAACGTTCTTAATGTGGTTACATAACCGAACATTTCAGAAAGTGGCACCTCTGCCTTAACAACTTTAGATCCTGCACGGTCGCTCATGTCATTTACCTGACCACGACGACGGTTCAAGTCACCTACGATATCACCCATGTTCTCTTCTGGAGTCAATACCTCCAACTTCATGATAGGCTCCATGATCACAGCTCCAGCCGACTTTGCTACGTTCTTGAAACCAAGCTTAGCAGCCAATTCGAAAGAAAGCTGATCGGAATCTACAGGGTGGAAAGAACCATCCTTAAGTGTAACCTTCATACTATCTACTTCGAATCCAGCCAAAGGACCGTTTTTCATCGCTGCCTTAAATCCTTTTTCAACAGAAGGGATAAATTCCTTAGGAATGTTACCACCTTTAATATTGTTAATGAATTCAAGACCTACTTTTCCTTCTTCGGCAGGCCCTAGCGTAAATACGATATCCGCAAATTTACCACGACCCCCTGTTTGTTTCTTATATACTTCTCTGTGATCTGCATCACGAGTAATAGCTTCTTTGTACTCTACCTGAGGCTTACCTTGGTTAACCTCTACTTTAAACTCACGCTTCAAACGATCCACGATAATATCTAAGTGAAGCTCTCCCATACCAGAAATAACGGTTTGTCCAGAAGCTTCGTCGGTACGCACTTGGAACGTTGGATCTTCTTCAGCCAATTTAGCCAAAGCCATTCCCAACTTATCCACATCGGCCTTTGTCTTAGGCTCCACTGCAATACCAATTACCGGATCTGGGAAATCCATAGATTCCAACACGATAGGAGCTTTCTCTGCAGAAAGGGTATCTCCTGTCTTAATATCTTTAAATCCTACAGCTGCTCCAATATCTCCTGCTTCAATAAAATCAATTGCATTTTGCTTGTTGGAGTGCATCTGATAGATACGTGAAATACGTTCTTTCTTACCAGAACGGTTGTTCAACACATAAGAACCTGCGTCCAAACGACCAGAATACGTACGGAAGAATGCCAAACGACCTACGAAAGGATCGGTAGCAATCTTAAATGCCAAAGCAGCGAATGGATCGTCTACACTTGGCTTACGGCTTATCTCTTCTTCGGTATCTGGATCCGTACCTACAATTGCATCCCTATCTACAGGAGAAGGCAGGTAACGACACACAGCGTCCAAAAGGAACTGAACTCCTTTATTCTTAAATGCAGATCCACAGATCATAGGAATAATGGACATATCCATTACAGCGGCACGCAAAGCAGCGTGAATTTCTTCTTCTGTAATAGAGTCTTCGTCCTCCATGAATTTTTCAAGAAGATCCTCGTCATAAGCAGCTACCTCTTCGATCAATTTACCTCTCAACTCAGCAGCTTCTGCTTGTAGTTCTTCAGGAATATCGATTACATCGAATGTAGCCCCTTGGGTTTCATCGTGCCAAACAATTGCACGGTTCTTAACAAGATCAACAATACCTTTGAAATCCGCTTCATCACCAATGTTCATTACAATTGGCACTGCATTAGATCCCAACATATCTTTTACCTGCTGACACACACCCATAAAGTTAGATCCCTGACGGTCCATTTTGTTCACGAACCCAATACGAGGAACTTTATAGTTATCTGCCAATCTCCAGTTAGTCTCAGACTGAGGCTCTACACCGTCTACCGCACTAAACAAGAATACCAACCCGTCCAATACACGTAAAGAACGGTTTACTTCTACTGTAAAGTCTACGTGACCAGGAGTATCGATAATGTTAAAGTGATATCCTTTGGTTTCATCGGTTGGCTGACCATTTTCTATAGGGAAGTTCCAGGTACAAGTCGTAGCAGCAGAAGTAATAGTAATACCTCTTTCCTGCTCTTGCTCCATCCAGTCCATAGTGGCAGCACCATCGTGAACCTCTCCAATCTTATGGCTTACCCCTGTATAGTAAAGGATACGCTCTGTAGTGGTAGTCTTACCGGCATCGATATGCGCGGCAATCCCAATATTTCTAGTAAGTTTTAAATTTCTTGCCATTTTTATATTAGAATCTAAAGTGTGAGAATGCTTTGTTTGCTTCAGCCATCTTGTGCGTATCAACACGTTTTTTAACTGCAGCACCTTCTTCTTTAGCAGCTGCTAAAATCTCAGCAGCCAATTTTTGCGCCATCGACTTCTCGTTACGCTTTCTAGCATAACCAATTAACCACTTCATAGCGGTTGAAATCTTACGGTCTGGGCGTATTTGCATAGGGATTTGGAAAGTAGCCCCTCCTACTCTTCGGCTACGTACTTCTACGTGAGGCATAACATTGGAAAGTGCGTCCTTCCATAGTTCCAAAGCCGTTTTTTCTTCGTCTTGTTTTTTCTCGTCTACGATATCGATTGCATCGTAGAAAATTTTGAAAGCCACCGACTTCTTACCATCCCACATTAAGTTGTTCACAAAACGCGTTACCAACTGGTCATTAAATCTTGGATCTGGTAAAAGCGGTCTTTTCTTGGCTGCTCTTTTTCTCATTTCTTCGTTTTAAAGCTGTTTAAAATTACTTCTTAGGGCGTTTTGCACCGTATTTAGATCTACGTTGTGTTCTACCTTCAACACCAGCGGTGTCCAAAGCTCCACGAACGATATGATATCTAACTCCCGGCAAATCCTTTACCCTTCCACCTCTAACCAATACTATCGAGTGCTCTTGAAGATTGTGTCCTTCACCGCCGATGTATGCGTTTACCTCTTTTCCATTGGTCAAACGAACACGCGCTACTTTACGCATCGCAGAGTTCGGTTTCTTAGGAGTAGTGGTATATACACGTGTACACACACCGCGACGTTGCGGGCACGAATCCAAAGCAGCCGATTTACTCTTCTTGGTTATTTTGGCTCTTCCTTTTCGTACTAATTGTGAAATAGTTGGCATATAAAATCCTTATTATACTTAATTAAATGACATAATTTCCCCTATAAAAGGGCGTGCAAAGGTAGAAATAAAATTGAATTATTCCAATATGCCCAAAATTATTTTTGATTGAGTAACAATTATTTAAAATTGAAATATGAAAAGCGCACCAATAGCGTTAGTTTTACAGACCCTAAAGGAGGTATTTTGAAGCGTGTCTTATATCTTATTTTATACCTTAATATATATATACAAATTTCTGAAGTTGCTCATGCTCAGAATTTAACCCTAGAAATTAAGGCCGAAAAAGCATTTACGGAAGGATTGCTGGATTCCCTCGAAACCAAAACAAACCACCCCGATTACAAATCGCTCTCATCCGAATTGGACTCCCTCCTTCCCAAACTTCAGAAACGGGGTTTTCTAGAAAGTCGGCTCATTGCCTTAGAACGAAAGAACGATTCCTTGTTTGGCGCAGACCTCTATTTGGGCAATCGCTGGAGCCGCATCAAAATCCATTACAATCCCGAACAGCTTGACAGTGATTTGCTAAAGATCATTTCAAACGAAGTAGAAGAAAACCACTTCACCATTCTCATTGCAAATGCCGAAACGGTGCTTTCCTATCTGAACAAACAGCTGAGCCAGGACGGAAATCCCTTTGCACGCGTTGCCTTGTCCAATATTCAGAAGAAAGACCAGAAAACATTAGAAGCCCAACTGAATATTCAACTAGGGCCACAGCGCACCTTAGACAAGATCGTCATAAAGGGATATGAGAAATTCCCCCAATCCTTTTTGAAGTATTACGCCGGAATCAGAACCGGAAAGACCTTGGACCGAGATAAAGTCACCCGGCAAAACGAATTGCTGAACAATTTGGGATTCGTCTCAACAATTAAGCCTCCCGAAGCACTTTTCAGAAAAGATTCAACCACCATATACTTCTACTTGGAAAAAAGAAACAATAACCTGTTCGATGGGATCCTAGGATTTGCCACCAACCCCGAAACACAAAAAATAGAATTCAACGGATTCCTTAACCTCGAACTGAACAACAATCTCAACTTTGGAGAACAACTGCTCTTAAACTATAAAGCAGACGGTAGGGAACAACAAAACTTCAAGGCCAAGGCAGTACTACCCTACCTTTTTAAATCACCCTTTGGTGTGAGCGGAGAACTAACCATTTTTAAAAGGGACAGTACCTTTTCTACGACAGATCAACAGGCACGACTCCATTATCAAGCCGGTCCCAACCTATCCTTATCGGCCGGATATCGAACCTATGAATCCAGCAACCTTCTGGACGAAGTCATCGCAGGATCGGCAGTAGAAGACTACAACTCCAGATATGCGCTTTTGGGTGTAGCCTACAGAAGACCCCAGATACAAGGTTTTTTTCCCGTAAAAACACGTATCGAGCTCAATGGAGAAATAGGAAATCGTGAAAACGATGCCGGCAAACAAGATCAGTTTAGAATCACCGGAAGGTTAAGTCATATCTTTAGTCTTAATTTAAGAAACTCGATATACTTAAATAGCGAAAGCAGCGTCCTTTCCAGTGACGATTATCTCACCAACGAACTGTTCCGATTTGGGGGTATAAACAGCATACGGGGTTTTAGCGAAAACAGCATAGACGCTTCTCTATTCACGGTGCTCAATACAGAGTACCGATACCTCTTCAACGCCACTACCTACGTACATAGTATTGTCGATGTGGCTTATTTCGAAAACAACGTATTAGACCTAAAAGAGGAGTTATTTAGTTTCGGATTGGGTCTTGGACTCAACACGGAAGCTGGCGTATTTAGATTCAATATTGCCAACGGAATTTCACAGGATCAGGAGTTCAAATTTTCGAATACAAAAATCCATATTAGCCTCTCATCCCGCTTCTAGTAAAGGTTTATCGTCCCTTACTTTTCCATTTTTCCATATTTATAAAACGCGATAGCGGTTTCTTTTTCCTTTAACATTTTCTTAAAACTTTTGTATGGAATTAAAAATGCAAAACTATGGAGAAAAGAAAATGGAGGATGGCAATTGTGCTGCTTCTTATGGTGGCACAATGGTCATTTTCACAAGAAAAGGAAATCACCGGAACGGTGGTCGACGATCAAGGGTTACCCCTTCTCGGAGCGAATATTCTAGTGAAGGAAACCTCGCAAGGAACCCAAACAGATTTCAATGGAGCCTATTCCCTTACAGTGAATGTAGGGAGCACCTTAGTTTTTAGCTATGTGGGGTTTCAAAATCAGGAAATTGTAGTAAGTGACACAAACACTATTAATGTGGAATTGCTTCCCGACAATCTATTGGAGCCAGTTCTACTATTAACATATTCAAAGAGAAAACAGATTACCCAAAGTTCTGCCATTGTTTCCATAGGGGCCAGCGAAATTACGGAGCTGAGCCCAACCACAAGTATCGATAACCTATTGCAAGGTAAGGCAGCAGGGGTGCAAGTAACTTCGGCCAACGGTAAACCAGGGCAAGGAGCTTTTGTTAGGATTCGAGGGATCGGCTCCTTAACTGCAAGCGCCTCCTCCCCTTTATACGTTGTGGATGGTGCTATTATTAGGGAACAGGAATTGGGAAATATACCCAATGAAGATATTGAAAACATTACCATCTTAAAGGATGCCGCAACAACTGCCCGTTACGGCTCCCGAGGCTCTAGTGGTGTTGTTCTCATTACCACTAAATCGGGGCAACGGAATAAGGACGGTGTTATTCGTTTCAGTTCCCGCTACGGAGTGACCTCCAGGATCAATCCGAATTTCGATGTGATGGATGCTGAACAGAAAATGCAGTTCGAATCCGAATTGTTTGCCCTTGGTGTTACTGCTGCCGGGAACCTCCCGGGGGTAACGACCTTGCCCGGGAGCTCAGAACGGCAATTCTTGTTGGACAATGAGACCGACTGGCAAGATCTTATCCTAAAAGAGGGTATCATACAGAATAACAGTGTGTCCTTTTCTGGAGGGTCGGAAAAGATGGATTACTTCTTCTCTGTTGGGCATGACCGAAATACGGGCATTATAGATCAGTTGGACGGTTTTGAAAGAATCAACAGTAGGGTAAATCTAAACTTCGATCCAAAGGAATGGCTTTCACTAGGCGTCAATGTGGGATATTCTAGATCTACCAGCGATGAACCCCGTGATCGCAACAATGTACAAAACCCCTTTAGGGCTATGTATGATTACAACCCCTATGAAACAGAATTTGAATTGGATGAAAACGGGGAAATCATCTTGGACGAAAATGGCGATCCCGAATACACCCCAACGCACACCACATTTAATGTGAGAGGGGCATTGCTTACAGAACCTGCAGTAGACATTGAGAATAATTTGTTGACCAGCGTTAATTCGGAAGTTCGATTCACAGACTTTTTAAGCTACTCCTTTACAACCGCCATAAGCAGCTTGAATCGACGAGCAGAACGGTTTTCCAAACCCGGTGGAATCTTGGACGAAATAATTGGCGATCCGGATAATCCCGGAAATAAATTGGACACCGGCACATATCGGTTCGACATGACCATTAGCAATCGACTGAATTACAATCTTGAAACCGAAAACCATCACTTGGATGTGCTTGGCCTTTTCGAATACAACTACAACGAAAACAATGGATATCGCGTTCGAAGCATAGGATTCCCCTCTGCCGAACTTTCCACCCAGTCCAATGCGGCGCAGGTTACCCAAGGCTCTACCACTCGGGACAAACTAACCCTAGTGTCCTACGGAATGTTTGCCGACTACGATTTCAAAGAAAAGTACTTGGCATCGGCCTCCGTTCGATATGACGGTTCTTCCAACTTTGGAGCCGATAACAGATTTGGTCTTTTTTACAGTGGAAGTTTAGGTTGGAATGTAGCCAAAGAAGATTTCTTCAAGGTTGGCTTTGTGGACGACCTGAAACTACGCGGATCCTACGGAACAACAGGAAACAGGGACGGAATTACGAGGTACGCGGCACAGGACAATGTGCAGTTTGGCTCCTATCCTGGAGGCTCTGCCACCATTCCTTCCAATATTGGAAATCCGGAATTGAAATGGGAAACGACTACTACCACCAATGTAGGGATGGAGTTCAATCTATTCAACAATAGGATTCGAGGGGTAACGGATTACTTTGTTCGTAAAACTGAAGACCTTCTATTCGCTATCCCCAAGTCCAGCGAATCCGGCGTAGGCACGGTAACTGGAAACTTAGGTACGATTGAAAACAAAGGACTGGAGATTTCCCTGCAGGCAGATGTATTCAGAAACCCAGACTTCAAGTGGACCTTGGGAGGCAACATTGTATTCTTGGATACAGAAATCCTAGAATTACCCGAAGGTGAGGATGTGACTCCGGCCAACGCTTTCAATATACTTTTCCGGGAGGGGGCAAAAGTGAACGAGCACTATTTGGTTCGTTATGCAGGCGTTGACCCAAGCAATGGAGCACCCCTCTACTTCGGGGCCGATGGAAATACCTATAGAGCCGATGACCTTCCCGAAGATGAAAACAACAATCGAGTACTTCAGGGCAAATCGACCATTGCAGATAAGGAAGGAGGATTCTTCTCTAACATTCGCTACAAAGGTTTTGGATTGAGAACTGATTTTGTTTTCAAAGCAGGTAACTGGATCAACAATTTTGTACGGTCCAACCTAACCTCCGATGGGTTCAATATCGAGGACAATCAGGCACTTGACGCCTTCAATTACTGGAGACAACCCGGAGACACAAATGTACACCCGAGCCCCTTGTTCCAAAACGAGGCCAACTCGGTGAACTCCGATCGTTTTTTGGAAAAAGGAGATTATATCCGTATGCGAAATATCACATTGTCTTATACCGCCGGGGAAAAGATTTTGGAAAAAATCCCTGTGAGTTCCTTGCGGCTTTACGTACAGGGACAAAACCTTCTGACCTTCACCAAATTCTTTGGGGATCCTGAAGTGGGAATCGCCTCGGGCGAAACAATCAACTTTGCCAATACGGTGGCACCGGGCGAAGCTACCTTATACAGTTATCCAAACACAAAATCCATTCAAGTAGGATTGGATGTGAGTTTCTAAAATTATAGTTATGAAAAGATTTAAAATAAATATATCCGTCATTTTGACCATGGCAATGCTCTTCACTTCATGCGAAGCCGACTTAGAGCAATTGCCCTTTGATGAGTTTGCGACCGAAAATGCCTTTACCACGGCACAGGATTTTGAAAATGCTATACGAGGTGCGTATTCCGCACTTACCCGAGGTGGTTTTTATGGTAGCAGTGATCAAGGTTCCATGCTAAGCGCACCCGATGTTCTAGCAGACAATGTAACGCTGGCTCAAGCGGGACGCTTCACCAAGCGTAATTTGCACGATTACCTTTACAATCCTAATAGCACTTTGCTTACGCTCTATAATGATGTGTACACAACGGTTTTCCGAACCAATCAGATTCTGTTTTTTGCTGAAAGTTTTGAAGGGGAAAGTCGAGACAACATTATTGCCGAAGCGAAGGCATTAAGAGCACTGGCACATTTCAATCTGGTAACATTATTTGGCAAGATCCCAACGCAATCTGGTGATGCTGGAAGCTCACTAGGAGTAGCCTATGTAATGCAGGCCGATCCCAACATAGAACCAGAACGATTGAGTGTTGCCGAAACGTACCGTCTTATCGTAGATGACTTGGAAGATGCCAAATCGAAAATAAACGACACAAATCCTGCGGGTAGGATGGGCAAGGATGCTGTACGCATCTTATTATCCCGGGCGTACCTATATATGGGACAATGGCAAAATGCGGTAAACACAGCCAATGAAGTATCGGCTCCTTTAGCTTCTAGGGAAGACGTAGTAGGTGTCTGGGAAGACTCCAGTCGTTCGGGGCTGGTATTCTACATTCCCAATGTAGACCCTATTTTGGGGAATAGCATTGGAATAGCTTGGAGTCAAGGGAGCATGAACAGTCTAATTCCTGAGTATGTGGCTTCCTTCGAACTTTACAATCTTTATGCAGATGATGATATTAGAAAAGAGGCCTACACTTTTGAAGGGGCTAGCAGTGGTACCCAGTACAATGGTATTAAAAAACTGTTCGGGCGGGCAGGTCAATCCAATGGGGAGGTAGACTACAAAATCCTTCGTGCCGCCGAAGCCGAATTGAACAAAGCAGAGGCCTATTTTAATATTGGAAACGAGTCGGCCGCGAGGCAGGCATTGGACCAAGTGAGGAGCCGAAGATATACCAATCCACCCAGTGGAGAAACTGGAACTGCACTGAGGGATGCCATTCGATTAGAGCGAAGACTGGAATTTGCTTTCGAATACCAGCGCTTCTTCGATCTTAAAAGATGGGGACTGGCTGTGAACCGAGGCAATACCGGCGACCAAGCCGATGGTTCTGGAACACCCTCGAATATTCTCAACCTACCTGCTAACAGCAACCGATTCCAACTGCCTATTGCACAAGAATCCCTAGATGCAAATCCTAACTTAAGACAAAACCCAGGTTACTAAATCGAATAACAATGAAAAAAGCACATATCATCTTATTATCACTCTTCGTTGCCATTACTATTTCTTGCAACGAAACATACGACGACTTTGACGGCAACCGGAATACCACAGCTGGATTTACCCTAGGGGCTACTTTGGAAATACCTGTTTCGGCCGACAATCCTTTAATCGATTTTCCCATCTCATTTTTTGTGAGCGATGTAGCTCCCATGGACAGGGAGCTTCGGATTATTGTTGTGACCGAAGAAACGGAGGTAGCACCCGAGAATTATTCATTTGATTCTTCGGTGATCATTCCGGCCAATGAAAGAAGGGGGAGTTTGTTGTTTTCGGCTATGAATGTATCTCTTACCGAAGAGTTTGCAGCTTTGGTCTTGGCATTCGAAGAAAGCAGTGAGGTCACCTCTGGGAAAAAGGCCAATATCGCATTGCGATCGAACGATTAATTATACCTTAATATATATATACATGTTTTCACATATCATTTAATCCCAAGTATAGATACCCGATGAAGTCCCTAACGATGCGTTAACATTCCCATAAAAAAAACTAAACTTTAAGTATAAAAAGTTGTGTAATTAACTTTTTATTGTGATTTTTGGCATTGGCTAATTCAAATAAATTATAAAATGAGAACAAAGTTTAGTGGAATTTTAACGCTATTACTGGCGTTTGTAGTGCAACTTACGTTCGCACAAGAAAAGACGGTCTCAGGTACGGTGACAGATGAAACCAATCTGCCATTACCTGGGGTTAATGTTATTGTAAAAGGCACATCTAATGGTACTCAGACCGATTTTGATGGAAACTACTCCATCAATGTGGCTGCAGGACAAACATTAGTGTACAGTTACCTAAGTTACAAGACCGAAGAGAAAGCTGTGACGGCTGCTACGTCCAACATCTCTTTCGCAATGCAGCCGGATGCCTCGATCTTAAACGAGGTGGTAGTAACTGGGTTTGCCGTTAAAAAAGAGAAAAAAGCTCTTGGGTACTCGGTATCATCCATCCAGCAAGAGTCCATTAAGGAAAGTCCACAGACTGACCTTACTCGTGTATTGACCGGTAAAGCTGCTGGTGTTAATATCACGACTCAAAATGGTTTGTCTGGATCTGCCAACAAGGTAATTATTCGAGGTACCAATTCCTTCTCTGGTGACAACAACGCACTTTACGTAATTGACGGGGTGCCGATTAGTAATGACACCAACGAGGCCGGAAACTTTGTTGACGGTAATATGGGATCTAGCCGTTCTTTCGATATTGACCCTAACAACATTGAGCGTGTGGACATTCTTAAAGGTTTGGCTGCAACTACGCTATATGGATCTGAGGGTCGTAATGGGGTAATCCTTATTACAACTAAAACAGGAAGTTCTAGAGCTCAGAACACTAAGCAAGAAATCGAGATTTCTTCTTCTGTGTTCGTAAATGAGGTTTCTATTCTTCCAGACTACCAAGATCGTTTTGGTGGTGGATTCGACCAAGCTTTTGGATGGTTCTACAGTAACTGGGGGCCAGGATTCTACCGTGACGGTTTAGGTGGATGGGCAAATGACCCAGCGTTCGACGAGAACGGAACACTTCCTCACCCTTATGCTACTTCTAACTGGCTTGCTACTAACGATCCAGGATACCAAGAGTTATTCCAGGACGCAAACGGAGAGCCTTTCAGATATGATTGGAAGCCAAGAAACAGTGTTGAGGAGTTCTTCCGTAAAGGTCTTGCTCTTAACCTTTCTGTTAGCGCAAGAGGAAGAAGTGAAGATGGAAAATATGGATACGGAGTTGTTTTCTCTCACCTAGATGAAGATGGATTTACTCCAGGAAACAACGTTAAGCGTAACAACTTGACCATCTCTGGAGACGCTAAACTTAACAACAAAGTAAATATTAGAGGGTCTATGACTTACACCAAGACAGACCTTAAAACTCCTCCAGTAGCTACTAGTTTTGGTAGTAGTGTTGGTGGATCTGGTTCTTCTATCTTTGGTGACCTCTTCTATACTCCAAGAAGTATCGACTTCTTCGAGCTACCTTTCGAACTTCCTAGTGGTGGAAGTATCTACTACCGAGATGACAACGCGATTCAGCACCCACTTTGGACTGCTAAGCACGCTCGTTTCTCTCAGTTAGTTAACCGTATTAACGGATTCGCCGCTATCGATTATGATATTTCAGACAACTTCAACCTTTTCTACCAAGCGAGTGTTGATACATACTCAGAAGATTCTGTAAACAGACAGAACCGTGGTGGTGTAACAGGTGATATTAATGTGGATAGAGGATTCTACGAAACCGTAAATACTTCTAACACTATCTACGATCACAGGATTGTGTTCTCTGGAAACAACTTTAGCTTCTTCAACGAGAAGGTGAACATGAACTTCTCTTTGGGGGCAACTTCTAAGAGTACAGACTTTAACCGTTTAGGACTACGTAGTTTCAATCAGCAGGTATTTAACTTCTTCGACCACTCTGGTTTCGTAGAAAGAGTACAGATTGAGAACCACGTAAGAAGAAACATCGTTGGGGTATTTGGACAGATATTGTTAGACTATGATAACTACTTCTTCTTGAACCTTTCTGGAAGAAATGACTGGGTATCTAACTCTAACGACAACTCATTGTTCTACCCATCTGTAAGTGCATCTTTCGTACCTACAAGTGCTTTCAAAGGAATTACATCTGACAACGGTCTTAACTACTTGAAGTTGAGAGCTGGTTACGGAACTTCCGCAAACTTTGTTACTGGATATCCAACTGTAACCCTTGTAAACCTTAACACGCAAGCATTCCAAGATAGTGACGGAAATGACGTTACAACAAACACTACCGATAGTAGTATCGGTAACCCAGATATTAAGCCCGAGCTTTTCGAAGAGATCGAATTTGGAGCGGAAGGTAAATTATTCAACCGTTTAAGTTTTGACGTTTCTTACTTTACAAGAGAGACTACAGACTTGATCGTTGAGGACCAGCCTATTCCTGCTTCTACGGGTGCACGTTTCACCGATAACAACATTGGTAAGATTGAATCTAATGGTATCGAGGCTGACTTAGGTCTTAACATCTTTAAGTCTGATACAGGTGGATTCGACTGGAAAGTAAATGTAAACTACACCACTTTCGAAAGTGAAGTAGTAGACTTAGGACAAGACACTGATCAGGTAGTATATGCTGGTTTCACCAACTTAGGAAACTTTGCTACCGTAGGAGATCCTCTTGGAGCGATCTACGGATCTAGAGTAGCTAGAAACGAAAATGGACAGCCGTTGATTGATGCCGCTGGTAACTACGTTGCTGAAAACGTAACTTCAGACGGATTGGTTCCAAAGATTGGTGATGCTAACCCAGATTTCGTAATGAACTACATTAGCACCATGTCTTGGAAAGGACTTACGTTAAACGTTGCTGTAAACCACGTTTCTGGAGGTGATATCTTTACAACTTACGTATCTACCCTATTGGGTCGTGGTCTTACCACAGATACCGAAGATCGTTTAGGTACTTACATCCTTCAAGGGGTTAACCAAGATACTGGACAGCCTAACAACATCCAGATCAACAACTCTGACTTCTACTTTACCAATGGATTCGCAAGTGCGGCTAGTGACCTATCCGTTTACGATGCTTCTGTAATTCGTTTACAAGAGGTTTCTTTAGGATACTCTCTACCAAGCAAATTACTTGAGAAGACTCCATTCGGAAGCTTTAGAGTTAAAGTAAGTGGTTTCAACCTTTGGTATGATGCCTACAACACTCCTGATGGAATTAACTTCGATCCTAACACTACTGGTCTTGGTGCTGGTAACGGAGCAGGATTCGAGTTCTTAACTGGTCCAAGTAGCAAGAGATATGGATTTAGTATTAATGCTACTTTCTAATTTTAAAAAAAGAATAAGACATGAAAAAATTAAATAAAATATCAGCAATTGTTTTTCTACTTCTTGGACTTGCTTTTACCTCTTGCGAAACCACAGATTTAGATTTACTTGAAGATCCGAATGAGATCACGACGGATAACGCGAGTTTAGATCGTTTCTTAACGCGTATCCAAATAGACTTTGCAAGCTTCATACGCCAACAAGGTCGTAACGGAGCACAATTAACTAGAATGGAGTACATGTTCGGTAGAACTTATGTAAACAACTACCAACCTGTTGCTTTGGATGGTGAGTGGACATTGGCATACCAAAACATGTTTTCCGATATGGCAGCTGCCGAGCCTATTGCAGTAGCTAACGAGAATTTCCTACACTTAGGAGTTATGAGAATCCTAAAAGGATATACACTAATCACTTTGGTTGATAACTTCGGTGATGTACCTTTTAGTCAAGCTACAAATCCTACCGAGTTCCCAGCTCCTGTTGCGGATCCTGGACAGGATGTATACACTGGAGCTATTGCTCTAATCGACGAAGGAATCGATTTCTTGAATCAAGGAGGAACTCCTCTTGAAAATGATTTCTACTATGGAAATAATGCTGACCAGTGGAGAAAGCTAGGAAACTCTGTTAAGATGCAAGCTTACCTTGCTAACGGAAACACAGCAGCTTTCAATGCAATTGCAAATAGCCCAGGAATGTATATTTCTTCTTCTGCTGACGATTTCGAGTGGCAGTATGGAACTAACGAGGCTAACCCAGATACAAGACACCCAGGATATAACGCAGATTACAACACTTCTGGTGCTGGGCGTTATAGAGCTAACTGGATTATGCATACTATGTTAGAGCTTGGAGACCCAAGAATGAGATATTACTTCTACCGTCAGAATGACTGTACTCCAGGTGCTTCTTGTGATCCTGATGGAAACCAAGTAACACTAAACTGTTCTGTGGCTCCTAGACCTGTACACTTCCCTAACGACATGATCTATTGTAGTGTTGAGGATGGATACTGGGGTCGTGACCACGGGGACAACAACGGTATTCCACCTGATTCTTTCTTAAGAACTGCTGGAGGAGTTTATCCTTATGGAGGACGATTTGATGATGACACCTTTGGTTCTGCAACTGTAGGATCTGGTGGTGGAGGTGCAGGAATTGTACCAATCATGTTGGCTTCCTACACTGACTTGATGGTAGCTGAAGCTGCTCTTGCTGCTGGAAACAATGGAGCCGCTCAAACTGCCCTTCAAGGTGCTTTAACTAAGTCTATTGCCAAGGTGCAAGGATTTGGTAACCTTGACTCCGATGCAGATGATAGCTTCGAGCCAACAAGTGCAGAAGTAAATGCTTATATCAATACCGTTACTGGTGACTTCGCAAGTGCCAATAACGTTGGTAAGTGGGAAATCTTGGGTAACCAGAATTTTATCACTCACTACGGAAACGGTTTGAACCCATACAACTTCTATAGAAGAACAGGTTATCCTAACGATGGATTACAGTTTGTTATCGATCCTAGCCCAGGAGGTTTTGTACGTTCTTTCTTTTACCCAGCTAACGAAGCTAACGTAAATGCGAACATTACTCAAAAACCAAACGTGGGTGTACAGGTATTCTGGGACAACAACCCTCCATCACCTGGATTCCCTCCTGCTAACTAATATTTAAAAAGACACGTATTATGAAAAACATTTTCAAATTTTTAATGATAGCGATGGTCGTTCTAGCAGGAGCTTCTTGCGAGGATTCAGATTTGATCATCGACGAAGTACTAGACTCTGTTGATACCGAATCTGGTGCAGTTGTAAGAACTGTTGGTGACCTACCAGACTTGGTAACACTTAGCAATCCTGACAACAACTTTATCGAAATGACACTTGAAGTACAACAAGGTAATGGAAGCTTTGTACCAGACTTCAATGAGATTAGAGTATTTGTTCAAATGTGGGAAGATCAAGACCTAACCACTCCTACGAGTGACGGTAATGGTAATCCTCTTTCAGAGCAATTCATCACTTCCTTTGCTGAAAGTGAGTTTAGTATAGATGCCAATGCGTTGCCAAGAGGTACATTTACCATCCCTACGCAAACCATCTTAGATGCTTTTCCTGCGGATGCTAACATTACAGTTCCTACTTTCTTAGCTATAAGATTGGAATTGGAAATGGCCGACGGAACAGTGTTCACTAACACAAGTGTTGGAGGACAGGTATCTGGTGGTATTTACTTTAACGCTCCTTTCTTCTACAGAGTTATCTTTATCAACTCTTAAGGAAGTTAAGAATCATAAATCGAAAAGGGCAAAGTTTTAAAACTTTGCCCTTTTTTTTGTTCATATACCCTTGATACTGTGAGAAAATGGACAAATATTCAACATTTAGCGGCTTTTTTAACAAAAAAAGCAATACATGAAAATTGGTTTTACCAAAAAATTTGTACATTTGAGATCATATTAAACTTTAAATTTATCTATTATGAGAAAAAATTATTTATTGCTTTTACTTATAGCATGCTTTTCATTTAGTGCAAATGCTCAGATCGACGCTTTCTTTGACGATCTTGAGGGTGAAACTGATGGAGCTGGTGTATGTAGCACCCCAGGACCAAACGAGTGGTGGATTGACTGGTTCTCTGACTGTTCTACAGAGGGAACAGCAAGTAGCGCACAAGCGTTCAGTGGAAGTTTATCTTTCTATGTTCGTCCATCCGATCCAGGAGCAGGAGACGTTATCGATCCTGTACTAGACTTGGGTAACAAAATCTTTGGAACTTGGTACCTAAGCTTTTGGTACTATGTACCTAGTAACATGGAAGCCTATTTCAACATCCAAGGTGTGACTCCAATTGCTGGAGGAGAGTGGGTTGTAGGAAACATTCCTTTCAACGGAGACTTGCTTACACCTGGTGAAGGACAAATTGACAACTCTGCTTTAGGAGCTGTTACTTTCACCTTCCCACACGACCAGTGGTTTAGAATCTACATGGGATGGGATATCTCTGGTGGAATCTCTACTGCTACTTGGTTCATGTATGTTGACGGTAACGAAGTAATTCCTCCAGGAACTGCTTTCACTGATTCAGGAGGAACTGTTCCAACTGGATTGGGAGGACTTAACTTCTTCTCTGTAGGACCAAACAACGAGTACTGGATCGATGATGTAACTTACTCTGAGACTCCACTTTCTGTTGATACTTTTGAAGCTTTGAATATTTCTGTATACCCGAACCCAGTTCAGGACAGATTGAACGTTCAAGCTCAAGAAGCTATCTCTAACGTTGCTATCTACAACGTATTGGGTCAGCAAGTATACTCTGCTTCTAACATTGATGCATTGTCTACTTCTATCGACATGTCTCAAATGACAAGCGGAGCTTACATCGTACAAGTAGAAGTAAACAACCAAGTTGCTACTACTAGAATTGTAAAGTAATCTCTTACTCTATAATATTAAGAAGGGCTGTCATACGACGGCCCTTTTTTTATTCCATATAATCTTATATTCGCACAAAATATACTTTCATGAGTAAGGAACACATCATCTTTGGTATTTATCCCGTTCTAGAAGCGGTGAAGTCTAATGTAACGATCGACAAATTATTTGTTCAGAAAGGAATTAAAAACACGACCATAGATGAGATTGTTACTACACTAGAAGAAAGCAATACCTCCATTAGCTTTGTGCCCGGAGAAAAACTGGACAAGCTTACCCGGTCCAACCACCAGGGCATTGCAGCATTCTCATCCCCTATCGCTTTTCAATCTATAGAAGATGTTGTAGAGAAAGCTCTTTCCAATGAAAGCAAAGCTCCCTTGTTTCTAATACTGGATCAGATTAGTGACGTCCGTAACTTTGGTGCTATCATCCGTACGGCTGAATGTACTCACGTAGATGCCATTATCATTCAAAAGAAAGGTGGGGCCCCTGTAAGTGGAGATACCGTAAAAACTTCGGCTGGCGCCATTTTCAAGACCCCCTTATGCAAAGTAGACCATATTAAGGACGCTATTTTTTATCTACAAGGTTCTGGAATAAAAGTGGTCGCTGCCACCGAAAAAACGGAACAGTCCATTTACGATTGCGATCTAACCATACCCACGGCCCTTGTTATGGGATCTGAAGGTAAAGGAATATCCAAATCGGTATTGGGCCTTGTAGACGAACGAGCTTCCCTCCCATTGTTAGGCGAAATCAATTCTTTGAATGTTTCGGTGGCTTGTGGAGCCTTTCTGTATGAAACAGTACGTCAAAGAAGGAATGTATAGCCCTATTCTTCTTCCTTATTGGCTTCCTTATAAAAATACTTTATTCTAATGATCCGTTTTGGCCGGGCCTTTGCTTCGGCTTCCTCCTTCATTAGCTCTAATCGATTTTCTATGAAGTTCCCATCCTCATCAAAGTGTTGCAAAAAGACATCGTCCTCTTCATTGTAGTCTTCTTTCTCCCATTCGTATTTCTTATTCTCCACGGGATGGTGTCCTTTAAAAAACAATGCCAAAGCTATTCCTACCAAAAATCCGGAAAGGTGGCCCTCCCATGAAATTTTTGGATCCACAGGGAATAAATACCAAACCATACTTCCGTACAAAAAGACCACGATTAATGACAGGGCGATCAATGGAAGACGTCTAGAGGCAATCCCCTTAAAAAACAAGAAAGCCGCCAACATATACACGATACCACTTGCCCCAATATGCAGTGCGGGTCTCGCAATGATCCATGTAAGCAAACCTGTTGCAACAAAACCTACGAGCAAAACCTTCCAACGAATACCCCGATAGAAATAGAATAACCCCATGCTCAAAACAAAGAGGGGAATGGAATTATTGAATATATGGGAAAGCCCACTATGTATGAAAGGAGCGAAAAGCACCCCTCTTAATCCTTTAAGTGTTTGTGGATATACGCCCCACCGATTAAAACTAACATCAAAACGCACCTCTATCCAATACACCATCCAAATTGAAAAAATGAAGAGTAAGGGATACAGTACTACATCCGTCGAAAATCTGAGGGCTGTCTTTTCTTTCATTGATTTATGCTTGTCAAAAAACAATCCAAGTTCTAATTTATGATAAATTGTCAGTAATCCCCTTTGGAATAAATGGTAACTTTGTTTTATGAGTACGCCTCTTGCCGAAAGAATCCGTCCAACTTCCTTAAAAGATTACTTGAGCCAACAACATTTAATTGGCCCAAAGGGAGCCTTGTCATCCCAATTATCGACCGGTATGATTTCTTCCATGATTTTCTGGGGACCGCCAGGAACGGGAAAAACGACCTTGGCCAATATCATTGCAAGCGAATCGAAACGTCCATTTTATACCCTTAGTGCCGTGGATAGTGGAGTAGCCGCAGTGCGGGAGGTGATTCAAAAAGCAAAGAAAAGCGATGACTTATTCTCGACCAAGAATCCCATCTTATTCATAGATGAGATTCACCGTTTTAGTAAATCGCAACAGGATTCCCTTTTGGGAGCTGTAGAGAAAGGATGGGTTACATTGATTGGAGCGACTACAGAAAATCCCAGTTTTGAGGTAATTCCCGCTTTATTATCCAGATGTCAGGTATATATCCTGAAAGCCTTTTCCAAGGAAGATCTGGAAACACTTATAAGAAGAGCGATAAAAGAGGATAAAATCTTATCCCAGAAAAAAATTGAACTTAAAGAAACAGAAGCCCTGATTCGTCTTTCTGGTGGCGATGCCCGAAAGCTTTTAAATATTCTAGAACTGGTGGTGCTTTCTGAAGAATCGGACAAAGTGGCCATTACCAACGAAATGGTGACCCAGAAAGTGCAAAAGAACACCGTGCTCTACGATAAAACGGGAGAACAACACTACGACATTATTTCAGCTTTTATAAAATCCATTCGGGGAAGCGATCCAAATGCAGCAGTGTATTGGCTGGCCCGTATGATCGAAGGTGGAGAAGAAGTGAAGTTCATTGCAAGGCGTTTGGTGATTCTTGCCTCAGAAGATATCGGCATGGCCAATCCGACAGCTTTGGTGCTCGCCAACGCTACTTTTCAAGCAGTGAATACCATTGGATATCCCGAAGCAAGGATTATTTTGAGTCAATGCGCAGTGTATTTGGCGACCTCTGCCAAAAGTAATGCTTCTTACAAGGCCATTAAGCAGGCTCAGCAGCTCGTAAAACAAACGGGAGACCTATCTGTGCCATTATCCATTAGAAACGCTCCTACGAAGCTTATGAAGGAGTTGGGATATGGAGACAATTATCAATATGCCCATGACTTTGAAGGAAACTTCGTTCCACACGAGTTTTTACCTGAAGAAATAATAGGAACCCAATTGTACAATCCCGGGAATAATCAACGGGAAGCTGCGCTTCGGAATTATCTTTCGAAATTATGGGGAGATAAATATAGCTACTAGCGCTGGTACCTAAACACCATTTCTTGAAAAGAAGTAGCAATGACCAGATTTCTTTCATCGTCGAAAGAACAATTGAAGGTATTGCCCGATGTATCGGTAAAGGTCATGCCCTCCTCTACTTTTTCAATCTGCCCCTTTAGGGTCAATTGATCATCCAACAATTCATAGAGCTTAAACCCTTCCTCCTTCTCTTTAAGAATGAATACCTTTCCATTGTTTTCGTAGAAAGAATCGTTGGAACGAATCGCTGTCTTTTCCAACGTTTCTTTTGGCAATTCTTTTTTCACCTCAACCACGGCTGTTTCTTCCTTTTTTTCTTCCGTTACTTCTTCAACATCCTGCTTTGGTGGATCCTTGGTAAAATCGAATTCCCTAATCTCCTTCTGATTTACCCCAAGAGCAATAATACTTTGAAAAGCCTCTCTAATTCCTTCTTGGTAGGCCTTCCCATACTCTTTCAGCTTACTCTTCCCCTCATCACTGGTATAAATAACCTCGCCATTACAATCCCTGAGCACAACGTTTACCTTGGTCCAAATAAATCCAGACTGGCGGGTAACATCGGCCCAAAGACCATCGCAACGTTCCACATTGGGGAGTTCCTTGTTGAAATAAGCGTGAAAACCGTATTTATTGAAAAGGAATTTCGTTAGGGAATTGAGCTTGTATTGATCGTTCTCGAATTGAAATTCATATTTATCGGGGACCACAACAAAACTATAACTGCTGAGATCTAACTGCGAGTATCCCTTGGATAAGGAAAAAATAATGAAAAAAACAGCAACTACATATTTATTCATTCTTCATCAAATTTTATATTAAAACCGAGCTGCAAAGATACACTTTTTGCCTTTGCAATATTTCCATAACGGAGGATGTTATCGGCTGCAACATAAAAATTGAATTTTCCAATATTGGTGGCTACTCCCAAGCCCACATTTGTGAAGGTATAAGAGTCTACTGTATAGGTAGCCTTTGCAGATAAGAAATCGAATAAACGCCTGTAATAAAAGAGGGTTCCTGCCATCTGGGGACCCTTAGGTCTAAAGATGCTGTAATACTGCAATCCAACTGCCTGCATACGCTCTATTCCACCTTTGTTCAAACAATCGCATTCCTGTCCGCCCACAAAACCACCAAAACTGTATTTTACACCGGCATTTACCTTCATGGGGCGCATTTGGGTATATCCACTGGTAATGGTATCTATGGGTATTTCGCGCTCCAGTTCATCTTCTAAATTATCGTAGTAAGGGATACCCGCTTCTCCCGTGCTTAATGGCGGAAAAATAAGTTCGATCCCATCCAGGGTATAGGTCCCGGTTGCTTGATAACTCTCCACATTTTTGGTATGGAAGATAGCTCCCACATCCAACACACTGGCACTGGCCGTTATTTGATCGGTCACCTCATAGGTAGCCCCCAAATCGACCCCCACTCCTAGGTTTCCTCCCAGAAACGCCCTTCCCACCAATTGGCTGGCTGTAAGATTATCGGTAAAACCAGAAGTGTTTACGGTCATGTCGACATTATTCACGGTATGCTCATAGATGTTTTCACTATTCTCATCACCTATATTGGTAACAAAGGTTCCTTGGTTATTTGTACTTCGGGCACTTAGAAGACTGGAGTAGATTTTAGCTCTTGCTCCCACCGTCAACCTTTTGTTTATTTCTTTATTGGCGCCAAAATGATAGACCATCAAAGCATCTGCAGTGGCACTTACTTGACCTAGATCGAACTCATAACCAATATAATTTGCATTCCCTTCCCATGCCAATATGGCCAAATCCCTTGGAAAGTAAGAGATGAAATCGAATTCTTGGTAGACTCCTCCAGAATAATAAATATCCTTAGGGGATCGCCATCCAAACGACAGTATTTCCAACTGCTGTGTCGCCGTAAAAAAGTCCTTTTCGGTCATTTCGAAAATCTTTTGTTCGATACGGTCATTGATATCTACAGACGACCTCCCGAAAATATCGTAGACACTTACGCCCGAAGACCCACCATTAACATGTACCTGCGACAAAAGGGGGATTCCTATGTGCATTTTCTGGCTAGGGCTAATTTTCCCTCCAGGGTTTACCAATAATGCCTGAGGCACTTCTTCAAATCCGTATAAGATCTGTTTATTTTGAGCCATAGCCCCTACCGTTAGCCCTAAGGCTAGTATAAAAAGAGATAATACTTTCATAGGGTTAGTTTCGCTCTTTAATCTCTAAATAATAGGTCGTTTTCGACTGAAGGTTCAGATTACCCACAAGATCAGCATCTGCCGAAGGAATGGTCACATTTGCCACCACCTTATTGGCTTGTGTAAGCAATGCGATATCGTCTCCTTCTACCACCTGAATAAAATCGGGTGGTGTGGCTGGAATCTGTTCGGTACCTGCTGGGACGGTAGTAGAGGTAGCGTAGGTAATTTCATTTTGTTCGCTCAAGAACTGAAAGTCTACCACAAATG
Source organism: Aureisphaera galaxeae (assembly GCF_028561275.1). Taxonomy (GTDB): domain Bacteria; phylum Bacteroidota; class Bacteroidia; order Flavobacteriales; family Flavobacteriaceae; genus Aureisphaera; species Aureisphaera galaxeae. The sequence continues at coordinate 112,013 of NZ_JAQQTF010000010.1, forward strand.
TTCGCGGTATGCTATTCCTAAAACGAAATAGGAAATCGGCTCGTAAAAGACTTTCCTGAATCTCCGTATCATCCAAAAAACGAATCTCGGTAGTATCCGTTAAGATTAACCTTGGAGTATTGGTGATGGTATCATAAAACTCATTGGCACCCACATTGAAGTGAATGAGATTTAGTTCCACCACGGGAGTGGCCGCAACATTTTCGGCTTCGTCAAAATCCGTGTCCTTGACGCAGGAGAAAAACAGTAAGCCTCCAAAGACACAAAGCGCAGGGATTAGTAGGTTCTTTTTCATTGGGGTTGGGCTTTAACATAAGTAACGCAAATATAAGCCCAATTAGTATAGCTACAAATGATTTTTAATATCGGTAATTCGATTTATAACACGATATTGGGCAGGCGGATTCTCCTTTCTATAGTTAAAAAACAAGGTGTGCATCCCCACTTCTTCGGCCCCCAAAATGTCGGCTTCGAAGGTATCTCCAACCATGATACTTTCCAAGGGTTGGGCACTGGCTTTCTCCAAAGCTCTGTAGAACACCAACGGATTTGGTTTTTTAACCCCAACCTCTTCACTGGTCGTCACGGTCCGGAAAAAGTGATCTATGGAGCTGTTTCGCAGTTTCAGGTGTTGCACTTCCTCGAAACCATTGGTAATAATGTGCATTTCGTACCCTTTGTAGAGGAGGTAATCCAGCATTTCCGTGACCCCGTCGAACAAATAGTTGTCTTTTGGTAGTTCATCAATATAGGATGTGGCAAGGGTATCGATCTCTTCCATGGAGAATGTAACCCCAAAAGGTTTAAAGGAATCCAAAAATCGTCCCCTTCGCAAACCTTGCTTATCGATTCGCTCTTCCCGATACATTTTCCAATATTCGAAATTTATGGGTTCGTATACCTTTATAAAATCCTCCAAAGGCACCGGAATGCTGTAAGCTTCGAACATGCGCCGAAATGCAAGCATTGAGTTTCGATCAAAGTCCCATAGGGTATGATCTAAATCGAAGAAAATGTGTTTTATTCCTAGTTTATTCATTTGTTTCGCTTCTCGAAAATAGTTCTTTCCACCATTTATTATGCTTCACAGCCGTAAAATCTTTGTTTGAAAATACCAAGGAAAAGGTCCCATTCACTTGTTTTACTTCCTTTATTAGCTCATTCGTGGTTGTTTCCTGCTCTGCCGCTTTTTTATTGTACAGCGCTCCTGTAACACCGCAAACCGGATGAATAATCAAAGGGGTTTTTATTTCGTAATCCAGATCGTAGAACAGAAAGGGTGTACAGGTTCCTGCCCTGAATCCTACTTCGGAATCATAAAGCATCGAAAAGTCCCTTTTTATCTCCAATTCCAACAAATTTCTATAGGTACTTGGCAAACCGACTTTAAACCGGTCGTTCATAGTATTGCCCAAAGATCGGTGAATAAGCTCTTCCCATTCCTTCTTTTCCATCTTTAAACGCAGCATATCCATAAGCGAATGAAAGGAGAAAACGAGGCCTACATAGGTGTAATCTGCCACTTGTTTTACCAATAGCTTTACTTTTTTTCGCTTGGCATTGATATCCTCCCGAAAGGTAAAGCCTTCCCCAAGCAGAAAAAACACCGAAAGCTTCGCTCCATTCTTCTTAGAAGCATTTATGATCCATGTAAAGGTATCGTAGGGATCCTTCCTTAGATAAAGCAATACGCGACTGCGCAGTAGTATTTTCTTGAAACGGAGACCTATTAAGTCGCGCCCATACCCCATTACATTCCTTAAAAACCCACGCTGGGAAAACTCAAAAGGTCGACTCGCTTGCACTACGTGATGGATCATATAACTTCTGGAGTGAGTTTCTACAGTTGGGAAATACTCCAGCAGTACTTTTTGAAAACGAAATGCCCACTTATCCACTACGGGCTGCTTCAAGAAATCTTCCTTATACGCTAAGCTCTCTTCTGCAGGGAAACGGCCCAATTCATCCTTTACATGCGGCATGTACTCTTCATAGCGGCTTAAGAGATAAAATGTCGCCGCAAAGATATCGAACGGTAACGCACTCTTTTCTCCCGTCCCAAAGAAACCTATAGTATCTTCCCAGGGCGATACATTTACTTCAACATCTTCAAACCCCTGTTGAAATAGCAATCCATGTGCCTGTATGAACAGCTCATTGCCCATGGGTTGCTTTCCATAGGACAGTTTAGGCCCCTGGTGCGCTATAAACTCTTCAATAACCGAAGTAAACGAAACGGGATACCCCAAAATTCGGGTGCAAATATGCTTAAAGGAATAATCTAGTCGTGGAGTTTGTTTTTGAGTGTAGACTAAAAGCATTACAGCAATTGTTCATCGGCAAAGCTAAAGTACGTCTTTTCGGTGATAATAAGATGGTCGAGGATTTTAATGTCCAAACTGTTTCCTGCAAAGACAAATTTCTGGGTCAATTGCTTATCTGCTTCGCTGGGCCTTAAAGTACCACTGGGATGATTGTGCGCCAGAATAATACCTATAGCGCCCAATTGCAGTGCGGTTTTCATGGTAAGCCTAATATCGACTACGGTTCCTGTAATCCCTCCTTTACTGAGTTGGTGCGTTTGTAAAACTTTATTGGAATTATTTAAGTACACCGCCCAAAATTCTTCATGGGGAAGATCGGATAACATGGGACGTAAAAATTCGAAGGCTGCTTGGCTCGAAGTGATCCTTCTCCGTTCCAAAACATTTTCTGCCTGCCGTCTTCGGCCCAATTCCATGGCCGCCAAAATGGTGATGGCCTTGGCCTCTCCTATTCCATGAAACCCTAAAAGATCGGGTATGGATTTCTTTCCCAGTTCTTTAAGACTGTTCCCTGCTTGAGCCAAAATACGCTTGCTTAAACCCACTGCGCTTTCGTTTCTATTTCCGGAACCTATAAGAATGGCAATTAACTCGGCATCGCTAAGGGCAGATGGCCCTTTCACCAATAGCTTTTCCCTGGGACGGTCGTCTTCGTTCCAGGTTTTAATCGAAAAAGATGTACTGTTTTCCCCCAAACAATTCGCTTTACAATAAAGATAATAATGTATCTTTAAAATTAGATACAGTTCTATAAAATTTTTGAAGAAAATGAAATCATTATTTGATGCAGATGCCTATTCTGAAATAAGGTCGCGAATGGACAATTTAAATGAAAACTCCGAAAGACTTTGGGGAAAGATGTCCGTAGGACAAATGATGCGCCATTGCCAAGGACCGTTTAATATTATGCTAGGAAAGAACGACTACGGCATGAAACCCAATTGGTTGGCTAAGGTATTTTTCAAAAAGTCTTTGTACAATGATAAAATTTGGCGAAAAAACCTTCCCACGGCGAAGTTCCTGAAGGAAACAGAGCCTAGGGATTTTAACCAAGAAAAGGCGGTACTTGAAGAATTACTGGTAGAGTTTGAGTCTAGAAAAGGACAAGAAGAATGGAATCCCCATCCAGGATTCGGATACTTTACCAAAGAACAGTGGGGTAAAATGCAGTACAAACATCTAGACCACCATTTACGCCAATTTGGCGCATAGCCTATGAACCAAAAATATCCCCCTCCACATCACCAAATTGAGGATATCGAAAAAATGATATCCCTTGTTAAGCATTATCCTTTGGGAATGCTCGTTTCCGCAAAAAACGGCACACCTTATGTAACTCACATTCCCATCATTTATAATGAGGAATCCAAACGTCTGGTAGCTCATATAGACAAATACAATCCGCAAGTGGAAACCTTGGTAGATGGGGCAGAAGTAACGGTAGTCTTTAAGGGGCCTGACACTTACATCTCTCCCAGTGTCTACTCCACTACTCAATTACCTACTTGGAATTACCTCATCGTTCATGTAACTGGAATCATTACCCGTATTAATGATCCTGAAGCGGCCAAGGATACCATGATCGCCATGACCGAATTCTTGGAAGGAAAAGACCAAAAGTTTGTTCTGGAAAAAGACAACCCTAGAATGGAAGCCGCGGTGCCTTATATTCAGGCGTTCGATATTACCATTACACATTGGGAAGGAAAATTTAAACTTTCGCAGGATAAGAACAAGCGGGATCAGGCATTGGCCAAACAGGCTCTAATAGAAAAATCCAGAGACCAAGCCCTGGATTTTATAGAAGATATGTATTCCTAATTAGTCCCCATCTACCAAGGAATACGATTTAAGTGTCATCCTGTATAAGGGTATCTCATTACTTATTAAACTCACGGTTCTTCGAATCCTTCCAATGTTTTCTGCGATTAAATGTGAATCCCGACTGGGTGTGGTTTCCCCACTCGAAAAGACCCCGTATATTTCATTTTTAGTGGTTTCAAAATCCCCTGCCGGTGTACTTATCTCCACATTCTCCCCTACATATTTCCCATAAATACCTCCCCATGATGTTGGACTAATCAAGTAATCTTCGGTCGGGGTATTCGAAAACAAAATATCGCCATGGTCGTTAATTAAGTACCCGAGCGAATCCCTCACGATCTCATCCCTAAAACAATTTTCACAAGGGCTACATTCATAAGTTCCTTCACTGGTTGTCTTAAAAACGAAATAGGTTTCCCCATTAATGATACTATCTCCTATTATGGTATTGGTGACGGTAAGATCTTGAATTTGGTATTCTTCCTCTACAAAACTGTAGGTGGCAACTTCGTACTCCCAACTGTTGCCTATTTTAAGGGCATAAAAATTTGCAGGTTCATTTTCGGGAGGATTGCTATTGCTATCGTCGCTGTTGCAGGATACGACCAAAAACAATGCGGTTAGTGCTAATAATGCAAGTCTATACATAATACAATGGTTTAAGGTGAATAAAAAGTATTTGTATAGAATATGCTGACTGGTTAGGCTCTTTGAACGGCAGCTAATTAGAGTTTATTGTTTTTCAATGAAATGTATAGGTCGGATTTCATGAATAATGGCCTCTTAATCGGCAGGTATACGGCTGGTATCGAAGTTATGAAGCAAGGAATAAGGATACATCTCTTTAGCTTCCCTCTGTTCCTCCTCATATTTATAACGCGTATCTCCATATCTTGCATTTTCCCAATCTATGGTGGTTACTTCGTCCCGTAGTTCTGACAAGGCCTGTTTGTAGATCCCTAATACAGATATGTAGTTTTGATAGGAGGTACTGGGTTCAAATTTTAGATTGAAATAGGTTTTGTTATTTATGTGGTCTTTAAAAAAGCGTAATAGTTCATTCCTATCTACATATTTCTTTTCCTGTATCGTGATAGCATCATCTAGGTTTATCACAATCTCCTCCTTATCAGCAAAGAGCTCTTTCATCAAAACATCTGGAACCGGCGGGGGTAATGGAATTCCGCCTTCCAAATAATCACTATCATCAAGATCATCCGGACTTATAGAATAAGCCAATCCATCAAGATCGTACCTACTTGTAAACTGCCCTTCTGGTCTACGTGTAACGTACATTATTTTGCGCGCTTCGGCTAAAAACAATTGCTTTTCTATCTTCTTAATTTCTGAAATCGGCAGATCATGCGAAGCTAATAGGCATACATGACTTCTTCCAGGCATCCCCCAGCGAAATCGAGATCGACGCTCAACTACTTTAATATAAATATCTTCAAACTGTATGGGTTCTTTATTCAAGTTATACTTCACCGTGCCATCATCCATATAGACTTTCAAATGATCCCAACCCCATTCCTCATTAGTACTTTCAAAAGAACTAATGGGCACATCGATCTTTGGATTTCCAGCTAATAAAGCCGCATCCATTTTCTTATAATTGAATATGGATGTTTGGGAAAGGACCAACGAGACTGCACCAAGCACTAGCGCATTGATCAGCAGCACCTTAAAAGCACTTTTTCTGAAGGTTCTCGTAATGTGCTTCCAGCTTTCCAAGAACATCACAACTGCTATTAGAACAAACATATAGTTGTGATCAATTAGATAACGGAGATCAAAACACATGGAAGCAAAAATCCCAAACAGTATATACACTTTGAAGAAGACATAAATAAAATTGGCCCCGAAGAATAGTTGATCGTTGAGTATAGCCAGACGTCTATTTCTCCTCAGGGTTCCTTTAACTGGACGTGTAAAAAGGGTTCCCAAAAAAACCGAATTACCAAAAGCTACTGAAATCAAGGCAAAACTTAGGTTTTGACGGCTCCTTGTTGTTTCATCAAAAATCAAAGGCCCATTTGTGTAACCAAATTCCATGGCGCGAAAAACCTCCCTAAAACCACAAAAAAGGATATAAATGCACAATGTGGCACCCATTCCTAATAGAATGGCCCTTACGAAACGCTTGGTTGAAATGTGAATGTTTTCCCGGTCTCGGAGAAACCTTTTTTGAAGCATACTTCTAAGATACGATATTCTGTATCTCTTCAAAATCCAAACCGCCGTAATTGCCGCTGCTCATCAACAATAACGAGGTATTTTCAAGTTTCTTGACAAATAAGTACTCTTTAAAAGCTTTGGGATCGGTATAAATGATAAGATCGTCCCTTTGAAAGGCCTCTCCTATCTGATAGGCAGATATAGGATCCAGCTTCTTAATTTCGACCGCATGTGGGGAATAAAAAACTACTGCCGTATCGGCAGCATCCAATGCCCCTTTATATTCGGAAAGGAATTCTGGATTTAAACTACTATAGGTGTGCAATTCCAAACAGGCCAATAAATGCCGGTCTGCGTATTGATCTTTTACGGCTTGGGTAGTCGCCTTCACCTTACTGGGAGAATGGGCAAAGTCTTTATAAGCGACACTTGATGCTCCTTCGGCAATCTTTTCCAATCGCTTGCTCGCGCCCTTAAAGGTGCCGATCGCTTCATAAAAATCATCTTGGTCCACACCCATGAGTTGACAAATCCACCGAGCCCCCTCCAAATTGTTTAAGTTGTGCTTCCCAAAGACTTCGATAGGCATGGGGCCTTCTGGGGTTTCCAATAGGGTTTCCCTATGCTCTACCTCATATTGTGGTGTGGCATAGGGGTATTTTTTAATCAACTGATTGGAACTTTCCACCACCTTCTTTACTTCTTCATCCTCTTCATTGTAAATAATGGCCCCTCCAGGGGTGATCTGCTCCAGAAAAATGGAAAACTGTTCTACATATTCAGAAAAGGTAGGAAAGACATTAATGTGGTCCCAAGCAATTCCGCTCAACAAGGCGATATTGGGCTTGTATAAGTGAAACTTAGGTCGGCGATCTATGGGAGAGGAAAGGTATTCGTCCCCTTCCAAAACGATAAAATCATTATGATCAGTAAGGCGTACCATGGTATCAAAACCTTCCAATTGGGCGCCCACCATATAGTCCACATCCTTATCATGGTACTGCAGTACATGAAGAATCATGGACGTGATGGTTGTTTTACCATGCGACCCCCCTATTACTACCCGTGTTTTTTCTTTGGATTGCTCATAGAGAAATTCGGGATAGCTATAAATGGTAAGGCCCAGTTCCTGTGCCTTCAATAATTCTGGGTTATCGGGCTTAGCATGCATACCAAGGATTATGGCATCCAAGGCATCCGATATCTTTTCGGGAAACCATCCGTAGGTCTCGGGCAATAGCCCTTTGGCTTCCAGCCTCGACTTGGAGGGATCGAAAATTACATCGTCACTTCCCGTTACTTGATACCCTTTTTCGTGCAATGCCAAGGCCAAATTGTGCATGGCTGCGCCACCAATAGCTATAAAATGTACTCTCATAAAATTCCTGAAAAGAACCTGTTGTTGGAATAACTCGTTTAACGAAGTAAAGATACTGCAAATACCTTGATGGCACCCGCTGCGTTGTTAATTTGAATTGAATACTGAAATTAAAGCCCTAAGATAACTTGTCTTTCCTCTTTGGCTTCCTTAAAATCGGGGCGATCACGAAGTGCTTTATCAATCCATTGCAAGGCCGTTTCCTTCTCCCCTATGTTTTTATAGATCTGCGCCAATCTAAAGTAAGCCCAATCCTTAGGAACACCATCGCTTACCGAGTGATTTTCTATGTATTTCTGAAGACAATTAATCCCCAATTCGGCATCCAAATTGTACTGTGCAGCTATTTTACCAATCTGATAACGCAATGCGTTTCTATCATGCACCTTGAGACAGGTCTCAATAGTACGAATCGCTTTATCTGGCTGATCGGTGGTCTCGTATAAATTCGACAATTTTTCATACGTATGAACCGATCCTCCCACGGTAATGGCATCCTTATAGTGTTTTTCTGCATCTTCTGGACGTTTACTGTATTCGGCAATGTAGCCTTGAGCCAAATGACCATCTACTGGGGATATTTTGGCCAACTGATTGGCAAAACGAATTGCCTTTTTCTCACTACCTCCAATAATACCCGGCAACTGAATGTAAAACTCCACCAATGCCCAACGTGCTTCTATGTGATTGGGATCCAATTTTGCAGCCTTCTCCAATTCCCTTTTAATGTCCCCGATATAGGACAGTGCACGGATCCGTGAAATCTCTAGGGCTTTCATCCCCATGGACCCACCATATTTGAAATGATAGTCCGCATTGGTATCGTCTTCCTCTACCAATCCTTCGTAATAGTCAATAGCCGTATCCCAATCTTTAGCGTAACTCGCTATATCCCCTAAATATTCCCTTGTTTTCGCATGATCAGGATGATTTTCAAGGTAAGTTTCGAATAATGCCTTGGCTTTCTGGTATTCTTCGGCAATGAAATGGGCTTCCGCAGCCAAGAATTTGTTCTGAGCCGTTAGTGATACGGAAATAAATAGTAGGAATAGTAATATGGGTCTATTCATAGCTCTGTTTTGGGACTTCAAATATAAATAACTTATTTATTCTTGCTTGAGAATGAAACGTTAACGCAACTGCTTTATTTTTAATTCAGTACCTTTAAAAGGTAACAAATTAAATTTTTCCGTTATGAACTCTAAAGTTTTTATGGTCATAAGAATCCTCCTCGGACTCTTCGTTCTGTTCTTTGGCCTAAACAAATTCATCCCCATGCTGGATATGGGAGAACCCACCGGAGATGTGGCCACGTATTTTGGAGCACTTAGCAGCACCAAAACACTAACATTGGTCGCTATTGTTGAAATTTTGGCAGGTGTTGCCCTAATTTTTAACAAATTCGGAGCCTTAATGGCCATTATCCTAATGAGTGTTTCTGTAAACGCTCTCATGTTCCATGTAACTTTGGATCCTGCAAATAGTGCAGGGGCCATTGCCCTCTTAGTGCTTAACATAATAGTGCTCATAGGCTACAAGGACAAATACAACGAATTACTGAGTTAAGATAGGAAAAGGCCCAAACGGGCCTTTTTTACTTTTTAGGGGGAAACTTCTTCAATGCCTTCATAATGACATTCACATAATGGGCATCTTTCTGTTCGGGAGTAGCCCTTTCCTTTAGTTTACAGTCCACCACAGCTTGCCAGATAAGTTGATCTTTTTCTGAATCTATAAAATCGATGGTAATTTGTTGTTCAATAACAGGCCCGCCAATGGGGATTCCCACGCTTCCTCCAACACCTACATTACCTCCACCACCGCCAAGACCCAAACCAATGGTATTTCTGGAATTGGATAAGGCTTCTTCAGCATAGAAATTTATCAAGAATTGAGGATTGGCGCTCTTTGTATAGCGGGTGAAGCCAAATGCGCTGTCTACCGCCATTATAATGCGCTTATTGTCCAATTCGCTAAGACCTGAATCGATATTGGGATAAAACTGGTATTGGGTATAGGGACTCCAATCGGTCTGCTCTTCATAATCCACCGCAACAGTGGCGCCACAAGAAGCCAACAATAAACTCAGGGCAAGGATTGTCAATAATTTCATAACAGTTATCTTTTTGAATAAAGATAACGAAAATGACTTTGTTAGATTGCAGGCCTATTCTTTAACGACCTTTTCGGTAATAACACCATTACTTGTGTGCACTTTCACCAAATACACCCCTTGAGGGAAATAAGAAAAGTCTACAGTACTCGTAGTCGTTTCGCGCACCTTTTGTCCAGCTACTGAAAAAACGGCTACGCTTTCAACACGTATGTTTTCACTTGAAGAAATCGTAAGGGTATGGGTCACCGGATTAGGAGATAATGAGATAGCTTCGGACAAAGAGAAATCCTCATCACTCAGTAAACAGGCCTCTTGAATTTCCGGTAAAGAACTACATCCTTCAGCATTGCTAACAATTGTTTTTGATACAGCAGAATTATTGATCGCAATACAGGTGAATGCATTCGCGCAAGCGGCTAAATTTGCATTGCCAGAAATAACCAACTCGTCTACCTGTGTGGGTGAAACCCCACTAAGGGCAGAAATGTCAACCAGATTAGGATTACTCACCATTAAAAGGCGACCATTCACTATCTGTAAATTTTCTAACCCTGCTAACGATTGTAGATTGTCGTTATCATAAATATCCAAATGCTCGGCAAAGGTCAAGTTGTTTAAAAATGACAGATCGGTAATCAAGGTATTATACCCTATGCGAACCCTTCCGTTTACAGTCGAGATATTTTCCAATCCAACAAGATTTGTCAAGTCGTAATTCTTCAAAATAAACAAATCCATCAAAGTTTCAATATTGCTCAACCCCGCAATACTAGTAAGGTCTTCAAGGCTGGAAAGATAAATGGAACCAACGGATTCTAAATTGGATAACTCATCCACATTTGTAATGAATTCTGAAGATATGGCAATATCCCCCGCTACCGATTGTACGTTTTCCAACCCGCTTAAACTGCTAAATAAATTACTCCCTATCGTAATGAAATCGAATTCCGTAACGGCGCTTAATTGGGAGATATCCTGTAGATTATCATTTTCGAACAAGTGAAGCGTATTCATGGATTGAACATTGTCCAACCCATTAAAACCAATCATATTATTATTGCCAAAAAAGTCGATTCCGTCCATGGTTTGTACGGCGCCGAGCCCAGTTAAATCCACCACTCCTTGATTCAGCCAAAAGGTTAACCTTCCCATGGAAGTGATATTATGGAGTCCTTGAAGGTCCGTTACATCCGTACTAAAAATGACAAGATCTTGGGCTTCGGTTAAAGCCGATAGTCCCAGAAGGTTCGTAATGCTATTTACAGTCCCTTCTATCTTAAGTTCGTGGGTTAATGCGGTACAACCAGGATAGTTCGTGGCGAAATTATCAATTTCGGCCTGCGAAGTAAGGATAATATCGCCAGTTGGGCATTGTGCCATCCCCAACATGCAACTCAATAAAAATAAGCTGGTAAGTAGTTGTTTTCTCATAGCGGAGTCAGAATTAATCCATCTCCTAAGATAACCAATTAGGCTGTAATAGAGAATTTTACTTCTCCCGATTTATAAATTTGAAGAAATGCGAATCGAAAAGGGGTTACTGGTTAAGCATGCCCCAAAGCTTGTCCTTTAATTCCATCAATCCTTGTTGGGCCACAGACGAGAAGAAAAGGTACGGAATGCCTTCGAAATCTTTGTCGAGTTCGGCCTTCATTTCAGCCTTTAGCTCGTCATCCAGCATGTCACTTTTGGAAATAGCTACCAATCGTTCTTTATCCAATAATTCTGGATTGTAACGACGCAATTCATCCACCAAAATATCGTATTGTTTACGGATGTCATCCGCATCGGCAGGAATTAAGAAAAGTAAGGTAGAATTACGTTCAATATGGCGTAGGAAATAGTGCCCCAATCCTTTTCCTTCGGCAGCGCCTTCTATGATTCCAGGGATATCGGCCATAACAAACGAACGGTAATCCCTATAATCCACAATCCCCAAATTGGGTTTTAGGGTGGTAAACTCATAGTTGGCGATCTTGGGTTTGGCAGCTGTAATTACCGAAAGCAAGGTCGATTTACCCGCATTGGGGAACCCTACCAAGCCTACATCGGCCAAGACTTTCATTTCTAAGGTGATATTGGCCTCTTCTCCAGGTAATCCCGGTTGTGCGTATCGTGGTGTCTGTCGGGTAGCACTTTTAAAATGATCATTTCCACGACCTCCTTTTCCTCCCTTGGCAATGACCAACTCCTCACCATCTTCTAAAATCTCTTTGAGCACTTCGTTGGTATCGGAGTTCTTCACCACGGTTCCTAGCGGAACTTCTATATATATATCTTCCCCATTGGCCCCCGTACTGGTTTGCTTTCCTCCGGCGCCACCATGACCTGCTTTAAAGTGGCGTTTGAACTTTAAGTGGTACAGTGTCCACATATTCTTGTTGGCCCTCAAGATAACATGCCCTCCGCGGCCACCATCGCCCCCGTCGGGACCACCTTTGGCCACAAACTTCTCCCTTCTCAGGTGGGCACTTCCTTGCCCTCCTTTTCCAGAAGTTACATGAATCTTTATATAGTCAACAAAATTCCCTTCGGTCATGATTCCTTATAAAAACAGCCCGATTAACGAGCTGTATGTTATCTTATAATGTGTCGATCACAGCACTCAATCGTTCAGTGATCTCTTCTATAGTTCCAACCCCGTCTACTCCGTGGTATTTATCCTGAGCTTGGTAAAAATCCTTTAGTATGGCAGTCTCATCGTAATATACTTTAATCCTATTTCGGATGACTCCTTCGTCGGCATCATCGGAACGGCCAGAGGTTTCCCCTCTTTTCAGGAGGCGCTCTACCAAAATTTCATCATCTACTTCCAAGGCCACCATAGCATTGATCTGGCTGTCCTTGCTATCCATTAATTCGGCCAAGGATGCTGCCTGCGCTTCCGTACGTGGAAATCCATCGAATATAAACCCATTGGCACCAGCATTCTTTTCAACCTCTGCATTCAACATTTTAATAGTCACCTCATCGGGAACCAAATGTCCCTTGTCCATATAGCTTTTCGCCAATACGCCCAATTCGGTAGCATTTTTAATGTTGTAGCGGAACATATCTCCTGTAGATAAGTGTACCAATTGATATTTTTCCTTTAAAACCTCGGCTTGGGTTCCTTTTCCAGCCCCAGGAGGGCCAAATAATACGATGTTTTTCATCCGGTTTTTATTACTTCTAAATAATGATTTAAAAAAATTCCACATAACGAAGGTGCAAAGATACCCATTTCGGAGAAGATTGTACCTTTGCGCAATGGCAAATTATTTTTCTTCGGAGTTCGTCCTAGGTATTTTGGGAGGCGGCCAATTGGGCAAGATGATGTTGTATGAAACACGTAAGTACGATATAGCCACCCATGTGCTAGATCCAAGCGCGGAAGCGCCCTGCCGAATTGCCTGCGATGTCTTTCAACAAGGAGACTTAATGGACTTTGAAACCGTATACGAATTCGGGAAAAAAGTGGATGTGCTCACTTTCGAAATTGAAGGTGTTAATGTAGATGCCCTAGAGAAATTGGAAGCCGAAGGAAAAAAAGTATATCCTTCTGCCCATACCCTTCGGAATATTCAGGATAAAGGAGTTCAGAAACAATTTTACAAAGAACATCGCATTCCTACTTCCCCTTTCATCGTTTTTGAAAACAAGAACAAATTGAACGAAGCCATAGTCCGCAAAGAACTGAACTATCCCTTTGTTTGGAAAAGCTGTACAGGCGGATACGATGGAAAAGGTGTGAGTATTATTCGGGATGCCGGGGATATCATTCCACTTTCCAGTGGGCCCTGCATTGCCGAAAAGTTGATTCCTTTTAAAAATGAATTGGCTGTAATCGTGTCTCGCAATCCTTCTGGAGAGGTAAAAACCTATCCGGTGGTTGAAATGGAATTCCATCCTGAAGCCAATCAGGTAGAATACGTGATTTGCCCAGCAAGGATTGATGAATCGGTTGCTGAAAAAGCCAGAGCTGTGGCAGCACAGGTTTCGGAAGCCTTTCAACATGTGGGATTGTTGGCGGTAGAAATGTTCCAAACCAACGATGATGAAATCTTGGTGAACGAAGTAGCACCCCGCCCCCATAATAGCGGACATTATAGCATAGAAGCCAGCTATACCAATCAATTTGAACAGCACATTCGGGCCATTTTGGACCTTCCTTTGGGCAATACCGATAGTAAAGTAGGCGGTATTATGGTAAATTTGGTGGGTGCGGAAGGCCATACAGGTGAAGTGGTGTATGAAAACATCGCCGAGATCATGGCTATGGAAGGTGTTACACCACACATTTATGGGAAGAAGCAAACACGTCCTTTCCGAAAAATGGGGCACGTTACCATTGTAAATGAAAACATTAATGAAGCCCGAAAAGTGGCTGAAGAAGTAAAAAAGACCATAAAAGTAATAAGCAAATAAGATGAGTAAAGTAGGTATCATCATGGGAAGCACCAGCGACCTTCCCGTTATGCAAGACGCTATAGACATCCTAAAAGGATTCGACATAGAAGTGGAAGTAGACATTGTTTCTGCCCACCGTACCCCGGATAAGTTATTCGATTATGGCAAGAATGCCCACACCCGGGGTATTTCTGTAATCATTGCCGGTGCTGGCGGTGCTGCCCACCTCCCTGGAATGGTAGCCTCCCTATCTCCCCTTCCCGTTATCGGAGTGCCCGTAAAATCGAGTAATTCTATCGACGGCTGGGATAGCGTGCTATCCATCTTACAAATGCCCGGAGGTGTTCCGGTGGCCACTGTGGCCCTAAACGGTGCAAAGAATGCTGGAATTCTGGCAGCGCAAATCATAGGAAGTGCTGACAAGTGCGTTTTGGATAAAGTACTTGCCTACAAGGAAGGACTAAAGATAAAAGTAGAAGAAGGCGCAAAAAAGGTTAGGGAAGAACAATAATGAAACACGCCGTGCTGTCCATACTTGTTGCCGTCCTGGGAATTATTTGGATAGTTTTTTTCAATTTTCAATTTTCAGAGATACTCACGGATAATTATAACCAAACTGCTGTGAGTGGTGAAGTAATTGTTTGCATTGATCCAAGATTTCCTCGAGTTTATAAAATGTCTGGCCTAATCATTGGATTGATCGGTATTTTCTTCGGAATTAAAGGATACTCCAAGGTGAGATACCTAAGCATATTTGGAATCATTCTTTCCATTATTTTAATACTAATGGCCTTTATGCCTATTTACTCCTATTTTTTGACGGAGGCTGTCTACGATGTTTTCATAAATTAATACGATTTGAGTACTCAATTCGTATCTTCGTTATCTGAGTTTTAAACTTAAAATATCGACTCCTCGATACAATCCTTCGGATCACTCGGAGTCCAACTTAAAACTTATTAGTTCATTCAATCATTTACTCATTAAATCATTCAATCATTAACTCATTCAATCATTGATTACATGAATCCATTATTGCAAAAATTCGATACGGCTCCTTTTTCCCAAATAAAAGAAGAACACTATGTTCCGGCAATTAAAGAACTGATTGATTTCACCAAAAAGGAAATCGATGCCATTGCAGATTCCAGTGAGGCTCCTACCTTCGAGAATACGGTAGAGGCCTTGGAGAATACAGGCATGCAATTGGATCGAGCTACGAGTGTCTTTTTTAATTTGAACAGCGCGGAGACCAATGCCGAAATTCAGAAGATTGCCCAGGAGGTTTCACCCTTGCTTACCAATTTCAAAAATGATCTGTTATTGAATGAAACCCTGTTTAAAAGGGTAAAGACCGTCTATGAACAGCGCAACGATTTGCCCTTGAATGGGGAGCAACAGATGTTACTAGAAAAGCAATACAAGGGTTTTGCTCGTAATGGAGCTGACCTTTCTGAAGAGAAAAAGGACAAGTTACGTGCTTTGGATACAGAGTTGGCGAAGCTGAAACTTACGTTTGGGGAAAATGTCTTGGCCGAAACCAATGCCTTCGAAATGCACCTTACCCATGAGGGTGATTTAGCAGGACTTCCTTCCGGGGCTAAAGAAGCTGCCGCACAGGTTGCCAAGGAAAAAGGAAAAGAAGGTTGGATCATTACTCTCGACTACCCCAGCTATATTCCTTTTATGAAATACGCCGAGAACAGGGAGCTAAGAAAGAAGTTGTCCTTGGCTTTTGGATCCAAAGCATTTCAGGACAATGACAGGAACAACGAAAAAAATGTGCTCCGAATCGCCAACCTAAGGCATGAAAGAGCTCAATTACTTGGATATGAAACACACGCGCACTTTATTTTGGAAGAGCGTATGGCCGAAACCCCTGGAAATGTAGAAGCATTCTTGAATGAACTTTTGGAAAAAGCGCGTCCAGCAGCCAAGAAGGAATTCGATGAGTTGGAAGCCTATGCGCAAAAATTAGATGGGATCGATGAGCTGCAGAAATGGGACAGTGCCTATTATGCTGAAAAGTTAAAACAGGAGCGTTTCAATTTGGATGATGAAAAGCTAAAGCCTTATTTCAAGCTGGAAAATGTAATTGATGGTGTCTTCACCGTTTCTGAAAAGTTATTCGGACTTCAATTCGAGCAAGACGATACGATCGATGCCTATCACGAAGATGTTATGACCTATAAGGTGAAGGATTCTGAAGGGGTGCTGGTTAGCATTTTCTATGCCGATTTCCACCCGAGACCCGGTAAAAGAGGGGGCGCTTGGATGACCAGCTACAAACCCCAGCAGATAAAAAATGGGGTGAACGATCGCCCGCATGTTTCCATTGTATGTAATTTTACCAAACCTACCGAAAGCAAGCCTTCGTTGCTTACTTTTAATGAAGTAACGACCTTGTTCCATGAATTTGGCCATGCCTTGCACGGAATGTTGGCCAATACTACCTATAAGGGATTGAGTGGCACCAATGTATATTGGGACTTTGTAGAATTACCAAGTCAGGTATTGGAAAACTGGTGCTATGAAAAAGAAACTTTGGAATTGTTCGCCAAGCATTACGAAACTGGAGAACTCATTCCTATGGAATATGTTCAGAAAATCAAGGAATCGGCCACCTTTCATGAAGGAATGCAAACGCTGCGACAGTTGAGTTTTGGGATGTTGGACATGGCTTGGCACGGAGCGGATCCTTCGACCATAGAAAATGTGAAAGCATTTGAGGAAAAGGCCTTCGCAAAAACCAAATTATATCCCGACACGCCCCGAACCTGCATGAGCACAGCCTTCTCACATATTTTTCAAGGAGGGTATAGTGCTGGATACTATAGTTATAAATGGGCCGAAGTATTGGATGCCGATGCTTTCGACTACTTTAAGCAAGAAGGAATCTTCAACAAGAAATTGGCGACCAAATTCAAGGAAACGGTGCTTTCTAAGGGAGGAACCATAGATCCTATGGAACTGTACGTGCAATTCCGTGGTAAAAAGCCAAATCCAGATGCACTCTTGAAAAGAGCAGGACTTATTTAACCGTTCCGTATTCAACCGAGAAACATTCAAAAATTAAATAAACTTTCAATTTTTTTTGAAAGTTTAAAATTATTTGTATATTTGACCTATGAATTACAAAGAAGCCAAAGAGAAGTTTATAAGTACATGGGGAGCCTTGGGAACCCTTTGGGGCATTAACAAGGCCATGGCTCAAATCCATGCGCTGCTCTTTGTGTCACCAGATCCTTTGTCTATGGAAGATATCATGGAAGAATTAGGGATTTCACGCGGTAATGCCAGTATGAACCTTAGAGGATTGATGGATTGGGGCATCGTGTACAAAGTAAATGTCCCAGGAGAGCGCAAAGAGTTCTTTGCCAGTGAAAAGGATGTAGCGGAATTAGCGCGAACTATAGCAAAAGAGCGTAGTCGCAGGGAAATTAGACCTACAGTACGTGTTTTGAAAGAAGTATCGAGTATTGAAGATGACGGCTCGAAAAAAACGCAGGAACTCATTAAGAAAACGAAAGAAATGCATGAGTTGGTAGAAACTGCCGATGCGATGCTCAACAGAATGGTAAATCAAGAACAGAACTGGATTACCAAGACCTTGGTCAAGTTTTTGAAATAACAACAAAACCACGGAACGAACCGAGGGAGTTTTTCTCCCTTTTCTTTGAATAATATATTTCAATAATTATTGAAAGTTTAGAACAAATGAAAAAGTATAAACACACACAGCAAATTGGAATCCTCAGTTTTATCCTGAGTCATATCACAATGATCTTGAGCTTGGTTTTACCAGGATACCATCCCTTTCTATTTTTTGTCGGTTGGATTTTGGGAGTTGGGAGCTACATCTCTAACGTTAGCTTAAGCATTGGTTTGAAGATGCCTAAACTACTATCATTTGTATTGATTGTAACGGGCTTCTTTTGGATGGTTCCCCCTATTGCCCTGATGACATATTTCGGAATTCCTTTTTCAATAACCTTCCTTCTTCTAGTGCCCATAGTACATATTAAGTATCACAACCAATGGGAACACTATCGGTTGGAAAATAAAATCTAGAAATTATGAAAGATATGTTTCGTTTAAATCTCATTGCCATCATTACCACTCTGTTGTTCTATGTCACAATTTGGGGCGGTATTCTAGCCCATATTCTTCTAGGTGTTCTTCAGCTCATTCACTTTCTTGTGATATGCCTGTACTTTCAAAAATTGACAAAGTTTCAAAAAACACATGTGCTTCTTTATGGTCTTCTTACACTTATAGTCATACTATTTACATGTGTTAAACCGGATACGTTTTTAACAGTGTTTTGGCCATTCTCAGGAGTATTAGCATTCTACTTTCTCTTTATCACCTATCAACTTGAAAAACTACCGTCATGAAATTTGAAATTCCTAATTGGCTCATTATTCTCGGAGGTGCTGGACAAATATTCACAGCCCTCATATACCCTTACATAAGACACAAAGTATTCGATTGGTACAATGATGTAAAGCAATTAAAACCATTGAATCAAGAAATCGCGAAAACCTACGGTAGGTACATTCAAGGGCTTAATT
Organism: Aureisphaera galaxeae; assembly: GCF_028561275.1. GTDB lineage: Bacteria > Bacteroidota > Bacteroidia > Flavobacteriales > Flavobacteriaceae > Aureisphaera > Aureisphaera galaxeae. The sequence continues at coordinate 130,796 of NZ_JAQQTF010000010.1, forward strand.
TTTCATTCGGTTTGATCGCCATCTTGATACCGTCCGACCTGAAAAACGGAACTTCACTTGCTATTGCGATCACAGGACTCATAAGTGCTTATTGGGTAGGAAAAGTGGCTACTCAAATTGCCTACTATCCCATGTATGACATTCCCAAAAAACACCTATTCAAGTGGGGCAGTTATGGTATGAATGCCCTATTCGTCTTATTCGCCACGGTATATACACTATTATTTATACAAAACATTGTCTAAAAACAATACCAATGAGAAAACTAATCATAGCAGGAGGTTCAGGTTTCTTAGGAAGCATACTTATAAATCATTTTAAAAATAAGGTCCATAGCATCATTGTGCTTTCAAGAACAAAAACCAAAACAACCGGAAATATAACCTACGTAAAGTGGGACGGCCAAACCCTTGGAGACTGGGTGAAGCATTTAGAACATGCCGATGTGCTCATTAACCTCACCGGAAAGTCCGTAGACTGCAGATACCACGAAAAGAACAAGGAACGAATCCTGTTTTCTAGGGTAGACTCAACCAGGGTGCTTGGTCAAGGAATAGAACTATCTGAAAATCCTCCCAAAATTTGGATTAATTCCTCTACCGCTACCATCTATGAAGACTCACGAGACAAAGAAATGGATGAAGAGAACGGTATCATCGGCACAGGCTTTTCAGTAAACGTTGCTACCTCCTGGGAAAAAGAGTTCTTCCAATTCCAAAATCCCCAGCTGAGACAAATAGCTTTAAGAACATCCATAGTATTTGGGCGAAAGGGCGGTGCTTTTGTTCCCTTAAAAAACTTATCGAAAGTAGGATTTGGAGGCAAACAAGGAGACGGGCAACAGAAGGTAAGTTGGATTCATGAAGAAGATTTCGCAAGAAGTGTAGAATACATCATCCGAAACGAAGACATTAAAGGAGTGATTAACATCGTTTCTCCCAGCCCTACCACAAATATGGACCTCATGAAAATGATACGAAAGGGATTAAAAATGCCTTTCGGAATTCCCATGAGCAAATTACTCCTAGAAATGGGTGCTAGGGTCATAAAAACAGAAACCGAACTCATTTTGAAAAGTAGAAACGTCATACCAAAAAGATTGATGGAACACGGTTTCACCTTCAAATATCCTTCATTGGAGAAAACCATTCTTCATCTTTTAAAATCATAGCATTATGAAAACAACCACCCTTCCCTTTCAGAAAAAACAAAAGATCAATACCGCTTCACAGCGTGACATCATTCATTTCTATGACGAAGCTACCGAGGACTACGAGTTCTGGAGCAAAGACCTCAACATGCACTTCGGGTATTTCATTTGGGGTAAAACCAACCCTTTTAAGCGGGATAGCATGCTCAACGAAATGAACGATCAGATATACAAACGTCTAATGCTAGATGGAGATCATAGGATCGTGGCCGATCTGGGGTGTGGTATGGGAGGGACCATGCGTCATTTTCTAAAAAAGGATCGGCTACTTTCCATGATCGGAGTGACCCTCTCCCCTTTTCAGGTAAAAGAAGGCAACCAATTGCTGAAACAAGAAAACGGCATCATCTTGGAAGAGGATTATAGCCAAACTTCCATTCCAACGGACAGTATGGATGGAGTAGTAGGGATTGAAAGCCTTTGTCATTCGGGACACAATCTGGAATGCCTTCGGGAAGGCTACCGTATCCTAAAAAAAGGCAGCAAGATGGTCATTGGAGATGCTTTCCTGAAAAAGCCACCCTCACAACTCTGCTTAGGAAGCCGTTACAGCTACAACGGACTTTGCAAAGGTTGGAGCCTGAGTGGCCTAGGAGTTATTCACGAAGTGGAGGATCGCCTCAAACAGATTGGGTTTAGCTATGTAAAAGTCGAAGAAGTTTCTTTCCGTGTAGCTCCTTCGGTATTACACGTACCCTTTGCTATCGTAGGATTCCTAATGAAGAACCTTTGGAAGGGCAAACCCATAAAACCGCAAAGCTGGAACAACTTAAAGGCTTCGTTCTACTCTTTGGTTTCAGGATTACACATGAAAGACTTTGGATACTACATCATAACTGCTACCAAATAATGACAACCATAACATTACATACCAAAATAAGGGCACCGATTGATACGGTATTCGATCTCTCAAGGAGTATCGATCTCCACGTAAAATCGGTGCCCAAAACGAAGGAAAGAGCAATTTCGGGAAAAACCAAAGGCCTTCTTGGGCCCGATGAAACGGTAACCTGGCAAGGAAAACATTTTGGACTTTCCCTTAAGCATACCAGCAAAATGGTTTCTTTCGAAAAGCCTTTTCAGTTTACAGATCTCATGGTAAAAGGGCACTTTACTTATTTTGTACACCAACATCTTTTCAAAAAGACGGACGAAGGTATTCTCATGACAGATATTTTAAAGTATCGCGTCCCTTTTGGTTGGATTGGAAGGTGGTTCGACAGGTTATTTCTGAAAAAACACATGCTTCAGTTCTTAACCCAAAGGAATCGTACCATCAAAAGAGAAGCAGAGCGGAGTTCTCTTTCCGAAGAAATTCAATATTTGGAATCCATCACGTATTAGCAAGCTTTTAAGGGACATCGTTAATGATTTCCCAAACTTTGTTATTTTTGAAAAAAACTACGACAAAGCCTCCATGCCAATCAACGAGATAAATCCAAGTCAATGGATAGACAAGTATTCCGATTACTTGTACAACTATACCATTGTTCGCGTAAATGATCATGAGATCGCACAAGATCTGATTTCGGAAACTTTTTTGGCAGGATTAAAATCGAAAGACAACTTCAAGGGTGAGTCTACGGAACGCACTTGGCTCATTTCGATCCTGAAAAGAAAGATTATCGATTATTATCGAAAGATCAACTCGAGCAAAGGGAAGGCAGAAGTCCGAATAAATTACCGGGAAGGCGAAGACGATGGCGACTGGCTGGAAGAGCGCGTAGGTGATCCATTCGATAAGACTGCCGAAGATACAATGGAAAACGAAGAATTGGGGCTGGCGATATTCGGTTGCATAGATAAATTGCCGGAAAAGCAGGCTTCGATCTTTAGAATGAAAACAGTAGATGGGTTCGATACCGAAACAATCTGTAATGAATTCGACATCACGCCGTCTAACCTATGGGTAATTATCCATCGAGCCCGTAAAGCGATGGCCGATTGCCTAGAAGAAAATTGGTTTTAAGAAGTTATGAAGATAAAATTAGAATGCCACGAGGCGAATCACATTTGTGATAAAAATCAGTATAAGGAAGCTACTTTTTGGGAGAAAGTAAAGCTGAACATTCACCTTATTTACTGTAGGGCATGTAGAAAATATACAGCCCGAAATACGAAATTGACTAAAGCTTACAGAAACCCCAAAGTACAAACAGCCGATAAAAACGCCTTAAAGGAACGACTGCAGCAGGAGCTATCCAAGTAGTCGCTCTAGGGTATAATCCAATATAACCCAAACAATCGGGATACTTTCTACCAGAAATGATGCAAAGTATTTCGATTGTTTTTTTTGTGAAATCCCAAGCAACAGTGCGCTTAGGAAAGCAACAAAAAATAATCCCAACAAGCGAGAAGTGGTAATTTCATGTTTAAACACTTCGGCTACCAGCACCAAAGCAAGGAACAACATACCCAGTAATTTGGTGTTTCTCACCCCTAATTTTTGAGGCAAGGTTCCCAAAGAAGGCGCATCGTATTCAATATCCCGTATTTCGAAAGGCAACGTCCATACGATCACTAAAAGAAATATTTGCAAGAAGGATAGCCATGCGTCCATTTCGTTCAACCAAGGGGTTTCCCAAAGCGGAAAAAGCACTGTTACGCCGGCCCAAACCCATCCTACCACGAATATCTTGATCCCATGCAGCGTTCTAAGGCTTTTTCTTCTAAGAAAGGGAACGGCGTACAGGAATGTAAACACCCCTAACAAAAGCAAAGGAATCCATTGCTCTTTGGGCAATTGAATAAGGAAATACAATAAAACACTGGCGCACAGAAAAGAAAATACCTGTATGGTCTTTAAGGAAGTCGCTAAGCTTCGATGGTGCAATCCAGCTATTCGGGCATATTTAATGAAATTATATCCAGAAATAGTACCAAAGAAGACGATGCTAACAAGTACGGTTGAATAGGGTATTTCATACTCACGGAGCGTTAGGAAAAACAGCGAAGTGACCGCCAACGCCACATGAATACTAGCATTTATGTAAAAGTCGAACAAAAGCCGTAACCCACGCATCGAACAAAAATACCCAAAGTGTTAGTAACTCCCCCTTTTGGTTGAAAAATTCTTAGTCAAGTCGCGTTAAAAGGAGAAATCTTTAAGGTTTATGTCGTAATTTTGCGAAAATTTAATCAAAATATTAATGAACACTTCTTCTTTTGCCCTTAGACACATAGGCCCTCGGCCAAGTGATCTCCCCCAAATGCTTCAAACGATTGGGGTTGAAAGTATGGAACAACTCATTTTTGAAACCATCCCAGATGACATCCGATTGAAAAAGGATATAGAACTGGATCCTGCCTTTAGCGAACAGGAATATCTAGAACACATCAGTGAGTTGGCCTCTAAGAACAAAGTGTTCAAAAGTTATATAGGTCTTGGGTACCACGCAGCGAATATTCCTGCTGTGATTCAACGCAATATTCTAGAAAATCCAGGTTGGTATACGGCCTATACGCCTTATCAGGCAGAAATTGCCCAAGGTAGATTGGAAGCCTTGTTGAATTTCCAAACCGTGGTGACCGATCTTACGGGCATGGAGATTGCCAATGCCTCCCTTTTGGACGAGGCGACCGCAGCGGCAGAAGCCATGAGCTTATTGTTTGCCGTTCGAGAAAGAGCCCAAAAGAAGGAAAATGTGGTAAAGTTCTTCGTTTCTGAAGAAGTCCTTCCCCAAACCCTTTCCTTGCTGGAAACACGTTCCAATCCACTAGGAATTGAATTGGTGGTAGGAAATCATGAAAGTTTCGATTTCTCAAAAGAATTCTTCGGTGCCATATTACAATATCCCGGCAAAAGCGGAAAAATATATGACTATGCCTCTTTCATTGCAAAAGCGAAAGAAGCTGATATAAAAGTGGCTGTGGCCGCAGACATTCTTAGTTTGGTAAAACTGGAAGCTCCTGGGCACTTAGGTGCCGATGTAGTCGTGGGAACCACACAACGTTTTGGGATTCCTTTAGGCTACGGTGGCCCTCACGCTGCGTACTTTGCAACCAAGGAAGCTTATAAAAGAAATATTCCTGGACGTATTATTGGAGTAACCCGTGATACCGATGGAAACCGTGCCCTTCGTATGGCGTTGCAAACGAGAGAGCAGCACATTAAAAGGGACAAGGCTACTTCCAATATTTGTACAGCCCAAGTACTTCTTGCCGTGATGGCAGGAATGTACTGCGTATATCATGGACCGGAAGGCCTTAAGGATATTGCGAACAAGGTACATCACAAAGCAACTGCACTTACGGATACTTTGGAAAAACTTGGATTGTTCCAAGCCAACGATTCCTTCTTCGATACGATTGCAATAAAGACGAATGCAGATACAGTTCGACCTATTGCCGAAGCTCATGGAATCAATTTCTACTATCCAGATAACGACACGGTTTCTATTGCATTGAACGAAGCAACGACCCTAAAAGATCTTAATGCCATTGTGAGGGTATTTGCCGAAGCCACAGGGAAAGAAGCCACGGTTCTTTCTGAAATTGGCCAAGACAGTGCCATTCCAGAAAGTGTAGCGAGAACTTCCGAGTTCATGACCAATGAGGTGTTTAACAGCTATCACAGCGAAACCGAATTGATGCGTTATATCAAGAAATTGGAACGTCGCGATTTGGCGCTGAACCACTCTATGATCTCCTTAGGATCCTGTACCATGAAATTGAATGCCGCTGCCGAGATGCTACCGTTGAGCGATGCCCGTTGGGGAAGTATTCACCCTTTTGTTCCCGTAGAGCAAGCGGAAGGATACCAGATTATGCTGAAGAAATTGGAAGATCAACTTACCGAAATCACAGGGTTTGCAGGTACTTCCTTGCAACCCAATTCTGGGGCCCAAGGTGAATATGCTGGCCTTATGGTAATCCGTGCTTATCACGAATCCCGAGGAGATAATCACAGAAATATCTGTCTTATTCCATCCTCCGCTCATGGAACCAACCCAGCGAGTGCAGTGATGGCAGGAATGAAGGTTGTGGTAACCAAAGCCACCGAGGAAGGAAACATCGACGTTGATGATCTTCGCGCCAAAGCTGAAGAGCACAAAGAAAACCTTGCTGCACTAATGGTGACCTATCCCTCTACACATGGTGTTTACGAAAGTGCCATTAGAGAAGTTACCAGCATTATTCATGAGAATGGAGGACAGGTATATATGGATGGAGCAAATATGAACGCTCAAGTCGCATTAACACATCCTGGAGCGATTGGCGCAGATGTTTGTCACCTTAACTTACACAAGACCTTTGCCATTCCACATGGCGGCGGTGGACCTGGAGTAGGCCCCATCTGTGTGGCAGAACAATTGGTTCCGTTCTTGCCAACCAACCCCGTAATTGAAACAGGCGGGGATCATGCCATTAGTGCTATTTCTGCTGCTCCTTGGGGAAGTGCCTTGGCCTGTCTCATTAGTTATGCCTACATCAGTATGTTGGGCGAAAGTGGATTGAAAAAGTCGACCCAATATGCTATTCTTAATGCCAATTACATAAAAGAACGTTTAGACGGTCACTACAGTACTTTGTATACCGGTGAGAGAGGACGCGCGGCACACGAAATGATTATCGATTGCCGTCCTTTTAAAGAACACGGAATCGAGGTGACCGATATCGCTAAGCGCCTCATGGATTATGGATTCCACGCACCAACGGTTTCCTTTCCTGTAGCGGGAACCATTATGGTAGAACCTACCGAAAGTGAAAGCAAGGAAGAATTGGACCGTTTCTGTGATGCCATGATTTCTATCCGACAGGAGATCGAAGCCGCCAGCAAAGAAGACCCAAACAACGTATTGAAAAATGCACCCCATACTCAGGGAATGTTGACTAGCGATACTTGGGAATTACCTTATTCAAGAAAAGAAGCTGCTTTCCCATTGGATTATGTGGCCGAAAATAAGTTCTGGCCCACGGTTCGTCGTGTAGACGACGCCTATGGAGATAGAAACCTTATCTGCACCTGTGCTCCCATAGAAGCGTATATGGAAGCCTAAAAGAGTCAAAAAATTAAAGAAAACCATAGCACTTTCAAGAATTTGGAGGTGCTTTCTTTTTTTTACCCCAACTTTTTTGAAAAAACTAAGTATAATTGCGGTTGATTTTTTGAGGAACACTTTTTATGCGACTTTTTTTCGCCCTTACCTTATTCTTGGTGCCGCTATGTCATAGCAATGCACAATCTGAAACCCTTTCACCCAAATTAAAAGACTCCATTTTCAATTATTTGGATCAAAGTATAGGTTCCAAAATTGCCAGTTATCAGGGTGAAAACAAACGTAAGGTATCCGAGTTCTGGGAAGAAAGAAAAGAAAAGATAAAGGATGATATAGAAAACAATGCCTTCATCTTTGACGATGCCTTGAACTCGGAATTAAATAAAATCATCTCCCAAGTGTATGCCGCCAATCCGGAGGTCGATCCATCAGCGTTCTACTTTTTTGTGAACCGCTCTCCGGTTCCCAATGCGGCTTCCTATGGTAATGGTAGCTTTAGCCTTAATACTGGACTTTTTTCCTTGGCAGAAAACGATGATGAACTTGCTTTTATCATTTGTCATGAGATCGCACATTATCTTTTAAGTCATAGTGATACTGCCATCGACTCGCATATAGAAAGTTACGAATCTAAAGAGACGCGAAAGAAGGTGAATAAAATCTCCAATCGCGACGTAGGGAAGTTTTCCAAGGCCATGGAACTTCTCAAGGATATTAATTACAAACTTTACAAAAAATCGAGAAGTGCAGAAATAGAAGCAGATTCTTTAGGGATGGAACTTTTCAAAAAAACGGGATACAATCCAGCATCGGCCACATCGATTTTAGCAAAACTGGATTTTGAGAAAAAAGCCATCCTCAATAAGTACGCACCTATCAAAAAACACCTACATACGAATGGATACCCTTTTAAGGATAACTGGTTAAAAAAGGAGAACAATTCCCTATTCGATTTAGAAGAATCTTCCAACGACTATTCATTCGACAAGGATTCTACCAAAACGCATCCAGCCATTCCCAAGCGTATCGAATTATTACGTACCAAGATCGCTTCGGAAGACGAAAATTCTGGAGTGCCACAGGTCATTCACATGCTTAAAGAGATTTCCCTTGCCAAGACGATCGAAGGTGCCATTGAGAACAACCAATTAGACATTGCTTTGTTCTATCTCCTTACCACGCATGAATCGGCAGACGACGAGAAGTCGCGGTTTTATGATCAAATGGCTCTAGTGCTGAAGAAAATGTACGAACTGAAAAAAGAGCACAGCATTGGTAAGTACGTCGCTCCCATTAGTCCTTTTTCGGAAGAGGAAGAACTCAATAAAATAAAGCAATTCATTAGCAACCTAGAACCCAAGAACATCAGAAAATTAGGATACTGGTTTTGCCAAGAAAATAAGGACTTGTTTGCTAATGCAGACATTCAAAAAGAAACACACGCATATTTCAAAAAGTTAAATCCAAACATCGACTAAAATGAGAAAATTAATTACACTACTAATAGTGTTATGCATTACTGCTACGGGGTTTGCGCAATCCAAAAAACTGGAAAGCATTACCGAATTCAAACTTCAAAACTCTGGGGCCATATTAAATAAGGATAAGGACGTAGATGGTTACTACTTCTTTTATTTGGTAGACAAATTAAAGAAAGGTGCCCGCGAATATGGTATCCAAGTTTTGGACAACAACCTCAACGAGGTGGCTTTCAAAAAGTATGTTGCTCAAAAAGGGACCATCCTAGTAGACAGTCAGTTCAACAACGACGGTCTTATGTTCGCCTTCCTAAACAAAAAAGAGCGTCATATTAAAGTGGTGTTGTTCGACAGAAATGCGGAACAAAAAGAAACTTCTACCGTAGAATTGTCCAAAAAAGAGATCACTTGGCTAATGGCCATGAACCAGAGTGAAGATTTTAATATTCTTACCTCTGTCCCCAACAAAGGATTCCTTTTAACAGTGATTAAGGATAACAAAAAAATAGGATACAAAACCTTCTTCTATCCTACCGACGATTCTCGTGGATGGCGTTATGGTTCCCCAGAAGGTTCCAAGGAAATCGTTACAGGTGCTCCTATGGCTACCAATGAAAAATTCATTGTTATCAACGAAATGAGCAAGCCTGGGATGCTTTCAAAAAAGTTGAAGATTACCACCAAGATCCTGAATACCGAAACTGGAAAACTGGTTACTACTATTAAAAGCGACCCTAAGAAGCCCAAGTTGATTACCAATGGTTTACTTAACGAGAACAATCAATTGATTCTAATGGGTGAGTATTTCAAAGGGGGCGACAACATCATGAAGGATAAAAGTCAAGGTCTGTTCGTAGAAGTAATAGACGAGACTGGAGCTACACTTACCGAAAATACAGCTAGCTGGAGCAAGGATATCAATCCTATTCTTAAGGCGAAAGACGACAAGAAAAACTCTTACATCTACTTCCACGATATTGTACCAACCGCAGACGGAAGTTTCTACGCCATTGGTGAAAAGTTCAGAAAAACAGCCAGTGCTGCAGGAATTGCTGCCGCTGTACTTAGCCGCGGTGGTAACAGTGTTACTCAGTTAACCATTACCGATGCCTTAGTGTTCGAATTTGATAAGGACTTTGCCCTTAAGGGAATTCAAACTTTTGAAAAAGGAAAATCTAGAGCTCCCAGTATATCTGATTTTGGAAGTCCACAACTAAATGCTCATGTATTGAAGAATTACGGAGCTTTCGATCACATCTATACACAAATTGATAAAGAAAACGATCGTTTCTATGCCTGTTTTATCGATTACGAAAGACTGAAGGGCGAGAAGAACAAAAATGCCTTTAAGACCATTATCTATGATGAAGGGGAGTTTTCTCAGGATAAGATCTATTTGGAGGCCGGTAAAGGAAAAATTACCAGAGTACTTCCTGCCAAAACCGGTAATGTTGTTATTCTAGAATACGACAAAAAAGCAAAAACAATGGACCTGCATATGGAGAAGTTGAACATCGACTAAACTTCATTCCATTTTATACTCACAAAGGAAGGCACTGTACTAACACAATGGCACAGTGCCTCTCTTCGTTTATAGGTTGAACATCGGACATTTACAGGGGGTGAATATGGATACCAATCCCTTTTTACCTACCTTTAGCAAATAATTTTCTTTTATGGGCATACAGATAACGGGGATTGGAAGCTTTATTCCCAGTAAAATAGCTTCCAATAAGGGATTTGAAAATCATGACTTTTACGATCAAGATGGCTCTCCTTTTGGACATGAAAACGAGGTAATCATCAAAAAATTCAAGGCCATTACTGGCATTGAAGAACGACGCTATATTAAGGACAAATTAGTAACCTCAGAAATTGCGCACTTTGCTGCGGAAAAAGCTATAGATGATGCTGATATTGACAAGGAAACCCTAGATTACATTATCGTTGCTCACAACTATGGAGATGTAAAGCACGGAACGCGACAAAGCGATACCGTTCCCAGTTTGGCCTCAAGGGTAAAACACTTACTCCGTATTAAAAACCCTTCCTGCGTGGCATATGATGTCCTTTTTGGATGTCCGGGATGGGTTGAAGGAATGATACAAGCGCAGGCATTCATGAAAGCCGGAATGGCTAAAAAATGCTTGGTCGTTGGTGCCGAAGCTCTTTCCCGTGTCATAGATCAACATGATAGGGATTCTATGATCTATAGTGATGGAGCCGGAGCTGTGGTATTGGAAATCAATGAATCCAGTGAAAGTGACATTCTAGGTCATTGCAGTGCTACATACACTTATGATGAAGCCCATTTTATATATTTTGGAGAGTCTAATAATCATCGACTCAACGGCGCCAATCGATACATTAAAATGTACGGCCGGAAAATATATGAATTCGCCTTGAGCAATGTACCCAAAGCTATGAAGGATTGTTTGGATCAGAGCGGTGTGGGCATCGAAGAGGTGAAGAAAGTATTCATTCATCAGGCAAATGAAAAGATGGATGAGGCGATCATAGCAAGATTCTACAAACTATATGGCATAGAACCGCCTGAAAATGTAATGCCTATGACCATAGACAAATTGGGCAATTCCAGTGTTGCTACGGTACCTACTGTATATGATTTGGTAGTCAAGGGAAAATTGACGGGGCATGAAGTAAGCAAGGGAGATATCGTTATCTTTGCAAGTGTTGGTGCAGGAATGAACATCAATGCCATTGTTTACAGAATCTAACTATGTACGAAGGAAAATATCCTAAGAAACGTTACAAACATACCTTACGATTCCTGAAGAACTACGTTTCTACAGATGAATCCATTTTAGATTTGGGGGTTACTAATCCATTTTCAGAAATTCTGATCAAAGAGGGCTTCAATGTTACCAACACCAAGGGAGAAGATCTCGATTTGGATACCGAGGCAGTACAAACAGATACGTATGATGTGGTGACAGCCTTCGAAATTTTCGAACATTTGGTGTCTCCTTTCAATGTTATTAATGATATCAAAGCCAAAAAATTAGTGGCTTCTGTTCCTTTAAAGTTATGGTTTGCCTCTGCCTATCGGAGCAAAACAGATGAACGGGATCGTCATTACCACGAGTTCGAAGATTGGCAATTTGATTGGTTATTGGAAAAAGCCGGTTGGCGCATTAAAAAGAGCGAAAAATTCACCAATCCTGTGCGTAAAGTAGGGATTCGTCCTATTCTTAGGCGTTTTACACCCCGCTATTACCTCGTCTATGCCGAAAGGATAAAGTAATTTATTCTTTGATGATTTTGAAACGAGCCATTTCCCCTTGCTCATTCATAACTTCCACCAAATAATGTCCTACAGATAAGTAGGAAACATCGAAATAATTTCCCGTTTGTGCAGGCTGGTAGGCAACCAATTGCTTTCCACTCATATCGTAAACCGCTATTTTTTCAATCCCGTCTATGTTCGAAAGACGAAAAGCATTACGTGTTGGATTGGGCGCTAAAGCAAGTCCCAGATTATTTTCTACCTCAGTTATCTCCAATATGCCTCCCAATTTCAAGGTCCAAACACTGCCTTCTTCAGGGCTTCCTACCTCATCCGCAAACGCACCGGAAATAATGGAATGTGTATCGGCTGTAGCATCATACATATGAGAAACCGAAAAGCCAAAAGAATCCTGAGGGTTGATATCCCCATCGAAGTTGTGAAGGCCTTCGGTATACATGACATAGTCATGTACGGTACCATCATTGTTCAAATTTATTATGAAAAAAGCTCCAAAGTTTCCAGCATTTTCTCCCCAGAAACCCCTTGCTCCCACTACAATATCCACTCGCTCATCATTATTTATATCGCCCGCATAATCAATTGACTTTCCAAAGAACATATTCCCATTAAAACCTGCATCGAAATTACCTTCAGTATCACTTATTTTCTGATGGCTTGCCACAGTTCCGTCTTCATTCATAAACAGAATATACACAGCTCCCCTATTGGATCCTCCATCATCATCCCGATAGGCTCCCACGGCCAAATCGATTACACCATCTCCATCTAGGTCACCTATATTTGCCACAGAACCCCCAAAATAATCTTGCAAATCCAGTGTCACGTCAAAACCTCCGGTACCACTGCTTATTTCTTGATACGAATCCACTGTAAAATCGTCATTCAAAAACAAAATATAAACGGCTCCCCTACTTTGATCCCTTCTCGCTGAAACAGCGATATCCTGATTTCCATCGCCATTAAAATCCCCTAACAATTCAATGTCGGTCCCAAATACATCACGGTCTTCCAACGGGGCTAAAAAGTTTCCTTCGGTATCACTTATCTTGGTATAGGCAGCCACTGTTCCGTCAGAATTGAGGGATAGTATCCAAACGGCACCTCTCCATATTCCGCCATCTCCATCATATTCTGCCCCTACGCCAATTTCTACAAGACCATCGCCATTCATATCGCCCAAATAGGAAATGGAAGTTCCGAAGATATCCCATTCATCCAATTGTCCAAGAAAACCACCTTCGGTGTCACTTATTTTTTGGTGCGTTATAACCGCTCCATTGGCATCCAAGAAAAGGATGTATACAGCTCCATGATTGAATCCTCCATCATCATCCTTTATTGTGCCTACGGCTATATCCTGAAATCCATCTTGGTTTAGATCGCCAATGGCCTCCACTGCGTAGCCAAACCAGTCTTCGGTATCGAGAAACACCTTGAATCCCCCTTGCACTTCGGCAATGTATTCGTAATCCAAAACGCCATATACCTGACCGGAGATCAGTGATGAAATCATAAGGCATGTAGAAAGTAGTAGTGTTTTCATACATTATTTTTTCTAAAGATACCAATATTGTCCTACTTTTAAAGCGTGAGAATAGCCATTGTCATCCCAATTCATAATGAGGAAGCTCATCTTCCCACCATGCTGGACTCCCTTCTTAGTCAAAGTTTTCTACCGGAAACAGTGGTTTTGGTGAATGATCACTCTACGGATGGCTCTCAAAAAATCATCGACGAATACGCTTCACAACATTCATGTATCCAGACCATTTCCTTGGAATCTTCGGCACAACACGAACCTGGATCCAAAGTAATCAATGCTTTTTACAAAGGCTATGCATTGCTTAAGGGTGACTTCGATCTCATCGGGAAATTCGATGCCGACCTTATACTACCCTCGAATTACTTTGAAAATATGGCAGCACTTTTTCAATCTTCCCCAAAAATTGGTCTAGCCGGTGGAAATCTATACATTGAAAAAGAAGGGGTGTGGGTGTATGAAAACATATCGGAGAAAACCAAAGTTCGAGGCCCCATTAAATTGTACCGAAAGGCCTGTTTTGAAGCCATTGGCGGACTAAAAAAGTCTATTGGCTGGGACACGGTAGATGGTTTGTTGGCAAGTTATCACGGTTGGCAAAGCGCAACGGATACCACGCTCCATGTAAAGCATTTAAAACCCACGGGGCAGCAATATGCCTCGAAGGACGCCAAAAAGCAAGGAGAGGCCTTCAGAAAAATGCGCTATGGTTTCTGGCTTACTTTCATAGCCGCTGGAAAATTGGCTCTTAAAAAAGGAAGAATTAGCTATTTCTTCGGTTGTATTAATAGCTTCCTTAAGACACCCAAGGACTATATAGTTACGCAGCAGGAAGGTGCTTTTATACGAAGTCTCCGATGGAAAGGAATTCGGAAAAAAGTCTTCTAAATTACCAACGCAATCTTAACATTCCGAATCGAACATTATCTGTATTTTTGAAGCTACAAATTTGTTGTATGAAAAAATTACTGCTACTCGTTATCGCCCTAGGCTTGTTCTCCTGTAATTCGGGAGAAAAAGAAGTTACACCCCAAGAGACCGAAACCCCAAAAGGCCCCAAGAATATCATTTTATTGGTCGGGGATGGAATGGGCTTAAGTGAAGTTTCTGCAAGTCTATTCTTTAAGGAAAGTGCGTCCAACTTTGAACGTTTCCCGACTGTTGGACTTATAAAGACCTCGGCTGCAGACAAACTCATTACCGACTCGGCTGCAGGAGCTACTGCCTTTGCCAGCGGTATAAAAACCTATAACGGCGCTGTCGGAGTAGATACGGACTCTATGGATGTAAAAACCATTGTGGAGCACGTATCGGAAAGGGACATTGCTACCGGCGTAATCTCCACTTCTGCTATTACCCATGCAACACCCGCAGCATTTTATGCGCATAGCAAGAGTCGCCGAGATGAAGAAACCATTGCCAGTTATTTACCTAAATCTGGAATTGATTTCTTTGCCGGAGGGGGATTGAAGTTCTTCAATAAAAGAAAGGACAGCATCGATATGATTGCCGAATTAGAGACCAAAGGTTTTGCCATGGACACCGTTGCGCTAAGCAAGAAAACCGATGGTAAACAGGGATTCCTTTTAGCACAAGGAGGAATGCCCACGATGGAAACCCGCGGGGATTTCTTACCACAAGCGGCACAACTAGCTATAGAACACCTTTCAGAAAACGACAATGGCTTTTTCCTAATGATCGAAGGATCACAGATAGATTGGGGAGGTCATGACAACGATGCCGATTACCTCATTGGTGAGTTATTGGACTTCGACACCACGATTGGCAAGGTGCTCGACTTTGCGGAAGCAAATGGAGAAACCCTTGTTATTGTTACGGCAGATCATGAAACAGGTGGTTTTACCTTATCCCCAAAAGAGGGAAATTATAACGAAATTGCCCCTAGCTTCTCTACCACTGGTCATTCGGCTACTATGGTACCTGTATTTGCCATGGGACCAGGATCAGAAAACTTCGGTGGGATTTATGAAAACACTGAGATCTACCATAAAATGATGGCCGTTTTCGGCAAGTAGTCCACTGGACTCCTTTCAAAGAAAACACTCGTCTAATTTTGTTACTTTAGCAACAGATCGCCACTTATGAAGTACCTACACGATATTGGCTCCTATTTCTTAATGCTGAAAGACGTATTTAGCCGACCTACCAAAGGTTCGGTTTTGCGCGAATTGGTATTGAAGGAAGTAGATGAGCTTATTATCAATTCTTTGGGAATCGTAGCTTTTATCTCCTTCTTCGTAGGTGGGGTTGTAGCCATACAAACGGCACTCAACATTGATAATCCCTTAATCCCCGAATACTTGGTAGGGTTTGCCACACGACAGTCGATCATTTTGGAGTTCGCACCTACATTCATTTCCATTATCATGGCTGGTAAAATGGGATCGTTCATTACTTCTAGTATCGGTTCCATGCGAGTTACAGAGCAAATAGACGCTTTGGAAGTGATGGGAATCAATTCCCTCAATTATCTCGTATTCCCGAAAGTAATAGCACTATTATTCTATCCTTTTGTCATTGCCATTTCCATGTTCTTGGGAATTCTTGGCGGATGGGTAGCTGGTGTGTACGGTGGTTTTAGTACCTCGGAAGCTTTTATTCAAGGGTTACAGGAAGACTTCATTACCTTCCACGTAATTTATGCCTTTATTAAAACCTTCGTCTTCGCCTTTATTCTGGCAACTGTTCCCTCCTGGCAAGGCTACTTTATGAAGGGAGGTGCTTTGGAGGTAGGAAAGGCCAGCACCAATTCCTTTGTTTGGACCAGTGTGCTTATTATTTTGACGAACTATATTGTAACCTCTTTACTCCTAAGCTAATGATTACTGTTGAAAATCTACATAAGAGCTTTGGTAGCGAGCATATCCTAAAGGGGTTGAGCACCACTTTCGACAAGGGTAAAACCAACCTCATTATTGGGCAAAGTGGTAGTGGTAAAACTGTTTTCTTGAAATGTCTATTAGGTCTTTTCGAGCCCGAAGATGGGCGAATTATTTTCGAAGATCGAGCCATTCAAGATATGGACGAAGAGGAAAAAAGACGCTTACGTGAAAATATGGGCATGGTATTTCAAGGAAGTGCCCTATTCGATTCCATGAATATCGAGGAAAACGTGATGTTTCCACTCCGTATGTTTTCCAAAAAGAAGAAATCGGAAATGCTGGATCGGGTAAATGAAGTGCTGGCACGTGTTAACCTTGAGAATGTGAATAAAAAATATCCTTCCGAAATCTCTGGGGGAATGCAAAAACGGGTGGCTATTGCCCGCGCTATAGTGAACAATCCGAAGTATTTGTTCTGCGATGAGCCCAATTCTGGTTTGGACCCAAGAACGGCGATCCTTATCGATAATCTTATTCAAGAAATTACTAGGGAATACAATATCACCACGGTCATCAATACCCACGATATGAACTCCGTGATGGAGATTGGTGAGAAGATCGTATTTCTTCAAAAAGGGAATCTGGCCTGGCAAGGGGACAATACCCAAATCTTCAAAACAGACAACAAGGATGTGACAGACTTTGTGTACTCTTCGGACCTTTTCAAAAAGATTCGGGATGTACAGATCAAGGAAGGGTAATCCTATTTCAGCACCAAGGTATCCTTAGCCAATTTAAACTTCAACCAAGTATACAATCTTGTTCTATCCTTATTAATGGTAGCTGCATCTATGGAATCGGACCATCTTGCAGTGAATGTCGCCATGGTGTCGATCTTTTCAAGATTGGAAATCAACGTTTTGGAATAACTCAAGCTTCGAAGGTTTTCATAATTGATCTTCGCTTCATCGCATAGGTTTTTAAAGGGAATCTGATCCTTTTCCAACTTGCTCAACTCTGCCACTTTCTCTTCCAAAAAGATAATCTTTTGGTTTTTTGATAGCAGATCCAATGAATCTCGGGATCGAAGTTCTTCCATATAACGCACTTCATCTTCAAAACTATTGTCTGTAGAACTCTGGTTTAAATTGAGCTTAGCATCCTTTAAGGCACTATACGTAAGCATCCGAGCGCGAAGTACATCCAAGGTTTCTCCCGAAATCTGATCGGTACCAAAAGAGGTTAAATCAATACTCGAGATATCATTTCTACTGAAGGTATACGTGGCATATTTCTTTATGTATGGAGCATTGGGTAGTGCTTCCAATTCTGTTTCAATAAAGCGTTTTGCAGAATTCTTGAAGGTACTTTCCTTTAGTACATTGTAGAAGGTAATCCCAGCTGGGATCATCACCAAAAGGGCCACAAAAGAGGCGAATCGCGCAATGTTCTTTCTTCGAACGGAATTCGCATATTTAATCATTGGGAAACGCAGTAGCTTTAATACCAAGAAGGTTGCCAAAGCGATAAAAATGGTGTTGATAATGAACAGGTACATCGCGCCTCCCGCAAACCCCAATCCTTTGCCATTGCCAATAAAGGCTTCTGCCAAACCATACCCCACGGTACAGAGTGGTGGCATCAGGGCTGTTGCAATTGCCACCCCAAAGATTACACTGGCAATGGTTCCTTTTTTGGTTCGGGCTATGATCAATGCCAAACCACCAAAGAAGGCAATGAGTACATCACGAATATCCGGTTTTGTTCTTCCAAGCAATTCGGAGGTTTCTTCACGAAGGGGGAATATCCAAAAGAAAAGGAAAGCAGTCACAACACTGAGGACAACCATCACCCCAAAATTGATAAGGGATTTTCTAAGGGTGAAGATATCGTTAATGGCAATGGACATCCCTATTCCCAAAATAGGGCCCATCAATGGAGAAATTAACATCGCTCCAATTACCACTGCCGTCGAGTTGGCATTGAGCCCTACCGAAGCGACAAAGATGGAACAAATGAGAATCCAAGCCGTTGCACCTTTAAAGGGAATGTCATTTTTAATGGCATCTATGGTACTTTCGCGATCCGTATCTGCCCTAAAGTCGAGCAATTCTAACACAAAGGTTTTTATACTTTGCCAAAGCCCTTTAACATCCTGACGCACGGCTTCTTTTTGCTGTGCAATCTCTTTCTCTTTTGCAATTTCCTTCTCCTTATCTGCTTCCTCCATAAGGTATTATTTTAGGTGTATTCTTCGCCGAAATTTTCTTTTACTTCGTTGAGTAGTTGTTTTATATCCTGTTCCTTTTCCTTCGGAAAGATCATTAAAACATTTTCTTTATCCACAACGATATAATCGTTTAATCCATCTACCACCACCAATTTATCGGTAGCCGTATAGATCATATTCCCCGCTGCATTCTTAAGGTGTGGAGTGGCCCGAACGACTGCATTTTCATTAGCAGTTTCGGTAATTTTATCGTGAAGGGCTCCCCAAGTCCCAAGATCATTCCAATCGAAGGTAGCCTTTTTTACCAAAACATTGTTGGCTTTTTCCATAATGGCGAAGTCTATGGAAATGTTTTCGACATTGGGATAATTTTTATCGACAAATCCTTTTTCTTCTGTTGTGTTCAGAACCGTATACCCTTCATTTAAGGCAGCATACATCTCTGGCATAAGTTCTTTAAAGGCGGCTACAATACTCTTTACACTCCACATAAAGATCCCAGCATTCCAAAAGAAATTTCCTTCGGCAATGAACTGCTTGGCCGTTTCATAATCCGGCTTTTCCCGAAACTGCAACACCTTTTTAAGAGTAGAATCATCTTCTTTATCACTTTCAATATAACCATAACCGGTATTGGGAAAGGTAGGATGTATTCCAAGGGTAACTAAAATATCATTCGAAGCACAGGCCTCAAAGCAGGTTTTCACGTCCTTCCGAAAGGCATCTTCGTCTTCAATCCAATGATCACTAGGCGCCACAATCATCACTCCATCGGGATTCTCCTTATGAATTTTGAGTGCAGACAACAAAATACAGGGTGCCGTATTCCGCATGGCTGGCTCCAAGACCACCTGCGAAGCATCTATATCGGGCAATTGTTCCAGGCAAAGATCCAGATAGCGCTCATTGGTCAAAATTTGAACATTCCCAGATGGAATATCATGGGTTAATCGAGAGAAGGTTTGTTGCAACAGGGTCTTCCCCGTTCCTAACATATCGTGAAATTGCTTAGGAAACTCTGAGGTACTCACAGGCCAAAAACGGGATCCTATGCCCCCAGCCATGATCACAGCGTAATAATTGGTATTCAATACTATCTATTTTATTTCAAGAACTCTACTTCTGCATTGGGATTAAAAAGATACACGCGCCCTGTGGCTACTTCTACACATTCGTAACGTTTTACTCTTTTGTTACCCCTTTTAAACACTTTTCCATTGTATAAACGAAAGGTGCCTCCGTACGGAATTTCAAAGATATAGTTTTTATCGTTGGGCGGATCATATTGCTTTAATGCTAACGATAATTTAGCATCGGTATCGCTACTGGCCTTCGGATTCCTGAAATGATTTGCTAATAAAGGCAAGAGGGAATTTGGAAAAACCTCTGGCCTAATGAAAGGCAGCATTAATTGTTGAAAAGTGAGTTTCCATTCCTTTCCATGCGGTTTAATCGCCCTCCCGTATTGTGTAAAAGCTACCAAATGTGCTATTTCATGAATAAGGGTGATGGTAAAGCGATACGGGTTTAGATTGGAGTTCACCGTGATTTGATGTTGCCCATTGGGCATTTTGCGATAATCCCCATGACGTGTTACACGTTCATTTACGATCTTAAGATGAACCTTATGGTTTTTGAGCAATTCCAATGCCCCAGGAACTGCGGCAGAAGGAATGTATTTGGAAAGGATATTATCCATTATTAAGGCGTGCTATTGGATACCTGAAGGATTTTCCCATTGTAAAACTGATTTCCAGTTAAGGCGAAATCCATAATGTATTGGGCCATTTCCTTTGCGGTAACAGGTGCTTTGAATCCCGGGAAAGCTTCCTCTAACATTTCTGTTTGAACGGCACCTAACGCCAATGCATTGAATGCAGGGCCGCTCTCCTTGTACTCTTCGGCCAATACTTCTGTAAGGGTGATAAGCGCTCCCTTGCTACTACTGTAAGCTGCCAAACCGGGAAATTTTAGACTTCCCTGTATGCCTCCCATACTGCTAATATTGACGACATGTCCATCCTTCTCCATAAAAGGCAATACAGCCTGTGTTAACGCGGCTGCACCAAAAACATTTACATCATAGGAATATTGGAAATCCTCTTTTTTCAATTTGGAAAAAGGCTTGTTCACCAAATAGCCCGAATTATTGATAAGAATATCGACCTTGCCCCATTTTTCCTTAATAAAGGCGGGCACTTTCTTTATATCCTTAGGATCGGTGATATCGCAAGGAAAACAATGGCAATTGGTGACTCCCATGCCCGAAATCGGAACTTCATTTCTGGAAAGGGCCAAGACTTCATGTTTTGTATCTGCCAATAATCCTACCAATTCATAGCCTATTCCCCTACTGGTTCCAGTGATAATGATGTTTTTCTTCATAAGTGAAAGATACTATTCTTTATTGAAAAAGCCTTGCAACGAAACGTTACAAGGCTCTATAAAATTTGGTTCCCGATGCATTTAAACAAACATGGTCACAGGATTTTCTATATAGTTTCGTAATGTCTGTAGGAAGGCTGCTCCTGTCGCTCCATCTACCGTTCTATGATCGCACGCTAGGGTAACCGTCATGGTATTTCCAATAGCAATGGCTCCATTCTTTACCACAGGTTTCTGAATGATGGCCCCTACTGATAGGATGGCGGAGTTTGGCTGATTGATAATAGAAGTAAACTCCTTAATACCGAACATTCCCAAATTGGAAACGGTAAAGGTACTTCCTTGCATTTCATCTGGCGTCAATTTCTTATTACGGGCCTTTCCTGCCAATTCTTTCACCGAAGCTCCTATTTGTGAGAAGGTCATCTGGTCGGCGAATTTCAATACAGGAACCACTAAGCCATCTTCAACCGCCACAGCAACACCAATATGGATATGCTTCGCAATTTTGGTAGTCTTATCCGCCCACGTAGAATTCACTCTTGGGTGCTTTCTCAGTGCCATAGCACATGCTTTAACGATCATATCGTTAAAGGATATCTTCACATCGGGATCGGAATTAATAGCCTTTCTAGAGGCGATAGCCGTATCCATATCGAACTCAACCGTAAGGTAATAATGCGGAGCGGTGAATTTAGATTCGCCCAATCGTTTCGCAATGGTCTTACGCATTTGCGAATTGTTCACCTCATCCCAGCTTTCTTCCCCAACAGGAATATAAGCAGGAACGCCTGCTGTCGCAGCACTTGGTTGATAGTTCTCTATATCTCTTTTTATGATACGCCCATTTTCCCCAGAACCTTGTACGCGAGAAAGATCGATTCCCTTTTCCTCTGCCAATTTCTTAGCCAAAGGAGAAGCAAATATTCTTCCTCCCGAAGTTTGGGTTGTTACCTTAGGAGCTTCCGCTTTCGGTGCCTCTTTAGGTGCTTCAGGTGCAGGAGTCGGCGCTTTTTTCTCTTCTTTAGGCGCTGGCGCTGTTGGTTTTGCACTTATAGAAACGCCAGAAACATCGGTTCCAGCAGGTCCAATAATGGCCAACAAGGCATCTACCTTTGCGGTTTCACCTTCTTGAATACCTATTTTAAGCAGGGTCCCGCTGTAGAAAGATTCAAACTCCATCGTGGCCTTGTCCGTTTCGATCTCGGCAAGGATATCCCCTTCTTCAACCGCGTCGCCTTCCTTCTTTAACCAGGTGGCTACGGTTCCTTCTTCCATGGTATCACTTAAGCGTGGCATGGTAATGATTTCCACCCCTTCAGGAAGATCTCCTCCGGTTGAAGCTTCCTCGGCTGGTGCTTCACTTGAAGTTTCGGCAACAGTATCTTCCGCTTCTTTGGCTGACACATCACCAGAAAGAAGTCCAGAAATATCTTCTCCCTCTTCCCCAATAATGGCCAAAAGGGCGTCCACGTTTGCCGTTTCACCTTCACCAACACCAATGTGCAGTAAGGTTCCTTCGTAAAAGGACTCAAATTCCATTGTGGCCTTGTCCGTTTCAATCTCGGCAAGTATATCTCCTTCTTCCACTTTGTCCCCCACTTTTTTAAGCCAAGTGGCAACGGTACCTTCTTCCATGGTATCGCTCAAACGGGGCATGGTAATTACTTCTGCCATAGTTTATAATTTATGAGGTAAAAATGGATAATCTTCTTGTTCGTAAACCACATCGTACATCACGTTTTTCTCTGGATATGGAGACTCATCTGCGAACTTCTCGCATTCGGTTACCAGATCCTTCACGCGCTTGTCGATAACTGCGATTTCTTCTTCGGTTGCGTATTTCTTTTTGTAGATAATATCAAGTACGTAGCTAATAGGATCTTCATCACGCATCTTCTCTACTTCTTCTTTGGTACGATAATGTTGCGCATCACTCATAGAGTGTCCTCTATAACGATAGGTACGAATCTCCAAGAATGTTGGACCTCCTCCGGTTCTTGCTCGGGTAATGGCTTCATCCAATTCTTTCGCCACTACTTCAGGTTTCATACCATCCACGGGACGACAAGGCATTTCGTATCCCAATCCTAATTTCCAAATGTCGGTATGGTTGGCGGTACGTTCTACCGAAGTTCCCATGGCATAACCATTGTTTTCTACACAGAATACAACAGGTAGGTTCCAAAGCATGGCCAAGTTAAAGGTTTCATGCAACGAACCTTGTCGTGTAGCACCGTCTCCCATAAAAGTAAGCGTAACACCATCGCGGCCCGCATACTTGTCTCCAAATGCAAGGCCAGCTCCTAAAGGAATCTGTCCCCCTACAATACCGTGACCACCATAAAATCCATGTTCTTTGGAAAAAATGTGCATAGATCCTCCCAATCCTTGAGAAGTTCCTGTAGCTTTTCCGTAAAGCTCTGCCATCACTTTTTTGGGATCCACTCCCATACCGATGGGTTGCACGTGATTTCTATAAGCCGTGATCATTTTGTCTTTGCTAAGGTCCATTGCATGCAATGCTCCCGCTAAAACAGCTTCTTGACCATTGTATAGGTGAAGAAAACCTCGAACTTTTTGTTTGATATATACTTGTGCTAGTTTGTCCTCGAACTTGCGCCAGAAAAGCATATCCTCATACCACTGAAGATAAGTTTGTTTGGTTATTTTTTTCATTGAGTAAACGCTAAATATTCGCCTGAAAAATTTTTTCAGAATAACAAAAATACTACATTCTTAGGTACTACAAAACCTCATTTTCTGAAAAAACGAGCGAAAACGTTGTCGAAAATAAAATTGCCATAAAAGGCCTATAAATAAGAGTGATCGAAAATAAGGGGAAGCAGGTCTTTTACCGACTGTGCCTTGACCACTTTCCCTGAAGCTCCCATAAAATAGATAGGAATGGGCGCCTCCTGTTTTACCTCGTATTCGGCTAGGGATTGTCTACAGGCTCCGCAGGGAGGTATGGGGACTTTGGTTTCCTGTTTTAAGGAACCTGCCGTAAGCGCCATTGCTGTAAATTTAGCATTGGGATAGGTGGCCCCGGCATGGAATGCCGCTACGCGTTCGGCACAGAGTCCGGAAGGAAAGGCCGCGTTTTCCTGATTGTTTCCAGTAACGACTTCTCCCGAATCTAGAAGTATCGCCGCCCCTACCTGAAAATGCGAATAAGGCGCATAAGCATTTTTTCGTGCTTCGTGCGCCTTATCCATTAATTGTTGAATGTCTTCTGAAAGTTCAGAAACAGATTCGAAAACGTCTAGTTCTGTTTCAATTTTCAGTTTTTTCATTTCTAGTATTCTGTATACTCGTCTCCAAAGTTGAAGGTAAGTCCGAAACGAAGTGTTCCTTCTAATGGACTTCTTACTCTCGAAGTAGAGAACAAGTATGAAATATCAATATTAATCGCAGTATAACGGAATCCAGCTCCTAGTGACAAGAACTTTCTAGATCCCTTTTCTTCACTTTCGTTGAAATATCCTGTTCTGAAAGCAAATACATCTTGGTACCAGTATTCAGCTCCCAACGCCCAAGTGAATTCTTTCAACTCTTCTCCGAATCCATCAGGTGCATCCCCGAAAGAAGAGAACATTCCACTTACAAAGCTTTCATTGTAGAAGTCATCATCTCTGGTAATCGCTCCATCTCCGTTAGAATCGCTTGGAGTAGGTACTAGAAGCTTGTTCACTTCAGCATTTACACCAATTTTGTTGTACTCGTCCAAGATGAAGTCGAATCCACCTCCCAATCCAAGATTGATTGGCAAGCTGTTTTCCTGACCCGTTTCATCATATTTCAATTTTGGTCCCATGTTAGAGATGTTGAAACCAGCTCTCCAACGACCGTCAAAATCATTATAAGCAATTTCCTCACTCTGATAGTATCCAGCCACATCTACCGCAAAAGAACCCGCTGCAGAAGCATCTTCGTTAGCCGTCTGCAATTTCAGGTCCGAACGAATGTAACGACCTGCTACCGCCATAGCAAAGCGATCACTTAATCGCAGGGCATAGGACACATCGAAGGTTAATTCGTTGGGTTTTACCACAAGCGGCTCCTGATCGAAGGTCTCACGCAATTCGATTTCTCCATTACTGAAGTATCTAAAACTGGCAGCAACTGCACTTCGCTCGTTGATACGGTTATAATAAGATAAGTTTCCAAGGAAGATGTCATTTACTAGATTACTTAAGTAAGGGGTATAGGTAACACCTACTCCTTGCTTGGATATTGCGAAAGCATACTTAGCTGGGTTCCACTGCTGTGAAAAAGCATCAGCTGAAGTCGCTACTCCCATGTCCGCCATACCACCAGATCTTGCATCGGCAGCAATCAATAGAAAGGGTACTCCTGTTGTAATTACCCTATCATCTATATTACTTTCCTGGGCATTCGCTTTAAACACTAGTAATCCTAGTAAAATTGGAATAAAAAGTTTCTTCATGAGGTGAAAATTTTGAGCAAATATAATTGTAATTTTTAAAGGATGACCAGTTTTTCAAATTTTTCGACTTGCTGATCAATTAACGGGGATTTTACAGTAAGCTTGTATACATAGACGCCTTTTCCGATTTTATCACCGAAGTCATCGAGCCCATCCCAAACAATTTCACGGGACAGTCCTCCATCGGACATCACGCTCTGATTTATGGTCCGGACTACCTTTCCAGTCACCGTAAAAATCTGCACTTGTACATCGAGCATTTCCGATGGACGGTTGTGTTCGAACCAGAATTCAGTATAGTCTACAAAAGGATTCGGATAATTAAGCACACGTCGTACTTCGAGTTGATTATTTCCGAAAACAATAAATTGAATTTCGGCGGTTGAGGAATTATTGTATACATCCCATGCTTTTAAGGTAAGGGTATGCAACCCTTCTTCGAGATTTCTTAATTTATAATTGGCCGTTCCTTGTGTAAAGTCGTCTACTTCGGCCTGATAATATTCATTCAATACAAAGGGATTGGTCTCATCACCATCAAGAATGGCAACAATATCATGACCTATTCCACTGGCTGTATTAATTCCATTCTCATCAGAAATTTTGGCGATAAGATTGGGAGAATCATTGGTGATTCCTCCAGAAATGAAGGACTCATCATTCATGAACAACTGAATCTCCGGGCCTTGGTTATCGGTAGGTGCATTTTCATTAAGTCCTCCCACACGTATATCCAGATTGAAGCCTGTTTGGTCTTCCAGCACACTATTTCGTTTCGCATAAAGACTCACTTTTCCTTGTCCTACGGGAATTTGAATATCCCTAGGCACCACAAATTCGAATTCGAATTCCCCATTCAATACAGTAGCTTTTCCATTGAATAGTACTTCCCCTAGTGTCTTAAAATCTAAAATGAGTAGGTTCCCTTGACTATCGGTTTCCCCATCATTCCCCAGGGTTTGGCGCTGTACATCCTTATCGAATACCTTAGCTTCCAAAACCCCGTTGTAATTGGTCAGCACATTTCCAGACTCATCCAACACCTGTCCACCCAATTTCACTTTACTCAGGGCCTCCAAAACCACAGTTGAAGAGCTAATAGGCTCATCATTCAGTTCTGTAATACGGATACTTTGCTTCGGGAATGCCAAACGAATGGCTGGGTCTCCTACATAGAACACTACCCTCTTATCTGGATTGGTGATACGGTTTTTGGTCAAACGGAGCGCTTCAGAAGGCGGCACGGGGATATCGAGCCCGAATCCGAACAAATCTTCTGCTAAAGCTTCATTCACTGCCACTCCCGTACTAATAAGAATGGCTCTTGTAGTCGTAATCAAAGCTACGGCACCCCCATCGGGGTTCCAATAGGTAAGTTCTCCTGCTGTAATTCTCAAGGGATTATCGAATTTGGTGAACTCACAGGTCACTGTTACTATACAAGGATAGCGGTTTTCGTTCTTAAGGTTGTTCGCAATGTCTTTGGTATAAATAAACTCACTGGCCAGACCATCTTCTCCTCCATGCCCAAAATAATTCAAGATGAGAGCACCCAATTCAATGTCATTGATAATTTGTTCGTTTACCTTGGGATAGCGATCCCCTCCTGCCGATGTTTCTTGTTGAAACGCATCGGAGTGAATCTTCTTTACATTAATATAGGGTTTCTCATCTGTGATCCTATCTCCAATTCCATCAAGTGTTACTTCCAAGCTCTGAAATTCTCCAGCTTTGTCCACATCGTCCGATACTAAAACCAAGTTATTTCTCCAGTTTCCATAGGCAGGAGCCAAGGAATATGCAATAGCTTTGTCTACCATTGTATTTGCCAAGGAAACATTATCGGCCAGAATACGACCTACTGCTATATCTAAAATATCGTTTGTGCTCATTCCACCATCGTCCTCTCCCATCATTCCGAAGAAATCATCGGACATAAAAGAAAGTAGGGAATCATTACTGCTTACTGTATGGAACGTAGGAACAATATTATTGTTTCCCGAAAGTCGATCCTTCATGTCCACCGAGGTGTCCCCAAACATACATAGGTATTTAATCCTTCGATCTGGAGAAGAGGCATTTTCATAAATGTATCGAACCAAATTCCTAATGGCCGATATGTCTTGCATTCCAGAACTGAATTCTGTGTATACCTGTTCTGTGGTCACCACCTTTACATTCAATCCGTTTACATTTTTATGGTGATTTGCCAATCGTAGTGCAGGCTGAATTAAAAACGACGGTGTTACTATTAGATAGTCGATATCCTGAAAATTACCGGAACCGTCATTCAATATGGTTCCTTTCAGGTTCTGATTCGGAACTCTACTATCGTTCGTTCGCGAGGGAGAGAAATAATCGTTAGGATTAACGGCCACATATTCTCTTAACTCTCCAAGATTTACATTAAAACTGAAGGGACTCGCATTATTTTCATTGGCAACAGATCTAATATTTTGAGGATCCGTTACATCCCAAACCTGATTAAATTGAGAGGCATTGGTTATTTGGTATGCCCCAATACCCGTTTGGTTGGCTACATCGTTATTTCGAAACAACAGCTGTCCATTTACGCCTTCCAAACGACGAAGGGCTTCAATATTTATGTAATCCAGATATCCGACACTGGCAGGGTTCCCTCCATTCAAATATTCCAATTCTACTGTCACCGTACCCTGACCCCCCGGAGCAGGGAATTCTCCATTAAAGAAATTCTCACTCAGCAAGGTCGTACTTCCTAGTAATGGGACGAATGTTAAAGGATTGAGCGCCGTATTATTTATGGAGAGCGACATACTTGTTGACACTTCTGAGGCAGAAGCGGCATTCACGTTCACTCTCATGGGCACTTGACCTATCATATTGGGAAAGGTAAATTCGAAAGTCTGCATATTTTCGATATCGAATCGGTTCCCATACCATTTCCTACCCACTAAAGCTGGACTAAAGTCATCTATCTCATGGAACTGATAGTCATGGAATGTATCAATAATTGTAGGAGCATTTCCAGAAGGCTGCACCATTGGCTGTACCCGCAATCCTTGCGCCCCTCCTACTGTAACATAATAATACGCTTCATCACTATAGGGGTTGAGATTACTTCCATTTTCCGCGAAACTTTTATCCGAACGGCCATCCACGCTAATCCCATAGAAAAGTACAAAATCACCACTATCGAAGCTACCATCCTCTTCCCCCACTACCTGAATGGCATTTTCGGGAAGATCCATAAAGAGATTATCACCATTTATTAAAGGCAGAGGCTTTCCTCCATGACCATATATTTTAATCGTTCTTGGATCGATCCCGTTGGTATTCACGCCCAAATCGTTAAGGAAAGAGCGCGTAATTCGGTGCACTCCTGTTTTTTCCACCCTAAACTTGAACCACTGTCCCGAAGCCAGTACAGAATTCTGGATGGGGGTTCTATTTACCCGCGCACTGGGGGAGCCGTAGGAATAATTCACGGAAAAGGACCGGATTTTCCTAAGCTGTCCATTTACATTTACAATCGGGGAAATTTCAATAGTGGTATATACGATGTCCCGCCCATACGAACTTTGTAATTCGAATGTGGGTGTAGATGGGACGAGTGCTCTATTTACTTTTTTAAGGTCATTAGGAGTAAGGTTCCCATAAACAATATTGGAAATTTGAGCCGATCGGGTGTTTGCCAACCCTTTGTCTTTCCATCGATACCTAAAGCTATGCTCATTTTCCCTCATTACCAGATTCAAAGGGGAATATTCCTCTTTGTCTTCAGATCTTTGGGAAATGTCCGTCTTTTCAAGGTCTTCTTCCCACTGAATGGTTATATCTTGTTTTTGGGCATACGTTGTGGTTACGCCTAAACCTATAAAAAATAGAAGGAGTATTTTTCTCATCATAACAAATAACGCATTAAATATACACTTAGTATAGGTGTTTTTTAAACTTTATTCGACAATTTTTCCTACGGAATAATAATTTAAAAACAGAAACGTTACATCTTTGGTCGAATTACGGATGACGGTCATTACAGCGCATAAATATTAAAATATTATTGCTCTTTTATCGTTAATTACTATATTGCGAACCCAATTTTTTCATATTTGAAACTATGAACTTAAGAAAGAACCTATTTACCAAGCTATTTTTGGCGGCGGCTGTAATGTCCCTTATGGTCAGCTGTAGTAAATCTAGAGATTACACCAATAGCTCAAGAGCCACAGGATGGCAGATGAACTCCAAGGAAGGTGGTTTCCAGTACAATCCTAAAGCGAAAGAACAGGAAACAGGCCCCGGACTTGTATTTATTGAAGGTGGTACCTTTACTATGGGTAGGGTTCAAGATGACCCTATGCACGACTGGAACAACAGTCCCAACCAACAACACGTTCAATCCTTCTACATGGATGAAACCGAGGTGACCAACCTAATGTACTTAGAGTACTTAGACTGGATCAAAAGTGTTTTCCCTCCAAGTGACGAACAATACCGTCGTATTTATGATGGTGCCGTACCAGATACCTTGGTATGGAGAAACCGTTTGGGTTACAATGAGGTAATGACCAACAACTACCTACGTCACCCTGCCTATGCTAACTATCCTGTTGTAGGGGTAAGTTGGGTACAGGCGGTTGAGTTCAGTAACTGGCGAAGTGACCGTGTAAACGAATTGATTTTAGAGCAGGAAGGATTCACTGCTAGAGGTGCACGTTTCGACGTTGAGCCGGGTGAAACTTTCAGCACACAAACGTATTTAAGCTCTCCTACCGTGACTTACGGAGGTAATGATTCCATTACTAGAGGAGGAAAGCGTTCGGAGTCTTTAATGAAGCGAAACGAAGACAGTACCAACTTATATGTACAGCGCAAGGACGGATTATTACTTCCTGCCTACCGACTTCCTACCGAAGCGGAATGGGAATATGCTGCCTTGGGTCTAGTAGGATTAAGAAACTACAACGTATATAGAGGTAGAAAGAAATACCCATGGGACGGACAGTACACCCGTTCTGGAAAAAGAAGATCCCGTGGAGATCAATTGGCTAACTTTAAGCAAGGTGATGGAGATTACGGTGGAATTGCCGGATGGAGTGATGACGGTGCCGATATCACAGCTGAAATCAAATCTTACGAACCAAACGACTTTGGATTGTACGATATGGCTGGTAACGTTGCCGAGTGGGTAGCCGATGTATACCGTCCTATTGTAGACGACGAATTCAATGACTTTAACTACTATCGTGGTAATATCTACACCAAAAATGCGATAGATGAAGATGGAAAAGTAAAAGTAGTTACAGCCGACTCTATCGTATATGACACCTTGAGTAACGGAAAGATTGTAGCCCGTAACCTTCCAGGTGAAATCTACCAAGTACCTATCGACGAGAATGAGACATACTTAAGAACGAACTTCTCTACTGCCGATAACCGCGATTACCGAGATGGAGATAAGCGCTCTACGCGTTACTACCAGTCTTTCGGTAGCGAGGATGACGAAGAGGATCTAGATGACAGTAAGCGTATGTATAACTCTCCACAGCACAGAGTAACTGCTGGAGACAGCGCCGCAACTGGAGATTTGAACCGTCAGTACGACAAGTCTTCTACAAGAACCACATTGGTAAATAACCAAGTACGTGTGTACAAAGGAGGTTCTTGGAGAGATCGTGATTACTGGTTAGATCCAGCGCAAAGACGTTATTTCCCGCAGGATATGGCGACAGACTATATCGGTTTCCGATGTGCTATGTCCCGTGTAGGATCGAAGTCGCAAAAAGCAAAACGACCAAGACACTAATCATAGTTTCAACATACCGAAAACCCTCTGAGCGATCTTCAGAGGGTTTTTTTGTACCTTTAAATTTTACAAAAAAACCCGAATCCCTTTGAAAATAGAGCAACTGCACCAGCACTTTTTGGAAAGTAGCGGAATTTGCACCGATACACGGAAAATAACTCCTAATTGCCTTTTTTTTGCCCTTAAGGGCGATAATTTCGACGGAAACACCTTCGCTCAGGAAGCACTGGACAAAGGCGCACTAAAGGTCGTTATCGACGATATGAGGCACCATAAGAATACGGGAGAGACTATTTTATGTGGCAATGTGTTGCACACCCTTCAGAAATTGGCCAGCTTTCATCGCAACCAATTAGGCATTCCCATTGTAGCACTTACCGGAAGTAACGGTAAAACAACGACCAAGGAATTGATCAATGCGGTGCTTTCAAAGAAATTCAGAACCACAGCCACCCTAGGAAACCTCAACAATCATATTGGCGTGCCCCTTACCTTACTTTCCATGAACAAAGAAACGGAAATGGGTATCGTAGAAATGGGCGCCAATCATTTAAAGGAAATCGAAACCTTAAGCAAGATCGCCCAGCCCAATTACGGGTACATCACCAACTTTGGGAAAGCCCACCTAGAGGGCTTTGGCAGTTTGGAAGGAGTGGTCCGGGGAAAATCCGAACTCTACAAGAATATTTCCGAAAGGGACAAAATGGTGTTTGTAAATGGTAACGATCCAAAACAAATGGAACTTACGGCCAGCATGAATCGGAATACCTTTGGCAAGGATGGCACGGATTGTCCTGTCCAGCTACTGGAAAGCTCGGGAACGCTTGTGATCGGCTATAAAGGGCTTCAAATAAAAAGCAACCTCATCGGCATCTATAACTTCCATAACATTGCTGCGGCTATCGCAATGGGCTCCTATTTTGAAGTAACTCCCGAAGCCATAAAAGAAGCTATTGAAGGGTACATCCCCACGATGAACCGTTCCCAACTCATGGAAAAGAACGGACACCACATAATTTTGGATGCATACAATGCGAACCCAACGAGTATGATGGCAGCTTTGGAAAACTTCGAACAAAGTGAAGGATCTTCCAAATTGATGATTTTGGGAGATATGTTCGAATTGGGAGATGTGGCCCATGAGGAACATCAAAAAATAGCTAACTTTGTAGCTGACCATTCCTTCGGAACCGCCTATTTGGTAGGTGAAAATTTCTTTGGAATCCGGTCCAATTCTGACAACATAACCGCATTTAAAAATTTCGAAGACTTTAAGAGCTCCGAAGTATTGAAAAATCTCCCTGCCAGCTCCATTCTTATTAAAGGTTCTAGGGGTATGGCGTTGGAACGTGTATTAGAATTGCTATAACAAATGAAAAAGAAGAAACCCGATCAAGTTGTTTTTAATGAAGAAGAACAGTCCTACGACGCTTCTTTAAAGCCTTATGCCACGGGCGTAGGGGCACCTAAAATTACTACCCCAGATACGATTGCTTGGAAGAATAGTAATATCGATAAAGTAAACAAACAGGTTAAGGCCCGATATGATGAGTTGAAGGTACAATTCGATGCCCTTATCGAACAATTTGAATACAACAACCTGGTATACCAGGCCAAATTCAATTTCGAGCCCATCGTAGGTCAAACCTACCATTTGTACAAAGATTCCAAGGAACAGTCTTTTCTCTCTTTAATAGACCCGTTAGAATGCAGTTTCAACCATTTGGGAAGCTTTCGGTTGAATGCAGACAAAATGTGGGAAAAAATATAGTTTATGAAAAATGCATATGTACTTCTTGCCCTTTTGATATCCTTCACAACCTTCGGACAAAAGAAGGACTTTTCTAATATAGACACCCTCATGACCACTTTGTACGAGGTAATTTCTGGTCCTGGAGAGCAGGAACGCGACTGGGAAACATTTTATGATTTGTTTCATGAACAAGCACTCATGGGACCTACCCGAAAAAATAAGGAAGGAATTACAAAATTCAACGCCATAACGCCCTATCGTTACGTGGAGCTTAGTGCCCCACAAATGCGCAACAATGGTTTCTTTGAAGAAGAATTGGCGCGTAAAACGGAGATTTTTGGTGGGGTTGCCCAGGTAATGTCAGCCTATCAATTTCGCTTCAAACCCGATGGTCCAGTAATTCAAAGAGGTGTAAATAGCATTCAATTGGTTTTCCGTAATGGTAGATGGTTCATTACTCAGATATTTTGGCAGGACGAAACGGAAGAACATCCATTGCCAGATTGGGCGGACAAAAAGAATTGAATCAAACTTAACTCCTGAAAGCTATATTCTGAAAGCTTAAAAACTGCATTACACGTTCGGCCATTCCCTTTTCAATTCTTGTAATTAATTCTTTGGAGTTAATGGTAACATGAAGTGCCTTTTCGGTAACCCGAATATCCTCTATGACGTCCCAAGCATAGTCCTTTTCAAACATCCCTATTTGATTGATCCCATTCTCGGTCATAAGGTAGCCATCGTAATCATTGTAGAAAAAAACTCCCTGTGAGGCGATATATCCAGGTACAAGGATCCCAAAGACACTATCCATTTCACCTTTTTCCGTAAAAATGAAAAACACCGCAACTGCCAGGAACAAAATCAGGAACACCCATTGAAAGCCCAATATATCTAACCTTCTCCTGTGTTTTATAAACAAAATGGTTCCTTTGGTTTCTTTTTGCTTCAAAGAGCGGTAGAAAAAGTATCTCACACTCATGTCCAAGGCAATGGCCACGAAAATAGATAACCCAAACTTATAACCCGACAGATAATAAAATAACATCCATAGGCCAAGTATGAGTGCGGAAATTAGCGGATAGAGGTACTTGAGTTTTTTAGGGTAAGACATGTGCTAAGCAATTATAATTGTTATTCCCAAGGCCCGTGTTGCGTCACAGGTGTAAAAGCCTTTCCAGAGGAAAGATCCACCGATTTGTCATAACGAAAGAGACCTTTCCATCCACCCATCCAAAATCTTCCTTTAGAATCCTCATAAATGGAGAGTATCCCTCCCGATATGAGCCCTTCTTTTTCGTAGAAGTTTTGGAAGGAAGTTCCATCGTAGCGATACACACCTTCATGTTCCGCCGAAAACCAGATGTTACCCTGCTTGTCTTCATACAAACCAGCAGCTTCAACACCTTTAATGGCACCCTCTTTTGTGAAGTTGGCAAAGGTTTTCCCATCGTATCGTCCTATGCCACCAAACATAGTTCCTATCCAAACATTACCTTCGCTATCTTTGAATAATTGAGCCACATTGTTATCAGCCAACCCCTCCTTGGTGGTAATATGGGAAAAGGTTTCACCTTGGTCTTCGCTATCTGGATGATAGATTGTGATTCCATGCCCATCTGTCCCGAACCAAATGTTACCAAGATTATCCTCAGCAATTGCTGAAACGCGCCTAGGAGATAAAATGGGATTGAGATCTTCAACTTCGGCCAAAGGGATTGGGAAATGTGTAAATTCCTTACCGTCATAACGAACGACTCCTTCGCTTGTACTAATCCAAAAATCCCCGTCCGTTCCAACAACAAGTGCCCAAAGATCATTATCTACAGGACCCACTTTTACGGGATAATTGGTGAATGAATTTCCATCGAATTTGCTAAGTCCGCCGTAAGTGCTAATCCAAACATTCCCTTCTTTATCCTCCACTATATCATTGATCCTTCCTCCGCCTAAACCATCTTCATCTGTAAAATATTCTAGGCCTTCCCCATCATAACGCATCAGCCCATAATGGTTGGTTCCAAACCAAAGGTTTCCTTTGGAGTCTTCAAAAATAGTGCGCACCCAATGGCATAATTGACCTTTATAGGACAATGGCAATCCTGTCGGATCGGTCAAAGGATTGATACTAATGGAAGATTCTGGGGTTAAAAAGGTATTGGAAGCTGTAGTTCCATTGGTAGTTGTCTCCCTCTTTTCCTCTTTGGTATTTTCTTCCGCCACTTTCTTTTTGCTCTGCCCATTGCATGCAGCCAATGTAAAACAGAACAGTAGTGCGTAGAGATAAACTTTACTTCGATACTCCATAGCGTTGTTTTTATAGGTATGAATATAAGCCTTTTTTCAGCCAAAAAGAGGATATATCCATCTCATACCAAGGTACATTTCATTCTGAAGCTTCTTTTGGAAGTAATCTTTATGCTTCTGAAATGAAAAATCCCGATACCACTTCGCCAAGGCTACGAGGCATCAGGATTCTGTGTGATGTGGGTATGCCCACTGAAGCGAACTACAGTGAGCGTAAGTGGGTCATACTGGATTCGAACCAGTGACTTCCACCCTGTCAAGGTGACACTCTGAACCAACTGAGTTAATGACCCGAAAAAAGACAAGCTAAAATACAAATTAACCAAGTGAATCGACTTATACCAACAATGGATTTTTTTGCTGTGGTGTCTCATGAGCGAAGAGCTGCGAGTAGTCCATCACATTTTCTACACCATCCATGTTACACAGGAGTTCTATGGCAGCACATAAACCGTTAAAAAGTACCTCTCGATCCTTCGGATTTTCAGGCTTTCGTGAAGAATGGCGAAACGGAAGCTCGTATCCACACCCTTTCAAAAAAGCAGCCTCTATCTGAAGCAACTCCAAAGGCGTGTAACCCGAAAACTTCCTTCCAAATTCCTGATGCACCAAGCCTACGTAATTAAGACGCAACGAACCATGGTCATCGGAAAAATGTTTCCAGGATTCGGTATTATTCATAATATTTCCCACCGCACATTGTTTGCAGCATTCCGGGTTCAGCGTTTGTGAATAAAAAGCTGTATATAATTTCTGAATAGCGTCTTCAAATCGTTGGGGTGCTTTCATAACGAAAAGTCTTTGTATAAAAATACAAAATTTGAAAGCCTCTTTCTTTGTAAGGAATGTTAAATTGGAAAAAGACGAGGCAACCATTTGTCAGGAATATATGTCTATCAAAAAAAGGGTTTGAAATCAATAATCAACTTCGTGAATGGTCAAAATTCAATACTTCATATCGCTTCTAATTTTAATTCTAAGTTTTAATACTTATTCCCAATCCATTAAGAGAATAGATGATACTGCAATATCTCTTGAAGTTTTGGATAGTGAAATTGAGCGTCTAAAAGATGCTGCAAATGTTCACGGCCTTACCATTTCCATAGTTACTGGTGACAGCATCTTATTCCAGAAAGCATACGGATTTAGGAATATAAAAGAAAAACAACCACTAAGCACCTCTCATAATTTTTATGCCGCTTCGCTTAGCAAACCACTTTTTGGTTTTATTGTAATGAAGCTCGTGGAAACGGGAATGATTAATCTGGATAAACCTTTGATAGAATATCTTGATAGGCCCTTGTACACCTACGAATTCCCAAATGACTATGAAAACTTCAAAGATTTGGAAACCGATAAAAGGTATGAGAAAATAACGGCAAGAATGTGTTTATCGCACACAACTGGATTTCCAAACTGGAGATATATTGGAAAATCTGGCATTGATATGGAAAGACCACTGAATATAGAATTTGAACCTGGATCCTTTTATAGTTATTCTGGCGAAGGCATTCAATTACTTCAGTTTGTTGTAGAACAAGTAACCAAAAAGAGCCTAGAAGAACTTGCTCAAGATTATGTTTTCAAACCATTGGAAATGAATATGACGAGTTTTATATGGCAAGAAAAATTTGACACGAATTATGCTATCGGTCATTTCAAAAAGAGAAAAACCATAAAGCGAAGAAAGCGAAATAGAGAATACGCGGCTGGCAGCATGGATACAACACCAGAAGATTACGCCAAGTTCATTCAGGCAATATTGGCCAAAAGAAATTTGAACACAACATGGTATCACGAATTTCTTAAGCCGCAAATACGTATTGAATCCAAGCAACAATTCGGTAAAAACCGATCGATAAAAACCACAGAAAATGACGATATCGAATTAAGCTATGCTTTAGGATTTGGAACTTACAAAACACCTTTTGGAACTGCCATTTTCAAAGAAGGTCACATGAAGGGTTGGGAGCATTACGCCATATTTTATCCGAATAAGAATTTAGGAATGGTAATTATGTCCAACAGCTCAAACGCTGAAAGTATTTTTAAAGAATTACTGGAAATTTCAATGGCAGATAAATGGATGCCCTGGTATTGGGAGAATTACATCCCTTATAATCATTAACAACAACCCATAGATTTAACCCAAGTACAGAAAAAACAAACTCCGAAATACTTCATGATCCCAGCCACGACAGCAAATAGAATCTCCTCATACCTCGTAGCGTAGCGAAGAGGTACATGCGCTTACAAAAGCAAGCCTGGGATTACTGCGTGATCCCTTTTTGCCCACTACTGCAAATAGAATCCATCCCGATGTCGCTGCGCGACAACGTTATTTTTCATTTCCTTCACTTACGAAAACAAGTTTTCGACGTTTTGGAAATGAAAAATCCCGATACATTTCTGTATCGGGATTCTGCTTGATGTGGGCGCGAAGGGATTCGAACCCCTGACCCCTTGGGTGTAAACCAAGTGCTCTGAACCAACTGAGCTACGCGCCCTAACTGTGTTAGCGGGTGCAAATATAAGGCAGTTTTTATTTCTCGCAAACAATTCAATCAAAAAAAATCACAAAACTTCGGCTACAACAAAGGTGCTTCCGCCCACATAAATCACATCTTCCTTATTTGCCTGTTTTTTTGCCTTTCCAAACGCCTCTTTTACCGAAGCATACGCCTTCCCATGAAGTCCATATTTCAATGCCGCTTCATGCAATATAGTTACATCCATTGCCCTGCCTATCTCAGGCTGACAAAAATAATATTCGGCCGATTTCGGAAACAATGGCAATAAAGTATTCAAGTCTTTATCGCTCACCACACCCAAAACAATATGCAACGAACCATAAGATTCTTTTTTTAACTGATCCATGGTTAAAGACAAGCCTTCTTTATTATGTGCGGTATCGCAAATGACCTTTGGGTGCTCCTGTAAAACTTGCCAACGACCCAACAAACCTGTGTTGTTCACAACATTCAACAATCCTTCGCCAATATCCTCCGAAGATATCTTCCACCCCTTATCCCAAAGCTTACCCACTACCGATACAGCGGTTTTCTGGTTTTTCAACTGATACGCCCCCTTCAAATCACATGGAAAAGGCATTAAGTTCTCTTCTTCAGCAAAGTAAATAGGCGCGTGCACAGCTTTCGCCACTTCTTCAAAGACAGGACGTGTTTCCCCGTGAATTTCGCCAATCACCACTGGAACTCCATTTTTGATGATTCCAGCTTTTTCCCCAGCAATCTTAGGCAGTGTATTTCCCAAAAATTGAGTGTGATCCATCCCTATATTCGTAATGACCGAAACTTCAGGAGTCACAACATTGGTGCTATCTAATCGGCCACCTAGGCCCACTTCGATTACAGCAATGTCCACTTCCTCCTTTCGGAAATAATCGAAGGCCATGCCAACGGTCATTTCAAAAAAACTAAGTTGATGCTCCTCAAAAAAAGGTTTATGCTTGCTTACAAAAAAGGAAACCGAACGCTTGGGAATCATCTCTCCATTAATCTTAATGCGCTCCCGGAAGTCCTTCAAATGGGGAGAAGTATACAATCCCGTCTTATAACCTGCAGATTGTAAAACGGAAGCCACCATATGACTCGTGGAGCCTTTTCCGTTAGTCCCAGCGACATGAATGCACTTCAATTCCCGCTCCGGATTTTTGAGGTACTCCGCTAGCTTCCACGTATTGGATAAATCAGCCTTATAGGCTGCCTTCCCCACACGCTGGTACATGGGAAGTTGCGAATATAACCAAGTAAGGGTTTCAGGATAGGTTATGGTCTTCGTATTTGATTATTTTACGATCAGTCGCTTTACAGCTCGTTTGCCTTGCTGATTGATCTTCACATAGTATACACCAGAAGATAAGCTAGCGACATTCAAAACTCCATTTGCCAAGCGTTGTGCAGGAAGCGCAATTCTACCTAAAGCATCGTAAACCGCCACTTCGGTTGTTTCTTCTTGCCCTTTTAACACAATGTTCACCAACTCTGATGCTGGATTGGGATACATGGCAATAGCCGCTTCAAAATTGGAGTCGCTCGTACTTAAAATATCATTGGCAATATCCATTTTATAGGCCGAACGTCCATAGGTAGCTGCATATAGATATTCATCCCCTTCGTGAATGTGCATATCTGTAACCACCACTGGTGGCATATTATCCCCAAAAGGCGCCCAATTGGCCCCATTATCTGCACTGGCAAAGACTCCTGCATCGGTAGCCAAGAAAAGGTTGCCATAGCTATCCTTTACAATATCGTTGATCGGAATGTCTGGTAAGCTAGTACCTAGATCGATCCAAGTGGCACCCGCATCGGTAGTTCTATATACATGGCCGGAATCCTCTCCGTAGCGGTAGCCTGAAAAAGTAACATAAAAGGAATTTACATCTTCCCTATCGGCCAACACTTTGGTTACCCAACGGTCTGGCAAAGCAGAAGACACATTATTCCAATTGGTGCCTCCATCTTGTGTAATCCATACGTTTCCATCATCAGTTCCTGAAATAATCGTATTGCTATCAAAAGGGGAAATATCTATGGAAATAAGGGTTCCAAACGTAAGGTTTCCTCCTCCAGGGCCATTGGTTAGATCTGGACTAATGGAAGTCCAAGTATTTCCGCCATTGGTACTTCTATTTACTCTTTCAGTACCGTAGAATACAATTTCAGGATTAGCAGGATCTAATAAATGTGGGGTATTCCAATTCTTTCTTCCTGCAGGTGTACTAAGGGTTGAGAAACTGGCACCATCATTTATGGATTTTACAAAGTTTCCATTCTGCCACATGGTGTAAATGATACTGGTATTGGTTGGATCTACTTCTGTATGGAAACCATCGGCAAATACCAAAATACTCCAATCGTCCAATCCAGCGGTGGTAGTGCGCATTACCCCATTATCTTGAGAACCGGCATACACCTTATCACTGTTTTGGGCATCCACATGAATTCTATAAAACTGGGTAATAGGCAAGGTCAAATCCTTGGTAGAGGAAGCTCCATCGTCAGAACTTTTATAAAACCCTCCATCATTCCCCAGCAATACTTCCCCGCCCGTACTGGCATTAAACGCAAGGGCGTGTTGATCTACGTGTACATTGGGAAATGCAGTAGACCAAGAGTTTCCGCCATCGGTAGATTTCTCAACCACAAAATCAACATTGTAAATGGTATTTTCATCACTAGGATCTACAAAGATTCCTCGAAACCACCAGTGGAAACCAACATTCGTAAGTTGACTAGAGTTAACCTCAACCCAAGTATCTCCACCATCGGCCGTTCTATAAACTCCTTGAATGCTCCCTGTAGCGTCGGAATAGCGCGCATACAACACATCGGGATTCGACTGTGATATATCGATACTAATTCTTCCTTTATCGTTAGGGTTGGTAGGCAATCCATTGGTCATTTCGGCCCAAGTAGCGCCTCCATCGGTAGATCGGTGTAGTCCAGATCCTGGACCTCCATAATCCCTAAATTCCGGACGACGCTGACGCTCCCAAGTAGCAGCATACACTATGTTTCCATCCGTTGGGTGAATAGCCATGTCTATAGCCCCCGTAATATTGTCAACAAAAAGCACTTGATTCCAGGTGGATCCTCCATCAGTAGTTCTATAAACTCCTCTATTATTGTCATCCCTGAACAAAGGTCCCATAGCAGCAACCATGACGATGTCTTCGTCATTGGGATTGATCACCACTTTCCCTATACTTCCTACATCGGGTAAGCCTTTGCTTTCCCACGTAAGCCCTCCATCTTCACTCTTATATACTCCGTCACCATCATAAGCCAAGGATCCTCCTCCTGCATTTACTTCTCCCGTACCTACCCATAGAACATCCGTATCCGTCTTAGAGATTTCAATATCCCCTATGGAAGGTGCTCCTTCACTATCGAAAATAGGATTCCAAGTAGCTCCGGCATCGGTAGTTTTAAAAATTCCTCCCGAGGCTGCTCCCACATAATAAGTTTGCGCCTCGTCTACGGGAATTTCGATATCCGTGATACGGCCACCAATATTGACGGGCCCAGCAAACTCCCAAACAGCAGATTGCGAACGATTCTGATTTTGCTCGCGCCATTCCATGGCTTCGGCATGCGCCGTCGTTTTTATTTCCCCAGTGGGATACGCGCGTTGCATGAACATGAAATCGTGCGGGGTCTTTTCTTTCTTGATTTCAGAAACTTCTGATGGTTGGTTTTGGTTACAACCTACTAAAATAAGACCCGTTACGGCTAAGAGGATAAGTTTTTTCATAACAATTGATTTTTGGCTAAAGATACTAAAAATGCCACCTCACATTTTCAAAACAAGTCCCATATTTTGTCTTATGTGTCCTATATTCTCTATAGATGTCCCATATTCTATTCTGTAAGTCCCGTATTCTGCCATGGGAATTGCATATCTTTGTATGTATCTATTTTCATCGGAATTGTTAAGAGGAATCCTTTACATCTTAATTGCCACATTCGCTTTCGCATGGATGAACCTCTTGGCAAAATACCTTTCCGAAATGCATCCACTTCAAGTTGTATTTTTTAGGGCCTTCGGAACTTTTGCTTTCATATTTCCGTACATGCTTTACAAAAAGATCCCAGTAGTTGGAAAAGAGGTGTTTTGGCTCAGCGTACGCGGGGTCATCGGGTTTATTTCCCTAGCAGCCTTTTTCATGGTCATTCAACGAATTCCTTTAGGACCGGCCATTTCCATTCGATATATAGGCCCAGCCTTTAGTGTGGTCCTAGCAGTACTGTTT
Organism: Aureisphaera galaxeae; assembly: GCF_028561275.1. Classification (GTDB taxonomy): domain Bacteria; phylum Bacteroidota; class Bacteroidia; order Flavobacteriales; family Flavobacteriaceae; genus Aureisphaera; species Aureisphaera galaxeae. The sequence continues at coordinate 172,828 of NZ_JAQQTF010000010.1, forward strand.
TTAAGGGAAAAGGTAAAAACACTTCAATGGTTTTGTTTATTAATTGCAATTGCAGGTGTCTTCATTTTGAAAGGCGCAGACTTTAGGATCGATGAAATTAGCTTTCTTCTGGCCTTACTTTCCGCAGTATTGGTGGGTGCAGTATTCACCTTGGTACGCTATCTAGGGCCTAAGGAACATGCACTTACCATTATCAATTATTTTATGATTGCCTCTATCCTAGGTAGTTTATTCTTTATAGGCCATTGGCGCATGCCCTTGGGAATGGAATGGACCTGGGTAATTCTCATTGGAATTTTCGGATTGATAGGGCAGGTATTTATGACCCGTGCTTTTCAATTAGCGGATACCAATACCATTGCTCCTTTTAAGTATATGGAATTGGTATATGCCTTAGGATTGGGACTCATCTTTTTAGACGAAGAGCATAGCTATATGGCTTTATTCGGGATGCTATTGATCATTGTAGGAATGGTGCTAAATGTCTACGCCAAAAACGGGATGCAAAAACCGAAAGAAGAGAATTAATTGGAAAGGGTAAAGTTGTAGATAATCTTTCCTATTTGCTTTGCAGGTGCATTGGAGTCCGCATTGAACTTAGTAGCCAACGCAGCTCTTTTGGCAGGTTCCAGCAAACATCTTGAGTTATTGGTGGTTCCACGAACTCCGGGAGTTGCACTAATCACCTTTCCGGTTCTATCCACTTCGATACTCACCACCACTTTCCCGGCCTCGTTGCAATCTTGGGTCTTTTTAGCTTTATTCAAGGCTTTTCTTCCACCCAAAAGGTAGTTTCCATCACCATCTAGCCCCATACCGGTTCCGTAATAGCTTTTGGCATTGGGATCTCCATTGGGGTCGCCCTTATCGCCATCTTTATTATCGTTTCCTTCGCCACTTTGTGATTTTCCGTCTTTCTTGGGACCGTTAATCAAACTGGAAAGGGCATCTGTCGTTGACTTATCCGGTTTGGGCTCTACTTTTTTAGGAGGCACTTTCTTTGGTTCTTCCTTAGGTGTTTTCTTCACCTCTTCTTTTTTCTTCTTCTCCTTTTTTATTACGGGAGCATCTTCACTATCCTGAGTCACCACCTCCTCTTTAATTTCAGTTTTGGTCTCTGGTACCGGTTCTGGTGTCGTTTGTTTGGGAGCGGTTTTTATTGGTTCCGTAGGCTGCACATTCCCTTTTCCATAATTCGTGGTTCCGAAGTTTACGGCTATTCCATTTTCAGGGGGAGGATCGAGATACTTAAATCCAAAAAAGATAAGCAATAGAAGGATGAGCACGTGTAAGATTACCGTGATCGTCATGCTCTTTCTCTTATGTTTTGTATCTACTAAACCCATTCTTTTCAGCTTGCAGTTTGTGGTGGTAGTGTTAGTATGTGATGGATAGTGTCGGTACGTAGTCAATAACGGCGATTACCGACCGTATATTATATAATTTATCGTCAATTATAACAGTCCATTAGTTAGGCCGAACCGCCAAAACCACTTTAAAATTATTCTTATTGGCAATATCCATTACGAACACAGCATCTTCTATAGGCACTCCTTCTTCGGCCCTAAGAATAATGGTAGGCTCTTCCTGCCCGGCTAGTACGGATCGTAGTTCTTTCTCGACACTATACTCGCTTACGCGTTCTTTATTCACGTAGTAAGCTCCGTCTTTGGTGATACTCACCGAGGCTTTCTGTCTATTGGTAGATTTCCCTTTGGCCTTTGGTAAAATAAGATCCAAGGCATCCGGAGTGATGGCTGGCGATGTCAACAAAAAGAACACCAATAGCAGGAATACTATATCGGTCATGGAACTCATACTGAATTCCGGACTCACTTTATTTCTTCCGCGCAAGTTCATTAGGCAGGCTCATTTAAAAGATCCAAGAAGTCGACCGCGGTGGCTTCCATTTGGTGCACCACCTTATCGGTTTTCACTACCAAGTGGTTATAGCCCATATAGGCAATAATACCTACAATAAGACCTGCCACGGTAGTGGTCATCGCTGTATAGATACCTTCTGCCAGACTTCCCATTTCGGCTTGTCCGCTACTGGTAGCCAATTGATGGAATGCCAGTACCATTCCGATTACCGTTCCTAAGAAACCAATCATAGGAGCCGCACCGGCTATGGTTGCCAGAATACTTACGTTCTTCTCCAATTTATAGACCTCCAATCGTCCCGCATTTTCAATCGCGGTATTGATATCCTCCAACGGACTTCCTATTCGGGAAATCCCTTTTTCGGTAAGTCGAGAAACGGGACTGTTTTGCTGCATACAAAGTACTTTCGCACCTTGAATATTTCCAGAAGCCACATTGTCTTTGATCTGGCTCATGAAATTGGTGTCCATTTTGGAAGCTGCTTTCACAGCAAAGAGACGCTCGAAGTAGATATACACTGCTACGAACAGCAATACAAACAATACAATGATAATTACCTGCCCTGCTACTCCCCCGTTCATGAGGAGTTCCATTAGGGATAGGGTTTTTTCTACAGGTTCTTCGTCAAGATTTTCCAAAGCTTGTTCGGCTCCATCTTGGAAAAGTGAATTAAGCATAAATAAGGCAATTTAATGGATAACGAGTTAAGTTTTAAGAAATTGTTGGGGCTCTTAAAAAACAAAGGCTTTAAAAAGCAGGAATACACCTGCTCCCGCTAAGAAACCAATGAAGGCCAGCCACGCTACTTTTCTCAAATACCAGATAAAGTCGATTTTCTCCATTCCCATGGCAGCTACACCAGCAGCAGACCCGATAATAAGCATACTTCCACCGGTTCCTGCGGAATAAGCAATGAAATGCCAAAGGGCGGAATCCGTGGGGGATGTATACATTCCCATAGAAGCTGCTACCAATGGAACGTTATCGATAATCGCGGAGAATACTCCGAGCAACATGACTACAATATCTTGATTCGGGATGGCACTTTGGAGTACCTCAGCCAAGTAACGAAGGGTTCCTACGGGATCTCCGTTCTCTGCCACTCCGTATACCAAACTTTCCAATCCTGCAACGGCCATAAGAATTCCCAAGAAGAAAAGAATACTGGAAATCTCAATACGGGATAGTGCTTTATGCGCAGAATACAAATGTCTTCTTTCTTTGCTGAAATCTTCTTCCGGATGAATGTATTCTGAAACCAACCACACCACTCCCAGTGCTAGCATCATTCCTACATAAGGTGGCAAATGCGTAATTACTTTGAATACAGGTACAGAAACAATCATTCCCAAACCAAGGAACAACATGGTACGGCTACTCAATAATTTTTCCGCTTCGAAATCCTCTGTCGTATCTACTTCGATCTCTCCTCGGAAAGGCTTGAGGAAGCTTGCTACCCAGAAAGGCAATAGGAAACAGGCAATAGAAGGGATCACTACCCACTTTATAAGCCCCGCCGCGGTTACTTTATTAGCGATCCACAGCATGGTGGTTGTAACGTCACCAATGGGCGACCAGGCACCTCCCGCGTTAGCAGCAATCACTACCATAGCCGCAAACCATAAACGCTCGTTCTTGTTCTGAATGAGCTTTCTAAGCAAGGTTACCAATACAATGGTAGCTGTAAGGTTATCTATAATAGCAGATAGGATGAAAGCCAAAATACCTATGATCCACAAAAGCCTTTTCTTACTTCTGGTTCGTACGGCACTCTTCAAGACTTCAAAACCGCGATGGAGATCAATAATTTCAACAATGGTCATGGCCCCAATCAGGAAGATGAGAATCTCTGCCGTTTTCCCTAAATGGTGCAACAGTGTATTCTCAAAGCCATGTTCGGCTGCTTCCCCGCCCGTTAAAAAACTAAAGACATGATCATGCGTATCGATAACGTCGAACCATCCCTTCTGGAATCCCACCGCCAATAGCGCCCAAATTAAAGCCGCCATAATTAAGGCGGGCACTGTTTTGTCTAGTCGTAAGGGATGTTCTAGCGTGATGGATAAATAACCTATGGCAAAAACGAGGATAATGATTGATTCCATATACAGGATGTTTGGTAAGTCAATTTATGTTTCTAAAAATAGGTAAATAGATTTAATAACCATAATAAAAATCCCGCTCTTTGAACGGGATTTTTATGTAGTAGATCGAATTATCGTAACAACACCTTTAAAGCAACTGATTTAAAGCTATTTCGAAGGCTGTTCTACTTATATTTTTTGTAGTACTATTATGATCGAATGTGTTCTTTATCGCGTTCTTTATGGTCATAGATGTATCATTGAAAATAGCATCATCCGTCATCTGCACCCTACGCTCCATAAAATAGGCGAATACCCGAGCCATTCCACAGTTGGATATAAAATCGGGAATAAGACTTACGCGCTCATCGGTGTACTCCATAATTGGTCCAAAGAAAATCTCTTTGTCAGCAAATGGAACATTCGCACCACAGCTAATCACTTCCAATCCAGAATCGATCATTTGACTAATCTGTTCCTTTGTAATAAGGCGTGATGCCGCACAAGGCGCAAAAATCTCTGTAGGAATGGACCAAATCTTCGCATTGATTTCATCGAAAGGGATCATATCCTTGGCCACCAAGGTATTGCCGTCCTTTTCAAGATATAATTCTTTGATTTCTTCGAAAGTGAAGCCTTCTTCATTAATGACACCACCTACACGGTCTATGATTCCCACAATCTTAGCCCCCATTTGTGCCAAATAGTAAGCCGCAGCGGCCCCAACATTGCCAAATCCTTGAACGACTGCTCTTTTCCCTTTCACTTCACCACCATAAATCTCGTAGTAATGGCGTGCGGCTTCGGCTACTCCATACCCGGTAATCATATCTGCTACCGTATACTTTTGCGAAATATCTGGAGTATACTTGGTGTTTTCCAACACTTTGATCACTCCGTGACGTAACTGACCAATACGATTGATCTTATCGGCTTCGGTTGGGGTAAAATGACCGTTGAACACTCCTTCCTGTGGATGCCAAACACCGCTTTCTTCGGTGATAGGAATTACTTCGTGAATTTCATCCACATTTAGGTCTCCCCCAGTACCATAATAAGCCTTTAACAAAGGGGAAACTGCCTTATACCAACGCTCTAAAACCCCTTTCTTTCTGGGATCGCGCGGATCGAAATTAATACCGGACTTAGCACCGCCAATCGCAGGACCTGAAACAGTAAATTTCACCTCCATGGTCTTGGCTAGGGAAAGCACCTCGTTCATATCCAATCCTGGACGCATTCGCGTTCCCCCTCCAGCGGCACCACCTCGTAAAGAGTTAATAACGGTCCAGCCTTCGGCTTCGGTTTCGGGATCGGTCCAATGAAAAACGATTTCTGGATGCTTTTCTTCGTATTTTTTGAGTAGTTCTTTCATCAGGTAGTTGTAAAGTGTGGCAAAGATAGCAAAGTGCGTCATTTTATTTTGATAAAAAGTAACTACCTTAGGAAAGAAATCCTATGAACCAAAGTTACCTCCATAGTGCCAAAAAACAATTCCAATATTATAAAGTCCTAGGCGAAAAGACCTTTCAGCAATTATCGGACGAAGAATTGCTCTGGCAATACAACCCAGAGAGCAATTCCATTGCCATAACGGTGAATCATCTTTGGGGAAATATGCTGTCGCGCTGGACCGACTTCCTCATTTCCGATGGAGAAAAAGAATGGAGAAACCGTGATTTGGAATTTGAATCCGTGATTCAATCCCGAGAAGAACTGAAACAGAAGTGGAATGAAGGATGGAAATGCCTTTTCGAAGCTTTGGAAAGCATTACTCCAGAATACTACGATGCCAAAGTATACATACGGAACCAAGAACACAGTATTGAGGAAGCCCTAAATAGGCAAATGATGCACTACGCCTATCATGTAGGCCAAATTGTATATGTGGGAAGAATGTTAAAAGGATCGGCGTGGAAAAGTCTATCCATTCCTAAAGGTGAATCGAAAACCTTCAATCGCGAAAAATTCTCAAAGGGGAAGCATGGAGGGCACTTTACGGACGATATAAAGTAGATAGCACCTATTCAAAAGCTTTAAAGAGCTCTAATTCCTCATTCACCAAAGTTGCCCACTCTTCATTTTCTTTAAGGTTTCGACCATGGTTAGTTTCCGAATCGTATTGTTTCTGAAGTGAGCGACACTCCTTCCAAATAGCATTGTATTCCTTATAATAAACAGAAAACCTAGCTTCTTTTTCGGCTTTCAATTCGGCAAAACGTTTTCTGACTTTTCGAGCAAACAGTTCCGCTATATCGAAATGCAAACGCTCATGCACCAATACCTGATAATTCTGTGTCGCTGTCCATGAGGTGGTTTTATAGAAATGGGCCTTTGCTGTCATTTTTTCGTAGCCTTGAATCCTATCATCTTCATCGACCAATACAGTCTCCGGTACAATAACAATCTTGTAGCTGGTGGATGCCCTTCCAAAATCATACTTTCCTACCTCGCCTTGAAAGTCGGTCCACATTAATTTCTTCGTAGGATTCCAAACCACCACACTATCCGGAACCTTTTCTTGTGCGTAGGCAAAGGCCACCAGAAATAGCATGGGAAACAAACTTATCTTTTTCATATTCTTCAGAAAGAAAGCTCAAAAATAGAAACTTAAAAGCACATTATAACTCATAACTCTAAACCCATCCATCTAAGCCATAATTTTTATATCTTCATCCAAAACCAACTACTATGAAATTAGGCGCATTCTCCATTAGCTTAACCGTAAAAAACCTTCAGGCTTCCAAAGAATTCTATGAAAATTTAGGGTTTGAAGCTACTGGCGGTTCTATGGAACAGAATTATCTCATCATGAAAAACGAAAGCACTTTAATTGGTCTTTTTCACGGTATGTTCGACAAGAACATCCTTACCTTCAATCCAGGGTGGGACGTAAATGCTGGGAAATTGGAGCAGTACGATGACGTTCGGGATATTCAGAAAAGCCTGAAAGCGAATGGGGTCATTTTTGCTTCAGAAGCCGATGAAACCAGTAATGGTCCCGGAAGTTTTGTAATTGTTGATCCGGATGGAAATCCTATTCTGGTGGATCAGCACGTCTAGTGTTCATTCAAAAATCATCCCGCTACAATGATCCCGTGAAGCCCCAGTAACACTGGCCAAGCAATTCACTTCGCTTCGCAGTCTACATACACCCAATAGGGCGAAGATCAATGCTTCCTTATATTCTACCAAGGCAGCTTCTGGTACTACCAAGTTCACATGGGTATAATGTCTTACTCGCTCTAGCAAATAGGTATTGTACGCACCTCCTCCGGTTACTAGTACTCGGGCACCTTCAGAAAAAGCATTCGATAACTGAAACGCGATATGCTCCGTCACGGTATGCAGCTGATCTTGAATCGAAGCTTTGGATATCTTCAGTAACGGAAAGACCTCTTTTTGCACCCATTCCAGGCCTAAGGATTTTGGTGGCGACTGATTGTAAAAAGCAAGCCCGTTCAATGCCTGAAATAAAGATGCATCCAAACTTCCTGAAGCCGCTAGCTTCCCTCCTTTGTCGAAAGGATAGCCCATTTGCTCCGCCAAGGGATTCAAAACAATATTTACCGGGCAAATATCATACGCAATCCGAACACCATTTACTTCAGAAGAAACATTGGCGAAACCGCCCAGATTGAGGCAATAGTCATATTCCTGAAATAACAAACGATCGCCTATTGGAACCAAAGGGGCTCCTTGCCCACCCAAAGCCACATCCTGTACCCGAAAATCGCAGATTAATTTGGCTTCGGCATATTTAGAAATTTCTGGAAGGTTTCCAATTTGAAGTGTAATTCCCTTTTCCGGTTGGTGCAAAATAGTATGCCCATGACTACAAACCGCATCCACATCTTCGATTTCGTTTTCGGTCATGAAATCTTTAATCAGTCGCCCGAGATATTGGGTATATTCCTTATTAAGGGACTGCAATCGCCCTTTCGAAAAATGAATCCCTTCCTGCAGTCTCATTTTCCATGATTCCGGATAAGGAATGGTGGTCGCCTTACCCATCGTAAAGGACCAATTTCCTGAATTGGATATTTCAAAAAAACACTCGGCAAGATCAACACCATCCAACGATGTTCCACTCATTACCCCGACGACTTTGTACTGCTTTTTATTCATCAAAGTAAATGTACAAACTTTAACAATAGAGAATTCACATTATCTGCGCTTAAAATTGACAATTTGTTAATAAAACGGTATCTTTGCGGCACTTTTTTGAACATCATTTAATTTTCCGACAATTATGGATTTTAGCTTATCTGAAGAACACCTAATGATACGCGATGCGGCTCGCGATTTTGCAAAGACTGAATTGCTTCCCGGAGTTATTGAAAGAGATAACAAACAAGAGTTCCCTGCTGAGCAAGTGAAGAAAATGGGAGAGCTTGGTTTCTTGGGAATGATGGTAGATCCTCAGTACGGTGGAGGTGGAATGGACACCATTTCTTATGTGTTGGCGATGGAAGAATTGAGTAAGATAGACGCATCTTCTTCAGTAATCGTTTCTGTAAACAATTCCTTGGTTTGTTATGGGATCCAAGCGTACGGAACCGAAGAGCAAAAACAAAAATATTTAACCAAGCTGGCCACGGGTGAATCTATCGGGGCTTTCTGTTTGAGTGAACCCGAAGCAGGTAGTGATGCTACTTCCCAACGTACGACTGCGATCGACATGGGAGATCACTATTTATTGAACGGTACCAAAAACTGGATTACCAATGGAGGTACGGCAGATTACTACTTGGTAATCGCCCAAACTGATAAGGAAAAGAAACACAGAGGAATCAATGCCTTTATCGTTGAAAAAACTTGGGAAGGTTTCGAAGTAGGACCTAAAGAAGATAAGTTGGGAATTCGTGGTAGTGATACCCACACCCTTAACTTTAACGACGTAAAAGTGCCTAAGGAAAACCGTATCGGGGAAGATGGATTTGGATTTAAATTCGCGATGAAGACTCTTTCTGGGGGACGCATCGGAATCGCCGCACAAGCCTTGGGAATTGCTTCCGGAGCTTACGAAATGGCGCGGGACTACTCGAAAATCCGTAAGGCTTTCGGAACGGAAATCTGCAACCACCAAGCCATCGCTTTTAAGCTGGCGGACATGCACACCAAGATCGAGGCAGCGCGTCATTTGATCATGAAAGCTGCTTGGGATAAAGACCAAGGTAACAACTACGACATGAGCAGTGCGCTTGCTAAACTATATGCGAGTCAGGTGGCCATGGAAGTAACTGTAGAAGCCGTTCAGATTCACGGTGGAAATGGCTTCGTTAAGGAATACCATGTAGAACGATTGATGCGCGATGCGAAAATTACCCAGATTTATGAGGGTACTTCAGAAGTACAAAAAATAGTAATCTCCAGAGGTTTGTTGAGAGACTAAATAATTGCAATCGCTAACTTTTAAGAGCCATAACGACCCATCGTTGTGGCTTTTTTCTTGCCCTAATTTTACGTATTTCTACGTATAAACAGCTGATACTTCAGGGGTTATCTTTGCGAAAACAACCTAAAGAAGATTTCCCATGAAAAACCTGATTATCAGATCATTACCCCTTTTTGTTCTTTTATTCTTCATTTCTTGCAACACCCCAAAGGAAAAGAAAACTCCCTTAGCTACAGATGTAGAAACGGCTTCACAAAAGAAAACGGTGATCCTCGCTATAGATGGAGGTGGGATAAAGGGAATCCTTCCGGCCTATTTCCTAACGCAGATCGAGGCCAAATTATCGGGCGAAAAAAGCTATCGCTTATTCGACGTCATTGGTGGTACTTCTACCGGAGGTATCATCAGTATTGGATTAACAGCGCCTTATCACAGCGATAATAGCCCAAGAACGGCACAAGAGGTTCTTGATTTCTATATGAACGACTGCAATAAGATATTCTATCCCAACGATCAGCCAACGGGACCTTTGTATTATGCCCACGAATATGGTTTGGAGCCTTTCTTACAGTCCATGCTCGGTTCGACTACACCACTATCGGTAGCTGCAAGAACATTACCTAAAAAGAAAGTGAAGCAAGTCTTTACCACTACCTATACAATTAATAGTACCGGGGGAATCATTAAAGACCCGAAAATGGGAAAAGACTACGGGCCTTATCTGTTCAATTGGTACGATGCCTTGCAGGATTCGTCCCACGATTATTATTTATGGGAAGCAGCCAGAGCAACTAGCGCAGCCCCTACTTACTTTCCAGTGGCCCATGTGGGTGGAGGTTCGGGCACGCGATCAAGTGCTGATGAGAGATGGTCGGTAGATGGTGGTGTAATGACCAACGACCCTTCTGTTTGGGCCATTACCGAAGCTTTGAGAAGTGGTGCAGCTAGCAGTATAGATGATATTGTGGTTGTCTCCCTGGGATGTGGCATTTATCCTCAGGGTGCAGGACTCGAACTTTTCAATGATGCAGTGAACCATCAGCCCTATGGCCAGAAGTACGGTTTTTGGGGAGATGATGACTGGGGATTGGATCTAAAAAACCTTGCAGGCGATGATACAGCCAATTCCATCATCACCGAAACGACACTCAATGCCAACCAATTTGTGGCAGCCACGCAATTGGAACAATTTGCAAATACCACTGGATTGGAGTATTACCGAGTACAAATGACACTTCCTTCCAATCTTACGGCTATGGACAATTGCAAAATTACCAATGCCTTGCTCACGCACGCTAAAAATTATGTGAGTTCTGCAGCCGGGCAGAAACAATTAAACGACATTGTTACTACTATAAACAATAATCTGTAAGCGAGATAGATACCTTTATTTTAAGGCATTCCCCGCAAGTTACATTCGCGGCACCTTCGGGGTGCGGGATGTAACTTTTTTGTGTTTTGGCGACTCATAAAATGCATTGTTGATGCAAACCATCAATATTTCAAGAATTCGGGTTTTCCAACTCGTTTTTTTTACCGAAATTGAAACTCCGAAAAAATCATAGCCTGCATTGTTGTGGGCTTGGATACAGTTAATAACCATTAAATAGCCATTCCTATGTCTGATGATTTTGATTTATTAGAAACCGACTCCTCCTCCCAAAAGCAAGAAAAAGTTGAAGTGAATTGGGGTAAAGCTGTGGACCAAATGAAGTCCAAACTTGCCCAAGAGGACGATCCAGAGATGCGTCAAAAAATACTGAACGCGACCTTAGATGATGTAGTGCACATGGCCGAAAAGGACCGTACTTCCCTTTTGGATGCGATTAAAGACTTAACGGACTACCAGGACGAAGTAGGAATTATCTTCGAAAAATTCTCTACCCTTAATGCCGAAGAGCAAAAGGTCATCGATGATGCCCAAAAAGCTTTGGAGCGTGCTCGATTGGCTTTGGAAGATGCTGAAAATGTAAAGGACAATTGGTGGAACAACCTCTGGGGACGTAAATCCCGAATTAAAAAACGCCAAGAAGAACTCGCTGCTGCACAGAAAGTTCGAGAAGGTGCAGACCTGAAAGCCAAGCAAATGTTCCAACAACGTATAGAGAACGCCGATATACAAACCCTGCTCAGTGAACTTTCCTATAAGAGTCAGGCTGCGGTAACCCGTCTTAAGAACCGTGAGGTAGAAATTAAGGAGGTGGAAGATAAGCTTCAGGATGCTATTGTAGAAGCCAGTAAGAACCATACCAAAGCTCTTGAGAAAAAGAAAGAGACCGAGGAAAAACTGGAAGAGCAATATGCTTTGTTAAAGCAAGCAAGAGCTGCTTTAGAAGAAATTGCGGACAAGCAGTCTACCGAATACAGCGAAGCCATTGGAAAGATTACCGAATTGGAGCAAAAAGTAGAGGAATTGGAAGGGCTTAAAAATGCCTACACCACCCTTGCAGCTTCCAAGGACAGCTTCGTTCATAAACACAACCTTACTATCAAGGTATTGACTTCTTTGAGAAGCAATCTCCAGACCCATCGTGCAAAACTGAAAAGTGACACCGATGAGCGTTTAAAGTACTACGATGGTTATGTTGTGGCTTTAAAAGCGAGAACAGATCAAGAGTTCGCCGCCATTTTGGAGCATTTAGGTGTAAAAACCGACGAGCACATAGGACAGACCCTTGCTTCCATGCATTCGGCTAGTGCTAGAGCCCGTCAGGAAATGATGGACAATATTCCAGTACACGAAAAAGTGATGCAGGGTGTGTATAGTAGCTATGCAGAAGCCCTTCAGGAAATTCGTGAGAAGGATCAAGCCATTCAGAAGGACTTTGCCGACCGATATGGTATCGACATGAAGGAGATATTCGAAGAGTACTATGCTAGCGATGGCAATGCTCCTTCGGGCGATGAGCCTTCAGAAACCCCTGACAATCCCGCTCCTTCTGGAGATGACGATTTGTTAGGATAATCCAAAAACGTTTCAAATGTTAATATAGTAGGTCACGCCAGTACTCCTTCGCTAAAGCTTCGGAGTACTGCGCTCGACCCGACATAGTCCATATAAAAAGACTAGACACATATCACTCAATTTTAAATAAAGAATAGTCAATAGCAAATATCTCAATGTCGCCCATTAACCAAATAGTAACTCCCTTAGACAGTGCTGTTCTTGAAAACAAGGAACAGTACTCCGTCTATTTCAAGATTGTGCAACACGCCTTTCGTGAAATGGTGAATGGTATGGTAACGCACGAACTTTGTAATCCATTCGAGATTTCCTTCTTCAAACAATATGCAGAGTTACTGTTATATTCGTTGGAAGCCTTTCGGGTAAAATACCTTTATGACGAAGAGGAGAAAATGAAGATCGATCTTACAGAGTCTGGCTTTCCGAACTATCTGGAGTTTAGGTACCTCATCAATGATCTGGCATTAAAGCAGGAACATATTGCCAAACTTCCCGATCCCGATGATTTAAAAGCGGAGTTTTTAGAAAGTTTGCTGAAATACAAGGAACCTGTTTCCAAAAGAAAACTGGAGCAGGCGGCATCCATAGTGTATTACACTTCAGTTGAAAAAAACTATATCTTCCGAAGGTTTGTACAGGGTAAGATTGTTAAGATCGAAAACAACGGCGATGCGCCATACCTAACAAGCTGGGCTTTTTATGATGTTACACACAACCGCCCTTTTATTTGTTTCATGTATTTCGATTTGGAAAAGACTTCCCTAGACGAATACACCGAGAAGATATATGAGACTTTGGAAAAAACGGCAGACCGTAACATGAGCTTGGATATGATGGCCTACGCTATCGATAAGAAGTTGCCCAAACTGCTCCCAAAGCAATTCCGGAAACTCGATGTAGGGCCATTGCACAATGTTTTTGCAAAGGATGAATTGGAGATCACCCACATTATTCTGGAAGGTATCGTGAAAAAGAACCTGAAACTTTCGGCCCATGCCATGAGTTTATCCATCGATGAAATTGTTTCCACGGGGAACTTTACCGAAGGTAATTTCTTCAACAAGCAAAAGTTCCAAATGTGGGAAACCCAAAAACCGGAAAAATATGTGTTTGCGCCTCACAGGGTGATGCAAACACTTTATGATAAGATCCCAGAAAGCATCAATCAATTAACCAAAGAACCTATAGAAACCAGTGAATTAACACTATAATATGGAGCACAACACGACTTTCCCCATAAAGCATTCCGAACTCGCCACCCTGCGTGATGAGGCTACTTCCTACCTAAAAGGGGTCCAATGGGACCAAGGGATGAAAGCCAAGAACCGGGATAAAAACGGCAAGGACGAATCCATTCTATTGTATCTGTCCAAAGCTACGGGAAACGGAACCTCCACGGTTACTTCGGTATCTAAGAGTGTCTTGGCCTTGAAGAAACGCCTTTTGCCCGATTCGGTGGCGATCCCATTGTATCTTAATGAGGCACTTTTTGGACTTCAAGAAGGGCTTACACTAGGAATATGGCTTAAGGATAGCTATTCGGATGCTTCGGGACTTACCAACTTAAGTGAACGCAAGTCTTCCTTGGACAACACCCAACGGAGGGAATTCGACTCCAAGCAACACACCGCTACAGCTTTTATGCTTTTCGGGATTGCTTGTCGGGTTTTGTTTCTATTAAAACCCAAAGCCTCGGACGACCTTAGCGTTTTAAAGAACAAATTTGCTGGTATTCCAGAGCTGTCTTTCATGTCTCCATTAAAAGGGATTTCCTGTATGTTGTTCTATTACGACAAATACTTGAATCATCCCGAAATTATTACCAAGGATAAGGACGCTATCGATTTTACCGTTGTGTATTTTGAAGCGATCATCTCTGAAATTCAGTTGCGATTGGGCTCTTTGGAATACACCGAAACCATTACCGATCGCACCTATAAATTGGAGAATAGCGAGTTTGCTGTTTCTGGTTGGGAAAACGTGTTTGAAGGAACTGCGGTAAGTGTTGAATTCAATAAAGTTCAGTTCGAACAAATCGTGGGGAATCGCGATGCCAAGCACTTCGCCAGAAGATTGACGGAACGGTTGATGAGCTACGACTTTACAGCGAAGAAAAACCCATTTCAGGAGTTGGGCGGATTTATGCCCGTCTTTATGGGCTACGGAATTCCAGGAACGGGGAAAAGTATGTTGATTGCTGCCATTGCCACACGACTGAAAGAGCATTGCGATAATTTGGACATCCCATTTTTGTTCCATCCCATGCCCGATACCTTGATATCCACGTTTCAGGGAGGTTCGGCCGAAAAGATGGTGCAATGGATGAAACCTTTGCAAGATCCTACGCGACTTATCTTCGCGCCTATCGATGATGCCGAAAACAACTTACAGGAACGTACCGCTCAAGGAGTTTCTGCCGGAGTTAAGGAAGTAATCGGAGTATTCCTTCGTTACACCGAAGGAGCTTATGCGGTGAATTATGGAAACAGCTCTATTGGACTCTTCACCAACTTACCTGAAATGTTGGATAAAGCGGTGATTTCACGTGTACAGGGTCGATTTAAGATAGACGGAGCCCAAACCATTCCCGATTTTGTAGATCAGGATTATCTATGGTGGCGTACGCTGAATGATACCATGCCCGGTTTTGTAAATATGAAAGACCCAAAAGAATATCCTTATTTAAGTGAACAGGGCTTGGCTAAGAACTTGGGGGAAATACTGCAACAGGCAGAAAAACCCACCGAAGAAAGGGTTCTGGAGATTTATGACGAGGTGGAAGCGAAATACAAAACAGAAGAACATCTGTTTTATGCCGAATTGTACAAGAACATTCAAAAGGCTTTTCCGTTTTTCTCCTCCAGGGATATTCGGAACATTCAAAGCGCGGTATCATTACGCCTCACTGACTTCGATTTACCAAAGGATTGGTTCGACAATCCAGAGGAGTATTTCAAGAAGGATTACAACACCAAATTCGGTATGCTGCAAGAACTGATGAAAAGCAATATGAAAGGTTTGAGCTTTTCAGACATACGAAGACAAGAAGTGGTTCGCTATCTGGACAATGTCGCCACGATTGCCGATACCGACTTTAAACGTAAGGTAGACCAACGGGTAAATGACATGAACATTCAGTTGGAAGCTAGAAAACAATTTGAGGAAGGACAGTAATAAAGATGGTTAGTTTACTTATTCTTTCTGTTATAGGACTAGGAATAGTAATCTATCTAATGGACAAAAAAATCGAGTTTATAAAAGAACGCAAAAAGTCCAAAAGGATTAAGGCCAGATTTGTAAGATACCATAAAGGGAAAATAGAAAGAGGACTTTATAAGGATCTGGATTTTGAATTTCCTTATGTCAGAATCGGGAATGATGATGAATCGGCCCTCTGTAAACTGAATTTTGGTAGTCAAATAGCGAAAATTTTTAAAACTGGGGAAGAAATAGATGCGTTTTGGAGCGGCAACGACCTCATGTATTGGAACACCTATGATAGGGGACTTTATAAATACCTTCCAGAAAAATGGAATTTTTGGCAAAAGGACTTATTGTAAATTAATATGGAAAAACTAAAACAAGCAGGATTGTACGGAGATGCCTTGGTAAAGGTGTCCGGATCGTTGGCCCAACGCTATAATGGCTGTTTGGACATGCTAGGTGTGCCCCGTACACAGTTGGAAAGTTTTTCTGTGGATGGTATGGGTTGGAGTCCCGAAATTGCTGAAGAGAAAAAGGATCATTACTATCTGAACATTGGTGAAGCCAATAGCAATGCCATTATCATTTCTCCCTTACAAAAGGATAAGCCTGTACACATGCCCTTCCATAGTTTCGATAGGGACATCATGACGGCCATTTTCGCGGCCTATGAAAAGGAAATACGGGACATCACAAAAGACTCGGCCATCTGCGTTCACTTAGATCAAGAGATTGACGCCTATTATGAACCCTTCGATCTGCTGCGCTATAAAAAACTGTCGGTAAGCTTCCGTTTGTTGAACCGCCTTCAGGAGAAGCAAAAGGAACAATTGGAACTGGTGGCTCAATTTGAAGAAGGGAATAATTTCATAGATCGATCCCTTCACAATAAGATATTGGAATCGGCCAAGAAGTATGGTGACCTCAGACATAGAAATTTACAATTGGAGCCCATTACACTCGATATCGGGTCTTTCTACACTAAGGCCTTTGGGGGTATTTTTGTGTTACGGGATTTTGTAAACGACATCATCATCTTCGAGGAAATGGAGGTATTCGAAAGAGCCATAAAAAATACCGTGCATGAAGTTTCCCTGTTTCATACTTCACACAATGAACTTACCTCTACATTGGTGAATTATAGAATTACGGAATTCGACATCAAAAGAGCGGCCAAGACAGCGCGCTACGAGCGCATTAAAAAACACAGATTCGTGGCCCATCTGGAGCAAGTGGCGCATCCGTTGCATGAGGTACTGGACAGTCCTTTTCTCTTCAAAAAATACCTGAACGACATAGAAGTAGAGGTCCGCAAGAGACTGATGAGTGTAGAATTATACAATCAGCGGAAAATCGTAGAGCGCGACCTTAAAATTGATCAGGTGGTCGATTTGGAATATACCAAAGCCTTATTGGAGCCGCATTCGTCACTAGAAGAAGAGGAAGAAGAGCTTATCTGGAAATTACTTACCAAAATCATCCCATTGGACCCACTTCATCTCTATTGGTATGACAAGGAAACCTTTTACAACACCTATCCTACGTGGAAAGACTCATACAAAGACTGGGTGATACAATGCATCCTAGAAGAAAACAAAAAATATAACCTATGACCATAGAGATAATCGTATTTATTGCCGCCATCCTTTTTGGGATTGTGTGGTATGTCCGTGAGTCGAAAAGCAATAAACTGTATCGGTTTTTCAATAAACTGATGCATGCCAAAGACCTTCAGATGAAGGCTGACAACAAAAAAGGATTCGTACACGAACAACCTTTCCTTATGCGACTAGTTTGGGTAACCGTGCTGTTTGTACTCGCCGCTGTCATTGTGACTTTCGTCACTCCCATAAACGGATTTTACATACAGTATTTTGCCTCGGCCATTGTAGGAACCCTTATCGGAACCTATGTGGCATCCATGTTCTTTGTCGCTTCGGAAGAATTGACCAAGGAAAACATTATGAAGAAGGCCGAAGAGGCCTACCAAAAAGGCAAGGACTTCGTAGAAGATCTAAAGGGTGAAGAAGAACCTGTTGAAGAAACAGAAGAAGCACCCAAAACGGAAACGACAGAAACCGATGAGCCCGAAACCAAGAAGAGCGCCCGTGACCGATTGAAGGATAAGGGAATGATAAAATGATAAAAAGAATTACTTCATTATTGACATTAAAAGACACTTTCATTTTTAATGGATCGATAGAAGGTATTCACGAAAAAATGAGAAATCACAAAAGTGCAAAACTTGAAATAGAATGGATTCATTCTATGGGGTTTAAGTTTATGGAAAGAAGTTTTTTATCATCATTGCGGATAGCCAACCCAAGTTCAAATAGTGAAATTTGTGGATATGCATCATTGACGCGATTGGAGGAATACAAAACTGAAATTACCGTAGAAACCAAACCACGATACAGGGTAATCATACCTTGGGGAATTGTAATTATTCTTCTAATAGTTGGGATTGTTACCCAAAAATGGGCTTTTCATAGTTTTTTAACCTTCATGATGTCTATACTATTTACTTGGAGCTTATTTGGTACAAGAATAAAAGAGAAACAATTATTGAATAGTCTACGGAAACACCTACAATCATAAAACTACCACCATGCTAAAAAGATACTGGCAAAAAGGAAGAAAACAGAAAATTATCACCGTACTAGGAGGATTGTTATTGCTTATCCTGTTGTTTGTGCTACGGGATGATTATCAACCGGTTTTACTCTTCCTTAGAAGGTTTATTTTCCTCATTTTGGTAGGGCTCGTTTTTCTGGTGTTCACCATTTCAAAATTTAGGAAGGCACCCAGTGCGGGCCGTCGTGTCCTTATCTTTTTAGGCATCGTAGCTTTCTTCGTCACGGGTTGGTTTTTTGGCTCCAAGCTACAGCTCTATCAATTCATGCAGAGCTACAATATCTACACTGACCTGAACAAGGTAGAAATCCACGAACTACCCCTTACCCAAAATGAGCGCATCCAGCCACTCAACAATATCCTAACCATGGCCTACGAAAGTGTAGGAGAAACCCAGGAAGTGACGGTTCCCCATTTAATACGGGTAGATACTTCCAACCAATGGACCATGGCCGTGCAGCCTTCTAAGGACTATACTTGGCAACGCATGAACGATAATACCGAGGAACTGTTTGCCGTAGAAAGCACCTCTCCTTTTCCCCGTTTCTCGGGCGATAATCGCATTCCGGTGACCTTTGCTATTGGAGAATCGCTAGCATTTAGCAGAAACACTTACAACGCTGTAGTGCAGCGGTTCAATATCTTTCAGTTGTTTACCCATCAGCCGAGCGATGTCTTCTATATGAAAAACGACTCGGGAAAATGGGTGCAGGTAGTGAGTTTGGTGAAATACAAAGGCTTTTTCTTTCCTTATCCTACCTACGGCGGCGTGATGGTTATAGAACAGGGAGAGCATGACTTTTCCGATTATATGGAACGTATCACCATCGGAAAGGGAACGTACATTCCCCCTTCAGAAATACAAAACTACCCCTTCCTTACAAGGCAAAACATCCTTTCGGAAAAAGTATCACGCCTTCAAGCACAGTCACTACAATTCCTAGGAGGATTTACCGATCCGCTTCCGTGGAACAAGCAAACGGCTGTGAAGATTCCGGATTTGAAAGATGATGAAAATCAACAACCCTTTGTAACCGATTTTAATTGGGATACCATGGAATACGATGCCTACAGTGGCTTGTATCACTGGTTCGGTTTGGAACCTATTGGAGAAGAACGCACCAGTCTTTCCTTTAGTGTCATGATTCCTTCCGATGGTACCGACAAACTTTTCTACTACAACCATTCCGCCAAAAAGGAAGGAATGGCTGGAGTAAGTGCCATGCCCTTAAAAGTGATCGAATCGAAAAAAGAGTATGACTGGAATGTAAACAAGCCTGTGGAGTTTCGTCCGTACATCAAGGAAATAGCAGGTAAAAAGCGTCTATTCGTACTTAGCACCATTGCTGCTAAAATGGACGACAGCAAGAAGTTCGATGGAGCGGCTACACCGGATCTCGCCCTTATCGATTGCGAATATCGCGACGTCGTATGGATCGATGCCAAGCACCCTTCACAATGGGAGACCAGTATTTTGAATCAGTTAGGGGAAACCTGGAAAGCCAGCGAAGGCCTAAGCGATGAAGATATTTGGCCTACCCGATTGGAAATGGACTTTGGACAAGAACGTGATAGCTTGTTATTGGATACGGTACAGCAGCTTAATTTTGAAGTAATCCCAGATACTATTCAGTAATCTTATATTCTAAAAGCACAACTTTATTTCCCCAGCAATTAGGACTTACCATGGGATCGTAGGGCGCCACAAAATGTTCTACCACCTTAAACCCAAAGGTTTTGTAATAGTTTACCAAATTGGGATTGTCGTCCCATGTATCCATTCTCAAGTATGGACGTTTTTTGCTCTTGGCTAAATCAACAGCCCATTTCATAATATGCCCGAATAATCTCTTGCCCTTGTATTCCTGAGCAGTAATAACACGATGTAGAAATATAGCATCGTCCGCATCTTTGTCCCGCCAAATGGGTTTGTCGTTATATACGATGTTAAACACACAAGCCAGATTTCCATCTACCAACAACTTGTAATGCAATTGCTCGGCTATTGCTTGCTTCACACCTTTCCTATCATTGCTACGATATTGGGGATAGCCTTTTCGCTTCTGATACGCAATAGCATCATCGAAGATTTGGCAAGCAGCGTCCAAATCTTCTAGCTGGGTATTTGTAATCTCGATGGACATGGTTACAGGAAGAAATTCCACACAAACCCAAAACGTATCACTGCATCGCGATACGGATAGCCTGGTGCCGAAAAATGATCGTTCGTGCTATTAAAGAGCTGATTCACGAATTCATATTTCACATAAATCCGTGTTTGCCGAACCTTAGCATTGAAGAACACATCGAATATGGGATAGCCACCAATTTCTTGGTTGTTCTGAACATAAAATTCTGCCAATACGGGATCGTAACCATTGGCATTATAGGCCGTGAAATACTTGAAGTTGATCCCAGTTTGCATGAACATGGCCTTTTTGAACCACTCATCTTCGTAATACAAAGACTGTCGGGTGACAATTTCGGGAATATTGAAGACTTCTTCCCCGCTCAATGCCTGCTGGAACATGACGGTATTGTTTAAAGCGAACTTCCCTAATCGGAACTCCCTTCCTACTTTCACCTTTAAATAATCTACCCGGTCTGCAAATTGTTGGGGCGTTGGGGTACTGTCATTGGCTTTGATCGTGAAATAGGTATAATCCTCAATACCCGTGTAACTCACCTCAGCATCCAACAACTTTTTGGAAGCAATCTCCAGTTTCAGTTCCTGCGTCTTTACATTATTGAAATTGTTCTGCCAATTGTAGTTCACATAATCGCTTTGGTACAATAGAAAGTTGAAATTGGGCGCCACGCTATGAATCTTGATCTGGGCCTTCACCGAATTGTCTTCGTCAAACTGATAAGAAGCTCCTCCCAAAAGATAATTCGCATCGAAATCGCCCGAAATATTTATGGCTCCTTTCCCGAAAAGATCGAACCCTTTGTAATGTTTTCGGTAACTGGCACCAGCACGAATCAAATTCCCTTTCAATCTATTGGTAATTCTGCCATCGTCCAACTCCAGAACGGAATCATAACCATAGTTATAATCCGTATATCCTATGAAGGCAGACAGTTCTCCCAATATGGAATTCTTGAAAGTAGCACTCCCCTCCGCCTGAAAATTTTCTAGTTTGGTTTGGGTCAATAAATTGGAGTTCAAATACGCTTCCCCTAATAAGTCACTGGCCGCCGTTTGCCCATACTTAAAGTCCTTTTCTTCAAAACTGAGGGTAGTTCCCAAGGTGAGCATGGTATAATCCAGACTATCCTTTTTAGAAATAAGATCGTATTCTTGGGCACCCCAAAAGCGAAGTCCTTCTAATTTGTTTTCGGCATCTTCAAAATTCACATCCAGTCGACCACGATCATCAAACTCGGGATCACCTGCTTCAAAAAGATCGATGGATGTTTGGGTCAACCCGCCGTTTTCCTGGTTCAAAATATCCTGTGCCGCCACATGGGCTCTAAGTCGATAGCGATCGTTCTTGGTTTTATAATTTGTGGTAAATCGGAAATTCCCTGTACTGGTTAAAATGTTCTGATACTTTCCAAGCGACCGCAATCCCCTATAAGCAATGGAAAAATTAAAACGTTCGTTGGTATTTACTGTAAAAAATGCGTCCAACTGTTGCCCTTGCGCGAACGCCGTTTTAAAATACAGTTCAGTAAGTGGCGTGGGAACATTAAAGTAACGCATGTCCTTCGCATCCATATAATTGAAATGGTGCGATTGGGCCACGAATTTGGGCATAAGATTGAAATCATCAAAAGTGTATCCCAACGAGTTATAGGTCTGCCCCACATTAGAAAAGGGTAATAATTCGAAATTATCGCGGCGTAAATAGTTGTAATTGTATTCTTTCTGAATAGTGAGCGTGGTATCCAAATAGGTAGTATCCCTATCGGCCGAAATGATTTTATACAATTCTATGGGTGGCTTTTCAGGTTTTCCTTGACCTGCTTTGCCTTGAAACTGGCTAGGAATATTTTGTGAAAACACTGTTGCCGAAGCACATAAAAAGAAAAGTAGCAAAAGTGTCCTGATCATTGAAAAAGCTCTTAGGGAACAAAGGTAAATGTTTAAACGGAATTGCGTATTTTTAATTTTGAGTGTTGAAGTTAAAAATTCATAAAGATTTACTCGAATGCGGAACCGACGAAGCCGGCCGCGGTTGTCTGGCGGGTCCCGTTACTGCCGCAGCGGTGATTTTACCCGATGATTTTTCGCACCCTTGGCTCACCGATTCCAAACAACTTACCGAAAAGAAGCGTATGGAATTGAAACCCATTATTGAGGAAAGTGCGCTTTCCTTCGGGGTGACCCATGTCATGATGGAAGAAATCGATCAGATCAATATTCTGAACGCTTCCATTTTGGGAATGCACCGATCTATAGATCAACTCAAGCCGCTTCCACAATTTATCGCCATCGACGGAAATAAGTTTAAACCCTATGCTAAAATACCCTACGAATGCGTGGTAAAAGGAGATGGTAAATACTTGCATATAGCCGCAGCTTCTATCTTGGCAAAGACCTATCGCGATCTTTATATGGAACAGCTCCATGAGGAATTTCCCATGTACAACTGGAAAAAGAACAAAGGATATCCTACCCAAGAACATAGGGAAGCAATAAAGAAATACGGCCCCAGTCCCTATCACAGAAAAAGTTTCCGCTTACTTCCCGAACAATTGAAATTGGACTTTTAAGATTTGGGTGTTGAAAACCCGTAGATAAACTGTTTCTACCGTATACGAAATACCCCTAAAAGGGTGTTATTTTTGTGTATGCGATTTCGATTCACACCCCTATTTCTAGTGTTATTGGCCCTAAGTTTTTCGGCTTGCGAAAAAAGGATCGAACGATCCGAAAATTTGGTCGATTATTTACCTTCAAATCCAGGGGTAGTGATAAAAATTGCCAATCTAGAAACGGCAAAGAAAGATTTCGAAAACAGCAGTTTATACAATGAACTCTCCCATCCGTTGCTTTATGAGTTCATAAAATTGTACCCAGAATTCGTTGCCTCCCTAAAGCCTCAGTACCCTAGTGCCATTTCCTTTAAAAAGTCTTCGGACACGACGCACTACACGATTATTACCAAATACCACCCCGAGGTATTTCAATTCGATTCGGTAGCCCCACCCACAAATAAAAAGTATAAAAAGCAAACCATAGACATCATAAAGAGGGATGAGAGACCCCACTATAGTACGGTATTGGATAGTGTTTTTGTGATTTCCTCTTCAGAAAAACTCATTGAAAACATTGTAGATGGTACGCTCCCCGAAAGTGATCCATTGCGGAAGGCATTTCAATTGAACCAAACTGCCGAGTTATCCTCCATATTTACGCTGGAACCGCTACAAATAGATTCCACCCAAATACAACTGGGCACCCAAGCAGCAATGGCCTTAGACATTCTTCCCAAGGGAGCCATGGCCACTGGAGTATTGATCGATAGGGATAGTCTCCCTAGCCTCCTTTCCATTTTTGAAGGATTGGTGCCACAACGAAATCAAATTGCCCAAGTACTTCCCGTTTCGGCAAAACAAGCAAGGGTTGTGACCTTTCAAGATGCTCAATTGCTATCCAACAACCTTCAAACCTTTCACAAGGATAGTATAGCACTACCTTCCTTCTTCGACGCGGTGGTTGAAATAGGAAGTATTGAAACATCTTCTGGAAGTAGTATGGTGGTTCGCAGCGTAGATCCCGACATTACCCAAGAAGAGCTGAATACGGGACTTAATGAATTATCGGAGTTCAGGGAAATAAAACTTTTTCGATTCACCGAAGGAGCATCCTTGTTCGAAAGATTCTATCCGATTTTAGAAAACCCTTCACCGAACATTCTCTTTGTCTGGGAAGACTTTTTCATCTTTTCGGAAAGTCAAGAAAGTGCAAAAGATATCATTACGGCGATAAAAAACGGAAGCGTTTTAGAAAAGTCGACCGTGTATGAAGAGGCCTTGCCCGAATTGAGTCAGGCTTCCTCCTTTTTGGTGTACAATATGCAAGGGCAGATCGATGCATGGATGGCTCCCTTTTTATCTACCGAGGAAGGAACCGTATCCAAACATCCCTTCGTTTCACTGCAACTAAGCAGTGATCGTGACTTTGCCCATGTGAATTTGGTTTGCAAGGAGTTGAACGGTTCCAAAAAACAGGTGTCGGGTGTAGTTACCCAATTGTTTTCTGAATCCTTGGACGCACCTATTCTTATGGAACCACAATTCTTTACCAATCATAGAACCAAAGGAAAGGATATGGTGGTTCAGGACATTGAAAATCGCTTGTATCTAATTTCAAGCAGTGGAAAAGTCCTTTGGAAAAAACGATTGGACGGTCCTATACTGGGTGATATTCAAGAGGTAGATATCTTGCGTAACGGCAAAAAGCAATTGGCTTTTGCCACCCCAAAATCCTTTCAGGTTATAGATCGCAATGGCAATACGGTGAATCCGTTCCCTAAGAAATTCAGGGATCCCATTACACAACCCCTCGCTGTGTTCGATTATGATAATAAGCGGAAGTACCGTTTTGTAGTGACCCAAGGAAAAGAGGTTCATATGTACGATAGCAAGGGTAAAACGGTCACTGGATTTACCTTTAAAAAGGCACAATCCAATATAGTCTTACCGCCCCAACACATTCGTATGCGTACCAAGGATTATTTACTTATTGCTGAAGAGAATGGTAAGCTGAACATTTTAAGCCGAGTTGGAAAAGTGAGGGTTCGCACGGGCAAAACATTCAATTTTTCGGACATGCCCATTGCCAAAGAAGGCGATAATTTCGCATTAATCACCAAAGAGAAAACCAAAGTAAGTATTTCGCAAACGGGAAAGGTAACTTCGCAATCCCTAGACGTTTCGGACAACTATCAATTTAAGATTCTTGGAAATACCAAAGTAACCTTGGATGATAATCTACTTCGAATTAATGGTAAATTGGTAGAGCTTCCTTACGGTATTTACACCGAACCTATCATCTTGAATTCCAACAGAGGTACTTTTATCGCCATAACCGAAACCCAAGAAAACAAACTCTATGTCATTGACAAGTCGGGAACTATTCTTGATGGTTTCCCTGTTTATGGAACATCTGTAGCCGATATTGCCATCGTGAAAGGCAAAATATGGGTGACGGCAGCCGTTGGAGAATCGGAAATAGCGGCTTATTCCTTATAAAAAACAAGAAAAACCCTGTTGACAATCACATAGTTAAGGGGTTATTTTTGTGGCCAACGCTAAAAACCGTTTCATGAAATCCTCACTCAAAACTCCCCTGGTGCTTGTGTTGTTATTATTTGTAGCAAGTGCCATACAAGCACAGACCAAACGAATTAAACGCCCAAAAAGCAGTGTCGGCATTTACAGTGTAGATACTTTCGTTCGAAATTCCTTCGACATCTACGACAAAGTATATCGCTACGATGGTTACGCCAAGGCTGGAAAATCCTTAGATGATGATGACATCGACATCCTAGAAGACGCCCTTACCGATGCAGAATTGCTTATGACCAGTGCACCCAATATCCTTTCGGATCTCGACGGAGCCGGCGCCCTAAAACAAGCCAAGGCAACCCTGCAAATTAACAAGGCCAAAAAGGCCTTAAAGTACAGCATTAAAACAGCCACCGAACTTCTGGCGGGAAGACGCTCGGGGAATGAAGACAGCGAAGACACTTCTGAAGGAGACACCAAAGACGATGATTCCAATTCTGAAGAAGCCTCTTCCGAATCTGGGACTGGAACCAGCAGCCCAGGGGGATCCAGCGATGGGCCTTCAAGCACCTTTAAAATAAACAGCAAATTCGATTTTGTACCAGGAGATGAATTGTTGTTTTTCGATGATTATTCCAATGATTTTATTGGTGACTTCCCTAGCAAGTGGAATACCAACGGAAGTGGAGAGGTTGTTACCTTTAATGACAACAACGAACGCTGGTTAGAAATCCTTTCCGGTTACGGTATTTATTACATGCCACTGGATGTAGACCTTCCCGAAGAATATACTATAGAGTTTGACCTATTTGGTTACGGATTGGACAGTAAAACCTCCTCCACTGCCAAATTACAAATCCTATTGTCCGATAATACCAAATTCAAACAAGGAGAATATTGGGCGGCCGCATGGATTCCCTTTGGTCAATATGGGGCCTTTGGCATACAGGTAAAGAGTTACGCCTACGGCGAAGGGCATACGATAAACAATACCATAACAGCAGACATTAGAAAGGCCACTCTAAACAGACCACATATTTCCATAGCAGTAAACAAAGAACGATTCCGTCTTTGGGTGAATGAGAAAAAATACATCGACATTCCGAAAATGCTGACCCAAAAAGACCAAATTAAAGCCCTAAAGTTTCACGCCGAAGGGTTTAAGGATGGCAAGGAAAAAATATTCATTAGAAATGTGAAAATCGCCAAGGGAGGATTGGATCTTCGTCGCACCCTATTATCTGAAGGAAAAGTGTCCACCAACGGCATTCTTTTCGATTCTGGTTCGGCCACCATTCAACCACAATCCTATGGTATTCTTCGACAGATCTCTCAAGTGCTACAGCAAGATAGCTCCATGAAATTACTTATTGTAGGCCATACCGATAGCGATGGTAGCGACAGCAATAATTTGGCACTATCCAAATCCAGGGCTGCTTCCGTGAAACAGGCTTTAATTACAACCTATGGGGTTGATGGTAGTCGCTTAAGCACCGATGGTAAGGGAGAAGGTGAACCTGTAGCAGACAATAGCTCGGTCGATGGAAAAGCCAAAAACAGAAGGGTAGTTTTCATTAGGAAGTAAGCCTTTCCCATGTTACATTTTTGCGGAAAATCGAGTATCTTTAGGAGTACAAACACCTATACATTCGATGATGAAACTAAACACCTATTTAACCTTTAACGGAAATTGTGAAGAGGCCATGAACTTCTATAAGGAAATTCTCAATGGCGAATTCACCACATTTATGAGATTTGGGGAGGCACCTCCCAATGCGTTCCCGGTTGCCGATGAGCATAAAGACCTTGTCATGCACTGTACGCTGGAATTTGGCGAAGCGACTTTAATGGCTTCAGACACCAATCAGCCAGAACATTTGGTCACGGGAAGCAATTACCATTTAAGTATTGGCACCGATGTAACCAAAGGGGAAGCTGCTTTTAATGCCTTAAGCGAAGGCGGACAAATACTAATGCCCTATGCAGACGTTTTCTGGGGTGGCAAGTTCGGGATGCTGGTAGACAAATATGGAATTCAGTGGATGGTTTCTTCCGACCACAAACCAGAAGACTAAACCGTCTTCTTTTCTAATAGTTGTGCCTCGAAGAGTTCGGAGAAATGCCTTGTCAGTTTTTCTTTTACCTCTTCGAGGGGCACTTCCGTTTTTCCTAGTTCTACATTAAGAGAAGTAACGGCCTTGTCTTTTATGCCACAAGGAATCATATAATCGAAGTACCCTAGATCGGCATTAATATTAAAAGCAAATCCATGCATGGTGACCCATCGGCTGGCTCGCACTCCCATAGCACAGATCTTTCGGGCAAAAGGGGTTCCTACATCCAACCACACACCTGTCTCCCCTGGCGAACGTTCCGCTTTAATACCATATTCGGCCAAGGTACGAATGATCATTTCTTCCAACAATCGAAGGTACTTGTGGATATCGGTAAAGAAGTTTTCTAAATCCAAGATGGGATATCCCACAATTTGACCCGGACCGTGATAGGTAATATCTCCTCCTCTGTTAATCTTGTAGAAGGAAGCATTCACTTCTTTTAGGCGTTCTTCGGAAATAAGCAGATTATCGAAATCCCCACTTTTTCCCAATGTGAATACATGGGGATGTTCTACGAAGAGAAAATAATTGGGCGTAGGAAGATTTGTGTCTTCCCTCCGATTTTTGATCTTACGATCTAAAATCTCCTTGAAAAGCACTTCTTGATAATCCCAAGTTTCCTTGTAATCCTTAAAACCTAAGTCCTGTATTTGGATGTCTTTGTTCAAAAAGTAAGAGAAATAGTATGTGACTGCAAAAATACGCCTTAAAATTGGGACAACTATAAAATCTAACCAAAACCTCACAATCTATTAGTTTGGTAGGGTTATTTAATATATTTGAACTTTCACCTTAATAAAATACGCTATGAGATTTAAAGTTATGAAGTGGTCTTTTTTGCTGCTCGTAATGCTTCTTACACCTTCCATTTTGGCCCAAAATGGAAATTTTTGGAATTCCGTTAACGAAACCCGAGTGCAAGCCTTGGATAAGGAATTCAGAAAATTTGTGCCTTCCCAATACGAATTGTTCGAATTGGATAAAGAAGCATTTTCGCAGTTGGCAGCTACGGCCCCAAGTAGAAAAAGCAACATTGAGTCGAACATCTTACTGGACATTCCGGCTTTGGATGGAAAACCCATCACCTATCGTGTGTTGGAAGCTTCCGTTTTTAGTGATGGATTAAAGGCCCAGTACCCAAACATTCGATCGTATGTCGCACAAGGAGTGGACGATCCTTCTTCGGTAGCACGTTTTAGTGTCTCGCCTATTGGAGTGCACGTTATGATCAGTTCCCCTAAGCACAAAACCATTTATATTGATCCTTATACCAAGGACAAGAGGTATTACATCCATTATTCTAGGGATGCAGTTTCAGAAAATCCGGATGCTTTCGAATGTCATGTAGAGAATACGGTCTCTAACTATGTTGAGGGAGCGGAAAGCAACAACCGCAATGCAGACGATGGTATGCTAAGAACCTTTAGATTAGCCTTGGCATGTACGGGAGAATATTCCATTTGGCACTTAAACAACCAAGGGGTTGACCCAAGTGAACCGGATTCGGTTAAAAAAGCAGCGGTACTTTCTGCCATGAATGTTTCCATGACACGTGTAAATGGTGTTTTTGAAAGGGATGTAGCCCTAACCATGGAACTGGTTCCTAATAATACCGATATCATCTTTCTAGATCCTGCTACCGATGGGTATACCAACAATAACCCCGGGGCGCTACTGGGAGAGAATCAGGCAAAATGTGATGCGGTTATCGGAGATGCCAATTACGATATTGGTCACGTATTCAGCACACAGGGTGGTGGTGTTGCGCAATTGAATTCCCCTTGTGTTACCGGATCTAAAGCCTATGGGGTTACCGGAATCAACACACCTATAGGTGATTTTTTCGATATTGACTATGTATCCCACGAAATGGGGCATCAATACGGTGCGAATCACCCTCAGAACAATAACTGTCAGCGCTCTTCTGTGTCCATTGAACCCGGAAGTGCCTCCACCATTATGGGATACGCCGGAATTTGCGCCCCTAACGTACAGAGTAATAGTGACGACTATTTTAACGGGGTAAGCATCATAGAAATGTGGAACAATATTTCTTCCGGAAATTCTACTTGTGCGCAGCAAACAGCTACCAATAATGAACCTCCAGTCATTACCATTGAAAGTGGGTTCTTCATTCCGCCTTCCACGCCTTTTGTACTTAGAGGAGCCGCTACCGATCCAGATGCTGGGGATGTGTTGACCTATTGCTGGGAGCAAACAAATGCTACACCTGCTCCGATGCCACCGGTTTCCACTTCTACAGTAGGGCCTTTGTTCCGTTCTTTGGATCCTACCGAATCCCCAGACCGTTACATGCCTAAATTGGAAACGGTGATAGGAGGATCTACGAGCACTACTTGGGAAGTTGTGCCCTCTGTACAGCGAAGCATGTCTTTTCGCCTTACGGTACGAGACAATGTATTGAATGGTGGAGCCAGCGCCAGTGCTGTAACTGGAGTAACCACAATTGGCGGTACAGGTCCATTTGTAGTGACCTCACAAACCACAGCCGAAAATTGGGCCATTGGAAGCACACAAACGGTAACCTGGGACGTCGCAGGCACAGATACCTCGCCTATCGATGCTACCGCGATGGACATTTTACTTTCTATTGACGGGGGAGAGAATTTCGATTATATCCTTGCCGAAGATGTACCCAACAATGGTAGTTATACCTTGACCGTACCGAACGTGCCCAATACCAATGAAGCTCGTCTCATGGTCGCGGCCAGTGATAATGTATTCTACAATGTAAATACTACTGATTTCGTAACTTCTGGAATCGCTTCTACAGAGGATTTCTCATTGGAAAATTTGGCCATTTGGCCCAATCCTTCGCAAGGAAACCTTTCGGTAAGCTTTACAACGATTAGTGAAAACGTAGCGATCGATCTATACGACATCCATGGTAGAAAAGTAGCTGCAAATACATTTACAGTAGGTTCGGGTGCCATTTTTAATGAAACCCTGAATTACAACAACCTTCGAACGGGAATGTATTTCGTAAAAATCACCAACGGCAATGTAAGCGCCACCCAGAAGGTGATTATTGAATAATAGAAATTGTATGAAATAAAAAAGGGGAATCTTTCCGATTCCCCTTTTTCTTTATCCTTTCACGATTCTGCGTATAGTTTGATTTACGACATCGGCCGTGAATTGCAGATCGAAATTGAGTTCTCCATTTGCGTTCGTGTACAGTTTAAGTGCTCCTTGGGTCACCTTATAATAACCCGCCTGTCCTTTACAGAAACATTCTTTGTAGTACAATAAAGTCACCTCTTGCAAGGTCTCTCCAGTATACGACTTTCCCTTCCCTATGGAAGCCGGAATGTTGAATTGAATTACCTCAGCATAATCACCATCGGCCGTTCCTTCGGGTCCTTTTTCCTGATAGCGGAACTCGGCTACAGAGCCTTCACTATCTTCATAGGTAGGGTATATGGCTCCGGTTCCATCTTTGGCTACCGAAAATTGGGTTCCTTCCTTAATCTGAAAGGAACATGTACCCTGCTCTGGACACGTACCATCATTCACGATGAGCTTGGATGGTGTCTCCACTTCATTGGTTTCCGCTACCGTTTTTTTGGTACTATCACAGGAAACAAAAATTAGGGTCAGCGCAATAAATAGATACGTTTTCATAGTAGGTTTAGTCTTCCAATTCTACTTCAAAATCAAGCACATCGGGGTCTTTGAAATAATCTAAAAAGGGTTTTTCAAATTCTACCGTTTTTCCGTCCAAAGAGAACCTGGCATCCTCTACCGAAATGGATTTGATTCGCCTTGGGAAGGTATACTTAATTTTGTATTTCATACTGCTCATAAAGCCCTCAGCAGTCTTTATACTATCCATTTGCATCTTGTGCTTTTCTTCATCTACAATGAAGGCATCGCGTACAAACTTCCCATTTTTATAAGAGAAATTTACCGCCATAATGCCTCCTGAAGCTGGATCGCTATTAACATCTGTGCCAGGCCCCATACTAGGTATAAAGTCCCCACTGGATTCGAAAGCATTCATCAAGTCATTGGCTTCCTTTATATCTTTGAAGTCTGTATAAAGGTCGAAAAACATCTCTTTGGTTTCGGTATCCATAAAGGTTCGGAAACTGTAATTCTCTAATTTCTTCAGGCGTTCCTGATCCTTCTTGGGTAATTTTGAAATACTATCTTTCTTTTCTTCCAATATATCTTTCATGGACATGATGGAATCCATTTTTTCAGGCTTCAAGCTATCTCCCAAATCCCCGCCAAACGCCATCATCTCGGACATATCCATAGAAATGGAAATTCGCCCACTCCCATCTTCATTTAGGGTAAGGGTTTCGGTTACTTGGCATCCAACAAGGGTAAGGACGAGACACCAAATAACAAGTAATTTTCTATTCTTCATTATGGTTTAATGTTGGTATTAGTTGATATAAAAGTAATTCAATATATATAGATTGAACAAGAAAAATGCCAATTTCCATGAAAACATGGAAATCGGCATTGGTGTGAAGGAAATTCAACCAAACTCCAAAGGCCCATTCATGAAGACTAACACAGGACCTCTTTTTCCTTCACAAAGAACCTATCCTACTAGGCTGCTATTTTAAGTTGAGGAGATTCGATAACTTCGAAGGACATATAGTCTTCACTTGGAGTTTCAATTAGTTGAAAATTTGAGAGCACGCTATAAACTAACCAAATAGACAGTAAACGAAAAGGTATTCTTATTGAATCGCGTAAGCCAAGACGTGAATCTTCTACATGCACCCATCTCATAAGTGGCTGTTCGCAAATCCTACTCATAACATTCTTGCTTCCCAAATACTTTCGTAGTCTAAGAAATATCTCTACATCGAAAAGCCAACGACTTACAAAGGCATTTCCATAAACAACTGGAATGATACTTTTTGTGAAAACTTTGGCTCCGCATTGAGTGTCGCGAATAGGCATTTTAATCAATCTACAAATACATAGTTTAATAATGTTAGATAATAACAACCTAAAGCCATCTCTCTTTATCCCTTTACCTCCTATATTTCTAGAACCAAAGACAACAGATAGTTTATCATCGGAATCCAAAGTCCTTACCAAATCCTTAAAATCTCGAAAATCAGTGGAGAGGTCTGCATCCATAAATCCAATGTTGCTAATATCTTTCATATGATAAAGAAACCTTACTCCTGCTCGCACAGCGGCAGCTTTCCCAACATTCTTTTTAATATCTACTACACTAATACGCGATGGAATAGTACTTTTCATTTGATATAATACCTTAAGTGTTTCATCCCTACTTCCATCGTTTACAAAGCACAAATGGTAATCATCATGGTTCACTATAAAATTGATGAATGCATTCTTATCCAATCGTGACTCCTCATTGTAGCATGGTATAATAATTCCCGTTTTCATATTTGCCGTTTTTTATTCGATTCAACGGGACAAACATATAGGCCAAAGGTTCTTTTTGGCGGCTGTTTTCGATGGATGTCGTTTTTCTGTCGACGGATGCCATTCGTCTATAGATGGGGCAATTAACGAATGCTGTATATTTGATTCATTGAGAATTAACCCCCAGATCTTAGTCCTTTCATGATTGAAAAATCCAACAAATATCTAGTTGTCGCCCTACTGCTTGGACTGTTGTTTCACGGTGGATCTATAGCATTTACATTAGAAGAAACATATGATGCCCTTATCCATTTGTTTTTTGCAGAACATTATTCCACACAATGGTTCGATCCATGGAATGAAAGCTGGTATACGGGTTTCACCGTAATGGCTTATCCTCCCCTTGTACATCAATCTATGGCATTATTGTCTGAAATTGGAGGCCTAAAATTTTCACTATACGCCATGGCCCTTACAAGTGTTCTCTTGTTCATAACTGGGGTATACCGGTTTTCATTATTGCTTAGCGGAGATCGAAAAGTTGCTGGTTATGCATCTTTGTTGGCTGTTTTTTCATCTTCATTCTTGGAAACGCTTCACCTATTTGGGCAATTGCCAAGT
The DNA here is from genome assembly GCF_028561275.1 of Aureisphaera galaxeae. GTDB lineage: Bacteria > Bacteroidota > Bacteroidia > Flavobacteriales > Flavobacteriaceae > Aureisphaera > Aureisphaera galaxeae. The sequence continues at coordinate 206,356 of NZ_JAQQTF010000010.1, forward strand.
ATTGTTGGTATATCCGTTCTTATGCACGCATTGCCCGAAATCTATGCTTGGTTAAAAAATGGAAGAAAGAAGCATCTTGTTTTTGCATGGTCACTCCTCGCAGTAACGGTATGTTCACACCATGTTACTCCTATCTTTGGAATGGTGTTCTTCATTTTTCCCCTTATTGGGTTAGTAGTTATGGACATAGCAGCCCAGAAAGCGGGAAGTTATAAAGACTTACGATTCGGCACTTTTTGGAAAGTGTTCGCTCAAAAATTCAAAACGATTATTACTTTTGGCATGGGGTCCTTGCTTCTTATTTTGGTATGCATACTTCCATATTGGGTGAACACGAAGCAAAACCCAATTACACAAGTTCCTATTCCACATGGTTCCCGTGACAACTTTCTTGATGCCTTTTCTTCAGGACTGGTCTTTTTCGTGATCCCTTGGGGTGTTTTACTTCTTTTTCTGCCTTATTTTTTCTACAGATACTTTAGCAAGCGTTATATTTTCTTTGGGCTATCTCTGGGTTTACTGGCACTCTTAGGAACTGGAAGTACAACACCTGCCTCAAAATTAATACTTGGAGAAAATGCATTTAATATCCTAACCTTGGACAGGTTTACTTTATGGGCTACCATTATGGTCTTACCCATTTTTGGCGAATTCACTTATCGCTTTGCCGAAGGGGATTTAAAACAATATATTCAAAATGCTTGGGGAGCTCGGATACATCGCTTTATGGGCGGAGTATTGGCTTTGTCCCTAATTTGCGTTTCCATATTTACCCTTAATCTTAGCAATTTTCGACCTACCCAACCAGAAAAAATCGATATGCTCCCTATTGTCAATTTTTTAAATCAAGACCAGCATGATAGATGGAGGTATCTCACCTTGGGATTTGGGGACCAGATGGCTTGGTTATCAGCGCAGACGGACGCTGCGTCTGTAGATGGCAATTATCATTCGGCACGTCGATTACCTGAGTTGACATCTAGAGCCGTAGAACGATTGGAAAATTCAAAATTTCGAGGCATTGAAGGCTTAGGTTCACTACAACAATTTCTTGCTGTACCAGAAAAATATCATTTGAAATATGTTTTCTCCAATGACAAATTCTACGATCCACTTCTCTATTTCACAGGATGGCAACGACTACCCATGCTAGAAAATGGAATTTCAGTTTGGGAACGTTCCGGGGTGCCCCCTATTCCAAAGATTAACAAAAAAGAAAGAACCCCGTCATACCTTAGATTAATGTGGGGTATTATCCCTATTACTACACTAATTATTGCATGTATTATTGGAGTTTTGAGAATAGTCCTGAAGAATCCTAAAGACGTCGCAGCAAATCAATGCCAGAAAATTTTGGGAGACAAAAAACCAAGAAAGCGTACCTTTCACATCCTAAAAGTTTGCGGAATATGGGTACTATTAATCTTGGGTTTTGTGAGTTATGGGTTCTATCAATTCCATTCTCAAAATGCACCACAAATAGCTCCTCAAAATGTTGTCAAAGCCTATTTTAATGCCATAGATTTTAAAGAATTTGAACAGGCGCATATCTATATTTCTCCGCTCAGCAATAAGTCCTTGGACCAATTTATGCTCGAAATATCGGTCTCCGATGGCCTTTTAGGCAGTTATGGAAAACTTGATGCTATAAAAATGGTATCGGAAGAAGCCACGGAAACCACTAACAAACTCCGCGTTACATCCTCATGGATCACCCCACTAAAGAAAGTCGAAAAGGAGGAAATTATCAATACCGTTTTCCATAATGGCAAATGGTATGTCGTTCCTCCGCATTCGGAATTGGATATTCCTCCTGACTTGATAATTAGTTCGAATCACACCACATATTACAACCACGGACGGCGCAGGATTAGCTCGGAACAAACCTATCATGAAGATATTGTGAGACAACCCGTGGTGGAAGTAATAGATTCCCGTCTTATAGTATCCGAAGGAAAATACAAGGTGGTGGGCTTGATACAAAACGTAGATAGAATTCCCGCCGATATCGCCATTTCATGTACTTTATATGGAGTAAACAATGAAGTTTTAGGGAGTTACAACGCAAAGGACATCATAAAGCACAAATTACTACCCATGGAAACAACACCTTTTGTGGTTGATTTCGAAGAAATTGCATGGGTTTCAAATACGGACGTTATTCCTAAAACTTTTAACCCTGAGGAGTTTACACAAAAACAATTCGATATGCAACCAACGCATTATGGGATAGAAGTAAGTGCCAATTTGGCAACTTCCGATCTCTACAACGAAGTCGTCGTTCAGAAAACAAAAATGATAAATGGAACTTTCTATGGAGAACTTTTCAATAAAGGTTCCCAGAATTCGACCGTGCCTCAGTTATTATTATCTTATTACGACGAAAACAAGAACTTGATCACAGTGCAAAGTCATTACCTTGAAGAAAGTATACGCCCACAACGTAGTATCTCATTTAAAATACCACTTCCATTAAACATCGACTACGAGATATTACACTCCAACCCTGAACAGGTGTATATTAATGGTATCCCTAATGCCAATGCGGCCCGTAAAATGCTCTCGGTTAGAATACCTCCAAACCCTGATTACTTAATTGAGACGTATTCCGAATCTTTCCCCTATGTTGGTATTACGATTAACAATTATATTGGAAACCCCAGGCCTTGATTAAATTTTACCCACATATCGCCCTATTGCTTTCTCTAATTATTTCAGGCTGCCATGAAGTTTCGAAAGAACCTTCTCAGCCCACTGATTTTGAGGTAGAAGTCACTTTTCTCAATGTCTCCACTTCCTTCATGGCAGGGGACAAAATCTCTTTACAGTTTGATAATTCAAGTAGTGCTTATCCAGAATTTAGTGGCTTCCTTCATATATCACATTCTTCAGGCTTTACCAGTATTTCACCTAAAACCATAAATGGTATTCTATATTTTGAACTTCCAGAGGTGCTGACTAAAAAATCGGGAAGCTTATCGTGTACACTGACTCATGGAAACAGAACGATTTGGAGCAAGAAACTTAGTATTGAACCAAACACTATTGAAAACCAACAACTAGAAGTTTACTATGGCCCTCCCAGTATCAATGCTGGAAAATCGGATCATTCTATGATTGTCGCTCTTCCCACAGATAGGTTCGACAATCTATTACCCGACAGCACGGCTCTTAATTACTCCCAGCATCATGATGAAAATTTACAGCTGGAACAGTGGTATACAAATGGAGGATATTCTTGGAAAAAGGTGTATAGCCCAACCAATTCTGGCAGATATCATATGGGAATTACTATGAATACGGCTACTTCCAAGGAAATTATTATCGATGTATTGCCTAATACAGCGCAAGAAATAAGTGTAACATTAGACAGGGTCCACGCTTATGCCGATGGCAATGAAATTATACATCTAACCACAAATGTTATTAAAGATGCATACGGAAATACTATTAGTGACGGAACGTTGGTAGATTTCCATATTATCGACAACAGAGCGCAAAAATCGAGAACCCAGGGTAGTACAATTAATGGCATAGCCCAAGCTCAATTGCAACATCCAGATTATCCTACGCAATGGACAGTTACACCAGAAATACCCGGTGTGACCATGGGCGATCCAATTACTGCGAAATTCGAAATTGCAGTAAAAGAAGTCGCTATATTTTATAAAAAGGAAGAAGGATTATTGGAAATAGGCCCCATTAGAAACCAATTGAATCAATCGATACCCGACGGAACGGAAATTGAAATTGATTTTTCTCATAGCACAGCACCCATCATTTTGGAAAGTAAAAATGGAATGGCACATACCATCTTACCGAAAGAAGGTACGCGAATAAATGAAATAATCGTCACTGTCCTGGGCTACAAGACAACAAAAGATTTTGAAGATTGAAAACAAGGAGGTTTACATATAGACGAGCTTTAATTCTAGGCGGTTTCCTCATTGTCAATGGGATTCTAATCTATGGTATTTCCCAAATGTTGGCATATCTGAATACCGGAGCAGACCGCTCATCTTTGTTCCAAAGAGATACTCCAATAGAGGATTATTATGCGCCCGAAATAGATTGGGTTAAGATCGAAAACCCTGGAAGAACCATGGACGTCAATATTCAAAAAGCCATAGAAAGGGATTATTTGGATGCTTGGTACATTAAACATTTGGCTTTTTTCGAAAACAACACATTCATCCTTGAGGATTTTTATACCCAATCTGCACGGCATACCTTGAGCGAGCTCATTGCATTAAACATTACCGAATCCGTTCATATCGAATCCACTTCCCTTACCCATTCCCTTGAATTGGAGCTATTAAGCAGTGATGGCAAACTGGCCATTCTAACAGATCATAATGTGCATATCCATTCTCGGTTCTTTAAGGAAAACGAACTGGTTGGCACGCAGCAGGAAAAAGCAAGTTTCAAGGTAGTACTTCTTTTGGAGGATGGATTCTGGCGAATTCGCCATTTGGAAAAACTGGACGTGAAACCTTCGTTCAAGCAGTCTTCTCCCGACACATTGAGATCAGTGACGAAAAAAATTGAAGGCCTTAATTACTACCCAAAAAACCATCCCTGGAACACTTTTACCGAAGACCTCAGCCCTTCAGAAATTGAAGTAGATTTCGGTATGCTAAAGGATCTAGGGTTAAATTCTATTCGCATTTTTATCGGATATGAGGATTTTGGAAAAGCATCCGTGACACCCGAAAAATTAGATCGATTAAAAGATATATTAGACTTGGCCCAGACTTTTGATCTACAGGTAATCGTGACCCTTTTCGATTTTTATGGCGATTATACGCTACAAGACTGGAGTCTTACGAATTCTCATGCCAGAGCCATTATAAATCATATTAAAGGACACCCGGCCCTGCTTGCTTGGGACATAAAGAATGAACCAGATTTGGATTTCGAGTCCAGGGGTGAAGCACTTGTAGAAGCATGGTTACAACAGACCCTTTCGTACGTTCAACAATTGGATGCCGTTCATCCCATTACCATTGGTTGGTCCCATCCCGATAACGCATTATTGCTAGAAAAGGAAGTCGATCTCATTTCATTTCATTACTATGAGGAAATCGAATATTTAACACCCTATATAGAATCTATTAAAAAAGACACAGACAAGCCAGTATATATTCAGGAAATTGGAATGTCGACATACTCTGGCCTGTGGGATCCTTTTGGATTTTCAGAAAAAGATCAAGAAGAATATTACACCGAATTTTATAAAGCTACCTCCAATGAGGATATTCATTATCTGTTTTGGACGCTGCACGATTTTAATAAAATTCCCGACCAAGTGGCCGGGAAATATCCATGGAGAAAAAGAAAACAACGCAGTTTTGGAATTATTGACGTCAACGACGTTCCGAAACCGGCTTATCAAGTCATAAAAAATAGGTAAGTATTGACTTTATAAAACTTCCTTCTTTAGACGGCCCTAAGCTCTCGAACTCCTCAATGTACTTTGAAGCCACCCGGATCATTGGCCAGGAGGATGCTGCCTTGTAATTGGCTTTTGCCAATTCTTTCCTATAGGTATCGTTTAGGATTAACTTTTCTATGGCATCTGCCATACTTTGCGTATTGGAAGGTTCAAAAAACTCCCCTCTGTAGCCTTCATCCTGTACAAGACTAGCAAGATCTCCAAGGTTAGGCATTACAGCAGCCTTTCCATAACTACCTGCTTGGTGCAACACTCCCGAGCTTCCAGTTGTAGCAGTATAAGGAAAAACAACGATATCACTCTCAACAAAAAGTCTGGGGACTTCTTCTTCTTCCACGTAACCGGTAAAATGAACATCTGGAACATGCTCATATTGTTTTTTAACGGCCTCCAAATACCCTTTACAATTTGGGTTATCGGTACCTGCAATGACCAACTCGACAGATTCACCTGTTCGTTCACGGATAATCATCATTGCTTCAATAAGAGCTTCTACTTTCTTGTACGTACCAAATTTACCAAAGGTCATAATCCTAGTTACCTCGTTCACCTTATCGTACGTAGGGATTTCGGGAATTTCGAAAGTGCCATGAGGAATAAGAATCACATTATTTACCAAATATTTGGATTCCAGTTCGCCAACATATTTTTGAATCGTTACCGCAACCTTATTGGCCTTTAATACAATCTTGGTTAAAAATGTTCCAATTCCATTATAAATCCGAGAAGCGAGTCTGTTTTTTGCAAAACCGACCTCACCAAGATCTACAGTCTCCATTATGTTGTGCAATAAGACTATGGTAGGGATGTTCAATCTTTTAGAAATCCACGGAAGGAATAAGCCCAAAGCCGCCGGAACTTTACTGCTTCCAAACTTCATGAATTGTAAGTTGAACAATACCATATCCGGTTTGGTCCTTATCAAGGCTTTCGTAACCGTGGCAATATTGGCATACGAATTGAATTTCCAACAGGAAACTACCCTAATAGGGCACCCCATTTCGGTAAAGGATATATCTGCTACCCCGTCCTCGATATCTGTATACAGAATTATCTCTGAAACTTCTTCCAATTGCCTAAAATGTTTTACTAAATGATAGGCATATTCATTGAGAGTCACTTTGCTGGGCGGATATGCCGTAACGATTCCTAATTTCATGATTTCTAAATATTTGATTTCTAATTATGTCTATACAAATATGCTATTATAACCATCGACAAGGGCCTGATTATCGACTAATGGAAGTTTAGTTTAGACGAAGGGTCGACTTGCTTAGATGAAGCTTGCTATATATGCTAAGATTTCCACCTATAGTAAGTCGCTTGTAAGGATAGGAGTATTGCCATAAGTGCTATCTGCACCCAAATTACTTCGGCAAAGGAATTATGAAAACCCATGATTCCAACAATTTGCAGGATACCAAAGAGAGCAGATAAAATGATGGGGAAAAAGCGATCCAGCGACATAAAGTAGTACACGAACAAATTTGAGAATGCAAAAAGTGATGTCGCAATGGCATAAAGTCCCAGATATGGCGCAATGGGCATATATTCTTCTCCGAAAAGAAGTAATACCATAGTTTCAGGAATAACAAATGACGCAGTTAACAATACCAATATCAATAAGGTAATAATAGTTAGGTAGTTATTGAAAAGTCGTTTTGTACACTTCCCTTCCCTTCGTGACTTGATCACTTTAGGAAGCAATAGCATGATAAGCATCCAGCTAGAAAAATAGATAACCCTTCCAATAAGTGCCAAGGAGGCATAAAGGCCTGCTTCTTCCGTGCCGAAGTAATGCTTAACCAGTAGAATATCGCTGTTATTGCAAATAATTTGGGTGCCTTCATATAGTGCCGTATACCATAAAAAGACTTTTATTTGGCCCTTAATTGAAGGGGACAGGCGTTCTTTTGCTGTATTGTATAATTTTCTAAAAGGATAAAGGCCCAGTACAAACGAAAATCCTATCCCAGTCACTACGGCCAATAAAGGTTCACTTCTCCATAATAATACTAGCGATAGTGTAAGGAGGAGTCGTGCCCACATCTCCATCTGATAGGATCCAGAAAGATTTAGAAAATCCTGACGTCCTTGTAGATATCCACGTCGTATACTCATCGCAAAGTAAATGGGAACAAACAAACCGAATATGAGGAATGCATTTCCAGATTCTGTTTTAAAAATTTCCTGCAATGCATCTGAAAAGAAGATGAATGCAGCACCAATACAAAGACCCAATGCTAGAGCTCTTTTCCAAATCCATCTTACAATAGAAGACGAATTTACCACGTCTGTGGCAACAAATTTGGTTACCCCTAATTGAAATGTCATCGCTATGAATGATAGCACAAGCAATAACGTTACGAATAGTGCTGCATCCGAAAATTGGGTGGGCCCCAACATTCGCCCCAGTATTATATTATAAAGGTAATTTCCTCCATTTACCAATACACTACTAAGGACAAATATTTGTTCTGGGGAAAAGCTTCGGGGTAGGGCTTTACTAAACATTGTGCTGGTTTTATGCTAGGCGGCCAACAAATATTCAGTATATAATTGCCTGAATGGACCTAAGATTTTTTGGTTATTTTTCGCCAACACTTTAAAGGTTTTATATCCTTTTTGTGCCCTTTCGTAAAGATCGGACATCAACATGGCTCCCGAGAGGTCAATATCATCTAAATCGGAAATATCGATGGTTACTATCTCGCTCTCCTTTATTTTATGGATGAAAAAGGGACGAATCTCTTTTACGATTGTACTGTTTAATCTACCGGACAATTGATATGTGTTTCCTGTGTTCTGAATTTTTAGTGCCATATTTCTATTATTTTAATTTATCTAAACATTTATTTTGGTTTCCATCGTATACTACTCGCAAATGGTTATGTAAAGTCCCTTCACTGGACTTGTAAACTATTTTCATTACTGTAGAAGGATATAAAGTAATAACTCGCATAGGCTTATATCTTTAAGGTTACGAGGCAAATATCACTTTCCATTTTGAAAGCAATATCCCATAATCGATGGTTTGACGATAAGTGTAGACGAATGGTAAGATAATGTCCATAAAGCTCCTTCAAAGTTCCTGCCTATTAAAAGCTCACACTTTCGCCAAGGTATTTCGCACCGTGAGATATCCAAGTTTTGATAAAACAGCAATGGGCGTTTGTTGAAGTTCCATGAAATACGGTTTTCCTTCGGCCAAAGGGCCTTTCCCTTAGATTAAAAAAATGAACTCGCGCATTAACTTGGCATTATAAATAAACACCACATGAAAACGGTTTTTTACATTTTAATTGCCCTTGTATTTAGCCCATTGCACGGTCAGAATATGAATGAAGGATTTTCTTTGCTAGAAGAAATGAAATATTCGGAAGCGGCTACATATTTTAACAACTTACTGGAGGAACATCCCGAAAACATCACCGCCAAAATCTGCAAAGCACGCGCACTAGGTTTGGATGGAAAAACACAGTTGGCCAAAAGGCAATTCTCGGATTTATTGAAAAAATATCCTGAGAATTTCGAAATCCAGCTGAATTATTCTGAATCCCTTTTATGGAATAAAGATTTTCTTGAGGCAGAGAAATATTATCTATCACTTTATGAAAAACATCCCTCCCACTTCACGGTTCTTCTAGGGCTAGCCAACAGTCTTTCCAATCTAAAAAATTACGATGACGCACTAACCTATATAAACAAAGCCTTACACCAAAAACCTAAAAACCATAATGCGGAGTTATCACGTAAATACATGCTTCTGGGAAAGGCAGAACAGGAACTTAAACAGGATAATTTTGATCTGGCTCATGCGCTATGGGAAAAAATCTTGGACGACTTTCCAATGGATTTAGATGCATTATGGTCTCAAGGACATGGATATCTCATACAACAAAACTGGATTGCTGCAGAACGAACTTTTGGCCAAATAGAAGACCCTGTCCATTCCCAAATGGGGCTTGGACTGGTGTTTTACAAACAAGGTATTATGAAAAAGGCCCTAAGTCATTCCTTGCATGCCAAAAACAAAGTTAACAAGGAAGATGCAAACTTATACTTGAAAGCAACTGTGCAATACCTAAATGCCTTGTTATGGAATTCGAAGTTCAAACTGGCCAGAAACGGAATTCAAGCATTGGAAAATGATTTTCCAAATACGATCGAGGCTCATAATATGTGGGCTCAATATGGTATGTATACGGGTAATTTTAAACTAAGCATTGCCAAATTCCGTACGATTTTGGAATCCAAACCCAATTCTTTTGATGGTCTATTAGGTATGGCGAATGCGCAAAGAGCCTTGGGAAACCAGAAAAAGGCCCGCGAGTTTGCCAAACGTACCCTACACGTGTACCCGAACCAAAAAGACGCTTTGAGATTACTCGACAAAATGGATAAGGAAGCCAGACCAAAAACCATTACAAAGGCATTATACAGTTGGGATAATGGGAATAACATAGCCCAAACATTTGGTGCAACGACCACGTGGTCGCCATCTGCCAAATGGAATGTTTTCTTTAATTACGAAAATAGGAATGCTACCAACCAAAATTTAGGAGAGAAAGCTACCATGCATAAACAAGAATTAGGTGGAAGTTACCAAATTAGAAATAAAACTTGGGTCAAGGGATCCCTAGGGTTTATCAATAACAAGGGGGACGTAACAACCTATAATGAAGTCGTGGCAAGTGCCTCTTTCGAGGCTGAGCCTACGCCAAGACAATATGTTAAGATTGGTTTTCAACGTGACCTAGAGACTTTCAATGCCACCTTACTCAATGAAAGAATTCATATGGCTCATTGGTTCGTTCAACATAATATTGTTTCGAGAAACGGAATGGGATGGTATACAAGTTATAGGCATACCAATCTGTCCGACGGTAATGTTCGCAATCTCCTGTTTTCATCTGTTTATAAAAGCTTATTTAAAAAACCTTCTATTAAAACAGGCGTCAACTATCAATTTATGACTTATAACGAATCGAGGACAACCCTTTATTTTAGTCCGTTAACGTATCACACCACCGAAGTATTCTTAGACGGAACTATAAAAAATGACAAATGGCAGGGACTATTAACTATAGCCTCAGGGTATCAATGGATAGAAACCGATAGCCCTACGGTTACCTTAAGATGTCAGGGTAGCATTACCTATAATTTGGGAAAAGAATTTTCATTCAAGGCAAGTGGTAAATACAGCTCAATTGCCGCATCCAATGCCGGAGGGTTTAACTACAAAGAATTGGGTCTTCATCTCATTTGGGTACCTTACCCCAAAACTTCGAAACAGATTAAAGTAGATTAAGGCGTCTCATAAGTTCAGGTCTATTAGATCTGCTTATGGGGACCACATCTTTTTCGATTAGAACACTATTATCCTCTATATCAATAATTCTAGTGAAATTAATAATATAGGATCTGTGTATCTTAAGGAACAAATGATCTGGCAACTTTTCCTCGATTTTTTTTAGCGTGGAATGCACCGTATAATTCTTTTCACTTGTTTTTATAAGGATATAGTCTCCCTTGGCCTCAATTAGGAATATCTTCTCGAAATCAATCTTAATCAATCTTCGATCAATATTTACATAAAGCTCCTTTTTTTCGTCTTTCTTTTCTTTGGTATCTGGAGTGTTAACCTTTGGTACACTCTCAGTTTTTACAGCTCTTTGTATCGCCCTTTCAAATCTTGGAAGTTCTAAAGGCTTTACCAAATAATCCACGATACAGTCGTATTCGAAGGCTTCGATTGCCAAATCCCTGTCGGATGTCGTAAGGATAATTTTTGGAGGAGATTTCAAAGTATCAATGAAATCAAAGCCGGTAAAGTCCGGCATATGAATATCGAGAAAAATTAAATCTACCTTATTTTTGTTTAGGTATTTGAAGGCTTCCATCGCATTGGGGAATTCTGCGATCAATTCCAAATAATCAATTTGGGAACATAGATGGGAAATAATAGCCCGTGAAGCCGATTCATCATCAACTACAATACATTTCATAAGCAGGAAAGGTTAAAGTTCTTCCACAAAATCTGTCATAACTTGGAGAATGGCTTCGAACTCCCCTCGACCTTTATAGCTTCCGCTTTTAAGGTTTTCTTCGAACCTCTCTGCCATATGATAATTTTCCTCCATCCCCAAAATACTAATTTTATGTTTAAGTTTATGAACACAGGCAGCAATATTAGGGAGATTATTGCTTAACACACTTTCCCGATACTTCTGTATTTCATCGGGTAACTCCTCTTTCACTATTTGAAGCAAGCGAGCCTTGAAAGCTTTGTCTCCAGAACACAAATTGTCTATATACAAGAAGTTGGGTTTTTCCATTACATTTTTTTGAGGGAGAAATAAAAAGTAGTCCCCTCTCCTACCGTGCTTTCCAATTTAATATCCCCACCATGAAGTTCCACGATTTTCTTGACCAGGGCCAAACCAATTCCTGTGGACTCTTTATGTTTATTCAAAGATTGAAATATTTTGAAAATCTTCTTGTGGTATTTTTTTTCAATCCCTATACCATTGTCTTTAACAAAGAAGGCGTAATGATCCTCTTCCTCTTTCACTCCAACATCGATTATTCCCTTTTCCTTATCGCTGTAACGTAGCGCATTTCCGAGTAGGTTTTGAAACAATTGGATTAGACGTGTACGATCACCACTTATTATTGGTAAGTTTGGTTCAATATTTACACTAATATGATCTGGGACATATAGTAGATGCATTACATCTTTCAACAATTCATTGAGTTCTATCCTTTCTTTATTCAAAGAATCGGAATTAATGCTGCTGTAATTCAATATCCCCGTAATAAGGCTTTCCATTCGTTCTAATGTGCCTTCAATAAGTTGAATGTTTTCCTTGGATTGTTCATTCAGCACCTCATCATTATCCTCCTTAATCCAGTTAACCAAGGCATAAATACTTCGAAGCGGTGATTTAAGATCGTGCGATACAATATGGGCATACTCCTCCAATTCCTCATTACTTTTTTCCAATTGCTCCAAAAGGATGGTATTTTTCTGCTGGACGATTTCACGTTCTTTCAACACGATCGCATTCTTGAGTTGCAGTGATACAAGCCGTGCTATGTTTCGAAGGGTTCTGAGGTGATCCTTGGTAAAATAATCTTTACTGGGATGTTCAGAATCGATAACGGCAATGACCTCCCCATCAAATAGAATGGGAACTGTAATCTCGGATAACCTAGAATCGTCATCCATAATATATCGTGGATCTTTGGAGGTATCCCCTATACGTTCTGCTTTTCCCGATTGGGCTACCGAACCAACGATTCCCTGTCCCATTGGGATCGAAATTTTATCTTTTATTTCACCATCCGAAGCCAATTTTTGTCCATAAGCAGCAATTTGCTCGAGGATATTTTCATTCGGGTGAACCAAGTATATAACGCAATCTTCAGTTCCTAAATAATCTGCAATTTTATTCGTTATTTCCCATGCAATATTGTGGATGTCTACCTTTCCCAAAACAGAATGGGCTACTTGATTGATCACCTCTAACATCAAAGCCTTCTCACGTTCTAATGTTACATCTTCAATTAACGCAACCTGGTATTTTATTTTACCATGTTCATCTCTAATAGCACTTACATTCGTCTTCGCCCAAAGCAGCGCCCCATCTTTCTTTATATAGCGCTTGTCGATTACGAAATTGTCAATCTTTCCAGCATCCATTTGTTCTAGTTTATCCTTGCTCAATGGGAAATCTTCCTTTAAAGAGATGTCTTTAATGGAAAGATTAGATATATCTTCCTCGGAATATCCCAACAGATTTCTGAAGGTTTGGTTAGATTTAAGAAAGTTGCCGTTTTCGGTAAGAACAATTCCCACTGAGGAGTTGTCCAGGATAATATCCAGTTGACTTTTCTGCTCTTGAATGAGTTCGTTGGTCTCTTTTATATGCGTAATATCACGAACAATGCCTTGAGCGGCCACCGGATTACTATCTTTATCGTAGACCAAACTCGCATTAATTTGCACCCAACGAACCCTTTTATCCTTGGTGAAAATTCGTGCCTGATAATTGGTAAAATGCCCTTTTTCACTTAGTTCCTTAAAGGAATCCATTGCGTACAAATAATCGTCCTTATAAATAAGACTGATCACATTAAGTGGACCATCATCCAAAGTATGCGAAAATAAATCGGAAGCCGTCTCATTCATTTTAAGAACATTTCCGGCAAGATCCATCACTACGTATGCATCTGCTATATTCTCGAATATTCCCTGCAACTGAGATGTTTTCTCAGTAACTAAGGTTTCTAATTTTGCTTTCGATTTTTGGAGTTCCTGATTTAATGAAAATAACTCGGCAGACTTTTCCTCCAATATTCGTTCTGCCGCCTTGCGGGCTTCTTTCTCACGAGCTAATGCTCGCTTAATTATGTCAATGGACTCTTTACTCATTTTGAGTTATACTGAATTTTACTTCAGTTCCATCCGGGCGAATTTTTTCCAGTAGTATGGTGGCGGAGGCATTAAAATGTTCGAAGGTCTTATTCATAAGGCCAAGTCCAAAATTATATAACGCTCTGCTAGAACTGTAAACCATAATTAAGCTTTTCGGAGTCTTATCCAAGACCTTAAAGGTAGGCAATTCTGCATCGGGATAGATCTTTCTAACTTCCACATGAATATGATTCTCTATAGAGGAGAGAAGATCAATGGGTGTATTATATATATCGAGTAAAAAACTATAATTAGTCACTAAGACGTTGAAAAAATGTTCACCGTAAACCAGAAGCAAATCATCTGGATCTATCTCGGTATGTTCACTTAAACGTGTCAACAATTGCAACATCTCCGAAAATTCATACGTCCCAACCGCTGTATAAATTCCATTGGATTTAAGATCCGATTCCTCTATAATTCGGTCTACCATTTCTAATCCGAATTTGGTCTCAACCAATTCTAGAAATTCTGTAAATACGATCCCTTTCATCTACGGTTTTATTAGCTCGTTGTTCGTCCAGTAAGTTAATAAACATCTTATTCTTTCCATATATTCATTATACTTAAGGGGCTTTAGTATATATCCAGCTATCCCAATTTCATAGCAACTTAATAGATCATTTCGGTTTATTGAAGTTGTCAAAATAATGGTGGGAAGATATTTAAACCTACTATCTTGTTTTAAGATAGACAGAAATTCGAGACCAGACATTTTAGGCATATTTAGATCTAACAAAATGATATCTGGAAGACCGCTTAGCTCCTCCAAATACCGCAATGCCTCTTCTCCATTTTCGGAAATTGCAATTTCATGATCTGCCTCTAGGGAATCAATGGTTCTTTTAAACTTTAAAACTTCTATCTGATCGTCCTCAATTAATAAGATGTTCAATTTCACAGCAATATTTAACTAAAGGTTAGGCTTTTAAAACCTAAAAATCGCTCAGTTGTCGGACTTATTGCATTTGTTACGGTCTAATGACCATAAAGTGTCGACGGATGGCAGTTAAGTGTCGACGAATGGTTTTCAATGCAGATGCCTAATTCCTTTCTTTCAACCAAGAAACCAAAAAAGACAAATACTCATGACTCATCCATTGCGTTTCTAGATGGAAAAGGGTATGGCTAGCGTCCTTTATTATCTTTATTTCCAAGGGTAGATCGGGGTTTTCACTCTGTAGCGCTTCTACATAGCGAATGCTCTTTTTGGTGTTTACATTTTTGTCATTCTCAGCCGATATCTTAAGTACTGGGACCGTGCTCCCGGCCATTAGCGGAATCGGGTCGAAGTCTCCATTCTTCTCCCACCATATAGGGCGTTTTTTTCTAACACGGTGCGTCACAAAGGGAGCTATGACCGCAGAGAAAAATCCAAGCCCGATATCATTCTTAACCTCGTAAGAAAGCTGCTTTCTCGGAGTTTGCACCGAACCCACCACATCGACCACAAAATCGATTTTATCCGTTTTACTGGCTACCAAATGACTTACCCAAGCTCCTTGGCTTATTCCCATAAGTCCAATTTTGTCTATGTTTAGCATGCGATCGGCTTTCATAAACTCCACGCCAGCAAGGGCATCACCTGCGAAATCGGAAAAGGAAGCATCGTGCCAAGTCCCCATCGATCTTCCGCATCCTCTTTTATCTGGTAATAGTACATGAAAACCTTCCGAAGCCAAATAATGCGCTTGGTATTGATACCAGAAACTATCCCGATCGCTATCCCCAGAACCATGAATCATTACAATGCCTACCCTTTCATTTGTATCTTCCGGAATGAGCAGTGAACCCGTCAATTTCACTTCTCCATTATAATAGGCCACCTCTTTGGTCGTATAAGGCCCCATTGCAATCTTAGTAAGTTCAAGACGCGTTTCGCTCTTGGGGAGATTCAAGACTAACTTTAATAGATCCCCTTCCCTTAGAATATTTAGTTCAGAAGTGAGGGAATCCTTATCCATATCAAAATTATTCACATCGATTTGGCGGAACAGATACGATTTATTGTTAGCGCGTATCGAGTCATAATGGTTCAGCATAATATCCGAATTGGCACTCCAGGTAAGTTCGTACATCTTGTTTTCGGAAGATTGGTACCAACCTATCAAATCATCGAATTGTCGATTTTCATTAGGTAAAGGATATTGGTAAATAATGGATTCTTCTTCTACAGGTAAGGCATAGTAGATAAAAGGACTCATGAGCATAAGCCCTATGGTAATAAGTATTTTCTTTGAACGTGATGAACGTAGGATTCTTTTCGCATACAGACTCTTAGAAACTGGAATGTGATGGGATTTGACTATCATACCATTTGATTTATTAAGGGTTACAACTACACCTCACAAAGCAAGACAACATTCCAAAGTCATCGGGATAATAAAAAGTAAACAATGGTTAAGGAAGAAGTTAAATTGGTTATCCAAAAGTTAACGGCGCCTGAAAACTGCAGCTACTTACTATATTTGGTAAAAGTGAAACTCAATACCAGACAAATACAGATCCTATTTTTTGCTATAACCTTTTGTTTGGTTGGACTCATTGTATTGCAGGTTAATTGGCTTAATAAGTCCATTAATTCTAACGAGCGCCTTTTCCTTCAGACCATGGATTTCGCCACCTATCGAGCTGCCGAAATCTATAGGGAGCAATCCGACTTGCCCGAATATATCCATCGTAAGATTATAAACCCATCTACGGACACCCTAGGCATCGATGGAAAACTCAAACAGATAATCAATACCGCTTTTCAGGAACGGAACTTACCCTTATCCTATACCTACGGGATATACAAGCAAGATGGGGTACATTCGAATCTCGTCTTTGGAGATACGGAGGTTTTCATTCTGGAGAATGCAAGCTGCACGCAAAAGCCCCAAGGTAAATTTTCATGGGCACCGCTCACATGCAATATGGGATATGGAGACGGTAATGACTATCAGTTAGCCGTGCATCCCAATAAAGGTACTTTCATAGCCATTCAGGTACGGTATACCCTATTCCTGTCTATATTGTTTATCGCGCTTGTATTGTTTGGGTTTTACTATTTAACGAAAATTATCAAACGACAGAGAAAGGTTTCGGAAATGAAAAACGATTTCATCAACAACCTTACCCATGAGTTTAAAACCCCTATTTTCTCCATAAGTCTGGCTTCCAAGTCACTTCGAAAATCATTTGATTCGAAAATCTCGGATACGGAAGCAACTTTTCTGGATGTTATCGATACCGAAGGAGAAAGATTGAAACAACAAGTGAACCGGATTTTACAACTTTCCCTTCTGGAAAACAAAAAGATAGAGTTGGCTATTTCCAAAGTCAATTTACACGATTTAATTAAAGGAGTTACGGATGACTTTTCCTTAATACTTGAAAAAGCGAAGGGGAAAATTCAATGGAAACTTAATGCCCCCAATGCGATAATCGAAGGAGATGAATTACATTTAAGTAACTGTATTAAAAATATTGTGGACAATGCCATAAAATATTCTGAAGCTAGCCCCATGATTACCATCAGCACGCATCAAGGGCAAAATAGCCACATTAGGATTGTTTTTGAAGATAATGGGATTGGAATGGACAAGGAGAAACAGAAAAGAATATTCGATAAATTTTATAGAGTCGGCACGGGCGACCTTCACGATGTAAAAGGTTTCGGTGTGGGATTGAGTTATGTGAAAGAAATCATTATCCTTCATAAGGGATCCATCGTAGTAAAAAGCCAGAAAGGAAAGGGCAGTACTTTTACCATAGAATTACCAATGTATGAGCAAAAGGTATAACATACTATTAGCTGAAGACGACGAGAATCTGGGCTATATACTTTCGGAATACCTAAAGTTAAATGGCTTCGAAATTCGCTTGGTGAAAAATGGTGCAGATGCCCTCAAGGCCTTTCAGCAAGAGCCCTTCGGCCTAGGTATTTTTGATGTTATGATGCCCATCATGGATGGATTCACACTAGCGAAACATATAAGGGAAGCGTCTTCTTCTTTCCCTATCATTTTTTTAACGGCAAAAGGCCTTAAAGTGGATGTCCTTAAAGGATTTAAGTTGGGTGCGGACGATTATATTAAGAAACCCGTGAATGAAGAAGAACTGGTAGCTCGCGTGCATGCGGTTTTACGAAGGACAACTTCTATGACCGAGGCAGAAGTACAAGAGGCATCTGTTTTTGAAATCGGACAATACCAATTCGATTATAAGAATCAGACGTTACAAATAGCCGACGAAACCGTTTCCCTTACACAAAGGGAATCCAATATTTTGAAACTTCTGTGCCAATACGAGGGAAAAATTCTAGATCGTAAAATGGCACTGCGAAAACTTTGGGGCAATAGCGATTACTTTAACCGAAAGAGCATGGATGTATTTATCTACAAATTGCGGAAGTATCTCGCAAAAGATCCCAAAGTATCCATCAAGAACATTCATGGGAAAGGGTTTATTCTTGAGGTGAAAGAAACGCCGTATGGAGATTCTTAAATGGCCAAAGCCAAACTAACGATCCGGATTATTCAGAATAATTAGGGCGGCAATAACGCCAGGCACCCAACCACAAAGGGTTAATAAGATTACGATGATGATAGATCCACAGCCTTTATCGATGACTGCTAGGGGTGGAAATAAAATTGACAGGAGGACTCTCCAAAAACTCATGGGCTTAATGTACTAAGGTGATTCATCTATATGTGGCAGTAAAACTACTTTTGTTACAAAAGTGTTTCTCGTATATTAGCTCAACGAACATGAGAACGAAAATAGTATGCATCCTGTGTCTTCTTATGAGCCCATTTCTTTGGGCTCAATATCAGTTTTCTGGTAAAGTGAATGAGGAACACTTGGACGGAAGAATCTATCTCTCTGTAGTAGAGGATTATAGAAAAATTTCTGGAGTGTATCCTGAGCAAATTCTGGCAGAGACACAAGCCGACTCTACGGGTCACTTTCGTTTTTCGGGCAACAACCTTCCAGATGAAAATCGAATTTATCGCATCCATATCGACAATTGCGATGAGGAAGAAGAACGGTTGAATCATTTTACGGGACATTGCCCCAACAGTAAGGAGATCGTTTTTGTAGCCAATAATGCAACTACTTTGCTACTACCCTTCTCTTTCGAAAATGAAATGTTCTGCGAAGTGGTTTCCAAAAATGAACAGTCGAAGGCCTTACTGAAAATCGATTCCCTAAAGAGCGATATGCGTTTTGCCTTTGGTACGTATCGCAGCGAAGCCAACCGAAAGCTTAACTCCAAAAAGTGGTTCAGTATCTTACAACAGTATGGCGAGCAACTTCAGGAACCCTTGGCAGAATTGTACAGTTATGCCTTCCTTAGTGACCGAAGCAACGAATTGTATGGTTACTATCTTGAGGATTTAAAGAAGAACACCTATTACGATAATCTATTGGTGCGTCTTCAGGAAAAGTATCCTGAAAGCCCATATACCGAACAATATGCGGCCGAGCTGCAATCCGATCGGTATCTCATCGCCCAACATGCCAAGAGTAGCCTACCCTGGTGGTTCTGGTTACTTGGAGGTGTATTATCGGTTTCCTTACTGGGGAATTATTACTTCTTCAGAAAAAATAGAAAGCTGCAACAAAAAGAAGTTGGCAAGTCCCATTTAACACAGCAAGAAAATAAGGTGCTGGAGCTTATCCTTCAAGATAAAAGCAATAAGGAAATAGCCTCCCAGCTTTTTGTAAGCGTTAGTACCGTGAAAACGCACATTAATAACGTATATAAAAAACTAAATGTGTCCTCCCGAGACGAAGTAAAGAAGAAACTGGCTTAGAGTCGGTTACCGAAATTCCACCGGGGGTCTAGCCCCTATTTCCAACGTCCATTCCTTTCCTTTTTTCGCGATCGAATTCATCTTCGTACCATCAACTCAAAAACCGAACAAAGATGAATTTGAAATTAATCCCTACCCTGTGTTTCCTTTTGCTTTCTACAATCGCTGCAGCGCAACCCTTCAACCAAGAAATTACCCCTGAAGGGAAATCGCCCTACTTATTGGGAAAAATAAATAAAGAAGGATTCGCTGCCGAAAACTATCCTTGGTTTGCCGAAAATTACGATGCCTATCAACCCAACGAAATAGCTGTAGATACCTTGCAAAGGCATTTGGACAAATACACCATCACCGCTTTTATGGGAACCTGGTGCGGGGACAGCAAACGGGAAGTCCCACGATTCTACAAAGTGCTCGAAGCAACCAACTTCCCTATGGAACGACTTACGATGGTAGCGGTAAGCCGGGATCGCGACACCTATAAACAAAGTCCTGGAGGGGAACATGAATCTTTAAACATTCATAGGGTGCCTACTTTTGTTGTTTACAAAAACGGAAGGGAAGTAAATCGTATCGTAGAATCTCCGGTCGTATCCTTGGAAGAGGACTTGGCCAAAATCATCGATAAGGACTACACCCCAAATTATGCCGGAGTGACTTTGGTACATGAGATGCTTATGGAAATGGACCTTCAGAAATTCGAAAGGAAGCAAAAGAAATTAATATCCAAACTAAAAGAGACGTTAAAAAGCCCTTTCGAACTCAACACCTACTCCACGGTTTTGTTTTATGCCCACCGAAAGGAAGAGGCCCTTGCTGTAGGGAAACTGAATGTTCAGTTATTCCCCGATGAACCGAGAATTTATGCAAGTCTTGGGGCCAAATATGGTCAGATGGGTGATTATGAAAACGCCACCAAGAATTACGAAAAAGCGATTTCCATGGATCCGGAAAATGAACGTTTTCAAAATGCGTTGAAGGAACTGCAAAGCTCATTGGATGGCATGTAATTGGGCCGAACCGACAAAAAGAAATCCCTATTGAAAAACACATAGTTTGTCTGTATCTTTGCCTCTTATTTTTATAGATAGCTATGCAACTTTCAGAACAAGAGCTCGTACGACGCGAGAAGCTAGCGCAACTGCGCCAGATGGGAATAGATCCCTATCCACCCGAATTATATCCTGTAGACCATACCACGTCTCAAATAAAACAGGAATATAAAGAGGGTAAAAAGGTGACTATTGCTGGACGCCTTATGTCCCGTCGTATTCAAGGAAAGGCATCCTTTGCCGAGCTTCAGGATAGCGAAGGACGTATACAGGTCTACTTTAACCGCGACGAAATTTGTCCGGGAGAAGATAAGACCCAGTACAACGATGTCTATAAAAGACTCTTGGACATTGGTGATTTTATCGGAATCGTAGGAGAGCTTTTCACTACTCAAGTAGGTGAAAAGACCGTAATGGTAAAAGAATTCGTCTTGCTTTCCAAGGCATTGAAGCCATTACCCCTTCCAAGAGAGAAAGACGGAGTGGTTTTTGATGCATTTACCGATCCAGAACAACGTTACCGTCAGCGCTATGCCGATTTGGTGGTAAACCCTAAGGTAAAAGACACCTTTGTAAAGCGTACCAAAATAAATAATGTCATTCGTGATTTTTATAACGAAATGGGCTTTTTGGAAGTAGAAACTCCCATCTTACAACCCATTCCGGGGGGGGCAGCCGCACGTCCTTTTGTGACGCATCACAATGCGCTCAATATTCCATTATACCTGCGTATTGCCAATGAATTGTATCTGAAAAGATTGATCGTAGGTGGTTTCGATGGTGTCTACGAATTTGCCAAGGATTTCCGTAACGAAGGAATGGACCGTACCCACAATCCGGAATTCACCGTAATGGAGATGTATGCGGCTTATAAGGACTACCACTGGATGATGGACACTACCGAGAAACTCCTCGAAAAAATTGCTTTGGAACTCCACGGAACTACCAAAGTTCAGTTTGGGGAAAATATCATTGACTACAAGGCACCGTACCAGCGCATCGGGATTTTAGATGCCATTAAGGAACATACAGGTTATGATCTATTCCAAAAGAGTGAAGAAGAAATTCGAGAAGTATGTAAAGCGTTGGATCTTGAAGTGGACGAAACCTTTGGAGTAGGAAAAATGATCGATGAAATTTTCGGTGAGAAGTGCGAGCACAATTACATTCAGCCGACCTTTATCATGGACCATCCTGTGGAAATGAGTCCGTTGACCAAGAAACACCGAAGCAAAGAAGGTCTTACCGAACGTTTCGAGTTAATGGTAAATGGAAAAGAGTTGGCCAACGCCTATACGGAGTTGAACGATCCCATCGATCAGCGGGAACGTTTTGAAGATCAATTGAAGCTATCCGAAAAAGGAGATGACGAAGCCATGTTCATTGATCAGGATTTCTTACGTGCCTTGGAATATGGAATGCCGCCAACTTCAGGAATTGGAATAGGGATAGATCGCTTGACTATGTTCATGACCAATAACGAATCCATACAGGAAGTACTTTTCTTCCCACAGATGAAGCCCGAAGTGAAGCAGGTAGCGATGACAGATGAGGAAAAAGCGGTATTCGCCATTCTGAAGGACAATGCTCCTATGGACCTCAATGATCTAAAAGCGCAATCAGGGCTGAGCAACAAAAAGTGGGACAAAACCATTAAGGGATTAACCAAAAATGGCTTGGCCAAAGTAAACAAAACCGATGAGGGCTTGCTTGTAGAACTTGCGTAACCTATTTAAGATATTATTCAACTAAAGGAAATCGTCTTATGCGATTTCCTTTTCTTTTTAAAAGTTTTCGAAAAAAGAAAGGTTAAAGTTGGTTAATAAGAGGTTAATTACCAGGTGGTTAACAGCGTTTTAAGAAGAAACAGAATTACCTTTCTGTATTCATTCATCTTAAAACAACCGTTATGCAAACAATCAGATCCATTTTCCTAATTAGTGTGTTCATCGTATCGATCGCTTCGGTAGAAGCCCATACTGCCCTCGCAGCAGAAGACAATCCCACATTAAAAGAAGAGATTACAAAATTACTTCAGAACCCAGACTTTTCCGTTTCCAAGGACACCACGGTCAAAGTTCACCTCATGGTAAACAACAATAACGAATTGGTAATACTGTCTGTAGATACAGAAAAGGAACCTATAGAGTATTTCATTAAAGGAAGATTAAACTATCGCAAAATGAAAAATGTTCTTAAAAAAGGAGAACTCTATATCCTACCTGTGACGATTACTTCAGAATAAAACCATAAGAACCCATTGGTTAATGAAAGGAGCTGTACTATAGCTCCTTTTTTTTGGACCCCATTAAAAAAGATGTGTCTCGATGGGTATTAATGAATCACGAGGAACTTTATTAGCTTGCTTATTTGTAATTACTATTTTAGTCACTTCAATGTAAAGCCGATTCAATGATTATCGAAAAAAAAGAAGCGGACTACAATATGTTCGAGTGGTGGCATAAGGTTGTTTTTAAGAACTATGCGACTTTTAGCGGACGTGCCCGACGGAAAGAATTCTGGTACTTTTTTCTTTTGAACACCCTCATTCTATTTTCTCTTTCCTTCTTTATGGGGATGGTAATGGGAGCGGTAGTATCGAGTGATGGGAACGCAGCGGATACAGTCTCCATCATAATGCTCATTCTTTTTTTTGGTTTTTACTTGGTAATGCTCATACCCTTCTTAGCAGTTTCTGCTAGGAGATTGCATGACACGGGAAAATCGGGATGGTGGACCATTATTTGCATCATCCCATACGTAAGTCTTATTGGCTGGATTATTCTCATTGTATTTTGGGCCTCTGCAGGCGAAAAAGGACCCAACCAGTATGGCTTGGACCCTAAAGGAAATAACGATTTGGAAATCGATAAAATAGGAACTGAATAGAAAATGCGATCTCGGAAAAAAGAAGTAGACTACACTATATTCGATTGGTGGTTTAGGGCCTTTTACGACAACTACGATTTGTTTAAAGGGAGAGCCAGAAGGAAGGAATTTTGGAGTTTTTTCCTTATCAATTCTGCCTCAATTATTCTCTTATTAGCCATCACAGGCCTTCTTACCTATTTAGAAAACGATGCGACATATATCGTAGGTGTTTTCCTAATCCTTCTTATGGGATTTAGTGCCATTGTTTTGCTCTTACCTTTTATCACTGTCTCGGTTCGGAGGCTGCACGATACTGGCAAATCGGGCTGGTGGACTGTCTTGTTCTTTATTCCCTATGTGAATTTTGCAGGCTTGATTCTCCTGCTCTTCTTTTGGGCGAACGAAGGAGAAAAAGGACCCAATCAATATGGTGTGGATCCTAAAGATATATCTGATTCGGAAATAGACCAGATCGGAACCGAATAAATGAGCTTGCACCCTTTCGGCTTCTACGTTAACAAAGGCAGAAAAGCATCTTCGAAAGGATCGGTTCCTACCACGGTATAATAAAAGATGGCTCCCAACCACCCATGAAACAGCCCAAGTACATATACATTTCGCTCTTTCAGATACACAAATCCATAAAACAATGCCAGTATAAAAGTCCCGAGCATTAACCAAACAGATGGATAGTGTACTAACGAAAACAATACCGCCGATCCTAAAATGATTTGCCAATTCTTGAAATTACCGCGATTGCCATCCTTCAAATTACCCGCTACCAAAGCGATGAGCAAAAATTGCTGAATGATGCCCCACAATGGATAGGTAATAAGAATCGGGAAAATATGCCAAGTGAGGTTCAGGCTCCCCTGCCAAATCCCAATGGTGAGAAAAACAGCCACCGAAAAAATTCCGAAGGGCAATACCCAACGCAACGCTCTTCTAAAATTATCCTTTCGGAAGCCCCAATACTTCAGAATTCCTGGAGTTCTTCGCTTGCGGTACAATATGTACAGCGTCCAACTTAGCACGGCAAAGGATACGTAGGGGAGCCGCCAATTCAAATAATCCATAAAGACGAACTTTCCCGCTGCCGTGAGGATCACAGCCAAAATCTCCAAATATTTGGTGTTGTTGCTCAGTGTATTCATTAGGAAAACAATGTATAATAGGACAGGAGTACACTGGAGACAACCAATCCCAAGGTTATATATTGTTTCAGTTTCAGCTTTTTATAAGCAGCATTGATCAGCTTTAGTATTCCAACGGTAAAACAGAAGGATATGAAAAGGTGCAGCGAAGACCCAAAAAGCTCGAGTGTACTATCAATATTTCCGCTATCTATTTCCGTAATGATGAACTCCGCGCACAGGAACATGGCCGAGATACACAAGCCCAACCCGAACAGACTTCCCCAACGCTTTTCGCGAAGCAAGCCAAAGGCGGAAATAAACGAGAAGAGGCTTATGAGGATTGGGGCTTTTACAAACCAGAGAAATTCTAAAAGGCTCATCTCTCTTCCGCTCCATCCTATGCCGATGATGGCAATCCAAATGAAGTACACCGAATATACGGTAACCGCAATGGCAAATAGTAAAAACAAAAATCCAAAACTGACTCTAAGAGCTTTCATTGTATCTAAATTAATTGCATAATTCATCTTTATTCTTCCAAACCTTCCACGAATTCCTGTATGGAAGTCTCTCCTATGAATACATTTTCCAGTACCGCAACATCTTCCTTTACATATACCAGCGCATAACAAACTGGGCTTAAGGAATCACGATTGCGATTCACATCCCGAACGGCATCCTCAGCGGGACGTGCCTTGGATTCTTCCATATAAAATCGATCGAAAGGCAGATTAAAATTCACCCTTTGGTTATAGGAATATTGATACTCTGCCTTCACAAAATCCTGTTCCGTATCTAATGGATAAGGGCTTACCTCAGTTGCCTTGGCAAATCCATCTTCCCCTTCTTCGATATACACATATACATATTCATTGAATTGTAAAGTGGAATCCACGGGGGCAAAAGAAGACAGTTCATAATTTAAAACGATATACTTTCCGCGAAAGGGATCGCTTGGGTCCACAGGTCTTGTCTTAAACTTGTAAGGAGTTCCCTCTACAAGAGCTCCCTCCTGTTGGTAGATCATATTTGCCGGCACAAACCATTGGGCACCGACCATTACCAAAAAACCAAAGATGACGACTAGCTTATTCATTTTTTAAACGGATTTGTTTTTTATACATCAAATAATTGGCAACGAAAAAGCCCACACCGATTCCCACGAAGAGCAATCCTCTAACTACAAAGGAAATTTGAGTATCGAAGAACCTACAGGCAATGAGTATGGTAATGATCAACATTCCGAAGTTGAGCATGCCGTATCGACCCTGCTGCGCACCCGTGCGAACTGCACTTACCCCCAAAAGAAGGGTGAGTACATTTACCAAGATGATGGAAATGTCTGTCCGAAAATGCCCTATGGCGTAGATCAACACAAAAAGCAGGGATACGTATTGGAATACATTGAAGGGCACCAATCTTCTCTTTCTGTATAAGTTGAAAAGAATCCCTAAGGTTATGAGAACCAATGCTCCTGCAAAAACAAGATCTATCGTATCTCCCGTTTTAAAATAACGCTCATTCCATATCCATTTGAAACTGGCTACCATAAGAAGGTAGATCATTCCCAAAGTACCTAGTACCAAATAGCCATTCACGCGTACTTTTTTATGGTCGAAAAACGGAAGTTTCCCAAGATTGTACAGTATCCCGAATAGCAATATGTACAGCACATATCCGAAGTTGGCCGCGCCACTTACGAAAGCACCGAGGGTTATGATAACACTCAAACCAAACGCCCAGTGATAAATCCCTGTTATGTTGGCTTCGGAATGGCTTTTAAGTTGACTATAATAAAGGGGCAACACCCAAACAAGCAGTACCAAATACCCCCATGGACTAGCGTCATTAAAATAACCCACATTGCAGGCGTATGCCGTTGCAAATATGAGGTGCAACAATGTTGCCGTATGCGATCTAAGTAAATAGACCATGGGCGCCGCTAGGAGTATCCATGTAAGTAAAAAGGAAGACATGGATCCAGGAATATTATAAATCTGGCTTACCAAGGAAATGGAAGCCCCAATAGCAAAAAATAAAAAAGCAGCAGCAGTCTCCTTCCAAGCGGGTCCTTTCTTCTTCCATAATGCAAATCCTGCAAATGCTTGTCCTACCACTAAAGGAGCAAAGGCCCAAATGGTTTTAACACCACGGGAAAAATCGTCCCAATTATGGGCAAGGATCAGGATGACCCCTAGGCCAATCAACAAACCTCCCAAGACCCCAAAAAGGGTGAATAGTTTATTTGGGCTGTTCTTTTTCTGACTCGCATAATAATCAGAAATGGCCTTGGAAGTATCTTCCGAAATGACATTTTCTGCCACTAGATGTCGTAGTTCTTTTTCAGATCTCAAACTCATGACAATAGGATTTAAGTGATGGATACTTGTTACGTAAAGGCTGTTTTGTAAAAACCCCGCCCGAAGACGGGGTTTCCGGGTTGTGACAACCCATCATCAAAACAGGAACCTTACAGTGAAGTCCCTGTTATGAATTACTTGCTTTTTTCCTATCCAGAAAGTAAATATCCCTCGTATTCTTCTGAACGGCTACAGCAGAGAATAAACTCAAAACAAAGGACATTCCGTAAAATCCTTTTTCACTCAATTCCATATCCGCATTCCACAAACCAATGATAAGGAGCAGAATGGAAGCTATGGTCACAAACCAACTAATACCGTAGTAAATTTCGGTAACGGGAATTCCCTCCAATTTGTCCCGTACACTTTTCTGAACGGAAACCACGGCAAAAAGTCCGAAAAGTAAAATTGTAAAGTAGTAGCCTTTCTCATTCAGTTCCATATAGGCGTTCCATAATCCTACACAATAGGATATCATCCCTATGAAGAGAGCAGCCCAAGAAGCCGAAATGAAAGCAGGTGTAGGTCGGCAATCGAATGCTTCTTTTGTTTTCTTAATCTTATCGATTAGGGGTGCATTGACAGGTTTCTTGTCTTTAAAATTTGAATTTTCCATAATCTACTGTTTTGATGATTTAATTTGATTACGGAGCAAATATGAAATGAATGTGCGGTTTCAAAAACACAGAATTCAAAAATAACTTACGATTAAAAAAATCAATTTTATCATGATAATCCCAATAATATAGTATTTTTATACATATTTTACTTACGATTAAATGAATACCTTAGAAAATATTACGCATATACTTTCCGATGAGGACAAGCGTGATTTTGTTGCCCAGATGCGACGAAAGAACCGAAGGGGAGACACCAAAAACATTGAACTGTTCCGCCTCATTGAAAAGGGAACGGACGCCGATTTGGACGTGCTCCTATACGGGAAACCCTCCAAAAATGCCTATCACGCCTTAAGCAAACGTTTGCACGATAACTTAATCGACTTTGTCGCTACCAAAAGCTTCCAGGGAGAGACCAGCGAGGAACTGGAAATATTAAAATTGCTATTGGCCAGTCGTATTTTCTTTGAATACAAACAATACAAACTGGGCCATAAGACCCTGTCCAAAGCCGAAAAGAAGGCTAGGCAGTTGGATTTGTATGCCATCTTAACCGAAATCTACCATACCAAAATTCAATATGCACACACCCAAGCCAATCTAGACATAAAAGAACTTATAGGTACTTCACAAAAGAATCTGAATCACTTTCAGCAGGAGCAACGCCTCAATATGGCTTACGCCACCATAAAATCGAAACTGCGATCGGGCAAGCCAAGATCCATCAATGAGGTTATAAACGATGCCTTTATCGACTTTGAAATCGCCTTGGACCAGAATCTGGGCTATAAGTCCCTTTTTCAATTAATGAGCATTGCTTTTTCTGCAGCACAGTTGCAAAGCGATTTCTATCAGATAGAGGCCTTTATGGAAGAAGTGTACGAAATCGTTTCCCAAAAAACAGGACCAGAAACCAAATACCTTTACTACCTTATAGAAATGGAGCACCTAATGGCCAGTACCCATTTCCGGAATCGGAATTTTGATCGCTCTTTTCAATTCTCCGAACGCATGGAAGCCCGTATGCTGCAAAATAGCCGTTCCTACTTCAACAGGTTTCAGGAAAAGTTGATTCTAATTAAGGCACTCAACTTGAATTACACAGGCGCACCCGATGCTGCCCTCACCCTATTATCTTCCTACCCAAATGATTCCTTGGACATTTCACTTACCACGATTATGTGCCTATTTCAGCAAAACAAACATTCGGATGCCTATCAGATCCTTAAGAAGCTTTCCCACAGTGATCGGTGGTACGAAAAGAAAGCAGGATGGATTTGGGTACTAAAGAAGAATATCATCGAAATCCTGCTCCTCATCGAACTGAACCGGTTGGATTTGGTACTGGCACGACTAAAAAGTTTTGAACGGCGTTTCTTCCCAAGGCTATCCCAAGAAAATGAAAATCGAGTCATTCAATTTATGAAGTTGATCGCCTATGCCTATGAACATCCCGATAAAATCCAGACGGAATCCTTTCAGGAAAAAGTAGAAGCCTCCTTCACATGGAAGCAAGCGTCACGCGAAGACGTATTCGTCATGAGTTTCTATGCATGGCTAAAGTCGAAAATGGAGAAAAAAGACCTTTACAGTACTACTTTAGAATTGGTTTCCATGAAATAAAAAAAAAGGAAACACCGCCCAAGTACTCCTCCTTTTGGCTTAGGGGGCCGATATCCCTACCGGCGGACTTGGGCGGTGCTTAACCAACCTAAACTATTTGTAGTCTAAAAGTAGAGGGACAGCACAAAACATCAAAAGAAGTGATCCCTCTATTTATAAATCAAGACCTTTTTAGACTACTTTTCACCTACTTTACTTAAAAAGTCGATATCATTTTCTACGGTAAGCAATAACAAACTTGTCGCCGTACAAAACACTGGACTGGTAATACAGTGATGGCCATTCCAACTACCATCTTCATTCTGGATTTTTAGAATACGACCACTCATATCATCATACCATTTCTTCCAATCGTTATCTTGATTCACCACCAAGGACTCCCCTGTTTGCAAAAAGCTCAAAAATTCTTCTCCTCCATTATTTCCAAACCCTGTCATTACATCTTCCTGTTGGGCACGATTCTTTGCAGACTCATAAATCTCATACGAAGTATTGTACTCCACCGCCTTAGTATCATCATAACCAATATCCCTAAGCGTCTCTACAGAGATTTCCGCATTTTTATCGATCTTCCCTTCTTTCTTCGCCTTTTCTATGTCCTCTTTTACCTTTCTGGCTTCTTTGGCACTGGCCCTAACACTATTGCTCACCGCATACAACATCACTCCCGCACCATCTGCCGTATTTACGTTTCCACTTTTGGAATCGTAATTACTTTTTTGGTAATCCTTGGAGCGCTCTATCACCTCTTCTTCCACATCGGCACCTACCGCTTGGGCAGCTTCCAAAGCGCTTGTAGCAAGGCCACTTTGCAACACTCCGGCCCATCCGGCTCCCTTTTGACGTCCAGAAGCATCGGTTCCTTGTTCAATTTTAGAAACACAGATGTCCAAACATTTATTAATGCGTTTCTTATCGATTCCTTTAAGGTTGCGATCCAGAATATTGGACAATACCTGTGCTGTAAGCACCGCATCGATGTTCTCTCCCAACTTGGTTTGAATCTGGGTTCCCCTAATTTCAGTAATGTAGGGGCTGTCCTTGGGCGTGTTCTCTACGGTTTCCAATAAATAGGAAATAGCATTATTTAGATTCTTAGCATACTTTCCCTTCTTAAGTGTTGTACCACTGCGAAGGAATGCCTGCACCACCATAGCAGTCGTAGCCGGATCTGCCTTCACCGCATGGGGATCTCGAATATGCTGGGCATTATGGGTTCCTGCTCCATATCCCCCATTGGGCAATTGAGCCTTATTTAACCATACCAATCCATCTTCTACTGAACCCCTTAGGTTTTCATTGTTCTTAAATATGCGGTAATTGTCCGAAGACTGTTCCCCCATAACCGTCATGAATACACACCCTTCTTCGGGTTGTAACGTGCGCTTTGTTTCGGCATAATCCCCTTCGGAGACATTGGCCGAAAAATAGAAAGCGACAAATAATACTGGCAATGCCAGTAAGAGCAACTTACTTTTCATCATTATACTGTTTAAAAGTTCGAGGGTAAAACTAGAATCAAGGGTCTCACCTAACAACACAACTTGAGGGAACCGACCTTTTCAATGAGGAAAAAAGCATTCATGTAACAATCTGGGAACCGCATTATGAACGTTTTAACAAAATTTTATTTCTCAGGGCGTTAAACCCTTATGGGATAGAAAGGTCATAAAGGCAATAAACTTAAAAATTGAAATCAAATGAAAAACGTAGTATTGATTGTATGCTTATTCGTAACTGTGGGTTACTCCTTCGCACAAGGGCAACGACCCGAACGGGATGGAGAACGCGGAAAACGAATGGAAATCATGAAAGACCTCACCCCAGAACAACGTGCAGAATTAAAGACCAAACGGATGACGCTGGATTTGGACCTCACCGACGGGCAACAGCAACAGGTAAAAGTATTGTTGTTGGAAGAGGAAAAGAACCGTCCATCGCCAGAAGAACGCAAGAAGAATAAAAAAGAATTGACCAGCGAAGAGTTCTATAATAAAAGCATAGAACGATTGGATGCCCAGATCGCTATGAAAGCGAAGCTCAAGGAAATTCTTTCGCAAGAACAGTACGAAAAGTTTGAAAAATCCTATAAGCAAAGGGCCCATCAAAAAAAGCGCGCCAAAATGAGGCATGGCCGCAGGTAGTTTTTTGGCCCAGTTCTTGGTTATTTGATGCTAAAATGGTTACTTTAGTGACCTTAAAATTAAAAAACCATGAAAAACATTTTTAAGATTATCGCCCTATCTTTTGTGCTATTTTTGGGAATGAACACTATGAGTGCCCAAACCTTAAAACAGGATCAAAACCGTCCTGAAGTAGTTGCCAAACAGCAAACTGCAGACTTAAGTAAAGCATTGGGACTTGATGGAGACCAGCAACGTTCTGTCTTCAGGGCTTTAGTTACTCATAAAGCTGGTTTAAAGCGTGCGGAAGGTAAAGCGAATGCGGCTGCCGAAAAGAAAAAGGCAAACAACGATTTGCAAGCTTCCATGAAAAAAATATTGACAGACGAGCAATATAAAAAGTGGCTCACACTAGAACAATAACTAGTTAAGGAATAAAAAAAAGGCTCCGAGTTCGGAGCCTTTTTTTATGCTATATACCTTTGGATGCCATTTTACAGGCTTCTATTGTCTTGTCCAAATCGGCTTGGGTAAGTGCATTGCAAATAAACCAAGTTTCATAGGCACTGGGCGCTATATAAATACCTTCTTTAAGCATATTGTGGAAAAAGGTTTTGAAAGCATCTCCATCTGCCGCTTCTGCAGCTGATGCAAAATTGACCACAGGCTTTTCAGAAAAATGAACTGAAATCATTGAGCCTATCCTATTAATGGTGTGTGCTACTCCATTCGAGCTAAGCACTTGGGCCATTCCTTCATGCAGGTATTGTGTCTTTTGGTTGATGGAATCGAAAATCTCGGGATGCTCATTCAATGTGCTGAGCATGGCAAGTCCAGCAGCCATAGCCAGGGGATTCCCACTTAATGTCCCCGCCTGATAAACGGGTCCAACCGGTGCCAAGTAATCCATGATTTCGTTTCTCGCACCAAAAGCACCTACAGGCAACCCTCCTCCAATCACTTTTCCGAAGGTCACTATATCCGCATCGACCCCTAACAATTCCTGCACCCCACCTTTGGCCAATCGAAAACCAGTCATCACCTCATCAAACACCAATAGAATACTATGAGCATCGCATAGCTGCCTTAGGCCTTCCAAAAACCCTTTGGCTGGGGGAATACATCCCATATTACCCGCCACAGGCTCTAGGATGATACAGGCAATCTCACCCGAGTGCTGGGCAATGATCTCTTTTACATGTTCCAAATCGTTGTATCGGGCAAGTAAAGTGTCCTTAGCAGTCCCTTGGGTAACCCCTGGACTATTAGGTGTGCCAAAAGTGACGGCGCCACTTCCTGCCTGTATAAGGAAGGAATCGCTATGCCCATGATAGCAACCAGCGAATTTTATAATCTTATCCTTTCCCGTATATCCGCGGGCCAACCGAACAGCACTCATGCACGCCTCCGTACCACTGTTCACAAAACGGATCTTGTCTATATTGGGTACCATAGAAACGGCCAAAGAGGCAATTTCGGTTTCTATTTCGGTAGGCATCCCAAAAGAAGTTCCTTTTTTGGCTTTGTCGACTACCGCTTGTACCACTTCGGGATGGGCGTGTCCCAAAATCATGGGGCCCCATGAATTGATGTAATCTATTAGGGTATTTCCATCTTCATCATACAAATACGCCCCTTTGGCTTCCTTCACAAAAATAGGGTCACCACCTACTGCTTTAAAAGCCCTTACAGGCGAATTCACACCTCCGGGAATCACCTTTTGTGCCTCAGCAAACAAGGCACTACTCCTCTTATATATCATGGAATTAAATTATCGTCCTTTTACAGGATGCAAATATAACACTTGCCCGACAGAAATATCATTAGTTAGTAGCCCATTATACTGCTTAAGGGTTTCAACAGTCATATTGAATCGTCTGGATATACTGTACAGCGTATCCCCCTTGATAACGGTATACGTTTTTACCTCAGCATCTCCCTTTTTTGTATCCTTACCTCCTTTGCCCAATACGGCTTCGTCGTACTGTGTGAGGTTGTATCGTTCAATAATGCTAATGAGCTTATCGGGATATTTCGGGTCCGTAGCATAGCCAGCCCGTTTCAGCCCCTTTGCCCAACCTTTATAATCGTCTTTTCTTAATTTGAATAACCCTTGGTACCTACTTCTTTGGGTAAGAAAGAGGGAATGGTCGCGGAACGAATACTTTGCATCCCTATACTTTCGGAAACATTCTCCTTTTTCGTCGTCGTCGTGATAGACCCGTTCTCCCGTCCAACTTGTATGGCATTTTATTCCAAAGTGATTGTTGGCGCGTTTGGTGAGATCTCCCCTTCCTGCCCCACTTTCAAGAATACCTTGAGCCAGTGTAATACTCGCAGGAATGCCGTATTGCGCCATTTCGTCCTTTGCAATATCGCTGTAGGTGTCAATATAATAGGCAACAACTTGAGCATAAGGTGCATTGGCTGCTGGTGCGTTCGATTTGGTTTTTCCTGTTTTTGGTGAAACGACAACTTTGCTTCCTTTATCCTTAATCACTACTTTCTCGGTGGTGTCCTTTTTGGATGCGGCCGTTTTTTTCTTCGATTTACAGGAGGTGGCGAACAACAGGAGTACAGCCAAGAGGGATATCCATTTTAGGTTCATATTATTCTATTTGAGGTATATTCTTTCGTGACAACTTTTCGTTCATTCCCTTTATTCCTTGCAATCCACCGGTATGAATGGCCAAAATCTTACTATCCGCTTCAAAAAATCCATTTTGGGCCAAGTCGCATATTCCATACATCATTTTACCCGTGTATATGGGGTCTAGAGGAATTTGAGTCTGCTTTTTAAAGTCATTGATAAAACGCACCAAACCTACATCTATTTTACCATAACCTCCAAAACAATAGGTATCTAATAATGTAAAATTGGTTTTATCGGTATATTTTTTTATTTCTGAAACCTGAAATGCACCCTTTAATGCCGAAAAACCAATGACTTGTTGATGGCGTTCCGAGGCCCTTACCAATCCCGCCATGGTGCCACCTGTTCCTGCCGAAGTGCATATATAATCGTATTCGTGGGTTCGTTCCCCAAGTATCTCCTCACAACCCTTTACGGCCAAATCATTGGTGCCGCCTTCAGGAAGGAGGTAGAAATCACCGAAAGTATCTTTCAAGCGTGATATAAATTCGGGTGCTTCCTTTTGCTTATAAGCTTCTCTACTTACAAAATGAAGTTGCATCCCATGTTCCTCAGCATATTTTAGGGTAGGATTTCTTTGAAGTTCTGCCAATTCCTCTCCGCGAATCACGCCAATGGTATTCAATCTCAACCGATTTCCGGCAGCGGCTACAGCAGCTATATGGTTGGAAAAAGCTCCGCCAAAAGTGAGTAGACTTGTATGACCTGTAGCTTTTGCTTTTTGAAGATTATAGGTCAATTTCCTGAATTTATTTCCGGACACAAAAGTGTCGATAGTATCCTCACGTATGATGTCCAACCTCTTAACTTTAGATTCAAAAAGAGCTGGATTTATCGTTTCGATTGGAGTAAAAACTTCAGAAAAAAGCAAATTCAAAGGGTAAAAAGTAACAGACAAATAGGTTTCAATGGCAAATTACGCATAATGCGAAAAGCGATTACACAAAGTCTAGGAAATTTTCAGGAAAACGTAACATTTTGATTTCTAGCCCAAAAGAATTTTCAATAAAAATTCAAAATTTAATCTTTCAAGTTAGTATTATTTATACCTAGTCTCGGTTAACAAAAAAGTACTATTTACGGATTTACCGTACTCTTTTTGATTAATGACCTTTCTAATTGTCAAAATAACCGTAATCGAATTTTTAAGCGTATTTTTTTGTAGTATTTTTCGTATTTCATTGATTTTTAGTGCATTTCATCGATTTTTTTTTGTTTTTATGGAATTAATACTATAAAATTGTCATAACCAAATCACTAAAAACCATAAATATGCGATCCAAATTTACACTGGACCACTTATGCTTGTTAGGTATATCCTATAGAGCGCGCGTACCAATTTTTTTTGGTATAAAGTATCCCCTATCCCCATTCGAAAACAAAACCTTCAGAAAACATGAATTTGTATATAATGAAGTTAATTCTGGAGTTCAATTGAATTCGAAATACATCCATGCAGTAAATCAGTTTCAACGATCACATTGAAATTTTGGTGATTTGAGCTAAAACAATATTTGAGAAGATTCTTGCAATCTATCGAATATTGAATTTTAACGGGCAATTGCAATATCAAACAGCAGCGCTGTTCGGTATCGCCCTTAAAAAGCCAAATCATGAAGAAGGACTATATTTTCAATGCAATGCTATTGGGATTCCTTTCCGTGGCAATCACGTTTTCGTGTTATGCCCAAGTAGGGATCAATACTTCAAATCCAGCCGACGGTGCCGCTCTTGACATTACTAGTACCGACAAAGGCTTTCTTATTCCTCGTGTAGCACTTACTGGAACCGATGACACCACCACCATAACACCATCGGCCACTACTGGATTACTGGTTTATAATACCGTAATCGCCGGAGCCTTGGCCGTTCAGGTAACCCCAGGTTTTTATTATTGGAGTGGTGTGCAATGGAGACGACTATACAATCAGGGATACACTCTATTATACGAACAGACTGCAGAAGTTAATGCATCAAGTTCCAGCAGTCAATACAACGACCTAACTGGAATGGACACCGGCGACATCAACATTCCTTTTAGTGGCACCTATCAGATTGTGGTAACTGGTTATTACGCAGCAGGTAATATACAGGGTGGGATTTCCGGTGATGGTGCAGCTCAAGCTTCCATTAGTCTTTGGATGGACACCAATGCCTCTGGAACCTTTACGAATATTCAGGAAGCCTACATTACTAGTTCCTCCAAAGACATTGCTGGCGGGTCTAATTTCTATAACCTCGGACAGGCAGCTACCATGATATACACGGTAGATCTCGACGTTGTGAACACCTATCGATTTAAGGTTGCTGGAAGACAGTGGCATCGAGAAGGGGTGCTAAACGGCGCGTTCGGAAAAGATACTAACGGATATAACGGTGCAAGTGGTGTAAATGACGGCCAACGTGGGTTCATGACCGTTTGCTTGATTAGACAACAATAGTTTCGCTTAACCCCAATTTCATTAATCTCAAAATCTGCTTATGAAATCACAACTACGATATATAATTATGTTCACCTTCTTGGCGGTCTTTTCTTTTTTACAAATGGACGCCCAAGTAGCGATTGGAACCAATACATTAGAAGATGGCGCCGTCTTTCAGGTAGAAAGCAGCGACAAAGGAGTTTTAATACCACGTGTTACCTTGACAGGTAGAAATGATGTTTCTACCATTACACCTTCTGCTGTAGAAGGACTATGGGTTTATAACACGGCGACTGCTGGAACTGGAAACAACAGAGTCACAGATGGATTTTACTTTTGGGACGGGAGTGAGTGGATCCGTGTCTATAATCAAGGCTATTCAGAACAATTCTTTCAAACTGTTGGTGTGAAAGCTGCCAACCAATCTTCCAGCTATACATTACCCGGATTGGATCAAAGCATCACTCCACCATTTAGTGGAACGTACCAAATCATAGTCGTATGTTATTACGCAGCGGGTCTTCAAAATACTGCTCCAGACCCCGGAGTAGGGTCAGCCTCCGTATGGTTAGAGATTGACGCTACCAAAGTGGCAGAGACTTGGCTTACCTCAACATCCAAACAGATAGGAACGGGAGCTTCTGTCTTTCATGCACTCGGACAGAGCAGTGTGATTATTCACAATGTGGATTTGCAGGGCGGCACTTCCTATAACATTCGAGTACGTGCCAGGGAATGGGATGAAGACAACACGTATAACACCTTTCTTTCGGGAACCTATGGCAATGGCTACGGTGTTTGGGGAATCGATACCAGCTACTATAATGGCAATTCTGGGGGAGATCCCAATTGTCAGGACAACTACATGACCATTACGCTATTAAGACAGTTTTAATCATAAAAATTGATTTTGACTTATAAACCAAAACCCAAATCTGATGAGATCAACTTACTATAAAATACTCTCTTTTGTTGTTTGCCTTTTGCTGGCAAGCACATCTATAGAGGCCCAGATCGGGATCAACACCAACAGCCCAGATGCCAGTTCGGCCCTTGAAGTCCATGCCACCGATAAGGGGTTTCTAATGCCAAGAATCTCCTTAAGCGGAACGAACGATTTGAGCACCATAAACCCTATCTCAGCAGGGATCATGGTGTACAATATGAATACAGCAACTGGGCCCAATAGCATTAACCCAGGATTTTACTATTACGACGGTAGTAGATGGAGACGTTTGTACAATGAAGGATATAACTTAAATTATGTACAAACAGCCCAAGTTAGGGCTTCCA
Organism: Aureisphaera galaxeae; assembly: GCF_028561275.1. Classification (GTDB taxonomy): domain Bacteria; phylum Bacteroidota; class Bacteroidia; order Flavobacteriales; family Flavobacteriaceae; genus Aureisphaera; species Aureisphaera galaxeae. Next base: position 244,245 of record NZ_JAQQTF010000010.1, read on the forward strand.
CTTCATATACGACATCAGTAGACCTTCCGGGATTGGATACGGGCAGCATTACCGTACCCTTTACTGGGACGTACCAAATTGTAGCCAAAGGCTATATGACCGCAGGCGATCGCCTAGGTGGAGCCTCTGGAGATGGAGCCACACAGGGTTCAATTCGTCTTGTTCAATCCACCAGTGGAGGATCCTTTACAAGCATTAAAGAAACCTACATTACATCTTCTTCCAAAGATATCGATGGGACCAACTTCTACAATCTCGGTCAGGCGGCCTTCATAGTTTTGAATGTAGATCTGGTTGCCGGTACTACCTATCGTTTTAAAGTCCAAGGAAGGGAATGGCGTGCCAATGGAGTTGATACCGGATGGTTTGGAAGGGATACGAGCGGATACAGTGGAGCCAGTGGAGTTAATACAGCACAAAGAGGCTTCATGTCCTTATCCCTTGTAGAACAGCACTAGCCAAAACTTTTTGAATCTAAATTTCAAGTTTACTAAACCTACAGCTTCTCATGAAAAAGAACATTAGACCCCAAGCTAAAATATTCGGATTCATTACCATTGTTACTTTTGCACTGGTTCTATGGGCTCATTTCCTGGATAAAAAGACCGAGCAGGAAATTTTGATCGATTCCAATATTGCGGATAACTCTGAAGAAGCAGAAACTCAAGAAATCGACACCTCTCGTGACCATGAAGGAGATACCTTTTCCATTGTTGCTTTCGATCCTACCAATGGAGTGGTAGGAGGAGCAGGCTGCAGTTGTGTTGGTTTCAATGGAGGAATCGACTTCTTAAACGACCTAATCCTTGATAGTGGTGGAAACATTCTAGGTGGTATAAACTCACAGGCATCTTACAGCGCGAGTACTCAAGCAGTCGCCCGTACGCGAATGGAAGCCGGAGACACACCACAGGAAATAATAGACTTCGTAGTAGCCGCAGATGCAGGTAGTGCTAACAGACAATACGGAGTTGTTGGTTTTGATGGTGGCACACTTACCACCGCCGGTTGGTCCGGAGGTTCAAACGGTCACTTTTCAAATCACATCGGTGGCATCGAGCCCGGAACAGGCATCGGGTATTCCATACAAGGAAATATTTTGGACAACGACAACTCAAGTGACAATGTAAACGGACAGGACTTATTGGATGATATGGAAGCTGCCTTCCTTGCAGCTAACGGAACCCTCGCCGATAAATTAATGGCCGCAATGCAAGGAGCGAAGCGTGTTGCTGGAGATGTGCGATGCGACGGAAGTACGAACAGTGGTAGAACAGCATTTGTTAGAGTGCTTACACTGGGCGATGCGGACAACGCCCCCTCTTTCTCCTTAAACACAGATGCGATCCAGGGACAACCTACAACTAGTGGGGTTCCCAACTTTACTGAACCTATCGATAAGCTCCAAGCTATGTACGACGATGCCGTAGGTACTGGATTCTGCTACGAAACAGTAAACACTTTTCCATATTCCATGGATTTCGAAACCACTATGTGGCTCAAAGATGATCTGGATACCGACCCAGAAGATAACGATCGCTCATGGATGCGCGATCGAAGTCAGACGCCTAGTGGAAGTACGGGCCCTAACAGTGCCAATCAAGGTACTTTCTTTGCCTATTTGGAGGCCTCTAATGTTACTGGAGCATCCGATGATGCCGCCATTGCATCCCCTTGTTTTGAAATACCAGCAGGATCCACCGCAGAAATCACTTTCGACTACCATATGTACGGAGCTAACATCGGAACACTGGCGCTACAAGCAAATACCAACGACGGATCTGGTTGGGTTACGCTTTGGGACAGAACAGGACAGCAGAATACCGCAACTAATTGGTTTAACAACGAAGCTGTGAGCCTTTCGGCTTATGCTGGCTCTACTGTAAAACTTCGTTTTAGGGCTAGTAGAAGCGGAGGATTTACAGGAGATAGTGCCATTGACGACATCAATATTACCGTGGTAACTCCTACCTGTGCTGGAGCCACCAAAACATGGGATGGAACTAATTGGAGTCCTCCGGGAGCCCCAATTGTGAACAATTCAGTAGTATTAACTGGCAACTACGACACAAGCATCAACGGTAATATAAGTGCATGTCAATTAACAATTAATAGCGGAGTAACCCTTACTATACCAGCAAACACATATACTAGTATTTCTGGAAACATAACAGTAGACGGTACCTTGGTGGTGGAGCACCGGGGGAGCGTGGTGCAGACGGACGATTCGGCCGTGACCACCAACAACGGTACCATCAACGTGAACCTTACCACGCCCAACCTGG
>NZ_JAQQTF010000011.1 GCF_028561275.1 Aureisphaera galaxeae
TATTACGAGGATGACGGTGGACAGCCCGGTACCATGATCGGTAGCGAAGCGGGCGTTGTACCGACCTCGCAGGCCGTTGTGGGCAACAACTTCGGCTTCGACGTGAGCGAGACCGTGTTCGACATTACACCGTTCCTGTTCATGAGCCAGGCCGTTGACACCAATTACTGGGTGTCCGTGTCCGTGACCTCCTCTTCCGGTGGGATCACCGCTTGGGAAGTGTCCGGTGCCTCAGGTTCTGGAAGTTATGACTGTCTGAACTCTGCCGACGGTGGGGCCACTTGGGGGAACCCAGTTCCAGGTAGCGATGGTGTTTACACTTTCAGCGGGACCTGTGGGAATGGACTGTCGACCACACTTGACCTTGACTGTTCCAACCTTGGGTTGAACTTCGTTGATGTGACCGTGACCGACGATGCCGGTAATTCCTCTACCTGTACGGCCACCGTTGAAGTGTTCGACGTGACCGACCCAATCCTGATCTGCCAGGACGTGACCATCGAGATCGGGCCTGACGGGACCACCGAGATCGACCCAGAAGACCTCTTGGCCACTGCGCCGAGCACCTTCGAGGCCATGGTCATCGGTAGCGA
>NZ_JAQQTF010000012.1 GCF_028561275.1 Aureisphaera galaxeae
CGGTGAAGCGACTCGTCAAGAGATAAGGGAAAACAATTCCCAAAACAAAACCCTCCCGAGCTTTACGCGAAGGAGGGTTTTTTGTTTCCTATTTAAAAAAGAAGAGAAAAAACAGGAATTTTCCCCTTCTAAAATGTTGTAGGGTAATTCTTTCCGTGCTATTTTTGGGCTGCTAATTTTTAATCTAATCCTTAATTTATGAACAAAACTACAAGGTTATGGCTTTATGTCATAACGGCGTTGCTCACCTTTCAGGTGCAAGCACAAAACTTAACTGACCCCAGTGTATACGCCTCGGAATACACTATAAACGACCCCTCCGAAAACGGCAATCAAAATCTTATGCCCATCACAATCGTTGAGCCTGGATTTGCCTTTTCATCACTTGCCACTATGCCAGAGGTTATGGCAGGAATGGCCATTGACCAATCTACTGGAACCATTTACGTAGCTTCCCAGAACACGACAAGTGCTCTATATAGCGTGACTCCAGATGGAACCGTTACACTTATCAACGGTAGCTGGTCGGTACCACCAGGTTTTTATCCCTTTGTCGATACCGATATTGAATATGCCAATGGATTTGTTTTCTCTCAAATTTCTTCGAATACCTTGAGAGAAGTGAATGTATCTGGAGGAGCTATTAACTCCTATACCGGAGACGCACTTAGCGGATTCGAGGCAGGTGCTGCTGTAATTGGTAATAACTTATATACTACCGATGGTTTAGATCCGATGAACATTGTTTATGTACGCGATCTAACTACACTTACGGCTACCCCCACTTCGATCACGATTCCCGTTTTCTATGGCCGTGAGACTTTAGCCTCTGTTGCCAATAACCCAGATGAATTGGTGTATTGTGGAGATGGAAACTTCCATACTATAGAAATATCTACAGGTACTGTTTCGCCTGTAATCGCATCTGTACCTACATCGGCCTCTCAGTTCGCTGTTACCCCAGATGGTCGTAATGCCTATGCGTATGATCAATTTTTAGGAATTATCAGAAAAATTGACCTAACTACAGGTGTTGTAACTGACTTTGTAACGGGTATTGCACCTGGTGCTTTCCAAGACTTAGAATTTGGACCTGCTTCCGATGGGAGTGGAGACATCAGCCTTTACTTTACAGATGCAACCGATCTTTATGAAATTACTGGAACTTTCGTAAATCCTCCAACCATGGTTTGTCCAATGGATATCGTGACCACTTCCAGTGCAGGAGTTTGTGGTGCCGTTGTTGCATTCTCACCTCCTTTGGTAGTTGATATTGAGGATGATCCGGAGCCAGTTCCAGTACAGACTATGGGACCTGCCAGTGGAAGTGTATTCCCTGTAGGTGTAACTGTAGTAGAATTCACAGCAACGGATAGCGACGGAAACACGGCTACTTGTTCCTTTACGGTTACCGTAGAAGATGTAGAAGATCCTACCCTAACCTGCCCAGCAGACATTACCGCAGGAAGTGATCCCGGTATTTGTGGAGCCATCGTAACCTATGATGCTCCTGTGATCGCTGACAACTGTCCTCAACAAGAATACCTTTCCAATGGAGACTTTGAAACAGGTGATCTTACCGGATGGACACCTGTAGTATTGGGTGACTTTGATCCTGTATTTATTTTGAATGACGGAACACAAGATCCCGATGGACCGGGAGCTCCAATGGCGCCTATTGGAGGAACTTTCGATCTTCTAAGTGCGCAAGACGGACCTTCTTTCCACATGATTTCTCAGCCCATCCTAGTCCCTGCAAACGTAACCGATGCAGAAGTGAGATGGTACGACAGAATTAGAAACTTCTTTTCAGATTATGTAGATGGATCGCAAGAATTTAGAGTAGATCTATTGGACGCTGCTATGGTTCCAATTACTGAAATCTATAGTACTAACCCAGGTGATGATCTCATTCAAGATGGACCTAACTTCCGTCAGTTCGATCTTACTACGCTATTGCAAGGCTTAGAAGGACAGACCGTATACCTGAGCTTCCAACAGATCACTCAGTTGTTCTATTTCAACGTAAACATTGATAACGTAAGCTTTACTATTACTTCTACACCAGGATCTGTGGTACAAACTGCTGGACTTCCTTCTGGAGCTGAATTCCCAGTAGGAACCACAACCAACACCTTCGTAGTTACTGATGCCGGTGGTAATACTGCTACTTGTAGCTTCGATGTAACTGTTGAAGATACCGAAGCCCCTGTGATCGTTTGCGAAGGAGACTTCCAGTCACAGGACATCATGCTTAACGGTAGCTTCGAGACAGGAGACCTTAGCGACTGGACAGCCGTAGACAACCCTAA
>NZ_JAQQTF010000013.1 GCF_028561275.1 Aureisphaera galaxeae
ACTGTTGTCGATGCTGCCTATCTGTACGCGCTGGATGTACTCGTCGTTGGTGTTGTTACCGTTGGACGCACAGTAGCCCGTCGAAGGGGTTCCCCCACCGCCGCCACCCGCGGTAACGGCCACGTTGTCGATCGCGATATCCGCCTGCCAGGTCCCACCCGTGATACGGTTGAAACGAAGCTCCACAGTACCGCCGGCATAGGCATTAAGGCTAACGCTCTGGGCGTTCCACTGGTTGCCCTGGTTGCCCGTCTGGCTCCAAAGGCTCGTCCAGGTCGTACCGTCCGTGCTCGCCTCCACAGCGATGCTTCCCATATCCGTCGAACCGAACATGTGGTAGTCGAAGGTGAAGTTGGCGGCCGTCTCGCCGCTTAGGTCGATACAGGGGGAGTTCAGGATCGCCTGCTTGTTAGGGTAGCCCGTTCCGTTCCCGGAAGCCTCCACGTACATGTACCACGTACTGCCGGAACCGCTGGACGGCCCCGTGTTGTTCGATGGCGTGCCACCGCTGTCGCGCGTCCAGTTAAGGTCGTCCCCAGTCGCCTGGGTCCACGCGCCGATCGAGCTCTCGAAGCCCTCGCTGTAACCAGCCGTCACACCGCCGGTACAACCGCCCCCGCCACCACCGGTGGTCGTTGCGTTGGCCGCAGCGCTCTGTGCGGAGTTGTTCCCAGCAGCGTCAAAGGCGCGAACCGTGAAACTGTAACTGGTTCCAGCAGTGAGTCCGGTTACACTAAAAGTTGTATTTGCAGTTGTTCCGATGCTGGAAGTATTTTGGAACACTTCATAGCCCGTTACACCCACGTTGTCCGTAGAAGCCGTCCAGGTTAGCGTCAGCGAAGTGTCCGCTATGTTGGATGCAGCTAGATTCGTGGGAACAGTTGGAGCTTGGGTGTCGGGAGCTGCTCCGCTTTGTAGAGTTATATTGTCAATAGCAATATCGGCCTGCCAAGTACCCCCCGTTACTCTATTAAAGCGTAACTGAACCGTTCCTCCCACATAAGCATTCAAGCTAATCGATTGTGAATTCCATTGGTTGCCTTGATTCCCTGTTAGACTCCATAGTGAAGTCCACGTACTGCCATTGTCTGTGCTTGCTTCTAAATCAATGCTTCCCATGTCCGTAGCACCGAACATGTGGTAATCGAAATTAAAGGAAGCCTCGGTTTCCGAGCTTAGATCGATACAGGGTGAATTTAAAATAGCCCTTTTATTGGGATAACCCGTTCCGTTTCCGGAAGCTTCTACATACATATAAAAAGAGCCATCACTTCCCGAGGACGGTCCTGTGTTGTTAGAGGGAGTTCCCCCACTATCACGCGTCCAGTTTAAATCGTCCTGTGCCGATTGTGTCCAATCTCCAATGGAGCTTTCAAAACTCTCTGTATAGGGAGCCGAAACCTGTCCCGTACAGGTGCCGCCGCCTCCTCCACCAGAGCTTTTCTTAATGAGGAAAAATCCGCCTTCAATATCACTCAATACAATGTTTCCGCTATCGAAATACGGATACACATTCCAAACGCCATTGAAGGCTGCAGAATTACTAGAGGGATAGGTGTCGAAATATCCAATTTCAGTCATGTTCTGACTTCCAATGGTAGATACATCAATAATCCGAACCCCAGCTCGATAATTGGCTAGATAAAAAATATCTCCTTTCACATATCCATTATGATCAATAGCAGGAGTAGGGCCATTGTAGATCATATGCTGTTGGGGATTGTCCAGATCTAAAAAGTCGAAAACAATGGTTCGGGTATTGAACCCTACGTTATTTTCATCCAACTCATCCCCTAGGATAAAATAGCGTACATCTTCGGTAAACCATCCCTGATGGGTATACCCTACATTGGGATAGGCAATAGAAGAAATGGCTACAGGATTTGCTTTGTTTGTAATATCCACAATCACCACTTCATTTTCATTGCTTCCTATCATGATTTCACGACCTGTATAGTCGGTATCTGGCCCATTATAGGTAATCACTTGGGCATCGTGACTATAACCGTCCATAGCATATCCTCCAGCCGCCGTGGGGTTGGTTGGATTCTGAATATTCACAAAATGTGGTCCTCCATTGAAGGTGGATGTTCCCACCGCGTAAGCATAACCTGAGTCTTCGTTGATGACTATATTATGGGCATTCCCGAAATCGGTATACCTAGCATCTGCCGTAAAGTTCTGTGGTGGATTGGTTACGTTTCTCAAGCGTGTTAAATCGAAGACCTGCATTCCATGATTGGCAGCCTCACTCACGATAAAGGCGTGATCGCTGTATACTTTTACATCCCGCCACGAACTATTGGAAGTCGCGGTGGGAAGCTTTCCTAAATACACTGCATTTACCGGATCCGAAATATCAATAAATGCAGTTCCATTGTTAAGGCCAATAATGGCATATTCCTTGCCCGTTTGGCTGTCGGTCCATCCCCAGCTGTCATTTCCAGCTCCTGCACTCATTTCGGCTAGGGTAATGTGCGACATAAGATCGTAATCATTGCAAGGATACGATCCCGCAAATCCATTTTGACACGGCGTTTGGCCATAACCTGTGGCCGAACACAGCACAAATACCAAAAGGTATAATGATCTTTTCATATTTTTTGATTTTGTTAGGTTCTAAAAAAAATCCCCACCCCCGCAGGATGTAACCATGCGGGGGGTGGGGAATTATTCAATTCTGGAGGTAGGAAACCCTACTACTCCACGATAAAGCTTTCAGTAAGTTTCTGTCCTTCGACAGTCACTTGAAGCATATACATTCCACTTTGCAATTGGGATACGTCTATGGTTTCTTCGAAGGCTCCCTTCGCGACCATCTGACCTACCAAATTGTAAATGGTATACTCAGTTGCATTAGCGCTTGCAACTTTTACGTTCAATACACCTCGGCTTACTGGATTCGGATATAGGGTAAACGCTATATCACTTCCTTGTAAGCTGTTGTTTCCGTCTCCTGAGAATCCGTTGAAGGAAGTCGGGATCACCACGATGTAATCCTCCACCTCTCCATAGGTGAAACTCTCACAGGCCGTCGGAAGGGCGTTGTACTTCATCGATAC
>NZ_JAQQTF010000014.1 GCF_028561275.1 Aureisphaera galaxeae
ACCAACCTTACGATCACGGGAGTGAGCGGTGGTGGATGTACTACCTTCCCGTGTACCATCCCGAGCATTGCTTCTGGAAGCCCAGCCAACGATGTGACGATCACGGTTACCGCTACCATAGACGGCCCGGGTACATTTACCAACGTAACCGATGTTACCGCGGACGAGAACGACCCCGATACCTCGAACAACGATGACGACGGTAGCGATGGTAACAACTCGGGAACCGCTACGGGAGTTGCAGATGTAGCGATAACAAAAACATTGGTGGACAGCAGTCCATATCAGACAGGCGATACGGTAACCTACACGATCGTGGTGAGCAACACCGGTCCGGATACCGCCAACAATGTGGTGGTGAACGATACCCCAACCAACCTAACGATCACGGGAGTGAGCGGTGGTGGATGTACGACCTTCCCGTGTACCATCCCTAGCATCGCCTCAGGAAGCCCTGCGAATGATGTAACGATCACGGTTACGGCTACCATAGATGGTCCGGGTACATTTACCAACGTAACGGACGTAACCACGGACGAGAACGACCCTGACACTTCTAACAACGACGATGACGGTAGCGATGGTAACAACTCGGGGACCGCTGCGGGAGTTGCAGATGTAGCGATAACAAAAACATTGGTGGACAGCAGCCCCTACCAGACGGGTGATACGGTGACCTATACCTTAGTAGTGAGCAACACCGGTCCCGATACCGCCAACAACGTGGTAGTGAACGACACGCCCACCAACCTTACGATCACCGGAGTGAGCGGTGGTGGATGTACGACCTTCCCATGTACCATCCCGAGCATCGCCTCCGGGAGTCCCGCCAACGACGTGACCATCACGGTTACGGCTACCATAAACGGTCCCGGGACATTTACCAACGTGACCGATGTATCGGCCGATGAGAACGACCCCGATACCTCGAACAACGACGATGACGGTAGCGACGGTAACAACTCTGGTACCGCAACGGGAGTGGCCGACGTAGCCATCACCAAGACCTTGGTGGACAGCAGTCCCTACCAAACGGGCGATACGGTGACCTACACGATCGTGGTGAGCAACACCGGTCCCAACACCGCCAATAACGTGGTGGTGAACGATACCCCGACCAACCTTACGATCACGGGAGTGAGCGGCGGCGGGTGCACGACCTTCCCTTGTACCATCCCGAGCATAGCCTCAGGAAGCCCAGCCAATGATGTGGCCATTACGGTAACTGCTACCATAGACGGTCCGGGTAACTTCACCAACGTGACCGATGTATCGGCAGATGAGAACGATCCGGATACCTCGAACAACGACGATGACGGTAGCGACGGTAACAACTCGGGAACCGCTACGGGAGTGGCAGACGTAGCGATAACAAAAACATTGGTGGACAGCAGTCCATACCAGACGGGAGATACGGTAACCTACACGATCGTGGTGAGCAACACTGGTCCGGATACCGCCAACAACGTAGTGGTGAATGATACCCCAACCAACCTAACGATCACTGGAGTGAGCGGAGGAGGGTGTACAACCTTCCCATGTACAATCCCGAGCATTGCTTCTGGAAGCCCAGCCAACGATGTGACGATTACGGTTACGGCTACCATAGATGGTCCGGGTAACTTCACCAACGTGACCGATGTATCGGCTGATGAGAACGACCCCGATACCTCCAACAACGATGACGATGGTAGCGACGGGAATAATTCGGGAACAGCTACTGGAGTTGCAGATTTAGTTACCGTAAAAACCTTAACAAGCGCTGATGCCACACCTCCAGAAGGTGATGCCGTTACATTTACGATTACGGTAACCAACAATGGTCCGGACACAGCGACAAATGTATCCCTAGATGACACCCTACCTGCGGGCTTAACTGCAACAGGCAATAATGGAAATGTATCCCAAGGTAGCTATACCGCCCCTACTTGGGATATTGGAACCTTAGCTTCCGGAGCTTCGGCAACCTTGACTATTGAAGGAATTGTAGATATTGGTGAAGATGGGAATACCATTACCAACAATACAACGGCAGCTTCAACCTCAGATCAAAACGATCCAACTACTGCAGGTGATGATCTTACCGAAAGTGTAACGATCGATGGTTGTATTGACGCAGATGGTGATGGAACCTGTGATAGTGTAGATCCCGATCCTACCAATCCATGTATCGATGATGGTGTTGTAGGAGATGAGGATACCTCAAATCCAATATGGCAAGCTGGAGATTGTGATGGTGATGGAGAAGACAACGGAACTGAAAATACAAATGGAACCGATCCTTACGATCCATGTTCCAATCAAATGACGACTATTCCTTTGGTTACCAATCCGAATTACGCTATTTGGGCCGCAGCGGACTGTGACGGCGATGGTGTAACCAATGGACAAGAAGTAACCGACGGTACGAACCCTTATGATCTTTGTGATTACGATCCAGTTAACCAAGATTATACAACCACATCTACTGCTTATCAGAATGCAGATTGTGATGGTGACGGGGTTACCAATGGAGATGAAATAGATCCTGACGGAAATGGAACTGATGATGGAAATGGAACCGATGCACAAGATCCATGTGACTATAACCCAATTTTAATTACTCAAACTCAAACTGCGGCTTGGCTTATTGCCGATTGTGATGGCGATGGAGTAGTAAATGGACAGGAAGTGACAGACGGTACCGATCCGCTGGACCCTTGTTCGTATGATCCGGCAAGTCAGAATACTGCCACGACAAGTGCTGCTTGGGATGCCTTGGATTGTGATGGCGATGGAGTAATTAATGGAGATGAAATTACCGATGGTACCAATCCCTTGGATCCATGTGATTATATAGATGGAAACCAAACGGTGGCTGTAACTGCAGCTTGGAATGCCCTTGATTGTGACGGAGACGGGGTGACCAACGGTGACGAAGTGGCCGATGGAACGGATCCGCAAGACCCTTGTAGCCTTGATTATACAAGCCAAACGGTACCACCTTCCACAGCATGGAACGATGCCGATTGTGATGGTGACGGTGTGACCAACGGTGACGAGATAACGGACGGGACCGACCCGACCGACCCATGTGACTTTATGCTATCGAGCCAAACGGTTCCGACGACCCCAGCTTGGGAAGCCCTTGACTGTGATGGTGATGGAGTAACGAACGGCGATGAGATTGCCGATGGCACGGATCCATCCGACCCATGTAGCTTGGATGTAACAAGCCAGACGGTGCCGCCAACAACAGCGTGGAACGACGCCGACTGCGACGGTGATGGGGTAACCAACGGTGACGAGGTTACCGATGGGACCGATCCAACCGATCCATGTGACTTTGTACTTGCCAGCCAGACCGTACCGCCGACAACGGCATGGAACGATGCGGACTG
>NZ_JAQQTF010000015.1 GCF_028561275.1 Aureisphaera galaxeae
TTAGAGGTTCGCGACAGTCCTGTTGCGACGGTTCCTTCGGAGCCTTTGCGATTGTGCGACGAGGACGGCACGCAGGACGGTTTCACGTTCTTCGACCTGACGGTCGTTGCTCCTGAGGTTTACGGTTCTTTGCCCGTGGACCAGTTCGACCTGTACTACTACGCTGACTTCGACGATGCTGATTTGGCGGGGATGCTTGCGCTTACGGCGCCTGACTTTTCGGCCGCGATCCCTGACCCGACGAACTATTTGAACGCTGCGAACCCTGACACGGTGTACATACTGATGGTGGGCAACGCGAACAGCACGAGCCCGAACAACGGTGCCAACGGCTGCTACGACATCGTTCCGCTGGAGCTGATCGTTGACCCGCTCCCGGAGGACTTCGGCCCGTTCGAGATGGCGCTGTGCGACGACGAGCTGAACGGCAGCACGCAGGACGACGAGGTATCGACCTTCGACCTGACGAGCGTGGAGCCGGCGGTGACGGGCGGCGACGCGACCCTTACGGTCACGTGGTACCTGACCCCGGCCGACGAGGCCGCTGACAACCCGATCATGGGCCCGGACATGTTCCAGAACACGGTGACCCCGCAGACGCTGATCGGTAGGGTGACCACGGAGCAGGACTGCAGCATCACGGTGACCCTCACCCTTACGGTGCTCCCGGTCCCCACGCCGAACCCGGCCCCTGCGCCGATCGAGCTTTGCGACGACGACGACGACGGTATCGTTGGCGGCTTCGTCCTGACGGACCGTGACGCGGAGATCATCAACGGCGAGCCTGACGTGAGCGTGCTCTACTACGAGAGCGAGCAGGAGGCCATCGACGCTGTTGCGGGCACGGAGATCGTTAGCCCCTATACGAACATAGACCCTAACACGCAGGTGGTGTACGCCAGGGTGACGCGCGACGTCCCCCCCGCGGTACTGCCCTGCTTCGACATAGTTGAGCTTACCCTGAACGTCATCGCGCTCCCGGACATGCCGGACGCTGCGTTCCTGGACCCTTTCCAGTCGTGCGACACTGACGGCAGCGGCCAGGCGGTCTTCGACCTGACCCAGCAGGACGCTGCGGTACTGGGTGTACAGGACCCGGCGGACTTCGCCCCGGTGAGCTACCACGTTCTCGAGGCGGACGCGCAGGCGGGCCTCAACGCGATCGACCCGGCCAACGCCTTCGTGAGCACCGGCCAGACGGTCTGGGTGCGCCTTGAGAGCCTTGTGACGGGCTGCGTGAGGGTGACGCCCTTCGAGCTCGTCGTTGGGACCTTCCCGACGATCGGTACCGGTGGCGACCTCTACCTTTGCGACGACGAGGTGAACGGGAGCACGCTGGACGACGGCGTTTCGACCTTTGACCTCTCGCAGAACACCCCGCTGATCGACCTTGGCGACGACACCCTGGTGGTGGAGTACTACGCCACGGCTGCGGACCTTGCCACGGGCACCCCGATAGGTGACCCCTCGGCCTACCAGAACATATTCTCGCCCCAGCAGGAGATCTTCGTCGGGGTGACCAACACGGAGGGCTGCTCTGCCTTCAACAGCTTCTTCATCAACGTTGAGGCGAACCCGGCCCCGGTCGAGCCCACGGCCTTCGTTGCGTGCGACGACGACAACGACGGCTTCTACACGGATTTCATACTGACCGACAAGGACGCTGAGATCATCGGCGCCGACACGGACGTTACGGTGTTCTACTACGAGACGCTTTTGGACGCCCAGTCGGGCGACCCGGCTGACGCGCTGGCCAGCCCCTACGCGAACATAGTGCCCTTCAGCCAGACCATATACGCCAGGGTGGTGCGCGACGTGCCCCCCTTCGTGAACGCCTGCTTCGCCATCGTGGCGATGGAGCTGCGCGTCGAGCTGTTGCCCAACCCGCCGGACCCGGAGACGTTCCTGGCGCCGATGGAGCTGTGCGACGACGACACGGACGGGTTCATGGTCTTCGACCTGACCCTGAACAGCGCCCCGGTGCTGGCCGACCAGGACAGCCCCTCGGACTTTTTGGAGGTGACCTACTACGAGGCGGCCGCCGATGCTGACGCTGGCACCAACGCGATACCGGTACCCGATGCCTACACCAACCTCTCCAACCCCCAGACGGTCTGGGCCAGGGCGGAGAACGGCTTGACGGGCTGCTACCTTGTGACGCCCTTCGACCTCGTGGTGAACCCGCTGCCTGTACTTGGCACTGGCCCCTTCGAGATGGTCGAGTGCGACGACACGGAGAACGGCAGCACGCTGGACGACGGTGTGTCGACCTTCGACCTGACGCTCAACAACGATGCGATCACGGACGGCGACGACAGCTACTCTGTGTCGTACTACCTGAGCGTTGCGGACCAGGACGCGGGCAACGCGATAGCGGACCCGACGGCCCACCAGAACATAGACCCGGTGACGGGCCTTGCGGTGAACCCGCAGGACATCTTCGTTTCGGTCTTCACGGGCCCCGGCTGCGAGGCACGGACGGACCTGACCCTCAGGGTGCTCCCGAACCCGACGCCTAGCGTACCGGTACCGCTCGAGATCTGCGACGGCGACGGCGGCCCTGACGACACGGACCCCACGGACGGCCTCTCGGTCTTCGACCTGACCCAGAAGGACGCGGAGATCATCAACGGCGAGCCGGACGTTAACATACTGTACTTCGAGGACGCTGCCCTTGCGGAGGCCGGCGACCCGGCCGATGCCGTGGCGGACCCGACGGCCTACCAGAACACGGTCCCCGGCGGCCAGACGATATATGCGAGGGTGACGCGCGACGTCCCCCCGGGCGAGCTCCCCTGCTACGTTGTGGTGGAGCTGGAGGTGGTGGTGAACCCGCTGCCGGACGGCAGCGCGGAGGTACCGGACCTGGTTGCCTGCGAGTTCGGTGCTGACGGCGTGGCTGTCTTCGACATAACCGACCGGGACGCGGACGTTCTCAACGGGCAGGACCCGGCGCTCTTCGGTGTGACCTACTACCAGAGCCTAGCGGACGCCCAGGCGGGGAGCTCCCCGATACTGGACCCGACGGCCTTCCCGAACTCCTCGAACCCGCAGGCGATATACGCCAGGGTGACGGACCTTTCCACGGGCTGCTTCGTGGCCAGTGAGGAGGACCCGGATACGGGGGATGTCTCCCTGAGCTTCGACCTGGAGGTGAAGGAGGCGGCCGCGGCGATGGAGCCGGCGCTCCCCTACGAGATATGCGACAACCTTGACGGCAACGACGGCACGGGCGCCTTCACGCTGTTCCCGGACGCCGGGAACCCGACGGAGCTCGACGCCGAGGCCGAGGCCCTTGCGGCCGAGATACTCGCGGGCCAGGACCCCGCGGTCTACGTACTGACCTACCACGAGACGCCGGAGAACGCCGAGGCGGGCACCGGTGCGCTCCCGGACATATACACCAACGTTGTGAACCCGCAGGTGATCTACGCCCGGGTGACCAACCGTGCCGACCCTGAGGACGAGGACGCGTGCTTCGCGGTTGTGGAGGTGGTCCTGAGCGTTGAGCAGCTGCCCACGGTGGAGCTCGATGAGGAGTACCGCCTGTGCGTCGACAACGGCGTGGCGATCCCCGAGGAGTCGGGCGACCCGTCGCCGCCTGTGATCGACACGGGCCTCGACCCTTCCCTGTACATCTTCGCCTGGACGGTCAACGGTGTGCTTCAGCCCAACGCTGTGGACCCGTTCATCGTGGCGACCGAGGCCGGTTCGTACGAGGTGGAGGTGACCGAGGTGGAATCGGGCTGCAGCACGGTGGCGGTGACCACTGTGGTGACATCCTCTCCGCCGCAGGAGTGGACGGTGGACGTCACCAGCAACGCCTTCGACGGTGAGCACTCGATAGAGGCCACGGCCACGGGCGATGGCAGCTACGAGTACCAGCTGGACGACGGCCCCTTCGTGGGCGCCGGTGAGATCGCGCACACCTTCACGGGGGTGCAGGCTGGCAACCACACGGTGACCATACGCGACATCAACGGCTGCGGCAGCGTGACGGTGGAGGTCGGTGTGATCGACTACCCGCGCCTTCTGACGCCCAACGCGGACGGCTTCCACGACGAATGGAACATCATCGGGATCGCCAGCGGCGACCCTACGGCAAAAATTTATATATTTGACCGCTTCGGGAAGCTGCTCAAGCAGATCAGCCCGATGGGCCCAGGCTGGGACGGTACCTACAACGGCAACCCGCTGCCCTCGAGCGACTACTGGTTCAGGGTCGAGTACACCGAGGACGAGGCAAGAAAGGAGTTCACTGGACACTTTAC
>NZ_JAQQTF010000016.1:0-2500 GCF_028561275.1 Aureisphaera galaxeae
ATTTGCACCCGCAAAACGGATGAGGGATTGTCCGAACAGCGGAAAAAATAGAATTAAAAGTTCATTGATATATTGAAATTGACAGCGCGTTAGGGAGGGGTACTTTTGTACTCTGACCAACGAGAATAAACTAAACTAAGTAGAAATTTCTGAGATTCTTTTGAGATCTTTTCTGAGTGCCTTGAAACATTATTCAAGATTTAACGATGAAGAGTTTGATCCTGGCTCAGGATGAACGCTAGCGGCAGGCCTAACACATGCAAGTCGAGGGGTAACATTGGTGCTTGCACCAGATGACGACCGGCGCACGGGTGCGTAACGCGTATGCAATCTGCCTTGTACTGGGGGATAGCCTTTGGAAACGAAGATTAACACCCCATGGTATCCTACACCGGCATCGGTGTTTGATTAAAGGTTACGGTACAAGATGAGCATGCGTCCTATTAGCTTGTTGGTGTGGTAACGGCACACCAAGGCTACGATAGGTAGGGGCCCTGAGAGGGGGATCCCCCACACTGGTACTGAGACACGGACCAGACTCCTACGGGAGGCAGCAGTGAGGAATATTGGACAATGGGGGCAACCCTGATCCAGCCATGCCGCGTGCAGGAAGACTGCCCTATGGGTTGTAAACTGCTTTTGTACGGGAAGAAACACCCCCACGTGTGGGGGCTTGACGGTACCGTAAGAATAAGGATCGGCTAACTCCGTGCCAGCAGCCGCGGTAATACGGAGGATCCGAGCGTTATCCGGAATCATTGGGTTTAAAGGGTCCGTAGGCGGGCGATTAAGTCAGGGGTGAAAGTTTGCGGCTCAACCGTAAAATTGCCTTTGATACTGGTCGTCTTGAATCACTGTGAAGTGGTTAGAATGTGTAGTGTAGCGGTGAAATGCATAGATATTACACAGAATACCGATTGCGAAGGCAGATCACTAACAGTGCATTGACGCTGAGGGACGAAAGCGTGGGGAGCGAACAGGATTAGATACCCTGGTAGTCCACGCCGTAAACGATGGATACTAGCTGTCCGGCCTTCGGGCTGGGTGGCCAAGCGAAAGTGATAAGTATCCCACCTGGGGAGTACGTTCGCAAGAATGAAACTCAAAGGAATTGACGGGGGCCCGCACAAGCGGTGGAGCATGTGGTTTAATTCGATGATACGCGAGGAACCTTACCAGGGCTTAAATGTAGTGGGACAGGGGTGGAAACACCCTTTTCTTCGGACTCATTACAAGGTGCTGCATGGTTGTCGTCAGCTCGTGCCGTGAGGTGTCAGGTTAAGTCCTATAACGAGCGCAACCCCTGTCGTTAGTTGCCAGCATGTAAAGATGGGAACTCTAACGAGACTGCCGGTGCAAACCGCGAGGAAGGTGGGGATGACGTCAAATCATCACGGCCCTTACGTCCTGGGCTACACACGTGCTACAATGGCCGGTACAGAGGGCAGCCACACCGCGAGGTGGAGCGAATCCTTAAAACCGGTCTCAGTTCGGATCGGGGTCTGCAACTCGACCCCGTGAAGCTGGAATCGCTAGTAATCGGATATCAGCCATGATCCGGTGAATACGTTCCCGGGCCTTGTACACACCGCCCGTCAAGCCATGGAAGCCGGGGGTACCTGAAGTCGGTCACCGCAAGGAGCTGCCTAGGGTAAAACTGGTAACTGGGGCTAAGTCGTAACAAGGTAGCCGTACCGGAAGGTGCGGCTGGAACACCTCCTTTCTAGAGCCCCTTTAAGGGGATGAGGGGTACGATTTTGAGGTCTTTTGGATCTCTGTTTCTGCTTGGTTTAGCTGTCGATTTTAATTAAAAATGCAAATGCAGTCTCATAGCTCAGCTGGTTAGAGCGCTACACTGATAATGTAGAGGTCGGCAGTTCGAGTCTGCCTGAGACTACAGATTTTAAATTTGGGGTTGTAGGCCTTGTGCCTTCGGCTTTGGATAGAGTTCATTGAGTAACAGACTAGAGATTTTGGAGGTTGGGTTGAATTCAACAATCGTTAATCGTGATTCATCAATCTGAAATCGATTACGGGGAATTAGCTCAGCTGGCTAGAGCGCCTGCCTTGCACGCAGGAGGTCACCGGTTCGACTCCGGTATTCTCCACCAAGGGCAAAAAGGGAAATTTTGCGGTATTAGCTGCCTGTTTAGGCGACCGTGTTTTCCGGGCCCGGACAGTTCATTGACATATTGGGAAAAGAGATACGAGCGCGGTACCTTGTGTACCGTGCAAAACATTGAATCAAACTCATTAAAAAGAGCAAAAAGTACAATAAGCGAACTAAGGGCGCATGGGGGATGCCTAGGCTCTCAGAGGCGATGAAGGACGTGATAAGCTGCGATAAGCCACGGGGATCGGCACATACGAACTGATCCGTGGATTTCCGAATGGGGCAACCCACCATATTGAAGATATGGTACCCGAAAGGGGGCGAACCCGGGGAACTGAAACATCTAAGTACCCGGAGGAAGAGAAAACAATAGTGATTTCGTCAGTA
>NZ_JAQQTF010000017.1 GCF_028561275.1 Aureisphaera galaxeae
AACCCGCTGCCCTCGAGCGACTACTGGTTCAGGGTCGAGTACACCGAGGACGAGGCAAGAAAGGAGTTCACTGGACACTTTACTCTTAAACGTTAAGAAAACGACTATGAATATTAGAAAAACCTACTTAAGCTTATTACTAATCTGCTCCACATTTATTGGATTTGCGCAGGATGGAATCCCTACGTATTCGGATTATTTTTCGGATAACATTTACCTATTGCACCCTGCCACTGCCGGAGCAGCGAACTATTACAAGCTTCGTTTAAGTGCAAGACAGCAATGGTTTGACCAAGACGAAGCGCCTAACCTCCAAACCTTGAGCTTTAATGCCAGATTAACAGATAGATCTGGTATTGGTGCAATCGTTTTCAACGACCAGAATGGATACCATTCGCAAGTGGGAGGGTACCTAACCTATGCACACCACATTCAGTTTGGAAGAAGCAATGCCGATCTTAACCAACTTTCATTTGGGTTAAGTGCGGGACTTATACAATCGAGATTGGATGAAACGCAATTCGATCCCAATGACTTCGATCCTATTGTGGCTGGAATTATTCAAAGTAGTTCTTATTTCAACGCAGATGTTGGAGTATCCTACTATTTCTTGAATTTCTCCGGACATGTAACGGCTAAGAATGTACTATTCCAAAATAGAAATCTATTTACGGATGAGATTGAATCCAATAATCAAAGAACCTACCTTATTTCTTCGGCGTACTTTATTCCTACCACCTATGGAAGATGGGCATTCGAGCCTTCTTTCTTATTTCAGTGGAAGGAAAGAACGGGAGAGCAGTCCATCGACGTAAACTTCAAGGCATTCCGTGAAGTAGAATTTGGACGTGTTTGGGGTGGAATTTCGTACAGAAGAAGTTTCGACGGTTCAGAGTTCTTGGATGGGACAGAAATTAAAGATCAGAAATTGCAGTTTATTACGCCTGTTATTGGGGTGAACTATAATAAGTTCGTTTTTGCTTATACGTATACCCATCAGTCTGGAAGTATTCGTTTCGATAATGGAGGATTCCACCAGATTACTTTGGGATATAATTTCCTGGAGGGTAAAATTACGCGCTGGTCTCAGGATATGAGATACAACGGTATGTTACGTCCAAGAGGCTATTAAATTCAAATAAAAGAGATATAAAAAAAGCCCCTCGAAAAGGGGCTTTTTTTAGTTTCAATATCTTTTAGTTCCAAGTGTAATTTTTCTTTTTTGCCTGTTTCTTCAGTGCATCGATCATAGCACTTTCCAATCCGTTGGATGATGCTTTTTTCTCCTCAGCGATATATTTTCTACGTTGTTCGTTCAGTTTCGAGATTTCACCTTTGATACGTTCGCGCTCTGCCCTTTGTTTCTTTACATAGGCTTTAATCTGAGCAGTGGACTTTCCTTTTAAATTATCAGGAAGTTCTTCTTCCTTCAATTCATCATAGCTGAAATCTTCCTCTTCCTCAGCATCTACCAAATCCCAAGAGCTGTTTTTGTAGAATGAAGAACTTTTGGAAACTGTTCTACTTACGGCATTCTCTTTACCGTAACCTCTTGCATTACCATCCTGTATGGATTGTTCTGCCACTTTAACCCTTCCTCTTTTTCCATAAGGCACATAGGTGCCATTTAACTGAATGTTGAGTTGTAGGATTACGTCATCGTAAGGTGAGGCAATATGAACTGTTTTCTGATCGTGATTAATGGCCATATAATCCCCATAGGTAATTTTGGCACCATCCTGCCATTTGGTAGCAATTCCATGATCGAAGTCCCCACAGAAAATGGTATTGACAACAACATCCTTTTCCTTGGCCTTACCTCCTGCATCCCTATAGTCTACATCACCTTGTGTAAAGGGTTCGTTTCCGGCAATAAAGATCATTTTAAGATCATCGGCATCGTTCCCCCAATCCAATTCCTCTAGGGAAGCTTGGATTACAGTTCCGCAGTATTCACTTCCACCATCGGTGGTAAGGGAAAACAATTCTTTGGACACATCATCCAAATCGTTCGTAAAAGGAAGGATTTTTCGTAAGTATCCATCTTTGGAATTCAATTTGTCATTTCCGTATTCGTACAGGGCGATTTCCAAATTGGGCTGTTTGCTACGGCACTTGGCATAGGAAAGTTCGTTTACGATTTCCCATAACTGAGCCTTGGCTTGATCTATAAGTCCATCCATACTGTTGGAGGTATCCAATAAAAGGGCTACTCGGATATAGTGTTCGGAAACGTTTTCAGATGGATTCGCGTTAGAATGAAGCGCCACACCTTTTTCATGATCGTTTTTGCATGCGTACATCGTCATGACGGAAAAAAGCAAAGCGATAGTCTGTAATGTCTTCATAATGTCTTTCGTTTAAATTTTGGGTAAACCTATGGCAGTCTTATTTCATAAAAAAAGGGTGTTTAGCGAAACGGCATTTTGGGTGAGGGAACGGGTCTTATGTTTTAGTCAAAAGGTGTTTTTAACGGTGTTTTTTCGCTTACATGAGCATAGCTCATTTTTTGAAACGCCTTAAAGTGTGTATGTTTACGTTTTAAATGAATCATGAAGAGAGTACTCCTATACATAATTTGCTTTTTTGTTCTGCTTCCGAAGTTGGGGTATACCCAAGAAAATCGAGGTGTATTGGACAGAAAAGACAATGTGTTTGAAAGTGATGATGCTGCCAGTTTTGATCTTGAAGGGCAAGTTCTGGAGTCGGAAACCTTCAAACCTATTGGTAAGGTAAATGTGGAAATTACCGGTAAAGGATATACAACTACCGATGGCGAAGGACAATTCAAGATAAAAGCACAGGTAGGAGATGAATTGGTGATACGAAGTGATGAGTTCGAAACGGTGCGATATCGAATAGCCGATGATCAAAAAATAACCCTTGAGGTAAAAAAAGTAATAGAAACGGAGCTTCCAACCTATAGGTTTAGCACAGGAACTAAAGGGAAAAAGGTAGACTTCTTTACCGTGTATATTGATTCGGCCAAAGCCACCTTAAAAACAGATGCGAAGCGAAGTATAGAATACGTAACCAAAGCATTACAGTCAGTCACGGGAAGAAAGGCTTCTTCTACCCAAAACGCCATTGCCTTTGAAACGCTAGGAGATATTAACCTCCATTGGCAATTACCCGACTTGGCCGTGGCGAATTATAAGGAGAGTATCCGTTCCCTTCCCAATCCCGATACACGCATTAAATTGGCTATTGCGTTCATGCAAAACGGCAACTATCAAGAAAGTATCGATGAATATAAAAGGCTACTCAACCTAAAACTTTCCAATTACCAAAGGGTTGAAGTATATGAAGGGTTAGGGGATAATTATAAAGCCACAAACGATGCGGTAAAGAGCGTTTTCAATTATCAGAAAGCTCTGGATATTGCCAATGAACATCAGATCATACCAAAGATTACGGACCTTAATTCCAGCATAGGAGAGGCCTATGCCTTGGGAGGAGCCATAGAAGAAGCAGAGGCTTATTTCGATAATTCGCTATTGCTTTCCCAGAATGAAAACAGAAAACGAGCCGTAGCCGAGAAGAACACGGTGGCCGATTTTTACAATCAGAAACAGGATTTTGATAAAGAGATCGAATTGCGCCAAGAGGCATTGAGTGAAATCAACACGCTTCAAAGGCTCGGGGATACCATAGACGACATAAGTAGTGCTTTGACGCCACAACGACAGAATTATAAGATTGCAAATGCATATGTAGCCCAAGATCGTTACGGCGAGGCCATTCCTTTTCTGGAGAAGAGTATTACCGAAGCCGATGCCAAGGAGGATTTGGTGGTGCAAAAGGATGCAACACGTAAGCTTTCAGAAATATACCGTGACATTGGGGAATTCGATAAGGCGGCAGAGAGTTACGAACGATATGTAGCAGTAGTAGACGAACTATATATACGAAAAGAACAGGAACTATCGCAAGCCACTCGTTTCAGTAAGGAGATTGCCTTAAAGCAGAATAGGATCAAAAGTCTTGAGAGCGAAAGAAAGCTGAATGAAAGCCGTTATCAGTTGGCTTTCGAAAATCAGGAACTCATTGAGAAAAACAACAGGGTGCAGCAATGGATCATAGGTTCCCTTATTGCCATTGCCGTATTGTTGATGTTTGCAGCCTATTATCAGCGGCGTAATGTGAATCAGCAGAAGTATGCCAATAATTTATTGGCCCTAAAATCCTTGCGTACGCAAATGAACCCTCATTTCATTTTTAATGCGCTCAATTCGGTAAACAGTTTTATTGCGAGCAATGATGAACGGGCGGCCAATCGCTATTTGAGCGAATTCTCCCAGCTCATGCGTTCGGTATTGGAAAATAGTGAAGAAGACTTCATTCCTTTGTCCAAAGAAATCGACCTATTGCGATTGTATGTAAAACTAGAGCACTTCCGATTCAAGGACAAATTCGAATATGAAGTGAATATAGATGAAGCTTTGGCTGTAGACGATTTTGTGATTCCTCCTATGTTATTACAGCCCTATGTGGAGAATGCGGTGTGGCATGGACTTCGCTATAAGGAAGAAAAGGGAAGTTTGGTGATCGATTTCAACCAAAAGGACCGGGATACAGTAATGATCACAATAACGGACGACGGTATTGGAAGAAGGCGTTCGAAGGAGCTGAAGACCGAAAATCAGAAGAAACAAAAATCGAAAGGGATGGGTAATATCAAAAAGCGAATTGCCATTCTCAACCAAATGTATCTGGACAAAGTCGATGTGTTGGTGGAAGATGCTTTTGAAGACGAAATAGGTACAAGGGTGCAACTAATTTTAAAGAAAGACTAAATGAATTTAAGGGCTATTATTGTTGAAGATGAACAAACCAGTAGGGATATACTGAAGAATTATTTGGCAAAGTATTGCCCTAAAATTGAATTGATGGGTGAGGCTGCCAATGTGGATGAGGCCCTAGTGCTTATTCGTAACCATGACCTGGACCTGGTTTTTTTGGATGTAGAAATGCCTTATGGCAATGCTTTCGATCTGTTAGACAAAGTGGGTGATCGTACATTCGAAACTGTGTTTGTGACTGCCTATGACCACTATGCCATAGATGCCTTGAATGCTCATGCCTCCTATTATTTGTTGAAGCCCATAAACATCGACAAGCTTATCGAGGCTGTGGATTATGTGATGGAAATAAAAGAGAAGGAAAATAACCTCCAAAATACGGTCCTTAAGCCAAAACAGGCCACCGTAAATGGAAAGATTACCATTCCACTGCAACATGGATTCGAAGTTCTCCAGATTGAAGATATACTCTATTGTCAAGCCGATGACAACTATACCTTGATCTACGTAGGAGAAAAGAAAAAGCTGGTGAGCAAGACCTTGAAATATTTTGAAGATACCTTATCCGACAATGGATTTGCCCGAGTCCATAAATCCTACTTGGTAAATGTGAATGCCATCAGAGAATACCGAAAGGGGAAAGGCGGCAGTGTGGTATTGAAAAATGGCAAGGAAATTATGGTGAGCCCTGCCAAGAAGAAAGATTTATTGAGTTATTTTGGATAGAGCATGATTATTAAACCCGTAAACGGTAAACACCCCGAAATTCCTGAAGATTGTTTTGTAGCCGACAATGCCACCATTGTGGGGGATGTGGTGATGGGGAACGAATGCAGCATTTGGTTCAACGCCGTGGTGCGAGGCGATGTGCACTATATAAAAATGGGGAATAGGGTGAATGTCCAAGATGGTGCAGTAATTCACGCTACATACCAAAAGTCGCCAACCAATATTGGTAACAATGTTTCCATAGGACATAATGCCATTGTACATGGATGTACAGTAAAAGATAATGTGCTGATTGGTATGGGAAGTATCGTGATGGACGACTGCGTAATTGAAAGCAATAGCATTATCGCCGCAGGAGCAGTGGTCACCAAAAACACCCATGTAGAAAGTGGAAGCATTTATGCCGGGGTCCCTGCCAAGAAGGTAAAAGATATTAGTGAAGAATTATTGACTGGCGAAATACACCGCATTGCCCAAAACTATGTGAAATATTCTGGGTGGTTCAAAGGGTGACAGCATTGAGAAAGCTTCTTTTACACGTCATACTTCCCCTAACCTTATTATCTTTTTGGACAATCACAAAATGGTGGTTTGGATTGGCTGTTGATGCTAAGCACGTCATTTTTTATGGATTTCCATTTATCTACAAATGCGAAGGATTCCATACCTCACTTTCCACACAGTATTTTATAGCTCCACTTTTGCTAAATATGGCTGTCTACTTCCTTTTTTGGGTAGTGATTGTGGGAATCATTAATAGATTTTACAAAGCCCGTATTCCATTATTACTCGTCCGAGGTTTTTGGATGCTCAGTATGGTTTATGTGAGCTTCTCTCTTGTTATTTCCATTCAGTTGTATGATGACTATAGATGGCAACGGGATTTCGATGTTCAAATTTATGAAACGGGAATCGACGTGCCTTTTATAGGGCCAAAGGATATGGCCTACTATATGGAGAAGTATACTTAGGCGAAGTTTCAGGGATCAGAATTTCTTCTTCTCAATCTGAACTTTTTCCGCATGGTCCTTCAACAACAAATGCAAGGTGTTTTCTTGGGCATTGGTGTAGAACTGAAGTTTAGGATCTTCCTTTTTCGGATTCAACAAATCATGTTGCCTCAACACAGCTTGGGTTTGTCGGGCAACAGCTTCCCCTGAATCGATGATTTTAACGTCCTCTGGGAGCATATCACGCAAGAGCGGTACTAAATAGGGATAATGACTGCACCCTAGCACCAAATGGTCTATACGGGCTTCGAGCATGGGTTTTAGGTATCGCTGTAGTAAAGCATGCAATTCTGGGGTATCCAGATTTCCCTTTTCAATTAATGGCACCAAACCTTCCCCTACAACTTCCGTCAATTTAATACCATAGGTGACCGATTCTGCGGTTTTATGAAAGAGTTCACTGCTTAGGGTTCCCTTAGTGGCTAAAATGCCGATGCTTTTTGTTTTCGTTTTTAGGGCGGCTGGTTTAATGGCGGGTTCAATACCGATGAAAGGAACTTCGTATTCGGAACGCAATTGTGAAATGGCATTTGTAGTAGCGGTATTACAAGCAACCACTATAATTTTAGAACCTTTTTCCAATAGGTATTCGGTGTTCTTTTTACTAAGGGAAATGATCTCCTCTTTGGGGCGATTTCCATAAGGGGCGTATTGGCTATCTGCCAAATAAAGGGTATGCTCATAGGGAAGCAATTGGTGGATCTCTTTCCAGATGGAAGTTCCCCCAACGCCTGAGTCGAAAATGCCTATAGGTGCTTCTGCTTTCACAATACCCTAAATATAAAAAGACCCTCTAGAATTTTCTACAGGGTCTTTGTTTTATTCCGAATGATTTCCAAATTAAATCTTCAGTTCTTGTTTTACAGAGCTTAGAAGATCGGTTCCGTCTGCCAAGATAACTCCGTTACCTTGCGCTGAATCCAATACGTATTGGAAACCTTGTGCTCTTGCTACTTTTTGAATGGCAGTACGCGCTTTTTCCAAAACAGGCTTCAATAGATCTACTTCTTTCTTCTGTAGGTCCTGTAGGGCCTGTTGTCTGTAGTCGTTAATGTTCTTCTGCATTCCCTGTACTTCGATGGCTCTTTTTTCGTTCTCTGCATCGGTCTTCGATTCAGCCTCGGCATTGTACTGGTCCATTTTCACCTGCAATTCCTTTAGCATAGACTTGATTTCCGTATCGTAGGTCTTCTGAAGTTTTTCTAACTGACTTTGCGCTGCTTTCATTTCTGGCATAGCCTCCACCAAAGCCTGGGTGTCAATATGGGCAACTTTCGATTGTGCATTTACAGAAGTTGTAAATCCTACAAAAAGTGCAGCAGCTACAAATAGTAATTTAAATTGTTTCATCGTTATTGTATTAAATTTAAGTGTAAATAGATTTAGATTATTTTAAACTTTGTTATCCGTTATCTCCTTCGCCTTCACCTTCACCTTCTGGAGTGTTGTTCTCGTTTTCAGTACGTTTTTTATCGCGAAGTTGCATGATAGAATCCCGTCTTCTTTGTCTTTCTTCAAGTAGACGTGCTCTTTTTGCATCGAATTCAGCTTTCTTGGCAGCGCGAACAGAATCTCTTTGTCTTTTTCTTTCTTCCAGCAAACGCGTTCTAGCATCTTTTCTTTCTTCAGCTTCTTGCTCTCTTTCGGTCACTTCACGATCTTGTTCGTCGCTTAGGCCGTCACGAGCTTCAATCTCTTTCTTTTCCTTACGGTTTTTGGCTTCTTCACGCTTATTGGCGCGGTTAATTCTTCGTAGTACCTGATCGCTGATGTCGTTTCTCTTCGAAGCAAACAACATTACGATATCGGCAGATTTATCGAAGATGAAATCGTATTTCTTAGCTTCCGCAATTTCTTGAACAATGTTGAATACCTGATCCTGAACGGGCTGTATTAACTGTCTTCTCTGAATATCCAGGTCTCCGTTGGGTCCGAAACGCGCCTGTTGGTAGGTAAGCATTTCCTCTTCAAGGATTTTTATCTCCTCTTCACGCTCTTCAATAAGCTCGGTCGTTAGCAGTACACGTTCGTTGCTGAGGTTCAGTTTCATTTGCTCAATCTCTGCATTGAGCTTTTCAATATCTTTTTTCCATCGCTGCACTTTTCCGTCAAGTTGCGTGGAAGCTTCCTGATACTCAGGTACGCTTTCCAAGATATATTCCATATCGATATATCCTATTCTCGCACCTCTTTGGGCCTGTGCAAAGGACACTGCCCCAATGAGTGCCAATGCGATTAAAAAATATTTTGTTGTTTTCATAATTGCTGGTTGTTACTTTGAAAATATCGTGCCAAAAATTAAAACTGTTGTCCAATAATGAAGTGGGTTTCCCATCCATTACGTTGTGTTCCTCCCAAAATAGGGTCGAAACCATATCCGAAATCGATACCCAATAAACCAAAGGCGGGCATAAATATACGAATTCCTGCTCCGGCTGACCTATTAAGATCGAATGGGTTATAATTCCTAAACCCGTCGTAGCCAGCACCACCTTCGGCAAAAGCTAGAACATATATCGATGCCAGTTGCTTTAATGTAACCGGGTATCTTAGTTCTAACGAAAATTTATTGTAAATGGTATTTCCATCGTTATTAGATAACGATTGGTTAGGATAACCACGTAACTGCACGACCTCTCTACCGTCCAAGCTAAAGGCTCCCAGTCCGTCACCTCCTATGAAGAAACGCTCAAATGGTGGGATTCCGCGATCGTTGTTGTAAGCTCCCAAGAACCCGAATTCTGCTTTAGGGCGTAATACCAAATCCCCAACAATGGTGGTGTACCATGTAGCATCGAATTTTACCTTGTAAAACTCCAACCATCTAAAACGTTCTTGATCGATTTCGGAAACACGCTCACGGGCATCTACCACAGATCCAGCATCACTGTTACTGTCGTTTATGATATCCTGATTGGCTTGTCTTTCATCTGCCAATGCAGAAAAATCGGTACTTCCGAATGCGGAATAGGGAAGGGTTAGCTTAGCGCTCACATTAAATTGAGAACCAAATCTAGGATAGATTGGGTTGGCCGAGGTACTGTTCCTGCTCAATCCAATAGTGTAAGCAAGGTTGTTGGAGAATCCATCTCCAAAGGTAAATAGTCCGGTATTATAATTTTTAAGGTTGTAGTGTTGGAAACTGATGGATTGCGATAGTTGGAAATAATCGTCTGGCCATTTCAGCCTCTTGGCCAATCCAACAGATCCACCCGTAATCAAAAATCTTCGATCTCTATCCCTTTCACGCGCTACAAAATCAAAAAGGTATTGGATGGTGTGCGAGAAAGAAGTGCTCAATTGTACTGGCTTTTTTCCTCCTAACCACGGTTCCGTTAAGGAAATACTATAGGTTTGGAAAAAACTACTCGCTTGCGCCCGTAGCGCTAGACGTTGCCCATCTCCCATAGGAACCGGTTGCCAAGCATCTTTGTTGAACATATTTCGCAGAGAGAAGTTGTTGAAGGAAAGCCCTAAGGTTCCTACAAAACCTCCACCACCATAACCTCCTTGAAGCTCGATCTGGCTCGATCCTTTTTCTACTACAGCGTATTCAAGATCTACCAAGCCATTGTTCTGGTCTACATCTTTAAAGTTAGGGGTAAGTTGCTCCGCATCGAAGAACCCTAACTGTCCCAATTCACGAATCGTTCTTACCACGTTTCGCTTGCTGTACTTCTGTCCCGGACGTGTGCGTAATTCACGATAAATTACGTGGTCGTTGGTCTTGTCATTTCCAACAACGGTAACGTGATTGAAGTAGAACTCTTTGTTTTCAAGAATTCGGATTTCGAAATCAATGGTGTCGTTTCGGACGGCTACCTCAACTGGGTTGATGTTTACTGCCAAATATCCATTGTTTTGGTATAGGTTGGTGAGGTCCGCTGCATCTGGATCGCTATTGTCTTGGATACGCTCCTTTAAAAGAGTACCATTGTATACTTCCCCTTTCTGAATTCCTAAATATAGCCTAAGGAAATTGTCCGTGTATTTGCTGTTTCCGATAAAACGGATATCACCGAAATAGTACTTTCTACCTTCTTCAAGATTGATTTTTAGCGCAACTGTCTTGTCGTCTTCAACGATAAGGGTGTCACTAATAACCCGGGCATCACGATAACCGATTTCGGCATATTTCTTCACAAGGTTTTCCTTGTCCTCTTGGAAACCTGCTTCGGTGTATTTCGATTTCTTATAGAATCGCAAGGGATTCTTTTTCTTGGTGTTTTTTAGGAATCGACGTAATTTCTTGTCTTTGATATCCTCATTACCCTCAAATTCTATCGACGATATTTTTACTCGACTTCCACGATCGATAAGAATTCTTACGTCCTTACCTACTTCGGTACCTGTAGAATCCAGGGCTGGTGTTTGTGCAAAAATAACATCGGTGTTCAAGAACCCTTGATCGCGATACTTATTCTTGATGTAGTTCTTGGTAGTAGTAATAAGGTTTTTAGTGATCTTGGTACCCTTGGTTAGGTCATTGTCTTCAATGATCTCCTTGGCCTTTCCTTTACGGACCCCTTCAATCTTTATCTCATTAAGCTTAGGAAGCTCAACGATGTACAATTCTAAGTCTACTTTATCGCCATCGATGATATTGGTTACATAGAATGCGATATCGCTAAATAAATTCTGCTCCCAAAGTTTTTTGGTGACGTTACTTAACTTCTCCCCTGGGATATAAATACGATCCCCAACCTTTAGTTTTGTGAAGGCGATCACCGTATTTTCGTTGAAGCTTTGAGCGCCAGTTACTTTAATGCTGTTTATGGTGTATTTTATCCCCGAATCGAGTTCCTTCTGCTGTGCGGTGAGACTCCACACCGAAAATATCGCAAAGATGAATGTGCAATAAAGGGTTCGGTAAAATATGGTGGAGGTGTTATGGGTAAAGTTGTTCACTCGTCTTTCCAAATCTTCTTTCTCTATTTTGATAATTTAAAATGGCCTCGAAAAGGTGCTCCTTTGTAAAATCGGGCCATAGTGTTTCTATAAAATACAACTCGGCATATGCAATTTGCCATAATAAAAAGTTGCTAATACGCTGTTCGCCACTTGTCCTTATTAATAAGTCAACATCTGGCAAATCATGCGTGTAAAGATGATTATTTATCATCTCTTCGTCAATATCCGACGGCGAAATTAGGTTATTTTTAACTTTAAGGCTAATCTCTTTAATAGTTTTTGTGATTTCCTCTCGGGAACCGTAGCTAAGGGCCAGTGTAAGGGTCATGCGACTGTTGGACTTAGTGCGGTCCATCACGTCGAACAATTCGTTGTAGACCTTTTTGGGAAGGGACTGTAAACTGCCTATGGCATTGAGTTTAATGTCGTTGTCTATAAGGGTGTCGATTTCCTTTTTTAAGGAAGAAACCAATAGCCTCATTAAGGTGTCTACTTCTAATTTCGGTCGGTTCCAGTTTTCTGTGGAGAAGGCGTATAAAGTGAGATTGGGTATAGGTAATTTCGCACAGGCCTCCACAACTTCCCGTACTGCTTTGGTTCCATTCTCATGTCCCTTAGACCGAAACAGACCTTTCTTTTTAGCCCACCTACCGTTACCGTCCATGATCACGGCCAAGTGTTGGGGAAGTCTGTTCTTGTCTATTTTATCTTCAAGCGTCATCTTTAAAAATTGCAGTAGCAGGGGCGCCTACCAAATGTATAGGTAAGGGTAACTCCTGTAAAAACATACCAATCGTCACTGTTGATATTCCCAAATCTTAGCGTCTCGCCTCCTTCTAAATCTGGGTTGTTACCATCCAGGTTATCAGTAAACGTATATCTAGCCCCAATTTCCATGCCTAAAATGAACTTTCCGAACACAGAAGTTTTAAATCCTACTACCATAGGAATGGCGGGGGCTCCCGCACCTTCATATTTTACGATTTGGTCACTTCCTCTTCTTTTATACAAGTCATCATAAAAGAAATACGTTAAACCTGTATATAGGTAGGGCGTAGATTGTGGTCGGCCACTATAAAGGTTGTATTCCCAAAACGTATATTCTATCCCAACCGAAATTTCGGTCACCGTATTCTGGAACTCGTAACCACGCTGTTGCCTTCTGCTTTCTCCAGAATCTAGATCGTTTCCTTGAATCCCAGCAACGATAAGAGATCCTCGGAAGGCGTGCCTTGCACTTCGATTCCATTTAAAGATGCCGCCAAAGGCTACATCGTTAGGTGCTATATAACTCGTTTTTCCAACATCTCCTATATAATTGGATCCGCCAATAAATCCACCTACCTCGTAAGTCTGCGAAGACCCTTCGAAAACCAGAGAAATTAATAAAACGACAGTCGCGAAATACTTCATATTCCTTAAAAGTTTGCAAATATACTAATTAACTTTGCTTATACGCCTTTTGAGCAAATTTGTCTCAGTTGATTAACAAGTTTTAAGGTGTTTTATTGTTTAATTTCGTTTGTCTTCTCCCCATAGCAACTTTTTCCTTAGTGTTTTTACAAAGCTCTCGTCCGGCAGCTGTACTAGCTTGATAGAAAATGGGGATTTGCGTATGGTGATGACCGTTTCATTGTCGAGGGTCGCAATTCTCGAATCCAATGACATCAGGTAGTTTTCTTCCCTACCGGAGACCTTCAAGGTTACGGTGCAATCGTCAGGGATTACGAAAGGACGTGCATTTAGATTGTGTGGGGCAATAGGCGTTAGTACAATACTATTGGTGCTTGGATCGATCACGGGGCCTCCACAACTAAGCGAATATCCCGTAGAGCCTGTCGGGGTGGCGACAATAAGTCCATCACTCCAATAGGTCGTTAAGTACTCACCATTAAGATGCGTCTCTACCCTTATCATAGAGGTCGTGTTCTTTCGGTTTACGGCAATTTCGTTTAAAGCGAAATTCAAAGGCTCTAATTCTGGGTGGGCCGGCTCTGTACTCACCGACAACAGTGCGCGCTCCGAAATGATATAGTCGCCTTTTAAAATACGTTGAATGCTTTCAGTAACATTCTCCTTCTGAATGGTTGCCAAAAAACCAAGCCTTCCACTATTAATCCCTACTATAGGAATGCCCAAGTCCCTAACATAGGTAACCGAGCGCAAAATGGTGCCATCGCCTCCAATACTGAAAAACAGATCATAGGAGCTGTCGAGTTCTTCGAAAGTTCCCATAGAAAGTACATGATCGGAAATTCCCTTATTGGCTTTCAGGATTTTCAGAAAATTGGCTTTGATAAGAACCTCGGCATCGTAATGCTGAAGCGCATCCAGAATTAATTGGATGTAGGCTTCGGAATGCTCGTGGTAAAACTGTCCGTAAATGCCAATCTTCATGACTACATATTAAGGTATTTGTTGAGATAGTTGGATCGCTCTTGGAGATCTTTCAACATCTTATCCTCTTCATGTTCGGAGACCACATTATATCCGTAGCGGCGAAAGGTCTGTACAATAGCATTCATTCCAGAATGCCCAATTTTTATGGTGGCCTGTATCACGTCGTTGGCCAATTTGGAAACAAAAACACCCAATAACCTACCATCGTTGCTTTCTACAATCTGGCAAATTTCACTGAAGGAATAATCCTGAATTCCCTTTTCAACCACAATAATGCCTCCTGTTTCACTTAGGAAAGGGGTGTCGTTGAACAACGCCATGATGTCGCTTAGTTCGTAGTATCCCAAATATTGGGAATCCTCATTAAGAACAGGCATGATGTTGCTGCCATGCAAAGCGAAAGCTTCCAAGATGTCCAGAAAATGTGTTTTCTTCTGAACGTGGAAGGGTTCCAGTGCATATTGATATTCGGCCAGACTTTTAGAACCTTCAAAGCAATGGGCATCCGTTTCGCTAAGGCAGCCAGAAAAAACGCCATCTTTGGCCACCGGTACATGCGAATAGGTCAATTGGTTGAACGCCGTTTGCACTTCCGATATGGGGGTGGCGATGTCGAAAGCCTTGATATCGTTTATGATATAGTCCTGAGTGTGCACGATCGTAATTTTTGTGCAAATTACTCAAAATAAAGATGCAAAACGGTAGCGCATCTTCGTATTTTTGTGTTTTTCCAGAAGACCATGACAAAACTTAGCGTAAACATTAATAAAATGGCCACCTTGCGCAATGCTAGGGGTGGCAATATGCCTAATATTATTAAGGCGGCTCGAGATATTGAAGGATTTGGAGCCCAAGGAATCACTGTGCATCCGCGACCGGACGAGCGCCATATTCTATATCAGGACGCCTATGATCTTAAAGAGGTGGTGACCACCGAATATAATATCGAAGGGAATCCCATAGAGAAGTTCACGAAAATGGTATTGGAAATCAAACCTACCCAAGTCACCTTGGTGCCCGACGCAGTCGATGCCATTACCTCCAATGCGGGATGGGATACCGTAACGCACAAAGATTACCTTTCGGAAATCATTACAGAGTTTAAACGAAATGGCATCCGCACTTCTATTTTTGTAGATCCAGAAATCGCCATGATCGAAGGTGCCGTAGCTACAGGGACCGATCGGATTGAGTTATATACAGAGGCCTTTGCTGAGGAGTATGCCAAGGGCAATGAAGCGGCCGTACAACCGTATGCAGCATGTGCACAACGCGCCCATGAATTAGGATTGGGGGTAAATGCAGGTCACGATTTATCCTTGGATAATATTCGATTCTTCAAAGAAAATGTTCCGCATTTGCTGGAAGTTTCCATTGGCCACGCCCTTATTTGCGAGGCTATTTACCAAGGTTTGGATAACGTAGTAAAACAGTACCTTCAAAAATTGGCGTAATTATGATTTTACATTCGCAAATCATAGGAGAAGGAATTCCTTTTGTCATATTACATGGTTTTTTAGGCATGAGTGATAACTGGAAGACCCTAGGGCGCAAATTTGCCGAAATGGGCTATCAAGTGCATTTGGTAGATCAGAGAAACCATGGGCGTAGCTTTCATGCAGATGAGTTTTCCTATGCATTGATGTCGGAGGACCTTTCCCAGTATTGTCAGCACCATGGTTTAACCGAAATCGCCCTCTTGGGGCATTCCATGGGAGGAAAAACGGCTATGGAATTTGCTACGACCCATGAGGAGCAGGTTTCTCAACTTATGGTAGCCGATATTGCACCTAAAAGCTATCCGCAGCATCATCATGAGATACTGAAGGCCTTGGCAATGCTGGATTTTAATGAAATTAAAAGTCGTGGGAAAGCCGATGAGAAATTGGCTGAATACATTCCCGAATTGGGCACACGACAGTTCCTGTTGAAGAATTTGTATTGGAAGGAAAAGGGACAATTGGGCTTGCGAATAAACCTTGAAGTCCTTACCGAAAAAAATACTGAAATTGGAAAGGCGCTTCCCGAAAATGCCACCTTTTCCAAGGATACGCTTTTTGTAAGAGGGGAACAATCCGGGTATATAGAAACCTACGATGAGATACTCATCAAGAAACATTTTCCACAAGCAAAATCGGCTACAGTGCCGCAAGCGGGTCATTGGCTACATGCCGATAATCCTAAGGATTTTCTAGAAATTATTGCGAATTTCTTACAAAAAGAGATATAATTTTTTTAAAATTGCAAAACAAGAGTATTATGTATGCATAATAAATTTCTGTTTATGTGCACATCATACCGTCAAACACTTTACAAAAAATAAAACTTAACTGAACTATTATGAAGAAATTAGTCTTTCTTGCTGTATGTATGCTTGCCTCTGCTATGGTGTATGCAGGTGGATACCGCGTGAGCCTTCAGGGTAATAAATCCTTGGCCATGGGGCATACAGGTGTAGCATTAATTGACAGTAGCGAATTGGTATTCTTTAACCCTGCTGGATTGGTGTATTTGGAGAACAAATTGAATGTATCTGCCGGTGGATTCGGAGTATTCTCCAATGTAGTGTACCAAAATGAAACTACAGGGGCCTTTGCCGAAACCGATAGCCCTGTTGGAACCCCTTTCTATTTTTATGCGTCCTATCAAGCCACCGATTGGTTGGCCTTTGGTCTTGGGGTGTACACACCTTATGGAAGTAGGGTAGAATATGAAGACGATTGGGCCGGTTCCCACTTGGTGAACAATATTGAACTGGCTGCTATTTTCGTACAGCCTACTGTATCTTTTAAGATCGATGATGTATTGAGTGTGGGGGGTGGACCTATCTATGTAACCGGTTCGGTGAACTTTAATAGAAACCTTTCTAGAACCCTTACCGACCTTGATGGAAACCGAAGTGAAGTGACCATCGACGCTTCTGGTGTAAATGGTTGGGGATGGAACGCCGGAATAATGGTTCGACCTACCGAAGACCTTACTATCGGAGCCAATTACCGTTCTGAAATCATCTTAGAAGCAGATGATGCCGATGCCGATTTCGAGAACATCCCGAATTCCCCGTTAACTCCTTTTGCTGATACTGCGGCCAAGGCTAGCTTACCGCTACCCGCCGAGATGACTGTTGGAATTTCCTATAAGTTCTGTGAGAAGTGGACAGCTGCATTCGACTATAACCGTGCGTTTTGGGATGTGTACGAATCTTTGGATATCGACTTTGCCGATCCAAACATTCCAGATTCCTTCAACCAAAGAAATTATAAAAATGCTTCTACCGTTCGTTTCGGTTTGCAATACGATGCCACCAAGATGTTCACGCTTAGAGCAGGATGGTACTTCGATGAGTCTCCTGTACAAGATGGATTCTTCGCGCCAGAAACCCCACGTAACGATAGTAACGGATATACTGCTGGGCTTACCGTAAACCTGAGCGACCGTTTTCAGCTAGATGCTTCTTTCCTTTACCTGCACTTTAAGGAAGTGGAAGCTTCCTACGATCCGTACTTCGAAAATGGAGTGGCTGCTCCGTTTTCAGGAAAATATAAGAGTAATGCCTTTATTCCAGGTTTTGGGCTAACCTATAAAATGTAACTAATTACCGAGATGATGAAAAACACATTTAAATATATAGCATTGGCAGCAGTAGTTGCATTGGCAAGCTGTGAGCCCGAATTTGAAAATACTGTAACCGACGAAGGTTTCTACGATACTGGAAGCGCTAACCTTTCCAACTATGTAGCGGTAGGGAATTCCCTAACGGCTGGATTTGCAGACGGAGCCCTTTACATTTCGGGTCAGAACAATTCTTACCCAAATATCATGGCGGGGCAGTTTGCCCTTGCAGGTGGAGGAGCTTTTACGCAACCCCTTATGGACGATGATTTAGGAGGTTTACTATTAGGGGGAACCCCAGTAGCGGCTAACCGTTTTGTATTGTCTACCGATGCCAACGGAAATCCTTTTCCAGCGGTATTGGAAGGAAACCCAACCACAGATGTAACCACAAGTGCTGCGGGACCCTACAACAACATGGGAGTTCCTGGAGCGAAGAGTTATCATTTGGTTGCTCCTGGTTATGGAGATGCTTCTGGAATTTTGGCGGGAACTGCCAATCCTTACTTCGCACGTATGGCAACAAGCGCAGGTACGACCGTAGCAGGAGATGCTGCAGCATTGAGTCCCTCCTTCTTTAGCCTTTGGATTGGTAACAACGATATTTTGGGATATGCTACATCCGGTGGTTCTGGAGTAGACCAAACAGGAAATTTAGATCCAACGACCTATGGCGGAAATGATATTACGGACCCTAACGTATTTGGAGCTTCCTATACGGCTGTATTGGATGCATTGATGGTTGGAGGAGCCGAAGGAATCGTTATTAACCTTCCAGACGTAACTTCCATCCCGTTCTTTACAACCGTACCGGCTGCGGCCTTGGATCCGACAAATCCAGATTTCGGACCTCAGATCCCAACCTTGAATGCCACATATGGTTTATTGAACCAAGCATTTGCTTTCTTAGGGGTGCCAGAGCGTTCTATTCAGTTCTCTACAAACGCTGCTAGTACAGTGGTGATTAATGATGATTCTTTAACGAATATCAGTGCTGAGTTAACCCAAACATTAGCCGCTGGTGGATTGGACTTGCCTACGGCAACCATTTTCGGATTGCAGTACGGACAGGCCCGTCAAGCTACCGAAAACGACCTTATGGTATTGACCAGTGCTTCTGTGATCGGACAGTTGAATGCCGATCGTATGGCCGAGCTAATGGCTTTAGGATTGCCTCAGGCAGACGCTGCCCAGCTTTCAGTTAACGGAATTACATATCCAATGGAAGACCAGTGGGTGTTGAGTACGAGCGAGCAAGCAAGTGTAGCAACTGCTGCAGCTGCTTACAATGCCACCATCGAAGCATTAGCAGCCGCTAGAAACCTTATTCTTATCGATGCTAAAGGAGAATTGGCTCAGGTAGCCAGTACTGGGATTCCTTACAACGGAGGATTACTTACCGATACTTTTGTAACCGGTGGCGCCTTCTCATTGGATGGAGTTCACCCAACAGGACGCGGATATGCCTATGTTGCCAACCTTGCCATAGAAGCAATCAATAGAAAATACAGTGCTAATATTCCAACAGTAGATATAGGAAACTATCCTACGGTTCAGGTACACAATAACGGAGGTAACTAAGTTACTTTCATTCAACAAGAGATAAAAAGCGCTTTCCGTAGGAAGGCGCTTTTTTATTGGAATGGCTTCTTTTCGCTATATTTATACAAACCGATTCTAATGAAAACCCTTCTTAAAATCCTTCTCACCGCCGTAGCGGTAATGATCCTAGCCTATGTACTTCCGGGAGTGGGAGTGGCCAGTTATGTATCTGCTTTAATTGTAGCCGTGGTCTTAGGATTACTGCGCGCCATTGTGAAACCCATTTTGGTAGTACTTACCCTTCCCATTACCATTATTACTTTGGGATTGTTCCTGTTGGTCATCAATGCGGTGGTGGTACTTATTGCCGACTATTTTATTTCTGGCTTCACCGTAGATGGCATCCTTTGGGCACTGATCTTTAGTTTGTTGCTTTCCTTTCTGCAATCCATACTATATTCCATGTTGGAAAAGGAAAAATAAACCCTTGAATTTCAGTTTTTAAAAGCTTGTTGACTTCTTGGAAAAGTTGTACTTTTGCACCCTCTAAAAGAAGAGGTCAAATTTTTTTCAAGACGTATGAATATTACAAAAACAGACATCGATAGCTTAAATGCGGTGATTACCGTAGAAATTTCGAAGGAGGACTATTCCAAAAAGGTGGATGATGTTCTTAATAACTACCGAAAAAATGCCAACATTCCCGGTTTCAGAAAAGGACATGTTCCTATGGGGATGGTGCGTAAGCAGTATGGACAAGCTGTGTTGGTGGAAGAGGTGAATAAATTGCTTCAAGAGAACCTTCACAAGTTTTTGACCGAAGAAAAATTGGATGTACTTGGAAACCCACTTCCAAAGAATGAAGCCGATATCGATTGGGATGCTGGCGACTTCGCTTTCGAATTCGAATTGGGACTTGCCCCAGAATTCGACGTAGATGTGAAGAAAAAGGCTGTTACCCAATACAAAGTGGTGGCCGATGACGAGATGATCAACAATCAGGTGAAAACCATCCAAAAACAATACGGAAAGTTGATCTCCAAGGATGAAGTAGCGGCAGATGATGAGATTACCGGAACCTTTACTTCCACCGAAAAGGAGATGGAAAACAAAACGACTTTTGGTACCGATGTAATCAAAGGAAAGCGTCAATTGAACGCCTTGATTGGTTCTAAAGTAGGAGATGAAGTTAAATTGAAAACCAAAGGGTTGTTCAAGGAAGAACATGATAACCAGAGATTCCTAGGAGTTTCTCATGAGGAAGCACATGGTTTGGAAATTGAAGTAACCTTGAAAATTGAAGAGGTGAACAGCCGTGAGTTGGCCGAGTTGAACCAGGAATTGTTTGATAAGTTGTTCGGGGAAGGGATTGTTACTTCCGAAGATCAACTAAAAGAAAAGATCAAAGAAGATGCAGAGCGTCAATTCGAGCAGCAGAGCGATCAGAAACTACTGAACGATGTTGTAGATTCTTTGATTGAGAATACCAAGTTCGATCTTCCATCTGAATTCTTGACCCGTTGGATCAAAGTTTCAGGAGAAAAGGTATTGAGTGAGGATGAAGCGAAGGAAGAGTTCGAAAGAAGTGAAAAAGGACTGCGTTACCAATTGATCGAAGGCAAACTGCGTACCGAGAACAATCTACAGGTTACTTTCGAAGAGTTGAAGGAGTACGCCTCTAATATGATTAAAGCGCAAATGGCTCAGTTTGGCCAAATGAACCCCACCGAAGAAGAAGTGGAAGGTATTGTAGCTCGTATCATGGGCAATCAGGATGAGGTAAAACGTATTTCCGAGCAGTTAGGGACCAACAAAATGCTTCAGTTTTTTAAGGAAAACGCAAAATTGAAGACTAAGGAAGTCACCTATGACAAATTCATTAAAGAAGCCTACGCTTAAATGAGCGATAAAATAGTTATCTTTAGGGCGTTGAATGGGTGCATTCAACGCTTTTTGTTTTAGAAAAATAGATATAAAAAACTATATGAACTACGAAAAAGAGTTTAAAGACTTTGCAATTAAGGATCAAGGCATTAGTAGCACGTACTATGATCAGATCGTGAGTAGCATGTATCCTGTGGGCTTAACCCCAAATATTATTGAAGAACGCCAGATGAATATCGCCATCTTTGATGTATTCTCAAGGCTAATGATGGACAGAATTATCTTTTTGGGTACCGGAATAAACGATCAGGTGGCCAATATTGTACAAGCACAATTGTTGTTTTTGGAAAGCGTAGATGCTTCCAAGGACATTCAGATATATATCAATTCCCCCGGAGGTAGTGTGTATGCCGGACTAGGTATTTACGACACCATGCAGTTCATTAAACCCGATGTAGCAACCATTTGTACTGGAATGGCAGCTTCTATGGGAGCAGTGCTTTTATGTGCTGGAGAAAAAGGCAAGCGAAGCGGACTACCGCATTCCCGCGTTATGATTCACCAACCCCTAGGAGGAGCTCAGGGACAAGCGAGCGATATAGAAATTACAGCACGCGAAATCCTCACCCTGAAAGACGAATTATATCAAATTATTGCAAAACACAGTGGACAAACCTTCGAGAAAGTCTATGAAGACAGTGATCGTGATTACTGGATGAAGGCAGACAAAGCCCTTGAATACGGAATGATTGACGAAATATTGTCACGAGGATAACACCCCCTAAAAGTGTAAGGTTATGGCAAAAGAAGATTTAGAATGTTCGTTTTGTGGTCGTAAAAAAGCCGAAACCAACCTATTGATCGCTGGGCTCGATGCCCATATCTGTGATCGTTGTATAGAACAAGCCCATGGTATTGTGGTAGAAGAAGCATTGCACTCTACCAATACCGAGCTTACAAAAGAAATGATGCTGAAGAAGCCAAAAGCCATCAAGGAGTTTTTGGACGATTACATCATTGGGCAAGAATATACCAAAAAAGTGATGTCGGTAGCGGTCTATAACCACTACAAGCGTTTGCTTCAACCCAAAACCGACGACGACATTGAAATCCAAAAAAGTAATATTGTAATTGTTGGGCAAACTGGAACCGGGAAGACCCTTATGGCGAAGACTGTAGCCCGTATGCTCAATGTTCCGTTGGCCATTGTAGATGCGACGGTACTTACCGAAGCAGGATATGTGGGAGAAGATGTAGAGAGCATCTTGACCCGATTATTGCAAGCGGCCGATTACAATGTGGAGAAGGCGCAAAACGGGATTGTTTTTATTGATGAAATCGATAAGATTGCCCGTAAGAGCGACAACCCTTCCATTACCCGTGATGTAAGTGGTGAAGGGGTACAGCAAGCCTTACTGAAGCTATTGGAAGGAACCGTGGTAAATGTGCCGCCTAAAGGGGGAAGAAAACACCCAGATCAGAAATTTATCGAGGTAAATACCGAAAACATCCTTTTCATTGCTGGAGGAGCATTCGATGGAATTGAACGCCATATCTCCAAACGATTGAATATGCAAGCGGTTGGTTTCAGCGCTTCCAAAAGTGATGATACAAGAGAGCGCGATAATCTTTTGAAATACATCATCCCGAAGGATTTGAAGGATTACGGTCTTATTCCCGAAATCATCGGAAGGCTACCCGTACTTACGTATATGAATCCTTTGGACAAAGGTACCTTGCGAGCCATTCTTACAGAGCCAAAGAACGCCATCATCAAACAGTACAAGAAACTGTTCGAAATGGATGAGATTGACTTTGTAATTACGGAAGAAGCATTGGATTTCATCGTTTCCCAGGCCATAGTATACAAACTTGGGGCACGAGGGCTCCGTTCACTTTGTGAAGCCGTTCTTACCGACGCCATGTATGAACTGCCGAGTACCAACGACAAGAAGTTGCACGTTACGATGGAATACGCTCAGGAGAAACTGAATAAGTCTACGATTAAAAAGTTGAAGGCCGTTTCCTAAACCGCTTTCAAAGATATACGCATAAAAAAAAGCCTCTTCGATCCTAAGATCTAGAGGCTTTTTTCACTTAAACTTAACCTAAATAATAATCTTTAAGGAGTGGCCAAAACTGTCTTTGGCTTTTTGTTTGCAATCTTTTGTTGCATTAACTCCTTTTTGTTCTTTAATGTGTAACCTGACACTGATTCATCGTTGTTTACTTTCATTGTAGTAGCACAAGAGGTTAAAGAACCAGATACGAATGCTATCAGTAAGAAGGTTACTAGTATGTTTTTTGCTCTTTTCATTACAGCCCCAATTGTAATTTGATAGTTCAAACGTATTGAGTAAGAAAAATACTACCAAAACTTTTAGGTGAAGTCGTAGGAAAATTCGTTAAAATGCACAAAAAAATGGGATGCTCGATAAAGTGTTTATTATCATCGACTTATGACGCTTTCTTAATCGAATTTATATGCTTTTAATCGATGTTTGCAGAATACCCTTCTACTTATTTAGGTTGAGAAGTTCTTCCAAATAGTCACGTGTATTGGAAAGTCGAGGCACTTTATGCTGTCCCCCCAACTTATCTTTCTCCTTCAACCAATCGTAGAAGAGTCGTTCGCGACCACAATGGATGGTAGGTGCATTTAGGGTAGTGTTATTGTAGCGCTTGGCTTCGTAATCGCTATTTACTTCCTGCAAGGAACGATCGAGCAGTTGTGTGAATTTGGAGAAGTCTTTAGGAGGGGTCTTAAACTCGATAATCCATTCATGTGCCCCCTTCTCCCTTCCGTTCATATATATAGGAGCCGCCGTGTAGTCCACAATTTCAGATTGGGTGAGTTGGGTGGTTTTCTTCAAGGCGGCTTCGGCGTTTTCAATAATGAGCTCTTCACCGAAGGCATTGATATGGTGTTTGGTCCTTCCGGTTACCTTAATACGATAGGGGTTGGTAGAAGTAAAGCGAACCGTATCTCCAATCTTATAGCGCCACAGTCCCGCATTGGTAGTGATGACAATGGCATAATTTTTTCCAACTTCAACCTCAGACAGCGGAATGATCTTCTCGCTAGGGGTTCCATAGGAGTCCATAGGGATGAATTCGTAAAAGATTCCATAGTCGAGCATCAGGAGAAGTTCTTTATTGGCATTTCTATCCTGTATGGCGAAGAAACCTTCGGAAGCATTATAGATTTCATAATAGCGGAAATTCTCCTTCGGAAATAACTTATTGTATTGATCGATATAGGGGTCGAAGCTTACACCCCCATGGAAATACACCTCCAAGTTGGGCCAAATTTCGAAGATATGCTCCTTTCCGGTCGTTTCCAGTACATTGTTCAGTAGCACCAACATCCAAGAGGGTACACCTGCCAAACTCGTCACATTCTCGTTAATAGTTTCGTCTACAATGGCCTGCATTTTGGTTTCCCAGTCGGCCATGAGGGATATTTCATTGCTAGGTGTGCTGCTGAATTCTGCCCAGAAAGGCATATTGTCGATAAGAATGGCAGAAAGATCCCCAAAGGCTGTTCCGTTTTCTTTGTACAACTCCTTACTTCCTCCCAAACGCAAACCTTTACCCACAAACAATTGGGCATCGGGATTATTATTAAGGTACATGCATAAGAGATCCTTACTAGCTGCATAATGGCAATCTTCTAAGGATTCCTCGCTCACTGGAATAAACTTGCTCTTCGCATTGGTAGTTCCACTGGATTTGGCAAACCATTTAATAGGCTTGTGCCAAAAAATATTGGCCTCACCACATCGGGAACGTTCGATATCCGGTTCAATATCCTCGTATTGACTAATGGGAATACGATCTGCAAACTCCCTATAAGAGCGTATGGAAGAAAAGTCATACCTCTTCCCATACTCGGTACCCTTCGCCTGTTGAAGCAAATATTGCAACAGTTCCTCCTGCACTTCTATAGGATACTTTAAGAAAAGCTCAATTTGGTGGAAGCGCTTCTTAAGGAACCAAGAGGCAATGGAATTAACGAGTGGAATTGGCATGATTTTGACCTATCTTTACAAAGTAAAAATAACAATTTTAATAGAATGAGCTACGAAGGTGTCCTAACGAAAATGCAGACCGAAAATGGCAGCCCCATACAGTATTATTTGGTGTTCGATAATGATTTCATGAATATGAATCAGTTACTCGGTAAAAAGATTACCATGGCCTTCGTGGGCTTCGAATGCCTAAATTGCCGATTGAACAAGAAGATCTTCCGCCAAGGTTTCTGTTACGATTGTTTTTACGAAATTCCACAGGCCGCCGACTGGATCATGCGACCAGAACTGAGCAAGGCCCATTTGGGGCAGGAAGATCGCGATTTGGAATATGAGAAACAGGTGCAGCTCCAGCCGCATATAGTATACTTAGCCAATAGTAGCAATGTAAAAGTAGGAGTCACTAGAAAGAGTCAGGTGCCTACCCGATGGATCGATCAAGGGGCACACGAAGCCATAGAAATTGCCGAAGTACCCAATCGATATTTAGCGGGTATTACCGAAGTCGCCCTAAAGGACCATGTAAGCGATAAGACCAATTGGCGTAAAATGCTGAAGAACGAGATCGAAGATATAGATTTGGTGGAATGGCGCTCTAAGTTGAAAGATTTCATTCCGGAAGAGGTGACGGACTATTTCCTAGAACAAAACGGGGAAACCCATCTCGAATTTCCGGTCAATGGCTATCCTGAAAAACCCAAAAGCCTCAATCTT
The DNA here is from genome assembly GCF_028561275.1 of Aureisphaera galaxeae. Classification (GTDB taxonomy): domain Bacteria; phylum Bacteroidota; class Bacteroidia; order Flavobacteriales; family Flavobacteriaceae; genus Aureisphaera; species Aureisphaera galaxeae. The sequence goes on from NZ_JAQQTF010000017.1 coordinate 25,636, forward strand.
GATAAAACACCGGAATACACAGGCGTATTGAAAGGAATAAAAGGACAATACCTCATTTTTGAAGACGATACTGTTTTCAACGTACGTGCCAACGAAGGTTACAAGGTCGCCTTCACTGTAAATGCCTAATTACTGAAGATAATAGCGCACCATTTGCGCAAAGGAGATGAGAATAAGGCTAATGCCTATAATTCGGTAGAACTTGGTTTTGTCTCCTTTCTTCTTGTTTTTGAATTTATCACTCAATTTTCCATAGAAGAACAGGGTCAATACTTTACCCATAAAGACACCCGTAAAGAACAATAGTAGCATATTGGTAGGGCTCATGTCCGAAATTTCCAAAAAATGGCTTTTAGCTATCGATATGGCAAGAATCCAGTATAATAAAACAGGCGGATTAATGAAAGAAAGGAAAAATCCGATTAAGAATCGGGAATAGGTAATTTCCTTATTTGGATTTGCTTTAATGGAAACCTTTAGCTTTTTAGGTGTTAAGAAGTACAGTCCTATAATAAACAACAGGACCATGAACGTAATCTGCACCCATTGGTTCATTTCAAAAAAATCACTGAATACCATGCTATAGTTCAGGGCAAAGAAGGCCAGGGCAACTTCGCCCACCCCCGCACCATAGGCTACCTTCATGCCATGGGATAATGAATGTTTGGAAGTGGCACTTACCACGGCCAAATTGGAAGCTCCCAAAGGAATGGCTCCCAAAATGGAAAGCAATGTGCCAATAAGAAAGAATCCCAAAATCATGACACATTAGTGCCTCTGGGCTTGGAAAGCTTACGTCTGGGGGCGACAAAAAAATGTTAATTTGTCTAATTGCCTGATTTCGTGCTGTCTTTTTTCTTTTTCTTCTTGCCAAAGATACCGCCGAAAATATCCTTTACGACTTCAGTGGCCTGTTCTTCAGTAGTTTTTTCGGTAGAATTTGCCTTGGCGTCTCCTTCCTTTTTGGTTCCGCCACCCAAGATGTCCTTAAGAATATCTGTTCCTTTATTGGTAAGTTCTTGTTTTTGCTTTTCAATAAGTTGTTGGGTCAATGTGCTCACTGCTCCCTTTGTGTCCACATTCACGGCGGGACTTGTAAAGGTGCCACCAATGCCAATAGGCAATGATACAGTAGTCTTATCGGCTTCGGCCGGATCCAGTTTTTTGAGGAGGTTGTTTACTTCTCCACCTAAGTATTTGGCAGGAACGTCCATAGTGACCTGGTAATTCATGCTCTTATCCAAACCATGGCTTCCCCCTGCGGTTACATTAATATCTTCAATCTTGAAGTCAAAAGGTTGTACCACTATTTTTCCATCGCTAAAATCCAAGGCGGTACTCACATTTTGCAAACTCAATTTATCGAGATTGAGAAAGGAAACCTGCTCTCCCAATTTAGAAAGCAAGGGTGTTTTATTGGCATCCACCTGTGCTGTGATCACTTGGGCAAGGGCGCTTCCAGCGATTGTTTTAAGGTCTGGAGTAAGATCATCATTCAACTTTCCTTGCAGGTTAAGGGTTGTATTCAAGTTGCCATCCAACGCTTGGGCAATAGGGGCGATGTACTTTAACATGGCTAGTTGCCCAAAGGATTGATCGATGTCTATTTTCTGAAGGTCCAGATTCATGCTAAAAGTGGGCGTGGTTTGTTTTGTATTTACGTCTCCCGAAAGTGCAACATTTCCACCCAATATATTAGAGCTTACATTTTTTAGGAAAGCGGTTTCATCACTTATGGTTACCGTGCCCTTGGTGTTTTGTAATTCCAAATTGTCGTACTTCACCTTTTTTGCATCAAAATTGAGTGTAGCATCCAAGAAATCGGGGATTTTAATAGCTTCTCCTTCTGCGGTGGCGGTAGTAGCACTTTCAGTAGTGCCATCGCCAGTAGCAGGAACTTCTTCCGATTCTGTTCCCATAAAGTCACTTACGTTGAAGGTGTTGGATTGCACATTAAAGTTCCCTTTCAAATCCTGTTTGGCCATAATCCAAGGAATCAGGTTTTGAATGCTTCCTGTAGCGGCGATATCGGTTTCTCCTGTTTTCGCATCAAATTTGTTCAGGGTGATATTTCCCGGAGTCATGGCTACATCGGCTTCATCTATTACTATTTTATCGGAAAAATAAGGATCTTGATAAGTAAAGTCGCTCAAGGAAGCGGTACCATTGGTACTGATATTCTGATATTGTTCGGTTTCTAAAGAACGCATGTCGAAGCGGGTAGAAACATCGGCTTTAAATATACCCGTTAGGTCCTGCTCCAATTCCAGAGGAAGTACCTGTTCTATGTTGGCCAGATTAAGGGTTCCCTTTAATGCCAATTGCACAAGGGCATTTTCGGTAAGGTTACGAATGCTTCCATTGGCTCTGAATAATTCTTCATCGATTTTGAAGGTAAGGTTGCCTATGGTTAGGTAGGTGTCTTGTACCAATCCAGTATCGTTTTTCAATTGAGCGTCTATAGAGATATTACGAACCGCCTTGGGTAAGTCTGGATATTTGAACGAAGCGTTATCACTTTTCACCGTAATGTCCAAAGTGGGAATACGGGTGTCGTTCGCTACTCCTTTCACCATTCCGTCTACACTGAAATTTCCTGTGGTAGAAACCCCATCCAGGTTTTGAACGTATTTCTTGGGAATCACGGCCAAGAAATTCTTGAAATCGGAAGAAGGGGTGGTAAACGTTAAGTCGATATCGCTCCCATCCTCTAAGATTTGAACAAAACCATCAAAAGTGAGGGGAAGTTCATTGATTTTTGCTTCGTTTTCCAGAAAGCTGTATTTCTGATTTTCGAGATCCAATTGAAAAGTAGCGTCTAAGGTTAGTGAATGCCCACCTAAGTATTGGGTATCCCCTTGGGCAAAGCTTGCTTTGGTCTGAGTAGTAGTGACGAGTTGCGAAGTAGCTGCCGAGAGGTCGCCATTCCCTTCATGCGTAAATTCTTCCAAGGTTAAAAAGGTACCTCCTTTGTGGTCATGGTAGTTGATGCGTGAATTATTGATTTCGTAATGATTCAAGTCAAAGGAAAAGCCTCCGGAAGAAGTGTCTTCGGTACTTTCGTTGGGTTCTGTTTCCGATTTTTTGGCAATATCATAGCTTGCATTACCAAGGGAGTCTACCTGAATATTAATCAGAGCCTCATCCAGTTCCAATCCGTTTATTTGTATAGGGTCTTCGGAGCTTTTAAAGAGTTGGGTAATGCCCATATCCAAAGCAAGGCGTTTACCGCTGGCTAGCGTATCTCCTTCAAAAGGGGCAGCATTCACCACACTGAAGTTCTCTACCACTACCGCAGCATTGGGAAAGTTTTTAAAAAGGCTTAGGTCTAGTGATTCCCATTCCACTTGTGCGGTCAGGTTTTCGTTGAGGTTCTTTTTCAGAAGTTTTTCAATAGAACCTTTAAAAAGAAATGGGGCTACTAGCAGGAATACAAGGATGAGTCCGAGGACGATTCCGATGATTTTGGCAATTTTTTTCATTTTTATGGTTTAAGTAGGTGTTGTTATCTCAATTTCGTTTAGGTCTAATGTGTCCAGATCAAACTCTTCGGCTCCTTTCAATCCTAGCTTGCTTCGCAAAGCATACACGGCGGCATATAGGAATGGGGTGTCCACTGCAGCAACCAATACTTTGAATAGGAATCCGCCCAATAATAGTCCTCCAAACAATTCCCAATCAATTTTCCCAAAACTGCATAGCAAGAAAAGTACAGTAAAGGTATCCACAAATTGGGACAGGAATGTTGAGAAATTGTTACGAAGCCATAAATGCCTTCCTTTGGTTAAACGTTTCCAGAAGTGAAATATTTGTATGTCAATGTATTGTGCTAACAAATAGGCCATCATGGAGGCAAAAACTGCAACCACCGTAGCACCAAAAACCTTGGTAAAAAGGATATTGTCTATCGGGCTCCATTCGGTAGCAGGCACGTAGTCGGCCACATATACAATCAATAACGAGAAGAAGGAAGCAAAAATTCCTGCGGTTACCACTTGGTTAGCTTTCTTCTTACCATAGACTTCACTAATTACATCGGTAATTAAGAAGGTAATGGGGTAGGGTAAGATGCCCACAGAGATTTCGAAGGTGTATAGGCCAAAGAAATCCCAGTAAAAAAACTTCTGAAAAATAAGATTGGAAACGACCAAGGAACAGATAAACAGCGCTGCCAGAATTAGATAGATACGTTGGGCCAATAACCGTTTTTTGAGTGTCTCTGTTGTCACAATTTTTTGGTATTATTACAAAGTTAATGTGACGGTTTACAGATAGCGTTAATTTCGTCACAAATGTTAAAATTAGCACTTTATCAAACCAACACAAAATACATACCTGTCGCTAGGGAGCAATATGGGGAACCGTTTCGAGCATTTACAGGCTGCTGTCAATGCCATCTTCGAAGAAATAGGCCCTATTATAAAGATATCATCCGTTTATGAAACGCCAGCCATCGGTTTTGAAGGGGGCGATTTCCTGAATTGCGTCCTATGGGTTAGAACCTCCCTTTCTCCAAAAAGATTGATGGCCACAGTCCTTGACATTGAGAAGGAAATGGGCCGTGAACGAAAGGCGGAAGAAGGATACGCTTCGCGACCCATCGATATCGATATCATTTCTTATGAGGAGGAGGTGAAGGATACCAAAAGCCTAACACTGCCGCATCCCCATTTACAGGATCGCAGGTTTGTGTTGCAGCCTTTGGCCGATGTAAACCCGCAATGGGAACATCCGGTAAACGGGATGAATGTAATTAAGTTATTGGCCAGCACCAAAGACGAAAGTGTACTTTCCAAACAATCCAAGTGGCTTCGCAATCCTAAAAAAGATTTTCCCATTCCCCAACTCAATTATTTGGCGATCGAAGGGAACATCGGTGCGGGAAAGACCAGTTTGGCGACTATGATTGCGGAGGATTTCAATGCGAAACTTATTCTAGAGCGATATAAGGACAATGCTTTTCTACCCAAATTTTATAAAGATCAGTCACGTTATGCCTTTCCTTTGGAGATGTCTTTTTTGGCCGATCGATATCAACAGTTGCTGGAAGACATCAAACAATTCGATTTGTTCAAGGATTCGGTAGTGGCCGATTATGATGCTTATAAGTCCTTGATTTTTGCCAAAGTCACTTTAGCCGAAGAGGAATATGCGCTTTATAAGAAGCTGTTCAATTTGATGCACAAGGAACTGCCCAATCCCGATTTGTATGTGTATTTGTATCAGAATACTGAGCGACTGCTGGAAAATATCAAAAAAAGGGGAAGGAGCTACGAAAAGGATATTCCGGCGAAGTATCTTCAGGAGCTCAATGAAGGATATTTCGAATTCATAAAAGGATTGCCTCCCGAGAAAGTTCGGGTGATCGATATTTCAGAAATGGACTTTGTGAAAAATAGGAAGGATTATCTCTCTATATTGAGGCAGATTGTTTCTTAAGGCTGAAGTTTCTGAAACAAATCCCAAACCACGACACCGCAACTCACACTAATGTTCAAGGAATGTTTGGTTCCGTATTGCGGAATCTCAATCACAGCATCACTTTGGGAAACCACCTCTTGTTGTACGCCTTTTACCTCATTGCCAAAAACCACGGCATAGGGAGTGTTTTTTTTAGCTTTAAAATGTGCTAAGGAAACAGCTTCCTCTGCCTGTTCTATGGAAGCTACAAATACGCCTTCTCGTTGCAGCTCTTCGATAAGCTCTAAGGTCGATTTTCGGTATTCCCAGACCACACTATCGGTAGCACCCAAGGCTGTTTTCTGAATGTCTTTGTGCGGGGGTTGAGCGGTGATGCCACAGAGATATATTTTCTGAATGAGAAAGGCATCGGCCGTACGAAACACCGAACCAATATTGTTCAAACTTCGAATATTGTCCAAAACAAGGATGAGCGGGGTTTTCTGTTGCTGTTGGAATTCTTCTACAGAAATCCGCCCCAATTCACTGTTCTTTATTTTCCGATGTCGCATGTCGCAAAAGTAAGGCTTAAAATAAAAATAGAAGCGCAGATAAGGAATGTCTATTTTGGTTATTAACCGATTTTCAATTTTGTTGATAATATTCAATAACTTGAAGGAAGAACGCCTGTGAAAAAAGGCGGCATTATTTATTTTTACTTTCCGAACTCAGAATATCGAAGATGGCGAAGAAGGTCACTCCATTAATGCAACAGTACAATACGATTAAGGCAAAGTATCCGGATGCCTTGTTGCTTTTTCGCGTGGGCGATTTTTATGAAACCTTTGGGGAAGATGCGGTGAAATCGGCCAAAATCCTAAACATTACACTAACGGCACGAAACAATGGAGGTGATCAGACCGAATTGGCGGGCTTTCCCCACCATTCTTTAAATACCTATTTGCCCAAATTGGTCATGGCGGGTTGCCGTGTGGCTATTTGCGATCAGCTGGAAGACCCAAAGCAGACCAAGAAGATTGTAAAACGTGGGGTTACCGAATTGGTAACACCGGGGGTAGCCATTAATGATGATATTTTACAAAGCAAATCCAATAACTTTTTGGCTGCCGTTCACGTGGGCAAAAAGTACTACGGGGTTGCCTTTTTAGATATTTCTACTGGGGAATTCCTCACGGCCGAAGGATCCTTGGAGTACATTGAAAAATTACTGCAAAACTTCAGCCCGAGTGAAGTGCTTTTCAACAAACAGAAACGCAAGTGGGTAGCCGAAACTTTTGGAGATCGGTATCATGTATTCCATTTGGAAGATTGGATCTATCAGACTGATTATGCCTTAGAGACACTTCAGAAACAATTCGACACCAGTGGATTGAAAGGCTTTGGGGTAGCCCATTTGGAAGAAGGAATCATCGCGGCAGGAGCTGCTTTGCATTACCTTTCAGAAACACAGCATAACCAACTGGAACATATCACCAGAATCGCTCCCATTGCAGAAGATGCTTATGTGTGGATGGACCGATTTACGATTCGGAATTTGGAATTGTATCAGCCTAACCAGCCAGGAGCTATTACGCTATTGGATGTCATCGATAAGACGATTTCACCCATGGGTGGACGTATGTTAAAGCGATGGATGGCCTTGCCTCTTAAGGATTCAGAAAAGATCGCGCAAAGGCATGAGGTGGTGAGCTATTTGTTGGATCATCCCGAAGTATTGGAAAAAGCCCAGCAATACATAAAGCGCATGGGCGATTTGGAGCGATTGGTCTCTAAAACGGCTACTGGTAAGATCAATCCAAGAGAAGTAGTGCACCTAAAGAATTCTTTAGAAGCTGTCGTGCCCATAAAGGCCTTGGCAGAACAGAGCAATAATGGATCTTTACAGGATATAGGAAAGCGCTTAAACGATTGCGAAGTCCTTCGCGACAAGATTAAGGAAACGCTTAACGAGGAAGCTCCGGTGGCCATTGGAAAAGGAAATGCCATTGCCGATGGGGTTTCTGCCGAACTGGATGAGCTTAGAGCCATTGCAACAGGTGGAAAGGACTATTTGGATGCCATGTTGCAACGGGAAAGCGAACGCACGGGAATAACTTCCTTGAAAATAGCTTCCAATAATGTGTTTGGGTACTATATCGAAGTTCGGAATACCCATAAAGACAAGGTGCCCGAGGAGTGGATTAGGAAGCAAACCTTGGTGAGTGCCGAGCGTTATATAACCGAAGAGCTGAAAGAATACGAAGCCAAGATTCTTGGAGCTGAGGAAAAGATATTGTCCTTGGAGCAGCAACTGTTTCAAGAGCTATTGCAGCATTTGCTTCAATTCATAGGGCAAATTCAGCAAACGGCTACTCTCATCGCCCAAATAGATTGCTTGGCTTCATTTGCACATCAAGCAAAAACCCATAGGTATTCCCGTCCCTTATTGGACGATAGTTTCGATTTGGATATCAAGGAAGGAAGGCATCCAGTCATTGAACAACAGCTTCCTCCAGATTCGCCGTTTATTGCCAATGATGTGTTTTTGGATCGCGATAATCAGCAAATCATTATGATCACTGGGCCCAATATGAGTGGTAAGAGCGCGATTTTACGTCAGACTGCACTTATCGTATTATTAGCCCAAATGGGAAGTTTTGTGCCAGCAAGCGCCGTAAGAATGGGCTGCGTGGACAAGATATTTACAAGGGTAGGAGCGAGCGACAATATTTCCATGGGCGAATCCACGTTTATGGTAGAAATGAACGAAACGGCCAGTATTCTTAATAATATCTCTGAAAGGAGTTTGGTGTTATTGGATGAAATTGGAAGAGGAACGAGTACCTACGATGGTATTTCCATTGCCTGGGCCATTAGTGAATACCTGCACGAACATCCTTCGCATGCCAAGACCTTATTTGCTACCCATTATCACGAACTGAATGAAATGACCGAGACCTTTGATCGTATTAAAAACTACAATGTTTCGGTAAAGGAAATGAAGGACAACGTATTGTTCCTTCGCAAACTGGTGCCTGGTGGTTCCCATCACAGTTTCGGTATTCACGTTGCTAAGATGGCGGGTATGCCCAAGGCTGTGTTACTGCGAGCCAACAAAGTGCTGAAACGACTGGAAAAGAGTCATTCTTCGGAAGAGTTGAGCGATAGGATGAAGGAAATCTCCCAAGAAGAAATGCAGTTGAGTTTCTTTAAGCTGGACGATCCTCTTTTGGAAGAGATTCGGGATGAGATTTTGGAGACCGATATCGATACGCTTACACCTGTGGAAGCATTGATGAAGCTTAATGAGATTAAGCGAATGTTGCAGCGCAGTGCTTCTGTGAAATTCAAAAAATAGCTTACTTCACTTTATTTGGGTTTGGTGTACCCAGATAGGCAGATTGTGTAATTTTTAACGGATTATTCCTTCAAATTGGTTAATTTAGAGAAAAAATATTTCGGAGATTTCCCTTTGAAGAAAAAGAAAAATTAGACCGAATGGTACCAGACGGTCCATTTGAAACAAGAAAAAATTGCTATTCTATGACCTAATCAACTAATTTGTTGTAAGGCGGGAAGCGTTTAGCTTTTAAAACCCTTTAGAGGATCAATTTTTGCCATTAAAAAATTTGCTGTGACTCCGTTAAAACCACTATTGTACTTTTCCCTTTTTAGGTATCCGCTTACCTTAGAAGAGATTTTCGCCTTTTCCGAATCGGATAGCAAGGAATCACTGCATCGGGAATTGAAAGACCTAGTCAAGGACAGTGTCGTGTACAATATCGATGGTTTTTATTCCTGTGAAAATGATGAATACCTTATAGAACGCAGATTGAAGGGAAATGAAGGGGCCAAGCAGATCTTCACCAAAACCGATAAGGTATCCCGATTCATTTCCAGATTTCCGTATGTAGAAGGCGTGGCTGTTTCAGGTTCCTTGTCCAAAGGATATTTCGATGAAGAGGGCGATATCGATTTCTTTATCATAACAACACCCAAGCGCCTTTGGATTGCCAGAACCCTGCTCATTTTATACAAGAAGTTGTTTCTACTCAATTCTCGGAAATACTTCTGCGTGAACTATTTTATCAGCGCCGATTCTTTAGAAATTCAAGAAAAAAATAGGTTCACTGCTACCGAGTTGGTGACTATGATCCCTATGTATGGCAATGGAAGTTTTGGAGAGCTCTACGAAAAGAACAAATGGGCGTATCAAATACTTCCCAATAAGGAATTTGCAGAAGGCATGCTAGGGCTAAAACCAGTTGAAAAGCCTAGATTGACCCGCGGATTGGAGAAATTGTTGAACACCCGATTGGGAGATGCGGTCGATAACTTTTTCCTTCGCATTACCCATAAAAAATGGAGGGCGAAATTCAATAACATGGATCGGAAAAGTTTCGATGTGGCTATGAAGTCCACCAAAGAAGTGTCGAAGCACCATCCACAGAACTTTCAAAAGAAAGTGATCGATCGTCTCAACGAAAAGTATCAGGAATACCAAGAGAAATACAATATTCACCTACCCAAAGAACATGCTTGATATTCTATTTTCGCATTCGTATTACTATCCATTGGATAAAAAGCAATGGGCCAATAAGACACCTTATCCGCCTTTGGGAACGATCTATGCGGCTTCTTTAATGCGACAAGAGGGCTATTCAGTTTCGCTTTTCGACACCAATCTCAGGAGCGATCCCTATGCCATCGAAGAAGAAATAAAGGAAAAACAACCCCGTTTTCTGGTCATTTACGACGACGGGTTCAATTACCTTACAAAGATGTGCCTCACCACTATGCGGGAGGCGGCTTTCGAAATGATTGGATTGGGAAAAAAATACGATTGTACCGTGATTGTATGCAGCTCGGACAGTACAGATCATTATGAAAAGTATCTGGAAGCAGGAGCGGACTATATCATACAAGGAGAGGGTGAGATTACCTTGAAGGAATTGATAGCAGCCTTAGAGAATGAGGAAGCCGTACAACTTATTTCTGGACTTGTTTTCAAAGAAGGCGATGAGGTAAAGAAGAATACCAAGCGCCCTGTACTTAGGGATTTGGACGAACTCCCGATGCCCGCCTGGGATTTGGTCGATATGGATGCGTATAAGGAAGTTTGGAGCCAAGGAAATGGACGATTTACGCTCAATATCGCTACGACCCGCGGCTGTCCCTACAAATGCAATTGGTGTGCCAAGCCTATTTACGGCAATCGCTACAATTCGCATTCGCCCGAATACATCGTACGTCATCTTTCCTTTTTGAAGGAAACCTATGGGGTGGAGCGTTTTTGGATGTGCGATGATATTTTTGGATTGAAACCCAATTGGGTGCAGGAATTCAATAAAGAACTGCAAAAGGCAACACTTTCCATTTCCTATTACATTCAGAGTCGGGTAGATCTTTTATTGAAGGACGATACCATCGATGCCCTTGCAGCTTCTGGATTGGAAGAAGTTTGGGTGGGAGCAGAAAGCGGTTCCCAGAAGATATTGGATGCTATGGACAAGGGAACTACCGTAGAGCAGATATACACCGCTACCGAATTATTGAAGAAGAAAAACGTCCGCGTTGCCTTTTTCATTCAGTTTGGCTATTTGGAAGAAACCAAAGAAGATATTGCGAAGACCATTCGCATGATCAAGGAATTGTTGCCGGATAATCTGGGGATTTCGGTCTCCTATCCACTTCCCGGAACCAAATTCTATGAAAAGGTAAGGGACGATTTAAAGTTGAAGGCCAATTGGACGGATTCGGATGATTTGGCCATGATGTTCCAAGGGACTTTCAATTCCAAATACTACAAGAAATTGCATCGCTATGTGCATAAAGAGTACCGTAAGAGCCAGGCCATAGCCAATTTTAAACGTTTTTTCAGTAATCCGCTTTCACTTTCGGGAGGAGGGCTACGATCCATGGCCCTGTATTTTTACTACCTTCCCAGTTCCATGTTGGACCGGGTTTTCCTGAAAAAAGTACAACACACGAATGCCTGACCATTTCGATACATCGGCTAAGACCTATGATGCCGTTTTTACATTTTCCGAAATAGGAAAGGCGCAGCGGCATCGCGTATACCAATTTCTATCCCGAAATATTCTTCCTGTTTCAGAAAAACTGAATATTTTGGAAATTAATTGTGGTACGGGGGAAGATGCCTTGTATCTCGCTAACAAAGGACATCGGGTTCTGGCGACCGATATTTCCGAAGCCATGATTGCAGCAGCCCATGAAAAAAGGGCCTCGGACAATGTCCAATTCCTAAAACAAGATATTACTGCAATTAGAAAAGATACCTTTAGCGAAAAGTTCGATTTGATATTCTCCAATTTTGGAGGGCTCAATTGTCTTTCACCAGAACAGCTTCGCAAATTTATGGAGATAGCGCCATCCCTATTGCAACCACAGGGAAAAATGGTGTGGGTCATTATGCCAAGGCATACATTATGGGAGCGGGTGTATTTTATGTTGAAAGGGAAATTGAAAAGAGCTTTTCAGCGAAAGAACAAAGGTCCTGTTTCTGTGAATGTAGAAGGAGTAACGGTGCCGACTTGGTATTACAATCCGCAGGAAATCGTACATTTAGCTAAAGATGGTTTTGTGGCGACAGCGATAAAGCCCATTGGCATTTGTATTCCACCATCGTATTTGGAGTCTTTTTTCGCTTCGAGAAAGAAGTTATTAGGGATTTTCCGCCGTATGGAATCGTGGTTTAATTATGGTTTTTGGGCGAAATATGCCGACCATTATATCATCGAACTTCAGTTAAAATGAGTATTGTACTAACACATGGATATTTCCTGTATGAGGATGAGAAAGAGCTTAAAATAATGAAGCCCTATCCTCCTTTGGGATTATTGTATGTGTCAGGTTATTTGAATGAACAAGGAATCGATAATTATATTTTCGACACAACTTTTTCGACCAAGGAAGCCCAACTACAACTCATAGCCGATAAAAAGCCCGATGTGGTTGCGATTTATACCAACCTCATGACCAAGGTGGAGGTGATCAAGCTCATGAAGACATTAAGAACGGATGCCAAATATGGAGTCCCTAAGATTGTGTTGGGCGGACCTGATATTACCTACAACCTGGAAAATTATCTCAAAGCTGGAGCGCATTATCTTATCATTGGAGAAGGGGAAGAAACCATGGCCGAATTGTATCGCGCAATTACCGAAAAATTGGATATTTCGGAGATTCCCGGCATTGCTTATTTGGAAAATGAAACCGTTATAAAGACTGCTCCAAGAACCAAAATGAAAGATCTAACCAAGCTTCCGCTACCCAATAGGGAAGGGATTGCCATGCACAAATACCTCAATGCTTGGAAAGATAACCATGGTAAAAGTGCCATGACCATAAGTACCCAGCGTGGGTGTCCCTATACCTGTAAATGGTGCAGTACGGCGGTATATGGACAAAGTTATCGTCGTAGGCCAGCACATTTGGTGGTAGAAGAAATGGCCATGCTTCGGGAAACCTATCATCCGGATACGCTTTGGTTTGTAGACGATGTATTTACGGTAAGTCATAAGTGGTTACGAAGTTTTCATGAAGAAGTTTTAAAGCAGGATGTTGTGATCCCTTTCGAATGTATTACAAGGGCAGAACGGTTGAATGATGAGATGCTGAAACTCCTTAAGGAAGCCGGTTGTTTTAGAATATGGATAGGTGCCGAAAGCGGTTCGCAAAAGATCATCGATGCCATGGATCGCAGGGTTGAGGTAGAAACGGTACAGGAAGCCATAAATAGTGCCAATGATCTCGGGATAGAAACGGGAACCTTTATCATGCTGGGGTATCCTGGTGAGGATAGGAGTGATATTTCTAAAACCATAGAACATCTTAAGAAGTCCAACCCAACGCACTATACGATCACGGTGGCCTATCCCATTAAAGGAACCGCTTTGTACGACGAAATTGAGCAGGAAATCACAGCGCAACCGGATTGGGAGACTTCTACGGACAGGCAAATCGATTTTAAGAGAAGATATCGCAGGAAGTTCTACGATTATGCAGTTCGAAAAGTGGTAAATGAAGTGAACTACCATAAAGAATGGATCAAGGGGGAAAACCGAAGTCTTAGAAAGGTTTTTGTGTTGAAAGCAAAATCCATTTTGGCCAGTGGACTCATGCTGGTTTCGCGTTAGTAAATAAATGAATGGCCCAACCTAACAAAATAACCAAAAGACTTACTACCATTTCCTTGTACGGAATGAGTAGATTGTTGGCAGTTGCTTCGGTATTGCTCATTTCGTTGGTCATTGTCACCTTTCATTCCACCGAATTGTGGGGTGAATACGCCGAAATCTTGATATGGAGCAACGTTGTTTTACTCTTTCTGGGTTTTGGAAGTCACGATTATCTGCTTCGATCCTTTAGTCGATCCCCTTCGACCATTGACCAACAATGGACCGTCAATTTTACAACACGAAGTTTGTTGTTTATTCCTGCGGCTGTGGTGGTTTTCTTAGCTCCTGTATTTCAAGGTTACGAATGGTTGATACTAGGGCTGATTCTATTTCAATTCATCAATACCGCCTTCAGGGTGTTGCTATTATATCATCGGGATTTTGCCTTCAATATAAAAGTGGAGTTGCTATACAATGTCGCTGTAATCACTGCACTATGGGTAATGATGGATACCTTGGACCTCGGATTACTCATATTGATTATTAGCTTGGGGCAGTTATTGAAAGCCCTGTGCTACGGCGTGTTTTATCTGAAAGGATTCAAAAACGTGAAATGGGGTATCGCATGGAATGACCTCGCTAGGTCCACTCCTTTTTTTATTCCTTTGGCGGTGGGAACCGTTCGCATGAAGGTGGATATTTACTATGGCACCTATTTTTTCAGTGTAAACGACTTGAGCAAGTATCAGATTTTCCTGAGCTTTTTAATGTTGGCACAAATGGCGGGACCTTTTATCTTAAATCCTTATTTGAAGAACTTTTACCGGTCTGGGACAATGGTCAATAAATTACAGAAACTGTTCTTTTGGTATGGATGGCCGTTTGCCATCCTTATGAGTGTTGCCATGTTTGTGGCACTCACCTATGTGTATCAATTGGATTTTACGATGCTGCAGTATCTTTTGGCCTTCGTGTTCATTGCACCGCTAATGTTTCATACGACTTTGGTCAGCGAATATTATAAGGAGAATAAGCAAAAACAAATTGCGGTTTTTTCTTCAGTTTTAGTGGTACTTCAGATCGTATTGGGGTATTTCCTAATCAGTGCTTCTGGAATTGACGGAGCCCTTATTTTAAAGGTGCTGGGGCAATGGGCCATTGTTATCGTGCTTTGGTGGTGGTTGCGAAGGAAAAATAGAAGAACAATACCTGTGGAAGTTTAGCATGGAAAAGAAGAATATTATTATCGTGGGATATCCCAAAAGTGGTACTACTTGGTTAAGCCGTTTGGTGGCCGAATTGGTGTCCTGTCCTTTGGTTGGCGATTGGGGATATGATCATCTAAACCCTCCTTTTCAGGAAGGCCTGGATCGGGATTCCGAATTCCAATGTTTTAAATCCCATCACCACCAGAAACATATTTCCGAAGCTTCCAACCTAAAAACCCATACACTCATATATATTGTTCGAGATCCAAGGGATGTAGTAATCTCGGGGATGCATTATTTCCATTTCCTTCCTCCCTTATTGAAAAAGATAGAACCATTACGATCTTCGGTAGCCATAAGTAGATTCATCACAGGTATTACCTCCCAACAACAGAAAAAGAAACAGATGATACAGGCGGTGCTGTATGGGAATAAGGCATTGAACAGATGGTTTTCGGCGTCATGGTTCGATCATTATTCAGGTTATTTGAAAGAGGGTGTGCTATTCATTAAATACGAAGATTTAATCGATAACCCTGATTCAGAATGTGCTAGGATATTGGATCATTTAGGATACCAAGTCGATGCCGCTCATATTTCGGAAAGTATCAGAAAACAGTCCTTTGAGGTGAAAAGCAAAGCAGTGCCCCATAATTCTAAAGGTAATTATAACCATCTCCTAAGGGTTGGATCGTATGGGTATTGGAAGGACGAATTCACACCAGAAGAAAAGTCCCAATTTGTCGAAGCTTTCAAAAAAATGGAAACCCCCTATGCGTTTTAGAGCCCTTTTGTTTCAGATACATTGGAGGTTGAGAGAATTGACCGAACGGATCAACTTACTATTCAGCAAGGATATTATTTTGGTGTATACCATGGGAAAAGTAGGTTCAACGAGCATCTATTACTCCTTGAAAAGAAAATTTAAGGGGAGGGTCCTCTTTACGCATAGAATGATTGAAAAGAACATTGAGGCTTACAACAAGGCTTTCATTAAAAATAATATAAAGCCACATCGAAGTAAAGTGGGGGAGTTAGTATTAAAAAAGATGGCTTCCAAAAACATAAAGATCATTTCCTTGGTAAGGGAACCCATTGGAAGAAATATTTCCGATTTTTTTCAGGACCTGCCGGTGTACTTGAAAAATCATCGAATGATCGATGGTATGGAGCCTTCGGACATCCATTCACAGTTCCTACAAAACTATCCGCATAAAATTCCATTGCGTTGGTTCGATGAGGAATTTAAGGAGACTACAGGGATCGATGTGTTCAATACCCCTTTCAATAAGGAGGAAAAATATATCGTTTTGAAAGAAGGAAATGTAGAGGCCCTGGTTTTGAGGGTGGACTTAGACGATGAAAAGAAAGAGAAAATCATAGGAGAGTTTTTGGAAATTGACCATTTCCATTTGGAACGCCGCAATACAGCTTCTAGCAAACCCTATTCGCAAGCATATAACTCTTTCAAAGAGTATTGTAAATTTAATGATGACTACGTGACTAATATGTTGAAATCCAAGTATTGTACACACTTCTATTCGGAATTGGAAATCAGCGAATTGACAACGCAATATGAAAACAAAAATTAATAAATAGATATTTAGATTCCTGCCGAATAATGTTTCGTAAATTCGTTTAAACTGATTGCATGAACAACAAGATCCTCATATTCAACCCCAGAAGTGCCAACGGAAAGCATAGGATCCCCAATTCTATCCTTCAAGTGGGTGCTTCCATCTATGGGAAATACGATTTTGTGTTTGTAGACGGCAATCTGGAAAACGATCCTTGGCAGACCATTCAGGCCTATTTCGATACGGGTGCCTTTAAGTATTTCTGTAGTACGGTAATGCCGGGTCCTCAGTTGAGACAAGCCATTCCCTTCACTAAAAAAATAAAAGAAAAATATCCCGGAAGTGTCACCATTTGGGGTGGGTATTTTGCTTCAAATCAGTATAAGGTTTCCATACAAGCACCCTTTGTGGATTATATTGTGAATGGTCCGGGTGATGTTGCTTTTCCTGCTTTGCTGGATGCTTTGGAAGAAGGTCGAACTCAAGACATAAAGACCATTAAGAATCTAGTGTATTTAGGAGAAGATGGAACGCCTGTGCTCACCCCAAAGGAAAAGCTTTTGGATCAGGATACCTTGCCTCCTTTGCCATATGAATTCCTGAATTCCTTTTATAACCTGAAAAATTATCTAGGAAAGACCTTTTTGGGCGAGCGTACCTTTTCCTACCATTCCAGTTTGGGATGTCCCTTTACGTGTTCCTTTTGTGCTGTGGTCCCCATTTACGAAGGTAGATGGAAGGCGAAAACGGCCGAAACAGTATATCAAGATGTAACGTATTTTAAGGAACAATACGATATTGATGCGATAGAATTTAACGACAACAATTTTTTCACTTCGAGAAAACGGGTGGTCGAGTTTTCTAAGCTCGTCATGAATGATGGCATTACATGGTGGGGCGAAGGCCGCATCGATACCATTAACAAATACAGTGATGAGGATCTGAAACTGATGCGAAAGGCGGGATGTAAAATGATCTTCCTGGGAGCCGAAACGGGGAACGATGAGATCTTAAAACAAATGAACAAAGGCGGTACACAGACAGGCCAAGTGATAAAGGACTTTGCACGACGACTGCGCCCCATTGGGATTATTCCTGAATTCTCCTTTGTATTGGGAATGCCGGCTGAAACCCCAGAAAAAGTGATGTCGCAGATCAATGCCGATATTGCCTTCATCAAAGAGATAAAGGAGATCAATCCAGATGCCGAGATCATCATTTATCTCTACAGTCCGGTGGCTACCGAAGGGTCCGAGTTGTACGATCAGATTCGGGAAGCGGGGTTCAGTTTTCCAGAGAAATTGGAAGATTGGTTGTCGCCCTCTTGGGAAAAGTTCGATCTACGCAAAAATCCACTAACGCCTTGGTTAACCCCGCCTATGGTCGATAAAATCCAGAACTTCGAAACGGTACTGAATGGGTATTACCCGACGGTTTCCGATTTTAGGATCAAAGGGGCCAAAAAGAAACTATTGCGGGCTATTTCCTCGGTGCGCTACAAGAATAACCTCTATAAATTTCCCTATGAAATTAAGGTGCTGCACAAATTGTGGAAGTACCGACAACCTGAAATACAGGGATTCTATTCTGAATAATGGCTAAGGCACGTGCATTATGGAAGCGATTGGCAGCCCCTTTGTTGAAGAGGTGGCTCACCTACCATTACAGAAAACCCAGACCCTTTCGGTACGATGGCATTGAGGTGGTCGTGCACCCAGAAGTATTTCCGCCCCAACTTACGCTAAGCACCAAAATTCTGTTAGAATTTTTATCGGATAAGGAGCTACAGGGAAAGACGTTTTTGGAATTGGGTTGTGGCAGTGGCATCATCTCGTTGTTCGCCAGTAAGAGAGGCGCCGAAGTCACAGCATCCGATATTAATGAAACTGCGTTGGCATATCTAAAGGAAGCATCTAGAAAAAATGAATTGGAGGTAGAGTGTGTGCATTCCGATCTTTTTCAACATTTACAAGGGCGTCAATTCGATTATATAATGATCAATCCGCCCTATTATCCGAAAGAGCCCAAATCCATGAAGGAAAAAGCGTGGTATTGTGGTGAGGAATTCGAATATTTCGAGGCACTTTTCCAGCAGCTTCCGGCTTATCTTACCCCTTTGAATAGAGCGTTTATGATCCTTTCCGAGGACTGCGAAGAAGAGAAGATCATTTCCATTGCCCGGAAACATGGGATTATGCTGGAGCCCCATAAGAGCGTCCGGAAAATGGGCGAGCGGAATACCATTTATCAGCTTTTGTTTTAAGTTATTTCTTGTTCAGTTGTTTGATGAAAAAGGAAGGGTGGATGCCATACGTTTTATAGAATGCCCTAGAAAATGATTCCGCATTGTTATACCCGCAGTCCAATGCAATGGCCTTAATGGTATAATTTCGGGCTTTTTCATCTTCCCGAAGCCATTTTGCTGCATGTTCAATTCGAAGATCGTTGAGGTAACGTGCGAAATTCTTGTTTTTCTCGGAGTTGATCACTTTGGATAAGTAACTGGCGTTGGTGCCCAATCGTTTTGCCAGGTTTTGCATGTTAATGGAACTGTTTAAGTAGCCTTTCTTCTTTTCGAAAGCATCCAGTTTTTTTAAGATCTGTTCCGATAGAGCTTCAGAAACCTTGGACTTATTGTTTACAGACCTTGGTATTGGAAGCTGTTCGGGAGTATCGCTTACAATATCCTTGAATCGTTTTCTTTGAATCCGTTGCTTCCGAAAATAATAGAATCCGAGAAAGCCGATGATGAGCAGTAGAGTCAGCAACCAAGCGGTGCCGCCTTCCCACAATGCAGCGATTAAGGAATCATACGATTGTCCCAAATAATATGACGGGTACTCGACCTGGGCTTGGAGGGCACTACCCATAAGGCACACGAATACCAAGAACGGAATATAGAGGAGTTTATTCATTCTTTAGTAATTAACTATCGTGGGGTCGGGAGGGAGAACCAAAGATAGGAAATAGCGTTAGGTTTAAGGTGAGGGAGACCTATTATTTCTTATATATACTCAAATGTAAGCATAAAAGTTGCAATTACGGGTGAAATGAGGCGTAAATGAGTAATTTTATTGTGAAGATTCTCTCAGTAGATGGAAATAATTTTGCTTGAAAATACTTTGCATTTCTGGTAAAAGTTTTAAATTTGCCTCCCGCTTCTTTAAAGAAGTAAGTTCTTATCTTATTTGCGAAAATAGCTCAGTTGGTAGAGCGCCACCTTGCCAAGGTGGAGGTCGCGGGTTCGAATCCCGTTTTTCGCTCTACAGTCCGATGCTGAAGTGGTGGAATTGGTAGACACGTTGGACTTAAAATCCAATGGGCATTATGCCCGTGCGGGTTCAAGTCCCGCCTTCAGTACAAATAAGAAAAAGTCGAATCGAGAGATTCGACTTTTTTGTTTCCCGAAACCCTGCGAACTTGTTCGCCAAGGGTGTAGGGGAACAAAAAAGTGCCCGCGCGCAGCGGGGGTGAGACTTTTATTTTCAGCCTGTTGAAGCTGGGACTCACCGCAGGTAATTCCCATTTATTTGCGGGAGTACTAAGTGATTATCCCGATGAGAAGCGATAAAGCTATTCAATGAGTTCTAGGATACATGGTCTTGCCTCCAAACTAAAACGGCAACCAGCGAACCGAAAACCATTGAAATTAGATGGGCCAATTTTGGCTGATTCATTTCTAGGCACATTGTGGTTATGTCTTTGCCTATATCGAATATCTCAATGAGTAATGCGATAAATACCACTAATGTCGTACCAAGTATTTCATGCACCAATTTCTTACCCTTTCTTGTAATGAATAGATTAGTTGCCAATATACCCCATAGATAAGTGAGGACGAACAAGCCATTATCTGTGGCTCTCTTTATAACATTACTAATCGTATCCTGGTCGGTAACGGCAAGGTAAATATCGAAGGCCACCAAAAAAATAAATAGTCCAATTAAAATTGCTTGTACGCGACGTACAAACTTAGGATGATTCTTCAGGTATGTATTCATCTGCCGTATCATATCGATCATCATTTAAAATGGAAAGGTTATTTTGTCTAAGTGAGCTTGTGACCAAAAGAAATGTCCATATGCCACTCCAGATATAAGGAGCAAAATTTGGTAACGGCGCTTGAGTACAAAGTTTTCATCTTGCTTTTTACCTATTAATATTAAAATGATGCATAGGATGACTAGAATAATGGGTGGTAGATACCAGTTGTCTCCAAATACGGGATTCTTGGTTCCCAAGAAGAAGTGTCCACCAAGTACACCCCACGCGAAGGAGATAAAAAAGTATCGACTGTATGACCATATCTTTATAATGTGGTTAATGGTATCGTCTTTTATTTTGTTGAAATACAGAATAACATTAAAACCAACTAGAAAGAAGATACTAGCAGCAACTACAATTTGAACTATTTTTTCAATACCCATAGATGTAAACGATGAATACACAAAGAGAATTTCTAAAGGTAAATGTAGCGAAGGATTGCAGGAGACACAATACGTGTAATTACTTAATTTTTAATTGCTTATGAATTTGGGTTGGATTGTGAAGTTCGGGGTGCCCGATTAGGAGAAAGACGACGAGCTAGAATAGCACACTTCGAACTACAACTTATCGCTAAAAATATTTTTGAGTTCTTCATCTGCTTCTTCTTTAAGCAGGTCACTAACTTCTGATTTCTTGTGAAGCCTAAGCGAAATGTAGATCATGAGGAATATGATGGGGAGTACTACAGGTAGTGAATACCAAAAGTCGAATTCGTCAATATACTTGGTGCTTCTATTCAGGACATCTACTAGTTGAAACAAAAACATGGTAAAAGGAACTAAAATGGCAAAACGCCACCAATTCCGTGATGTGAAATACCAAATTCCAGTGATAATGATGAAAGTAATCTTGGTAGAAAGTGTATGGGCGAAGACTTTTACAGAACTAAAATTTCCCGCTTTAATAGTGCCGAAAATAGTATCCCATTCGTCAGCACCAGATGGAGCGTACTTATAGACATAAAATAAGAAGGGTGTTAAAATCAAAATAACCGATATTAACACCCCTAAATAAAATACGCGTTTCTTGTCTCTAGCCAAGATCTCCTTCTTCAATTTCGCTTTTGTCGATTTGTTGTTCGTCACTCGTTAAGGATTCAGGTGTACAGCTAACGGTTAATACTAGGCCTGCAATAGCTAAAATAAATAATAATTTTTTCATGGGGATGAAGATTTAATTGTTAAACACCCCGCAAAGCTATGTTGAACTTTGTAAAATTCTAATAGCCAGAAAATTATATTTTAGCAGTAATTTTGTAAGTTATTTTCGTTCAAAGGTAAAAGAAATGCGACGAACGACCCAATTTCCTACGGGAAAATACAATGCAAAGAATAATGACATACCCAATGCGAAGACGTGTTCACCGAACCATTTGTCCAGTATATTATTTGGATAAATGTAGGAAGTGCCTAGGGCATATCCCCCAAATTCCAAGACCCCCATAGCAACCAAACCATAGGCGTATTGTGTAAAGAACGAATAGTCCTTGAGAAGGATAGAAATTGGGACCATATAGAGCACATAAACGGTAATAACTTGCCACCAAAAGGTGAACCTAGCGATGGCTAGTTCTTGGCCTACCCAATTCATGCCTAAACCCCAGAAAAAATAGAGCAATACGTAGATAATCCACTGTTTTCGAGGGGTGGCTTGGAGTTTTTCCAAGAAAGAATGCAGCATTTGGGCCATTTTAGAAGTAAGATACACCAATTTTTGAAATAGAAAACAACGACCATTCCGTATTTCATGTACGGTAAAACCGCATACGAAACCTTAAAAGAAATCGTAATTTGCTAGTTATTAAACACATCGAACAAACCAATGACCTCTACCCAAGGTCGAAACCCTGCCGATATGGAATATCCCTACATCATCATCGACAACGATCCCCAAGCCATTGAAGCCATACATTTGTCCATGGAACAACAACACAGTTTTGCCTGTGTGGGTGTTACCAGCGACGAGGAAACAGGTATGGACCTCATTTTAGAACGCCGACCCAGCATTGTTTTCCTGAATATTGAATTACCCGGAAAACGATCCAACAAGATATTGTTCAACCTTATGAACGAGGCCAGGAATTACTTGGATACCCTGCCCGAGTTCGTAGTGTTGGCCAACACACCGGAATACGCCATAGACGGTATCCGGAACAACATTTTAGACTACATTTTGAAGCCCTTGGACCTACGAATCCTTCGTAGATGCCTATTGCGTTTTCAGAAACGAGCAGCAGACCAATTGGTAAACACGCTCTGTTTCAAATCGTATGGGGATTACAAGTTCATTCCGGCCCAAGATGTCCTCTATTTGAAAGCTGATAACAACACCACAGACATTGTCCTGTCCGGAGAAAAAGTAGTCCGGGCATTTAAGACACTGAAGGCATTTCAGGATGCTTTGCCTTCTAATTTTATGCGCATCCACAATAGCTATATTGTGAACATAGACCACATTTCCCGTATCCATTTCGGAAAGTCCAAATGTACCCTTAAAAACACTATGGATTGGGTGCCTTTTTCCAAATCATATCGAGGAAATGTGGAAATTATTCGGGATTCGCTCTCGAATAGGAGTTTAATGATCGTTTAAGCGAGTTTTTCTATTACATCCATCCACTCGTATATGTAGTACGATTGCCATTGTCTGAATGGCATTCACAAGTTCGCATTATATATGTATACTAACTTTCTTAAAACCATCTTAATTTAGCATCATAATCAGGCCCGATTACGATCAAAATAAGCTTTTTTGATGTAATGTTTTTGCTCGAAACCTAGACTTCCAAGGGATTTGTAAAGGTTGGTTTCGCGAGGACATTATAGAAATCCCAAAATCTATAGTCAAACTTAAGCACCCCGAACAGGGTGTAGAAAACTATGTTTCAATCCAAAAATAACAACTCATGAAAAATTTCAAATTCCTATCTACAATAATTGCCGCAACACTTTTATTGGTAGCTTGTGAAGCAGAAGAACTTAGCCTTGCAGACGAAACCCCACAGAATCTAGAAACCCAAGACATTTTAGAAAACCCCATCCCAATTCCAACCGATGGTGAAGACGACCTTCCGGGGCAAGAAGGTAATTTAACCGATGGAGAAGATGATCTACCGGGTCAAGATGGTAACTTGACCGATGGAGAAGATGACTTACCAGGTCAAAATGGTAATTTCAATGGTTCCGATGGTGACACTGGAGATCAGGAGGACCCTACCGATGGTGAGGATGACATTCCAGACCCTGACGGCGATGACTTTACTGATGGAGAAGACGACCTGCCAGGACAGGGCGGATAATATATACAGACCTAATAACCCACCCTTACATGGAATAACTGTGTAAGGGTTTTTTTGTTTACAACAGAAATATGAATAGATTTATAGTGAAATTACTCCTCAACATGAACCTTATTTGTGAAAAATTCCAATATCCTTTAGGAAGGGTTGCCATCTTTGGCCTAGTGCTCCTTTTCCTAGCCATTTCGGTATCATGCGATGCGACTAAGAAATCCGATGATGAGATCATAGAATATGGGGATGTGGATGCCGATAGCACCTTCGTGTACATCTACAAGGCAAAGGAAAAAGGATTGTCCAAAGACAGCGTAGTACAATCACTATCCAGGGCCGGATACTTTATTGATGGAATAGGAAACGATTCCCTTAAGGTGAAAGCACTGGTCGACTTAGGGATTGCTTGGTTCGGAGCAAGGGAACTGGATTCTTTTTACACTACCTCCAAGCGGTTGGATCTGTTTTCGCGAGATATTGGGGATTCTTTAGGGATTGCAAGGAGTTATTACAACTTTGGAAGTTACCACCTGAGAAGGCAACAGATGGACAGTGCTTATCAAAGTTTCTTTTTGGCCGAACGGTTGTATGCTAGGCTAAAGGATTATAAATGGGCCGGTAGAGCAGCCCTAACTATGGCCATCATACAAAAGAACATTAGAGACTATGTGGGTAGTGAGGCCAATTCCATACGAGCTATTAATCATTTGGAAAAAGCAGATGATACTCAATATTTGGCATCGGCTAATAATAACTTAGGTTTAATTTCCAATGAATTGGGTAAATATGATGAGGCGATCGAATACCACACAATGGTATTGGAAAATAGAAGGGAATTAGGAAAGAATGCCTTGGTAGTAGGCTCTTTAAACAATATAGGATTGGTATATGCAAGTAAAGAAGATTATGCCGAAGCCATACGTTATTATAATAGTGCACTTTCCCATGATAGCATTATGAAATCCAAACCTAGTACCCAGGCCAGACTGTGGGATAATTTGGCCAGGGCCAAAGCACTATCTGGGCAAACTGAGGGTATACCAGATTTGTTTTATAATGCTCTTTCCATACGGGAGAAGGAGGGCGACAATCTAGGAGTTGCAACTAGTAATCTTCATCTAGCAGAATATTTTCTAAACACAGATTCAATCTCTAAGGCATATGACTATGCAAAAACGGCTTATGAAAAATCGAAACCCCTTAAATACAATAGGGGGGTGCTAGAGTCGCTAGATATTCTAGTGAAGACTGGAAGTACTGAAAATGCCTTGAAGTTTTCGAAGATACGGATCCATATCATGGATAGCCTGCAGAACGAGGAAAGGGGATTTCGGGAGCAATTCGCTAGAATTCGCTATGAAACCGATAAGATTGAAAGCGAAAATATACGTGTAACCCGCCAAAAAAGACAGTTGACGATTCTACTATTGGCACTGGTTGCTTCTTTTTCTTTGGTGTATACCCTAATTCAACGAAGATCCAACCGAAAGGAATTACAATTTCGTGAAGCCCAGCAGAAAGCCAATGAGGACATCTATAACCTCATGTTACAGCAGCAAGAGAAGTTGGAGGAAGGAAAACGCATGGAGAAGAACCGCATTTCCGAGGAATTGCATGATGGTGTTTTGGGGCGTTTGTTTGGTACCCGACTTAATTTGGATAGTTTAAACGAAAGCCAAGATCAAGGCGTTATAGATAAGCGGGCAAATTATATTGATGAGCTCAAGAATATTGAAGATGAAATTAGACGCATTTCGCACAATTTGAGTACGAATGTGTTCGAGAAGGATGTCTTCTTCATAGAGGTGATTGAAAACCTCATAGAAGATCAGTCGAAATTGGAACAACAGAATGGATTGCTGTATCATTTTAACAATGATCCCAAGATAAATTGGGAGAAAATGCCCAACGCCATTAAGGTGCATTTGTATAGGATCATTCAGGAAGGATTACAGAATATTAGAAAGCATGCCAAAGCAGGTAATGCCTGGATTAATTTTAAAAGAGAAGACCAGCAACTAGCGTTATCCATAGTGGACGATGGTCAGGGTTTTTCGGCAGGTGACAGGTTGAAAAAAGGGATTGGGATGAAGAACATCTCGTCTCGTGTAAAGCAGATTGGAGGGACTGTTAATTTTTCTAGCAAGAACAGAAAAGGGACAACAATATTGGTGAAAATTAAGATATAATTGTAAATTAGTAGCAAGAAACACCCCCTAATACATCAACTTTTCCCCGCAGAAAACTGGTTGTTAAACGCTTAGATGCATTAAATGTTTTTACAATGAAAAGGAGGTTGAATGTTTTAATGGTAGATGATCATCCAATGATCATAGAGGGCTATAAGAATACCTTATTGTCCAAGTACCAGGAAGATTTTTCCATTACGGTCGATATTGCCTCGGATTGCGATGAGGCACAAGACCTTATTAAGAAACGCGCCAAAACGAAACCATACGATTTGGCCATGATCGATATAAAAGTACCTGCTTCCAAAGACGGTACCATAACTTCGGGTGTAGATATTGCTATTATGCTTAAGGAACATCATCCCAAAGCATACATCATGATACTTACCATGCATAATGAAGGGAACAGAATTCATAATATCCTTCAGAATATAAACCCGGAAGGGTTTCTTATAAAGAGTGATTTGTCCTCCCGCGAATTTGCACGTGCTTTTGAAGACGTTATAGATGGAAAGACCTATTACAGTGCTACGGTAAATAATCATTTTAGAAAAACCATTTCAAATAACTTCTCACTGGACCAAAAGAACCTTCAAATACTCTATCATATTTCTAGAGGGGTGCGTACCAAGAACCTGAGTAACTATATTAATCTGTCTCTCAGTGCAATAGAGAAGCGAAAGAACTACATTAAAGAGCTGTTTGATATGAAAACTGCCAACGATGAGCAGTTAATTGAAGAAGCCCGAAAGAGAGGGTTTGTTTAATGGTTATCAGTGATTTAGCGAACAAAAAGTTAAAAAATACGGTTTTGCCGTATTTTTTTTGTGACCATCCTAGAAGCTTATGTTCTTGATTCTAAATAATTTTATCCTAAGTTTATTGAAATTCTGGAGTAAAAGTTGCAACTGTTAACTGAGTTTTTAGCGATACTGGTTAAACTAAAGATGTAAACTTTTTGTAAAAAGTAAAAAGATCTTGAAAATCAAGATTAGGGGAAATCTTCTCAAGGTCTTTTACTTTTTTTTTAGTCTCGTTTAAGTTTGTGAGTATTTTCTTAAGCTTATTAGTAGGGCAATTCGTATTCCATTTTTAATAGATCCCCCTTTTATCAACCATTGTAGTGAACTTTGTTGAATAACCAACCCCTTGTTTATTCTACGTTAAGTTGGATCGAAAGGTCCGCACAATTGTAGCCCCACCCCTTATCCCTCTACAGTTGGATCCCCTTACATTATTATTTTGAACCTGAAGGTGAATAACCTTTGGGACAGACGATTTGTGAAGATACATTAACTTATTCTATAAGCTTATGAGAATCATTACGCATTCCACTGTACCCGAAAATGAAACCCTTTTAACCAGCGTTAAAAGACTTATTTTCCTTTTCGTGCTATTCCTTTTAACCGCCACTAGCTCGGTAACCTTAGCACAGAATCGTAGTATTTCCAGTCAAACAAACAGTAACATAGACCCTAGTACATCGCATATTTTCGATCAGGGATGTTTCAGGTTTGGCCCGGAAAACCTTGAAGTAAGGACCATCCAGTCCTACTATCAAAACAAAAAAATAGCAACCCCTCCTTTGGGTAGCCGGACGGTCACCGCCGTCGATCTGAATGGAGCAGGAGCAGGTGTGGATGCCACAATATTCAGTGTTCCCACCCCCGGGTCGGTGGGTCCTACAACCGAGTTTGGAGCTTTCGTAACAACAACTTCAGGAAGCATGACCAGTGCCGTTTTCTCTTTCACAGGTGCGGTCGATGGGGTGAATGAACTTATAGGTATAGTAGATAGTGGTTCGGGAGCCATTGCCGGAGTATTCGATCTCGGTAGCGCTTTCCAGCCAGCAACCAATATTACCGCAGGTACAGTGACATTAAGAGTAACAAACCCTGCAGTCGGAGTGTTGAATGTGGCCCGATTAGGGGGAGGCCCCATCCCAACCTCCGACTTCAATATTTTTCTTTCCAATTTCCTTTACGGAAATCAATTGAATCCGGGGGCCACCGAAGGTACCCGTATCATGAATGTGGCCGTAACCGATCCCGACAATACGGTATCGGCCAACTCCTTTATTAATGTAGGATTTGCGCCAGTGGCTGTAGACGACGCCAACAGTATTTTGGCCAATGCAGTAACACCAGTAACTGGCAATTTATTAGCCAATGACAGCGATCCTACACCTGGAGATTCTATTTCCATTTCTGAAGTAAATGGGTATTCAGCTTCTGTAGGAACTCCCTTTGCTTCCACGTATGGTACCATTACGGTGCTGGCTAATGGAAGTTACTCGTATTCGGTAGATGTGAGCAACATTGCCGTAGCTGGACTCTCAGCAGGAGAGTCCATAGATGACATTATATCTTACGGTGTCCAGGATGTATTAGGGTTCACCGATTTTGGTTTTATAACCATTACCATCAACGGAGTAGATGAACTCCCCGTGGCAACGGACAATACGAATGCTGTGACTGTAGGGACAAGTCCTACTGCCAACGGGGATGTTATCTTCGACGACGATGGATTCGGTGTGGACACCGCAGATAGACCTTTGGCTATCTTTGTTTGGGAAAACGAATTTAGCGCTCCCGGAGGGGTTTTCGGAGGACTTTCAGGACCTGTAGGAGGCCAGAATAGAACAGAGGC
This sequence comes from Aureisphaera galaxeae, assembly GCF_028561275.1. Lineage (GTDB taxonomy): Bacteria > Bacteroidota > Bacteroidia > Flavobacteriales > Flavobacteriaceae > Aureisphaera > Aureisphaera galaxeae. The sequence continues at coordinate 54,139 of NZ_JAQQTF010000017.1, forward strand.
AACTACAGGTGTAACAGTATCATTTACCTCTTCAGATCCCGACAATATTGGGATACCCGATCAAGACCAAGTAGTATATCAAACCTTCACCAATGGAGGACATTTTGGTTATTTCGGCTTCGCTGTAGATGCCAACGTGAATCCATCGGCTTCATCGGTGCTTACCATGGATTTCGATGAACCCGTGGTAAACCTCAGCTTTACCTTATCAGATATAGATTGGTCCCAAGGGGACTCTTGGCAGGATTTAATGACTGTAACCGGATCCAATGGGGGAACCCCAGTAAGCTTTATTCCTCAGGTATCCGGTTCGGTTGTTACCGTAGGGGTGGATACCTTTTACGGAACAGGGTCCGTTGTACCCGAAGATGCCCATGGAAATGTAGTTATCAACTTCCCTAATCCCGTAACCCAAGTAGTAGTAGCGTATAATTATGGACCCGATGCCACCGCAGCAGATAACGGTGGACAGATCGCGGCCATTTCCGATATGATTTGGCAGGCAACGGGGGCTCCTCGTGTAAGTGCTGTGGACGGTAGTGCAGCCAACGTTGGGGTCTCCTATGCCACTACCTATGGATTCATTACCCTTAACAGTGATGGAACCTATACCTATACGGTAGATGCTGCCAATCCCGCAGTGGCGACCTTGCCTGTGGGAAGTACATTAATGGATGTAATTCCATATACCTTAATAGATTCTATTGGCCCTGGAGGAAATACCGATACAGCCAATCTTACGATCACCATTAATGGAAGCTTTGTGGCCTGTGCAATTACGGCCATAGCCGCCGTTTCCAATAACGATTGTGATCCTGGTACTGATACCTTTACGGCCGATGTAACGGTTACCTTTTCTGGAGCTCCAGCCACAGGAACCCTGGATCTCACTGGGGATGGAACAGCTAGCGTAGCGGTGGGAAGTTTGGATACCGCTACCTCTCATACCTTTACTGGGGTTACCATGGTAGCCGATGGAGCCGCCATAGACCTTACCGCAACATTTTCAGATGATGTTGCTTGTACGTTCAATGAACCCAACGCCGGTACGGCCGATCCTTCCTGTGCTGCTTCTTGTGGCATTACGGCCATAGCGGCGGTATCCAACAATGATTGTGACCCGGGAACAGATACATTTACGGCCGATGTAACAGTGACCTTTTCCACTCCACCAGCCACAGGAACCCTTGATCTCACAGGGGACGGAACAGCAAGTGTGGCGGTAGGAAGTTTGGATACTCCGACTTCGCACACATTCGCAGGAGTAACCATGGCAGCCGATGGAGGTGCCATCGATCTTACTGCAACTTTCTCAGATGATGTTGCTTGTACGTTAAACGAACCCAATGCTGGGACTGCAGATGCCTCCTGTGCACCTACTTGCGCAGTTACCGCTATAGCAGCAGTTTCCAACAATGATTGTGACCCAGGAACGGATACCTTCACGGCAGATGTAACTGTGAACTTTATCGCTCCTCCGGCTACTGGAACCTTAGATTTAACTGGAGATGGAACGGCAAGTGTAGCGGTGGGTAGTTTGGATACCCCTACTTCGCACACTTTCGCAGGAGTAACTATGGCAGCCGATGGTAGTGCCATAGACCTTACAGCAACTTTTTCAGACGATATAACCTGTACTTTCAATGAACCCAATGCTGGAACGGCAGATTCGTCATGTGTTCCCTTAGATGATGGGGACGGAGTTCCTGCGGCAGTAGAAGATGCAGGACCCAATGGGGGAGACGGAAACAATGATGGTATTCTCGATTCCACACAAGGAAATGTGGCTTCACTTCCAGATGCGTCTGGTACAGGAACCTACGTAACCCTAGAAATAAGCTCTTCTACCTGTGCACAAATTACTAATATTCAAACGATAACCGAAAGTGCGGTTGGTGAATTAGATGCTGATTTCGATTACCCTGTTGGACTTGTAGATTTTACGGCAATTTGTGTAAACCCAGGGGATAGTGCCATGATTAACTACTGGTGGCATGGAATTGCAGCTATAGATTTCTTCAGAAAATATGGATCAAGTGCTCCAGGTGCTGGAGACGCTACTTACGATCACTACTTAGCAGGTCAATACATGGAGAATGTCGCTGGCAATATGGTACCGCGAACACAGTACCAAATTACAGATGACCTTCCGGGAGATGAAAGTGCCACTCCAACTGAAATTATCGACCCAGCAGGGCCTGCACTTGCATCCTTCCCAACAGATGATACCGATGGAGATACCGTAATAAACGCAATAGACCTCGACGATGATAATGATGGTATTCTAGATACCGATGAAATGGATTGTGCGCCTGCGTTCATAGCGTTGGGTCAAACCTTTTCAAGTACTGCAGTATCAGGAACTGTAGCAAATACTTTTGCTTACGGTGGGGTAGATATTACCTTAGGGTATGAACTTATTGGATCCAACCCTGGAACAACACCTGCATGGGTTTCAGGAGTTTCAAATCAGAATAACGGAGGTATTGCACCAGATGGAGAATATGCGAACTTCCAACCCAACAATACAGATTTCCTTTTGGGAGATGTATCAGTTTACACACTTGACTTTATTAACGGTCCGGTGTTCAATCTTGAATTCAAATGGGGAGGTTTGGACAACTCAGACCGCTTGGATGTATTAGCCAGTGTAGGAGGAACTAATGTTCCGGTTACCATTACAGATATTAACTTAGGAGGTAACCTCAATATTCTCGGCCCGCAAAGTGTATTTAGTACCGCAGGAGGGGCCAATGCACCTAATAATAGTATACAAATTAGAATTGATGGTCCTGTCGACCAAGTAATTGTTACTACTGGAAAACAGAATGGAAATTCTGGAACGGTAACAACGCAGTTGTATGAAATGATCTATTGCGTACCTATCGATACCGATGGGGACGGACTATACGACCATTTGGACCTGGATGCGGACAACGATGGTATTTATGATGTGGTCGAAACTGGAGGCACCGATGTGAACGGCGATGGTATGGCAGATGACACAGATGGAGACCCAACTAACAATAATGGAGTACCTAACACAGCTAATGGTGGTGCAGGAAATCCACCAATTAATAGTGATGGTGATGGAATTCCCGACTTTCAGGATACCGATAGTGATGATGACGGTTGTAGTGATGCAAACGAAGCATTTAATGACGCCAATGCCGATGGCGGTGACGGTGAACAATACGGAACAAGTGATCCCTTAACAATTGCCGATGGAGAAGTTAATGCCGATGGAACTGTTGTTGCGGCAGATTATTCTACAGGGACTAATAGTGCGGTGACTACACCCGATGTGGACCTGGACGGGGACGGACTTGTAGGGGCCTGTGATCCCGATGATGATGGCGACGGAAACCCAGATACAACAGATCCAAACCCACTTGTGCCCACGGCTGTGGATGATAGTGGAACAGCTACCGCAGGAGTTCCTGAAGTAATAAACATTATCGGGAATGATGATTTCTTGGAAAATAACAACGCGGGAAGTACAAATCCCATAACCATAAGTGATACAGGATTGGGTACAGCTGGAGGTGTAGTAACTTTTGACCCCGATACTGGTGAACTAACCTATACAGCTTTACCTGGAGAAGGCGGAACTACGGTAACAGTAGTATATCAGGTTTGTAATGACTTCGCTCCACTGGGATTACCAAGTGGCCCCGAAGATGTCTGCGATACAGCTGTTGTGACCATTACTGTGGCCGTTGGAGATCAAGATGGAGACGGAGTCCCCGATGATGTAGACGTATGTCCTGGCTTTGATGATAATGCCGATGCCGATGGGGACATGGTTCCCGATGGTTGTGATGAAGATGACGACAATGATGGAATTTTGGACAGTGTGGAATGTCCGCCTGTAACCATGCTTGGAAACACCACGGGAGGTACGGGGATGTTCATAGATAATGTTCATATTATAGAGTGGACGGATACAGACTGGGCGGATGGATGGCAAATTGGAGATCAGCAAGTAGTCAACTTAGCTAATGGAGATGTGGTTACATTAACTGTTTCAGCACTTATTGACAATGCTCCAGGAGCTACAGATGGATGGACTCCTTCAGGATATGGAACAAATGGAAATGGAGGTTTCGGAACTGCATATCCATCTCCTCCATTGGGCAGAATTGGAATGAGTGCAAATGGTCAAAACGGTTCGATAACTTTCGATATAGCTGCCGTCGATGCTGTTGGAAATACAGTGGTATTGGATTTTGTTTTCACTGATCCAGAAAATACAGGTTCTGTAGTTGAATGGGCTGAAGCCAACACAAACGGTTCAGTTTGGACTGCTATCGAGTCATTTACCGATCCAACGACGATGAACTCTGGAGGTGTTTATTCCGGAGTTGGTACGAATACCATACGTTCATTGAATAATTCTACCCAAGGTAATTCACTCTTCCGATCTGATGGGGCCAGTCAAATCGAAATAAATATGCAATCGACAGGAGGAGGTAGATCAGCCCTTCTTTTGGGGATCTTCGTAGCACAGAGACCTGGAAACACCGATACAGATGGAGATGGTGTTATAGATTGCCTGGATCTAGATTCAGACAATGATGGAATATACGACGTTGTAGAAGCAGGAGGGACCGATGCAAACAATGACGGAATGGCCGACGGTATCGATAGCGACGGTAATGGTATCCCAGATTCTGCTGGAACGGGACTTATTCCTACCGATAGCGGACCTACTCCTGGGACACCCGACTACCTTGACGCTGATAGCGATGAAGATGGCTGTAGTGATGCCAACGAAGCCTATAACGATCCCACAGCCGATGGAGGCGATGGCGGTCAGTATGGAACTGATCCCGCTGCCGTAAACCCAGATGGAACTGTCATTGCTGCTTCCTATACAACAGGGGCAGTAGCAGCAGTAACCACGCCAGACGTAGACTTGGATGGTGACGGACTCGTAGGAGTCTGTGATCCAGATAACGATGGTGATGGTAATCCCGATACTACAGACCCAGATCCCACAACGCCTAACGCTACCGATGATGCGGATGCCACAGATGTAGGGGTGCCCGTTACGGTAAGTGTTCTGGACAATGACGATTACTTAGATAATAATGACCCAAATAACTTAGGCACAACTACTGTGACCGATACCGGAACCGGAACCGCTATGGGAACGGTTACCATCGATCCCGCTACTGGCGAAATTACCTATATCCCAACTGCAGCCGAAGCGGGAACCGATGTAACCATTGTGTACCAAGTATGCAATGATGAATCGGGAACCCCTGTTTGCTCTACTGCGACAGTGACAATTACAGTATCTGACCTTCCGGATACCGATGGTGATGGAATAAACGACTATGTCGACCTAGACGACGATAACGACGGTATTCTCGATACCGATGAATCTCCAGGATTACCACCCCCAAGTTTCGATGATGATAACGATGGGGTACCAAATTACTTGGACCCTGACCAACCGGGCTACGTGGATACCAATGGGGATGGTGTAGATGATAGATACGACTTTGACGGTGATGGAATCCCGAACCACTTCGACTTAGATGCCGATAACGACGGTATCTACGATGTGGCCGAATCGGGAGGAATCGATGCGGACAACGATGGTATCGCCGATGGATTGGTAGATGCCAATGGGGTGCCGAGTTCTGCGGGAGGTGGAAATGCACCGATAGAAACTACCCCAGGTATTTCAGACCATTTAAACAATGACAGTGACGGCGACGGTTGTACCGATGCCAACGAAGCATACGATGATCCTACTGCCGATGGGGGTGATGCGGGACAGTATGGAACCGATCCAGCTGCTGTGAACCCTGACGGAACAGTAGTAGCTGCAGCCTACGGTGCTGGACAAAGTCCTTCACCAAGTGCGGTAAGAACAGCAGATATCGATCTCGATGGAGATGGTCTTGTTGGAGCCTGTGATCCCGATGATGACGGTGATGGAAATCCGGATACCACCGACCCAGATCCGACAACACCTAACGCTGCCGATGATGCAGACGCGACCGATGTGGGCGTACCCGTGACGGTGAGCGTTCTGGACAACGACGATTACTTAGACAATAATGACCCAAATAACCTAGGCACAACTACTGTGACCGATACCGGAACCGGAACCGCTATGGGAACGGTTACCATCGATCCCGCTACTGGCGAAATTACCTATATCCCGACTGCAGCCGAAGCGGGAACCGATGTAACCATTGTGTACCAAGTATGCAATGATGAATCGGGAACCCCTGTTTGCTCTACTGCAACGGTAACGATTACCGTTACAGGACCTGATAGCGACGGTGATGGGATTAACGATTACATCGATTTAGACGATGATAATGATGGTATACTGGATACGGATGAATCTCCAGGATTACCACCCCCAAGTTTCGATGATGATAACGATGGGGTGCCAAATTACTTGGACCCAGACCAACCTGGCTATGTAGATGCTAATGGGGATGGTGTAGACGATAGATACGACTTTGACGGTGATGGAATCCCGAACCATTTAGATCTAGATGCCGATAACGATGGTATCTATGACGTGGCTGAATCCGGAGGAACGGATGCCGATAACGACGGAATTGCCGATGGATTGGAAGATGCCAATGGAGTACCGAGTTCTGCTGGTGGCGGAAACACCCCAATAGAAACTACCCCAGGTATTTCAGACCATTTAAACAATGATAGTGATGGCGACGGTTGTACCGATGCCAACGAAGCATACAATGACCCTACAGCCGATGGAGGCGATGCGGGACAGTATGGAACCGATCCAGCTGCTGTGAATCCTGACGGAACCGTAGTCGCCGCAGCTTATGGTGCTGGACAAAGTCCTTCACCAAGTGCGGTAACAACAGCAGATGTAGATCTGGATGGAGACGGATTGGTAGGAGTATGTGATCCCGATGCCGATGGCGACGGAAATCCAGATACTACAGATCCCGATCCAACGACACCCTTAGCTGCAGATGATAGTGGAGCTACCGACCCGGGAGTACCAGTGGTGATCGACATACTGGGGAATGATGATTATCTGGATAATTCAGATCCTAACAACCAAGGAACCACTACCATTACAGATACGGGAACGGGTACTGCAGGCGGAACCATCGTGTTCGATGCAAGTACGGGTGAACTTACCTATACTCCGCTGCCAAGTGAAGCTGGAATGATGGTGACTGTGGTGTACGAGGTATGTAATGATGAGTCCGGAACCCCTATATGCGTTCAGGCTACTGTTACTATCGATGTAGGTGATCCAGATACAGATGGTGATGGCGATCCCGATTCTACAGATCCCGATCCAAATGATCCTTGTGTATTCACAGCGGGAAGTACCCCAGATCCATCCAACCCAATCTGGCAGGCTGCGGATTGTGATGGGGATGGAACCACCAATGGTGATGAAAATACGAATGGGACCGATCCTAACGATCCTTGCGAGGATGATGGAACTATTGGAGATGAAGACACCACCAATCCTGTTTGGCAAGCTGCCGATTGTGATGGCGATGGTGTGACCAATGGACAAGAAGATACAGACGGGACAAACCCTTACGATGGGTGCGATTACGATCCCGCCAATCAAGATTATACAACAACATCAACTACCTATCAAAATGCGGATTGCGATGGAGATGGGGTAACCAATGGTGATGAAATAGATCCGGACGGGAATGGTGTAGACGATGGAAATGGAACCGATCCATTTGATCCTTGTGACTACAATCCAGTGCTCATAACATTGACCCAAACAGCCGCTTGGCTTACTGCCGACTGTGATGGGGATGGAGTAACCAACGGACAAGAAGTAATTGACGGAACCGATCCATTAGATCCTTGCGATTATAATGCAACCAGTCAAGTGGTTGCAAATGTTACAGCTGCCTGGAATGCCCTCGATTGTGATGGTGACGGTGTTATCAATGGGGATGAAATTACGGATGGTACCGATCCTCAAGACCCATGTGATTATGTGGATGGCAATCAGACCGTAGCGGTTACCGCTACTTGGAATGCCCTTGACTGTGACGGTGACGGGGTGACCAACGGGGACGAGGTTGCCGATGGCACGGATCCTCTTGATGAATGCGATTTGATATATACTAGCCAAACGGTACCGCCATCGGCGGCTTGGGAAGCAGGAGACTGCGATGGCGATGGCGTTACCAACGGCGATGAAATAACGGACGGTACCGACCCGACCGATCCTTGTGACTTTATGCTTTCGAGCCAGACGGTTCCGACCACCCCGGCTTGGGAAGCATTGGACTGTGATGGTGACGGAGTAACCAACGGTGATGAGATCGCTGATGGAACGGATCCGTCCGATCCGTGTAGCCTGGATGTAGCCAGCCAGACGGTATCGCCGACTGCTGCTTGGGATGCCCTCGACTGTGACGGTGATGGGGTAACGAACGGTGACGAAGTTACCGACGGGACCGACCCAACGGACCCATGTGATTTCGTACTTGCCAGTCAGACCTTGCCACCAACAACGGCCTGGAACGATGCCGATTGTGATGGAGACGGAGTAACCAACGGTGACGAAGTGGCCGATGGAACAGATCCACAAGATCCATGTAGCCTAGATTATACAAGCCAGACGGTACCACCAACGACGGCCTGGAACGATACGGACTGTGACGGTGATGGTGTGACCAACGGTGATGAAATAACGGA
>NZ_JAQQTF010000018.1 GCF_028561275.1 Aureisphaera galaxeae
AAACCGTCCTGCGTGCCGTCCTCGTCGCACAATCGCAAAGGCTCCGAAGGAACCGTCGCAACAGGACTGTCGCGAACCTCTAATATGAGTTCAACGATTTCGTAACAACTACTTGTTAAACTGTATACTCTCGCCCAAACACTGTCATTGTATGGGTCATCATTTGTATATGGGTCCGGTAAGGGTAGTTGATCCAGGTCGGCATCTATAAAGGTTCCGTGATAGCTCACTGCCAAATCGGGATCGCCCAGGGTTAAATCGGCATCGGCATCCGTCAACATGAAGTCGGTAATACCATCATTGTCGGGATCACACTTCACCAGAGGTGCCGGAGTCATATTTACTGTTATGGGAGGTGCAAATTCTATAAAGACGGTACCTTCGGCCGTACAGACCCCTCCTAGATCGGCTACTAACTGATAAGTTCCAGTCGTAGAAATTGTCAAAGTAGGTCCTGTTTCAGCAGGCACAAAAGGCACGAAAGTTCCAGATCCAGGTGGATCTTCAAAGAACCATTCAAAAGTAGTTCCTCCTGGAGCATCCAAGTCGGGAACAATGGTATAAGGTTGTCCTTCACAACGGGCATTTCCATCAGGAACGGTTAAGTCTACCCCAAGGTCTACACTACCAATATCGAAACTCCCGGCTTCGATAAAAACGGCAGTGTCCAGTGTGCTATCCAAGAAGTCGGCTACTACCAACTTAATGGTATAGGTTTCTCCAGGGATTACGTCTTCCTGAGCCGTAAGCACAACAGTTCTTCCGTTGAAACCGGTATCTCCCATTCCACCACCAACACTATCATAAAATTCAGGAAATGCAAATTCTCCCAAAGTTCCAGCAGCACAGGGACCTTCGTCATGAATGTTGGTTATGGCAGCCGGAATATTGGTTCCAGGCAATAGCGCAATATTTTTTCCTCCTAGGTCTAACGTAAGATCGGGTGTTCCCGGATTTCCATCGTGATCGTAATCGTTCACATTCGGGATACCAGGACCCGTTAATATAAAGGCAAATACATCGGCAAATGTACAGGGGAATTGAGCTCCTGTTTCATATTCTTCAGAAGCCAGAAGGTAATTAAAAGTTAGTGTTGGAACAATGGGAACAAAATTGAAAACAATCTCGGTCGCATTGTTCGTATTTCCTCCAGAGATTAAATCCAATTGAGGATCCCCTGCCCAAGGTGGATTAGAACCTTGCGCGATTGGGCCCAATGGAACAGCCTGAATATCACCACTTAACATGACCACTCCTTCCTCGAACGGGAAGTTGGAAGTTCCTCTGTTAAAAAAGCCAAAGCTATTGAATCCTTCCCCAGAATCTTGACTGTTGTTCGGGGTGGTAATATCGGTCGCCTGGGTACAACTACCAGAGATCAATACATCATTTACCAATTGCTCCACGTTGTACGTTGTATCGTCTACGGTGATTTGGGAAAAGACAATACCATTGAAGAGCAAAACTAGCGGGAGTAATAGTTTCTTCATAAATAGGTCATTAAGTTGCCAAATATATTGAATACATTGGTTTTCTTTCCTAATTTTGCAAAAATATCTGATACCAATGCCTCAATTTAACATTTCCATCCAGCCCACTAACAACGAAAATATTGTTAAATTTATTGTAAATTCTTTCCTAACTCAGGCAAATAGTTACGAATTTGGCAATATTGAAGAGGCTGCACCCAGCCCTTTGGCACAACAATTATTTCACCTTCCCTTTGTAAAAACGGTATATATTTCGCAAAACTTTATTGCTATTGAAAAGTACAATATTGTGAGCTGGGAAGAAGTACAGGATGCGGTTGCAGAAAGCATTGAAACCTATCTGAATTCGGGCGAAGCGGTGGTTCAGGAAGCAGAAACTCCCAAAAAAATTCCTGTAACGATTTATGCGGAAAGCACGCCCAATCCCACCGTGATGAAATTTGTGGCCAACAAGCCCTTGGCCGATGGAGTTTTCGAGTTTAAAAATATTGATGATACCCAAGGGGCACCATTAGCACAAGCCCTTTTCGGATTTCCTTTTGTAAAAGAAATTTTCATTAGTGCCAATTACGTTTCCGTGATGAAATATGACATCGCGGAATGGCAGGAAATCTCTATGGAAGTAAGAGAATTCATACGTGCTTACATTGAAGAGGGAAAACCTGTGTTCAATGACCAGATTCTTTCACAAGCTAAAAATACATCGAGCAACACTTCCGAAACGGCCAATACAACTTCATCTGAAAGAGAACCCATTACCGACATAGAAAAGGAAATAGTCTCTATTTTGGACGAATATGTCCGCCCAGCTGTGGCTGGCGATGGAGGACATATTGCCTTCGATTCCTTTAATGAAGAGACCAAAACAGTTCGTGTTATTTTACAAGGTGCCTGTAGTGGATGCCCATCTTCTACCGTAACCCTAAAAAACGGTATCGAAACCATGCTCCGGGAAATGCTTCAAGGGAAAGTAACTACCGTAGAGGCAGTTAACGGTTAAGCCTAATAATACCCTGTGTGTTTTGGGAAATATTCTGTAACTTAAGCAGTATTATTAACCTTAAACCACAGTAAAATGGCAGTACTAAAAGTTATTGAAGTATTGGCTAATTCTAACGAGAGTTGGGAGGATGCCACGAAGAATGCGGTGAAGCAGGCCGCCAAAAGCATTAAAAACATACGATCGGTATATATAAATGAACAAAATGCTGTTGTAGATGGCGATGATATTGTAGAATACCGCGTAAATGTTAAAATCACCTTCGAAGTAAAGTAACCCTATTTCATTGTTTTTATTTGATACGCTTTTGATGGATCAAAAGCGTATTTTTGTTTTCTAAGACTTTTTCAATGATAAAATACATTGCGTTATTCCTTATTGTCCTTATCACCTCCTGTCAATCTACTAAAAAAGAAAAATTGGAAAATCACCTGTATACAAACGCCTTAGTTAACGAAACCAGCCCTTACTTATTACAACATGCCCATAACCCTGTGAATTGGATGCCTTGGAACGAGACCACATTGGAAAAGGCGAAGACAGAAAATAAATTAATGATTGTAAGTATTGGGTATGCCGCTTGCCATTGGTGTCATGTGATGGAACGCGAAAGCTTTGAAGATTCTACCGTGGCTGCCGTGATGAACAAAAACTTTGTTTCGGTAAAGGTAGATCGTGAAGAACGTCCGGATGTAGATCAGATTTATATTAATGCTGTACAATTAATGACGGGAAGTGCGGGTTGGCCACTTAACGTAATCACCCTACCCGATGGTCGTCCAGTATGGGGAGGCACTTACTTTCCGAAGGAAGATTGGATTCAGGCCATCGATCAGATCCAAACCTTGTACGCAGACGATCCCGATAAACTCCTTGCTTACGCCTCAAGATTGGAAGAGGGCATTAAAAGCATGGACCTCATCACCCTGAATACGGACCAAATGGACTTTGAGGCCTACGACACAAAATCTATCATTGATACCTGGAGTTACCGGTTTGATACCATTCACGGAGGGTTCCGGGGTGCTCCAAAGTTTATGACTCCCAGTAACTGGAATTTTTTGTTGAGACATGCCACTGCTACCCAGAACGAATCTTTGCTTCAACAGGTAGAGTTGTCCCTTGAAAAAATTGCTTTTGGCGGTGTTTACGACCATATAGGGGGTGGTTTTGCACGTTATAGTGTAGACGAAAGATGGCATGTTCCTCACTTTGAAAAAATGCTGTATGATAATGCTCAATTGGCAAGTTTGTACAGTCAAGCCTATGCAGTCACTGGAAACCCACTATACAAAGAAGTGGTAGAAGAGACCCTCACTTTTGTGGAACGTGAAATGACGAATGAAGAAGGTGCCTTTTATTCCTCGTTAGATGCTGACAGTGAAACAGAATCCGGTGAATTGGAAGAGGGAGCTTTTTATATTTATTCGGAAGCAGAATTGAGAACCCAATTGGCGGAAGACTTCTCCCTTTTTGCGGACTACTATAATGTGAATGACTTCGGAAAATGGGAAGAGGAAGGAGCTTATGTCCTTATAAGAAACCAAAATGACGAAAGTTTTATCGCCGAGCACCCCTCTTTGGATATGGAATCTTTATCCCAAAAGAAAAAGGAATGGAAAGCGAAGTTATTGGATTATAGAAACCGTCGTATTCGACCACGATTGGATGATAAGACATTGACCTCTTGGAATGGACTTATGATTAAAGGCTATGTAGATGCCTATAAAGTATTCCAAAACCCATCCTATCTGGAAAAGGCTTTGAAAAACGGTGCTTTTCTAATAGAACATCAACTTCAGGAAAGTGGAGCGCTTTTCCACAGTTATAAAGATGGAAAGAGTACCATAAATGGTTATCTGGAAGACTATGCTGCCGTCTCGGACGCCTTTCTGGCATTGTACGAAGTGACCTTGGACGACCGCTGGCTGCATACTTCTAAGCAATTGGTAGATTATGCTTTCGAAAAGTTCTTTGATGCTGAAAGCGGTATGTTCTATTTCACCTCTAGCGATGATCCAGAAATTGTGACTAGGAATTTCGAATACAGGGACAATGTGATCCCCGCCTCCAATTCCATAATGGCCAAAAACCTATTTGTACTATCACACCATTTCGATGAGAAGAAATACGCTGAGACTTCTCAACAAATGCTCAAAAACATTGCCCATGAGATGGAAAAGTATCCCAGTGGATTTTCGAATTGGCTGGATTTACTAGCCCATTATCAATCTAAATATTACGAAATCGTGGTGGTGGGAACCGAGGCGCAAAGCAAATTGAAAGAGTTAAATAAAAACTACTTGCCCAATACCCTTATTGCGGGAAGCGATACCGCAGGTGAACTTCCATTGCTAAAAGGACGTTTCTTAGATAACAAGACCTTAATTTATGTTTGTGTAAATAACACTTGTAAACTTCCAGTTACTGAAACAGAAGCGGCACTAAAACTGTTAAAATAGTAAACTCATTTCGGGAAAATGGGTTTTAAATTCCCAAGTTCTCATTTTTTACTCATTTTTAACACCTTAATATCCTAGATTTTATATATTCGCAGCTGCCTGTACAAAAGGTACACGCTGCGGTGATTTTTTGAAGTTTTCCCCCGCGTTTATAAACCATGGGTTGTAAAAGTTCGCTGAGCGATCTAACAAACCTATTTTTATCATCCTAATAAATAAATGCTATGAAAAAAGTTTTGGCAGTTTTAACTTTCGCCCTTCTTATTTGCTCCCAATTTGCCTATGGCCAGATGGCCACAGAAGAAACCTCTTCTACCCAATACGTAACGAACAGACCTATTAAAGCCTACCCTACAGTAGAGCGTATTTCTGGATCGCCTTACGAAAACCAAGAATTCGCTATCGGAAACATTCTTAAGGATGGAAAGATCCTTGCTGGAAATATTGCCATTCGCTACAACGCACTTCGCGACGAGATCGAAGTGAAAAGAAAAATAGAAGATCACAATCGTACTGCTCGAGTAATGACAAGGTCTCCTGAAGTCTATGCTAAAATCCTGAACAAATTATTCGTTTTTGTTCCTAATAAAGAAGGTTTAAGTGCTTCGGGATACTTCTTGGTATTACACGAAGGCGAGAAGTACGACTTGTACAAGAAAATAACTAAGGAATATGTTGAAGGGTCCGAATCTATGTCTGGACTTACCCGTGATATTCCTGCCATGTACAAGGAAAAAGAATTCTATTACTTAGCCGATAAGGAAGCCGGAACGATTAAAGCTTTCCCTAAGTCCAGAAATGGTAAATTCAGTTTACTGGGCAAAAAGAAAAAAGAGCTTAAGAAATACGCCAATGAAAACCGTTTGAATGTAAACAAAGAGTACGCATTGGTTAAATTATTAAAGTATTACGAAACGCTATAAGCGTCTCTATTGATAAACCAAGACCGCTATTCTCTCAAGGAATAGCGGTTTTTTTATATCTTGGTTCGAATTAAATCTGTATTGAAATAATGAAAAACCTTTTTTCTTTCTCCTTAATGATCCTAGGACTTCCCCTATGGATGAGCGCCCAAAATGTAAACACCGCAGAAGTTACCTCCAATTCCAATTACACAAGAATGAGTTCCGTTTATGTGGTTGGAGCTGCTAACGAGAATATTGACGATTCTGAAGATGTAAAGGGATCCGCTTACTTATATCCCAATTACAAGTTGGGATCCATCCTGAGAAACGACGAAGTGGTCACTCAAAATGTGGCTATAAAATACAATGTGTACAACGATCTATTTAAAGGGAAAATAAACATGACTGCCCCAGAGGAGCAGGCCCACCAGATCATAAAATCCAAAGAATACAAAATACGTATAGGCAATGAACTTTTTATGCTAGGTGACGACAATACCTATTATCAGGTTTTGTATTGGGGAGACAAGGGAAGCATTCTTAAAAAGCATTCTAAAACCTATTATGAGAGTGTACAGGCTACTACTTCGTTAACACGTACTTCGCCTGCCCGCTACAAGGACAAGCACATATATGTCATGATAGATGCGAGTGGTAACTATAAAGAGGTTCCTTCTTCGAAAAAGAAGTTCCTCAAACTATTTGGAGCGCAACAGGATGACGTGAAAAAATTCGTCAAGGACAATAAAATAAGTCTTTCTAAAGATGAAGGTTTAGCAAAGGTATTCGAATATTATAATAGCCTTTAGGTTATTTCCCAACAATAAAATCCTTTAAGTAATAAGGCTCAAAATAGGCGACATCTTCGAAGTCGCCTTTTTGGTATTTGGCATTTGCGATAGCAGCTATTTGTTGGGCAGACGGTAGTGCATCTACGTCGAAATGGGCATTGGAATGCGTACAGATATTTTTAAACTTCTCTACACCACTTCCCAAAAACGCCACCTTTCCCGAAGCCAGATATTGTTCAAAAGAATGTTCGTCCAGTATCTGGGCCTGAGTTTCCCGAATCTGATTTTTGTCCGTATCGAAAACCGCACTGTACACTTCCATTCTTCGGGCATCTAGCATAGGGATATAAAACATTGCTTCTACCGTAGATTGAGACATTAACGATTCTAAGGTTGCTACAGATAACAGGGGAATGTCTAGGGCAAAGCAAAGTCCCTTCGCAGCAGAAACGCCTATCCTAAGCCCAGTATACGACCCTGGCCCCTTACTAACTGCCACAGCATCCAGGTTCTTTTTTTCCATGCCTCCTTCCGCCAACACTTCTTCTATGAAAACATGAAGCTTTTCGGCATGCGAGTAACCCTTGGTGTTATCTTCCTTTAAAGAAATAACGCTTCCGTTAACCGAAAGCGCCACACTACAATTCGTTGTTGCCGTTTCTATACAAAGTATGTTTGCCATTACTCTTTTGTTTCGTCTTTATCCTCCTTCATTTCCTCCACCCGATCCCCGGATTTCAATGTTTTTGTAACCAAGTTATAGGGGCCTGTAATTACAGTTTGGTCCATGTCCAAACCAGAGGTTATTTCAATATTGTTTTCGTCTTGGATTCCCGTTTCTACCACTTGCAGGCTTGCTTCCTCCCCATCCTTAATAAATACACCTTCAAATTTATCCTCATCAGCCTTGGTTCTAGACTTCGTTTTATTTGCAATAGTATCTGAAGGCAATTTAACTACAATAGCACTAATGGGCACTCCAATAACACCCTCCTTTTTTTCCGTTATGATATCTACCGTAGCTGTCATTCCAGGTCGAAAGGGAGAATAAAATTCGGGTTTGTCCTTGGTAAGATCTCCATACGATTCCGGAAGAATACGCACCTTCACCTTAAAGTTAGTCACCTGATCTACACTAAGAGCCGTTTCGGCAGAATTGGCAATTTCAGTAACGAGTCCTTTGAATTCCCTTTTCAAATAAGCATCCACTTCTACGATGGTAGAATCCCCAATGGCCACCTTTACAATATCGTTCTCATTTACATCTACCTCTACTTCCATATTATCGAGATTGGCCACACGCACAATCTCAGTACCTGCCATTTGAGCCGTCCCTACAACCCGCTCTCCAAGCTCCACAGACAATTTGGAAATGGTTCCGTCCATGGGCGCAAAAATACTGGTTCGGGAGAGATTATCCCGGGATTGTTTTACATTGGCAGCCGCGCTCTGTACATTGAAGTAAGCCGATTGCTGATTGGCCTGTGCCATTTCAAAATCGGCCACAGATTGATCCCACTCGGATTTGGAAATGACCCCTTTTTCAAAAAGGGACTTATTCCGATTGTAATTGAGTTCTGAATTTCTTAGGCTAGCTTCGGACTGTGCCAGCAAGGCCCTTGTATTCTGTAAGGCTGCTTGCGCTTGCGATAAAGCACTTTGAATAAGGTCTGGATTGATCTTCACCAATAGATCTCCCTTCTTCACCTGTTGACCTTCCTTTACGGGTAATTCTATAATTTCCCCAGAAACTTCGGAAGAAAGGGCTACTTCTACTTCGGGCTGGATTTTTCCCGTGGCAGCCACCGTTTCAACAATGGTGATGGGCTCTATTTTGGAAAGTTGGACTTCTTTCGCATCATTCTTTTTGTTTTTCCCAATAAAAAGTAGAGCGGTAATTGCTGCAATACCCAGAAAAACAAAAACAATGTTACGGGTCCGTTTGGTCATGGTTAAAACTTTAAGTCCGTCGCGGGAACTCCAAAGAACAATTCTAACACTTTTAACTTAAATATATAATCGTACTTGGATCTATTCAATTCTATTTGTGCATTGTCGTACCTCAACTTAGATTGGCTGAAATCGAATGCATTGGTTAAACCTACATCGTAACGATCTTTCGCATACTGGTACGCCAATTCCTGAGACTCTGCCGCCTTTTGGGCAGCTTCGAAAGCCTTAAGCGACCCTCTGGCATCTACGTATGCTTGGTATACCGTAGACTCCAAATCCAATTTGGCTTGCTCCAAAAGGAACTCTTGGCGCTTTACGTTTACTTCGCTTCTCTTTACGTTGTTACGTGTAGAAAACCCATTAAAGATAGGCACATTAAGTTGAAATCCATAAGAGATACCGTCGTTTAAGTACAATTGCTCGGAAAAAGGTAATGGGTCCAACTCCCTAGCACCAATAATATTAGGTTCCAAACCGAAAACAGCTTCTCCTGTTCCATCCACTACTCCAATAGGGGTTTCACCTTGCACAATGGGATTATCTCCATCTAAAATGGTTTCGATACCACTGGGAAGGTCGGACTCACGCGTATTGTAATTGAAGAATCCACTTAGGGTAGGATAGTAAGCAGAACGAGCAATTTGAAGATCCTTCTGGGCCAAATCGAAATTCGCCTGAGCAATCTTTACTTCACTTCTGTTTTCTTCGGCAGAAGCGATAATTTCTGCAACGTCCTTAGCCGATATTCCTTCATCAATAATATCGTATCCTTCATCCTCAATATCGAAATTTTCGTAATCCTTGATCAATAACAACTGAGCCAAACTCACCAATGAAATCTCTACCGAATTTTCTGCCAAAGCGATATTCTGCTTTTCAGTAGCATCGGTTGCTTTAATCTCCAAAAGGTCTCCTTCTGGGAGCACCCCAGCATCTACCAATTCCTGGGTACGGGTAATTTGCTCCATGGTCACTCCGTTTTGAGAAATGGCCACCTCCAAATTGGCTTTGTTGGTAAGAACCTGCAAAAAACCATTGGCAACCAATAAGGAAATATCATCTTTCATTTTGGATAGACCATATTCTGATGCCAACTTCGAAATCTTTGCCCGTTGCATGGTCCTTAGGTTGCTTAACCCACTGAAAATATTGACCCCTGCGGTGATGCTGTAAGAGGAGTTTCTGGAAGTCTGATTTTCTAAAACTCCCGTGGTAATATTCTGGGTAAGACCCGTGTTCCACGAATTGGAAGCAGAACCGTTAATGGACGGAAGGTAGTTCCCTAAAGCATCACTTTTGGCAATTTCCGCCAGTTCTACATCCAGTTCACTTTGCTTAATGGAGATGTTGTTATCTAAGGCGTGCTGAACGCATTCCCCTAAAGTCCACTTTTTGGTTTGGGCTTGTACCGTTACGCTAAGGCACAGCAATAGTACTATCAATACAATATTCCTCATGATCGAATCTAATTGTTGGATTTGTCTTTTGATTGTTGAATGTGTTACAAGGTTACCGAATAAACCAAATTAGTTGGCCGCTTCTTCTTCCTCTTCTTCATCATCCTTCTTTATGGGCTCGGTCTTGTTCCATACCTTGATTTCATCTTCTTCCGTAATACCAGACAAGATTTCTATGTTGATTCCGTCCGAGATACCTACTTCTACATCTTTTCTTTCGAACTCCTGCTCGCCTACCAATATCTCTACATAAGGCTTTTGGTCTTTTTTATCGAACTGCAACAAAGCTTCTTTAATGGCAAAGGCACTGTCTTTCTTCTGAAGCACGATAGAAGCATTGGCACTATATCCCGCTCGAATGAAATAGCTCTCATCTAGGTATACTTCACCTTCAATTTTGAACTGAACGGCTCCTTGCTCCTCATTTCCTTTAGGTGCTACGAATCTTAGTTTGGCATCGAACTCCTTATCTTGAATGGCTCCCAAACTCACCTTAAGCGGCATATCAATTTCCAGTTTGCCCACTTCTGCTTCGTCTACCTTTCCTTCAAAAATCATCTTATTAAGATCGGCGATAGTTGCAATGGAAGTTCCTGCATTGAAGTTGTTACTTTCAATTACCTGATCTCCTTCCTTCACAGGAATTTCCAAAATGGTTCCGGCTACTGTTGCCCTAATGTTGGTGTTGGCAGCAGAAGATCCACCTGCAGACCCTACACGAATAATTCGGTAGTCGCTTTGCGCATTGGCTAGTTCCTGCTTGGCTTGATTATAGGACAATTCGAAATTCTGAAATTCGTTCAGTGAAATCACCCCTTTTTCGAAAAGCGCCTTGTTTCTGTTGTACACCACCTGTGCGTTATTCACAGATATTTCAGCATTCTGAACACGACCCCTAGAACTGTTCAAGCTCTGCTCATTAGGAACAACCTTTACTCTAGCAATGAGGTCTCCCGCTTTAATGGAATCTCCTTCTTCCACGAAGATTTCCTCAATGATCCCCGAAATTTGGGGTTTAATTTCTACCTCATCCTCTGGAACTACTTTACCCGTAGCCACCGTTTTTTCCTCGATAGCCGTGTAAAATGCCTTTTCGGTAGTATAGGTTATGGGTGATCTACTATTGGTCTTCCCAAAATAGATAATGGCAAATAGCCCTCCCAGAACTATAAATGCGATAAAAAAGTACTTCAAAAATTTTTTCATTCGTAAATGATTTTGATATGATCAGTTTGGTTATTATTCTTCTCTTAGTGCATCAATAGGCCGTATACTTACTGCCCTTTGAGCGGGTATTAATCCTATAAGTGTTCCTAAAATCACCATAATTAACAGGGCCCCAATTATCATGGGTATAGGAACCGTTGGATTGGTGTAAGGGAAACCATCCTGCCCGGATGTTAGTGCATTGATTACAGCAAGTGTAAATGCGCCAAAAATGATCCCAATAAACCCAGCGATGATCGTTAGAAAAACAGACTCAAGAATGATCTGCCCCCTAACCTCTCTTGGCGTAGCTCCCAATGCTCTGCGTATTCCCAACTCATTGGTGCGTTCTTTTACGGAAATCAGTAAAATATTTCCAATAGCAATTACCCCTGCAATAATGGTAGCTATTCCCACAATTAAGGATAGAAAATTCATTCCCTTAGAAAAGCCCATGATCTTCCCAAAAGCTTCTCCCAAATTAAAGGAACCGAAAGCACGCTCATCTTCAGGATGTGCTTTGTGAATTCTTTTTAAGGATTGTTTAATATCCTTTTCCAAGCCTACAATATCCGCATCGTCATAAGCGGCAATAGCAAACCAGGAAACATTGTCACCCATATTATAGATTTTCCGGTAGGTAGTAAATGGAATGTAGATGGCGCTGTCGTCTTCGAATCCACCACCATCTTCAAACTTCTGCACTCCTACTACTTGAAAATAAATATTATCTATTCTGATATATTGCCCCAAGGGGTTTTCATCCTTTTCAAACAGTTCTTTTTGCACACGCTCCCCAATAACACATACCTTTCGTTCCATCTCGATATCTTCATCATTCAGGAAACGTCCTCCATCGAAGATTTTCTTCTTGGCAATTTTATCGACTACTGGAAAATCCCCAAAAGTAGAATAGTTCCCCGATTTTAATCCTCGGACCACCTGCGCTGGGGCATCACCAAAAATCCCCTTTACATTTCTTGGAGCAATAAATTGAATTTCCGGGTTCTGATTTTCCAAGGCTTCTTTATCTCCTAATTTCAATTGCATGGGCCTTCCGATTTTAAATCCCTCGTAAGGCATGCTGGTACGTTGTGCCCAAACAAACATACTGTTGGTTGCAATATCTTTGAATTCCTTTTCGAAACCGTTGTCCAATCCTTTGGCGGCACCCGAAAGGCCTATGTATACGAAAATTCCCCATGTAACCCCAATTACGGTAATCACTGTTCTCAACTTGTTCTTCCTAATAGAACCGTAAATTTCTTGCCAAGTTTCTCTGTCGAAAATAAATTTCATAACTATTCGTCTCTTAGTGCAACAATCGGTTTTATCCTAGCGGCTCTTCGGGCCGGAATATATCCCGCCACTGCCCCGCAAAAGATTAAGAATAATGTAGCTTTTATAATGGTACTTGTTCCTACATAAGGGTTCTTGATGAAAAAGTCTTCCAGATCGAGACCAATCATATTCAATACCCCCATACCAATGACCAGTCCTACGATTCCAGCAATAGTCGTAATAAAAACAGACTCTTGAAGTACCATTCCTACGATACTTCTTGGAGATGCCCCCATAGCCTTGCGTATACCCAATTCCTTGGTGCGCTCTTTTACAACGAACACCATGATATTGCTAATTCCTATAACTCCAGCCAATAACGTTCCAATGCCCACAAAGGCAACCACCATTTGCAAAATGCTGGCAAACTGTAAGGTTTGCTTAACCCCTTCGGCAGCATTCCGTATGAACATTCCGTTTTGGTCGTCCATGGCAATAATATGCTTGTTACGCATGTACTTGTTTAGGCTGGTTTCAAAAGCTTTGGAACCAGCATATCCAATACTCAATTTAAACCCTACAATAATCTGGTCAACTTTATCGGTATTCTTTTCAATAAGCTGTCGTGTTGTATAGGGCATATAAATGTAGCGCTCTTCATTGTCCCCTCCATCATCCTGAAATACACCTACCACCTTATAAGCGATACCATCTATGTCTAGATATTTCCCTAATGCCCTTTCACCATTTTTGAACAAATCCTTTTCTACCAAGCGACCAATAACCACGTTCTTTGTTTTTCCGAGAATGTCGTTTTCATTGATATAGCGCCCTTCCATGATAATAGTCTTCTCACTGTGTTGGTGGGCTGGGCCTACGGCACGCGTCGTATAAGTGTTGGATTCTCCCTTGTACTTGGCAGTTCCCCCTCTAGAAATCCTAGGAGTGATATACTCCACGTACATAGCAAAGTCCTTTTTAATATCGTCTATATCATCATTTCTGAATTCGATCCTTCTACCCGTAGCAAATCCTTTGTAGGGCTTTGAGGTACGTCCTGGGAACAACCAGATAGTGTTCGTAGCATCATCCACGAAGAACTCCTGAAAGGTGTTTTTTAACCCATTACCAAAACCAAATAATATGGTGAAAATTAGAATCCCAAGAGTAATCGTAAATCCTGATAAGAAGGTACGAAGCCTGTTCTTACCAATAGACTGAAAAATCTCCTGCCAACGATCTCTACTAAACATATTGTTCTGCTCTTACCTGTTCTATGACTTTATCTTCCATGATAACACCATCCTTAAGGTGTACAATGCGTTTGCACATATGGGCAATATCTTCTTCGTGGGTAACTACCAAAATCGTATTCCCTTGATCATTTATCTTCTGAATGAGATCCATTACTTCATACGAAGTTGTTGTATCCAATGCCCCCGTAGGCTCATCGGCTAGAAGTACCTTGGGTTCGGCAGCCATAGCGCGGGCAATGGCCACACGTTGTTTCTGTCCCCCGGAAAGCTCACTGGGTAAGTGGGTAGCCCAATCCCTTAACCCCACTTGTTCTAAATATTTTAAGGCTTTCTCAATCCTTTCCTTTCTTTTAATTCCTTGATAGTACAAAGGAAGGGCAACGTTCTCGGCTGCTGTTTTGTAATTGATAAGATTGAAGGACTGAAACACAAAGCCTAAAAACTTGTTTCGGTACTTGGCAGCTTTGGTCTCGTTCAGGTTCTTTATTTCGACACCGTCCAGGGTATAATCACCGCTGTCCGATTCGTCCAGCATCCCCAATATATTAAGGAGAGTCGATTTACCGGAACCAGAAGAACCCATAATCGCTACGAGTTCACCTTCCTTAACACTGAAATTTATTCCTTTTAACACGTGGAGGGAATTGCTTCCCATCTGATAAGATTTGTGTAAGTCCTTAATTTCTATCATAATGAATATATTCCTATACAAAGTAAAGCGGTTTAAACCGCTATTATGCAAAAATCATGTTAAGACTTACTAGGGTTGGTTAGTGGAAGCCTTTACCATAAGACTTTTTTCTCCCGATTTAGTTACAAAAAATATGTGAAGGAAATGTTAATTTTCTTCTTGGTGCGCTTTTTTCCGCATTCGGTAGATAACATAACCCACGGTTCCTATAAGTAAATAGGGGAATAACATAAGGTAGGCGATCCCGTCATTTATACCTTTAGCGGCATGCCCACCCTCTTCAGATTCCAATACCGCACGGCACATGGCACACTGTGCTTCCGCTGGAAGGGAACACAACAAAACAAGAATAGCAAGGACGACGGCCGATCGTTTCATATTAATAGTAAGGTGAAATCATTAGATATACGATCACTCCCGTTACGGCCACATAAAGCCAAATGGGAAAAGTAATTTTCGCAATCTTCTTATGCTTTTGAAAATTTCCGGTCAAAGCCCTAACATAGGTAATCAACACAAACGGAATGACTCCAACGGATAAAAGGATATGGCTAATTAGGATTACATAGTATACATATTTAATAGCCCCTTCCCCTCCAAAAGGCGTAGATTCTGAAGTCATGTGATAGGCAACGTACATTCCCAAGAACAATACGGAAAGCAAGATACAGAACTTCATCATACGTTCATGAGCCACTCGGTTTCCTTTTTTGATCTGAACCACAGCCAAAATTAGCAGCAACGCTGTTAAACCATTAATGCTTGCATAGATGGGAGGCAAAAAGGTAAGGGGTTCTACATTGGGTATCTTAATCCCAAACAATGCAGCAACAACCAAGGGGATGGCAATGGAGAGTATCCATATCCAAGTATTGTATTTCTTTGTCGAAGTTTGAGCCTGTTCCATCTATTTTAAAAGTTGTTTAATGTCCTCAATAAGCATCTGGATCCCTTCGGTTTCCAATCCGTCGTAATAAATAATAGGATTATTATTATCGTCGTAACGGGACCTTATGTTTCCTTCTTTATCGATCAAGGCAAAATATCCACTATGTTCAAAACCTCCAACATCTTCGGACGCCTCACCTACATATAAATTAAATCCTTCGTTGGCCAATTTGAAAATAGCCTCTTTCTCTCCTGTAAGCATATGCCAATTGGGATTGGTAACCCCATAGCTTTCAGCATACTTACCCAATACCTCTGGGGTGTCGTATTCTGGATCTATAGTAAAGGAGGCAATTCCCAGATTGGGGTTCCCGTAAAATTCGTTCTGAATCTTTACCATGTTCTGATTCATGATCGGGCAAATAGACGGACAGGTAGTAAAGAAGAATTCAACCAAATAGACCTTGCCTTCATAATCAGCATTGGAAATGGTTTTTCCTCTGTGGCTGGTAAAACTGAAATCGGCTACCTTTCCGATCGTTGCCATTTCTGTACCACCAGACATGCGATCCACGATCTTGGGTACGGCCCAAATCCCGAACAACAATATGATAAACGATATGCCTACGTATGAATAGTTCTTCATAAATACATCACTTTAAATGGGTGTCCCGAAATTCATCTTTCCTGTCGGCCTTATACTTTTTTAGGGCCAATCTGTACTCCGCCAAAACGATTTTGATGTCGTCGTCCATCTTATTATTTATCTCGGCATAATCGCTAGCATTAAAGCCGTACATGATCCCATAATCTTCATCGTCGGTTCTGCCGCGAAGGTTCCTTTCCTTGTCTATAATAAAAACAGTGTTGGTCTGCAGTGAAGGAGTAAGCACGGAATTGCTCTTTAGGGAAGCGAAAACTTTTTGCATGTCGGCTTCTGTCCCGATGGCAAATCGCCAATTTTTTGGATTCTCTATTTCGGTAAGCTTTTCCTTAACCTGAAGGGCGGCCTCTTTCTGATCTTCTGAAATGAGCGCTACGAACTGAAATTCGCTAAACTGGTAGTTCTTTTTGTAGATCTTATGGGCCAGGTTAAAGGCATTTGCTTTCTTTCCTTCTACATCATTTCCGAAGAACATCAAAACCGTAATCCTATCTTTTAATTGAAGTGGTTTTCCGTCCAAGCTTTTAAAATCGGACAGTTCGTGCACACCGTACGTAAGAGTGGGTAGCTTTACAAAGTTGTTTTTGCCAGTGGCAAAGAACAGATAAACCGTGATGGGGAGAACAAATAGAATTCCGAGAACAATGAACTTTTTAACCTGCACGAAATAATTTTTTGCAAAAATACGACCCAAACACAGGCTGGGCAATTTTATATCAGTTTTTTAACTAGAAAAGGCGCATAAAAAAACCCTGTCACGGACAGGGTTTCATATATTTTGATGGCATTCAATTAGAAATTGAATTTCACATAATTCGATTTGTACACCTCATAGATATAATCCCCTTCAATTAAAAGGATTAGGATAAGGTAACAGATAAGGAATACTGCCGTCCATACTACCGATCTTCTCAATCCCATCAGCTCATCACGCATGTGCATGAAGTCCCAAGTAATATAGTATGCTTTTACTAGGGTAAGGATGATGAAGATCCAGTTAAGGTACTTCATGGCTAGGAAGCGTTCCTGAATTAAAAACTCCGGTTTTACAATACCCAAATAAACTTCGATGGCAGTAACAAAGCATAGGAAAAAGAAAACTCCCCAAATCTTTGTTACGTTGGATTTAAACTTCCAAAGCCCTCTAAATATTTCTAATTTATGTTCGTGTCCCATTTGTTTTTTTGTTCAAAGATTAAACCAGATAGAAGAAGGTGAATACGAATACCCAAACCAAATCTACAAAGTGCCAATAGAGTCCTACTTTTTCTACCATCTCATAACTCTTTCTCTTTTCGTAGGTTCCAATAATTACGTTGAAGAAGATGATGATATTAATAACTACTCCCGAGAATACGTGGAATCCGTGGAATCCAGTAATGAAGAAGAAGAAGTTAGCGAATAGAGGGTGACCGTACTCATTGTGTTTTAAGTTGGCCCCTTGTACTACCAATTTCCCATCGGCTTTCAACTTCGCCAATCCTACTTCACGACTGTAAATGGCTTTTTCTCCGGGTTTATCTAAGTTAATATATTCTCTTTCCAATCGGGTAATTTCGGCAGCGACCTTAGGGTTATTTTCGGCCTTCTCCCTTAATTTCTCCATGTTCGGCACCAACTCCTGGGAGCGGATCAACAAATTAGGATTTGCCTCGAACCCTTTCAGCACCTCTTGATAACTAACAGTCGTTTGGGTTTCTGGTTCCTGAACATACCAAATTCCATTTTTCTCTTCATGAGTCCCTCTTTCCGTGGGAATAGCGATCGCAAAATCGGTTACCGATGCGCGTTCACCATCTGTATCCAAGAACTGAAGAATCTTTCCTCCTTTGGTTTCTACTGCTCCATAATCCCCTTTAATGAAGGTCGCCCATTCCCAAGCTTGGGAACCAACGAAAACAGCACCTCCAATAATGGTGAAGAACATATACCATATCACTTTCTTCTTCTGCATTCTGTGCCCTGCATCTACCGCAAGTACCATCGTT
This sequence comes from Aureisphaera galaxeae, assembly GCF_028561275.1. GTDB lineage: Bacteria > Bacteroidota > Bacteroidia > Flavobacteriales > Flavobacteriaceae > Aureisphaera > Aureisphaera galaxeae. Next base: position 18,033 of record NZ_JAQQTF010000018.1, read on the forward strand.
ACAGAAGAGAAGATAAGTACCAAGGTCATGAAAGCTACATAGTACATAGGTGCAGGAACACCGTGCAAGAAAGGAACGTGGGTAAATACCTCATCCGCAATAGGCCAAGCATCTATGAACTTAAATCTGGAAAATCCGTAAGCGGCAATAAAGCCGGAAAAGGTCAATGCATCCGATACAATGAAAAACCACATCATCAGCTTTCCGTAGCTGGCATTGAGTGGACGGTTTCCTCCGCCCCAAGTTTTTCCTTCTGTACCTGTTTTAGCAACAGTAGCTTCCATATAAAGAATTTGGTTTATTTAGTGTGCAAAAATAAGTATAATTTTTATCTAACGAAATAGAAAAACAAAAAGAGATACACCCACAAAAAGTCGATGAAATGCCAAAATGTAGCAGCTAGTTCTATACCAAGGGTTTTCCCGTTTTTGTACTTCTGTTTAAAATGATTATAAATTACGACCAAGAGCGCTATCAACCCAGCAACGACGTGGGCAATATGCACTACAGCGATAATGTAAATGAAACTTCCTTTAATGTTACTCGTTTTACCCGTAAAATTGACTCCCAAATCATTAATCATTTGAACAAACCCTTGAAATTGGAACCAAATGAACAATACCCCAAGGGCAAAAGTGGCACAAAGCAGTGCCATTCCCGTACCGGATTGTTCCTTTTGCACCAATTTCTTGGCGAAATGCATGGTAACACTACTCAACACAATGACAATTAAACTCCAGTAGAACGCTTGGGGAAGCTCGAGATCCTGTAACCAATCCCTTCTGTTCTTACTCACGATATAGGCACTGGTAAATCCGGCAAAGCTCATTCCCAAACTCACCATCCCAAACCAAAGCATCATCTTTTTGGCCCTACGGTGTTTCAATTCTTCAGTTCCTTCGGTATAATCTTTCATTAACGAATAAATTTATCGGCAACATAAATAATCTGCAACAGGGTGATATAGCTCACACTCACCAACATTAACTGGCGAGCCGCTTTGTCGGTCTTTTGGCGGTACAAGCGAAAGGCATAATAGATAAGCCAAATACCCAACCCAAGTATAATAACCCCAGAAACAGGCGTAAGATATAATCTTCCCGTCACTCCCGCTACCGGAATGAGCGAAGCCAAAACGGTCCAGATACAATACAAGATAACTTGAATGGCGGTCCCTCTATCCCTTTTTCCATTGGGCAACATAAAGAACCCTCCCTTTTCATAATCATCGAAAAGGAACCAGCCTATTGCCCAGAAATGAGGAAATTGCCAGAAAAACTGAACCATAAACAGCGTTCCCGGTTCAATTCCAAAATCATTCGTAGCGGCAACCCATCCTAGCATAAAGGGGATAGCTCCGGGAAAGGCCCCCACAAAGACAGAAAGCGGGGTTTTGGTTTTTAACGGGGTATACAAACTCACATACATAAAAATGGAGATGGCCCCAAACATGGCAGTCTTAGGATTAATATAATAGAGGATTGCTATTCCTGCCAGCGTCAATACACTGGCCAATGCAAAGGCGGCGTTCACTTTCATGCGTCCTGCAGGAATAGGCCTGTTCTTGGTCCTGTCCATTAAGGCGTCCAGATCCTTCTCAATGATCTGGTTGTACACATTGGAAGCTCCTACCATGCAGTAACCTCCCAGACACAGTAGCAAAAGCACGTTGAAATCGATTCCATTTTCAACCCCTAAAAGGTATCCGGCTACAGAAGAAAACACCACACTAATGGAAAGTCGCATTTTGGTGATCTCAGTAAAGTTTCTGATTGCTATGGCTGGTATGGATGTAGTCTGTGCTGTGGACAAAAGTGCCTGTTTTTGAAAACGCTGCAAAGATACATCACAACCCCATTTTTCGCAATATATATCTTACATTGTTGGCCTAGTATTTAAGCTATTTTATTAAATTCGCTGATACACTAAAAATAATACCGCATGCGATTTACAATTTTATGGATTTTGGCCCTAGTGGGTTCTTTCGGAATGATGGCACAAAATGTTACGCGCATAAAGGCCAGCGACAGCATCTATATGCTAAAGGGAAAGGGAGGAAACATTGCCGTTAACTTTGGTGACGATGGTGTTTTGGTGATCGATAGCCAATTTGCAGAGGCCACTCCGCAAGTACTTGCTACCATTAGACAGTTAAGCGATAAACCCATTCAATTTTTGGTGAACACCCACCATCATGGAGATCATGTGGGTGGTAATGAAAACTTCAACAAGGAAGGGGCCATTATCTATGCGCACGACAACGTATTAAAGCGGATTCAACAAAAAGATAGACAGGAAGCTTCCAAGGCTGTGGAAAAAGCCTACCAAGATGGATTGGAAAAGGCCCAAAAGGAAAACATGAGCGAAGAAGAGGCAGGGGCAAGTGCCAAACGTTATGCATCGAACATAGAAAAGACCTTTACATTCGACTACATCTCCCCCATGATTACCTTTTCAGAAAATTCCACTTTCTACTACAACGGGGAACAGATTATGCTCATTCATGTGCATAATGCACATACCGATGGGGACACGATGATCTATTTCACAGAAAGTAACGTAATTCACACAGGTGATGCGTACGTTAAAGGCAAGTACCCTTATGTAGACACTAAAAATGGAGGTAGCCTAGATGGTTATATTGCGGGACTTGAAAAAGTAATGCTATTGGCCGATGAGGAGACCGTGATCATCCCTGGACATGGTAGCCTCGCATCCATTAACGATGTGAAGGAGACGCACTCCATGATGAAGTACCTCAAAGACCGGGTAGCTTATTATTATTTAACAGGTAAGACCTTGGAGGAAATCCTTCCCTTAGAAGATGTTGCCAAGACTTTTGACGATAAAGGCTTTGGCGGTGGTTTTATTTCTACCGAAAGCTTTATCAATATGGTGTATGAGGCGGCAAAAAAGAAATACAAAAACAAAAGAGGGAAACCCAATAAATAGACTACACTTTTCTAAGAATTAGAAGTCGTAATACCAATTGAACAAGTCCGTTCTAATCCCGAAGTTCACCCAAGTCGTATTGTTTTGGAACACTGCGCCCGTATCCAATTCTGGACTAAAATCCCTAATGATAAGACTTCCATAAATCTTTAGGTTGGTCGCTGGGTTGATAAGATATCCCGCTTGTATCTCTGCATGGAAGAAATCGGTCGTATTTCCCTGGGCCAATTCGTTTCCGTTATCCGAAATACGATCGTCTTCGGTACCGTAAATGCTTCCCCCATAGAATCGGTCGTCATCGCTAGTATTAAATTCAAAGCCCCGTTTGGCCACGATTACTTTGGCATCCCCAAAGATCCTTCCGTTCTGGTAACGCGCAATCCCAATGAATTCCGAAAAGTTAGCTCCCAAGGTATGGGCCATGGATTGATTGTTATGCCCATAATTTAGCACCACCGTATTGTGGGAATAGGTATAAGGCCTTACTCTATTATACTCTGCCTGAAGATTCAGTCCTTTTAATCCGAAGGCGTCATAATACTTTCCTCCCACTTGATAGCCAATCTTGTTTTTATAACTGCCTTCTCCACCAAAGATGTCCGAAGAGGAGAACTCATCAATAATTAACTGGCTGTACATATTGAAGCGGTTGTTGAATTTGTATTTCGCGCTTAATCCGATAATAGCATTTCCACCGCGAGAACCGGTAGAGAATTCGATGGCACGATAAAAAATCACGGGGTTCAGATAATTGAAGTCGAAGCCCCGATCGTTATCATTTTCCCAGATGACCGATTCGAACAAACCTACATTCAATCGTTTCGTAACGTTAATGCTTAGGTAATGGTTCGCCATATACTTGGTTCGGAAAGAGCCGTCTGCTGTGACCTCACTTCTCACATCCCTTAAGGACATCCAGGTATTGGTATATTTCAATTTCCAAAAGGTCGTATTCAATTTGAAAAAGGGGTAAGGGCTTGCATTGTCACTTAAGAACAATGAACGATATCCATCTCCAATAAAATTCTTTCCATGTCCTAGCTGAAGGTTAAAATGCTCGCTCGGGGAAAAGGAAACATGGCCCGTCGCTATCGGATAATCGTAGGAATCGGTCTTAAATCTTTTGGCAATTCCCCTTCCTGGGATGATAGCAGGGTTCCCGCCATCGGGAGCGCGTGCCTCGGCAAAACGGTTGAAGTAATCTGCAAAGCGTCCCTGACTTTCATACACCACCGCAAAGAAATTGATTTTCTTACCCAATCCTCCTTGCGTATACACCAAACGGGTATTGTTATAGGTATCTATATCGCTATCCGTATCCTTACCCGCCTGCAGGTCTACTCCTGGATCTAACGTAAGCCAGAAGTCCTTTCCTTTTAAGGTTACCATGTGCTCGTTCCACCATTTTCTCCCAAACCAAGTAGATCGGGTTTTGGAAATGGCCGCATTTTCTTCCGCAAAGTTGTAGTACTTGTTTACATCGGCGTACAAAAAAGGTTTTTGCGCCGTATGGTTGTTACTGCCCACCTGATTCAACGCCGGATCGAAAAGCCCATAATTATGGTGCGATAGCGGAATATTAATATAGCTCGTATATTCGTCGTTTTCGTAGGGTAATTTTTCTATGGCATCGTACTCCGGATGCTCTTCGCTTCCTATAACCGCTTTTCTATCTTTTTTGGCGACGGTAGCCGTTTGTGTTGTTTCTACTTGTTCTTCGGCAAAGGTTCCAATAGGCACATTGAAGGTGAAGGTGTATTGCTGGCTCAATACCCGGCCGTTATAAGTTCCCGGTTCAATGATTGGAAAAGTCCCAAACACCCGCTTTACCTCTTCCTTGAGCTCTTCGTAAATGGCATCTATATAGAGCACTTCAAATTTTCCTGTATCGGTTACTTCAAACAGAACACTTACCTCACCTTGGTAGTTGTCTTGAGCAACAATTTCGGGTTCCTGAAAGTTTTCTGAAATGAGCTGTCGTACTTTGTTGTTAAAACACACTTTAAGTGCTCCTACATCTTCACTTTCACAATCGGGAAAAACAGGATACTTTTCGAAAGGGTCCTGCGCCGATACCACTGAACAAAAAAGAAAGGAAAGGATGAGGAGGGCCGGAAATTTCTTCATCGACAAAGGGCGTTTAGTTTGGCGAAAGATACGATTTTTACTATGCCCTTAAAAACAAAACCCGTTTCACTGTGGAAACGGGTTGTGACCTTTTAATATTCGGCTCTAAAGACGATTGGCATTCGGTACATGACCGGAACACTCCTATTTTTATCTTTAGCCGGTTTCATCTGTGGAAGCTTGGACATCACCTTGGTTGCTTCCCCTTCCAAATCCTTCCCTGAAGATCGCGCGAAGATGTTCGCCACATTGCCATTGACATCGATCGTAAATTGCACATTGATACGAAGTGTTTGTCCGGCGTACTTTTCGGAATACTTCTCCGTATCGAATTTTCTTCCCACAAAACCTCTTATCTTGGAAGAGAGGCACTCCAATTGCTCTCTTCTATCGGTTATACCTTCACACCCCGGAAAAACAGGAATCATATCTACATTATTAATTCCGGCAACCATGGGCGTGGTAGGTTCTGCTTTCTTTGTAACAGGAGTTGTAGGAGCCACGGGTGCATCCTTGAGTTCTGAAGAACCCGTATCGGTCTCTACAGTCTTCGCATTGTTATCTACCTCCTTGAATGTAGCCGCCAGTGTCACTTTCTGAATTACAGGACGCTTTTCAACGACGGGTTCCACTTTCTCTGGAATCTTTTCCGGTTCAACGGTATATTCGCCCATGACAAACTCTTCCATTTCAAAGTTGGGTCCCTTATACCCAATCTGTTTAGGTTTGGTTTCCCACTCCATTTCCATGGCTGCAATGGAAAGCAGTAAACTGGCGATGAGACCTATTTGAAAGAAGAGGCCCGAATTCCAGCGAATGTTAATTTGCTTTTTTTGTTCTCTTTTTGAAGGTACCTTTGTTTTGGCACCGTCCGACTTTTTAATAGATGGTAACATAGTGTTTATATTTAAGAGTTATAAAACCTAGTTACACAAGGGTTGTGCCAAAAGGAACCGCCTCCCAATGGGAGGCGGTTTACTTTGTCGTATATCTTAAAAAATACTGTCTAGTTCTCTACTTGGAAAAGAATTGGCAATGCGTACAATACCCCTACTGCTTTTCCACGCTGCTTACCAGGAGTCATCTTAGGTAGTGACTTTACTACTTTGATAGCTTCCTGCTCTAAACGTGGGTGTGGAGCACGTGCTCTTACGTTCACAACATTTCCATTTCTATCTATCTTAAATTGTACGGAGATACGCTGTCTTCCTTCCAATCCAAGGTCGTTAGCCAATTCGGTGTCGAATTTCTTTTGTACAAACTTCTGTACTTTATCCGACATACATTTCTTCTTGGCTTCGTTGTTTCCAGCTTTTTCACAACCAGGATAGATCGGCACATTCTCGATTACCGCGAAAGGTACATCGGCAATTTCTTCCTCTTCTACCTCTTCGATTTCTTCGATCTCAACGATCTCTTCCTCCTGATCGGATTCTGTAGACTCTATAATGGTTTCTTCCACTTCTTCTTCATCCTCTACTACCTCGATAACCTCTGGCGCTGGTGGCGGTGGTGGCGGTGGTGGCGGTGGAGTAATGGTTTGGGTAATTGGGATTTCTTCTTCAAGATCATCACCAACATCCAAAATGTCTCCCGCTAAATTGCTTTTGTCAAATGTCTTGTGTTCAATAACCTGTAAGGAGATAAACATCATTAATGCCAGTCCTGCAAGGAGAAACACGGTATTCCATCGACCCAGGTCTGCTTTCGGATTTTTCTTAGGTTCCATAATAGAGTATTTATGTAGTTGCTAAAATATGTAAAAGGATTTGTTTTTTAAAATGAAAATTTAAGTTTTAAGACTAATTCTTTTTTTCATCATAACGAACACCAAGCAGGCCAGCAAGATACCTACAGCATCGGCTATTGTATCCCATACGTCCGCACTTCGTGATTCAAAAAACCCTCCCTGTAACGCCTCAATTATTATGCCATATAATAGCGCCCAAAATGACACCCAAAACACCCTGTTTTTTCGCAGCCAATGATTCTTCCACGTAATTAAGAGCCACAGGAATGTGAGGATAAAGAAAACCAGTATATGGGCCCACTTATCGCCAAACTCGATTCCCATATCTGGGATGTCCGGAGCGGGCACCATAAACAAAACAGTAAGGATCAGGGTGTAGAGTAGTCCTGAATAAAAAAGGGGCCTAGGCCCCAATAACTTCTTTATAAGCTTGATCATCCAAAAGTTCTTCAAGTTCTTCTGGGTTCGAAATCTTAATCTTGATCATCCAACCTTCTCCATAAGGATCGGAGTTTACCTTTTCGGGTTCCGACTCCAAAGAGTCATTAAATTCTACGACTTCACCGGACAAAGGCATAAAAAGATCGGAAACGGTCTTCACGGCTTCTACCGTACCAAAAACCTCTTCCTTATCTAGGGTTTCATCCAATGTTTCAACTTCAACATATACGATATCTCCCAATTCTCCCTGAGCAAAATCGGTGATTCCAACCGTAGCTACATCACCTTCAATTTTCACCCACTCGTGGTCCTTGGTGTACTTTAATTCTGAGGGTAAGTTCATGAGTGTTTAAATTATCTTAGTTTGTTATTTAGTTTCCAAAATTGTATCGAAGTGTTAATCCACTTCTAATGGTGGTCTGTGGGAATGCTGTAGAAATAGCATACTCCGAGAACGTATGGTCGTAGTAGAACAAGGCCGTTAGGTTTTTGCTCAAGGCATAATCTGCCGAGAATTGCAATCCATAAATAGTCTGTCCTGCCGTTACCTGATTATTGTTAATGTCTAAGTATCGGATAATGGTCTTGTTATCACGAACGGACATATCTAACTTAAAGTTAAGGTCGCTGGTAATGATCTTCTTCTTACCACCAAAATTGGTTCCAATCTTAAGGTCCTTAACTCGGTATCCCAACCCTAGAATGATTTCGTCTCCGATAATTTCCGTAAGGAGGTTGTTAGCAAAACTCAAAGAAAGCGCTCTATCCTTTCTGTACTCCGCCAATATCTTCACAGAGTTCTGCATTTCGAAGTCTACACGAACCAGTGGAGAGAACTGCTCTGTAAGGTTCACGTTGTTCAAGAACGTTTCACTTTTGAAGTTCCCTGCCTGATCCAAGGCTGTAGGATCATTTCTATCAAAATCCAAGTTCGTCTGGAACTGATTTACCGTATACGAGGAACGATATCCATGCTGAATGGAGAATCGCTTAAAGTTCTTTTTGAACCACTTTATATTCATGAGTCCCGTATACTTCAAGTCCCAGTTAGGCATTGGGAAATCCCTGAATAAACCGGTTTTCTCTTTAGAGGCATCACTTCCTTTATATGCCGAAAGGAAGGAAGTCAATAATACATTCTGACTTGTAGGCCCAAATCCAACAGGGAAATTGGTCTCAGGATCGATCGAATACTGATACTCCCCTGGATTTTCGGCCGCAAAATTACGCGCCAAACGATCGGCTACCGTAAATCTATTGTTTCGGAAATCCTCGAACGCATCACTTCCATTCTCATCACTGTTTCCAAAGGCTGTCTTAATAAGCACCGTAGAAATATTGAAGTTACCAAAGGTATTCGGAGTTAAGGAACGATACAGTCCGTCTTCCACAATATAATTCTCGGCATAGTTTTCTGAATAAGCACGGTTACCGTTAATGTCGATCTTAAGGTCGGGGATCAGCTCAATATTGGCTTGATAATCCAACTGTCGACTCTCCACTTCGGTATACTGCTCGTTAAACTCTGGATAAAGGGTTAACCAACCTTTTCGGGCCGCGAGGTCCCTAATCTCCGCCTGACTACCAAACACAAAGCCAGTGGTAGGCTTCAATGTTCCAGCAAAACCAATGGAAGGTGTATAACCCGGTAAGAAAATACCGTTGTTTTCTTGGTAGTTAATTCCCACTTTCTTCACCATAGTAGCCAAGCCAATCAAAGTATTTGCTGCTTTGGCTCCTACACTCAATGAACTGGATGAACTACCAGCATTTTGCCCACCAGTACTTCTATTAATTCTCCCTATTCTGGAAAGCTTATCATTCACTGCTTTTCCAGTTTCAGATTCAGCACTTTCTTCTTTGCCTCCATCTTTACCTCCGCCATCTTTTCCACCACGGCCACCGCCTCGACTGTCTCCGCCACGCTCATTTCCACTACCTGCCCCATTTCTGGCATCACGACCACGTCGTGTACTCTTCTTAATCTTTGTCAACCCAATATAACGATAGAAGTTTTTCATATCGAAGGTAGAGTTGATTCTGTGCGTACTGGCATTCTGAATGGAGTTCCCCAAGTTATATACAATGGGATCTCCATTGTCTTGAGGTATTACAACATTGCTGAAAAGATCACTTCCATCCTGCCATTGGTAATCCCCTTGATAACTATAGGTAGCTCGTATCCACTTTAACCAAGGGAACTTCGCTGTCGGCAAATCGTAATTGATCTGTAACGATTGGAAATGCTGGTTGGGATCTCCAATGTCGAAGAAGCCATCCCAAATACCTACCGAATTATCTGTAATGTAGCTTATACTTCCATCGGCTTGTTGCTCTGGATTAATGTAGTTGGTTACAATTCGGTTGTTAGCCGCATTGAAATTGAAACGCAGCGACTTGGTCAAATTGTAGTTGATCGCGTACTGCCAATCGAACAAGAAGTTACGTTGGTACAAGGTCGGAATACCAATGTTTCCAGGTAATAAATTAAGCTCACGGAACTTCTGCTCGTTGTATTGACGCACAATATTGGAACTTACAGAAATATTAGACGGCAACGGATTAAAGTTCAAATCCTTAAGGAACTGCCAGTATTTACTTCTGAAAATAGAATCGTTTTTCTTGAACGGCTCAATGGATTTTTGAGGGAAGCTATAATCATAGGTAGCTCCTACACGTACATTCTGATCCAGAGATTCTTCAATTTCGAAATCATTATGATCCACTTGATTATAAGAATACGAGAAAGTAAAGTTCTCGATATCGTACGGCATAGGTTTCTTATCTGTAGACGTACGCTCTTTACGAACCCCAATAAAGTTGATACTTTGACGCTTGGTATAATCTACCGCTTGGTCCTTATACGCATCCTTAAGATTTTCGTCCGTCTCATTATCGATACGTGTATCCAATTCTATATCCTGTAATTCAGGGTCGAATTTCGGGGTAATAAATTCTTCTCCAATTCCGTAGTTAAATGGTAGGTTGATTCCCCATTTCTTCGGTAATAATTGACCTAAGTTGAAGTTGGTTACCACATCGTACAAACGGGTATCTTCTAGACTACGTTGATTCGGTCCTTGGTCTATAGAACCAAATCCGATAGTACTAATACTTCCTGTTGCACTTACATTGGCGAAATCGGCAAGGTTGGCATCTACATTGGCTACAGCAGCCCATCCACCTTTATTGTCCAATTCGGAAAGACGCAATTCGTTAAACCATGCTTCTCCACAAATGTTAGAATTGGTACGATTACGAAGACCAATCATGATGACACGTACATTTCCGAAACTTGGATTTCCTTTAATACCGAATCTAAATTTAGGATCGGCATCAATAACTCCTTCGTCTGCATAACGTACACCAGCCGCATCGGCGGGCATCAATCCATCTTGGGTAGAACTTACGGCAATACTCTTCAGTTCCTGAAGTGCCGATAATGGGAACTCCATACGGTTATCACTTGGCCAAACAATTTCGGCATCTGCATCGGTCGGGTTCGGTAAATTAGGTGAAACCTTCAACGGCATTTCAATTTCGTAGAAACTGGTGTTCAAGTCGGTTCCCAATCGGATGAATGCATGCATCTCATCATCTGCCAAACCAAACCCCGATTCTTCATCGGCTTCGGCATGAATGAACATCTCCAAGTTTTTATACTGACGCATATCCACATTAAAGTTCTTGTACACTGCACGGGCATCGTCTGGCTCTAATTCGCAAACGCGAAGTGCCAAAGATTGTTCATCCTGACGGATGATGTTATTATTTTGATTCAATTCCTCACGGAATACCCCTGGAGGAATTACATAATTACTGTTCTGAATAATACCAACCGCTTCGTTTTCGAAAGTGGTGTTATCGTTCTCGTTAGGTTCCAGATTATTCGCCACATCCAAAGAACCAGCATAACGTCTATAGTCACCGCGGAATAGCTCAAGGGTTCCCAAACGAAGTACTGTGGGCTGCTCAAATTCAGACACGAACATACGCATGAAACGGATCGATCTAAAGTCGGCAATACCATTCACCGCTTGAGTCGGTTCATTCAACGGAATACGGAACTGAATCCAACGTACTGGAATTTCATCGTTAGTTTGGGTGGTTACCTGAATTTCCTTAACATCGGTTACATACTGCGTATTATCGGCGTTCATTCCCGGCACTAAGTCAATCTCGTACTGGAAGTAACTATCTACCGTGTTCATGGTATTGTCACGGTTCACATCCTCCACATCGGGCTGGGCATTGTTACCACGATCTGTATTACTTACAGCCTCAGGAGAGTTACCATCCGTACCATTATAACGACGGTAACGATTCAAAATAGAACCGTCTGCTTGAAGGAAATACTGATAGTTATCACGAGCTGGATCTTCTCCAGCGAATCGCGATACAATAGCATTCACATTTGGGAATGCACTGGTGGCCTCAAAGGCATCACTCTTTCCATCGAATCCAACATCCTGATTGGTTCGCTCTTCCCCTAAGGTACTAAAGGTATAGATGAGCGATTGGTTAAGCGGCACTTTAGCGACATTGGTCTCTAAGGTATTTAACGTACCTCCGTCTTCTGGTAATCCGTTCTCATATTGCTTACGACCATCTTTCAGGATATCCTCGGAAACATTACCAAGGTTGAAGGTTAATTTTCCACCCTGATTGGTTCCGGTTTCATCGTAAATAAATGGATCCATTAACCAGAACTGAATGTACTCCACATTAGAGCGCTCAAAATCGGTAGTGGTTAATTGACGCATGATCCCACCAAAGTTTCTTTCCGGGTTTTGAAGCGTATTCAAATCACCCAAATTACTTTCGGTAGATCGGTAGTTATAAGGTCCCCTTTCGTTCGGGTAGTATGCCAAGTCTAAGGTAAATAAAGCTTGCGTCTGCCCCTGAATCAAATCCTGATCTGGGAAGATTTCGTCTCGGAATACCCTTCTGGTGAACGGAGAAGAAAGATCCGTATCCGTTATTCCGTCGGGACGCTGCCCGCTATAGAAAACAGGGTCGATTGTATACCAGTTTAACAAGGCACGACGGTCGTTAGAACCAATCGCATCTACAGGAACTTCTTCTACACCATTGTCTGCTATGCGTCCAAATCCGTTAGGTACACTGGAAAGCGTCCAAGTAAGCGGTGCACTAATATCAATAGCGGTTTGTGCCGCTTCGAAATCATCGATATACGAGGTGGTTTTTCCATCGAAATCGGAAACCCTAGGTGCTCCAGGTAGTAGGTAAGCTGCTTCTGCTCTTACGGCTACATTAGAAGCAACATCGGTGTCGATGTTTGGTAATTTGTTTACCAATCGGGTTAGGAAAGGAACTTCAGTAGAATACTGAAGGTTCAATCCAAACATGGTATTGTTGATAGGCTCTGTATTGAAAGCCGACTTTTGGGTAAGTGGGCGTTCGTTCAAATTCAAGAAAGTACCTCCCAATTGGAAGTTGTTACTGAATCTGTGTTGCACATCGAACCCAGTAAATCTTCGGGTTTGCTGTCCGAACAACGTATTGTTCTCCGTGGTAATATTAATAGGAGTATTCGAATTTTGAAGTGCTGGGTCTAAGATCTGAACACGTCCTAACTGATAGTTTACGGTATAATCTACTCCCTCTACAAGGGTTCTTCCTCCAGCCGTAACGGTTACAGATCCTGGTGGAATGTTAAAGGCTCCAATCGGAATTCCATCGGATCCCGTGGATTTATACGTTCCTCGTAATTGGAATTTGTTCTTATCACTGTCTTCCTGCTCTGCCACAATCTTCGTAGAACGGTACATCGTTCTAAATACATACTTGGCTTGGTTGGCGTTGTAACTGGAAGGTATATCATAGTCCTGACCTCCTCCGGGCGCATCCAGCTTATTAAATAAGAACTCCCCGAATGGCTCAACACTGGTAAAGATGATACGTCCATTTTGCTGATCGACCGTAATGCCGGGATAGAAATCGAAGAAACCGTCTCCCCCGTCTTGTGGGTCATTGTTAAAGTTCAATTGATCTACATTGAACAGTCGTAATAGCACTTCATCGGTAAGCACCTCATCGGGAATATCACCGGGAATTTCTTCCACTGGGAAACCATCACTTCCATCGGCAGGTGTAATGTAGTTTAATGGAGAAGGGTCTGTATACAATATATTCAATCGGAAATCTTCTTGTTCCAATTGGAAAGCACCGATAGGATAGATGTTTTTCATCATGATATCCCAAACTGGCTCATTTACATTGGTGATATTACTTTTTAGAAGTTTTACTACCAAGTTTTGCGGGATCCCGATTTCGTTCTGATCCGGGTCTGGATCAGGATCTGGAATTCCGCCAGGAAGTGGTCCTCCCGTGGCATCTACACCATCGGTAGAAAACTCCCCTACTTGGAACACCCTTCCGTTAACAGTGAACTGGAAAGCCACCCCTAATACCTCATCATTGTTAAGGCGCTGGTTTAGGGAGATATATCCTAATTGGGAATTCAGTTGATATTCATTGGTCTGTAGTCTTCTTGCGTTTTCCAAGGTCACATAATCGATCCCATCGGCCACCTGAACCCCGCTAAAACCATTGGAAACACTAGCGATGTCACGGATCTGCTCCGTAAGAATACTTTGCTCACTGGCATTGTCAATTCCAAAAGGGTTGAAGTCGTTATTGCCGTTATCGGGGAAGGCATTACGCGAAGCATTGATAAATCCACCCGGCACATTATTCAAACCAATATTGGAAATATCGGATTCCCCAATATCCTGAAGTGCGACAATATTACGCACATCGTTGGTCGTATTGTTTCGGTTGGTAATCCAAACTTCGATACGGGTAATCTGAACGTTGGAATTAATGAAAGGATACTGTTGCAATACGCGATCGTAGTTATCCCTAAAGTAATGCGAAAGGAAGAAGTGACGGTTTTCGTCATAGTCCAAAGCAAATAGTTCGTATTCTGTAACGGTCGCTCCTCCTTCGGCCACTACCGAACGGGTTTCCGATCGTTGTTCCGAAAATACTCCGGTAATGGTGGTCTTACCAAATTGCAATTCGGTCTTTACCCCAAAAAGACTCTGCGCTCCCTGAATTAGGGAACTATTCAATGGCATACTTACGTTACCCACTTCAATCTTCTGAATGATATCATCCTCGGTAGGGGTATACTCCAATTTGATGATATTCTGAAAGTCGAAGGTAGACTGCGTATCGTAATTCGCTGTTACCTGAAGTCGTTCTCCCACTTTACCCAATAAACTTAGACTAATTCTCTGATCGAAATCGAAAGAAAGATTACTTCGGTTTCGCGGGGAGAAGGATGGGTTATCCTGTTTCGTGTACAGTATCCCCAAGTCCATTTCTACGGTACCTTGAGGAATTACTTCGATGGTATTTCCGCCAAATACGCTTTCAAAAAAGCTGGAGTTAACGTAAAAAGTAGGTAGTAAATTCTTTTGAGCTTCTTCGGCCCCGTCCTTACGACCATCGGCTGCGTCTATCTTTTCTTTGAAGTACGCCTTCATTTGCTCCTTCATCACCAATTCCTGGTATTCTTCGGGCGTTAGGATTACAGGGTAAGAAATATTGATGTCGCCCAAGGTACGCGTTAAGATGTAACGCTCCGTAATGGGGTCGTACGTGTACAGATTTTGGATGCTATTGGGGTCGGGAAGATCCAAACGGCCCATGGTAGAGCCTGTAGCTGTGGTATCCTGTGAGAATAATTGATTCGTAGTTAGAAGCAATATCCCCAAAATTATAATTTTCGCTAAACTGTATCTCGAATCGTAATGTTTTGTACTCAATTCCTACAAATTTTTTAAGGCCTGTTTAATGATCATTTCCACCGATGCATTTGGATCTTCTTTGATGACCAAATTACAAGCTTTTTCGGCTTGTTTTCTTGCAAAGCCCAAGGTCTCCAATGCAGATAACGCTTCATTCTTATTCGTATTGCTCGAAACGGAAGAAACATCCTCTAAGCCATATACTTTTAAAATCTTATCCTTAATGTCAAGAACTACCCGCTGCGCTGTTTTGGCCCCAATCCCTTTGATGGATTGAATGGTGGCCACGTCTTCGCCGGCGATTGCTTCTTTTACCTGATCTGGACTTAGGGAAGAAAGCATGGTCCTTGCTGTACTTGCCCCAACTCCTGAAACGGAAATTAACAATCTGAATATTTCGCGTTCCAATTGACTGGAAAATCCATACAAAGTATGAGAATCCTCGCGAACCAACAAATGTGTAAACAACTTCACATTTTCGGATTCGGGGAGTTGCGAAAATGTGTGTAACGAAATGTTCAAAAAATAACCCACACCATTGCAGTCTACAACAACACTGGTCGGGTTTTTCTCAACAAGTCTTCCCTGTAAATGGGTAATCATTTGTTAACATCAAGTTAATTGCCCAAATATAGTATAATTATTTGCAAGTGTTAACATCGCAAATATGAAATTAAAACTGTTATTTTTTGCCTTTTTTCGCGGCTTCTTTGGCTCGTTTTTCCTTCTGCTGGGCGTCTACCACGGCGATTGCCGTCATATTTACAATTTCCTCTACGCTAGCGCCTAATTGTAAAATATGGACTGGCTTCTTCATTCCAAGCATAATAGGCCCGATGGACTCCACCCCTTTTTGCTCTTTCAGCGTCTTGTAATTACTGTTGGCAGAATCCAAATTTGGGAAAATGAGGGCATTCACTTTTTTGCCGGCCAACTTGGAAAAAGGGAACTTGCTTTTCATCATTTCCATGTTCAAAGCAAAATCGGTTTGCACTTCTCCATCTACGATCATATCGGGATTGGACTTATGAAGCATAGCTACCGCCTGTCGTACTTTTGCGGCATGTGGATCTTTGGAGGAACCAAAATTGGCATAGGAAATCATAGCAATGACAGGCTCAAGACCAAACATCTTCAACGTATAGTTGGTCATTTGGGCAATATTCGCCAATTCCTTGGCGGTTGGATCAATGTTGATGGAAGAATCCGAAATAAACACAGGCCCTTTTCCGGTAAGCATCAGGTTAGTCGTGGCCACTTTATCCACTCCCTCGAATTTACCAATGGTTTCCAGAACGGGTCGTAACACCGTTGGATAAGCCCGTGCATATCCGGAGATCATCCCATCGGCATCCCCTTCGTTAACCATCATGGCTGCGAAGTAATTCCGTTCACGCATTAATCGTTTGGCGTCGTAATGAGTTACTCCACTGCGCTTGCGTTGTTGCCAATATTGCATGGCGTATTCGTTCCGCTTATCCCGCTGCTCGTCACTCTTAGGATCTAAAATCTCCATTTCTTCTTCGAAATCCAGTTCCCTCATCAATTCTTCGATAACGGCTTTTCTTCCGAGAAGTATAGGAATTGCCACTCCTTCTTCGTGTACAATCTGAGCAGCTTTCAAGACATCCAAATGATCGGCTTCCGCGAATACAATCTTCTTAGGATTGGTTCGCGCACGATCCATAAGCAAGCGTGTAATTTTATTATCGCTTCCCATGCGTTCGCGAAGTTCTTCTTCGTATCGCTCCCAATCTTTAATAGGTTCTGTGGCCACTCCACTTTCCATGGCAGCTTTGGCCACTGCGGGTGGTATCTTCTCGATCAACCGTGGATCGAAAGGCTTAGGGATAATATAGTCGTCCCCAAAGGCCAATTTTGTTTCACTATAGGCAATATTTACTTGTTCCGGCACCGGTTCTTTGGCCAATGCAGCCAACGCTTGCACAGCGGCCATCTTCATCTCTTCGTTAATCTTGGTCGCACGCACATCTAAGGCACCCCTAAAAATGAAAGGGAATCCGAGTACATTGTTCACTTGGTTGGGATGATCGCTTCGCCCCGTAGCCATAATGATATCATCCCTTGTCTTACAGGCCAGTTTATAGCCAATCTCTGGATCGGGATTGGCCATTGCAAAAACGATAGGACGAGCGGCCATGGTGGTAAGCATTTCCGGACTTACGATATCGGCAATGGAAAGCCCCACAAAGACATCGGCATCTTTCATGGCTTCCTTTAAGGTGTCAATCTTTCTGGCTGTAGCGAATTCGGCTTTTTCTTCAGTAAGGGTATCGCGATCCTTTCGGATGACTCCCTTACTATCCAACATCACAATATTTTCGGAACTAGCACCACAGGCTTTGTAAAGGCGCGTACAAGAAACGGCAGCGGCACCCGCACCACTGATCACAATCTTCACCTTAGCGATGTCCTTTTCGGCCAACTCCAAAGCATTCAAAAGCGCGGCAGCAGAAATGATGGCTGTTCCATGCTGATCATCATGCATTACAGGAATATTCAATTCCTCTTTCAGTCTTCTTTCTATTTCAAAAGCTTCGGGCGCTTTAATATCTTCCAAATTAATCCCTCCGAAAGTGGGAGCAATATTCTTCACCGTAGCAATGAACTCATCTACATTTTCGGTGTTCACTTCCACATCGAACACATCGATATCCGCAAAAATCTTGAACAGCAGTCCTTTTCCTTCCATGACCGGTTTGGATGCCTCAGGACCAATATTCCCAAGACCCAATACTGCTGTTCCGTTAGAAATAACAGCTACAAGGTTTCCTTTGTTGGTGTATTTGTAGACATTGTTGGTATCCTTATCTATTTCCAAACAGGGCTCTGCTACCCCGGGAGAGTAGGCCAAGGCCAAATCCCTTTGGGTTGCATATTTCTTGGTGGGAACTACCTGTATCTTACCCGGCTTGGGCTTAGCATGATATAATAGCGCTTCCCGTCTTTTACTTTGCTTACTCATGGAAGTATTTTTAAGACTTACAAAGGTAACTGACCCTTGGAAATAGGGAAAGTTATTTCAAAAAATTTATGTTGCGTTGTAGACCGGAGAATTTGGTACGTTTTACGGCACTTTTTCTGAAGATTTCGCGAAAGACTTCCTCGGTAATTTCCTTCCATTCGCTTCGGGACATGCTTAATAGCTTCGGATTGGGATCGAACAGGGGTTCTTTATGACTTTTACTGAAGCGATTCCAAGGACATACATCTTGGCACACGTCGCAACCAAACATCCAATCATCGAACATGCCCGAGAAATCATTGGGGATTTCATCCTTCAGCTCAATGGTGAAATAAGAAATGCATTTGCTCCCATCTACCACATAGGGTTCAACGATAGCTTGAGTAGGGCAGGCATCGATACAGGCGGTACAACTTCCGCAATGATCCGTGACCGGGGTATCGTATTCCAATTCCAAATCCACGATCAATTCGGCAATGAAATAGAAGGACCCTACTTGTTTGGAAAGTAAATTGGTGTGTTTTCCCATCCACCCCAGACCACTTTTGGCTGCCCAGGCTTTGTCCAATACTGGAGCAGAATCTACAAAAGCCCGGCCATGGACCTCCCCGATTTCGGTTTGGATGCTATGCAATAGTTCTTTCAACTTGTCTTTAATCACAAAGTGGTAATCGGTTCCGTAGGCGTATTTCGAAATCTTATAGCTGTCATCGTGTTGGGTTTCGGAAGGGTAATAATTCAGTAATAAAGAAATCACGCTTTTGGAACCTTCAACCAACAAGGTTGGATCTAAACGCTTGTCGAAATGATTTTCCATATACTTCATCTCGCCGTGCATCCCGTCTTTGAGCCATTGCTCTAATCGAGGGGCTTCTTCTTCCAGAAAGCCTGCTTTACTAATACCACAGGAAAGAAACCCAAGGCGTTTTGCTTCAGATTTTATGAATTTGGTATGTTTCTGTGCGTTTGTGTTCAAGAAATATAACTTGCACCACAAGATAGCACCTTTAGAAAATATTGGACAACAAAAAAGGCGCCTATTGCAGACGCCTTTTTCCCCATGATGTGACTCTAAATTCCTATTGAATCACTAATTTTTGAATGCTGCTGCTCCCTTCTGGGGTGGTAAGCTGCACCAAATAAATTCCTTGTGTAAGTGTAGAAACGTCTAAGCTGCGGTTCTCCTGAATGTTCACGCCCTCCATTACCACCGTTCCATTTAGAGCCAGAATGTTTGCAGTTACTGTGCTGAATCCTTCAGCAACGATTTCTACATTCTCCCTTGCAGGATTTGGAAACATTTGAAAGGCATTTAGATCTTGATCGACCGTGCTCAAAATACTACAGGTAGCATCGGTAAAGGGAACGTAGGTTCCAAAGTCCCAGAATTGATCGAATTGCAAGCAGTAGAAAAATACCTTATCGAAATCCTGAATGTCATTTCCAGCAGGAAGATCGATGGTAAAGGATTTAGCCCCATTTTGAGGCACTGTACTGCTTCCTACCAAACCAAACTGAACGTTTTGCAAACTTGCGATAGGAGTGGTTGTAAGTTGGGCATCACTAAGTCCGCCAGAATTCACTAAGTACGCACGGATATCGGGACCGGCAGCGGTCATGAAATCATCACCCAAATCCAAGGTGACCGAACCGTCTGGGTTAAGGGTTACCTCGACCGTCCCCTCTATATTGTACATAGGAACGCTGGTGTTGTTTCCGAAACCTGTTACTGCCTCAAGGCACTGTGCACTAATAGTGAATGCTGAGAATAATGATAAACCAAAGAGTATTACTTTTTTCATTGTCGTCTTTTTGAATTGTTTGAGGGTTTTGGTCGTAGTAAACCCAAAACATTTCACGACTATGAGAAATTTATGATGTTTCTTTTACTTTTTTACCCGTTTTTCGAAGGTTACATAGGTTTCGAGTGGCTTTAAGGTAATGAGTGGATTCAATTTAATGGACTCTTTTTGTGTTGTAATGGAATGGTGCTTTACCAAATGAGCCACGGCCAATACCATTTCGTATATGGCGAAGCCTAGTCCAATGCACAATCTAGGACCTGCCCCGAAAGGATAGTATACCCCCGCCGTTTTTTTCTTGTTTTCTCCCAAGAAGCGTTCGGGCATAAAACGATCCGGTTCTTCCCAATAATCGGGATGTCTATGTAGTTCATAAAAGGAAATGCCTACCAAGGTGTCTTTTCTAATATGGTAATTGCCCAAGGTGTCGTCTTCCAAATTCTCCCTGTCCGTTATCCAAGCCGGTGGATATAAGCGCATGGATTCATCGATCACTGCTTTGGTGTATTCCAATTTCTGAATTTGTTCGATTGGATTATCGGTTTCTTCCGAAACTTTAATCGCCTCTTCATACACTTTTTGCTGCACTTCGGGATAATTTGCCAACAACCAAGAAGTAAAGGAAAGGGCATTGGCCGTGGTTTCATGACCCGCCACAAATAGAATGGTAATCTCGTCGATGAGTTGTTTAATGGTCATGGGTTCACCTGTATCCTCGTATCGTGTAGCCAGCAACATGTCCAATAGATCGTCGTGATTTTCTTGGGATTGTTTTCGTTCTTCAATAATCTCCCGAAGAATGGCCCTACTTTCCAAGGAAAGATCTAGGTGTTTTTTTACTTGCCCCGTTAAGCGAAACCACCAAGCTTTGTGCGGCAATCTTACTTCTTTTACCAAAAATTCCTGCACTTGTTGAATGATATACTGCAATCGCTCCAGGGTTTCGTCGGCTGCTGAAACGTGGAACAAGGATTTGGCTACGACCTGGAATGCCAATCGGTTCATGATGGGAAAGACATCGGTTTCCTGTTGAAGGGGAAGGGCTTCCAATTCCTTTTCTATGGTTTTTTGCATCAATCCCACCAATTGTTCCATCTTCTTTTTGTGGAAGGCGGGTTGAATTAACCGTCTTTGTTGCAACCAATAGTCTCCGTTAATAGTTAGGAGTCCGTGTCCTAAATATTTAGAGAGGTAATCGGTTTGTATTTTGGACTTGTAATAGTTTTTGTGGTTTTTCCGAAGGATATATTCTACCACTTCCTTATCTCGGGAAAGCAAAAGATACCTTTTTCGATTTAGACGTACCGAAAAGGTGTCTCCATATTTTTCGAAAAAGCGATGGTGAAATGGAATCGGATTTTTACGGATGGCTTCGGCATTCCAGAAGAACTTGAGGATGGACAGAGATTTGGGATAGGTGTATTTTTTGGTTTCTGACATGTATTGTCCGGTCGAGCTCACATGCACAGGAATAGCGGGCCGTAGACCTTCTTTTTAAATTAACACTCCGACAGAACCCTTCGACTGCCTGTCCGTCCGACAGGCGGACGCTCGGGGAGACCTGTCAATTTTTATTAAAACAATCCTCCCTGCGAAGGACCTTTCAGTTTTCCAAGGTGTTTATAGGCATGCTCCGTTACTTCCCTCCCCCTAGGTGTTCTAATAATGAATCCTTGTTGAATGAGAAATGGTTCATATACCTCTTCGATGGTTTCGGCACTTTCGGAAACGGCGGTTGCCAAAGTGGTAATTCCAACTGGGCCACCCTTAAATTTATCGATGATGGTACTCAGAATCTTGTTGTCCATTTCATCCAAACCATGGGCATCTACATTCAGCTGTTGCAGGGCGTACCTTGCAATTTTAATATCTATGGTTCCATCTCCTTTGATCTGGGCAAAATCACGTACCCTTCTCAATAATGCATTGGCAATACGTGGAGTCCCACGACTTCTGCCGGCTACTTCGATGGCTGCTTCCATAGTAATGGGAACATCCAGAATCTTGGCGCTTCGCTGTACGATGGTCGTTAATAGATCGGTAGTATAGTATTGCAGACGGGAAGAAATACCAAAACGTGCTCGCATGGGAGCCGTAAGCAATCCCGATCGGGTGGTAGCCCCAACCAAAGTAAACGGTGCCAAATTAATTTGAACAGTACGCGCATTGGGCCCACTTTCGATCATGATATCGATTTTGTAATCTTCCATGGCCGAGTACAGATATTCTTCCACAATGGGACTTAGTCTGTGGATTTCATCAATGAACAATACATCCCTTTCATCTAAATTGGTAAGCAGTCCAGCTAGATCTCCAGGTTTGTCCAACACTGGCCCAGAAGTAACCCGTATGTTTACATCAAGTTCGTTGGCAAGGATATGCGCCAAAGTGGTTTTTCCCAATCCCGGAGGACCGTGAAAGAGGGTATGGTCTAAAGCTTCATCCCTCATATTGGCAGCCTGTACGAACACCTGCAAATTCTCTAACGCCTGATCCTGCCCCGTGAAGTCATCGAATGATAACGGCCTCAGCTTTTTCTCTATATCCAGTTCTTGAGGGGACAGATGATCTCCCGTGGGATCGAGGTGTTCGTTCATATAACAAATATACGAAGTGTTGGGCACTGTTTCCCTCTCCCAAACAGAAAACCGCACCTTTTACAGTGCGGTTTGCTACAGCAGTTCTCCTCAGACCGCCATAAGCGGTTTGCGTCTAAAAATAATGATCATCTTCCCTATTGAAAATCCCCAATATGGGTTATTTAGCAAAAAGCCGCAGTTGTACCGCGGCTTCTTACACCAATAGGCTCCCCAGCCTGTGATGTTCTAGTATTATGACATAAAAGTAATTTGTAACTATAGGAAAGGCAATACGTAAAAATACGTATTTCGCTATCTGCTGAAGATTATACCTTTACTTCTTTCCACTTTCCTTTTCGGAACCAAATAATCCCAACGACGGCTATCAAGGCTTCGGCTATGGTGATAGCCAACAATACCCCAAGTACCCCCCAGCCAAAATAAATAGCGGCTGCATACGCAAAGGGCAACTGGAAGAGCCAGAAACAGAAGAAATTGATTACCGTAGGTGTCTTGGTATCCCCAGCACCATTGAATGCCTGAATGATCACCATCCCGTAAGCATAGAATACATAGCCTGCTGCAATAATGCGGAGACTGAGTGCTCCATATTTAATCACCTCAGGATTGCTGCTAAAGATTTTAATAATCCAATCTGCAAAGAATAGGTAAAACAGGGATACAAAAATCATAAACCACGCATTGTACTTACCCGTTTTCCAAACGGAAGTTTCTGCTCGATCCGGTTTGCCGGCTCCCAAATTCTGCCCCACAAGGGTGGCAGCGGCGTTACTCATTCCCCATGACGGCATTAACGTAAACATCAATACACGAATGGCAATTGTATATCCTGCCAATACTTCACTTCCGAATTCGGCCATGATACGCATTAAAAACACCCAGCTAGATGTACCAATAATGAACTGCCCTATTCCCCCAAGGGAGACTTTCACCAAATTCATCATAGTGGCAGCACGGATTACAAAATCCTTGAATCCCACCTTGATCTTCGTCCAACCGAAAAACAGAATGAACAACTGAAAGATCACCGCACTTCCTCTTCCTATTGTTGTAGCGATAGCGGCTCCTTTTACCCCAAATGCGGGTACTGGTCCCCACCCAAAGATGAATAATGGATCTAGAACGATATTCAAAAGATTGGAAAAGATAAGTACTTTCATAGCTGCTGAGGCATCTCCTGCCCCTCGAAACACGGCATTGATAAGGAACAGCAACATGATCGTGACATTACCTCCCAAAAGGATTTGGGTATAACCGTAACCTTCGGCCACCAAATCGGGTTCCCCTCCCATGAGTGATAAGATTTCCCTTGGGAACAAAATTCCAATGATGCTTACCACAATGGCAACAGCTACCCCTACAAAAATAGCCTGTACGGCTGCTTGGGAAGCTCCTGGAATATCCTTTTCGCCAATCCTTCGGGCCACAATAGCCGTGGCTCCCATACTTAATCCTATGGCAATGGCATACACAAGTGTGAGTACGGATTCTGTTAAACCAACGGTCGCAATGGCGTTAGCCCCCAAACTGGAAACCCAGTAGGCATCTACCAAGAAAAAGATAGATTCCATCATCATTTCCAACACCATAGGAACAGAGAGCATAAAGACTGCCTTCCGAATGCTTCCAGAAGTAAATTCCTGCTCTTTCCCTGCAATGGCCTTGGGAAGGTGGTGGATTATTTTTTCGAGGACGGTCATAACTGGTTGGTTTAGCGGGGCTAAAGATAACAAAAAACCCTTCCGAGCCAGTCGAAAGGGTTTTTCTATTGAATTTATTTTTCCTTTAGTGATTCATCTCTTCTTCGTTCTCTTGAAGAGGAACATGCTGCGGAGCAAAATCCTGTCCTGGAATCACATAGTCGCTTTCGTCTTTGTTCAGCTTACTGTAGTCATACGCCCAACGGTATACGTGAGGAATAGGACCATCCCAGTTTCCGTGAATGTGCTTCACCTCTGCTGTCCACTCCAGTGTATTAGAATTCCAAGGGTTCTTAGATCCTTTCTTACCGAAGAACATGGACGAGATGAAATTGTACAAGAATAGCACCTGTGCCGCTGCTGCGATGAAGGCAAATACTGTAATCACAACATTCACATCGGTCAAATCATCAAAATATGGGAACGCCGTGTTGGTATAGTAACGTCTTGGTAGACCTGCCATACCGATAAAGTGCATTGGGAAGAATACTCCGTAAGCACCGATTGCTGTTACCCAGAAGTGAATATACCCAAGATTCTTGTTCATCATTCTTCCTTCGAACATTTTTGGGAACCAGTGGTATACCCCAGCGAAAAGTCCGTACAAAGCACTAATACCCATTACCAAGTGGAAGTGAGCCACTACGAAGTAGGTATCGTGTACGTTAATATCTAGAGCACTATCCCCTAATAGGATTCCTGTAAGACCCCCTGTGATGAAGGTAGAAACCAGCCCGATAGAAAACAGCATGGCCGGGTTCATTTGCAGGTTCCCTTTCCAAAGGGTAGTGATATAGTTAAATGCTTTTACTGCAGATGGAATTGCAATCAATAGGGTTGTAAAGGTAAACACAGACCCTAGGAATGGATTCATCCCCGAGATAAACATGTGGTGTCCCCATACAATCGTAGAAAGGAATGCAATTGCCAATATAGATGCCACCATCGCTCGGTAACCGAAGATCGGTTTTCGGGAGTTAGTCGCAATAATTTCTGATGTGATCCCCAATGCAGGTAATAGTACAATATATACCTCTGGGTGACCCAAGAACCAGAAAAGGTGCTCGAAAAGTACAGGAGAACCTCCTTGGTTATGCAATACCTCACCCGCAATGTAAATGTCCGAAAGGAAGAAGGAAGTTCCGAAACTTCGATCCATAATAAGCAATAGTGCTGCAGACAATAGTACCGGGAAAGAAACCACACCAATTACAGCCGTAATGAAAAATGCCCAGATCGTCAATGGAAGTCTAGTCATAGACATTCCCTTGGTTCTAAGGTTCAATACGGTAACGATATAGTTAAGTGATCCTAATAATGAGGAGGCAATAAAGATTGCCATAGAAACCAACCAAAGCGTCATACCCGCACCAGAACCTGGAATGGCTTGTGGCAAAGCACTCAATGGAGGATAAATGGTCCATCCTGCTGATGCAGGACCTGCCTCCACAAACAATGACATCACCATGATCACACTAGATAGGAAGAACAACCAGTAGGATATCATGTTCAGGAATCCTGAAGCCATATCCCTCGCTCCAATCTGTAGTGGAATAAGAAGGTTACTAAAGGTACCACTCAGTCCCGCCGTAAGTACGAAGAATACCATGATGGTTCCGTGAATGGTTACCAATGCCAAGTAGACACTTGGATCCATTACACCACCTTCTCCCCACTTACCTAGAAGAACTTCGTAGATAGTGAATTCTTTATCTGGCCAGGCTAGCTGCAATCTAAAAAGAAGCGACATGGCAATCCCGATGATTCCCATAAACAACCCTGTAATAAGGTATTGCTTAGAGATCATCTTGTGATCCTGACTAAATATATACTTAGTTATAAAAGTCTCTTTGTGATGATGCCCGTGATCGTCGTGGTGATCTACTGCTAAATCGTGTGCGTGTGCTGACATATCTTTCTAAGCTATTTTTTTGTTATTGTTTAAGGGTTTCCGCCAAGGTGGCCTGTTCTGCTATCCAAGCATCATATTCTTCTTGGGTCTCTACGATAATCTTCATTTGCATGTTATAGTGGTTGTTACCACATATCTTATTACAAAGAAGTAAATAATCGAAGGTATAAGGCTCTAGTGGCTCTTCCCCTTTGGCTATTAAAGCCTGACTGTTCTCTCTTCTAATATTGTTGATCTTCGTAACCTTGGCTACGATCTCATCGTTCTCTCTCATTTCCGCAGTTGTCTTGGTAGGTGTGAAAGCGAATTGAGTAATCATACCAGGTACACAGTTCATTTGTGCTCTAAAGTGAGGCATGTAGGCAGAGTGTAGCACATCCTGCGAACGCATCTTGAACAGCACCTTTCTTCCTACAGGCAAGTGTAATTCGTTTACAACGATATCGTCCTGTGCATTCGGATCGGCTGCATCTACCCCCAATTGGTTGGCTCCTTCGATCAAACGAACATTAGCCTCTCCTAGAGTATTATCTTCACCTCCATAACGAGCTCTCCAATCAAACTGATAGGCATACAACTCAACTACCAAAGGATCGTCTTCGGTATCGATGTTCATGATATCGGTCCAAGTGAAAAGTCCGTAGATAATCAATCCCGCCAATACAATTACCGGAATGATCGTCCAGATGAACTCCAATTTATCATTATCGGCAAAGAAAACGGCTCTTTGTCCTTTTCTTCCACGATATTTAAATGCAAAATAGTGAAGCAACCATTGGGTAACAATTCCAACCACGAAGATTAGAATCATGGATATTAACCAAAGTTGATCGATCCCAACACCGTGTTCCGATGCCGATTCTGGCAACATTACATCGCCCCACAACCAAAAACAAACAATGCTGAGTATGTAAATAAAGAGGACAAACCCTAACATGAGCCATCCGTTCATGTTATTGTCCTTGTCATTAGCTACTTCGGAATCTTCTTGTCTGTTCTTGGACAACTGGAATATCTTTCCCATCTGCCAAACAGCAACTCCAAAAAGTATGATTACTAGTACAACTAAAAATGCGGTCATCGTTATCTGTCTTCTTTAATTTAATTAATAATGAAAATGCTTACTCTCCTTCATAAACGGACTTCCTTTCGCCAGTAGCGACTCCTTGGTCAATGCCGTAAATACTACGAATATAAACAGCCCAAAGAAGAATAGTAGGGATCCTAGTTCTGGCAATCCAATGAACCAAGATGTTCCTACAGTACCTGGCATCACCATATTGAACACATCAATGTAGTGTCCTGCCAAGATCACCACCCCAGCCATGATCACGAACCAGTTTACACGCTTGTAATCACTGTTCATAAGAATCAATAATGGGAAGATGAAGTTCATAGCAAGCATTCCGAAGAACGGTAATTTGTAATCTTCTATACGTGTTACGAAATACGTTACTTCTTCTGGGATATTCGCATACCAGATCAACATAAATTGTGAGAACCACAAGTACGTCCAGAAAATACTGAAAGCAAACATGAACTTAGCCAAATCGTGAATGTGGCTATCGTTCACAAATTCTAAATATCCTTGAGATTTTAGGTAAATGGTAATCATCGCGATTACAGTGATAGCACTTACCATCATTCCTGCAAACACATACCATCCAAATAGGGTAGAGAACCAGTGCGGATCGAAACTCATAATCCAATCCCATGACATCATGGATTCTGTGTAGATAAAGAATACCAAGAATCCAGCAGCTAATTTAAAGTTCTTCTTAAACCAACGGTTGTCGGTAGCATTGTCCTGATTCAAAGACCATTTTCTAGAGAAGTAACGGTATGCATTAAATCCTGCTAGGTAGATTACTGCACGGATCAAGAATCCAGTGGTATTTAACCATCCGCTCTTACCGGCAATCAATTTATCGTATTTATCACTTTCAGGATCTATCAATTCTGGTTCCATCCAGTGGAATATGTGGTTTACATGGAATACTGAAAGCAGTAATAGTATCAATATAATTACAGATGCCCATGGCAAATAGGCGGTAATACCTTCCATTACCCTAAAGAGAACGGGAGACCATCCTGCTTGTGAGGCATGTTGTATGGCGTAGAACGCTAAGGTTCCCAATGCGATCATGAAGAAAAAGAACGATGCAATGTAAAGTGCGGACCAAGGTCTGTTTTGCATTTGGTGCAATACATGCTCGTAATGCGCATCGCCTCCGTGAGCGTCATCTGCATGGTCACCTCCATGAGCGTCGGTTGTAGCGTGGCCTCCACCATGTCCATCGCCATGATGGCTCGCCTCAATCTCCTTCACCTTTTCAATGGTTTTAGGAGTTAAAGCATATCCGGTTATAAAACCAATCGCTCCCAACAACATGCAGGCGATTGCGAATATTCTTAATTTATTAGGTAGCTTATACTTATACGTATCCATATCTGTAGCTATTCTCTTTGTTCTTCAGTTAGTGTTGTTCTTCGTTTTCGTGATCGTCACCTTCTTGGGTGTCTCCACCTTCAAGGGTTTCAGTCTCGTCGGTGGCTGCAATACCTCCATCTACATCTTCCGCAGGCGCAACGATTTCTAAAGGAGCTGTTCCTTCCAAAGCCGCTTTCAAATTCATTACGTGCATGGTGATTTGCCAACGCTCTTCTTCATTGGTTTGTGAAGCATACGATCCCATAGAGTTTAGTCCGAACATCTGAACGTGGTATGTTCCACCTTCAGTAATTACCCTTCCTGGATCTGCATAACTTGGTATACCCAATATCTTTTCATTCTTCACTAAGATTCCTTGTCCATCCCCTTTATCTCCGTGACATACGCCACAGTAGATATCGTACATCTCTTTTCCTTTATCCAGGTTCTTTTGAGTAACGGGTAATGGGTTGGTCAATTCCACTTTCGCTAATTCCCTTCCTTCATTGGTATCGGGATAGTCATAAGGCTGCCATCCTCTTGGAATGGAATTTGGAGCAGGAAGCATAGCTTCTGATCCTCCTGTAACATTATCGAACACCTCATACTCACCATAGGTTTCGTAACCTACCGGCTTATACATATTAGGCATGTATTGATAGTTGGGTTTATCGCTATCGAAACACGATACCATCGTGATGGACGCGGAAAACAGAAGTGCTATGGTTAAAATACGTTTCATATTAGTGATCGTCTTCTTTATCGTGTAAACTAATTTCAATGGCACCTGTATCGCTCAAAAATTTGGATACGTCGTCCACATTGTGGTGACCTGCATCGATAGCCATTAGGAAATGGTCATCGGTTGTGCGAACATCAGGATTCTCTGCTTTTTTGAAAGGCCACAACTTGCTACGCATGTAGAAAGTGATAACCATAAGGTGAGCAGCAAAAAATACAGTCATCTCGAACATAATAGGTACGAATGCCGGCATGTTTTCCAAATAACTAAAGCTCGGCTTTCCACCAATGTTCTGGGGCCAGTCCTCGATCATGATATAGTTCATCATGGTAATAGCTACAGCCAAACCTACACATCCGTACATGAAGGAACAGATGGCGATTCGGGTATCTTCCAATCCCATGGCTTTATCGAGCCCGTGCACTGGGAATGGAGTATATACTTCATCAATATGATAGTGCTCCTTACGAACCGCCTTTACCGCGTTCATTAGGATATCATCGTCGTTATAGATAGCGTGAATTACTTTCGAAGCCATACCTTAACTATTTTTAAGTTTAGCAGCCTGTCCAGCCCAGTCGTCGCGCTTGGCACGACCTGGGAACTCTCCAGTGATGCTGTCTAATAAATCGTATTCTCTATCGGTCATTTTACTTACTTGCTCGAAAGTATAAATGCCCAATTGGTGTAATTTTCCTTCCATTTTAGGACCTACACCGCTAATTCTCTTTAAGTCATCGGCCGTTTGCGTATCCGGATCAAAGGTTCCGATACTGCTCAACAACGAATCTGCTTTTGCTGAATGATCTTCTTCTGAAGCTTCCGCACCACCTGATGCTTCTGCTCCTCCAGCCTCTGCTCCACTCACTACAGCTGCTGCACCTTCTGGCATTTCATAATGCTTGGCATCATCTCCTTGCTCAGATCTCAGGTTCTTGTAACGATCTCCAGATGATTTCAAAATCGACTTCACCTCTGCCTGTGCAATTACTGGGAAGGTTCTTGAATACAATAGGAAAAGGACAAAGAAGAATCCAATAGTTCCGATGAAAATTCCGATATCCACAAAGGTTGGGGAGAACATCGTCCAAGAAGATGGAAGGTAATCCCTGTGCAATGAAGTAACGATAATTACAAAACGCTCAAACCACATCCCAATGTTTACTACAATAGAGATGAAGAATGAGAACATGATACTTCTTCTCAATTTAGGGAACCACATAAACTGAGGCGAGAATACGTTACAGGTCATCATCGCCCAGTAAGCCCACCAGTAAGGTCCGGTAGCACGGTTCAAGAATGCGTATTGTTCATATTCCACTCCAGAATACCAAGCAATGAACAGCTCCGTAATATAGGCCACCCCTACAATAGATCCGGTGATCATAATTACGATGTTCATTAATTCGATATGCTGAATGGTAATATAATCTTCTAAGTTGGATACCTTTCTCATAATAATAAGAAGGGTATTTACCATTGCGAATCCAGAGAAAATCGCCCCAGCAACGAAGTACGGTGGGAAGATGGTGGTGTGCCATCCAGGAATTACCGAAGTTGCGAAGTCGAAGGATACAATGGTGTGTACAGAAAGTACCAGTGGTGTTGCCAATCCGGCCAATACCAAGGAAACTTCCTCAAAACGTTGCCAGTCTTTGGCGCGTCCACTCCATCCGAAGGATAGAATGCTATATACTCTTTTGGTAAATGGGGTAATCGCTCTATCACGAATCATCGCGAAGTCAGGAAGTAACCCTGTCCACCAGAATACCAAGGATACCGAAAGATAGGTAGAGATCGCAAATACGTCCCAAAGTAGTGGTGAGTTGAAGTTTACCCAAAGGGATCCGAACTGGTTAGGAATAGGTAGTACCCAGTATGCCAACCATGGACGTCCCATGTGAATGATCGGGAACAATCCCGCCTGAATTACCGAGAAAATGGTCATCGCCTCTGCAGAACGGTTAATTGCCATTCTCCATTTCTGACGGAATAGCAATAGTACCGCCGAAATCAGCGTTCCTGCGTGACCAATACCTACCCACCAAACGAAGTTGGTAATGTCCCAAGCCCAGTTAACGGTCTTGTTTAATCCCCAAACCCCGATACCGGTCGAGATGGTATAAATGATACAACCCAATCCCCATAAAAAGGCAACCAAGGCAATAGAGAATACTATCCACCACTGTTTATTGGCTTTTCCTTCTACGGGAGCTGCTACATCCACAGTAACATCGTGGTAGCTTTTATCTCCTGTAACTAAGGGTCTTCTAATAGGTGCTTCGTAATGCGACGCCATATCTATATATTCAATTTCTTAGTTAGATTATTATGCTTCGTTGGTATTTCTCACTTTGGTTTGGTAGAACACATTAGGTTCGGTTCCAACCGCTTCCAATAGGTGATACATACGTTTGTTTTCTTTCAATTCGAAAATCTCACTGTCGTGATCATTGATATCCCCGAATTGGATAGCTCCTGTCTCACAAGCCGCAGAACACGCTGTCTTAAACTCGTTGGTCTTCACAGGTCTTCCGTCACGCTTGGCATCCAAAATGGTCTTTTGTGTCATTTGGATACACATAGAACATTTTTCCATTACCCCACGGGAACGAACTACTACATCTGGGTTCAATACCATACGTCCTAGATCGTTGTTCATGTTGTAATCGAACTCATCGTTCTCTGCATACAAGAACCAGTTGAAACGACGTACTTTGTACGGACAGTTGTTCGCACAGTAACGGGTTCCTACACAACGATTGTACGCCATGTGGTTTTGTCCTTGACGCCCATGAGAAGTAGCAGCTACTGGACAAACCGTCTCACAAGGAGCGTGGTTACAGTGCTGACACATTACAGGCTGGAAGGCCACTTGCGGATTGGCCGCAGCGCTTTCCATTTCGTTGAATTCGGAAAGGGAACTTCCCAATCCAGAAATATTTTCTTTCTTCTCTAAATCATCTGCGAAGGAATCTTCAGAAGAGTAGTATCTATCGATACGTAGCCAGTGCATATCACGGCTACGACGCATTTCAGACTTACCAACAACAGGTACGTTGTTTTCAGCATGACAAGCAATCACACAAGCTCCACAACCTGTACATGAATTCAAATCGATGGACAAGTTGAAGTGATGCCCAATAGAACGATCGAACTCATCCCAAAGGTCGGCACCCGGATCTGTAACCTTGATTTCCTGGTGATCTTTGGAAACCTTTGGCATCGGGTTCCAAGCATATTCTCCGTGCTTGTCTTTCTTGGTGGTGTTGAAAATTTCCAAGGTGGTTTCGCGAATGATATCACGCCCCATCATGGTATTGTGCAACTGCACACAGGCGAACTCGTGTTCTCCAGAAACTTTTTCTAACGTAACCCCTCCCTGTGTAGTAGAGAAGTTATTATATAATCTATAGGCATTTACACCAGTCTGCATTTCGCTCTGGACAGAATCAGTACGTCCATATCCCAAAGCCAATCCAACGGATCCTTTTGCCTGTCCTGGTTGAATCAAAACAGGAACTCTTTCTATAGTAACCCCTGCCATCTTTACATTTACGTAGCTACCGTTCAATCCTCCGTTGGCTACGTTCCAGTTCTCCAATCCAAGATCTTTGGCATCAGCTGCAGAAACAGTTACGTAGTTATCCCAAGTAGTTCTGGTAATAGGATCTGGCAATTCCTGCAACCAAGGGTTGTTGGCTTGTTGTCCGTCTCCCAGTCCTGTCTTGGTATATAAGGTAAGTTCCATACCACCCTGAGTAGTACTCAACGCTCCATTGGATGTTGAGGACTCAGTAGTTTCGGCAGTATCAGCATCGGTAGTGATTTCTACCGCGCTTTCGTACACACCATCATGCAAAGCTTGGTTCCAAGAACCACCATCGGCTAGGATGGTTCCACTCCACATGTCCTTAATATAATTATAGTAAGAGTCTCCATTTTCGGTCCACTGTACCAAACAATCCTGGAATTGCTGGGTATTGAATAGCGGACGAATTGTTGGTTGCATCAAACTAAATACACCTTTCTTAAGTTGCGCGTCACCCCAAGACTCTAGGTAGTGAGGGGTTGCAGCGACCAATTTTGCTTTGGAAGCCGTCTCATCTTCTTTCATGGCAAATGCCAAAGTGAAGTCAAGATTTTCATAGGCAGCAGCAAACTCACTGTGCGGGAAAGAATACACTGGGTTAACCCCTACCGTGATCAATCCTTTTACGCTTCCGCTTACCACTCCGTTCATTACGTTGGCAACATCGGCTGCATTACCCATAGCCGTCATACGTGGATTTGCAGTATCCATTACTTCACTTCCAACAGACTCATTGTAGTTAAGCACAGCTTCTTGCATTTGTGCATCCTGTACTCCGGTAATGATTACTCCTTTAGCACCTGCCTTCGCCAATTGCGCTTTCGCTTTATTCACAGCTTCAGCAACATTGTCGGCCAAACCAGAAGCACTTCCTCCCATAAGAGCATTAAGCACTTTTGCTTGATCCGATGGAGTAACTGGAACACGCACATCGGCGTTAGCTCCAGAAAGTGTCATATTTGCTTCGAACTGATAGTGCTTGGACATTTTTCCGTCCTTAGGAACACGTCCTTTCGCATATCCTGCTTCGTAACCACCACCTTGCCAGTCACCGATGAAATCGGCACCTACAGAAACGATTACCTCAGCTTTAGAGAAATCGTAGTCCGCAAGGGCTCTAGTTCCATACTTAGCCTGGAAAGCATCCGCAGCAAAGCTGGAAGAAACGGCGTCATAGATTACGTGACGAATGTTCGGATATTTTGCTTTAAAATCGGCAATCAATTGAGACGTAGATGGACTTGCGAACGTCTGGGTCAACAATACTACATCCTGCCCAGCGGTCTCGTTCAACTTCCCAGCGACTGCGGTATGCAATTCGTCCCAAGAAGCATCTTCTCCATTTACTTTGGGTCCTTGCAAGCGATACTGATCGTACATGGAAAGTACAGAAGCATGCACACGGGCATTTACACTACCTCCGTGATTTGCTAGATCATTTCGCTCAATTTTGATAGGACGTCCTTCGCGTGTTTTTACCAAGACATTGGCAAAGTCGAATCCATCTGCAATGGTTGTTGCATAGTAGTTAGCTACTCCAGGAACGATTTCGTCCGGTGCCACTACATAAGGAATGGATTTGATAACAGGACCTTCACAGGCAGCCAAAGAAGCAGCTGCAGTTGTGAATCCAACATATTTTAAGAAATCGCGACGTGTGGTTGAGGAAGCTTCTAACGTTTCTTTGTCGCCCAAGAAATCATCCGTAGGAATGGGCTCTACAAATTCGTTTTGTTTTAGCGTCTCAACAATAGAGCTATTCTCGTTCAGCTCTTCAACACTTTTCCAGTATTTCTTGTTTGATGCCATATTATGATTGTAAAATAATATTCAAGATTAAATTAGTAGTGACACTTTCCACATTCCAAACCACCCATTTCGGCGGCCGTCAAACGCTCTTTTCCATACTTCTTGGAAAGCTCCTCGTGGATTTTCTCGTAGTACTCGTTGTCGGCTACATTAACATTGGTTTCTCTGTGACAGTTAATACACCATCCCATAGTAAGCGGTGCATGCTGCTCTAGAATCTCCATTTCTTCTACCGGTCCGTGACAGGTCTGACACTCTACCCCAGCTACTGTTACGTGCTGTGAGTGGTTGAAGTAAGCAAAGTCTGGCAGGTTGTGGATACGCACCCACTTCACAGGCTTTTCTTCCCCCGTGTAGGATTGCGTTGCTTCATCCCAACCCACGGCAGCGTAGAGTTTTTGGATTTCCGCATTGTAATCCACTCCGTATTCGCTTTGTCCTTCCGCCAAAGTTTCGGCAGCCACCTCACCAATATTTTTATGACAGTTCATACACACGTTCAAGGAAGGAATTCCTGAAGTCTTACTCTTGCGAGCCGAACTGTGACAGTAGTTACAGTCTATTTTATTTACCCCCGCATGGATTCTATGGGAGTAGTGAATGGGTTGTACGGGCGCATAACCCTGATTAACATCTATCTGCGACATCCATCCATAAGCGAAATATCCAGCCGCCAACAACAGGAAGATAGAAGTCGACAATACCAAGAACTGGTTTTCGACAAAGGCCTTCCAGATTGGGGTCGACTTTTCTTTCTCTTCCAATTCCACACCTTGAGCCTCTGCAAATCTTCGCAAGGTCTTGTTCACCAACACCAATACGATGATTAGCATCAAGAACATCAAAGCAAGAATCGCCAAAATGATGTTATTTGAAATTCCGCCACCTCCAGCTGTAGCTGGATCAACGGGTGGTGGAGCAACAGTCTTCTTTTTTGTGTACGTATACGCAATGATATTATCAATATCCTCGTTGGTTAAGGTTGGGAAAGCCGTCATTACGGACTGATTGTACTCATTGAAAAGTTTTACAGCCGTTGCATCTCCAGACTTCACCAATTCCTGGCTATTGCGAATCCACTTGTACAACCACTCACGATCGTACTTATCACCTACTTCGAACAAGGCAGGACCTGTAGCCGGTTTGTATAATTTATGACACGCCGCACAATTGGCCTTAAACAATTTCTCACCCGCAGCCGTATCGACAGCCTGAGTGGGCAGAAAAGAAGTAGAGGCAAAAGCGCTTTGGGAGAAAGAAAACGTTAGCAAAAAAACTAACGCAATAAATGACCATTTTTTGGGTAGATTTCGGTAAGGTACCTTTTCCATACGATCGGTTATATTATTATCCATAAGTTTGGCACGCAATTGGTTATAAAAAGTTGTCAATTCTAACAGATTTTACGTGCCTCAAATAACTGTGCAAAAGTACGCCATAAAGTCGATTTTAGAAATCCAAATGAACTGTTAAACCTAATTTATATAGATTCTAAATAATAAATTGACAACTAAAAAAGTTATTTAGATTTACATTTGCAAAAAAGAAAGAATATGTCTGTGTTTCGAAACCCAAACAAGTATTTGTTTTTTACCCTTTTCGCCGTGGTATTTTCGTTTTCCACTTTGGCACAAACAGCCACGGTAACGGTAAATCAAGATGAAAAAATACCCGAACTCCTAGAACTGAAAAAAGACATGGAGAAGGACAACGAATTGAGCGATGGATATACCATTCAAATCTATTCGGGTTCTTTACGAGGGGCAAACGCCACCATTTCAAAATATCGGAACAAATACGCCCAATGGCCGGCTTCCATAGAATACGAAACACCCAACTACAAAGTATGGGTAGGGAACTATAATTCTCGTATTCAAGCAGATAGAGCATTACTGGAAATCCATCGTAATTTCCCCAATGCACTTAAATTACCTCGAAAACAACAAAAGTAAATTTCAAGGAATCGCTTTCACGGTTCCTACTATTGCATAAAAAAGCTCCCAAATTTGGGAGCTTTTTTTAGTTTATGATATGCCTCTATTCTTAAAGAAGTGGAATATTAAAAACTCCAGAATTCACCGCGATCTGAGAATTATCCACCGGGTTTGTTGCAATAAATGAATAAGTAGCCCTTAGCACGTTAACGCCATTTTCTACCCCTACAGATTCTATAACCAAAGTACCGCTGGTTTCGTACTCTACCACTTCTTCCGCATTGATTATTTCAATAAACTCCATAGTATTGAATGCACTACCGTTATTGAATCCATACGTCCCTTCTACCAAATTGTTTCGGTCTATGGTTAATCCTATTTCATAAGGAGTTTCATTGTACCTCCATTTTGTTTCAATAGAACTTCCACAGCAGCCACCTGTTGTGGCCGATTTGGTACTGTACCATGGTGTCCCGTCGATTGTAGCAGAAACCTCAAGGTTTTCTACCTGAGGCGTCACGATCGTATAAGGAATATTATAGGATCCAGATACAGTAATCGTTGGTGATGTAACATCGAATTCATCTTCATAAAGCAATCCGGAGAACTCCCCAGATATGGTCTGTGCCGACTCATTGATATCTAAAATAGTATAGGAGAATGTGTTATCTGTAAAAAACACAGCAGAACCGTAGGATAGCGGTGTTCCTCCCGTGAGATAATCGATCTGTCCGTAATTCCCCAGTCTATGGAAAGGTAACTCAATAGCTCGACCATCACTTGCCAAACCGATGGCTGTAAAGCTGTCTTCCGAACGTTGACCAATTACGGTAGCAATAGGCACATTTTCACCATCGACCGTGAGTGTAAAGCTGTTTTCTTCTACAGCCGAATTACTATCCCCATCGTCCTTATTACAGGAAACAAAAAGAACAGATAACATCATAAAAACCAATACGTTTTTCTTCATTATATAGGATTATTAAAAAAAGAAACATCAAACGAAGCGAGCCTCATTTGATGTTTTCTTAGGGTTATAAAAATAAATTCTTATAGTTTCTTCTTCACTGCAACTTCTTGGAATGCTTCTAGGATATCGCCTTCCTTGATATCGTTGTAGTTCTTAATCTGCATACCGCAATCGTATCCTTTGGACACTTCCTTCACATCGTCCTTAAATCGCTTCAAGGAAGACAATTCCCCTGTGTATACTACTACACCTTCACGGATAAGTCGGATACCGGAATTTCTAAAGATCTTACCATTGGTTACCATACATCCTGCAATGGTTCCAATTTTGGAGATCTTGAAGGTCTCACGGATTTCGGCAGTACCTGTAATCTCCTCTTTCATTTCTGGAGACAACATTCCTTCCATCGCATCTTTCAGGTCGTTGATAGCATCATAGATAATGGAGTACATTCGGATATCGATTTCCTCCTTATCGGCTACCTGACGCGCATTCCCCATAGGACGTACGTTAAACCCGATTACGATCGCATCGGAAGCGGATGCTAACAACACATCACTTTCGGTAATGGCACCCACTCCTTTATGGATGATATTCACTTGGATTTCTTCCGTAGAAAGTTTCAAGAAGGAATCTGTCAATGCTTCTACAGATCCGTCCACATCCCCTTTCAGGATAATGTTCAACTCCTTGAAGTCTCCCAATGCAATACGACGTCCAATCTCGTCCAGTGTAATGTGACGCTGTGTTCTCACACTCTGCTCACGCTGTAATTGGGTTCGCTTAGTGGCAATATCCTTGGCTTCACGTTCGTCCTCGAATACGTTGAACTTATCACCCGCTTGTGGTGCTCCGTCCAATCCAAGAATGGAAACCGGCGTAGAAGGCCCTGCCTCTTTTATTTTGTTACCACGCTCATCGTGCATGGCTTTTACTTTACCACTGTGTTGACCAGCCAATACATAATCTCCGATCTTCAAGGTACCTCCTTGTACAAGGATGGTAGAAACATATCCACGTCCTTTGTCCAAGAATGCTTCCACAACAGTACCATTGGCAACTTTATTAGGATTGGCTTGCAATTCCAATAATTCAGCTTCTAACAAGACTTTTTCCAAAAGTTCGTTCACCCCTTGTCCGGTTTTTGCCGAAATATCGTGGGATTGGATTTTTCCACCCCAATCTTCTACCAATAGATTCATGGCGGCTAAGCCTTCCTTAATCTTATCTGGATTTGCTGTGGGCTTGTCAATCTTATTAATA
This sequence comes from Aureisphaera galaxeae, assembly GCF_028561275.1. Classification (GTDB taxonomy): domain Bacteria; phylum Bacteroidota; class Bacteroidia; order Flavobacteriales; family Flavobacteriaceae; genus Aureisphaera; species Aureisphaera galaxeae. The sequence continues at coordinate 56,822 of NZ_JAQQTF010000018.1, forward strand.
GCGAAAACGATAGGCACCCCTGCAGCTTGCGCGTGGGAGATGGCTTCTTTGGTCTGCGGCATGATATCATCATCTGCCGCAACCACGATAATCGCTAAATCGGTAACCTGTGCTCCACGGGCACGCATCGCGGTAAACGCTTCGTGACCCGGTGTATCCAAGAAAGCAATCTTCTGTCCGCTTTCTAGCGTTACCCCATAAGCTCCGATGTGCTGTGTAATACCTCCTGATTCCCCCGCGATCACATTCTCTTCACGAATGTAATCCAGTAGGGACGTTTTTCCGTGGTCTACGTGACCCATTACGGTAACAATCGGTGCTCTTGTCTCTAAATCTTCTGGATTGTCTTCAACCTCCTGAATCGCTTCTTCAATATCCGCAGTAACAAACTCCACAGAGAAGCCAAATTCATCGGACACGATACTTAAGGTCTCTGCATCCAAACGCTGGTTCATGGTCACCATCATCCCTAAGGACATACATGCCGAAATTACCTGCGTTACAGGAACATTCATCATGGTAGCCACCTCACTAACGGTAACAAACTCGGTTACCTTCAGGATTTTGCTTGCTGCATCCAACTGTGCCAGTTCCTCTTCGGTCTTCTGTCTGTGGATATCACGCTTTTCCCTACGGTACTTGGCCGCTTTACCTTTGGAAGATTTTCCTTGCAGCTTCTCTAAGGTTTCCCTTACCTGTTTTTGCACTTCTTCTTCGCTCGGCTCTTCTTTAGGAATATGGGTTCTCCCTTTTCCTTTTCCTCTGTTATCGCGATAATTGTTTCCTCCTTGAGATGGGCCTTTACTAATTCTTCGACGCTTGGTCTTCTTTTCGGCCTTTTGCTTATCGTCCTTTTTAGGATCTTTCTTTTTCTCTGGCTTCTTGAACTTGGAAAGGTCAATTTTGTTCCCTGTAAACTTGGGTCCATCCAGTTTTTTGTACTGGGTTTTTACCTTTTCCGGCTCCTTGGGTGCTTCGGGCTCTTCTTTCTTTGGCGCCTCCTCTTTCTTGGGTGCTTCTTCTTTCTTAGCAACCGGTTCCTTCTTCTTGGCGACCTCCTCCTTCTTCTTCTCTTCCTTCTTTTCCTCCTTAGGAGCCTCTTCCTTTTTCTCTTCTTTAACAGGAGCTTCTTCTACCTTCTCTTCGGGAGCAGCAGGTTCTTCTTTCACCTCTTCTTTCTTCGCCTTCGCACCTTCCAAATCGATTTTACCCACTTGCTTGGGTCCTTCCAGTTTGGCTTCGGCTTTAATTATGCGAGACTCGGACGATTGTTTTTCCTCCAACTCTTTTTCACGTGCCAAACGAAGCTCTTCCTTTTCCTTACGCTTCTCCTCACCAACTTCTTTGGAGGCAACCTTTTTGCTTTTGTCGGTTTGAAATTCATCGAAAAGCACTTGGTATTCCACATCACTAATCTTGGTCGTAGGACGCGCCTCGATATCGTAACCATGTGTTGCTAAATGCTCCACGGCACGATCCAGTGAGATGTTGAACTCCCTTAGTACTTTACTAAGTCTCATTGTTTTTACTTCAGCCATAAACTGCTTTCCTGTTATTCTTTTTTATAAATGAATCGTAAATGTAGTCAAACTTTCGACTACTCTTCAAATTCTTCCTTTAATATGTTGACCACTTCCTGAATGGTCTCTTCTTCTAGGTCGGTACCGTTCACCAAGAAAGAAATGTCTTTTTCCAATACACTCTTGGCAGTATCCAACCCAATTTTCTTGAATTCATTGATGATCCAGTCTTCGATCTCATCGCTAAATTCAGTTAATTCTACATCCTCTTCTGCTCCTTCTCGAAGCACATCTATCTCATATCCCGTTAGTTGCCCGGCCAAACGAATGTTATGACCTCCACGACCAATGGCCTTAGACACCTCTTCCGGTTTTAGGATCACTTCCGCACGCTTGTTTTCATCATCAATATTAATAGATGTTACCTTAGCTGGGCTAAGCGCACGTGTAATGAAAAGGTTAAGGTTGTTGGTATAGTTGATCACATCGATGTTCTCATTACCCAATTCCCTAACGATTCCATGGATTCTCGAACCTTTCATCCCTACACAGGCTCCTACCGGATCGATACGATCGTCATACGAATCTACCGCTACTTTCGCCTTCTCTCCAGGAATACGAACCACCTTCTTCACATTGATCAACCCGTCGAATACTTCTGGAATCTCCTGTTCGAACAATTTCTCCAAGAAGATAGGACTCGCACGGGACATGATAATAGCGGGTTTGTTCCCTTTAAGCTCTACGCTTTCAATAATTCCACGTACATTATCTCCTTTTCTGAAGAAATCTGATGGGATTTGTTTTTCCTTCGGAAGGATGATCTCATTCCCCTCATCATCCAACAAAATCACAGCTCTGTGACGAATGTGATGCACCTCAGCGGTGTAAATATCACCTTCCAACTCCTTGAACTGCTTATAGATATTTGTATTATCGTGTTCGTGTATTTTGGAAATCAGGTTTTGACGCAAGGCCAAAATGGAACGACGTCCCAAGTCGATTAATTTTACTTCTTCCGAAACATCTTCTCCCACCTCAAAGTCGTCCTCAATCTTACGCGCTTCGCTCAAGGAAATCTCCTCATTGGGATCCTCTACTTCACCATCGGCCACAACCACGCGGTTTCTCCAAATCTCCAAATCCCCTTTATCGGGGTTAATAATGATATCGAAATTGTCATCACTTCCATACTTCTTCTTGAGTGCATTTCTAAACACATCCTCCAGGATCGCCATAAGCGTAACCCTGTCTATCATCTTGTCATCCTTGAACTCTGAAAATGATTCGATCAACGCTAAATTTTCCATATCATTCTAAATTAAAATGTTACCATAACTTTTGCTTCTACAATATTTTCGTAAGGCACTATCGCCTCTTTCTGAACGGTTACTTTTCCTTTTCCTACGGGTTTGGGCTCGCGAGCCTTCCACTGCAGGGTGATATTCGCTTCGTCGGCATTCACCAATTCTCCTTCTAAGGTTTCCTCGTCTGTCTTCACCTTGAGCTTACGCCCTACATTCTTCTTGTACTGTCGTACTTGTGAAAGGGGTTCAGACACTCCCGCAGAAAGGACTTCCAAAGAAAAATCCTCTTCCTCCCGATCTAAGTTATGCTCGATGGCACGACTCACGGCAATACAATCTTCAACCTTAACTCCTTGGTCCCCATCTATGATGACCCGTATCTGGTTTTCCGGTCTAAACTCTAGATCGATTAGAAACAAGGAAGGGTTTGCTTCCAGTACTTTTCCTAACAATTCTCTTACTTTCTCCTGCATCGATTTTGGCTATAAAAAGAGGGGACTTCCCGTCCCCTCGCCGTATTGCTCTTAAATTCGGTGCAAATATACTATATTTTTCGAGATAATAAAAACCCATGCGCTCAATATTATTTTGTATTTTAATTGGGCTAATTCCTTCCAATATATGTACTTATGAAACGCATCCTCGTCCCTACCGATTTCTCTGTTCAGGCCGAAAATGCCTTAAAGGTAGCTGCGCAAATTGCTCGTAAAAATAACAGTGAAATTTATTTGGAGCATTCACTCAATTTACCCTCACACATTAACGATGCGGGGCCTGCTGCTGCACTTCCCGAAGCCATTTACTTTATCCGTCTAGCGGAAAAAGAGTTTGAGAAAATCCTTGAGCTACCGTATCTAGAGGATTTAGACATTTACGAAGCCATTGGTCACGGAGAAATTTATGATGATGTAAAACAGACTGTTGAGGAAAAGGACATTGATCTCATCGTTATGGGATCGCATGGATCGAGTGGCTTTAAGGAAATGTTCATTGGGAGCAATGCAGAGAAAGTAGTACGCACTTCGAAAATACCAGTTCTGGTCATTAAGAATGAACACAAAAACTTTGAGGTAAAGGATTTTGTGTTTGCTACCGATTTTTCGGAAGAATGTAGACAGCCATTCGATAAGGCCCAAAAATTTGCGAAAGACGTGGGTGCAAAGCTACATCTCCTCTACATCAACACACCCAGTGGTTTCAAAACTACCACCGAGGCCAATGCCATGATGAATAACTTCATAAAAGGAATGGGCGTAGAAAACTATACGCTTAATATTTACAATGACACCTCGGTCGAAAAAGGCATCCTCGGTTTTGCCCGCGAAAACAATGCCCAGTTGGTAGGGATGAGCACACATGGAAGAAAGGGGATTTCTCATTTCTTTAATGGCAGTATTAGTGAAGACTTGGTAAACCACGCCAAGATGCCTGTGATTACTTTCAAAATTTAACTCTGGAGATAAAAAGGAATTCTTCAACATTATAAAAAACAAAAGGGAGTGCCCAAAAAATACACTCCCTTTTTTTAATGCGCTCCTTGGGGAAATTCACCAATTCGCGACATAAAATCCATTCCGTTTCCAAAAATTGGAACCTAAACCCCCATTTTGGTTCCCATGAGAAGAAAGAAGAAGAGGAAAGGAATGGAATTTTCCTTTTAAAGTTGCAACCCTTTAATCCTATCCAGCGATCATGTATTCACCCATGATCCCGGAACTCCCCTTGATCCGGCATGGATAGGATTAACTGTCTTCATAAACTCTTTGACCTACTTTTGCTCGATTAACAGTTGGGCTGAGGAGAATGCAAACCGGCCAAATCCTTCACAACAAACAAGGGTTGTAACGCAAAATTTCAAAAAACTTAACCAACCTATCTATTAGGCTCTTTGTCTGGAACAAAGGAAGTGCAAATGCTTCCACTGGCAATCCTAAATACGGTTAACGGTCTTTTATATTCCATTAACGGTCGTTATTTTCACTAAACGGTAAATTGGGTTGTTATCGATAAAATAATTGGGTCATGTATTGCCTTCCTCCGTCATCGGCCACAACTCCAATTCCGCAATGCGTATAATTCCCTTCCAACACAATTTTATGGGCAGGACTATTGGACCACGCCACCACAACATCACTGGCCCTTTGATAACCAAAGGCCACATTTTCTCCTACACTTTCGGCTCCTGCATTCTTTAATGCCCTTGTGCGATCGACAAAACCATAGTGGCTTATTCTTCCATCGGTACGCATATGCATACTATGTTGAATGGCCAAAGAAGTGGCGGCGTTGTCGTCCAAATACAATTCGTTCAATCCCTTTTCCCGCCTGTAAGCATTTACGGCCTCCCATAGGGCCATAGCAAATTCTGAATGGTTTTCTTCTAACACTGAAAAGTGAATTTCCACCGTTCCAGTTTCTGTCAATTCTTCTTTAGAACAAGAAGCACATAACATACCAATAATCATCAACAAATAACTCAGCTTTTTCATCTTTAGGGGTTTAGTATTCATGACAAAGCAAGAGCTAAACGCCTAACAATGAATGCGTTATTTGTTCTTCGGTCGTAATCTGAAATTAACGGTCATTATTACCATTTATCGGTTTTCGGGGTGATTTGGTCGATTAATTTTGTTTTCCACTTTCGAAAATGCCCGAAAGGCCCCGTATTCACTGAGTTTATAAAAATTTTAACACATTGATAACCATTTCATTAGTAACAAATTTGAAAAACCATCGTCATTTTGGCATACAACTTGATTTACACTAATCGAACCAATACCAAAATGTGTTATGAGAAGCCAACTAAATGACAATCCGTTCAGAATGCAATTGCAACTTGAAGGTCAGTTTAAGCTTGCACAGGAAATGAAAAATGAAGGTGCCTATAGTGCCGACGAATACCACAGATTGGTGGGTTATTTAACCCGGGACTTTATTTTGCTTCAAAATACAGAACCCGATGTGGCCATGCGATGGGATTTTAGTAACGATCCACTTGGAAAAGTCATGATGGAATTGACGTTGGAAGCCATGAAAAATCAGAATATCGAGAATTTAGGATAAATCAAAGTTTAGTTTAGTTTTTAGTTAAAAAATGGTTCCTTCGGGGGCCATTTTTTCGTTATGTGAAGTACGGGAAACCTTTCCATTCCAAAAATTCATGCGTTACATACCGTAGGTTTTAATTACTTTTAGGGATTCCAAAAAAGAACCTACTGCCATGAAAAGAAGGAACTTTCTAAAAAAAGCAGCCTTAACCTCCCTAACCACTTTGGTAGGTACCGAAATCGTATTTGGGAATTTAATCCCAGAAGGATACAGTCCACTGTTCCTGCAAGACCCCGATCCCTTTAAAATGTTCGATAAGGATACCCGCATGTCGGTTCTTAATGACAAACCTTGGAACATCGAGGCCAAAGCCCACCTACTGGACGAAAAAGTTACCTCAAACAAATTCATGTTCATTCGAAACAACGGTATCATTCCGCAAGACATCGATATAAACAACTGGACGATTACTTTTAAAGGAGAATCGGTGTCCCAAGAAAAAACATATACCCTTAACGAACTCAAGGAAAAATTTACGCAGCATACGTATCAACTTACCCTAGAATGTGGAGGTAATGGACGTAGTGAATTCGATCCTCCCGCCAAGGGAAACCAATGGACCGTAGGAGCCGTAGCCTGTGCTTCCTGGACCGGTGTTCGGCTGCGGGATGTCCTCGAAGATGTAGGCATTAAAGGCAATGCTGTCTATATTGGTTACCATGCGGCCGATACGCATTTAAGTGGCGATCCCAACAAAGAACCTATATCTAGGGGAGTTCCTATGGCAAAGGCCCTTCAGGATGAAACACTGCTCGCTTTTAAAATGAATGGGGAAGATATACCCTTGGCTCACGGATACCCCCTTCGATTGGTCGCTGGCGGATGGCCGGCCTCAGCTTCCGGAAAGTGGGTGAACGGAATAAGTGTTCGGAACAAAGTACACGATGGTAATAAAATGACCGGAACGGCCTACAGAGTCCCTTGCGATCCCGTAGAACCTGGAGCTAAGGTTAAGGATGAGGACATGTGCATTATAGAATCCATGCCCGTGAAATCCTTGATCACCTATCCTCGTACGGGCGCTGTTTTAAGCAACAAAAAGACCTTGGAAATTCGAGGACACGCTTGGGCAGGGGAACTTGAGGTCGCCAAAATGGAGTATTCTATAGACTTTGGGAGTACCTGGAATGCCTGTTCTTTAGAAAAACCCATTAACCGTCTCGCTTGGCAACATTTCTCTGCCAAGGTAACCCTTCCAAAAGAAGGATACTACGAAATCTGGGCAAGGGCTACGGACACGAATGGAAAAAGCCAACCCATGGTATTACCGGGATGGAACCCTAAGGGGTATTTGAATAATGCTTGTCATAGAATTGCAGTGAAAGTAGGATAAATGGATAAGCACGAAGAATTTAAGAAAAGCGTAACGATCATTTACAAAGGGTTTGTGGTCTTCTTTGCCTTTTTCGGAATCATTATCTGCTTCCTCATTTACCTCGTGGTAGACCCTACATTTTCGGCATTCAAATCGGATGAGACCCCTGCTTATACCGTTGCCGAAGACCTAGATGAAGATCGCATTGAAAATGGTATTCATGTACGCACTGGTTTGGTGGAAGCCGAAGGGCTCATGCAAGTAGTGAATAACTGTACGAATTGCCATTCGGCATTATTGGTGACACAAAACAGGATGGACAGCGAACGTTGGGCAGCTACGATCGATTGGATGCAGGAGACTCAGAATCTATGGGATCTTGGCAAAAACGAAGAAATTATCATCAATTATCTGGTGACCAATTATCCAGTTCAGAAAAAAGGACGAAGGCAAAATCTTGAAACAATTGAATGGTATGAACTGGAAGAGTAGCCCCTTAGTTTTCATATGTCTTCTATTCTTTTGCTGCAATGAGAAAGCCGAAGTAAAAGATGAACCCACTACCTCTCAAGTGGAAAACTCCTATTACCGAACCGATCACATCATCGAGGCTCAAGAGTTGGTTTCCACCTTAGACCGACCTCACATTAAGATCATCGACTTCAGAAAAGAGCAAGGCTATAACGATGGGCACATCGACGGAGCCATCAACATTTGGCGCAAGGATATGGAAGATACTTCTTACCCCTACAGCGGAATGATGGCTTCAGAAAAAAGTATTGAAGCACTTTTTCAAAAGCTGGGCATTAAAAACAATGACACACTGGTGGCTTATGACGATAGAGGTTCTTGTGAGGCAGCTAGGTTTTGGTGGGTATTGGGCAACTATGGTTTTAAAAACGTAAAAATCCTGAATGGTGGATTGGATGCTTGGAAGGAAATTGGAGGTGCGATAAGCACACAACCCACAGTCCTAGAAACCTCCTCTTTTACCTTCAAAAATGAAAAAAGCAATACACTTTTCATCAACAAAGACTCCCTTCGATATGTAAGGGCGACCCAAGATCAACTTATTGTGTTGGACACCCGCACCGAAAATGAATTTTCGGGCAAGCGTCAAAAAAAGGGAGCCACAAAAGCCGGGAGAATCCCAGGAAGTGTATTGATAGATTGGGTAGAAGCGGTAGATTTCGATAATAACGGAAAGCTCAAATCTTTGGAGGAACTGAAAGGAATTTACGCAGCTCTTGGCACCGATAAAAATCGGCCGATTGTAGTATATTGTCATTCGGGAGTTCGTTCGGCACATACTACCTTCGTGCTCACCGAATTATTGGGCTATAAAAATGTAAGGAATTATGATGGTTCGTGGACTGAATGGAGTCATATGGAACATTTTCCTGTAGAAACCGACAGTACCACCACCTTATTTCAATAACGCTATGGAAAAATATTTGGATGCTATTGTAAATGCCATTGTAGGAACAGCCGACTGGACTTGGAAGTCGATCATTTTTGAAGTCCCATGGTACAACAATTATTTCTGGGGACTCGTCCTTATTTCCCTGCTTATTTGGGGATTGGAAATTCTCTTCCCTTGGCGAAAGGAACAGTCCATTTTCCGAAAGGATTTTTGGTTGGATGGATTCTATATGTTCTTCAACTTTTTCATTTTCTCCATTGCCATTAGCGGAATCTATAAACTACTTGAGCTTGCCTTTGGCGAAGCCAATATTACCATGACTTCTTTGGCACTGATCGACATGAGTGCCTGGCCCTTGTGGGCACAACTGCTCGTTTTCTTTATCGTATTGGATTTTGTGCAATGGTTCACCCACATTCTATTGCATAAGTATCCCTTCCTTTGGCAATTTCATAAGGTCCACCATAGTGTGAAGGAAATGGGATTTGCCGCACACCTTCGGTATCACTGGATGGAAAATATCCTTTATAAACCCCTAAAAACTTTTGGTGTTATGATATTGGGTGGCTTTGAACCCGAACAGGCTTTCATTGTTCACTTCCTGGCCATTTCCATTGGTCACTTTAACCATTCTAACATCAAGATTACCTGGGGTCCCTTGAAATACCTCATAAACAACCCCGTCATGCACCTCTACCATCATTCCTATGTGTTACCCGAAGGCAAGTATGGCGTCAATTTCGGGATTAGCTTGAGCCTTTGGGACTATATTTTCAAGACCAATTATATCCCTGAAGATAGTGGTACTATTGAATTGGGATTTGAAGGGGATGAGCATTTCCCTAAAGGATTCTGGAAACAGATCATCTACGGATTTAGAAAAGTCAAATAAATGGAAAACCCCCAAACTCCGAAAAGTTTGAGGGCCACCTTAAAATTTATCTAATTCAAGCAATTAAGCCAAATCGTATCGATCTAGGTCCATTACTTTTGCCCAAGCGGCAACAAAGTCATTCACGAATTTGTCGGCACCGTCGTCGGCACCATACACTTCGGCAATAGCTCTTAATTCGGTGTTAGAACCAAATATTAAATCGGCACGTGTTCCTTTAAATTTCACTTCGCCTGTCACACGGTTACGTCCTTCGAAATGCGTATCAGCCTCAGAAGTTGCCTCCCAAGTATAGCTGAAATCCAATAGGTTAGAGAAGAAATCGTTGGAAAGGGTTCCTACATTATCGGTGAACACTCCATTGTCGGAACTATCGTGGTTGGCTCCCAATACGCGAAGTCCTCCAACCAAAACAGTCATCTCTGGAACCGTAAGGGTTAACAGGTTCGCTTTATCTACCAATAAGTCTTCTCCAGCAATGTCAAGATCCGACTTAATATAGTTTCTGAAACCGTCTCCTATAGGTTCTAAGTAACTAAACGATTCTAAATCGGTTTGTTCTTGAGACGCATCCCCTCTTCCTTGGGAAAAAGGCACCGTAACATCATAGCCTCCATTTTTGGCGGCTTCTTCGACCCCAGCATTTCCGGCCAAGACAATTAAGTCTGCCATGGACACTTCCCCACTGAACTCATTTTGAATACCTTCCAAAACATTCAATACTTTCGTTAATTCTTCCGGGTTGTTTACCGCCCAACTACGTTGTGGCTCCAGTCGCAAACGGCCTCCGTTGGCACCTCCGCGCTTATCGGATCCTCTAAAGGTAGAAGCAGAAGCCCAAGCCGTACTTACCATTTGGGATACCGTTAGGCCAGACGCTAAAATCATATTCTTTAAAGAAGCAATATCCGCATCACTCAAGGTATAATTCACTTTTGGAATTGGGTCTTGCCATAGTAATTCTTCACTGGGAACTTCAGGTCCCAAATAACGATCTATGGGTCCCATATCTCTGTGCGTTAATTTGTACCAAGCCCTGGCAAAAGCATCTTCGAAAGCCTTGTGGTCTGTATGGAAACGCTTGGATATTTCTAAATATGCTGGATCTGTTTTCAATGCAATATCCGCCGTGGTCATCATCAACGCTTGCTTTCCATTCGGGTCACTCGCTGTAGGAGCCATTCTGGCATTGGATTCGGCCGTAGGCGTCCATTGGTGTGCTCCCGCTGGGCTTTTTGTCAATTCCCAATCGTAGTTAAGTAGTACATCGAAATAATCGTGATCCCATTGGGTAGGGTTGGGTGTCCATGCCCCTTCAATTCCACTGGTAATGGTGTCTTCTAAAACTCCTGTTCCGTAAGAATTCTTCCATCCCGTGCTCATTTGTTCTATGGGCGCTCCATGCGGTTCTACGCCTACATATTTACCGGGATCGGCTGCACCATGCGCTTTTCCAAAGGTATGTCCTCCAGCGACCAATGCTACAGTTTCTTCATCATTCATGGCCATACGACCAAAGGTTTCCCTTACATCCTTCGCAGAGCCCATAGGATCTGGATTACCGTTAGGGCCCTCAGGATTCACATAAATCCAACCCATCATTACCGCAGCCAGCGGATTCTCTAATTCACCATCTTCGTAACGATCTTCGTTGGCTCCCCATTGGGTTTCACTTCCCCAGTATACATCTTGTTCTGGCTCCCAAATATCTTCGCGTCCACCGGCAAAACCAAAGGTTTTAAAGCCCATAGATTCCAAGGCACAGTTACCTGCCAAAATCATTAGGTCTGCCCAAGAAATCTTACGGCCATATTTTTTCTTAATCGGCCACAAAAGCAATCTGGCTTTATCCAAATTCCCATTGTCTGGCCAGCTGTTGATAGGAGCAAATCTTTGATTACCCCCTCCGGCACCACCACGACCATCACCCACTCTGTAGGTACCCGCACTGTGCCATGCCATGCGGATCATAAATCCACCGTAGTGACCATAATCCGCCGGCCACCAATCTTGTGAATCGGTCATTAAGTCAATAACTTCTTGTTTCAATTGAGCAAAATCCAAACTATTGAAGGCTTCTGCATAATTGAAATCCTCTCCCATGGGATCGGATTTTTCCGAATGTTGACGAAGAATATTCAATTTGAGTTCATTGGGCCACCAATCGCGATTTTTTACACCATCGCCGCCGGTATTTTTATTCGCCCCATTTAGAAAAGGGCACATTTCTGCCCCACCGGACATATTAGAGTGATCGTTATTTCCCATTTTGTGTAAGATTAAGTGGTTATGTTTTCCTCCAAATTTAGAATAATCCTATCTTATTTTGTTTATCGTTCCAATCGATAAAAACTATTAGAAGATTGGTGTGGTTTATCACTTCTTAGGGGTATTAAATTTACTGAAAGTTTTGGAGATTATTCTCATCTATGCCTTTTGAATTTTCTGTCTGTTTTTATAAGAACATGCCCCCTTTCAATTTCCATTCTAATGATGATGAAAACAGCCGACAAGGCATCTACTTCGATGTAAAACCCAAGGCTCTACCTATTCAAAAATTGTTTTAGCGAAAAAAAAATCAAAAATTGAATCCTTCGAATGAAAAAACTTTCTAATTTTACCCCATGATTTTGCAACACTATAAAATAGTGCCCACAAAGCCCGTACGCCGTCGCCGCTAATACTACTACCTAGCAGCCACGAAGTATCACTATTTTATAAAAATCAAATTGTCCACAACTTATTTCATATCACCTTTTACATTCCAAGTTATTTTTTCAAATAACAAAGGTTGTGTACGCCGTATATTCCCCCGTCGCCCGTAAGGGTGCGCTTCTATTCTAGGAACCCTAGGTGAGTCCGGTTCCATTTCTCAATCAACATCATTTCAAGTTTACTTTAAATCATCAAGATAATGGACATCATTATTGCCGATATATCGCATGCCAAGTATGCGGAAATCATTTGCAAAACCATAGAAGAGGCCGCTAACGTTCGGGGAACCGGGATTGCCAAAAGACATCCGGAGTATATCATTAAAAGGATGGAAAACGGTAACGCAGTAATTGCCCTAGATGGAGATGCCTTCGTGGGTTTTTGCTACATCGAAAAATGGGATCATGGCAAATTCGTAGCCAATTCGGGACTCATTGTGCATCCCGATTATCGCGGACAGGGTATTGCCAAACTGATTAAACAGAAAATCTTCGAGCATTCCCGAACCAAATTCAAAAATGCCAAAGTGTTTAGTATTACCACAGGACTGGCCGTCATGAAGATGAACAGCGACCTAGGGTATAAACCCGTCACTTTCTCCGAATTAACCAAGGATCAATCCTTTTGGAAGGGATGCCAAACCTGTAAGAATTACGACGTATTGCAAAGAACCTCGCAAAGCATGTGCCTATGCACGGGCATGTTATACGATCCCAATGCCAAAAACGGTGAGGAGCAAAAAAAGATAAAACCGAAAGTTTTTAAACGATTAAAGAGCATAAAACACCAGCTCTTTCTAAAAAAGAATAAAAAATGAAAAAGCTTGTATTAGCCTACAGTGGAGGTCTGGACACCTCCTACTGCGCTGTATATTTCTCCAAAGACTTAGGGTACGAAGTCCATGCTGTGAGTGTAAACACGGGAGGATTTACGAAAGGGGAAATAAATAACATAGAAGAAAAAGCCTATACCATGGGCGTAGCTTCCTATAAGAACATTGATGCCATTACCAGCTACTACCAAAAGGTGGTAAAGTATCTTATTTATGGCAATGTCTTAAAAAACAATACCTATCCCTTATCGGTAAGTGCCGAAAGAATCATTCAGGCCATGGAAATCATTGCCTATGCTAAAAAGATCAATGCAGATTGTATTGCGCATGGTAGTACGGGAGCAGGAAATGACCAAGTTCGATTCGATGTAATTTTCCAGGCCTTGGCACCCGAGATTGAGATTTTAACGCCCATAAGAGATCAAAAATTAACGAGGCAAGAAGAGATCGAATACCTGAAATCTAAAGGCATTGAATTGTCTTGGGATAAAGCAAAATACTCCATTAACAAAGGACTTTGGGGCACTAGTGTAGGAGGTGCCGAAACCTTAACCTCGCACCTACCCTTGCCAAAAAAAGCCTATCCGTCGCAATTGGAAAAAGAGGGCAATGAAAAAGTAAAGCTCACCTTTTTAAAAGGGGTTCTTACCGCGATAAATGGGAAAGAACAATTACCTCAAGAAAACATCGAAACCCTAAATGATTTGGCCTCTAAATATGCCATTGGCAGGGACATTCATGTCGGGGACACCATTGTAGGCATTAAAGGCAGGGTCGGTTTTGAAGCCGCAGCAGCCAGTATCATTATAAAAGCACATCATCTTTTGGAAAAGCACACCTTAACCAAATGGCAATTGCAGCATAAGGACTATTTATCCAACTGGTATGGCACGCACCTTCATGAAGGTTTGTTTTTGGATCCAGTGATGCGAGATCTAGAAGCCTTTTTGGAAAATAGCCAACAGCATGTTTCTGGAGATGTCATGGTCACTTTGAAGCCCTATCACTTTTCTCTGGATGGCATTACCTCAACCTACGATTTAATGAATTCTAATTTCGGCAGTTACGGAGAAGAAAACAAAGGTTGGACGGCCAATGATGCCAAGGGATTCATCAAAATTTATGGAAATCAAAGTAAAATTTACCAAAGCATAACAGGATGATACAAGTAGGAATTATAGGAGGCGCAGGGTATACTGCGGGAGAATTGATACGAATCTTATTGTTTCATCAATATGTTTCCATCAATTTCGTATACAGCACCTCGAACGCAGGAAATGCGTTGAGTGACGTTCATCAGGATCTCATCGGGTCTACAGATTTGATCTTTACAAACACCATCAACCCTGAGATAGATGTCTTGTTCCTTTGCTTGGGGCATGGAAACTCCAAGGCATTTCTGGCGGAACACAGTTTCTCGTCAGACACCAAAATCATCGATTTAAGTAATGATTTTAGATTGATGGAGGACGCTATCTATCAAGGGAAGCAGTTCGTCTACGGATTGCCGGAATTGCAACAGGAGTACATCCAAAAAGCAGATTATATAGCCAATCCTGGTTGTTTTGCAACGGCCTTACAGCTGGCACTCTTGCCCTTGGCTTTTCACCAGAAGATCGAGGGTGCTATTCATGCAAATGCCGTGACGGGGGCCACTGGAGCCGGAACATCCTTGTCCCCAACGACTCATTTTACATGGAGGGATAATAACTTCTCCCATTACAAGGTCTTCGAACACCAACATTTGGGCGAGATCCATCAGTCCATGGATCAAGTGCAGTCGCGTTTTGATTCAGACATACACTTTATCCCCTGCAGGGGTAATTTTTCAAGGGGAATTTTTGCTACAGTCTATACCCAGTTTGAAGGCAGTTTGGAAGAAGCCCAAACGATGTATAGGGATTATTACCAAGATGCGACTTTCACGCATGTTTCCGATAAACCCCTTCACTTAAAACAGGTAGTGAACACAAACAAATGTTTGCTGCACTTATTCAAACACAAAGATCAACTACTTATTACAAGTTGTATCGACAACTTGGTGAAAGGAGCCTCTGGTCAAGCCGTTCAGAACATGAACTTAATGTTCGGTCTTGAAGAAACGGAAGGATTACAATTAAAAGCAACCTATTTCTAAAATCGATTAAAAATGAATCTATTTAATGTATATCCATTGTTCGATATCACACCCGTAAAAGGGAATGATGTCCACGTTTATGACGAGAAAGGAGCTGAATATCTGGACTTATATGGAGGCCACGCGGTAATTTCTGTTGGGCATTCGCATCCTATCTATGTGAAGAACCTAAGCGATCAATTAAGTAAGTTGGGATTTTACAGCAACTCCATTCAAAACCCTTTACAACAGAGGTTAGCCAACGCTTTGGGAGCATTATCTGGCTGTGAAGACTATCAATTATTTTTGTGCAATTCTGGGGCTGAAGCCAATGAAAATGCTTTAAAATTAGCTTCTTTTCACACAGGCAAAAGCAAGGTGATCGCCTTTAAAAATGGCTTTCACGGAAGAACCTCAGCTGCCGTCGCTGCCACCGACAACCCAAACATTGTTGCACCGATCAATGCCCAACAGGCAGTAGACCTATTGCCCCTTGGGGACTTGGAGGCCTTAGAAAAATCGTTGCAGCACAAGGATGTATGCGCCATCATTGTGGAATGCATCCAAGGGATTGGAGGATTGGATGAAAGCACCACAACATTTTATCAAGGTGTAGCAAAGCTTTCCAAAAAATATGGAGCATTGTTCATTGTGGATGAAGTTCAGTCTGGGTTTGGAAGAACGGGGGATTTCTTTGCCTTTCAGAAGCATGACATCCAACCCGATATTATTTCCATGGCCAAGGGAATGGGAAATGGTTTTCCTGTTGGAGGTATTCTTATTCATCCGGACATAGAAGCCTCTTTTGGCTTATTGGGCACCACCTTTGGCGGAAATCACCTCGCCTGTGCCGCTTCTTTGTCGGTATTGGAAGTTTTGAAACAAGATGAGCTTTTGAAAAATGTGAAAGACATCTCGGATTACTTCTTTAGCAAAGCACAAACCCTTCCCGAGATAAAAAACGTAAAAGGAAGAGGGCTTATGTTGGGATTGGAGTTCGATTTTCCTGTGGCCGATCTCCGAAAAAAACTCATTTACGAGCATCGCATTTTTACGGGAAGTGCCAAAAATCCGAAGCTTCTGCGGATTCTTCCGCCGTTGACCATTCAGAAGAAACACATAGATCACTTTTTTAACGCCTTGAAAAAAGCACTACCATGAAATCCTATATAAACATACACGATTTGGGAACGATTCCCGAAGCCATTGAAAAAGCCATTGCACTGAAAGAAAAGCCACATGCTCATCCTTCGTTGGGAAAGCACAAGACACTGGTCATGCTATTTTTCAACGCTAGTTTACGAACCCGATTAAGCACCGAAAAAGCGGCTCGAAACTTAGGTATGGATGCCATGGTACTAAACCTTAGCGATGCATGGAATCTGGAATATGAGGACGGCAGTATCATGAACCTTAACACCGCAGAACATGTAAAGGAAGCTGCCAAGGTGATTTCGCAGTATGCGGATATCATTGCGATTAGGGCCTTTCCTAGCCTGAGTGACAAACAAAAAGACGAAGCAGAACAGGTGTTGACCAACTTTGCCAAGTATGCCACGGTTCCTGTCGTGAACTTAGAAAGTGCAACGGCACATCCCCTACAGGCCTTTGCCGATGCTATTACCGTAGAAGAATTCAAAATACGAAAGCGACCCAAAGTGGTTTTGTCATGGGCGCCACATCCTAAGGCATTGCCGCAATCGGTAGCGAATTCTTTTGTGCGAATGATGAAGGAACTAGATATAGAATTCTCCATCACGCATCCGGAAGGATATGAGTTGCATCCCAAAATCACGGAAGGGATTCCCGTTCATTACGATCAGGAAGAGGCATTAGAAAATGCCGACTTCGTATACACTAAGAACTGGAGTAGTTATTCGGACTATGGACAAATCCTGTCTACAGATTCCAACTGGATGATTACCCAAAATAAGTTGGGAAAAGCAAAGTTTATGCATTGCCTTCCCGTACGAAGGAATGTAGTGGTGGAAGATGCTGTGTTGGATGGAGAAAATTCCATTGTTATAGAACAAGCCAACAACCGAACCTATGCTGCTCAATTTGTACTTAAGAACATCCTTGAAACTATATCATGAAAACACTGAAAGTTGTAAAAATAGGAGGAAATATCATTGACGATGCCGCAAAACTAAACCCCTTTTTAGCCTCCTTTGCCGCCATAAAGGGTCCAAAAATCCTAGTCCATGGAGGTGGAAAATTAGCGACACAATGGATCGAGAAAATGAATGTCCCCGTTAAAATGATCGATGGCCGAAGAGTGACCAATCTACAAACGCTGGACGTCGTTACCATGATCTATGGTGGGAAAATAAACAAATCCATCGTGGCACAATTACAGGCAAACGATTGCAATGCTTTGGGTTTTTCCGGTGCCGATGGAAATACCATCCTTGCCCAGAAAAGACCGATACGGGATGTAGATTACGGATTTGTGGGTGATATAATCAGGGTAAATACAGAAGTGATAAAGCCATTGCTGTCGCAAGATATTACCCTTGCTTTCTGTGCCCTATCCCATGACGGTAAAGGTCAACTTCTCAATACCAATGCAGATACTATAGCATCAGAGTTAGCCACTGCGTTATCTAAAGATTTTGAGGTGGAACTGTATTACTGTTTTGAGAAGAAAGGAGTCCTTAGAAATGTGGACGATGATGATTCAGTAATCGAATGCATTGACGCATCAGCCTATAAGAACTTGCGCGCGCAGAAAATCATAGCAGACGGAATGATTCCTAAGCTCACCAATTGTTTTGATGCCCTCGATAAAAATGTACATAAGGTTTGCATCGGGAATACTGGTATGTTGTTTCAACCGAATTCAAAATTCACAAACGTAATAAAATGACACAAGAGAAATTAACTCAAAACGCCATATCGCTGCTCAAGCAATTAATCGCGACCCCGTCGTTTTCTTCTGAAGAAGATGGAACTGCCTTACGTATTGAAAAGTGGTTTCAGGCGCACAATGTTGCCTATGAAAGGACACAAAATAATGTTTGGGCCGTAAATATGCACTTCGATCGCAACAAGCCCACATTATTATTGAATTCTCACCACGACACGGTTCGTCCCAATAGTGGGTATACGAAGGATCCCTTCAAAGCAATTGAAGAAAATGGAAAATTGTATGGCCTGGGAAGCAATGATGCCGGAGGTTGTTTGGTTTCCTTGTTGGCTACCTTCATTCATTTTTATTCGAAAGAAGACTTGCGATACAATTTGGTAATGGTGGCCTCTGCTGAAGAAGAAAGTAGCGGGCCGAATGGACTGAATAGCATGCTTTCCGTTATTCCGGACATAGACGTGGCCATTGTTGGGGAACCTACCTTAATGCAATTGGCCGTGGCTGAAAAAGGACTTGTCGTGTTCGATGCCGAAGTACAAGGAACTCCAGGTCATGCTGCACATCCCAATAACGATAACGCCATTTATAACACCATTGAGGTTCTTGAGTGGTTTCAGGAGTATAGATTTGAGAAAACCTCTCCTACGTTGGGTGATGTAAAAATGACGGTGACACAAATTGAAGCAGGGAAACAGCACAATGCGATTCCGGCGAAGGTGAATTTGGTAATAGATGTACGTGTAAATGATCAATATAGCAATTCTGAGATAGCGCATATTTTGGAGAAGGAGTCTCCATGTTCCCCTATCGTTCCCAGAAGCCTTCGATTAAATTCATCTTCCATTCCCCTGGATCATGAATTGGTACAATCTGGAATTTCCTTGGGAAGAAAAACCTATGGCTCGCCTACCTTATCGGACCAATCGGTGCTTCAATGCCCTTCATTAAAAATGGGGCCCGGGGATAGCACACGATCGCATACGGCCGATGAATTTATTTACCTCCGTGAAATCGAAGAGGGCATTGATATATACATTCAGTTATTGGAAAAAATACTATTTAAAAAAGAAGAGAAATGAAACTTTGGGAAAAAGGATTTGAAATAGACAAACAAATTGAACAATTCACCGTCGGGAATGACCGAGAAATAGATCTTCATATTGCAAAGTATGATATTGCAGCCTCCTTGGCCCACGCCAAAATGTTGGGTAAAACGGGTATCATATCTCAAACAGAATCCGAACAACTACAAGAAGGTTTGCTAGCGCTAGCAAAACAGGTGGACTCCAAAACCTTTGTGATTGAGGCACAGTATGAAGATGTGCATTCGAAAATCGAAGCTGAACTAATTCAGAAATATGGCGATGTTGGCAAAAAGATACATACCGCTCGATCCAGAAACGATCAGGTGTTGGTGGCCCTTCAATTGTATTACAAAGAAAACCTGCTTGCCATAAAAACGTTGACCAAAAGCTTCTTCGAAACCTTATTGAATCTTGCCGAAACCCATAAAGATACTTTGTTGCCTGGGTATACACACTTGCAAGTTGCTATGCCGTCTTCCTTCGGACTTTGGTTTTCTGCCTATGCCGAAGTTTTAATCGATGATGTGCAATTACTGAATGCTGCCTTAAGAACGGTAGATCAAAATCCGTTGGGATCGGCGGCTGGGTATGGTAGCTCCTTCTCCATCGACAGGGAATTCACGACGAAAGAAATGGGCTTCCAAACCCTTAAGTACAATGTGGTGGCCGCACAAATGGGTCGGGGGAAAAACGAAAGGACCCTTGCTGCTGTCTTGGGAAGTTTGGCCAATACCCTATCGCGTTTTGCCATGGACATTTGTTTGTATTTGAGTCAGAATTTCGGATTCATTTCCTTTCCAGATACCTTGACCACGGGTAGTAGCATTATGCCTCATAAAAAGAATCCCGATGTGTTTGAACTGATCCGAGGGAAATGCAATAAAATTCAGGCGTTGCAGACCGAAATGATTTTAATTACCAACAATCTTCCCAGTGGGTATCATAGGGACTTTCAGCTATTGAAAGAAAACATGATCGGGGCCATTGAGGAGATGAAAGCCACACTGTCCATATTCAATCATTGTATGCAACAGATTCAGGTTGTTGATATTGATATGAATGACGAAAAGTACAAATACCTTTTCACAGTAGATGCTATCAATTCGCTGGTTGAAAGTGGAACTAGCTTTAGGGAAGCTTATAAAAAAGTAGGAACCCAAATTGAAGAAGGGACCTACCGATCGGGACCTCCGAAAAAGCATACACATATGGGAAGTACTGGGAATCTCTGTTTACAGGAAATTCGTAGGAAATGGGACAAGGTATAAATAGCTGTTAAATTACTCTTAAATGCAAGTATAGCAGCCTTTTAAGCTTGTATAGATGACATTTGGATTGTATATTTGTTTAATAATTTATCATATTACTTAAACAAAATAGTTATGGATTTACTTTTAAGAGCAGAAGAATTCGAAAAAAGAAAAATGAGCCATATGTCTACCAGTGATAGGGTAAAAGCTTCACGAGAGGCAAAAGAATTAGTACTATCCATCAATAAAATCTACAAGGCCACGAAGAATCCCAAATTGATGGATATTATGAAAAGGATTACCGTGAAAAAAAGAAAAATTGAAAAACGCATAAAGGGAATGCCCCTCATTTAGTCTCCCTCTAAGGAAAATTCTAAGGTCATCCTCCTAATCATTCAAGTGGATAGGAGGATTTTTACATATTACCATCTTCAATAGCATGGGCCGAAACTACAATACGTTCCACTATTTCCTTCGCTGTGGTCAGTGTAGATAGGTCGGAATTAATCTTTCCATTTTGTCCGGATTGATGTCCATGGCCTATGAGTTCCATTAAGTAGTACTTTTTACCGTCGTTCAAATCGACCTCAGCTTCGAAAACAATGGAAGGCTGTCCCAATTGTCCCGTCCCATTGTGAAAGACTTCATCGTTTGGAAAGTCAAATTCGGAATAGAATTCATTATCGTCGAACGCCACATTGATCTCAATTCTCAAACGAAATTTAGAACGGTGGTTCGTCGAAGAAATAAGTTTGAAATTATCGGCTATGGTGGCACCGGCAATAGCATCGGGCAAAGGGTCGTTGCTGGGAGGCACGTACATTCCATCCGCATATACCTTCCCTTTTTTATGAGACCAAACCGGAAGGGCATTCACCCTTCTGTAATCCCCGCTTGATTGCTTCTTCTCATCAAAACTCTTAAAATTCTCCTTGCTTCGTCCTCCAAAGAAAAGCCCTCTCGCTGTAGCTTTGGAAACGAACAGGGTTTCCATGTAGTTCCCTTGCATGTCTTCTAACCAAACCGCCATTTGCGGGTGCCAATAATGCTCCCCACGGAGCAAGTCCAATGTTAATTGAACCTCTCCAGAGGCACTCATTTCAATTATCTCGTATTCAGACAGGTTTACTTCCTGTTCCGAATTTGCCTTCAATCGTGCACCATAATCCATCATAGCACCGAACGGTTGTACTTGGAAATAAGCTCCCATTAAAAACAGGGATACGGCCAAGGTAATCAGGACTATCATTTTCCCTTTGCTATATACCTTAAGGGATCGGAGATTGTTTTTTAAGTGAAATAGAATGGCCAACGAAAACAGCACCCCAAAGACCGTATGTATGGTGGCTACCGTACGCGTATATTCGGTAAAATAAGAAAGGAGTCCGGTAATCAATAAAACCACAAAACTCAAGGCGATTGATAGGCTAACGATTTTTCTGAAGGTCATTTTGCTTTGCGATTTACTTTGAAGAAAACAAGGACCCCCAACGGCTCATTGAAGATCCTTGTGGCTTTGATTGAAGAAGCATTATAAATGCCCCATGAGGTCCTGAACTCTTTGCATCAAATACTGAACCTTCTTGGCTTTGTTTTCGGGGAGACTAAGCTTAGGGGCACTATAGGCTGTTCTTTCGGAAAAGGCCTTTTCCACTTTCTGTATTTCTTTGATTAGGATTTCGAGGCTTTCGTCATCGGTTTTGCCTACTATTCCATGAATGTCGTACGACTTGGCATCGAAGGATGGATTTTTCGATTTTTCCATATCGGCCTTTAAGGCAACAAGCTCTGTTCGTAGTTGGGTAATTACCTTGGCTTCTCCATACTTTGTTTTGGCGCCTCTACAGGCCGATGGAGCGCAGCCCGATGTTAGTTCTTTGCCTGCAACGGCTGTGGTACATTCCACCTTAGCTTTGTCACCTCCGGCGTGATGGGCGGCACATTTGGCTTCGTCATGGTTTTCTCCTCCACAACATTGTTTCTGAGCCAGGGCACTGGTTCCGAAAAGTAGAAAAGTTCCGAGTAAGGTCGTAAATAACAAGGATTTAAATTGTGATTTCATGGGTTTCAAATTTTTATGATTCATTGTTGAAGACAAAGTAATGGAAGGCAACTAACACTTTGGGTTATAGGGATGTTATACGAGGTTAAGACGAGGTTAAGATTCTGAATCGTCTTCAAATTATGGCTACATTTGACCCCAATGAAGCATGGAAAATCATACTGGTTAATCATTATCATTTCGGTCTTGCTTTTGAGTCTATTGGCCAATCAGATCGTCTATGTATATAAGGCCGCTATGGAGCAGGAAGCCCATTTTAATGATAAGGCCAATATTGCATTGGCATCTATTGTAGAAGAAGTTTCCGAGAATAACAAAGTATGCAAAACCATGAATTCTTGTATTAAAGGAGGCAAAGTAGGTTTTTGCAGCCTGTCTTTTAAGGACAAAGAGGAATGGCATTTTGTGGATTCCATCGTTCAAAAGAACCTTGCCAAGTCGAATATAGACCTCGCTTACAACTTCGACTTTTGCAGCACCGAACACAAAAGCACACAGCTTCCCGACAATAAAGAAACTTTTAGTAAGAACATAGACAATCGCCAGCAAGAATCTGGGCTTATCATGTATTTGGAATTTCCCAGTAAATCAAAATACGTTCTAAAACAGATGGGGCCTGCCTTTGTCTCTTCCCTACTCATCATCATCTTGCTCACCATTATCTTTATCGTAGTTTTCCGTTTCTACATTCGGGAAAAAAGGAATGCGGAGCGCACCCGGGATTTTTTAAATACCATGACCCACGAATTTAAGACACCGCTCGCCAATATCTCTTTTGCCAATAATATGCTGGCTCGAAGTGCTTCGGAACTGGATACGGAGAAAATCCAAAAGTACACGGAGATCATCCGGTCGGAAAACGACAAAATCGTAAAGAACAGTGAAGACATCCTTGAAATGGCGAGACAGGAGTACGATCTGAGCAAAGTGCAAGAAGAAATCATTAATGTGCATGAGCTCCTTGCAGAGCTTAAAAGCACCTTCTTATCTGCAAATCCAGATATTGCTTTCAACCTAAATTTTAGCGCCCACCAACCTTTTGTTCATGGAAAGATGTCCTTTTTAGGGAATGCGATTTCCAACATCATTGATAATGCAATAAAGTACTCGAAATTGGTTCCGGAAATTCAGATTTCGACTTCCAATGATCCTGACAATGGAGCCCTTCTCATCGCTATTGAAGACAATGGTATTGGCATTCACAAAAAAAACCAGCTAGCCGTTTTCGATAAGTTTTATCGGGTATCTACGGGAGATCAGCATGATGTGAAAGGATTTGGTCTTGGTTTGGCCTATGTAAAACAAATCATTGAGCATATGAAGGGTACAGTTTCCTTGAAAAGCCATGTAGGGAAAGGTTCTGTCTTTACCTTAAAACTTCCTTCTTCCCATGCCTCTTAAATCTAGAATATTGCTGGTTGAAGATGACACCAACCTCGGTTTCATGCTCATGGAATACCTAGAGACCAATGGGTTTGAAACAAAACTATATCGGGATGGGGAATCGGGTTATAGAGCCTATTCGGAAGGAAATTACGACTTGTGTGTTTTAGATCTTATGCTACCTAAAATGGATGGTTTTACCTTGGCACAAAAGATCCGGGAGGATGAAGTAAAAACCCCCATCATCATGCTTACGGCCCGATCCATGGATGAAGACAAAATAAAGGGGTTTAAAATCGGGGTCGATGATTATGTTACGAAACCCTTCAACGAAGAGGAATTGGTGTATCGCATCAATGCTATTCTAAGTAGATATCAACCCGAAGCTCCTTCACACCCCGAGGAATTTTCCATAGGTGGCTTTACCCTTGACACCAGTAGCCTATCCCTGAATGGATTTGGTCTATCCCAAAGATTGACTAAGAAGGAATTCGAGGTTCTGTTATTACTTTGCCTTGAAAAAAACAAGATCGTGAAACGTTCGAAAATACTTGAGGATGTTTGGGGCGAAGACGACTATTTCACAGGACGCAGTCTGGATGTTTTTGTAAGTAAATTGCGGAAGTACCTTCAAAAAGACACTTCTGTTTGTATTGAAACCGTCCCAAATGTGGGGCTTATGCTTAAGACGGAATAAAGAGCCCAAGTCATTTTCCCTCCCGTTAAATATTGAAATTTTCTTCTTCACATTTATAAATACGGAGAGAGAATCTTCCAATTTCAGTTATTTTCGGTATATCATTCAATAATTCAATCATGAAACAAATATTTACTCTATTCATCTTAATCACTTCTTTCGTACTCCATGGTCAAACCTATACCAATGCAGAGAGCGCAGAATACGATCCTGTAAACGATCAATGGCTTGTTTCTAACGGAAGCAACATCATTGCAGACGATGGTAATGGAAATCTCAGTTTTTTTGGCAGTGCTTCGGCCAATACGGGCATGGAAGTACTCAACGGAATTCTATTTGCCGTAGACGGCATGGACATTGCCGGCTATGACCTTGCCACTGCCAATGAAGTCATGCGATTAACCATAACGGGAGCACCTTTTTTAAATGGGTTGACCAATGACGGCAACAGTACTTTATACGTAACGGACTTTACTACTAGGACCATTTATGCTGTAGATGTTTCGGATATTTCGAACCCTTTCTATGTAGAATTCGTTTCGGACACCATTAATGCACCCAATGGAATTATTTATGATGCTGCCAACAATAGACTTATCTATGTATGTTGGGGAACCAATGCGGCCATTCGGGCAGTAGATATCGCTACGCAAGACGTTTCATTAATCATAAATTCTGGTATTACCAATTTAGATGGGATAGATGATGATGCCGAAGGCAATTATTATATCTCTTCATGGACCCCCGATCAAATTATTAAATACAACAGTGATTTTTCGGCCAGTGAAGTGATCCCTACTCCTAGTTTGAATTCTCCCGCAGACATAGGCTATAATCAGGCTACCGATATTATAGCCATCCCCATGTTCACAGACGTCATATTTTATGATAATTCCACCTTGGGGTTGGGTGAAAAAAAAAGTGAGGGATTCTCCATTGTTCCAAATCCCATAGATGCATCCCATAGATTCAGTATAGCACTTGGTGCTTCCCAATTGGAGAAACTAGAGGTTTTCGATATTACCGGAAAGAAAGTTTCCGCCATTAGGTATGAAGAGGACGCTACAGGAATCGTATCCTTTTCTCTTAGGGATCATTCACTAAAAAGTGGTGTCTATATGGTGAAATTGACCACGGAAGAAGGTATCTTTTTTGAAAAACTGGCAGTTAGATAATCTGAATATCAGATGGATGAACTCAAATCTATCTGTATTTCTGAAAAAAATCGAGACCCAGTAAAATTCCCTCAAAAGCGGTTTCGCTGTGATTTTCATCCTTCTGTGAATGGGATAGGACATGCTTAGAATCGGCACCATTATCGATCCAGCCAGCCCATGCGTTCAAAGATGTCCTAATAGGAACTACCTTATCGCCTTCTGAGTGAATGATGAGCAATGCGCTTAATTAAGATTTCGAAAATCATTAGGGCTCAGTCCTGTTTTATTTTTGAATAATCGGCTGAAGTGTTGTGGATATTTGAAACCCAACTCATACGCTATCTCACTAATATTTTTTTGGGGATCAAAAACTTTTTCCTTGGCCACATCGATTAGTTTCCCTTGAATATATTCCTGAGCCGTTCTACCAGTTTCCTTCTTTACCAAATCGCCAAAATAGTTCGGAGATAACCTAAGCTGTTCTGCAAAATGTGTCACCGATGGAAGACCTAATTTCTTCGGTTGGTCCGATGAGAAATATTCATTTAGAAGTACATCAAACTTTTCCAACGATGTAGTATGTGCTACCTCTCGAGTCAAAAATTGACGATCATAAAACCGAAGACAATAATCCAACAATAACTCCAAATTCGCCACAATTAATTTCTTGCTGTGCTTGTCTAAATTCTGTTCTAACTCGAATTGAATTTTTTCGAACAAGCTTAAAATTACCTTTCGCTCTTTAGTTGACAAGTGCAATGCTTCCTTTACCGAGTAAGAAAAGAAGTTATAAGCTTGAATTTTCTTGCCCAAATCCGTTCCCAGCAATAAATCAGGATGAAAGATTATAGCACAACCCTTTGGGACATAGTTTGGGTCTTTTGTTAAACCTACGGTTTGGTTAGGGCCAATAAAAACCATAGTACCTTCGTCATAATCGTAATGTTGCCCTCCATATTTCATTTTACACGCTTTACTATCCTTTAGGAAAACGGCATAACATTCAAATTGCAATCCATCGTACCCATTGTTTGAATACATATCTAAATTCAATTTTGAATAGTCCAAGGTACTGATAAGTGGATGTAAGAGTTCGTAGTTTCTCAAGTTAAAATATGTGCCTACAGAATCGATCTTTAAAATATTTTCCATCACCTTTTCTCTTTCAAGTAAATATAACTTATTCGCTTTCAACAATAAAAACTCAGCGTCCATATCGGTAATATTGGTATAAGTATCCGTAACTTGGGTAACTTTTGCGCCCAAAGAATCTCTTAAATTTGAGATATTGAGAAAACACCATCAACATGAAAGGAAGATTCCTTTATTATTTACTGTTTCTAACCACTGCCTGCTCATTTTATTCGAATGCTCAGAACACCCCTAAAAGCATCACTGCAAAATTCATTCAAGGAGAAATTACACTCGATGGAGAACTCAATGAAGCCATATGGGAAACCACAGATAAGAGCAGTGAGTTCTGGCAATATTTTCCTACAGACAGCATTCCTGCCAAATTCCAAACCACCATTCAGGTAGCTTATAACGAAACCACCTTGTTTGTAGGTATACGTGCAGAAGCACCCAACAGTGAATTCGTTGTAAGTTCGCTAAGAAGGGATTTTAGCGCGATAAGAAACGATAACGTGACGGTACTGTTCGATACCTTTAACGATGGAACCAATGCCTTTGGATTCGGGATCACACCTTTTGGGGTAAGGCGTGAATTCTTGGTCTCCTCTGGAGGTGCAGCCTTTGAGAATTTCAACTTCGCTTGGGACATTAAATGGCAGGGCGAAAGCAAAATGTATGACACCTATTACACGGCCGAAATGGCCATCCCCTTCACGTCACTCAAGTTTGAAGAAGGAGCTAAAAGTTGGCGAATAAAGCCCTACCGATTTAATATTCAATCTAATGAAATAAGTTCATTGGCGAGAGTTCCACAAACTCAGTTATTGGGTGTTCTGGCCTTTTCCGATGAATTGGTTTTCGAAAAACCATTGGGCAAATCGCGAACTCCTTTGGCCATTATTCCTTATGTGAACGGACTGGCACAAAAAGACTTCGAAAATGATGAAGATGACACCCAATTTTCGGTGGGTGGCGATGCCAAAATAGCAATTGGAGACGGCCTAAATTTGGACCTGACCGTAAATCCAGATTTTTCGAACGTAGAAGTAGATGATATTTTCACCAACCTCACTCGTTTTGAATTGCTTCTACCCGAACGGCGCCAGTTCTTTATAGACAATAGCGATCTTTTCGGTTCCTTTGGAAATCTCTTCGGCGAGGCGCGCCCCTTCTTTTCCAGGCGCATTGGCTTGGCTCGGGACGTCGATGACGATTTGATACAGAACGATATTATCGCCGGTGCGCGATTGAGTGGCAAACTTAACGAAGATTGGCGATTGGGCGTTTTGAATATTCAAACCGCTGCGGATGAAGCTAACGAAATTGCTTCGAACAACAACTCGATGATCGCTATTCAGAAGAAAGTGGGGCAACGCTCCAACATTGGAGCTTTTATTGTGAATAGAGAACGGTTTGAAAATTACGATTTTTCGGAGGACGAGGATCGGTACAATCGTGTGTTTGGAATAGACTACAATCTCGCTTCTTCAGATAACACATGGTCTGGACGGTATTATGTACATAAATCCATTAATCCGGACGATAAAGGAGGAAATTTTTCGGCACAAGCCGTTACAACGTTCAATAAAAACAATTGGGTCTTTATCAATGATTGGGTCTATGTGGATGAAGACTTTACAGCCGATTTGGGTTTCGTGCCACGAACGGATTTTTTTAAAGCGGGTAATTCTATACAACGATTTTTGATTCCCAAGAATAGAGCAATTATCAATAGAAACAATATTCGGCTTCTGTCTATCTTCTATTTCAGACCGGGATTGGACTTTAAGCTTTCCGACCATTTACTTAGGGGAACTTGGGAAACCGAGTTTACCAGCAATGCAAGCATCACCGCCAATCTATTCAATCAATATATTTTCTTGACAGAGGATTTTGATCCCACCCGCACTGATGACGGAACGCCCTTACCCGGTAATGAAGGCTATACGTTTAATTATGCCAATATTGAGTTCTCATCCAACAACACCAATTTGTTTACCTATTCTTTGAACACGACAGTAGGTGAATTCTTCAATGGTAATCGATATTCGTTTGGTGGAACACTGGGGTACAGATGGCAGCCTTGGGCACAGTTTTCTATCAATATAAACTACGATGGTATCAAATTACCAGAGCCCTATGAAAGTGCCGATTACTGGCTTATCACTCCAAGGGCAGACGTCACCTTTAATAAGTCTTTGTTCTTTACGGCTCTAGCACAGTATAGTAACCAAAGGGATAATTTTGGGATTAATGCCCGATTACAATGGCGTTTCGCACCACTTTCGGATTTATTCTTGGTGTATAATGACAATTACTTTACCGAAACCTTTGCGCCGCGTTTTCGATCGATCAACCTTAAACTGACATATTGGTTAAATTTATAGGGCAGTGATTTCAACAATTATTGCTTTTTAACGTAAAATAAAACAACTGGATATGAAAACTCTAATTATTGCATTTTTGGTTATTACTTCCGCGTATACTTTTGCTCAAAATTCTGAATACACCGTTTCTTCTTATCAAGACGAAGGCTTTAAAGCGCCAAACACCCATTACATTGGTGAAGCATGGCTAAATCGCTTATTAGAAGCCGACGGTGATTTAAACTATAATATCACAAAGGCAACTTTTAAGGCTAATTCAACCTTAGATTGGCATAAACATTCCTCACCACAAGTACTAATTTATGTTGAAGGGGAAGGATATTATCAGGAAAGGGGGAAAGACCCTATTATTCTTAAAGCTGGAGATGTGATTATGTGTGAAAAAGACACGGAGCATTGGCATGCTTCGACCAAAGAAAGTAATGTCACCTATCTAGCCATATATGGGGGAGAGCAGCCTACTATTTGGACTGAAGTACTTTCTCAGGAATATTACGATCAGGTAGCTGAAAAGCTTAAGAACTGATTTCGTATTCTCAAGTTTTTATTCTTATCGCTCAATCTGGAATTCCTATCCTCACGTTTTAAGACGGCCAAAACCTTAAAAATATTGAGTGATTTCGTGAACTAAAAAAGTCCCGAGCTTTCGCTCGGGACCCGGGCCAATAAAGGCCTCAATCTTAATTAAAAGTCACCTTGTTCAGAGGCTTAATTGTAATACAAATACATTGCGTATTTGTTGGCTAATCAAAATGATCATACTGCAAAGGTCAATCAGAGGCACAACAGCTCTCATTGGCGCAATTACAGTACTTTCTATTATAAAGATGCAATGCCACTAGGACCAACGAGGGAATGTAAATTATTTCCTCAACGATATGGACAAAAGCAAGTTTTTCATTGATAATAACGAAGGCTAAAAATCCCCAACTTAGCCACAACGCATAGCGCATCCAGTTTTTTGATGTGTTTTTTGCAGACCAATAGACTGCAACCATAGAGAGGACTATGAAACCCAGGTCCAGTACACCCCACCAAAAAGGGTGTTCATGGTGTCCGTGTACGTGTCCCGCATGTGCCGCAAACAAAAAAGGCGTGGCCAAACAATGTGCCAAG
Organism: Aureisphaera galaxeae; assembly: GCF_028561275.1. Taxonomy (GTDB): domain Bacteria; phylum Bacteroidota; class Bacteroidia; order Flavobacteriales; family Flavobacteriaceae; genus Aureisphaera; species Aureisphaera galaxeae. Next base: position 87,190 of record NZ_JAQQTF010000018.1, read on the forward strand.
CACAATGTACTTGCTGTAGAGCCGAGGATATCGGATTTAGCGTTGAAATTGATGGTTTTTAGCATATAAACGAATGTTTTTATTGTAAACCTTTTTAAAAATGATTTTACCCCTGAATTAATTTGTGATTCCTATGGATGTTGCGCGATACCAGGAATCCTAGCCCCAACATTCCCAAGGAAAGCAACAGCAGTGGAAGTACCGCTGCCCTGGTTGCAGGCGATTCTGATTCGAACTGAAACTTGGGTAAATCCTTATAATTACTAGCCGCAAATTCCTCGTTGTTGTACAAGAAGGGCATAAAGTATTCTCTCCATGTTCCAGCGAAGGTTACCACTTGCTTCCGAAAGTTTTCATAATCGGATGTAGAATTACCCGCCAGCTTATTCAGGGACTCCTGCATGGTAAGTGCGGGAGAAATCCATTTCAGCTTTCTGACCAGCCCCTGCTGATTTTGAAGCTGCACTTCATAGGTTTCCACTATGGGGCTCAATTCTTCCCGAATCAATTTTTGAGAAGCCATATAGCGATGGTAGAATCCTCGAGACTGTGTGGTGTCGTTAATGGCATATTCTGGGTGATCGCGCAAAAAGTTATCCAATATTTCATCCTGTCGCTTGGAGACCTCGGTCTTCTTGGTGCGCATTTCGTTGATCATGAGGGTACGGGATGGCATGGGGTACAAGGAATTTCCCAATTGGTTCAATACCGAAGGAACCAACAATACAAAAATTACCCATAGGCCCAGCATGGAAACGGCATTTTTTGCAGAGCTGCCCACCCAAAGATTAATTAGGAATGCCAAGGCAAACCAAAAAAGCATATACGCCAAGGTGAGTCCCAAAAGCGAGAAAAACGCGCTTATTTCTGAAGCGAAATCAACTCCGAAAAGAAGAAAGATAAGCGTCATGGAACCTATGACCAATATGGATAACCAAAAGAAACGTAAACCGAGCTTTTGTAATAACCATTTCTGTATTCCGATAGGTTGCGAAAGTAATAATCGTAGGGACCCACTTTCCTTTTCTGCAGAAAGAACATTGTAGGAAAAGGCAATAATCAATAAAGGCAATAAGTAAACAATTACAAAGGCCAAATCGAAGCTACCAAACAACAACTGCACGGGGCTCGTCATTTCAGTAAAATTCAAAGCATAATCATCGCCTCTCACCTTAGGTTTTACGTAAGGGGTATACAGATCGGATTGTCCTGTAGCAATAAAAGAAAGGGACTGTGGTTCCATGGATGCCACCCTTGGATAGTAATTTCCCACGGCCATAGGACTGGTAGGTATGGTCCACCTAGGGACACTTACCTTGTGCCCTTGGGATACGGAATCCAACAGACTCAACATCATCACATCATTTTCTTCGACCTCGGTTTGGGCCTCGGAAATAACCTCCTTCCGCTTTTCTAACTTCTGCTTACCATTAAGCACCGAAAAACCGAATAGCAACAATAACAATAGACTCAATAATTGAATCCATCGACTCCTCAGGAGTAATTTCAGTTCATATTTAAAATTGTATTTCAGCATGGTTAGATATTTTTAGTGGTAAACAAAAGCAAACTAAAGGAGCCTAAAAGCCAAACCCCTAAAATCAGAATGTTAGAAGAATTTCGATCGATAATAGCGCTCAGTTCCGGAGGGTCATATTCGAAAGCAGGCAACTGCTTCCATAAGTCTGATTCTGCCCGATACCCCCAGTTTCCATATTCTGAATTTTCGGCGAAGTTGTTATTTAAAAATTTCTGGGTAGCGATTCTATAATTCTCTGCAGCATCCGAAAAATCCCAATGCGTTGCATAATCGGTATGTGCAATGGACATGCTCATAAAGCGAGTGGGTAAATACGGTGAGATCACCGCTAAACTTCGGTACACTCCGGATTGTTGTTCAAACTGCTCCTTGAGATAGCTGTAGTGTTTGAAATACACCCTGGCCTCGTGCTCTTCCCCCTTTTGCATGCGATACGCATCAAAATTGAAAGGCAGTTTATGAAGACTGTCTACACCATACTCTTTTAGGACTTCTTCCTGAAGCAGTTTGGCTTCCTTGCTCCATGGATTGTGTCCGTCCAATCCTTCCTTCTTATCCTTGAGTACCATAGCGGCAAACTCCTGTCTAGTAGGATAGGGATGTCTGGTTTCGGCAATGTTGCTAGCTGCTTTGGGTGCTGCTAGACAGGCTAGAATCCATAAGGAAAGGGAAAGTACCAGGGATATCCCCGATTTTTTCACCTTGGCAGAGATAAACAATACCAGATTGATAAAAATGATATAATACCCCATATAAACCAGAAAGAGTCCTATGAGGGAATTCCAACGAAAAACACCAAAATCGTCCAAATTGGAAAGCAGTATTCCAGCTACCAGAAATAAAGCAGCAGTGATAAGAAAAATGGGAAAGAACAGCGCCATCCATTTTCCTAGAATCCATTTCCGTGTGGAAATCCCTTGGCTTTTCAGCAGGGTGAGCGTTCCCATTTCACGTTCTTTGGTAAAACTGTTGTAACCCAAAAGGATGATAAGCAATGGCAAGATGAAAAGGAGAATGAAATCTGGGGTAAGGTCTCCAAATCGCGCCAATCCCGTTTGGTCTGCGGCAGCACTGAATTGGGCTTCATTACGATTGTGAGCTTCCAAAAAAATGGAGGTCCCAGCGTACTTGTCTACTCCTTGGTCTACAAGGGACAAAGGGTATTTCGGTTTAAAGGCATACGTCCCGAAATGAGCAGCAGAATGTGGATTCTTTTCACCTTGATCATCCCAAACAGTTCGTTCAGCAGCCGTGGCGGTTTCGTACTGCTCATTAATGTTCTGATATTGCTTGGCACTTACCCAAATAGCCATCCCTAACAGCAGGACAACTATTATGAAAGACAAACGCACCCGACCGTCACGCAGCAGCTCTTTGGTTTCTTTATTGAATGTTTTTAAAATCATGATACCTTTTCTTTATAGTCCATGGTGTCTAAATACGCCTTCTCCAATTCCGAAAGGGAAATATCATTGGCAGTGAATTGCTGTTTCAACTGGCCGTCTTTCATAATTCCGATATGTGTTGCAACTTCCTTGGCGCGGAATAAATCGTGCGTTGCCATGAGGGTAGCGACCCCCTTTTCCCTTAGTTTTTGAAGTAATTGGCCAAATTCATTACTGGCTTTGGGATCCAAACCAGAAGTAGGCTCATCGAGTAGCAATGCCTTGGCATCTTTAGCCAACGCTATGGCAATCCCTACTTTTTGGCGCATTCCTTTCGAAAAGGTCGAGATACGCTTTCTAAAGGCCTCCTTCTGCAATCCAGCCTCAGCTAGAAATGCTTCCAATTGTGATGTAGAAAGCTTCTTTCCAGCAATCCCTGAGAAATAATCAAGATTTTCCACGGCCGTAAGACTAGGGTAAAGCATTAGATTTTCGGGGATGTATGCCACTACTTTCTTGGTAGCTTTGTTGCTTTCGAATACATTCATCCCATCTATAGAAGCACTTCCCTCTGTGGGTGCAATGAACCCTAGCAGCAGATTAATGGTAGTGGTCTTACCCGCTCCGTTGGCCCCAAGAAGGCAAAATATGTCACCTTCCTTAACGGTGAGGTTAAGTCGATCGAGCGCTACTTGCCCTTCATATCTCTTTGTAAGATTGTTGGTATGTATCATAATGAATTATGGTTAAACTAAAGGCCATTTTGACCTTCAGTGAATTTAAATTGAACCGTTTGGTAAAGGGAAATTAAAAGATGTCTGGGTTATTTAGGGGGTACCAAATACTGCTGAAACAGTACATTGATTTTCTTTGTATAGAAAAACAATTACTTCGAAAAGCACGAAATTGATGTATTCAAACTTGTTGAAACAATGGTAAAGGTCCCCAACGATGGACACTTCTAGTAACCAAAAGAAAAAATCACTTAAACAAGTGGTGGAGGTTTGTTGTAAATGCTTGTAGGCGAAACAATCGTTTCCCTTGGAACATCATAGTGAGGGAGCACCACAAACGAGCAGGGAACTTGTTGCATGGCCACCTCAACATAGGAGGCTCCAGCTAAATCAAGATCATTTTGCTGGGTTTGTATCAAGTCATCACATAACTCACAGGAAATAGGGGTGTCTTCTTCGGCTATATGCTCCAGCGCATGCAGGTCTGCAACTCTCGGAATGAGAAAGACTATTGCAAAAAGTAAAGGGATTATATGTGTTCTTATGCGCTGTTTCACCTTATAAAGGTTTCAAAACCGAAGTCAACTTCCTTCGTGTGTAGTTAGAATATTAATTCGTTAAAAGTACAATTAATTTCCAGCAATAAAACCGTAGGTTCCATAAAAATGAATACCTTTAAATGTTAATTAAATCATAAAAAAATGAGAAGACCAATCACATTATTAATTTTCGTAATGGTATTATCAATGTTTTCCTGCAAGCAAAATCCAGCCGAAACTCCCGAACACAAGGCCATGGTAGAAGAGCATAAAGCCATGGAAGCATCTCACGATGCAATGAGCAAGGAACATGATGCTATGCAAGATGACCATCAAAAGATGATCGATGCACATAAGGGGATTGAGAACGATTCCATTCACATGGCTATGGAAAATCAGCACGGTGCCATTCTTTCCAAACATGCCGAGCTTATGGAAGCACACCAAGCTTTGATTGCAAAACATGCCGAACTAGAAACGAAACATGGAACGGGTGACATGACATTGGAAGAAATGACCGCAGAGCACGCATCCATGAAATCGGAACATGAGACCATGGAGAAAGAGCATCAAAAAATAAAAGAAGACCATGAGCGCATTACCCAGGAAGATGAAAGAATGATGGAAGAGGATAAGGAAAAAGAGGATCAATAAATAAGGTCCCGAAGGAAGAGATGCTATACCTTCCGTGGAGTAAAGACTTAAAAAGAAAAAGCGACTTCAAATTGAAGTCGCTTTTTTGTTGGATTACAATCCCTCCTATTGGATTTGGCAAGCTAGAAGGAATCGAAACCAACTTTCACTACAAGAAAAGTCATGCCTTTGTATTTTCAATTCAATGAATACTTTTCAATACAAATTAGATCTGAATATATGGCTATAAAGGTGTCATCATACCTATCATAAATCCGACCATTTATTTCGAAAGGGAAACGGAAAAAACTACATAGCTGAAGTCGCAATTCCCTTATTCTTTTATTCAAATAATACGACAGGAGAGCGAATTGACGATCCCCTGTTCGCCATGAAAGATCCGAATGTTCCTTTTGTTCCATAATTTCGTTGTAGAAAGTTTCCAGACCCCGAACCCCTGAAAAAAATTGTCCTTCCAATGCATCTAAGATAATTTCATTGTCATTGGAAAGAACAAAAGAGATTTTTCTAATGTTATGTTTTTCAATCAATTCCTTTATGCTTCTCAATGTTTCCAAATTCGAAACAAAAGAATTCCCAAGAGAAGTATAGAAATAATTCTCCTGCCTAAAAGTGTTATTCACCTTGGCTTCCAAGCAATCGGTTGGGCACAAAAGGAAAAGCGTTTTATGCATTAGGCTACGTCATCTGGGTTTGGAAATGGAAAGGAAGAATGATGCAAATCAATTTTTAAGGATCCCCCCATTAATTTATAACCGAACGTATATTCTACTTTCGCTTCATTGCCATCTAAATCGGTGAAAAAATAATTCCCCATTGCGATGGCACGATTATCTTCCAGAATGAAACCTGCATTTTCGAACCTAACCTTGGTCCAAGGTTGTATGGCAAACCCTTTGTCTTCTGCACAAGCTCTATCATCACCTGCAATGAAGTAAGAAAGGGCTTCTGCTTTTGTTGGTCTAAATTGTTGTATAGCGCACTTGGTGGGTTTAAATAGGACAGGGCCTGCTTCAAACGCATAACGTGCATCCAGGAATTCACTCGCATACGCCTCGCATTCGGGTCTGTTGTCTTTTAAGGATCCAATCTTTACCACACCACTTCCCCATTGATTTTGAGCATCTAATACTTGTTCTTTTGTTATCATCTTTACACTATTTGATTATTAATTGTACTTAAAAATTCATCTCGTTTTGCGCCGTTCTCGAAACAACCGCCATATTCTATGGTCGTCGTAAAACTATTTTTGTCCTTTATCCCTCTTGAAGAAACACAAAGGTGCTTGGCAGAAATCATGACAATTACATCTTCCGTTTCCAATGCACTTTGCAGGTCTTTAAGAATTTGCAGCGACAATCGCTCCTGAACCTGGGGACGGTGCGCATAGTAATCGACCAAACGATTTATTTTAGAGAGCCCTATCACCTTGTTTTTGGGAACATAGGCAACGTGCGCGTGCCCTACTATCGGCAAAAAGTGGTGCTCACAGGAAGAATCGATGGTGATGTTCTGTTCAACCAACATTTTACCATACCCATACTTGTTCTCAAATGTTGAAAGTTTTGGCTTGTTCTTCGGGTCAAGGCCATAAAACAGCTCTTTCACATACATCTTGGCAAATCGATAAGGAGTCCCAGACAGACTATCGTCCGACAGATCGAGTCCGAGTTCTTTCATGATCATGGCAAAATGATGTTGAATGCTTTCAATTTTTTCATCATCAGGTTTATCGAATGCATCTGGCAACAGAGGTGTCTCCACGTTATAGGAAATGTGATTATCCCCTATGCTTTCAATTTCTTCATAATTCATAGCTCGGACCGTTGTTATCGGTTATACATTTACTGCCATTCTAAAAGCGAGCAGGTGCATTAAATAATCTAGCGAGGAAAGCCTCCTTTATATATTTCTTAATGCAACTAAGTTGCAAATATAAAAATATGATTTGTCACTGCAACCCAGTTGTAATAACTTTGTGATATGGGAATCATTAGAAAAACGCAATCTGTTGAGATGCTCTTGGCCGAATTTCAAAAAGATGCCAGTGCTATTTCCGTTGTAGCATTGGTGGAGCGCCTGGCTTTACAAATGAACAAAACCACTGTTTATCGAATCTTGGATAGGCTTGAGGACGATGGGGTCGTACATTCTTTCTTAGACAAAAACGGAATTAAATGGTATGCAAAATGCCATAATTGTTCGGTGTCTGGGCATTCGGATACACATCCTCATTTTCAATGCACGAATTGCGGTAAGGTGGATTGTCTCACTGTAGATGTCTCCATTCCCAAAATACCCAATCGTGAAATCACCGTTTCCCAAATTTTGATTCAGGGGAAATGCGAAGCCTGTTTTGGTTAGTGTACGTGGCAGCATGACCTGAACTAGCGTAAAATACCCTTAGGGACATTTGGGATAAGAACGTAATAATTTCTTTGTGTTTTCTAAACATTAGGCAATTTTGTTCGAGTATCTTTATTACAACTATAGACATTCTTAGAATTTAAATTGAGCATTCATGAATAAGCTACTACTCTTCCTAGCATTCTTATTACTTCATACACCCGTCATTTTTTCTCAAGACTTGGTGCAATCGGGGCCCATGGTGGGGTATTCCACAATGCGTGAAGCATTGCTCTGGGTTCAAACGACAGAGACCGCAGCGGTTCACTTTGAGTATTTTGACAAAGAAAATCCTAAAGAGCGTTTCAGTACTGAGAAATATACTACACAGGCCAGATACGGATTTGTAGCAAAGTTAGTCGCTGATCAGATTTTACCTGGAAAAAAATACAGCTATGAATTATACATCAATGGGAAAAAAATTCGGAAGGGCTATCCCATGGAATTCCAATCCCAAACACTTTGGCAATGGCGCACCGACCCTCCAGAGGTGAATTTTGCCGTGGGGAGCTGCAACTATGTTAATGAAGAACGCTTCGACAGACCCGGGAAACCCTATGGAAGTGAGTTCGAAATTTTTGAATCGATTCATGATAAAAGACCCGATTTTATGCTTTGGTTGGGCGATAACACCTATCTGCGCGAGGCGGACTGGAATTCCCGTACTGGATTCCTACATCGTTATACCCACACCCGTTCCCTACCCGAAATGCAACCTTTACTCGCTTCGACCCATCATTACGCTATTTGGGATGATCACGATTACGGCCCCAACGATTCTGATGGCAGCTTTTGGCTGAAGGAAACGGCAGCAGAGATATTTAAGCTATTTTGGGGAAATCCCAATTACGATGTTACCGGTAATGGGGGAATAACGGGTTCCTTTCAATGGGCAGACCTGCAATTCTTCTTGTTGGATAATCGTTACCACAGGACATCCAACCGCAACTTTACGGAGGAACGTGAAATGCTTGGTAAAGCACAAATCGATTGGCTCATCAATGCCCTGGCATCCAGTAGGGCTCCATTTAAGTTTGTAGCCATAGGAGGGCAGGTTTTGAGTACAGAAGCCATGTACGAAAACCATGCAACGTTTTCAAATGAACGAAGATATCTACTTGACAAAATACGCGAAGCAAAGATCGAGGGAGTCATTTTTCTAGATGGTGACAGGCACCATACAGGTCTCAGTGTCATGCAGGAAAGCAGATACGTATATCCTCTATATGATTTGACATGCTCTTCATTAACGGCGGGAGCCTACGATGACAAGGAAAAACTGAACACCAACAAGTTGGAGGAAACCTTGGTAGGACAGCATAATTTTGGGATTTTGAATGTAAGCGGCCCTCGCACCGATCGTGTGCTCAACATTAAAATATTCGATAAGGATGGAAAAGAACTATGGACCAAGGATATCAAGGCAAAAGATTTGAAATATAAAAGGCGATAGGAATGGCTTGAACAATCTTCACAAAGTCCAGAAATAACAAAAACCCCTTAGAATCGTAGGCTCTAGGGGGTTAATTTATTAGCATCCTACTCATGGACCTCCCCTGAAAGAAAACTCCCTGATTCGTGCAAACCAGCGCGTGTTTTGCATTAGAATTACAAAAGCAACACAAAACTTTCGCTTATTATTTAACCAACTAAATACAACTTAGTTGCATTTAGGGATTTTTGTGGTTAGTTTTGCAACAATGTTGCAGTAATAGAATCAAAATATGAATGACAAACTACCGGTAACCGTTTTAAGTGGTTTTCTTGGTGCTGGAAAAACCACTTTACTCAATCATGTGCTACACAACAAAGAAGGTTTAAAAGTAGCTGTCATTGTAAACGACATGAGTGAGGTGAATGTTGATGCGGCGCTGGTAAAAAGTGAAAACACCTTATCCCGAACCGAAGAGAAATTGGTTGAAATGAGCAACGGATGTATTTGCTGTACGCTTCGAGAGGATTTAATGATTGAAGTTGAGCGCTTGGCAAAGGAGAATCGCTTTGATTACTTACTTATTGAAAGCACTGGAATTAGCGAACCGGTCCCTGTTGCCCAAACATTCTCGTTTGTTGATGAAGAAAACGGCATCGACCTATCCCGTTTCAGCTATGTGGACACTATGGTTACCGTAGTAGATGCGTTCAACTTTTTCAAGGACTTCGGAAGCCCCGAAACCCTAATGGACAGGGATCTCACCGATATGGAAGGCGACTACAGAACCATTGTAAATCTGTTGACGGATCAGGTAGAATTTGCCAATATCATTGTTTTGAACAAGGTAGATTTGGTGTCTACAGAGCATTTAAGTTTGCTCAAGGCGACCCTTCAAAAACTAAACCCATCGGCAAAAATCATTGAATCCACCTTCAGCAAGGTCCCACCCGAAAACATTCTCAATACAGGGTTATTTGATTTTGAAGAGGCCGAGCAGAGTGCCGGTTGGATTGAAGAACTGAATAAGGAGGAGCACACTCCAGAGACCGAAGAATATGGAATTTCATCCTTTGTCTATCGCACCAAAAAGCCATTCGACCCAGTACGATTCTGGAATTATGCGCATCATAAATTCCCAGCTAACATTATTCGTAGCAAAGGATTGTTTTGGGTAGCATCCCGCCCAGAGCAAGCATTGATCTGGGGGCAAGCGGGAGGATCGCTACGAACGGACAGTGCTGGTGTATGGTGGAGTAGCATGCCATTCGAAAAGCGAATCGAATTTTTGGGATTCGTAGAAAATCAAAAGCATATTGAATCCGATTGGGATATGGATTTTGGTGACAGAAAGAATGAAATCGTATTCATTGGACAACATATGAATGAAGCTCTTATTAGGTCAGACTTAGATGATTGTTTGGCCACCGACGAAGAGCTGGCCAGACAAAATTGGAAGGAAGGCTATGAAGATCGCTGGCCCATTCAAAGAGCATATCCCTTGAATTAGATACTTTCATTTGAAAAGGAAATATGATAACACACTTAAATTGAACAACTTAAATTTGTATTAAACGATAACAGCCGTTTCTATTTTTAGAATTTGAATTGATGTTTCAACGCATAGGAAAATCCATAACAGCACTATTATTTGTCCTTGCATTTCTATCTCCACAGATTGCAAACCTGCATATGTTGGATCACATTATGGATGGTGATACGCCAACGGTTTGTGAGTTCTACGATATTATATCCACTGCGAACCAACTGGATGTATTTTCTGGAGATCCATTTTCCTTCGATGTAGATCTACAGGATGTACCAAGTTCTTACGTGGTTTTCACCCAATATGATGTACCACACGCAAAAATTGCTTCCCCTACTTCTGTTTACAACAAACCCCCTCCCATTAGTTAGGGAATACCCATCTACACTTTTAGATTCGTAAGGCTATGGTGCGATGTACCAATGCTATTGCTTTATCCATCCTCCAAAACCATGATTATGAACCATTAGGTTTGGCAAAGCAGGATAGGATGTTACGTCAATTTTCCAGAATCTACAACTTCGGTAAGGGGTATTCCTCGTATTCACGGAATGAACAGAGGAACTGAATTCAAGGACTTTAGCAGTCCATAACATCTTACATTTTACACCATGCTAAAAGCAATAAACCTTACCAAAACATATGGTAAGCATCAGGCGCTTAGTCAGCTTAACCTTTCGGTTGATAAAGGCGAGATATTTTGTTTACTAGGTCAAAACGGAGCTGGTAAAACAACAACGATCAACCTATTTTTAGGTTTAATAGGAGCTACCGAAGGCGAAGCTTTAATAGATGGTATTGCTGTTCAACCCAATAACAACAAGACCTCTCAAAAGATCGCTTACATCCCTGAAGTGGTACAACTATACAGCAACCTTTCCGGAATTGAAAACCTAAACTTCTTCAGCAGATTGGCTGGATTTAAATACTCCAACACCGAATTATCGGACCTACTATTAAAGGTGGGGCTACAAGAAACAGCACATCACAATAAGATGTCCTCTTACTCCAAAGGAATGCGGCAAAAAGTAGGAATTGCCATCGCTCTTTCTAAAAATGCGGACTACATTTTTATGGACGAACCTATCTCCGGTTTGGATCCTAAAGCCGCATTGGAGTTTACCAAAATATGTAAGGGACTAAGCGATGAGGGTAAGGCCATTTTCATGGCCACCCATGACATTTTTAACGCGGTAAATGTAGGCACCAAAATCGGCATCATGAAAGAAGGAAAATTGGTTCATACCTCAACCACGGACCAAATTAGTGCCACCGAGTTACAAAATCTATACTTAAAAACCATCTAAACCAGAAAAACAACTATTACAATGAAAATATATAAATCATTAATCACAATATTATGCTTGCTGATAGGCTGCATATCCTTTGCACAGATAGAAGTAAAAGGAAAAGTGGTCGATTCGGAAGCCGCTCCCATTATTGGAGCAACAGTTTCATTACAAAGTTCTGATGATACCAAAGGACTGCTCACCGATGAATACGGAGAATTTAAAATGACCGTTTCTCCCGGGACCTACGCCTTAGAAATTCGTTACTTGGGATTTCAGTCCTATAGCAGCACCATTGAAGTGAGTCCAGGTTCTAACGTTGACGTAGGGACCATTCAATTGAATGAAGGAACAGAACAATTGCAAAGTGTAGAGGTGATTGGACGAGCCAGAACCGACTACAACAGTGATTATTCATTTTCCTCCACCAAAGTTGCGATTAAAAACAAAGAACTACCACAGGCTGTTGCCACGGTTACCAAAGAGCTTATCGATGACCGTTTGGCATTTCAATTACCTGATGCTGTTAAAACCGTAAGTAATGTTTCGGCAACAGGTTTGTACAATCATTACAACATTCGTGGTATTACACAAGCCGATGATGGCCAGGTACTTAATGGAATGCGGACACGTCAATATTACTTTTTACAACCCATTACCTCACATTTAGAACGGGTAGAAGTTATTAAAGGACCCTCTTCAGTAACCTTTTCCAGTGCTGACCCTGGCGGAACGGTAAACATGGTAACCAAAAAACCTTTGGCTGAAAAAAGAAATTCGGTGAGTTTAACCGCAGGAAGTTTCGGAACATTAAGAGCTACAGCCGATTTTACGGGGCCTTTAAACAAGTCTAAAACGTTACTGTATCGTTTCAATACAGCTATTCAAGAAGCAGATTCCTTTAGGGATATCGTAAACAACAATGCTATTTTAATCACCCCTTCCTTAAGTTATATTCCTAATGAAAATACGTCACTCAATGTGGAATTGATTTACAATAATGCAGAAGGCAATTTGGATAGAGGGCAACCCATTTTTGATGCCGTTGATGATGATTATGATCCAAACAGTACACCCATTACTTTGAACCCAGGTGCAATTAATGACTTCTATAAAACCAAAGAGTTAATATTCATGACAAGCTTTAGTAAAAAGTTTACTGAAAACTTTGGTTTCAATGCCCAGTATATGAAACAGACTTGGGACGAAGACTTACAAGAGCATAGAGCAGATGCCTTCCGCCAAGCGTATGATATCGACGGAAATGTGGTTCCTAATCTTATTGCTATGCGATATGCAGAAAGACAACAAAAATGGAATACCGATAACTTTAGTGGATATTTTGATTATAATATCGAATCCGGTAACATAACCAATAAAATATTAGTTGGATTTGATGCATCCCGTTGGGAAAGAAAAATTGGTGGCGCCAATAGCTCAAGGGATTATTTGTTAAACGATGGTACTACGGCAAGATTTAGACCTGGCACAAGCGATCCAAATGATTTTCAACAAACCGAGGATGGCCTATTGGTTCCTGCGGTTGCTCACCTAGATTTAACAAGCCCTTTTAACGGAATTAGAAATACAAATAATTACGTGCTTAGGCAATTTGAGATCCCGGCAAACCTAACCACTTCCAGTGGTATCTATCTTCAAAACCAATTTAAAATTGGAAAATTTTCGGCACTATTCAACTTAAGGTATGAATGGTTCACAGATATTTTTGACTATGAGGGTGAAGAACAAGAATTTAATACCAATGCTTTTGTCCCCAGGATCGGTGTAACCTATGAAGTAACTAATGATATTAGTGCCTATGCTACATATCTGGAAGGATTTCAACCGCATACAAACACGGTTTCGCTAAATCCAACAGCAGAAGGTTTCTTTTGGTCTGCATCACCCGGAAGGTTTGATCCTTTAGAGAGCAGCCTCATAGAAGTTGGTGCCAAAGGAGAATTTTTAAATGGGAGAATATTTGCCAACTTAGCGGTCTTCGATATTTCCCAAAAAAATATCTTACTTGGGGATACCTTCGATATAGACAACTTGACAACACGAGGGGAACAGCGCAGTAGAGGTTTTGAATTGGATGTTTCGGGTTATGTATTACCTAACTTACGTTTAACGGCTTCTTATGGTTATAATGATGCCATTATTGAAGAAGATGCTATCGAGGAATTTGTGGGAGAACGAATAGGGGGAGCTCCCGAACATAATGCCAACTTTTGGGGGAGATACGATTTTAAATCAAACTCGCCATTAAAAGGAATAGGGGTTGGTTTTGGTGCTCAATATGTAGACGAACGATATACATGGTATAATCCAACATATAATACCAATAGAGTGTTGTTGCCCTCCTATACGGTGTTCGAGGGAGCAGTTTTCTATAAGCCAAATAACACCGGTATTCAATTAACACTAAAAGTGAACAATCTATTTGACGAAACTTATTGGTTAGGTGGTCTTAGCCCTAATAGATTAGGACCCGGTGCACCGCGCAATGTATTAATTAACGCTGCTTATAACTTTTAATATATGAAGTGGGCAAATGTTCGGCTATTCGCATTGAATTTTTGGCATAATGCCAAAAAACCCAAAGCTTTTTATCTGCTTTATCTCATTTTTATACTGCTAACGGCCTACGCGGCTGTTAGCGGTATTCAAAATCATGTCGTACAAAATGATATTCGGGAAGAGCATCAAGACATGGCACGACAAAGTTGGGTAAACAATCCTGATAAGCATCCGCATCGAATGGCCCATTTTGGAACATTTGCCTTTCGCAAAAGTCCTCCCCTAGGCATATTCGATTTCGGATTAGAAAGTTTTACGGGAAATACCGTGTTCCTGGAAGCGCATCGACAAAATAGTGTCAATTTTTCCGAAGCAACGTTCTCAACTGGAACCTTACGATTTGGGGAATTAAGCCTAGCGCTACTATTACAATTAGTGCTACCGCTTATTCTCTTCTTTATAGGCTTTTCAAGTATAGCGGGAGATAAACAAAATGGAACCCTAAAGATTCTCCTATCTCAAGGAGCTAATTGGAAAGAAATTCTTTTTGGTAGGACACTTGGGCTATTTGCCATTTCCCTACTCTTTCTTATCCCCATTTTCTTGATAGTTCTTATTGCGATGCTGTTTCTTAACTCTGAAATAGGGCATGATTTCTATTGGGTAAGGTTACTAACGATAGTTTTGGGGTACTCACTATTTCTCTTTGTGGTTTCCGGGATCACTGTGGCTGTATCCGCAAGCAGCAATAGTCCAAAAAATGCATTATTGCGTTTATTGGGAATATGGTTGTTATTGGTTGTGCTTTTACCGAAAACAGCCCAAGCAATGGGAAGCTATTGGCATCCCACACCTACAAAATTAGCCTTCCAATCGGGCATTGAGAAAGAAGTAATTGAATATGGAGACAGTCATAATCCGGATGATCCGCACTATAATAAATTACGGGATTCGGTTTTAGCTGTTCATAATGTAAAAGAGGTAACCGATTTACCTTTTAACTACTCAGGTTTTGTCATGCGGGAAGGTGAAAAGATTACCTCCAAATTGTACAGAAAACACAATGAAGACTTAATAGCCACTTATGAAAAGCAAAACGACATCACTCGCTTTTCATCCTATTTAAATCCTTTTACGGCAATCAAACAACTATCTATGAGTATGGCGGGCACAGATTTTAGGTCGTATATCGATTTTCAGAATCAAGCAGATGACTATCGTTATGAATTGGCGCAAACCATGAATGAGCTACAAATGGAATACATAAGTCCTAAGAAGAAAAGCGGATCTGAAGGGAAAATACATGTTGTAGGACATGAACATTGGAAAGAGTTTCCCGATTTTAATCATCAACCTACTCCCTTTATTCAAACAATGAAAGAGGCGTTACCCGCATTAATTGCAATGCTATTGTGGTTGTTGATTACTGTTGAAATACTATTGTTCACATCTAAAAGAGCTAGGGCGATATGATGAAATTTAAATTATTATTATGGCAATGCATACGATCGAGAGAGGTATGGCTAAGTCTTGTATTAATAGCGCTTTTGGGTATTATTGGCATTCTCATAGGAAGTAAGCACCTATCAAAGCAGCAAGCGGCCATTGCCGAAGTAAAGCAGTATCAGGAACAGCATTTCGATCGCCAGGTTTCCCTTCACAATGAAGATTTGGGCTTGTTGTTGTATTATGCAAAATTCGCTTATATCAAAAACCTAGACCCGTTGGCAGGATTATCCATTGGCCAAACAGACGTGAACCCCACGGTGAAGCGGATTACCATAAAAACGTTTGAAGCCCAGAAATTCGATACCGACTTGGTAAATCCCATGAATCTATTGTCGGGTAACTTGGACCTCTCTTTCGTCATTATTTATCTACTTCCATTACTGGTTATAGTTTTAACGTTTAATGTGATTTCCGAAGAAACAGAAACAGGCACTTGGCAATTAGTCGCCATTCAAGCGAAATCCAAAGTAAGGTTTGTCATCTCAAAGCTTTTAATAAGGTTCTTTCTTCTGTTAATCGTATTGATATTCCTGTTCACCGTTGCCAAAATTGTACTGGGTATTCCGTTAAACATCAACTTCGTATTCCTTTTTTCACTTTCCATTTTATACGCCCTATTTTGGTTCACGCTGTCTTTTTTCGTGATTGTTTTCAAAAGGTCTTCGGGCTTCAACGCCCTTTCGTTATTATCGATTTGGTTAGGATTAATCATATTGCTACCGGCAGGAATCAATGCGTTTATTGCTTCAAAATATCCAGTTCCTGAAGCGTTAAGTACGGCCATTGCCCAAAGAGATGGTTACCACACCAAATGGGATACCGATAAATTGGCGACCATTCAGAAGTTTTACGACCACTACCCTCAATTCGAAAAGTATGGATATCCCACAGATGGATTTAATTGGCTCTGGTATTACGCCATGCAACAAATGGGCGACGATGATTCGAAAAAACAACAGGCTGCCTTAAGTGAGAAGATTACGTTGAGAGAAAAGACCAGCGAAGGAATCGCATCGATCCTTCCGAATATGCATATGCAGCTTGCTTTTAATCGGTTGGCGGGAACCAGTATGAGTCAACACATGAATTATCTAGATGCTACAGATACATTCCATGAAGACTTAAGACTGTTTTTCTATCCGAAAATTTTCGAGGAAAAATATGCCGACACTATCAACTGGGATCAATTCCCTCCAGCATATTATGAGATACAAACGAATAAAGGTTCGTTGAAAATTCTAATCCCACTTTTCATCGCTTCTTTGGTAATGATTTTTATGGCCATACCCATGGCGAGAAGGTTATAAGGGCAATGAGACAATGAGATATATTCCTACGTGGACTATGGCAGAATGCCTACGTTCATGATGGTATCATTCTTATTGATGGGAGGCGTTCCTATCATATAGAGAATCATTCCACTTTGCGGGGCTTTTACCTCCTCCAATCGATTGCCAAAGAAGTCCGTAATATACCCTACCAGCTCTCCAGCTTCAACACGATCACCAGCTTTTTTATCCGTGTAAAATATTCCAGTGGAATTACTCTTTATACTGAATCTTTTGGCTACGATCACCGGGGCGGTTTCTACTTTATTATCTGGATAGTCCATCATTCCCAAATGATCTAACAATAGAAACATTCCCTCTACGATTCGATCGGTTTCTACTTTTCCAGGCACACCAAGTCGACCACACTCAATATCTACGGAAGGGATTCGTCTGTGGAAGGCCTCTTGCGAACAATACACGCTAGGTTTTTCAAGGCGCTCTTCAGGAATATTAAAAATAATGGAGTAATCAAACCCCATGGACAATGCCATGGCACGCCCCTTTTCCGAAACTTCTGGGAGTGCTGTGCTTTGATACCATGCATTATAAGGACGTAGATCTTCCGGTGCATCTCCAGCATGCATATCGACAAAGAAATCGGATTTAGAAATCACCTCATTTGTAATAAGATAGGCTAACCTATCTGTTATGGTTCCGTCCTTACTTCCTGGAAAAGATCGATTCAGGTTTTTGCCGTCCAATGGATTCAGATACGGACTCCTATTCAGAAAAGCCGGTACGTTTGCTACTTGAACCAATAGTATTGTCCCCGATAGTTGTTTAGGGTCGATTTCTTGATTGAGTTGTTGTGCCGCCAGAATTGGAGGATACTCATAACCATGCACTCCCGCAGTAATTCCCAAAACAGGTCCCGATTTTGAACCATGAAATATGGTAACAGGTATTATAGTGCTATCCTTTTCACTTATTACCGGTATTTCAAAATTACTCTTGGTTCCTGGAGGAATCGATTTATTCAAAAAAACAAAAGGATTTTGGGCCTGTGCCAGAGAGGGAATAAATGCAATAACGAACAAAAGGATTTTTGCCTTCAACATATACACAAAGATAGGACATTTCACCCCCTCTTTTCCGTCAAAATTTATCTCACTTTAAATAAACAAAATGGAATAGATTATCGAAACCTAATTTTCCCACTATGCCCCTCTTGAATCTTCGGAAATCAAATATTTTTCAGCCATTCTTTTGATTATAAGGTAAATAGGGGATTTTTCCCCAAGATAATTGGAGTAATTCCCCTGTGTTTGAGTTGGATTTTCAGGGTACTTTCAGGTGTTAAACACAATACAGTCATGGAAGGAAAAAATTATTACAGCAATAGAGCAGATTTCAAGGAAGACATGCGAAGAAAGAAGCATTGGTTTCAAGAACAAAGAGGGATAGCTTCCCGTGAGGATTTTGATGAAAAAATACAGAAAGCGGTCGCCCACATTAAAGAAGCCCGAAAGGTAAAAGGTAAGCCCGTCGATCCCCTAAAAGGTAAATTAGACAAGGATATAAAGTACCTGGGAAAAGTAAAAGGACTATCACTAAAAAAGGTCGAAGTTCCAAAGAAAAAAGATTCTGAAAATTTCGTAAGCCATGGAATAGCGGTTTCTTCCGATTCTAAATTTCTTAAGGGCTCCATTGTTTTTAAGCCTATGAGAGGGAAAAAGAAAGATTATAATTTGCCCACGGCCAAGGTGTTCTATTTTGATGAGAAACAACGACAATGGAACATCATAGATGACTCTGGATACAATGCCAAAGACAACTACTTTTTCTGCAATGTATTTAGACCCGGGGTATATGCAGCAATCGCGCTTCCCTCGGATAAGGAGCAACTACGAAAGATTGCGCTAAGCCGTTTTGCTTTCCTAAACATTAAATTCGGTCAGGATGTGGGCATTGTGGATAGGGCCTCCGATTATTTCGATAAAAAAGTCTTCGATCAGTTGTGCAAACAGGCTGTAAGTCCGGATTTAAGTGTAAAAGACCGGAACGCATATATCAAGGCCAGCAAGAAGGTCCATGTAGAAAGTCTAAAACTAAAGAAAGAATGGCCCGATCAATTTGCCTTTAATGGACAACCCGAATGGCACCTTTTAGAAGATATGCAGGACAATTCCCCTCAGTTCATTCTAGATCTGGAACTCCAAGATATTCTCGATTTATTGCCCTTGCTTACACGCTTGTCAAATCGTGTTGGGAGATGGCATAGCCTAGGTCCTAACAATATTAACGGACGGGTTAAATCGCTTGTCATTCATCCCACCAATGGCAATATTCTCTATGCAGGAGCAGCCAATGGCGGAATTTGGAAGACTACCAATGGGGGCGACTCTTGGAGACATCTTTGGAAATTTGAATCGACCATGGCCGTGGGTAGTCTGGCTATATCTAAAAGTTCTCCAGGAACCCTTTACGCTGCCACTGGGGAGTATACACCGGGTTATGGCCCTAGCTATAGCGGGAAAGGTATTTATAAATCTACAAATAGCGGGGACTCTTGGACCAATATTGCACCCGAAGGTGACGTAGGATCGTTGTGTTCAAAAATTGATATTCACCCCACCAATCCAAATATTGTTTACGTAGCAACCAATTCGGGCGTTTATAAGACAACCAATGGAGGGAGCCATTGGGATAAAGTATTAAACGGTGGAGCCAGCGATCTGGTTTTAGATCCCGATACTCCCGAAACCTTATATGCAGGGATCCGCAATGACGGTCTCTACAAAACGACTAACGGAGGCGACGATTGGGATAAAATAACCGATGACAACGTAATCATACCCATCATTAGTTGGTTGTTTCCACATATAAGAGGCGACTTTCCTCAAGATAATGATGCTGGTTGGATTAAAATAGCCATGGGAAAAAATGGCGTTGGAGGAACAGGCTTTTTGGCAGTTAAATTAGGACAGCGGGGAGAACGCATTTTGACCTCCGGTAATGGTGGCGACACCTGGTTTCCTTTGCCGGGAACCGAAGAGGTTAGGTACAATGAGTGGTGTACGCTTATTGCCGTTCATCCCAATGACCATAAGTGTATCTATGCAGGTGGTGTTGGATTGGATTATACTTTCGATGGCTACAATTTCTCGAATACCAGTGGTACATGGGCAGACCATCATGTAATGGTCTTTCACCCCACCAATGACGATATTTGCTATGTATGTTGTGACGCAGGTGTATATAGATCTGAGGACAAAGGGAGAACGTATACACTTAAGAGCAGGTATCTAAAAGCAGCCCAACTCATGAGTTTGGGCGTGGCCGATACTGGCACATTTGTGGCGGGTTGTGCCACCCAGGATCAAGGTATTATCCAGACGGAAGGAAGTCCCGAATGGGATAATTTTGGTGGTGGTAACGAATGGGGGATGTTTGTGGTGGATCCAAATGACAGTGAGAACATCTTCATTTCCCCAGGTTCGGGTGCATTGCGAAGAAGTACCAATCGTGGAAGGAACTTTACCACGTTACAGAACGGCTTAAGGGATTTTTGGGTCGAGGAAGATCGGGACACCAAATTGGCCAGTTTTAGACATGTAGCAGTTAGACCTGGAAATTCAAACATCGTTATTGGAGTGGCTACACTCAGTGATGAAGAAAAGGATGACGATGGGAATGTAACCAATACGTATCCCACCCAAAGGCGTATATATATAACGATTACCCAAGGCGATAATTGGGCTACAGCATTTGATCTTGAAAGCGACAGAGGCACCTTTGTGGCTTTTGCTCCAAGTGACGGAAATAGGGTATATGTAGCTACAGAAGGAGGTCATATCCATAGAAGTAACACAAGCGGTCTTCTTGGCTGGTCAAAACCGTATGCGGATGCAGATCGACCCCCTGCGGGAATCATTCGATCGATCACTGTAGAACATTCAGATCCCGATACCCTTTATATCACCTATGGAAACATTTATCCCAATGTGTACCGATCGGAAAATGGCGGTGAAACTTGGGAGCCCGTTTCAGGGGATCATTCAACACTTACCTTGCCCGATATTTCAATGAACAGCCTAGTCATAGACCACGAGGATTCGGATGTTTTATATGTTGGTTCCGATGTGGGAGTGTTTCGCAGCAATGATGCCGGATATAGTTGGTACTTCTACAATGATAGTGTAGACGAGTATGATCTACCTATTGTATTGGTAACAAGCTTGGGCATGCACAAATCGACCAATCGCTTGTTTGCCTCCACCATGGGACGTGGGCTCTATTACACGTTTACCTCTGGTTTGGTGAATTTGAGAATAACGGAAATCAGCCATTATTTCAGAGGCTTTAGGTTTAGGGGCATCCAGCGGGTGAAAGTCACGGACGGATCACAAAATTGGATTATGACCCGAAATGAAGTGATTAATCGAATTGAAGCTGGTTCCAATTTCTATACGATAGGTTCGGACGGCAGCCGAGCCGAGGTGATTGTGATGCGACCCGATGCACAGCATCCTTTGGATTATATAAAAACAACACCCGATCATACCCTAGCCGACAATCTCCTTTCATTACCGGAATTCTATTCGTATTGATTTGGCAGTGATTGACCTTATTAAAAACAAAAACCCGAGTCTTCACTCGGGTTTTATACTTCTTATATTGAGAAAACAAGGTGCATTTATTTGATATAGTGAATCTTACACACAACTATATGCGTAAGCTAATCATCCATATATTCAAAAAAGCCTTATATTTATTTCGACCTATAGATTCTATCAAACAGTAATCTATGTACCTTTTCTTTGAAGGACACATAGCATCTGTAGCAATCGAAATTTCCCAAACCTCACCACAACAAACCTTAATAAAATGAAGAACTTATGTTACGGAATTATCTTACCCCACTACTTTTCTTAATTGCCTATACGCTATATGCCACCGATTATCATATTGGCCCCGGGCAACCCTTAACCAATATTTCTGAAGCACCTTGGGATGCCTTGCAAGCCGGTGACCGAATTTATATCCACTGGCGTGACACACCCTACTACGAAAAATGGGTCATAAATGCCCAAGGAACCGAATTAAATAGAATTGAAATTATAGGCGTAGATGGTCCTGAAGGCCAAAAGCCGATCATTGATGGAAACGGAGCCACAACCCCTTTATATTTGGACTACTGGAATGAATCGAGGGGACTTATCAAAATAGGTGGTTCTAGCATCCCGTCTGATGGTTTGCCGAGTTATATCACCATTAGAAATTTAGAGTTAAAATCGGTAAGGCCCGCCTATAGCTTTACGGGAGACAATGGGCAAACCGACACCTATTCCAGTAATGCGGCATCTGTATATATTGAAAAGGGACAGCATATTATCATAGAGGACTGCATTATTCATGATTCTGGAAATGGGATTTTTATTGGTGCAAATGGCGGAGATACACAAGACATTCTAATTGCCAATAATTACATCTATGACAATGGTATTTCGGGAAGCATATTTGAACATAATACCTATACTGAAGCTCTAGGAATTACCTATGAGTACAATAGGTTTGGCCCCTTAAGAGCAGGTGCCCTTGGCAATAATCTTAAAGACAGATCTGCCGGACTTGTAGTTCGATATAATTGGATTGAAAGTGGAAATCGACAATTGGATCTTGTGGATTCCGGATCAGCTGCTTTGTACAATCACCCTTCCTACTCCACTACATATGCTTACGGCAATATCCTTATTGAACCCGATGGAGCGGGAAATTCTCAAATCGCACATTATGGAGGTGATAGTGGAACACAATCTCAATACAGGAAAGGCAACTTTTATTTTTATAACAATACCGTTATTTCCACTAGAAACTCGAATACCACCTTGGTACGGCTTTCTAGCCAAGACGAAACCATGGATGCGTTTAATAACGTAATTTATACTACTAACAGCGGAAGCACCATGGCCATGATTAATGACGCTGGAACCTTTAATCTATATCACAATTGGATAAAAACAAATTGGGTAAATTCTCATAGCGGCTCACCATCGGGTACTGTTAACGACCAGGGCAACAACCTTGATGGAACCGATCCATTATTTACCGATTTGGGAAGTCAAGATTTCAGCTTACAGAATATTTCTCCATTAATTAATGCAGGTACCGATATCCCTGCAATCCATTTACCCGATAACGATTTGTTATATGAATATCTTGTTCATAGTAGCGGTACTGCAAAAAACATTATTGGCAACATAGACATCGGAGCTTTTGAGTACCAAGATCCTTTATCTCTAAATAACTTAGTACGAGAAGACATACAAATCTATCCCAACCCAGTAACGGATGTTTTCCATATAAGCATGGAGCAATCCATGATAAAAGAAGTTAACCTGTTTACTGTTTCTGGAAGGAAGGTACTAACTGCAAGACAAAAGAATCAATTAAATACGGTCGGTCTCAAAAGTGGCATCTATATTTTGAAATTAGAAACCATAGATGGGTCCATAATCAACAGAAAAATTAGTAAGGATTGATTTGCTTGGCCATGTACCCCTAAGAATTATAAAAAAATCGAGCATCTGCTCGGTTTTTTTATGCTGCCCCTCTCAACCTTAGTTATACTTCGATGGACAGGTAAGGCTTGAAGTCAAATAAGAAAGTGAGATAAATTCGCGCTGATATTAAAGCGTCTATAAATTTAACCATTGTTTAAATTCAGCTGCACGATTCTTGCTAATAATAATGTCGGTTTCGGATTCTGGGTTGATCAAAATTTTAAGTTGATTGTTCCCATAGCGCATAATTTTATCGATGGAAGATATGGATATTATGAACTGACGGTTAGCCCTGAAGAAAATTGTTTGGTCCAATTGAGAGAACAACTCGTCCAAACTGGAGTTGGCAGTGGATTTCTTCCCATCTTGGCATATTACATATGTAATGGTATTCTCAGTATAGATATACGAAATTTCTTGGATTGCAATAGGCACAAGTTCATGACGGATATAAGTTAGAATACGCTTTTTGGTATTGGTATCCTCTCCTTGAGCGTCCTCTTCTTGCGTATCTTCGCGTTGATCGATAACACGCTGTTGATATTCGCTTACAGCACTATTAAGTTTGGTTAGGTTAATGACCTCATCCGATAATCTTTCATTCTTCATCTCCAGCATTTTCTCATATCGACTACCGATGATTCTGACCATAATAACGGAGGAAAGTATGAAAATAAACCCCATAACCAGCAGAATATTTAGAAACTTCTTTCTTAAATCCCCAATTTGAGCAGCCAATAGGGACGTATTGGTATGGCCCGCCACAATCCAATCCGAATTTGGGACAGGATAGAGATTTACAATCTCAGAATTGTCTTTCCTCTGAAGTGGTCCATTCTGTATTTCCGCTTCACTTCTCTCCAATAGTTGGTATAATTCGTCGGATGAGACCTCGTCTGAGATCGAATTGATGATAGACTCTTGATGAGACAGTTGTTTTCCAAGTTGCGTTATATTTGGATGACATACTACTTTACCCGACCAATCGAATATAGTCACGAAGCCAGACTCCAAATCGGAGTTTTCAATACTCGCTTGCACTCCAATTAAAATGGAATCTTTTGGTATTCCATGCGATAATTGATTTCCAATTAAAAGCGCCACTTGCTTTACCTCTCTTTTACTAACATCCAATTGTGTGTCAATGACTTTATTCGCGGCTGCATCCACGAAATACCGAATAGCGAACGTAGATATGATAACAAACAACAGAGTAATCGCCACAAAGGTGAACAAGTAGAGTCGGTCTTTTCTCATAATTCCAATTGCAATTAGTCCATTATTGGATGAAGGGGTCTTTTAACAGGATAATAGCAGATTCAAATATAATCAGGAATGTTTTGAATTCAAATTTGCCGGATTTTGAACCTTAAAATCTTCCCTTTTAAAGCCAAAATTTCCTTCTCAGAAACATTTATAGTGTACAAACCCCAATGAATTAGGTATTTCGCACTGTCATCCAAAAACAAGTGGATTTCGAAATTCAAATAAACAAAACAGTTCTATTATGAAGCATATCATTTTCCTTCTCGCAACATTTTTCGTCTTTATTACCACAAGTTGCACTAGTGATAGCGAAGACGACTTGATTGAGGCAGTTGAAAATCAAAACGACACAAATGAGGATCAAAACAGTGACCCAGCAAATTTCGTTACCTATGTTGACGATATTCGGCCCATCCTACAAAGCAGTTGTGTTCGGTGCCATGGAAATCCACCTACTAATGGAGCTCCATTTTCACTTATAAATTATAGCCAGGCAAGTAATCGTTCCAACCAAATTCTTAGTGCAATGTCCAGATCCAATGGTTCACCTGGAGCCATGCCTCCCTCGGGCAGATTGCCCCAATCCACGATAGCTCTTGTAGAGCAATGGATCGCCGACGGTATGCCAGAAAATTAATCTAGAACTTCCTATAAACCAAATATTATATACGATGAAAACAACAAAGAGTTTATTCACAATTCTATTAATAGTCGCAGGATTTACAAGCAAATCTGCCTTAAGTCAAAAATATATTGATACCCAAGGGGCCATAGTTTTTGAGGCTTCCGAAGAACTTTTTGAACCCGTAAAAGCAACCAATAAGACCGTAAGTATGGTGGCAGACATGAGTAAAAATGAAATCGCCGCACTCGCACTTATGAAAGGGTTTCGATTTAAGAATTCGCTCATGGAAGAGCATTTCAACGAAAATTACGTAGAATCGGAAACCTATCCCAAAGCCATCTTCAAAGGGAAGCTAAAGGACTTCAATTTTTCACAATGGCAGGAATCTTCTGCTATGGTCTTGGTAGAAGGGACCCTAAAATTACACGGCGAAGAGAAGGCGATCGAAACTCCTGTTACGCTCACTCGAGATGGAGACACCATTCGTCTTCAAGGATCTTTCAGTGTTACTCCTGCAGATTTTGCGATCGAAATCCCGAAGATCGTTCGTAATAAGATTGCCAAAGAGATAAAGGTTCTACTTGACTTTAATCTCACCAAAAAATGAAAAAAACAATCCCACAAACCTTCTCGGTTTTGATCATTTTAGTCATTTTTTCTGTTGGATTTACCAATAAGCACAACTACTTCCACCAAGAAACCGATAAAATAAAATCTGAGAAATCCATGGAACAATCAAAGGATCCATTACAACATAATGCTGCTCACTTTAATGTGACTCAGAATGACCAAAATGGAACTACAAAACACAACCACAGAAGACGTTAAAATGAAGAAAAAAACCAAAGTTCTAATTTTCATTTCACTGGCAGCAGTTATTACCGCTTTCGCAGTATACCAATACACTTTTAACAGCAGCCATCGTGATATTGCCAGTGAAGCTGCCTTTACTTCCATTACGGCCCAAAGCATGCATCAGGAATTTTCAAGTGATGAAGCCAGTGCTTCCCAAAATTATTTGGATCAGGTGATAGCTATTACGGGAGTCGTTTCAGAAAAGACAAAAGAATCCCTAACTCTCGACAATCTGGTCTATGTAGTCATGTCACAACCCCTTCCTAAAGAGATTGAAGTGGGAACGGAATGGTCCATAAAAGGCAGATGCATAGGGTACGACGGGCTTCTTGAAATGGTAAAAATAGATCAAGCTACCACCATAACTAAAACTGACTAACATGAAATACTTAGTATTTATATTTTCTCTATTAACAGCCGCAGTATCGGCACAGGACGATTTGTTGTCCGAAATAGACTCCGAGCAGATCGAAGATTATAAATCGGCTGCTTTCAAAGGACTTAAAATCGTGAATTTCGAATCTACCAAAATGGTTTCCAAGAAGGAACTCTACTTTGTAGTTTCTCACAGGTTTGGATCTCTTGAAACAGGTTTGAGCGATTTCTTTGGCCTTGATCAGGCAGTAACTCGACTTAATTTGATCTATGGAATTTCCGATGGAGTAAATGTCGGAATATCACGCAGTTCGTTTCAGAAAATATATGAAGCCTCACTCAAGTTACGGCTTGTCCGTGAGCGAAAAGGAGGAGCTCCGTTTACAGTGGTTAGTTCCAGTAATATTTTGATAAATACCGCACTGGACAAAGACTTTTTACCCGGTCTGGAATTTGAAAACCGATTGGGGTATACCACCCAATTACTTATCTCCAAGAAGTTCAACAAAAACTTCTCACTTCAGCTCATGCCTACTTTTTTTCATGATAATTATGTAGCTATAAATGAGCAGGATAATTCTCAGTATGTTATCGGATTTGGAGGAAGGCACAAGCTCACCAAACGAGTGTCTATCAACTTTGATTACGGCTTACATCTTAACCGTGCGGAAACATCACCCTTCAATGATCCGCTCTCTATAGGATTTGATCTTGAAACCGGCGGCCATGTTTTTCAACTCCACTTCACCAACGCCCAACCAATGAATACCAACGGTTTTCTCGGTCAGGGCACTGGCGATTGGGGAGAAGGAGATATTTTCTTTGGATTTAATCTTTCACGCGTTTTTTGATATCATGATAGCAACAACACCCCCTTTTTTAGCTCGCGTTCCGATTGAAACATGGTTTTGTTCCGATGAAAGTGTCGAAATCAAAACTGCCTTAGAAGGCCTTGAAGGAATTGAACGGGTAAGACCTTTTCCACAAGATAAGTTGATCCTGTTTCACTTCTATACCAGTCACGCATTATCATGTGCTCTTAATGCACTTGGAGACCTTGGTTTTGAAGAACTCATTCATTAGCAACACAAAGAATAACAATTTGAATTCTAATTACATAAATAACACAAAAAGAAAAACTAAAATGAAAAAGCTATTTTTATTAACGTTCGCAATTTTTAGCATTATCAGTTGTAGTACAGACGATTCCGATAATGCCGACACCACGAACCCTACTACCGAAGAATTAAATTCGATACGCCTAAGAAATGATTCCAATTTTGGAAATGTATTGACCGATGCAGATGGATTTACCTTATACTTCTTTGCTCCCGACGCAACAGGAGATTCCAATTGCGTTGGAGGCTGCGTTGACGCATGGCCCATCTTTTTCTCAGAAGACCTTACGCTTGATTCAGGCCTGGATCCTGCCGATTTCGATTCAATTACCCGAGGTGATGGTCAAAACCAAACAACTTATAAAGGTTGGCCACTTTACCTATTTGCCAGCGATACGGAAGCCAATCAAATAAACGGTGATGGAGCTGGCGGAGTTTGGTTCGTAGCTAAACCTGATTATTCATTGATGCTGGTAAGAAATCAATTGGTCGGACGCGATGCGGATGGAGTTGTAACCAATCTTACTAGTCAATACGAGCCTGGTGAAGAACAAACATTCTACTTTACGGACGATCGCGGTAACACCTTGTATAGTTTTATTAATGATACCAACGGGGTTAACAATTTCACAGCCGAGGACTTTTCCAATGATGGAGTATGGCCCATTTTTGGCCCCCAAATTGGCGCACTTCCTAGTGTAATGGATGAATCAGAATTCGCGGTTATCGATGTCTTTGGAAGAACACAAATCACTTACCGAGGATGGCCTCTTTATTACTTTGGTGGAGATGAAAACCGAGGTGAAAATTTTGGTGTAGGTTTTCCGCAAGCCGGTATTTGGCCCATACTGAACAATGAAATTGAGGAAGCCCCACAAGACCCAGGCGACATCATAGAGCAGACCTTTCAAGTAACCAACAATGGAGGGATTTCCTATGTTTTCGAATCGTTTGCTGAAGAAAACCCGAATCTTGAATTACAAAGAGGAAAGACCTATGAGTTTGTGATCAATGCTCCAGGACATCCTTTTCTCATTAAAGATGTTCAAGGAACGGGAACCAGCAATACATACAATGATGGAGTTTCAAATAACGGAGCATCCGAAGGTGTGATTAGTTTTACGGTACCTACAGACGCCCCAGACACATTATTTTACAATTGTGAGTTTCATGGTTTAATGACCGGCACAATTTCTATTATCGATTAATTTATAGTTGAGGTTTGTTTGATTAACGGGATCCTAAAGGTCAAATTTTGCATACCTTTAGGGTCCTAAATTTTCTAAAAACAGCAAATTCAATTAATTGGATTAATGGAGTGCTTTAAGAAATAACAGGACATGAAACGCAAAACACTTTTTATCGGAGTCGCTGTAGTCTTTTCACTGCTAACGACAACTACCCTCATTAAGTGCCAACTTGATCCGGATCAAAGAGTAAGCGACGCAAGCACCGTCAACTCAATTCTTGTAGATGAATTAATAACGGACGAAAGCGACAATAGTTCTCATTTAATCGGTGACGTCATTGCCATAAGCGGCTTTGTGGAGGAAGTAAACTACCTAAACAATCGGACAACCATAATAGTAAAGGGCAATAGCACAGGAAAAAAATCTGTGATCTGTGATATGCAGAAAAGTCAAAGAGCGCTTATCGATTCTCTAAAAGTAGGGCAGGCTATTACTGTAAAAGGCATTTTAAAAGGATTTCTTCACGACGTAATTTTATTGAATTGTATAATTTCCTATCCAACCAATCATGATTAAACAATTTTTTGCTTTATTATTGATTGCGACCTCAATGATACCGGATACTAACGAGAAGATTATTGCCCGGCAAGGGAGGGTTTCCTTTTTTTCCTACACTACTGTTGAAAATATTCAAGCCGACAATAACCAAGTACTAAGTATTATCGATATGGAAGATGGGAGTATTGCGGTTAGTATGCTCATGAATGCCTTTGTTTTTGAAAAGGCACTGATGAAGGGACACTTCAATGAAAGCTATGTGGAATCGGATCTTTACCCCAAAGGTGTTTTTGAAGGGAAGATCATAGATTTTGACCCCAATCAACAAGGAGAACAAATTAAAATGATCGAAGGAATCTTCACTATGCATGGTGTACCTAACGAACTTAGCATTAAGACAAAAATTGAAAATAATAACGGCAAATATGTCCTTACAGGAACTTTTGAGACACTTGTTGCAGATTATGACATAAAAATACCTGCCTTGTTATCTGAAAATATCTCCGACCGAATTGAAGTTAACTTCCGATTTGAATTCCAGCCTTATGAGAACTAAGAATATCTTTACCGTTTGCTTACTGCTATTGGGAGTTGTACTTAACTCTAATAGCCAGGATCTTCTAGAAATTCTCGACAATGAGCAAAAAAGTGAAATTGGCTATGTTCCTGCCACTTTTAAAATGACTAGAATTGCCTTTGGGCATTCTACCGAAACACGAAGTAAAGGGGTCCTTGAAGTTTTTGCAGCCAATCGATTTTGGAATACACCAGAACCTAGATCCCAGAGTTTTGCAGCCGATAAACTAAGCACTAGAATCGCCCTCGAGTATGGAATAAGTGACCGATTGTCTATGGGTATAGGCGGTACCACATTTGATGGATTGTTCGATGGATATCTAAAGTATTCTCTCTTTAACCAACAGGGAGGAGATGATCCTTTCCCTTTTAATATTACATTATTCCAAGGCGGAAGTTATAACAGCTCAGGGATACCAAATCCTGCCATAAATGATGACTTCAATGACCGGCTTTCTTTCACCAGCCAAATTCTTATCTCGAGAAGGGTTTCGTCCAATTTTTCTGTTCAAGTTGCACCTACATACGTACATAAGAGCCTTGGGTTAACAACAGAAGATCCAAATAACTTTTTCGCCATGGGTTTTGGTGCCCGATATAAATTAGGACTGCATGTTGCCGTAGTTTCAGAGTATTATGCCACGTTTAATCCAATTGAGTCATTTAACACCTATGGCCCTTTTGCGCTTGGGGTGAATTGGGAACTCAGTGATGTACAATTGCAGTTTATGTTGACGAATGCAGTAAATATGGTTGAAGACACCTTTATCACACAAACCCGTAATAATTTCAATTTCAAGAACCCCAACCTAAACTTCGGTTTTAACGCTACGTATGTGATTCACTTTAACAATGCACTTCGAAACACAAAAAAACGAACAGACAGCAAGTAGGTGGGAATAGCCAAAACCCCAAACTTATCGTACATAGCTCGTTTTACTTGATCCGAAATTTTCCTTTTTAAAGCCATTTTTTCGCTCTAACATAGGTTTTTGCGATTCTTCAGTAGGTTCCATAGTTACTTTGCGTCAGTAATTTAAACATCGTGACTATGAAAACTATCAATGCAATTATCAAGGAATTAAAAAAAGTAATTGAATTTATAAAAGAAATGCCTGCCTCGGCAAGTTATGCCATACACCGCTAGAGAAATATCCCGTCTTACGTTTAAATAATATGACTATGATTACACAACCCATTATTTTGAAAGAACCTAAAGGCAAGTTGATTCATTCTAATCGTGAAAAATTCAAACACCTGAACACTTTACCCGATGCCATCTTCGAAAACATGACTACCGTAGCCAAACATATTTCCAATTCGGCCGGGGCTATTATTGATTTGGCGCATGGCCATAAAAATGCAATTAAATCCCACAGAGGAATCGCTTTTAATGGGCTTGAGGATGAGCTTGAATTTGTATGCTTATGGAACAACAATCCAAATCAACATGTTCTGGTTGAAAGCGCACACAAAAACAAAAGATTTGCGAAAAGCACTTTGCTTTCTAGATATGGCTTAAAATGTTTGGCTGTAATCCCCATATTGGATTCGAGCGGAACTTGCCTTGGGGAGCTAACCATATGTGATATTCAACAAAGACTACTAACCCATGAACAAGAAAACGCTTTATCCAATTTTTCAAAGCAAATCACGGGTTTGTTTGAAGAACGACTTAGAAATTTTGAATTTCAGCAAATCCAAACATCGCTTGAGAAACAAAACAAAAACCTCGAGCAATTTGCTGGTATCGTGTCACATGATTTAAAAACTCCATTAGGCCAAATTGTCAAGTTGATAGAACTTCTTGAAAATGGCATAGACAATAATGACAGTAGTGAGAACCAAGAATATATGCAATACTTAAAGGCAACCTCGCTATCGCTTAGTAGCTACATAGATGAGATTCTTACCTCATGTAAAAAAAACAATATGAAGGAACTCATTGATGTTGTAGAATTGATTGAAAGTCTACAATCCATGTTTAAGGGAGATAAAACCATTTCTATCAACTTTCGGTCTGGGGTCGATAAAATCATTACCCATAAGGCAGCCTTAAAACAAATACTTATCAATTTGCTTTCCAACGCCATAAAACACAACGACAAAAGTCGACCCATTATTAATATTACGCTCGAAAACAATGTGGACTATTATCTGTTCAGGGTTCAAGATAATGGTCCCGGCATTCCAAAAGCCTACCTAGAAACTTTTCCCTCCACCCCCAACCCAGCAACATGCAATGGTAAAAAGCTTGGTATAGAAAGCGGTATGGGATTAACAATTTTTCAGGAATTGGTTCTGAATCTTGGTGGGGAAATTAAGGTGGCATCCAAAAAAGGAGTTGGCAGCATTATTTCCTTTACCGTTGCGAAAGGACATTCCGGACTTACATAAATTCTATTTATGAATGAAGGACAAAACGTTTTGAACTTTTGGGTAGGATCTACATTTTATGACCATCTTTTTGATTGAAACAGAATTAAATAAAAGAAATTGAATGCACAATTGTGCTCGGTTGTATATCATATTGACATCTTTCGCAATTTCTTCCGAACATAAAAAAAGCGAATCGTTCCAATAAGGATTATCAAAATGGATACAAGTAGAAAAATATAGCCCAATTCCCGTAAGTTCTCCAAAGCTTCAATTTTGACTATGGCAAAGCCTGAGCTTATAAGCACAGCGAAGGTTCTAAAATAAGCTAAAAAAGTTCTTTCATTCGCCAATTTACTTCTTACTAATGCTAGATGATCGGTAATTTTTAATTCAGATTTCATTTAGTCACTTTTTATAATTAATCTATCAGGGCGTTTCTACCCACTAAAGTAAATCGTTTTTTAATTTCTTCTTCATTAACAAGGGATTTTGGATCTACATGTAAATAAAAAAACCCTCAGAGCTTGTAAACTCTAAGGGTTTCGTTGTTGGCCCACTAGGGCTCGAACCTAGACTCTTCTGAACCAAAATCAGACGTGTTGCCAGTTACACCATGGGCCAATACCATAATGTGGGCGCAAATTTAAAACATTCTTCGGTACACACAAACAAATTTTCAGAAAAATGACATCCTCTATTCCCTAATTTTCCATAGAAAATTGAAATTTTCGGGTCTAGTCCCAAATTCCACCCTATTTTTCCTCAAATTCCCAACCACTTCACCACCCCTTAGTAAATTTTTATCACTCCGCTTGCCATATAATTAGTAAATTCGCCTCAACCAAAATAAGGAACCCTTCATGAGCGATTTCAATTACAAAAAATGGAACCAGATAATAGGATGGTCCGTTTTTACCATTGCCCTCCTAACCTACTGGCTCACCGTAGAACCCACTGTAAGCTTTTGGGACGCAGGAGAATATATTACCACAGCGAGTAATCTTGAAGTGGGACACCCCCCAGGAGCACCGCTCTATCAGCTGCTTGGAGCCTTCTTTTCCATTTTCGCTATGGACTCCGATAGTATCGCCCTTACCATAAACCTCATGTCGGTTTTTGCCAGTGCATTTACCATACTTTTCATGTTCTGGTCGCTCACCATGTTGCTTACCAACATTGTTTCCAAAAACAGTGAAATCAATAAAAACAATAGTATTGCTATCCTCGGAAGTGCCGCCGTAGGATCATTGGCCTTTACCTTCAGCGATAGCTTTTGGTTCAGTGCGGTCGAAGCCGAGGTATATGCGGCCGCAGCCTGCCTCATGTCCATCATGTTCTATTGCGGACTGCGATGGGAACGTGAAATGTTCACTTCCCGGGGAGATCGTTGGTTAATTCTCATTGCCTTTATCGTGGGGCTTTCCTTTGGGGTTCACTTTATGGCCTTGCTTACTATACCCGCTATCGGGTTTTTGTATTTCTTCAAAAAGTACAAGACCATTACCATTAAAAATTTCATCATCGCAAATATCGTTACCGTAGCTATCCTACTATTCATCTTTAAGCTACTATTGCCGATGACCATGAAGTTCTTCAGTGCGTCAGAATTGTTCTTCGTGAATTCCGTAGGGCTACCGTTTAACTCCGGTACTCTTATTGCCGGAATGCTGTTTATTGCGCTGTTCTATTTTGGCCTTAAGTACACCCGCAAACATGGATATGCTATGTATAACACCTTGTTGCTCTGTGTACTCTTTATTTTCATCGGATTTTCGAGCTGGCTCATGCTACCAATTCGGGCCAATGCGGGAACTGTGATTAATGAGAACAACCCAAACAACGCCAGGGAATTGTTGGCTTATTATAATAGAGAGCAGTACCCAGAAACCCATTTGTTCTATGGACCTCAATTTACAGAGACCTATGTAGGACTGGATGCCCAAAATCCATACAAGGATGACAAACCCAAATACGAAAAAGACCTGAAAACCGGGAAATATGTGGTTGTAAACGAATGGAAAAACGCTGGACAAAACACTGACGATGCCCAAAAAGCGTTTCTTCCTAGGATGTGGAGTTTAGAGCACAATGCCAATTATCTTGAACACACCAACGGTTTGGAGTTCGGTATAAAATATCAATATCGGGGTGAACAACGTTTGGTAGAAGAGGTAAACAAATTTAAACAAGCCCATGCCGAAGGATTGGTAGATGGAGAAGATTACAATGAATTCCTAACACAGTTTGGACCCTTTTTAGATATTAAAAAACCTTCCGCTTGGGACAACCTTACCTTTATGTTTCAACACCAGTTCAGTTATATGTACTGGCGTTATTTTATGTGGAACTTTGTAGGACGGCAAAACGATGTGCAGGGACAAGGAGATAGGCTTAACGGAAATTGGCTCAGCGGGATAAAACCCTTGGACGAATTGCGGTTGGGATCGCAGGAAAACCTTCCTAGCGATATGGCCGATAACAAAGCACGAAACACCTATTTCTTCTTACCCCTTATATTAGGAATCCTAGGACTCGTGTTTCATGCCAAGAACGATTCCAAGAGTTTTTGGGTACTATTGGTACTGTTCCTTTTTACAGGACTCGCCCTTAAGGTGTACCTCAACGAGCGGCCCTACGAACCTAGGGAACGGGATTATGCCCTTGTAGGCTCTTTCTACGTCTTTGCCATGTGGATTGGATACGGAGTATATGCCTTTTATGAAATTATAAAAGAGTATATAAAACCCAAAACCGCTATCCCAGTGGCATTGGGAATTTCCCTTTTAGCAGCTCCTGTGCTTATGGCTACCCAAAACTGGGACGACCACGATCGTTCAGGAAGACGCACCGCCAATTCTATGGGGCGCATGTATCTCGATTCCTGTGCCGAAAACAGCATACTGTTCACCATTGGGGATAACGACACCTTTGCCCTTTGGTACCAGCAAAATATTGAAGAATATCGGCAGGACGTCCGTATCGTCAATACAAGCTTGTTCCAAACGGATTGGTATATCGATGATATGAAGAAAAAGGCATTTACCAGTGACCCCATTCCTTCACAGCTTACCCATGATAAGTATACCTACGGAACGCGGGACGTCATTGCGTTTATGGAAACCAAAGAAGACACCGTCGACATTAAAACATGGATGAATTGGGCCGGAAGTGACAATCCTGCAACCAAAGTAGAACTGAACAGCGGACAATTGATCAGTTCATTCCCTACCAAAGTGATTCGAATTCCCGTGGATAAAGAAGCCGTGCTTAGAAATGGCATAGTGGCACAAAAAGATGCCGACAAAATCGTTCCCTATATAGATATCACCCTAAGAGGAGACTTTGTATATAAGAATCGTTTGCTCATGTTAGATATAATCGCCAACAACAACTGGGAACGCCCTATTTATTTCAGTGGGGGTGCTTTTGGTGATGACGATTACCTTTGGATGAAGGACTATCTACAATTGGATGGAGTCGCCTACAAACTTGTTCCTATCCGCACTCCGGTAGACCCTAGAAACCCGTTCGACATGGGTAGAATAGATGCCGATAAAATGTTCGACGTTGTTATGAGTTGGGACTGGGGGAATAGTGGTAACCCAGACATTTATCACGATACCGAAACACGTAGAAACGGTATTACCTATCGAAGTCATTTGGCCCGCTTGGCCGAAGCCCTTATCAAGGAAGGCAAAAAGGAAAAAGCCGAGCAAGTGCTTGATCTGGCGATGGAAAAAATGCCTGTGACCCTATTCGAATACTATTCGTTGCTAGAACCCTTTGTGCAGCAATATTATGAAATCGATAATAAGGAAAAGGCACGTAAGGTATTTGAAGAAACCTCCAAAAAACATCAAGAATTCCTAGCTTACTATGGTGCAATGACTGTGGGCGAACAAGGCGATATGATCGAGGAAATCTATACCAAGATGAATCAGTATGAAAGTTTGGTCGAATTGGTATATACCTATGACGATTCCGATTATTATCAACAAGAAAAAGAGAAATTCTTAAATCATTTAAATACCTTTAGAGGGTTCTTTGCCCGTTTGGGCATCGATATCGATGAAGAATTCCTTCGCAAGGAAAAACTAACCGAACAATTTTTAGATTCACTGCTAAGGGAGGACAGCTTAAAAGTA
This sequence comes from Aureisphaera galaxeae, assembly GCF_028561275.1. Lineage (GTDB taxonomy): Bacteria > Bacteroidota > Bacteroidia > Flavobacteriales > Flavobacteriaceae > Aureisphaera > Aureisphaera galaxeae. Next base: position 123,665 of record NZ_JAQQTF010000018.1, read on the forward strand.
GACTCAACCGAATAACATGCGACCATATCGGGTAAAAACGCCAAGCTTCTTACAACGGATATTTCCGAAGCGGGTGTGGCGATTGCCCAATAACAAAAAGGAAGTATACCTTACTTTCGATGATGGTCCCATTCCCGAAGTTACCCCTTGGGTACTGGATACCCTGAAAAAACACCAAGCCAAGGGGACTTTCTTTTGTATTGGAGACAATGCAGTAAAGCACCCGGATGTTTTTCAAAGAATCCTTTCTGAAGGACATAGCGTAGGAAACCATACCTTCAACCATCTCAATGGCTGGAAAACCCCAACCCGGGAATATGTTGAAAATACCGTGAAAGCTGAAGAAACCTTACAGCTAAAGAAATCGAAACTCTTTCGCCCACCCTATGGCAAGATCCGGGTCGAACAATCGAAGGCACTTCGAAACTTAGGCTACCATATCATTATGTGGGATGTACTTAGCGCAGATTTCGACCCTTCGGTTTCAAAAGAACTGTGCTTTCAGAATGTATGCGACCACATGAAACCGGGAAGTATCGTTGTCTTTCACGATAGCCTAAAGGCAGAAGAACGATTAAGGCATGCACTTCCCAAAGTCTTGGAACACATTGATAAAGAAGGATGGAACTGTAATAAAATTGCCTTTTAATTAGTCAATAACCTTTCAATATTGCGTTCTACCAATTCACGGATTACAATGTCGGGCGCTTCCTTTTCTATCACATCTTCATCAAAATTACTATAGCGCAACATGACCGTCTCCCCAAATGTCTCTCTAAGATACTCCCTTAGAAGTGTATTATAAGAATCGCATAACACCAATACCTTAAGCGGTTTTCCCTCGCATACATACCTTCGCTCGTAATTGGAAGGATAGGACGTAAAATAATCGGGAATGGGAAGTTGGGAAGGAATCTTTTTAAAATTAGATTCCTTGGGCTCAAAATAAACGGAGGTTTCATTACTCTCCATTTTCAGCATATCGGTTAAATCACCCAAAGGAAAGGGCCCCGTAGTAACTTTAAAATCATCGAACGCAAGGGGAGTTACTTCAGGAAAGTCTTTTGCTATACGATTTGCAATCGCTTGATAGCCCAAGAAAGCCCCATAATGATTCCAATGCGAATCTGTTTTATAATAAAGCAAGGGACTATGATCTGAGGGCAAATACGAGGACAAATCCAACCAGTTAAGCGAAGTAGGCCGCAATGCAGCATCCAACTGCTCACGTCTGTTTAAGCCATTTGTACGATCTATAGGCAAATATTCTTGGTACACCGTATGTTTATTGGGAGGCATAACTACATAATAGGCAATGTCTCGTTCCTTTAACCAATCCCGTTTACGTCGCAGTCGCTCCACGATTAGATCTACCTCTTCTTGAGTAAAGGCTGAAATCCCTATGGATTCCTTCACGACATTGGAGTAACTATCCCCTAAAAATCGCCACCCGTCGATCCCAGCAACGGTTTTATCGGGAATGGGGTTGGCCTTAAATACATTAGATTGAATACCACTGTAGATATAAAAAACCTCATCCTTGAAAACAAAATCCTGGGTATAAAACTTGTCTAGGTCCCTTCGGAATTGTACTGCACTTCGATAATGGCTTTTGGCTTTATTCAATAAGCCTTTCTCATCCTTCTGTTTCAAAACGTATTGAGGAAGCAGTGTCCCCGAAGCTTTATCCTTCTCCCTATCTGCAACATCCAGCCATTGCACACAGCCCGCACCACCCAGCACGAGTATAAAAAAGGCAACTGTTATGACCCTGTTCATTTCCATATTAAAATCTAAAGTAAATGAAAGGGTTATACGTTTCGGAACCTATATAAACAATGGACAACACAAAAAGGGAACAAAATACAACAGGTCGTAGTAGGGGTATTCTTTCGGGCAATACTTTATCATCAAGAAACTTGTATACGGGCATGGAGAACACTACCGCTACTAGAACAAAAAACAATGTTCGTGGGGTTAGGTGATGGTAAGCGAGGTAGCTATTAAGCGATACCTCTCCGGACGAATACACAAACATTTTCTTGAGGTACAACAGGGCAGTAGAGAGATCGGCTGCCCTAAAGAACACCCAACCTATGATAACCACCAATAGGGTATAAAAATGTTGAATGGGCTTCCAGCGACTCGATAACCAAGCGTCGAACCCAACTCGCTCAATGACAATGAAAACCCCATGAAATAATCCCCAAACCACAAAATTCCAACTAGCTCCGTGCCATAGGCCCGTTACGAAGAAAACGATAAACAAATTCACATAGGTTCGGTACTTTCCGGATCGATTTCCTCCCAATGAAATGTATACATAATCCCTAAACCAAGTGGAAAGCGATATATGCCAGCGGCGCCAGAACTCTTTTATACTTTTTGAAATATAGGGGTAGTTGAAATTTTCCAAGAATTTGAATCCAAACATCCTCCCGAGCCCGATGGCCATGTCGCTATAGCCCGAAAAGTCGAAGTAAATCTGAAAACTGTAGGCTACTATTCCCAACCATGCCATTGGCGTAGACAAATTGCCTATATCTTCTGCAAAAATTCCATCGGCAATAGCGCCAAATGTATTGGCTATAAACACTTTTTTGGATAGCCCAATAATAAATCGCTCGACTCCCTTATGAAAATTAGAGAAAGATATCTCCTTATTGTTTAGTTGATCATTGATATCGGCATACCGAACAATTGGCCCTGCCACCAATTGAGGAAACATGGTTACGTAACAAGCAAAATCGACAAAATTGCGATTCGCGGGCACCTTCCCTCTATAGACATCTATGGTATAGGATAAGGTCTGAAAAGTATAAAAGCTTATCCCAATGGGCAATGCAATGGTAGGCAGGGTATCGAAAAAGTCCCCGGTATAGCCAAATCCGTCTAAAATGGCATGAAAATTATCGAAGGTAAAGTTGAAATACTTAAAGAAGCCAAGGAGTGAAAGGTTGGTGGCAATGGACATTCCCAAACCTAATTTTCGAAATCCCTTTTCAATAAGCTGCCCAGCAAAAAAGTCGACCACTGCGGAGGTGAGCATAATGATCACCAATAATTGCTCTCCCCAGGCATAGAAAAACAAACTGGCCAGAAAAAGTATGAGTGTTTTAAGTCGCTTGGGCGAAATGAAATACGCCGCTAAGACAATGGGCAAAAAAAGAAAAAGAAAAACGGTACTGCTAAAGACCAAAAGCTATGGATTACGCCAAAATGGATTTATACGTACTCTTGAACCAATCCGATGAGTGTATTGGCATCCTGTTCTCCGCTCTGCCTCCACTTCATCTCCCCATTTTTGTAGATCATCAGGGTAGGTAATCCCTTTACCCTAAGGGCTTCGGCAAGCTCGGAGTTTTTATCGATATCAATTTTAATCACACGCGCCTTATCTCCCAGTGCGGCAGCTACATCCCTTAAGACAGGGTGCATATCCTTACAGGCTTGATCCCATTCTGCATAAAAATCCAGCAACACGGGAACATGTGTTTCGATTAATTCGCCAAATTTGGACATAGATATGAATAATTGGTTGATACAAATATAACATTTCCCGCCAATTATGCGGTATTCCGACGCTTTTTCAGGGTAATGACAGATATTTCTGGCCAAATTCCTACACGACCGGGATAGCCGATAAATCCGAAGCCACGATTTACGTTGATAAATTCATTGGCTTCCTTGTAAATCCCTGCCCATTCCTTGTACCGTAGACTTACAGGACTAATCTTAAAGAGTCCCGGAATTTCCACCCCATACTGCATGCCGTGGGTGTGCCCACTTAAAGTGAGATGAAATGGAAAAGGGTGAGGAACCACCTCTGCCCTCCAATGGGAAGGATCATGACTCATCAATATTTTAAATTCATCCTTGGCCACTCCTTGAATGGCCTTTTCAAGATCCCCAGCTTTTTTGAAGCGCCCTGCGCCCCAATTTTCGACCCCGATCAAACGAATCGTTTCTCCATTTCTTTCGAAGGTTCTATTTTCATTCAGCAGCAGATCCCAGCCCATTTCACGCTGTAAGTTCTTTAAGTCTTCGAGGTTCTTTTTCTTCGCTTCTTCAGAATTCCAGGAAACGTAATCCCCGTAGTCGTGATTTCCAAGTACAGAATAGACCCCATCCTTTGCTTTCAGTTTGGAGAAATACTGCTTCCAAGGACCCATTTCCTCCGCAATATTATTTACCAAATCCCCAGTAAACAGGATGATATCGCTTTGTTGTTTGTTAATAAGGTCGATGCCATAGGAAACCTTGTCGGCATTATCGAAACTTCCACTATGCACATCGCTAATTTGGGTAATCGTAAAACCATCGAACGCATCAGGTAGGTCGTCGAACTCCAACGCATACTGCAATACCTTGTAATTATATTTTCCACGAACCATCCCAATAAGCAAGGTAGTAAAGGGAATCGCCGCCAGCCCTAAGGCAATGGTGCTTACGAATTTCCTTCGGGAAGGAAGATGAAAGCTATCGCTAGCTCCACTCACTCTCTGAAAGGTCGCCACAATAAGCCTGACAACATCTTCCCCCAGCATGAAAGCCAATAAGAAGAACTTGGACAAATAGACGGCCACGACTACTCCCATGATATACATTTGCGACGCATTGGCCATACGTACCGACTGTAAGTTCATAGACTGATATATAAATAAGGCCAATACCAACAGGGATCCCGCGATATAGGTCCACATTACCCAAGATTGCTTAAAAAGGGTACGGAACGCCTGAAAAGCGTAGATATCGAAAACCACAAAAATGATAAGTATGGGGATGAGTCTGTTCATTGCAATTCAATTTAGCCAAAGATACAGGGCAATATAAATGCACTCCTAAGACTTTACTTTTTTTTAACGGTTTTCATTATCTTTTGGCTCCAAAAACCTAACATGCTCAGAAACATACTCATTTTCACTTTGCTACTAGCACTTATTGGCTGTAACAAAAAGCAAAGTGACCCTCAACCGGCCCAAAAAGATAAAGCACTCACCTCCTATGTAAACACCTTTATTGGTACAGGCGGTCATGGACATACCTATCCGGGAGCGACCATGCCCTTCGGAATGATGCAACTGAGTCCCGATACCCGACTGGAGGGTTGGGATGGATGCAGTGGCTACCATTACAGTGACAGTTATATCTATGGCTTTTCCCATACCCATTTAAGCGGAACAGGCGTAAGCGACTATGGAGACTTGCTGCTCATGCCTACCTTAGAACCCGAATTGAACAATGGCGCCGACGGGAAAAAAGGTTATCGGGCCCATTTTAAGCACGAGGAAGAATTTGCTTCGCCTGGATTCTATAAAGTACATCTTGACTCTACCAACATCCATGTAGAACTTACGGTGACAAAAAGGGCAGGAATGCATCGCTATGAGTATCCAAATGCTTCAGATCAGTACCTCATCTTGGATATAGAACATAGAGATAAACTTTTAGATGGAAAAATAGAACGAATTTCTGATACTGAAATAAGCGGATACAGATTTTCAAAAGCGTGGGCAACAGATCAAAGGGTATTCTTTTACATTCGATTCTCACATCCATTAATTGGAGATTTGGGGGCCTCCCACCCTCTTCCATACCAAAAGAAAGCCGCATTTCTATTTAATAATCCGAACAATGAACCTGTTTATATTTCTGTGGGAATTTCGGCCGTGGACGAAGAAGGGGCTAAAAAGAATTTAGAGGAAGAAATTGGCTCCAAATCCTTTGAACAACTGAAACAGGAAGCTAACGATGCATGGGAGAAGCAATTGGAAAAAATTGTTATCGAATCCGATGATGAAGACTACAAAACCAATTTCTACACTTCCCTATACCACACCATGATCGCACCCAATCTGTACCAAGATGTGGACGGACGATACCGTGGAATGGATCTGGAAGTGCATGAAACCAATGCTTTCGATTACTATACGGTGTTCTCCTTATGGGATACCTACCGTGCTGCCCATCCCCTTTACACGATTATTGAGCAAGACCGAACCAATGATTTTGTAAATACCATGTTGGCCAAGTATGACGAAGGCGGCATCATGCCCATTTGGGACCTTTCTGCCAATTACACAGGCTGTATGATCGGGTATCATGGCGTTCCGGTAATAGCAGATGCCTACTTAAAGGGAATTCAGGGATACGATACCCAAAAAGCATTGGAAGCTATGAAGCACAGTGCTACCCGAGATCATTTGGGATTGGAATCCTATAAAACTACAGGATTCATCCCTGTGGAAGAAGAAAGTGAAAGTGTTTCCAAGACCTTGGAATATGCCTATGACGATTGGACCATTTCTGAAATGGCCAAAGCCATGGGAGATACAGAAACTGCCAAAGCATACGCCCAACGCGGACAGTATTATAAAAACCTCTACAATCCAGAAACAGGGTTTTTGCAAGGACGCTTCCGAAATACATGGTTCGGCCCTTTCGACCCTTTTGAAGTGAATTTCAATTATACCGAAGCCAATGCGTGGCAATACAGCTTATATGCCCCACAGGATATCTCTGGACTTATGGAACTGATGGGTGGAAAAGATAAATTGGAATCCCACTTGGACCAACTATTTACGGCTAAGTCTGAAACCTCGGGAAGGGATCAGGCGGATATTACAGGACTCATCGGTCAATATGCCCATGGAAATGAGCCTAGCCATCATATGGCTTATCTCTACAATTTTGTGAATAAACCGCACAAAACCCAAGAGAAAGTGCATCAAATCCTTACGGAACTCTATACCAATACGCCTGACGGAATCAGCGGTAATGAAGATTGTGGGCAAATGAGCGCTTGGTACATTTTCAGCAGCCTTGGATTCTATCCTGTGACTCCAGGAAGCAATCAATACATTATTGGAACACCATTGTTTCCAAAAAGCAGTATTCACACAGAAAATGGAAAAACCTTTACCATAGAGGCCAAGGGAATTTCTGAAACCAATAAATACATTGCCTCTGTTCAATTGAATGGAGAACCTTTGAATCGATCCTATCTTTTCCACAAGGAAATCATGGATGGTGGACATTTGGTGTTCGAAATGACTGGGGAGCCTTCCACTTGGGGAACTATGGATGAAGAAGTCCCCGTAACAGAAATCGCCGATGGGAAAATTACATTAGCTCCATTTATCTCAAGTGGTGATGTGGCCTTCAAAAATGAAACAGAGATTTCCCTCAAATCATTGTCTGAAGGCGCTACCGTTTACTACAACATTGATGGGAGTGAATTCCAAGAATATAAGGGTCCATTTACAATTTCAGAAAAGTGCCAGCTCAGCACCTATGCCGAAAAGGATGGGAACCGAAGTAGCACACTCACTACCGAGTTCTACAAGATAGACCCCAATGTGAGCATTACCTTAGAAACTGAATATGCCAATCAGTACAGTGCTGGCGGCAATGATGCCTTAATCGATGGGATTAAGGGTGCCAAGGATTTCAGAACTGGAGCATGGCAAGGATATTCGGATACAGATGTTATTGCCATTGTCGATCTAGGGAGTATTAAGCCCATTGAAACGATCGAAGTGAGTTTCCTTCAGGATCAGAGGAGTTGGATTTTTTACCCCACCGAAGTGGAATGCTTCGTTGCTCCTGGAAAGACCTTCTACAAGAGTCTTCCGAAACAGGTAATCGATGCCGAAACACCTTCAGAAAACAGTGAAATAAAAACCGTTCAATTCAACATGAATGGCTATAGCTCCCGATACATTAAAATCGTGGCCAAGAATCTGGGAGACCTCCCAGAATGGCATTTGGGGCATCCGTACAATGGCAAAGCATGGATCTTTGTCGACGAAATAACCGTAAGATAACAAACCATGAAACGAAGAAAGTTTATTCAGAATACCTCCTTGGGAAGTTTGGGCGTCGTAGCAGGAGCCACCGCATTGGGTTGCAAATCGGAAGTAGAGAAAGACACCTCCATGATCGCTTCCAAAGAACAGAAACCAGCGCCCATGGTGATTGCCACTTGGGATGTTCCCAATGCAGTGAATAAAGCTTGGGAAACATTGCAGGAAAACAAAAGTGCCATCGATGCGATTGAAGCTGGCTGCCGTGTTGAAGAAGCCGATGCGAAAAACCAAAGTGTTGGGTATGGAGGCCGTCCCGATCGCGACGGCAACGTAACCTTGGATGCCTGCATTATGAATAGTGAAGGGGATTACGGATCGGTGGTGTATCTACAAGGAATTAAGCATCCTATATCCGTTGCTAGAAAGGTAATGGAAGAAACCCCGCATGTACTTATGGCGGGTGCAGGCGCACAACAGTTCGCTTTAGAACAGGGATTTGAAAAGGAAAACCTGCTCACGGAACAATCTAAAAAGGAATGGGAGGAGTGGACCAAAACCTCCAACTACGAGCCTGTGATCAATATCGAAAATCACGATACCATAGGTATGTTGGCCATCGACAAGGATGGTAATATTTCTGGAGGCTGTACAACGAGCGGATTGGCCTACAAAATGGCTGGACGGGTTGGTGATTCTCCCATTATTGGTTCTGGATTATTTGTAGATAATGAAATTGGGGCGGCTACCGCTACAGGTATGGGAGAAGAAGTCTTAAAGACTGTAGGTAGTTTCCTTATTGTGGAGCTTATGCGACAGGGAAGGTCCCCCCAAGAAGCCTGCGAAGAAGCGGTGGAGCGTATTGTTACGAAAAACCCGAACTATAAAGATTTTCAGGTAGGCTATATCGCGGTTAACAAGAATGGGGAAACCGGCGCCTATTCCATTCACCCGGGTTTCGTAGCTAGCGAGTATCGCGAAACGGGGAAGAACACCTATGCACCCGGCTCTTTTCTTAAAAATGCGGAATAACCGTACCATTCAGATTTGTAAGGTTATTCTGATTAAATTATGTTAAAATACTGATTATTAAGATGTTAAAATATACGTGATTATACGTATTTTACATATTATTTGCACTTTTTGTCCCGTTAAACCATAATTTTTTTATAGTTTTGAAGTACATAAGTAGGTTGCCCTGCCTATGGGTGGGTCAATCAAATTTGGGGCGAAAAGTCATCACATCCGTGGTGGCTTTTCTATTTCTAAGGTAAAACACCCCACTTCCTTTGCAGAAAACATACATTTTTCTCTTCTCCATGATTTCATAGAGGCCGTTCTTCATTGGGTCCACTACATTTGGAACATCCCAATTCCTCTACCAAAAAATATCTACTTAGCCTGGTTTTTCAATAAGGTTATAATGAGAAAATCAATCGCACTATTAGTAGTCCTTTGTATCAGTTACTCAGGACTATCGCAAGTAGGAATCAATACAACTGCTCCAGAAGCTACCTTAGATATCGTGGCCAGCGACGTCGCCAGCCCTTCTAATGAGGACGGTATACTAATTCCGAGAATCGATGATTTCCCAACCACAGATCCCACAGCGGCACAGGACGGTATGCTTGTTTTCGCTACTGGAAATGGCACCCCCTCCAAAGGGTTTTACTATTGGAATAACAGCTCCACAAGTTGGATTTCCATTACCGGGGTAAGTGGAAGCTTAGACGATGCGTATGACTCGGGAGGCGCTGGCTCTGGGAGAACCATTGTCGCGGATAATGGCGCTGTGGATATTCAGGGAAATGGCGGACTCAGAGTTGAAGACGATATCAATGCAGCGGAAAGCATCGTGCATGATGGCGACGCCGATACTTTCTTAACCTTTACCCCAGATCGAATCCGTTTGGATGCTGGAGGCAGGAACTACATCGACATTCAACACGCAGATACCGAAATCGCCTTTAACGAAGATAGTACTCAAAGCGACTTCCGAATAGAAAGTGGTACCCAGGCAAACATGTTTTTCTTGGATGGAAGCGCAGACGCGATAGGTATTGGTCAAGCTAGTCCAGTGAGTCCCTTGCACGTAGGAATACAAACATCTTGGGACCTTGGGGTAATCAATACAGGACAAGACGGTATTTACTTTAGAGGAAGCGGAGATAATAGCGGGCTAAATGCCATTGGGAGTTCCATAGGATTTGGCCCTCCTACCAATACACGTTCTAACCAAAGGAAAGCCGCCATCGCTTCCATTCAAACAAACAATGATAGTGATCAGGTAGGGCTTGGTTTCTTTGTGCACACTAGTGTCATCAACCTAAGTGACATGGTTGAGGGAATGCGCCTTACCCATGACCGAAAATTGGGCATTAATACCACATCTCCGCAGGCTTCCTTAGATGTGAGAAAGTTCAATAGTAGCACTTCACTTCAACAAACTGATGGGGTGCTCATACCGCAGGGTAATAATTTTCCGTCGACAAACCCAGGATCGACCCAAGATGGTATGCTTGTGTTTATAAATGGAGATGGAACCCCTTCCAAAGGATTTTACTACTGGGACGATGACTCAACAAGCTGGGTTTACCTATTAACTTCATCATTTACTACACCCCCCGCTGCACGAGTCACTGCAGACTTACAAAGTATTGCCGCTTCTACTTCCGAAATTGTTGAGTTCGATACGGAGACATTCGATACTCAAAACAGCTTCGATCCGACATCATTTGCCTATACAGTTCCCGAAGGTGGGATGTATTGGATCAATTTGAATGTTCACAAATCTACTGGAGTTATCGCCAGCACTTTGGTGATCGAAATACACATCAACGGAAGTCTGTATGTGGCTAATGACAATGCTACCCGAAATAGAAACATGAAAACACTGGCTCAACTGGCAACAGGAGACACTATCGAAGTATTTGCCAATAACACTGATTCCAGTGCAATAGATATTGGGTCGAGTACAAATCCGACATATACGTATTTAGAAATTATAAAATCGAACTAATGGAATTTACTATTACCTCAACGTAATAACACAACTCCCTTATAACCAAAAACCTGCTTTCTAACTATGGGAAAAAGGCCACTTGGGGGAGTGGTCTTTTTCGTACCAATACTGTAACGTTTTTGTAATAATCCGATCACACTGATGTTGTACTTTTATATTGTAAACGCGATGATCGGAGTCGTCCATTACAAAAAGTTGAAAAGCCGTTCTGAGGAGAAGCGGCTTTTCTTTTTGTCGTTATTCTGCAAAGACTTTTTCGCCTTTCGTTTCCATTTCCTTGAATTCCTGAACCAGCTTTAAGGCATCCGGAATGACATCACTACATAGGATTATTAATGAGCCTTTTTTAGCATTATTCACAGCGTATGTAATGGCTTCTTTTTCGGAAGGAATGATCGTCGTCTTCTTATTCGGATCTTTTGCGATGATACCATCGTTCAACATCTTAATGAGTTCTTCCTCTGTCTTTCCTCTCAATCTTTTATCCTGGCGGATGATGATTTCGTCGAACATCTCCGCGGCGATCCCACCCATTTCATTATTGTCTTCTACACGTCGATCCCCTATTCCTGCTATAATTCCCACTTTAACGGTGCATTCTAAATTATCGGTAAACTTTTGAAGCGCCCGCATTCCGGCCGGATTGTGAGCATAATCCAATAAAATGGTAAAGTTTTCGAACTTGAAGAGATTCAATCTTCCCGGGGTTTGTGAAGCTGACGGAATGAAGGTCTCAAGACCGGCCTTCATATCTTCAATACTAATACCTCGAACATGAGCGGCCAAGACGGCAGCCAAAACGTTCTGGATCATAAAAGTGGCCTTTCCACCATACGTTAAAGGGATTTTTTCAACCCGCATGATTCGCATTTTCCAAGCTCCACGGCAGATCGTCACAAAGCCATTTTCGTAAATCGCGGTGATCCCTCCTTTTCGTTGCAGCGCTTGTACCCTTGCATTGTTTTCGTCCATTGAGAACAAGGCCAGATTACAATCAATGTTCCGTCTCATCTCATACACCAAATCATCGTCTGCGTTCAAGATAGCATACCCGTCGGGCAATACTGTTTCCGGAACCACTCCCTTCACTCTTGCCAATTGTTCTACGGTATGTATTCCTTTTAGTCCTAAATGATCGGCGGCCACGTTAGTCACCACAGCAACATCACAATTTCCAAAGCCAAGCCCGGCTCGTAGCAGTCCGCCACGTGCACATTCCAACACAGCAAAATTCACAGTAGGATCCTTCAATACAAATTCCGCACTCGCGGGACCCGTACAATCCCCTTGCATTAACAAGCGGTTCTGAATGTAAACCCCATCACTGGTGGTGTAACCAACCCTATATCCTTTCATCTTTGCGATGTGTGCGATAAGCCGGCTGGTAGTAGTCTTTCCGTTGGTACCTGTAATGGCCACGATAGGAATTCTTCCTGTATCCCCTTGCGTGGGGAAAAGCTTATCGACCACTGGAGCTGCTACGTTTCTGGGCAGTCCTGTCGTCGGTGCCAAGTGCATTCTGAATCCAGGGCCCGCATTTACTTCGAGAACGGCACCTCCTGTTTCAGAAAGAGGCTTGGTTATATCACTGGTCATGACATCAATTCCGCAGATATCGAGGTCGATAATTTTGGAGATGCGCTCTGCCATGGATACATTCGCAGGATGTATAATATCGGTCACATCTTCTGCTGTTCCTCCTGTACTTAGATTTGCAGTATCCTTTAGCACAAGCGTTTCACCTTCGGCCAACACGGAATCTTCGGTATAGCCGGCATCTTTTATAATGGTTTTGGTAAGATCGTTAATGGTGATCATGGTAAGGACCTTCTCGTGGCCATATCCTCGTCTTGGGTCTTCATTCACCTTGTCCACCAATTCCTTTACAGTAGATTTCCCGTCACCAACAACATGAGCTGGTGTACGCAATGCAGCCGCCACTAATACATTATTAATGACAAGCAAACGATAATCCTTACCGGTAATGAACTTCTCTACAATAACCCTTCGGGACACTTCCTTAGCGGCATGGAAAGCTACCAAAGCCTCTTCATAATTCTGAATATCCACAGTAATTCCCCTTCCATGATTTCCATCAATAGGCTTTATCACCAAAGGATACCCGACATAATCACAGGCATCTTTCAGACTTCGCTCACGACTAATAATATCTCCCCTCGGAACTTCCACTTCGGCCTGTTCCAACAAGTATTTTGTATCTTCTTTATCGCAGGCCAATTCTACTCCAATACTACTTGTTTCTGAAGTCACGGTAGCCTGAATTCTTTTCTGATTGGCTCCATACCCCAATTGGCACAACGAATATTTATTCAATCGAATCCAAGGAATCCCTCTGCTAGCCGCTTCCTCTACAATAGATCCCGTGCTGGGCCCTAATCGCTGGTCTTCCCTAAGCTCTCTCATTTCTTGAATATCCTCTGCAAGATCATATTCTTCATCAGCAATAAGCGCTTCACAAATGCGAACGGCCGCCTTTGCAGCATAACGTCCTACATCTTCTTCTATGTAGGAAAAGACGACATTATAGACTCCTTCCTCACCATAGCCCCGAGTTCTTCCAAAACCAGTATCCATTCCTGCCAATGTCTGAATCTCTAGAGCAATATGCTCTATGATATGCCCCATCCACGTTCCTTCTTCAACGCGCTGAAAAAATCCCCCTGGTGTTCCAACAGAACAGCGATGCTCATACATGGTAGGAAACATAGCCTCCAGTCGTTCTCGAAATCCCGGGACTTTATTAGAAGGGAATTCTTCCATTTCCTCAAGATCCAGGACCATAACAATCAACTTATGTCTCCTTACAGACCAGTAATTTGGCCCTCTCATCGCATTAATTTCTCTAATCTTCATGTGGTTTTGGTTTTACGGTTATTAATAAGGTAAGAACATAAATATATGATTTTTTTCAGAACAAAAAATGTATTTTTGTGCCTCAGAAAAATGCGTATGAGTACTACAGGAATTCTTATTCCCATAGGTGGAAATGAAGACAAAGGAATTGAGGAACACGAGCAGTATACCCTAGAATTTATTAGCGAAGGAATTCTCTACCATGTTGTAAAAGAGGCAGGTGGAGTTGATATGAATTTTCTTATCGTCCCAACGGCTTCTAGTATACCAGACGAAGTTGGAGCCAATTATTTGGAGGCTTTTACCAAGTTAGGTTGTAAAAATGTTCGTGTTATGGACATTCGCAGCCGCGAAGAAGCGGAAGACCCAAAGAACATTGAACTGGTTAAAAATGCACAATGTGTTATGTTCTCCGGCGGAAATCAGTCCAATATTACGGCAAATATCAAGGATACAACACTACATAAAGTCCTTCAAGAAAAATACGAAACCGAGAAATTTGTGATTGCCGGAACGAGTGCTGGAGCGATGTGTATGTCCCAAGAAATGATTACCGGAGGGAGTGCTCAAGAATCCTTTGTTAAAGGTGCCGTGGGTATGGGAGAAGGAATGAACTTTATTCCCAACCTCATCATCGATTCACATTTTATTCGCCGGGGTCGCTTTGGCCGATTGGCAGAAGCTGTCGCTCAATTCCCACAATTGGTGGGTATTGGTTTGGCGGAAGATACTGGACTTATCGTGAGGGACAATTCTTTTGAAGTGATTGGATCTGGAATGGTAATCATTATCGACGCCCGAAAAACAAAGCACAACAATCATAAAATCCTTGCTGAAGGAACGCCTATGACGCTTACCAATTTAAAAACGCACGTATTGGCCAATGGGGATATCTTTAACATTAAGGAGCGTAAAATAAAGGTGCTGCCTATGGATGCACCCTTTGTCTAATTGCCATAGATCGCAATTACTTCTTCGCCAGTTGATTTTTTGGAACCTCTGTACATCCCCTCTGTATTGAAGGGCATGGCTACGTTACCTTGGGTATCGACGGCGATCAATCCGCCATCGCCACCAATTTCCAGAATTCTTTTTTGGATGACTTCCGAAGCCGCCTGTTCCAGTGACAAGCCTTTGTATTCCATAAGACAGGAAACGTCATAAGCAACGACTCCACGAATGAAAAACTCACCACTTCCCGTGCAACTCACGGCACAGGTTTTATTATTGGCGTAATTCCCAGCACCGATCATAGGGCTATCGCCCACGCGACCCCATTTCTTGTTGGTCATTCCACCAGTTGAAGTAGCTGCTGCTAGATTGCCATGAACATCCAAAGCCACCGCACCTACAGTACCAAACTTACTTTCTTTTTTTACGCTGTGATCCAATTGAAAATCGTCCGTATCCCGAATTTCTTGCCATTGTTCGTATCTAAAGGCATCGTAGAAGTACTCGGGGTTCTCCAATGCATATCCTAAATCCTTTGCAAATCGCATGGCTCCGTCTCCAGCCAGAAAAACATGGTAGCTCTTTTCCATGACATCCCTCGCCAAGGTTACGGGATTCTTTATCCCTGTAATTAAAGAGACCGCTCCCGCCTCCAAGTTGTTACCATCCATGATGGCCGCATCCATTTCATGGGTTCCTTGCGCCGTAAAAACAGAACCTTTTCCCGCATTGAACAAGGGGGAATCCTCCAACTCATTTACAGCAATCTCTACCGCATCCAACGCACTCTTGCCTTGTTCCAAGGCCCGATACCCCGCCTTAAGTGCTGTGGAAAGATCGGCTTTGTACCTTGTTTCCAATTCCTCCGTCATTTGCCCCTTCACCAAGGTTCCTGCTCCTCCATGAATCGCTATCGAAAATTTCCCCATGTTATTTTATTTTGGTCATTCCTTATAACCCATTAAAGGGCGAAAATTACAAATTGTACTTCAAAGGAAGATATCCCAGTTCATTTTTCTTTTTCAACGTAAATTCATATTTCTGAAACGGAATTTCTACATTTGAAGGAAACAGCAGTCCTAATCCTTAGACCCATGCTCAATATCTGGGAAATCATTTTTTTGTTTTTTTCGTTTCAGGCGTTGATTATGGCTGTGTTTTTCTTTTTCAAAAGAAAGGGAGACAAGATTGCCAATCGCATTTTAGGGGTATACCTACTATTTTTCTCCCTCAATATTGCCTATAACGTGCTGTATTGGTCCAAACTTCTCTTTAAAGATGGAAATGTTCATCTCTTTGGTATATTATCCATATTATGGATTTCCTACCCCCCGTTGATTTATCTCTATACCCGGAGGGTGGTCGAAAACAAAAAGTTTAGCTTTAAGGATATTGTTCATGCCATTCCCGTACTGGCTATCATAGGTTTTCATATTCCGTTTTTCATACTATCTACCCAAGAGAAGCAGGAAGCCCTATTTAATGGAACCCTCGGAGCATACATCATCAACTTAAAATACAATTTTGCCATCACCATCCTCTTAATGATTTTCTATGCGGTACTGGCCTTCATCACCTTCAGAAATAAAAAATTAGGATTGAACAAAAACAGATGGATCACCTGGTTGTTAGGTTCGTTTTCCTGTTATGTTATAGCCATGGCAACCTATTTTGTACTGTCGCGCTTGGGACTAATCACTACCGCACACGATTACTTCATCACTTATACCCTCATCTTTTTTATAGGATTGGTTACCTATTTCGGACTTGTACAACCCGATGTGTTCAACGGACTCTCCATGGACAAAGTGCTACCGTTCAAAAAGTATAAAAACACCGGGCTCACCCGAAATCATTCGTTGGAACTTAAAAATGCATTGCTGGAGGTAATGAGAACCAAAAAACCACATTTGGACAGTACTTTACGATTGGACAACTTAGCCGAAATGCTCAATCTATCCAGGCATCATACCTCGCAGATCATTAACGAACATTTTGATACCAACTTTTTCGATTTCATCAACGGTTATAGAATTGAGGAGGCAAAAGATCTTCTGGTTAAAGAGGAAAATCTCAATATCACCGATATCATTTACACGGCTGGGTTTAATAACAGGGCTTCTTTTTACAATACTTTCAAAAAACATACGGGAATGACCCCGAGTCAATTCAAACTAGAGCAACCCTCTCTTTAAGAACGCCTTGTCTATTGTTCCCGACGAATGATTCCTTTTCACTTTGTAAACCTATATAAGGAAAAACAACTTTCGCACCCCATTCATTTTTCTTAGTGGTATAAAATTAAATCACTATGAAAAAATTATACTTTGCAATCCTTTGTATGGCAAGCACCTTTGCTTTTGCCCAAGTAACCGTAAGTACTATCACTTCAGAATTTAATGGAAGCGGAGGGCTTTCCCTTGACGATGAGGGCAACCTTTATATAGGTGATTTCGGCGACTTTTTGGGGATGGCCGATCCGGATGGGCTTCCCAATCACGTTATGAAATTGGATACCGACTTAAATCTTACCCAGTACTCAACCGATTTTATTGGCGCTTCCGGAAATGCTTTTGACAACAGCGGTGTACTACACCAAAGTGACATTCGAGCCAATGGAATTTACAAAATCGTTAATGGCGTGCGCACCTTCGTGACCTCCGATGGCATTGTTGCCCCCGTGGGAATCGTTTTTGACAGTGCTGACAACTTTTATGTATGCAATTGTGGTAACAACACCATTCGAAAAGTAACTCCTGGCGGCGTCTCGACAGCCTTTGCCTCTGGTTCGCAATTTGCGTGTCCCAACGGCATTACAGTAGATGAAAACGACAATCTTTACATATCTAACTTTTCGAACACCAACATCGTTAAAATCACACCTGATGGAAGCACTTCGATTATTGGTAATACAACAGCAGGCAATGGCCATATCGATTATGATCCAGTTACCCGCAACCTCTATATAGCCAGTTATTCAGGACACCAGATCTTTCACCTAAACATAGACACTTTGGTGATGGGAGTCTTGGCGGGAACAGGCGTTCGGGGAAATGATGATGGTGATGGCACATCCGCTACATTTTCAACCCCTAATGGCGTAGCGGTAACCCAAACAGGAGATTCCATTTATATCAACTGTGCTGTACCCCTGAGTGGCGATCTCATCAACCCGCAAATCATTCGATTGATCACTGGGGTTACCTTGGCCGTGGAAGAGAATACTATTGCTTCGTACAAGCACACCTCTTATCCCAATCCCGCCAATAAATCGATCACGGTAGAAGCGCAGATCCCATTGGTCTATTCCAGCCTCACCGTACGTGTCTACACAATTTTGGGGGAATTGTTGGATGAAATGGAGATTGCAAATACCGGGGAAACGATCAGGCAGACCCTAGATATCTCAGCGTATACTTCTGGAAACTATTTTTACACGGCAAGCAATGGTTCAAAACAACTCTTTAACGGAAAGTTTATAAAAGAATAGTCCTTTTTTTACGCCCTAATCACAGAAAAGACCGATAGATGATCGGTCTTTTTTTGTTTTAGGGATCTTACTTCCCTTATCCTTCCAGTACGGGAGACTTCGGGAGAAAATTCAAATAGTAAACGATCGTCAGTAACACTAGAAACACTAGGGGTCGAATCACCTCGGCTAAAGGATCATTCACGATATGGGTGATGATTGCTCCGGCCATAAGGATTGCTAACCCTATAAGTGATAACTTCAAGGTTTTGGGAATTAATAGCAGCACGGCCAAGAGCAATTCTAGCACACCTATGAGGAGATGAAAGCCTTTGGGGTAACCCCAATTTTCAAACATTTGTACTACCGCTTCATGTGCCATTAACTTTCCGGAACTGGCTAGTAAAAAAGCAATTGCGATAAGAATTCGTAAAATCCAACTGATGATTGTTTGTCCTTTTTTCATTATCTTGTTTTTGGTTGAACGAAACTGTAAAAATCACCACGAAATCGGTGGAAAAACATTGGAAAAATGACTGAAACTAAGCTGAAATTCCTACCTCGTGAGTCCATTCCTTTCCATGTATATGCCTTTCACCCGCGTAAAGGAAGCATTACCGGAAATGGACTGGAAGAGATCTTTATGGAACCACGCTTAAAGGATCTATTCCATATTCTGCTACGGAACAAAGACGAAGTCGTAACCCGGGAGGAGCTCATGGAGTTTGTTTGGAAGGACACAGTGGTGACCGAAGATTCCATTTCGAAGGCAGTATCGGACCTCCGTAAGTTTTTTGACAAGCATGAAATCCACTGTGTCGCTATTATGACTGTGATAAAACGGGGATATGCCATGAAGATATTGGAATTACCGAAAAGGGATGGCCCTATACTATCGGGAAAAAACCTGCTGAAATTCGCCATGTACAGCCTTGTGGTCTTTTCGGTTTTGGTCTTGCTTATCCGAGCCCTTCGATATGAGCAATAAGCTTCGAAAAATTTAGAATTGCCTTTCAATAAATTTCTACGCCCCAAGGAAGTTTTGTAGTTTTAGACATTACAATAAAAGCAACCTATGTCCGACCAAAAACGACTCTTTTTAGTAGATGCCTACGCACTCATTTTCCGTGGGTACTACGCCTTCATAAAAAACCCAAGAATCAATTCCAAAGGGACCGACACCTCAGCCATTTTAGGGTTCATGAACTCTTTATTGGATGTTATAAAAAGGGAGCGCCCCGACCATTTGGCTGTGTGTTTCGATAAAGGCGGAAGTGTAGCCCGAAACGAGCTTTTTCCCGAATACAAGGCCAACAGGGATGAAACCCCAGAGGCTATTAAAATTGCGGTACCCTACATTGAAAAGATACTGAACGCCATGAACATCCCAATCATGGTGAAGGAAGGCTTTGAGGCGGACGATATCATAGGAACACTGGCCAAAAAAGCGGAAAAGCAAGGCTATAAGACCTTTATGGTAACCCCAGATAAGGACTTCGCTCAATTGGTTTCAGAAAATATATTCATGTACCGACCCGTATTTGGTGGAGGCTATGAAACTTGGGGCATTCCCGAAGTACAGGCCAAGTTCGAAGTGGAAAATCCTTTACAGGTGATCGACTTTTTGGGAATGATGGGAGACAGTGCCGATAACATCCCGGGATTGCCAGGTGTAGGTGAAAAAACAGCAAAGAAGTTCTTGGCACAGTTTGGTTCTATGGAAGAGCTGCTGGACAATACGGACCAATTAAAAGGGAAGATGAAGGAGAAGGTGGAAGCTTCTAAAGAA
Source organism: Aureisphaera galaxeae (assembly GCF_028561275.1). GTDB lineage: Bacteria > Bacteroidota > Bacteroidia > Flavobacteriales > Flavobacteriaceae > Aureisphaera > Aureisphaera galaxeae. Next base: position 143,575 of record NZ_JAQQTF010000018.1, read on the forward strand.
TTAGGAATGCTTTCCAAGGAATTGGCCCGTATCATGCTGGACGTACCCGTAGAATTCGATGAAAAAGACTTCGAGATGTGCGATCCCGACATTAAAGGGGTTACCGAAGTTTTTGAGGAATTGGAATTCCGTAGGCTTACCGAAAACTTTATGAAGACCTTCGCTCCAGATGCACAGCCTGTTGCTACAACTGGCGCGACCAAAAAGGAAGCACCAAAAACCACAGCCAAGAAAACCACGGCAGGTGCCGGACAGTTCTCTTTATTTGGTGGTGATGGCGAAGCCACAGAAGAAAGTCAGGCATTTAGCTCTAGAAATACCGCCAAAGATATTTCCCACTTCTATCAAACAGTACAACCTGGATTGGGAACCAAATTATTCATGGACCAGCTCATGAAACAATCTTCGGTCTGTTTCGATACCGAAACCACTGGACTCAATCCTATTACAGCCGAATTGGTCGGAGTTGCTTTCTCTTGGGAAGCAGGTAAAGGGTTTTATATTCCCGTTCCTGAAGGAAGGGAAGCCGCTCAAGAAGTTGTAGAAATCCTGAGACCTTTCTTTGAAGATGAAAACATCCAAAAAATTGGACAGAACTTAAAATACGACATCAAAGTACTATCCAAGTATGGCATAACCGTGAAAGGTAAGTTGTTCGATACCATGTTGGCACATTACCTTATTAATCCAGACATGCGGCACAATATGGACGTACTGGCCGAAACCTATCTCAACTATACCCCAATTTCCATTACCGAGCTTATCGGAAAAAAAGGAAAGAATCAGTTGTCCATGAGACAGGTTCCTATGGCCCAGCAAACGGAATATGCAGTAGAAGATGCCGATATAACCCTTCAGCTAAAGGAACATTTTGAAAAGGAATTGGGCGAAGCCAATACCCAGAAACTATTTGATGAAATAGAAGTTCCGCTATTGCGTGTCTTGGCTGATATGGAGTTGGAGGGAATCAATCTGGACAAAGGTTTTTTGGAAAACCTTTCCCAAGAATTGAAAAGTGATATTAAAAAACTGGAAGCCGATATTTACGAATCGGCCGGGGAAGAATTCAATATTGCCTCACCCCGACAATTGGGAGAGATTCTCTTCGGAAAGATGAAATTGGTAGACAAACCAAAAAAGACCAAAACGGGTCAATATTCCACAGCAGAAGATGTGTTGTCCTACTTGGCCAAAGACCATAAAATCATTGCCGATGTATTGGCCTACCGTGGTTTGACCAAGTTGAAATCGACTTACGTAGATGCCTTACCGGAACAGGTGGACGAAAATACCCATCATGTGCATACCGACTATATGCAGACGGTAGCCGCTACAGGACGATTGAGTAGTAACAACCCGAACCTGCAAAACATCCCGATACGAACGGAAAGAGGGCGACAAGTGCGAAAGGCCTTTGTCCCTCGGGATAAGGATCACATCTTATTGGCGGCGGATTACAGTCAGATAGAACTTCGAATCATTGCTGCCCTTAGTGACGAGGAAAACATGATTAAGGCTTTCCAAAATGGAGAAGACATTCACGCTTCCACAGCGGCCAAGGTATTCAACGTGCCTATTGATGAAGTAACCCGCGAGCAGCGAGGCAATGCCAAAACAGTGAACTTTGGGATTATCTATGGCGTATCTGCTTTTGGATTGAGCAACCAAACCGATCTTTCCCGTACCGAAGCCAAGGAGCTGATAGAAACCTATTACAGAACCTACCCCAAGCTTCGAGATTATATGAGCGATCAGGTAGATTTTGCACGGGATAATGGCTATGTACAAACAGTGTTGGGAAGAAGGCGTTACCTAAAGGATATCAATTCCCGAAATGCTGTTGTAAGAGGTGCGGCAGAACGAAATGCCGTGAATGCACCCATTCAAGGAAGTGCAGCCGACATTATTAAGATTGCCATGATCAATATTCACAAGAAATTGGAAGAAGGCGATTTTAAGAGCAAAATGCTATTGCAGGTGCATGATGAATTGGTATTCGATGCCTACAAACCGGAATTGGAAAAACTTCAGAAGATGATCAAGGAGGAAATGGAAAACGCCTATAAAATGAGTGTCCCCCTTGATGTAGAAATAGGTTTGGGTGAGAACTGGTTAGAGGCGCATTAAAAGAGCCGAAAGCAAATTGCCTCCGGCTCACACTTAGTAACTACAACCTAACATTTACATCGGGTTCATACACATGGAATGATCCCGAAATGCAAGTTGTCCTTTTAATGCTGAAAGTCCTTCCCTCTTCAGCATCAATACAAATAAAGGCCAATTATGGCTTCAAAAAAACAAGTATGTGTCGGGATTAATTAATGTTGATTCGACTTTCAAGAATACGAGGTTATGAAATCAATGAAGAGGAGTCGTCCGATCGAACAAAATGTTGAGATTTCCGAACAATGTATCTGTCCTTTGCACACGCAAATCCACCCCTTCGAAGGTATAAGGCCATCGGTATTCCATGCCATCGTTACGGTCAAATAAAACCAGGACATCTCCGTCTTCTGTCCAAATGCCACTACTATATGCATGGGGGAAAAAACAATTAAACTCCAATCCTCCATTCACCTCGGCAACCTCATTGGTTCTATATGAATAGAAAAAATTACTACTTAGATTTAGGGCCCATTCAACGCAATTGGGCAACTCTTCCATTAAATTTGTAGAAGCCACCCCGTCTCCATTAATGTCCATAGGAGTTTCCATTTCGCCCTCTATCATAACATAGCTCCCCTTTAGGGTGACCTTTTGTTTTCCTCTTTGAACATCGTCATTACTACAAGCGAAAAGAAGGAATGGTATTGAAAATAGAAGAAGTCTTTTCATGGAAGGTTGTTTTCTATTCACAAAATAAACATTCTCGTTCATCTTTTGTTGGAAAAGCACCCAATTTTCATAAATATAGACCATCTTGCCCCATTGCGATGGAATATTTATCTTCATCGCAATGAATTCGTATCCATTATACAAGCGCCTTGCTTTCCTATCGGGGCCTCTTTTGTTTGCTATCCTATACTTCTATCCAGGCACAATCGTCTCTTCGGAAATCGATACCGTCGTCGCTGTCGCGGCTTGGATGATCGTTTGGTGGATAAGCGAAGCGGTTTCTATTTCTGTTACGGCCTTATTGCCACTGGCCCTTTTCCCCTTGGTAGGGATTATGGATATTAAATCGGTAGCGGGCAATTACGCCAATCCCATTGTGTATTTATTCTTTGGAGGCTTTGTCATTGCCTTGGCCTTGGAAAAGGTACAACTCCACAAACGAATCGCCCTTTCCATACTGAAGATTACCGGGGTGAAGGCCAACGGAATCATCTTCGGATTTATGTTGGCTACTGCCTTGATGAGTATGTGGATTTCGAACACTGCGAGCACCGTGGTAATGTTGCCCATAGCCGTATCTGTAATCATGCTGTTGATGAATGACCGCGACGGATTCACTAAAAACGATCAGAATTTTGCCTTGGCTATTATGTTGGGGATTGCTTTTTCCGCCAATATTGGTGGAATGGCGACGCTTATTGGCACACCTCCCAATAGTGTGATGTTAGCTTTTCTGAATGAAGAATACCAAATAGACATAGGGTTCTTTCAATGGATGAAAATGGGTGTTCCCTTTGCTGCCGTTATGTTGCTCATTGCCTACGCTTGTATCGTATATATATTCTTTCCGAATCGATTGGAGAAAATCCAATCTTCTGGAGACATCATTTCTAACGAACTGAAAAAGCTCGGACCCATTTCCAAAGACGAAAAAGTGGTACTTGCCATATTCCTTCTTACGGCAATCGCATGGATGTTTCGTGGAAGTTTAAATCAATGGTTCCCCAACCTGAAACTCACCGATACAACCATAAGTATGATAGCTGCCGTTGCTATGTTCGTGGTGCCCCTTAATTTCACAAAAGGAGAATTTCCCTTGCAATGGGAGGATACCCAAAAATTACCTTGGGGCATCCTTGTGCTCTTTGGAGGCGGATTGGCCCTGGCTTCTGGACTCACACAAGCTGGCTTTATCGATCTTATTGGGGATTATATTTCTTCCAAAGTCCATTGGAGCGTTTTTGTTGTCACCGCAGTGCTCATTGGGCTCATGCTTTTCATGACGGAACTCATGAGCAATGTGGCTTTGGTGACCATTCTTGTCCCCTTGGTCGTAGGGATCGCCATTGGCCTCGACACTCCCATTCTGGAGATGGTTATTCCCGTAACCTTGGCTTCCAGTTGCGCATTCATGCTGCCCATGGCGACTCCGCCCAATGCCATCGTGTTTGCCAGTGGACATATAAAGGTGCATCAAATGGCACGTGTTGGTATCGTGCTCAACCTTATTTCCATAGGTCTGCTCATTGCCCTTACCTATTTTATTATCCCAGGATTGTTTTCCTAGAATACCTGAACCAATATTTAGGTCTTACCGCTGTCACCTCGAGCAGACAGAACCCAACAATAAAAAAGCCCCCGAATCGAGGGCTTTCCAAAAATTAACCGATATATGAATACACCGCTCGATGTCGTTCCTTACAGAACGAATCGATAGGTTGCCTTAATCAAAAATGTATTTTGGGGACGGGCACCGAACAACTGATTGTCGATAATTTCACCAAAATCGTTGTTTACATCGCCCAATCCAGTAATTCCTTGCGACCAAACCAAGAAAATTTCAGATCCTGGAATATATTCCCAACGTACTACCAGGTTACTTCGAAACTGCACGAAGGCAAAATCGGGATTCCCGAAAGCATAATCAGTTTCACCATCCCTATCTTCATCCACGAAATAAGCATCGTCTGCTTCACCAAATGAAATCTGGTTATTATCGAACCAAGTTACCCGTTCGTTCAAATCGCTCGCTACAGGATCGTTCACATAATTGAAATTGGAGAACTTCGCCTTAAAAATAAAGGGCTGTCCATAATACTGTATCGTAAGGTTGGGATTAATGTTATAGTTCACCCGAAGTGTAGTACTCAAAGATTCGTTATCGATCTCTCCTAAAATATACCTTGGTGTTCCGTTGAAATCAGTTTCGGTTACGTACTGTGTTTTATTAGGATTTACTTCAAACTCATTGATCAAGGAAAGACTCAATGTATTTAAAGGTTGATAGAAGAATCGAAGCACATATCGCTGGAAAGAGAAGTTGTTCTGCGTCGCACTAGAATACACATATCCTGCGTGCATATTGAACTTTTTTCTAGAATCGGTTCCCGAGAACAAGAACACAAAATTCTCATCATTCCATCGCCATCTAGGACCTCCCCTAAGTACGGTATTACTGAAAATTCTCGGTTTGTGACCAAAACCAGCCTCACTCCACCAGTTATTCTTCCAGTTTACAAATCCATTGATTTCGTACTGAATTCGGTTGTAGTTCCCATCGAAATCATACTGGGTAAACTGATTGACACCTACATTTGCCTGTCGGAACCAGCTCGTAGGTTTATTCCACAGTCGGCGAATATTGGCATACTGGGTTATTTGATCGGCTTGACGCAAAAACCCAATATCGTTCAACTCTAATTCTGGCGAACGGAAATTACCTCCAACATTGTAACGCCAATTTCCACCACCGCCCTTTCCAATCTCGAAACTACCTCCAGTTCCTGTTAGAGAGGTTTTGGTAGGATCTACTTCCACGTGACCCGCATCGGTACGTTGAAAAAGGTGTGTTAACGAACGCTGGGTGGCTTCTATGGCTTCCTCACTTCCATTTACATTACTGAAGGTAAATTTCCCTGTCGCATAATATCTTCTTTCTTTCCAGTTGTGGCGAAAATCGACCCCACCGGTAAAGGCGCTTTCCCGAAGGAAATCCAGATCACCTTCTATATTTCGCTTGGTGAAGGTGGCAATTCCACCCACAAAGCTATTATTGTCGTTAAAGTCTTGCTGCAGTCGCATTACTGAATAGCTGGTAAGGGGTTCTACCAATTCTTCCCGTTCTTCACCCACCTCATCCAGATTATCCAACACGTCCTGTCGATTATCCAATTCAATTTTTGCGTATTCCTTATCGGTGATACTCTGCAAGGCTCCAATGGACAGTCCTTTCTTCGTCTTTCCACTGAATTTGGCCGCTCCCAAAATCGTTGTGTTCACAGGGAAATCTTCGAATTCCCCTTTACCTCCATCGGCCGTGGTGAATCCTTGAGGAGTACGTCCAATACGACGTGAGAAGAAAAGGTTATCCGCTCCACCTCCTACACGAAAATCGAATACATTCTTGTTTTCTACGAAGAAGGGACGGCGTTCCTGAAAGAATATTTCGAATCCGTCTAAAGCAATAGCGCCTGGATCGGCATCTACCTGTCCAAAATCTGGATTCACGGTAAGATCGAGGGTAAGATCGTTTGTGATTCCAATTTTGGCATCCAATCCGCCCGTGAACTTGGTGTCCGATCCATCGCGGAATGGATTCCCAGGTTCTTCCTCGAAGGTATCCAATTGAGCCACCGTATACGGCTGAATCTCCAATTGTTTTTGGGGCTTAATCCCTTTAATTCCCCTTAAAATTCCAAATTCGCTTACCCATCCCGGAGGGTTCGCCGGTAAGGGTTGCCATAACGAACGCTCTTCATTCCTAAAATAACGTCGGGTAGACTGTATCCCCCATTCCTGTTCCTCATCATTCCCAAAACGTAACTGACTAAGGGGAATTCGCATCTCTGCTGTCCAACCATCACTATCGATCGCGGTACTTAAATACCAAATAGGATTCCAACTATCATCGAAATTCCCATTGTTGGAAATGAATTCATCTCCTTTTACCCCAGAAACGGATGCCGTGAAGGAAAACCCACTCCGATCGTCATTATAGCTATCTATATTAATCTCTACCCAATCCCCTGGAAAGTCGTCTCGACGTCCCATCCGTTTTTCTATGGTCGAGGGATCTGCCTGATAGCATTTAAAGGCTACATATAGGTTCTTATCATCGTAGGCAATTTTCATTTTGGTTTGCTCGGTGGGTGCAGTACCAACATCGGGTTGAAACTCGACATAGTCGGTAGTCCACTCCACAACATCCCAAGCCGATTCATCCAAAACCCCATCTATAGTGATTCCAGGGGTTCCTGCAATAGAGGCCGTGGTGTAGGTTCTTTTTTCATAAGAAACTTGTGCTGTTGAATCTTGTGTTGTGGTGTTTTCGGTCTGTGAAAAAGCCAAAATTGGTAGAAGAAAAAGTACCAATAGTGGTAATTTGCTGATAGTCATGGTTGTTAGTCGTTTTGTCTGATTGATGAATTATAGACATAATTTACGCAAGCATGTGACAGATTTCTTTGTTAATTAGCATATGTTTAACTTTTCTGGGGCTTCCTGAGGCCCTTCAAAAAAAGGTCTCCATCTATTGTTATTCAAATAAATAACATTACCTTTGCACCCCTTTTTGAAGGGAAAATCAATGTTTAATTCAACAAGAGACAAAAAACTTATGGATACATTAAGTTACAAAACAGTATCTGCTAACAGCGCCACTGTAAACAAAGAGTGGGTTTTGGTAGATGCGGACGGGCAAGCATTGGGTCGTCTAGCCAGCGAGGTTGCTAAATTGCTTCGCGGTAAACACAAGCCAAACTTTACTCCTCACGTAGACTGTGGTGATAATGTGGTGGTTACTAATGCTGCAAAAATCAAATTATCAGGAAAAAAATGGACCGACAAGGAGTACATCCGTCACACGGGCTACCCGGGTGGACAGCGTTCTTTGACCGCTCAGGAATTGTACGACAAAGATCCTGCTAGATTGGTAGAAAAGGCAGTAAAAGGAATGTTGCCTAAGAACAAATTGGGAGCGGCTCTTTTCAGAAACCTACGTGTATATGTAGGTGCAGAGCACGACCAAGAGGCACAAAAACCAAAAGTAATTAACCTTAACGACAGCAAGTAATGGAGACCATACATAAAATTGGAAGAAGAAAAACCGCTGTTGCCCGTATCTATGTTTCTGAAGGAAAAGGAAACATTACGGTAAACAACCGCGAACTAGATAACTATTTCACAACAGGAACCCTACGTTACAAAGTAAACCAGCCGTTGGCTTTAACCGACAACGAAGGCACTTATGATATTAAAGTAAACGTATACGGTGGAGGAATTACTGGACAGGCAGAAGCAGTTCGCTTGGCCATTTCCCGTGCCCTTTGTGAGATCAACGAAGAATACAGAACTGTATTGAAGCCAGAAGGATTGCTAACAAGAGATCCAAGAATGGTAGAGCGTAAGAAATTCGGACAGAAGAAAGCTCGTAAGAAATTCCAGTTCTCTAAACGTTAATATTTTTCAGCCCTATCGATTGGGTACTTCTATGGAGTGCCCAATCGAAAAAGGCCAAGTTCATATTTTATTAATTAAGCTGTTAGTCTCTTCCCTTGCCGGTTGGGACGTTAGTTTAGCATCTAAATTGCGCCTAGCGTGATTGCTATCTAAACAGAACGTAAACTAAAACAAAATGGCAAACAACAAAGAAGTTAAGGATCTCCTTGACGCAGGTGTTCACTTTGGACACTTAACCCGTAAATGGAACCCAAATATGGCTCCCTATATTTACATGGAGCGTAACGGGATCCACATCATTAACCTTTACAAAACTGCTGCAAAACTTGATGAAGCCAATACGGCCCTTAAGAAGATTGCTGCCAGTGGACGTAAAATCCTTTTCGTAGCTACTAAGAAACAAGCGAAAGATATCGTTGCAGAAAAAGCAAAAGGGGCTAACATGCCTTACATCACCGAAAGATGGCCTGGTGGTATGTTGACCAACTTCGTAACCATTCGTAAAGCGGTTAAGAAAATGACTGCTATCGATAGAATGAAGCAAGATGGTACTTTCAACACCCTTTCTAAGAAAGAGCGTTTGGCTGTAGACCGTACCCGTGCAAAATTGGAAAAGAACCTTGGTTCTATTACCGATATGAGTCGTCTTCCTGGAGCATTGTTCGTGGTAGATACTACTCGTGAGCACATTGCTGTAAAAGAAGCACAGAAATTGAACATTCCGATTTTCGCCATGGTAGACACCAACAGTGATCCTCGCCCGATCGACTACGTGATCCCATCTAACGATGATGCATCAAAGTCTATTGAGAAGATCGTAAGCAGTGTTGCCAACGCCATTTCCGACGGTCTTGCCGAAAGAAAAGCTGGTAAGGAAAGTGGTGGTGATGCTCCTGCAGAGGCTAAAGCTCCAAGAAAAAGAGCAGCCGCTGTTGCAGCAGCGCCGGCAGAAGCTACTAAAGAAGCCGTTGCAACACCGGTAGAAGCAGCTAAAGAAGAAGAATAAATAACAATTCAATAATACTGAAAAGTCGTTTGAATTTATTCTTCGGGAGTACTTTTGAACGACTTTTTACAATTTTCACACATTAAATTAAACACTTACAACGATGGTAAAAATAACCGCCGCACAAGTAAATGAATTAAGAAAGAAAACCGGAGCTGGGATGATGGACTGTAAAAAGGCATTGGTCGAGGCAGAAGGTGATTTCGATAAAGCAATTGAAATCCTACGTAAAAAAGGTCAGAAGATCGCTGAGAAAAGAGCGGACAGAGACTCTAGCGAGGGAGCTGTTATTGCTAAGGTGAACGACGCTGCCAACAAAGGTGTAATCGTTTCCCTAAACTGTGAAACCGATTTCGTTGCCAAAAACGAATCATATGTAGCCATGGCCCGCAAAATGGCCGAGGTAGCTTTAGATACTGCTAGTAAAGAAGAATTCTTGGCTGCAGAATTCGAAGCTGGTATGACTGTTCAGGAAAAATTGACTGAGCAAACGGGTGTTATTGGAGAGAAAATCGAAATCGGTGGATTCGAAACTTTGGAAGCTCCTTTCGTAGGTTCTTACATCCACGGAAACAAGATTGGTGCTTTGGTAGGACTGTCTAACTCTATAGACGAAGCTGCTCAAGTATCTAAGAACATTTCCATGCAGGTAGCTTCTATGGGAGCCACTACGCTTTCTTACAAAGATTTCGATCCTGCTTACGTTGCTTCTGAAACTGAAGCTCGTATTGCTGTAATCGAAAAAGAGAACATTGAATTGGGACGCTTAGGAAAGACTTTGAAGAATGTTCCTCAGTACATTTCAAGAATGCAATTGACCGATGAGGTATTGGCAGCGGCCAAAGCCAATATCGAAGCTCAATTGAAATCTGAAGGAAAGCCAGAGCAAATCTGGGATAAGATCGTTCCTGGTAAATTAGAGCGTTTCATTAGCGACAATACTACTTTGGACCAAGAGCAGTGTCTATTGGACCAAAACTTCATCATGGATGAGAAGCAAAGTGTTGCAGACTATGTTGCCAGCAAAGGCGATGTAGATGTAACTGGATTTAAAAGAGTTTCTTTATCCTAAATTGAATATCACATTTTTGATGAAAACCGCTCAGGAAACTGGGCGGTTTTTTTGTTTTCTCAATATGCTAATCTCACTCAATAGAAATCTCTTCGATTAGCGCTGGCATTGTAATGTAATTTTCTTCCCTCGGAGTTTCAAGCATCTTACATTGAACCTCAGCACACTCCACACCACATCTCCTTAAAATACCCACACGCCCCAATTAAAAGCAGGTGCAACTATATGCGCTTCGTTAGCAATGGACAAACCCCAGTCTAAAGGGTAAAATGGTGAGGCCATTTCAGAATAACCACCCCTCCCTAGGTAACAAAACTTGCACTTCGACTCTTTACACTATAAACCAGACAAGGTATTCGCTTGCCTAGTCAATAAACTTACTATTATGAAACTATTAAAACTTATTATTACATGTTATCTCTTTTTATTTGCCTTTACGGCTAGCTTCAGTCAATCCGACCTCGATTTAAAAAGTGGAAATCCTTTTCTCCTAGACCACATTAGCGGAGTGATTTCTTCCAATGACTATTATTTGTCCGGGTTGGACGGACGGGGCGTTATGGACGATCAATTTCGAGGATTAATTTTCTTGGATCCCGACATCACCTTTGTTAAATCGATCGTAGATCGTGATGATGATGTAGGCCAAACCATAGAACAATTTGATCAATACTTTTGCGGATTTCCCGTAGAAGAGGCTGGCTTTATTCAGTCCATTATCGACTGTGGCGACACCTATGTAACCAACTTTACCGTGCCCAGTGAAAACCTTATTTGTATTCAAAATTGTGAGATTGAAGATGGGAAAAATTTTGTGACAGGTAATGCGGGAGACCCCATTGAGGATATTACATATCTGGAAACCGTATTTTCTCCCAACCCAATAGATATAAATGACCCAAGGGATCCCGAAATCATTCTGGAAGAACAGGAATACTACGTAACCTATGTGTACGAAGCTACTGTTAATCGCTCTATGATGTATTATTATTTTAACTCCTATGATTGCACCATTCAAAAACGAGGTGATCGCGTCAACTCCCATAACTCCCCGGGAACGACTTCTGTCTTTAGCGGAGCCCCTTTCACTTCAGTTACCATAGATGATCAGCATATAGGTGATGATGAATATCGCTTAAATGCTCATGACGGGGGTAAGTGGATAAGAACCTACGATGTAGAGCCTTTAGAGTCTGGATCACCCAGTGGATGGTTCGGACCTCAGAGCTTATACAATCAAGCGGTAGCATTCGATCAAACCGAACTTCCAAATCCATTTGCTAACGATTTTGAGTTGGATTATGTCTATCTTACCAAGACAGGATCGGAAACGCCTTGGGCTTCGGATACCATGAGCCAGAGAGTTGCTTTTGATGGACACATTTTTGCTTGTTCTGTTTGGGATTTTTATAAGGAAAAATTCAACCGATCAGGATCGGGAAATAATGGAAACCCATTATACATTATTTCCGGCTGGAACGCAGCGAACGCCAGTGCCTTTTTACGTCAAAACGCCGATGTTATCGTGACAGGGGTTAGGCCCTCAGCTTTCGATTCATTTAATACAGCAGCAACACTAGGTCATGAATTTACCCATCACGTTATTGATCGGGAAATCAACAATAACATTACTTTACTAAATAGCAATGCTGTATACGAAGGAATTTGCGACATCTTTGGTAATGAGGCACAACTCTACTTTAACGAGAATAATTCTGCAAACATTGGTGCTAACTCATGGATAAGTACGGGAGGCACCTCCTTTGTGGTCAATTTACAATACCCAAAACAAAGTACAGATCCTAAGATAGACCACTATTCAGAGTATACCCCGGGCGCTGATGCGCATATGTCGGCAGGAATCATGACCAAATGGTATTATTTACTCTCTGATGGGGATACCTTTCACGGAATTACAGTTTATGGTATCTCTAGAGAGAAAGCCTTACATATTCTATACGAGACCTTAACAACAGTTTTACCTTCAAACCCGACGTATGTTCAGGCTCGAAATGCCACCGTAAAGACCACTAGAGAACTGTATGGTAGTTGTTCGGATGAATATTTTGCTGTTCTGGCTGCTTGGGCAGCAGTAGGCTTACCATATCTAGGACATTACCAGGGCTACCAAATATCAGGATCCTCATATATCTGTGCCGATAGTGATGGTGGTTTTAACGGCGGAATAAACCTTAATGTTTGTGCTACTACCCTAGATCCAGACAACAATTTTGAATGGGACTATCCCGGTCACTGGAATGTCTCCATAAATGGCCCCAATGACTCGGCGTTCTTAGTTCTTGATTTTGGTGGGATAGACCCGCCAAGTTTACCATGGACCTACAGAATATCAGTAACTACACCCACTGGGTTAAGAATAAACAAGTACATTACGATAAGGGATTGTTCCGGAAATCCTCCATCTGATCCTTGCGACGATGCAGTGGTTACGGCTTTCACGGGCGGTGACGAAGTGCCCGACGCATCGAATACTGCAAATGAAGCTATTTTGGATAATGTCCGATTGTATCCTAACCCTACCCAAGGAATTTTTAGTATCAGTTTTGCCGAAACCCAACCTCTGGCCAGCCTAACTATATACAATATGGAAGGGCGTGAGGTAATGCATCGCCAAATTACCAATACGAAGTCTGAGAACATTGACATTCAAGCTTTGAGTAGTGGTATCTACTTTGTGAAAATAACAACTTCAGAAAATACCCGAGTTTTAAAAGTGGCGAAAGAATAATATTCAGGGTGCCGAGGAACCTCGATACGCGAGAGGTTTCTTTGCTCTAATTTTAGTATACCATTTTTGAAGAAAAATCGCTCAGGAAACTGGGCGGTTTTTCTTTTTCAACCCTTTGATAGGTGCTTACGGCCCTAAATGGAAACCTGCTCTATTATCAATCGCATCCCAATTCTATTTTCTTCTCCAGGAATATCCGGAATCTTTATATCGAACTCGAGCGCATCCCAAACCACAACTCCGGGAATAAGATGATTTATCGTTCCAGGTTGCTCGATCACCTCGGTATTGGGAATCAACTCAGCCCAATAAAGCCTATGAAGACTGTTTTTCCCGTTCGCTTGATCGCCCGGATTTATGTGAATATGGCCTACTTTAATTTTATTTAAAACACTCCCATCGGCGTCTCTTTTTATCACGCTATAGATGTCTATGCTCTTTTCCCTAAGCCCAAGAAGGCGACCGCTTCCCACAAATAATTGAATACTCTTAATCAAGGTTCGTTGCCCAAAGAATCTATATACCAATGGGGATTCGGTATCGGATGGAAAGACCAAATCCGAATTCTTCATGGGGAGGGAAACTACATTGACCCTATGCGGTTCCAAATAGGGAATTCCATTCAGAGCATGCGTAAAATTATATGGGCCACCGGCTCCTCCCATCATCACGTTTTCGAAGGAAATATTTGGAAATGTCTCCCCTTGATTTCCCGACTTAACAAATTCCCAAGTATCAACATCGGTATGAAATCGGAGGTCTTTAAACTTTATAAAATTACCGTTTTGAGGTGCATTGGCAGGATGATTACCAAACCTAAACCTTCCTTCAAAATGACCTCCTTCCATCATTAAACGCAGTCCGTTCGCCCTAAGATGAGCCAACGCACCTTTTGTTTTATACAATTCCCTGCCATCGCCTCCACTAACGCCGCAATCCCTAAAAGTAACCGTTACGGAGATTCTTGTTCCCCAAGCATTGAGTAGAATGGGCACCAAGGGATCGCGGGTAGCACTCCATTCGAATTTTGTATTTCTAAATTGCCAATTGGCGGTAGCACCATACCTCGAGGGTTCACCAGACTTTCCTGGAATGAAATGCAAAAGACAACCATCGATTACAATATTACCATTAGTTACCTGCGTACGACCATGTCCCGCAACATGAAATACTTTCTCAATGCCTCCCCGCCAAGTGCAGTTATCATAGCCATTAATTACTCCTTGTGGGTTTTTTGAATAGACAAATTCTTTACAGTTATCGAAGGTGCAATTGAAACAACTGGTGGTATCTTCATTTTTATCATAGTATATGGGCTCTGGAGGGTTTTTGGAGTCCATTTGCACTGCAAATTGGAAATTCAATATTCTTTGAAAATTTTGAGTACGGCATCGATGCAAGGTGAAATTACGCCCCCCACTTTCACCATTTAGATTAAAGAGATTGATATCCCACTCCTTTTTATCTTTTGGATCCTCTACCTTATGCACAAACATAAGGTCTTCGAAACTAACAGAGTTATAGGTGTGGAAAGAAAACATCGCAGCATCCCCAATCCATTTATCGGGTTTATTGAAGTGTGCCGGATCTATTAGCAAACAACTGGCAAATCTAGACTCCCCCGTCATTTTTAACCCTAGTGCATTTTTGAAAAATATAGGCTTATCGATTCTATAAATGCCTTTTGGTACATGAATATGGCCTACCCCATGTGTTGGGTTGTTTCCACCTCTCGGATCATAGATCAACCGCTTTTTAAGTTCGGCAAAGGCTTTATTGAAGGCTTCGGAGTCATCGACAGAGCCATCTCCCTTGGCTCCAAAATCGAGAATATTAAGAATACTATCGCTCATAGATTATGATTTAAAGATTCCATAAAACTTGATAAAGGTCACATCTTTGGAAGGAACTTTACAGCGTCATAAAACTGGATTTACACAGGGAAAATCACTCAATTTTAACAGGAAAAATGCGCTACTGTCGGATCACAATCATCTAAATCACACAAATGAAAAGGTTATAAATTGGCTCTTCTTCTTAGAATCATTTGGAATCACTCTCACTTTCATCATATTAATCCTCAGCCCCCCTTTATTGTGTTCTAAAAAAGATTAGTTCTATTGATTACAGAATGTTGTTCTGATTTCAATTACCGAATCCCTAATTGGATGTCAAATTTTCGTTATTTTTGCGCCAGCAAATCACCACCATGCAATACAAACGAATCTTACTGAAACTTTCCGGGGAAGCCCTAATGGGAAGTCGGCAATATGGAATTGACCCCGAAAGACTTAAAGAATATGCCCAAGAAATAAAGGAGATCACCGCTAAGGGGGTCGAAGTAGCCATCGTTATCGGTGGTGGAAATATTTTTAGGGGTGTGGCCGGTGCAAGTAAAGGAATGGACCGAGTGCAAGGAGACCACATGGGAATGCTCGCCACTGTAATCAACGGCTTGGCACTGCAAAGCGCCATGGAAGACGAAGGAATTCCTACCCGCTTACAAAGCGCCATTAAGATCAATGAAGTGGCAGAGCCCTTTATTCGTCGTAAAGCCATCCGCCATTTGGAGAAAGGACGCGTTGTTATTTTCGGTGGAGGAACCGGGAACCCTTACTTCACTACCGATAGTGCTGCTGTGTTGCGCGCCATCGAGATTGAAGCCGATGTGATTCTGAAAGGAACCCGTGTGGATGGGATTTACACCAGTGACCCAGAAAAAGACGATAAGGCAACAAAATTCGATTTTATCAGTTTTGATGAAGTATTGAAGAAAGGTTTAAAGGTAATGGATACCACAGCCTTTACACTAAGTCAAGAAAACGAACTACCTATCATCGTGTTCGATATGAACACCAAAGGGAACCTTATGAAGGTAGTTTCTGGTGAAAAAGTAGGTACCAAGGTAAATCTGTAACCGTTCTTTTTTGGAACAATTGTTGCATTTCCGAAGAAAAATTTAAATTTGAGTATGGAAGACGAAATTAAATTTATCATAGACAGCACTAAAGAGGCTATGGGACAGGCACTCGTTCACTTAGAAAGAAAGTTGGCAAACATTCGTGCCGGAAAGGCATCCCCAGCTATGCTTAATGGTGTTATGGTAGACTATTATGGAAGCCCGACACCTTTAAATCAAGTGGCAAACGTGAATACTCCAGATGGGATGACCATCTCCATACAGCCATGGGAAAAAACCATGATCCCCGAAATTGAAAAAGGGATTCACATGGCCAATCTTGGGTTCAATCCCATGAACAACGGAGAAAGTGTCATCATTAACGTACCTCCATTGACCGAAGAACGTCGTCGCGAATTGGCCAAGCAGGCCAAAGCAGAATCGGAAGAGGCAAAGATTGGGGTTCGCAATGACCGAAAAAATGCCAATGACGAAATTAAAGCCTTGGATGTAAGCGACGACATGAAGAAAAACTTGGAAATCGACGTTCAGGAGCTTACCGACACCCATATCAAAAAAATAGATGAAATGTACGCCAAGAAGGAGTCCGAAATCATGACGGTCTAATCGTGGCGAGTTAAACAAAATACAATAAAGCGGCAATTGTGCCGCTTTCTTTATACTTTTAATCCAAATACCTCACATTGCGCATTACCCTCCTTTTTTTGCTGTTTACCATAGGTTTCGCCCAGTATTCCTATGGAGATACTTTTCAGCTAAAGGTGAATGATACTGTAAAGCAGAAAAAGGAAAACCCTTTTAAAACGGGATATTACTCACTTGGGTTTTTCGATGTCGATCTTAGATACTTCATAAAATACAACAACTATGAGTCCTTCCGTCTCGGTACCGGGGGAATTACCAACGAACGCTTATTCGAGAATTTTAAGGTAGGTGGTTACGTTGCCTATGGTTTTAAGGACAAAAACTTTAAGTACAGTATTGGGGGGAACTTACGGTTGCATCCCGAGACCAATACCTGGTGGGATCTGTACTACACCAGTGACATTAGCGAAATTGGAAGCTTTGCCTATTTAACCGATGCACGGGTATATTCGGTTTTTGAACCGAGGCGTATTAACGTAATTCAGTTTTATAAGTACCGAACTTGGCAAAGTAGCCTACAACACGAGTTTTCGCCCAAAATCCTTTCGGAAGTCCGACTTTCGCGCACCAAAATAGATCAGATTGAAGATTATCAATTCGTGAAAGATGGTGAAACCTACAGAAATTACCATACCACAGAAGCTACTTTATCGTTTCGCTTCAGTCCCAAAACGAAATTCGTTACCGTGGACGATGGACGCATTGAGTACTTTGATGGTTTTCCCAAGATCAGTGCCCAAGTAACCCAAGGGATTAAAGATGTGGCAAAAAGCGACTTCAACTACACCAAACTGGGGTTGAAGCTGGATTACTACATAAAAAGAACGGATCTCTCCTCCAGTAACTTTTTGTTGGAAGGAATGGCCGCCTTTGGCGATGTCCCCCTTACCCATTTGTTTCATGCCTATCCCAATGCCCCGACAAAGGATGAGATTTTGCAGCGTTTCTCGGTGGCAGGTACACGTAGCTTCGAGACCATGTATTTTGGGGAGTTCTTTTCGGACCATTTGATTACCTTTCAGGGGAAGCACAGTTTGCGGAGGTTTTACTTTTCAGACAAATTTAAACCCGAACTGGTGTTCATTACCCGCCATGCGTTGGGGAATCTAAACAACCCTGAAGAGCATTTGGGGATTCCTTTTAACACTCTTAACGAACTCTATTCCGAATCGGGATTCGAACTCAATAGAATCCTTTTTGGATTCGGTTTAAGCTTCGCTTATCGATATGGGTTTTACCATTTGCCAGATTTTGAGGACAATATTTCCTTTAAATTCACATTCAACCTAAAAATATAACAGCCTTTTAAGCGTTCAATCCTTGGTATTTTAATACCTTTGCGCGACTTTTAATTATAGGGGTTTGAACAAGCTTTTCAGTATCGGTTTTTGGAGTGCGGTAGCTCGATTTATCCTTCGCAACAGGACCCTTATTATTATTGCCATACTGGGACTCACCGTTTTCATGGCCATGCAGTGGAAACACATGCGTTTCACCTATACTGAGGCCAATCTCCTTCCCGACGACCACGAATTCAACAAAGAATATGTACAGTTCCTAGACACCTTTGGTGAGGAAGGGAACCTGATCATTCTTGGGGTGAAGGATTCTACCCTCTTTGAGCCCGAAGTGTTCAATGCTTGGTCCGCTCTGGCCCAAAAAATTTCCGACTACGATGAAGTAGATATGACCCTTTCCATTGGTGATCTCCAAAAGTTGGAGAAAAGAAAGGATTCTGCCGTTTTCGATTTGGTCCCATTCATTCAAGACTCTTTACCAGACCAGGAAAAACTGGATCGTTATCGCTACGAGCTTTTCAACAAGCTACCTTTTTACAATGGCTTAGTGTACAGTCCCAATAAAAAGTCGGTTCGCACAGCAGTCTATCTAAAAAAAGATATTGTAAACACCCCTGCCAGAAAGAATTTCATTACGGAAGACCTCATTCCACTTATTCAAAAGTTTGAAGCAGAGTCGAAGATCAATGTGTATACCAGTGGAATGCCGTACATACGTACACTAAATTCCCAAAATATTATCGATGAAATCGGGATGTTCATTGGGGCGGCACTCTTAGTGACTTCATTAATCTTCTTTTTCTTTTTCAGATCATTCCGTGCGACCTTCATTTCCATGATCACCGTAATTATTGGGGTAATGTGGGCCTTCGGGGTATTGGGATTACTGAAATACGAGATTACGGTGCTTACGGCGCTTATTCCGCCATTGATTATTGTAATTGGAATTCCCAACTGTATTTTCCTCATCAACAAATACCAGCAGGAAATTAAACTCCATGGGAATCAGGCAAAATCCTTGCAACGTGTTATTACCAAAGTGGGGAATGCTACCCTGATGACCAATGTAACCACGGCCTCGGGATTTGCCACCTTTATCCTTACCAACAGTAAATTGCTTAAAGAATTTGGTATTGTCGCTTCCATTAACATCATTGCCATCTTCCTTTTGAGCCTTTTTATTATACCCATTGTGTATAGTTACATGGCTGTGCCGAAGTACAAGCACTTGAAGCACTTAAATAAACGATGGATCGGCAGTTTTGTAAATTGGATGGAACGCATGGTACGGGAGCATCGCATTGCGATTTACATAGTGACCATTATCATGCTGTGTGCTAGCATTATTGGGATTAACAGCATTAAACTTTCGGGTAGTCTTATCGAGGATATGCCCAAAGGAAAGGAATTCTATAGCGATATCAAGTTTTTTGAAAAGGAATATGAAGGCATTATGCCATTGGAAATCCTTATCGATACCAAGCGTAAAAAAGGAGTCATGAAGTTGGCCACGCTTAAGCGCATGAACGAATTGGAAGAATACATTGACGAAATTCCCGAACTCTCCAAAACCATTTCCGTGGTCAACTTGGTAAAATACTCCAAGCAAGCGTATTACAACAACAATCCGGAATACTATCAGCTACCCAACAGTCAGGAACGTACCTTCATCCTTTCGTATGCCAAGAATAGTGCAAGTAGTACCAATTTACTTTCAAGCTATGTGGATACTACGGGTCAATATGCTAGGATCACCACCTTTATGAAGGATACGCAGACCCAAAGATTTGATAGGATTGAAGAAGACCTTCGCTCGGAGATTGCAAAGATATTCCCAGAAGATCGTTACAATGTTTCCATCACTGGAAAGGCCTTCATTTTTGAAAAAGGAACCAAATACCTAGTAAACAATTTGGTACTGTCCCTTTCCTTGGCCATTTTCCTTATTGCGGTATTCATGGCTTGGATGTTCCGAAACATAAAAATGATCTTGGTATCCCTTATCCCTAACCTGCTCCCCTTGCTTATTACAGCAGGGCTCATGGGATTCTTGGGGGTTCCCATAAAACCTTCTACCATTTTGGTATTTAGTATCGCCTTTGGTATTTCGGTCGATGATACGATCCACTTTCTGGCGAAATACAGACAAGAACTATTGGCAAATAATTGGAAGATAAAACGATCGGTATATGCTGCCCTTAAAGAAACGGGGGTAAGTATGTTCTACACCTCTATTGTTCTTTTCTTCGGGTTCTCGGTATTTACCATTTCCAGTTTTGGCGGGACCGTTGCATTAGGCGCATTGGTATCGGCTACTTTACTGTTTGCCATGCTAGCAAATTTACTACTGCTGCCTTCCCTTTTATTGTCGTTGGAACGCAGTATTGCCAACCAGCAAACCTTCAAAAAACCGGCTTTGGAGATCCTTCCTTCTTCGGAAGAAGATCCCGTCGATTTTCAGAATTAAAAACTATCTTTACGGCCAATTTTAGCTAAGAACAATCAACCTTTTTTCGGCACAAAAATGAAACGAGCGCAACAAAAAGAGATTATCGAACTTATTCAGAGTGAACCTACTGGGGCTTCCGTCTCCATTTCGGGATGGGTAAAGGCTTTTCGCAGTAACCGTTTTATAGCATTAAACGATGGTTCTACCATTAAGAACATACAATGTGTGGTCGATTTCGAGAATTTTGAAGAAGAACTACTTAGAAAGGTAAGCGTAGGTGCTGCCATTCAAGTAGAAGGTTCCTTGGTAGAAAGCCAGGGACAAGGACAAAATGTAGAAATTCAGGTATCGAAGATTGAAGTCCTTGGTGAAGCCAATCCAGAAGAGATAAAGCTTACTATTCTATCCCCGAAACGTCACACCTTAGAAAAGTTGCGGGAAGAAGCCCATTTGCGTGTTCGTACGAATACCTTTGGTGCCGTGATGCGCTTGAGATCCAAACTAGCCTTTGCGGTTCACGAATACTTCCAGAAAAACGGATTCTACTATATGCATGCTCCTTTGATTACAGGGAGTGATGCCGAGGGAGCCGGGGAGATGTTCCGTGTCACCACCTTGGATGCAAAAAATCCTCCATTAAACGAGGAAGGCGATGTAGATTTTCAACAGGATTTCTTCGGAAAGGAAACCAACCTTACAGTTAGTGGACAGTTGGAAGCAGAAACCTATGCCATGGGATTGGGAAAAGTATATACATTCGGACCTACATTTAGAGCCGAAAACTCGAATACATCCCGTCACTTAGCAGAATTCTGGATGATAGAGCCCGAGATGGCTTTCTACGATCTGGATGACAACATGGATCTTGCCGAAGATTTTATTAAATACGTCATTCGATTTGCTTTGGATCACTGCCAAGACGATTTGGAGTTTTTGGAAGGGCGGTTGATTCAGGAAGAAAAAGGCAAGCCCCAAGCGGAGCGGAGCGAAATGACTTTGCGCGAAAAACTCCACTTTGTGGCTGATAATGAGTTTAAGAGAATTTCCTACACGGAAGCTATAGATATCCTTAGAAACTCCAAGCCGAACAAGAAGAAAAAGTTCAAGTTCCCAATCGATCAATGGGGTGCGGACTTGCAAAGTGAGCATGAGCGTTTCTTGGTAGAAAAGCACTTTAAATGTCCAGTGATCCTATTCGATTACCCTGCGGAGATTAAATCATTCTACATGCGTCTTAACGATGATGAAAAGACCGTACGCGCTATGGATGTATTGTTCCCAGGCATTGGTGAAATCGTTGGGGGATCGCAGCGTGAAGAGCGCTATGATGTACTAAAGCAGAAGATGAAGACCATGGATATTCCCGAAGAGGAATTGTATTGGTACCTTGATTTAAGAAAATATGGAACCTGTGTACACAGTGGTTTCGGATTAGGATTTGAACGTTTGGTCCTATTCGTAACTGGAATGGGGAATATTAGGGATGTAATTCCTTATCCAAGGACCCCGGGTAACGCAGAATTCTAAAGACATAAAACCTTCATAAAATCCGATTAAATCCGGCCAGATTTTACCTAATCTAGCTGGATTTTTTTAATTTTAACAGCAAGTAGTCCATCTATGTTAAAACAACAGTTAAATTTTAAATTATCCCAGAAACTCTCGCCCCAACAAATCCAGTTGATGAAGCTGATTCAGCTACCTACACAAGCTTTCGAACAGCGTATATCACAAGAATTGGAGGAAAATCCCGCTTTGGAAGGCGGGAAGGATGAGAAGGATTCCTTGGATGATGAATTTGGCAATGACGAATTCGATGATTTTAACGATTCGGAAACCATAGAAACCGAAATCAACGTAGATGACTATCTGAGCGACGACGAAATTCCCAGTTACAAATTAGCGGCCAATAACTATAGCTCTGATGATGAAGAGAAGCAGACACCCTATGCTTCCGGAACGTCTTTTAATCAGTACTTGCTGCAACAGCTCAACACCTATCGATTGGGGGAACAAGAGAAGGAAATCGCCCAGTTCTTGGTAGGTAGTGTTGATGAGAGCGGATACATACGCAGGGACCTTCAGGATATTGTAGACGATCTGGCCTTTACCCAAAATGTATACACCTCTGAAGAGAAGATTGAAGAAGTACTCGCTGTAGTTCAAGAGTTGGATCCTGCTGGAGTAGCCGCGCGAAACCTTCAGGAGTGCCTTTTACTGCAATTGGACCGCAAGACAGAATCTCCTTCAGTAGCCTTGGCTACGGATATCATTAAGGAAGCATTCGATCACTTCACAAAAAAGCACTATAAGAAGTTGCTTTCCAAATTCGATATTAGTGAAGACGATTTGCGGGATGCTATTTCGGAAATAGAAGGTCTTAACCCTAAACCGGGAGGCACCTATTCTGGCAACACTCGAATGATAGAACATGTGGTGCCGGATTTTGCCATTAAGATCGTGGATGGTGAACTGGAACTTACCTTGAATGGCCGAAATGCACCAGAATTACATGTTTCTAGGGAATACACCAACATGCTGAAAGGGTATAAGGACGCCAAGGACAAATCGAAATCGCAAAAGGATGCCGTGCTTTTCATTAAGCAGAAATTAGATGCCGCTAAATGGTTTATCGATGCCATAAAACAGCGTCAGCAGACACTTTTTGTGACTATGAATACCATCATGCACCATCAGCAAGAATATTTCCTTACAGGGGACGAACGAAAGTTGAAACCCATGATCCTGAAGGATATTGCAGACAAAATAGATATGGATGTTTCTACGGTTTCTAGGGTAGCGAATAGCAAGTATGTAGATACCCCGTACGGAACAAAACTCATAAAGGATTTCTTCAGCGAGTCCATGAAAAACGATCAGGGAGAGGATGTATCCACTAGGGAAATAAAGAAAATCCTAGAAATTACGATTGCTGAAGAAGACAAGAAAAAGCCATTAACCGATGATAAATTGGCTAAGATTTTGAAGGAGAAAGGGTACCCCATTGCCCGTAGAACGGTAGCCAAATATCGTGAACAGTTGGATTTGCCGGTGGCCAGACTCCGAAAAGAAATTTAATGGATCGTTTCCTTCGCTTGGGCGCCTACGTCCTTCATCCCCTTTTAATGCCCATATTGGGTACTGCCATCTATTTCTATATAACGCCTCGGTATATAGATCGGGAAATTATACAATCCAAGCTACTGGCCATATTTATTATAACATTTCTCATTCCCGTTGTCACTTACTTCTTGTTAAAGAATATTGGACTCATTCAAACTTCCCAATTAGAGGATGTACGGGAACGAAAATTTCCACTCATGATCCAATGCCTTTTAATTCTTTTGGTAGTTAAAATGGTATTCGATCCTTACGATACTCCAGAGATGTACTACTTCTATGTGGGTATATTGTTCTCGAGCATTTCGGCCCTTATATTGGTATTGTTCAAAATCAAAGTGAGTTTACACCAAATGGGAGTCGCAGGCCTTACCATGTTTGTGATTGCTTTGAGTATTCACTTTCAAATCAATATGCTGATCTGGATCGGGTTGTTGCTCTTCGGAAATGGTTGGGTGGCCTCTTCCCGTCTTTCTACCTACTCGCATACCGTACCCGAATTGGTACTTGGCTTTTTTGTGGGGGTAGTACCGCAGCTTCTCATGCTGCAGTTCTGGTTATAGGATATAGAATATAATCCCAAGTTTTAGCGTTCTGAAATCGATGGTTTCTCCCGTATTGGTCGTTTGTGCATTGGTGAAATAGGGATTCAAACTATACGAAGTATAGAAATTGAAGGTTCCATAACCAAAGCTGAGATGGGCCGATAAGCGAAGCCTTTCGAATTCTGGGATATCGGTTTGGCTCACTTGATTTCCGTCTTGTTTAAACCGCGCTCGGTACCAATAGGTATATCCTACCCTAAACCCTGTATAAATCCTCCAAAATCGGTATTCTTCGGCGGTAGATGTACGCCAACGAAATTCGAAAGGCAGTTCTACCGTAGCCGTACTAAATCGATTGCTACTATAGTTTATGGTATTGTCGAGTACCCGAAAGATTGTATTCTCGGTCTCGTCTTCCCCGATGAAAAGGGTTTGGCCAAACTGATCGAAATTAAACCCCGCTCCAAGAGCTATCGCCAAATTTCTTCTTTCATTTATAGGCATATCACGAAGGTATCCGAATTCCAGCCCTCCCGACACGCCTTGAAGGTTTACCCCGCTTGGGACACTGGTAAGGAGATTATAGGTAACTCCGATGTACAATTGATCCTCTCGGTATTTATCGTCAATATAGACGTCGGCACCTTCTTCCTCCTGCGCCCAACCCATGCAAGCTTGCAGGGCTATGAACAAAAACAGGAGGTATCTCTTTATGTAGGCCATAGGATAAAGATAGGGATTCTATAAAACAAAAATCGCCTTGAAATATCAAGGCGATTTTTGTCGAAAGTATATAGGAAATTAATTATCTATTTGGTTTCCTGGAGATGTAATGTAAATTACTTTGTACATCTGCAGTTCTCTCAATTCCTGTTTGATATCGGATACCAAACCGGTATTGGTCTCTCCGTCCACTTTAAGTGCCACGTTTACAGAACCTCTAAGCTCTTCCCTTAGCTTATCTCTAGCTTCGGTAAGGGCCGCAGGTAGGTTATCCAAGCTGGTGTATTTATCACCAATCTGGATTTTACCCTCGGTTCCATATTGCTTCGCATAACGAGGACTTGGTTTACCGGCGTATATGAATACGGAACGATCCTTCTGAAGCTTCTCTACCTGATCTCCTTTAGGTAGTTCCTGCTGCACCAAGAGATTGGTATCCCTTAGTACGGTTACTACCATGAAGAAGAACAAAAGCATGAATACAATATCCGGAAGTGAGGCTGTGTTCACTGCGGGTATTTCGCCGCCTTTTTTCTTTTTAAACTTTGACATTTGTTCTAGTTGTTTTTAAGATCCAGCCTGCTTTGGTTCGGCTTCGGATAACTTCAGTGGGATCATACCTTGAATGGTTTTGATCTTTTCCTGGATGTCGTCCTTTCTAGACCCTGTAATTTTACCTTCGTCTATCGCTCTTTTCATTTCGGTGAAATCCCATCCGTACAAACGTTGAGACTCTCTGTTTCGAAGGAAATTATAGGCCGCCACCAATTCATTCTGAACGGCAATATACATTTCATAGGAAGTCAATCGGTCATTCTGAACCGAGATTACCGCCTTATCCGGATTGTCCGATGAATCTGGAAGGCGATTTCCTTTACAATAATTACAGTGCTCTGGAGAACCTGCAGGTGCCCCTCCGTTATCGATAAAATCGATAGCGGCTTGGCGCAGATCCTTAAGCTCCATCAACTCTTCTTCCACCAACAGTTGATCGTTACGGTTCACGTTTACAATAAACAGGTTCTTCTGCTTAATGATTACGTCTTCCGGTACATCGTCCTGTTTTGGCGGTAACTGTCTAGCAATCCCCTTGTCCTTTTCGATGGTAGTAGTTACCAAGAAAAAGATAAGTAGTAGGAATGCTATGTCTGCCATAGATCCCGCATTTACTTCGGGTGTTGATCTTCTACCCATTATTATCTACTTGTTAATTTTCTCACGCTGCCCCATAACATAGCTCCAATGGCTAGGATGGCCAAGAAATAGAAGGCATAGAGACCAGCTCCAACCCATCTTGATCCACTAGCGGAAAGTACTTCTCCTTCCTCTTTCAATGGAGTCTCTACTCCTTGCGCTAATCCGTAGGCGATAGCCACTACGACTAAAAATGCCCCTAAGGAAAGTAGTGTTTTCTTAATGTTCCCTTGGGCAAGACCCTTAAGAACAAAGATCAACACAAACGCAAGTATCAATGCAAACACGACGTATGCTACGTATATATATCCGTCTACCCCTTCTCCGGTTGCCTTAACAACCTCATCTCCTTTGGACAAAATCATTCCAAAGAACACGATACCCACAAGGCAGAGTAGGATAGCGACAATCTTTATTATTTTATGTAATCCCATTGTATCTCTGTTGTTAGATTATTTTTTGTTTTTGTAGTCTACCAACATATCGATCAATGTGATAGAAGCATCTTCCATACTGTTTACGATGCTATCGATTTTCGCGATGATGTAGTTATAGAAAATCTGAAGAATAATCGCTACAATAAGACCGAATACTGTAGTAAGAAGTGCTACTTTAATACCTCCTGCTACCAATGATGGGTTCATATCCCCAGCTGCCTCAATCTTATCGAATGCCTGGATCATACCAATTACCGTTCCCATGAAACCAAGCATCGGTGCCAAGGCGATAAATAAAGATACCCAAGATACATTCTTCTCTAACTGTCCCATTTGAACACCTCCATAAGATACTACTGCTTTCTCAGCGGCATCGATGCTCTCGTTGGCACGGTCAAGACCTTGATAGTAAATAGAAGCAACAGGACCTTTTGTATTTCTACATACTTCCTTAGCAGCTTCGATTCCTCCACTATTTAACGCATCTTCTACATTGTTGGCCAATTTTTGAGTGTTTGTAGTAGATAGGTTTAAGTAGATAATTCTTTCAATAGCAATGGCTAAACCAAGAATTAAACACAATAGTACAATTCCCATAAATCCAGGACCCCCCTCGATAAAACGCTTTTTAAGCTCTTGGTGGAAGCCTTGCTCCTCTGCATCATCGGCAGAAGCATCTTCATCTTGAACTATGGTAACTGTAGATGCCGTAACTAAGGATTGTGCGTTAGTTGGCATGGTTTGAGCAGCTGTTGCATTTGCGTTGGTGGTTCCCGCAAAAATCATGGCTGCAATTGCTAGAATAGAAAATAATTTTTTCATTGCTATCGACTTAAAAGTTTGTTTTTAGTTAAAGGTTTAAAGATATAAAAATAATTAGTTATTGTACAATAATAATAAGATTCTACGGGGTTTCCCACAATATCCTTTCCAAAAATATATTTTAACACAATATCCCCCAATACATTACCCGCAATTTATAAATGAAGAGTCCAAGCGGTAATAAAATGAAGTTTTGCCCTTAACGACCTCAATGAAGAAATACCTACTAATTCAATAACTATATATTAAGGTAAAAAAGCGAAAAAATGTAAGAATATGGAGACAGGAATTTCGAAGGGACGTGCCACTATTTCTCCATCTTCTCTTTGATGACTTCCAACGAGTTTTGATACACTTCTTTCTCAAACCAGAAGCGATAAGTTTTGTTCTTAAGAAGTTCCTCGTGGTTCTCGGTTACAAAATCGGCGATATCCTCTAGACCGTCTTCATCGAACACAACATAATCCAAAGAAGGCTCACTTACCTTTTGGGCCGTATTGGGTTTGAGCTTGAATTTCTTTTCCCTTAGATCTACCAATACAATGGTCTCTACCGAAATGCAGAAGTATCTCGCAATCTCGATAAGCTTTAGGATTCTTGGTTCGCTATTTCCTTCGTATGAATTGATCTTACCTCGGGTAAGTTTGAATAGGGCCCCAAATTCGGTTTGACTTTTTCCTGTTAGCTCGCGTAAATAAAGAAGATTGGACGCTATGTGAGTTTTGGTGTCGATTATTTGGTCAATTTGTTAGGAAATGAATATATTTTTTGCAAACTTTGTTTAGATGAATCATTTTTAAACAATACTTACACAAATATAACACTAAAAAACCTACCCCCACAATAGCTAAACGCCTATGATTACGGAACAAGAAAAGGAGTTAATAAAGCAAGTTATAGGGAAAAGGTCACTATCTGCCATCCATCAGTTTTTTATTGATAACAACATCGTCCGGAAGAACGGCGACCCCTATTCCAAAAGCCATATTTCTAACGTGCTCAACGGCGGTATTTCGCACGATGACATAGAAGATGGCATCGCCATGGCAGCGTTACATTATCATACACTCGCCGAAAGAAAAGCAAATGCCAAAGAGAAACTAATGCAGCAGCTGAAGAAGGAGGAGGGAGAGTGACACTCCTTCGCTGCGCTTCGGAGTGCGAACGGTGATCCCAACATAGAATCTTGCGCAACACAACAAATCGCTACGCGATTTACAGAAAAGCAAAACCCGAAATCCTCAAGCGAGCTTGGACATTTCGGGTTTCTTTTTTTGTTGCAGAGAGGAAGGGATTCGAACCCTCGATACGCTTTTGGCGTATACACACTTTCCAGGCGTGCGCCTTCGACCACTCGGCCACCTCTCTAAGAGTTTTGCCTTTACAGGCAAAAAGGGTCGCAAAAATAACAAAAAAATTATGGTTGAATACAATAAAAGAGAGGATTTCTTACATCATCTCGCCCCGCAATGGAGTTTCGAAAAACATCTTGAAGTTTTCCGCGGGAATTTCCTGCCCTAAGAGATACATCATTTTGGCCAATGCAGCCTCTGTGGTAATATCTTTCCCCGAAATAACCCCTAATTTCTTCAAGCCTACGCTGGTTTCATATAATCCCATAGAAACACTTCCTCCAGAACATTGGGTTACATTTACAATCGGGATATTCCGTTGGTTCACCTCCTTTAACAATTCCAAAAACCAATCTTCACTGGTAACATTACCACTTCCATAGGTTTCCAAAATAAGCCCTTTCATCTTCGAAAAGGAAAACATATGCGCCACCGTATCCCGATCCAATCCCGGAAACATCTTCAATAATACAATATGGGAATCTAAATTCTTGTGCACCTTCAACTTCTTCCTTCGGTTGGGTTGCAACAAGGCGGCCTCATTAATGGCCAAATGCACCCCGCTTTCAGCCAACGGCGGATAGTTGAGTGATGCAAAAGCTTCAAAATGCTCCGCAGTGATCTTAGTAGTTCGGTTGGCTCGGTACAGTTTATATTCAAAATAAAGTCCCACCTCAGCAATTTTAGGACGGCCTTTTTCTTTCAAAGCCGCAATCTGAATGGACGTAATCAGATTTTCCTTGGCATCCGTTCGCAAATCCCCGATGGGTAACTGCGATCCCGTAAAAATGACCGGCTTGGCCAAATTCTGAAGCATAAAACTCAGGGCCGAAGCGGTGTAGGACATCGTATCACTCCCATGCAAAACCACAAAACCATCGAAATCTTCATAAGCATCCTCGATCATCGTCGCAAGATCGGCCCAATACACAGGGCTCATATTAGAACTGTCGATGGGATTTGGGAAACTTTGGGTTTCTATGGCACAATCCAACAACTGAAGTTCTGGGATATGCTTCAACAAATCGTCGAAATTGAAATTCGTCAAGGCTCCGGTTTCAAAGTCCTTGATCATCCCAATGGTTCCACCGGTATAAATCAGTAATATTTTGGGGGTATGGCTCACTTATATTCCAAATACTTCTTTCGAATTTTCTGTCGTAATCCTGGCAATTTCTTCTTCGGGCATACCATAAATACTCGATAACTTCTCACAAACCAAGGCCAGGTAACTGCTTTCATTCCGCTTGCCTCTATAAGGCACAGGCGAAAGATACGGGGAATCTGTTTCCAAAACAATATGCTCTAAAGGGATCTGATTCAGGAACTGATCGATTTTCCCATTCTTAAAGGTCACTACACCTCCAATTCCCAATTTCATATTGAAGCCTATAGCCCGATGTGCCTGTTCTATGGTACCCGTGAAACAGTGAAAAATACCGCGTAACTTTTCGTCCCGTTCGGTTTCCAATACATCAAAAATCTCATCGAAGGCTTCCCGGCAATGAATCACAATGGGCAATCCTAATTGCTTCGCCAATTGTATCTGTCGTTTAAACGCAATCTTCTGGATTTCTAAGGTCGAAGTATCCCAATACAGATCGATCCCTATCTCGCCCACGGCTACAAACTTTCGCTTCTCGAACTCCGCCTCCACATGCGCCAATTCTTCCTCATAATTGTCCTTTACCGAAGTAGGATGCAATCCCATCATGAGGAAAACATGCTCTGGATAGGCATTTTCCAATGCATACATGGACTCCGTATAACCCGAATCGATTGCCGGTATAAAAAATCGTTCGATGCCTAACTCGAAAGCCCTTTTCATCATGGCATCCCGATCCTCATCGAATGCCTCACTGTACAAATGCGTGTGCGTATCTGTTAACATAGCGCAAAACTAGTATTTTGTTATCTATCTTTGTAAAAAAACCGTTGGCAAGTCTCAGAAACTTTCTCGAAGACCAAAATTTTACCAGAATCCCACTCAAAAAATTGAGCACGGGCCACTATAAGGTTACCCTAAAAGTAAATGGAATAAAAGGCGATTTTATCGTGGACACAGGTGCTTCCACGAGTTGCATTGGCCTGCATAGCGCTACTGTCTTTCTTCTGAAGAGCGAAAAAAGCGATATTAAGGCGGCGGGCGCTGGAGCCATTGACATGGAAACGGAAATCACCAAGGAAAATGAATTGAAAATTGGCGATACCACCCTGAAAAAACAGGAGTTCATCCTATTTAACCTTACCCATGTGAACGCCGCATTGAACCAAGTGGAAGAACCTTCGGTAGACGGTATTCTCGGTGCCGATCTCCTAAAAAAACTGAGGGCCGTGATCGACTACGGAAGAAATTGCATTTACATTAAATAAAAGCGCATACAGCCTTTAATTTTTTTATATTTATATTGTTCGAAAATTTTAAGATTTGACCCGCTTACAGGTACTTATAGTATCGGCGCTATTTCTGTGGTGTCCCTCCCTAAAGGCACAGGATATAGAAGCCTACAAAAAGCAAGTAGAAAGCAGCAGTAATCCCCAAGAAAAACTGACTGCTATGGACTCCATTATTAAATGGACACGTCGCGTCGATCCCGATACTTTTTCGGAATACAGCTTAGCATATATTGAGCTGGCCAAGGAAATGGACAGCATAGAAGCCGCTGCCCGTAAACTGATTAATGTAAGCTATACACTTACCAACATAAAGAACGAGCCCCATAAGGTTCTTACACTCATCGATGGCATTCTAGCCAGAAAATACAAGATAAAAGACTCTTACATTGTAGGAAGCCTTCATTTAAAAAGGGGTGCGGCCAACTACCGTTTGGATCTCGAACAAGCAGTTAAAGACTACCAAAATGCCATTGACAATTACAGCGCAAAGGATTCTTTATACGTTGCAGACGCGCACTTGTTTAGTGGACAGGCCTATTCTAATTTGGGCAAATTCGTCCCTGCTGGTGAGAGTTATAAGAAGGCGTATGAGTATTTCGAATCGCTTAAGGATTACGAATACATGTACTATGCCCGCCAAGGGGTGACGGCTATGTTCAGTATGAATGGCTTCTACAAAAAGGCAAAGGAGGAGCGTGAAAAGAACATCGAGAAGATAAAGGAGCTCAATTTGGAGCACCATTTGGTAACCACTTACTACAATCAAGCCTTAGATTATCAAAAACAGGGCAATAAGCAGCTGTATTTGGAAAATCTTCTGAAGGCCGAAGACGCTATTTATGCAGTCCCAGAAGGCAAGGTGAATAACACCAATAAAATATATGTGTATGCGAACCTCGTCGAATATTATGCCGACGCAAATATCATGGGGAAGGCCCAAGCTTATTTGGAAATGTTGGAAGAAAACATAGACCCGGGAACTGAGGATCTGGTAAACATTAGCATGCACAATTTCGCCAAGGCCAACTATCACTTTGCTTTGGGAGAATTTAGCACGGCACTAAAACATGCCAACAAGAAACTGGAAGCGGCAGAGAAACTCAAGTTCGAAGAGGATATCATGAGTGCGCACAAGTTGTTGTCCAAAATTTATGCGGAGAATGACGATTATAAGAACGCTTATGCGAGCAAGAAAAAGTACAACGACATAAAGGATTCCATCTTTAATAAGACAACTTCCAATACGCTCGCGTATTACCAGACTCTTTATGAAACGGAGAAGAAGGAAAACGAGCTCATAGAGAAGAACACCAGCATTCAGTTATTGGAAAAAGACAATGAATCCGCGAAAAGGAGGTCCCTTTACGTAAGTATATTGTTAGTATCCATTTTTGGAATGGTCATCCTTTACAGAAACCGAATGCGCATTAACAACAAAAAGTTATTACAGGAGAAATTCAGTCAGGAGTTACTGGTTTCGCAAGAAGAAGAGCGCAAACGGATTTCCAAGGATTTGCATGATGGATTGGGACAACGTTTGTTGCTTATTAAAAACAAGGTGATTAAAAACGAAGATCCGGAAACCAAGGCCCTAGTAGAAACAGCCATTGAAGAGGTTCGGGGTATTTCACGAAACCTACATCCCTTCCAATTGCAAGAGCTAGGCATTACCAAGGCCATTGAAACGACCATCGATCAAATCGATGAAAATACCACCCTGTTTATCTCTTCTGAAATTGATAATATTGATAACCTTTTCAACAAGAAGCAAGAGGTAAACCTATATAGAATTGTTCAAGAATCCCTGAGTAATATCCTAAAGCATGCCAAGGCCGAAGCCGGAAAAGTGGTTATAAAACGGGAAACTCAATCGGTTAAATTAGTGATTCGTGACAACGGAATTGGCTTCGATTTTTCGCAGAAATTACAAAATCGCCGATCTTTGGGGCTGAAAACATTGTTGGAGCGTACCAAGTTCCTGAAAGGACATATGCGAATTAACTCCAAAAAGAACCATGGTACCATCCTAGAATTTCAATTCCCCATTGCATGAAAAGCAAGTCCATAATCATAGCAGATGACCACCCGCTTCTACTGAAGGGGCTTAGCGACTTTCTACTCGAAAAAGGGTATAATGTTGTAGGCAGTGGTGAAAATGGGCGCGAGGCATTCAACCTCATCAATAGATTGAACCCCGACATTGCTATTTTGGATATACAGATGCCCTTTATGTCCGGTATAGAAATCGCCAAAAAATGCCACAGCAATAGGATCAATACCAAAATCGTCCTTATCACCTTCCACAAGGAAAAAGAACTCTATAAAGAGGCAAAGGATTTGAAAATCTTCGGATACATTCTCAAAGAATTCGCCTTGGAAGAGATTGAGAACTGTATACAGACTGTTTCTGAAGGAAACGCCTACTTCAGTCCTAAAATCAAGGAGCTTTTGGCCGAAGACATGGGAGAAGATGAGGAATTGAAAGTACTTACCCCTTCCGAAAAAAAGATCCTGAAATTAATTGCCAAGGACAAGACCAACAAAGAAATTGCCAACCTGCTTTTCATATCTTACAGAACTGTGGAAAAGCACCGAAGTAATATCATTACCAAACTTAAATTAGAGCCCAAAACCAACAGTCTACTTATCTGGGCCAAAGAGCATCAGGAGAAGCTCCAATAAATTTACGTGTTTGTACGTATTTACTTTCACGATATTATTAGCCATTTTTACATCATGAAAAAGGGGAATATTATGCAGCCAAAGAGGGTGAAGAAGGGAACAGAGAGTAAATGGCTATTTTATTCCATATTGTTGATAGCGATAAGTTTAATCATTTTGAATGTTTTCAACTACATTGTTTCATATTCTTAAGTTAATTTTTATCAACTTCTAACCAAGTTAAATAGAAAAACCAGCCGATTTTGGCTGGTTTTTTGATTTTATGAAGTATCCTTAGAATTACAACTCCAAGGCTTTCTTTATATCATTGTTCATAAGAAGTTCCACAGGGTTTTCCAGTGCTTCCTTTACCGCTACCAAGAACCCTACAGATTCGCGTCCATCGATAATTCTATGATCATAGCTCAAAGCCACAAACATAATTGGTGCAATAACGATTTCCCCATCACGAACAATAGGACGCTCAACAATATTGTGCATTCCCAAGATTCCTGATTGCGGCGGGTTTATGATTGGGGTAGACAACATACTACCAAATACCCCACCATTAGAAATGGTAAAAGTACCTCCGGTCATTTCGTCTACAGTGATTTGTCCATCTCGTGCACGCAATGCCAATCGCTTCACTTCTGCTTCTACTCCTCTAAAAGTTAGATTCTCTGCATTTCTAATTACAGGAACCATTAATCCTTTAGGCCCAGAAACAGCTATGGAGATATCCTTGAAATCGTAAGTGATCTTATAGTCTCCATCGATCATGGAGTTTACATCTGGATAAAGCTCTAAAGCACGTACTACGGCCAAGGTGAAGAAGGACATGAAGCCAAGACTTACGCCGTGTTTCTCTTTGAAAGTCTCCTTGTATTCTTTTCGCAATGCGAAAATAGGACTCATATCCACCTCGTTAAAGGTAGTAAGCATGGCAGTTTCGTTCTTGGCAGAAACCAAACGCTCGGCCACCTTTCTTCGGAGCATGGATAGCTTTTTGCGTTCGCTACCGCGACCTCCATTTCCTGGAGTACCCATAGAAGGAGTGGCTTGCACTGCGTCTTCCTTTGTAATTCTACCATCACGTCCCGTACCCGTGACCGCGGCAGGGTCGATTCCCTTTTCATCCAATATCTTTTTGGCCGCTGGAGAAGGTGTTCCTGTAGCATAGGATTTCTTCTCAGGAGCTTTTGCAGCCTCCTTTTTAGGAGCCTCTTCCTTTTTGGCTTCGGTAGGTTTGTCTGCAGCTGCTCCTTCTGGTTTTGGAGCCTCGGTGTCGATTAAACATACCACCTGTCCAACTGCGACAGCATCTCCCTCTTCCGCTTTCAGGGTAATGATCCCACTGGCCTCAGCGGGCAGTTCCAAAGTAGCCTTATCACTATCCACTTCGGCAATGGCTTGGTCTTTTTCAACATAATCACCATCTTCCACTAGCCATTGTGCGATCTCTACTTCGGTAATGGATTCTCCCGGTGAGGGAACTTTCATTTCTAACATAGTCTTTGTTTTTTCCTAGTTAGGATTTATTTTTTTGGTGTTTCAAAAACACGATCGATTACTTCTTCATGGCGCGCCTTAGAACGAGTACTACTTCCCGCAGCAGGTGCGCTATATACGTTTCGGGAAGCGATTCTTAGCTTCACCGTATCAAAATTCATAAGCATGAATCCCCAGGCTCCCATATTCTTGGGTTCTTCCTGTGCCCATACGTAGTCGGTTACATTAGGGTACAAGGCAATGATTTCTTCCAACTGTTTCTTTGGTAATGGGAATAACTGCTCTATACGCACCAAAGCCACATCGTCACGCTTCGTATCCCTTCTTCTCTTAAGAAGGTCATAATAGAACTTCCCTGTACAGAATACCAAAGATTTCACCTTCTTCTTATCCACTTCCGCATCATCTATGACCTCTTGGAAACTTCCGTTGGCCAATTCTTCTCTGGTAGAAATCACCTCAGGATGACGCAATAAACTCTTGGGAGTAAATACGACCAAAGGCTTTCTGAAATCCCACTTCATCTGTCTACGCAACAAGTGGAAGAAGTTAGCCGGGGTCGTCACATCGGCCATGATCATATTGTCCCTAGAGCACAACTGAAGGTAACGCTCCATACGTGCACTGGAATGCTCAGACCCTTGGCCCTCGTATCCATGTGGCAGTAACATAACCAATCCGTTCTGGGTTTTCCATTTGGCTTCGGCCGCAGAAATATATTGGTCTAACATTATTTGGGCTCCATTGGAGAAGTCACCAAATTGTGCTTCCCAAATTGTGAGGGTTTCGGGCGCTGCCATGGCATATCCATAGTCGAACCCAACCACACCATATTCGCTCAAAAGGGAATTGTAGATGTGCATTTTGCCATCTACATCCAAATTATTGTGAAGATTTACCTCTTCGGCATTTTCTTCAGTCTTTATAATAGCATGTCTGTGAGAGAAGGTTCCCCTTTCCACATCCTGTCCTGTCATTCGTACGTTGAACCCTTCTTCCATCAACGAGGCATAGGCCAATAGTTCGCCCATGGCCCAATCCAATTCGTTGGTCTCATGGTACCGCTTGTGGCGATCGGCTACAATACGCTCTATTTTTCGGATGAATTTCTTATCCGATGGAAGCTGTGTAATCCCAGCAGCGAGGGTATCTAATTTCTTTAAATCGAAAGTCGTGTCTACGGACGCCAGGATATCTTCGGCATTCCCCAATCTGTAAGCATTCCAATCGTCCGCCAATATTTCGGTAATGACGGTTTTGTCTTTTTTACGGGAAGCTTCTAAATCTTCTTCTAAGTCAGCCTTATATTCTGCCTCCAATTGCTTTACATAAGCATCGTCTATAACCCCTTCGGCTTTCAATCGCTCGGCGTAAATATCACGTGGGTTTTTATGTTTGGCAATGGCCTTGTACAACTTAGGTTGAGTGAAACGAGGTTCATCCCCTTCGTTATGACCGTATTTTCTATATCCAAGGACATCGATAAATACATCGCGTCCAAATTCCATTCTAAATTCTAAAGCGAAGGTAAATGCGTGGCAAACAGCCTCGACATCGTCCGCATTTACGTGGAGTACTGGAGAAAGGGTTACTTTTCCTATATCAGTACAGTAGGTAGACGAACGAGCATCTAGATAATTGGTGGTAAATCCAACCTGATTGTTGGCCACCACGTGAATGGTACCTCCCGTTCTATATCCATCCAACTGCGCCATTTGCACTACTTCGTATACTACTCCTTGACCGGCAATAGCAGCATCCCCGTGAATAAGAATAGGCAATATCTTTTTCTCATCGCCTCCCAGCTTATTGTCAAGCTTGGCTCGTGAAATTCCTTCAACTACTGCATTCACCGTTTCCAAGTGGGACGGATTGGGTGCCAAATCCATACGAACCTTCTTCCCTTTGTCAGTTTCACGGAAACTGGTCCAACCCATGTGGTATTTTACGTCACCATCAAAAAGCTCCGCCTCGTCGTATTCCTTACTATCAAATTCGCTAAAAATCGCTTCGGGTGATTTCCCGAATACGTTGGCCAGTACATTCAAACGACCACGGTGTGCCATACCCACCACAAATTGTTCGATGCCTTTTTCGCCTCCGGTTTCAATAAGGGTATCCAATCCTGGGATAATGGCATCTACTCCTTCCACCGAAAAACGTTTTTGCCCTACATATTTAGAATGTAAGAAAGTTTCGAAGGAAAGGGCTTCGTTTAATTTTTTAAGTATGTGTTTCTTTTCTTCGGCGGTGTAACTTGGATGATTGTCATTACTGTTCAACCAATTCTGAATCCACTTCCTCTCTTCGGGATTACGAATGTACATGTACTCCACACCAATGGCATCGCAGTAAATGGCTTCCACATGGTTTACGATTTCACGCAGACTGGTTTTTCCCAATCCCAACACGGAACCGGCTTCAAATTGAGAGTCTAAATCACTCTCCGATAGGCCGAAGTTCTCCAATGCCAGAGAGGGTTCGTATTTTCTACGTGCCCGTACGGGATTTGTTTTGGTAAACAAATGGCCACGGGTACGGTACCCGTCAATCAATTTAATCACCTGAAACTCCTTCAGCACATTCTCGGGAACTACTGCTCCACCTTCTATACCAAGGGCTTCCAACGATCCATTTTCAATACCAAAATCGAATCCCTGAAAGAAAGAACGCCAACTGGGCTCAATACTATCGGGAAATTGAAGGTACTTATCGTAGAGATCGGCTAAATATTCTGGGTGAACTGCATTTAGAAAAGAAAATCTATCCATAATAGGAATTAAAAGGGCCGCTTTTAATAAAACGCTACAAAAATACAACAAATCCCCAAACCAACTTCCGTTATTTGTATATTTATAAGGTATTCTTTGTTAAGTTTCGGTTCTATGAAAACGTCTACTCTTTTGCGCACCTGTTTTTGTACTATTCTCTGTCTATTTTTAAGCATTTCCTTACAAGCACAGGAGGAAGATTACCCTTCTCCTTTTTGGTCTAATGTGCGCTTTGGTGGAGGCATAGGCTTGAGTTTTGCCAATGGATTTTTCAGTGCGACCTTAGCCCCTAGCGCCATTTACGAAGTAAACGAACAATTTGCATTAGGTGTAGGCCTCAATGGAACGTATAACAGTGAAAAGGATTTTTACAGATCCACTATTTTGGGCGGGAGCATTCTTACCTTATATAATGTCATCCCAGAGCTGCAACTTTCTGCAGAATTCGAAGAGTTGAATGTAAATCGCAACTATGAAGATGATTTAGGTTTGCAAGATGAAAACTATTGGTATCCCGCCTTGTTCGTCGGTGCAGGTTTTAGAAGCAACAACTTCACCTTTGGCATAAGATACGATGTGCTTTACGATGAGGAACGTAGCATCTATGCCGACCCATGGGCTCCTTTTGTACGTGTATTTTTTTAAACCGAACGCTTCATAAGCCAAGCGCCGAACGCCCTTAACTTTTCTTTGTTTTCATTTGAAAGTTCGATTCCCTCCAAAACCGTATTGGCTTTTTTGGTGTAGCGCTCTATTTCTTCTTCTGTGGCGTGGGCTGCCCCAGAACTTACATAGATCCCCTTCACAGTTTCAATTTTATCGCTGGGATCTTCCGGAGTAATACTGAATAGGTTTCGAAGTGCCCTACTATCAGAACTACCCTCCAACGCTTTTAAGTATAAAAAGGTCTTTTTATTGGCAATGATATCGCCCCCTACTTGTTTTCCGAAATTTTTGGGATCCCCAAATGCATCCAAGTAATCATCCTGAAGCTGAAAAGCAATTCCCAGATTTCGACCAAACTCGTAGATTCCTTCTTGACAACTCTCCGAAGCGTCGGCTACTATCGCACCCATTTTCATGGCAGCGCCTACCAAAACTGCCGTTTTATAATCGATCATTTTAATGTACTCGGCTATGGTTACATCGTCGCGTTCTTCGAAATCCACGTCGTATTGCTGTCCTTCGCATACTTCGATGGCCGTTTTACTAAAAAGCTTGGCCAGTTTCCGAAACATCTCGGGCTCGTAATCTTCGAACAGGCGGTATGCCAAAATGAGCATGGCATCCCCACTAAGGATTCCTGTGTTTACATCCCACTTTTCATGAACGGTTTCCTTACCTCTTCTCAAGGGAGCATTGTCCATGATATCGTCATGAATGAGGGAAAAGTTGTGAAAAAGCTCTACCGCTAAAGCTGCATTCATGGCCCGATCCCCATTTCCACCAAAAAAATCGGCCGTCATAAGTGTTAAAGTGGGTCGAAGGCGCTTTCCTCCTAATTGTAAAATATACTTAATGGGTTCGTATAATTGAGCGGGTTCCTCCTGACTCACAACCGTTTGAAGCCGATCGGATAGGGATTTTTGGTAGACTTTAAGTAATTCCATTCACAAAATTTGCCGCTAAAATACGGCATGAAAAAGAAACGGTCGTCAAAGAAATGATAAAATGGACAAACGGTAATGCTTTGAAAACTAATTGTTAAATAATTGTAAAAACCTTGGAAACTTTTTTTGTTTCTAAAGTTTCCACTTTATTTTTGCTCTGTTTTTATGAAGAATCAAATCGTACAAACTGCTACCGATCTATTTTTAAATCAGGGATTTAAAAGTATCACCATGGACGACATCGCTCAGACCATGTCCATTTCCAAAAAGACCATTTACAGTCATTTTGCAAATAAAGAGGCCATAGTTGCTGTTGTCGTGGACAATATTTTTGAGGAAGTTTCCCATGGGATCGACTGTATTAGTGACTTGAAGATGAATCCCATCGAAGAGATTTATGAAATCAAGAAGTTGGTCATGCATCATATGCGGAATGAAAAGACCTCTCCTTGGTATCAATTGCGAAAGTACTACCCAAAAATTCACGATTCCATTAAAAAACGACAGTTCAATTATATGCAGGAATGTGTTGTAGATAATTTGAACCGTGGTTTGGAACAGGAACTTTTCCGTGAAAATATAGATGTACAATTCGTATCGCGTATTTATTATATAGGTGTCTCGGGAATCAAGGATAACGATTTGTTTTCTAGCACCATGTTCGATCCTTCCGAATTGTACGGAATGTTTTTGGAATATCACTTACGGGGGATCGTAACGCCCAAAGGACGAAAAATCTTAAATAAAATCATACACTCAAACCAACAATAATGATCAAGAAGTTCTGCCTAATTCTCGTGGTCCTAACAGGATTTCAATTACAAGCGCAAAGCGACTACCGCTTTACCTTGGAAGAAGCCATCTCATTTGCCTTGGATAGTAACTACACCGCCATCAACGCCCGTAGGGACATTGCCAAAGCAATTAAGCAAAAGTGGGAAACCACTGCAACAGGTCTCCCTCAAATAGACGCAGAGGTAGGCTATCAGAATCAGCTAAAGCAACCTGTCACCCTTATCCCTTCGGAGTTTTCTGGAGGTGAGCCGGGTACCTTTACCCCTGTTGTCTTCGGCACTCAGCAACAAGCGAATGCAACGGCTACGCTAACGCAGTTGATTTTTGATGGAAGTTACCTTGTCGGCCTTCAAG
Source organism: Aureisphaera galaxeae (assembly GCF_028561275.1). GTDB lineage: Bacteria > Bacteroidota > Bacteroidia > Flavobacteriales > Flavobacteriaceae > Aureisphaera > Aureisphaera galaxeae. Next base: position 184,296 of record NZ_JAQQTF010000018.1, read on the forward strand.
CCGCTCGTGCTTTTCTGGATTTTTCAGAAAATGCCAACGAAAAAACAAGGTTGGAAGTTCGCAAAGGGGTGATCAACGCCTATGGAAGTGTCCTTCTTTCTGAAGAATTGCTTTCCATCTTTCAAAAAAACAAGGAAACTGTAGAGAAGAACCTTTTCGAAACCCGCAAGATCTATGAAAACGGATTGGCCGAAGAGGAAGATGTAGAACAGTTGGAAATTACCTTGTTGGATTTGGAAATCAACATTCAGAATACGGAACGCACCTTGGCCATTGCCAAACAGATGTTCAATGTAGCGCTAGGGATCGATATAACCATTCCCACGGTGCTTACCCAGAATCTGGATCAGTTGGCGGAGGAGAACATTCAGTTGAGCTTTATGGATCAATCTTTAAGTGTAGAAGACAATGTGGATTATAAGATTGCGTACAACCTTACAGAGCAGCGTTCCTTGGAGATGAAGTTGGAAAAGAGCCGTGCCCTACCCAGTTTACGAGCTTTTGTAAACTACGGAACCCAAGCGAATAGCAATGAGTTCTCCTTCCTAGATAGCGAGCAACTTTGGTTTCAATCTTCGGTTCTCGGAGTGAATATGACTATCCCTGTTTTTAGTAGTGGAATGCGAAGTGCCAAAACCCAACGAGCAAAAATTGCCTTGGAGCAAGCCGAAACGGAGTTGGAAGAAACTGTTCAAAACATTAAACTGGAACATGATACTGCCAAGAACAATTATCAGTTCAGTATTGATAAATACGACAATGCAAAGAAGAACCTCAACTTGGCAGAGCGTATTGAAAACAAGAACCAGATAAAATTCTCGGAAGGTATTGCTACCAGTTTCGAGTTACGACAAGCACAGCTTCAGCTATATACTGCCCAACAGCAGTACTTTCAATCCATGTTGGACCTCATTAACAGCAAGGCCAACTTGGAAACCGTATTAAACACACCTCAATTAAGAAACTAATCCGAATGATAAAAGTCACTAACATGAAAAAACTCGTCCTATTATTAATCGCAGCCATCACCTTGGCCTCATGTGGAGGGAACAAGGGTGAACAATCTATAGACGACCTTATTGCAGAAGGCAATCTGGAAGCCATCCAGACCCGTCGTGATGCAGTGAAAGCAAAGCAAACCGAAATCCAGGCGGAACTGGACCTTTTGGATGCAAAAATCAGGGAATTGGATAAAAGTGATAATTCCGCTTTGGTGACCACGCATGTCATTTCGGATACCTTGTTTAAGCACTATATTGAAATTCAAGGGAATGTAGAGACCAAGCAAAATGTAATCGTGTATCCGGAATACCAAGGAACCCTTACCCGTGTATTTGTAAAAGAAGGTGATCGAGTAAGCAAGGGACAGACTTTGGCGCGTATCGATGACGGAGGTTTGGGCAGTCAGGTGAGTCAATTGGAAGTACAAGCACAATTGGCAAAGACCACCTATGATCGCCAGAAACGTCTGTGGGAGCAAAAAATTGGAAGTGAGATTCAATACCTACAAGCCAAAACCAATTACGAGTCGGCTCAAAATGCAGTGGACCAATTGAAAAGTCAGTTGGCCAAAACAGCTGTAAGAGCACCTTTTTCTGGAGTGATCGATGATGTGATTACCGATCAAGGGACTGTAGTGGCTCCCGGACAAGGGATTTTTAGGATTGTGAATCTAAAGGACATGTATGTGAAGGCGAGTGTTCCGGAAAGATACCTTTCTACAGTTTCTAAAGGAAAGGATGTTGAAGTGGAGATTCCTATGATTGGAGAGACTATCGACTCTAAAGTACGTCAGACAGGAAACTACATCAACCCCAATAACCGTTCCTTCACGATCGAAGTGGATGTGCCAAATCAAGGCGGTGTCGTGAAACCCAATCTTACAGCAAGGGTTCGCATAAACGATTACACCAACGAAAAGGCATTATTGGTTCCATTAAATGTAATCTCCGAAAATGCGGAAGGAAATCAGTATGTATATACTGCTGCTAAGGACACTACAAACACATCGGAGAATGCAATCGCTACGCGACAGTTCATTACTACTGGGAAAACCCAAGGGGATAAAATTGAAGTGCTCACTGGCTTGAAGGCTGGAGATGCAATTATCGTAGAGGGAGCCCGAAGTGTAAGAGACGGCCAGGAAGTGAAAATTTTAAAGCTATAACCCATGAACGCAAAGAAGAAAAAGCAAGTAGATAAGGAGTTTAGGCTTTCCAGTTGGGCCATCGATAACCCAACGGTGATCTGGGTAATGGTAGCTATCTTCTTTATCCTGGGATTGAGTGCCTATTTTAGTATGCCTCGTGAGAATTTCCCAGAGATTAATGAAACCAAGATCTATATCTCAGTACCCTATCCAGGGAATACCGCAGAGGATATTGAACGGCTTATTGTGGATCCATTGGAGGATAAAATCCGGAACATTTCTAATGTGGTTGAGGTCCTTTCCACATCCTCTGAAGACTATGGAATTATCACGGTTGAATTTGATGAAGACATTACTGTAGAACAGGCCAAAATCAAGGTAAAGGACGAAGTAGATAGTGAAACGGCCAATGAAGACTGGCCTACCTTTAATGGTGCCAAAGTAGAACCGAATGTATTCGACTTAAGCCTTTCCGAGGAAATGCCTATCCTGAATATCAATCTATACGGAGATTACCCTATTGAAAAGTTGAAGGAATATGCCGAATATCTTCAGGATGAAATTGAAGATTTAGATGAGATCAAAGCGGCCGACATTCGCGGAGCTCAGGAAAAGGAGGTTGAAGTAGCTGTAGACATCTATAAAATGATGGCGGCTAAGGTTAGTTTTGATGATGTAATCAACTCCATCAGGAATGAGAATACCACTATGTCTGCCGGTAACCTCATTACCAGTGGGCAACGCCGAACCATCCGTATTTTAGGTGAAGTAGACGATCCTTCCGAATTGGAAAGTTTTGTGGTGAAAAGTGAAAATGGAGATGCTGTATACCTAAAGGATATTGCCCAAGTACGTTTCGAAGAGGAAGACAAAACTACCTATGCTCGTGAAATGGGTGAAAATGTGGTGATGCTGGATGTAAAGAAGCGCTCGGGAAAAAATATGATCGCAGCGGTAGAAAAAATCGATAAAATCTTAGAGGAAGATGCCCCCAAGGTACTTCCTCCCGACTTAACAATTACCAAAGCAAACGATCAATCGGCCAAGACCAATAACCAGGTAAGTGATTTGGTGAACAATATCATCTTCGGGATTATTCTTGTGGTAAGTGTATTGATGTTCTTCCTTGGCTTCCGAAACGCCTTGTTCGTAGGATTTGCGATCCCTATGTCCATGTTCATGAGCTTCATGATTTTAAGTGCAGTTGGATATACCATGAACACCATGATTCTTTTTGCCCTGATTATGGGATTGGGGATGCTGGTGGATAATGGTATTGTGGTAGTGGAAAATGTGTATCGACTCATGGACGAGGAAGGTATGTCCCGTATACAGGCGGCCAAAAAGGGTATTGGGGAAATCGCCTTCCCTATCATCATATCTACATTGACTACGGTAGCGGCCTTTGTACCATTGGGTATGTGGCCTGGGGTGATGGGTGAGTTCATGATTTACTTCCCGATTACCTTATCCGTTGTACTGGGATCATCCCTTTTCGTTGCAATTTTCATCAACTCTATGTTGGTATCCCGTTTTATGGATGTGAGTGAAAAGGTGTTGACGCGCAAGCAATTGATTCGCCTGTCTGCGATTATGGTTCCTATTGGATTGTTCATTGCTTTTATTGGTGGAGCCGTAAGAGGATTGGGAACCTTGATCATTTTTGTAGCGATCATGTTTTGGGTATATCGTTATGGGTTAAAGAAAGCCGCGACTTATTTCCAAAGACGTATTCTATCAAGAATTGAAAAAGCCTACCAACGTTTCTTGACATGGGCTTTGGGTGGGGCACGACCTGTCTTATTTGTAGTTGGTATCGTTGCAATGTTATTTATGGTTTTTGGAGGTTTTGGAGCCTCTGTTGGAAGCGGAAGAACCAAAGTAGAATTCTTCCCGGATAACACCCCGAACCAGATCATTGTATACATTGAATACCCTGAAGGTACCGATATTGAAAAAACCAATGCTATTACCAAGGAGATCGAACAGCGCGTGTACCAAGAGGTAAACAATGGTGAATACATGGAAGGGGAAGATTACAACTTCTTGGTGGAGTCTGCCGTATCCCAAGTGGGAGAAGGTGCAGGAAATCCGCAAACCGATGGAGGAAGCAGCGCCGAGATGCCACACCGCGCCAAAATTACGGCGACCATGCGGGAATATAAATTTCGTAAGGGCAAAGACAGTGAAGAGCTTCGGAAACGTGTACAGGAAGCCTTAAAGGGTATTTATCCTGGTGTAGCTATTTCCGTAGAAAAAGATGCCGTTGGGCCGCCTGCAGGATATCCTATCAATATTGAATTGGAAGGAAACAACTACGAGGAGCTTATCGCCACCGCAGAAGGGATGCGGAACTACATCAATACCAAAAACATTAAGGGTATCGATGAATTGAAAATAGACGTAAATAAAGGGAAACCCTCAATGCAAGTGGTAGTAGACCGTGAAAAGTCTGGAGAGTTAGGTGTTCCCGCGGGACGTGTAGGAAATCAATTGAGAAGATCCCTATTTGGAGAAAAAGCAGGAGTGTATAAAAAGGATGGGGAAGATTACGACATCTATGTGCGTTTCGATCAGAACGAACGTTACGATGCGTCCGCCCTCTTCAACCAGAAAATTACCTTCCGTGATCAAGCTTCCGGAAGAATAAAAGAGGTGCCTGTTTCGGCTGTTGCCAACCAGCGAAATACCTCATCGTTTAGTGCCATTAAACACCGAGATAACAAACGTGTGGTAACGGTTTATTCTGCTCTTGCCCCTGGTTATACGGATGCTGCTGCCATCGTTCGGCAAATTGAAGCTGAGATGGACAACTTCGAAGGAAAATCGGATAGTGTTGAAATTCACTACACGGGACAGATTGAAGAGCAGGAGAAGCAATTCAACTTCTTAATGGGAGCTTTCTTTGCAGGACTTGGTTTGATTTTCTTGATCCTTATTTTCCAGTTCAGTTCCATCTCCAAGCCTACCATTATTATGTTGGCTATTTTCCTAAGCTTTATTGGGGTATTTGGTGGAATATTAATTACTGGAGCTCCTTTCGTAATTATGATGACCATGATGGGAATTATATCCCTAGCGGGTATTGTAGTAAACAACGGGGTGGTACTATTGGATTATACACAACTCCTCATCGATAGAAAGATTGTAGAATTGGATTTACCAGACAATGCCCTATTGACGAAGGATCAGGTAAGAGAGATCATTATTAAAGGAGGACGTGCTCGTTTACGTCCTGTAATCCTAACAGCGATCACTACCGTACTGGGATTGATTCCTTTGGCCATTGGTGTGAACATCGACTTCTTTAGCTTGTTCTCGGAGTTCGATGCGAAGTTCTACCTAGGAGGGGACAATGTGATTTTCTGGGGACCACTGGCCTGGGCCGTAATCTACGGATTGATCATTGCTACCTTCCTTACCTTGATCATCGTGCCCACCTTATTCTTCATTATATACAGAATTAAGATTTGGGTTCGCAGCCTGCGGTCCAAATCGGATGAAAAAGAAATAGATTATAAAGCTGCTGCTTAAAACAAAAAAGCCCTTCCGAAATGGAAGGGCTTTTTTTTATGTAAGAACACGAACACACAATTCTTAGTTCTTCTAATCCAATAGCACTGGCAGCCTTACTTTTAATAAGCCTGTACTTCGGTGTTCTGTTGGCCTCTTGCCATAGCAAGGTCATCAAGTTATGGTCATCGGATAATACACTTATCAGCAACATTCTCTTGGGGAAATCACCTGGGCAAACAAGAAATCCTCTTTTATACCTCCCCTCGATCGTATTCCATCCACTGGATTGCTTGTAGAATCCAAGCCGCTTTCCGGTCATCGAATGAGTATTTAAAGCTACAGTCTGAGCCCTCAATGCAATAGAATTAGGTATACTAAGGTTTAGAAACAAAGAAGCCCTTCCATTTCGGAAGGGCTCTTTTTATGTAAGAAGATATAATTCTTAGTTTTCTTCGGCCAATGGCACAGGAAGTTGATTGAACACCTGATCCCCTGCACGATCTATTGGCAATGTGCCAGAACGACCGTAACGACGCATATCGTACATTCTGTGGTTTTCACACCATAAAGAATAACGTCTTTGGTTCAACATTTCGTTGGTAAGTCCTGCAGCAGAAGTGTCTCCACTGTAGTTTGCAAGGCCTGCAGCATTACGAATAACATTCAACCCATTTTCAGCATTTCCTAGGTTACCTGCCAAAATACTGGCTTCTGCATAGATCAAGACCAACTCCTCGTTTCTAATGAAATCGATAAAGTCAGTACTGGATCCGTACAAACGAGTTTCGTGTGTACCTGTTAAGTCATCCAAAGAAGCCGATGGGTCTGGTCTTGGTGCTGATTTAGCGGCAACTCTTAAATCTCCCGCTTCTGCATCATTGATCCAGCTATCGTGAACGATAATTTGATCACCGTTGTTTTGATCCTCAACCGAAGTAGATGGCAACTTGAACAATCCATTAAGAGCGTCATTTCCTCCTGGAGCAAACAAATGCTTTGGACCATTCGATAAATCTCCGTTCAGGTTAAAGTGTGAACCTCCCAAGGCACTAAGTGCACCTGGACCATCACCCGCATATACTGCTGCCATAGCAGCTACCGCGCGGTTGAACTGACTAAAAGTTCCTGCTGTATCAAATCCATCAAAACCTGCACTTAATGAGAACAAGAACGTACCACTGTTAAGCTCGTTATTAGCTTCATTCAGCATGTTACGGGCAGCGGCTAATACTTCAGCCTCTCCAACAATAGGTCCTAAATTTTCCTCATCTGCAACGTCCACTCTGGCCTGTCCATACGACTTCGCCATTTGGATTAATTCATATGCGATAATGGTTTTAGCAAAACCAAGATATCCATTTCTCTCACCATTGGTGATAGCACTTGTATTATTGGCTGCACTAATTAAAAGGTTAGCATTTTTAATACAACGGTAGCTACCGTTCCACTGTGCTGTACTATAGAAAGAGTTATTATCTAACCCGATTCCATTCTTTCCTAGTAAATCCCCTGTATTACGAGGATCCGCATCGAAAAGATATAATTCTCTCGCCATAGTTCCACTCGCAGTGGTCTCAATGGCAATACCATTACGGGCAGAAGATTCCACTCCAACTACCAATTCATTCAGCTGACCTATGGATGCTTCAGATTGTACACCATCAACACTAGGCCCATTGGGATCTACCACTTCTTCGAAGGTACAGGAAGTTACGAACAACGCTGCGGTTGTCATCCCAACTAATGTTATATTTCTGATTATATTTTTCATATTCATTTTTATTAAAAGTTAACATTAAGGTGGAAATAAACCTGAGTCGCACTCGGGAACGGAGTCACCTCAATACCACTGGATAGTCCCGCACCACCGTTAACAGATGTTTCAGGATCGTAGCTACTGTAGTCTGTAATAGTAAAGATATTTCTACCAGAAACACCCATTCTTACACCTTCAACATTTCCTCCAAACACACTCTCAACAAATTTGCTTGGTACGTTATAGTAAAGGGCAGCTTCACGAAGTCTAATGTAACTAGCATCTTCTATAAAACGAAGTGCATTGGTTGGAGAAGCAAGACGCGCTTGACCTTCTGGAGTTTCCAAATCTTCGGACGTTTGCCCCAAGTCGGTAAGGAATCTAGAAAGGTTAAGGTTATCACCCCCTTCTTTCATTTGGAATAGGAAGGAAAGATCCCAATCCTGGAATAAAGTGATATTATTACTCCAAGCCATTTGGAAATCTGGCTCTACATCACCTACTTGCTGAAGTTCACCATCAATGTTACCTACCAACTGAGTTACTGGCTGACCTTCTTCGATGAAGAATGTTCCAAGACCTGTACCGAAACCAGCACCTGGCTGAGCAAATGCAGGAACGTCCAAACGAGTTACCTCAGACGTGTTCTTGTACCACTGTACTCTTGTATTCCAAGCGAAGTCCTCAGATTGGAAAACATCGGCGGTCACCGCTAATTCAACCCCTGTATTCTTAAGATCTGCAAGGTTTGTTCTTTCCTGTGTAAATCCTGAAGATCCTGGTAATGTTCTTGTCAAGATAAGATCGTCTACTTGCTTGTTATAGTAAGTAGCTTCCAAGTTGATTCTACTATCCAAAACTCCTAAATCCAAACCAAATTCAAACTCACGAGCAGTTTCTGGCTGTACATCTGGATCTCCTTTTAATCCTCCCAATGTTTGACCTGCTGGCCCTCCAATGGTCGTACTCACATAACTGGTGAAGGTAGAACCAAACTGAGCTGGGTTACCTGTTTCTCCGTATGCAGCACGAAGCTTAACTTGATTTAAGGCATCAACAGTCCAAAAATCCATATTGGCTAGGTTCACTGCCAAGGAAGCTTTAGGGAATCCATAGTATTCATTCGGATCTCCATTTCGAGTCGATTTATCTAAACGATATCCAACCGTAGCGATGAATTGATCTTTATAGTTCGCTTCTACTTGACCGAACATACCGAAATCTTGCTCTCTTTGTTTGGTCTGGAAGATAGCTTGTACTGCAGAGTTATCCACATTGGTCTGTCCTGCTAACAATCCAGAACCTGTAGTTAATACATTGTCGAAATCTTGGTAAAGGTATGTCATACCCGCTTGGGTAGTTAAAGCAAGATCTGTACTGGCGTTGTAATTCCAAACCCCGATTGCCTGAGCATTGAATTGGGTGAAATTGTTGTTACCAACAGCAATAAATCCTGGATTATCTGGATCGGGATGTGACTGGTGTGTCTCTGGAACGTATACATACGTTTCGTTGGATAAATAATCTACACCCGCACTTGTAATTAACTTCACACGGTTTTTGTCTGTAGTTAAAATCTTCGTGTTTACAGTTAAACCTTGAATGAAACGGTTGTTAGAATCTTCGTTAATTGCTTTATCCCTTACAAATACTGGGTTACCAGCAAAAGTTGGGTTAAATGGGTAGTTTCCTTGTGCATCTGGGAATAAGTTATTCCAAGGACGCGTAAACGCCAAGTTATAACCATAACTCAAACCACCTTCGTTCTCGTTACCCGTAAAACTACGACTTGAATTACTTCTCACATAATTACTGGTAGAAGTAACATCAAACGTATTAGATATTTTGTGATCAATGTTGGCTCTTAAAGACAAACGATCGAATCCGGTATTCTTAATGATACCTGCTTCGTCACGGAATCCCCCACCTACATAGAACTTGGTTTTTTCATCACCACCAGAAGCACTTAAACGTGTTTCGGTAATAAATCCAGTTTCACCATAGATGATATCTTCGTAATCATACAACTCTCCTCTAGCATTAATAACGGCCTCATACTTTGCTCTTTCGTCTGGTCCAAATACATCTTCTACAGACTGCGCTGTCCAAGGACGTAATCCAAGTGGATTGGCAATTACCTGAATACCTACATCCTGAGCAAAATTGATCTTAGTTTTACCACGACTACCTCTTTTGGTCGTAATGATAATAACCCCTGCGTTACCTCGCTGTCCATAGATAGCTGCAGCAGAAGAACCTTTAAGGATTTCAATATCCTCAATGTCATTCGGATCTAAATCTGCCAAACGGTTAGCGGCATTTTCTTCGTTAGGACGGTTTGCTCCTGAAGCAAAACGAAGACCCGAAGGAATCTCCACATTGTTTACATACACTCCATCCACAATGATAAGTGGCTGGTTATTCCCATTAATGGAAGAAATACCACGAAGACGTAATGCAAATCCACCCCCCGGTGCACCCGAAGAGGCTGTAATGTTAACCCCGGTTACCTTACCGTAAAGTGCTCCATCCACGGTAGTTTGACCTGTTGTCCCAACCAATTCTTCGGCAGAAACTGAGGAAACTGCGTTCGCAGCATTAGCTCGTTTAATGGAGGTACCAAGACCCGTAATAATAACTTCTTCCAATGCTTGGGCAGCTTCGGAAAGGGTTACATCTACAGCGCCCGAAGCAGATACCTGCTGCTCTACCGTAGTATACCCAAGAGATGAGAATTCTAATGTTGCTGGAAACCCAGAAACATCAATAGAATAAGTCCCATCGAAATCTGTTGTGGTACCATTGGTGGTCCCCTTTTCGATCACGTTCGCAAAAGGAACGGGGTCACCATTTTCTGCACTCACTTTTCCAGTCACCGTATTCTGCGCAAATACGAAACAAGGAAAAAGCAATAAAAACAGGAATACCCTGTAATTAAAGTTGGTTTGTTTCATAATTATTAAGTTTTTGTTAATCGTTCGAAAATAGTAGTAATTCTTCACTTAAACCAAAGAAAAACCTATTTTTTTTCAATAGAATCATTCAAAATTACGGTTTCGATTAGAAGGATGTTAATTATGATTTGCTTCTTTTAATAATTACAAGGTTATCCCCGATAATCTTTTTAAATTTGCACCTTCCTTTTTGAAAAGAATAAAATGTATAGAACACACAATAACGGCGAACTTCGTTCCGAACATATAAATGAGACAGTTACACTGTCCGGTTGGGTCCAAAAAACAAGAAATAAAGGGTTCATGATCTGGGTAGATCTAAGGGACCGTTATGGCATTACCCAATTGATATTCGATGAGGAAAGAACCACCCAAGAGGTGATGAAAATAGCCTCAGAATTGGGAAGGGAATTTGTGATACAAGTGACCGGAAAAGTCATAGAAAGGGAGTCTAAAAACCCAAATATGCCTACGGGTGACATCGAAATTTTGGTCTCTGAGCTCATTTTATTGAACGAATCCCTTACACCTCCCTTCACAATTGAAGACGAAACCGATGGTGGAGAAGACGTAAGAATGAAGTACCGTTATCTGGATATTCGCAGAAATCCAGTGCGCGAAAACCTCGTTTTTAGACATACCGTGACCATGGCGGTGCGCAACTATCTTTCTGGAAAGAATTTCGTGGAAGTTGAGACGCCTTACCTCATTAAGTCTACTCCCGAAGGAGCCCGTGACTTTGTGGTGCCAAGTAGAATGAACGAAGGACAGTTCTATGCACTTCCACAATCTCCACAAACCTTTAAGCAACTCTTGATGGTTGGGGGAATGGATCGCTATTTCCAGATTGTAAAGTGTTTCCGCGATGAAGACCTAAGAGCAGACAGACAACCGGAGTTTACCCAGATTGACTGCGAAATGGCCTTTGTAGAGCAAGAGGATATCCTACAAACCTTCGAAGGGCTTACACGCCACCTCCTAAAAGAGATAAAAGGAGTGGAAATAGGTGAATTCCCAAGAATGACCTATGACGATGCCATGCGTACCTATGGAAATGACAAACCGGATATCCGATTTGGAATGAAATTCGGCGAACTCAATGAAGTGGCGCAGCACAGAAATTTCAATGTATTCAACGCTGCTGAATTAGTCGTAGGAATCGCGGTTCCCGGTGCCAATAGTTTTACCCGTAAAGAAATCGACAAATTGATCGATTGGGTAAAACGCCCGCAGATTGGTGCCTTAGGAATGGTTTACTGTAGATGCAACGAAGATGGCACGTATAAATCTTCTGTAGACAAATTCTACGATCAGGAAGATCTTGCCCGTTGGGCGGAAGCAACAGGAGCACAGCCAGGAGATTTAATCTGTGTGCTTTCTGGAGACACCAACAAAGTACGAGCACAACTAAGTGCCTTACGTATGGAATTGGCAGAACGATTGGGACTTCGGAAACCTGATGAATTTGCTCCCCTATGGGTAGTAGATTTCCCATTATTGGAATGGGACGAGGAAACCGAACGATTCCATGCCATGCACCACCCGTTTACTTCGCCAAAACCGGGACAGATGGAATTGCTAAGAACCCAGCCCGGCGATGTAAAGGCCAATGCGTATGACTTGGTTTTAAACGGAAATGAAATTGGAGGAGGTTCCATTCGTATTCACGATAAGGAAATACAAAGCAAAATGTTCGACTATTTAGGCTTTAGCGAAGAAGAGGCCAAAGCGCAATTTGGATTCCTTATGGATGCCTTCCAATATGGAGCGCCTCCCCATGGTGGAATTGCCTTCGGACTTGACCGACTGGTAGCTATTTTGGGCGGACAGGAAACCATCCGCGACTTTATAGCATTCCCTAAGAACAATGCAGGAAGGGATGTCATGATCGATGCCCCTGCTCCTATAGATGAAGCTCAATTACAAGAGCTCAACTTACAATTGAACTTATAAGAGGTAAGCCATGCGAATATTCTTAATTATCATATTTGTAGGAATAGTCGCTACTCTTGGATATGGCTACTACATAAAACCTGAAGACTATAAAACAGGGGAGTTTTGCATCGGGATCTCCGTAGCCGCCCTGTTTTTTGTTTGGATGCCCCTATTTATCTACCATCGCTGGAAGGGTAAAAACGTTAAGGACTATATGCTTACGAAAGAAAACATCGAAAAAATGATGGATGAAGGTGACCAGAAAAAACTGTAAATCAGCCACTTTTTTTAAAATAGTGATATTTTCTTAACATTCGAAAATATAATTAGCGTACCTTTACTCATTATTATTAATTATTATTTTTTACGATGGAAGGAACAGTAAAGTTTTTTAACGAGTCCAAAGGGTATGGCTTTATCACCAACAACGAAACAGGAAAAGACATTTTTGTACACGTTACCGGTCTAAACGGAGAAGCTATAAACGAAGGCGACAAAGTGGAGTATGAGGAAACAGAGGGGAGAAAAGGAATGGTCGCAACGAAAATCAGGGTAGTATACGAATAAGATATAATACGCTTGCCAGACTCAAAGCCCGCTCTCAAAGCGGGTTTTTTAGTTTAAATTCCTTTTTTCAACAAAAAAGCGTTTGAGCAATTGCGCTGCCTCTTCTTCCATAATACCTCCCATCATTTTGGTTTTGGGATGTAATTGCGTTCCCATAACGGTACAACCGCGTTGTTCATCCTTAGCTCCATATACTATTTTTGAAATCTGACTCCAATAAAGGGCTCCCGCACACATTTGACAGGGCTCTAACGTCACATAGAGGGTACAATCTATAAGATACTTTCCACCTATATAATTGGCAGCAGCAGTAATGGCTTGCATCTCGGCATGGGCAGTGACATCGTTTAAGGTTTCGGTAAGATTATGGGCCCTTGCAATAATCTGATTGTTTACCACAATCACAGCTCCTACTGGAACTTCCCCTTTTTCGAAAGCAGCCTCAGCTTCTTGTAAGGCGCGTTTCATAAAATATGCGTCATCGTACGGTTGAATCATGCCAGCAAAGGTACAAATAATGTATACTGAAAAGTTGGGCATTAAAATTGATGCCCCATATCAAAAGGATCAAAATGCGACCATCACTACTTTTCATTTTACTTACTTTCTACAACCTCGCCTTTTCTCAATCTTCTGAAATAGCCCAACAAGGAAAAGACGAAAAAGAGAAAGCCACCATCATTGCATGTGGGCCCTGGAATCCAATGCCGCCACAAGAACCGTATAACATCTACCAGATAGATTCCCTACCCTATTTTAAACACAAACCGCTCCGCTCCAACGATCCCGAAGAATTGCAACTTCAAATCAAGGAATTCATAACCACAAACTTCGACACCTCCATTTTCAACAGCACAAAGTTCTATGGTCGCCAACGAATCATTGTTCGTTTCGTCATTGAAAAAACGGGGGAAGTATCCCAAATCCAAATTCGGGCTCAGTACGATGAAATCGAACACTATACATTGGAAATCATCAACTGCCTCCCAAAATTCGTTCCCGGAAAACTAAAAAATGAAGCAGTAAGTGTTATTTACCCGCTACCCATTTTATTTAATCCGGAGCCAAATTGAAGCAACAAATTGGCAATAGCTGTATCTTTGATACGTGAAAGACAACCTACTTTCTAGAATCCATCTCCCGGAAGATCTTCGAAGCCTAAATCGCAAAGACCTTCCCCAGCTCGCACAGGAGCTCAGGGAGTTTATTATCAATATCGTAGCTGTAAAAGAGGGGCATTTGGGTGCTAGTTTGGGCGTGGTTGAACTTACCATAGCCTTACACTACATTTTTAACACCCCGGAAGACTTATTGGTGTGGGATGTAGGTCATCAAGCCTATGGCCATAAAATTCTAACGGGAAGAAAGGACGTTTTTCACACGAATCGCCAATTGGGAGGCATTAGCGGATTCCCAAAACGGGCCGAAAGTCCCTATGACACTTTTGGAGTCGGTCATAGCAGCACAGCCATATCGGCCACGCTGGGAATGGCGATAGCCGCCCAACTGCAGGGAAATACAAAACGGCAACATATTGCGGTGGTAGGTGATGCCTCTATTGCGAGCGGAATGGCTTTCGAGGCATTAAATCATGCTGGGGTTACCCGAACCAATCTTTTGGTCATCCTTAATGACAATGCGATAGGTATCGACCCCAGCGTAGGAGCCCTTAAGGATTATCTTACCAAAGTAACCTTAGACAATGCACCGGATAGCGACAACATCTTCGAGGCGTTGAATTTCAATTATTCCGGTCCCGTAGACGGTCACAATCTAGAGCAATTACTTTCCGAACTGGAACGCCTAAAGCATGTCGACGGCCCCAAACTACTGCACGTTATCACGAAAAAAGGGAAAGGACTACGACAAGCCGAAGAAGACCAAGTGAAATATCATGCGCCCGGTAAATTCGATGCTAAAACTGGGGATCTCATTCCTAAATCGAGCAACGGTTTACCGCCGAAGTTTCAGGATGTTTTCGGTAAGACGATCGTTGAATTGGCTTCACAAAACGAAAAGATTATGGGGATTACTCCTGCCATGCCCACAGGAAGTTCCTTAAAATATATGATGGAAGCGTTTCCGGATCGGGCATTCGATGTAGGGATTGCAGAACAACATGCCGTTACCCTAGCAGCTGGATTGGCGACACAGGGAATGATCGTCTACTGTAATATCTATTCAACTTTTTTACAGCGCGCCTACGATCAAGTGATTCACGATGTTTGCTTGCAAAACCTCCCGGTTGTTTTCTGTTTGGATCGAGCCGGATTGGTGGGTGAAGACGGAGCCACACATCATGGGATTTTCGATTTGGCCTATCTAAGGTGCATTCCCAACCTTACCATTTGTGCTCCTAGAAATGCCGTAGAACTACGAAATATTCTGTATACCGTACAGTTGGGAATTAACCAACCCATCGCCATACGCTATCCTAGGGGAAGGGGTAAAATCGTGGATTGGAAACAAGAGTTTTCCCCATTGGAACTAGGAAAAGGCGAGCTACTAAAAGGCGGAAGCGACATCGCCCTATTATCCCTAGGATTCATTGCAAATAATGCAACCGAAGCCATTGAAGCATTGAACCCTGCCGTTCAGGATTCCGTTTCCCATTACGACATGCGCTTTTTAAAGCCTTTGGACGAATCCTTATTGCACAGCATTTTCGAATCGCATGCTACGATTGTCACTTTGGAGGACGGCGTAGCCGCTGGAGGGTTTGGGTCGGCCATAGCCGAATTTGCTGCTAAGAACGGCTATAAAAACACCTTGGAAATTGTAGGGTTACCAGACAGCTTTCCAGAACATGGTTCCATACAACAATTGCAAGACCTTACCAGGATATCTTCAGAACACATCCTTTCAACCCTAAAAAAGTACCTATAAAAAAAGGCCTCTCTTTCGAAAGGCCTTTTCTATTTATTCGTTTATAACGATTATCTGATAATCAACTTTGAAGTGTGGGAGTAGTTACCACCATCAATCTTAATTATATAGATACCCGTATTCAAATTCGTAGCATCGATGGAAGCTCTGTTTCCTAACTCAAGATCTTGAGAGAATACTTTTCTTCCATTCATATCGAAGATAGACACTTTAGTAGTACCTAAGCTTACGATAGAGCTAATATTGATCTCACCATTGGATGGGTTCGGAGCGATGTTAAAGTTATTGTCGAAGTTGTTATCTCCTAAACCTCCAGTACACTCAGAAGGCAAGTCGAATGCCTCAGTTCCGTCTACAACCGAACCGGCACTTCCTTGATCTGCACTGGCTCCTAATCCACGATTAGCGAAAACCTCCCAGATTAAACACTGGTTAGCACCCGCATTGGCCAATTGGTCTGCCTGAAGAATTGCATCACGTCCGTCTACGAAACCTGGGCTACATACCTGTAGTTTCATTCCGTCCATTACCAATTGGAAGGCGATATTGTTACCTCCAGTTCCATTATAAATATCTGGATCGAATCCATACTGATCTACAAATGCCCATGTCATATCCCATAGCATGGTTGCCCACACATATCCTACACCGTGAGGAATGGACAATCCGCCAATGTCTCCATAGGTAGCACCGTTTATAGCCATATCTGTACTATAAGCCGTTGGACGAATACCAGCAGGGTTTTGAGAAGCGTAGGATGCTAGACCTCTAATGTCCGCACCTGTATCACCAGTTTGCATAGTCATTACCAATGCAAGGTAGTCACTCCATCCTTCACCCATTTGCTCAGTGTTGTTCAAACAGCTTACGTTAACAGGACCTCCTGTGAAACGGTTGGAAACACCGTGCGCATATTCGTGAATAATGATTTCGTTATCTAGGTCACCATCAACAAATCCTCCAACGTTGGTTCCGTCGATAGTACCGTTTAATGGCCCATTAGCGTTAATGTCTGCAATAATTGCATCTCCAACAGCTTCAGGTACCAAGAAAGCAGGAATGGTTACAGAACCACCATCAGCACCAGGTGCCA
Organism: Aureisphaera galaxeae; assembly: GCF_028561275.1. Lineage (GTDB taxonomy): Bacteria > Bacteroidota > Bacteroidia > Flavobacteriales > Flavobacteriaceae > Aureisphaera > Aureisphaera galaxeae. The sequence goes on from NZ_JAQQTF010000018.1 coordinate 201,152, forward strand.
TTTCGAAAGGATACACAGCTCCACCATCGGTAGGGATATACTTAACAATTACGGCAATAGCTCCTGCGTTTTGAGCATTAAGAGCCTTCGTACCAAACTCACAGGATCCTCTATTCAAGATAGCAATCTTTCCGTTTAAGTCAGTTCCGTTTGTAATCACATCACAAGCATCATTAGGGTCTGAAGAAGTTCCACCACTATCGTCATCGATAACAACAACGATATCTTCAGTTAATGGTGGTACTGGGATCGGCGCACCGAATCCAGCAGCTACACCTTCGTGTGGCCCCGTTAGCGGTCCTTCGTTAATAGTAAGGATATCTCCTGTAATAAGTGCATTCCAAAGGAACATCGTCATTCTTGGGTTAGCACCATCTGGAGGAGTACCGAAAGTTGCATTGTTGAATCCAGATCCATCTTGCGCATCTGCATTTACAGAGTCACTTCCATTTCCTGGGTTCCCGTAGTTATCTTCTTGGAAGTTACCATTCTCTTCGTCGAATCCGTAGTGATATGTAACATCATGACAAACGTTATTCCAGTAGAACAAGTTAGTGATAGCTGCAGATTGGAAATCTACTGGCTGTGCTGGAAGGTTGTAATCGAAATCGAAGATCAAGGAAGCGCCTCCATCGGGAGCGAATCCTGTACCGTCGTTACCGTCGGCATCTTCCTGAGCCCAAACGTTGTTTCCTCTTGTAATAGTAAACTCAGCTCCGTCAACACCATCGGTATCATGCCATCCGAAAGGAGAAGCCGTAGCATCGTCTGGATCCGCCACCAATTCTCCATTGGTAGATCCGTGGTTGTCTGGGTTTCTGAATGGAATTGGGAACACTCGGTATTCTCCTACATCAGCAACCTCTAGATCCATTTGTGGAGCAGCGTTTTTCTTAAATAGGATGCTTTCTACAGGAGCCTCACCAGAATGTGAGTGCTCACCTGGACCGAAATCACAACTTACCACCAAATCCATAGTTTCTAACAACTGTCCGGTAATAGCGTCTACACGAACATTGTAGTAATGACTAGAATCTAACAGGTAAATACTTAAATCCCAAGCTAAACGTACGGTATTGTTCTCCAGCGGTTGATACACCAAAGTAACGGGGATTTCCAGAGAAGAGATTCCTCCACCAGAATACAAATACTTGTTTCCTTCAACATTCAGCAACTCCAATGAAGTAGGAGTGCTTAACGACAATTGAGATACGGCACTGTTAATTGCAGCCTCAGGATCCAATGAAGGACTTGTCGTGTTAACCTTGCTTGCAAGATTTGCTACAAAAGACGGAGTGGCAGCATATACCACTTGTCCGTTTCGTACTGCAAAACTAGAAGTGGAATTGAATACATCGATCCCGCCATACTGCTGGTTAGCATATACATTTTCTAGATTCATGCTTTTGGATGTACCGTGGGACAGAATCGATACCGCTTCCACGTCTTGTGCTGTCAATCCATAAGCGGCACGATTGCTGCTCATGTAAGACTCAATCACAGGCGCGTAGTCTTGAGCTCCTGCTATACCCACCGTAAGGAAGGCAAACAGGTAAAGTAATTTTTTCATAGTCTTTAAGTTTATGATGAACAATTAATTAAGATTGCTTTTTACCTAAGAAAAAAAGGGATTAGGCAAAAAGTTTATAAATATACTACCTTATTTTAATAAAGGTCGTGTATCCATTGAAAATATTACAATTTCCCGCCTATTTTATTGAAAATCTGTAAAGATTTTCCATCGGTCAATTGGGAGATAAAAGAGCACACTTTCATGTTATACATATAGGTATCGTCGGTCGGTTGCCAATCCATACCTGTGCTCTTCAAAATGAGATCGTCGTAATGCCTGTGATTTCCGTTCTTTTTGTTTTCAAAAGCCGTCGTAAAGGCATCCAATAGCGAAGAAAGAATATGATAGCCAGCAATCTCCTTATCGATCACCTCGGCACTCTGATATATCTTTTCAATCGAAATTTTAAGGATATCGCTTATCTGAGCTTGATACTGACTTTTATCCAACAATGCGTGGGAAAATTCCCCTTTTAGGATGGCCTCCTCATTTTCCAGAAAGATGGAAACCGCCTCTTGTATTAAGGTGCTAATAGCCAAAGAACGTAGATATGCCAAGCGATCACTGGCACGCTCCAATTTGTTGTACTTGTCTCGGTTAATGGTATCCTTCACCAATTTTATGAGATACTCCAATGCGAACTCCTCTTCAATCAAACCAAGATTGATTCCATCTTCAAAATCGATAATGGTGTAGCAGATATCGTCGGCTGCCTCTACCAAAAAAGTTAAGGGATGACGCGCATAACGATTCTGCCCATGGGAAATAAGGCCGAGTTCTTCGGCTACTTCTTTAAAGAAAGGTACTTCGCTTTGAAACACCCCATATTTTTTGTCCGCGATATGCTTCGTGGGCTTTTTAGGCAGGGATTCCTTGGGGTACTTCATGAAGGCTCCCAAAGTAGCATAGCTTAATCGCAATCCTCCATCAACACCGTGCTTGCTTTCAGTAAGGATTTTAAACCCATTGGCATTCCCTTCAAAATCGACCAAATCCTGGTATTCCTTTTCTGAAAGTTGCTCTTTAAACCGTTGCCCTTTTCCATTCAGGAAATAGTCACCAATGGCTTTTTCCCCACTATGCCCAAAGGGAGGATTCCCTATATCATGCGCCAAAGCCGCAGCGGCTACGATGGCACCAAAATCATTGAATCGATACCCATGGGTTTCACGTAAGTGCGGGTGACGTTCCAGTAGTTTTTTACCCACGGCCCTTCCCAAAGAGCGGCCTACTACCGAAACTTCCAAACTATGGGTAAGGCGGGTATGCACAAAGGAGGTTTTGGACATGGGGATGACCTGTGTTTTGTCCTGGAGGCTTCTAAAAGCAGAAGAAAAAATGACCCGGTCGTAATCTACTTCGAAACCCAATCGGGTTTCATCCTGTTCTATTCTAAGTCGTTTGTTGGTATCCCCTTGCCGGCGTAGCGAAAGGAGCTGCTCCCATTGCATCATAGTGTTTTCGTTATGGACAGGCAAGATACGAGTTTTACCCTCTTTCGCCAGCACAATTTACAATGTTAAGGACTTAACAATTCCCTAACCTTGAAATGACCTAAGGATAATTTGTCGATAACACAGTCTTTACACTGTCTAAGTTTCTTTGCAGCGAGAAATTTAAATATTCAAATGAGAAATTTATTCCTACTTATAATTTTATCCTTTAGTGCCACAGTAGTAGCACAACAAACAGGCTCCATTGTTGGTAAACTGACCGATAAGGACTACAACAACGAACCCCTTTCATTTGCCAGTATCGTTATAAAAGGGACCAGTAAAGGAACCACTTCGGACTTCGATGGACTATATGCCTTGGAAAATGTTGCTGTGGGCACTTACACGATTCAATTTAGTTTTGTGGGTTACGAAACTGTTGAAATCCCAAATGTAGCGGTGGAAGCTGACAAGGTAACCACGGTAAATGTCCCCATGGGGGCCAGTGCCGCACAGTTGGAGCAAGTAGTTATTAAAACCACAACCCGACGTGAAAGCGTGGAGGCTTTATTGCTGGAACAGAAAAAAGCCGTTTCCATTAAGCAAAGTATTGGTGCCGACGAACTTGCCCGTAAAGGGGTGAGTGATGCTGCAGGTGCAGTTACTCAAATTTCGGGTATCTCCAGACAGGAAGGCGGAAGCAATGTATACGTTCGTGGTTTGGGAGATCGATACCTAAACACTACGTATAACGGCCTATCCCTTCCTTCTAATGATATTGAGAAGAAGAACATGGACCTTAACCTGTTCTCCTCCGATGTTATTCAGAACGTTGCGGTAAGCAAAGCATATTCGGGAGAGTTCTTTGGGGATTTCTCGGCAGGAAACGTAAATATTCTGGCCAAAGATTACGCCGGTAAGGGATTTCTAGACATCAATTTGGGATCCGGGTTTAATTCAAGATCCGTTGGGGAGAACTTCGTTAAAAGCGAAGGAACGGGAAAATTTGGATTCTACAACCGTTATGACAACAATCCCTTTGCCGTAATCCTATCTCATGGAATTGATCCAGAAGATGCAGGAACCCCAGTACGTTTTACCGGAAGCATGTCTGGCGGAACTTCGTTTACATTCAAAAACGATTCTAAGCTAAGCCTTTTCGGAACTGCCTCTTTCGACAATGATTTTGAATATCGCGAAGGGCCTGCAGTAGACTTTACGACCATCGAGAAGAAGCGATTCGATGCTTCCGAGATTTACGAGTATTCTACCACTACAACAGCCATGGCCAATATCATCTACAAGTTTGATAGCGACCATAAATTCAGCTACAACTCTCTTTTCATCAATAGTTCTAGTGACGAGGTTGGATATTTCGGAGTAGACGGGCAGGGAAGAAACCGAGATGCCATCTTAGACACGGATCAAGGTTTCTACCAAATGAACGTACAGTTCGATCAAGACATGATCTTTGTAAACCAATTATTGGGAACCCATAAATTAGACGAAAAACTAACCTTCGATTGGGGTGTTGGATATAATGTAGTTGATTCCCGCCAACCGGATCGTAAGCGTATCAGCTTAGAGCGTTTCGACTTGGCACTGGACAATGATCCTAACACAAACCCATCCTTTTTCAATAATATTCCATTCGATAACCAACGTTATTTCCAAGACATTGACGACAAGGAAATTAATGGACGCTTGAACTTTTCTTATAAAGCTTCGGAAAAGCTGACCCTTAATGCTGGTTATAACGGAAGAACCAAGGAGCGTGAGTTCGAAAACGTTCGTTATGGATATGACTTGATAGAAGCCAATACACCGGTAGAAGATGTAAACAATTTCAATTCTGTATTCACTTTCGAAAACTTGGGAGTGGTTTACAACACTTTTGTATTCAACCCATTGGATCCGGGCAACGGACTTGGAAGTGAAAACTTTCCTGGAAATCCTGAAAACACTTACAAGGGAACCTTAGGGATTCATGCTGCTTTCCTTAGTGCGGAAATCAAACCTGATACTACTTGGACCATCGTTCCCGGAGTTCGCGTAGAGTCTTTGCAACAGGACATCGTATATGACGTAATTAACCTATTACCTACCGATCCTGGATTTAGATCTACCGAGGAAACTTACCTTTTACCTTTTTTGAATATTAAATATGGATTGAACGAGGATCAAAACCTGCGTTTCTCATTTAGCAAAACAGTTTCCTTCCCAGAATTTAAAGAGGTAACCCCATTCGTATACGAGGACGTAACGCAACGTGTGGGTGGTAATCCTGATTTATTGAACGACCCTTCTTTTTCTGAAATCTACAACATCGATCTTAAATACGAATGGTTCTTCGGAAAAGGTGAAATTTTCTCGGCAGCCGCTTTCGCAAAACAGATTAACGATCCTATCAACAAAGTAATTGCCAACGATGCAACAGGAACCCAGCGATTCTTCAGAACTGGAGAAAAGGCAGAAGTACTTGGGGCCGAAATAGAATTAAGAAAAAATCTATTGCTGAATGAAGATGAAAAATCTGAATTGAGTGTTGGGCTTAATGCCACCTATATGTATACCAAGCAGGATTTGAAGAGTTCTCAAGGATTGTTCACAACGACCTTCGAAGAAGGCAGAACTGAAGAGTTGCAAGGTGCTTCGCCATTCATCATTAATGCGGATGTTAACTATAGCCCAACCTTCGGAAAATATAAGCCTACGGCGAACCTGGTATTCTCGTATTTCAGCGACCGTATAGATGCGATTGGATCGGGACAGCTTGGAAACATTATTGAAAAAGCAGTTCCCACGTTGGACTTAGTATGGAAGAATAAAATCGGAGACAACTTTGAAGTGAATGCCAGTGCCAAAAACTTGTTGGATCCGACGATCGAGCGAATTCGAGAAACAGAGGCATTTGGCGATATCGCCCTATCAAGTTATAAACGAGGAATGAACCTCGCACTACAATTGAAATACAAATTTTAAACAAAACTAATATCAATGAAACCTATGAAAACAAGAATTTTATTAGCAAGTTTAGCGATCGCTGGACTCATCTTTACTGGATGTGAAAGCGATGATACCGCTCCCATTGTTATTGAAAACAACCAAGGAGGAAACAACGGTGGTGGTGAAACTCCAGAAGACAACAACATTGGAGGAACCATGACTACCAACCTAACCCTAGAAATTGGTGAAGAGTACAACCTTACCGAAGCCTTGGTCATGACCGAAGGTACTACGCTAACCATTCCTGCAGGTGTTGTGATTAAAGCCAACCCTGGTGCTGGTGTATACATTGCCATCGCGCAAGGTGCTACCATCAACGCCGAGGGGACTTCTAGCAACCCAATTGTTTTAACATCCAATGTGGCCACTCCTGGTGCAGGTGACTGGGGAGGATTAATCGTTTTGGGTAAAGCCCCTATTAACTCCGTGGCTGGAGGAGATGCTACTTCTACCAGCGAAATTGGAGGTCTTCCTTATGGTGGAAGCAACGCAGGCGACAGTTCTGGGACTATTCGATATGTTCGTGTTGAATATTCTGGTGGAGCGGCTGATGCTTCTTCCGAAAACAACGGATTCTCTTTCTACGGAGTTGGAAACGGTACTACTGTTGAGTACATCCAGGCTTTCGAAGGAAAAGATGACGGTATTGAGTTCTTTGGTGGAACGGTAAACGCTTCATTTATTTCTGTTATAGGTTCTCAAGATGATTCTATAGATTGGACAGAAGGTTTCTCTGGAAACTTAACCAACGTATATGTAGAGCACAGAGTTGAGCATGACAAGGCTTTTGAGTGTGACGGTTTTAACACCGACATCGGAAATAACTCAAATCCTGTATTCTGGTCTAACCCAACTGTTACCAACGTAACTGTAGTGGGAAGAGGTTCTGCTACTGGCAACGAAGCAATCCGCTTAAGAGCAGGTACACAGGGTCAGTTCAGCAACGTTTGGATTCAAGGATACGAAGAAGGTTTTGACTTAGACGGTAACACAGGTGAAAGCCCAACAGGTCAAGGAGTTCTTGACGGGGATCTTTTAGCTGCCGATGTAACCTTTACCGACGTAGTATTAAAAATGAAAAACGACACGGAGTTCGTTTTCGGAGAATCAGATTTCATTTCTGGTGACGGAAACGGTACCGGTGCCGATTACGATAGTTGGAATACGGGTTGGACTCGTAACTAACTTTAAATTTCTCAAAATGAAAAGAGCTCCCAATGGGAGCTCTTTTCTATTATATTGAATATAAATGCAGTCTTTTAATTTGTTACCACTCGGGTATCGGTCACTTCCCATGTTTTTACAGCGGTGATCCGTGAATTATCATAGGTAACTTCCTTCTTGGTATCTCCATTGTAAAAGGTCCAAGTTCCCACCTTTTCTCCATTGCTATAGTAGGCTTCGGCGGTCTTGATTCCATGAGTATCATAACTTATCCATTCCCCTTCCAATTTATTATCTTGGGTATAATAACCGGTTTGGGCAACCACACCATTATCATGGTATAGGGTAGCTTCGATAAGATCTCCTTTTTGTTCGTAAGTAGGTTTATGCACTTCTTGGGCAAAAGAAACTGTACCTACTAATAAAATCGCCAATAACATTACTATTTTTTTCATAACTGCATGGATTTAATTAATAATTACATTACAAACATAACTTTAATTTTACACTTAAGCAACTTTTACATAACATTAAGTTAACATTAAATGTTTATTTAATTGATTATTAGACACTTGTAATGTTATGATTTGATAACATTAATCGCCATTACCTTAGTCTTTGTTACCCCATGGGAGTTCATCTGCACTTTATTTCATCCCTCTAATCCAACACATAACATTAACCTAACATAGACCTCGAAAATTAATTTCAAATTTGCCTGTTGGTATAACTTCTCTTTTATGGATAACATATATGTGATTATGCTCATCGCTTTGGCAGTTTTGGCCATTGCAGATTTGGTGGTGGGTGTAAGTAACGATGCAGTTAACTTCCTTAATTCGGCCATAGGATCCAAGGCCATTTCCTTTAGAACCATTATGATTGTTGCCAGTGTGGGTATTGCCTTTGGGGCCTTATCTTCCAGTGGTATGATGGAGGTTGCCCGAAAGGGGATTTTTGTTCCCGGACAGTTCTATTTCGACGAAATCATGATCATATTCATGGCGGTGATGATTACGGACATCCTGCTCTTGGATTTCTTCAATACCTTAGGACTCCCTACCTCAACAACCGTTTCGATCGTTTTCGAATTGCTGGGAGCCGCGGTATGTGTTTCCCTCATAAAGATTAGCGGTAACGGAGATACCATTCTTCAGTTAGGCGAATACATTAACTCTGAAAAAGCCACAGAGATTATACTGGGGATACTGCTCTCGGTGGTCGTAGCATTTACCATAGGGGCGCTTGTACAGTTCGTTTCGCGCTACCTGCTTACCTTCCATTTTGAAAAGAAACCGAGTTGGATGGCAGCTGTCTTTGGCGGATTGGCCATTACCGCGATTTCCTACTTCATCATTATTAAAGGATTAAAGAGTGCCGCTATCCTGCCCGAAAGCTTTAACGCTTGGGCCAAAAACAACCTATGGCAATTTATAGGCATCAATGCTGTAATATGGACAGGTATTTCCGCCTTAGTCATTACGGCCTTTAGAACCAATATTTACAAACTCATTATTATCGTAGGAACCTTTGCATTGGCCATGGCCTTCGCAGGAAATGACTTGGTGAATTTCATCGGGGTGCCTATTGCGGCCCTTAACTCCTACGACAGTTGGATGGCCTCCGGACTCCCTGCTTCCGAATTTAGCATGGAAAGCTTGGCCGATAAAGTACCTACCCAACCCTATTTATTACTATTGGCAGGGATTGTAATGGTACTTACCCTTTGGTTTAGTGAAAAGGCCCGTAGGGTGGTTAAGACTTCGGTAGACCTTTCCAGCCAAGACGAAACCGAAGAACGTTTCCGTGCCAACTGGCTTTCTCAAAATTTAGTGCGCGGCGCCATTGTGCTTAACACCTACTTCCGTTCTTTACTTCCGGCAGGTTCCAAAAGACGTATCACTAATAATTTTACGCCGCTTCCCGCAGCTAAAATAAAGAATGCCGACACCCCTGCTTTCGATATGGTAAGGGCATCCATTAATCTGGTAGTAGCCAGTGTGCTTATTTCAATCGCTACCGGCATGAAATTACCCCTTTCAACTACCTATGTAACCTTTATGGTAGCCATGGGAACTTCTTTAGCGGATCGCGCCTGGGGAAGTGATAGTGCCGTATATCGTGTAGCTGGGGTAATCAGTGTAATCGGAGGATGGTTTATGACAGCCATCACCGCATTTGTAGCAGCTGCTATCATGGCCTTCCTATTGTACAAATTTGGAGGATATGCCCTAGCAGGATTGTTAACCTTGGCTGTATTCCTTATTGTACGCAGCTATGTAAAGGGTACCAAAGACACCAAGGAATTTAAGGAAGAAATTCGATTACAGAAAGCACAAAGCTCTTCCATAAAAGGTATTATCGAAGAAAGTTCTGGTAATGTTTCTATGGTGATGAAAATGGGAAGCAAGTTACTTTCCAACACCTTCAAGCATTTGGCGAAGCAAGATCTTAAAGCACTTAAGAGCGACCGCGAATACAGTAACAAATTGAGCGATGAAATGGATAGTTTAAAGAGCCATGTGTTCTTTTATATTAAGAATCTGGAAGAGGATGCTACACCGGCCAGTAAGTTCTATCTAATGATCCAAGATTCGCTGCAGGACGTTGTACAGTCTTTCCATTATATAACCAAGACCAGCTATAAGCACGTTAAGAACAACCACCGTGGTCTGCGCTACAACCAGATAAAGGACTTAAGTGAAATCGAAACCAGACTCATTACCCTTTTCCAAAAAATAAAGACAGAATTTGACAATCAGACCTTGGACAACCTTCCGAACATCATTGGAGAAAAACAGGACCTTTTGGATTATCTGTCCAACGAAATTGAAAAGCAGATTGAGCGTACCAAAGATCCCGAGGCAAGTGCCAAGAACACTTCCCTATACTTCAGCATTATATTGGAATGTAAAGATCTTGTAGAGGGTATTACGGAGCTTTTGGAACAGTACTACGTGGAACATACGCGCACCAAAAGCGCAGATATCCTGTAAACTCCTAACTAAGAATTAGCTAAATAAAAAGGGAGGCCAATGGCCTCCCTTTTTTCATTTTAACACTTAAAAGTCGACTCCATGGGTAGAGTCTAATTAAGAACCGCACATTAGGCAATCCTCATCGTCCTCAGCTTCTTTGGACTTGGCCAACAACTCCCTCAATTCCTGAGCGGTTAAAGGTTTGTCATTGGCTGCAGAGGTGGCTTGCACCTTCGTTTCGGCCATTGCCGGTGCCGTGGCTGCTGCTGTAGCTGCCACCGGTTCTTTCTTGGTTTCATTCTTTAAGGTGAACTTAATAGCATCTACCGCACTCTTCGTACGCAGGTAGTACATACCTGTTTTTAGTCCGCTCTTCCAAGCGTAGAAATGCATAGATGTTAGCTTCGCCATATTGGCGTTCTCCATAAAGAGATTCAAGGATTGGGACTGATCGATGAAGTATCCTCTGTGACGGGACATATCGATAATATCCTTCATACTCAATTCCCAAACCGTTTTGTATAGGTCCTTCAATTCTTGTGGAATGATATCCACGTGCTGGATGGATCCATTGGCACGCATGATCTCTTCTTTTAGATCATCATTCCAAAGGCCTAGCTTCACCAAGTCTTCCAATAGGTGCTTGTTCACTACGATGAACTCACCAGAAAGTACTCGGCGGGTATAGATATTAGATGTATACGGCTCAAAAGCTTCGTTGTTTCCAAGGATCTGCGACGTAGAAGCTGTAGGCATAGGCGCTACCAACAAAGAGTTACGCACTCCGTGTTTCTTCACATCCTTACGCAGTTTACCCCAGTCCCAACGTCCGCTCAATTCTTCGTCTTTAATGTTCCACAGATTGTGTTGGAATTTACCTTCAGCAATCGGCGAACCTTTATAGGATTCGTACGCACCATCGACTTTGGCCTCTTCCATAGAAGCGGTTACGGCAGCAAAATAGAGCGTTTCAAAAATCTCTTGGTTCAATTTCTTGGCCTCATCGCTAGTAAATGGTAAACGCAGCATGATGAAGGTGTCTGCCAATCCCTGTACCCCCAATCCTACTGGACGGTGACGGAAATTGGAGTTCTCGGCCTCTTTAACCGGATAGTAATTACGATCAATGACTCGGTTCAGGTTCTTGGTTACCCGCTTGGTTACCTTGAACAACTCCTTATGATCGAACTGCCCATTCTTTATAAACATTGGCAGGGCGATGGATGCCAAATTACAAACCGCTACTTCGTCTGGAGAGGTGTATTCCAAGATTTCGGTACAAAGGTTGGAAGAACGGATGGTTCCCAAGTTCTTCTGATTGCTCTTACGGTTGGCCGCATCTTTATAAAGCATGTACGGGGTACCCGTTTCAATTTGAGATTCCAAAATCTTCTCCCAAAGCTCACGAGCCTTGATGGTTTTTCTTCCTTTATCTTCCTTTTCGTACTTAAGGTAAAGTTTCTCGAACTCTTCGCTATGACTGTCGAACAATCCTGGACATTCGTTAGGACACATCAACGTCCAGTCGCCATCTTCCTGAACCCGTTTCATGAACAAGTCTGGAATCCACATGGCGTAGAACAGATCACGGGCACGCATTTCTTCTTTACCATGGTTCTTTTTAAGATCCAAGAAATCGAAAATATCGGCATGCCATGGCTCTACATAAATAGCGAAACTTCCTTTACGCTTTCCACCTCCTTGGTCTACATAACGTGCCGTGTCGTTGAACACACGCAACATAGGCACGATTCCGTTAGAGGTTCCGTTGGTTCCTGCAATATAGGATCCTGTCGCTCTAATGTTGTGGATAGATAGTCCAATTCCCCCAGCGGACTGCGAAATCTTTGCGGTCTGCTTCAAGGTATCGTAAATCCCGTCAATACTATCGTCCTTCATGGTCAATAGGAAACAGGAAGACATTTGTGGCTTAGGCGTTCCACTGTTGAACAAGGTTGGAGTCGCATGGGTGAAGTACTTCTTCGACATCAACTCATACGTTTCCTTGGCCGCTGCCAAATCGTTTAAGTGAATCCCAATGGAAACCCTCATGAGCATGTGCTGAGGCCGCTCAGCAATTTGCCCGTTCAATTTTAATAGATAAGAACGCTCCAGGGTTTTGAATCCGAAATAATCGTATCCGAAATCACGATTATAGATGATGGTAGAATCCAATTCATCTGCATTCTCTTCAATAATTTTGTATACCTCATCACTTAATAGTGGTGCAGGTTTTCCGGTACGCGGATTTACGTACTCATAAAGATCCTTCATCACTTCGGAGAAGGTCTTTTTAGTGTTTTTGTGCAGGTTGGAAACCGAAATCCTTGCTGCCAGTTTTGCATAATCTGGGTGGGATACGGTCATGGTTGCAGCGATCTCTGCAGCCAAGGTATCCAGCTCACTCGTTGTTACCCCATCGTAAAGGCCTTCGATAACTCGCATGGCGACTTTTACCGGATCTACCAAAGGGTTTAGTCCGTAACATAATTTTCGAACTCTGGAGGTGATCTTGTCGAACATTACGGGTTCCTTGCGGCCGTCTCTTTTAACTACGTTCATACTTCTTAAGGTGTGTGTTAGTTGTGTTTTTTAATAAAAATCCTACCTATACAGTCAAAGCTGTATAGTTCTTGTAATTTTTAAAATAAAATCCGCCGTTTGGGGAGCCAGCGGAAGTGCTTTTAAAAGTCTGCGTCGAAACTTATTTTATTCGACTCCTTGTCCTTGTTGGTCACACCCGCTTTTTGGTATTCTGAAACACGCTTTTCAAAGAAGTTGGTCTTTCCTTGAAGCGATATCATATCCATAAAGTCAAATGGATTAGCGGTGTTGTACTCTTTGTCACAACCCAATTCAACGAGTAGGCGGTCGGTGACAAATTCCAAGTATTGGGTCATTAGGTTCGCATTCATTCCTATAAGGCTTACAGGCAATGATTCCGTAATGAATTCCCTTTCAATGTTGAGGGCGTCTACGATGATACCGCGAATACGATCTTTTGGCACTTTGTTCACCAAATGGTGGTTGTGCAAGTGTACCGCAAAGTCACAGTGTACTCCTTCGTCTCGGGAAATTAATTCGTTAGAGAAAGTTAATCCGGGCATTAGGCCACGCTTCTTTAACCAGAAGATGGAACAGAAAGCACCTGAGAAGAAAATTCCTTCTACTGCAGCAAAAGCGATTAATCGCTCTGCAAAACTTGGACTTTCTATCCATTTAAGGGCCCAATCTGCCTTTTTCTTAATGGCAGGGAAATTTTCGATGGCATTAAAAAGCTGATCTTTTTCCTTATCATCTTTCACATAGGTGTCGATAAGCAAGGAATAGGTCTCACTATGGATGTTCTCCATCATGATTTGGAAACCATAAAAGAACTTTGCTTCAGAGTATTGTACTTCGTTCACAAAATTCTCGGCTAGGTTTTCGTTTACGATACCATCACTGGCAGCAAAAAACGCCAAAATGTGTTTAATAAAATAGCGTTCGTCGTCATTTAGCTTGGTGGTCCAATCGGTTAAATCTTGATGTAAATCGATTTCTTCGGCGGTCCAAAAACTGGCTTCCGATTTTTTGTACCATTCCCAAATGTCGTGATGCTGAATGGGAAAGATAACAAAGCGGTCTTTGTTTTCTGCTAAAATGGGTTCTACTGCACTCATGTCCTTCGTTTAAGTTTATTCTGGATTAATTTCTCATTACTAGGGACTAACAAATATGAAAAAAATAGGGAGGAATATTAAAAAAATGGGCTTTGGGTTTTCAACAAAGTTTTCAACATGAAGGCTTTACGATTGTTATTAACATGGTGTTAATATTTTACATTAAAATATTGATAATCAGTATTTTATAATTATTTTTGAATGGTTATGAACAATTTGCAATTTTCCCGTTGATAACCCCAACGGGCACCCATTTTATAGGTGCTCCACAACGTTTTCCTAACGTTTTCGTAACACCAATTTTCAACAAAAAACACGGCTAAAAATTTTTCATTTTTTTCTGAAAAAGGAAGATCGAATTTAAAAAAACAAAAAAACCGAAGGATTTACCCCTCGGTTTATACTTCTTCGATGATCCAATTTCTATCCTAAATCTTCCGGATCCAAATCCTGGATCGCATCCCAAGTTTCATCCATGTCCATATTGAGACCATTTACATGAAAATAGAAACGATCATCCTGCATGAACTGAATCGTACTTCGGTTGTTGCTTTTGCTATATTCCTCTACAGCTTTAACGCCCTTTCGCTCCACCGTTCGTTTGGTTTTGTACTCGGTTTCTTCTTCAAAATCCTGGGAAAACATAATGCGCATGGCAGCGGTCGCAGCCGCTCCCATTTCACCAGCGCCATCGATCACCTGGATCTTAAACTGTTTCGATTTGTCTTCTGAAGCATAGGTTGCCTCTATCGTGGCCAGGTTCATATACGACCCCTGTCCGGCTTTGTACTTGGTTCGCTTCATACCCTTTACCTCATCGGGTAACCAGTCCTTGAATTCTTCATTGGTAAGTGGGGTTATTTCCTTTAACTTCTCTAGGTCCTCTTGCATTTCATTAAGTTCCTTAAAGGCATTTTGGGTATTGGACACATTTTCCCGGGTCTCCTTTATCTTTTCAGAAACGGGATTATCCTTGCACGCCACGAGTAGGGCCAATGCAAAAATGGCTAGCAGTAATCTTTTCATAATCATGTGGTTTAAATTGAAATTCTGTGTCGTAAGGTAATGATCTTCAACAAGATAAAAACAGGGAGAAAGACGGTATTTTTAAGAGGAATTTTACTACAGCTTCGCGGCTACTTTTTCCAATTCACTGTACCAATGCTCCCCAAATTTGCGGATTAGGGCATCCTTTACAAATTTATAGACGGGCACTTTGAGTTCTTGACCCAAGGAACAGGCATCATTGCAAATGGGCCATTTGTGGTAATTAACCGCAGCAAATTCACTGTAATCCTGAACGCGAACAGGATATAGATGACAGGAAATGGGTTTTCTAAAATCGATCTCGCCAGCATTATAGGCATCCTCAATCCCGCAACCCGCTATGCCACTCTCCGAAAAGGTAACGTACACACATTCCTTTCCATCTACCAAAGGGGTTTCCAATTCACCCAAATCGGAAACCACATGGGTTCCTTGCTTTTCGATCCAAGCGATTCCTTCCTTTCTTAGAAAGGGTTTTACTTTTGGGTAAATTTCTTTGAGGATGGCCACTTCTTCCTTAGAGACCGGTGCCCCGGCTTCGCCCGCAATACAGCATTCCCCCTTGCAGGCGCCTAAATTGCAAACAAATTCCTTTTCCAGTAAATCTTCGGATACGATGGTTTTCCCCAGCTGAAACATGCTGCAAATATACTTTGTTTCCGAAGAAATCGATGCAGTTTCTTCCCGCAAAAGTTTACGGTAAATAACCCATTATGGTGTTTTATTGATTAATTTTGCCCCCGTAAAACAACCCTCGTTATGAACTTCAATTTTAAAGAAATAGCCACCGCCACCATGGTACTTTTTGCCGTGATCGATATCGTGGGAAGCATCCCTATTATTATTTCCTTGCGCGAAAAGTCGGGGAAGATTAAAAGTGGACGCGCAAGTATCATTGCCGCCGTAGTGCTTACCATGTTTCTTTTTATTGGAGAAGAGATCTTAAACCTTATTGGTATAAACGTAAACGAATTTGCCGTTGCAGGTGCCTTTATCCTATTTTTCATTGCTTTGGAAATGATCTTGGGCATTCAACTCTTTAAACAAAGCGAGGAAAACCTTTCCATGGCCACCGTATTCCCTATCGCCTTTCCTATCGTAGCGGGACCGGGTAGCTTGACCACTTTGTTATCGCTTAAGGCAGAATATGCTACGGAAAACATCATCATCGCCATCATCGTGAACATTATTATCGTGTATGTGGTATTGAAAACATCGGCCAAGCTACAACGCGTTCTTGGAAAGAACGGAATTGGTATTATTGAAAAGGTGTTTGGAGTAATTCTATTGGCAATAGCCGTAAAACTATTTACCTCGAACATTCAGGAATTGTTCGTGTAACAACTATAAAGACGTATGAAAATCTTTACCTATATATTATTGATCATTGGAGTGGGACTTATCGTGCTAAATGCCACTAAATTGGATTTTTCCGACCTTTTGAAGGGCGATAGCGCTGTTGCCGTGATTGGTATTTTGGCAGCAGCCTGTGCCATCCTACTGGCGTTAATTTTACGCACCTCTGTAAAGATCAAGCAGCGTAAAAAGTAACTACTGAGCGTTGGTGCTTCCTCTTTCCATTTCCAATACTTTGTTGATCATGGCATCGTCCAGATTCAGGAAGTATTCGTAAGCATTAGGACCAAACAATTGCTGGGCAATGTTGGCTTTCAGGGATTGTCTTAGCTCCTTCTCATAACCGCTTATGTCGATCTGAGCTTCTTCCAAACGGGCATAGGAAATAAAGTCCTCGGTAAGGGCTTGGTCCACCTCATAGCTCTCGGTAAATGCCTTTAGGCTAATACCATCGAAATCCGATCGATTGGCTTCTAAATATTCGAAGATGAAGTAGCTCATAAAACCGTTACGGGTTACATATTCTAAGGTCTCGTTTTCTACACTGGTGTCTTTAGGCACGAAAATATCGGGGATAATTCCACCACCACCATATACCACTTTACCCTTTGGAGTAACGAACTTTAGGGAGTCTGCCACCTTAATGCTATCCGAACTGCGCATCTCGCCATTGCGATAGCGGTTTTCGTAATCCCGGTAGTAGTCGCCATTCCCATTTCCATAAGGCCGTTGAATGGACCTTCCTGTGGGTGTATAGTACCTGGCTATGGTTAAACGCACTGCACTTCCATCGCCCAAGGCCATTTCACGCTGGACCAATCCCTTTCCGAAGGATCTACGGCCCACTATGATTCCTTTATCATTGTCCTGTAAAGCCCCAGCTATAATTTCGCTGGCAGAAGCAGAGTTTTCATCAATAAGGACATATAGTTTTCCCCTCTCAAAATCACCTTTTCGGGTGGCGTAGCTTCTATTTTCATCACCATTTTTATTCCGGGTAATGAGCACCAATTTGTCATCCTCCAAGAACTCATCCAAAATACGTTCAGCCGCCGAAATATATCCTCCCGGATTGCCCCGAAGGTCCAACACCAAGGTAGACATACCATCATCGGCCAAATTATCCAGGGCCGACTTAAACTCATTGAAGGTAGTTTCAGAAAAACGATTCACTTTAATATAACCCACCTCATCGGTAAGCTTATAGGAAGCATCTACACTTACAATGGGCACACGTTTCCGTTTCAGGGTAAAATCTAACAAGCCTTCTTCGCCCTTTCGGTATACCTTCAGTTTCACTTTACTGTTTATTTCTCCCTTCAAGTATTTGGAAATGCTGTCCCTGTGGATGTCTTCGCCAAAGAGCTGTTTCCCATCGGCAAAGAGAATACGATCCCCTCCTTTTATGCCTGCGCGCTCGGCTGGACCCCCGGCGATGGCTCGAATTACTGCAATGGAATCGTTATAGGGATAGAAACTCACTCCGATTCCCACGAAATTTCCGCGCATATCATCGGCATTGTCTTCGTATTGATCTACCGGAATGTATACGGAATGCGGATCTAAATTTTCAAGAATGCCATTTACGGTAACATCAACAATGCTATCCGTATTTATCTCGTCCACATATTCGTAGTCGATATAATCGATTAAACGATTGAGTTTGTCCTTTTTAGAATTGGTAGCAAAGATTTTCTCGTTGCTATCGTTAAAGTTCAGTTTCGATCCTAGGAATACCCCAAAGAAAAGGGCGATTCCCAACAATAAAGGTGTGTATTTTTTCGCGTTCCCCATTAATCCAAATCCGGTATGTGTGTTATCTCAACGCCGGCTTTCCCTAAAAATTTTAATCCGCTATCATCTTTGTACGCTTGATGAAACACCACTCGGGAGATCCCCGCCTGATGTATAAGCTTACTGCACTGCTGGCAAGGGGACATTGTAATATACAAGGTCGCACCTTTGCAGGACTGAGTTGAGGAAGCCACTTTAGAAATGGCATTGGCCTCGGCATGGAGGACATACCACTTGGTATAACCTTCCTCATCTTCGCAGATATTTTCGAAACCCGTTGGGGTTCCATTATAGCCATCGCTGATAATCATTTTATCTTTTACGATGAGCGCTCCAACTTGCTTCCGCTTACAGTAAGACAATTTGCTCCATTCGGTTGCCATTCGCAGGTAGGCTACATCGTATTGTTTCTGTTTGTTCTTCGTCATATAGTAAGTAAGCGAATTTAGCAGTTAGTTACAGCCTAGCAAAGTGACTGGATGTTAAATATTTCCGAAATATTCTATGCTCCGCTCTACGGTAAGATAGGCGCTTACCAAGGTTATAAGAATAGCGACCAATCGGATAAGAATAGATCGTTTCCCTTTTAACAGGGAGGTGAACAGTAAACTCACCAAAAGAACCCCTATAACGATGATGATCTGCGCGACTTCAATTCCCAAGGCAAAGGACAATAGGGGAGCAAATCCTCCTTCATCATTTATTTGATTGTAATATCGTCCAAAACCAAAGCCATGGATAATCCCAAAGAGCAAGGTAGTAATCCACAAGACCCAGCTACTGCCATGGGCTGCCAGATCTTTAAAGGAAGCATACAGCACATACAAAGCCGTGGCTAAGATGGTTGCGGGAATGAGCATTTCGACCACCCCGGAACTCAAAGGCAATATTCCTTTGCTAGAAAGATAGAGGGAAATGGTATGTCCCAGCGTGAAGAAAGTAACCAACCCGAGCAGGCGTTTCCAATCCTTTATTTGAAAGGTAATGGCAAGGGCAATGAGGAACAGGGCATGATCATAACCCTCTAAATCAAGCACATGCTCCAACCCCAATTTAAAATACAAAGTAAAATCGTTCATAAAGCTTATTTCCTAACGTTCAAATGAATAAAGACAGCCAAATTAGCCAAACTGCCAAGAATTTCATAACTTTAAATGGATTAAGAAACCTTAACCAATTGCTATGAAGAAATTATTACTCCTATTTATGGTGGGTATGCTTGTACCCCATTGTTACGCACAAGACCAAGAATTATTCGGAACCTGGTACCTATATGAAGTCCTATTAGATGATTTGGATTTCCATTATGTGGTTTCAGAAATCAATCCGCCCATTACCCCACCTCCCATTATGACCATTAATGAGTCACTGGAAATCCATGCGGTTGGGGCCTGTAATACCTACGATGGCACATACAATTATATTCTTGACAACACACTGGCCATCATCACGTCGACACAAACCGATGCAGATTGTGGCATCCCTTATCACAATTCCTTTGAGAATGCTTATTTCAATTACTTATTGCAAGCAGAGCTTTACTATACGATAGAATCTGACGGACAAGGACTTACTCTATACTTTGAGAATCCGTTGATGGGCTTTATGATTTTAAAGAACTATCCCCTTTCTGCAAATGATTATACCCTTAACAGCAGTATTACTCTTCATCCCAATCCTGCTTCGGACCATTTGAATGTCTTACTTCCAAATACAACGATCGAAAAACTCTCTGTATTCAATATCTCTGGACAAAGACTTATAGAACAGACAGGCGAAAGCACCTCCCTCGATGTTTCGGCCCTACCTTCGGGGATGTACTTCCTCGAAATACTCACTCCCGAAGGGAAAGCTTTAAAACGATTCTTAAAATAATAATTACCAACATGCATATTCATCATTACCTAACTCAATTAAAAAACAAGTATTATGAAAAAGATTATTTTATTGATCTCGGCAATGGCACTGTCCGTTTCCGGGCTGGCCCAGCAAGAATTGCTGGACTATGAATGGACACTACATTATATGGTGATAAATGGCGACACCATAGATGTAGCCCAACCACACCCTTCGAACCCTAGTTATCATCCGCAAATCGAATTCACCGAATCTTCGATCGGTTTTGAAGTGTATGCTTATATCAGTTTCAATTATTTCGCAGACGCACTTCCACCCACACCGATTGATGGAACCACGATTGCAATTCAAGGCCCCAGCATTACACTAGGGGATTGTGATTATTGTTTACTCGAAAGTCAATATTTCGGCACCATATTATATGGCGACGGTGCCGCACCAAGGATATACGAGTACGAAATTGTAGATGGCACGGATGGCAACAAAACACTCATCATAAATACCCCCGAGGGAAATTCGGCGGTACACGGAAACTTCATTCTTTCCACAGAGGAGTTCGACAGAAGTAGTATTGCTATTCATCCAAATCCAGCAGGAAATGTGCTGAATATCGATTCCAATCAATGGAGTGTCGAAAAAGTGCAAGTGTTTTCCTTGCTTGGAAAAAGCCTTTTCGAAGAGAAAGTTTTGAATCAAAACAATACGATTGATGTTTCATCGCTAACATCGGGTATTTATTTTGCCCAGTTAACGTTTGAAAATGGACGCAGTTATGTACATAAGTTCATTAAAGATTAGTTGGCTCTCCTACTAGTGAGTCACGTACTGGCCATAAGAACAGGCCACTAAATGATGTATAAAGCATGTCAAGCTTGTTCCGCAGTAATGTGGAACAAGTTTGTTTTATATACAGTCCGTTCTGAATCAGCCACTTCCCATATGCAACCCCATTTGCACCCCTATTATTTTTCTTTTTTACAAAGATTACTCCTATCCTTGCCCTTGAAATAAAGTAGTGATGGTAGGGAAGCACTTCGTTTGAAAAAACTTAAAGGCCAACTATCGCACATTTCACCCCCAAAATGACCCAACCAATTATGAAAAAAAAGCTATTCCTCTGGCTATGGCTAGCAACTGTTTTTTTTGAATTACCCCTAACGGCACATCCTGCAGGCCTAGAAAACAGCGAATTTTCACAACCCAACTTGTTTGCCTCTTTGGTAAAAGGGGAGCGAACAACATCGTTGGCCACCTCTTGGGAAATCAACGAAGCTGGGGTTTCTGTCAACGATCTAATCGTAGTTCCAACCGCTGTATGTTCGGACATAACGGTTTACTTGGATACGAACGGAATGGCCTCCATTACAGCTGCCGATGTTGATGGCGGATCTACTGCTGCCGATGGAATTGCCAGTATTACCATTGATATTACGGATTTCGATTGCAGTAATATCGGAACGAATTCCGTTACACTCACAGTTACCGATGTTAATGGACTTACAGACAGCTGTACGTCCACCGTAACAGTGGAGGACATCATTGGACCCACATTTAGTATCGCTGGGCCGCCAACGGGTATGCCCGCTCCGCCTGCTTCTATATTGAATACGGTTACCGAAGCCCAATTCTTCGGAATCCTTTACGATCTCGACATTCCAACACCCGCAGGATTTACCACGAGTGTTCCTTATACGGTCGACAACTCTGGTCTCACTGGGATCGATCCCGATCGAATCGCCTACTACATGGAACTGGACGGTGAATGGGTATGGGTTTCCATGAATGACTATACAGGAGGTGATTTAACGGCTATGGGAATTCCGAATGCCACTTCCAATCCGGCACGCTATGCAAATATTGTTTCGGATATGAATATCAATTCAAACAGTCCCAATATTACGCCAGCATCCAACATTGACACCGGTAATGTTGAAATGTGGTACCGAAACTATAACGACAATGCCAATCAGAATATTGGGGGTTCAAGTGCTGTCTTCGACTTCGACGACACCTTTAGTAACTCAGGTTCTCATGGTTGTTTTCAAGTTCACAACCACGGGGCGGGAGAGACACTACTTGCCTTCAATCGATTTAATGATGCAGCGGCTAACGTAGATTTGGGAATTGGGAATAGTCCTACCGGAAACCCAGACTACACCTCAGAACAAAATGGTGCTAGCTATACCGACAGAAAGCTTCTCATTCTTGTAAGTGATCCTATTGTACCGACAATCACCGTGCAATTGGATGCTACCGGATTCGCCACCATTACCATAAGTGATTTCTCGGTTTCCGCTACCGACAACTGCGGAACCGCAACACTCAGCCTAAGTCAAACTACATTTAACTGTGGTGATCTAGGATCCAATGAAATCATAATTACGGCAGTAGATGGCCAAGGCAATACAACACCCATAGACGCTATCGTCAATGTAGAAGATATTACACCGCCCGACATAACCTGTCCCGCAGACATTGTTGTAAGCAACGACCCAGGAAGTTGCGACGCCTATGTTACGGTACCCGTCCCGACGATCGCGGACGAATGTGCATCTAATGAAGCCGCCATGAATTTTGATGGGTCTAACGATTACATGCTTTCGTACATCGATGCTACTTCTACCGATTTCACTATGGAAGCATGGTTTAAAGCCAATTCTTCTGTTGGTGGATTTAGAAGTATCATTACTTGGCAAAAAACGGGACGCAATCACGAAACTTCTTTATCGGTAGCTAATACAGGGGTAGTACGTCTAGGGCAATTCGACTATCAACCCCCTGTGCGTTTTCAAGAGATACGGGGAGTCATCAATGTAAGGGATGACCAGTGGCATCATGTAGCCGCTGTGAAATCGGGTAGCGTTTGGACACTTTACGTAGACGGAGTGCTGGATGGCACACTCACACTGAACTCACAAAATTTTTCGGCTACAGGCCTAACCGATTTTAGGGTTGGAAATATCCAATTTAACAATGGTAATAATGGTGAACATTTTAATGGAGATATCGACGAAGTTCGCATCTGGGACATTCCCCTAACACAAGCCGAGATACAGGCCAATATGAATGTATCACTCACGGGAACGGAAACCGGACTCAAAACCCTGTTTAATTTTAATGATGGATTTGCCTGTACGGATAACTCAGGGGTAACTACCATTAACGACCGAGTTTCTGGAGCTGTTGGAACACTTTTCAATTTTAACGGACTGGATGGTTCTTTGGGTTGTGATTCCAACTTCACGGATACCTTACTTCCCCCCACGATAATTACAAACGATAACAACAATACAGAGGACGCCTCTGGCACCTATCCCGTGGGAACTACTACCGTAGAATGGACCATTACAGATCTTACTGGAAATAGCTCTGTGTGTACGGTCGACGTTACTGTCCAAGATACCGAACTGCCCATTGCAGCCTGTCAAGACATTACCATTCAGCTAGATGCTACAGGAATGGCAACAATCACTGGGGCTGACTTGGATAATGGATCTACCGATAATTGTGGCATTGCTAGTACAACATTGGATGTATCGAGCTTCGACTGTAGCAACATCGGTACAAACACAGTGACTATGTCCGTCACCGATGCCAGCGGTAATGTTTCCACATGCAGCTCCATTGTCACTGTAGAAGATACCACAGCACCCAATGCAATATGCCAAGACATCACTATACAGCTGGACGCTTCGGGAGCTGCTTCTATTAGTGCGACCGATATTGACGGAGGCTCTGGCGACAATTGTAGTTTCTCAAGTTCCGTTACACCGAACACATTTTCCTGTGCCAATGTAGGGGTTAATACCGTAACGTACACGCTTACAGATCCCTCCGGAAACACCGCATCCTGTACTGCTTTGGTTACTGTTGAAGATAATATCGGTCCAGCTGTACTCTGTCAGGATATTACCATTCAGTTAGATGCCAGTGGCATGGCAAGTATTGCGGTAACCGATATAGATGGTGGAAGCACAGATGCCTGTGGTATTGCCAGTAGCACTTTAGATATCACCGACTTCGATTGTGACGATGTTGGAACCAATACTGTGACGCTCACTGTAACCGATGTGAACGGCAATGTTTCCAGTTGCACCGCTATCGTCACTGTAGAAGACAACATAGCACCCACCGCCATCTGTCAAGATATTACCGTACAACTAGATGCCAGTGGGATGGCAAGTATCACAGCCAGCGATATCGACAATGGCTCCAATGACATTTGTGGCTTAGGAAGCACCTCCTTAAACATAACCGATTTCACCTGTGCCGATATTGGAACGAATACGGTTACACTAACTGTTACCGACACGAATGGTAATACATCTACTTGTTCCGCTACCGTAACCGTAGAGGATAATGTAGCCCCAACTACAGTGTGCCAAGATATAACAGTACAACTAGATGCTACGGGCACGGCCAGTATCACCGCCGCCGATATAGATGGCGGTAGCTCCGACGCTTGCGGCATTGTCAGTACGACCATAGACATCTTGGACTTTGATTGCGGCGATATTGGGACTAATGCGGTAACCCTCACAATAACCGATGCAAATGGCAATGTCTCCAACTGCGTAGCGCAAGTAACCGTCGAAGATACCATTGTACCTTCCGTATTGTGCCAAGACATAACAGTGCAACTGGATGCGAGTGGTATGGCCAGTATCACCGTTGCCGATGTAAATGGTGGTAGCTCTGATGTCTGCGGAATTGCGAGTACTACCATAGATATTACGGATTTCGACTGTAGCGATGTTGGAACGAATACAGTAACGCTTACTGCAGTGGATGTTAACGGTAACGTGTCTACATGTTTCGCTACAGTGACCGTAGAAGATACTATAGCACCCACTGCATTGTGCCAAGATATCACGGTTCAACTCGATGTGAGTGGTACGGTCAGTATCGCAGCTGCAGATGTGGATGGCGGGAGTACAGATGCCTGCGGTATTGCCAGCACCACTATAGATATTATGAACTTCGATTGCGACGATGTCGGAACGAACACAGTCACGTTCACCGTGGTCGATGCGAACGGAAATGTATCGACCTGTCTTGCCACGGTGACGGTTGAAGACACCACTTCGACCAATGCCCTATGCCAAGATATTACCATACAGTTGGATGCCAATGGCATGGCTAGTATTACGTCCTCAGATGTGGATGGCGGTAGCACAGCGGCCTGTGGCACTGGCACCACTACAATAGATGTCACAGATTTTACTTGTGATGATATTGGTACGAACACGGTTGTACTCACCATAACAGATGAAAGCGGTAATTCATCTTCCTGTGCGGCTACCGTGACTGTTGAGGATACCATAGCTCCAACGGTTCTATGCCAAGACATCACAGTACAATTGGATGCCAATGGCATAGCAAGTATCACTGCTGCCGATATAGATAATGGAAGTACAGATGCTTGTGGCATTACCAGCACCACCATCGATGTCGTAGATTTCAACTGTAATGACATCGGAACGAACACGGTCACGCTCACAGTAACCGATTCAAACGGCAACAGCTCTAATTGTATGGCAACAGTAACAGTAGAAGATGTGACCACACCAACGATTCAGTGCCAAGATATCACTGTGCAGCTAGATGCTTATGGTATGGCTAGTATCACCACGGCCGACGTTGATGGAGGAAGCTCAGATGCTTGCGGCATTGCAAGTACCACTATAGATATTATGGATTTCGATTGTACTAATATTGGAATCAACACTGTGCAATTGACAGTTACAGATAGTAACGGAAATGTTTCTAGCTGCACCTCAACCGTGACCGTAGAGGACACTACAGCACCTAATGTCATTTGTCAAAATATTACGGTAGCACTGGATGCGAACGGAGTTGCCACTATAGACCCTACACTTTTAGATGGAGGCAGTAATGATCTGTGTGGCACCGTGAGCCTCTCACTGGATCGTGATACCTTCGGTTGCCATGATCTTGGCGACAACAGCATCACTTTGTCTGCCACCGATGCGTCTGGCAACGTGAGCACCTGTGTAGCCATAGTTACAGTAGAAGACAATGTAGCGCCTAGGATAAATTGCAGAAACATTACAGTATCATTGGATCAAAATGGATTGGCTTCAATTTCTCCTGAGAATCTTGCCAGTTTCTCCGATAATTGTGGCATTAGTTATGCTTCTCTGGACATTTCTGAATTCGATTGCTCCGATATTGGACTTCCTGTTACAGTACAGTTATGGGTTGAAGACATTAACGGCAATACCTCCTTTTGCACTGTAGATGTAACCGTTATTGATGATCTTCCCCCTAATTTGTATTGCCCTAACGATCCTATTGTTGATCTCCCTGCGGGTGTTTCCGTTTATGAGCTGCCAGATTATGTAGGGATTGGACAGTTCTATGCAGAGGATAATTGTGCAGGAACAGTTAGAACCATCGGTCAGTATCCTCCACCAGGAACTCCACTTACCGAAGGTGTGCATATAGTGTCCATCCTCACCGTGGATAACCAGGGCTACCTAGATCGGTGCACGTTCGATCTTACCTTACGGAATGCAGTTGTTCAGGATGACACACCCAATATCATTGGAAGTCTTGTACTGTATCCTAACCCAACCCGAGATCAATTCTTTTTGTCCAATCAGCTTTCATTAGAATTGGATGATCTTAGAATCTTTGATATAACTGGTAGACTTGTAAAAGAAGTACCTCTTAATGGTACTGGGGTACTAACGCCCATAGATGTAAGTGAATTGGCTTCGGCCACCTACCTTGTGGTAATTAATTCTGGTGACGAACAAATTACAAGACAACTTATTAAAGAATAGTTTTCCCATTCACGAAAATGATAAAAGCCCTTGCGAAAGCAAGGGCTTTTATATTATTCAGCAAGACTCTAGCTCATCATTTAGGCGTAATCAAAAATCTGAATAGTCCTAGCCCCAACTCCTGTCCAAATCCAGAATTCGTGAGCAACACCATTCCCCATTTGCTCTGTGGAATGTATACGAAGAGGCATGAAAATCTCTTGTCATTATTCCCGCCGTGCCCATAAGCCATTCCGAAGGGAAGCGCTCCTTTAAAAAAACCCAAACTCATATGCGAAATACCCTCTGTTTTGTTTGGATTACCATCAGGAAGTTCAATTTGATCTTTTAGAAGTTCGTGATAGGAATTTTCATTCAACCCTTCATTGTTCATTAATGCAATAAGCCAATTGGCGAAATCGGCAGAAGTAGTATGAACACCATAAGCTGCTCCAAACTCCTTATTTCCGTAGTCTTCCAAATCGTTCCATTTTCCATTTTTATACGAATACGCCTTATTGTCCAAGTTACTTTTATTCTGAATGAATTTCGTATGCTGTAAACTAAGAGGGAGGGCTACTTCCTTTTGAAAAATCGCTTCTAGTCCTTGAGCATCCGTCTTCAATATTCCCTGTAATACTAGGGCCAGGTATTGAAAGCCCTCACCCGAGTATTGATAGCCAGTCCCCGGATCGAAATCTATGGTAAGTTCATTCCCCTCCGTATCGGTTCTCCAATTAGGAAAACCCGTCTGATGTGTCAATACCATGCGGGCCGTTATTGTCTTGTAACGAACGTCGTGGGCAATGTCTTCGTAGGGCAAATATTCGAAGAGAGGTTTATCTAAATCCAACAAGCCCTTTTCTACAAATTTCATAACAAAAAAGGAGAACAAGGGTTTAGAAATTGAAGCCCCTTCAAATATCGTCTTGCTGGATACAGGGCTATCCGGACGTGCCATTCCCTTGTTTATTTCGAAGGCTATTTTTCCGTCATTGATTAAGGTTAACGATAAACCAGGGGTATTTGTTCCCTGCATTTGTTGGGCCAAAAAGGCTTCAATTTCTTGGGTTTCTATGGTTGTTCCGATAGGGGTTTTAATAGACTGTGCTCGGCTTTGAGTTAAAGAAATGGAAAGTACGATTGCCAGACTTGAGAATAATTTTATCATCACAAATGTATTTTAGTTACGCAGCAAAGCTCACGAAACAAAGAGGTGCTTACAATGACAAAATGATGAAGCGGGTTAAAATTGGGTTGAAGAGGTCTATCGGTCCAGCCACTTTCTGAAATCGGCCGTGGTTCGACTACTGGTCGTTACCCTTTCCTTGATTCCCCTGAGGCTAATCAACAGTCGATTCTTAAAATGTGCTTCCATTTTGATGATATGTCCCATTTGAACAATCTGACTTCGATTAATACGAAAGAACTGTTCTGGATCCAGTTTTTCGTATATACTTCCAATGCTTTCAGAAAATAAATACGTCCTACCCTCATCATCCTTAAGTTTGCAAAAATCCCCCGCAGCTTCAATAAGTGCCACTTTATTCGCAGGAAGTATGTTTATGCCCTTCGGAGTCTTTATAACAAATTGCTGTTTGTATTGCTGCGCTTTGCGCACCAACGTCTTCTTAAGATGCTGAAAGAGCTCGGGACTCAATTGAGGGGTTGTATTAGGAGCAAAAAGACGTCGGTATTTCGCAATCGCTTGATCTATTTCCTCTTGGCCATAGGGTTTAAGAACATAGGCAATCCCATTGGTCTTGAATGCTTCCAAGAGATATGAATCAAAGGCCGTACAGAACACGATAGGAGCCTCGGGCGTACAGTCCTGGAAAACCTCAAAAGAGTTCCCATCCAAGAGTTGGATATCGGCAAAAATGAGATCATAGGCATCTCCAGTGGTAAGAAAGAATTTCGTCTCTTCTTTGGATCTACCCCAATCATAGGTAAGCTCACCCTGTAAGCAAACACTTAAATAGGTGCGTAATTTTTCAAAAGCCGGAATTTCATCTTCTAGGATTAAAATATGCATGCTAACCTATATTTTATCGAGACGGATTAAAGGAACCTCAACCACAAAAGCATCGGCAGACTCACGAATCAGAACTTCTTTGTCCGACAATAGGGCATAACGCTGTTTTAAGTTCTCCAAGCCCGTGCCCAGTGATTCTTTCGGATCTTTCAATGCAGTTCCTTTGTTATTCTTGATAATGAGTGAATGATCTTGGAGTGTTATACTAGTTCGGATCCCCGAATCATTTATAATTCCATTGTGCTTAACCACATTTTCAATAAGCACTTGTAAGGTTCCTGTTGGCAGATAGCTCCCTTCCCCTTTATGGGCTGATTGATCCTCGAATTGAAAACTATACACCTTACCAAACCGGTATTCAATTAAACGAAAATAGTTTTCAGCCATTTCAAGCTCATCCGACAGGGACGAAAATTCGTTCTCCTTGGACCGAATTAAGAATCGGTACAATGCAGAAAGATGCGCTAGGTATTCTTTTGCCCGTTTGGGATTCGAATCGATGAGTCCGTCGAGCGCATTGAGATTATTGAAAAGAAAATGAGGACTGAATTGGGATTGAAGCAAGCGTAATTCTGTTTCCTTTTGTTGTTTTTTAACGTGGGACAGACTCAACTGATTCTCATAGTACTTCTTGGCAATGATGATTACAAAGGGCACTCCCAGATCGGCCGCGGAATAATAAAAACTATGAACAAATATGTAACCGGTAGAAGGCAAATCTTTCCAACCGTATCCCCGACCGAAATAATCGCGCAGTAAATCTAGGAAGCCTGTGGCGATTAGAGCCAGCGTAGTTAAAACAAAGAACAACCAATATTGCCTTTTTTCGATAATATATTTCTGAATAAGCCAGCGGACTATAAAAAATCCAGCTAGGGTTTTAGCAATAATGATGGGAATATCGAAGACGATTTGACCAATGGGATGCCGCTCTGTCCAAAATTTTAGGGAAAGCCAGAATACGGAGAAAAGGGTAAATGCCCAGATTAATTGGTAGTCAGTTTTGTTTAGTTTAAAGCTGATCATCTACCAAATGTAAGACAATACATCTTTTGAAAGGTCAGGGCCTCTGCCACAAATCGGTTAAGATGGGTTAAAATTAAGTTGAAGGGGATTATTGCATTTCATTCGCAGTTACGAAAACAAAAAAGCCCTTGCTTTCGCAAGGGCTTTTTTTCTGTACTCAAGGTGGGAATCGAACCCACACTCCCGAAGGAACTGGATTTTGAATCCAGCGCGTCTACCAATTCCGCCACTTGAGCGTTACGGGACGGCAAAAATACATAAATATTTAATAAAACAATGCAATTCCTTTCAGCATTTTTTTGAAGAACACTCCCTAGTATTTTTTACATTTGCACCCAACGCAACTAAATAATAAAACACAATGTCGCCATCCGTACCAGCACCTAAAATTTTTGCCTGTAAACAAAGTCAAATCTTAGCCCAACAAATCGCCAATGCCTTTGGCGCGCCCTTGGGCAACGTGATCACTTCTACCTATAGCGATGGCGAGTTTCAGCCTTCTTTCGAGGAATCGGTACGGGGAAGTCGAGTGTTCATTATCGGATCTACCTTTCCCAATAGCGATCACCTCATGGAAATGCTTCTTATGTTAGACGCAGCCAAAAGAGCTTCCGCACGACACATTACTGCGGTGCTTCCTTACTTTGGTTGGGCCCGACAGGATCGCAAGGACAAACCAAGGGTTCCTATTGCTGCTAAATTGGTGGCCAAAATGTTGGAAACCGCAGGAGCCACGCGAATCATTACGATGGACCTCCATGCCGATCAGATTCAAGGGTTTTTCGAGAAGCCGGTAGACCACTTATTTGCTTCTACGATTTTCTTACCCTATTTAAAAAACCTGAATCTGGACAATTTAACAATTGCTTCTCCAGATATGGGAGGATCGAAAAGAGCTTATGCCTATTCTAAGGCCTTAGAAAGTGACGTAGTAATCTGTTACAAACAGCGCGCCAAGGCCAATGTTATTTCCCACATGGAATTGATTGGGGATGTACAAGGCAAGAATGTAGTATTGGCCGACGATATGGTAGACACCGCTGGAACCTTAACCAAAGCAGCCGACCTGATGATGGAACGTGGAGCCGCTAGTGTACGAGCGATCTGTACGCACCCTATCCTTTCTGGAAATGCCTATGAGCGTTTGGAAAATTCGCAATTGGAAGAACTTATTGTAACGGACTCTATTCCATTGAAACAGGAAAGTTCTAAAATAAAAGTATTGAGCTGCGCGCAACTATTTGCAGATGTTATGCTTAGCGTGCAACACAACGAAAGTATAGCGTCCAAATTCCTGATGTAGAAACGAAAGGATTTCTTTTCGCTTTTCGTATAAAAAACGTACATTTGCAGCCGCTTTCTAAGGAAGCGGCTTTTTAAATTTAAAACAATAAGATGAAATCAATTACAATTAACGGATCTCAAAGAGAAAGCGTGGGTAAGGCATCGACCAAAGCCCTACGTAATGCTGGAAAGGTTCCCTGCGTTGTTTACGGAGGAGAAGCACCTATTCACTTTTCGGCAGACGAAATTGCATTTAAGGACTTGGTGTACACTCCAAACGTACACACAGTTGTAGTTGCACTAGAAGACGGTACCAAAGTAGAATGTATCCTTCAGGACATTCAGTTTCACCCGGTAACCGATCGCATCCTTCACATCGATTTTTACCAAATCTTCGATGATAAGGAAGTGACCATGAACATTCCTGTAAAACTTGTTGGAAACTCCCGTGGAGTTCGTAACGGAGGGGTATTGCGTATCGTAAACCGTAAACTTCGTGTAAAAGCACTACCACAGGATTTACCAGACTTTATCGAGGTAGACATTACCGAAATGCGTATTGGAGCTAAGATGTATGTTACAGCGGTAGAGCAAGAGAAATTCAAAATCATGCATTCCGACAATGCTGTAATCTGTCAGGTTAGAACTTCGCGTACTGCCGTGGCCGATGAAGATGAGGAAGAAGAAGAAGAAGGAGAAGAAGGAACAGAGGCTGCTGCAGAAGCACCTGCTGCCGAAGCTCCAGCGGAAGAATAAATTTCTATTCCCTAATAATTCAAAAAGCATCCTGTGTTCGGGATGCTTTTTTTATTTTTACCAAAAATAAAGAAAGGAATGCTATCCTTTTTAAGATCACTTTTTGTTTCAGAAAAAAAGAAACCCTACACGACAGGCGATCCTATGAAAAAATTCCTCATTGCAGGTCTGGGAAATATCGGCCCCAAATATGAAAATACCCGTCACAATATTGGCTTTCGGGTACTGGATCATATGGCAAGGGAAAACGATCTTACCTGGGAAACCGTAAAACTTGGGGACATCACCACCTACAAAAAGAAAGGCCGCACATTTTTGTTCCTAAAGCCCAGCACCTTCATGAATTTAAGTGGAAAAGCTGTTAAATATTGGCTGGACAAAGAAAAGATTCCGTTAGAAAACCTTTTGGTGGTTACCGATGACCTTAACCTCCCCTTTGGAACCCTTCGCGTAAAGGGAAAGGGAAGTGATGGAGGACACAATGGATTAAAGGATATTCAGAACGTATTGCAGACGACAAAGTACAATAGATTTCGATTTGGTATAAGCGACTCCTTTTCCAAAGGAAGACAAGTGGATTATGTATTGGGCGAATGGAATGAAGAGGAAGAATCGAAACTAAAAGAACGTTTGGACATGGCTTCCAAAATTGTAGAATCATTCGGCTTGGCCGGGGTACAAATAACCATGAATTCCTATAACGGCAAATAAATTGGAGGAATACACTTCGACTTTGGCATATAACAACGAAAGGGGCTGTGTCGTCACTATTGGCACATTCGACGGTGTTCATGTTGGGCATCAAGCTATTATTAAACGTTTGGTGAAACTAGCCAAACAGGAACAGCTCGATGCTGTACTCCTCACCTTTTTCCCGCATCCTCGAATGGTATTACAGCGGGATACTGATTTAAAGCTAATTAATACCCTTGCTGAAAAAAAAGAAGTACTGGAATCCCTGGGGATCGACCACATGGTGGTTGAACCCTTCACCAAAGAATTTTCCCGACTTACAGCACTGGAATATGTGCGCGATATTTTGGTAAACCAATTGAATGCCAAACATATCATTATAGGATACGATCATCGTTTCGGCAGAAATAGGACCGCCAACATAGACAACCTAAAAGAATATGGCGAAACCTACGATTTCAATGTGGAAGAAATCACCGCACAGGAATTAAATGATGTTGCCATTAGTTCCACCAAAATACGCAATGCACTAAATGATGGGGACATTTCTACTGCGAACAACTACCTCGGATATCGATATACGCTGTCTGGGAATGTAACGCAAGGCAAAGGAATAGGAAAAGATTTAGGATTTCCTACGGCCAATTTAAAGGTAGATCAGGATTATAAATTAATCCCGAAGAAAGGGGTTTATTTAGTTCAGGCTAACCTTAACGGAAGTCACATTTACGGACTCACCAGTATTGGAACCAATCCCACGGTTGGCGGAACACACACGACCATTGAAACATTCTTGATGGATTTTGAAGGAAACCTTTATGACCAACCCCTTACCTTGGAATTCATTACCCACATTCGGGAAGAAAAACATTTTGAATCTGTAGAACACCTCATAGAAGCCATTAAGGCAGACGAAGCCTATGCTAGGCAGTATTTGAAACAACATGAATAAGTTGCTCTTTTCGCGAATCGATAATACCGGATTAGTGCTCTGGAGGATCGCCTTTGGACTCTTAATTGCTTTGGAAGGATTCGGCGCCATTGCCACTGGCTGGGTGAGACGTGTTTTTGTTGAGCCCGAATTTACATTTCACTTCATCGGCTTCGATTTCCTACAACCACTGCCCGGTGGAGGCATGTATATCTACTTTGCCGTTTTGGGGATTCTGGGGGTTTGCGTTATGATTGGATACCGATATAGGTTTGCCATGTTTGCCTATGCATTGATGTGGACTTGTGTGTATCTCATGCAAAAAACCTCCTACAATAACCACTATTATTTAATGATGCTTTTGTGCTGGATCATGGTGTTGCTCCCCGCCAACCGTTGGCTATCCCTGGATGTAAAAAGAAACCCTGCTTTGCGCTCCCTTTCCATGCCACGATGGGTGAAGGTAATTTTAATACTTCAAGTATTTATTGTCTTTACCTATGCTTCTATTGCCAAAATGTACCCCGATTGGTTCAACCTAAAAGCTCCGGCATTACTAATGCTAGGTAAGAAAGAATATTGGCTCATAGGGGATCTGCTGCAACAAACATGGGTACATTATAGCATTGCCTATTTTGGATTGCTATTCGATTTACTCATCATCCCCATGTTCCTTTGGAAAAGGACTCGCTTTTTGGCTTTTTCCCTGTCTCTGTTTTTCCATCTTTTCAATTCGGTGGTATTTCAAATTGGGATTTTCCCATACATGTCGATCGCATTTGCCTTTTTCTTTTTCTCTTCAGAAACTCTGATCAAGCGATTCAAATTAAAAAGGGAAGTGTATACAGGGGACGAAATTATCACGCCTTCGTATGCCAAACCTGCCATCGTGGCTTTCAGCATTTATTTTCTGGTTCAAATAGGGCTTCCGGTTCGTCACTGGTTCTTTCCAGAGGATGTACTATGGACCGAAGAGGGACACCGCCTTAGCTGGCGGATGATGCTACGATCCCGCTCCGGAGCACTCACTATTTGGGTAGAAGACAAGGAAACAGGCAAGCGCACCAAATATCCGTATCGCGAAATGCTTTCTAAAAAGCAACGCCGTAATGTCCAGACCAAACCCGACCTTATTTGGCAGTTGGCTCAGCGTATCCACGCGATTGAAAAGGAAAAGGGAAAGGACGTAGCCGTATATGCCAATTGTCGTGTGAAAATAAATGGCGGGGTATATCATCCTTTTATCGATTCTGAAGTGGATTTGGCCCAAGAAAAGTGGTATCCCTTACAACACCACGATTGGATTTTACCCACTCCTGCCGATTACCACAGCAAAGCGGAAAAAGAATAAATCCAAAACTTCCCATACAGCCTCTTTTTCCCTAACTTTGCGCTCTTAAAATCCTAAGGAAAATGTTACAAGTACAGAACATTCGCGAGCACAAAGAAGCTTATGTAACGGCATTGGCCAAGCGTGGCCTTGATGCCAAAGACATGCTTGAAGAGGTACTGTCGCTGGACGAACTGCGTCGGGCTACCCAAGCAAAATTGGACGAAACCCTTTCGCAATCCAATACATTTTCCAAAGAGATTGGGATGTTGTTCAAAAATGGGGAAACCCAAAAGGCAAACTTACTGAAAGAGAAAACTTCTCAGCTCAAGGTGAGCAGTAAGGAGCTTCAGGAACAATTGAACGATGCGGCGAGCAAGCTGCAAAAAGCCTTGTATGAGCTTCCCAATATTCCTAATGAATTGGTCCCAGCGGGAACCGACGAGAACGATAATGAAGAAGTTTACAGAGAAGGAGATGTCCCTACCTTAGATAGTGCAGCGTTACCTCATTGGGAATTGGCAAAGAAATACGACCTCATCGATTTCGAATTGGGAGTGAAGATCACTGGAGCTGGTTTCCCTGTGTACAAAGGGAAGGGAGCTAGATTACAGCGCGCCTTGATCACTTATTTTCTAGACAAGAATACGGCGGCAGGCTATACCGAATATCAAGTACCTCACCTTGTAAATGAAGCCAGCGGATATGGTACCGGCCAATTGCCCGATAAGGAAGGACAGATGTACCATGTGGGAATGGACGACTTATACCTTATCCCAACGGCCGAAGTTCCCGTAACCAACTTATTTAGGGGAGATCTTTTAATGCACAACCAATTGCCCATTACCTGTACTGGGTACACCCCTTGTTTCCGTCGTGAAGCAGGAAGTTATGGAGCCCATGTTCGAGGACTGAATCGTTTGCATCAATTCGATAAGGTAGAGATCGTTCGTATTGAGCATCCTGACAACAGTTACGCTGCATTGGATGGCATGGTAGACCACGTAAAGGAAATTCTGAAGGAATTAAAGCTACCCTATCGTATTCTCAGATTGTGTGGTGGCGACTTAGGTTTCACCTCTGCGTTGACCTATGATTTCGAAGTATTTTCTACTGCACAGGATCGATGGTTGGAGATTTCTTCCGTTTCCAATTTTGAAACTTTTCAAGCCAATCGCTTAAAACTGCGTTTTAAGGATACCGATGGAAAGAACAAATTGGCCCATACCCTAAACGGAAGTGCCTTGGCATTACCCCGCGTATTGGCTGGAATTTTGGAAAACTATCAAACTCCCGATGGCATTAAAATTCCGGAAGTATTGGTCCCTTATTGCGGTTTCGACATCATAAATTAGGGCTGAAAGGCTGTTTGGGGATAAATCGGCCTAATATTTGAGAAATTTTTAAGAACTCTATTACGTATATTTATCCCATGCGAATTGTAATTATTCTCTTACTACTTTTTGTTTCCTATGGCTCCTTAGGTCAGACCGAAGGTTTGGCCAAAAATTATTTTGAGCAGGGGAAGTATGAAAAGGCGCTTACCATTTTCAAAAAGCTGGTAAAGCAAAATCCTGGGAATAACAGTCAATTTCTATATCTCATAAAGACCTATCAGCAGCTGGAACGCTATGATGAAGCCCAGGTGGCGATCATGGAAAAACTGAATGGACGAAGACAATATCCACAGTACTATGTGGAATTGGGTCACAACTATACGTTGCAGGACAAAGACAGTTTGGCCAACTTTGCCTATCAGAAAGCCATTAAATCGGTAGAAGAAAATCCCATTTATGCCTATATCGTAGGAAGAACCTTAAGCGATTATAGCCGATTGGATGAAGCCGCGACTGTATATGAAAGGGCCATGGAGTTGGATCCGGAGCGGGATTATAATAGTCAGTTGGCTCGTATTTATGGAGAACAGGGAAAATTGGAATTGATGTTCGAAAAGTACATCGATCTCATCCAATCGAACGTAGCCTATCGACCTTCGGCCCAGCGAAATTTCAGTTTCTATATCAACGAAGACCCTACCAACGAGGCGAATATTGTATTCAAAAAAGCATTGTTGAAACGACTACAAGGCAATCCAGATATTCTCTACAATGAATTGTTGAGCTGGTTATTCATTCAACAGAAAGATTACAGAAAAGCATTTACACAAGAAAAAGCAATATACAAGCGTAGCGGCGGTGACCTAAGTGGTATCATTGATTTGCTTCGAATTTCCATGGAGGAAGAAAGCTATGAGGATGCGAAGCAAGTGGCTGAATTTGTAATTGAAAATGCCCCAACCATCGGTGGCAAAATTTCGGGCTATCAATACCTAATGAACATAGAGTTAGAATTGGCCACCGAGGAGGATTATGCGGCCATTCAACAGAAGTACTTGGGTCTTTTCGAAAGATTTGGAGGCGGTTCGGAGACCTATGCCCTTCAATTGGACTACAATGAGTTTTTGGCTTTCAAATTTGGAAAGAAGGAGGAAGCCATAGACAACCTAAAAACACTTTCCAAGAAACGCCTATCGATATATCAAGAAGCACGCATAAAACTAATTCTAGCCGATATTTTGGTCTTCGATGAGAAGTTCAATCAGGCATTGATTTACTATTCGCAGGTTCAGAAAAAGGTAAAAAACGATCGCTTGGCACAGGAAGCTCGATTTAAAGTGGCACGCACCAGTTATTACAAGGGCGATTTCGAATGGTCTTTGGTACAATTGGATGTCCTGAAAAAGTCGGCCTCTCAACTCATCGCTAACGATGCCATGGAACTAGCCTTGATGATACGCGATAATTCCTTAGAGGATTCTACCCAAACTGCCCTAAAAAAATTCGCCAAGGCGGATTTATTGGTACTTCAGAATAGATACAGTGAAGCCAATGCATTGTTCAATGATATCCTTGAAAATCATAAGGGGGAAGCCGTAGAAGATGAAACCTTGTTGAAACAGGGATTCGTTTATGAGACTTTGAATGATTTCGCCAAAGCCGAAGCGAATTACGAAAAGATCATCGAGTTTTACAATGACGATATATTGGCGGACGATGCTCACTTCCGATTGGCAAAACTGTACGAGGAGAAACTGGATATGCCTCAGAAGGCCAAGGATCTCTACGAGCAGATCATCTTTAATTTTGCCGATAGCATCTTCTTTGTAGAAGCCCGCAAGCGATACCGAATGCTTCGGGGCGATGAGATCAATTAAAGATTCCCAAACATAAATACAACCCTAAAAACCAAAATCCCGGTGTATATCTATAACGTTACCATTAATATTGATGAAAGTATCCATGATGCCTGGTTGGAGTGGATGCGAAATGAGCACATTCCCGCCATGTTAGATACCGGCAAATTTTCGAAAGCACTCATGACCCGTGTGCAGGTGCAAGAGGAAATGGGAGGCCTTACCTATTCGGTGCAATATAGAACCGATAGCAAAGCCACCTTGGATAAGTACTATGCGGAGGATGCACAAACACTTCGCGGACAAAGCAAACCTTTTGAAGGCAAGTTCGTAGCCTTCCGTACCGAATTAGAGGTAGTCGCAGAATTCTAAAATAAATAAACCCGATAGGAGTCCTATCGGGCTATTGCGGGGATTAATGGAAATTATAACTGGTTAGTTAGTTTCCGTTACTATAATAAATTCGATCCTACGGTTGGTTTCGTGTTGTGCTTCCGTACAGGGACGGCAATCAATTACCGGCTCCGACTCTCCATACCCTTTCCAAGTAAGTCGGTCCTTGGAAATCCCTTTAGACAACAAATACTTCACAGCAGAAGCTGCACGTCTGTCCGAAAGATGCATGTTATAGGCATCGTTTCCTCTAAAGTCGGTATGTGCTCCAAGCGCTACAGAAACTTCTGGGTTTTCCTTCAATGTCGCTACAACTTTGTTAAGTGTAATCTTGGATATTTCCTTGATTCGGGCACTGTCATAATCGAACAGGATATTGTCGATCTTAATATACGTTTTCTCTTCCTCTACTACGATAGGAGCAGGAATTGCCTTAAGGGTAACGTCTGCTTCGTACTGGGGAGTTCTATTGTCTGTATTAAAAATGGTAGATCCTTTGTAGAACCCTTCTTTACCAGATACGATAGTGTAGTATTCGAAGGAAGATATTGGGAAGTTAAATTCTCCTTTTTCGTTGGTGATCATGTTCGCTACTTCGGTACCATCGGTGTCGATTAGTTTCACCTCAGCATTGGCCAATGGAATTCCTGTTTCAAAATCAAGCGCCTTTCCACTAACTGTTTGCTTCAATACATATTCGGTAATTCGGTAAATGTCATGATTTCCATAACCTCCATCTTTGTTGGAAGTGATGTACCCAATTCTTTCGGTAGCAGGAACAAAGGCAATCTCATCCTTCTCTGTGTTAATGGTGTTCCCAAGGTTAAGAATGGTTACATATCCCTTCTTAGTGCGGCGGGATTTAAACACATCGTACCCACCAATGTTATCATGTCCTTTCGACGAAAAGAACATGAATTTCTGATCGTACGAAAGGTGTGGGAATTTTTCGTCCTTCTCCGTATTGATAAGACCTTCGATAGGTGTTACTTCGCTATACTCGTTGGCACTTTTCACATCCACTTTGAAGATGTCGAATCCTCCTTTAGAGTTAGGCATGTTAGACGCAAAATACAGCGTCTTTCCATCCTTGCTCAGGTGTGGATTCTCAACGGAATACCAATCGCTGTTGAAAGGAAGCGGAGTTATATTGATCCACTCTCCCTGCTTTTCAGGATTCAATTCGGCGCGATACATTTCGAAGTGCTGGGTATCGCCATCCTTGTTTTTTGTGAAGTACATTACGTTTCCTTCTTGATTGAAAGAAACGGTTCCCAAATTCTCATTCTTGTTTAGGATACTAGAAAACAACAAAGGACGGGTTAGGTCATAGTTCTCCAAAATATCACTGCAGTACAATTTAGTGTAAGGTTCGTTGGTTGCAGGATCTTTACGGGAAAGGGCTCCGATCTTTCGAGCGGAAAAGGAAATGAACTTATCCATGAAAAGTCCCGATCCATAATCTGCGTACTTGGAATTGATTCCCGTAGTTAAGGTTTCGAATTTGAAACCATTATCTCCGATTTTATTAAGCGTGAATTCTGTGGTGGCCTCGGCTATTTCTGTGCTAGTCTCCGTACTAGCAAAACCTTGAGCCTTCGTTTGGTTTGTTATGCATAAAAATGCAACGAAGAAGAATATATATTTTCTCATAACGAGAAGGGATTGACATTTTTAGATTCACGCAAATCTAACTTTAAAAAGGAATTTTCCTACATAAATTAGCTGAACTGTATGTTTTTTCGTTCAACTGCAATTTTTAACGATTCCGGATTTTTAATTTAACAGAAGTATTCTTATGCAGGCATAGTTCCCGCGGTATTTCGTCGCAGAAATAGTCCCAGAATTAGACTACCTTTGAAAGCAATATGCAAGATCATGTTCGCGCAAAAAAACACTTAGGTCAACACTTCCTCCACGACGAGCGCATCGCCGAAAAAATAGGCAACACCCTCACTTTGGAAGGCTATAAAAATGTACTGGAAATCGGTCCGGGAATGGGCGTGCTTACCAAGTACATTATTAAGAAACCATTGCAGGTAATTGCGATGGATTTGGATACCGAATCCATTGCCTATTTACAGCAACATTATCTGGAAGAAAACCTTACCATTTTGGAAGCGGATTTCTTGAAGTTTGACCTTTCTGAAATATTTGACAATCAACCACTTGCAATCACCGGAAATTTCCCCTACAACATCTCTTCCCAAATCGTTTTTAAGGCGTTGGAATGGCGTCATAGAATCCCCGAATTTACAGGGATGTTTCAGAAGGAAGTGGCACAGCGTATCTGTGAAAAAGAAGGAAGTAAAACCTACGGTATTTTATCGGTCCTTACCCAAGCATTTTATCATGCGGAATATCTTTTTACTGTAAAGCCAGGTGTTTTTAACCCTCCCCCAAAAGTGGACAGCGGGGTGCTTCGGCTAAGAAGAAAGGAGGATTTTACCTTGCCTTGCGACGAAAGTTTGTTTTTTAAAGTCGTGAAAACGGCCTTTCAACAGCGGCGCAAGACACTTCGTAACAGTTTAAAAACCTTTAATCTGTCCGATAAACTAAAAGAAGATACTATATTTGCCCAGCGTCCGGAGCAACTTTCGGTTACCGAGTTTATAAATCTCACCCAAAAAATACAGGACGATGGCATTTCAACTCACCAGTGAATTCGTTCAGCACATTGAGCATCTCATAGCTCAAAGGGACGGTCTTGGCCTAAAGGAAATGCTGCGCGAATACCACTTCGCGGACATCGCCGAAATCCTAGAAGAGTTAAAATCCGATGATGCTACCTTCCTTATCCAATCCCTAGAAAGCGAAATCACTTCAGAAGCCTTGATGGAAGTGGATGAAGATGTTCGGGAAAAAATCCTGGACCGTCTTTCCCCCAAGGAAATCGCCAAGGAGCTGGAAGAAATGGATACGGACGATGCGGCAGATGTCGTGGCCGAATTGGATGAAGAGATTCAGCTGGAGGTAATCGACAAGATTGAGGACGAAGAGCATGCTGCCGATATTGTAGAGCTCCTCACCTATGATGACAACACTGCGGGGGCCCTTATGGCAAAGGAGCTAATTCAGGTAAAGGAAACATGGACCGTGGCTGGTTGCGTACGGGAAATGCGTCGTCAAGCCAAAAATGTAACCCGCGTACACTCCATTTACGTTACGGACAAGGATGGATTGTTGAAAGGGAGATTGTCCCTTAAAGACCTGCTCACCGCTTCAGAAAAAGCACACATAAGTGATGTGTATATTCCACGGGTGGACTACGTTACCGTTCATACCGAAAACGAAGAAGTAGCTAGGATCATGCAGAAATATGACTTGGAAGCCATCCCTGTGGTAGATGAAAAAGGTGTTCTAATGGGGCGAATTACCATTGATGATATTGTAGATTTCATTAAGGACGAGGCCGAAAAGGATTATCAGTTAGCGGCAGGTATCTCCCAAGATGTAGAAGCCGATGACAACGTTTGGCTCCTCACCCGTGCTCGCTTACCCTGGTTGGTATTAGGCCTTTTTGGTGGATTGGGAAGTGTCTACATCATGCAGGGGTTCGATGAGGCTTTGAGCAAGTTCCCTATCCTATTTTTCTTCACCCCATTAATCGCCGCGATGGCGGGAAATGTCGGAGTACAATCGAGCGCGATCATTGTACAGGGTCTGGCCAATGATATTATCAAAGGAAGTTTGTTGAACCGCCTTATAAAGGAGGTAGGGCTGGCACTTATAAACGGAGCTACTTTAGGCTTGTTGGTCATTTTATTCGGTTATATAGCGGGCCTAGACCAACTGGTAAGCCTAACCATTGCCCTTTCTTTGTTATGTGTCATCATCGTAGCTGCATTAATTGGGACTTTTGTCCCCATTATTCTGGACAAAAAAGGGATAGACCCCGCTATTGCTACTGGGCCGTTTATCACTACAAGCAATGATATCTTCGGAATCTTCCTCTTCTTTTACATTTCAAAAATCATACTGGGATTCTAATGAGCGCCAAGGTTTTCAAACATCGATTCAAGGTTCCATCTTCGGCCATCGATGTTAGAAACCATGTAAACAATCTTGCCTACTTACAATGGTGTTTGGATGCTGCCGAATCGCATTGGGAACAGAATGCTTCCGAAGAAATGAGATCACAATATGTGTGGTATGTGCTCAATCACAATATCGACTACAAGGCATCCGCTTTTGAAGGGGACGAGCTGGAAATTAAGACGTGGGTAGCCTATGCAGAAGGGGTAAAAAGTGAACGCCATTACGAAATCTTAAACGCCAATACAGGGCGTATTCTGGTAACGGCAAAAACCCTCTGGTGTTTTTTAAATGCCAAGAGTTTGAAACCCACGAAGATTCCCGAGGAAATTCGTAATTTGTTCTAAAATTGAAGCGCTATGAATCCCATTAACATCAAAGAAAAATTCGGGAAGTTCTCTAAGCAATGGCACCCCCATCAAATTGCCACTGTAGATGAC
This sequence comes from Aureisphaera galaxeae, assembly GCF_028561275.1. Classification (GTDB taxonomy): domain Bacteria; phylum Bacteroidota; class Bacteroidia; order Flavobacteriales; family Flavobacteriaceae; genus Aureisphaera; species Aureisphaera galaxeae. The sequence continues at coordinate 243,926 of NZ_JAQQTF010000018.1, forward strand.
ATGCAGGTAATCCTTGCTAAGATTCAAGGAGAGTTTGTTTGGCACAAACACGATGAGGAAGACGAGCTATTTTATGTTCAGAAAGGAACCTTGGAAATGCACTTTAGGGATAAGGTAGAGATCGTGAAGGAAGGAGAGATTATTGTGGTACCCAAAGGCGTGGAACATTGCCCCAAAAGTGTTGGGGACGAAGAAGTACATCTGTTACTTTTCGAGAAATTGGCCACAAAGCACACAGGCGAAGTGGTCCATGAACGAACACAAACCCAATACCCAAAAATTTAAGCTAGTGAAAATCCTCCTCCTCGACCAAAATCATCCCCTACTACTTGAAGAACTAGAAAAAGCTGGATATAAAGTTACCGAAGACTACACCGCTTCGAAAGAAGAAATCGAAAAAATTATAGGCGAGTATCACGGCATTGTGATTAGAAGTCGATTTAAAATCGATGCCCCCTTTCTCGATGCAGCCAAAAAGCTCAAATTCATTGCAAGGGTAGGTGCAGGCTTGGAAAGCATCGACATTCCTTATGCAAAAAAGAAAAATATCCGATTGATTTCCGCACCCGAAGGAAACAAAAATGCGGTGGGAGAACACGCATTGGGCATGCTATTGTCTCTCTTCAATAAATTGAATCTGGCAGATCGCAGTGTGAAATCGGGCAAATGGGAACGGGAAGCGCATCGAGGAGTAGAGTTGGATGGAAAAACGGTTGGGATCATTGGTTATGGAAACATGGGAAAGGCCTTTGCCAAAAAGCTCAAGGGATTTAACTGCACCGTTTTTTGTTATGATATTTTGGAGAATGTTGGAAACAAAAATGCAACCCAGGTTTCTTTGAAAACCCTTCAGCAAATGGCGGATGTCGTAAGTATACATACCCCATGGACTCCCTTAACCAATCAAATGGTAAATGCCGAGTTCATCTCTCAGTTTGAAAAACCCTTTTGGTTCTTAAATACAGCCCGGGGTAAAAGCGTGGTTACCCAAGACTTGGTAAATGCACTAAAAGAAGGCAAAATCCTTGGCGCAGGTTTGGATGTATTGGAATACGAAAAACTATCTTTTGAGTCGCTATTTGCCGATGAAATTCCCTCAGAATTCAAAGAATTGCTCCAAATGGATAATGTCATTTTAAGTCCTCATGTGGCAGGGTGGACTGTGGAAAGTAAAATCAAGCTCGCCCAGACCATTGTGGAAAAAATACTGAAGCATTTTTCTTAAATTAACTGATTAGTAGGAATTTAAGGATTACGATTGTTTTATAAATGCAATCGCGACAGTAACCAACATGAAAACGAGGAGCTCTACCTTCATCGGACTTTTGTTTTTTACCTTCAGTTTTGCCCAACAAATGTATGTGGTAAATGGAGGTAACGGTCTTAAAATTGTAGACCTAACTACTTATGAGGTGACGGATCTTTTCTCTGTCTCTGTTTCAACTGTCGGACTCTTAACAGACATTGCTTTTAGCCCAGATGGCACCCTCTACGGCGTTACTACCCAAAAGAAAATAGTAGAAGTAGATTTCGATACCGAATCGTTTAATGTGATAGCAGACCTTCCATTAGATGATATCTATACAGGATTGGTTTGCAGTGCAGATAATATTCTCTATACCAGCAAATCTTTATCGGGCACACTCTACCTTTACGATTTAGATACTGGAACCGCCACTACTACCGAGGGAAATTTCTCATCTGCAGGAGACTTCACTTTCTATAAGGGTAATCTTGTGTTCCCAGGTCCGGACGGCCTTTTCATTCATTCATACGATGGTGCGCAAATACAAACCGTTGGCTGTTCCCCTAATCTTACATGGACCTTTGTGAATGATTTCACCAATTGTGATACCGGTATCATATATGGAATTGATCAATTATCCAACCTCATCCGCTTCGATTTAGAAACCGAAGACAGTGAAACACTGGCCAATCTATTTTTGGGTGCTGGCCAAGTATATGGAGGGGCCATACCTAACGAATACATGGCATCCCAATGCCCTACAGAAACCCTGAATAGTGTTTCTTGCAGCTTATCTACAAATGATCCCAATCCTTATGGAATTTCGGCAGGACCCAACCCAGCAAAAGACCAATTGTATATAACGGTCCAGAAACCGTACGACACCTTCAGCCATGCTATTTACACCAATCAAGGGCAGCTGGTAAGGGAAGGAGCAGTTTCTTCCGAATTTATAGACCTATCGCAACTTTCACAAGGGCTTTATTTTTTAACCGTAAGAAATAGTCAGGGGAGCAGCGTGTTTCAGCAAAAAATCATTCGACAATAAGATCCCCTCGATATGAAAAAAATTTACACCTTACTACTATTACTGTTCATGACCACGGGCTTTGCCCAGGAGATGTACATAGTGAATAATTTCAATGAGATAAAGATCATCGACTTAAACGATTTTTCGGTCACTAATCTATTTACGATCCCCACGTCGGAAGCTGGTTTTATTACCGATTTGGCCTTTGCTCCAGATGGAAAGCTTTACGGAGTGACCAATGTTTGGACCATCATAGAAATAGACTTGGTAAGCGAAACCTTTATTCCAGTCACTACACTTCCTGAAGGCGATTCATACACTTCTTTGGTTTGTAATGCGAACAATGAGCTTCTTACCAGTAGGTGGTTGGCTCAAGAGTTATACTCGCATAATCTGGATACAGGAGTTACGGAATTCGTAGATAACGATATTTCTTCTCCGGGCGACTATACCTTTTACAAAGGCAATATGGTCTATCCAGGGTTTTTAAACGATTTCATCAAGGCCTATGATGGAAGTGAAATTGTCAATATCGGTTGTTCAGTCCCTTTGTTATGGACTTTTGTGAACGATTTTGTGGATTGCGATACGAATACCATTTACGCCATGGATCAGTTTGCCAAATTGTATCGCTATGATTTGGAGACCGAAGACTATGAACTCCTGGCCGATTTAGTATCATTAACCGGACAAGTCTATGGCGGTGCCACCATGACCGAATACATGGCTTCGGCCTGCCCTGTACAAAGCTTGAATACAGTCGTCTGTAGTTTGAATACCGAGGATTTCGATCCATACGGTATAGAATTGATCGAAAATCCTGTACGTTCTACCCTTCGCTTTCAAATCGTGAACCCAGCGAATCTTTCATACTCTATTTATAATTTGGAAGGGAAGTTAATTCGAGCCGGAAAATTACAGAATCAAAGCATTCCCATTTCCGAAATCCCAACCGGGGTATATTTCCTTCAATTAGAGGATAGGAATGGTATGACAGCTTTTAGCGAAAGAATCATTAAGGAATAAGTAGATATTTTTCTACTTTTAGGTGTGAAAAAAACCGTTTTTGTTTTTGGCGCACTTATCATTGCTTTGCTCACTTTGTTTCAATTGAGCAAGTTTACTATTTCTTCTGGCAGTCTAGGTATCGAAGTTGTCATAGCCATTATAGCCATTATATTTTTTATTATCGGGGTATATATCAATAGAAGGGCGCGCAATACCTCCACAGAAAACTCCGAAATCCATAAAATTGACGATCAAAAAGTGGCAGAACTTGGGCTCAGTAAACGGGAACACGAAATCTTGATGAAAATTTCGGAAGGATTGTCTAATAAGGAAATTGCCGACCAACTTTTTGTTTCCGAAAGTACCGTAAAGACCCATGTTTCTAACCTATTCACGAAGTTGGATGTGAAGCGACGCACCCAAGCCGTGCAAAAAGCCAAATCCCTAAAAATCATTGTATAGCTGCGATTCCTACTAAAGTATGAGGGAATTTGGTACTTTAGTATGAGTGCATTTTTTGAGGCTCATCTTACTTTTGACCAAACCAAAAAATTAAATCATGAAGAAAACAATTTTAAAGTACGGGGCGTATTCCCTTCTCACCGCAGCGGGACTTTTCTTGATCGCCCTTTTAATTGGAAAAAGTTTAGACTATTCTGTTCAGGAAGTCATCGGATATGTATCCATGGCGCTCTCTCTTATTTTTGTGTTTTTTGGCATTCGCCATTACCGTGACAATGAGAATGAAGGTAAAATATCATTTGGCAAGGCCCTACTATTAGGTTTACTCATTTCACTCTTCGCAGGCATAGGCTTTGGTATTATCGATTATATCTACACCACCGCTATTAATCCAGATTTTGCGGTAGAATACGAAACCAAAATGTTGGCAGACATGAAAGCCACCTTGACCCCTGCCGAATATGAGACACAGAGCAAGGTACTGAAGGAACAGATGGCACAATACGGCGGGTCCGGATTCATGGCATTTATCATGTTCGCCACCGTACTTATCATGGGATTTGTTATTTCCCTCATTTCAGGACTTATCTTACAACGTAAATAATAAAATCATGCAATACGACGCAGACACTGTAGCAGAGTACATCGAGCAGCTACCCGAAGAACGAAAAGACCCCGTTGAGAAATTAAGACAAACCGTAAAGGAAAACCTCCCTAAAGGTTTCGAAGAAGGAATCACTTATAAAATGATTGGGTTTTACGTACCCCATTCCATTTATCCGGCAGGGTATCATTGCAACCCGAAAGACCCACTTCCTTTCATCAATATTGCTTCACAAAAGAATTTTGTGGCGCTCTATCATAGCGGAATCTACGCTAAGCAAGAATTGTTGGATTGGTTTGTGGCAGAATTCCCTAAACATTCGAAATATAAATTGGATATGGGCAAGAGTTGTGTCCGTTTCAAAAAAGTGGAAGCCATTCCATACGATCTCATTGCCGAGCTATGCCAGAAGATGACCGTAGAAGAATGGATCGACATTTACGATACCGCTAGACAAAAAAGATAAACGATTAACCAAGACAAATAATGAAAAATAGAGTTACAGGATTAGGAGGTTTCTTCTTTAAAACAGAAAATCCCGACAAAATAAAAGATTGGTACAAAACCCATCTAGGTATTCCCACAGATCAATACGGCTGGACCTTTTGGTGGAAGGACGAAGCTGGGAATAAATGCTCTACCCAATGGAGCCCTTTTGCCGCAGATACGAAGTATTTTAGTCCTAGTGAGAAACAATTTATGATGAACTTCCGGGTAGAGAACCTCAAGGAACTCTTAGAGGTCCTTAAAGAGGAAGGTGTTACCGTAGTGGGCGAAATGGAAGAATACGATTATGGGAAATTTGGTTGGATCATGGATCCCGAGGGAAATAAAATAGAGCTTTGGGAACCCGTAGACAGTGCTTTTTTATAAATAATTTTTTACATTTATAACTCACTAATGATCAAACCAAAAACATCATGTCAGAAGAAGAAGACAAAAGCCTAGGGGATGACCTAAAGGACAAGGCCAACGAGGCCGCTAACGAAGCAAAAGAAACTGCCAAGGAATTTGCCGATGAGGCAAAAGAATCTGCTAAGGAATTCAAAGAAAGTTGGAACGAAGCGACCAACAGTGGAGAGAACAAGAAACTACTCGCTGGACTGCTCGCTTTATTTCTAGGATCCTTCGGAATTCACAAATTTATTCTGGGATATCAAAAAGAAGGTATCATCCTTGCCGCTATTACTTTGGTAGGATACGTACTGCTGTGTTTCGGTATTGGGTTTCTTCTTGTTATGGCTACTTCCATTATTGGAGTTGTTGAAGGTATTATTTACCTCACCAAGAGTGACGAAGAATTCTACCAAACATATCAAGCGGGCCAAAAACCTTGGTTCTAAAAACGTTAAAGTCTTTGAAAAATTCATCAAAGACTTTTTTTATATGGTTTATTATCGTAATATTGCGATATATAAATTATAGATCATGGGAGTTTCCAAACGTTTTTTACATTCCGTACAAGTAAATCAGTTGGCCGATATGGCCAAGGTCCTTTCACATCCTGCTCGCATTTCCATCCTTAATTACATAGGCGATTGCGAGGGATGTTCCTGCATGCAGATCGCAGGGAACATACGGCTTTCCCAGCCTACTACTTCCCAGCATCTTCAGGTGATTAAGAAATCTGGATTGCTAAAAAGCCGATTTGTAGGGAAGAGCCAATTGTATACCATAAACAAGGATAAGCTCACGGCCTTAAAGGAACTTTTCCATGATTTTTTCGAAACCACAGAACAAAAATGTTGTTAACCCAAATAGTACAACTATGAAAACACAAGAGTTATTAGAGCTACTGAAAACACATCAGGATAAATCATTATTATTCGAATATACCTCTGGGCAATTGGTAGGAGCCAATTACCATATCACCGAAGTAAAACACATAAAGATCGACTCGGTAGACTGCGGAGCCAATTCCGATGCTTGGAATGAGACTGTCATTCAACTTTGGGAAAGCCCTTCAGAATTGGGAAAAACCGAATTCATGTCCACCTATAAGGCCTTGGGTATTCTCAACAAAGTAGGCCGGATGAAAGCCTATGACTTGGCCTCTGAAGTGAAGTTCGAATATGGCAATTCCCTCTTTCACACAGCGCAACTTTTTGTTAACGATTACGAAATACACGGTACCAACCTACTCCTTAAATTAGCCGTGGAAAAAACCGACTGTAAGGCAAAGGAAACCTGTGGCGTAGAAGAACCCGTTGTGGCAGGAAATGTAGATGCTGGTTGTGCTCCCGGAAGTGGTTGTTGTTAAACCATGAAAATCCTTCCGCTCACAAAAGAACATTTTCCTGAAGTAGCCGCTATCTACCAGGAAGGTTTGGATACAGGGATCGCCACGTTCGAAACGGAAGTACCCGGCTGGGAAACCTGGAACCAAAAGTTCCTCCCCGTATGTCGATACGTGGCTCTAGCCAACGAAAGGGTGATCGGTTGGTGCGCTTTGAGCGCTACCTCCAAACGATACGTATATAGAGGGGTTGTTGAGGACACCATTTATATTTCGGAAGCGGCCCGCGGCCAAGGTTTGGGAAGAAAGTTGTTGGAGTACCTGGTTCGGGAAAGTGAGAAGGAAGGGTTTTGGACCTTGCAAGCAGCAATTTTCCCTCAAAATAAAATAAGCATACAGCTACACGAAAAATGTGGATTCCGCATTATAGGCACCCGTGAAAAGGTGGCGAAACGAGACGGAATCTGGCATGACAACGTGTTGATGGAGCGAAGAAGTAAAAAAATAAATTATATGAAAAACATACTTGTGCTCTGCACGGGCAACAGTTGCCGAAGTCAAATGGCCCATGGGTACCTTAATCAAATAGCAGGAGACAAAGCCAATATTTACTCAGCTGGAATTGAAACCCATGGATTGAATCCAGGTGCTGTGGCTATCATGAAAGAAGATGGTATTGATATTACCGGGCATACCTCCAATCATGTGGACGAATACCAAGGAATTGCATGGGACTTTATCATCACCGTTTGCGACCATGCCAACGAAAACTGTCCCTTTATCCCCGCTCCAAACGCCCAACGATTGCATCACAATTTCTTCGATCCATCCAAAGTGGAGGGAACGGACGAAGAAAAACACACTGCTTTTGAAAAGGCCAGAAATGAGATTAAAGATTACTGCGCCAGTTTTAGCGAAGAATTTCTTTAGGATATAAAATTTCATCGCCTATTTCCGATGGCACAGAAGGGAGAGGTACGTACTTTTACGTAGTGTGTATGTGATTAATTTTCATAACTTTACATTCACTAACTAACCAATGCCTAACCCGCACACCAAAACAGGTATGCATATGTAATATCTGTTTCTCCTCTCATTGGGTACCGTGGATTTCACCCCAAGAAATTTCATGAGCATTGTTAAACACTTGTTTCATGAATTTACGAAAATCGTTTATCCTAGCCAGTGCACTGGGTTTGCTAGCTGTTATTGGATGGGAATTCTATTGGCGTGCTCAAGACCGCCTTCCCAATATTGATGACAATAAGGATCTATGGGCCATACAAAGATCCAAACTAAAGAACCCCTCGGACGATCAGGTAGTATTTATAGGTTCATCAAGAATCCTATTCGACATTCAAAATGATCTATGGAGAAAACATACGGGTACCGATCCTGTAATGCTTGCCGTTCAAGGTTCCTCCCCATTGCCTGTACTTCGCGATATCGTAGAGAATACAGACTTTAAAGGAACTATGATTGTAGGGGTAACTTCGGGCTTGTTCTTTTCGACCACCTTTCCCGAAGCGCCGCCTTGGAAAAGGGCACAGAGCAAAGTCGAGTATTTCAATGACCGAACGTATGCGCAACGACTTAATCATCAATTGTCGATCCCGCTTCAAAAGAATTTGGCATTTATAAGGGCTGGGGAAGAAAACTGGGATACAGATGTTGACCTCAAAACCTTGCTTTCGCACCAACGAAAGGGTGAGCGTGCTGGTCCCCTTCCGTCACCATTTAATCTTTTCGAGGAAGTATCGTTGGATAGAAACGTGCAAATGCTAGAGCGTGCAACAAACGATACTGCCTATGCCAATACCATTAAAGTGGCGTGGCAGGATATATTAAAAGGCGACCGTCCTCCGCCAGATAAGGCTTCCACCATGGCATTCTTTCTTGAATATGCCACCAAATTTCAAGAAAAAGGCGGCCAGATTATTTTAGTTCGCTGCCCTTCAAACGGCTGGTTCAAGGAGATAGAAGCCAAAGCCTTTGCGAGAAGTGAATTTTGGGATTCCTTGGTTTTACAATCAAAACTTCCATCGTACCACTATGATGATTACCCCCAATTCAGGAATTTAAACTTACCGGAATGGTCGCATTTATCGAAGGAAGATGCTGATTTTTTCACCACAGAATTGATTTCTATTTTCAAGAATGATGGAGTATTAACGAATCCTAAAACCAAGTAATTATGCTGTTTAACTCGTTAAGCTTCGTCGTATTCCTAGCTATTGTATTAGGACTCTACTATTCTAGATTATTTGCTTGGACCAACAAAAAGCGCATGCTGCTATTGGCTAGTTATGTGTTCTATGGACTTTGGAATCCCCCTCTGGTCGTACTTCTTTGGATATCGACTGTAGTAGATTGGACGGCAGGAAAGAAATTGGCCGTTTTGGAGAACCAAAGGAAAAGAAAACTTTGGCTTTTGCTGAGCCTTTTCGTGAACCTCGGTTTTCTTGCATTTTTTAAATATGGAGACTTCCTTCTCGAAAATTTTACCGCGCTTTTAAACGCTATAGGAGTAGAATATACAGCGCGTCCCATGGATATTATCCTTCCTATGGGGATTTCTTTTTATACATTCCAAACCATGTCTTACACCATAGACATGTACAATAGAAGGATAGAGCGTGCACGAACTTTTCTTGATTTTGCCCTATATGTAACGTTCTTCCCACAACTTGTCGCAGGTCCTATTGTGAGGGCAAAAGAACTAATTACTCAATTTTACGAAGAAAAAAGGGCAACTACCCAACAGTTCCTTTGGGGTCTTTTTCTTTTGACCATTGGGTTATTTCAAAAAGTAGTGCTAGCGGACACCCTACTATCTGGAACGGCCGATGACGTTTTTGGATCCAGGGATGTTTTACACAGCTTGGATGCCTGGACAGGAACATTGGCATTTTCCGGACAAATATTTTTCGACTTTGCTGGCTACTCAACATGTGCCATTGGGATTGCGTTATTGCTTGGAATTCACCTGCCCGACAACTTTCGATATCCCTATGCGGCCATCGGATTTTCAGATCTATGGCGTAGATGGCATATTTCCCTTTCCAGTTGGTTACGGGATTATCTATACATTCCTTTGGGCGGAAACCGACATGGTATCACCCGAATGTACGTAGCCCTAACGCTCACCATGCTTTTGGGCGGCCTTTGGCACGGCGCGGCTTGGACTTTTGTGGTCTGGGGAGCACTACACGGAATTTACTTGATCGTGGAGCGCCTGCTTCGAGGTGCTATAAAAATAAAGATCAATGCGTGGAATGGTATCATCTTAGCCCTGCTCACATACACTTGTGTCAATATTACGTGGGTATTCTTTAGGGCAAGGGAATTCAGTACGGCCAAAAATATGATCCTATCCATGTTCTTTTTAAACGAAGACGGTAAAAAGGTGCTGTACACCTTCGATATTATCAAGGTCATGCTGGTTATTTTAGGCCTATTTCTATGTCATTGGGTTATGAGAAACACCTCCATGAAAGCAGTGGCTGGAAAAACGAACCCATGGGTATTTGGCGTGTTTTGGGCTTTACTATTCTTTTTCATCGTCATCTCGCAAGGTAGTGGGGAACAATTCATCTACTTCCAATTTTAGAAGGCTGTCGCAACATAAAGAATATTATTGTAGCTTTATAGGGAACAATCTATAAACTATGGAGCTAGCAGCCCAAGTTCTTATCGGCGTCGTAGCGGCATTGCATCTTTACTTCATGTATTTCGAGATGTTTGCCTGGACTACCATAGGACGGAGGATTTTCCGGGGATTCCCGAAGGAACTCTTCGAGCCTACCAAACCTCTAGCGGCCAATCAAGGACTTTACAACGGATTTCTTGCCGCAGGCTTAATATGGACCTATTTTATCCAGGATCCTATCTGGAAAGTGAATGTTTCTCTATTCTTTTTAGGATGTGTTGCGGTAGCGGGTATTTATGGTGCCCTTACGGCCCATAAAAAGATTTTCTTTGTACAGGCACTGCCTGCTATCATCGCTATAAGCCTACTCTTGCTTGCGTAACGTCCACATCATTTTCCTAACAAACAGACTAGCAACTATTTTTATATCTTTAAACCAACTCGTTTGTCATGATCCATTTTTTTCGTCGTATCCGGCAAAAGCTTCTGAAGGAAAACAGGCTTCCGAAATATTTACTATACGCCTTGGGTGAAATCGCCTTGGTCATGATTGGTATATTGCTAGCACTTCAGGTAAATAATTGGAATTCCCAAAGACTGGAAAACGACGAAATAGCCATCCGCTATTCCCGTATCCATGATGAAATAACCTCTACTTTAGAGCAAGTGGGAAGAAAAGCTCTACTTATCGATTCCATCGTTGTCAGCAATAATAGAAAATCCCTCAGTGTCCTTAAATCGAGGGATCCGGATTCGGTTCAATCGCTTCACAACACACTATCTTCACTTTCGAGTGTTATAACTGTCACTTACGACATGCCTGCCACCACCGAATTTCTGGAAGAAGGGTACGCTTCTAAAATTGACAATCCCCTACTCAAGGATTTGTTGCTTAGATTAAAGCGATCATTGAGCTTTGCCAATACGGTAGACAATTACTCCAACACCCAATTAAATACACTCATTGAGCCTTATATGATGAAGCATCTGAACTATGCACAAATCATTAAAAGTTCACGAATGATTCCAATTAACAAAGTTGAAGATTTTACTCCATTTTTCGATGATTTGGAATTGGAGAACCTTATCAACCTAAAAATTGAAGCTGACAGAACTAAGGTAAATTACTTAACCGGTTTCAAGAATTTGTTGGAAGCAACGGCTGGGGAAATAGAAAAAGAGCTACAAGAACATAATGATAATTCGTGAAGACGATCACCTCCCATAGAATCCAATCCATAGACTTTCTTCGCGGGATTGTGATGGTTATTATGGCGTTGGATCATGTAAGGGATTATTATCATTTAGGTGCCTGGGCAAGCGACCCAACCAGTATGGAAACTACCACTCCTTGGTTGTTTTTCACTCGATTCGTAACTCATTTCTGTGCACCGGTGTTTGTGTTCTTGGCAGGGACCTCAGCATTTCTATACGGACAAAAACGAACCAAAAAAGAGCTATCCCATTTCCTTTGGACCCGTGGTCTATGGCTCATCCTTATCGAGGTGACCATAAATACGTTTTTCTGGTGGTTCGATCCTTCTTTTGGCTTCATTAACCTTCAAGTACTCTGGGCGATTGGTATTTGCATGATTCTCTTGGCGGCACTCATTCACCTTCCAAAAAATATACTGATCGTATTCGGGCTTTTATTGGTTTTTGGCCACAATCTTTTAGATGACATTACTGCTGAAAGCAGTGGTATAGGTGTTTTTTGGTCGCTACTCCATAAGTATTCTTTTACCACGATAGGCGATCGTTGGGTAGGCATTTCGTATCCCATCATTCCTTGGATCGGGGTCATGGTTCTGGGATATGTCTTCGGATACCTGTACAAGCGAGACTATAATCCTACTATTCGAAAAAAATGGCTCCTGCGACTGGGGGTAGGTTCGGTTTTGCTTTTCTTTCTATTGAGGGGGATCAATATATATGGGGATTTGGTTCCTTGGTCCGTTCAGAAAAACACCACCTACACGATGTTGTCCTTCTTTAATGTGGCAAAATACCCGCCTTCTTTGGCTTTCTTACTTATTACCCTCGGGCCTTCCTTCCTATTCTTGTATGGAGTGGAAAAAGTACAGAACAAGGTTTCCCAGTTCTTTATCGTTTTTGGAAGGGTTCCTTTCTTCTACTATCTCCTTCATATCCTTGTGGTTCATTTGGGAGCGCTTCTCGGTCTTGTCCTTACTGGAAAGGATTGGAAACTAATGATCTTCACCCAAGAGAACTTTACCAATCCCGAATTAGCGAATTACGGATACTCTTTGGGAGTGGTTTATCTCGTTTGGATCGCCGTGGTTCTTATCACCTATCCCTTCTGTAAAAAGTATATGTACTACAAGCTGGCCAACAAACACAAAAAGTGGCTTAGCTATCTGTAAGCCCTACAGAATATGCTATCTTTGGAAGTATGCCTGCCAATTTCTTTAAAATATGGGTATCCGGGACTCTTTTAACCTGCATTATGGCCTGTGGCTCCAAGTCGACCTTACCCGATCCTTTGGAAGCTGGTTGGAAAGGAAGCCCAGTTTGCCAAAAGGTACTGGACAATGCAGACCTACGCATACTGAAATGCACTTTTCCTCCAGGAGTTGGACATGAAAAGCATTTCCATGCCAAGCATTTTGGATATACCCTAGTGGGAAGCACCTTTAGAATTGAAGACACCACGGGTATTCGGGAAGTGAACGTCCCTACAGGAACCGACTTTTATAATGACGGCATCGATTGGCATAGGGTGCTGAACATTGGCGACAGTACCGCTGTATTCCTTATTGTAGAACCAAAGTAAAAGACATGAAATACAACCTTAACGAAGCCATCTCGGTATTGGAACGGACGCCTTCCGTCATGCGATCCCTATTATCGGGTTTACCCGATGTTTGGACCCAACAAAATGAAGGAGGCGACAGTTGGAGCCCTTACGATGTTATTGGGCATTTGGTCCATGGGGAAAAAACAGACTGGATGCCTCGATTGGAAATTGTGTTAAGTGATGGCCCGAAGAAAACCTTCGATCCCTATGACCGTTTTGCGCAATTCAAAATGAGCGAGGGAAAGACCTTGGAAGATTTATTGGGCGAATTCGAATCCCTTCGCACCTCCAATCTAGATACCCTTCGTTCTAAAAATCTGACCGAGCAAGACCTTTCCAAACAAGCCAACCATCCCGAATTAGGACCTGTGGAACTGCGTGAAATGCTGGCGGCTTGGGTGGTGCACGATCTTGGCCATATCGCTCAAATTTCCCGTGTTATGGCCAAACAATACAAGAACGAAGTAGGTCCTTGGCCTAAATACCTTACCATTCTAAACCACACTCCTAAAGAATGAGATTCGTATCCTTTTTGCTTATTATAGTTCTTTGGGGTTGCCAATCCGGTTCGGAGAAAGAACCGTCGCCTGCTACTGAGCCAGCTAATGATATGATAATCACCGACCCTGCGCATCTTGTGGTTTTGGGGACCCTCCAAGATGCTGGATCACCTCACATAGGTTGCAAAAAGGAATGTTGTAAAGCTTTGTTCGAAAATCCAGATCCCTTACGAAAAGTGGTCTCGTTGGGGCTTATTGATCCCAATACTGACAAATACTATCTTTTTGAAGCCACCCCTGATATTTCGACCCAAACCAAAAAACTGAAATTCATAGCGCAGAACGAAAGCGAACTCCCCCATGGCGTATTTCTTACCCATGCGCATATAGGACATTACTCCGGACTCATGTATCTGGGAAAAGAAGCAACCAATGCTCAAAAAGTCCCCGTGTATGCCATGCCCCGAATGAAAAGTTTCTTGGAAACCAATGGCCCTTGGGATCAATTGGTGAAGAATGACAATATCGAAATTACTGAAATGCAACACCAACAACCCGTACAACTATCCGATGCTGTTTCGGTAACGCCCTTCTTGGTACCACATCGCGACGAATATTCGGAAACTGTGGGTTATATCATAGAAGGACCTGTAAAAAAGGCGCTATTTATTCCGGATATCGACAAATGGGAAAAGTGGGGAACATCGATCATAGATGTTATTTCTGAAGTCGATTACGCCTTCTTAGACGCTACCTTTTACCATGGAGAAGAGATCAACACCCGTGACATTTCGCAGATTCCCCATCCTTTTATCATTGAAAGCATGGAACTTTTTGGTTCGCTACCTCCAGAAGAAAAACAAAAGGTGTACTTCATTCATTTCAATCATACCAATCCCGTACTGAATCCTGAAAGTGATGCGTATCAATCTGTGATTGAAAATGGCTTCAAAATAGCCCTTCCCCACACGCTCTTTGCTCTTTAGACTATACTTTCAATCGCAGTTGTCGGTTGCCTTTATCTAAAAGGTACCGCTGCCCTTCAATCTTTACGATGTTTTGGGTCCGTCTATAGATTTCAGTATAACTATCCAGGGTCAAAGCAATGGAGTTCCAATCATTTCCAGCGGTAAGATCAAATTTTACATAAGCATCGTGTTGATCTAGCGCAGCTTCTTTCAAATTTAAGGAAACATCTTTGTCGTTAATCTGAAGCTGTATTTCTGAATTGAAGTAAGCATCAATGTCTTGATAATACTCTGAAAGTTGGATCATGTTTCCATCTGCAGTTTCCGGGCAGAGACGCTTTACCAAATCCAAAGCAGAGCGTAATGTGAAATGTACGGTTAGTGACTGTTCTTCTTCGTTGAAATCATATCCAATCTGATTGGGATTATGCCCACAAACTGTGGACACCATCCCAATACAAACAACCAACAAATGTATCTTCAATTTCTTCATGATTAAAAGAATCTAAAATCATTACTAGGCGTTCCCGAAAAGCACAATGGAGAAGATGGAAAATTATCCGTTATCACATAATAATACTCATCATCGCTTTCTGGTGTTTTTCCAAAGCGTCCGTTGCATTCATCCAATAAAGAAGTGCCATTCACATATTCATAATCCTGAAAGTACGTACCATCGTAACAACCATCGGGAGCTGTGAGGCCATCGCCAGGGCGTGCTCCTTCGAGCAGTTGATAACCACTTTCCAAAGCCATAATCGTATTGCCATCATCATCGTATCCGTACTTATAATAGATGGGGAAACCATCGGCCGCATATCCTACCTTCACCATCTCACTGCCATCTATACCCAAATCGGCCACATAGGCACTTGGCGTCCCATGGTAGTGATACTTCCCGGTAGGTTGTACATGAGCATTGTTGCAATCCAATCCGAGGTTCACCGAATTGGTAAGCGTGGTAATGTTCCAATCCATGTTCACTCCATTGGTGCCAATAAAAAACTCCGCAGTAAAGGGATCCATGGAAACCCCACTATAGAGCACCCCGAACTCATAACCCTGTGCCCTCGTGGTGGTACTTGCTAACGACGGGGTTAAATCTAAACTATAACTAAAATTCTGTTCGCTAATGGTATTGGGGTTTCCTGCATTGGGAAATGAACCTACCAAATGCTCCGGAATACTATTAATCGTAATAACCCGAGTATCCGAACCTGTATTTACAACTTCCGAGTAGATACTATTGGTGCTTATAGCTGTTGTACAGGTGGAAGCATCCAAGTTAATGGAGAAGGTGCTCGATGTATTGGAACAATCGGTAGTCGTCCCTTGGTCGTCATTGTCGTTTGCTGTAGTGTTGGTGTCGTCATCGCCCGTAGAGCAGTTGAGTAATGCTGGAAGTAGCAGTAGGATAAACAGAAGCTTCTTCATAATATATGGTTTTAGTTTGTTCTTTAGGTCTGACTTACAAAAACCGGGAAGGTTTTTATGTTAGGAAGATTTTAACACGGTGATGACATCTGTATGGTTTTCCGATGAAGGATTAACTCCCCATAACTAAAACACTTTTAAAAATGAAATTACTGGAAGATGTAATCGATAGTCTGGCAGACCCAAAAAGTCGTTATGACGTAAAAACATTAAAGGAAATGGGAGTCCCAGAAAAAACCATTTCAAAAATTCAAATGATCGAAAGCCCCAATGTAGCCCTACAATTGGCCATGAATGCCTCGGGAGTTGAAACCCTCAACCTTGCCAGCAAGCTCAAGTTATCCTTGGAAGCGGCCTTAAAGGAAAGTCAACAGGTGCAAAACATCATAAAAATCATGTTCTCGTTAACCTTCGCTTTGGGTTACATTCTTATAGGAATTGCCATTTATTTTGGTTGGAAAGGAGAAACATTTTTGGCGGCTGCCTTTGGGGGATTTGGTATGTTGAGCATTGTTACTTTATTACTGAAAGACCCTCCTCTTAAAATGCAGGATAGCCGATCCAACTATGCCCAGCTTACCCTTGGAATTCTGGCATGGCTCAATGATCTCAACGATAAGGGGGCCATGGCCAGTCTTAATCAAAATTTTGTAACGGAAATATTAAAATCCAAGGACGAATCTACGGACCAAAAACTGAAGGCACACAAGGAATGCATTGAAAATTATCTATCCATTTCGAACACCCAAGTGTCTAATACAGTAAGGTTAATCAATCTTATAGAAGATGTTGCTGAGCCTTCGAACAAACATCGATTTAGTCTTGAAGATCTTTTGAAAGCGGAAAAAGGAATGCAGCAAGGAGTGAAAGAATAATTATTCCTCCTCGCTTCTATTTAGGTATTTTTTCTCGAGTTCGGCCTGGAACTCCTCCATTACCGGTTTTACGGTACTTTCGGGAAGATCGGCAATACGGATGTACATAAGCCCGTCGACTGCGTTATTGAACATAGGGTCCACGTTGAATGCCACTACCTTGGCATTCTGCTTAATATATTTTTTGATAAGTACGGGTAGTCGAAGGCTTCCCGGTTCTACCTCATCGATGAGCTTGTCGAATTTATTGAGATCGGCAGCACTTTCATCGAAAATGAAATCCTTGTCGGCATCCTTCAACTTCACCTTGTATTCCTTTTTTGGGTGAATGTACTGGGCTACATAAGGATCGTAGTAATTGGATTTCATGAACTCTATCATCAAGGATTTTGAAAACTCTGAAAACTGATTGCTAATGCTTACTCCACCAATGAGGAACTTATGCCTTGGGAAGCGAAGTGTTGTGTGTACAATCCCCTTCCAAAGTAAAAACAAAGGCATTGGACGTTGCTGGTATTCCTTCACGATAAAGGCACGTCCCATCTCGATAGACTTGCTCATCATATCATGGAGTTCTTCATCGAATCTGAAAAGGCTTTGCAGGTAAAATCCATCAATACCATGCTTCTCATAAATCTTTTGCCCCAATCCCATGCGATAGGCTCCCACCAACCGTTTAGCATCATTGTCCCAAAGGAACATGTGATGATAATAGGTATCATAATGATCTAAATCCGTGGCATTGTTGGTTCCTTCCCCAACTTCCCTAAAGGTAATCTCACGTAGACGCCCTACTTCTTGAAGAATATTGGGAATAGCCACCGCCGGTGCCAAATACACCTCATAGTTTTTACTCTTAAGTAAACGCTTGCCATCTTCTTCCAAGGCTTTGATCTCTTCCTGCATGGATTCTATGGAAACTGGACCCGCTATTTGCTTGGGTGGCTTATTTATTTTGATGGTCTTGGGAATGGTTTCCAATAATTTCTTCTTTTCGAACGGATTGGAAAGCACATAGGTTTTCTTCCGTAAGAACTCGGTAAATTCTTCCAAGTTTTCATATTCCGCCTGATCCTTAGCCGAAATGGGATTCCCAATCCTCACCTTGATCACCCGCTCTTTTTGGGTAAGCAATTCTGATGGTAATTTTGCGGTTCGCAAGGTATCGCTCAATTTGGCCAACCGATAGAACAACTTGCTGTTCTTGGCATGAAAATAAATAGGCACCACAGGTACCTCAGCTTTTTTCACCAATTTCATAGCGGCTACCTCCCAAGGTTTGTCCACAACCAATTTTCCATCGCGATAGGTAGATACTTCCCCTGCCGGAAAAATCCCTAGGGGATGTCCTTCCCGCAAATGCATGATCGCGCTTTTAAAACCCATAACGCTGCTCTTGGCATCCCTATGTCCTTCGAAGGGATTCACCGGCATTACATACGGTTTTAAGGGTTCAATTCTATGCAACAGGAAGTTGGCAATGATCTTAAAATCGGGGCGATGCTCCAATAACAATTTCAACAGCAAGATACCATCTATTCCTCCCAAGGGATGATTGGAAATGGTAATGAACGATCCGTTTTTGGGAATTCGCTTTAGGTCTTCTTCCGGAATTTCGAACTTGATTTCAAATTCGTCCAACAAGGCATTCATAAACTCGAGATCGCTTCTGTGCTTGTGCTTGTTATAGATCTTGTTCATGGTAGAAATCTTCAAGATCTTCATTAATAACCACCCCATAGAAGTACCCAAAAAGCCGAACTTTTCGACTTTAATGGCCTTAGCTACTTCTTTGGCATTAACAAGTCCCATAATAGGTGGTTAGGATTAGCGATCCCTTCATTGCGAAGGAGAACAAATATAGGGAAACCCCCGAAATATTAATTTACTCGTTTACTACTACTTGCACCGTTTCGGCACTTTCTTGCTTAAGAAGAACTTCCTTCTCTTCGGTTAACGATTTAATCTCCACAGGCTTAGAATGGCGAATCGTATATAACGTAACCCCGTAGTAACAGGTTACCTTAAATTTCTCCCTTAGTTTGGTGAGTAACGCCTCCAGATTGTTGTATTTATTGTCCACACATACCGAAAAGCTAATGGCCGAGTTCTGAATAAGCTCCACCTTCATTTTGTATTGGTGTAGCAAATTGAACACATCGCTAAAGTTGTCTTCCATCATAAAACTAAAGTCCAAAGAAGACAGTGAAATAAGCACCTGGTTTTTCTTCAGGATAAAACAGGAAGTCATAGGATCCAAGGTAACTCCTTTCCCAACGCAGGTACCTTGGTTCTGCGGATTTTCGAAGGATTTTACGAACAATGGAATCTCCTTTCGCTGTAAAGGCTGCAATGTTTTTGGGTGAATTACCGAAGCTCCATAAAAGGCCAATTCTATGGCTTCACGATACGAAATATGTTTGAGCAGTTGGGTGTTGTTGAAATACCTCGGATCTGCGTTCAAAACCCCAGGAACATCCTTCCAAATGGTTACACTTTCAGCATTGAGACAATAGGCAAATATGGCCGCGGTATAATCACTTCCTTCCCGCCCCAAAGTAGTAGTGAAATTATTCTCGGCTTCTGCTCCCAAAAATCCTTGGGTAATGGTAATTCCTTTCTTCTGAACCGTCTCGGTAATACGGGCTTGCGTTCGTTGCCAGTCCACTTTGGCGTCACGGTAATAATCGTTGGTCCTAATGCAGGTTCTTACGTCCAACCAAGTATTGTCCATTCCTATTTCGTTGAGATAGGTAGACACAATGGTTGTGGATACCAACTCACCGTAAGAAACCACTTGATCGTATACAAAAGCATGGTTTATGGATTTGTTCCCTTCCAAAAACTGACCCATATCGGCAAACAGTGCATTAATCTTTTCGAAGATGGGATGCGATTCGTTCGGAAAAAGATCCTTTAGAATGGTCTGATGGTACTGATAGATTTCACTTTTGGAAGCTTTATAATCCTTGGAATCCGAAAAATAATCCCTGACCATCGCTTCGAAGGCATTGGTCATTTTACCCATGGCCGAAACAACGACAACCAGGTCTTTCTCCCCGGTTGTTTTTAGTACTGAAACCATGTTTTTGACTCCATTGGCATCTTTTACCGACGCCCCACCAAATTTGAAAACTTTCATTTGCTTTTGTGTATGCGTATTAGTTATTATCTACAAAATTTTTGATCCCTTCTTCGTCCATCTCTACTTGCCACCAATCGTCCTGCACTTTTGCCCCGGTGCGTTCGTAAAACTTGATGGCACCTTTGTTCCATCCCAACACCATCCAATTGACCCGTTTTACGCCTTCTTCCCGTGCAAATTTCATGACCTCCTTGTACAGTAGGTTCCCTACACCTTTTCCACGCATCTTCTCACGAACTACCAAATCTTCAAGGTGTACTGTTTTGCCTACCCAAGTGGAGAATCGGAAATAGATCAAGGCCATTCCCATAATTTCATTTTCAAACTCAGCCACGAAGCAAGTATACATGGGGTTTTCACCAAATCCAGCGACTTCCAAATCTTCTACAGAAATCTTTACCCCATCCGGCTCTTTCTCAAAGATGGCCAGTTCGGTAATGAGGTCGAGTACATCGCCCATATCCTTGGGGGTCGCTTTACGAATCTGAATGTCCATAGGCAAGAGATTTTCCAGAGCAAATATCGGTTCAATTTTCCTAAAAATCCCGATATTTGGCCCAAATTCACAACAACCTACGCTATAATGCCACAAAAAAACAAGACCCTAGGAGAATTCATTATCGAAAACCAGGGTGAATTCAAGTATTCTTCAGGGGAACTGTCCAGATTAATCAACTCCATTCGTCTTGCCGCCAAGGTAGTTAACCACGAAGTGAACAAAGCCGGTTTGGTCGACATTTTAGGTGCTGCTGGCGACACCAATGTGCAAGGGGAGGATCAACAAAAACTGGATGTGTTTGCCAATGAAGCATTCATCAAAACCCTGACCAACCGAGAAATTGTGTGTGGTATTGCCAGTGAAGAGGAGGATGATTTCATCACCATTAAGGGACGAAACGAAAAGAATGACAACAAATATGTGGTATTGATAGACCCGCTGGATGGTTCTTCAAACATTGACGTAAACGTTTCTGTGGGAACTATTTTTTCCATCTACCGTAGAATCACCCCAGAAGGAACCCCTGTTACTTTAGAAGACTTCCTTCAACCAGGGAAAAATCAGGTAGCAGCTGGATATATCATTTATGGAACCTCAACCATGATTGTATATACCACAGGTCATGGTGTAAATGGTTTTACATTGAACCCTGCTATTGGAACGTACTATCTTTCCCACCCAAATATGAAGTTTCCGGAAACCGGTAAAATCTATTCGGTAAACGAAGGAAACTATGTACACTTCCCACAAGGGGTAAAAGACTACATCAAATACTGTCAGGCTGAGGGGGGCGATCGCCCTTACACCTCTCGTTATATTGGTTCATTGGTCAGCGATTTTCACCGTAACATGATCAAGGGAGGTATTTATATCTATCCAAATACCGCCAAAGATCCGAACGGTAAATTACGCTTATTATACGAGTGCAATCCTATGGCATTTATTGCCGAGCAGGCAGGTGCAAAAGCCAGTAATGGTTTTGAACGTATTATGGATATTCAACCTACTGAACTTCACCAACGTGTGCCTTTTTTCTGTGGCAGTAAGAAGATGGTAGAAAAGGCCGAGTCCTTTATGCAAGGGGCATAAATACTATAGTTGGCTGGTGGATTATTCGTTTTTTTAGTACTTTTATAAGAACTAAAGTAACCAAATCCGTCAATGGCCAAGAAAAACACACCTCAAGACCCTCAACCCTCATTGGATTCTTCTTCTAAAATCGAGGCGATTAAGAACCTCATTTTTGGTGAAAACATAGAACAGTATGACAGTCAGTTCGACACCTTAAAAAAGGAGATTGACAAGCGAAAGAAGGAACTGGAACACTATATAGACGAAGTTCGTAACGAGCTCATGCAGTCCATCGATTCATTAAGCACCGATGTGAATATTAGAATTACCGATCTAGAGGATAACCTTCAAGCAAAAACCAATGCCCTTTCCGAAGAAAAATTGGATCGGAAAACGTTGGGGAAACTTCTTATCGATTTGGGCGAAAAAATAAGCTCTTAAAATACATTCTACCATGGTAGAGGAGGAAGAAGACAAGCTAAAATTGCTTCGTGAAATCCTGTTGATGGACGACAGGGAAGTCGCGAGTGCGGTAAGCCAGCGTCTGGACAAGATTTCCGACACCATTGAAAAAAGGGAAAAGCTAACCCAAAAGATCGAT
Organism: Aureisphaera galaxeae; assembly: GCF_028561275.1. Taxonomy (GTDB): domain Bacteria; phylum Bacteroidota; class Bacteroidia; order Flavobacteriales; family Flavobacteriaceae; genus Aureisphaera; species Aureisphaera galaxeae. Next base: position 266,072 of record NZ_JAQQTF010000018.1, read on the forward strand.
CCCATTTTAGAAGATCGATTGCAGGAATTTGTAGAAAGTATCCCATCCCGTTTGGGTCCGGTCATCACGGAAACCCTTCAGAAACAAATACAAGAATCCAAAGATGAAGTTGTGGAAGCGCTCTATCCCATCATGGGTAAAATGATAAAACGCTATGTGCAGAACGAAATCGCCCGTCTTTCAGAAAACATCAACAAAAAAGTTAACAACACCTTTTCCTTCCAGGCTTTGAAGCGAAAGCTTCAGGCTATGTTTACGGGGGTAAAGGAAAGCGATCTCATTCTTAGTGAAGCCAATCCCCCTATTTTGAATGAGATATTTGTCATTGAAAAAGGTTCGGGCATTTTGCTGGGTAATTTCAGTAAAACAGAAACCTTGGACAAAGACATGGTCTCGGGCATGCTAACAGCCATTAAAAGCTTCGTAGAAGATGCTTTTTCCGCCGGCGCCCAAAACCTAGAGGCCATAGAATACGAACTCTACACCATTCACATCCAAAACTTTTTCAGCTATTACATTGCGGCGGTGGTTTCTGGAAATTACACCCGCAGTTTTGAAAGTAAGATCGAAAACAAATTATTAACCCTTTCCAAAAAACTATCCCCTAAGGTTTCTACCCTCACACGGGAGGAAATCGACTCGTTTTTGCGTGAATTTTTCAAAAAATGGAAATAACAAAAAAGGTTGTCCTTTTGGGACAATTTGGTGTTGGAAAAACATCGATTGCAAGACGTTATTTAATGGATATTTTTGAACAGGACTATGTCCCCACCTTGGGCGTTCAAATACGAAAGAAGGTCTTGGAATTGCCTTCGGGAAGAAAACTATCCATGATCATTTGGGACTTGGAAGGATTTTCGTCTGTGTCCAAAACCCGAGGGTCTTATTTATTGGGTTCGCATGCATTCATCTATGTGTTCGATGTAACGCGGCCTTACACCTATCAAGGAATTAACAAGGATATCGAGTTTATAAAAGAACGCTATCCCAAGGTAATCCTCGAAATTGTTGGGAACAAAATAGATTTGGAAGAAGAAGAAAACATAAACCCTATTATGAAGAAAAAGAAGATCGATGTCACAGGCTATGTGAGTGCCAAAACCGGAGAAGGAATAGCAGCGCTATTTACACGACTTACCAAAAAACTGGAGTCATGAACAAGCAAAGCACATTCTTTTCGAAGAAGATCCAAGAAATCCATGCCAAGCCCTCAGGCGAGATTTTCTTTAGCAGCAATACCATTTTCGATATTTCCGAAAATGAAGACCTCTACTCCCTACACCCTTTTTTCGAAAGTCTGAAACACGAGTTGGAAAAGGAAGGCATCATGGAAAACAGCCTAGCGTTCCCCTGTGTTCAGTTAGAAGTGCATGGCAAAGAAGCCATTTGCGATGTCACCATAAAAAAGGAGTTGGATTTCCTGGCTATATTATTATTCGACTATTCGCAGCATTACGAACATTTGCACGAGGCGGCCCAGGAGAAGAAAAGCGCTATGCTTTTAGAGAAAGAGCATGAACTTAAATTGAAGTATTCTTCAGAAAAAGCGGCTTATTTGGACTTCATCCGTGAACGGCTAGATACCAAGCTTATTTCGGAAATGGAAGAGGCAGTTCGCAAAATCGAACAGCTGAAACGCACGTCCCTTACCCCAGAGCAACGCCAAAACCTTCAGGAAATAGAAGAGATCATTGGAGGATTTCACCTTAAGGCCATTCAAGTGCGGGAAGGTTTGGATTTCGATTTTGATACATAATTAATCGACATAGTTTCTTTTAAACTCTAATGATTTAAATATCTTTACAACCATAATTTTTCAATTTTAAATGGCCCAAACCAAAAAAATAGTACTCCTCGGGCATTTTGGGGTTGGTAAAACCAGTTTACTGCGTCGTTATGTAGACGATGCCTTTAACGAAGACTATCTCGTAACCGTAGGTGTACACGTAAAGAAAAAAGACATCTCCTTGGAGAATGAAACCGTCACCCTGATCATCTGGGATATAGAAGGAAATACGTCTATAGACAAAGCCCGGAAATCCTATTTGTTGGGTACGCACGGTTTCGTGTATGTGTTCGATGTGACCCGGCCAGAGACCTACGAACAGTTGGAGAGCGAGTTTTCCTATTTAACGGAAAAATTCCCGAACGTTCCGGTGAGCTTGGCGGGAAATAAAGCAGATTTGTTTGATAGTGAGTTTACCAAATCCTTTTTCAAGGATCCTATTTTCGAGAATTGCTTTTTCACCAGTGCGAAAACCGGGAATACGGTAGAAGACCTCTTCAAGGATATTGCGGTTAAAACCACCTAACATGAGCCTAAGCAGTTTAAAATCTGAAATTGCCCACAAACGTATACAGGAAATATCGGTTGCCAAAGACGGCACCATCATAGATAGCGATGAGGCTCTTTTTCCCTTTCCCAAAGGAAAAACCATCGCAGCATTTCATCCCTTTTTTGAAGGATTACAAGCATTTCTCCCTACCCTAGAAGAGGACACCAATTTCCCTTGTGTAAATCTAGAAATAGAGGGTTCCCGGAAAATTGTGGACATCGAAATTCTGAATAAGGGCAACGATGTCACCATTCTTTTGTTCGATTTTACAGAACATTACGACGCTTCCCATCCCTTGGTGCAGGAAAAGAACGAAGTTTCCATTGCAAAGAGTAAGTTGGAGTTTGACAAGCGATTGCTGGAAGCCAAGGAAAATTTTAAAAATGGATTCTTGTCCAACCTCAACCACGAAATCCGAAACCCGCTGAATAGCATGCTCGGGTTCTTGGAACTTTTGGGAGAAACAAAGTTGGACTACGAACAATATGAAACGCTTAAGGTAATTCGCAAAGCCGGAACACATGTAAAGACATTGATGGAAGATATGCTGGATATTTCTAAAATCGAAAGAGGTATCATTACCAAAAAACATGTCAATTTCCACTTGGGATATATCCTAGCCAACATTCAGAATCATTACGATCTAAAATATGGAGGCAAAAAGATAGAGTTTATCATTGCCACCGAAGAACAGATGCCCAAGACCTTTATTGGGGATCCCATTAGGTTGAACCAGATACTTTTCAATTTATTGGAAAATGCCTTCAGAAATACAGAACAAGGAGCTGTAACGCTGGATGTCTCTCATGAAAATGTAGACAAGAAAATGGCCAAAGTCGTTTTCACCGTAAGTGATACGGGCCGAGGCATTGCGGAAGAGGATCTATCGAAAGTATTCGACTCCTATTTCCAACTTAAACTGAAAAAGGATAAGCCCTTGGGCGAAGGATTGGGTCTTAAGATTGTTAAGGATCTCGTAGCGCTACTAGAAGGATCCGTTTCCGTAAGTAGCGAGGAAGGCAAAGGAACTACCTTTGTTTGTGAAATCCCGTTCGAAAAACGTGTGTCTAAGAGGGAAAAGAAAACCGTAAAAAAAGGGACGGGTATTTTCCAGAGCCGACGTATTCTTATTGTTGAAAATGACCCTACGGCACAAATGCTCTTCATGAAAACCTTTTTGAACAATGAAAAAGGATATGTGATCGAAATGGCCAATAATGCAGAACATATGTTCTCAATTTTGGCAAAGAAGAAATACGATCTTATTATCCTGAAAAAGGCACTCCCCGATGTAAAGGCGGCCGAATTGCTGAAGGTTTTGAAAGGGGATTTCGAAAATCAGAAAAGAAAGATTCCGGTATTAATGGCCAGTGGAAGTACGCTCATAAATGAGCAGCAGGAAATGCTAGACGCTGGTGTCGATGCCTTTTTGGCAAAACCGTACACAAAAAAAGAGCTTTTCAAAGTCATTGAAAAGCTCATGGGATAACAAAAAGGTATCTCCTTATTATTTTTTGTTCAATAAGTATCTGTAGTCTTCCAAATCCAAACCTCCGTTGAAGATTTCGATAGAGCGCTTTATTAATTTAGCAGCCAACTCCTCGGTATATCCTAATCCGATGGCATAACGCTCCAAAAGATCACGTTCTTCGTCGTCCAACACTTGATCGGCATAAATCATCTTGAACAAATCCAACATACGCTCCAAGCGCTTATCGGCCGAGTTGGGCGGATTAAGCGGGTATCCCGTAGGGTTTTTTAGGATTTCGACATACTTGGATTCGCTAATGTTCAACTTCGTAGCAAAGCGTTTTAGCAATTCCTCTTCGGGTTCACTAATTACCCCATTTGCTGACGCAATATTTACGATGGAAGCAAAATGCCCTATATTACTATTGCGTTCTCCGCTCTTAAATAAATCTGTGAATGACATAGTGTAATTTTATACTGCAAATATAAAATTATTGCTACGGATTTGATTCAATTTTGTTGGGAAAAAAACCTATAAATCTCAAAAAACAAGCGAACAAAACAATACCTTTAAAGTTCCATGACAAAACCTCTCCTCGTTTTCAATTCCAAAGGGATTTATTGCAAACAGGCCGATGTGTATATAGACGCGTGGCGACCTGTGGAGAAGTGCATAGTTACCCATGGTCATTCCGACCATAGTAGAAGGGGACATAAACAATATATTACCCACCATAACAACATCCCCATCATTAAACATCGGTTGGGAGACATTACCGTTTCGGGGAAGGAATGGGGAGAAACTTTTACCATAAATGGAGTCACCTTTTCCTTGCATCCCGCAGGACACATCGTAGCATCCTCCCAAGTACGGGTGGAATACAAAGGAGAAGTTTGGGTTTTTACTGGCGACTACAAAATTGAAAATGATGGATTGTCCACGCCCTATGAACCCATTAAGTGTCATACCTTCATTACCGAGTGCACCTTTGGTCTCCCCGCATTTAAATGGGAACCTCAGGATGATGTCTTCAATGAAATCAATGGCTGGTGGGCGAGAAACAAGGATGAGGGTCGCACCTCTTTACTTTTCGGATACAGTTTGGGAAAGGCCCAACGCCTCCTGAAACATCTGGACACTTCCATTGGCAAGATCTATACCCATGGAGCGGTGGAACAAATGACCCAAGTGCTTCGCGAACACTATGACTTACCTCCTACCGAACTTATCACAGCAAACACGAAAAAAGAGGATATCCTTGGCAATATCGTAGTGGCACCGCCTAGCGCACAGGGCAGTTCCCTCATGAGGAAAATAGGACCCAATGTAACAGCTAGTGCTAGTGGATGGATGACCTTTCGTGGGGCACGGAGAAGAAGGGCTTTGGATCGTGGATTTGTACTCAGCGATCATGCCGATTGGGATGGGCTCTTGCAGGCGGTTAAAGAAACGGGATGTGAAAAGGTGATCGCCACCCATGGTTATACCGAAATATTCTCACGCTATCTGCGGGAAGAAATGGCGTTGGACGCCCGTACCGAAAGCACCCAATACGAAGCAGAACAAAACGAAGCCGAATCGAAAAAAGAGGAGGGCGCATCATGAAACGCTTTGCCGAACTCATAAAGCAATTGGACAGTACCAACAAAACGAATGAAAAAGTAGGTGCCCTTACCGAATATTTCTTGAATGCTCCTGACCCTGACAAACTTTGGACCATTGCTATCCTCTCTCATCGACGTCCAAAACGTCCTGTAAATACCACTTTGCTTCGTGAATGGGCCACCGAACTGAGCCATATTCCATTATGGTTATTCGAAGAGAGTTATCACATTGTCGGGGATCTGGCCGAAACCATTGCCTTGATTGTTCCCTCCTCAAAGGGAAAGACCGACAAGTCCCTTTCTGAGTTCATTGCCGAAATCATCGAACTACGGGAACTTCCTGAATCAGCCAAAAAAGCCTACCTGCATGAAAATTGGCTTTCACTGAATTACTACGAACGTTTTGTATTCAATAAGATCATCACCGGGGGATTCCGTATTGGTGTGAGCCAAAAACTTATGACACGAGCCCTGTCCAAAGCCACGGGAATAGACGAAGATATTTTGGCCTATAAACTCATGGGGAGTTGGACGCCACCTACGACCACTTTTCAGCAACTTATTTTGGAGGAACACGAGAGCGATTACCTCAGTAAGCCCTATCCCTTTTACTTGGCGTATGCGGTAGAAGACGATTTCCAGGAGCAACTGGGAGACATTCAAGATTGGAGTTTCGAACACAAATGGGACGGTATTAGAGCGCAAGTCATTATACGAAATGATGAAGTCTTTGTTTGGTCACGAGGCGAAGAATTGGTGACCGATAAGTATCCTGAATTCCAAAAGTTCTTGGAAGTGGTTCCCAACGGAACCGTATTGGACGGCGAAATACTGCCTTTTCCTGAAGGAAGGATTGGCGATTTCAATCAGTTACAAACCCGAATTGGCCGAAAGAATGTATCCAAAAGCCTCCTGCAGAAAATTCCTGTGATCCTCACTGCCTATGACCTATTGGAATGGAATGGTGAGGATATTCGTTCGTGCCCTTTTGCGGAAAGAAGAAAATTGTTGGAGCAGCTTATTTCCAAAGTCAATTCAAAAGAAAACCATCTATACCTTAGCGGTAGTATGCAGTTCGAAACCTGGGAAGCGGCTGCTTCCGAACGAGAACGTGCTCGCGAAAAACGAAGTGAGGGCTTAATGATAAAACGAAAAGACTCCCCTTATTTAGTGGGTCGAAAAAAGGGTGATTGGTGGAAATGGAAGACCAATCCCTTTACCATAGATGCTGTACTCACCTATGCTATGCGCGGACATGGAAGAAGGGCCAATCTCTTTACCGATTACACTTTTGGCCTGTGGCATGAAGGGCAATTGGTGACCTTTGCCAAGGCTTATTCTGGGTTAACGGATGCAGAATTGAAGGAAGTAGATGCTTGGATTAAAAAGAACACTTTGGAACGTTTTGGACCGGTTCGAAGTGTAACTCCTTTCCATGTTTTCGAAATTGCTTTTGAAGGCATCGCCAAAAGTAGCCGTCATAAGAGTGGAGTCGCTACTCGATTTCCCAGAATTTTACGCTGGCGAAAGGACAAGCCTATTGAAGAAGCCAACACCCTACAAGACCTCAAAAACCTCATCCCAGAATGAATCAGACCGAACTCATACAATGGGCGGAAGGCTGGTTTCAACAGCAGGAATGGCAGGCATTCCCTTTTCAGAAAAAGACCTGGAAAGCCTTTTTACAGGGAAAGCATGGATTACTAAACGCTCCCACGGGAAGTGGAAAAACCTATGCCCTATGGGTTCCTATTGTACTTAATTACATCAAGAAAAATCCGGAATACGCTACAAAAAAGCCCAAAGGGCTCAAAGCCATTTGGATTACTCCCCTTAGGGCCTTGTCAGTAGAAATTAAACAGGCCGCCCAGCGCTTTGCGGATGAAATGGGTACTGGCCTAACGGTAGGGATACGTACTGGCGATACTTCGCAAGCAGAACGAGCAAAGCAAAAAAGGCAAATGCCCGACCTGCTTATCACAACACCAGAGAGTCTTATGCTATTACTTGCTTCTAAGGGATATGATAAGATGTTTAAAACACTCACGGCCGTGGTGGTGGACGAATGGCACGAACTTTTGGGAAGCAAGCGTGGCGTACAAATGGAATTGGCCTTATCCCGTCTAAAAACCATCTCTACCGATTTACGCATATGGGGAATTTCCGCTACCATTGGGAATTTGGAAGAAGCCCAACAAGTACTTTTCGGAATGGACGATCCTATTCAGAAGCAATCTGTCCTCATACGGGCGAGACATAAGAAAAAGGTGCGGGTACACTCTATGATTCCGAAGGAAATGGAGACCTTCCCTTGGAGGGGGCATATCGGATTGCATCTATTAGAGGATTTAGTAAAAATCATCGAGAAAAGTAAGACGACAATTATTTTCACCAATACGCGCGGACAATGCGAAATCTGGTTTCAGAAATTACTGGAAAAACATCCCGAATTGGCAGGAGAAATAGCCATGCACCATGGCAGTATTTCCAAGGAAACCCGATTGTGGGTAGAACAGGCCATTCGCAACGAATCACTTAAGGCAGTGGTAGCCACTTCCAGTTTGGATTTAGGAGTCGATTTTGCTCCTGTAGAAACCATTGTCCAGATAGGAGGCCCTAAAGGAATTGCCAAATTCTTACAACGCGCCGGACGAAGCAATCACCGCCCTGGAGAAACCTCGGTCATTCATTTTTTACCCACCCATGCGTTGGAATTGGTAGAAGCTTCGGCCTTGAAACGAGCCGTTAAAGAAAACGTGATGGAAGCACGAACCCCTTTCTTGCTTAGTTTCGATGTGCTCATTCAGTATTTGGTGACACTTGCTGTGAGTGATGGTTTTATCCCAGACGAAATTTTTAAAGAAGTAAAAAACACCTTTTGCTACCAAGGTATTACCGAAGAGCAATGGCAATGGTGCCTCAACTTCATCACATTGGGAAGTCAAAGTCTCAAGGCCTATGACGAATACAAACGGGTAGAAGTGAAAGCGGGGCTTTTCAAGGTGGAAAGCAGAAGAATTGCCATGATGCATCGATTATCCATCGGCACAATTGTAAGCGACGCCATGATGATGGTGAAATATGTAACGGGTGGATTTATAGGAACCATAGAAGAATGGTTCATTGGAAAAATGAAGCCAGGCGACAGTTTTGTCTTTGCAGGACGTACCCTCGAATTGGTTCGTCTTCGACAAATGGTAGCACAGGTTCGAAGATCGAGTAAGCGCACTTCTAAAGTGGTAAGTTTTATGGGTGGCCGATTGCCCCTTTCTTCCCAAATGAGTAAGATCCTAAGGGAAGAGCTGCAAAACGAAGTGGAGGCCCTTAGAACTAGAGAATTGAAAGCCATGGATCCCATTTTCGAAAGACAGCAATGGGAATCTGTAGTGCCGAGAGCTCATGAATTTTTGATCGAAACCTTTGCCACTAGAGAAGGATATCACGCGCTTTTCTATCCGTTTGAAGGAAGAAAAGTACACGAGGCCATGAGTAATTTATTGGCTTATAGAATGAGTCTCCTATCACCCATTAGTTTCAGTTTGGCCTATAACGATTATGGGTTTGAGCTGTTAAGCGATCAGGAGATTGACATTCAATCGTTGCTGGATAATGATCTGCTCACGACCCAAGATGCCCTTTCCGATTTGGCCAAAGGAGTAAACTCAAGTGAGCTGGCCCGACGGAAGTTTCGCGATGTAGCCGTAATTAGTGGACTTGTATTTCAAGGGTATCCCAACAAGATCATAAAGACCAAACATTTGCAAAGCAATAGCCAATTGTTGTTCGATGTATTTCGGGATTACGAGCCCGACAATTTATTATACCAGCAAGCCTATACCGAAATGTATGAGCACGAGTTGGAGGTAGGGCGATTGCAAAAAGTTCTAGAACGTATTGCCACTCAAGACATTCTCTGGAAACAATGCGATAAACCGACACCGTTTAGCTTTCCCATCATTACCGATCGACTGCGAAGCAAATTAACCTCCGAAAAGTTGAGTGATCGTATTAAAAAGATGAAATTGCAGTTCGATAAATGACCGAGAACGTTCAAATAGCCAATCAGAATTTTGTGTTGCATCCTTCGGGCGCTGCCCTTTGGAAGGAGAAATCTACCTTGCTTATTGCCGACGTCCATTTGGGAAAGATTGCCCATTTCAGAAAAAATGGACTGGCGGTTCCCCCTCATATTGCGGACACCAATTTTGAAAGATTGAATACAGTTATTTCGCAATTACAACCCAAATCCATCTACTTTTTGGGTGATCTATTTCACAGTTATCTCAATGCCGAATGGTTCGTTTTTGAAGAGTGGGTGCAGCAAACACCTTGCGATATGATTTTAGTGCAGGGCAATCACGATATCATTGCGGATCATAAATTTGAAGCCTTGGGGATCCCTGTGAAAGAAGAGCTGGAAGAAGGACCTTTTTGCTTTACACATCATCCCGAGGATATAGAATCGGCCTTCAATATTTGCGGTCATATTCATCCTGCCGTTCGTATGCGCGGTGGTGGCGGACAAGCGGCTACTTTATCCTGTTTCTTTATTTCGGAAAATCAACTTATCCTTCCCGCTTTTGGTATCTTTACAGGGAAGCACCGACTCACCCCAACGAAGGAGGATCGTGTGTACGCCATCGTAGAAAACGAAGTGGTCTGTGTTTCGAATACCCGATAAAACTATGCTAGAAAACCAGAAACACCTTTTTAATCTTCCCGAAAACCCTATTTACTTAAACAATGCCTATATGGGACCGCAATTGAAGTCGGTCGAGCAGATTGGTATTGAGAACTTAAAACGCAAATCAAGGCCTTTTGAGATTACGGCAGCAGATTTCTTTACCGAAAAAGAAGTGCTTCGTTCCCATTTTGCGGAATTGATCCATGCAGACGATCCTAAAAGTATCGCCATTATCCCTTCGGTTTCCTACGGTATTGCCAATGCGTTGGCTAATATTCCCTTTGATGAAGGAGACGGCATTGTGGTTTTGGAAGAACAATTTCCCAGTAACTTTTATGCTTGGAAAGCTTTGGAAGAAGATAAAGGCGTGGTCATTCATACCATTGCTGCACCCCCCATAGCAGCAGGCCGAGGGCGGCGGTGGAATGACCTCATTTTGGAGGCTATTCAACGCACCACCAAAGTCGTAGCCCTGCCCCACGCCCATTGGGCCGATGGAACCCGATTCGATCTGGAAAAGATTCGAGAAAAGACGGATGAAGTAGGTGCCTACCTCATCATTGATGGTACACAAAGTGTGGGTGTACTGCCTTTTTCCGTAGAAAAAATACGCCCCGATGCCCTCATTTGTGGTGGATATAAATGGCTCTTGGGGCCTTATTCTTTGGGCGTGGCTTACTATGGGGAACGTTTCTACGAAGGAACGCCGATTGAAAATAATTGGATGAACCATGTTGGGAGCGAAGATTTCAGGAATCTGGTCAATTACAATTACGCCATGAAACCCAAAGCGGTGCGCTACGATGTAGGGGAGTCGAGCAACTTTATCCTTACCCCTATGCTTATTGAAGGGATTCGACAGTTATTGGAATGGCAACCCGAACGCATTCAGGAATATTGCAAAAGCATTAGTGAAGGCCCTTTACAGCAGTTACAAGACGCAGGCTATTTCGTAGAGGATGCGGCGTATAGAACGCATCATTTGTTTGGTATTTATTTGCCGGATGTATCGCAAATGGAAGCCCTTCAGCAAATAATTCAAGAAGCTGGGATCTTTGTTTCCTATCGCGGAAATGCCGTTCGCGTGTCCTGTCATTTATACAACACCCAATCCGAATTAGAAAAATTGGTTTCCTGTTTTATATAATGATTGACTCCATTATCTTTGCCGGGCTATGAGCAAAGCCCTTGTTCGATCGCTTTTTGATCAGTCTTCGGAAGTCCGAAAACTAGGGGACGCTATTGCCCAAAAAGAAAAAAACATTCCCGTTTCCGGCTTAGTAGGGTCTTCCCTTCCCCTCAGTATTGCCGAAGTTTATAAGCAAGCCGAATTGCCTTTTCTGTTCATCCTGAACGATAAGGAAGAAGCGGCCTATCACTTGAACGACTTAGAAAATCTGTTGGGAGACCAAAACGTGCTTTTTTATCCAGGAAGTTATCGTAGGCCCTACCAAATTGAGGAAACCGACAACGCCAATGTGTTGCTTCGATCGGAAGTACTGAACCGAATCAACTCGCGCAAGAAACCAGCGCTTATTGTAACCTATCCCGAAGCATTATTCGAAAAGGTGGTGACACGAAAGGAGTTGGAACGAAACACCTTGAAGATTGCCGTAGGAGATGAAGTTTCCATCGACTTTGTGAATGAGGTGATGTTCGAATATCAGTTTAAACGCACGGACTTTGTTACCGAGCCCGGGGAATTTTCCGTTCGTGGGGGAATTCTGGATGTATTCAGTTTCAGTAATGACGAGCCGTACCGTATTGAATTCTTTGGGGACGAGGTAGAAAGTATCCGCACCTTCGATGTGGAGACTCAGCTTTCGTTGGAAACCTTGAAGAAAATTTCGATCATCCCCAATGTGGAAAACAAGTTTTTGGATGAAAAACGAGCCAGCTTTCTAAAATACATAGCCGGTAAGACGGTCATCGTACTAAAAAACGAAGAATTGTTGAGCGGAAGTATCGACAAGCTTTTCCAAAAAGCTATCGATGCCTATCATGAGAATCAAGGGGAAGTGAAAGTAAGTCCGCCGGAAGATTTGTTCTGTACTTCCACCTTATTAAAAGACCAACTTTCAGAATTCACCTCTGTTTATCTCAACAATAAAAAGGATTCATCGTTACAAAGCAATATTACATTTAATATAGCGCCTCAGCCTTCTTTCAATAAGCAATTCAACTTGTTGATTGAAGATTTGAACTCCAATACGGAGAAGGGTTATACCAATTATATCTTCTGTAGTAGTGAGGCGCAGGCAAAGCGTTTTCACGACATTTTTGAAGACGCAGAACAACATGTAGATGCCTTCGAGACCGTTGTTTTTCCATTATACCAAGGATTTATAGATCACCATGGGAAGAACGTTTGTTATACCGATCACCAAATCTTTGAACGCTACCATAAATTCCAACTCAAAAACGGATACGCCAAGAAGCAGGCCATTACCTTAAAGGAACTTACCAATTTGGAAGTGGGTGATTATGTTACGCATATAGATCATGGGATTGGGAAATTTGGAGGACTTCAAAAAATAGAAGTGGAAGGAAAGACCCAAGAGGCCATTAAATTGGTTTACGGGGAGCGGGACATTTTGTACCTCAGCATTCACTCCTTGCACAAGATTTCCAAGTACAACGGAAAGGACGGCACCACTCCCAAAATCTACAAGTTAGGGAGTGCTGCCTGGAAAAAACTCAAGCAGAAAACCAAAAAACGGGTTAAGGAAATTGCCTTTAACCTTATCGAATTATACGCCAAAAGGCGTCTGCAGAAAGGATTTCAATATGATCCAGACAGTTATCTACAGCATGAGTTGGAATCTTCCTTCATTTACGAAGATACCCCCGATCAGATTTCATCTACAGCCGATGTTAAACGGGACATGGAAAGCGAGCGCCCTATGGATCGACTGGTTTGCGGAGACGTTGGTTTTGGAAAAACTGAAGTCGCCATTCGCGCTGCTTTTAAGGCAGTGGACAACGGTAAACAGGTTGCCGTATTGGTGCCAACTACTATTTTGGCCTTCCAGCATTTTAAAACCTTTAGCGAGCGATTAAAGGAAATGCCGGTGAATGTGGACTACCTGAATCGTTTCCGATCGACCAAGCAACGGCGAGAGGTGTTGGAAAATCTAAAAAGTGGCCGATTGGATATTGTCATAGGCACACATCAATTGGTAAATAAGGCGGTAGAGTTTAAAGACCTCGGACTTTTAATTATTGATGAAGAGCAAAAGTTTGGTGTTGCGGTAAAGGACAAATTGAAGACCATAAAGGAAAATGTAGATACCCTTACGCTTACGGCTACGCCGATCCCAAGAACATTACAGTTCAGTTTAATGGCCGCTAGGGATTTGAGTGTCATCACCACCCCGCCTCCCAACCGTTATCCTGTAGAAACACAAGTGATCCGGTTTAGTGAAGAAATCATCCGGGATGCCATTCGCTACGAGATTTCACGTGGCGGACAAGTATACTTTGTGCATAACCGGATCGAGAACATAAAAGAAGTGGCGGGAATGCTACAACGTCTGCTTCCCGATGCGAAAATTGGAATTGGCCATGGACAAATGGAAGGGAAAAAGCTAGAGTCGCTCATGCTCAGTTTCATGAACAATGAGTTCGATGTGCTAGTATCTACCACTATTATTGAAAGCGGTTTGGATGTTCCCAATGCCAATACGATTTTCATTAACAATGCAAATAACTTCGGGTTAAGTGACCTACACCAAATGCGGGGCCGTGTGGGAAGGAGCAACAAAAAGGCCTTCTGTTTCTTTATAACACCGCCTTACTCCGCCATGACGGAGGAGGCCCGTAAGCGAATCACGGCTTTGGAGCAATTTACAGAATTGGGTAGTGGATTCAATATTGCTATGAAGGACTTGGAAATACGTGGTGCCGGAGATCTTCTAGGAGGTGAACAAAGTGGATTTATTAATGAAATCGGGTTCGAAACCTACCAAAAAATACTTTCGGAAGCGATTGATGAGCTGAAGGAGAAAGAATTTAAAGATCTCTATGCCGGAACGGAACATGAAAAGAAAAGCTTCTTGAAGGAAACGACTTTGGATACCGATTTCGAATTGCTGTTCCCGGACGACTATGTAAACAATATTACAGAGCGCCTTAATCTCTACAACCGATTGGGTGAATTGAAAGAGGAAGCCGAGCTACAAAAGTTTGAAGCCGATCTAATAGACCGTTTTGGGGCCTTACCTCAGCCCGTTACCGACTTATTGAACAGTGTCCGCATAAAGTGGTTGGCCATTACCATGGGACTGGAACGCGTGGTAATGAAAAAGGGACGTTTTGTAGGGTATTTTATTAGCGATCAGCAGAGTGATTTCTATCAGACAGATACCTTCGGAAAGATTCTGAATGTGGTACAACGCTATCCTCAATTGGTAAAAATGAAGGAAAAACAGACCCGAAATGGGCTTCGATTATTACTCACTATAGAAAATGCAACAAAGGTGGATGAAATATTGCACCGCCTGCGCCAGTTTTTGGCATAACCATTGTTACTAAGAGTTTGCTATATTTACGATTACGATGAAGAAAATTTTACTTGTTCTACTATTAATTCCGACCTTAAATTTTGCACAACACACCATTTCCGGGACTTTTACCCCGGCCGATGAATTTTCTTGGTGCATATTGTATAAGGTAAATTCCGACAGTTTTAGATATGTTGTCGATGGCAAGGTGACCGATGGAAAATTCTCCCTAACACTCGATTCGACCGTGACCAAAGGAGTGTACAAGTTGGTATACGGTATCCCACAGGAGGAACTCAATTTTGATGTGATCTACAACGGAGAAGAAGACATTGAGTTGACTTTTTCCAAAGGAAAGCGTCTTTCCTTTACAGCTCCCGAAGAGAACAAAGTCTTCCAGGAGTATTTGTTCAATAAATTCCTTTTGGATCAGGAAATTTCGGACGCCTACGCTTCGGAACCGGTTGATGAAACAAAAATCATGGAGCTTTTCGCGCGAAAAACCCAACTTCAAAATACTGCCGAAGAGGCCTTGAAGGGGACCTATTCGGAAAGTTTTATAGTAGCCTCCCGAACGTACATACCTTCGGCATTTGAATCCAAGGAAAGTTACGAGGAGAATAGAAGGCAGACTTATTTCAAGTTTTTGGACCCTAACAATCCGGTCCTTCAAAATTCAAGTTTTGTACTCAATCGATTCATGAAGTACATCGGAACCTTTTCCTTGGAAACGGAAATAGCCTCCTATCGTGAATTGGATGCCATTATCAATTTGGTTCAGAACAGTGATCAGACCTTTCAGAAAAACATATTGTATCAGCTTTGGGGAAAATTGGTACTTCAGGAAATGCCAAGAAGCGCGAATTACCTCACCGAAAAATACCTACTGCAATTGTGTAATACCTTGGGCGAAACCGAAATTGTTTCGAAGTTGGAAAACTATAGACGAACTTCTATAGGTATTAAAGTGCCGGATTTTTCTTGGGAAGTAGAGAATAACGGTAAGATAAAAATGCAGCATTTGTACGAATATGATGTGGCAGAAAACTACATTCTGGTCTTTTGGAGTAGCACCTGTTCTCACTGTTTAAAGGAGTTGCCAAAGCTGCAAAAATTTGTCAATACCCTAGATCAAAAGAAATATAAGGTGATCGCTGTGGGAATTGAAGACAACAAATTCGATTGGAAAAACGAAACGCTGCGTTATCCCGAATTTCAACACGTTCTCGGTTTGGGTAAGTGGGAGAATACCATTGCAAAGTCATTTAGCATATCCCAAACACCTACTTTCTTCTTGTTGGATGAAAACAAAATCCTGACAGCAAAGCCATCAGGATTATCCGAACTTGTTGAAATGATTGCTCAGTAAATGACCGTGAAGTAACCCTAAATCTACGGTCTCATTTGTGGTTCGGAATTTATTTCACGAATTTCTTTGAAATGGCAATGTTCCCTTTCGATAGTTCCAATACGTAGGTTCCTGAAGGCAATCGGGAAACATCTATCTCTGAATATATCTGACCTTGCAATACGTCCATCTTTTGAGAGAGTAAACGACTTCCAAGGGTATCGTACACAAATACTTGATACGCCCCAGCAGGTAACTTTCCTTGCAACATGAGCGCATCTTGGGGCGGGTTTGGAAATAATTTCAGTTCGTTTATTATAATTCGATTGTCATTGGCCCCTAAGGTTACCCCATCTATGATGCGAAGGTTCTTAGGCTGAGCATCACTAATGTACAAGCGGTCGTTGGCTTCATCGGCCAATATTCCGTTGGGAAGATTGAATGTGGCATCTTCTAATGGGCCGTCATCACCGCCAGCAACACTCCCAGCAAAAAGAACTACCTCACCAGAAACAGGATCGATTCGGTATATTTTGTGTTCACCCAATTGTGTGGCAAATAGAAATCCTCCTTTGGCCGTGAGAAATCCTAAAAAGTTACTACCTGCAGCCGTCGCTGGAAGCTGAGCGATTTCAACAAGGGTATCATAATTATCGAGTCTAAAGATCTTGCGATCATTAAAATTTCCAATATAAGGAGTGTTCCCAATATAAGCAATACCCGCTGGACCGTTGAGCGGCGATCCAGAGACCAAAACCTCCACGTCTCCAATATCTGCATCCAACAGTTTAATTCTATTGGCTTGGTATTCTACCACCAACATATAGCCATCCATATCTGGCGTTTCCTTAATACCCGTGGGAGTAGTGAATCCCGTGAAAGTGTCCAATAAATTCCCTGAAGTATCGTACATGTATATCGTATTACCCGTATGATCGCAAACAAACACCTCATCGTCGGAGTTCACCCCAATTCCATTGGGATTGGAAAACCCTGTTTGAAAAACGCTTACCTCTCCGGTGGTGGGATTGTATTTATATACGGTATCCCCTCCGAAATCCGAGCCATAGATATTCCCTTGGGAGTCGATCCCCAAGCCATCGGTTATCGTTCCCTCGGTTACGGTAGAAACGGTTTGGGCTTTTAGCCAGCTAATGGATACGAATGAAATTAGTAGTATCAATTTTGAAGTCATAGTCTCTATTTTTAAAAATTTTAAACGAAACTATGACCGGACACCCTTCCAATCGACACATTGTACACAATGGCACCTTATGCGACGCTTTTTTTCTTAATGTAAGAAGAAGGAGGTTCCCCTTTTTGGGCTTTGAAGACTTTATTGAAATTGGATTTGGAATTAAAACCTACTTCCATGGCTAAAGCCAGTAGGGTTTTCTTGAGGTGTTCGCCGTTGGCTACTTTTTCCAAAAACCGTTCAATGCGCATTTTGTTGATGTAATCACTAAAACTACTGTGATAGACATTATTGAGGAACCACGAAAGATTATTGGGGGTGGTATGGAGTTTTTCCGAAAGAGTTTTTAGGGTAATCGCAGGATCCAAAAACACAGATTCTTCGTGCATAAAATACTGGAGTCGTTTCTTGAGCTGTTGAATTTCCTCCGGTTTTAAACGGGCCCTGACCTCTTTGGGTTTTGGTAAGGGAATCCTGAAAATTTCTGGCTGACGTAAGCTGTAGTATCCCACGGCATAGATGAATACGGGTATGGAAATCCATAGGGATAAGTAACTTAGATAAGGAATGTCATAAAAGAAAAAGTTACTGTTCAAAAAACTGAAAACCCAGAACAATAGGCACAATCCCAAACTCCCCAGAAATACCTTTAGAAACTTAGATACTTGTTGGGGATTGGAAAACTCATCGGTTTTTAGTCGATTGAATTTTTTGAAAACACCAGCGGAAATGATCCAATAATAGGCAAAGGAAAGTAATCCTAACAACTCAAAACCGAAATAGAAATAATTGATCCTTCCCGTCTGGTGCCATTCTTGCAACGTTTCCCTTGAAAGACTGAAATACCAGAAAAAGTAAATAACATGTATAATGGTGGGAATGTAATGTGGCCATGAAACCGTGAATGCAGGATTTTCCTGAAATGTCAACCGCCGTACATACATATAGATGAGTGGGCCAATTAGGAAAATGACCGAGTCCACAAAAAGTGCCACATACCATATCCATTCCACTTTAAAACGGAATAAGGATAGCTTTCCTAAGAGCATTAGGACAGAGATGCTCAATATCCAAACCAAAACAGCATTCGCTTGCTTATTCCGTTCTTTCAGCAATCGGAGGGATAGTGCCAAAAATATCCCTTGGGAGAGTCCCGCAATTAAAACAACATCCAAAAAAGTAAACTCGTACACACGCTATGGATTAATACCGCAAAAGTAGTATTTACCTTTGGAGGTAAGGTGTAATTGTATACAAGTATACTTTTTAAGGACGTCGATTTTTACTTTTTGATCATTCTTTGGGTCACAGTGCTTGCCCCATCAGAAATCTTTACCAAATACACGCCCGCTTGCAAATTGGAAATATTCAATTCTTCAGAAATCCGGTTTCCAAAAGAACTAATCGACATTTCAGACAGCAACTGGCCAGAAATCGTATACATTGATACTGTATAGGTTCCTTCATTCAGATCGCCTTCCAATACCAAACGATCTTGGGCTGGATTGGGAGACAATCTCAATATGCTGTTCTGCAATTGGGATTCTTCCGTGCTTAATATTCCTGAAATAATCCGAAGGTTTTTCGGCCCGAAATCCGTGACATACATGGTATCCCCAGCATCATTAAATGCGATTCCGTTGGGCAAAGAAAATGTGGCTTCAGAAATATCACCGTCCATACTCCCTTGAGTACTTCCCGTAAATACGGTGTATACATCAACAAGATCGGGATCTACACAATAGATTTTGTGACTTCCTAAAACCGTACCCCATATTTTCCCTTGGGCATAGGTAATAAAGCCAAGATTGGGGAAAGCCCCTGCTTCTGAAGGTAGTTGTGCGATATACTCCAAATCCCCATTACCCAAAACCCTGAAAATCTTTCGATCCGTGTAATTCCCAACGTACAGGGTGCCGTTTCCATCCATGGCCAATCCCACAGGTCCATTAAGGTCTGCATCACTGGAGAAAGTGGTAATGGTGCCATCGGTTTCCAAAATATTGATAGTATTACCAATGAATCTTGTAAAATACATGGTTTCTTCATCCAGGAACTTAATGATTCCCGAAGGATGCCCACTAATGGGGTAGGAATCGATTTCAGTACCGCTACTATCGAATCTGTAAATCGTATTGCCTTGACCATCGCATACGTACAATTCGTCGTTGGAATTAAACTCTAGTCCGTTTGGGGTATTGAGACCTGTTACAAAAGATTCTACATCGCCCGCGGGGGTAAACTTAAAAACGGTATCTCCCGTATATTGGGAGCAATAAATGTTCCCGTTGCTATCCAAGACAATAGCATCATCGGGCGTCCCCTGTGAAAAAGTGGTTACGGTCTGTGCATGGGCCCATAGGGAAGCCAACGCACACATACAAAAAGTGATAATTTTTAATTTCATAATCCTGAAAGTTTAATGTTTCTACAAACCTACTTTCAGGAAGGGTGCGAATCGACCGTGTGGATACAGACAAACGTAAAGATTAAGCCGCCCGATGTTTTTTTATGTAGTTGCTAGGGGTATCGTTCATGGTAAGCTTAAATGCTTTGTTGAACGTGGACTTGGATTTAAATCCTACATCGAACGATAAGGCCAAAATAGTATGCTGAAGATGTTCTTGGTTTTCTACCTTTTTAATGAACTCATTTATTCTGTGGGTATTGATAAAATCATAGAAAGTGGTTTGATAGACGTTGTTGAGCAACCAAGAAAGATTGTTACTCGAGGTTTGCAATCTTTTGGAAACTTCGGTCAAGGTAAGCTCGCTTTCCAAATAGATCTTCTCGTCCTTCATTAATTGATCAAGCCTCTTCTGAAGTAAGGACGACTCCGTTTCTGTTAGTCTCTTTTTCTGAACCTTGGTCTCCTTTTCTTGAATTACGCGAAACAGATCGGGTTGTTTTAAACTGTAATATCCAATCACGAAGATGAAGGCTGGAATCACAGCCCAGACCAAATCGTAGCTGAAAAAATTGAAAAAACGATCGAACAGCGAATTGTTCACAAAACCAAGGGCCCATATCACGATGATAAGTAGAATGGCCGATAAGAAATAGGTAAGGTAACTCACCGGATTCTGGTCGAAGGAAAAGGATTCTTTGGATGCTTTTTTAAACTTTCTGAGCATTCCGAAGGACTTTATTAAATAGATTAGATTGGATCCTATGGCCGAAACGAAAATTAAATTAAAGAGCGTTTTAAAGGTCCCTTTCAAATAGGCTTCATAATAGGTATCTGGATTATATACTATAAAAAGGGTTAAGGTCAATACCAAAAAAGAGGCTCCCGGTAAAAAATGCCAGAGTGGAAATCGTTTGTTCTCCTTATTCTGAAATAACAATCGCGAGGTATACAGAAAAAGAAGTGGGCCAAATAGATACAGGGGAATATCGAATATCCAAGAATAAAAGAATGTGGCTTTGGTAAGGAAACGTACCATCAATACCCTTCCAATAAGCATGTGGGTAGCGATCCCGATAAGTAATGCCAGAATGGAATTGGCTCTTTTATTAGCCTGCGGAATCCGTAAAATGGTAAGCATAAGGAAGATTCCTTGGCTAATTCCGATGAGTATAATGACGTCGATCAGCTCAAACATTCGTGGCAGGATTGTTTCCTGTAAAAGTACCAGTTTTAACGAAATTGAACGTACGTCTGGGTACAAACACACGCTATAAACATAAATGAAGGGGACTTTAACATACCTTTAAAAATGATAGAAGGCGTTGGGATAGTGCTCCACTTTTTCTGTGGTTTTATTTTTTAGCACGGCGATAATATCGAACCGAACTTCCTTATCCAAATGCTGAGAGACCATATACTCATTGGCAGCCTTCACCAGTAATTTTATTTTCGAAGCGGTTACGAATTCTTGTGGATTTCCGAAGGCAGCGCTATTTCTTGTTTTCACCTCAACGATGACAATTTCATCTCCCTTTGCTGCAATGATATCTATTTCGGCTTTGTCGTAGCGGAAATTACGTTCCAAAATGGCGTAATCCTGCTTCAGTAAATATTGCACCGCAAGTTCCTCCCCCAATTTCCCCAATTCATTATGATATGCCATGCTTCTTCGTATTAAAATTGAAGGGATACTCCAGAATCTTCTACCTGCAAACGAACCGTTCGCCCTAAAACCAAGGGTTGGTTATCTTGAATATGACCTGCAGGAAATCCGAAACAGATGGGATAATCGTATTCGTTAACGGCTTCCCAGATGATCTCTTCGGCCGTTTTCCCAAAAGGAATGGTATTGTCTTTCATATCGTTCATTCCCCCCACAATCAAGGCTTTTATATGCTTCAGTTTTCCGTTTCGTTTTAGGTTTTGAATCATTCGGTCGATATGATAGAGCATCTCGTCCAAATCTTCAATGAACAGGATTTTTCCATCCGTTTCAATATCCGAAGGACTCCCCAATAATGCATACAGGAGTGATAGATTACCTCCTACCAACTTACCATCTGCCATACCCTTCCGATGAAAATCGGATTTCATTTCATATTGAATCCTATGGCTTTGGCCAAACAGCACATTACGAATTCCACTACGGGTAGCCTCGGTTTTAGCATCTATTTCTATGGCCATATTGGCATGTAGGGTCTCTATTCCCAAATTGTGAACATGACTATGAAGTACGGTCACATCACTATACCCAATGATCCATTTTGGATGCTGTTCGAAGTTGGAGAAATCCAAAGCATCGATGATACGAACCGTTCCGTAACCCCCACGAGCGCACCAAATGGCATGAATGGAAGGATCGTCCATCATTTCTTGAAAATCCCTTGCTCGCAACGCATCATTGCCCGCATATTGATGATCTTCGGCATCTATGGTATTGCCCAATCTATAGTGTAATCCCCAATCGGTAAGGAGTTGTAATAATGGCGCCAGTTCTAGTTTGGAAATCTTTCGGGCTGTGGATACGATTCCAACGGTGTTACCCTTAGCCAATAATGGTGGTGTAATCATGCTTCAAAATAATCTTCGAACTAAGATAAAGGTACTTTTTTTGTTGGATAAAAAATAGCGAAAAGCAAAGTCTAATGACTTTGCTTTTCGTCTTTTCCCAAGCTATATAGACCTTACTCTCTAGGATTCCTATTAAAGCTTTTCGGTATTGCGGTAGCTAAAGACCGAATAAGTAACGGGGCAGTGATGCCTACATGTACAGCGAGTAAGCGATCGTTGACCCCAAAATTGGTTTTACCATTAAAATAGATATAACCTACCACAGTAGCCAAGAAGAAATAGATGAAGAGCGAAATATAAAAAGAGGAATCCTTAAGGTCTATCTTCTTTGCTTTGGGTTGTTGCATACGCTCCAACAATGTTAGCAAGGGATACGCCAACCCGCCAACGGCGGATAGGACAACTCCCTCCGAAAATATGGTCGTTAAAAATTCCATTTTAATCAATTCTGTTTTTAAAAATATCCATAAGCCTCCCAATAAAAGGAGTGCGTTCCTTGTATAATTGTCTCGTGGTCAGCTGTCCCTGACCGTTGATCAACACCTTGTTCGATTGGACAGCAATTTGCTCTACCTCCTGGACAGATACTTCGAGGCATTCGGCAATACGATCTGCCGTGATCCAATAATTGTTTCCTTCCAAACAGTTTGCAATACTATCTGCAATGTCCTGTTCCTTGATGGATTTTACGATGGTCTTTGGCTTTTTAACGGTCGCATTTTCCATAATAACCAAAGAATTAAGGAATTCTCGTCTCTATCGTATCGAAAATCGTCTGGATGACACTGTTCTTGAAATGGCCTAGGCTTATTTTCGACACTCCCGCCCTTTCCAAGGCTTTCAGCGCTATTAGATCCTTTTGGCTCTTTACCAGCCACTGAAAATCGTCCGAGGACAGACCTCCGTTGGCAAGCAGTAACGTCCATCGTTCCAGTTTTTCCTGAGAAGCGGCTAGAAAGGCTTCAATATCCTTTTTGGATTCCCGGCCAAACTCCCCATACTTTTCTCCGAAGAGCTGGCTAAGTCGCTCTTTCAGCTCGTTTAATATATCTTCAAATTCCATATCCATTTTTTTAATTGTTTGCTATTAAATCCAACAGTTTCTCTTTGGCTTCTTTGTCCTTTTGCCCTTCGTACCGAATCAAAAGATCCATGGCTTCCATTACCTGGGCTTTTGCTTCGGTAACGAAAATGCCAGAAAGGGTTTCCTTTTCTTTCCATCGTTTAAAGAAGCCCGAAAGCAGGTTCTTTTCCTCGTCCGACAAGATTTGCCACATGGTATAGGTAATGCCATTATTGGGTTTGTTCTTTTCGTACGCTACGATCTTCTCAATCTCCAGTGAGAGGGATTCGATCTCCTCCAAATGATCGGAGTAAGGCAGGGTTGCCTTATCCATAAGTCTTGAAGCTTCGACCTTTATCTCTACCGATTTTTGATAGGAATATTGGTCGTAGGGTGCTGTTTGTAATGCTGTGCATGAGGAAAAAAACATCCCCGAACCTACAATGAGAACAGCTATAACCACTTTTTTTATCTTTTTCATTTGTGTCTAAATTTTGTTCTTTAATTAAATAATTCTTGTCTGGCCCTAACGATGGCCTTTACGTGATAATCTACAATCCTGCTGCGCCCTTCTCGGGTCATAAGGATATGGTCGAATTCTTCCCGATTGTCCATAAAAAAGTTCTCCGTAAGTACTGCCGGCATTTTGGTTTTGGTGAGCACATAGAACCTTCGCTCTTTGTCCAAGTCACCATCGCTAAAGTCCGTTCTCAATTTCCTATTGGGAAACTCCTTTTTGTATTCCTCGCCAAAAATGGTGGCAATCTTATCGCTCTTGGTATTTCCGGGTGAGGTAAAAAACTCACATCCGTTGCCCCCTCCGGCATTGGAATGAACACTTAGGTAAAAGCTCTTACTAGCGGGATATTTATTGGCCCTTTTCACTCGGGTTTCGAGGCGAACATCCCAATATTCTGGGGCCAAGTTGACATAGGCGATATCGAGACGGGTTAACTGCTCGATAATGCCGTTTACAATGGCGCGGTTAAATTCCCCTTCGTAAATGACATTTCCGTTACCCCAATCTTGTCGTTTGCCTGGGGTTTGGTAATCTCCGTTAATAAGGCCACCGTGGCCATTGTCTAGCAGTACGATCATAATTTTAAATATTTGATTATCAGTGTATTAAATTTTGAATAATTCCATTACACGTCTGACATCCCTATGTTACCATAGGATGTTTTATCACACTTTTACGTGCAATTGCTGTAATAAATCAATATGCCATGTCTGTTATCTGTGATGGGAAGTAACATTCCCATCCTGGGGAGAGATAGTGATAACAGGACTACTATATCGTATATTTTAATTCCTCTTGAGCATCTTCATCTGCCTGAAAAACT
The DNA here is from genome assembly GCF_028561275.1 of Aureisphaera galaxeae. GTDB lineage: Bacteria > Bacteroidota > Bacteroidia > Flavobacteriales > Flavobacteriaceae > Aureisphaera > Aureisphaera galaxeae. The sequence continues at coordinate 290,599 of NZ_JAQQTF010000018.1, forward strand.
TCATAAGCATAAGCCCACTCAACTCACCCGATCATTTCTTTCTTGTCCACTGGTCCAGTGTTTTTAAAATGTCTGGAATCCTATAGATCCCTTTCATATTCTGAACCCTTTGCACGGTAAGATCGAGCTCCATTCCGACGCAGGAAACGAACAAGGGATTCTTGCTCTTTCCCCTGACAATCGGAATGCTTACTTTCTCTGTATTGTGAAACGACTTTTTCGCCACTCCAATTACCGGGATCTTCTTATTGAGCGATTCCCAAAGATGACCTCCAAGTCCGAGTTTTTCGTCATTGTCGACAAAAACATGTCCATCGACTAGAATACCCTCCAACGAATCCAAATCTACCCGATCCAGCAGTTTGAGGATACAGGGCAGTTCCCGTTTGTAAAACTGCCCTGGAATATATGCTGCCACCTGTAAAAAGGTTTCCTCGTATATCTCTAGAGGTTCGGTATCGTCCCAATTAAAGAGGACACCAACTGTTTTGGCTGTGCCGTCTTCCCTGTAATATACGTCTATGGCGAGTATCATTTAATAAGGATACTTTGTATCTATTCTTCAGGTACCCAAATACCATTTTCACTAGGTTCCCAAGTACCATTCTCGTAGCCATTTATATAGTATTCGAGGGGTCTTGCTGTTCCAAAGACAATAACTCTTCCTGTTTCTTTCTCTACCAAAAAAGGAGCATTTCCTACAATGGCATATTGAAAGTCCTCTGTTTCGTGATACTTTTTGTTCGTATAATGAAACACATAACCATAGGCTTTCTCCACTGTATATTTATGTAATATGATCATCTCAATACCTGACTCCGTTTCATCTTCTTTCACATACTTTTTCGCTACTTCTATCGCTTTTTCTTTTGTTAACATGTGTATTACCCATTGGAACTAAAACTCGTAATTACAAAGCCGGAACGACCCATAGCTATGCTTAATATCCTAGATAAACATAATAGTCTTCATTTACAATAATCTTAAAACTTCTCGGGGTAACCTCTAATTGCGATATAGGACTTTCTTCAACTGTATAAACCACGGTATCTCCCAACGTACTCTTACTAAAGTCTTTTCCTTCCAATACCTTTTCTATAGGTACGGTAAGATCCCGTCCTTCTATAAACTCTATCTTTATTTCAGAAGAATACTCAAATTCCCCATCGGTTATTTTCTCCTTATCGGCAAAAGAGATGACATCATGACGAAGCATGTAGTCTTTCCCATAGATTTTGAATCCGTTTTCGTCCTCTTCTACATCAGTTTGTCGAATCTTTTCATTCAAAAAATTGGAAGACCAATAATCTCTAGGGAACTTATCCTTATAAGCAATCACCATTAATTCCACTATTTTGTGAATGGGCTCAGTTTTCATAAAACTATAAAACTTCACTTTATCCTCTCTCCACTTTTCCCAGAAAGGATCTGGAGCATCTAATATAGGCCCTCCTCTTTCTTCCCACAAAAATCCTAAATTAATATCTCTAATTTCCATATTTCTATATTTTAAAAGGTTATTCAATATATTTCACATAATCTACACTTCCCTTCATCGCATCATAGACCTGTCTGAACACATAAGCCTCCTGGAAATAAGTCCCTGCATCTGTAAAGGTTTGCCTTGCAAATGCCTCTTGAGAATCGATTAGATCAAGTAAATCCTTCCTTCTTTTGGTAGTAATTCCAACATTTATCATACTAAAGATAGTGCCATTTTTTCCAATGGCCCTTATTTCTCTCAATTCAAAATTCAAAAACACTTTTACATCAGCTAAACTCAATCCTGAACTATTGGGATGATTATGAGTTAATGTAGATCCTTTGAATTTAGAACTTGGCACATGACTCCAGTCAATATAGTCTGGATATTTCTTCCCTTGGTGCTTGATTTCAATTTTTCTTGCATTATTAAGAATCATTCCGTCTTCAACATCAAGATTCCTAATCTTGTCTTCAAACTTTTTAATTTTTGCACTTACCTTGTCTACAGCTTTACTAAAGGTCCGAGCAAAACGGGAACTATAATCTGCTGACTCCTCAACTATCTGGGCCAAGTGGTATAAAGTCTGTTCAAGTTCCTTTTTCTTAACATTGTTCGGAGAGCTATATAATAAATCCTCCCCAACATCCAACGTCTCCCTAGCAGATTTCCTTAACAATCTTTCTACCAGCACATCACTGCCTAAACTCACCATCTCCAGCCAAAATAGATATTCTCGTAACTTATTTGCAAATGGGCTATCACTATCCGCCAGCGTCAACATAGCATTTAAGGTTCCGCTTGTAATCTCGGCTATACTTACTGCAGTTTTTATATTAAACAGTATCCTATTGGGTTTAATGAGTCCAAGTTTCGTAAGATGCCTGAGGTGCCTCAACTTTAGCAAGTTCCCAAAACCTGTTATTGTGGTTACCACATCTACCCCTAACCAGATACCTTTATCAACATTACTCCAACGCTGTTTATCATCGAAGGCTTTAAGGTAAAAAGCAGGTATGACATTGGTTGGAATTTTAATTTCTCCTTCTTTAGGTACATTTGCAAGGGTAATGGGATGAAAGATATTATACTTCCCTATATCCTTTATCTCCTTTTCCAATTTAGGCCCACCTTTTCCAGGGTTCGTCTTTGTATTGTCTAATCGGGTTTCCTCCTTGGTTACCTTAATCTTAAGCCGAGATTTATCTGTTACAAAATCGAAGCTATAATCGTTATTGTAAAATCCAAGGACTTTATTTGTATCGTAAAGAAGAACCTCAGGACCACCAGTGTATTGCTTTTGGTTTTTTGTGTAGTTCGGATTGGCAAAATCACTTAATGACCAAAACTTATAAAGTTCCTGAATAAAAAGTGTAAAGTTGTCATCGCCAATTCCATAGTCATTAATCTTTTTATAGAGTTTTTCGAAAAGACTACCGTTTTGTCCCTTCAGCGATAACCTATAAAAAAAGTTATTGATTCTATTCCTTAAACGATTTTCACTCACCTCATCCTTTTTTACAACCAGCGAATAATCTATTGCCAATGATCTTAATAAACGAATAATAGCTTTCTCTTTATTATTAGTTACCAAACCATCCAAAATAAGGTATAAGTCTCCCCATTTTAAGTCATCATCTCGGTTCTGCAATACAAATTCGGGTGCCTCCCTGTAAAGAAAAGCCAATTGCGACACCTTCTGTTCCGCTTTTAAGAAGGCAGTAGTGTATTTCTTGAGAACCTCCTGCTCTACTTGGCTTCGTTTGTAGGCCAAATAATCGTAGGCTGCATGGTAGTCATCATATGAGTTTGTGGAAATGGCTAAAGCCACCCGGTTGATATCTGATTTGTCTGTATTATTTTTTCTTTGGTCAAATCCCTCATATACAAAAAGGATGTTATAGGAGACTTTCTTCTTTTCCAAATCTATAGACGTCCGCGCCACATAAATATCAGTTCGGACATTCGCATCCTTCTTATTAAGAGCTCCATAGAGCCTAAGTGCGCGTTCCTTTTGATTACTGTCTATGAATTTAAATGGAACATCCACTAGAAAAGTGGAGGAATGCACTTCCAAAGTTTCCCTATCCGTAACCTCTACGGTTGAAGTGGTATTGCTTACATAATCCTTATAGCTATACCCCTGTAGTAGTCCCACTGTCTTCGAAACTTTAATGTCCTCAACTAAGGTTTCAAAATTAATCTTCCCATTATAAAACCCGGTTATGTCTTTTTTGTCAGAAGTAGATATTGTGAGCGGGGATTCAATCCCGAACAACTCTCCAAATTCAAATGTATTATTCATGTTTTCTAATTTTTTAAAGAACCACCCCCCAGGTCTCAACTCCCCAGATTCGACCCAGAGAGCGGTTCAATAATTATTGATTATACTCCAGACGTCGTACCGCCGACCATAATGCTACTTCCATATGCCAGATTTTGGGTGGCATCGTCATTATGACAGCATGGTAAACCGTTCTCCGTAAGTGGGCCCGAATCGGACTGTACAATGGTAAGTGCCGTAGGTACACGGGTTTCCCATTCTTTTTCCACTTTTCCTTCGGTCTGCTCCATTTCTTCTGCAATGGACAGATACAGGTCGTCTTCACGTTCTACCGCCAATTGGTCTCCCATCATAACATCCCCTGTTTCCATGAAATAGGCCACAGCCTTTTCAAAACCAGGACGTACCGGTACGACCATGCGAGCCATTCCACTTTGTAAAAAGGCTTGGAAAATAGGATCAATACCGTTACTCTCTAGGATAAGACTATCCCAACGCCAACGGTTGGAGTAGAAATACGGATAGAAAATATAGGCCATGATCTCCCAATCGAACGCTTGCTCAAAGAACTTTACATACTCCGCATGTCTTTCTAAAGACAAGGTTAAGTGTGGGTGTGTAAGTTTCGTGAGATAATGATTCCTCGCCGTCGAAATACCAAAAGGTCGAGCCAACATATCTATAGCCAATCGCTTCAACTCGCGCTTCTCCAATGCGCGGTTAAGCAATGGATTGAACTCATGCTTCTTGGTAGTGTTCTCCACCTCTGGAAGTGTAGGCTCAAAATTGGCGTACAACCAGTCGTTATACTCATTTACACGATCTTGATAGGCCGCTACAATGGCATCGTAGGTTTCGTTACGCCATTTCTCCATAGCTTCTGGAAGTAATCGTAGTTTAACAGAAACCGAGGAGTTCCCTGCAATATGTCCCACCTGCGAGAACGAGGCCGGAATCTTTTCTACATGTGGAAGGATATCAACAAGTTCACCCCTGTCCATCATTTTTCTGCCTCCAACGAGAACAACTGTATCACTATACTCGTTACCACCATCCTCACTATCACGCCAATTAGCAGAGGCCTTATATGCCTCATAGCCTTCGGGTATTTCCAGATCTACTTTCTCTGCATTACGCTCGTTAAGTCCTGGGAAATCCCCTCCAATCTCGGCTGCCGTGTAGGCAAAGGAATGCCCTATATACATCTCCTCTACAGGTGGAGCTGTTACAACCGCTTTGTAAAGCGCAGCTTTCACATGGTAATCTTCCGGTTGAATATCCGTGGCATCAAAATCTATTGGTGGCGGCTCCGGCGGTGCCAACAATCCTCCAGGGATACCAGAAATCTGCTCTGGGTTCTCCCCTTCGATAGTCTCTATAATGGCATGTTTAAAATAGCGACTGGGCTCTGGCACGTTGAACTCATACATTAAGCGTTTTCCGTAATTTACAAGCCTGTTCGTGTAGATTTTATCAACCCAACGATACACACCGGTTACATGACTAATTCCCTCTCGGTTATCGAATCCATGCTTGTTACTGTCCTCAAACTCTCGAATGATTCTTGAAGTACGCTTCTTGGTCACTTTCTGCACTACACGCTCCAAGGCACGTTGTGTAACCTCCTCTGCATAATTCTGATAAGTATTGTTCGAGTTGGAAGAAGAGGACGAAGATGCTCCGTTATAGTAGGCATCTGCACTGAACTGAGTCTTAGCTGGTCCTGCACCAAAGCTACCACTCACACCAGCAGAAGCGCCATAGCTATAAGCTTTATCCTCATTGACAATAGACGAGACCTCGGTAGCAAGTTCATTCCTTTCGGAAGTAGTAGTATCTGTAAGGTTTTCTACCTCGTTTTCTTCCGTTACTTCGGTCGTATTTTCCGTACTTAAAAGACGTCGGGTAGAGCGCTCCTTATACTCCTTGGCCAAGATATTCTCAATATGAGATACCTCCCCTGGAACATAACAGCATACTTCCTGTTCAACCCTGCGGAAATCGGCCACCCCAATCTTTTTGATACCGTGGTGCTCCACTTTCTTAGATTCCTGAGCATGTTTTTGATTCGTCATTTCACCATTGCTCTTTTGTCCACCTATAATAAGCTCGGTATCTACTTCAAGGATTTCATCGCCATCCAAAGTAATCGTACCTGTTAAGGTAAGGCTCTTGGCCCCTGATGGAATGGTGATCTCTTGTTCATTGTTCGACAAAATCATGGCCCCTGGAGCAGCATCCACTTGCAGGACATCCAATTTATTGGCCGAAACCTCTGATTCGAAAACAATACTAAGATCTGTTTCAGTAATTCTTAAATCGGAGTTTCCTGTGACAAGGTTAATACTCACCATCACCATGTCCAGATTCTTGGGATTTTGGATAGCACTTGCCGAGTAGCTATTTACCGGAATGGCAGGTGCCCCCACCTTTATCATACTTCCATTGAATAATATGCTTCGAGTGCTTTTTTTGGTTCCCTTTCGGTACAATTCACTCTGCCTTTGCACTTCCTCGTTCAACTTCTTGAACAGTAACTCCTCATTATTAACACCTTCTGCTACAATTTTATTGAAGATATTGAGGGTCGTATCCCCTACCTTGCCCTGAAGGTTGTTGCTATCGAAAATACTAGCCGGAGTGTAATTGAGAGTGGGTAGTACAAGATTTGTATACGTGATCTCTCCTGTCTGACTGTCTACCGACTTGGTAGCATTGTCATAGGCCGTTTTTAAAGCACTATCATAGGTTGTTACTGCCTGTGCATACGCATCACGGTTTTCCTGCTCATTTACTTCCACACGCCCTTTCAACTCTTTCTTTACCTCTCGCAACGTGTCCAACTTCTGTTTGGCCTCAAAAGACTCAAGTTGCTTGTTCAACGTTCCGAATTGTTTTTGCGTTGTGGTTTGTCCAATAGGGGCATTGTTTCGAGATGCATGATTGTTCAGCACCCCGTCCTCAATGACCACATAGGCATGTGCCAGACGTTGCAATTCCTCATCGCTATTAATAAGCTTTTCTGCTAACGCGGTTCGCGAATCGTCCTTTTTCAGGAAGTTGTCGGCTACAATCATACGAATAATAGCCTCTCGCACTGCAGCGGATTTCTTGGTCAATATCTGATAATGCAGGTTGTCCCAAAGAGTAATAAGTTGGCTCGTTGTTAAGGTCGGCAACGTAGGTGCCGCAAGTCGACTCCCTACCTGATCGATAGTGAGCGTGTTCTTGTTTTCCATGAGCCAATGAGAAAACTCATAAAGGTCCGGTTTAACGGCCTCGACAGTACTTCGCTTGCTCAAGCCGTTGTACGTTGCGGTTCTGCCCTCCAGCATTGTCCTTCGGGTGTCGGGATCCTTCTCATCCTCTAAGTCAATTAAAAAATGACTGTTCGATTTTTCATTTGAAGGATAATAAACGAATCCCCTCTCTCTTTCTGTTTTTGATAACAATTTCGGGTTCCGGGTCGTGACGAACCGGAACAAAGTAGAAACAATAGGTTCCTTTGCCATAACTAAAATGGTTTAAAAATTAATAAAAAAATGTGTGGGCCAATGGCCCTTTTTGAAGGGGAGATTTACTACCTAATGAGGGAGGGATGGCCTAGTCCGGACGGACATAGACACTACTAGGTATTTTGAACAATCGTTCGCTTATATAACAGCAAAATCCAGACCAATAGTACGTGAATGAAGCTTTAAATATTTGTTAATCTGACCATACATTTATTCAATTCACTGAAAATCAGTAAGATGTATTGGTGTTAATTTCAAGAATCCAGAGCAGTGGTTTAAATTCATGGATGCAGACGACATCTTGGCACTGACATTTTTCTTTCCTTATTGCCACTGTCACTGACAGGAAGGTCCAATATAAAGGACCAAAATTTCCAAATGCGCCGCAAACCCTTATAAAGAAAAGGAACGCTACACTTAACACTTTTATCAAGGAATTGTAAACCTGACAAACACAAATTTTTGGACCTGACATACATCTCATTTTTTCGTTTCTGACACATTTGCAGTGTCAGTTCTAACCATATAATTTTATATAAAAAGAGCCTGAAGATTTTCAGGCTCTTTTCTTGAATGTTAGGCTTTACTCCAACGAACACTGGTGAGTTCGTCACCTAGTTTGTGAATCTTCAGATCCCGTATGAAGTGGCTTCCGCAGCCAAATTCAATCTTGTCACCTTTAAAATTGTCGTGCTTAAACACCTCCAATTTCATGCCTTTTGGCACAAGGGCTTTTAAAGAAGACGCTCTGTCATTCCAACCGGAAGACTTAAGGTGGGTAATGTTCTGGCCTACCTTAATGGCTTTCGTTTTTCCTTTGAACATGTGATGCTGAAACAAGGTTAAGCCTTGCTTTCGCAATGGTCTTGGCGAACCTATACGCTTGCTCAATACGGCTAAGTAATTGCGTACAGCACTTTCCCATCCCGAATCCATATCCACAAACGAAAGTTTGTCGGCATGCTTATCGAGCATATCAAAGTACTTACTAACATCCTGCCCAAAGTAGGCCCCTACTGCGATGCCGATGGGCTTTAAGGGACCGGTAATGGTTTTTACCAATCCACCGTCTTTCTTCTCTACGATCATCTTATTAGGTGAGGACGGTGTTACTGCAGTCCTCTTCTTTTTGAAAAGGAAATAACATTGATCGTCCTTACGGAATTTAAGACAATGCGAAATCTGTCCGTATACAATAAATTCGCCGTCACAATTCACGGACATGGATACGGGTTTTACATTAAACTCATGTTTTTTGGAACTTCCAACTTCGCTAATCTTTAGCTTCTTGGCTTCCGGGCCATCTATGGCCGCTTTCATTGCTTTTTCGGGTACTCCCATGACTAAAAAATTTAAATTAATAATGGAAGCAAGGTAGTTTCGGGACCCTCCGAATCTAGGGGAATGAGCACGGGTATTCAGCACGTATTTTTATCTCAAATGCCGATATCCTTACCAAAAAATGACAGGAAAAGAACTGGGGATTTAAGTGGTCATTTTAAAGCCTTATTCCGAAGGAAGCTGTTTTTTTCCCCAACCTCGTGTGGTACATTTCCCGAATCCCACGTGAAAAAGACCCGAATATGACTCTAGGTGTACTATTCCTCCCAGTTTAGTCGTACATTTATTTGAAAATCAGTTATTTAATTTTAAATCCAATACTATGTCCGATTTAAATTTCAGCATTATTGCACATAAAGGAGAGAAAAGGGACGGCACTAGAATAGAGGGTGAAATCGCCATTCCCTTCGAAGACTTTAGCCAAAATCACGGCAAACCCATTACCAAGGAATTTGCCCTAAAGCTTATTAAAGAAAATGTTTGGGACGATCCCAATTTAAGACAGGACGAAATCGTATCCATTACCTTCGATGCTCGCCCTATTCTCTTTTTATTATCCCAAAAGGATTGTACAGGAATCCGGTTTTATTTTGCCAAACATGGAAGGGATACCAGTGGTAGACGATCCAACACCTTAGTAATGGTGGGCACGGATAAAGACAGGAACGACCTTATCGTTTGGGATAAGGATATTGAACCTCCAGAAGAACGGTTCAAAAGTGTTTTAGACGATCGTTCCCCTTCAGAACCTTCCTTAATGATTCAAGTGGGAGGAGGGGAAACCCTAAAGGAAATTTCGGATAGAAAAGTTCCGATCACCTAGGATGAAAAAGTTTAGCCAATAAATATGTCCACCGAACGATTCATTTACCTAACTGTTTTTACCCTTGCGTTTCTTATAGGAATCTTTTCCTATAAGTACCATAAAGCCTTGAAAATCCTTTTAGGAGTCATGGGATTAGGTTTGTTTGTAGAGTACTTGGTCGAAATTAACAAATACTGGGGACTTGCCACCGAGCCATACCTTTATAATATATACATCCCCTTGGAGTATTTCTTATACGCTTCATTCTTTTATGTGCTGAATACAGGAAGACGGTATCTAAGAAAAGGCATCCTAATTTCCGTACCAGTATTCCTTTTGGTCATCCTGTTATCGCTCGAAATACCTTTGTTGAATGACAAACTCATCACATTTGTCTACACCGTAAGTGGAATTTTAATCTGTACTTGGAGTATTTGGACTTTGTTTGTTATAAAACCGTTGGAAGGCAGGAAATTCGTGGCGCACCCGTTGATCTGGATCTGTGGGGGACTCATTATTTTCTATTCAGGAATCACCCCCTTCAATATTGCCTATAACATTCTCTTGGTTCGGCCAGAATCCTTGGAGTTGCTTTCAACGATCATTCAGAAGGGATTCAACATCTTTTTATACACCTCAATTGGAATTGGATTTGTATGTTCTCATCGGATGAAGATATCATAACCGTAATCATTATAAGCTCTGCTTTGATATTCATTTTCGCCATTGTGGTGGTCATTGCCATTGCCCAGTACCGAGCCAAACAACGACAACTTGCAGAACGGGAAAACACCATTTCGCAAGAACTTACCAAGGCTATACTCGAAGCTAAGGAAGAAACCTTGAAAACCTTTGCAGAGCGTATCCACGGGGATATTCAACAGAGTCTTTCCCTTATAAAATTGAACTTGAATAAGGTACTGATTCAAAAAGACGATCTCGATTTGGATCGAATTGAACAAAGCAAGGAATTGGTTGCCAATACCATAGCTGAGGTAAAAGACCTTTCTAAAGAAATGGATCCCAAATACATTTCGGGCCATACGTTGGAAGAGAACATTGAGCGCCAGTTGGAACGGGTACGAAAGCAAACAGATCTAAAGACCATTTTTCACACGAGCGACATTGAAGTGGTATTGGATGACAAATCCCAAATCTTCTTGCATCGTATAATTCAAGAAGCCATTAATAATATACTGTCGCATGCGGAAGCAAGCAACGTCACTATTGCCATAGTGCATTTGGGTTCCCATTTTCAACTCTCCATACAAGATGATGGCAAGGGTTTCCATCATTCTTCTCCTATTGAAGAAGGAATCGGCATTATTAGCATGCGCAATCGTACCGAACTCATGAACGGCACTTTTCTTATGAAGAGTGACGAGAAAGAAGGCACCCTCATAGAACTTAAAATTCCATTGAAATGAATCCTGAAACACCTACCCGAATTGGCCTTGTAGACGATCATAAACTGATGCGGCACGGCATTGCCGAACTTATTGAGGATTTTGAGGGCTTTACCATCTGCCTTGAAGCCGATCATGGCAAAGACCTAAAAAAGAAGCTTCACTTCTGCAAGGAAAGTGAATTGCCCCATATCATTTTAATGGACATTGAAATGAAGGAAATGAATGGTTTTGAGACCACCAAGTGGTTATTGGGACATCTTCCCGACACCCACAAAGAACTGTACAAGCACAAGGAAATCTACAAAAACATAAAGGTGGCAGCCCTTTCTATGAATGAAAAGGATTTTTCCATTATCGAAATGCTGAAATGTGGTGCTACGGGATATATTTTCAAAGATGCCGAGCCTCATGAACTGTTCGATGCCATTCGAGACATGCGTGACAAAGGATATTACTATTCCCAAGAAGCCAATAAAGTAATTTTGAGCAACCTAAATACCCTAACCTATCATCCTAACCAACAGGAAACCCAATTGCTGCAATGGGCCTGTACGGAATTGACCTACAAAGAAATCGCGGATAGAATGAACCTCAGCAAACGAAGGGTAGATGGCATTCGAGAAGCGCTGTTCGACAAGCTGAACGTTAAAAGCCGTATTGGTTTGGTGATCTATGCCATTCAACGGGGAATCTACAAAGTAGGTTCCTAATTTCCCATCAATTTCCAGTACAAAAACAAAAAGTAAAGCCTTTCGACTTTACTTTCTGTTCTTAAACTTACGGTACTATTTCTTACTTCTTCAGAAGTAATTTTTTAATTTCTGAAGAACCGTCGGCAAAGATGATCTCCACAATATACATTCCTGCCTGTTGCTTGGATAGATCGAATTCTTGCTCCAATTGAGAAGCCCGGGACTCCACGGTAATCCCCTGTAGGTTTTTCACTATGATCCGATCTACTTTCACTTTAGAACCTTTAACAATCGTAAAGGAATTTGCGGTCGGATTAGGCACTAGCGCAATCAATTTACTATCACCCGAAGAACAGCTCAACAAAATGCTCTGGCTCTTCTCACATATTTGACCATTGGTAAGGTTAATATCTGCATGTACCCATAGATAGCAGTTGTCATAATCATTGCCGGACGGCAAGGTAAAATAAGTAGCGTGGTTAGGGCCCGTAGTATTTCCTATAGGTTGTTCCCCGCTTAATCCGCAGATAGCATAACTCCAATCGATAGAAGCGACCCCCGAATTGGTGGACATGGTGATCTGATAATCCAAACAGTTCTCCACTTCATTGATCACAAAATTATTGGTTGGGCAGGTAGGATTGTTGTTAATTCCACAGGTAAGTGTAAAAGGAATCACTACGGTTTCCTCGGCAAAAGAACAGCCACGCGCTGTACTTTCATAATATGTCATGGTTAGCGTGATGTCATATGTGCCATTGTCCCAATTGGAAAAATCGAAAACAAATTCTTTATCATTGCTCGCGGGGGGAATTAATCCTTGGATACGCCATTCGTAATCATAAATGGCATCGCACATGGGACTAGCCGCATTGCTACCAATAAACTTATAACTACATGGGGTGGAATTGGTAAACCAATTCACATATTCGATTTCTGGGTCAATGGTACACGGTTCGTCACATTCAATGTTGCACGTTGTAATGCAGTTTGAATTAGCTACTGTATCACGAATGAGATTCCCTGGTTGCGCTCCAAACCCATTGGCAAAGGTAATATTACCACAATATGACATGATAGAACCTGTGAGTGGTATTCCAGGATTTACACAAAACCCTTCTACACCTCCACAACCGTCTATGGCCGAGCCAGTGCCATACCAAGCACAAGCTCTCGTGTGTGGAGACCCAAATAAATGACCCAATTCGTGGGTAACCAATGCAAGTGTAGGACTCAGGGAAATTCCGTTATGGGCGTAATTGTCGAGGATTTTCGCTACAGATTTGCGTTCCTCAATTTCATTATTACACGGAAGTCCGCCTGCCGCAGCTCCTTCGAGATTAATCCCATCGCCCCGAAAGGTAAGGAGTTGGGCAATATCTCCATTAAATGACCCCGTTTCGGCTGCATATTGGATCAATAAATCGTGTGCAGAATTGAACGTATAAGGATCGGTAACCGTCCATATCATCACATCACTCAGCCTAATGGCAATGTCTTCATTATAATACACAATGGCCGCTTGGTGAAATAAGCCCCTCACAAAATTGTCCACTGCATTTTCGGTTCCAAGAACATTGTACATATCTACTTCGGTTTCAAAATACACATCCACGCATTTCGATACACTAGGAGCTGTGGGAGACTTTCCCAAGAGAACATCCGCATCGATTGGCTTTATTTGGGAATCGTCGAAGGAGCAATCGAAACTACTCTGGTTTTTTACATTGGACGCATCATATATGAGAACGGCATCGTGCTCTTTCGATTTGGTAATTTCATAATTGGTCGTTTCATCCGAAATAATACCCATGATATTATCTTCAAAAAAACTGATGGCCACCAAGCTATTATGGTTGCCTTCGATGATACCGCTGTAATGGCGTTGTTTTGAATTATTCACCACCATTTTCCCAGATTCGGTTTTCGCTACGTAATCGAATCTATCTTCCCATTCCATCAAATTGAGTTTCAAGGTGCCTTTCTTAAAGGGAATTTCTAGGGTAATGACTTTCCTTCCTGTAGGGAGTTTGGAAAAATCATAGTTCAGATAAGTTACTCCGGTGGGATCTACAAACTTGTTGTCCAGACTCGCTACACGCGCTGTATTTTCAGTAAGTACATCACTTACCGCTTGAAACGTTACTCCTTTGGTCTTCTCGTTTACAATATCCCGGGCAACGGGCTTCAGTTGCTGTGCTTGTAGGGATAAAATTCCTAGAAGGCAAACGCAAATAATGGTAATGATTCTCTTCATGATAAAATCGGTATTCGTTACTAAGTCATTTTTTAGGATATACAAGAGACATCCTATTAGCATCCTAATTTATAGCACGATTTTATGGTTTTAAAGCAAAAAATGACGAGCGTATGTCATATAGGAACAAGCGTTTCCAATTCTTGGGTTAACGATAAAGTGGGGAAGGATGTATTGGCTGTGAAGAGAAGGATAGAATACTAAGTAAAAAAGAACCCCGCATTAAGCGGGGTTCCATGATATTATGCAGATTTAATGTTGATTATAGAAATTAGTGAATTCGGCAACTGGATATTCCAAATAATTACAGTTACTATCGGACAAATCCCTAATAGGTCTGGCAATAAGAATATTATTGGTCTCAATATCGGTTGGGAAGGTTATTGCCGTAAAAGTACAATATTCAGCACTTCGGCAAATTATATGTCTAAATCCATCGTTGGTTGAAACTCTACTTAATGGATGCGCTGTCGACACAATTCTATCAAAATCTGTTATATCAAATAGGGTATTTGGAACATAAATCTCGATACAGTTTTCGGTTAGGATGTAGTCGAAGAATATATCCACTCTTTCAGCTACGGTCAAGGGACTAAACTGGTTTCCACCCCCTGGAACAACTGGAAAACCCGGTGTATCCTCCTGGCTATCCGGATGACCATCACCATACTCAATATAGTGACTTAGATAATCTGTAAACTTATTTCTGAAGTGGTTTTCCTCACCAATATCCACAGCGAAAAGTGCCTTGAGACTCACCCTTCCCTTGCCATCTATATGGGTTTCAAATTCATCTCGTAGTTGATGATTGTGCAATAATACTTGTGCGCACAAAAATGAGGTCCATTGAAGTCTATGTTGAAGTGTATCCGATGCAGAAAACCTATTCTCTTTCTTGGTTGTTAGGTCAACATTTTTACTAGTCAAACTATTTGTCTCTGTTTCTAAGGTTTCGGATTCACAGGAAACAAATACTGCAAAAAAGGCAAGTAGTACTAGGGGAAATAATTTTTTCATTAATTCAATTTTTAAATTTTAAAGGGTAAAATAATGGGTTTACAATGAAATTTCCTTAGGGGTTTTGATAGTCGTTGGTTGCTAATTTGTAGGTGCACGAATCTGTTTGGCAGATGTGGTGTATGCGCTTTGTAAATGATTAATTCTTTATAATAAATTTACCTGAATAGGTTTTATTTTCCTTAGTAGTAACTTTACAAAAATATAATCCAGGCGCATATGAGCCCATCGGAATTCCCAAGGAAAAATCCCTGTTCGCAAGAGTGGCAACTTTTTTACCACTAGCCGTAAAAATGTGGATGTTTTTTATTTCTGAACCGTTTGACGGGTTAACATTAAAATAAGCTATGTCCGAAACCGGATTTGGAAAAACGGTCACTTCACTAGATTTCCCATACTCTTCTATCGACAATACATCCGGCAAAAAAGTATAAACGTTATTATAATACTGATTCAAATCATAATTCCTCCCCGTTCCAAGTATCGCTTTGTTACCCACGACATCACAAAACCCCATACCTCTTATTTCTCCCGGAAACATGACCTCTTCACTCCAGTTATCAGTATTAGGATCATACACATACATTTGGTTTCCGTATATTGAAGTTGCTTCTGTCGAGCCTTCCACGTAATATCCTTTATCCTGAATTGAGAATGAGAACCCTCCTGTTGTTTTGTCGGAAGGGCAGGGTTCTTTCTCCTCCCAAACTCCCGTTGTTAAGTCATAAGCATATAGATCGTCAAAGGCACAGGTGTCAAGATCACAACCGGCCCCTATATAGATCGTATCTTCTATCATCCATCCATAGGCCAGCCATCTTACTGGACCAGGAAAATTGTCGAGCATTGTCCAAGTTTCCGATCCAGCATCAAATACCCAAAGGTCGTTATAATGAACAGCATTGTTTAATCTACCAGACATAACATAAGCGCGATTTTCTCCCGATATGGAAACGGCAAAGTTCCTGCCACCTCCAGGGAAATTGCCTAAATAAGTCCAAGAGTCACTTTGTGGGTCGTATCTCCAAAAATCGGATAATGTTTCGGTTCCATTGTATCCAGAGCCCATATAACCATTGCCTCCAGCCCGAAACGAAAAAGCGTTTCTCCTTGCTTGTCCAGGAAAATCTGCTTTTTGACTCCAGTTGTCGGTTTCAATATCATATGCCCAAACTTCGTTTGAATTTATATTGTTTGATGCTCTCCCTCCACCTACATATAGTATTTCGTCTATTACAAAACTAAATGAGCGCTCTATTCCATTCGATGGATGATCAGTAATTTGTGTCCATTCGGATTGCCCTAAACTTTGATGAACGGGTAAATAAAGAGCCAGTAGAATTAAAAATGTGAAAAATTTATTCATAAGAAAATTCCTTAGGGACCATCTAAATAGATCCCTTTGTTTTTATTTTATTAAGTAAGATTGGTTAATTATTCTATACGATCCAGATTTAATGCTGATTGTAGAAATTTCTAAAGTTGATACGGGAATATTCCGAATAATCGCAATTGCTATCTGACAAATCCCTAACTGGTCTTGCTATTAAAATATTGTCTGTTTCAAGGTTTCTAGGGAAAGAGATTCTGGTCGCACAGAATTCAGTTCCGATACATGTTATACGCATTAGTCCAACACTAAATTGACTTGTAGTTAATGGATGCGCTGTAGAGATTATTTTATCTGTATCCCCAGCAGAAAACAATGCATTTGGAACATAAATCTCGACACAGTTTTCATTTAGAACATAATCCATGAATATATCGATTTTTTCTTCTAACGTTAAACTGACGAATTGATTTCCACCCGTTGGAATAACTGGAAATCCAGGTGAATCTTCTTGTGTGTCCGGGTGGCCATCACCGATATTGATGTAGAGAGAAAGGTAGTATATAAATTTATCCCTAAAGGGGTTTGTCCAACCAATACCTTCTTCAAGGAGTTCTTCCAAGACGACATTTCCGTTGGCATCTATATGGGTTTCAAGATCACCGCGCAGTTCAGGGTGATCCAATAACACTCTTGCACAAAGAAAAGAGGTCCATTGAAGTCTATGTTGAAGCAGGTCCGATGCCGTTCTATTCTGTGAGTCGCTGGATAATTCATAAACCATATCGACTTGTTGCGACTCGGGTGTTTCTAGGGTTTCGGATTCACAGGAAATAAATACTGCAAAAAAAGCGAGTAGTACTAGGGGAAATAATTTTTTCATTAATTCAATTTTAAATTTTAAAGGGTAAAATAATGGGTTTACAATGAAATTTGTATACGGGTTTTGATAGTCGTTGGTTTCTAATTTGTAGGTGCACGTATTTATTTGGCAGATGTGTTTAACCGAAGATTCTTTTTATAAATGAGTCTTTTTTTCTACTGGAAACAGGAATTTTATCCCCAGAGCTAGTTATAAGGGTACCATTCACCTTGTACTTTACAATATGGTCTTTGTTCACAATATAGGAGTTGTGACAACGTACAAACTGTCCTTCCGAAAGAAGTTCTTCGACCATCTTCAGCGTTTTGGACACCATAATGCTTTCCTCGTTTACCGCATACACGTGGGTATAACTTCCATCCGCCTTGCAATAGATAATATCATCTTCTAAAAGCGTATAGTACGTTGAGGTCGTTTTAAGAACAATCCTTTTTCGCTCCAATCCCTTAAAATGAATCTGAGAAGCTTCGATATGATCGTGCATTTCTATTGTCGATCTGTGTTCCTGAATGGTTTTCCCTATAGCGGCGATAAAATCATCGTCATCAATAGGCTTCAATACATAATCTAAAGCTCCTACTTTAATGGCCTTTATGGCTTCATGATCGAAAGCCGTAATGAAAATAAGTTGGAAATCTTTATGCCCCAGTTGCGATAGGATATCGAACCCCGTTCCATCGGCAAGTTGGATATCCAAAAGCAACAAATCCGGTTTCATAGATTGAATGATCTTCACCCCGTTTTTTACCGTCGCCGCTTCGCCAATTACAAGGATTTCCTCGCCAAAATGTTTTTCTAATTTCTCGCGAATCTGTACTCGCAGATATTCTTCGTCGTCTATAATAATTGCTCTCTTCATAGCGAATTAATTGATTTTATAAGGAATGAGAAATGAAACAACAACTCCAGGGCCGCCTAAATTATCCCCATTTTTCGGGCTTATTTCAACGTTAGCACCTGTCGTTTTCTCCAAAAACTCTGAGATAAGTTCAGTAGAAATGGACCTCTTGCTGGTATCTTTACTGTCCTGAATGCCCCTCCCATTGTCTTCGATAACACACTGCAGATATTTATTCTTTTTCGTCATTGAAATTTGAATTTTTCCAGGATAATCGATTCCTGAAAACCCGTGCTCAATCGCATTTTCAACAAAGGGTTGTAAAAGCATGGGAGGAATGGAGTAATTACTTTCCGGAGAAAGGTCATGCGTGGCAATTTCATAGGTAAACCTATCGGGAAATCTAAGTAACTGCAATTCTAGATATTGTTTTATGGAATCCAATTCACTATCAATATCAACATAGTTCACCAGCGAATTTTCCAAAACCAAGCGCAACAGTCCCGAAAACTTCAAAAGGTATTTGGAGGCTTTTTCGGTATTGGCCGACATCAGATTGTGAATAGAAGACAACGTGTTGAACATAAAATGTGGACTCATTTGGGCCCGCAACAACCGTTGTTGTAAATAAAGATGCTTTTTCTCGGTCCTGTACTTTCTAATAAAAAAGAACATGGTCCCAATGGTTATGATTAAGAGCAATAGGATTGAAAGCACGATCATTCGGTTCCTCAGTTGGATATTCCTGATCTCCGTCGCTTGCCGTTCGGCCGCTATTTTTTCTTTCTTTTCAGTTTCAATCTTAAGGGCAATGAGTTCTTCATTGTACTTTTTCTGATACAATCGGTCCTGATAGTTAAAAATGGAATCCAAAAGTCTGTTATTGGACATATCAATTTTTCCACTTAGGGATTGCAGGCGCAATTGATAATTTAATGTGCTGCGCACAATTTTTCTACTGATCTTTTCGAAACCAATACGGTATATGGAGTCAATATATTTTTGGGCGAGTTCATAATTTTTAAGTTCAATATGTATTTCGGCTATATTGGCGTAAGCAGTAGCAAGGGACGTATTCTTTTCGAAATCAGGTGCCGCATGAGCCCTTATATTCTCTAGCGCTTTTTGATTGAATCGAAGTGATTCTTCAAATTGGTTATCGAAATACATGTAAACGGCGTAATTCCCGTAGAGCTGCCTTTTAAAATTCCTGTCTAATTTTTGCTCCTGTAAAATGAGGGAGTCTAAAATGGCGTAGGTTCTTTCTTTCTTCTTTAGGTAGTAATAAATATCGGCCCTGGAGATTAAGGCAGATCCATGAATTTTGGTTTCATCTATTTTATTCAGAAATCCTAGTCTGTCTTTATTGTGATTCAGTGCTATTTCGAACTTCTTTTCGCTTTTTGCAATGTTTTCCCGGAAGAATGATGCATACACAAAATATTTCCAGCTTCTAGGTGGAATCTTCTTTTCAAATTCGGATGCGAGGGCATAACAATCGCCAAATTTTGATAGGGCTTTTAATTTGTAGTAGGTAGCATAATATATATCCACTTCCCTTTGATTCGAAATGGTATCGATCGCTTGAGTACTCTTAAAATAATAATAGAATGCGCTATCATTCTTTTGTTTTGTGCTGAAATGCTCTCCCAATAAAAAATAGTTCTCCATGCTAAGGGAATCCATTTCAAACTGAGCGTCTTTCCTCATTAGTAGCTCGGCTTGTTTCAAGTATTGGTAAATGGAATCGCCCTGCGCTTTTTGAGCCTTATTGTGCAATGTAACAACCTGGTTCGCAGTAGTTACATTTTCTGTAATAGGATTGCAGCCTATAATTAGTAGACAGATAAGAGAACACACAAAAGCTCTAAGCATGCGCGAATTTAACAATTATGGGGGTAGGAATTAAGGGAAATATATGGGTATTCATGAATGGTGTACAAGTTATCGTTCTTTCGTGGTCCAAAAAACACTTACTGAATCGTCACGTACGTCTATCAAATGAATCCTTTCGGCTATTTAGAACCTATTGTGGGGTTTCAGTTTTAGGTCAACATTTGTCTTTGAAATTTTAATTGATGTAAAAAGAAATCTTTATGAAAAAGATCCTCCTGCTATTTTTAGTACTGCCCTGTGTTTTCTACGCACAGATTCCCAATGACGGGCCAGAAACCTATTACATAGACCACAACAATCTAGAGCTTCCAGAGACTCCCAATGCTGCAAGCTTTACGCAATATGGAAATATTCCCGTAAGCACAGCTACGGGATTGCCTACTATATCCATTCCTATTTATACTATTGAAGAAGATGGAGTTTCGATCCCAATTGGGCTCTCCTATCATGCATCGGGTGTACAGGTGGACGAACTGGCTTCCTCTGTGGGTCTTAAATGGACCCTTTCTGCCGGTGGCGGGATCTTCAGAACCGTAAAAAACAAACCAGACGATGTAGATGGATGGCTCAGTAATGATTATGGACCTCTTCCCGACAGTTGGTATTTTGACAATGCAATTACCGACTGGTGGTGGCAACAGGCAATGAGTGGCGGAGAAGGGTCAAATGTAGGAGAAGTGAGAAGACGTGATCATAATCCAGACGAATTCTCATATAATTTTGCCGGACATGCAGGAGATTTCATCCTGAAACCCGACGGAACCACCTTAAAAGCCTATAAGGACAATGTGACCATTAACTTCGGATCCACCAGCATGGATGCTACAGACATACATGGAAACTCATACAGTTTTACGGGTTATTTGGAAAAAAGCGGGAACATGAACACCTATGTAAGCACCTCAGCATCTGGAGCCGTAAACTATGATGGTTATGACTGGGATCGAAACACTATTACGGGATGGATGCTTTCCAGCATTACCACCAAAAACAATAAAACCATTTCTTTTGAATACGAAGAGGTAAACGTAACTTATAGCTCTACCCAACCTGTATCACATCATCTAACGGCCTATGGTAATTGTGTTCCTCAAGCTCCTACCATTACCGATGCTAAAATAAGTTCAACAAATACTGCATATGATTATACCTCGCAGCTTATTAAGAAAATCACGACCGATGCTATAATCGTAGATTTTTTCTATAGCGGGACTAATGTGGAAGACAGCCCTTTTTGGAAGCGACAATTGGATAAAATCGTAATAAATGATCGTCTTACCGGTAACCAAAAAGAATACCGTTTCTCCTACGGTATTTTCAATGGAGATGCTCGGCTACGACTACAGGAAATCCAAGAGTATGGACATAATGGAGTCGCAAAACCACCTCATAAATTCTATTATGACTCGGGGGACTTACCTGCAAAATTCTCATATGGGAAAGATTTTTTTGGATACAACAATGGTAAGGTAAATAACCACTCCTTGGTTCCCTACTCGGGATCCATGCAAACATTTTTTGATAACATCAACCAAGGTTCATACCCTGCCAACCATACGGGAGACCGTACTTTGGATACGGCCTTTATACAAAACGGAGTCCTTAATAAAATAGAATACCCATTAGGCGGGAGCACCGAGTTTACCTATGAGCCCAATGCCATAGGTGATAAATATATGGGGGGACTGCGCATAAAAGAAATTATCGATCTAGATGGAGACAGTGCATCATACAACAAAAAGACGTATACCTACCAAGGGCTCAATGGTACCGATAATATAGAACACTACCACTATACAACAAAACATGAAGGAGAATCGCATTCATTCTACTCTAGTTTTATAGCAGCATCTGATGTATACAAACCAGGATATTTTTATGAAAATGTAACCATTACCAGTTTCGATGGTAGTGACTCCCATACCGAAGAACACATCTACCTAAGAAATCTCAATTTTAAAAAATATGATGCGCTTATAAAGGAGCAACGCTACTACAGAGGGAATGACCTTGTGAAAGTAGATTCCTATGAATACAGCACAGTAGGTACTCAAGAACAAGTCCGTTGGAATATTCTTGGACCCATGGTTTGTTATGATCAAACAAATCCTACTAATCCTGAAGGCTCATTGTTTGGGTATGGAAATAAACTGAGTAGTCAATATACTGGGAATAGAATACAAAAGCCCTCGTTAATAGCATCGACCGAGTTTCTAGAAAAAGAGGGCAGTTTACGGCCTTTTACGACGATAAAAACCTATCAATACGACAATGACTTAGTACTCACCACCCAAGAAACCAGCACCGCCAAGCAAATTCGTGCAGCACTCGCAGGGGTGGTAACGTATCCTGAAAACCATCCGAACGGAGAAGTCATCACCATAGATTACACCTACCCACACCACTATACTAATGAGCCAGCAATGGTTGGACTTCCATCGGCTTACCCTATAAGCAAAACAGTACATAGTGATCATGCAAATACAACCATTTATGGACAGTACTTTGTATATGATTCCAATGGAAATATTTCCAAAACCTATCGATATAACAAAGGAGCAAATACAGCAACAAATCCTTACAATTATATTCCTAACATCTATGAAGAAACGACCTCTTTTGTCTTTTCCAATGGCAATATGGTCGAAGCTAAAAACAAGGATGGCATACCCGTCGCCTACATCTGGGGGTATAATGAGCAATATCCGGTGGCCAAAATTGAAAACAGTACGTATGCGTCCATTCCTGCCTCACTTATCGCAGACATACAATCCGCCTCTAATAATACGCAAACCCTTGGAGAACTGCCGCTCTTAACCGCACTGCAAACCCTTCGAAATGTGCTGCCCAATGCCTTAGTAACCAGTTATACGTATCAACCTTTAAAAGGGGTGTCTTCTATAACGGACCCTACAGGCTACGCTGTCTACTACTATTATGACGATTTGCATCGACTCGAAGAAATAAAAGATGCGGACGGAAATCTGATAAGCACAAACGAGTATAACTATAAAAACTAATAGAAGATGAACAAGCAAATAATCACGATCATTTTCCTTTGTGTCTCTTCTATACTAGGAGCACAAACACCTACGGAAAACTATATAAAAAGTACGAGCTATAGTACCCCTACTTCCGATGAAAATGTTACGGAAGAAGCCAAAATAGAGACCATTATGTATTACGATGGTTTGGGAAAACCCATACAATCCATTTCGGAAAGGGGGGGAGGAAACAAGCAAGACCTCATTACCCATATGTCGTATGATGGCTACGGAAGACAATCAAAAGAATACCTGCCCTTAAGCAAATCCCTGAACAATGGAAACTTTTATACCCCTGTTTCGGGTACCATTGTAACCGAACTCAAGGGTTACTACGCCTCTAAATTCCCAAAGGACTTCGACACCTCATCACCTCCCGGATTGAGTTTCAACAACCCATATACCGAAAAGCTCTATGAAAACTCCCCTTTGCATCGTGTGTTGGAACAAGGTGCCCCAGGATTGGATTGGAGAGTCGATAAGAATAGTGATACCGATCATACCATAAAATATGAATACAGTGTAAATAATACTGACGAAGTACATCACTTTACCTTTAGCCAGGGTTTTGCAGCAGGCACGAATCTTCAATATCATGGCTATTATCCCGCTAACACCCTTTATGCTTCTATTGTAAAAGATGAAAACTGGCAACCCGTCGATGGTCTCAAAAAAACCACCATAGAGTATAAAAATAAAATGGGGCAACTTATCCTAAAGAGGAATCACCTAAAAAACTCTATCGACGGTAAATCGCCACAAAAATTGGATACCTATTATATCTATGATGACTATGGCACCCTAGCTTTTGTAATCTCCCCAGAAGGTTCGGACAAGATTATTTCAGAAAATGCTTTGGCCAGTAACTATCAAAGCATCTTGGATGAGTTAGGTTACCAATACAAGTATGACGAGCGCAACCGTGTTATAGAGAAAAAGATCGCAGGTAAAGGATGGGAATACATGGTGTATGACAGACAAGATCGTCCCATCCTTACACAAGATGCCAAGCAACGATTGGATAATGAATGGCTTTTTACCAAGTACGATGCCTTGGGTAGGATTGCATACACTGGGATATTTACAAGTAACCGTTCTAGGACCTATCATCAAAATGCCGCAAACATTAGTGCAAACCCCCTACACGTTACTAGAACGACTTCTGCAACCTCAGTAAATGGAACATTACTTTATTACAATGTCGCAGGGTATCCTACGGCTTCACTAGACATACTCACTGTAGATTATTATGATAGTTACGCAGATCATACTGGAGTTACATTACCGCCAGCAACCCTTTACGGAGCTACTATACTTACGAGTTTACATAGCCTACCCACCGTACGTAAAGTAAGAACATTGGGAACCAATGAATGGACCACTACGCTCACTGGTTATGATGAAAAAAGAAGGGTTGTTTATACCACTTCCCATAGCCAAACATTGGCTACGACCGATGTGATTTGGTTGCAACTGAATCATACCGGCAACATAATAAAAAGCCGCCAGGCGCACACAAAATCTGGGAATGATGCGATCATAACCAAAGATTACTTTACCTACGACCATATGCTTCGCCCCTTAACCCACATGCAACAAATTGATGATACTTCTTGGCAACTCATAAGCAATCATGTTTATGACGATCTGGGACAATTGGTAGATAAAAAAGTGGGAGGAGAGCTCTTTGATAGTGGGTTTACCAACGATCAAAATGTAGCAATTACCGAAGACGATATAATTACCAAAAATTCCAGAGGGAATGCTTGGGATGCTGGTCTAAACACCAAAGGACAATTGGATGATGACGGTGGGATCGCTTTTACGGTAAATTCAGACAACAAATGGTTCGCGGTAGGTTTAAACGACCTACAACAAAACTATGGCCCCGGGGATATGGAATACGCCTTCTACTTTTTATCCTGGAACGGCAAATACAAAATTCGAAGGGAAGGAAGTTATGACAACAACTTTCCTCAAACGGCCTATCAAAATGGTGACCGCTTCAAAATAGAACGAGAAGGAAATACCATTGTCTTTTACCAAAATAATGTAGAAGTCTATAGGCATACCCCAACCGCTCCTTTACCCAATATGGTAGGAGATGTAGGTATGCATACTGTAGGCACCTCCATAAGGGATCTACAGCTCTATACCACAACTATAAACAATCCCTTACAACGAATAGATTACACCTACAATGTACGTGGTTGGCTTACTGATATTAACAATGTTGATGCGGCCCCTAGAAGTACCGATCTTTTTAACTTCCGTATTGCCTATAACAATCCGGAGGTAGCAACGATAACGCCGCTCTATAACGGCAATATCTCACAGACTCTGTGGAAAACGAAAAATACCAATATCGACATTAGAAGTTATATCTACGAATACGATGATTTGAATCGCATTCTAGAAGGCACTTCATATCAGGGAGCTACTTCAGGAACCTTGGCCTTAGTCAACGACCATAACGTATTTGGAATCGATTACGATAAAAACGGTAATCTGCTATCCTTACAACGCAATGGATGGGACGATAATGGACAGGCAAATGGTTTGTGGGACAATTTACAATACACATACGATACAAATAGTAATCGATTGGCTAGAGTTACCGATGCTAGCACAGATGCCCTTAACAACGAAGGATTTACCGTTGTCAATGGTGCCACTGCCACCTATACTTACGACATTAATGGGAATATGCTAACCGACTCCAACAAGGATATTACAAGCATTACGTACAACCATTTGAACTTACCCACTACGATCACTTTCAACAATAATCCTAACAAAAAGATCGTGTATACCTATGATGCTACCGGGATCAAGTTAGAGAAGAAAGTGTATGATGTAGGGATCGATACCAAGACAACCGCATATGCCGGCAGCTATATGTACTCAGACTACGAGCAGATAGGGGTGATGGCACTTCAGTTTCTGAACCATCCCGAAGGCTATCTCCAGCCCACGGCTACAGGCACTTACGAGTTTGTGTATCAATACAAGGACCATTTGGGTAACATACGTCTCTCCTACTCCGACACCAACTTGGATGGCATCATAGATCCTAGTACCGAGATCATAGAGGAATCCAACTACTACCCTTTTGGATTAAAACAGAAGGGGTATAATACCAATATCTCAAGTCAAGGAAACGCATTAGCACAAAACTACAAATACAACAGCAAGGAGTTGAACTCCGAAATGGGATTGGAATGGTATGACTATGGGGCCAGAAATTATCAGGCTGATTTAGGGCGCTGGATGAATATTGATCCTTTAGCTGATGATTATGTTCGATGGTCCCCATATAATTATACAATGAATAATCCTGTTTTCTTCATTGATCCTGACGGAAAAAGGGTGAAAATTGGTGATGAATACTATGAATACGATGAAAATAGAGATTATGACGCTATAGAAAATGATTTTGAACGCGATACTTATATCGCATTGGATCGGTTATATTCCACTGGAGCTTTGAATGTTTGTATAGGAGGTGATGAATGCCAATCGGAATCTCCGAGTATCCTAGATACAATAATTAATGATGAAAATATTACCGTGACAATAATTGAGGGATCGGAAGAAAATGGCTCAAGATACAATCCATCTACTAATGAAATTGAGTTTGTTTCAAGGCAAGGAGTAGCTTTTATTAAAGATGCATCAAAAATAGTAGATAAGAGTAATACTGGCTATAATTCACCTACCTCGGTATTGGGACATGAGATTATCCATAGTTATAACAATAATTTCGACAACGAAAACTATTTAGACAGAAAAAAAGATACTTCAACCGCAGGGAAGATTATTTCATCGACTCATGGAGATCTAAGTTTTACTAATAGAGAAGAACAATATACTACTACCTTGTCAAATCAGGTAAATGAAAAATTGGGAGAAGACAAAAGATCCAATTACGGAATTCAAAGGTATAATGTGGAAAGTCCAACATCGATAAGTCCAAAATTTGAATAATGAAAAACGTAACTTACATTCTATTACTTGTTGGGATATCCATAATCATAGATTCTTGCAGTCAGAAGACAGAAAGGAACTTAGAAATTGAAGTTTTAAAGTTTAGTTCTGAAAAATACGATGATGATATTATTAATGGAGATAACTTGGATCAATTTTTTAATCGAAAGGAGGGCATTACAAAAACTAAAGTTATTCTTTCTTTTGATGATTTGAACGAATTTGATACGATAATTAAGATGTTTAGAAAGGGGAACAAAAGTGCGAATTATTCGTTAGGTGTCGGGACTTATCAATATGCTATTATATACGATAATGATACATTATACTCAAATCCAACTTTTAAAGTTTGGCGAAAAGAAAATAATCTCATTGTTGTTCAATCCGATAAAATTGAAAATATTCTAATGAAATATTTTGAGTAGAACTAGAAACAAGATTCCCCACGCTATCTCCCCTTTGTAACTTTGCTTCACAACAGTAAAGCTTCGCTAAAAGAACACTTTTAAAGGCCTTCCCTCAACAATACAACCACGACGCTCCATGGAGCGTCGTGGTTGTATTG
>NZ_JAQQTF010000019.1 GCF_028561275.1 Aureisphaera galaxeae
GCCATTGAGAAAGTGGAAGTACATGACCTTATGGGAAGAAAAGTGACATCCATTGAGGTTGCCGGGACATCTTCCCAGCGTTTAGATCTTTCAGGACTTAATAGTTCGGTGTATTTCGTTACGATCACTACCGATCATGGAACCTTAACGAAGCGAGTAATTAAAAAGTAATTTAATTTATATATAAGTAGAATGCCCTGATGAAAATCGGGGCATTTTTTATGGTTCATTTCAAAATAAATTGCTGAAGATACAGTTGTTACCTGTATGAAACGACTACTACTAGCCTTATTTGCCATTGCATGTATTGTTTATTTCTTCTTCACGGACAAGGGACAGGTCATGAAAAATGTCGCTGTCAGTTATGTAGTCACTCCCGATTATTTAAATGAAGAAGGACGTACGGTAGTGGATAGAATTATAGTTCCAGAAGGGTACACACGCGATGTGTATGAAGAAGGGAGTTTTCAGAAGTACATTCAGGACTATCCTTTAAAAGAGTTTGGTGCAGAGGTCATCAATTATGATGGGGAGCCTTATGTGTACCAAGGAGGCCATGTAGGTGTTTTCGAACTTTCCGTACCTGCTAATGGATTGCAACAATGTGCCGATGCCCTCATACGATTGCGTTCAGAATATCTCTGGGAGAAGGGAAGAAAAAGTGAAATTGGTTTCAACTTTACCTCGGGACACCATTGTTCTTGGCAAAAGTACGCCGAAGGATACCGTCCTAAGATAAATGGTAACAAGGTGACTTTTCACAAAACAGCTGTTGCCAATACTTCTAAAGAGAATTTTTACAAATACCTTGATCTTGTCTATACCTACGCCGGGACCCTTTCTTTGTATCACGAATTGCCTAAAATAAATAGTCTGGATGATATCGAAGTAGGGGATCTTCTCATTTATCCGGGAAGTCCTGGACATGTTATTTTGGTGGCGGACAAAGCGGAGAATGAAATGGGGGAAAAAATATTTATTTTTGCACAAGGAAATACCCCAGCGCAGAGTGTTCACATTCTTAAAAACCCGAATGACACTTCTTTGAGCCCCTGGTATGAAATTACATTGGGAGAGCGTTTGGAGATTCCGACCTATTATTTCGAAAACGTTCAGATGGTCCGATTTAAATAATGAGCAAACCCCTTACCGAACAAGAATTACACAACCTCGCTATGAATATTGTGGGCAAGGATCTCGAATCTAAGGGATACGAATTTTTGGGCGTCAATTCGAAATTGAAAAAAGACCCGCAGTTTGTGGCGCTGAAGAATAAAAACCTCCATTTTGTGATTGTACGTGCCATTTCCTATCCACAGGATGCCGATGCTTACGATCCTATTTTTATGCGGACCATAAAACAGCATGCCGAGAAGTTTGAAGCCAAGACCTATTACGCGGGAGTAGGATTGGGCCATGGGAGCGATTATGCCAAGCCGGTCATAAAAGACGAACATTATTCTTTAGTATATAACGGATTACAAGAAATCAAGTAATGATGAAAAAACTACTTCTGGCGATGGTTGCCATCGCTTTTTTTGCCTGTAAGGAAGAAAAGAAAAGCCCCGAACTAACTGCTATGCAGGGCAACGCTTTTGGAACAACCTATTCCATTCAATATTTCACAGATACTAAAATGGATCTGGAAAAGGGAATTGACTCGGTGATTCATGCCGTGAACAAATCGGTAAGCACCTACATGCCCAATAGCGATATCTCAAAAATCAATCAGGGGGATTCTACCGTAGTTGTGGATGCAATTTTCAAGAAAGTTTTCAAATTATCTGGCTGGATGCATCGGGATTCCGAAGGATATTTCGATCCTACCATTGGAGTGCTTCGCAATGCCTATGGTTTTGGGGACGAAAAACCCTTGAAGAAGATCGACAGTCTAACCCTCGATTCGTTGATGAATTATGTAGGGTTCGAAAAAGTAGAATTGACCAAAGCCGGGACCATACGAAAAGCCAACCCCAATATTTATTTCGACTTCAATGCCATTGCCAAAGGATATGGCATAGACCTTTTGGGTGAATATCTCGAGTCTCAAGGAATTAGCAATTACCTTATTGAATTAGGGGGTGAATTACGGGCTAAAGGGAGTCATATTGAAAAGGAACAGCCTTGGATTGCTGGGATTGAAAGTGTAGATTCCCATTTGGAGCATCGTTCGTATGACAAAAAAATCTATTTGAAGGATATGTCCATGGCTTCCTCCGGGAACTATAGAAAGTTCCGGATCGATTCCGCTACGGGTAAGAAATATGTGCATACTATTAATCCTTTAACCGGAAAGGCCGAGCAGCTTTCAATTACCAGTGCCACCGTAATCGCACCCACCTGTGCCGAGGCAGATGCCTATGCGACTGCTTTTATGGCTATGGGACTTTCTAATGCGAAGCGTTTGGTAAAGGAATCTGTGGATATTGAAGCGTATTTCACCTATATCAATCCAAGGGGTGAAGCACAGTCGTTCATGTCTGGAGGTTTTTTTGGTTTGGTGGTGAAAGAGGAGGGGAGTGAACCCAAGCAGAATCACGATCACCACGGACATCAGCATTAAGGAAAGTCTTTAAGCTGAGGGCTTCTCGATACAATTTTTCTTCGAAAAATCACCTGCCTACCGGCAGGCAGGCTCGAAGACCTTAAGAATATAAATAATTTATTGTCTATCGAACCCCGAGTGTTTCGAGATAATCGAGAAATGAATCGAGGGGTAATTTGGTACTGAGAAGACCCTTATTCTACTTATAACAAATCGGAAGTAATTCTCCTTTAGGAAGACGGTACTTTTCGATCATTTCTTCAGAAAAGTTCGCAGTGTAGTCTACCGGGTCTACCCGAAAACCAACCGAACGGAGTTTCTCAAAATAGTCCATTCCGTAAACACGTACATGATCGTACTGTCCGAAGATCTTAGCGCGTTCCTTGGGATCGGTAATGGAATCATCTTCAAAAGTGACATCGCGCTTGCTTTCGTAGGGCACCTGGACAATGGCACATCCACCGGGAGCGAGCACACGATAGAGTTCTTGCATGGCTTTGGTGTCGTCTGGAATGTGTTCCATGACATGGTTACAGATGATAAAGTCGTAGCTGTTGTCATCGAAAGGAAGATCACAGATATCAGCCTTTACATCGGCAATGGGTGAATTGAGATCGGTGGTGGTATAGGTAAGGTTTGTAAGTTTTTTGAAACGCTTCAGAAATGCCTGTTCCGGAGCAAAATGCAATACCCTCAATGTCTTGTCGAAAAATGGGGTTTCATTCGATAGATACAACCAAAAGAGACGGTGCCGTTCCAATGAAAAAGTGCCTGGTGCCAAAACGTTCTCACGGACATTTTCATAACCGTAGGGTAGAAATTTTCGATAGGATTTTCCGTCAATAGGATCTGTATGCTTGCTTCCACGAAGGAAAAGGGCCATTAAGGGCCTTAGCACATAGCTTATCCGAATAAGTAGCGGCCTTGGGATGAGGTTCAGGAAAAATTTTGCGATGCGTTGCATGGAGAATGCTATAGGACCAGTTCTTTCTGTCTGAATTCTTTTTCCTCGTCGCTTTCAATACCCAATGCTTCATACACATAGCCGAAGGTAGAAAGCAATTCAGGTTTTCCGTCTACAATGGCAATATTATGCTCAAAATGCGCACTGGGTTTGCCATCTTTGGTTACTATGGTCCATCCATCCTTTAATTGGCTTACCCGATGGGTTCCCATATTAATCATAGGTTCTATAGCCACGGTCATGCCTTCAACGAGTTTCTTCCCGCGGCCTCTTCGTCCGTAATTTGGCATTTCGGGATCCTCATGCAATTTCTTGCCAAGACCATGTCCTACCAATTCCCTCACAACACCGTATCCGAAAGATTCGCAATAATTTTGGATGGCGTATCCTACATCGCCCACACGGTTATGGACTTTTAGTTCTCGGATACCAATATAAAGCGACTCTTTGGTTACCTGTAGCAACTTTTTTACCTCCGGATCTACTTCTCCTACTTCGAAGGTGTAGGCGTGATCTCCGTAGAATTCATTTTTTACGGCACCACAATCGATAGCCACGATATCCCCTTCCTCTAAAGGCTTATCGGTAGGCAGTCCGTGCACCACGGCTTCATTCACACTGGTAAGAAGGGTAGAGGGACAGCCGTACAGTCCTAGGAATCCAGGAACGGCTCCTTGATCCCGAATGAACTCTTCGGCAATTTTGTCGAGATAATTCGTGGTAACCCCAGGTTTTACCTCTTTGGCAAGCATACCCAGCGTTCTTGAAACCACTAGGGCACTTTCGCGCATCAATTCAATTTCTTCTCTCGTTTTTGTAATGATCATAATTTAAAAGCCGAACCAGTTTTTTTTCTTTTTTCTTCGGGTTGCCACAGGAGGGGAGGTGTCTCCAATAATTTTCTGATAGATTTCCCCCCAACTCACCATTCCGCCGAAATTCCGATCATCGATAAAAATATCTGCATTTATCTTTCGGCTGTATTTTGTTTCATATTCTTCTTCCGGAAAACTTTTGTTCACCGCGTAAAAAGTAATTCCGTTTTCCTTGCAAAAAGCAACGGCCTCGTCCAATGCACGACCATGACGGTAGGTCCATAAAATAAGCCTATGGCCGTTATCTTGAAGCTTTTTTAGTGTGTCGAAGGCGAATAATTGTGGCTTGCCAATGTTCGGATAATTGTCTTCCACAATAGTGCCGTCGAAATCCACAGCGATTGTCATGGTATCTTTGATCATAATGGGGACGGTTGAAAGCGCAAAATTACGAAGAAAATTATTCTTCGTAGGCGTGTTTGTACGGTAGGCCTTTTAGAATGGATAACATGTCCTTTTCCAGTGTTTGCTGGGGATATTCCACGATTCGGTTCAGTTCTTTTCCATCCTTATAAAAAATGATGGTAGGAACGTATTCGATGTTCAAATCCTTTTCAAAATTCTGGGGCGTGGTTTTATCGTGCGTCATGGCAATCATATGGACATTCTTTTCCTCATAATCCACTTGATCCAGAACCTTAAATAAGGCGGGTACCTCACGTTGGCTATCCTCACACCACGAACCCATAAAAGTTTTGATGGTCACATCTTTTAACAAGGGTGCAAGGCTGTCTACCACGGTCGAGTCCAATACATGTAAATTATAATTCTCGGTAAACCATTCCTTAAAAGGCTCCTCTTGTAGACCTTTGCAATTAATCTCTCCTAACAACATCTCTCCTCCATCTTCTTCGTCCGGTACGCGAACATTAATGGTTTTAGATGGATCTACTTCCACCATCTCAGTTTCGGTAGTGCCTTCTTCTATGGTTTCTTCTTTTGTATTCGATTTACAAGCAATAAGGGACACCAGTGTAAAACAAATTAGGATGTATTTCATGGTTATCGGTTTTTAAATTAATGATTCTTGGGTCATGGCCTCAGGTTGTTCCACACCCATAAGTGTAAGGATGGTGGGTGCGATATCGCCCAACACCCCTTTATTTATGAACTTAATGTCTTTGTCTACTAGAATGAGGGGAACAGGATTGGTGGTATGTGCCGTATTGGGAGATCCATCAGGATTTTTCATGGTCTCACTATTCCCATGATCCGCAATTATAATAGTAGCATATCCTTGAGCTAAGGCCTCGTTAACGATTTCCTTTGTGCACTCATCCACCACTTCACAAGCCTTCATGGCGGCTTCCATAACGCCTGTGTGTCCTACCATATCGGGATTGGCGAAATTAAGGCAGATAAAATCGGCCGTTTGTTCCTTTATTTCTGGCAGAATCTTATCCCGAATATCGAAAGCACTCATTTCGGGCTTCAGGTCGTAAGTCGCCACTTTCGGTGAAGGACAAAGGATGCGTTTTTCTCCTTTATAAGGTTCTTCGCGTCCACCATTAAAGAAAAAGGTGACGTGTGGGTATTTCTCGGTTTCTGCAATGCGTATTTGCGTTTTTCCCGCATTGGCAAGGGTTTCGCCCAGCGTATCTTTTATGTTTTCCTTGTCATACACCACTTTGATGCCTTGGAAGGTATCATCGTAATTGGTCATGGTGACATAATACAACGGCATTTTGCTCATTTCGAAATCTGGGAAATCTTCTTGGCTCAGTACCTGTGTCAATTCCCTTCCTCGATCGGTTCTGAAATTGAAAAACAAGACGACATCATCCTCTGCGATCGTAGCGATCGGTACATCGTTTTCAGTAACTACCAAAGGCTCTATAAACTCATCGGTCACACCATTTTCGTAACTGTTCTTGATGCTTTCTGAAGGATTCCCGGTCTCGGTTCCTTTTCCATGCACTACTAAATCATAGGCCTTTTTTACACGTTCCCAGCGCTTATCACGATCCATGGCGAAATAGCGTCCAATGACCGAAGCCAATTTCCCGGTGGATTGATCCATATGCTTTTGAAGTTCGGCTACAAATCCGATTCCACTTTTAGGATCGACATCCCGGCCATCGGTAAAGGCATGTACAAAAACATCTTGAAGATTGTAGTCATTGGCAACATCGAGCAATCCTTTTAAGTGATTAATATGGGAATGTACGCCACCATCAGAAAGTAGGCCCAGCAGATGCACCTTTTTGCCATTGTCCTTGGCGTATTGAAAGGTTTCTTGGATTACCCGCTCGTCTTTCAACGTATTGTTCTGAACCGCCAAGTTGATCTTGGCCAAGTCTTGGTACACGATCCTTCCTGCTCCTAGGTTCATATGTCCTACTTCACTGTTGCCCATTTGCCCTTCAGGCAATCCCACATTCATACCGTGGGTAAGCAATTCTGCGTTAGGATATTTGTGGGGAAGGGAATCCATGAAAGGTGTTTTCCCTTTGGCAACGGCCGAAACTTCTGGGTTTTGGGTAATGCCCCATCCATCTAGGATGAGCAGTAGGACTTTTTTGTTCATGGAACAAAGATAGTAAGATCGCCATCAGATTTTAGGCCTGTTTGCACTTTATTAACCTACTGATTTTTGTATTTCTCGATAGAAGCCTTTATCTGTTCGATTCGGTTTTCGGGATCGGGATGGGTACTCTTATGTTCTGGTACTCGGTTGGGACCGGCAGCTGCCTTAAGGATATTCATCACGTCGATCATTTCATAGGGATCGTATCCG
The DNA here is from genome assembly GCF_028561275.1 of Aureisphaera galaxeae. Lineage (GTDB taxonomy): Bacteria > Bacteroidota > Bacteroidia > Flavobacteriales > Flavobacteriaceae > Aureisphaera > Aureisphaera galaxeae. The sequence continues at coordinate 7,122 of NZ_JAQQTF010000019.1, forward strand.
GCATCCATCATAAAACGAACTCCCAGATCATCACTTTCCAGTTCGTCTCCACGACCGTTGGTCAACAATTTGTTCTGTCCAATACTGGCAATGATTCCACCAGCATCAGCTCCTACCGATCCCGCACGGGTGAGGTCCTGCCACAGACCGGCTTCGGCAATACGTTCACTGGAATGTCTTCCCAGTACATGTCCTATTTCATGCCCAAGCACTCCTGCCAACTGATCTTCATTTTCCAATTGGGAATACAAGGCAGCAGTGATGAATATTTGTCCACCAGGTAGTGCAAAGGCATTGATGGTGCGATCATCCGCCAATAAATGGAACTCAAAGTTGTTCTTGTATTCGCTTCTTCCCGCAACACTACTGCTAACCAATCTTGCACCTACACGATCCACAGTTGCCTGGGCCCCCTGATCGGGATGTAATCCGCCATGCTGTTGCGCCATTTCTGGATAAGAATTGATACCTAATGCTATTTCTTCCTTAGGATCCAAGGCAATGGCCTGAACCCTTCCTGTATATGGATTTTCTTCTTTACTGCCACAATATTTAACCAAGGCAAAGGCGGCCAAAGCCAAACCTATAAAGATCCGTATTTTCCAATTTCCTCTCATGATAGTCAGAATTATTCTTTTCTAAATTTACGAAAGTAATTTTGGGTTGATATCTAAAATGTTTTCTTTTCGATATTTGGTAATGAATTCATCGGTGAAGTGTTCATGTCCCATGATGCTTTCTTCCTGTAAGATGGCTTTTACGTCCAATTTTTCATAGGCTTTCAACATGGGTATGGAAACAGGGGCATAGCTAAAATGCCAAGGTTCGTATTCAAATCCTTTTCGGTTGGCATTGTCTGTATATACTTCATAAAATCCGAAGGATTCTGCATGTTTGTCCATCCATTCCTTGAATTTACAAAAGGGGCCTTTGCCATGGTAATGTTGGGCTTGCAAGACACTTTCAGGTCTGGGTGCATTCGCATCGATGAGGTCCAGATCGGTGCCCCAATGGTGTCGCGATGTGCCTGGGATGGTAGAATATTCAATGATTTTTTCAATGGCTTCCATAGGGGATAGGCCTTGTCCTGTAAAGCGCTTGTATTTACCTTCAAAAATCTGTTTTTGTCGGTCGAAGCTGCGGTAGGCGGAAACCACTTCAATTTTTATTCCTTCTGTCGCTGCCGCAGTGCTCATCTTTTTAAGTGCTTGTGCTGTTTCCCGATGCATGGTCGAGGTATAGCTGTCGCCAGAAATATCGGGATTGCCTTTTCCTATGAGTTGATTGCGGGTAAATTCCTCCTGAAATGCGCCTAAGGAAAAGGAGGGAAGGAGGCTGCATCCGGCACCCATAATGAGTGATGTTTTTATAAAATCTTTTCGGTTCATTTCTTACTTTAGTGGTTTCTAAAAGTACTACTAATTTGTGAGTTATGGCTATCGATTTCCGCATCATTCCTTCCGATAAAATTATGGACATTTTGCCCTTGGTTTACAAACTGAACGAGGGGCGAATCACTAAAGAAGTTTTAACAGAGCGTATTTTGGAAATGGCGCAACAACGTTATGAATGTTTGGGGATCTATGATGGCGATGCCCTAATTGGCGTATGTGGCATGTGGTTTCAGACTCGTCATTATGCGGGTAGGAGTTGTGAGGTAGACCACGTGATTATTGATGATACTTATCGTGGCCAAGGTATTGGTGACAAAATGATGCAGTTTGTGTATGAACATGCCAAGAAAAAAGGTTGCCGTTGGGTAGAGTTAAACACCTACGTTCACAATTTCCCTTCTCATAAGTTTTATTACAACCAAGGGTTTGTGGCCAAAGGCTATCATTTTATTAAGGATATTACTAAATAGTATAATTGTTTTGTGCTGTCTGGTCGAGCATCCACATGCCGCCAAAGCTCTAGCGGAAGCGTCAGTTGAGACCTTATTCAACCTCTCGATGGCGCTCGAGGTGACCTGCTAAGTAATTTGAGCCATAGAATTGCCAGTCTCCATTTCGTAAGGTTTCTTCCCCTGTTCAAAAATACGGGCTGTCAACGGTCCTTTCAATAAGATGTTTTCGCCATCTACCTCAATCCAGCTTCCTTCGCGTATGCCAACTACGGGAATCGTGTTTTGTGTATGAAATTCCTTGATTCGGGTTTCCCTTGTTTCGCCCATATGGGTGCTGCCTTCAATAGGGTCTAAATAATGTGGATTGATGTTGAAGGGCAGGATTCCCAAGGTTTTAAAAGAAGGAGGATACACAATAGGCATATCGTTGGTGGTTTGCATGGTGAGCCCACAAATATTACTGCCGGCACTAGTTCCCAGATATGGCGTTCCGGTATGAATGGCCTGTCTCAAGGGTTCCATCACCCCATTCCTGTACAGTTGTGATACCAATACAAAGGTGTTACCGCCTCCGGTAAAAATGCCCTTGGCTTCTTGTATGGCTAGTACGGGGTCGTTGAACTCATGTAACCCTTTTACCTTTTTTCCGATACTTGAAAATGCCTTTGCTGCAGCTGCGGTATAAGCATCATGGGAAACACCACCCGGTCTGGCATAAGGAATAAAAACGATCTCTTCGGTTTCCGAAAAAAGCAGGGAGAGTTCGGGGAGTAGGTATTCGAGATAACCACTTCCAAAGACAGTGGAGGTACTGGCAACAATAAGACGTTTCATAAAATGGGTTTGTGTTCAAATTTAACAAAACCTTGACGGCCACATTAGGATTTTTCTAAGAAAACTCCACCTATATTTACGGTGTGACTAAATATACCTTCCTACTCACCTTCCTTTTCTCATCTGCGCTTTTTGCGCAGCAAAAGAAATTATACGGTAAGATTGAAAACAAAAAGGACATGGAAGGGATTCATATTCTGAATACTTCTTCGCGCTACAATTCGGTGACCAACGAAATTGGTGAGTTTTTCATTACCGTGAAGCCCAGCGATACTCTTTTGGTGTCTTCGGTAACCTATGTGCCGGAACAGGTAGTGGTGACCCAAGAAGTATATGAACAGGGATACATTTCCATTACCCTGAGGGATTTGGTCAATGAATTGGATGAAGTGTTTTTGGGGCCTAATTTATCCGGCGATCTGGAACGTGACCTAAAGAACATCGAGGTAGAAGATCAAATTAATTTTGATGATGTAGGTATACCGGGTTTTAAAGGGAAGGCCGAAGAAAAAATCCCTAATCTAGTGGGGCAGGTAATTACACCATTTTCGGTGAATGTTGAAGGGCTCTACAAATACATAAGCGGGTATTACAAAAAGCTGAAGATGCGCCGTAAATGGGAGTCGCAGAATGTTCTGGTTTCCTTGCTCCTGTATCATTATCCACAAGGATATTTCAACGAAGCCTACCAGATTCCCGAAGAACGTACCTACGATTTTTTGCTCTATTGTGTCGAGACCAGTAATATGCAAAAGTACTTTGATGGTGGCCACCACGGACAGGTCATGGAAATCTTCGAAGAAAAGGCTGCCGAATACAGAAAACGCTTGAACGAAAAAAAGGAATAGATTTTGTAACAAACCTAAAAAGTGAGCGTCCTATTAATTTTAGAATCGATTTAAAAAAATGAAATTTTTCCGAATTGCGATCATCGCATTATGCATTCCGGTTTTGGCTTCTTTTACAGCCCACAAGTTCTACGTGAGCATTACCAAGATCGAATTTGCTGAAGAGGAACAGACCCTTCAGATTATTTCCAAAATTTTCATAGACGATATAGAAGATGTATTGCAGGAGCGATATGACAAAACCTTGGTGTTAGGGGCCGAATCCGAACAACCCAAGGATGTTCTTCTCATGAACAAATATGTGCTTCAGAAGTTTGATGTGCAGGTGAATGGTGTACCTATGAAGTATGAAATCCTGGGACACGAATACGAAAATGATATTCTAAAAGTTTATATAGAAATACAGCAGGTTTCTGAATTGAATTCCATCATGATCGAAAACAAAATATTGATGGATAAATTCGAAGAACAGCAAAATATTATTCATGTAAAGAAATTTAAGAAGCGGAAAAGTTTGGTGTTGGATAAGGATAATCCTAAAGGAACGTTAAACTTCGGGTAGTCACCTGCCAAAACCGCTGAGAAAAGCTATTTTTAAAGGTTTTAAAAATAATCAACAATCAAAACAATCAATAATAATTATGAAACTAATTAAGTACCTATCCCTAGCGGTTCTGTTCTTAATGGCAGGAGCGTCCTTCGCACAGGATGATGTCGAAAAAGAAGAGGAGCGCAAGCCTGGGCATTACAACAACAATCGCTTTAAGCAATTGTACGAAGAATTTTCTACCCCGAATATGTACCGTTCTGGTAATGGGGCACCGGGACCTAACTACTATCAGCAGCAGGCTGATTACGTAATGGATCTTACCATAGATGACAAGAATGCTAAGCTTTATGGAGAAGAAACCATAACGTATACGAACAATTCTCCAGATGAATTGGAATACCTTTGGGTACAGTTGGACCAAAACGTACGTGCAAGGGATTCTAAATCTCCACTTATCGAGCCCAATGGTGCATTTCCAGCGGAGATGACAGGTTCTTTCATCAATAAGTACATGGGTGCTGGATTTGACGGAGGTTTCAAAATAGATTGGGTTAAGGATGAAAAAGGAAAGCCACTTCCGCACACCATCAATAGAACGATGATGCGTGTGGAAATGCCTAAGAATCTTAAGACAGGTGAAAAATTTGTATTCTCCATTAAGTGGTGGTACAACATTCCAGAACATACGGTAGATCGTGCCCGTAGTGGTTTCGAAACCTTCGGCGATGGTAATCGTGGATATGTTATCGCACAGTTCTACCCTCGTATGGCGGTTTACAATGATGTAGAAGGATGGCAAAACAGTCAGTTCTGGGGGCGTGATGAATTCGCACTTCCCTTTGGTAACTTCGACGTAAATATTACCGTTCCTTCAGATCATGTGTTAGATGCTACTGGAAATTTATTGAACCGTAAGGAAGTGTTTAGCAAGGAAATGATGAAGCGTTTCAACAAGGCTCAGAAAAGTTATGATGAACCTGTAATTATTGTTTCTCAAGAAGAGGCAGAAGCGGCATCTAAAGGATTTGCGACGGACACCAAGACTTGGAAGTTCCGCGCAGAGAATGTACGTGATTACGGAATCGCTACTTCGCGTCGTTACATTTGGGATATGATGGCGGTTAAGATTGGAAATAGAGACGTAATGGCGGTTTCTATGTATCCGCCAGAAGGAAACCCATTGTGGGAAGACTGGTCTACCAAGTTAGTAGCAAGTACGTTGGAAACGTATTCCCGCATGGCTTTCGATTATCCATACCACAAAGCCATTTCGGTACATGCTAAGAACCAAGGGATGGAGTATCCTATGATTTGCTGGAACTACGGTCGTCCTAACGCCGATGGTACTTACAGCGAAAGAACCAAGTATGGAATGTTTGGTGTAATCATTCACGAGGTAGGACACAACTACTATCCTATGATCGTAAATAGTGATGAGCGTCAGTGGACTTGGATGGACGAAGGAATCAACACCTTTGTACAGTATGTGGCTGAGCAGGATTTTGGTGAAAAATACCCAGAAGCCATTGCGCCTAACAAAACATATCCTTCACGAAGAGGACCTGCCAAGACCATTGTAGATTATATGGCCGGTAACCAAGATCGTATGGCACCTATTATGACGAAAGGATTGAATACCTATAATTTTGGATCCAATGCCTATTCTAAGCCAGCCGTAGGATTGAATATTCTTCGTGAGACTATTATGGGACGCGAATTGTTCGACTATGCTTTTAGAACGTACTCACAAAGATGGATGTTTAAGCACCCAACCCCAGAAGATTTCTTCCGTTCTATGGAGGACGCTTCTGCAGTAGATTTAGACTGGTTCTGGAGAGCTTGGTTCTTCACTACCGACTATACTGACATAGGTGTTACGGGAGTGAAGAAGTTCTATGTAACTTCTAAAATGAACAAGGAGATCCGTGAAATGATGGAGGCTCGAGGATTAAAGGAAAGTGATCTTCCACCATTGGTATATTTGGTTGAAGAAGGAAGCGAGGACTACGATGAGAGTATGAAGAATGCTACCTTAGACGATGTAACTACACTTCAAGAGTACATCATGGATAATGTAGATGCTGCCGATAGAGCGAATCTTAAGAACCCTAAGTTTTTCTATGAAGTAACCTTCGAAAAGCCAGGAGGAATTCCAATGCCTATCATTGCAGAGTACACGTATAGCGATGGTTCTACCGAAAGGGTAACCTATCCTGCACAGATTTGGAGAAAGGACGATGCTTCTGTAGGAAAGGTAATCGCTTCAGAAAAAGAAATTACCAAGATTGTTGTAGATCCGGATGAAGAAACTGCCGATATTGACACGTCTAACAACACTTGGCCTAAGAAAAAGAAATTGGGAGAATTCAACCAATTCAAAAACAAAGTAAAAGGACAATAGTCGTTTACCGATAAAATGAAAGCCCTTTCCTTTTCGGAAGGGGCTTTTTTCTATAACTGCATTTCTAAATTTGTATCTTTGCCCTATGACACTTCCTCTATTTATTAGCGGTGCCGAGATTGCATTCATCCTTTTCATCGTACTTATGGTTTTTGGAGCCGATAAAGTGCCGGAAATCGCACGTGGATTGGGAAAAGGAATGCGGCAGATAAAGGATGCTACCAACGATATTAAAACCGAAATCACCAAGAGTGCGGAGAAGCAAGGTATCGATGTGGACATTACCAAGGATGTGAAGAAGGAAATTGATAAGGTAAAGGAAGATGTCAACGAGATTACCGGACCTATCAAACGCAACTTCTAAATGCTGGAGACACTCAGGCAATGGGATAGGGATCTATTAATTTTTCTGAACAATTTAGGGACAAGTACGTTCGACGGTTTTTGGGTCTTCGTTACGAAGATTGAAAGTTGGACTCCGCTATTCTTGTTTTTTGCCATCATTCTTTTTTATTACTTCGGAAAGAGAAAAGGGATTAAAGCATTCTTTTGGACACTCATCACTTTCGCCATCACTCTTTTCTTGACCGATGGAACCAAGCTATGGGTAGAACGGTTACGTCCCAATAATGTAACAGATTTGGCCGAGCAGCTTAGGGTGTTGCAATTCCCGGATACCTTCAGTTTCTTTTCTGGGCATGCCTCCACCAGTTTTGCCATTACTACTTTTATGGTATTGCTCTTACGTCCGTTTACGAAATGGATCTATTTGGCGTATCTATGGCCGCTGTTGTTTTGCACCAGTAGGATATATGTTGGGGTACATTATCCATTCGATATTTTGGTAGGGGCTTTGGTAGGAACGCTGCTTGCAGTGTTATCGTTCCGTTTATATAAGTTTTATATACGAAAAGACCCGGGATCTCCTCAGTCCCAGGCCTCTTCATAAGTACTCGACTTCTCGAATTTATCTATTTTGAAGATAACTTATTAATGTGTTGGGAGTCCTCCCCAAGCCCGGCTGCGCCTTGAGTAGGACCCCTTATATATTATTGCGGATACACTACAAAAGAGAAGGCACTATCACGTGCAGTTCCCGAAGCATCCTGGATTCTAACTGTAAAGGTATTGGCACCCGTAGTTTCGTATCCGGCAATTTCTGGAACACCAAATCCGATCGTAAACGGAGTAATGGTTACAATGGTATTCGCTGGATTGGAATCTAGGTCCAAAGTGATTTCATATACTCCCGTTGCAGAGTTGTTTACAGAAGCAATTCCGTATCCTGTAGAAATACCTCCCAAGGAATCGATACTTCCGTATGCAATGGCAGTACTGTTTCCATAGATACGGTTAGCAGCAGGCGAATCAGTCGTCAGGGTACTTTCGTAGTATCCAGAAGTAGTCGTATTACCTGTAGCTAAATCTATAGACATATTGGCGGTTCCACCAGCCATGAACAATACATCATCACCAACATCGGCATATCCAATACCCCATCCTGGGAAACCTGGAGAGTGCTGAGCGATCATTTTATCTGGGTTGGTAGTTCCACCCCCGTAGATCATTACTTGTGCACTCTGCTTACTGTGTAGGGCAGTGGCCACACTTCCGATAGCAGTTTCACCCACAGCTGTACCATTTAAGGTTACATGCAACCAAGGCTCAATGCCCAACCAGTTAACACTGGCCAAAGAGTTTACACTTCCTACCTGTACGGAGAATACTCCATTCGCATCGGTAGTTGGATTTTGGGTTTCATTGAACACGGCTCCTCCACCGGCACCATCTCTAATTTCGAAATCTACGGTTACAGCAGTGTTGATAATTAGTCCACCACCTGCATTTCTAGCGACAGCTTGGTAGTTGATTAATTCGGCAGCAGCAAATTCCCTGCTGTCATTGTTATCGGCTTTTTGTACGGCTACGACTTCACTGGAATTGTCGTGGATTTGGGTAGCCGAGGTATTTACCCCTTCTTGACCGAAGGAGATAGCAGTGACCATCATAAGGGTCATTACAGTAATGTATGTTATTCTAGCTTTCATGATTGTGGTTTTTAGTTTTTAACGATTTTGAATGTTCTGGATTTGTTGGTGGACTCCTGTACTACCTTAAGTACATAGTTTCCTGTGCTCAGCGCACTTAGGGAAAGGGTTTCGGCAGTGTTGCTGGCTTCTAATTCCTGTTGCATTACTTTTTTCCCTTGCATATCAAAAAGCATTGCTTGGAAGGTTTCACCAGCCATCTCTTTAAAGGAGATGTTTAGGTAATTGCTTACCGGATTAGGGTACACTGTGGCGTTGGCCTCAAGTGAGAAGTCCTCGGTACTGAGGGTAATCTCTACGATGGCACCCAACCAAAATCCTTGTCCCAATGATTCTCCATTGTCGATCATCCCGATCACGGGTTCGCCCAATGTGAAACTTAGGGTGTTGGAAGCACCGCTAATAGTAGCACCGGAGTTGGCCATAACCGTTTGGCCTAAGCTTTGCGCCTGAACCGTCCCCAGGGTTGCCACCACTAACAGTAGTGCATAGATTGTTTTCATAGTTTTCATATTTAATGTTACGTGGTTACTGATCAATTAACTGAATATGAGTTTCGAAATCACAGTGACAAAGATGAGGAGTAGAGTCAGCTTCATCAAGAGTTAAATAGCTATTAATGAAGGTGTTATGTACTGTGTTTTTTCAAAGGTTTCCCCCTACCTATTGTAAGGTAAAACCGCAAAATGCATAAGTTGTTTTCTTATCGTATTTAGGGGAAAATCCCCTTACCCCAAGGTCTTTTTCACCTTTTTGTAGATTAGGAGGGGCTTTAAAGTACTATAAATCAATGAAATATAATGAATTTAACAGATATGAACAAAAATTGAGCCGCTGTTTTTCAGTATTTTATATCTAATTTTATAAAAAACTTTAACACCAATAATTATGAAGTCAAAAACCCCTATTACAGCGTTAGTTCTTGTTTTATTTTGTGCCACGCTCTTTTTCGCGTCTTGCGAGGATCCCGTAGACCCTCCTGCACAGGCCATTGATTTTGAACAAGCCCAAGAATTTCAGAACGAATTTATTAGAACCCGGTCGGTCATCTTAGATTCTGCCTTGGGATTCCAGGACACGCGTGATTTTTGGTTCTCTTTAGACACTATTAAGAGATATATAGAATATGTAGAATACGAAGCGCACAAACGTGGATACAAGGATTTGGGAATCCGTATTCATTTTGCGGCCTATCCGGAGCCACAAGGCAATGACCGCTATCCGTATTCTACCGTAGTATTGGTTCCAACCACCCGTAGTGGTGATTCTGGCATCAAGCAAGGCTTTTTCCCAATGGACGAAGAAGATGAGCCCGCAGATAGCATTAATTCATTAAACTTCGGGCACGGAGGAAAGCCGCCAAAAGATTTGTAAAAGCATGGAGCTTATAGACTTAGCTTATATAACTAATGTATTGCAACTAATAGCCGCCATAGTAGCCACTTTTCATTATAAGAAGTATGCGTTTTCCCATGAAAAATACTTTGTATTCTTTCTATGGTTTACTGTACTGGTGGACGCCGTAGGCGCTTTGTTGGCCGATGTGTTCGGTATCGTGAATGCATGGGTTTACAACAGTTTCATTATTATAAGCTTTTTGTTCTATTTCAATTGGTATTACAATATTCTTAAGCGCCCCAATTTCAAGAAAGTAGTTATGCCCTTCACAATTATTTTTGTCATTGTGGCGCTTATTAGTTTGTTTACAGAAAGTTGGAAAGAGTACCATACCTATACCTTTTTTACAGGAGCCGTATTTTTATTGGTACTTACCATTTTCCACTTCTATCAGTTGTTAAATAGCAACGAAGTACTCATTGTTAAGTATAAGCTAAGTTTTTGGATATCGACCGCCTTGTTGTTATTTTATATGGGAATGGTTCCCTTAATTTTTCTCATAGAGTATACAGGGATCGAATATTTAAGTTATTTTATCATATTAATTAGTTTGAATTTAATTCTCTATGGCTGTTACATCATAGGATTTTTATGGACGAAGAAGGAGTACAATCGTTTTTAATTATTTTTTCGATTATCACTTTTTGTTTGGCCTTAACGGTAATCATACTGTTTGCCATCTTTCAGAAACGGAAAAATAAATTATTACGGGAACAGCAGGAGGCTGAAAACAGATTCAAGGAGGAGATCATAGAAACCCAAGTAGAGATTCGAGAGGAAACCCTTAGGAATATTAGTTGGGAGCTACACGATAATATTGGGCAAATGCTCACATTGGCCAAGATACAGTTGCAAAATGTGGACAATCCAACGCCCAGTATTCACGATGCCTCCGAAACCATAGGAAAAAGCTTAACGGAACTCAGGAGTTTATCCAAATTGATAAACCCAGATACGTTTAATAGTCTTTCCCTTGTAGAAGCGCTCAAGTTAGAGATAGAGCGCTTTAATCGAATGCAGTATTTGGAGGCCAGCCTTAAGTTCTCCAAGGAGACATTTGCCTTAGATCATAAGGTGGAGGTGATCTTTTTCAGGATTCTTCAGGAGTTCTTTACCAACACCATAAAGCATTCTAAGGCAAGTAAACTTGAGGTGAATGTAGATTACAAGAAGGATCTTTTGTCTATTACTGCAAAGGATAATGGTATCGGGTTCGACACAACCGAATTGGATGCCAAAAAAGAAAAAGGAATTGGCCTCACCAATATTAAGAGTAGGGCAGCACTAATTAATGCAAATGCAGAGATTGTTTCCCAAGAGGGAAAGGGAACACAACTCAATTTAACCTATAAAAACCAAGAGTTATGAGTTATTCGGTAGTAGTGGTAGATGATCATAATTTGTTATCCCAGGCCATTGGAGGTCTTGTAGAAGGTTTCGAGCAGTTCGAAGTATTGTATACCTGTAAAAACGGACAGGAATTGCTCGACAAATTCAGAAATCCTAAGAACATCCCCGATATCGTACTTATGGATGTTAACATGCCCATCTTGAATGGAATAGAGACCACGGCCCATTTGTATGAACATTTTCCACAGGTAAAAGTATTGGCCCTCTCTATAGAAGAAGACGAGTCTACCATTTTAAAGATGCTTCGCGCAGGTGCCAAAGGCTATCTAATGAAGGATGTGAAGAAATTCGAGTTGCAACAAGCGTTGTTGGAAGTAATGGAAAAAGGCTTTCACCATACCAATACCGTAACCAAAGTGCTTGTGGATTCCCTTTCCGGAAAGGAATCCCCACAAAGTATTCTGAAGGAGCGCGAAATTGAATTCATAAAACTGGCCTGTACCGAAATGACCTACAAGGAAATTGCCGACGTTATGTTTTTAAGTCCGAAGACCATAGAAGGGTATCGCAATGCCATTTTCGAAAAACTCAACCTTCGAAACCGCACGGGTTTGGTTATTTATGCGATTAAGAATAAGATTTTTGTACCCTAGCTGTTCTTTTATTACCTCAATGTTCCATTACCCTTTCCTTGAGTAATTCGGGTTATGGCTTTTGGGAATCTATAAGTATTTACGAAGAAAGATGAGTGTAAGCAGTTTGTAATAGCTGTTTTTCTTCCATAGTTTGATTCCTAGGTATCTATACTGTTTTATCTTCTGGAGGGTAAGTGAAATGTTGAGCACCACGATGAGTAGGAATAGAACAATGAGGAATATACTCAATGAAATAATTTCATTAGAAATTAGCAAAATCATAGTAAGAAGAACCTCCATGGCCAAATAGGTTGTGGGATAGTGCTTTGGATGTGTCAAGGCCGTGCATGGAGCCTAATCAAACCAAAGTAATGAACGTAATAAACAGTTTAACCAGCTATTTATCTATTCTTTGGTACATGCATTTTTCGACCTTGACTACCCATGAAAAAGAGAACTAAGTGATGATGTATATGCAAAAATGGCTTAGTCTCGATCCCATTTACTTATTGCCAAAACACTGAATTCGAAATTATAAAGGACCTGCTTAGTTATGTATTTAGTGGGGTTATTTTAGGTATACAATACGGTTAATTAAGGTATACAGCAGTGTGATATCACAAACTTGAATATGGTGATTTAAGATAATGAGGCCTTTGCCTTTTGGCAATGAAATGGATTGGTTTTTATGTTGCTATCACTTAAAAAAGAACCCCCAGTAGTTACCGGGGGGTCGCCAAATCACTTATGGTATAGACTACCATCAGTTTCCCAATTTCTTTTTATTCTATCGGTGGGGACAATAGAATTGAAACGGGTTAGGGTTTAGGGACTTCAAGCTGGTCCGAGAAGAGGAGGCTAAAAAGAAAAATGAATTCGATAAATTTTAAAAACGTCGGGGATACTTCGTTGTACGGATTTTTCATGGTTTGTTAATTTATAGTGATGTTGATGGTATGCTCGCGACACTCATTTTGTTTTGAGTAGCTGCGGAGTAAGTAATGAGTAATTCATCACTTCCATGCACGGGGATAACACCACTGGTTTTCTGTGACCAAAGTATCCAACATTTACTAAACTTCTAAATTATTGGGTATACAATAGGTGTACAATGAGATTATGAAGGGTGTATGGAGCTTATTTCGTGTGTATTAGGATTTACAATTTTGCGGGTGAAAATTGCAAATCGAGTTATTGAAGAGCGCAAAAAGTTACGATTTTATGTTACTTTGCCGTTTTAACAAACCTATTTTATCATTGTTTCATGTCGAATTCCTGTGGCTACAGGTCTAATTCAGATAAATTGTAATGTATGATACCAGCACTGCCCATCCGTACTAGGTTTGTTTTGTGGACTTTCCTTATTCTTTCGTTGTCCTTTTATGCCCAAAACGGATCCTATCATATCAAGCAGTTGGACTCCTTGATAAATGTGGGGAAAAGAGTTTCTCTTGAAGATCCCGTATTGGCACGGACCTACTATAACAAAGTACTGAGCGAATCAGATCATCCCTACTATCAAGGTTTTGCAAGAAGCTTAATTGGTCTTACCTACAAATCTGAATCTAACTTTAAGGCCGCTTTCGATAATTTTTTGGAAGGCCTGACCGTATTGGAAGGCACCGATCTACATCGCTTAAGGGCAAGTATCAATAATAATATAGGCCTAGTGTACCAAGACTACGGAATGTATGACAAAACTCTTGAGTACTACCTTAGGTCCCATGAAATATACACAACAAATTACTTGGGAGACAGATTTATGGATGGGCGGGTCATCTCCTTACTCAATTTAATTCATGTGAGAGCAGCGCTTGAGAATTATGAAGAGGGACAGAAATTGGCCGAAACTACGTATGACCTAATTGATACATGGGATACCGCTAGCGAAAACAAGAAGATGTATTTCGTCTATTATAACAGCATTGTAGGAAACATGTATTTACAAAAAGGGGACCTCGTAAAAGCAAGGAAATACTACGGTGCAATAGACCTCCAAGGAATAGAAAATAGGATTCACAAATCGTATAAAACACGTTTCCATATTGGTTTGTTAAAGTTGTCGTTGCTCGAGGGTGATGCAGCTTCCTCGGACATCTATGAGAAAAAAATTACTGCTGCATTGCCTCATTTAGGGGATAAAAAAGTGGTTATGGAGGCGTATAAGGCCTTGGCAGATTACTACAAAGAAAATGGTGACCTAGCCAAAGAAGTAGATGCCAAGGATAATGTAATGGCCATTTGGGAAGACTATTTGGATGCGGAGAAAGTCTTCGAATCCTTTGAGATCAATAGGCAGAAGGAAGAAGTTGAGTATAAGAGCCGTATTTCCCTTTTGGAAAAGGAGCAAACCATCAATAAAAAGAATCGATTGATTATTATCTTGGTGTTCGTTTCCATTTTGGCTTGGATTTTCATCTTTCTTTCCAGAATACGGAAAAGACACCGTGAAGAAAAGGAGCAATCCGAACATCAAAAACAAGAGTACAGGGCCCAAATAGAAGAATCGCAAGAAACCCTTAAGCAAAAGGACAAGGAACTGGTCTCTCATGCCCTTAAGGCGTTGGATCGGGAGAAAGGGCTTAGTGATGTACGAAGTGAATTGGACGAGTTAAAAGATGTGAAAGGAGACCAAATACAAAATAAGATAGCCCAGTTACAAAAGAAATTGGACTATAGGGTAAGACACAATTGGGAAGAATTCGAAAAGCGGTTTTTGGCCACCCATGAAAGTTTTTATCAAAAACTGAAAGAAGACTTTCCATCCCTTACCGATAATGATCTTAACATGTGCGCACTGCTCAAGCTCAAGTTTTCTTCCAAGGAAATTGCCAATCTCAAGGGGATATCGGTGAATAGCGTTAAGGTAAGCAGATACCGAATACGCAAAAAGTTGGGTATTAATAATCAGGATCTTCTGGTCGATTTCATAGACCAGTACTAGTAGCGATAAAACCCGATTCATGAATATCGATGGATACCGTATCGAATATCCTAACCATGCGTAGGTCATATCCAATTTCTCCCGTACATTTAGGATTCAATTTTATTCGAAACAAATAAAGAGGGTGAACAACAGGATTTCAAAAATTCCTAATGATGTGCAGGATAGAAAAGCACCTGCATGGAAAAAACTTTGTGAATATATAAATCACTTGGCCGAGTCCGGAAAGGATGAATTCGTACCTAGGGAGGCTTTGGGAGACGAACTGTTTTCACAAATTTATACGTTGCCAGAATCTATTCGGAAACTTAAAAAAGTAAAGAAAATAGGGTTGTATGGAAGTAATTTGAAGCGAATTCCGCCCGAGATTGGCGAAATGGAAGCTTTGGAGTATTTCGATCCCTATACCTCTTATGATTTACATTGGCTGCCTTATGAAATAACGAATTGCAAGAATTTAATCGATAGTAGGATTAGTACCCGTGCCCTTTATGGAAACTACAAAAATCGAATGGGCTTTCCACGGCTAAATCACAATCCAGTTAGATATGGTGGCGAAACATTGCATTGCAGTGTTTGTAAGAAGGCTATATCCTATGAAGAAACAAATCAGCTATGGATCACGTTGTGGGTAGCGACGGATATAGTCCCTTTGTTGGTCAACACTTGTTCCAATGAATGCGAAGAGCTTTTGCCAAAGCCACCAGAAGATTATGTTCCACATCCACATAAAGGAGGGGCAGATTTAAAGCAATCCGAACTGGATGAATGGGGTTATATACAAAAACATTACCAGGAAGTAACAATTACAGATACTGCAGATAAAGAAGATAGCAAGGAAAAAGATGTGAAGTTTCCCTTGCTAAAATTGGTTCGTAAAATTTGGGAGAAATAATACAGGGATTTCACTTTTAATCATAAAACAAACCATAATGGAAGAAAAGATTAAGCCTATCAAAATCATTCATATTGCCTTATGTGTAGGGGCTGCTTTCGCCTATTACTTTTTTGGGGACTTACAAACGCTCGATTTTTTGAAAATACCTAAAGTTGATGCTTCTTCTGTTCCCTTTCTTTTAATGCCCCTAGCGGCCGTCTTATTAGGAAACTTGCTCTATAAGCAACAGCTAAAAAATAGTGATCCCACGATGTCTCTGGAAGAAAAATTTCCCGTCTATCAATCGGCGTCTATTGTTCGCTGGGCACTGTTGGATGGAGCCGCATTTTTCCTGCTCTTTGTGAAGAGGGAATTTATTTTGGTTGGATTATTACTGATTTTTTACATGGCTTTTCTAAAACCTTCGGTAGAATCCATGAAAAGGGACTTTAAAGCTGTGGGAAATTAAAAAATGAAAAAACTAGTTTTTATTCTATGCTGTATTTCCGGTCTAAGCTTTGGACAGGAAGCCAAATACCTTTCGCAAAGTTTTGAATTTAAAAGTGGTGAAACCGCTTATCTATTTGGGGATCAAGTAAAGTTGCGCGAAGCTCCCAACACAGCATCCGAAGTTTTAGCACTTTTGGGTATTGGTGAAGCCATCGAGATTCTTGAAAAGACCGATTCCCATATGACATACGAAGGGATGAAATCACCTTGGTATAAGGTAAAATACAAGGAGAAAGTTGGATTTGTTTTGGGAGGGCTTATTTCAATGGATAAAGCCACCTATAGGGATCAAACCTATTTGGTCGCTTTAAAGGAGGACAAGGGGACATTTTATTTGAAAACCCGAGTAATGGGTAAGGAAGAAGGCTATATAGAGAATGTTTCGGCGCTTTATACGCACGCTTTCTCAATTAAAGCCTATGGTAATAGGGGACTTCAAGACCTCGAGGGTATTTTTCTAGTTAATTATATATCTGAGTCCTGTGGGGTCGATGGGGGAGGAATCTATCTTTTCCATACGGGAAACAGTTTACTAGAGGCCATCCGATTTTCTAGAGTTGCCGATGCCGATTTGTATTGGTTTATTGAGGAATATATCTTTCCTTTCGATGAATCGGGGAAACGAAATAAAATCCTGTACAAAAGGGAGGAAGGAAGTACGCTAGAATATGAAACCGAATGGAAAGAAACCAAAATTATCCAAAGATTGCTTGAATGGAAAGACAATCAGGTTTTGCCTAAGATAGACTTTAAGGAAAATTAATATGAACTTCAGAAAAGCCACCCAAGAAGATGTTCCCTTCATTGTCGCCATGCTTGCCGATGACGAATTGGGAAAAACAAGGGAAAATTATCGAAATCCCTTGCCAGCATCCTATATAGAGGCCTTTCAGGCGATCGATTCCGATAAAAATCAGGAGCTGATGGTGGTTGAAAATGAAGCTTCAGAAATCATTGGTACCCTTCAACTCAGTTTTATTCAGTACCTCACCTATCGTGGTGGGATTCGGGCACAGATCGAAGCCGTGCGCATTCGGAAGGATCAAAGAGGTCTGGGCATTGGGAAAAAGATGTTTCTATGGGCCATAGAACGCGCCAAAGAACGAAACGCCCATGTACTACAACTTACTACCGATAAAAGACGCCCAAAGGCCATTCAGTTTTATAAGGATTTAGGGTTCGAGCCTACACACGAAGGAATGAAAATGCATTTTTCATGAATCCATTAATTGATTCAAACAATAAATAAAGCAAAGTGTAATCATTGGAGTTTTGAAGAATCTAATTAGGCCATTTGTTTCAATACTGTTTCTTTTCGTGGGTGTATTTTTATATGCCCAAGACAGTTTATTGATTAAGGGGCGCGTTATTTCAGCATTCACAAAGGAAGCTCCTTACAAGATAACTTACATCAAGGAAAAAGGAACAACAAATGGTGCGATAGCAGATAGTTTGGGGTATTTTGAATTCAAGCCAATTTCGCTGAAGCAAGATTATATTTTGGAAATTTCCTCTGGTATTATCCCGTCCTTTGATTATACCTATAAGAAAGAGTGGATGTCGAGAAAGTATCCAAAGTCAATAATTATAAAAGAGCATTGTGAATTGGGAAACCCCTATGAAGACATGAAAAAAGGAAATCTAAAGCTTTATTTACAAGGTGGAATTGCACCTGTGGAGAACACTAGGGCAGATAATAGATTCGAAAGGCGTTACCGCATTCAATAAGTCGATTTAGGATACGAGAGAAAATCCTATGAGTGTATTGCCAATTATAATGAACGGGCTACGTCTCTCTTGACCATATTACACGGAGATAAATGGAGAAAGAAAATTAGGAAGGATGTGGTTGGACTGTGAAATAGCTTAGCTTTACATTTATTATATGTCGCGATCGATAACGTCTCACAATTCAAATAACGGTTGAATGAAAATCCAAATCTGCTCAGACGTACACCTAGAATTTGCCAGCAATCGCGAATGGTTGGAGGAACATCCTTTGGTGCCCAAAGCAGATATTCTCATCATAGCTGGAGATACCTATTATTTGAACAAGGATTTCAGTGCTTTAGACTTCATTCAGAAAGTATCCCAGGACTTTAAGCAGGTCTATCTCATCCCAGGAAACCATGAATACTATGGCGGCTACAATGTTGCCACAGCCTTCGATGTTACCTATGAAAAGATATTGGACAATGTTTTTATGGTAAATAATCACACGGTCGAAATTGACAATATCCAATTCATCTTTTCCACCATGTGGTCCAAGATTCAACACCATATTTTAGATGTGATGAGGGGCATGACCGATTTTCATAGGATTAAATTCAATGGAGAACGGTTTTCTGTGAACCATTATAACGAGATTCATGAAGTGTGCTTTCAGTACATTTTCGATGCCGTAAAGAAAGAAGGCAAGAAAGTAGTGGTGACCCATCATTTGCCCAGCTACCAATGCAATGTGGAGGAATTTAAGGACAGCCTATTGAACGATGCCTTTTGTGTAGATAAAACCCCTTTTATTCTAAATCACGATGTCGACTATTGGGTGTACGGTCATAGCCATAGAAACTTGGGCGATTTCAATATCGGGAATACAAAAATGGTTACCAATCAATTGGGATATGTAGGCATGCACGAACACTATGGGTTCGATACAGAAAAGGTGATCGAGATCACATAAAATTTGTCTTCTCTCCAGCGTTACATTCCCTTCTTCAAAACACACTAAGAAATGTAAACCCGTAAAATGACTATCGGGAGTTCACATTTTTTATATTTGTAGTTCATGTAACTACCTAAATTTCAATAAGATGAAAAAATTAATCTCACTTTTAGTATTCCTGTTAATACCCTTTATCTCCTTTTCACAATCCGAATGCGAGCCCTATCTCCCAGTCGATGTGGGAACCCAATGGGAAATGACCAATTACAACGCCAAGGGCAAGCAGCAAGGGAAAATTCAGTACGAACTGCTAAGTAAGGAAACCAACGGAAACGAGATCGTTTTTACGGTACAGACCACTACCTTCGATAAAAAAGGCAAAGAACTATACACCAATAATTTTACCGCTAAGTGCGTAGATGGCGAATTTGAATTCGATATGGCCATGAAAATGGACGGTGCTTCTATGGGGCCTTACCAAAATATGGAAGTTGAAGTGGATGCGAGCCGTTACGACATACCAGATATGGACACTGCAGCGGGAACCGATTTAGCCGATGGCACCCTTCAGGTGACAGCAGGCGGAGGACCCATTGGATTGAATATGATCGTGGAGGTAACCAACCGAAAGGTAGAAGCTAGGGAAACCATTACCACCCCAGCAGGTGATTTCGATTGCCTAGTGCTCACCCAAGAAGTACGAACCAAGTTGTTGGTGAATGTACGCGGAAAGTCCAAGGAATGGTATTCTCCCAATATTGGTGTCGTCCGCACCGAATCGTATAACAAAAAGGGGAAGATGATGGGCTATAGCGAGATCACTAGCATTACGAGATAACCCAATCCACATATCACATACAATAGTTTAAAGGCTTAGCTTATTCGGTTAGGTCTTTTTCTTTTCGAATGCAAACTATTTTTACAATCACTCCTTTTTGAAAATAATATTGTCAAGGTCATTAATAGATAGCTTCTCTTCTCTCAAATGACTCCTCGATATAATCCTACAGCTCACAGGCAATCCTACGGCTCACTTGGAGTCCGATTCATTTACCCATTATATCATTCTCTCATTAAATCATTATCTCATTCAGTCATTATCTCATTCAGTCATTCAAAGAAAATCCCATTATTTCGTTAGCTTTACATACAGCATTGCAGGAGCTATAATTCAACCCTTATAGCGAAAAAAAATAACCGCATAATCGTACTGACATGGGAAAAAGAATGAAAGCCATACCCGAAAGACTGAAAACCTTTATCGAAAACCAGAAGATCTTTTTCGTTGGGACTGCGGCGCCCAGTGGTAGGGTCAATGTTTCGCCCAAGGGAACAGACTCTTTTAGGGTCATTGATGAAAATAAAATCGTTTGGCTCAATCTTACTGGAAGCGGAAACGAAACCGCCGCACATCTACTGCAGAACGATAGGATGACGATTATGTTCTGTGCTTTCGATGGTAATCCCCTTATCTTGCGTTTATATGGAAATGCTAAAATCTACCATCAGAGAGACACCGAATACGATACATATATCAATATGTTTCCAGAAGCACCTAGTGCCCGTCAGATTGTAGAGATGAAGGTAGATTTGGTGCAAACCTCCTGTGGCTTTGGGGTTCCCTTTATGGAATACAAGGACGAACGACACCTGTTTGAACCTTGGGCAGCTGCAAAAGGAGAAGACGGCCTCCAAGAATATTGGGAGAAAAAGAACACTGAAAGCATCGACGGTTTCGAAACAGGTATTCTGGGGAACTAATCGTAAGCAAACCATTCAAAATTTATTTTAAATGAAGCAGGGTTTAGTTGTACTTATAGCTATTTTCATATTCGCCAGTTGCGACTCCAAAAAGACCAAAGAAGCCACTTCTGTAACCGATACAAAGACCACAACAAAAGAGAAAGAAACTACAATTCCGGAAACAATAGACACCATTGTTGTGTATTGGCAAACCAATTTCGATACCATCTCAAAGACGGAAGCAGTGCATATTGGTAATGATAAGCACCAGTTACTACTAAAAAGCTATTCCCTTAACGACAGTGCTGTAGTCAGAATAAATACAGGCAATAGTCCCAGAATTTACAAGGACATTTACCATAATTATGTTACTGAAGTTATCTTAACGAAAGACACCGATACCATTCTCAATACGATGCTCACAAAGGAAACCTTTCAGGACAGTCTTCATATTGAAGAATTTCGGAATTACGCCCTTTGGGGTGGAGCCGAGTATGATTTCATTCGCTCTAACCGGCTCTATTTTAAAGGCAGTTTCAATTATCCCGATACCGATTGGCTCATCGGAAATCGGTTTGCCATCTTTTACCGAACCGAAAAGAAAAATCAGATCGACTCATGGAATTACGAAGACATTGGGCTTTAAATCACAGTTCAGCGAAGTTTCACTTACTATTCAATAAGCAGCTTCTTGGTCACATAGATTCCGTTGTCCAAATACATCCGTACCATATAGAGTCCTTGAGCCAAATGAGGTAGGCGAATCGGGGTATTTTCAATAACCCGGTCCGTGGTGAAAACAGAAACTCCCGAAACTCCAATGATTTCCATTTTTGCAATGGCTTGTTCGCTATCAATTTCAACGAAATTGCGAGTAGGGTTAGGGTAGAGAGCAATGTTTACATCAGCTGCAGTGAATTCTTCTACCTGTAGCACATCTTCATACATAAGCCCTATATCCCTTTGGTCGTAATAGCTTCCATTGCGCATACGGAGGTCCAAAGGAGGCAATCGCTGTCCGTCCCATTCCAATAACTGCCAATACTCCGGATGCAGATTGGGATCGTAATCCCCAGCATGATCCTGAATGCATTGGTAGAACCTTGTGTATCCATCGTTATCGTAATAGAATACATAGTCGCCTACCTCATATGGAATGAAAATGCCTGCTTTTTCGGCAGTACCATACTCCGCCGACCAAAAGGTGAACTTTCGGTAGTCCGTGGCATCATCGAAGCCGGAATTCACAAACGCTAAAGTGGGGGCGGTTCCCGTTACATTTGCCGAATCGGTAATCAAGGCATCCCCACAATATTCTTCATAAAGGGGCCTGTCTCCGGGATAGGTGCAATTTGTAATGGTAATATCGGTATTGTTATTACAAATTCTGAAATACGAGTCCCATTCCGAAGAAGTCACATAAGCATCCCGAGTGGTAGGAGTGGAAACCGGTCCGTACATATTGTCATTGATGACGTAAGGTGTAATGCCATCGCCCTGCCATACATAGGATATATTGCTTCGGGAAAAGCCATAGTAATTGTTTTCCATGGTAACTACTTTGCTTTCTGAAGGATCCACACGACCCGGGCCAGGATACAGATACCGTATTTTGTGAAAATAATTGCCAGTGATCATGGCATTGTTATTCACACTTATGCCACCTTCGCAAAACGAAAATTGATGCAATCCATCTTGATAGTTATCCTGAAAAGGTCTTCTGAAGAAGCAAGATCCAGCAAAAGCCACATTATGCTCAATCACGCTGCCCTCTACCAGATTATCCGTTTGCATGGCTTCTGAACCATTAAAGGCCATGATATTATTCCGAAGGGTAAGTTTGGTGATGTCCTGTCCTTCGGCAGCGGTAGAATAGGAAACATAGAAACCTTCACTTTCGGTCATAGCCGTAAAGCAATCCTGAATATCCACTTCCACTTCCTGTGGCGAACTTGGGTTATCGGTTTTAATATTGAATCCCGCGAAGCCGCCTTCAGAGGCCGCTACATAAGAGATTTTACAAGTTTGAAAGTGCCGGATCCGTACAATATTGCTGAAAGTGCCGTTGAATCGATATCCCGACCATCTCGGATGTCCCCAGAGTCCATATTTTTCATGAAAGTTGGGATCGTTGTAGTTAAGCCCGTCGTTATGGCCTACAAAATTTTCATCTCCTGTCTGATTCGCCGGATCGTATTTACCCGTTACGAACAAATGATCAAAGTTGTAGAGCTCTAAACTTCGATAATGGTTTTGGGCCTCACTATATCCCCATTTTACCTGTCCTCCCAGATTGGTGATAATGGTGGGTTGCTCTGCTGTACTAGCGCAGTCCTGCCCGTTAATATAAATTCGGCGGTATTCTCCTCTCCAGATGAGGATTTTCTTGCCTAGGGGCAAGTTGATGCTTTGATTGGTGCCATTCACATAGATGTCCTGTCCATCATTTATAGTACCGGTAAAGAAGATATAATCTCCCTCATTCACCGAACTCCAATAGTCGGCATCTTCGGTAGTTGCATAACGATTTACTGTGGTGTCAGGCTGTGCAAAGGCTGTGGTATAGACGAAAAAGCATAGACAGCCTACAAGAAATTTAAGTAGCTTTCTTTTCATGGGGATTTGGGTTGGTTATCAAAACAAAATAAGTACTGAGTGAGGGGAAGCACCCATTTTGACTATCGAATGTAAGAAAATTCTTTAAGTCTTTGGTAAAGAATAGGTTAAATTTTGAAAGTAGCTAGGGATCCCAATTCCTTGGGTTAAGTCATTTAATAGACTTTCATGAATCTAGACCAATCAAAGTAGGAACCTACATATATTTGCCTGAAATCTGGGTAACAATTAGGTTGAAAAGGAAACAAATAACCAACACGCTAAAACAACACCATGAGTAAAATTAAACTCCTCTATCTTATTATCCCTTTTTTGTTAATTGGTTGTAAATCCGATGATGATGGCGACTCCAATACCCAGGGTACTTCAGAATTGATCATTGGAAGTTGGGAGCTTGTGGAATATTCACGAGACTACTCGATCAATGGAACCGAAGTTACCGGAACTGAGCAAAACATTACTTCAGACTATGTAATACGGTTTAGGAATTCGCCTCAGGATATTGCAGTGAGTGGTACTTTAACTTATGCCGTAGAGGAGACGATTACACAAAATGGCAGCAGTAATACCACAAACTTCACAGCAAGCATTTTTGGCGATGCTGGGGAAGGCTATCATGTTGGGAATTGGAGGATAGAAAACGGCAATTTGGTAACTCGTGCTTACGAAACAGACCCTGATGAAGAAGGAGCTTTCGATCTCATTACCGAAATCACTGAGCTTACCTCAGACAACCTAACCCTCACCATCGATAATGCACAATACAGTGCACCCGGAAGCACACAAGCGGGCACGACTACCTTGAGGTATGTAAAGCAGTAGCGATAGAAGCATAATATAGGACAGAGGGTAAAATTTAAACAATTCAACGATCCAAGCATTAAATCATTAAATCATTCAACCATTAACTCATTCCCTCACCCTCGTCACCGTCAATCCGTCGCGAATGGGTAATAGGACAGTCTCAAGACCTGGATGTTCGTTGAGTGCTTTGTTATATTTTATGAGCACCTGAGTGTCGATGTCATCTTCGGCAACTTTTTCGACTACCTTACCGCTCCAAAGCACATTGTCGCTTAAAATCACAGCGCCAGAAGACAGCTTGGGAAGCAATAACTCCAGATAGTTGAGGTAGTTTCGCTTGTCGGCATCGATAAAGACCAAATCGAAAGAGACATCCAATGCTGGGATGATTTCCAAGGCATTTCCCAAATGCTGTACGATGCGATCACCATGGTCGGAAAGATCGAAATACTTCCGCTGAAAGTCGTATAGTTCTTCGTTAATATCGATGGTGTGAAGTATACCCTCTTTGGCCATTCCTTCGGCCAAACACAGTGCAGAATACCCTGTGTAGGTGCCAATTTCAAGAATACTTTTGGGACGGATCAACTTGGAGATCATACTAAGCACACGCCCTTGAAAATGTCCGCTCAACATCCGCGGTGCCAATACTTTTTGCCAGGTTTCCCGGGAGAGTTGTTGCAATAATTCAGGTTCTCGTTGCGAGTGTGCTACGGCGTAGTTATCTATGTTTTCAGGAAGGAAATGCATAATAAAAAATAAGCTCCACAATGTTACTAAAAAATTGTGGAGCTTGTATGATTGTAAAACGGGGAATGTTTATTGAAATGGGGAATTTTAATTTTCGGAACCTTCCGATCCCTTGTTCTCGGATCCTTCCGATCCTTTGGCTTCGGCTCCAACAGCTTCAGCAGCTTTGGCTTCTGCTCCAGCAGTGGCTTCTGCCACGGCTTCAGATCCTTTTGCCTCAGCCCCGGCAACGGCTTCTGCAGCAACCGCTTCGGCTCCAGCTTTAGCTTCCGCTCCTGTGGATTCTGATCCCTTGGCTTCTGTAGCGACTGCTTCCGCTCCGGCTTTAACTTCGGCTCCTGTGGATTCTGATCCTTTCGCTTCTGCAGCAACTGCTTCGGCTCCGGCCTTTGCTTCTGATCCCTTGGCTTCTGCAGAGACTGCTTCCGCTCCGGCTTTAACTTCGGCACCTGTGGATTCTGATCCTTTTGCTTCTGCAGCAACTGCTTCGGCTCCAGTTTTTGCTTCTGCAGCAACTGCTTCGGCTCCAGCTTTTGCTTCTGATCCTTTTGCTTCTGTAGCAACTGCTTCGGCTCCGGCTTTAGCCTCGGCACCTGTGGATTCTGATCCTTTCGCTTCCGCAGCGACCTTTTCGGCACCCGAGGAGGGGTCAGCCGCTCCTGCTGCCGCTCCAGCGGCAACCATTTCGGTGGCTTCTTTGGGTTTTCCCATAAAATAGAGGAGGCCACCAACGACCACCAAGCCTATTTTAATGGCCCAAGCGACACCGTCACCCCAGTCATAAATCCAGCTTAAAATTCTTGGAACTAGATTAAAAAAATTCAAAACAATGGCCAGTAGGCCAAAGAAGGCCACGTACATCCCTATTTTTCTCATAAAAATTTAATTTGGTTAATTCGCTTAAAGATAGGGAAATAAATGCGTACTATCCTGCCAGAATACGATTACGCATAGCCGTTTTGGCTTCCTCATCGGCACCAAACAGCCATTGAAGTACATTATCTTCCCAAATCGCATCGCACTCATCTTGGGTAACAATATCACGTTCCCGAGCCAAGTCTAAAATCTTTCCAGGGTAGGAAGATTGAGGCGCACTTTCCATTTCCCCTAAAGGATATGGATCGTCCAAGCCCATTAAAACTTGGTTTGTGCCTTGATTCTCAATTAGGAGTTTTA
The DNA here is from genome assembly GCF_028561275.1 of Aureisphaera galaxeae. Lineage (GTDB taxonomy): Bacteria > Bacteroidota > Bacteroidia > Flavobacteriales > Flavobacteriaceae > Aureisphaera > Aureisphaera galaxeae. The sequence goes on from NZ_JAQQTF010000019.1 coordinate 33,117, forward strand.
AAGAACCGGTGTCATGTACTAACGTATCGAAGAAGATATTTTTATGTCCAACCGATTTTCTTGGGTGGGACTTACCTTCAAAAAGGTCGGGGCGACCATCGAATCCCTGTATTCGTCTTCCCAAATTGATCTGGGCCAATTGCCCGCCATGGGCAAAGCAAGTACGCATATTTGGAAATTTGTCCGCATAACCGTTAAGGGTAAGGAAGTGATAGGCATCGGCACATTGGGCCAACATCCAAATGAGGTGAAAACGCCAAGCTGTGTTTTCCAATTTAATGAACTTTTCCCCATCATACGGGTGAATCTCTACGGCGAGGTTGTATTTGCTGGCCAATTCAAAAATGGGTTCATTCTCTTCATCAAAAATACATCGCCACGTACCAATGGTATCCATATAGTGGGTAGGCAGACAGAGTAATCGCATGCCCAGCTCTTCTACACAACGCTCAATTTCCCAAAGGGCTCCCCGCACAAATCCGGGGTGCACTACAAAACCACAGGTAAATTTGGAGGGATGATCATGCTGGATTCGGGCATTGAAATCATTCTGAAACCGCAATGCCTGTTTCATCTCCTCTAAACGCAGTCCGTTTCCATAAAGTTGGGACAGATTAAGTACCACGGCATGGTCGATATCGAATTTACTCATCCACTCCAGCTTTTCGTTCAAAAAGAAACTGGAATCGGTTACAGGGCGGCTCCAATCCTTTTGTAGCATGAACTTTCGATCCTTGTCTACCCAAAAGATGCCTTTGTCCTGCATGAATTGAGGGATTTCTTCCGGATAAGGAAGAAGGTGGGAGTGACCATTTATTCGGAGTTTTCTCTGGGCCATGGGTGTAGTGTTTGTAAGTTACGTTAAGGCATAGGGAAAGGTTTGTCAATTCCCATTCGCCAATCCGATAAAGTTACAAACTTTTCGTGCGACCACCATCAACCGGAAGGTTAATTCCGTTCACGTAGCCAGCAGCAGGGCTTGCCAAGAAGGCAACGGCATTTGCTACCTCTTCAGGTTGCGCAAATCGACGGGCGGGCACCAGTTTTTTCATAAATGCGATGGCTTCGTCTTCTGTTTTGTTCATTTTACGCGCAGCATTTGACACAATATCAGTGAGACGGTCGGTAGCCGTAAATCCTGGAAGAACATTGTTCACGGTAATACCCTTGGGGCCCAATTCTACGGATAGCGTTTTGCTCCAATTGGCCACTGCACCTCGAATGGTATTGCTTACCCCTAATCCTTCAATGGGTTGTTTTACAGAAGTCGATATAATATTAATGATCCTACCATAGCCTTCCAGTTCCATTCCGGGAACCACACTTTGTACCAAAATCTGGTTACATACCAAGTGCATTTTAAAAGCATTTTCGAACTCCGCAACTTCGGCTGCGTAAGCAGCACCTCCTTTAGGGCCGCCGGTGTTATTAATGAGGATATGATAGTTTTTCTGAAGGGTAACATTGAGTAGTTTCTCCTTTAAGGCCGCAGGTTGGGTAAAGTCGGCCACCATATAATCGTGTTCCTGTCCATGCCCAGTAGGAAGTTCGGATAAGACAGCTTTCAATTTTTCTTCATTTCGAGCCACCAAAGTAATTGTGGCACCCATACCAGCCAATTCTAGGGCAGAAGCCTTACCGATTCCGGCACTACTTCCGCAGACAATAGCATTTTTATTTGAAAGATCAAGATTCATCGAAATTGGGATTAAGATTCATTGTAGGTTATACAAACATTTTTGGGTTCTGTAAAGAATCGAAGAGCTTCGAAACCACCTTCTCGTCCTACGCCACTTGCTTTTACACCGCCAAACGGTGTTCTCAAGTCACGATTTAACCAGGAGTTTACCCAGACAATACCGGCTTCCAGTTTTTTGGAAACCCGCATGGTCCGATCCAAGTCCGAACTCCACAAGGTGGCAGACAGACCGTATTTTACGTCATTGGCCATTGCAATTGCCTCTTCTTCGTTAGAGAAAGTAACAATGGTTACCACTGGGCCAAACACTTCTTCTTTTTGTATGGTGCAATCATTGGAATCTACCTCGATCACCGTGGGTTCCACATAATAGCCTTCTTCCAAACCAGGAACGGTTACTTGATTGCCTCCATACAACACATTTCCTCCTTCTTCTTGGGCAATATCGATATAAGACAATACCTTTTCCATGTGTGGTTTGGAAACCAAGGCTCCCAAATTAGTGTCGCTATCCATAGGATTGCCCACCTTTAATTGAGAAACTTTGGCTACAAAGTCTTTTTTGAATTGATCTGCAATGGATTCCTCCACATAAATTCTACTCCCACAAAGGCATATTTGCCCCTGATTGGCAAAAGAGGAACGAACCGTTACGGCCAACATTTTGTCATAATTGCAATCTGCGAAGATGAGATTGGGATTCTTTCCACCCAATTCCAAAGATAACTTCTTGAACATAGGAGCAGCAGTTCTGGCCAAATGCTCTCCGGTTTTGGTGCCCCCAGTAAAGGAAATGGCTTTTATTCCGGGATGTTCTACGATGGCCTGTCCGGCACTCGGCCCGGTTCCATGGACAATATTCAGAACTCCTTTGGGAAGCCCTGCTTTGGTGAGAATTTCTCCCAAAAGATAAGCTGTCATAGGAGTTACTTCACTGGGTTTTGCCACGACACAGTTTCCTGCTGCAATAGCTGGAGCTACTTTCCAAGTGAATAAGTACAATGGTAAATTCCATGGAGAAATACACCCAACCACCCCGATAGGTTGGCGGAGTGTAAAATTCATGGTGCTGCGTCCTACACTTTCGTGGGCTTCACTGGCAAATTGGGTAATTGCGTTCCCGAAAAAACGGAAGTTGGCGCTTGCCCTTGGAATATCGACTGCGGTGGCCAAAGAAAGCGGTTTTCCGTTGTCTTTGGATTCGGCCGCAGCCAAGGTATCTAAATCGGCCTCTATGAGGTCGGCGATATTCAATAGAATCCTACTACGCTCTTCAATGGGTGTTTGTGACCAAGCCGGGAATGCCGCTTTAGCAGCTTCGTAGGCCGCTTGTACATCTTGGGGAGTGCTTTCTGCAATTTGGGAATACACTTCACCGATACTTGGATCGTAGTTGTCTAACCAAGCGTTAGTTTCAGGATTGCAATAGGTGCCGTTAATATAGTTTTGAATCTTTGTCACATCACATTTATTTAGGCTTATAAGCCATGGCCTTTATTTCCACAACCAAATGCGGGTGCGGTAATTGGTGCACCGCTACTGTGGTTCGTGCTGGTCCCGTCTCTTTGTTAAAAAACTCTGCGTAGACCTCATTATAGCCCGCAAAATCGTTCATATTTACCAAGAAACTGGTTACGTCTACCACGTCTTCCATAGTAGCCCCTTCGGTTGCCAAGTAATCCTTTATATTTTCCAGAACAGCTCGGGTTTGCTCACGGATATCCAAGCGCATGGATCCCATTTCATCTACCCGGTGTACGCCGGCAAAAGTATTGTCCGGCCGTCGGGAACTGGTGCCACTTATAAAAATAAAGTCGCCCACACGTTTTACATGGGGATATGCTCCCCTTGGGGTGGCCTTGCCTTCTACTAGTCTGCTTTTATTGCTCATTGTTACGATAGGTTATGTGCTACTTCGTCGTCATGAAGTATGTGTTGGGTCTCTTTTTTTACCAATTCTAGTTTTTCCCGTAAAGAAAGATCGTCGGGTAATTTGCCATCATTCAGAAGATTCAGGATCGCTTTGTCCTGCGCTCTTCCTTGCGTCATAGCTTCGTGATAGGTGATGTCTTCGTTAAAGGTCACCAAGGAATATTTACTATAATAGTCGTTAGGGAATTCATTTTCGAAGGCTACTTCCAATTTTCGCTTTTCCTGAAATAGAGGGCTTGCCGTATGTTCTTTCATCTCGTGGAAATTATCCACCGCCAAATCGGCAATAGCATCAGTGTCTTTTTTGCGGGCCTTTTCGTAGGCTTTAAAAGTGGCATGCCAATCGCCTTCATGTTGCTCCAATACTTCATCGAAGACTACCACATCTTCGAAAGAGGCATTCATTCCTTGTCCATAAAAGGGAACAATCGCATGAGCGGCATCCCCAAGAAGCAATGTCTTACCATAACTATTCCATGGGGAACATTTTATGGTACCCAATGGACCTGTGGGGTTGTCGAAAAACTCCTCCACCAAGTTGGGCATTAACGCCACAGCATCGGGATATTCTTTGTTGAAATATTCCGTCACCTTTTCTGGAGTGGTAAGATTATCGAACCCATAGTCACTGTCTTCATATGGAAGGAATAGCGTTACCGTAAAGCTTCCGTCGAGATTAGGTAGGGCGATGAGCATATCTTCACCTCTTGGCCAGATATGAAGGGCATTTTTATACGTACGATAGCCTCCTTCTTCGGCAGCCGGAATGGTAATTTCTTTATATCCGTGGGTGAGCCAGTCTTGCGAAAAACTGAAAAGGAATTTACGATGATCGAACATACTTTTTCGCACTGCCGAACCCGCACCATCGGTACCCAAAATGATATCGCCAGAATAGGTGAGTTCTTCCATGGTTTCATAATCATAGAAGGTAGCTTCGGCGTTTTCCAAATCTACATTCAGGCATCCTTTGTTGAAGGCAAGGCTTACATTCGGCATTTTTTCGGCCTCATCCAAAAGCAACATATTCAACCCGGGACGGGAAATGGAATTGATGTATTCGTCCTCCCGACCACTATATTTGCTTAGAAAGGTATTTCCTTCTTTGTCGTGAATCATCCGCCCGTTCATAGGGATGCACAATTCCTTGGCTTTATCTTCCACACCTGCCAAACGAAGGCCTTTCAATCCGCGATCGCTTAAGGCAAGGTTAATGGAACGTCCGGCATCCTGTTCAGTTTTTCGAAGATCCGGTCTTTTTTCAACCAATTGCACCTTATAACCACGTTGCGCCATGCGCAATGCCAATAGACTACCGCAAAGTCCGGCACCTATAATGAGTATGTTTCCTTTTTCTTTCAAACTTTCTGTCAGGTCGAGCGCAGTCGAGACCTATTTTTATCTGTCATTATATTCACATACCCCTCGACTGCGCTCGGGGGGACATGGTTATTAATTCAATATACTTTTCAATCGTTGTACAAATTCGTAAACGTCTTCGAAGCTATTATAGAGTGGAGTAGGGGCCACACGTATCACATCCGGTTCCCTCCAGTCACTTATAACGCCCGCTTCGGTTAATTGCGTATGCAAACGCTTATCGGCACTTTTCACCTGAATGCTCAATTGGCACCCGCGTTCCTTAGGCTCTCTTGGAGTAATGATGTAAATACGGGGATCGTTCAATTCGTCTACTAAAAATTCCAAGTAGCCGGTTAGCTTCACCGACTTCTCCCGTAGATTTTGAAAACCTGCCTCCATAAACACATCCAAACTCGCTCTAATGGCAGCCATACTTAGGATGGGAGGGTTGCTCAACTGCCAACCTTCGGCTCCCGGCAACGGATCGAAATCGTGCCGCATGTTGAATCGGGTTTGTTTATTATGTCCCCACCAACCCACAAATCGTTTCAATTCGGGATTTTGTGCATGCCGTTCATGAACAAACAGCCCTCCTAAACTTCCTGGGCCACTATTTAGGTATTTATAGCTACACCAAACGGCAAAGTCGGCACCGGTTTCATGTAGATCGGGTGCAATATTACCGGCCCCATGTGCCAAGTCGAAACCAACCATGCATCCATGGCTATGTCCGAGTTCGGTTATTTTTTTCAAGGGAAAGTGTTGTCCGCTGTAATAATTGGTACTACCAATCATTAACAATGCGATTTCGTCTCCTTCGGTCTCCATGATGGCTTCCAAGTCCTCATATCGGCACAATTCCTCACCTTCACGGGGTTTCCATAAAATCAGTCCATCTTTCGGATCGAAACCATGAAAGCGTAATTGGCTTTCCACGGCATATTTATCACTGGGAAAGGCATCGCTTTCCACTACGATTTTGTATTTCGTTTTTGTTGGCTGATAGAAGGAAACCATCAATAAATGCAAGTTGGTGGTCAAGGTATTCATAACAACCACCTCACTGGGTTTGGCTCCCACGAGACTTGCCATGCTTTCCGTAAGGAATTCATGGTAAGGAAGCCACGGATGGGTAGCGTCTGTATGGCCTTCTACTCCAAAGGCTGCCCAGTCCTTTAGTTCCTGTTCAATATAGGATTGGGTGCGCTTAGGCTGCAATCCCAAGGAATTTCCACATAGGTAGATAAGCGGGTTTCCATCTTTATCCTTGGGAAATAGGAATTCATTCCGAAAGGAGGCCAAAGGATCATTTGCGTCGCAAGCTTTGGCGAATTCACGATTGTTTTGGTAGGTCAAAATGCTGTTTTTTGTAGTTACGTTGTCTTGCATTTTTATTTTACGACAATGTTGGTAAAGTGTAATTTGAAACTCCCTGTACTGTCGCGGTGGGTTTTTGCGATTTTAATTCCGTTATAATCTTCATAGTCTTCAAAAGTATTGATCATGGATGGGGCTTCTTGGTTTCCTTCGCGGAACACCCATTCCTTGATCATGAAATCCTTTCCGTAGTATAAATCATAAGCATCACCGGGAGTATAACCGCCATCGGCTCCATAGGTAATGGTAAGCATGGAAAGCGTGTCTTTGGAAATCGGTGCGATTTGATTTTCTTTTTCTGAAAAAGTAGTCCCTTCATCCCAAACTAATTGGAAAGGGGTTAATAACCAGTATCGGTCGTTGATAAATGCCTGATCGGCATTGGTTTGCAAAGAATCCAACTCGGTTCCTCTTTCGAAAGCGATGGTATCCTTACTATTCATATAAATAACCTTCTTTGTTTTGGGATACCAAGTAAAGGAACGTTCGAAATGTCTTTCCCCGCGATCTACATTGAAAGTAAAGGAAATTTCGTTCACGTCTTTCCATTTTTCAAAACCACTTTTGTAAGCGATCGTTTCGGCTGTGGAAAGCTTTGTTTCTGTTTTTTCAGTAGTTGTTTCTTCGCTGGTGGTTTGTTGTTCCCCATCGGTTTTTGAGGTGTCTTTACAGGCGTAAAAGACAGCACATAATGCGATGATCCAAAGGTATTTGTTCATGGTATTGGTGTTTTCCGTAAAAGTACGCAAAGTATTCGTTTTGCATTTTCTATTTTTAGCGAAAATTTTAACTGTCATGGACTTGCAGAAAGCCTTCGAGATAAATAAAGAAACATGGAACCAAAAAGTGGCCATTCATGCCGCGAGCGATTTTTATGCTTTGGAAGATTTCAAAAAGGGGAAAACTTCTTTGAATTCTTACGAATTGAAGGCCTTGGGCGATGTTTCTGGCAAAAGTCTATTGCATTTGCAGTGTCATTTTGGGCAGGATACGCTCAGTTGGAGTAGGATGGGGGCTAAGTGTACAGGTGTGGATATATCTGATGAGGCCGTGAAATTGGCGCGTACGTTGAATGATGAACTCGGATTGAATGCTGAGTTTGTGTGCTGTAATGTATTGGATACGTCCCAACATGTGTCAGAACAATTCGATATCGTGTTCACCAGTTATGGAACCATAGGATGGTTACCCGATCTGAAATCTTGGGCTCGAATGATTTCCGAGCGACTGAAGCCGGGAGGTGTTTTTTATATAGTGGAATTCCATCCCATTGCTTGGATGTTCGATTATACGGTGTCTCCACCGGAAATGAAGTATGGATATCATCAAAAAGAAGCCATTTACGAAGAATACGAAGGTACTTATGCCGAGGATGGTGATGCCAAAATGATTAGTAAGGAATACGGGTGGAACCATTCCCTAAGTGAAGTATTAAGTGTCCTTATAGAAGCTGGGCTTACCATTAAAACCGTAAACGAAATGGATGCTTCACCCTATAATGTTTTTCCCGATTTGGTGAAGAACGAAACCGGGTATTATGAATTGAAGGATAAATTGTATCCTTTGCTTTTTGAGGTGAAGGCCAAAAAACACTGATCTAATCGAATATGGGCAAGGTCCGGATAATGAGGAGTACAGGAAAAACGATCACACTAATAATGAATATGTTTTGCCCGTGCTTTCTGTCCTTGGCGGCATAAGAATATACCTTTTCGCCATTGGGGAGGGTCTTTTTCGATTTCCAAAGGAGATAGCCAATGATCAGGCCTAAAAATCCACCTAACAAAGCGAAGAAGTAGCCTGCATAAATCCAAGCAGTCTGACCACCTTCAGGTTTTGCCAAGTCTTCCAATCGTTGTCTTTTTAGAGAATTCAATAGTTCATCATCCACTTGCTTGCCTCTTTTTTTGAGAATTTGCTGGGAGAGAACATAGTCGAATTCATTCCATTCGTCGGGCTTCAATAGAATATCGTAGAGTTCATCATCTTCGAAAGAAAACAAATAATAATCCGGAGCTACATTGTCTATAGCAGATTCCGCTTCCTTTTTCAGGATTTCCTCCGCTTTTTTGAAATCTTCCTTGGGAATTCGTACTTCAATATTGTACTGTAGTGTGCTTCCTCCAAAATTAGAATCTACGGGAGCCGAATTATCCCCGATTTCGGTTTCGATGTTATGTTCGTTTAGGAGTATGGCAAGTTCCGCGGCCAGCTCTTTATTATCGAAGGTTTTGAAAATGCTGAATTCTTTTGGATTCAAGAGTATGGTATTTTTAGTTAGAGACTGCAGTCTGTATTCGATCTCATTTGTGCTTGTGTGGGGTTGTAACCATTAGTCCCTACTTCGTACACAACGAAGTTTACATTGTTGGCTAAATCTCTAAAACCGCAGTAATTTGTTAGGTTAGAGTTTCTTTTAATTTTTAATCTAAACCCTTCTGGTTTAGCAGATATGAGCTGTGTTCCATCTAAACTCGTGAGATTGTCGCAATCATATATTTGGATATAACTGGTCTGTTCAAGGTTTTCCAAACCTGTAAGATCAGTAATAGGGAGTTCGTCAATATATAAGGCCCCAAAAGGACCATCTTGTAAGACGGATCCAACTGCTTGTAAATTATTAAGACCATTTAAATGAGATACATTTGGTAATTCTCTTAATATTAAACGGTTGCTTAAATTGGTGGTTCCTTGTATTCCATCCAAACTTTGTAAACCCGGTAAGAACTCTAGCCAAAGATCTTCTTTTATGGAAACGTTCGCCAAAGCAGAAAGACTTATTTTGTTTACGCGTTCTCTTATCCATAACAAGTCTATTTCTTCTAAACTTTGAAAATCTTCAAAGTCGTTGATATTAGGCGTGCCTTCCGATATTATTAAATTATTGATTTTGCTTACATTTTGGAAAACGGAGAGGTCAGATACTAGACAATTCCTTATGGTAAGATTTCCATTTTCTGCAATATTAAGCCCGGTCAAGTTCATCAGACTTGGTAAATCTTTCAAGATTAAAGTACCTATGTAGGATGATATATTGGATAAAGAGTTTACATTGTTTAGGTTCTGGTTTTCCTCAAGATGGATTCTCCCTGTTCCGTTAGAAAAACGATCTAGATTTTCAAGCCCTTTTAGGGTATTTAGCTCAGTAAACTGAATGGTTAGGTGACCTACTTCCTTGAGGGAAGCCAGTCCCGAAAGACTGTTGATTTCATTTCCCCAAAGAATAAGTTCCCCCGAAACACTGGTATATATAAAGTTATCTATCTCATTTTGAGTTGTAAGAGATAGGTCACCTTCAAAAGTTGTATCCAACAAGGTGGTGAAATTGAATTCTTGGAACGCCTGTTCTGCACCTTGTTCAAAAGCAAAAACAGAACCTGAAAAGCTCGTAGTTTCATCCAATCCAGTAAGTGTATACGAGGTATCGTTATACCCATCCACAATAGTTTGGTTGTCGAGCACCACCCTATAAGTTACGGCATTCGTGTTCCCAGAAACCGTCCAAGTTAATGTAGCTTCATGATCGGTAACATTACTTACGGTGACGGTTAGGGAAAGGGGTGCGTTATCCTCAACATTATTGCCATCATCACTGGAGCAGGATACAAGAAGTAGTAGCGCAAATAGGTTGATTAGTCTTTTCATAGCAAAAAATAAACGAGCCCGTTGGGACTCGCTCAAGTTACTAAAAAATGTGAAGCGTGTTTAGTGCTTTTGGTCTTCTTTCAACAAATGCGGGAACTTTTGTTGGAAACGGATAAGCCTAGGAATAGACACTCCTAAAATATAAGAGTTGTACGGATTTCTCTTTTCGTAATTCTGATGGTAGTCTTCTCCCACCCAGAATTTCTGAAAAGGAAGTATTTGGGCTGCTACATTGCCTTCACCGTAGATTTGTTCCTGTTCCTTGTACTTTTCGTCTACGATCTTTTTCTGCTCGTCATTCTGATAAAAGATGATCGAACGGTATTGCGAGCCACGATCAGGTCCTTGGCCGTTTACCTGGGTCACATTTTGCGATCCGAAGTACACATCAACCAAATCACTGAAGGAAATCACTTTAGGATTATAAATAATCTCAACAGCTTCCGCATGACCCGTACGTCCCGTATTGCTGGACTCATACGTTGGATTTTTGGTGTGGCCACCACTGTAGCCCGAAATGGATTCCTTAACACCCTTTACGCTTTCGTAAATCGCTTCCACACACCAAAAACAGCCACTGGCAAAGTAAGCACGTTCATAACCATCGGTACTTTTTACTTCTACCGCGGTTTGTTCCTTTTGGGCCATGGCCTCGTCTTCCTTGTGTTTCTTTTGCATGTCCTGGCAGGACGCTTGGGTTCCCAATAGCATGAGGGATAGGGAAAGTAATGCAATTTTTTTCATCGTATCTATTTAGCTAATTCGTAGTATTAGTACGGGGATTTTCTAAAACCTTACCCTAAAGAAACAAAAAAAGCCCTCACGATAACGTGAAGGCTTTGTTATAATTGGATGATTTACTTTTACTTCAATTTAGCAAAAAGCTTGTTCATTTTCTCTCTTTCTTCCTCTGCTAGGGCAGGATCTACCAAAATACGTCCACTGTGCTCATCGGTAATGATTTTCTTGCGGGCAGCAATCTCCATTTGTACCTGTGGTGGAATAGTAAAGAAAGAACCTCCAGAAGCTCCACGCTCTACAGGAACCACAGCCAATCCATTCTTTACATTGGTGCGGATACGCTTGTAGGCACTCACCAAACGCTCTTCGATATTCTTCTCATACTTGGCAGACTCTTTTAATAGAGCTTCTTCTTCCTTTTCCGTTTCGGCCAGGATTTCATTCAATTCTCCTTGCTTGTGCTTCAAGTGCTCCTCACGCTCTTTTAAACGATCTTTGGTCGTGTTGATTACCTCGTTCTTCTGCTCGATCTGAGCCTTGAATTCCTTAATGTGCTTCTCGGCCAATTGAATTTCCAACTCTTGGTATTCAATCTCCTTGCTCAAACTGTTGTACTCACGGTTGTTACGTACATTGTCCTGCTGAGAAGTGTATTTCTTGATCAAAGCTTTGGACTCTTCGATCAGGTTTTTCTTGTCCTTGATGTTTTCCTCTATCACCCCTAGATCGGCATTCAATTTTTCCAATCGGGTGTTCATTCCGGCAACTTCATCTTCCAAATCCTGCACTTCCAAAGGAAGCTCTCCACGAACATTACGAATCTCATCCACGCGCGAATCGATTAACTGTAAATCGAACAATGCTCTTAACTTCTCTTCTACAGTGCTTTCTGTTTTCTTTGCCATAAGTTTTAATAATAAGTAATAGGATTGGTGTTTACCTGTGATAACACAACCCTGCCTTCCGGCAAGGCAGGTGCAAAATTAGTAATTTTTTTGCTAAGGTGAGCAACTAATAAATCTTTTGTATACTGCTCACTTTCATAGTGTCCCACATCGGTAAGTAGGATTCTGTTTTCCGCACTAAAAAAGTCGTGGTATTTTAGATCGGCCGTGATAAACGCATCGGCTCCTTTCCCTTGAGCGGCCTTAATGGCAAAACTTCCGCTTCCGCCCAAAACGGCTACCTTTTTTATGGGTTTTCCCAAGAGCGAACTATGACGAACACATCCTGTTTTAAATACCTCCTTGGCATGTTTCAAGAAAACTTCTTCAGAAAGGGCTTCTTCAAACTCCCCCATCATACCCATACCGATATGTTGGTTGGTATTGTTTAAAGTGGTTACCTCGTAAGCCACTTCTTCATAAGGATGCGCACTAAAAAGGGCTTGAAGTACCTTAGATTCTAAGTGTTTCTGAAATGTAACCCCAATTTCTATTTCGGGCTCAAAATGGGTTTCCCCTTTTTTGCCGATGGTAGGATTGGAGTCTTCGTTGCCCATAAAACTTCCCATTCCCGAATGATTGAAACTACAGTTGCTGTAATTGCCAATATTGCCGGCCCCAGCAGCAAAGAGGGCTTCCCTTACTTCGGTAGCGGCCTCATGTGGCGCAAAAGTGATCAGTTTCTGAATGGTCCCCGATTGTGGAATGAGAATCTGGCGGTTTTTCAATCCCAATTTTTCGCACATCATGGCATTTACCCCATTCCAAGCATTGTCTAGGGCCGTATGAATGGCAAAAATGGAAATGTTGTGGGCGATGGCTTTAAGAACAACGCGTTCCACATAAGTTTTTCCAGTGATGCGCTTCAATCCTTTAAAAATGATTGGGTGAAAGCTCACGATAAGATTGCAGTCATGAGCAATGGCCTCATCAACAACAGCCTCCAAGGTATCTAAAGTAACCAGTATCCCGGTAACTTCATTTTGGGCATTTCCTACCAACAATCCTGTATTGTCGAAATCTTCCGAATAGGCCAAGGGCGCGAGCTCTTCCAGCGCATGAATGACATCTTTTACCTTCATAAGGGAGTATTTTACCGTAAAGATAAAAAAGTATACTTTCGTTGTATGAACTTTCGGAAACTCCTTTATCCCTTTTCCATTTTATACGATGGCGTTACCGCTTTGCGGAACCACGCCTACGATATTGGATGGAAAGAAAGTAGGTCGTATGATCTTCCTATTATCTGTGTTGGGAACCTTTCGGTAGGAGGAACCGGGAAGTCGCCCATGATCGAATATTTACTGCAATTTCTGAAAGAGAAATACAATGTAGCCGTGTTGAGTAGGGGGTACAAAAGGAAGACCTCGGGCTATGTGGAAGTCCGAACCCATAGTACGGCCGATGAAGTAGGGGACGAGCCCCTTCAATTCAAAAAGAAATTTCCGGAAGTGACGGTGGCTGTTTGTGCGGATAGAAGGCAAGGTATAGAAGAATTGAAGAAAAAGGCAGGTGTTATCCTTCTGGATGATGCGTTTCAACATCGGCGGGTAAAGCCTTCCTTTACGATTGTGCTCACCCCTTTCGATGATTTGTATTTAAATGACCATTTACTGCCTGCTGGCAATCTTCGGGAGTCCCGGTCAGGAATAAAGCGAGCCGATATGGTGATCGTTACCAAATGCCCTCCCGATGTTCCCTATGCGAGCCTTCAGGAGATTCAGTATAGAATGGAACTGTCTACAGAGCAAAGTCTTTTCTTTTCCAGGATTGGGTACGGGAATTTCATAAAAGGAAAAACCGAAGAACTTCCCGTGGAGTATCTTATGGACAAACCTTTTTCCTTGGTTACGGGTATCGCCAATCCTAAACCCTTGGTACAACACTTAAAGAAACGTCAATACAGTTTTGAACACCTGAAGTTTCCGGACCACCATGATTTTACCCCTTCAGAAATAAATACACTTAAGAAAAAAGAGATCATCCTAACTACTGAAAAGGACTATATGCGACTCCAACCGAAATTGGATAAGTTCGCATTGTACTATTTACCCATAACGACAGAAATACTAAACAGTCAATCATTCGCTTTGAATGAGCAGGTGTTGGATGCTATTGAAGGATTTGGAAAGTCCTAGTTTACCAAAAGATTTCGGCTTTCTAGGGTACGGTAGATTTTTTCGAAGAATTCCTCCGTTTTAAAAGGCTTCGGTATGATTTCATTGAAACCAGCTCGGTAGAAATCGTCAAGGTTCTCATCGATCGTCACAGCGGTCAAGGCAATGATAGGTAAGTCCTTATTGAACTTACGGATCTCTTGTGTGGCCTCGATACCACTAATGCCTGGCATGTGGATGTCCATAAGTACCACATCGAAGTTGTTTTCCTTCACCAATGCTACGGCGTCAGAACCATTGTCGGCCACTAAGCACTTCATCTTGTTCTTTTCAAGAATCTTCTTGGTGATCATTTGGTTGATCTTGTTATCTTCAACCACAAGAATATTTCGGTTCTCCAAGGCCACATAATCTACATCATAGATGATGTTCTGTGGGTTGGATACTTCCTTCACCTCTTCTACCACCGCGAAGTTGATCTCGAACCAGAATTTGGAACCTTTTCCTAACTGACTTTCCAATTGAATCTTACTACCCATTAATTCCAATAGATTCTTCACAATGGAAAGACCAAGTCCGGTACCACCGAATTTACGGTTAATTTGTAGGGAAGCCTGCGAAAAGGTTTCGAAAATGCTCTTCTGTTTCTTTTTGGAAATACCCACTCCATTATCCTCGATTTCGAATCGAAGTGCTACGCGTTCTTTCGTCTCTCCCAGTTTCTTGATTCGCACATGTACATCACCATTCTGCGTAAATTTCAGGGAGTTACCAATAAGGTTGATAAGTATCTGAGAGAGTTTTAGCGGGTCTCCCATTAATTTTTCTGGAATGCTTTCGTCGAACTCGAAGTGCAGGTTGTTCTTTCGATCATCTGCAGACTTCTTCAAGGCTACCAATACGTCGTTGGTACGCTTCTTAAGATTGAAGGACGTTTTCTCAACTTCCACCTTATTGGCTTCAAGTTTGTTGAGGTCCAAAATGTTATTGATCAGGGACAACAGGTATTCCCCTGAAAACTTCAATGAATTAAGGTGCTCCTTTTGGTGGGGTTTCGGGTCTTCTTCCAGCAATAGATGGGTAAGTCCTGTTACCGCATAGAGTGGTGTCCTAAGTTCGTGAGTAATGGTAGAAAGGAACTGGGCTTTGGCCAGCGATGCCTTTTCCGCTTTTTCCTTGGCAAGTTGCAATTCGTTGTTCTTATCCTGCAGGAGTTCGTTTGCCTTTGCCCGTAGATTGTTGTTCTTATAGAGGGAAAGCGTTAGCAACGATAGAATCACAATTAGGGCAATACTTAAGCCAGTGGTCATCTTACCGAAATTAATGGAACGCTGCTGTTTATTAATATCGTCCTGCTGGCTTGCAATTTGTAATTTTAGGTCACCTACCTCAGTTTCTGCATCGATACCTTTGGAAACGGCATTAATGTAAATACGATATAGTGAATCGTTGCGGGTTTCATAAATCTGCATATTCTCTTTGGCCAATGCATATTTATCTTCCCTTAAAGCAATGTAGGATCTAATTCTATAACTGTCAATTTCCAGTCGGGTGTAATTTTTGGCTTCGATAATCTCCAAGGCTTCCTCCATGGCCTTCTTAGACTTCCCAAGGCTATTGTCTATATCCAAATCGCTTAGATACAATAAGGCATCGGATTTATTCATTAAGGTGAAGGCCTTTTGATAGGCGGATCTGGGATCTTCAAATTGCGGCAATGCAGCATCGAAATAATTGACAGCATTCTTGTAATGCTCCTTTTCTAGTTCCAAAATTCCAAAGCCAAGCAGCACCTGGGCCCTATATTTTTCGTCATTGTTGGCGGTAAACCAGTCATCTGCTTTTCGTAGGAATTTTTCAGATTTTTCGAATTCCCCCATTCTTGTGGTAATAAGCCCCATAATGGTATGGGCTTCGGCAAGGGCCTGCTTATCTCCCTTATTTTCTAAAATTGTAATGATTCGTTGCCCTTCGGCAGCAGCCTTGTCGTAATTCTGAATAAAGTAATTAACCTGCGTAATGCTGAAGAGTACTTCCACCCGTTCATCCTGATATTTAGCAGAATTGGCAAGTCTATAGGCCTTGTTCAGGTTGATGATCGCCAGGTCATAACTTTGCACGGATAGCGAAGACATTGCTTCCGTATGGTACTTTTTAATTAGGGATAAAGTATCTTGGTCCTTTTGCTGACCCAACACGCATTGAGGGGAAAGTAGGAAAGCAAAAAGAAGGGCAAGTAGCGGGTATATTTTTCGTAAGTAAAGCATTAACTTTAACGTACTTCGCCGATAAATATAGTTATTTCCTCGATAATTGTAAGATTAAATCTACAATTCTTGATGAATATCCAATCTCGTTATCGTACCATCCGATGATTTTCACCATATTTCCGATAACCGACGTCATTCCAGCATCAAAGATACAGGAATGTGGGTTTCCCACAATATCAATAGATACAATTGGGTCTTCCGTATATTGAAGTATTCCTTTTAGTTCATTTTCTGCGGCCTGCTTAAAAGCTGAATTTACCGCTTCAATACTTGTGTTTTCCGAGACATTAAAGGTAATGTCCGTTAATGATCCGTTGGCAACGGGTACCCGTATACCACAACCTCCAATAACATCGGCCAAATCGGGAAATACCTTGGTCAAGGCCTTGGCAGCTCCTGTAGTCGTTGGCACGATGGATTGTCCTGCAGCCCGGGCTCTTCTTAGATCCCTATGTGGCTGGTCATGTAAACTCTGGTCCGTAGTATAGGAGTGTACCGTAGTGATATAGGCTTGTTTAATGCCACATAGCTCGTGTATGATTCGCAGCATATGGGCTGCGTTATTGGTAGTACAGGAGGCATTGGAGACAATGGTCTCGCCATTATCAATAATATGGTCGTTAACGCCTAAAACAATGGTTTTTATAGAATCTTCGATAGGTGGTACCGATAGAATCACCTTTTTAGCGCCTGAAACGAGGTGCTTTTCCAAATTGTCTCTATCCTTAAACTTTCCTGTGGCTTCTACCACAATATCAACTCCCAGCCAGGAAATATCTTCGATTTGCTTTTCGGAGGTAAACCGTACCCTTTTTCCGTCCACTTCGATATAATCCGCTCCGTGGGATACGTTTTGTTCCAAAACCCCATGAATACTGTCGTATTTCAATAAATGGCTTAGGGTTCGGGCATCCGAAATATCATTTACGGCCACCACTTCGATGGTAGGATGATTTAAAAGTAGCCGAAAGAGATTCCTCCCGATTCGTCCAAAACCGTTAATTCCAATCGTTATTTTGCCTTTCATAAAGCGGGGAAGTTAGGTGAGGTGCTTTTGAGCTTTATAGGAGGATCGTACCAAAGCACCGCTCTCAACGTGACGGAAGCCCATTTCCAGTCCGATTTCCTCATATTTTTTGAATTGTTCTGGAGTAATAAATTCCTTTACGGGCAAATGCTTTTTCGAAGGTTGCAGGTACTGTCCTATGGTAACAATATCCAATCCTACGCTGCGCAAATCTTCCATGGTTTGCAGTACTTCGTCCTCGGTTTCTCCCAATCCTAGCATAATCCCACTTTTCGTGCGACCAATACCTTCTTGCTTCAAATAACGCAACACCTCAAGACTACGCTCGTATTTTGCTTGGATTCTCACTTCACGCGTCAAACGTTTTACCGTTTCCATGTTATGCGATACCACTTCGGGAGCTACCTCCACAATGCGGTCTATGTTTCGTGTGTTTCCTTGAAAGTCTGGGATGAGTGTTTCCAAAGTAGTCTCAGGGTTCATCCTACGGATGGCCTTCACCGTCTCTGCCCAAATAATGGATCCCATATCCTTAAGATCATCTCGATCTACCGATGTGATCACCGCATGCTTAATATCCATGATCTTGATAGAGCGGGCCACTTTTTCGGGTTCGTCCCAGTCTACCGTTTCGGGGCGTCCTGTTTTTACCCCGCAGAATCCACAGGATCGTGTACAGATATTACCCAATATCATAAACGTAGCGGTTCCTTCGGTCCAGCATTCTCCCATATTAGGGCAGCTTCCGGAGGTACAAATAGTGTGCAGGTTATACTTGTCTACCAGTCCACGTAATTCGGTATACTTCTTACCCGTTGGTAATTTCACCCGTAACCATTTTGGCTTGGGTGTGGGTTTTTGTATTTCAAGGGATGTTGTCTCCATAGCTATGCAAAGATACTACTTAAAATTTCCATATTCCAACGACATGGTTTCAAAAAATGAGTGCGGATTAGCCCGAGATGGTGTAGAGGTACCAAATACTGAATCCGATAAGCACGAGAATGGAAACCATACTGTAAATGCTATAGCCCTTTTTAGGTCGTGCTTCTTTTGGGGTATGCTTTCCGCGAATTAGTTTGTAGTTAAGGATCGCATAAAAAGGAGCCGTTAAGAACGATAATATCGTAGCAATTTTTATGAGTAGTCCCATTTCGGCAATGAAAAAGAAAAAGATGGATAGCGTTCCCAAAACCAAAACCAAAAGCCAAGAGAGGTATCCATTTTTCAAAGGCTTCTTGGCAAATATCTCACTGGTGCGATGCATGACCCTTGGGGAGGCGTCTAAGGTAGTAAGGGTAGTGCTAAACATGGTAGTAAGAGCAGCCACGCCAATAACTATTTTGGCCCAATCTCCCAAACTGGAAGTGTACATGGCTACCAACTGATTGGCAAACTGAGTCCCATTTGAGGAAAACGTACTCCCAGAATTAAACATGATCAAGGCGCCCAAAGCCACAAAACCAATAGCCAAAATGGTCGTGGCTATATAACCTACATTAAAATCGAATTTCGACTGAGCTGGAGTGATATCGGGATCCAATTTTTTCTTTTCTACGGTCCAGATACTTTGCCAGATGGAAATGTCCAGAGGTGCCGGCATCCATCCCATAAAAGCAATGAGAAAGCCTAGTGAAATGGCATCGGTAGGGATTACTTGAGTAAAGGAGACGCTGTCTGCTTTTTGAAAAGCCAAGGTAACAGCCGTTATAGTGCTAATGGTAAGGCCAATAACGATGATCTTCATTAAGCTGTCCAATACTTTATATCGGCCCAAGAGCAGGATTACGAAGCAAATACCAATGATGATAGCGGTCCAAAGTTTTGGATTGCCACCAAATAGGGAAGAAGCGATTCCTGCGGTTACAATGGTTACGGCCGTCTGTATGGTGAACATGGTGGCGAAGGTGACTACGAAATAGGCAATGAGAACACCCTTGCCCATCTTTTCGTATCCCTTAAGAAGACTTTCACCCGTAGCACTGGCGTAACGGGGTCCGAACTCGAAGAAAGGGTACTTTACCAAATTAATGAGAAGTAAGGCCCATAGAAGGGCAAATCCAAAATCGGCACCAGCCCGGGTCGATTGTACCAAATGCGATACACCAATGGCCGCACCTGCGAATAGAAATCCGGGGCCTAACTTTTTAAGGGTTTTTCTCAATTCTGTCTGTTTTTGGTAATGACTTCCAGCAGCAGTTTCCGGGCGCGAAGTAATCGTACTTTAACATTGCTCAATGGTTCTTTCAAGGCTTCCGATATCTCATTGTAGCTCATTTCCTGAAAGTACCGAAGGTTAATGATTTCCTGATAATCCGGTTTTAATTCCTTGATGCAGCGAAGCAATTCAGCCAGATTTTGCTCGCGAATGAGCCTATCCTCTGGGGAAGGTGTGCTATCTACAATTTTATGTACTTGCTCTTCCGTAGCCTCGGTAGTTTGCATGTGGATAGATGCGTTCTTCTTACGACTCTTATCTATTTGAATGTTTTTTGAAATGGTCACCAGCCAGGTGCTGAAGTTGTAATCCGGGTTGAAACTGGAAATCTTGTCGAAAGCCTTGGAGAAGGTTTCTATAGTGATGTCCTCCGCATCATATTCATTTTGTATCCGCTTTAGCTGAAAGCCATATACGGTGTTCCAAAATCGATCCAAAAGAAAATTGAAGGCGCTCTGGCTTCCCTCTTTTGCTTTTTCTATTTGTTCTTTTACCTCGGCCTTATTTACTTCCACCGTTTCGGTTTTGAAATGGAATTGGTAATAAAGATAGTTAATTGAAATAATACCAAGAATAGTTCCAATAAAGGAATAAAAGGAGTGAGATCTTTTTCTTTAAGGTTTTTTGCTCCATTCCCAATAAAAATGTATTGAAGGGCGATTCGGAAGATAAAAATACCCAATGTCATTTTCCAATCGGCAAAGGCAAAGCACAGTCCAGCAAGTACCCAAAACAAAAGATTGGTAATGTAGTAGGAAGCCAATAGGAATCGGTGCTTCGGTTTATAGTGTTTCGCTGTGGAGACATGTCTTCTTTTCTGTGTAAACCATTTTCCAAACGAGCTTTTTGGAACGGAATATGTAAAAGCATTGGGGTGAAAGCTTATGGAGGTATTATCCTTGTAAGCCGATTCGTTTACAAAGAGATCGTCGTCTCCCGAAGGGATGTCCATATGAGACATAAAACCACGATTGTCGTAGAATAGTTTACTCGTATAAGCCATATTGCGTCCCACTCCCATATAAGGCATTCCTGCCTTGGCATAGGAAAAGTATTGAATCGCAGTCATGAGGGTTTCGAAACGGATCAACCGATTCAATATCCCTTTTTTCTTTTCGTGAGCTCCGTAGCCGAGAATGAGCTCTGTTTCGTTGGATAACTCCGAGGTCATAAGCGATAACCAATCATTACTGGCGGGACGGCAATCGGCATCCGTAAAAAGCATTCGCTTATTTACTGCACGCTTTATTCCTAAGGTAAGTGAGTATTTTTTGTTGGACCAAAAGGCCTCATTGTTTTCGATATTAACCGTGTGAACCCGAGCATCATTTTGAGCAAAGGACTCTATGATTTCCAAGGTGTCGTCGGTAGAGGCATCATTGATAAGGATCAGCTCAAAATTGGGATAGTCTTGGGCCAACCAATGTGGGACGTTTTTTCTAAGGTTTTCTGCTTCATTCTTGGCGCAGACAATAATGGAAACAGGGAACGATCCTTTCTTTTCCAAAGTCTCTGGCTGAGCGAATGTGAATTTGGAAAAAAGGAGAAAATAGGCCGCGTTAATAAGTACGACGGCAATAAATACCCATAGTAGCAACATAGCAGCAGGCTACAAATTAGTTGTGTTCTTTTTCGGTACAGGTGGAAAACTGATCTGGGGACTTTCCACAAAAACTGCAATTTTCACCATCTTGGTTTAAAAAAGGACTTTGACTTGCACAGGTTCCTGCAAATTTACCATCCTTCTTCGCCCATAATTTTATAGCGATTCCTGCAAATGCCAACAACAAAAGAACTAGGGTTATAAGTAGAATTCCCATAAAAAATAATTAGGAGGCAAAAATACAACCTTTCTTACGGAAATGGTAAGAATTTGTCTATTTTTAGCCTCGATTAAACGAAAATCCATGATGAAAATGATCCGTTTTACCCTTAGTTTTTTATGTGCCGGCCTTATCCTGATTTCTTGTAAGTCCGATCCCGAAAAACAAGAGAATCAGGTAGATACCAACGCTCCAGCTAAGGAGGAAACTGTTGTGAAACAACTGAATAATAAGAATTTATTGGTGAAGACCATGGCTACCCAAGAAGCAAAGACATTCACCAGTGCTTTAGTGACCACGGGCTTATCGGATGTATTGGATGATGAAGGGCCTTACACGGTATTTGCTCCCTCGGTTGCTGCTTTCGACGCAATGAACAAAAACAATTTGAATTTTTATCTGAATCCTACCAACAAGGAAGCGTTTATAACACTCATTAAAAACCACATCATTGAAGGCGATCTAAGCTCGGCCGATCTGTTGCAAAATGCCAAAAAAAGTAGCAATTACGAGGTAAAAACACTGGGAGACGCCGTATTGAAAGTTTCTATGAAAGATGGGAACATTTTCTTGACCGACGCCAAGGGAAACGAAGCCACTTTAGGGAAAACAGATATTCTAGCTTCTAATGGAAAGCTGCACCTTTTGGATAAGGTGTTGAGTGTGAATGTGAAGTAGTTCGTTGTTACACCGAACTTCGAGTGTCACATGCCCTTTGATACATTCTGCTTTGCAGAACACTCAGGGATCCGCGTGACGTTTCGAAAAGTCATTAGGTGATTGAGTGATTTTCGATAGAAAATTGTATCGAAATCACCGGTTAAATAACATTCACTTCGGGCTCAATGTAGATCCCGAAATCCTCTTTTACTTTTTTCTGAATTTTTAAGGCCAGTTCCCAGAGTTCCGAACCGGAGGCATTGCCATGATTTACTAATACCAAAGCCTGGTTCTTATGCACTCCTGCATCGCCAAAGCGTTGCCCTTTAAATCCAGCCTGTTCAATAAGCCATCCCGCTGGAATTTTAAACTCAGTAGGGGAGACCTCATAAAAAGGTGCATTGGGATAAGACAATCGAAATTGCTGAAAGTCATCCGAACCAATCACAGGATTTTTAAAAAAGCTACCGCTATTTCCTATCTCTGCAGGATCGGGCAGTTTGGATTTGCGTATGGTAATCACAGCATCCGAAATATCCTTGATAGTAGGTGTTGTGACCCCCTGTTTTTCCAACTGAGTCTTTATGGCACCATACGAAGTGCTCAAGGTATGATCTTGGGTTGTTAACCTCAGTGTAACGCTTGTAATAATGTATTTGCCTTTAGCTTCATTCTTAAAGATAGAATCCCGATATCCAAATTCGCATTCGGAATGGTCGAAAGTTCGTTCTTCCAGACTTTCAATTTCAAGTGCTTTGCAATTCACGAAGACATCTTTCAATTCCACCCCATAGGCCCCAATATTCTGTATGGGTGCGGTTCCTATATTTCCGGGAATCAAAGAAAGGTTTTCAACGCCGCCATATCCATTTTCAATGCAATGCATGACAAACTCGTGCCAGTTTTCACCAGCATTTACTTCCAAGATCACCTGTCCGTTTTCTTCAGAAAGTATAGAGATACCCCTTAGGTTCACGTGAATAACCAAGGCGTCCACATCCTGAGTAAGTAATAGATTGCTGCCTCCGCCCAAAATGAAGCGAGAGGGATGTATGTTTTGGGATAATAGTTCCTTCAGTTTAGTAACAGAAGTCACCGATGCAAAGTATCGGGCCTTGCAATCGATCCCAAAGGTATTGAAGGGTTTTAGGGATTTATGTTCTTCAATTAACATTAATCTTGATATTGCTCCAAAGCGGTTTTCAGTATTTCAACGGCTTTTAAGAGACTTTCTTTTTTCAGTACGTAGGCAATCCTTACCTGATTCAATCCAACGCCTTCGGTAGAATAGAATCCTGCTGCTGGTGCTACCATGATGGTTTCCCCGTCTAGGTCGAATTCTTCCAACAGCCATTGTGCGAATCGGTCGCTATTCTTTACCGGAAGTTGGGCAATACAGTAAAATGCACCTTTAGGAACTCCAACGGTTACCCCTGGTATTTTTTGTAATTCGGATACCAACGTATTTCTGCGGTCTACATATTCCTCGATCACATCGTCAAAATAACTTTGAGGGGTGTCCAATGCCGCTTCACTTGCCAATTGGGCAAAGGTAGGAGGGCTTAAACGAGCCTGTGCGAATTTAAGGGCAGTAGAAATTACCTGTTTGTTTTTAGATACCAAGCACCCAATACGGGCACCGCACATGCTGTATCTTTTGGAAACCGAATCGATAATGATTCCATTTTCGGCCATGCTTTCTTCCTGAAGGATAGAATAGTGCTCCAATCCGTCATAAACAAACTCACGGTATACTTCATCCGCCACCAAGAACAGATCGTGTTTCTTCACGATTTGTGTCAACGTTTGTATTTCCTCTTCGGAATAGAGATATCCAGTTGGATTTCCAGGATTGCAAATTAAGATAGCCTTGGTGCGGGGAGTGATTAATTTCTCGAATTCCGAAATGGGAGGAAGGGCGAAATTATCCTCGATTTTGGAGATTACCGGAACGATGTTAACGCCAGAGGCCGTTGCAAAACCATTGTAGTTGGCGTAGAAAGGCTCTGGGATAATGACCTCGTCTCCAGCATCACAAATACTACCCATGGCGAACAATAGTGCCTCACTTCCTCCTGTGGTTACGATAATATCATCTGCCTCCACATGGATGTCGTTTTTGTGATAATAGGCAGCAATCTTTTCACGGTATTCTTCCGAACCTTCAGAACGCGAATACGCCAACACATCGATCCCGTGCTTGGCTACGGCTTCCATGGCAATAGCTGGCGATTTTATATCGGGCTGCCCGATGTTTAAATGGTAGATATGTTTGTTTTCTTTACGGGCTTTTTCGGCGAATGGAACCAGCTTTCTTATAGGTGATTCCGGCATTTTCAATCCTTTACTGGAAACTGTTGGCATGATTTAAAAATTGAGACAACAAAGTTGCAAAATATTTATTAAAAAGTATCCCATTTACCCTACTTTGAACGTTTTTTTATATCTTCTTCAATGAATGAAAACTTGCCGCTTTAATCATCCCAGGTGGATGGCCCTTGTTCTATTTTTCCTGCTCTGCTCCTATGGGTATGGACAAGAAGGTTTTACGCTTCCCAATGGTAAGAAAAAAGATAGGATTGCTTTCGAGTTTTTGAACAATTTGGTAGTTATTCCTGTGGAAGTGAATGGTAAGTCCCTTTCCTTTTTACTCGATACAGGGGTTAATTATACGTTGTTGTTCAGTTTGTATGAAAATGATTCCCTCCAGATTAATAATGTAACCCCCGTTAAGATTAGGGGTGTTGGGAGCAATGGCGATATCGACGCCCTTAAAAGCGTGCATAACAAACTTAAAATTGGCGATGCCGAAGATAAGGACCACACCCTCTACGTTATTTTCGATGAAACGATCAACTTTTCACCGCGGATGGGAATTCCCATCCATGGAGTCATAGGCTATGATTTTTTCAAGGATTTTGTGGTGCGCACCGATTATGTGGCCGAGCACATTACCATATTCGATCCCGAACAGTATACGCATAAAAGGTGCAGGAGCTGTGAGGAGATCAACATTCATATGATAGGCAAGAAACCGTATATATCGCAACAAGTGGAGGCCAATGGAAGGATGCATGATGTTAACTTACTGGTCGATTCTGGGGCCAGTGATGCTATTTGGCTTTTTCAGGAGTCCATAGGCATACGGGAACAACCCAAGAATTATTTTTCAGATTTCCTAGGTCTAGGTCTTAGCGGAGGTGTATTTGGGAAACGGTCCAAGCTAGACAAAGTAAAACTCGGTCGATTCGAAATCCCTAGGGTTAATGTCTCCTATCCCGACAGTCTCGCACTTAAAAGCTTTAATGCCTTTAAAGACCGTAATGGAACGATTGGTGCTGGTATCCTCAGGCGATTTACATTTACCATGGACTATCGATCCAGAAAAATGGTACTTCGGAAGAACAAGTTCTTTGGAGAGCCTTTTCACTACAACATGTCTGGTCTTACCATAGAGCACGATGGTTTGGTGGCTACCAAGGAATTAAAGAAAGGCACAGGGAGGAATTTCAATTTTGCCTCGGATGAAACGGGGGATAGTACGGGTAAAGTGAGCTTTAACCTGCAGCCGGTTTTTACCTTCTTTTTGGCGCCCAAATATATTGTTTCTGAGGTTCGGAAGGGCTCCCCGGCAGATCTAGCCGAGATACGGAAAGGGGATGAGCTTATTTCTATAAATGGCAAGGCCGCCTACAAGTATGATTTGGAAAGTCTAACGGCTTTATTTTCCTCCAAAGCCGGTCGGAAAATAACCATAGTATTGAATCGTGATGGCTCTATTATAAGGACGAAGTTTTTCCTGAAAGAAGTGCTATAAAAAAAGCCCCCTGAAATCTCAGGAGGCCTTTTCTCTTTACAATGAAATTTTTACTTGGTTTTTTCCAGTACGCTCTTATCGGCCAATACCTCTCCTTTAATCTTTAGTGCCTTAATAGGCTCTGTAGCATTGGAGTATACGGTAATGGTCTTTCTAATTTTTCCAACTCTCTTAGTGTCGTATTTTACCTTGATCACACTCGATTCTCCAGGTTGTATAGGACCTTTCGGTTTTTCAGGTACGGTACAACCGCAGCTAGATTTTACGTCACTTATTATGAGAGGTTCATTTCCGGTGTTTGTGAATTCAAAAGAACGAACGCCATCGCTTCCTTTAGCGATTTGACCATAGTTTATCGTATCATCTTTAAATTCAATGTTGGCTTGTGCATGGGCAGCAAAACTAACCAGAGCGATCACTGCCATTAAAATAATTTTTTTCATCATTTAAGAATTTTGGGATTACTAAAGTAGGTAACTTTTATGCAACAGACAAAAGAAGTTATTCACTTTAATAATTTTATAATAAATAGGATATACCTACTTTTGCAGACTATATTTCAAAAATCAGACCAAAAATGGCTTTAGAGGCAACATATAACGCTCAAAACGTTGAAAATAAGTGGTATAGCTACTGGATGGAGCATAACTATTTTCATAGTGAAATTGATGAAAGAGAGCCTTATAGCATCGTCATTCCGCCTCCCAATGTAACAGGAGTGTTGCATATGGGCCATATGTTAAATAATACCATTCAGGACGTACTTATTCGTAGAGCGCGTCTTAAAGGGTACAATGCCTGTTGGGTGCCCGGTACCGATCATGCCTCTATTGCCACGGAAGCTAAGGTGGTTGCCAAGCTTAAAAAAGAAGGGATAGAGAAGTCTAGCCTGAGTAGGGACGAGTTTTTGGAACATGCTTGGGAATGGACCCATAAACATGGAGGCATTATCCTAGAACAGCTAAAGAAATTAGGGGCTTCCTGTGACTGGGAACGTACAAAATTTACCATGGATGACGATCTGTCAGCCTCCGTGATCAAAGTTTTTGTGGATTTGTACCGAAAAGGACAGATTTATAGAGGATATCGCATGGTAAATTGGGATCCGCAAGCCCAAACCACCTTGAGCGATGAAGAAGTGATTTATGAGGAAAAACAAGGGAATTTATACTACCTAAAGTATCAAATTGAAGGATCTGATGAATACGTAACCATCGCAACGACGCGTCCGGAAACTATTTTGGGAGATACTGCTGTTTGCATCAATCCAGAGGATGAGCGCTATACGCATTTAAAGGAGAAAAAGGTGATTGTACCTATTTGTAACCGTGTCATTCCTATTATTGAAGACGAATACGTAACCATGGAGTTTGGTACAGGGTGTCTTAAGGTAACGCCAGCGCACGATGAGAATGATAAGATGCTGGGCGATAAGCACAATTTGGAGGTGGTAGATGTACTGAATGACGATGCTACATTGAATAGCTTCGGATTGCATTACGAAGGTATGGACCGTTTCGAAGCCCGTAAGAAGATCGCCAAGGAATTGGAAGAAATGGGTGTTATCGAAAAAATAGAACAACATAACAACAAAGTAGGAACCAGTGAACGAACGGGAGCCGTTATTGAACCTAAATTGAGCGACCAGTGGTTTTTGAAAATGAAAGCATTGGCACAACCTGCTTTGGATGCCGTTTTGGAAAAAGATGTAAATCTGGTTCCTGAAAAGTTCATCAATACCTATCGCTATTGGATGGAAAATGTTCGCGATTGGAACATTAGCCGTCAGTTGTGGTGGGGTCAGCAAATTCCTGCTTATTACTATGGGGACGGAAAAGAAGATTTCGTAGTAGCGGAAACTTTGGAAGAAGCGATTGCCTTGGCAAAAGAGCGCACAGGTAATGATTCCTTAACCGCTGACGACCTTACCCAAGATCCAGACGTGGTAGACACCTGGTTCTCTTCTTGGTTATGGCCCATCACTGTTTTCAATGGGATTTTAGAGCCAGACAATGACGAGGTAAACTATTATTACCCGACCAACGATTTGGTAACGGCACCAGAGATTTTATTCTTCTGGGTAGCACGTATGTTGATCGCTGGTTTCGAATATAGAAACGAGAAGCCATTTACCAATGTATATCTTACAGGGATTGTTCGCGACAAGCAACGTCGTAAGATGAGTAAATCTTTAGGTAATTCTCCCGATCCCATCGAGTTGATGAAAGAGTACGGCGCCGATGGTGTTCGTGTAGGGATGCTATTGAGCTCTCCGGCAGGAAACGACTTAATGTTCGATGAAGATCTGTGCAAACAAGGAAAAACCTTTTTGAACAAAATTTGGCAAGGATACCGACTTATCAGTGGTTGGGAAGTTTCCGAAACCAAGGAACAAACCGAAGTACAGACCATTGCTATTGAATGGTACAAGAATAAGTTCCAGAAAGCCTTGGCTGAAATTGAAGATCATTTCAGTAAATACCGAATTAGCGATGCCTTGATGGCCATTTATAAATTGATGTGGGATGATTACTCATCATGGTTCTTAGAAGCGATGAAGCCCGAATATGGAGAGCCGATTTCTAAGGCCACGAAAGCTGAGGTAATTTCCATTTTAGAAGATAACCTGAAGATACTACATCCTTTTGTGCCTTTTATATCTGAAGAGATTTGGCAACATATAGCAGAAAGAAGTCCGGAAGATGCCTTGATCATAGGTCAATGGCCAGCATCCAAGTCATACGACGAACAATACATCAAGGATTTCGAGTTTGCTTCAGAAGTTGTTTCTGGTGTCCGAGCCATTCGAAAGGAGAAGAACATTTCTTATAAAGAAACAATCGATCTTTCCATAATCAATAATGAAAAGATGACCAATGCATTCGATGCATTGATTAAAAAGCTTGGCAATGTTGAAAATCTGGGCTACATCGATGAGAAATTGGAGGGTGCGTTGACCTTCCGTGTAAAGTCCAATGAGTATTTTATTCCTATGGCTGGAGCTATCGATGTGGATGCAGAAATAGCCAAGCTTACCGAAGAGCTAAAATATACCGAAGGATTCCTGAAAAGCGTACAGGGCAAGTTGAAAAACGAGCGTTTCGTAAACAATGCGCCAGAACAGGTCGTAGCCAACGAGCGCAAGAAGGAAGCGGATGCTTTAGCGAAAATCGAGACCATTAAAGCCAGCTTGGCGGGATTGGAAAACTAGCGTATATTTCATTTTCGAACTCGAAAGGGTAGTATTGGCTGTAAGTCCAATGTAGGATTAGGTGTCTTACTGTTTGTAAATGACGATCGCTTCTTTGTTATTTTAATTAGAGATTCTTCATTAGTTCAAAAAAGTGCTGCTTCTTTTTGTGTGCTATTAGGAAATAATCCCTCTCAGGATATTCGCTCGATTCCCATATTAATTTAAGTGATTTATTCTTGAGAAATTCTTTGGCATTTTCCAATAAGGTAACACAAATCCCTTCTGTTTTGGTCAGTTCTTGAAGCATGAAGTATTCATTGGGGATTATATAGTTTGTGAAAACTTTGGGTCTTCTCTTATTAAAGCAATGTAGCCAGAACAGCTTAATAAAAGGGTTGGTGGACATGTGTGAGAACCAGGTTTGTTGTTCTAGCCAATGTTGAACGTTACGTAGATCTTCTTTTTTTATGTGCCTATCGAGTTCGGTTGTATCAATGTTGGGGTGTCCAACAATGACCAAAGGAGAACTTAGAATTTTATGGGAGAGGGTATCAAAGGTTTCTATTTCTTGATGAATAATTGCAGCATCAATTTCTTGCTGATTTACAAGGTCAAAGAGTTTCTCGTTTATTTCTTCAAATCGGATACTTAAATGTTTAAAGCGGGTTAGTTTGTTAGATAGGAAACTTTTATACAAATGTTCGCTTATTCCCAAGACATATAGTTTTTCTTCTTTCTTCACACTCCGACTGTACATGGATTCCACTTCCTCTAGGGTGTCAAGGGATTCAATGATAAGGTTATTCAAAAATTTGGCATTCTCTGTAGCTTCTACACCCTTGGATTTCCTTATGAACAGTTTGTGGCCGACATAGGCCTCGAGCATACTCATTTGATTGCTTACGGCTGGTTGACTCATGAATAACTCTTCTGCGGCTTTTGAATAATTTCGATGCTTATATACGGCTTTAAAAGTCCTGTACCATTCTAGATTCACCATAGATATTAATTTTTTTATATCACAATGCAAATTAAGCTATTTCATTTAATATCACTTATTGCTTACACTTGCAAAGTGAAACTTAAAATCGTGATCAAATGAAAAGAATCGTATTGGTAACGGGAGCAAACAAAGGCTTAGGCCTGGAAACTGCCCGACAGTTGGCAAGAGAGGGTGCACGGGTGTTGATGGCTTCTCGGAATAAGGAAAGAGGTACGGTAGCCGTTCAAAAATTGAAAGATGAAGGGCTGGATGTAGCATTCGTACAATTAGAAGTTACAGATGACACCGAAGTAGATGAGTTGGTCGAACACATTTCGACCGATTATGGCAAATTGGATGTATTAGTCAACAATGCGGGAATCATGCATAATGGAGAGCCTGGGGGTGTAAATACCGCGGAAATTGTAGAAGCAGAAGTATTAAAGGAAACATTTGATGTGAACTTCTTCAGTCTGGTACATCTTACACAAAAATTGTTGCCTCTTCTTAAGAAAAGCGAATCCGGAAGGATTATTAATGTTTCGAGCATTTTGGGATCTAATACCGTACAAAGCGACGAGAGCTCTCCTTGGAGCGGAATTAAACCATTTGCCTACAATGCATCTAAAGCGGCCTTGAATTCATTTACAGTGCATTTGGCGGCTGCCTTAAAGGACACAAATATCAAAGTAAATTCGGCACATCCTGGATGGGTAAAAACCGATTTGGGAGGTAAGAATGCTCCATTAGAAGCAACGGACGGTGCCAAGACCTCCGTGAGCTTGTCCTCCGCAGATTTCACAGGCAAATTCGTACACAATGGTGAGGAAATAGCTTGGTAAGATTTTCAACCCCTTTAGAACAATCGCTAGGGGTCATTTTAAAATTAATTTATTGAACAAAGTTTATAGTTATGAAAAAAGTAACATTTCTTTTCGTATTAACCGCTCTTATAAATTTTCAAGCGGTTTTTGCAGCGAATATCTTGGTCGTTATCTCCGAAGTTTCGGAAATGAAACTGAAAGGTGGATACGACTACAAGACAGGTTTTTATCTGAATGAACTTATGGAACCAGTAAGAATATTTATGGATGCAGGTCATACGTTGACTTTTGCCACACCAACTGGTCTAGCCCCAACATTGGATCCCGTATCGGATACACCGGATCATTTTCTAAATACGAGTCAGGAAAACTACAATGAACACAAGGCTTTATTTAATCGCTTAATGCTAACCGATAAAGCACATAGTCCAGTCGTAAGTTTCGCTCGTATAGAGCAAATGGGTATTGAAAATTTTGATGCCATATTTATGCCTGGGGGGCATGCCCCTTTAGGCGACTTGGTCGCAAACGAATTATTGGGTAAGTTTTTGAATCATTTCCATTCCGAATCAAAACCAACGGGTTTGGTATGCCATGGCCCGGTAGCACTTTTATCTTCCCTGCCAAATAGCAAGGAATTTGAGGCTGAGTTGAAAGCAGGAAAAAAAGCAAAGCCCGGAAAAGGTTGGATTTACGAAGGCTATAACATGACCGTATTTAGCAATTCGGAAGAGACGATTGCCACCCAATATTACTTAGGTGGTGACCAGTTGTTCTACTGGCCAGAGAACGCGATGACCTATGCAGGAGGCCAGTATTCTAAAGGCACACAAGACTGGGCTCCGCATCTTGTTGTGGATAGAGAGCTTATAACAGGCCAGAATAATAAGTCGTCTACAGCAGTGGGAGAGGCCGTAATCAAACTGCTTTTGAACAATTAAATTAGGCCTTGCAACAAGAATAGTCCTTTCCAATTAATTAAAATAGAATCCAGCTTTGATTGTCACCCCGATATCAGCAACGCTGGATTCTGTTTTTTGAATCTTTACCTTGCCGTACTGGAAAACTAAGGACTATTCCATTTTCGAACTTTCGAGTTCAATATCGGCTGTGGCCCAAATGGTTTCCAGTTTTTCCGAAGTTTCGCTAAATTTTTCCGTGTCATTTAATTGTTGGTAGGCCTGTTGTAATCCATGCAAGGACCAGCCATTTTTGGGATAGGTTTTTAGGTCCTCTTCATAGGTTGCAATGGCATCTTCATAATTTCCTGCTTTTAGCTGAATGGCTCCTAAATTATGTCGTACCGAAAAGAACCAATCGGGCGGTTCCTGATATACCAAAGCGTCTTCTAGGGCAACCGCCTCTTTCAATAAGTTAATACTTTCGCCGTAGTTGCCTTCGCTGGCCAAAATATCAGCCTCCAAAACCCGTGAGGCAATTTGCAATAATTGGTGGACATTGTTGAAATCCCAAATGGTGACTGTTTCCAAGCCTTTGTCTTCCGCATACCCCTGTAGTGCCACTAATTCTTGCTTCGCTTTGTCTAAGTCCTTTAATCCAACATAGGCCATGCCATGTGCATAATGACGAATGGCATCCGGATATTTCAGGGAAACCCCTTTATTTTCCATGGCCAGGATTTCTTCCCACTTTCCAAATTTCACCATGACGTAGTAAGGGATGGTATAATAATGCTGAATGGTACCCCATCCGTCCATTTTCATTAATGCCTTATTCGCGTTTTCTGCTACTTTCTGAGCAGCCATGATACCTAATTCACTATTTCCTTCTAAGGTAGCTGTCGCGGCAAGAAAATGATAGTTATGCGGATACAGGGTTAATGGATAGGTCCCTTGAGCATGACAGGTAGTTAGGTAAGAACTATCCACCGCCACGGACCGTATATTGGCCAAGGTGCCTTTATGATAGTCACCCGTTCGTATGTAAATGTGGGAGGGCATATGGACTAGATGTCCAGCCCCTGGAACTAGATCATCGTCGTACAATTGGGCACTTCGTAATCCTCGTTCTGGGCTCGCAGATGCCTCTACAGCATGTATGTAGAAATGATGCGCACCTGGGTGAAGGGAGTCGATGGTAAACAAGTTATCGAACTCGGATATAATTTTTGGTGTCCATGCCTTGGGAGCACCTTCTATGTCCCATAGATCCCAGGGATGAAGATTCATTAGCGATTCTACGTAAAGACAGCCTACATCAGCATCTTCTGGATAAGCTTCAAAAACTCCTTTCATCGCTTTCGAATAGGCTTTATCCAAAGGCATTCTATCCGCTACTGGTTCCTTGACATAGCGTTTTGCCAGAGCTTCTATCAACTTTTTTTCCTTGAGGGTGGCGTTGTCTTTTGATAATTCTAGGGCCTTCTGAATGGCGTCATAGGCCCTTTCATAATTATCACTTTCCATCCCAGCATTGTAATTGGGCCCCAACACATAGGCATATCCCCAATAGGCCATGGCGCAATTGGGATCCAGTTTTGTGGCGTAGTAAAAGGAACGCGCTGCTTCGGCATGATTGAACCCATAGGCCAGGATTAGTCCTTGGTTAAAGTAGCGTTGTACTAAAGTGTCCTGGGTAGTGACGGGAAAGTGAAGTACATCGAGCCCTTCAATGATGGGTGCAGCATTATCAATTTTGTACCAATCTTTATCAGACAGCACCGGAGGGGCACAACCCAAAGAGATGCGTTCGGCTATAACGACTGTCTCGGTTTCTTGTGCTCGTTCTTTGCATCCAAAAAGTAATAGCAATACAATTAGGGGAAGATAGGTTTGTATTTTCATATATACGACTTTTGAACTGACGGTAGGGCAGGGAATCAAAATGTCAGTGGTTAGGTTTCAATAAAGATAAGAAGATTTAGATAAATTAAGTTTATCTATCTTGTAATCAGTCGATTGCTCTCTAATGGCTACTTGTCTTGATATTCCGGACAGTCCAATCGAATATCCTTACTCGCCAAGGGCTTTTCCAATAAATTGCAATAATCCCCATTGCCATTTTTTTCGTAGAACCTGCACTTAAAGCAAGTGCGCTGTACGGCCAATATCCCTTTTTGGTTCAGTTGAAAGATCAACTTACTTAGGGTTTGGAAGATAGCTTCTTGGTCCGCTGGATCGAGGGTGTCGATTTGTGCCTTTAATGGCCCAGCAAAATCCTGACTTTCGGAAACGATCTTTTCACCAGCTGCAGATAGCAGGATGGTGTAGCTTCGACTATCCGGAGAAGAAAAATCCTTGATGATGAGTCCCTTTCTATCCAATACCTTCACCGCGTCGCTAATGGTAGGTTTAGTCACGTTGAATTCTTTAGACAGATGACTCACATTGCAAAGTGCTTCTTTGTGAAAGGCAACGAAAATGAGAATCCGAATCTGAATGGGACTAAGGCCCATGGCCTTTGCTTTTTCCCAAAGTAAGACCTTGAAAACTTCCGAAATACGATCGAAACCTGCAATGATCTTGCTGGAAATATCCACCTGCTGTTGCTCTGGGTTAAAACTGTTGTCTTTCATAGTAGAAGCCCACCGTTACATGGGAAACGGCAGGCTAAGTTAGTAATCCTAATTAAACTAATCGCAATTTTCCATTTCGATAATATCATATCCTTTGGATTCAATTTCGTGGGCGATGGCAGGTAGTGCTTCTTCCATGTGACAGAAGCGACACTCCTTGGTGCTCAGCTTTTGTGAAGAAACAGACTTCCGCTTCAAGTAATCCATTCCATATTCAAAAACAGTGTGTTCGTCGGTAACCTCGTGCGGTACCAAAATGTCGAAATGCATGACACGACCATCATTTCGCGTTACATAGGTGTCCCAAACAGCTACTCTCATAATCTATTGCTTTACTTTATAAGGTAGGGACAGATCCCCACTTGCCACGCCGAATACTGCATATACGCCTAACATGGGAAGGTCTTCTTTACTGGTGTTTACTTGCATAAAGGCGGTAACTCCATCAAAACTGAAGTCGATTTTGCGATTCATGCGGTAATCGGGTACTACCACTCTTATGGTGTTGTTCTTTGCCGTTACTGGATATCCAGGGGAGTCCATGTACATGGGCATACCGGGATTGGTAGGAGGGAGTACAACGGTTTCGTCGGCCTTTTTAAATTGTTTTACCGAAAGACCTCCGGCAACCCGTTCGTCCGTTACCAAAACGACCCAGTGGGGATGCCAAATAACACCGTCATTGGCGTAATCTGCATCATTGTTCTCATCCCATAAAGGAGTGTCGTCGAAATCCGGGTGAGAGGTAAGGGCCAAAGCAACGATTCCCTCGGTTTGGCTGAATCCCACATCGGTAGCAGCTAATGTGGTGGGAAATACATAGCCTAAAACAGGAGCGCCATCTAATTGCCCATTTTTAACAGGAATTGTATTTCCGGCACTGCCTGTAACGGTCATTTCCCAAACCGTTATGGAAAAGTCGGGATGGTGAGTCACACTGACTTCAGTAATTTGAAAGTCGTCAGTATTGTAGGGGCTCTCCTGAGCGCAAGACGAAAGCGTTGCGCTCAAGATAAGTAGCATACTTGCTATGATTGTGTTTAATTTCATCATTTAGGAATTTAAAGGTTATCACCCTAAAAGTTAGGATTCCTAACTTTTAGGGTTAAAAAAATTAAGCTTTCAAGTCGGCCATGGAAGCACCGAAATTGATGTGCAGGGCGTTACCGTTAGGGGTTACCAACGCTGGAACGGATTGTACTCCCGTGGTCTCTGCTTCGGGGATTCGAGATGTATCTTCTCCAAGGTGTACAACTTCTACGTTTTCGGATCCGACAAGTTCGAGGATGTCATGTTCTGCGCTTACGCATACAGGACAACCGGCGTGATAAAAAATGGATTTGCTCATTGTATTATTTATTTTGGTTAATGCATTATTGCGGTGTAAATATAGTAAGGAATCATAACTAAAAAAACGTTTTAAGATTTTTTTAGCTCTTGGATGTCTGTTTGAGTAAAAGACGCCTAGGTGTTGTAACGCTCCATCAGGGATTTTCGATCGATTTTTGGAAGCTGTTTAAGCATATAAAAGAAGAAGGGTAGTACGATGAGCACACTTACAATGGCCTCGTAGGTTCTGAAGTTGGCAATTTCCTTAGTGATCACAGTGCCTGGTAAATCATCCCAGTTGGAAGCGAAATTGATAATACCATGCAAAAATCCGATGGGATAAATACTGCCTGTTCGCAATAGCATAATGGCGAATCCCACCCCGAACATGGTTGCATAAATCACTTGGGCCAGTACTGTGACAAAATGCGAGTCGGTTTGGAATAGATTGAAAAAATGCAATACCCCAAACATGAAGGCAGAAAGTACAATGGGCGCAAGTAATGACTGCTCCGAATGCGCTCCCTTAATGAGATGGGGTAAAACAAACCCACGAAAAATGATCTCTTCCGAAAAACCTACCGACATCATGGCCAGAAATAGGATCAGAACATTGATAGGATTTACATTATCAAATTGATACCCCAATACGATATATTCGGCTGGGCCCGCAAGAATGAAATAGAGAGGGATGAGAACCAGAATAGTATGTTTGGGCTTAAACTGGGTAAGTCCGGAAATCTTGGTGTATCCAAATTGGATAATGAGAAAAATTCCCCCAATAATAATGACCGAATTCTTCAAAATGTCCCCAATGTATTGCATTTTGAATTCGTTCAATCCAAAGGGCGTCAATAACTGATCGAAAGGTAATAGCAATAAAAACAGAAAGCCTCCGACCACGGCTATGCTGGAACCTAGATTGGGATTGGATGGAATCATGGTGGGGAATTATTCAGGAATCAGTTCAAAAACAGTGGTTCTTACACCTCCACTTCCCAAAAGGGAGAAATTGGTGTCAATCTCCGTATTTCCTTTGTATTCTAACCATCTTCCTTTTTCAATGGAAAATAGAGCGGTCGCTTTATGCGTCATTTTCATGTAGATGTTCTGTTCCTTGGCTTCGCCAAATAAGCTCATTGCGGCATTTCCAAAAGTGCCAGATACATATTCTGCGATATTGTATTTTATCACTGCTACAGTATCACCATTTTTTTCTCTAATCTCCTCTATGAACACCTCGTTTTCTTTTGAAAACTCTTCTCCCACAAAATTCTGATCCATAGCGATTAAATCTACCTGAAGATGCCATTTCTCACCTATGGCAACGGGTTTCGAAGGTAATTCGAATAACAACGCAATGAGATTACTTTGGGAAGTATTGTAGTAATGGCTCAGTAATTCACCGGCAGGACTTATCTTTCCCCTAAGCATCACATTTCCATTCATTGAAACCATACTAGTAAACATATTGTCGGTAGTATCTTCTTCCTCCCGAACCACTTCCATTACGATGTCTATATTTCCACGGCAGTCATTAAATAGTTTTGATGCATATTTTAGTTTGGATGCTTGAGATCGCATTTTATCAAAAGACTTACCCAATTCCCCGAACAAGGAATCCATTTTCATTTCTTTGCCTTCTGTAGGTACATGCTTCTCATCCATAATCGTTTTATAAGTAAGCGTGTCTGTTACCTTCCATTGTAGATCGTACTTTTCGGATTGTTGCGCTGAGGCTATGGAGACCAGAAACAGAAGTGGTAGTATGATATATTTCATTAAGAGCGTTTAGTTAGATAGGTGTTGTTTTCTTTCCAAAAGTTACGTTCGCCATTAATTACCCTGCAACCAATTGTCGAAGGCAATTAATTTCGCTTCATTTTCACCAAGCCATTGAAAAGAATTTTCATTCACGCCACTGGTAATGTATTTGCAATACGTCTCCATGTGATCACTTTTTGCCAGTTCGTAGAAATAGGGGATATAGAAGCCCCACCAAATACCTTCCTTTTTATCCTTTTCAGAAAGTTCTCCAAGAATCTTAAAGAAAGACTCTGTGTTTTGCACAAACATTTCGTCTTCGGTTTTACCCTTGTTTTCTTCTAGGGTTTTGGAGGCTTCCAACAGGGAGATCATTAATTCGGCAGCGCCAAATTCACTATCACCACCCGGATTAAGCAAGATATTTATATTGTTGGGATCTTCCTTGTCCTCACTAACATTGCCGCCCAAATTTTCCTGTAGCATGGAAAATACGGCTGGAGAACGTTTCGAGTCGGGTTCCAGAAACAAAAAGTAGTAGGAAGTTAATAAGGTCTGTACTTTGTTTCCCCTCCCGTTATGAATCGTGGCCAACATTAAATGGCTGCTCGCATGATTGGGGTTAAACTGAATACCTCCCATGACGTTAGATTCGGCATTGTCTAAATCGCCCAGCTTGTAATAATTTATGGCCAGGTTGTAATACAGCAGATAATGCCCCTCCGTCTTCTGAATGGCCTCTTCAAAAAATTTGATGGAGGCATCGGTATTGCCCATGACGTCCAAAGCAGATCCTTTGGTAAGGTAGGCTTGTATCATATAATCCCCATTTTGTTCCAGTACGTTATCCGAATGTTCTATTACTTTTTCATAATCTGCCTTCGAAAAATAACTCAGCGCCAATTCGTAGTGCACCAAAGCCGAATTGGGATCTATTTCCAAGGCTTTTTGATAGGTAGCAATGGCTTTGTCGAATTCACCACCGTCGTGGTATTGAATCCCTTCTTTTACAAAATCTTCAATAGTCTGTGCTAGGGCAGTAGTGCTAATAAATAATAGAGAAAGTACAATGTGAAATGATCTCATGGTAGTGCTAATGAAAGTTACTTTTACCAAGATACGTTTTTAGGGAGTGCTAAATGGAAAAGCTTCCTGTTATTGATGAATTTAGACTACTTCCTGTACAAGAAATAATGATTCACTGTTTCTACATAGAGCCTCTTGGCTTCTTCTGCCGTGAGTCCCTGGGTTTGGAACAGGGCATTGGTTTTAAAGGCATTTATAAGAGGATTGCTACTGCCAGGGGAGGATTGGTCGTTGGTGGCATGCTTGTAATAGGCATATAGTTTCAATAAGACATCGGCCGGGAAAGGATCGATGTGTTTGTTAATACTTTCCACGGCATTGGTAAAGGCGATATCCAATTCTTCGGAGGTCATGCATTAAGTAGTTGCAAGGACGCTGAGTCCTCCTTTAACTTTTTCATTCAATGAAACTTGTACGTTGGCATCTAAGGGGAGGAATACATCTACCCGTGAACCAAATTTTATAAAACCGCTGTCATTGGTTTGTGTTACGTTCTGTCCTTCTTCGGCATAATTTACGATTCGTTTGGCGAGAGCACCGGCTATTTGTCGATGCAACACTTCACCAAACTCTTCGCTTTTTACTACCACAGTGGTTCGTTCGTTTTCCTCACTGGCTTTTGGGTGCCATGCCACAAGGTATTTTCCGGGATGGTATTTGCTGAAGGTAACGTCGCCTCCTACCGGATATCGCGTTACGTGCACATTCAGCGGATTCATAAACACTGAAATCTGAAGGCGTTTATCTTTGAAATATTCTTTCTCGAATACTTCTTCAATCACCACCACTTTTCCATCTACGGGAGACAGTACCTGATTTTTGTCCGTACTGAAATTTCGTTTCGGGTTTCGGAAAAACTGAAGCACCAGTACCAAAAGTACGATTAACGTAATGAGCAACAGCATTCGGAGCCATTCTAACGTTACAAATTGATTCACGGCCAATGCGGCACCAATCACAATAAAAAAGGTGATGATAATGATCTTGTGTCCTTCCTTATGAAACATAATCCACGATTTCTAAAAATGCATAAATAAATGGGCTAACATAGATAACGCTATCCAATCGGTCGTAGATGCCACCATGTCCGGGCATAAGAGAACCGCTGTCCTTAACGCCAGCCTGTCGTTTAAATTTGGACTGTATAAGATCGCCCAAAGTCCCTAAAACGGTGACCATAACTGCCATCGCAAACCAAGCGCCCAAGCTGAGCAATTGGGTATAGTTAAAGATAAGAAATCCTGCCAAGAAAGTCCCGGCAAAACCTCCAATAAACCCTTCTACGGTTTTTTTGGGAGATACCCGCTCCAATAGCTTGCGTTTCCCGAAATTCTTACCAATCAAATAAGCAAAACTGTCATTGGCCCAGATAAGGATAAAGATACCGATGATAAGCCATACTTGATACGTTCCATTATGGTAGGGAATCAAGGTGAGAAACGTAAAACCGGCGATGAGGTAAAAGATAAGGGCAATGTATTTTTTCCTGCCGAACATGGGGATGATCTTACCCACCACCAATAGATCTTTCAGCAAGAAAAGATTCACGAATATGGCGAGGATACAGTAAAGGTAAATGGCATTTTCATCCCATACGGTATAACTTAGGAAATACAACAATACTCCTAGGATGACATAGGAGATAAAACTCTTTAAATGAACCAGTTTTTGAAACTCGTAGACCGTGATGGCCCCTAAAAGAAAGAAAAGAACCAAGAACCACTCTCGTGAAGCAAACATGGAAAATAGGATGATCGAGATATAGAGCAATCCCGAAATGCTGCGAACGATGAGTTCCTTCATAAACTATAGGTCTTCGAGTAGCAGCAAATATAGGTTTTTTGTGCTACTTCCATAACTCATAAAGTCTTTTTCCTTATCGTTCTCGAAGTCTTGAATTGTAGTAATATTACTGGGAATGTACTGCCTGCTTTGGTTTTTAATAATGCGCAATCCTTCGCTAATGCTTTCCACCAATTGACTCGTGGTTGCGAAAATGACAAAATTCGTTGGCAGTTCGTGCAACTTCTTTTCTTTTATCTGATTTGAGGATAGCAAAATAGAACCGTTATTGGCTACGAGCGATTCGCAATCGGACAAAAAGAAGGAGGATTGGGAGCCTTTGCCAAAATTGAGGTTGTACCCATCGAACTTATCGCACAGCTGGTCATTGATACAAAAAACATCCTTCTCGTACCAGTCATTTTCCAAGAGGATGTTATCAAAAGCTTCGGAGATTTCGTCCCAGTTTTCGCAGTAGAGAAACTTGCCCCCGTTTTTGTTAAAGTTGTAAGTAAACTTCTCATCCACAGGAAGTTTCTCTTCCGGGAAGTACTTGCTATGGTCAGAATTCTTGGTCTTGGGTTCCGACTTCGCACTCGATTTTAAAAGTCTCTTAAACAGACTCATAAAGGCCTAAATTGAGGAGTTTCTATACGTTAATCTTCAAATATATAAAATCTGAGGGTAAGTTTTGTAAGAAAAAATCAAACATTCCTACCCCAAAAAGTTAAAATTGAAGCACTACGTGGTAGCGATTTTCTGTTCTGGTGCCTCTTCTTCTTTTTCGAAGGGACGCTTTCCAAAAATTCGCTCCAAACTTTCCTTGAAAATAACTTCTTTCTCAAGGAGTTCATTGGCCAGTTCGGTGAGTTTATCTTTATGTTTGAGCAAAAGATCGATGGCTCTTTGGTACTGCGCTTCGATAATGTTCGATATTTCCTTATCGATCATTTCGGCTGTTTTCTCACTATACGGTTTACTGAAATTGTAATCCGTTTGACCCGACGAATCGTAATAAGTGAGGTTTCCGATCTTATCGTTCAATCCATAAATAGTAACCATAGCTCTTGCCTGCTTGGTTACCTTTTCTAGGTCGCTCAAGGCTCCTGTTGATATTTTGTCGAAAATTACTTTCTCTGCTGCACGACCTCCCATAGTGGCACACATTTCATCCAGCATTTGCTCAGGGCGCACAATTAGGCGCTCTTCTGGCAAGTACCAAGCAGCTCCCAAAGATTGTCCTCTGGGGACAATGGTCACTTTTACCAATGGAGCGGCATGTTCTAACATCCAGCTTACCGTGGCATGACCCGCTTCGTGGAAAGCGATTGCTTTTTTCTCTTCGGGGGTAATGATCTTATTTTTCTTTTCCAATCCACCCACGATTCTATCTACCGCATCCAAGAAGTCCTGCTTCCCAACCGCTTTCTTATCATTCCGCGCTGCAATAAGTGCCGCTTCGTTACATACGTTGGCAATATCGGCTCCGGAGAATCCAGGAGTTTGTTTTGCTAGGAAATCGGTGTCTAAGGAGTCGTCTTTCTTCAAAGGACGTAGGTGTACTTCAAAAATCTCTTTTCGCTCACGTACATCGGGAAGGTCCACATAAATCTGACGGTCGAAACGTCCAGCACGCATTAAAGCCTTGTCCAAAATATCCGCTCGGTTCGTAGCTGCCAATACAATGACGTTGGTATTGGTTCCGAAACCATCCATTTCGGTCAATAACTGGTTCAAGGTATTTTCACGCTCGTCGTTAGAACCGGAGAAATTATTTTTTCCTCGGGCACGACCAATGGCGTCGATCTCATCGATAAAAATAATTGAAGGCGATTTCTCTTTGGCTTGCTTAAACAAGTCACGTACACGGGAAGCTCCCACCCCTACAAACATCTCTACGAAGTCTGATCCAGACAGTGAGAAGAAAGGTACTTTGGCTTCTCCAGCTACGGCTTTAGCCAATAAGGTCTTACCCGTTCCCGGAGGTCCTACCAAAAGGGCTCCTTTCGGGATTTTTCCTCCCAAGGAAGTATATTTTGTCG
Source organism: Aureisphaera galaxeae (assembly GCF_028561275.1). GTDB lineage: Bacteria > Bacteroidota > Bacteroidia > Flavobacteriales > Flavobacteriaceae > Aureisphaera > Aureisphaera galaxeae. The sequence goes on from NZ_JAQQTF010000019.1 coordinate 75,286, forward strand.
GATTCTTAAGGAAGTCCACAATTTCTTGTACTTCTTCTTTTGCACCTTCCAAACCGGCAACATCCTTAAAAGAAGTTTTTACGTCGGTCTTTTCATCAAATAGTTTGGCTTTGGATTTTCCGATATTGAAAATCTGACCACCGGCACCGCCACCGCCACCGGCAGACATGCGTCTCATGATGAAAATCCAAATTCCTATAATGACAATAAAGGGTAGAAGCGTGAGCAATAGTTCCCCCCACATATTGGAGTCTGTCTTCCATTCTACATAGGTAGCCAGACCACTGTCTTCCTTAATTCCGTTAAAATTGTTCTCGAAGTTTTGAAGGTCACCAATTTCGAATTCGTATACCGGATCGTTTGGTCCGGGAGCGAACATAGTGCTGCCCGATTTGGGCTTGTGTTCTTCTTTCTGTCGCGCTTCGGGCGTAAGATAGACTTGCGCCTTGGTCTTATTTATGATTAAGATGCGCTCTACATCACCAGCCCTTAGGTATTCTTCAAATTCTCTTTGGGTCGTATCCTTGGGGCGTGTTAAGCTTCCGCCTCCAAAAAATTGGATTCCTACAAAAAGTGCAAAGATGCCAATGTAGATCCACCAGGCGTTAAACTTCGGTTTTTTAGCTTCAGGTTTTTTATTTTCTTCGGCCATAGGGCTTTTTTCTGTTTTAATAAGTAGTTTCTATCGTCACCGTCTTGGCATCTCCCCAAAGACCTTCAATATCGTAAAATTCGCGTATATGTCTTTGGAAAACATGTACTACCACGTGCACAAAGTCCATCAATACCCATTCTGCATTGTCGCGTCCTTCAATGTGCCAGGGTTTTTCTTTAAGTGCTTTGCTAACGGTTTTTTGAATTGAGTTTACAATGGCATTCACCTGTGTGTTAGAAGTACCATTACAGATAATAAAATAATCACATACTGTATTTTCTATCTCCCGAAGGTCCAAAATCTGAATATCCTGTCCCTTTACCTCTTCAATTCCTTTAATTATTTGTGTTACAAGTTGATCTGTGCTTGCTTCTTTTTTTGCCATTCAAACGTTTTAATACAACAAATTTATTACTTTTTTGTTTCTTGCTGCCGATTTCCGCGGCAACATTAACACAATATTAATTCCAGTGAATATAATCAAACTTAATGCCATTGGCTCTACAAATGAGTACTTAAAAAATCTGAGCAAGGAAACCAACTTGGCAGATGGTACTGTAGTGATGGCCAAAGACCAGACCAAAGGCCGTGGACAAATGGGCACTTCCTGGTGGTCCGAATCGGGGAAAAGCCTAGCATTTAGTGTGTTTAAGAGCTTCGAAGGTATTGCATTGGACCAACAATTTACGATAACAATTCAGGTGTCATTGAGTTTGATAAAATGCCTGCAACAATTTGGCATACCCAACCTATCTGTAAAGTGGCCTAACGACATTATGTCAGACGGAAAGAAATTATGCGGGATTTTAATTGAAAATCAGGTGCAGGGAAATCGTGTTACAGCAACAGTTGTTGGGATTGGGTTGAATGTAAACAATAATGCGTTCCCAAAACTTCCGAAAGCTACCTCTATGCTATTGTCGAGCGGTCATACTTTCCCTGTGGAAGGGGTGTTTCAAACCATTATCCAAGAAATTATAGGGGGATTAACCCATTTTTATGCCGATCATCACCATTTATTTGGCATGTACGAAGAATCCTTGTTCCGAAAGGATCAAGTTTCCGTTTTTTCAGCCAATGAAAAACAGTTCAATGGTATTATCAGGGGCATTAGCCCCATGGGTGAATTGAAAGTGGAATTGGAAGATGAAGCGGTACAAACGTATCGCCTCAAAGAAATTCAATTGCTTAATTAAAGCTCGCTCAATTTGGTAGAAAGGGTCTCTAAAAACTTGGTGATAGGACCTTTTACCATCATGGCCATCATGGGATTGAATTTCCCTTCGAATAACAATTCAACTTCAGAGGAAGTATCGGAAACTTCAGTAATATTACCTGTTAGGGTAAATGGAATTTTATCGCTAATAGCTCCCAGAACAACTTTGGTAGGGGCCACAACTTCTTTTAATTCTAAAGCGATTTCTGGCATTCCACTCAATGCGAATACAAAAGCGTCTTCACGGATTACTTCAAACTTTGCGATATTATCTGGCATAAGATGTTCGAAGTTTTTTACATCGCTTAGATACTCATAAAGACCTTGCGCAGATTTCTGTACGCTTACTTTTTTACTTTTTATTTCCATAAGGGGTATTTCGTTTGTGGGAGTATGACAAATAGTGTGCCTATTTCCAATTGGCAGGATCGACTCGCCATTCTGCCAGTGTGGTGGCTTCTTCGGCAGTGATATAATGCGATTTTTCCGCTTGTTCCAGCAAGTTGTCGTAGTTACTTAAGGTGTTTAAAGAAAGGCCTGATTTTTCAAAATTTTCTTCAGATATATCGAACCCATACGAAAATATGGCGACCATTCCTTTTACTTGGGCATTCGCTTCGCGCAAAGCATCTACGGCCAAAAGGCTACTTTTACCTGTACTGATAAGGTCCTCGACCACTACTACCGTTTGGTTTTCTTGAAGGTTGCCTTCAATCTGGTTTTGCCTACCGTGTTTTTTGGCCTCTGGCCGTACATAGCAGAAGGGCAGATTCATATAATCGGCTACCAACATCCCAATTCCGATGGCACCTGTTGCTACACCAGCGATGATATCGGGTTTTCCGTACAATTCTTCTATTTGATTGGCCAAATGTTCCCTTAGGTAATTCCGAATGGGAGGGTACGATAGGGTAATTCTGTTGTCGCAATAGATGGGAGACTTCCATCCAGATGCCCATGTAAATGGGTTTTGCGGTTGCAATTTAATTGCATTAATTTGCAAAAGTAATTCGGCTGTTTTCTGAGCAGTTTCCTTATTTAGAACCATTGTGCAAATGTATAAAGTTTTTGTGAAAGACATCCCCATAATTCTTTCCACACAGAAAAATATAGGGAAGCAGTATACCGCCATTCCGCTTAAGTTTGCCCGTTTTAAGAAGATCATTAAGAAGATCAATAATGGGAAGCTCGTTTATGTAAATCTTTACCATAAAAACGAGGAAAAAATTGAGAAATTCCTAAGAGAAAAACTTCCACTGGTAGAAGCTGCCGGAGGTTTGGTTTATAACAATAAAAAGGAAATCCTTTTTATACACCGGAATGAAAAATGGGATTTACCCAAAGGACATTTGGATAGGGGAGAGACGTATGAAGACGCAGCCAAGCGTGAAGTAGAAGAAGAAACAGGGGTGAAGGATTTGGAGGTAAAACGATTCCTTCAGAAAACCTACCATGTTTTTAGAAGGAATGGTGAGTTTCTATTAAAGGTAACCTATTGGTATGAAATGTATACCGAATATGATGGAGATTTGAAACCTCAAAAGAACGAGGGTATCAAAAAAGTGAAATGGAAGAATTTTGAAAAAACCCAAAAGGCCCTTCAGAACTCCTATGAAAACATAAAACTGCTATTTCCGAAGGAATACTTAACCACCCACCCGAACGATAGGGTACCGCAGGTGTGATTTTTCATAATGCTCGGATTGCTTGTGAAGCCAATCCAATTGTGCCCACCAATTACTGGCAAAACTTTCGTCACTCGCTTTCTTGGCTTCAAACTCTGCTTTTATATCTGGATTCTCAGCCAATAATGCCAATGCTTTGTCTTCCCAAACATACGGGGAGAAACCTTCTTTTTGCTGAAGAATGGTATCGAAATAGTTCCAATTGAAAAAGGAATCGGGTGCCGTAGGCTCTAGGGTTTCCAAAATATATCGAATACCGGGTTGCTGTGTGTTTAAGATGTAATCCCCCTTGGTTACTTGCATTTCTTCCTCGAACATCTCCACTTCGGTGTTGTAATGTTGGTAGTGGCCTTCATAAGGACTTCTTCGCGATTCATAATTTTTGATACGATATACCTGCACCCTGTAGGTAGTATCCTTTTGAATCTTTGAATATTTAATGTTGTTATTTTTAAGTTGTTCTACGACGTTCCAATACCCCTTCGGAATGATATACTTCTCGGGAATAGTTACCGTAGTGGTTGGGGTAAAGTAATTGTAGTAGGTAACATCCTTTGTAAATGGTTGATTTCTGTCGTATTTCAATCGGTCGGCACCCGTAATCTCGCTAGGGACCATTTCCCCTTCATATCCTTTAAACGATAGGGTAGTAGTCTGGCTGCTGTCCACTTTCCAATTCAATGGGTATTCATCTCCAACTTTGAAGCGGGTTTTGGCATTTTTTCGAAGTTCCTTAATGACTTCTGCTTCATTATCGGCAATAGCAATAAAGCTGGTCATAAGCTCGTATGTCCCTTCTACCCGGTCTTTGTAAGGTTTCAGCATATGGGTTTCTACCATCATTCCTAATGTATTGAACAAGGTGGTATAACCCGTAGAATATCTGGGGGAATCCATAAACTGGGAAAATCCACTTTCTGGGGTCCTTCCCCAAACGTTTACATAAGGCGTTATATCCCACTTTTTAACTGCCAAGGAATCCTCCAGTTGCGGCATGAAGCTGGTGTGCAGGTAATTGCCCAAAGGGCCTCCCAATTTATTGTGTTGCGTGAATAGGTGGGTGAGGACATACTGGTAATCGGCTCCGTTACTCACGTGATTGTCGATGAATAGGTCGGGATCGAGCGCCTGAAAAATATCGGCAAAGGCGCGGGCATTTCGGGTATCAGCCTTGATGAAATCCCGGTTTAGGTCGTAATTCCGGGCATTGCCGCGAAATCCGTATTCCTTAGGCCCATTTTGATTGGTTCGGGAGCTTGAATTTCTATTGAGTGCCCCTCCAATATTGTACACAGGAATAACAGCGACAATGGTATTCTCTGGGGCTTTTAATGTTCCGTTTGCAAAATCCCGGATGAGCATCATGGAAGCGTCGATCCCATCGCTCTCGCCCGGATGTATTCCATTATTGATAAGAATGCTATTTTCCCGCTTGTCATCGGAGAATTCAGATTCGAACGATCTATTGGGGTTGAAGGTCACCAGATGTAAGGGTTCGCCACTATCGGTGCGCCCCATTTTATACATGGATACACTGGTATATGCCTCGGAAAGATTTTCGTAAAAGGTAATAACTTCTTCATAGGTGGCAGTTTCGGTACCTTCGGTTTTTTCGAATCGGGTGGTGAAATCGAAATCGGAAGGGCTTTCGTTAGAACCGCAGTTGGTAAGTAATAAAGCGCCCAAAAGAAGAACGAAGATTTTTTTCATGGGAAATTGACTTTGCTCAAAGATAGATAAGTATGCAAAATAAAGGAAGGGATACACATTTAAGTTTAAAGGAGTCGTAATTTATGTATCTAGAGTAAGGGGGCAAGATCTATCTTAAGAAGTAAGGAATCTATTTTTTATCTTTGGGTAAACACATAACAAAACCAATATGAAAAAGAAAATTACCCTACTAGCCCTTCTTCTGGCGACGACCTTCGCTTGGGCCCAAGATAGTGCTGCCTTGGAGAGCCTATTGCAGCGTTACGAAAACTTACCAGATTCTCCCCTTAGTTTCGATCATGTAATGAATGCAAATTTCTCGGTAGAAGAACAGCAAGTACTGTTGGCTCATTTTAAGGAGATAAGAGAAATTCCTGCGGCCAACAGGGCTTCTTCCCTTCCCGAACTATTCTATGTACAGAACATACGAGGGGATGCCGATTCTTTCGGAACCATTAACGGAGCTCCACCATACGATACCTTCAACCTGATCAATGCGAATGGGCTCAATACTTTCGCTGATGATTTTGACGGGAATGATGTCCTTTATGCACTTGATTACGATTCGGATAATATGACAGCTGCCCTTGTGTCCATAAATACGGATACGGGAACCTTTGCAGTTGTAGATGCGGTTGCGGGGTTGTCTACGGGGCATGCACCTTCGGGATTGAGTTATAATTTCGACGATGGTGTAATGTACGCCCTTTCTACCGATGGAAATGGAACCCAATTGTACAGTATGAACTTACTTACGGCAGTGGTAACTCCTATCGGAACCGGAACGGGAACCAATGTGGGAATCTGGTTGGAAATAGATAATGACGGAAATGCTTGGATGGCAGATGCATTTAGTGACCAATTGTATTCGGTGAATCTTTCTACAGGAGTTGCTACCCCCATAGGTCCTTTGGATATCAATATCAATTTTGCTCAGGATGCGAGCTATGACCATGAGAACGGGGAACTGTTTATGGCTGCTTATTTCGGATCTGGGACCGGAGGAATTTATTCGGTAAATACAAATACGGGATTGACTACGTTTATTGGCGAAACAGATGCAATGGACGCAGAGTTTGGTGGCTTTTCTGTTCCACCACCTTCTTTAGGGGTTGAAGACATTTTGGAGCAAAAAGTTTCAGTATACCCTAACCCGATGCAGAATGAATTGAATTTCGACATCCACTCTGGAATTGAAATCACTCAAGCCAGATTGTACAATGTTCTCGGTGAAGACATGGGGATTGGGTATAGCAATGGATTTATGAATGTGTCTGCCTTACCAAGAGGTGTTTACATCCTGATTATGGAAACTACAGAAGGAAAGCTGAGTCAGAAACTAGTGAAGCAATAGATTTCACCACATAAAACTAAAAAGGGCCCCGCAATGCGGGGCTTTTTCTTTTTCATATTTGAATTCAATGAACACAGATATGAAATTTGTCAGTACGCATATGCAGACTCTATTTTATATGCGCACCGGAGTATTTAGTTTTATCTGAAGAAAGATCGAAAATGATCTCTCGTGATCATCTAAAAAACATTGACATGAAAAAAACTACAATTAGCTTAGCGGTACTTATTTCAACATGTATGTTCTTCCAAGGATATGGACAAGAAGTAAATCTGGAGGATTGCATACAACGTTATGAAGACCTTTCCGGTACAGCATTGAGTGAGCACGACGTGCTTCAAAATTATTTTAATTCAGAAGAAAGGGAACTATTATCCCATTACCTTGAACAACAGCGATTGGAAGCGATCACGCAAAGTCCTATGCATGAAGGCCAACTTAGCCATACGTTCTATGTTCATGATATTAGGTCTACCGGGAATCTTACATTTGGTACGCTCGATGGAGAAGCTCCTTTCGATGCCATAAATACTATTATCGAACCTTTGTCGGCAACTTGTTTTGCTGGGGATTTTGATAATACAGGAACTTTATATGCCTTAACCACAGAACCCGATCCTGTAAATGGATTTCCCTATGTCAAGGATTTAGTAACTATAGATACAACTGATGGGTCTGTAACGGTTATTGGAGATATGAGCACTTATATGGGGCAAGATGTTCCTACGGGACTTACATTCGATTTTACTACCAACACGATGTACGCAACAACAGGAGATGTTTTATTTGAAGTCGATTATGTTAACGGAACGGCAGCGCCAATAGGTAGTTTTGACACTGCAGGAGGCGTAGTGATTTGGTTGGAAATTGATAACAATGGAAATGCGTTTGCTGCAGATATTCAGGACGATTCATTTTATTCTGTCGATTTGGATACAGGAAATGCAACCTTAATCGGTCCTTTGGGGGTGGATATTTCCTTTGCCCAAGGAGCCGCAATAGACCCTGTTACGAACACTCTATACATGGCAGGCTATCAAGGAGGGGGTGTTGGAGCGATTCATTCCATAGATAAAGTAACGGGAGTTGCTACTTTAATTGGTGAAACTACTCCATTGGATGTAGAATTAGCGGTTATGTCCATTGAAGGAATCCCAGATCTGGGTGTGGAAGACAATAGTAGGTTCTATATTAAAACTTACCCCAATCCTGTAACTACAGAGCTCACCCTAGAAGGTCTTGCTGGAATTGCAATTGAAGAAGTGTCTGTTTTCGATGTTCTTGGAAGAAATATGGGAATAGAAATGATAAACAGTAAAATCAATTTTTCTCAATTACCAAGAGGTATTTACATACTTAAAATTAATACTTCTGAAGGGGTTTTAAGTCAGAAGGTAGTTAAACAATAGATAGGTTTTTTAGGTTTAAAAAGAAAAGCCCCGCAATGCGGGGCTTTTTTATGGAATGTATCCAGAACATTAGCTGTTCATGGATATTAAGAATTCTTCGTTGTTTCGGGTACGTTTAATTCGGTCGTTAATAAACTCCATAGCTTCTACAGGATTCATATCGGCCAAGTACTTTCGCATTACCCACATTCTTTGAATGGTATTTTCATCCAATAATAGATCGTCTCTACGCGTACTGGATGAGGTAAGGTCGATTGCAGGGAAGATTCTACGGTTGGAAATTTTTCTATCCAACTGCAGTTCCATGTTACCGGTTCCTTTAAATTCTTCAAAGATTACTTCGTCCATCTTAGATCCCGTTTCGGTCAGTGCCGTAGCAATGATACTCAAGGAACCTCCGTTTTCGATGTTACGTGCTGCTCCAAAGAAACGTTTTGGTTTGTGAAGTGCATTTGCATCCACACCACCACTCAAGATCTTACCACTAGCAGGCTGTACTGTATTGTATGCACGTGCTAGACGTGTAATGGAATCGAGAAGGATTACCACATCGTGTCCACATTCTACAAGACGCTTTGCTTTTTCAATCACCAAATTGGCAATACGAACGTGCTCGGACGCTTCTTTATCGAACGTAGAAGCTACTACTTCCCCGCTTACATTTCGCTGCATGTCGGTTACCTCTTCAGGACGTTCGTCGATTAGCAAAATGATCTGATAAACTTCTGGGTGGTTTGCCGCGATACCATTGGCGATGTCTTTCAATAACATGGTCTTACCCGTCTTTGGCTGGGCCACGATCATTCCCCTTTGTCCTTTTCCAATAGGAGAGAAGAGATCGATAATTCGGGTAGAGACATTGCCTTGTCGCTCGGCGATTTTAAATCGCTCCTCCGGGAAAAGGGGAGTAAGGTGTTCAAAAGAAACACGGTCTCTCACCACATTGGGCGAAAGTCCATTAATCTGGTTTACCTTAATAAGCGGAAAGTACTTTTCACCTTCTTTGGGTGGACGAACTTCCCCTAATACGGTATCTCCTGTTTTCAGACCAAAAAGGCGGATTTGCGATTGGGAAACGTAAATGTCGTCCGGTGAAGACAGGTAATTGTAATCACTGGAACGCAAGAATCCATAACCATCCTGCATGATGTCCAAGACACCTTCGCTTTCAATGATTCCTTCGAATTCGAAGTCAGGCTCGCGGTAGCGGTTTCGGGTATCTTTATTCCCGTTTTTGTCGCTTTTGCCTTTGTTAGCCTGTTGTTTTTGCTGGTTGTTTTTGGGTTGTTGCTTAGGTTTTTGCTCAGCACTTTCCTTTACCTCACCATTGTTTTGGTGCTTTTCTTCCTCAGCTTGTTTTTTGGGAGCGTTGTCCTGTTTGTTTTGCTGATTTTGCTGATTTTTTTGGTTTCGCTGGTTGTTGCGATTGTCATTGCGTGGGGTACGCGGTCTGCGTTCCCTTGAATCACTTTTTTGGCGAGGTTGTTTTTTCTCTTGTTTTGCTTCTGCAGGTTTTTCTTCCACAGCTACTGCCGCTTTTACAGCCGAAGGATTGGCCGCTTGGTAATCTAAGATCTGATATACCAAATCGAGCTTTTTTAAGCTACGATATTTTGGGACACTCAAGGTCTTTGCAAGCTCTTGAAGTTCGGGCAGCTTTTTCGATTTTAATTCTGAAATTTCGAACATTTAAAAAATGAATAAATAAAATTAATTGCGATAAAGAATATCTTACTTGATGTAGGTAAATTAGTTGAAAATAAGTCGAAGACTAAGTAACCTTATTTGAAATGGTTACGAACTGTTAGTGCAAGTATACAACAATAATTTAAAACAAGTAGTTAATTTCTTCAAAAGAAACCCTATTTTTGCCCTCGGTATATAAAAAAGCAATGTTACAACGCATACAAACCATATATATGATTCTAGCTGCCCTATCCATGGGGGCTTTGTATCAATGGTTTCCATCCCTAACGGACGATTCTGGGGCCGTGGTGATGGCCAAAAATAACCCCTTATTATTGGGTCTTATGGGCGGTGTGGTATTGTTGTGTATCCTTTCAATTTTAAACTTCAAAAAGCGGCAATTACAATTTGTGTTGAACCGCTTGGCAATCATATTAAACTTTGTATTACTGGGAGTTTTCGTATATCGATCTCTAACCGTATCCGGAGAAACCTTGGTTTCTGAGAAGGGTATTGGGATGCTACTTCCCATCATTTCTATCGTTTTTTTAGTGCTGGCCAATAAGGCCATTAAAAGGGACGAGGATCTCGTAAAATCTGTAGATCGTTTACGTTAAAACTATTGCTTAGTATTATTAGTGCGAAACCCCCAAAGTATGCCAGCTTTGGGGGTTTTATCTTTTAAACTCGATCACTTCCAGATTCTTTATTTCCTTTCCGTCTATTTCGAAACGCAACATCGTTCGTACTTTCTGAAAGCCATGTTTACCAATGGCACCGGGATTCATGTGTAGCAATTTCAGCTTAGGATCGGGCATTACCTTGAGAATATGCGAATGTCCCGTAATGAACAATCGTGGTGGATGCTCCCTTATTTCCTCGCGGATTCGAGCATTGTATCGCCCTGGGTAGCCGCCAATATGGGTAATCCAAACATCCACGCCCTCGCACATAAAACGGTTGTCCAGAGGAAATTCGGTTCGTGCCTTGGCATCGTCTATATTTCCATATACAGCACGAATTGGTTTTAGCTTTTTTAAGGCATCGGTTACCTTGAGGTCGCCAATATCGCCTGCATGCCAGATTTCATCGGCTTCCGAAGCGTACTTCAGTATTTTGGTGTCTATATAACTATGGGTGTCGCTAAGTAATAAGATTTTGGTCATGCTACACGGGCTATGGCTTTTACAAATGTAATTTATTAAGAAAGGATTAACCTTTTTGCCGAGGGTGTATTTTGTATTTTTACTGAAATTTTTGAAAGCATTCCCTTGCGGTATTTTATTGAATTATCATACAACGGAAAAAACTATCACGGCTGGCAGATTCAACCCGATGCCGTTAGTGTACAAGAGGTTTTGGAAAAGGCCATTTCTACCTTGCTCCGTTCCGAGATAAAGATTACAGGAGCGGGAAGGACCGATACTGGAGTACATGCCAAACAAATTTTTGCCCATTTCGACGCAGAAGGGATCGAGGATTTGAATCACTTTCGGTTTCGATTGAATGCTTTCCTCCCAAAAGATATTGCGATACATCGTATTTTTAGAGTTAAGGAAGAGGCACATGCACGATTTCACGCTACCGAGAGGGAGTATAAATATTACCTGGCACTTCAAAAAGATCCCTTTTGGGAAGGCTTTGCCTATTTCGTGCATCAGAAGCCCGATGTTGATCTTATGAATGAGGCAGCTCAGGTTCTATTGGACTATCGAGATTTTCAATGCTTTTCTAGATCAAAAACCGATGTAAAAACGTATCATTGTGATATCATAATGGCATCTTGGGAATCTAACGAAGATCAATTGATTTTTACCATTAGGGCAGATCGATTTCTTCGTAATATGGTAAGGGCCATTGTAGGAACCCTATTGGAAGTGGGTTATGGAAAAATGACGTTGGAAGAATTCCATGAAGTAATACAGAGCAAAGATCGTGGAAAGGCTGGTGCCTCGGCTCCCGCTACCGGATTGTACCTAACACAAGTGGTCTATCCAGAAGATATTAAATTGTAAGAAGCAACATGGCAGACGCAAAAGGAAAAGCGTTCGATTTTAAACTTTTTAAGCGGCTAATGGGATACACCCGTAAGTACCGCTTAACTTTTTATTTCACTGCCTTCGCTGCCATCGCTATGGCAGGCTTGGCCGTTTTAAGTCCGGCCATTCTCCGAAGGGTGATCGATGAAGCCATTTTAAAATACGATTACTCCTTAATGGTGACGCTGGTATCCCTTATGCTAGCGATATTGATTATTGAGGTACTCTTTCAGTTTGCTTTTATCTACTATGCGAACTGGCTGGGACAAAATGTAATTAAGGACATTCGGGTGAAACTCTTCAAATTAATGTTGAGTTTCAGAATGAAGTACTACGATAAAAGTGCGGTGGGAAGATTAACCACACGAGCTGTAAATGATATTGAAACGATTTCCAGCATCTTCAGTCAGGGATTGTTCATGATTGTAAGCGACTTATTGAAGATGTTAACCGTTGCCGCCTACATGCTCTACGAAAGCTGGATACTAGCGCTCATTGTCTTTTCTATTCTACCTTTTATTGTATATGCTACGCGCGTTTTCCAAAGAGCCATGAAAAGTGCGTTCGAAGAAGTGCGTACCCAAGTGGCCAACCTCAATTCCTTTGTACAGGAACGTATTACAGGAATGAAGATCGTACAGGTGTTTGCAAGGGAGGCCAAGGATTATACGGAGTTTAAGGAGATCAATAGAAAGCACAGAAAGGCATGGATAAAAACCGTGTGGTACAACTCTATTTTCTTCCCTATTGCTGAAATGTCCGGTTCCATTGCCATCGGTCTTTTGGTCTGGTATGGAGGTCTAAATGCGGTGGCAGAAAATATAGCTGGAGTAGGGGATATTACCCTCGGGCTCATCACGATTTTCATTACCCTTACCCAGATGTTGTTCCGTCCTTTACGGCAGATCGCCGATAAATTCAATACCCTCCAAATGGGAATGGTAGCCGCCAATCGCGTGTTCGAAGTGTTGGATACGGAATCCCATATTACCGACGAAGGGAACATAGAACTGAATCAGGTGAACGGGCATATCGATTTTAAGGACGTGCGATTCGGATATAACGAAGATGAAGAAGTAATTAAAGGAATTTCTTTCTCCGTTTCCCCAGGGCAGACCATTGCTTTGGTGGGCGCGACAGGAGCAGGGAAGTCGACCATCATTAATTTGCTTTCCCGTTTTTATGAAATTAATGGAGGGGAAATTAGTATCGATGGCGTCTCCATAGAAGACTATACCCTAAAATCCCTTCGTAACCATATCGCTGTGGTGTTGCAAGATGTATTCTTGTTCGCGGATACGATTTTCAATAACATCACTTTGGGCGATCCAGACATTACTGAAGAAGAGGTCATTGCCGCAGCCAAGGAAATTGGGGTGCATAAATTCATTTCTTCTTTGCCAGAAGGCTATCAATACAACGTAAAAGAAAGAGGTAGCATGCTTTCTTCAGGACAGCGCCAATTGATTGCCTTCCTTAGAGCCTATGTAAGCAAGCCTAGCGTTTTGGTGTTGGATGAGGCGACTTCTTCCGTAGATAGTTATTCCGAAGAGTTGATTCAGAATGCTACCGATAAGATTACCCAAGGAAGAACCTCTATTGTGATTGCCCACAGATTAGCGACTATTAAGAAAGCCGATCAGATTCTGGTAATGGACGCGGGTAAAATTGTGGAAAAAGGAACCCACAAGGAATTACTGAAAAAAGAAGAAGGTTTCTACAAAAATCTTTACGAGGTCCAGTTTATGATCGAGGAGGCGATATAGGAAATACCCCGTTTTTCCTTTTCTGCTTGGATCATTTCTTCCAAGCCTCCATTAAACACCAGAATTACGAACTGTATAATACTTACTATGATAAGCATGATAAGCATGACACCGAAGAATAGAAGTGTTCGCAACAGAATTTGCCCTAAGCTCAGCGAATATAATTTCTTGTATAGGTATCCTATGTAAAACATCATGATGATATTCATTACATTCCCCATGATATAATAATTCACACCCAGTCCCACCCCAATGGAAAGGACAAAGAAATTCGTAATCGAAAATTGAGCAACAGCATAGGTAATAATCACTAGATGCTCGGTATAGTTGAACTTCTTGAGCCCGATGAACGAAAGTTTTCCCATGACAGCATAGATCGGTAAATTGATTAGGGCTACGATACTGTAGTAATCATAAATCCAATCCACATTTACAGAAGCATTTGGCTGATTTGGCACAATAGCACTTAAGTCCATCGCTTCGGGAAAGAACTTACGTAGTATGAACAACTGAAAACCCGAAAGGGTAATTGCAATAGCAAAGTAACTCAAGGGATTGGAATATCTTTTCCGTATCCCATCTATGTAGGCTGTAATAACATCGAATGGATTCCTAAACATAGTTAGGTATGTCTTCAGGAATCGATTGTCATAATTGAGAAACTGCTCACTAAAATTTTCCCATACATTTCGCATGGTGAGTCGATTGCGGATGACCTTGGCTCCGCAAGCCGAGCAATAGTTATTTTCGGAAGTAAGGGTAGCAGTACAGTTTTTACATTCCATGAGCTAGAGGCTGAGGTCTTTTTCCAAGAGTCTTTGAAGCTCGTCCAAACCTTCAAAAAGCACAAAATCCCCTTCCTTTAAATAGGATATCTGACCGTTTTCTTCGGAAACCACAATACACACCGCATCGCTCTTTTCGGTAATGCCCAATGCTGCGCGATGGCGTAAGCCAAAACGTTGCGGAATTTTCTTTTCGTTGGAAACGGGCAGGATAACACGGGTGGCGGTGATCATATTGTCTTCAATAAGAATGGCACCATCGTGCAAGGGACTGTTCTTGTAAAAAATACTCTCTATAATGGGTTGGTTAACTTCTGCATTCATTCGGTCACCGGAGGTCTTCACGAATTCCAGACTGTTATTGCGTTTCAACACAATAATGGCTCCAGTCTGACTCCGACTCATTTTTCCACAAGCTCCGATAATAGCCGGAATATTGGTTTGCAGTTCTTCGTCTGCAAACAGGTTAAAACGTTGTAGCATCCGCTTTCGGGCCGAGAAGTTCGTAGACCCGATCATAAGAAGGAACTTACGTATTTCCTGCTGAAATACAATCACCAAAGCAACCATCCCAACCCCCAGGAAACCTCCAAGGATTCTACTGAGTAGAAGCATGTCCAAAAACACGGTGAGACGCCAAATACCATACATGATCACAATCCCTACGAAGATATTGATAGCTACGGTACCCTTTACCAGTTTGTAGAGGTAGTACATGAGGGCCGCCACAAGGACGACGTCGATTATATCTATGATTCGTATTTCCTGGAGATCAAAAAATTCCAATGCAACTGGGCTTTTTGTAAAAGTAGGTTAATTTTTGAAATGTTAAGAATGCCGTTTCAGGTTTTCCCAAAAGTTAATGCATTCTGGCGTTTCTTTCACGTCATGAGCAAGAGTAAAGAAGCCCTTTTCTAAAGCAATGGCATGTAGAGCTTGGTGGATAGACGGCGACACCCGTTCCGCTACTTGAAAGTTTGCGTTTTCTGGAGCTCACCAGCCTCATTATAGACTTTCCAAGTACCCTTCTTCTTACCATGTTCGAAGCGGCCTTCGTCCCAGAGTTGTCCATTGGTATGGTATCGCTTCCATACACCGTGCTTTTGGCCTTCATCGTCGAAGCTGCCCGTCCCACGCGTTTCACCATTCTTGAAGAACCATTTCCATCGACCAACGATCTTTCCGTCCTTGAAGCTTCCGGAGGATTGCATTTGGCCATTATTGAGAAAGTACTTCCACTTTCCTGATTTCTTTCCGTTGGTGAATTCGCCTTGGCAAGAGACAAGGCCATTTTTGAAGAACAGCTTAAAAGGGCCATTTTTAGGATTGCCGTTTTCATCGATTCCAGGAATGTCTTTCATGGGTATTCTTTTTTATTGCTTACGGTCTCGGCTATGTGTAGTTGGGTGCAATTACGGAAAGCTATTGTTGGCAGTAGTATGTTTTAACATCCACAATATAATTCCACCAATGTAGCTTGCCCTTTTTCTTCGATTTTGAAATAACACCCAGGGTTTGTTTTTTTTGGTTCGAACTTGGTATTATTCTCTTTCCATACGTTTTGGTCTATGTCCATTTTGCCCACTTCGTAAATTTGTTCAACCCACTTCATCAGTTTTTTTCTGTTGATTCTAGGTAATTTCAGCTCGACTGTTGTTCCTCCAGCTTCCTTACATTCAAAGATGGAATATTTTATTCCAGGCTCGAACTCTTGAGAAAATGAACAAAGCATTTTATTGTCCCATTCATAATACTCCAACTCGGATTTTTCACCAAGTGGTTTGTAGTTATTAATGAGGTAATTATAAATAACTTCAGTGTTTTGGTCAGAAATGGCAATCTGCTTTTTCAATTTTTCGATATCTGGGTCGTCTAAAGTAAATAATTTATCATCCACCAGGTACGCACTAAAAACATACCCTTTATTTATTCCGTCAACTTCTTTTATTTTGAACCATTCACCTTTTATGCTTTTTTCCCCGTCTCTGATTTGTAATTCAATTCCAGTTTCATCTAGTATTTCAACTTCTGCTCCATAAAGTAATTTTCCGATTCTTTCCGATTTTTGGTCCGGGCTTTTTCGAACAATGAGTCCATTTTCGGCTAGTACAAAACTTGTGTCTTGTCCAAAAAGAAAAGTGGATGACAATAATAGAAGTAAAATTGAAGTTGTTGCTTTCATATTAAAGGTCTCTGCTATGCGTAGTTGGGTGCAATTACGGAAAGCTATTGTTGGCAGTAGTAATTTCTATTTTGTAACAACAAATTGCCATGATATGCCATATTTGTCCGCACACCATCCAAATTTTTCGCCAAATCCGTAATCGCCTTCACCATTGTAACTATCAAGAGGAACCATTACTTGGCCGCCATTTGAAGAAAGTTTGTCAAAAAGTTCTTGTATCATTTCTTCAGAGCTATCACTTATGAAAATTGAAACTGCAGGTGAAAATGTCCAAGCATGGTTATAATTACTTTCTGAAACCATATACTCGGTTCCATTTAATATAAATTCTCCATATTTAATAAGTTTAGGTGTTCCTCCCGGCTCTCCTTCCGCATATTTTATTACGTTTTTAATTTCCGAATTCGGAAATATAGAAGTGTAAAAGTTAATGGCTTCTTCCCCTTTTCCGCATTGGTCACCTACAAATGTTAGAAATGTCGTTGTTTTCATGCTTGTTTTAATTACTGTCAACCATTCAATATGTAGAAAACTACTTATATCCAGTCAATTATGAAATAAATGTAATGATGTATTATTTAGAAAACCAACTAGTCCTCATTAATTTTCTACATTCTTGAATTTTCAGAAGGAATGCTGCTTCAAATTTTTCCATAAAGTAATACATTCTACCGCTTCCTTTACATCGTGGGCGCGTAAGATAGAAGCCCCTTTTTCCAACGCAATGCTGTGCAAGGCAGTGGTTCCGTTAAGTGCATCGAATGCCGTACTCTTAAGGGTTTTATAGATCATCGATTTTCTTGAGATGCCCACCAGTAAAGGTGCGTCTATATGTTGAAATTGCTCCAAATGATCGAACAGTTCGAAATTCTGGGCCAAGGTTTTCGAAAAACCAAAACCGGGATCTACAATCACATCATTAATTCCCGCTGCACGTGCCGCCGCCAAGCGTTCCGAAAAGTATAATAACACATCCGTTGTAATGTTGTCGTATTCGGTGTCATCCATCATGGTATGCGGCGTTCCCCGCATGTGCATCATGATGTAAGGAACCTGATGGCTGGCCGCCACCGATAACATGGCTTCGTCCATACCCCCTCCAGAAATGTCATTGATCATGGAAGCGCCTGCTTCTAGTGCAGATTGGGCCACTTTGCTTCGAAATGTATCTATGGAAACAATGGCTTCTGGAAATTCCTTGCAAATGGCTTCAATGGCCGGGATAACCTTCTTCAATTCCTCATCAACGCTCACTTCCTGAGCTCCGGGACGGGTGCTGTATCCGCCAATGTCCAAAAAGGTGGCACCTTCTTCTAGCATGGTTGCTGCTTTCGAAAGAATTTTGGCCGAATCCGTGACCCGGCTTCCTTCAAAAAAGGAGTCTGTGGTTATGTTTAAGATCCCCATGGCCTTGGGTGTGGAGAGGTCCAAAAGGGAGCCTTTGCAATTGAGGGTGTACAATTTTTTAAATTGATTTATTTAAGCGAAATTTACACAAATTCTTACACATATTTATGTCAGACACCTCCCTTCAGTATGATAGCGTTATAGCGACCTGTAGATCGTTGTTTATCAATAAAATGAAAGATTATGGAAGCGCTTGGCGCATCCTTAGATTGCCTTCCCTAACGGATCAGATTTTTATCAAGGCGCAGCGCATTAGAAGCCTTCAACAAAATGAGGTGCGAAAAGTAGACGAAGGGGAACGAAGTGAGTTCATAGGTATTATCAATTATTCCATCATGGCCTTGGTACAGTTGCAGTTAGGTGTGGTGGAGCAACCCGATTTGGATTTGGACAAGGCTACCGAGCTGTATGATGAGCAGGTGGCTCTTACCAAGCAATTGATGATGGACAAAAACCATGATTACGGGGAAGCTTGGCGGGATATGCGGGTAAGTAGTTTAACCGATCTCATCCTTCAGAAATTATTGCGTGTAAAGCAAATTGAAGATAACCAAGGGAAAACCTTGGTGAGCGAAGGTATAGATGCTAATTATCAAGATATGATTAATTACAGTGTTTTTGCGATGATTCATTTGAGTGAATCTTTGGATTAATACTGCCATAACCCTTTACATATGAAATATATTGTTGGATTCCTCCGAATTTTTGTTGGGATATTCTTTATCATTAGTGGGCTTATAAAACTGAACGACCCCGTAGGATTTTCGTTCAAACTTCAGGATTATTTTGCTCCCGAGGTATTGAACTTAGAGTTTTTGGTTCCTTATTCTTTGGCAATTGCCCTTTTCGTGGTGGTATTTGAAGTAATGGTAGGGGTGATGATCATTATAGGTTATGCGAAGCGATTTACGTTGTTCAGTCTATTGGCAATGATCATATTCTTTACGTTCCTCACTTTTTATTCGGCCTATTTCAACAAAGTAACCGATTGTGGTTGTTTTGGGGACGCCATGAAATTGACCCCTTGGGAATCTTTTTGGAAAGATGTGGTGCTGCTAGCCATGATTCTGGTTTTATACTTCGGAAGAAAACACATAGAACCCTTTTTCTCCAAATTGACACGAAGCATTATAGTAACGATTTCATTGGTGCTTTGCCTTTGGTTGGGATATCACGTATTGATGCACCTACCCGTAAAAGATTATAGGCCCTATAAGATTGGAGCCAATATTGAAGAAGGCATGACCGTACCGGAAGATGCGCCGCCTCCAATCATTGAATATTTGTGGGAATATGAAATTAATGGAGAGAAAGAGGTCATTGCTAATACTACAGGAAGGGATCCCAAACCCGAAGGTGGCACCCGTATTGGAGTGGAAACGCGATTTATCCGAGAACCCTATGAGCCGCCTATCCACGATTTCTCTATGGAACGGGATGATGAGGATTATACTTACGAATTCCTGGGGGAAGAGAACCTGTTGGTAGTAATTGCCTACAATTTGGACAATACCGAGCACCAAGGATTCGGAAACATAAGAACGGTAACCAACGACGCCCTTAAGAAAGGATACAAGGTGATCGGACTTTCGGCTTCCAGTACTGCAGAAACAGAAGAGTTGGCCAAATTGCACAAACTGAATTTCAAATTCTACTTCTGCGATATGACTACCCTTAAAACCATTGTGCGTAGTAATCCTGGAGTCTTAGAATTACAAAGTGGAACCATCATGCAGAAACTGCATTGGAACGATGCTTTGGATATAGAACTGAGTGAACAGGAAGGTGCCATGCCCAATTTGGATTTCGAATTGAAGCATACCTTGGACAGTGTAGCCGTATTGGATCAGAAATATCGTAACCTTATGTCTACCGATTCTGAAGAAGAACGTGCCAAAATGGCTGAGGCGGCTGGCTTTCAAGAAGATGATTATAGCATTGATGCACTTTGGGCGAAGCAGACTGCCATTGATGAGTCCAATATGGAATTGGTGGCCAAGATATTCGATGAAAAGGGCTATCCAGGTAAGTCGATGGTTGGTGAGGAAACACAGAGTGCCGCTTGGTATGTGCTGCAACATAGCAATAGAATTCCAGACTATATCTCGATCATAAAGAAGGCAGGAGAAGATGGAGAATTGTCCATGCGATTGGTAGCCATGATGGAAGACCGGTATCTTATGGGTAAAGGTGAGCCCCAAATTTACGGAACACAAGGGCAAAGTATGAATGGTAAAAGCTACATCTGGCCTATTGAAGATCCGGAAAATGTAAATACAAGAAGAACCGAAGTAGGCTTTACCGAAACCGTAGAGGAATATGCCAAGCGTTTGTTTGGAGCCGATTTCGAGTACGAAGTGCTTACGTTGGATGATATAAAGAATTAGGATGGCTGGGTACATACTTCAAAAATTGGGATATGCATTACTCACTTTATTTGGGGTAGTTACCGTGATCTTTTTGTTATTTACCATTCTCCCTGGCGATCCCGCACGGATGATGCTGGGACAGAATGAAAGTGAGGAACAGCTTGCCATTGTTAAAAAGAAGTATGGGTTCGATAAGCCCGTTTATCAACAATATCTTTATTATTTAAATGATCTTTCGCCCTTGTCTTTTCATAGTAAGACCGAAGGTGATTATACCTTTTTGTTGAAGGGCAAGTACCAAGCGTCTTCCCTTTTTTCGATAGGAAATACCCAAGTCGTTCTTAAAAAGCCTTATTTGCGTGAGTCCTTTCAGAAGAATGGGAAGAAAGTGAGTAGTGTCATTCGAGAGACCTTGCCCAATACCTTTATTTTGGCCGTTTCGGCTATTGCCATTGCCATTTTTTTGGGAATAGGATTGGGAATCATTTCGGTGCTGTTCAAGGATCGATGGGTGGATAAAACGATACAATTGGTGAGCACCTTGGGAATGAGTGTTCCCTCTTTCTTTAGTGCCATTGTCTTTGCATGGCTATTTGGTTATGTATTGCACGAATATACCAACCTGAATATGACTGGAAGTTGGTACGAGGTGGACGATTTCGGGGAAGGAAGTTACATTCAGTGGAAAAACTTATTACTACCGGCTGTTGTATTGGGAATAAGACCCTTGGCAGTGGTGAGTCAGCTCATGCGGAATTCACTAATCGAGGTCTTGGCACAGGATTATATTAGAACTGCCAAGGCGAAGGGTTTGTCTTTCTTTACGATTATAAGGAAGCACGCCTTAAAGAATGCCCTTAACCCTGTGGTGACAGCGGTGTCTGGATGGTTCGCCTCTATGCTGGCCGGAGCGGTATTTGTAGAATATATATTTGGTTGGAATGGTTTGGGAAAGGAAATCGTAGATGCCCTAAATACCTTGGACCTACCCATAATTATGGGCGCCGTATTAATTATTGCGATATTATTTATCGTCATCAATATTGTGGTCGATATCCTGTACGGATGGTTGGACCCAAAAGTAAAAGCTTAAACGTTGTTGAAAATATTTGAACTATGAGAAAAAGAATCGTTGCAGGAAACTGGAAAATGAATTGTGATCTTTCGGAAACAGATTATCTGTTGTCCCGATTAATGGAGCAGAAACTGAATCCAGAAGTGGAGGTAATCGTAACACCCCCCTTTCCTAATTTATATACCGCTTTCAATTTGTTGAAAAATGCACCCATCGATGTTGCCGCTCAAAATATGCATCAAGAAGCAAACGGGGCGTATACAGGAGAAGTTTCAGCTACTATGCTAAAGAGCGTGGGCGTGGAAACCGTTATACTTGGGCATAGTGAAAGAAGGGCATATTTTGGGGAGGACAACGCACTCTTGGCCCAGAAAGTTTCTACGGCACTGTCTCAAGAAATGAGAACTATTTTTTGTTTCGGGGAAGAATTGCAGGAGCGAAAAGAGGGACGCCATTTCGATGTGGTAAAAGAACAATTGCAAGAAGGATTGTTCCATATTTCCAATGACGATTGGAAGCAAGTAGTCCTGGCCTACGAACCCGTTTGGGCCATTGGTACCGGAGAGACCGCTTCTCCTGAGCAAGCACAAGAAATGCATCAATTTATTCGCGAAACTATTGCCGAAGCTTACAGTCAGGATATTGCGAATGAAGTTTCTATTTTATACGGTGGAAGTGTAAAACCCAATAATGCTTCAGAAATTTTCGGTAAACCCGATGTGGACGGAGGTCTTATTGGAGGTGCTTCATTAAAGGCAGATGATTTCGCTGCTATCGTAAATGCTTTTTAATACTACTAGATACAGTGGCAGTTTATATTGAATACGATTTCAAAGTGTCTCCTTTGCAACCCGGAACAGAAATCCTGATTGCTGAGTTGGGGTATGCGGGTTTTGAAAGCTTCGTTGAAAATGAAGAAGGAGTTAAGGCTTACATTCAGAAAGAAGAATGGAATGCCGACCTATTGGAGGACATCCAAATATTGAATTCCACCGAATTCGAAATCACCCATGAACATAAAGAAATTGAACAGGTGAATTGGAATGCCGAATGGGAGAGTAATTTCAAGCCCATTGTGGTAAGTGAAGACTGCGCAGTTCGAGCGCCTTTCCATGAGCCTTACAATGTACCTTATGAGATCATTATAGAGCCCAAAATGTCTTTTGGTACTGGGCACCATGAAACTACCTATATGGTGTTGCAGTTTATCTTGGAAAATGATTTTGAAGGAAAAACGGTTTTGGATATGGGCTGCGGTACTGCGGTCCTCGCTATACTTGCTGAAAAGCGGGGAGCGGTACGGTTGGATGCCATTGATATTGATGAATGGTGCGTGGAAAATAGTACTGAAAACTGCGAGCGCAATCAGTGTAATGCCATTACTGTACAATTGGGGGATGCAGCTTTAATTCCGAAAGAGGCGACTTACGATACGCTCATTGCCAATATTAACAGAAACATCTTGTTGAATGATATGCCCATCTACGAAGCGGCATTAAAATCTTCGGGGGAACTCTACCTAAGCGGGTTTTATGAAGAAGATTTACCTATGATCAAGGAATGTTGTGAAGGGTTGGGAATGCGCTACCAAGAACACAAACAAAAGAACAGTTGGATCGCGGCTAAATTCGTGAAGTCATAATTTGCCTTTCTAAGGGTTTGATTTTATGGTTTTTGTGCGAAAATTTCTATTTTAGTTGTCGCTATGGGTACACAGGAGAAATATCAAGAAGAGCTGCTCATTCTGGAAGATGAGCAAAAGGAAAATCAGATAGTTTTATACAATGATGATGTGAATACTTTCGACCATGTCATCAATATGTTGATCTATGCTTGCGACCATACTCCCGAGCAAGCAGAACAATGTTCCATTATTGTTCATTACAAAGGAAAATGTACGGTAAAATCCGGTTCGTATGACGATTTGAAACCGCGTTGCAGTAAGTTGCTGGAAGCGGGCTTATCGGCCGAAATCATCTGATTTTACGGTTTTTCCCTACCAGTTTTATGGGTTAATGATTATTCAGTGATATTTGATTTTTATTGAATTATGTTCAAAAAAAATCCCAAATGCTTGTGTTTTTTATAAAAAACTATTAGATTTGGGCCACAGACGTAATTTAGTAAAACCACTAATACCATCAACTATGAGAAAATTCAAGTATGGACTTTTGGGCGTTCTAGCCCTGGGTCTCACCGTGGTTTCCTGTTCTAAAGATGAGGAAATCACAGACGAACAACAAACGGCTAATCTTACCAAAGAAGTTCCGCAAGAAGTCATCGATGCCGCAGGCACTTTAGGCCTCAACACCAACTTCGTGAAGTACGATACTTTCTACTTCCCGGATGGTACTTCAGAAGAGCGTTTATTCTTCGAAGAAGACATCGTTTTGAGTGAAGATGAACTGTTCACTTTATCAAAAGCCGTCGAAGAGCAGGCTGGTGACACCGATCGTCAGTATCGCACCTGGAATTTAGTTAGCCAAGGAAGAAATATTTCCATTATCGGTTATACCGGTGGAGGCGGATTTGGGCTTTCCAATAAGGAGCGTACCGCACTGCAATGGGCAGTGAACAATTACAACCGTCTAAGCGGGGTTTCTATTAGCTTTACGCTTACTTTTGGAACCAACTGGCAAACCAAGGATATGGTAGTATACCGTAATCCTAACCAGTCTGGATCTGGTGGAAGCGCTGGATTCCCAAGCAACGGTCTACCGTATCAGTTCGTTCAGATTTATGGACTATCTGGTTTCAGTACCAATGTGAATGAGCACGTAATTACCCACGAAATTGGACACTCCGTTGGATTCCGTCACACGGACTGGTTCAGCCGTCAAAGTTGCGGGCAGAATGTTAACGAAGGACAAGCCGGAGTTGGCGCTGTTCACGTAAGTGGAACACCTACCGGATACGATTCTACTTCCGTAATGCTAGCTTGTTTTAGCAGCAGTGAGGATGGAGAGTTTAACGGAAACGACATTACAGCTTTGCAAAATATGTATTAACAAACCGACCTTAGTATTGCAACGCTATGCCGCCATCTAAAGATGGCGGTTTTTTTAAATTTATATTTGACGAAATAAATAAAAAAGTTTTATATTTGCAGCCCTTAAAACGGCCTCGTGGCGCAACTGAATAGCGCATCTGATTACGGCTCAGAAGGTTGCAGGTTTGAATCCTGCCGAGGTCACTACAAGCAAGAAACCACGCCATTTGGCGTGGTTCTTTTTTATGGAAAAGCCAAACGAAGTTTGAAGCTTTGGAATAAAACAAGAACCACGAGCGTAAGCTCGGGGTTTCTTATTTGCAAAGGGGAACTTTATCAGGATCACACGGTAATCCTGACATGTTGGTGCTCTCGATACATTTCGCCTTGCGGAACACCTGCCTGCCTACCGGCAGGCTCGATCACCAGAAGTTACTAAATCTCCTAAGTAGCAATACCTAGCTCTTTCTTCAAAATGTTTCTAAATCGCGTAGCACTTATGTAATGGTCTTCCAACAGTCTGCCATCGCGCAGGAGATTGAAAACCCCAAAACCGGAAGGAGCCATTTTCGCCTCTTTTACCGTGCTTATTTTAGAAACTTTCATATCTATGCCATGATCCATGGCAACATCAAGTATCGCCGCTACAGACTTTTCACTCCAAGGACATTGGTCTGCATAGCTTATGTGCCAGCCCTTGTATTTTTTCTGTTGCTTGGTCCAGTCGTGAAACTTCGGGTTTTCGGCTTTGGCATTCCATTTCTTCGACAATAACTCAAACCGATCTTTGGTTTCAATTTGTTCAAAGCCATTTCTTTCGAAAAGGGTCTTATTGGCCAACCATCCATCTTTGCTTGTTATTACACAAACACCATCCATTCCAAGGGACTTGGCTTCTTTTTCAGCATCTTCAATGAGCATGGTGCCATAGCCCTTACTTCTTTGTTTTTTGGAGTATATGTAAGTGCAATGAATGAACATATAATTGTCGGCATCGATAGGTCGCCAAGCATATTTGGCAGGAACATATTCAATGAACCCGATCATTTTCTCTTCCTCATTTTTAAGGATCTTTATTCGTAATCCTTCTTTGTGGCGTTTTTCAAACCAATTGAGTTTGTCCTTAAATCCTTGCCTTTTGGTGTCTTTAATACAGAAGAAAGTTTCTTTCAGTGCATTTTCGGGGGTTACGGCTACGAGTTTCATGGTTTTTGATTTAAAAATTTTACGGTATTCACCGCGGGCATATCCCAGGCTTCTTTAATCTTACCATCCACGATACGCCAAACTACAACTGCGTCTACCTCCATGGCATTGTCTTCCAGTATCATGGTGTCCTTCACATGGCCTACAACAAATTCATCTCCCATAGGGGTAATGGATATGGGGTTCACCTTAAAACTTCCCTTGGAGTTCTGAGCCATTTTTCGGAAGAAGTCTGTTAGACCTTTAGAGCCCAGGTAGTCTCCTTCTAGCTCAGGTAATTCGGGATTGAAATAGTGCCAAATGAAATCTTCTGCCAATACCTCTGCTGTGGCAGTCATATCGGTCGGATTAAAGCCCATTACTACGCTTAGATTGGGATGTTCCTTATTCATGGTTTTATGTTTTTGCAAGTTGTTTTTTAGACTGAAGCACCTTTAACGTCAATGCGCCATAGGTGATTGATAGTATGACTATAGAGACTAATACGCCTGCGTAGGGAATAATCGTGAACAAACGCAATACAATGGCAATCAATAGCGCCAGAAATGTAATACTCCAAAAGCCCCAATTCTTTCCATTTCGTTCCTTCAAGTAATAAGTTACCAATAGGGACGCGACCAAATGACCGAACAAAAGACTAAATATAAATATGACAGTAGCGAAGAGCCC
The DNA here is from genome assembly GCF_028561275.1 of Aureisphaera galaxeae. Lineage (GTDB taxonomy): Bacteria > Bacteroidota > Bacteroidia > Flavobacteriales > Flavobacteriaceae > Aureisphaera > Aureisphaera galaxeae. The sequence goes on from NZ_JAQQTF010000019.1 coordinate 101,491, forward strand.
TAATGGGATCCCTATAAGCATTAGAAAGGCGAGGAGGATTAATAATGGAATACCGATAAGATAAATCAGCCCGAAACCAAAACTCTTTAACCAGTTGTCTTTTAGACCTTCAACCGCATTAGAAAATGCGTTTCTAAAGAGGGCGTGCAATACCAGAATGACTAAAAAGGCAGACAGTATATAGAATATCCATAATTTGATGGAAGCAGTTCCTAAGGTGGTTAGTGAGGATTGTGAATTTTCTTTACTAAGTTCTTCATTGAATTGCGCTTTGCCATTTACCAGGGAATTTTGGAAATCCATTTCGCCATCGTCATTCCAGTATTCCACATTCCCATGGAATTTAGCATTAGATCCAATGGTGAGTTCTTCTCCGACGAGTTTTGCGGGACCGCGTACGGTTCCATTGATCGAAACATCCCCTCCACGGACTTTTAGTCGCTCCATGACTTCCCCGTTCATGGTAATGTCCCCTGCGTAGCAGAGCAACTGGCCATGTATACGGGCATTTTCGGAAAGGAGGACTTCACCGCCAAAGACAACCAAATCGTCTCCGATTTCCGAATCTATGGTTACTTTTCCTCCCGCGATGCGAACATCATCCATGACGTATCCCTCTACTGAAAGTTCTCCACCAGCCGCAATAAGATCTCCGTGAATACTATCTTTTACAATCAGGTTTCCTCCAGCAATAACAAGGTCGCCTTGTACGGCAGCATTCACTTGTATTTTTTCATCAGCAAGGTATTTATCGTCCTGCTGTATGTCGTTAATAATGATGCCTTCCTTGTTTTCAGACTGACTAAATGCCAGTATAGAGAATAACAAAAGACATAGGGTAGTTAGCTTTTTCATGGGTGTTAGGTTTTTTAAATGAACAGCAAACCTATTGATTGTCAATTATTTAAAAAATGATGAAAATCATATGAGGCCTTGGGATGCCCTAGTTGATGTGGATTAATCTGTAATAGGTATATCGAATATAGTGGTATCCCAGATCCAAGGCCATTAATCCGATTGGATTACATATAATTACGAGGGGAGGACGCCTAATTCGATAATCGATGAACACCTTGAAAAGGTTAATCGACTAATTTTGTATAAGGGCTATAATTGGGGTTACATGGTAATTTTGCTATGCACTTCAAGGGTTTTATCAATACTTGCTGTAGCCAATTGAAGTTTGAAGTCATCTAAATAGAGACAGTCGTTATTCTATTCGAATTCATTACCTTTAAATTAACTCCCCTTAATTAATTATTAAATTATCCAGACACGTTTAGCGACTTAAAGTCCTAATCATATTGAGGAATCTCCATTTCGATTTTCTAAAGGCAAAACAGAATATTTGTACGAGAATTTGAGGGTTTATTAAATTAGATAGATGAAACAAGAAGAATTGTTAGAAATTATCCAGGGTGACGGTAATTCCATAAGGATGGAGCTTTCAAAGTATTACCGTATAAAAGACGATGTTGAACGTATTGTCATTGAAGGTGTTGATTTTGAAGAAGATATTCTTATTAGTTCATTGTCAAAGAAAGTCTCATTATCGGTAAAATTCGATTTATGCAATTTTAAAGGGCATTTTAGGTTAAGTGGAGTTGTTTTCAATAATAAGTTGATCTTTTCTAGGTGTTTATTTGCTAATGGAATAGATATTAATGGTCAATTTGATGAGATTTTTATAAACAATTCAGTAGTCCCAAAAAATGGCATACGTTTTAATGGTGGTAAATATGATCAGATTTATATTGATTCAAATGATGATATATCGTTGATCAAAGTAAATCAAGGAGTATTCAATGAATTAATTATAACGGGGTGGAAAATTAAAAACATTTTGTTTGGCGGTTATAGGGTTTATATAAATCTCCTTAGCTTAGATCTAGAAGAGGCAAAATCAAATATTGCGATACACAATGTTGTCGCAAATTATTTATTTGTAAGTGGTTCTTATATGGAAGGAACCCGAGTTTCTATTAGTAGATCAATGTTTAATAGTATTAATTTAAATTCCTTAACCAATGAAGGCAAGATAGAATTCAATAATATTCAGATTTATGGCACCAAGGAGATTGATTTCGGGAATATCGATATTCATGAAATAATGAGAAATATAAATTTGAAGAAATCCGAAATAGAATTTATTCATAATGAATCAAGGAGATTGACAGGATTGAATATGATTGGTTCTCAGATGCTTCCTTTATTACTGAAACATTACCCTGATAAACTTATCAAAATTTTACCAAACAATTTTAGTGACTCAACTCTCGAATTAAATAATGCCGAAATAGGCAACATGAGCTTCAAGAACATGGAGCTTCAAAACTTTTCAAGTGTAAGAGTTATAAATACCGAACTTACAAGTTTGAGCACCTTCAACGCTCCCTTCCCAATCCATAAAATAAAAGGGAATAACCGTTCGCTTTATGAGATATTTAATAATCTTTATTCAATAGCCCAAAAGAAAAATAATAAAAGAGAGCAAATTGAATATTATAAAGCAAGCCAAACGGCGCTTTTTAAACACTTGATGGAAGAAAAGTGGTATAGAAATATTCCCTCCATCTTTAGTTTAGGGGTCTCCAAGATTTATAGCGACCATGGTACCAAATGGCATAGATCAATGCTCTTAACGACTCCGATATTAGCTGGTATATTTTTTTCTCTGATGATCCTTCTAACTAATTACGATATTGAAATTTCAAAAGAAGGGTTAGATAAATTCAAGGAGATTTCTGTTTACTATTTGCAATTTCTTAACCCCACACACAAATTAAGTTTTATGGATAATAAAATAGATTCCTATATATACTCATCGAACTTCTTCTTTGTCCTTTTCGATTTCCTTGGTAGAATATTTGTAGCCATTGGTATATATGAAACAATTAGATCTTTCAGGAAATTCGTTAGGAAATAACAATAATATATTTCAGTAACTTTTAGCTTAACTCCTCTTTCGCTGGTTGTCTTTTGACCCAGATGGGTATTAAATATTTCATTAGGAAAGTACTGCGGCCAGAAGATCCCAGATCGAGATTTTCTTATGTTCACATTGTGGTTCCCGAGGATTAGAAAATCTGGAAATTGATAGAAGGATTTTTCGTTGTCAAGCTCCAAATAACCCATCTTATCCTTACCTTTATATCACCCTATGACCCGCGATTTTATTCATATCAATGACTTTATTATTCTAGTGGAAGAAGGCAACTCCAATACGGTCGAGGTGGACGCCTGTCGTTTCGAGGAACCACTTATCGCCGTGGCATTCTATGGTTCGGGGAATGTGGATCTGGACGTGAAATACGGCTCCAATAAGAAGGCTTTCAATCATACCAAAGGACTGGCACTTTCCTTTTATGCCGATGATCAAGTGGAGTTTGTGCATACCATTTCTCCCGATAAACCCTTAGAATGCATTGTGGTAGCCACCGCTTTGCGGAATTTGGATCAACTACCCAACCAAGATGGGGAGATCTTTATGGAAATGCTACAAGAGCTGGTCAATCCCAAAGATCATTATGTGGAAGGTCCCAGTTTTTTCATGACGCCCGAAATGGAACGAATTGTAGATGCCATCTTTTCCAATCAATACGAAGGCAAAACCAAAATGATGTTCTTCCGGAGTCAGATCACGGCCTTGCTCTCCCATTTTTTCGGACAGTTGGCCCTCATGCAAGAAAGGGCTTCCAAACCCGATTATCGGGATCAATTGAATGAGGTTCGGGAAATTCTATTGTCCCGATTGGACAATCCTCCTTCGCTATCTGAACTTTCCCTTCAAATTGGATTGAACACCACCAAGCTCAAAAAAGAATTCAAGGAAGTATTTGGTGTACCTGTATTCAAGTACCTTCAAAACGAACGTCTTTCTTCGGCCCATGCACTCATTAGCGAGAAGAGGGCCACCGTTCAGGAAGCTGCTTGGCAAGTGGGGTATGATAGCCTAAGTTCCTTCTCCAATGCCTTTGCCAAAAAATACGGCTATAGGCCCAGTCAAATCCGATAGCGCACTTTTCGAACAAATCAAACTTCTTTTCGAATAAATCATTCGATGGCTTTCTGCTGAATTTTGCTTCAGAAACAAATAGTAATCTTTAAAACGAACAGAAATGAAAGCAGAAAACATCTTAGTTATTGGAGGAACCGGAAAAACAGGAAGAAAAATTGTAAATCAACTGGAGCAAATGGGACACAATGTCCGAATAGGTTCAAGGTCGGCAACGCCTGCCTTCGATTGGCACCAACCCGAACAATGGGCAACGGCCTTGGAAGGAATGGAAAAAGTATACATTACCTATCAGCCAGACCTAGCTGTACCGGGAGCCTTGGAAGCCATTGAACGATTAGTGAAAGAAGCAAAAAAAGCTTCTGTAAAGAAATTGGTGCTTTTATCCGGAAAAGGAGAACGTGAAGCCGAATTGTGTGAGCAAGTGATCATTCACTCAGGATTGGACTACACTATTGTACGTGCCAGTTGGTTCAATCAGAATTTTAGTGAAAGCTTTATGTTGGAACCCATTCTCGATGGATTTGTAGCATTGCCACAAGCAGAGGTACAGGTTCCCTTTGTAGATACAGATGATATTGCAGAAGTTGCGGTGAAGGTCCTGTTAGATGCTACACATAACGGACAGATCTATCAACTCACTGGTCCTCGTACATTGAACTTTAAACAGGCTATTGAAACGGTTGCCCAAGCGATTGACAGGCCGATCACTTTTGTGCCTATCACAGTAGAAGAATACGGCCAAGGAATGCGACAGGCTAACTTGCCAGAGGACTTCATTTGGCTCATCGAGTATTTGTTTACGGAAGTATTGGGGAATCCGAACAATTCAGAAATCACCAACGATGTGGAGAAGGTACTCGGTAGAAAGCCCACCGACTTTTCGGACTATGTTCGAAGAACAGCGGCTACCGGAGTATGGGACGTTGCTGTAAAACAATCCATCTAAACCATCAACCATTGAGGCGGTTCTTTGGACCGCCTTTTTTTGTCATAGAATTACCAAAAATAGATTTCATCCACAAACACCCAGGCAGGATTACCGGCACTGGGATGCCAGTCCGGTAGTTTGTCATGGTTTTTAATTTCAATTCTGAAGTAGCGCGCCTTGGTTTCAGGGATGTCCAAGGTCACTTTTTTAATGGCTGGTTCTGGACTTTCTCCTTCCCGAGCAATGGCTACTTCCCCCAATTTTCTGAAGTTACCCGTTGGACTATTGGAGGCATAGACCGTAAACCTTTTGGGAAATAAAATCCAACTGCCCACATCTTCCAAACAATTGAAGGAAATATGATCCACCATTTTCGAAGCTCCCAAATCGAGGGTGGCGTTCACATCATAACCAAAATAACCTGTCCATTTCTCGTCCCTAAACGAAAGGGTGCCTTCTTCCATGTCGAACAGCTTTTCGGCAGGTGCATAACGCTCATCGGGCCGTTTGCTCATCGTATAATTAGGAACTGTGTGCAGTATCTTGGTGTAATCCTGAGCGATGATCTCGCTGGGTAGCCATCCTTTTTTAAAGGTGGCTACTTTCAGGGTTTTGGAGCGGTCCAGCATGATTTTTTCATCGTATACATTCGAAGTGGAATCGGGAGTCTCGCCATTTAGGGTATAGCGTATATCCACCCCTTTTAATTTACTTTCAATTTCTACGGAAAGCGTATCGGTAAAAAAGATACTCCGAGCAGCTAGGGTAGGGGGCTTCAGGTTACCGATGGCCACAAAGCCGTCCTGAATGTTATTATGAATGGTTACGTTATGATCGGTGGCCATTTTATAGGCAAAATCCCGATCTACGTGAGTTTGCCAGGTGTAAATTTGTTGGGGTTGAATGGTCCCAAGCAAGGCTTCCAGTCCCTTATTGGTAATATTGGTGTTGTAGATATTCAATACCTCCAATTGCTTCAGGTTTTTGAAGTTTTTTACCGAAGCATCGGTAATGCTATCACTGTTCAGCCGTAGTGTTTTTAGGTTTTGGAACTTTCGGAATACCTGTGTCATGGGGTCGGTAATCGGGCTGGCTCCAAAATCCAACTCCACGATTTGTTCTTTTAGGTTCGAAAGTAGATCGATGGTTTCTTGTGAGGGAAGGGTATCGATGTATTTTATGTTCAAGGCAGCTTCTCCAGGGACAATTTCCAAGACTCTAAAACCTGCGGCCTGAATTTCTTCAATATCGCTTTTGGAAGCTTTTGGGATTTCAATTTTGTTGAAGACCAAATACTTTGAAAGCAATTTTTCTAACGTATCGTTTTCAGTGGGATTCACCACATAGTTTTTGAAATCCAAGCCATGGTCTATCCAATGCTTTATCAACCATATTTCGTCCTTGGTCAATTGTTCTTTGCCTTCGGGTGGCATGTGGTCCTCATGGTGAATGGGCAGTAACAACTGTTGATAGAGCAAGCTTTCTTCGGCATTACCTTTTAGAAAAATAGTACCCGTTTCCCCGCCTTTTAACATGGCTGCTTCAGAAGTGAGCGACAATTCTCCTTTCATTTTGGTGGCATTGTGGCATTGCAAACACTTATCATTGAAAATCTTTGCCACCACATCATCGTATATTTTTAGACTGTCGACCATCTCTATGGTCCGTTCCTTCTTAGCAGCTCCAGCATATTCGAATAAAAACTGATCGCCATGGGTGAGCACGCTTCCGAAATGTCCAGCAACACTGATACTGATTATGGAAATGATGAATAAGATTAAAAAGGACTTTTCCGAGTGAAAGGATGCTTTCAAACTTCGGAAGAAAAGAACTGCTGTAAGCAATGCCGTGAGTATTCCGGTATATAAGTGCCAATCCAAGGTGTTCTCCTCATAACCACCTTCTAAGGACAGAAAATACCCCAAGAAGCAGGTGATAATGGCAAAAAAGGTGGTGAAACCCAAGATGTTCTTAATAGCGGCTGAAGGGTAGTTCTTTTGTATCCGCCCTAATATGTCAAGGAAGAAGGCCAAAACCAGTGCACCAATAGGAAGGTGCAAAAGTAGGGGATGGAACCTACCCAAAAACAGAATGAATCTTGGGGGTTCATCGGCTTGTAAAGCAAACAAGGCGGCAAGCACGAAAAGACCGAGAATCCCGATTAAAATGCGTTTGTATAGTGTGCCTTTTCCTTTCATTAATTAAAAATCCATTCGTCCATAAATAACCATGCTTTATTCCCCTTTCCCGGATGCCATTCGGGAAGTTGGGCGGTAGGGTACAGCTGTATTTTGATGGATGAAACTTCTTGATTGATAGAAATTCCAATATCGCGTAGGCCCGCGGGATCAGTTTCCGATGCCAAAGGAATATCCATGGTAATGGTGTCTTTTTCATTTATAGAGACCATCACCTTTTCTGGAGGAAAAATCCATGATTTGGTATCAAACAGATAGCTTACAGTCATTTTTTTTATAAATGGTTTGTTTTCAAAATAAGCTGTGGCACTCGCTATGGTATCGAATCCTACCCATTGTTTGTCGCGAAAACTTAAAGATGCTTTTGTATTGTTTACCAACGTGCCCGTACCCATTCCAGGATATTGTGCATTGGCTTGGGTTTGCCATGCTGTTCGGGTAGGGATATGTCCTTTTTCATATACGGTTATTGAGGCAGTTTCACTGGGCTTCCAGTGAGGATGAAATGCACGGAAACTATAGGTTCCCGGGTGATCCGTAACAATAGGCGCGTAATATAAAGAAGATGCCATCGTCGGTTCCGAACCATCGGATGTATACCGCAGTTCAACACCTTCCATACGTAAATCGGCTGTGATGGTCACGGTAGAATCGATCATCTGATTGGTGGTTTGAATGCGGGGTTGTGTCAAGGGAATGGCTTGCTCCTGCACAAAAGTTGATTCCTTTTTTTCGGAACAGCCTAGGCAAGCCACAAGCAAGGAAAAAATCAGTGCTGTTCTCATACTCGTACCAGTTTTATAGGATAGGTCTGTCCCGAATTCCATTGGGCCACATACATGTTTTCGTCATTATCGATACATACATCATGGGGATGCCTGAAGAGTCGAATGGTTTGATACAGTTCCTGAAGTTCATTTCCCTCGTACGAAGGTCCTGTGGCACCGGGGCAGGAGACCACTTCGTTGTTTTCGTTCATAATCAGGATGAATCCCGAGTCTGACTGTGCAGCACTTTTCGAACGCAACACGGCAAAGTAAATATCATTTTTGTGAATTACTGGACGGCAAATCAAAGCACCGGGCACCGCTATGGATTCTAAAAATTCCCCATTCAAACTAAATCGTTTCAAGACATTCATTTCTCTTGCTGAAACCAATAACGAAGGGTTGTTGGAATCCCTGTTGTCATAACAGATTCCGTGAGCGTTCAGGAATTGTCCATTATCCGTTCCCCTTCCACCGAAATAATTCAACAGTTCCCCTTTATGGTTGTAATGAAGAATGTGCTGATTTCCATAGCCGTCGGCCACATAAATATCGCCATTTTCCGTAACGGTGGTTTCTGTGGGTTTAAATTCTTCTTTGGTCTTGTATTTACCCGTTTCTTCAGGGTAATCAATTGTCATTACCACTTTGCCATCTATGGTGGTTTTAATGATCTGATGACGTTCATAATCCGAAATCAATAAGAAATCGGTACCATTTTCCTTAACCAATGTCAATCCATGCGCTCCGGGATATTCTGTACCCCATGTTTCCAATAACTTTCCAGATTTGTCATACACGATGACATTGTTCTTGGTGTGATTGGTCAACAAAACGATGCGCCCTTTGGAATCCTGTGCCATCTCATGGCAATCCTGAACGGGTGTTTGCAATGGATCTAGATTTCCCCAGTTAAGATCTACCTTATAACGATGCGAATTGTGTCCTATTATGACATCATTGGAAGCACTAAGGGAAAAGGCACGGCTGTAGGCAGGATAGGTTAACAAACCCATGGCCAGATACGAAGATTGTTTCAGAAATTTTCTACGGCTCATTTAGGTTAGGATATCATGAACAACATGGCCGGAAACATCGGTCAAACGGTACCTTCTTCCTTGGTGTTTAAATGTAAACTTGGTGTGATCTATTCCCATAAGGTGCATCATGGTAGCTTGTAAGTCATGCACATGCACGGGATCTTTTTGAATGTTGTACCCGAAGTCGTCCGTCTCACCATACGAAAAGCCGGGTTTTACGCCGCCGCCAGCCATAAACATAGTAAAGCATTTAGGATGATGATCCCTTCCGTAATTCGTTTTCGTCAAAGTTCCTTGGCTGTAATTGGTACGCCCAAATTCTCCTCCCCAAACAACCAAGGTGTCTTCCAACAATCCACGTTGTTTCAGGTCTAAGATCAAAGCGGCCGTAGCTTGATCAATGTCTTTGGCTTGCTTTTCTATTTGGGTAGGTAAGTTTTCGTGCTGATCCCAACCCATATGATACAATTGAATAAACCGAACATCCTGTTCCGCCAATCGGCGGGCCAATAGACAATTAGCCGCATAGGTGCCAGGAATCGCGGCATCCGCACCATACATTTGCAGGATATAATCGGGTTCGTCTTCAATATTCATGGTAGTGGGTACCGATGTTTGCATGCGGTAGGCCATTTCGTATTGGGCAATTCTACTATTTATTTCTGGGTCGCCAAATTCTTGTTCCTGTTTGGCATTCAGTTCGCTTATATGATCCAACATCTTCCTTCTTTCCGCACGCGTCATGCCTTCGGGATCCTTAAGATAGAGCACGGGGTCCTTCCCAGATCTGAATTGCACCCCTTGGTGTAGGGAACTTAGGAAGCCATTCCCCCAAAGTCGGGAATATAGGGGCTGAGCCATAATCCTGCCCGTACCACGGGATAACAAGACCGTAAAAGTGGGTAAGTTTTCATTGAGACTTCCCAAGCCATAGCTCATCCAAGAACCGATACTAGGTCTTCCCGCCTGTTGCGAACCGGTCTGGAAAAAGGTGATGGCGGGATCGTGATTAATCGCCTCAGTATGCATGGACTTTATAAAGCATAATTCATCCACGATTTTTGCGGTGTAAGGCATTAATTCACTCACCCATGCCCGGGATTCTCCATATTGATCGAATTTGTAGCTGCTTCCCACCAAAGGAAAACGATCCTGTCCGGAGGTCATTCCCGTCAAGCGCTGACCTTTCCTCACAGAATCGGGCAAATCCTCACCGCGAAGCTTGTGGAGTAAGGGTTTATAGTCGAATAGTTCTAATTGTGAGGGTCCTCCACTTTGGAAAAGATAAATAACCCGTTTCGCTTTGGGGGCGAAGTGAGGCAAGTTCATCCCAGCCAAAGGAGAGCCTTGAGCCTCCACTATTGAGGAAAAAGGATCTAACATAGAGGCAACTGCCAGTCCACCAATACCCAGGCCCAATTTCTTCAAGAAATGCCGTCGGTTATTGTTTAGGAAATGGTTGGTGATCTCTTCCATAGGTTATCCTTTTACAATGGCTTCATCCAAATTAAAAATAAGACTCGTAAGCCTACTAAAGGCCTGTGTTTTTTTATCCAGTTCGGTCATCACCTCATTTGTATCATCATCTTCGGCTAGTTCATTATAGCCTTGTATTTCTTCATCTAGAAACTGCATTAAATTTTCAATCTCTCCTTCATTGGGTCTTCGGGAGGTAATCATCCTAAAAATGGTCGCGATCCGCTCCTCATCTGAAAGGGTTTCGTTGGCTATCACTTTCTGGGCCAAGGTTTCTGCAGCTTTCAATAATTGTGGATCATTCAGCATGACAAGGGCTTGCAAGGGCGTACTTGTCTTCTGTCTTTTCACTTCGCAAAAGTCACGGGTAGCTGCATCGAAGGTGAGCATGGAAGGTGGTGGTACCGTTCTTTTCCAAAAGGTGTAGAGGCTTCGGCGGTATAGGTTCTCACCAGAATCCATAATGTATTTGGTAAGACCTTGTCCCGATGTGGTCTCTGCCCAAAGGCCTTCAGGTTGATGCGGCTTAACGCTGGGCCCGCCAATTTTGTCAACCAACAATCCGCTTACCAAAAGTGCATTGTCACGAATCATTTCGGCGGTCAATTTTTCACGGGAACTTCGGGCCAACCATTGGTTGTAAGGATCAATTTCTAGTAACTCAGGAGTGGTTTTCGAAGTTTGTTGGTAGGTATTGGACATGACCATGCGTTTTACCATTTTCTTCATATCCCATCCTTCTTCCCGAAAGGTAATGGCCAACCAATCCAACAATTCAGGATGGGTGGGTAGGGCGCCTTGATTTCCGAAATCTGAACTGGTAGAAACAATCCCTGTCCCGAAGATTTGTTGCCAAATCCGGTTCACTGCTACTCTTGCTGTCAGTGTATTTTTTTCATCGAACAACCAGTTTGCTAATCCCAATCTATTGGCTTCGTACTGTCTGGTGAAGGGCAATACCGACTCCGGTGTGCCCAATTGCACTTCTTCTCCAGGCTTATCGTAAGCACCTCTTTCCAGAATGAATGTTTTTCGGGTAGGAGCGTCGTCTTTCATCACCATCAATTTTACTTCTGGAATGCTGTCCGGCATATTTATAAAAGTGAGCACTTCTTCAATCTCTTTGGGTGTAATCGTAACATTTGGCTCGGGTATTTCACCATATTCAATACGCCCTTTTTCATTCACCTTGTTGAAGAATCCAAAGAACTCGAAATATTCTTTTTGTGAAATGGGGTCGTATTTGTGGTCATGGCATTGGGCACATTCCATGGTAAGGCCCAACAAGGACTTAGAAACCGTATTGGTTCGGTCCAGTACATATTCCACACGGTATTCCTCGTCGATGACACCGCCTTCTTGAGTGATTTTATGATTTCGGTTGAAGCCCGTTGCTACAATTTGTTCCAAGGTGGCATTAGGCAATAAGTCTCCAGCCAATTGCCATTTTACGAATTCATCATAGGGAATATTTCTATTGAAGGCACTAATCACCCAATCCCGCCAAGGCCACATGACACGCTCCAAATCATCCTGATAGCCATGTGTGTCTGAGTATCTAGCAATATCCAACCAACTGGCGGCCATGTGTTCCCCGTAGCTTGGGGAATTCAATAGTTTGTCGACTACTTTTTCGAAGGCATTTGCATCTGAATCTTGCAAAAAGGCATCTATGGCTGCTAGGCTTGGAGGCAATCCGGTGAGGTCGAAATGCACCCGTCGGATAAGTTTTTCCTTACTAGCCCTTACGGAAGGATTCAAGCCTTTTTCTTCTAATTTCTGAATAACGAAATGATCAATTTCATTTGCTGCAAGCTGATTGTTAGCAATTTCAGGCACTTCCTTTTTTTCCGGAGCGACAAAAGCCCAATGGTCTTTCCACTCGGCTCCCTGTGCGATCCATTGGGTCAGGACTTTTCGTTCATACTCACTTAGGCTGAGGTTAGAATCCTCTGGCGGCATTTTCTTTTCAGTATCAATATTGTTGATGCGCAACACCAATTGACTGGCAAGCGTATCGCCAGGTACTATGGCAAATCTATCCCTATCTTCACCTAAGGCGGCAAAGGCATCTTCCTTAATGTCAAAACGCAAGCCTGCCTCCCGAGTGCCTTCGTCGGGACCATGGCATAGATAACATCGATCGGAAAGGATGGGTTTTACATCGAAGATGTAATCCACAGTTTCAGGAACTTCTTTGGTGTTTGCCACTCCAAGAGCATTCTCTTCTTTTGGGACATAACTGTCTTTGCTGTCTCGGGTTACGTATTTATACGCCAAGACAAGCACAAAAGGTATTACGAAGTATAATACCCATGAAAAGGGGCTATTTGGGCTCTTTTTTGCCACTATTCGGTAATGCTATACAGTTATGGAGTGAGTTACACTCTTATTCATTTTGGATGTCCTGCTAATTTATGAATATATTGATTTAGAATGCAATAGATACCCCTAGTAAAAACTTACTAGAAACTTACCCCTCTTTGTAACCAATTAATTTTCAGTTTATCCGAATAAGGTTGGGTTTGTAGGTTTTTTCTAAAATTCTTATAAAATTCAATTCCAAACTGTTAAAAAAATGAGAAAGGCGCTCAATTTTGGCTAACTTGTAGGGGACTACTAAATCAATTTATTATGCCTAGCTTTTCTCTAAAAATTAATGGAAATACCGTTACTATAACGGCAGATGCCGATACCCCGTTACTTTGGGTACTGCGCGATGAACTCAATATGGTTGGGACCAAATATGGCTGCGGAATTGGCCAATGTGGAGCTTGCACCGTACATATTGATGGTACCGCCACTCGAAGCTGTTTGATCCCCGTTTCGGCCGTAGAAGGTAAAGTGACCACCATCGAAGGACTTTCTGAAGACGGTTCGCACCCTGTGCAAGAAGCCTGGAAGGAAATCGACGTACCGCAATGCGGGTACTGCCAATCGGGTCAGATCATGACCGCTGCTTCTTTCTTGAAGGAAAATCCAAATCCTTCACAAGCAGAAATACGCGAAGCCATGAACGGCAATATCTGCCGCTGTGCTTCCTATAATCGAATTGAAAAAGCCGTGGCTGTTGCCGCCCAAAAATCCAACTAATTACGAAGCACCATGGAAACTCAAAATACAACGTTTACCTTCAGTAGAAGAAACTTTTTAAGGACCACGGCGCTTGCCAGTGGAGGGATGCTCATAGGGTTCAATCTGTTTACGGCCTGTAAGTCGGAGGTTGAAATGCCCGTAGATATTGCCAGTTTAAATTTCAATGATTTTAATGCCTTCATTAAAATAGCCGACAACGGTATGGTAACCATCTTTTCTCCCAATCCTGAAATTGGACAGGGAGTAAAAACCTCCATGCCCATGATTATTGCCGAAGAGTTGGATGTGCCTTGGAAACACGTACACGTAGCCCAAGGAATTCTGGATAATAAAAATTACCAACGACAGGTAGCTGGGGGAAGTCAGTCCATCCGATTTGGATGGGACGCCCTGCGACAAACAGGAGCCACGGCTAGACAAATGCTTGTGAACGCTGCCGCTGCCCGATGGGGAGTGGATGCTTCTACCTGTACTGCATCCGAAGGGGTTATCACCAATGAGAAAGGCGAAACCTTAGGATATGGAGATGTGGTGAAAGAAGCTGCTGTGTTGGAAGTTCCCGAAGATGTAACCCTGAAAGATCCGAAAGACTATAAAATCATCGGTACCGATGCGGTGAATGTGGACATCGACAAAATCATCACTGGAAAACCACTCTTTGGGTTGGATTATAGAGCCGACGGAATGAAATATGCTGTCGTTATGCGACCACCTGCATTCGGAAAGAAATTGGTGAGTTTTGACGATACGGCTGCCAAAGCTGTTACGGGTGTAGAAGAAGTGGTTCGATTTGGAGATAAAGTAGCGGTATTGGCTACAAGCACTTGGGCTGCTATGAAAGGGAAGAAAGCCTTAACGGCAGAATGGGAAGATGATTCTGAATTGGAAAGCACCGAAGACCATGATAAGAAACTTACTGAAATCCTGGACGGAAATAAATTTGATGAAAGAAGGAACGATGGAAATGTAGATGTGGCTTTTGCGAATGCCGATAAGGTCATTGAACGTACCTATGAATCGCCATTTTTGCCTCACAACTGTATGGAACCTATGAATTTCTACGCAGATGTGAAGCCCGATAAGATACATTTGGTAGGTCCTATTCAGACACCTTCGGGAACAGCACGACGAGTAGCCGAGATGTTAGAAAGGAATGAAGATGAGGTCTATTTGGAAATGACCCGCATGGGAGGTGGCTTTGGAAGACGCCTGTATGGTGATTTCGTAATGGAAGCTGCCGAGATTTCCAGTCTTACCAGCAAACCAGTAAAAGTGGTTTACACACGTGAAGACGATATGGCAGCAGGAATCTATCGCCCCGCTATTAAATATAGAATAGCTGCTTCTTTAAAGGACGGAAAGATTACCGGATATCACCTAAAGGAAGCTGCGATCAACAGAAATATGTACGGATTAATTCCACACTTTTTCCCAGCAGGTTGTATTGAAAACTACAAAGTGGAAACTGGCAATTACCAAAGTAATATTACGGTAGGAGCGTGGCGCGCACCTTATACAAACTTCTTGGCTTTTGCGGAGCAGAGTTTCTTTGACGAACTGGCTACCGAATTGGGACAGGACCCTGTACAATTGCGTATCGATCTCCTTCAAAATGTGAAAGGAAACACAGACGAACGCATTGAGTATTCTGGAGAACGTATGGAAGAAACCATTAAGCTGGTTGCTGAGAAATCCAATTGGGGTAAGATGCCCGAAGGTGTATACCAAGGATTTGCTGCCTATTACAGCCATAATACGCACGTAGCGGAAGTAGCTGATATAGAAATGGATTCCTTCGGCAATCCAGTAGTGAAAAAGATAACAGTAGCTGTAGATTGTGGTATTGTTGTAAATCCTACCGGCGCCAAGAACCAAATTGAAGGTGGGGTAATCGACGGAATGGGTCACTCCATGTACAGTGATTTTGGCTTTGCCAATGGAGCACCGACAGCCACGAATTTTGATCGCTATCGACTCATCCGTATGACGGAAACACCTCAGGTAGAAACGTATTTTGTTGAAAATGGACTATCGCCCACCGGTTTGGGTGAACCAGGATTACCACCTGCAGGAGGTGCCATCGCCAACGCCATTAAGGCAGCAACAGGGGAACGTCTTACCCAACAACCCTTTGTGAAATACATGGGGAAAGAGGTGAAAGAAGTAGAAGGATAAATCCTTATTCGGAAGTTTTGAGTAAAAGCTTCTGATAGGATTCCATCGTATCAATATCAAAATAGGGTTCAGGCCATGAAAAGTCTGTAACCCTGTTTTTATGTTTTTGAATCACGGTTTTCGCACCCTCATCTGAAATGAGCTGTTGTAATTCAGGGAAAAACTCTGTGTTGAAAATGACCGGAACTCCCTTTACATGCTGATAGGCAGTTCGTGTGATATCATTCTTGCCTGATTGATGAAAATGCAATAGGCTTTTATAGAAATTCTTTTCCAGTAAAGGAAGATCACAAAGCGTAACCAAAACATGCTCAAAGGAAGGTTGCTTGGTGATTTCCTGTATGGCTTTAGCAAGGCTATTTCCCATTCCTTCCACCCAGTCTGGATTAAAAATTGTGATGACACCTGGAGTTGTAATTTCCCTTTCAACAAATTTTACATACGCCCCTAAAACCACAAATATTTGCGAAGAGGGTATTTCATCAAGTTGGTTTAGGGTGTGTTGGATTAGGGAGGTATTCTTATAGGCCAGAAGTTGTTTAGGACTGCCCAATCGGGAAGAACTCCCTGCTGCTAAGACGACTATCGCGGTATGTGACACGGTTAATGGATGCTTCCGGATTTGTCTTTTAAAGATACGGGTTTTTCATTTCGGAAAACGGAAAGGATTTCTGCCATAATGGAAATGGCGATCTCTTGAGCGGTTTCGGCACCGATATTGATGCCCGCCGGTCCGTGGATGGCTTCTAAAAAGACATCGCTCAAATCACCATATTTGTCTAGGAGCTCATTGAGAAGTCGTTCCCTTCTTTTGGCAGGCCCCAATAAGGCGATATAGGTAAGCTTTTTATCCCGTAAAGCCGATAAATACTTTAAATCCTTTACAAAACTATGGGCCATAAGGACTACTGCGGTTTGAGGATCGAAGGATAGTTGCCCGAATGCTTTTTCGTCAATGCCGAGGTAGGTCGATGCTCCAGGGAAATTCGATACGCTTTTAGGATCATCGGGTGGTGCAACTAAGGTAACTTCCCAACCAGCGGCAGCCGCAAATTTTGTGAGCTGCACTGCATCGTGTTCGCTTCCCACGATGATAAGGCGAAAAGCTTCCAATACTTTTTGTGTAAAAACTTCCAGTTCATCCACTTCAGAAAAAAGGGAAACCTTGAAGGATGTTTGGTTAGAGAAATTGAATTGACTTCCCCCACTAAATCTGTGTGTTTCTTCTTTGGAGAAATAACTATCGATGGAGAATGGGGTTCGCAGCTTTTTTTGTTCGTAAAAGGCTTCAAAGAAACCTTCCTCGGGCATAAAGGGTTCAATTAAAATGTAGAGAATACCCTCACAACCCAAACGTACACGACCATCGTACATCATGAGTTTAGGGCGGCCATCGGCAAAGACACTTTGCGCTTGCTTCAGCACTTCTTTTTCTACGCAGCCGCCGCTTACCGCACCGACCATTTTACCATCCTCCCGAACCAACATACGCACCCCCGGTCTTCGATAGGAAGAACCGTTAAGCGCTACAACTGAAACAAATGCGCTTTTCAGTCCCCTTTTTTGGGCTTCTCGGGCATTTTCTATGATTTCGTTCAGTTCGTGTAGCATATAAGTGAGGTGAATAAAAGTGAATTGATCTTCGTTACAGCGATTGAAAATACAAGCAATAACGGGAACTAGCAAACACTTTTAGAAAGGTTTTAGAAAACCCGTTGTACATTTTATATAAAGAAAGAAGGGATGAGTATTAAGCAATATCGATCAATTCCTCATAGGCGATAGGAATACCCAATCCATTAAATAGGGCCACGATTTTGTCCATGTATTGCTTTAAAAGAGCAGTTGCTTTTTCTTGGTATTCTATGGGTAGTTTTTCAATATCGGTAAGTGCTTCTTTGTAGATTTCAATCATTTTATAAATGCAAAAGCTTACGGCTCCGCTTTCTATAAGCATCTGCTGTAGTTGAAGGATAACTTCTTTTGTTTTGGGTTGGATGAGCAACTTTTTAAATGGTCCTTTACTGGGATAATCTGCATGTAAACAATACAGCAAAGCAATGTTTTTGAATGGTTGTTCCCAGTCGGGTCCATCGTCCACTTGGAGCAAATCGTGTAAATCGTCATTCACTTGAATCAATCGACCAACGGGTTTTCCCAGTTCGGATAGCTGCGTAGCCAATGTCACATCCGCTCCACCCAATAAGGCACCCACAAACAGGGAAGAGGAAAATAAGGGAGGCGTTTTTAAGTCCACAGCACGCCAATAGGCTTCCTCGCTTCCGTCCAGTTGAATGTCTTCATTCTGTCCATAGGCCGTATGTAACATCATTTCATGATGGTTCCGTAAGACGTTCAGTTGAGTATCTGCTGGAATCGATGCATTTAGTATCATGTCATCTCCCAAGGCTTGAAACACCAAGGCTAAGTTGGCTGCGGTTCCTTCTCCCACTTTTATATGCAGTCCTTTGGGGTCTTCGTCCAATAGATCGTCCACCAAATGAATGCTTTGCAAAAGACAGTAATTTGCAGCTGTTGCTGGTAACGAATCTTCCTCTTTACCACCTACAAGGGTGCAGGCCCAAGTGGCATAATCCCAAGATGCGAAATCTTCTCGAGGGGAAATTTTGTTGATAATTGTGGCTATTTCCGGCCATTTATTTACAATAGGATGGTTTAATAGGAGGTCTTTAATTTGGGAAACATCGATCTTTTTCATGGAAAAGGGTGGGTTCAAAGGAAGAAAAGCGAGCCTGAATCTAGTTAGACTCGCTATTTCATATCATTTTTATTCGTGCCAAACCGTCCAAGCTGCAAATTTTGCATGCTTTTTAAGCTGTTCGGTTTTTCTTTCTTTTAAATCGTAAAGTGCTTTAAGTACTTTTTGATCGTTATCGGTTAGCTTTTCCGAGAATTGATTAACTGTTGTCATAATTATAATTTTAAATTGAATAGGTGATTTGTGAATAGGAGCTACACTCCCCAAGGATCCCAATTGGCAAATTTTTGCTGTTTTTTGAATTCAGAAACTTTGTGTTTCCGTATTTCATTTAAAACTTTGAAAGCTCCTTCGGGTTTATTTTCGAGCGCTTTCGAGAAAAGATGAACTGTAATCATAGTGTTTTCTTTTTTTGAGATTAAACATGATATGATCTTAAAGTTAATCCTTATATCCTCGGATTTTTCGAATTACCCATAAAGGAATGGATTCATGAAGCCAAGCCTCATGATTTTGATATAAAGAGCAGCTTCGCTGTTCTAGTATCTACTTTCAGGGGTTAATTTGCCCACATATCCCAAGGGCTGAACCTTGAGTGTTTTTTAACTCGATGTATGGACTGTTCTTGAAGGTTTTTAAACGCGTCGAAAATAGCGTTCTCTTTTTGTACGGTTTGTTCTGAGAAATTTTGAATGGTCGTCATGGTTTGCTTTTTAATAGGATTAAATTTTCCTTTTGAAGAATACATGCTTTGGGGAAACCGTATAGCGGATAAGCAACTCTATTTCAATAAGGTTAGATAAAAATACTATTATTTTTTCAGTTCTACGAGGGTGTCATTAATAGTATCTATTTCATAGACTTTCAACTCCTCCGATCCTTCCAAAAATATAACCGTGTCTTTTGAAGTATCATATCTAAGTAATTCGGGACTTTCAGAGTTTTTGTGCTTTTGTACTATTGGGACAAGAATAATAGGTAGAATCAATACCAGAAGGGCAGCATACCAGAGCAAAAGTTTGTTTCTGTTTTCTTTGTTTTCTTTCTTTTCTGAAGAAGAAAGCACCAGCCGATATCCTTTTTTTGGGATGGTCTCTATGGCGATTACTTCATGAATGCCATTTTGTTTGAAAATTTCCCTGAGTTTATAAATGTTTCGTGTAAGTGCTTGTTCTCCTGTATAGGAATTACCACTCCAAATCTCTTCTATAAACTGTTCTTTAGATACAATAATTCCTTCTTTTTCCGCAAGGAGCTGAAGAATCTTCATAATCTGATTTTCTAACTTAACCAAACGCTCACCGTGTTTGGTTTTTAGCACCAGTTCGTTGGAGGATTCTCGTATTTCTATGGACTCTGTTAGTTTCATGTATCGGCCATTATATGCGCGAAAGGATAAAAAAAGGATATAAAAAGGAGGGGCGCATCCCATTTAGATCCTATTTCTGAATCTAGCTTTACCAAAATAAAAAAACACACGATTATGTCTGTAGTATTATTTAGATTTTTTTTCATTTTTCTACTATTGCTTTTCAGTGTATGTTATGCGCAACATACCATTAAAGAAGATTTTGTTCTTACGACCGAAGAAGGGATTCAATTGGCTGGTGAAATCGAGTATCCCAATGCCAAGGGGAAGTTTCCGGCAGCCATCCTCATTTGGGGCAGCGGTCCCCATACAAGGGATGAAGAAATATCGGGAAGCCCCATCTTTAAACAAATAGCGAGCGAACTTATTAAAAATGGAATGGCAGTGCTCCGTTTCGACAAAAGGGGACAGGGTAAGTCTACCGGGGATTTTAAGTCGGAAGTGAACTACACTACGCACGACCTTGCCAACGATGTAGCGTATGCCTATGAATTTTTGAATGCTCACAAAGCGGTGGATACCTCCAAAGTTGGATTGATGGGCCACAGCGAAGGCTCCATAATAGCTTCCATGCTGGCTGCAGAAGATAAGAGCATTGATTGGGTTATCGTATTTGGCCCAGCTGGGGTTTCAGGAAAAGCGATAGAGTTGGATCAAGGGAGGCACAACAGGGAACGATTGAAAATGTCCGAGGAAGTGAGCGCCGATGTAGGGAAGGTTTGGGAGCAATATATTGAGTTCATTAAGGATGGTTATAAGAGCGATTCTATTTACTATAACATAGGGAAGGACTTCCTTTTGGCCCACGGATTGGAAGAAAATGACGAAAGGATTACCCATGAGTTTATAGATCAATTACTGGATGGATATAAAACACCATGGCATCAGTATTTTTATACAAACGATCCCGCCGATTATTTGACTCAGATAAAAATCCCATTTCTTGCACTGTTTGGAGGTGCGGACCCCCAAACTTCTGTAGCTTTAAACTTCATGCCTATGTTCAACGCTTTGCAGCAGGCTGAAAACAGAAACTATAACTTGGTTGTGCTAGCGGACGAAGATCATTTCTTCTTTAGGCATAAGGGAAAGCGGGTGGAAAAGCACGTGTACGGCGAAATGGAAATGTCTCCTCAATTCCTAAGCGCTATTACCGATTGGCTCAGGGAGCAGCACATTATAGATGATGAGTAGGGATTGTATACTAAGCTTTTATATTTCACATCAAAAAATAGAAGGTTCTTATCAATTAATGCCGAACTGAGGGCGATAGCGTTATTTTTCCATAATTATCTGAAAACCTATGAAAACTGTGAAGATTTTATGGATGGTAATCGCGCTCATTTCCTGTTCTACGGACGATTCTCAAGACCGATCTACAGGAGATAGTGTTGGAGCGGGCACGGGGAACTCTTCTCAAGTTTATGATTATTCGGTGCTGTTTATTGGTAATAGTTTAACCTATTCCAATTCCCTGCCTTCATTGGTGGCAGATGAGGCTCGCAATCGGGGAGTAAATATCCAAACCAGAAGTGTAGCACTGCCCAATTATGCACTTATCGATCACTGGAACGATGGTACCATACAATCTTTAATCGGCACTGGTCAATATGACTTTGTAGTGATTCAACAAGGCCCTTCCTCCCAACCCTATGGCAGATCGGTATTGATAGAATACGGCACAAGAATAAAGAACCTTTGCGAAGCGCAAGGTGCACAACTGGCTTTCTTTATGGTCTGGCCTTCCCTGTCTTACTACGAATCCTTCCCGGGGGTGATCCAAAACTATACCGATGCCGCCATCCAAACAGGATCGTTACTCTGTCCTGTGGGAAGGGACTGGAAATCCTATCAGGATAACACAGGTGATTACAGTTATTACGGTCCCGATGGCTTTCATCCTTCGGTAACGGGAAGCCGCTTTGCAGCTTCGGTAATTGCTTCGACCCTTTTTTAGTTTTTAATCGAAACGATCCCGCAATCCAATTCAAAAACCTGTCCGGACATGGAATTGCTTTTTTTCGATAATAGGAATTCCGCCATGTAGGCTACATCGTCTGGGTTCAGGTATTTCTTTAAGGGATGACGCTCTACCATTTTTTCCCGCATGGCATCATTTCTCAAAATCTTCTCAGCTAGGCTGGTGTCGGTAACGGTAGGAGCAATGGCATTGATCCGAATAGTGGGTGCCAGTTCCGCTCCTAACGAACGTACCAATCCTTCTACCCCCGATTTGGCTGTAGCGATACTGGCATGAAAAGGCATTCCTAATTTCGAAGCTACCGTACTAAAGAGCACAATGCTTGGTTGGTTGCCATTTTTCAACGCTTTCAAGTAAAATTGAATGCATTTAACAGCACCCAATACATTGATTTCAAAATCGGATCTGAAATCTTCAATACTAAGGCGGTTAATTGGCTTTAGGTTAATGCTCCCCGGACAATACACAAGTCCGTCCAGATGTTCCATTTCAGGAAGATCATCCACTAAAACATCACACTCGTAATGGGTTAGGTTGGGGTGCGAAATTTCAGGGGCCGATCGACTTATATTTACGATTTCATGTGTTTCCAATAGCTGATGAATAATGGCATTTCCTATTCCTTTGCTTCCTCCAACGATGGCAATTTTTTTCATTTTTCTTCTTTTTATCTATTTCGTTTTGTGATTTTATTATTTGATATGGATCGCTGACGCGTACATTTAAAGCGTCCCTTTTCGAAATCCCTTTTCTTGGAATGCTTGGTCTTCCTTCCTTGAACACGGGCACGCCATAACCGAAAGCTGCTCGGTTTCATTTCCCGTCTCATGAGCTTTATGACCTCTTCCTCTTTCAGTCCAAATTGCAAGGTAATGGCATCGAAAGG
The DNA here is from genome assembly GCF_028561275.1 of Aureisphaera galaxeae. Lineage (GTDB taxonomy): Bacteria > Bacteroidota > Bacteroidia > Flavobacteriales > Flavobacteriaceae > Aureisphaera > Aureisphaera galaxeae. The sequence continues at coordinate 124,144 of NZ_JAQQTF010000019.1, forward strand.
GGTTCGGTCCTCCCAAGCCATTTCAATAATTCTATCTATATCCCTATCGGTCAATTCCATGAATTTCAGATTTGATTGAATGTTATATTTTTGTCCATGAGTTTATCTATGAACGTCTTATTTTCTCGATAGGTTAGGTTCCCACGAAACCGAATAAATTCGCCACTGGAGTGAATACTAAAACCATCGGTTTTAAAAATCACCAAGCGGTAATAGGGGATAGGCCATGTATAATTCTTTAGGCCCTTGATGAAATGTACCAATATGCCTTTAGGGCGTAACTCAATACTACCGTAATTGAGGTCATCTACGGCGTTGAGATAAGAAGTTAGGTTGGGGCTTACCTCGTCGATGATCATACGTTTAGAACCTGTTCCACCTAGACGTATGGCTTGCCAAAAGGTATATGCCTTTCCTACCAACTCGTCTATAAGCTTTTTGTCCTCATCATTCCTATGTGTGGTATTAAAAATCATGGTGTCTTTGCTATTATTCGTTGCGCAACATTCTATTCCTATTGGGGATGGTGTGTTTTTTCAGAATCCTAAGACTTTCCTTTTTCACTTCAGGGTCTTTTTTAATGCCCCATAGTACATCGCTTGCGCGCTTTCGGGTTTCTTTTATCTCTACAATGGGCTTGGGGTAGTCCCTGCCTAACTTAAAATCATATAATTGTTGTTCCATGGGAGTCATTAAATAGGGTTCGTGGACGAATTGAATGTCCAAACGGGCCAATTCGGGAACCCACTTCTTAATAAAATCTCCTTCGGGATCATGGTCCTTGGCATTTTTAATGGGATTGTAAATACGAAGGTTGTTTATACCTGTTTCCCCAGCTTGCATCTGCAATTGGGGGAAGTGAATGCCGGGTTCGAAGTCCAGAAATTGCTGGGATAAGTGTTGTGTAGCATCTTGCCAGGGTTGCCAGAGTATATGGGTGAAAAAGGAAGCTAGCATGGCGCGCATCCTGAAGTTGAGGTACCCCGTTGTATTTAGGCAACGCATACTGGCATCGACCAAAGGAAAACCAGTATTTCCTTCACGCCAAGCTTTTTGATAAGCAAGAGAAATCTGTTTTTTCAATTTGTGATATCCCTTATTTACACTTGCTTGCTCCATGGTATGTTCCATTTCGAACTTCTGAATGAAATGGGCCTGCCATCGCAATCGGGAAAGAAAAGCACCAAGATGACGCTTGTCTGAAACATTCGATTTTACTTTCTTTCCATACTGATAGATTTCACGAACCGATAAATTTCCCCAAGCTAGATATGGAGATAGACGACTGCAGCTCTTTCGCGAAGCGCCGGGTTTGGAAATGTGGAACATGTATTCTCTATGTCTCCCCTGAAAAAAGGATTTAGCGTATTTCCAGCCTTGAGTGGTGCCTCCCTTCTGAAAAGGTGCCTCTAGCGTCTCTAGTGATGCTGTTGAAAAATGGGTGGCTAAATCTGTTATTTCGGAACGGGTGAGTAATGAAGCCTCTGGTGGATCGAATACAATTTGAGGCTGTTCCATGAAGCTATTCCAACGTTCAAACCAATCTTCCCGGTTTTTCAATCCTCTTTCTACACCATTGTTGTTGTTTTCAATCCATGCTATAAGGTGATTTCTACAATAACGGGCAAACTTCTTATCCCGATCGAAGGTGACAAGCAATCCTGTTTCCCTGTGCGAGTACACACCGTCAATAACGTAGGTTTCTTGTAATCGGTTGAAGGTTCCGACAAGGTCGCCTTCAACAGTCAATACTTGTGTTTTGAAATGAGCCAACTTTTCATTCATATCCGCGATGGAATCCTTAATGAAATTCCAATGGCGCTCACTGTAGTGAGGGTCTTCCATTAGAATCTTTTCAAACACATATAGGAAAAGCACTCGATGGCCCGATTGCAAGGCATTGTATATGGCTTCATTGTCCTGCAGCCGCAGGTCCCGTTTTAACCATACTATGGAGATGCGTTCTTTAGGCATGTGTATCCAGTGTTTTAAAAAATGAAGCTGCGTTCTGAAGATGTTGTGTCCTTTTTTCAGAATCCATCTTGTCCCAGGTTCGTATGAGCATTCCCAATCTCGGATTACTCAAAAAGAAATCCCGATGCTTGTCCATAAAGTTCCAGAAGAGTCCGTCCCAAGTCTGTTGCCAATCCCCTTTGGCATAATCTCCCATTTTCATGAGGTAATTGCTGCTGCTTATGTACGGTTTTGTAGACATGAGTCCGCCATCGGCATAAAGGCTCATCCCATATACATTGGTGACCATCACCCAATCGTAAGCATCTATAAACAGTTCCATAAACCATTGGTAGACTTCATCGGGGTCGAACTCGCATAGCACCATGAAATTTCCCAGTATCATAAGGCGCTCTATATGATGGGCATAAGCGGTTTTCTGTATTTTCTTAATGGTCGTGTCTATGGGAGGTATTCCCGTGTCTCCGGTGTAAAAGGTTTTGGGAATCCTTCGAGTGAAACCCCAAAAATTGCGGTTGCGTTCTTCCGTTCCCTTTACTTCGTACACGCCCCTTATAAATTCGCGCCACCCTATAATCTGTCGTACCAGTCCTTCGGTGGAATTAATGGGGATTTTGTTTTCCTCCGCAAACAATACTGTCCGCTCTATTACCCACATGGGATGCAACAATCCTACATTAATCAAGGGAGAAAGAAGGCTATGGTTCAAAATACTTTCGGAAGCAACTATTGCATCTTCATAGACACCAAAATCATGAAAACGGAATTGTAAAAATTGATAAAACCAATCCTCTGCGTCTCGAAAAGTGACTGGGTAAGTAATGGAACTTTCTAAGGCACCGTAATTGCCGTTATAGTACTGTTCCACATAGGTTTTTGCTTCTTTATTATAGTTCCCAAATTCTGGGTAATGCACCATGGGAGGAGCTTTTCCTTTCGGATACTTTTTTCTATTCTCCGTATCGTAGGTCCATTTGCCACCTTCTGGGGTGCCATTATTCATGAGAATATTTCGTTTCTTTCGTTGTTCCTTGTAGAAGGCCGTTTGAAAGAATTTCTTTTTGGAAGGTTTAAAGAAACTTGATAGCTCTTCTTTGGTGTTAATGAACAATGGATTTTCGAACCATTGTATATCTATTTTCCCTTCAAAAGATCTGATGCGTTTTTCCAGCCAATTATCGGTAGGGTCAATGATTAAGAGTGCGTCAAAGCCTTCATCGACCAGCCATGGGATAAGCTTTCGGACATCTGAATGTTTCTTGGTTCCCTCTATGTAACGAACTTCAAATCCCTTGCGTGTTAAATAATCCTCATAAGCTTTCATGGTAGCCCTATGAAAAAGGATTTTCTGCTTGTGAAATTTGTATTGACCAAAGAACAAATATTCCTCTACCAAATAAACAGGAATCCCTTCTTCTATAACTGGGGAATCCTTAAATAATTGATGAGGAAATAAGATACTAGCGGTTTTCGACATGATTTAAAATAAGGTAGGTTGCAACCATCGTTTTTGAAAAGATCCCGAAGGGTCGTATCGTTCGGACTGCAGTCGGACATTGAAAACCCTATCCCTAGGATCATTACCCACCCCCGCGACATACATCCAATTGCCGTAGTTGCTGTGTACATCATAGTCTATGAGCATGCTTTCGAAATAGGCAGCGCCTATACGCCAATCCAAGTCACAAGTTTTGGCAAAGTAGGAGGCGACGTTCTGTCTTCCGCGATTGCTCATCCAGCCTGTTTCTTTCAGTTCAACCATATTGGCGTTTACAAAAGGTTCTGGGGTCGATCCATGAATCCACGCTTCTATTTTTGAAGGTTCATTTCCGCGCGCATAGTCTTTATGAAGAATCCCACTCCGTTTAAAAATGGCATTACCGTGTTTTAATGAGATGTATTTGAAAAAATCCCTCCAAATAAGTTCGAAAACCAACCAATAGGTAGATTCATTTTTGAAGAATCGATCCTCGAATTCTTTCACCTTCCAGTAAATGGTTCGGGCCGAAACACATCCAATGGCTAACCATGGGGAGAATTTGGAACTGTATTCCGACCCTACTAAACCATTTCTCGTTTTTTTATAAACTCCCAATCGTTTTGTTTCGAAAAAGTAAGATTCCAATCTTTCCACAGCACTGCGTTCACCCCCTTTAAAGGGAAAGGCCGTATGTGGATGGGTTTCGAAATTTGGGTACCCCAATTGCCCCAATGAAGGGATGCTTGTTGGATTTTCAATTCGGTTGGTTTTATCTTTCTTTGCGGTAAAAGTGGTAGGACGAATGATTGCTTTCTTCTCCATTTTCTTCCGAAAACTTGTAAACCCTTTGGGAATACTTTCGATATGTAGAGGATTGTCATCGGGATGATATAGAAACTGATTGTAGATTTCATGAACTGAAATTTCCTGAGGAAGAACTCGCTTTACCGAATCCAATTCCTTCACTTCTTCCGAAGTCCACTCTTTCTGAAGATAAAGGGCATTTATATGATGATCGGCACATACCTTCGGAATTATTTGAGATGGCAGTTCATGGTACACCAGTAAATCGATATTAAGGTCCTCCAATTCCTGCTTTAGCTGCCTTACGGATTGAATGATAAACTGAGCGCGAAATTTTTCTACTTTTCGGAAACCAAACAGCGTGCCTTCGTATAATGTGGGTGAGAAGCAGTATACAGCGACCACTTTGTCATGTTCTTTACAAGCACGGTATAATACTTCATTATCGATCGTGCGCAGATGATTGCGATACCATACTATAGCCTTATTCTCTCGTTGCTGCATCTTTTGCTACAATAAATTACGTTTTCCCAGTCCCTTTCCCATTTTTTACGCCAGTTGAAAGGGCGTTCACAAACGGGACATGTTTTAGGGGGTAAGTGCTGTTTTTTCAATTCAGTTTTGGTTACAAGTGCGTTAATCATTCCATTAAAAACGAAGGCATGGAACGGTAGTACCATAAGCCAGTACAACCGTCCCCATACCCCTTTGGGGCGAAAAACTGCGCGTTGATATAATTTGTCTTTTACTATTTTAAATTCGAGCCAAGCTTCCCCGGGTAATTTCATTTCTGCAAAAAGCAGGAGCCTCTTTTGTTCCCGATCGGCGAGCAGCACCCGCCAAAAATCCAATGGATCCCCAGGTTCTAGGTAGGATTCATGGGTACGTCCCCTTCGAAGGCCAACGCCTCCAAAAAGTTTGTCGACATAGCCCCTAATTTTCCAAAGGGTATTAAAGCTGTACCATCCATTTTTTCCGCCAATGCGCCAGATTTTATCCAGTGTATAGGATTCGTCATGAATGGTGCGGGACCTAATGTCCTTAAAACAGCCATAGCTGGGTACCTCAATATGCTGAGCCAATTGATCCTGAAATACACCACTACTCACCGCATCTTTCCAACTGGAAATCACAGCATTTTGCTCGATCTTTTGGAAAGCACGGGTCACGGCCTCTTTGTAAGAGATAGGACGAATGTTTATAATGTCGTTGATATTGCTCGGGGTTCCAACAACTTCGACCTTCATGCTTTCTACCAAAGCTTTGGCCAAGGGGAAGGAAGTAGAAGTAACGAAATAGAGCCAGTAGGACGAAAGCTTCGGCGTAAGGACGGGTAGGGTGAAAATGTATCGTTTCAACCCCCGTACTTCGGCAAACTGAAGCAACATTTCTTTGTACGATAGTACTTCATAACCATAGATATCGAAGGACTTGTCGTAGAGTTCCTTTTTATCCAAGGCCTCAGACAAATAGGTAAGGACATCGCGTATGGCGATGGGTTGCGATCGGGTATGCAACCATTTTGGAGTAATCATAATAGGAAGCTTCTCTACAATATCCCTTATGATTTCGAAGGATGCACTTCCACTACCGACAATGATTCCCGCGCGATAGGTAGTCAATGCATAACGATTGCTTTTTAAGAGTTCTTCCACCTTAAAACGGGAACGAAGGTGTTTGGACAAGGCATCTCCATTCACAATACCACTTAAGTAGATCACCTGTCTACATTGCGTTTCTTCTACAAGGGTTTTGAAATTTTTCGCACATGTTTCTTCCAAACTTTCAAAATCCTCATGAGAATGTGACATGGAATGTATGAGATAGTATGCAGCATCAATACCCACAGGAAGTCGAACCTGTGCTATGTCCAAGAAATCGACCTTAAGAAAGGTGGCATTGGGATGATCTTCTATTTCGTCGGGGATACGACTTAGATCCCTAACACAACACACCAACTCATGGCCAGATTCTAGCAATTTTAGCGCTAGTCTCTTGGCGATATACCCAGTCGTGCCTGTGATTAGAATTTTCATGGTACTGCTTCATTTGCCCTAAACCCAATGCATAAAGTTGTTGATTTTTATGTCCTTCGCTTTTAGGTCGAACATTAGGTTATATAGCCCGAAAAAGGTTCTGTTGATATAGATAAAATGTTTTGATCCTCTATTTCCGTTCATTTTTCGTAGCTCGGTGCTTTTGCTGTATTTTTCACCCAATTTGGCAATGCGCCCAAAAAAGTGTGCATCAGAAAAATCGAAAACTTCCGTGTGAAAGGGCTGGGTGAACACACTAAGCATTTCGTGGAACATATCGGTGAAAAATGCGATTTCTTCGGGAGAATCTTCCGGCTTCAATATTTCCAGTTCATACAACTTGTCCGAAAAGATTTTGGGATCGGACATGCTCTCTTTCTGAGCCAATTCGAAATAGGGCTTGTAGAATTCTTCTGGAACTTCTTTCATACAACCAAAATCCAAAACGATGAGTGCTCCTTCGGGTGAGATCAAGAAATTCCCAGGATGCGGATCTGCATGCACTTTCTTTAAATGATGCATCTGGTACATATAGAAATCCCAAAGGGCCTGTCCCAGTTGTTTCGCGATGGTTTCGTCTTTATTATGGGCGACAAATTCGGATAAATGTTCTCCTTTCATATAATCCATCGTAATGATCCTTTCCGAAGAAAGCTCCTTGTAATACGAAGGAAATTTAAGATTGGGAATGTGCTGACACGCTTCGGCTATGGCCTTGCTTTGATCTATTTCAAGAATGTAGTTGGTTTCCTCTATCAGTTTATCTTCCACTTCTTTGAAGTACTTGTCAGAATCCTTGCCTCGTATATTGAACATTTTAATGGCAACAGGTTTTACCATTGCCAAATCGGAAGAAATGCTCTCAGCTACGCCGGGATACTGAATTTTTACGGCTAGTTTCTTACCGTCCTTTTCGGCCACATGCACCTGCCCAATGCTGGCAGCATTTACGGATTGAGAATTGAAGCTGTCGTATATCTCATCGGGATGCTTCCCAAAATATTTTCTGAAGGTTTTTATGACCAAAGCAGGGGAGAGTGGGGGAACGGAAAATTGAGCCAACGAGAATTTTTCTACATAGGCTTGTGGCAAGATGCTCTTTTCCATGCTCAACATTTGCGCTACTTTAAGTGCACTTCCTTTAAGCTGTTTAAGGCCATCATAAATGTCTTCTGCATTATTCTGATTAAGGCGTTCCTTTGCCTCTTCTGGAGATTTGGTGAGTTTATCCCCATAGTATTTAATGTAGTTCACCCCAACCTTAGCACCTGTTTGTACTAACTTTCCGGCACGCTGAATCTTGGAGGTAGGTATAGAATCTAGGGTCTTCATGAAGTGAACGGTGTTTTTTCTTTAATTAAGAACTTTCCGAAATCCAATACGCTTTTTAATGGGGTCGTATCGATGAGGTCCATACTTGCCTGAATCGACTTTTCAATAAAAATGTCGGTCTTTTCGAAGGCAGGTGAAGTATCGTCCATCCAAAACTTAAGGGTTAGCAACAACTGCCCCCAAGCCGATTCCTTTAGGGATCGTTGTTGTATCCGATGCAGTGTTTCTTGTTTTATAGAAGGTAATCCTAGGTCCAGTTCTGAAACATATTCCATATACGAAGTGCGTACACCAGAAAGTACTTCCATGGATTTAAGCATTTGCCCTCCTCCCTGTAGCGCATAAACCACGTAACTGCGGTTGGCCGTTAACAACTCAAAGAAGGTGAAGTGAAAACTCAATAGTTTGTTGCGGGCGTCATAGTTTTCATAGTCTTTGCTTTTGTGAAGGGTCTTGATTGTGTTATCGAAGAAAGCCTGGAAAATACCTTTCTCTAAAGCGCGGAAGCTTCCAAAGAATTTGTAGAATTCTGTTTCTTCAAATCCGTTGTCCTTGGCAAAAGAATATACCGAGGCGGGAGCAGCACTGTTTTCCAATACATGCTCCATATAAATGGAAATGAGATGATCTGCAGTTATTTTCTTTTTCTGTGCCATAATGCATTTTTAATGTCTAAATATACAAAATGTTTAAGTTTTAAATTAAAAGATTAAACAAAAATTAGCATTTCTGATTTTTTTACCTTCATCACTTTCTATTTAAAATTATTTCCTAACTTGGGAACTATGGGAGTAGGAGCCTTAGTTTTCTGGAGTTTGTTGCTGTGCTTCGCCATAGGATTTTTAGCGATTATCCTAGAGCGAGAGTAGTCACCACACTCCAAACACCCTTGCATTGTGGGCAGCGGTAAAAGAGCGATCTTTTGCCTTGCCAACAATTTTTTATTGCCTAATTTTAACCATGCTAGATTTAGAAGATTACATCCGTATCATTCCCGATTTCCCAAAACCCGGTGTTTTGTTCAAGGACATCACTCCCTTATTGGGCGATGCCCAAGCAAGTGCCGCTTGTTTGGAGCAATTATTGGCCTTGACCGAGGGGAAAAAGATCGATAAGGTCGTAGGGGTAGAGTCGCGGGGTTTTTTCTTCGGTATGCTATTGGCTCAAAAACTTGGTGTAGGCTTCGTTCCTGTTCGAAAGCCAGGTAAACTTCCCGCGGCTACTATTGTAGAACCTTATGAATTGGAGTATGGATGGGATTCGCTCGAGATTCACGAGGATGCCATTGAAAAAGGGGAAAAGATCTTAATCCATGACGATGTTCTCGCGACTGGAGGTACAGCAAAAGCTGTTTGTAATCTAGTTGAAAAATTAGGAGGGGAAATAGTGCAGTGCAACTTTATCATGCAACTGGACTTCCTCGATGGTAGGGAACGCCTCAAAAAATACGAAGTCGCGTCCGTGCTTCAGTATTAATCCAACGCATTTTTAGTGACCCACAATCGATACCCAAAGAGTGCCAACTGAAATTTATTCGCCTTGGCCAAATCCAGTTGACGCTTGGTAAAACTGGGCAGTACCGCTTTATTGAATTTTGCCAGCGCTTTGAAGATTGATTTTTTCATATTCAAAAATACAAAATAAAAACCCCCGCCAAGCGAGGGTTTCGTAGCTAATACATAGAAATTGAGTCTAGTACTCTATTACAATATCTTCTATAGGGTTATCGGTATCGGAACGAATAGAGGTTTGAGAACGCCCATTTCCATCTTTTACCTCTACCTTAATGCTATTGATTTCCCCTCTCGAGTTTCGCTTTACTTTTTTAAAGGTGAAGGTCACCCCCTTAGCGGCCAAATCACTTTTCATTTGCTCCAATTCGGCATTGGTAGTGTTTTTATTAATCACTACATAATTGCCATCGTTACTGTATACGCGCAGATTGTCACGGCTTTTTGACCTAGCAACACTTCGGGATCTGTCCCGCATATCTTTTCTGCGGTCCTTCATTTCCTCCCTAATCTCCTTCTGGCGTTCCTTAAGTTCCTTGCTGCGTATCTTCATTTCCTCACTGCGTGCTTTTCTTTCTTCCCTACGTTCCCTAGCTAAGGTCTCCGTGCGCTCCTTCATTTCCTCACTTCGTTCAACCAGCCTTCTTTCCTGTTCTTCCAGTCGTTCTTTTAATTCCTCTTCTCTACGCTCCATGCGCTCTCTATTTCGCACCTCCATTTCCTCCATCCGTTCTTTCATCCTTTCTTCCCTGCGTTGGCGCATTGCTTCCGAATAAAAACCGGTCTCTCCATCGTCGAGCATATAAAACTCGAATTCTGTGATGCCTGTGTCATCATCTTCAGAAATACTGTAGGAGCCATTTCTTCCATTACCGGTATAGTTCATATTTATGTTGGTAATTTCACCATTGCCATTGCGAACCAAAGTATAACTGAGGTCGATGCCATGCTCCTCCCTCAATTCGTCCTTCATAATTTTCAATTCACCGTCGGTAATGTCCTTGTGAATTCTATATCGGAACTGAGCCACTTGGGCTACCCTGGATTGTGTCATTGGAACTGATGCTATGACAGGCTCTGAGCCATTTTCATATGCTTCAGATACTTCGGTTTCCGCTACTTCTTCCACCTCTGCCAATTCTATTTCCTCTTCTTGTTCCAAGGAATTGTCCGCGACTTCCGCCACATTGGATTCGGGAGCAATTCTTCTTGCCAATACAGGACGCTCTTCTTCGACTTGCGAACGGACGGATTCGGTTTCTTCTGAAGCTTCGGTTTTTACTTCTTGTTCCACTTCAGGTTCTTGATATTGTACCACCTGCTTTACATTAAATCCCCAAAGGAATAGGGCCAATAGGGGCAGTACAATAAATGACTTTAAAGCATTTCGCTTTTTTGAATGCTGCTTGTTTAACATAACGATTCGTTTTTTGATGAATGATTGATAAAATTGAATGGTCAATGATGGGGCCTTCCATGACGCAGAAGCCTTCACCATCGTTAGTTGGTATTGTGTTTTGGAAGCCACCTGATCTACCGTTTTTCCGTCGGCAATAAACTCTAGGTTTTCTTCCATGCTTCTTTTGTACAACCATGAGAAAGGGTTTGCCCACTGAAGGATTTGAATTAGATTCCCCATAAGGAGATCCAACGAATGCCATTGTGAAACATGTACTTTTTCATGTTGTAGTATCATTTCCAATTCCTCCCGCGTATGCATTTCGGGATTGTATACGATGTATTGGAAAAACGAAAAAGGGGAAAGTGATTCGGATACCTGAACAAAACGGTATTTTCCTCTTTTTACAACTGGATAAGAACGGATGAGCTGAATAAGGCTAAAGCATTGTACGCCTAAGCGTACTAATAAAACAAACACACCGAGTGCATAAATTCCCAATAAAATCAAGGGCCAATCCCAGCTTTGGGTTTCGGTAACTGCAACAGGGCCAGAAGCTTCAAAAGGGGTCGTGTCCAACGGCATGGCGATACGTTCCAACACAGGGGCTTCCATATAGATGGTCTGGGTAATTTCAACAAAGGGGAAAAGCAGGGCTACCAAAATACCGCCGATGAAAAAATGGCGTTTGGCCACGAACAAGGTATCTTTTCGTAACAACAATACGTACACCATATAGAACATGGAAAGTAGGATTGCCGATTGCCAGAGATGATTCAAAAATTCCATGTTATTTCTTTTTTTCGATGATTTCTAAAATTTCGCGCAATTCTTCAGCACTGATCTTTTCTTCTTTTGCAAAGAAAGACACCATGCTTTTGTAACTGTTGTTGAAGAAGCGTTGTGAAGCGAAGTTCATAAACTTCTTGGCATAGGCTTCCTTGCTTACCAATGGGTAGTACTGATGCGTTTTCCCAAAGGCATTATAGGAAACGAACCCTTTTTCTTCCAAGTTCCTAACAATGGTAGAAATGGTGTTGTAGTGGTTCTCGCCCTCCAAGCGTTCTATGATTTCCTTCACGAAGGCTTTTTCCAAAGCCCAAAGGGCTTGCATTACTTCTTCCTCTTTGTTTGTAAGTCGTTCCATGCGCGTTGTTTTATTCAAAATATGATAAGTTCATTCCTTTTTCTGTGTACGATTCTTGCCAAGAAGGCTCAAACCGATCCATTAATATGCCTTCGCCCATTCCCAAAGAATAGACTACGATGCGTTGTTGGTCGGATAATTTCCAATCCCGAATACGGTCCAACTGATTCTGGATGAAAGTTACTGTAAGTTCCTCAAACGGTGTGAAATCTTTAAGGTTTTTTAACTCATTACTAGGGGTATACGATGCCAAGGCCATCAAATACCGATATTCTGTATAACGGGCGATACCTTCCTTCCATAGTTGAAAAGACCAATACTTTCTATCTTCTTGGGAAACAGCTTGCAGGAAGTGTTCCCTCGCCTTTTGGTATTGATCGTAGTAGGCTTGTCCCTTGGGGCTCTCCAAATACTCATAACAAGTTATGAGTGTCTGCGTGTAGGATTCATAAAGTTCATTGACTTTTTCATCTTCATACGGAAAACCATAGTTAAGTTGCCACATTCCAGATGCATCCCCTTTCGATAGATCCAATGCGTTTACGGCCTTGTAATGTTCGGGGTGCCTTGCCTGAAATTGATGGAAATTTTCATGCAATAACGTGAGAATCCATCGACTCGTGGTTTTACTTTGGGTATTTTCTGGAAGTCCTATGACCACACAACTCAATCCATTCACCGCAGGAAAGGTGGCTTCGAAATGAATGGAGAATTGTGTTTTTCTGAAATAGATATCACTACCCGTTATGGGATCCTTTTCCAATAAGGCAAAGTCATTGGAAGGGTAGGGGTGATGGAACAGGAACTCGTGCGTATCGGTAACCAATAGAATGGCAAAGGGAACATCACTTATTCCTTTCCAAATGGATTCGCCCACGGTATTTCTAATTTCAAGGGCTTCACGTATCCTCCATTTATCCTCCATACGAACTTCTGGATTGGCAAAGAGTTGCCATCCCAGCAAGCTGGTGATAAGTAGCACAAATATGTTACGAGTCCTTCGATTCATGTTATTTTCTTTCTTCCAGTTGAATGCCATCCAGTTTTAATTCGCCTTGTTGTGTTTCTACGAAACCAAGGAACAGATTGAGGGATTCTGTTGGGGTATTTACTTCGGTAAGGATTTCATCATCTTCGACTAAGATCCCGGAGATTTTTCCATCCTTTAAACGTTTTTTAATCTTTTCGAGGTATTTGAAATGGGTGTCCATGGGTACGGCATTCAGAAAGTTTTCAGAAGCATATTCGTTTAATAAGGACTCCCACATTTCTGGATTGCCATCCCGAATGGCCAAAAATGTATCCATTACAAAGTCGTCTATTTCCGATTCTTCCAATTCATTCTCCATATCCTCTGGGAGTAGGGGTTCAAAATCCTCTACCAACAGCAATCCGGCAATCTGCATAGCAACCCGTTCGGTGTGGCCCGAACTGCTATTGGACATGAGGATGATCGTAATATCTTCGGTGAGATAGCGGAGCATATCGGCAAAGAATACGCTGTTTCCACCATTGTGGGTAATGAGTTGGGTGTTTCGTGGCGTAGGAACGATGACCCATCCGTATCCATAGTGGGATCGTCCGTCTTCATCCTCTTTTATATGGGGATGGTAGTATTTTTCTTTGGCCGAAGCATTTAAAAGATCATCGGTTAGCAGAGCTTGGTGCCACCTATACATATCGCCCACGGTAGAGAGAATACCCCCATTTCCCTTTAGATGTAGATAGGGTTCATCGCCATCCCAATGCTGCTCATTGGGTCGTCCCAATGCCCTGTCACTCTGATAACCAACGGCAACCGTTTTCGGATCCCAATTAGGGAGGGAGTATCCTGTATGTTTCATGCCAGCTGGCTTAAATAGCTGTTCCGAAAGGAATTGTTCATACGACTGCCCGGATACTTTCTCCAAAATAAGTGCGAGTAAGCTATAGCCTATGTTGGAATAGTGGTATTTAGAACCTGAAGCATGCAATAGATCCGTTCCCCAAACTCGATTCAGGAAATCCGTTTCGGAAATGGCATTGTAATCATTGCCAACCGATTCGATAAGCCCTGAGGAATGGGATAACAATTGATGGAGGGTAATGTCTTTTTTGTCGTCGGGTACATTTTCGAAATAGGAGGAAAGGGTGGTGCCTAATGATAATTTGTCCATCATTTCCAACTTCAGAATACCTGCAGCGGTAAACTGTTTGGTAATGGAACCTATATCGTATACGGTTTCTTCGGTATTGGGGATGCTGGCTTCCCTGTTGTTGCTTCCATATCCTTTGGCGAATAACTCTCCTTTATAGTCTACCAGTACAGAACCCGAAAAGCCCTGCAAAGAAATCTCTTGAAGGTAAGGGGCCAACCGATCCAGTTTGCTTCCGCTCACCTGCGACAGATCCTTCTCTTTTTCTTGACAAGAAAGGACTAAGGCCGTAACCAAGAGTACAGTTAAAATCTTATTCATGAAACGTGTTTTGTGATTGATGATAAGCAAACTTAAAACTATTTTTATAGTTATACAACTATTTTTGTAGTTAAATAACTGCTAAAGTAGTTATGTATTGTGTGTTTGTTAAAAAAAAATTGAAATCTAGGATAGGGGGATATATTCTATACCTATATATAATGGTATATTCGCGCTAGCTTATGAGTGTACTGTACATACTATTGGGACTTACCCTGTTGGTGGTAGGTGGAGAATTTCTAGTAAGGGCATCTGTGGCCCTTTCCTTTAAGTTGAATCTTTCGAGAATGGTTATTGGTCTCACTGTAGTTTCCTTTGCCACCTCGGCACCGGAGCTATTGGTAAGTGTACAGGCCGCCATGGATGGTTATTCTTCCATTTCCTTAGGGAATGTCATAGGAAGTAACATTGCAAACATTGGATTGGTCTTGGGTATTACAGCCGTGATTGCTCCCTTGGCCATAGACAAAGACTTTTATAAGTTCAATTGGCCGGTGATGATGTTGCTCTCCATTGCCCTGTACTTTTTATTGAACAACGACAACCAAATAGATACGACCGAAGGAATAGCCCTGGTCCTTGCTTTGATTACCTATCTATGGATTTTAATCGCCCGAGCCCGAAAGGCAAATAAGAATGAGGTTTCTGAAGAGGTTGACGATACCTTGGCAAAAGTATCGGGGGTCAAGATCTTTCTTTGGTTGGTCATTGGTGGATTGGCCCTTTGGGGTGGGAGTGAACTTTTGGTAAAGGGAGCTGTAGACTTGGCTCAGACTATGGGTGTGAGCGAAGGGGTTATTGCCGTTACCATGATTGCTGTAGGAACCAGTGTTCCAGAGTTGGCTGCTTCGGTCATTGCGGCCCTTAAAAAGGAAAAAGCACTTTCGTTGGGGAACCTTATCGGTTCCAACATTTTCAATATTGCTTCCGTACTGGGAATCACAGCTATTATTCAGCCTATATCCATGATGGATGAAACTGGAGTCCTAACCCAGGATGGGGTCAAGGTACTTACGCATGATATATTCTGGATGGTAGGATTTGCGGCTGTTCTTATTCCTTTAGCCTTCTTGCCCAAGCGTTTTAGCATAGGGCGTTATAAAGGATTGCTTATAGTAATTGCCTATGCAGTCTTTGTAAGTCTTGCTTTTATCAAATAATACCTACTAAAAATTCAATTTTTTATACTAATTATTGAAAATCTTCAATTTTGAGGGGGTTGTCAACATAATTTTTCACTTTTTTGATAACTTACCCTAAAAAAATAGGGGGTATCTCTCCAAAAAGTATATTTTTGCCTCGTTAAATTGAAATTTCTGAATCAATTCAGAGCCAAACCCTTAAAAAGTACATAAAAAATGTCCACATTAAGATTTCAAGCAATCAAAGAGAGCCTAAACAGACCTTTGGTAGAGGTAAATGAGGCGGAACGTCGTTCCGCCATTTTTGGCGACAATGTATTCAATGAAGCGGCGATGCGTCAGTACATCACCAAGGAATCATTCAAAAGTGTAATCGATGCCGTAGAGAACGGTTCTAAAATAGACCGTGGCGTGGCCGACCAGATTTCCACAGGAATGAAGGAATGGGCAATTTCCAAAGGAGCGACACACTATACACACTGGTTCCAGCCGTTAACCGGTTCTACTGCAGAAAAGCACGATGCCTTTTTCGAAACTACTGGCGGTGGTGGTGCCCTAGAAAAGTTTGGAGGTGGACAATTGGTACAACAGGAGCCAGATGCTTCTTCCTTCCCAAATGGAGGAATCCGTAATACCTTCGAGGCACGTGGATATACCGCTTGGGATCCTACATCCCCAGCTTTCATTTATGGAACGACCTTGTGTATCCCAACTGTATTCGTTGCGTATACCGGAGAAGCTTTAGATAACAAAACCCCTTTGTTACGTGCGTTGCAGGCCGTAGATCATGCAGCCACCGCCGTAGCAAAGTATTTCGATAAAAATGTAACCAAGGTAAATCCTACCCTAGGATGGGAGCAGGAATATTTCCTTATTGATAAAGCGTTGGCAAAATCCAGACCGGATCTAAATTTGGCTGGAAGAACCCTATTGGGTCATGCCTCTGCAAAAGGGCAGCAATTGGATGACCACTATTTCGGTTCCATTCCTACCCGTGTCCTTAATTATATGAGAGACTTGGAGAACGAGTGTATGCTTTTGGGAATTCCTGTAAAGACGAGACACAATGAGGTAGCTCCTAACCAGTTTGAGTTGGCACCTATTTTTGAGGAAGCCAACCTTGCTGTTGATCACAACTCCTTATTAATGGATGTGATGAACAAGGTTGCAGACCGACATAGCTTTAAGGTATTATTGCACGAGAAGCCTTTCGCGGGAATCAACGGTAGTGGTAAGCACAACAACTGGTCTTTGGCGACCAACACGGGTGTCAACCTATTGAGCCCGGGAAGTACTCCTATGAAAAACCTTCAGTTCCTTACCTTCTTTATCAATACGATTAGCGCGGTAAACGAATATGAAGAATTGTTGCGTTCTGCCATTGCCAGTGCGAGTAACGATCACCGATTGGGAGCTAACGAAGCACCTCCAGCGATCATTTCTGTATTCATCGGGTCTCAGTTAACAGCTGTATTGGACGAATTGGAAAAACTAAAGAACGGAAAATTATCTCCAGAAGATAAGACCGAATTAAAATTGAATGTGGTAGGGAAGATTCCGGAGATCCTATTGGATAATACCGATCGTAACCGAACCTCTCCATTTGCCTTTACAGGAAACAAGTTCGAATTTAGAGCCGTTGGTTCTACAGCGAACTGTGCTAAGCCTATGACTGTATTGAATGCAATCATGGCGAAGCAGCTTATCGATTTCAAATCGAAAGTGGACGCACTTATAAAGGACAAGGGAATGAAGAAAGACGATGCGATCTTCAATGTATTGAAACAATATATTAAGGATTCCAAGCGCATCCGTTTTGAAGGAGATGGTTATGGTGAAGCCTGGGAAAAGGAAGCTGCGAAGCGAAAGTTGAGCAACAACAAAACCACTCCACAGGCATTGAAGGCCCAAGTGTCTAAGAAAACCATCGCATTGTACGAGGAACTAGGTATCATGAGTAAGGTAGAGATCGAAGCGCGCCATGAGATCGAGGTAGAGGAGTACGCCATGCGTATTCAGATAGAAGGGCGTGTATTGGGTGATATAGCGAGAAACCACGTAATTCCTACGGGAATCCATTATCAGAACATCTTAATTGAAAATGTTCAGGGATTGAAGGATATCTATGGTAAAGGCTTTAAGAAGTACGCTGGTGAGCAAATGGAGCTTATCGAAGCCATAAGTGGACACATCGCTAAGATCAATAAAGGAATCACCGATATGATCAACGAACGCAAAAAAGCCAATAAGCTAGAAGATACAGAAAAACGCGCCTTCGCTTATTGTGATAAAGTGAAGCCTTACTTTGATGAGATTAGGTATCACTGCGATAAATTAGAACTCTTGGTAGATGACGAAATTTGGCCATTGACCAAGTACAGGGAACTATTGTTTACACATTAATAATTGTTGGCAAATAATTGTAGGGCCCCGCGAGAAATCGCGGGGCTTTCTCTTTTTATAGACATGTAGGAAATTACACCGAAAGGTATTCCTTAACCCTATGAAAATGAGTAGCTAAGTACTTATATATCTGATTTTCAAGCAGAAAAGCGGCATTTTTCGAATTGTAAGAAAACTACGGTAATTTTAACAAAAAATTAACATTTCGAAATTTAGGTGCTTTTTGTGCCTTTCGCCGATTTTTTAATGTGGGTCATCCAACAACCAAAATTCCTTTAACGCGTAAATTCTTACAAAACGTTTTCGACCCCGAATGTGTACGTATTAGTACGTATATAACTTACGGTTTTTTTTCACATCTTTGAAATGCAATTGACCGTTGAAAAGCAAAATCACAACTAGTCATAACCCTTCAACGGATTGCATTCTCCTCAACATAAATTATCCCAAACAGCCCCGGGTTGTTCGTACGCTTTTGTATGAACGACACAACGTTCTACCGCTTAATTTGAGCGGCTTATAATATGTGTAATCTATTGTTTAACAATTATTTATTAACCTTTATCAATTTAATTATGAAAAAACTAATGTTAAGTGCGGCTTTCATCATGTGCGTAGCGACTATGTTCGGGCAAATGAATGTGAGCACTGTGACCCAGACGGGCAATGGCAATGGCTCGGCTGTTAACCAGAGTGGTTTTATGAACCTTTCTGATGTAGACCAAACAGGAGACGGAAACTCTGCCGAAGTTGATCAATCAGGTGTGACCAATGATTCTGATGTAGATCAGATTGGTGACGACAACCAATTCGATGTGGATCAGGTTGGTACAGACAACGAAGCAGATGTGTACCAAGAAGGTAACCGTAACCTAGGAGGAGGTCCTTCTTTAAACTGGGGAACTGTACAACAAGGAGAGCGTAACTACTCTACTACTTCTTCTGTAGGAGACGATAACAACGCCGGTACAGCTCAAGTAGGTGCTGATAACACTGCTGCTATCGATCAAGCAGGTAACCGTAACATGGCCAATGGAGGAAACTTTGGTATTTTCCAAATTGGTGATGAGAACGACTACACTACTACTCAAATAGGAGACGATAACTTCGCAAACACTACTCAGTTCGGAGACCGTAACAACGGAAACTTCCTTTGGGGAACCCGTCAGCAAGGAAATGGAAACTCTGCTACGAGTGACCAAGATGGAGACGATAACGACTCTGGAACAGGTCAGTTTGGAGATGGAAACATTTCTAGCATCGTACAAGTAGGTAACCGTAACGACGCCAATGGATCTTTCTATGGTAACTTCCAAGTAGGTAACGGTAACACCGCTGCTATTTCTCAAACGGGAGATGACAACGACGCTCAGAATACTCAGTTAGGAGATGGTAATGACGCTACTGCAACTCAGGACGGTGTGTTCAACTTCAGCCGTATTACTCAGGATGGGAACTTCAACTTCGCTAACACTAGCCAAACAGGATCTTCTCACTCTAGTATTGTAGACCAAATTGGAAACGGAAACGGTTCTGTAGTAACTCAAAGTAACTAATAATAAATAAGTATTTAATTAACCAAATTTTAATAAACAAACAAGAATTATGAAAAATTTAGTATTAACAGTGGCCGCTCTTTTCTGTGTAGCGATCGCTTTTGGACAAGGGAACATCAGTACAGTTACCCAAACAGGTAGCGGGAACAGTTCTTCTGTAAGTCAGGCAGGTTTATTGAACCTTTCTGATGTAGATCAAACTGGAGACGGAAACGCTTCCGAAGTAACTCAAAGTGGTTCATTCAACGACTCTGACGTAGATCAGATCGGTGATGACAACGATTTTGATGTAGATCAAGTAGGTGCTGATAACGACGCTGATGTATACCAAGAAGGTAACCGTAACTTAGGTGGTGGTCCTTCTCTAATCTGGGGTACGCGTCAGTTAGGTAACGAGAACTACTCATCTACATCCTCTATTGGAGATGACAACAACGCTGGTACGTCACAAGAAGGTGATCGTAACTGGTCTGTTATCGACCAATTGGGTAATGGAAACATTGCTAACGGAGGTAACTTCGGGGTTCGTCAGATTGGAGATGACAACGACAACCTTACTCAGCAGTATGGTAACGGAAACTTCTCTAACTCTTTCCAAACTGGAAACATGAACCACTTCATCACTACTCAGACTGGTGACGATAACTCTGCTGTTTCCGATCAGGATGGTAACCGTAACCAAGGTGGTGGACCTGGATTAATCTGGGGTATCCGTCAGGATGGTAACATGAACACGGCTTCTAACGATCAGGATGGAGACGACAACGACTCTGGTACTGGACAGTACGGAGACAGAAACTGGTCTTCTATTTCTCAGGACGGTAACCGTAACCTTGCTAACGGAGGATTCTTCGGAAACTACCAAGTAGGAAACGATAACATCGCAGACATTTCTCAAACAGGAGATGACAACGATGCTCAAAATAGACAAGAAGGAGATATGAACGAAGCGTATACTACTCAAGGTGGTGTATTCAACTTTAGCCGTACGCTTCAAGTTGGTGACTCTAACTTCAGTACTGTAAGCCAAAGCGGATCTAGTCACAACAGTCTTGTTGGACAGTTCGGTAACGGAAACAGCAGTTCTGTATCACAAAGTAACTAACCAATTTTTAAAGGTCCTGTGGGCCTAAGAATCTGCAGGACCTAATATATCTTTCTAACTATGAAAAAAGTTCTAATATATGCGGTAGCCCTTCTCATTGGAGGAGTGTCCTATGCGCAAATGAATACCAGCGATGTGTATCAGCTCGGGAGCGGTAACGATTCCGATGTGACACAGGTTGGGTACATGAACAACTCCGATGTTGACCAAATAGGGGACGATAACGATAGTGACGTCCTTCAATATGGAGCCAATAACACTAGCAACGTTCTTCAAATGGGGAACTCTAATACGGCTTTTGTTTACCAATCGGGTGACTTCAATGGAAGTGGAGTTGGCCAAAATGGTGACGATAACGAAGCGTATGTGTCGCAAGTGGGAGCTGGTAACGGATCATTGGTGATCCAGAACGGAGATAGAAACTACTCCGACGTGGACCAAGACGGTACAAGCAATACTTCTGGTGTTGCTCAAACCGGTGACGACAATGAAAGTTACGTTGAACAGGATGGAACGCTCAACAATAGTAGCGTATTCCAAAGTGGTAACAGAAACTACAGTGAAGTAGACCAAACTGGATTCGGAAACTTTAGTGACGTAAAGCAGTTCGGTGACGATAACGATAGTGATGTTGACCAAACAGGAGATTATAACATTAGTGGAGTAATCCAAACAGGAAATAACAACGATAGTGTTGTATACCAAGATGGATTATTCAATTCCAGTACTGTAGCACAAACTGGTGATGACAATTACAGTAACGTGTATCAGGACGGAATTGGTAACACAAGTACAGTTTCTCAAACGGGAACTGGACACTCCAGCTATGTTACGCAACTCGGAAACGGAAACGGTTCCGTAGTTACACAGAGTAACTAAGAAAAAGGATAGTCGCTTTTAACTCCTTACAAAAAGGTGTAAGGGTGGAACTCCCGCCCTTACCCTTTTTAATTATTTTGTATATTTATAGAAAGCATATAATTGCAGCTATGTGGAATAAACTAACCATATTATTAATCTTTGCGGGCGTAATGGCTTGTGGAACTGCGTTGGGGCAGACGTATCGCACCGATAATTCCGAAGCACTGCTACGAAGTGTGGAACGGGAAAGTGTTTCTTCGACTGCAATTTCCCAAACCAGTACACAACAAGCTGCGTCGAGCGCAATTTTTATCGAGCAGATTGGGGATGATAACAGAATCACTGCAAACACGGATGCCAATAGTGTATCCTTCAACTTTCTTCAGAGAGGAGACGCTAACAATATTTACCTTAATGTAAAGGCCGAAGCTATTAACGAAACGGTGATCCAGAATGGAGATCGCCATAGCTTTGTAGACTTCAGCAGTGGTAGTAGCGTTCACAACTTACAATTGATTCAGGATGGAAATGGGCAAAACCTTACCCTGTACGGGAAAAATTCCATTTCTGAAGAAATGAAGATCAATATGACCGGGGATTCCCAGTCCATCATTATTAGAAACTTCAACTAGCAGATATCATGGATCGTGCTGCGATTCTCATTGCTTTATTGTGTTTCTCCCTCTTTTCCGCCGGGTGTCACGCCCAGATTTACAATGCCGAAATCGAGGCCAAGATCGATATTGTTTCTAACGGAGAGTTTTATGATGTTACCGGCTTTGCTATCAACAAAACCGATGGTGATAAGTCGTTGCGGTATGTTCTAAGCATATTCAAAAACGATTCTATTGGTAACAACCTTTCCAAAGACGAAAAAGCCGATCGTGTTGTATTGCGATCTGGTGAAAAGAAACGCCTTCCTACTTTAAATGTAAATGCCAAATTGCAAACGCGTACCATTGCGTTGCTACTCATTTACGACAAGGATGATAGAATTCTTGGGAAAGACCGAATTATAATGAATGAAATAAAAGACACTGAGGTAGAAAATAAAATTGTAGAACAGAATAACTCTATCTCGGATGACAAGGTATACAGCGGAGCCGATGGAGTGGTCCTCAAAGGGATTGTGGTAGAAAATACCAAAACCAAACCTGGTAGGGATTTTTATAGAGACTATGCGCAGCAGTATAATTTGAATCAAATTGAAGGTGAAGAAGTCGTGGTGGTGAATGAGGTATTTGGCTTAGGCACAAGCACCAAAATACAGGTGCAGGTAGGAGATGCCATCATCTTTCAATTTTTTGTAAACCCAAGAGCAGATTTTTTGGACCAGATGGTGCAATCTGCCATATGGAGAACCAATACGTACTTTAACCAATTGAGGAAAAGTAGGAGTTTGGTTAAAAAGTATTAGATTTATAGATATGAAAACAATCCTGACCCTATCCATACTGTTTGTTTCCTTTGCTGCCTTTGGGCAACAATTGGTGTACAAACCCGTGAACCCCGCATTTGGAGGGGATACATTCAATCATCAATGGCTTCTTAATGCGGCGAACGCCCAGAATTCTTTTACGGATCCTAACGATAATGACGAACGAACCGATTTACAGGAATTTACCGATGATCTAAACAGACAATTGCTCAACCAATTGGAGCGAAGTATTTTTTCCAGTCAATTAGGAGATGGCCTCGAGGAAGGAACCTTTACGTTTGGAAGTTTAGAGTTGGAGATTTTCGATTCGGGAGAAGGTCTCGTCATTAATATTCTGGATACTTCCACCGGGGAACAGACACAGATCATCGTTCCTAATTAACAACAACCTATATATTCTTAATGAAGAAGCTATTCTATTTATTGGTTGCAAGCCAGCTATTCACGGCCTGCGGCACCTATTTCAACCAACCCTATAAACCGGAGAACGCTCGTATTGGGGAACGTACCCCTAGAAGTCAGATTCTGGAAGATTTTCCATTACCACAGGAACCTGTAGTGGTTGGGGTGTATAATTTTAAGGATCAGACTGGGCAATATAAAAGTGTGGAAAACGGAAGTACGTTTAGTACGGCGGTGAGTCAGGGTGCCACGACCATGCTTATAAAGGCCTTAGAAGATTCTAAATGGTTTACTCCCATTGAAAGGGAGAACCTTAACAACTTATTGAACGAAAGAAATATCATTCGAACCACTCGGGATGAGTTCAGAAAAACGACCAATCCCAACGAACCCAAATTACCTCCCTTGTTATTTGCAGGGATTTTGTTGGAAGGGGGAATTGTTTCCTACGATTCTAATATCGTAACGGGAGGAGTAGGCGCTCGGTATTTTGGAGTGGGTGGTTCTACCCAGTACCGTCAGGATAGAATAACCATTTACCTAAGGGCGGTTTCTACGGCCAATGGTAAAATTCTTAAAACGGTCTACGTTTCCAAAACCATACTTTCACAGGCTGTCGATGCCAGTTTGTTCCGTTATGTGAATTTCCAACGATTATTGGAAGCGGAAACGGGGATGACGAAAAACGAACCCGTACAATTGGCTATGAAAGATGCTATTGAAAAGGCTGTAGAATCGTTAATTATAGAAGGTATCATGGACCAGTTGTGGAGCACCCAAGAAGGAGGCGATACCAACCAAAGGCTGGTAGATGCCTATTTGGAAGAAAAAGCTTTAGAAGAATCCACGTTATTGTACAGCAGACGCCAACGTGCCCGCGATTTCTATGGTACGGTGAATGCTTCGGGTTTCGCAACCATTATGAATGGTGACTATCAAAAGAAACCCTTGTCGTATGGAGGCTCTCTGGGATATTCGCATAAACTCGCCAACCATTTCAACATCAATGCGAATTTCACCTATCAGAATTTTGAAAGTAGTTTCAATTTCGACAAAGAGTTCTTCAGTACGGATCTAAACTTAGAATATATTGTATTGCCATACGATAACTTTACGCCATTTGTATATGGCGGGGGTGGAGTACTTTTCGACCCCGCGAGCACACAATCTCCTTTTGGGAAGTTAGATCCCGCGCCTAAAGTACAAGGCGGGGTTGGTGTCATTGCACAACTAACGGACCGATGGGCAATACGTGGATTCTTTGAATCTGACCTTCTCTTTACAGACGAACTGGATGGTCTGGAAAACGGAAAAAGGGACGATTATTATTACAACTTTGGTTTGGGTGTTAGTTTCTCTCTTGGTAAAAAGAAGAGGACAGCACCATTGGAAATTGAGGGAATTGGTAATTCTAACTAAGGTAAATTAGAAATGAAAAAGATTATATATATACTAGGTCTTATAGCAGGAATTTGTGTAGTGTTTAATTCTTGCTCCGAAGATGGACTGGCCGAAACAGGATCGGGAACATTAGAAGGGAAGGTGGTTATGGAAGGGTCCAATACCCCGATTGCCAATGCAAAGATTACCACCAATCCGGTAACCAACACAGTGTTTACAGATGAGAATGGGAACTTCTCCCTTGGGCAGGTGCAGGTAGGGGACTACTCGGTACAGGCAGAGGTGGACGATTTCATCACGGGTTTTGAACCTGCCAATGTGCAGGATGGAAGAACCATAAATGTCGTATTTGAGCTTTTGGAATCTTCGGTGAACAATATAGAGCCTTTGGCACCTGTATTAGTATTTCCAGCAGATAATGCCAATGGAATTGATACGCAAGTGGATTTCATTTGGAACTCTTCCATGAATGATACAGATCCTATTGTGTATACCTTCGAGCTGAGAAACGGAACGACCAATGAAATCATGATGGCCGAAAACCTTGAGGATACGACCTATTCGGTATCGGGATTGAGTGTGGGGACCAACTATTTCTGGCAGGTAACCGCTTCGGACGATGTGAACGCGCCCGTAGAGAGTGCATTGAGCAGTTTTACTACGGTAAATTTAATAGATAAACGCTTCTTCTTTGTTCGCAAGGAAGGAGATAACAATGTCATTTTTTCTGGGGATGATATATCGGAACAAAATGGGGATCCAGATCAAGGAGTCTTCCAGCTTACGGCTTCTACTCAAAATAGTTTTAGGCCAAGAAAAAACCTTCAAACCAATAAATTGGCTTTCCTCAGAACTGTAGGAGCAGATACCCATCTGTTTACGATGAATTTGGATGGAACCGAAGTAGATCGGGTTACCAACGAAGTGCCTGTTGCTGGTTTTAGACAAGATGAAGTAGACTTTGCTTGGTTCAATGGAGGGCAGAAACTTTACTATGCGAACCTCAATAAAATGTATTCCATAAATGTCACGGGAACAGGTCGTTCTTTGGAATACCAAGTGGCACCGGATAGGTTCATTTCAGAGATAGACACCAACGAAGCCAATGATTTTATTGCCATTAAGACCAACGATGCTAGCGGTTATAATGCACGAATTGTTATCATAGATCCTAGCGATAATAGTGAAGTAGCCGTGGTTATTGAGAATCAACCAGGTGCTGTGGGAGGAGTAGATTTCTCCATAGATGGTACTAAATTGCTGTATACATGGGATGTGTCTGGTTTTGAAAGTGCATCATACCGCCAATTGGATAGCCGGATTTTCGAATATGATTTTAATACGGCAATCGCTACGGAGCTGGCTACCGATAAGCCATCAGGCACCAATGATCTGGATGCACGGTACTCTCCGGACGAAGGCGCGGTTATATTTATGAATACATCAAACGATGGCGTTTCCCAGAGAAATATTTACAAGTTTGTGTTCAGCGATGTGCTTCAATTAAGAAAGTTGCTGTTTACCAATTCGTTCATGCCCGATTGGGAATAACAAAATAACTAACAACTTATGAATAAAAAAACGTCCCTTATTTTCGGGACGTTTTTTCATTGTGTATTTTTGCCTCACTAATACACCAGAATGAGCCAAGATATTTCGAAGCGCTATGCCCAAAGAGGGGTTTCTGCAGGAAAAGAAGATGTGCACAATGCCATTAAAAATGTAGATAAGGGTCTGTTTCCCAAAGCCTTCTGTAAAATTGTCCCCGATTATTTAACGGGAAGTGAAGATCATTGCTTGATCATGCATGCCGATGGGGCGGGAACAAAATCTTCCTTGGCGTATATGTATTGGAAAGAGACGGGTGATCTATCGGTTTGGAAAGGAATCGCCCAAGATGCACTCATTATGAACATCGACGACTTACTTTGTGTAGGTGCTGTAGATGAAATCCTTTTGTCTTCAACCATAGGAAGAAATAAGAATTTGGTGCCAGGAGAGGTCATTTCGGCCATCATTAATGGTACGGAAGCGCTTATTTCTGATTTGGAAAAATTTGGGGTGACCATTCGTTCCACGGGAGGTGAGACCGCAGATGTTGGGGATTTGGTGCGTACTATCATTGTAGATTCTACCGTTACGGCTCGCATGAAGCGGGAAGATGTAATAGATAATGCGAACATTCAAGCAGGCGATGTTATTGTGGGGCTGGCGTCTTTTGGTCAGGCCAATTATGAAACGGAATACAATGGAGGCATGGGAAGTAATGGACTTACTTCGGCCCGACATGATGTGTTTCATAAAGTATTAGCCGAAAGATTTCCGGAGAGTTATGATGCTGCGGTGCCAGAAGATTTGGTGTATTCCGGTTCAAAGAAATTAACGGATGCCGTAATGGACAGTCCGTTGGATGCAGGTAAGTTGGTGCTATCGCCTACGAGGACCTATGCTCCGATCATAAAAGAAATACTTTCCAAAATAAATAAACAACAAATCCACGGGATGGTACATTGCAGCGGGGGAGCTCAAACCAAAGTACTGCACTTTGTGGACGATGTGCACGTTATTAAAGACAATATGTTCGACGTGCCACCACTATTTCGACTCATTCAGGAGGAAAGTGGTACCGATTGGAAAGAGATGTACCAGGTATTTAATATGGGGCATCGTATGGAATTGTATGTGGACGAAAATATCGCTTCCGATATCATTAATATTTCGAAGTCCTATGGGGTAGAGGCTCGAATTATTGGAAGGGTAGAAGCCTCTGATTCCAAGAAATTAACCATTAAATCAAAATATGGTACATTTGATTATTAACTAGTTAACCCTTTTTTTAGGTATGCTCCCCAGTATAACGAAAGCAAACTATCTTCCGATTTTAAAAATTATTTCAGTCATTCTGTTGGCATTTTGTATATACGCAAAGGCCTTTTATGAGGATGACTATTTGTATAGGATTACACGAATAGTAATCTGTTTTCTCTTCCTTGGCTTTATGTATTTTTATGGAAAGAAGCAGGTAAATACGTTGTTGGCGCTTTTCCTATTTTTCTACGGTCTTTCGGGAATTGCGATTTTATGGTATGAGGAAGACCTTTTCGCCACACTATCCATGTTCCTCAATTTCGTAGCTTACTTCATGTTTGTCAGGGCTTTGCTCCCTAAAGTGAGCTTCAAGAAAATGAATTTCTATTTCGCATCGGTATCCATCATTCTCATCCTGGTGAATGTGTATATGCTCTATCAATTGATATTCATGATACAGGAATATACCTTGAGCCCTGCTCATTTGGTAGCTATTCTTTTGTTCGCGATGAGCTTTATCGCTACAGGATTTCTCACACTGTTGTACAATCACACCTACAGTACCAAGAATTCTTTTGTCTTCACGGTCGCCATTTATTGTATTGTTTTTTCCGAAGTACTTAGTGCCATGGGGTACTATTTTGAAATGGGAACTATGGTAATTTATGTTTCCAGAGCCCTATTAATAGCTGGAGCAGCTATATTGACGCATTATGTGTTACTGAAGAAGACAGAGAAGGAAGCCCTGAGCAGAAGACTGTTTTAGACACTCCTAAAAAATGAGTGTTTCCACGTAGTAATTATTGTAAGAAAATTCCTATTTTTCGCACCAAATATTGTGTTGTTTTATCTTCGTAAATAGAACAACAGCGTTTTTTGAGCTAAATGCGAGTGGGGTTTTTACATAAAAACTACAAGGCAATAGTTACCATTCTCGGAATTGTTTTCTTGTTAGTGAGCATCTATATTCATTTAACTGGCGATTTCTTTACTTATAGACTGAGCCGGGGAGTCATCATTTTTTTCTTTTTAACCTTGTTGCTCTATTATCAATCTGGTAGGATAAACCGTGTATTGGTTACTTTCATGCTCTTTTATGGAATATCCAGTATCCTCACCATTTGGTATGAGGATGCAACCAGTGCCACGGCGGCGATGATCATTAATTTAGTAGCTTACTTGGTACTCATTATCTCCTTGATAAGAAGGGTTACTATTAAGGGAATGAACACTGCGCTCTTAATGGCTTTTGTGGTTTTAATTGGAGTTAATGGATATCTTCTTTACGAATTGGTGCTAATCCTTAAGGAATTCGCCTTAAACAGCTTACACTATCTGTTTATTCTGCTAGGGTCCATGGCCCTTGCGCTAGTAGGGTTTTTAGCACTTTTGTACAACCATAAACATAGTAGTAAGGTAACGCTGTTCTTTACTTTTTTTGTCTTTTTATTGATTTTTTCTGAAGTATTCCGTGCCTTGGGATATTACGATATCGTCTATGGAGACATCGCTGTGTATATCGCTAGATTCTTGCTTATAGCTGCTCTTTCCATGCTTTTGAATCATGCCATAATGGACAAAAAAGCAGGAGAGCAAATAGGGTCGAATAGATCATAATTAGTATATTGAATTCGTAACACTAATAACCCAATTTCTGAAATCAACGTTATTACCCCCAAATCGTTGGATAATCTATGTGTTTATCCCATTGGTGCTTTTGGGCGTTAGCTTAGCGCTTCACCCCAACGAAGATCACTATTATTTTCGCGGAATGCGGATGATGGTAAGCTTGGTTTCATTCTTGCTTATCGCACTCTTTGCCATTAAAAAGAACGGTTTGCTTTTGGCATTTGCTGTTTGCTATAGTATTTCTAGCTTATTAACGCTTTGGTACGAACTCGATGTTTTTGCAACGCTTTCCATGATCGTAAATGGAGTCTCGTTTATTTTTCTCGGAATTTTGATTTTTAAAAAACTGGAGTTCAGAATGCCAGATCGATGGTTTCTGGCCTCTTGGATACTCGCTACCCTAGTCATAGGCTGGCTCATGTATTCCTTTCTCGATATTTTATACAATTACGTGAGTAGCGTTAGGTTGTTTGTTGCGATTTGCTTTAGTTCTGGTATTATGTTCTTATTAGGAGTAATCGCTTTCCTATATAACAATCAGCAAAACAGCCGGAATTCCATCATTTACGTGTTTTTTCATCTTATCCTCGCTTTTGCCGAGATGTTCCGGGGTGTAGGCTATTACGATTTTGTCGATTCTGTTTCCGGCCAGTACATTGCACGATTTTTATTGATTGCCTCTTTTACATTGTTTTTGCGCTTTTCGCAATTGGAATTGCGGGGTACACAATACCTGTAAAGCCCCTGTTCGGGACGATAGCATTCACCTGCCGATCCTCCCAAAATCCCCTTATTTGTTACCTGAAATTATTGTAAATTTGACCGATTATTACGGACCTATGTTAGAAAAACTTGAAATCATAAAACAACGCTTCGACGAAGTAAGCGATCTCATTATACAACCCGATATCATAAGCGATCAGAAACGATATATTCAATTAAATAAGGAGTATAAGGATTTGAGGTTACTTATGGATAAACGGAATGAGTACGTTACACTGCATGGCAATTATGAGGAAGCCGAAGAGATTATTAAGGATGGAAGCGATGCAGAAATGGTAGAGATGGCCAAAATGCAGTTGGACGAAGCCAAGGAACGTTTACCAGAACTGGAGGAGGAAATCAAGTTTTTATTGATTCCTAAAGACCCCGAAGATGCCAAGAATGCGGTTATGGAAATTCGAGCCGGAACAGGTGGAGACGAAGCCAGTATCTTTGCTGGGGATTTACATAGGATGTACACCAAATATTGCGAAAGCAAAGGGTGGAAGGTAAGCGTTGTCGATTTTAGCGAAGGTACCAGTGGTGGATTCAAGGAAATCCAATTCGAGATAACCGGGGAAGATGTTTACGGAACCCTAAAGTTCGAAGCAGGAGTACACCGTGTACAACGGGTGCCACAAACCGAAACCCAAGGGCGCGTACATACCAGCGCTGCAACAGTGATGGTATTTCCGGAGGCTGAAGAATTCGATGTAGAAATAGATCCAAAAGATGTTCGTATCGATTATTTCTGTTCCTCAGGACCGGGAGGTCAGTCTGTAAACACTACCTATTCGGCAGTACGATTAACGCACGAACCAACGGGGTTGGTAGCGCAATGTCAGGACCAGAAATCCCAGCATAAAAACAAGGAAAAAGCCTTTAAGGTATTGCGTTCGCGATTGTACGATCTGGAATTGGCCAAGAAACAAGCGGAAGATGCCGCAAAAAGAGGGTCTATGGTGACCAGTGGGGATCGTAGTGCGAAAATTAGAACCTACAATTATCCACAGGGAAGGGTGACTGATCACCGTATTAATCTTACGCTATACGATTTGGGGAATATTATAGACGGGGATATCCAAAAGATCATAGACGAATTGCAATTGGTAGATAATACCGAGAGGCTCAAAGAATCTGGGGAAACCTTTTAATTTCGAAGTAATTACTTCATGACGACCGAACAGCTTGTTTCCGAAATTCATAAGAAGAAGTCCTTTCTTTGTGTAGGTCTTGATGTTGATCTCTCAAAGATACCAACACATTTGTTGGAAGAAGAGGACCCCATTTTTGCCTTCAACAAGGCAATTATCGATGCTACCCATGATTTGACGGTGGCCTACAAACCGAATACTGCTTTTTATGAAGCGTATGGATTGAAAGGGTGGAAGTCCTTAGAGAAAACCATAGCGTATCTCAATACCCAATATCCCGAAGTCTATACAATCGCAGATGCGAAACGTGGCGATATAGGGAATACTTCTAGAATGTACGCCAAGGCTTTCTTTGAAGATCTGGCGTTCGACTCTATTACCGTGGCACCCTATATGGGTAAGGACAGCGTGGAGCCCTTTTTGGAGTTTACCGATAAACATACCATTCTTTTGGCACTTACCTCCAATGCGGGCGCCTTCGATTTTCAAACCAAGGAAGTAGCAGGGAAGGAACTTTACAAGGAGGTGCTTGAGACCTCGAAAACTTGGGAGAATTCAGAAAACCTAATGTATGTGGTAGGTGCTACCAAAGCTGAGTTTTTGGCAGATATCCGTACAATCATCCCCGATAGTTTTTTGCTGGTGCCTGGAGTAGGAGCACAGGGAGGTAGTTTATCTGAAGTGTGTAAGTATGGAATGAACGAACAAATAGGATTGCTTATCAATTCCTCCCGCGGCATCATTTATAAGTCTAATGGTACCGATTTTGCTGAAGCTGCTCGCACCAGTGCGAAAGAACTTCAGTCGCAAATGGAAGCCATACTCCATGCGCGTTAAGGATCAATTAAATAGGACCCTTCAATTTTCCGAAACCCCTAAACGCATTGTTTCCTTGGTTCCGTCTCAAACCGAATTATTGGTTCACTTGGGCCTTAGAGATCGTATCGTAGGCGTTACTAAATTCTGTGTGCATCCCGAAGAGCTTCGAAAAGAGGTAAAAGTGGTAGGAGGGACCAAGAATGTCCATTTCCATAAGATTGCCGATCTCCAACCCGACATCATTATTTGCAATAAAGAGGAAAACACCCAAGAGATTGTAGAAAAATGCGAGGAAATCGCACCCGTTTGGGTAAGCGATATGGTGAGTATTGAAGATAGTTTGGATATGATGACCCGTCTCGGGGAACTGCTGGGAGTGTCCCAAGCAGCTGGAGAACTGACCGACGGTATTAGTTCGGCAATAAAGGATTTTGACGTTTTTATGGCAGATAAGCCTGAAAAAAGAGTGGCATATCTTATCTGGAAGAAGCCCTATATGGCAGCGGGAAAGGATACCTTTATCAATACACTGTTACGCCTTAACCGATTTGAAAATGTGTTGGAAAAGGAGCGCTATCCCGAAGTTACCTTAGAAGATATGAACCAGGCCGATCTCATTTTGTTGTCTTCAGAACCGTATCCCTTCAAAGAGAAAGATGTGGAAGAATTGCAACAAAAAACAAACGCCACCGTCCGTTTGGTCGATGGCGAATATTTTAGCTGGTATGGCTCGCGCTTATTGGGAGCCTTTCCTTATTTCAAATCTTTGCATACTTAATCCTGAAGGGCAAACACCTTTCTAAGCAAATCGGTCGTTCTTGAAGATATTTTGGTCCTAATTTGCTTCTCTTCGACTGAGATCATGGTATACACCCCTTTCAAAGCTTCATTAGTCACATAATCGGTAAGGTCTGGATTTACCTTGTTCACAAAAGGGATGGTGTTGTATTTGTTAATGATGTTTGTCCAAATCTGATCAGCACCTACCTTTCCAAAAGAATTCTGAATCACCGGGCTAAACTTGTTGTAAAGTGCGGTATTCGTTCTTCCTTTCAAATAATTGGTGGCAGAATTATCTGGACCCAAAAGAATGTTTTTGGCATCGTTAAAAGTAATTCCCTTTACGGCATCTACGAAAATGGGAGTGGCTTCTTTCACCGCATCTTCGGCGGCGCGGTTCAAGGCCTTGATGCCTTCATCTGCCAAGCTACTCAAGCCAATATCCCTAAGTGCCTTGTCTACTTTCTGTAATTCTTCAGGAAGTAGGATTTTTACCAATTCATTTCTATAAAAACCGTCTTTTTGGGTAAGCTTTTGTACTTGCTTGTCAATTCCAAAATCAAGGGCCTGTCGTAAACCATTCCCGATCATGGCATCGCTAATACCGCCATCTCCTTGGGGTAAGGTGCTAACAACATTTTGAAGCTCGTCACAGGAAGTTGATACAAAAACGAGTGCTATCAACAAGTATAATTTCTTTATCATAAAAGTCTGTTATATCGATTTAACCAAAGATACTAACTTAATCGGTATAGGGGATTGAATTTTCCTAAACCAAAAGCTCTTTTCGATAGATGACAAAGAAAAACGGCTACCAACTCGTGGTAGCCGTTTTTTCAAGATATAATATTCGAATCTTAGTTGATGGTTACATCAAAAGTTTCTGCAATATCAGTTTCTCCACCAGCATCTGAAGGAGTTCCATCATTTGGCTTTGTAGGCTCATGACGAAGGATAACCGTAAGTGTTCCTGCACCTGCAGTATTTGCAGTAAGCGTGAAAGCTAATCCAACAGGATTTCCATCGGCATCTTGGTCAGAATATGCAGTAGTAACATCCAATCCAGCTCCGGCAACATAGAAAATTTGGTGTTCTTCGTCTTCTTCAGCAATTTCCGTAGTTATATTCTCTGCTGGGGTTTCAGTTTCATTTAAGAAAACAGCAGCTCCGTCATACGTAGTTCCAGCTGTCAAATCACCTACTACAGTAACTACAGGTGGGTTTGGGCCATCACCATCTGCATCACGAGTTTGCATAACAACCGCTGTTCCACCACCCTGTGGAGTCAAAGTAATTGTCATGGTTGTGATAACCTCCTCTTCGTTAACTTCTTCAGGAGTATTATCGTCGTCATTGTTACATGCTACGAAAAAGGTAGCAGCAAATAATAATAGCGTTAAAAATTTAAAAGTTTTCATTAGTCTCTTTTTTGTAATTAATAATTGATTTTAAGGTTTAATAAAATATTGCGTCCTAGATCATCCGCATAAAACCGGAATAGATTTAAGTAATTTCTGTACGATTCATTCAGTAGATTTTCTACAGACAGTCCAAGGACAAGTTTGCTTTTGTTTTTTATTGTGAATGGATATTCAGCACTAAAATTCAGTAGAAAATATCCATCGGGTGGTGTGCTTATATCTAACAATTCAATACTGTCGGTTTCAGGTATAAACACATCATAATTGTTGTTAGGGAATTCATTTTGCCTAAATGTATAGGTGCCTCCCAATGCCATTTTTAAGTTGTTTAGGCTCGGATTTTCATACGTTAACCTATTGGCGAATCGGGTTGCAGGTATGTTGATTAAAGGTTGGTCGTTATCAACTTCATACGCTTTTACGAGCGAAAATTGGCTTTCCCAGTTTAGATGATCCGTAAGAGATAAGGAAGTATCTAGATCAACTCCCAAAAAATAGGAGTCGGTTTGGCGATATTCCCAAACTTGGAAATTTCCACGGATTGTTTGTTGTATTTCTGTGGGTTCTATGACTACAAAGTCTTCAATAAAATTGGCATATGGATTTAGGGTGAATTGAAACCCATTGAGTTTTCCTTCAAGAGTCAATGAAAACTTATTCGAAACTTCAGAGTTGAATCGTAAGTCTCCCAGCTCAATTCGGGAAGCAGAATGGTGTAGCCCTTCACTGAATAATTCAGAAGGGTTAGGAGCCCTGGATGCCAACGCATAATTAAAATATCCCCTAATTTGGTCAGAAAATTCATAGGAAACTCCTGCTGTTGCAGATACGTTTGTGAAATCAAGTACGGGATTGGTGAGTACTTGAGTCCCTAAATCTTCAACGACCAATTCTGGAAAAAGCTCATCATAGTTTCGCAATTCCCAAAGGGAGGTGCGATAGAACTTAAATACATCCATGTGCGTATAATCTAGACGAATTCCAGCTTCAACAAGCAATTTGTCGTTTGCCTCATAATCACCAATAGCATAGGCGCCCATATGATATCTTTCATAATCTGGTATGAGTCGACGTACACCCGTAGATGGGTCTGGAAAATTTTCCTGATAATCACCGACAATACCTGATTTGAAATTAAATCCATCGGAGAGTCTTGTTTTAAAGTCGATGCCAACGGTATGCGTCTTTAGGTTAAGGTCTACAGAAGGCTTTCCCGCATCATCCCCACGGCGGATATCGAATTCCAATCGATCGTTTTGCTGGTAGGTGTAGTGGAAGGCTATATTGGAATGTTCTCCGAAATTCTTATCACCCTTAAGTTTGAATACTTGATGGGTAACTTCCTGTCGGGGCACATCGATATCATAAGTGAAATCTCTAATGATTAATGGCTCTGAACTGTTAATTGCCATAAATTGGTCCATAGGCCCGCCCAAATGAGAAGCTCTTAAAATTCCTATCTTGTTTTTGAAGAAAGAATAGCTCCCTTCCAAACGATAGGTAAATCGATTCACCCCAAAACGAGTGAAAAGGCTTTTCTCATCTGCCCCAGTATTGCTTAAGACATAATCGGGTGCTTCAAAATCCCCAAAACGCCGTAAAGTTCCTTGTACTTGTCCGAAAAATCCACTCTCAAATCCTTTGGTGAGTTGGGAGGTAATAACGCCACCCCTTCCATTAGATCCCAAGGTAAGTAAGGTTTTACCAAACAATGTATCTTTAACAACTACTCGACTGGGTTCCAAAATAATGGCACCACCAATGGCATCACCACTGTATTGTAATGCAGCGGCATTTTTAATCACAACAACCTTGTCGGATGCATTTATATCGATATTTGGGGCATGTTCCACACCCCATTCTTGGTCTTCCAAACGGGTTCCGTTGTTAATGATAGTAACTCTACTACTATGTAAGCCATTAATGATGGGCTTCACTATAGTATTACCCGTATTAAGTGAGGATACACCGCTAATTTCATTCAAGGCATCTCCCAATGATTTTCCGCTATTGCGTTCCAAATCTGCATTAGAAAGTCCTACTTCCTTCACCGAAGTCAACTTATTGTACTGAGAAGTTCCCTGAACGATTACCTCGTTAAGTTCTTCGAGATGGTGTTCCATACGGAAGGTACGTTCCATGTTCGATCTAAGAACAATGTCTCTTGTTATCGTAGTACATTCGGGGTGAGAAATAGTAAGGGTATAGTTGCCAGAACACAATCTGTTGAACTCGTAATACCCTTCTTCATTTGTAATGGCCGTCTTGCTAAGTTCTTTGATGTAAATCATAGCTCCGACATGTGGTGCATTATTATGAAGGTCAATAACCTTACCCGATAATGTAAAATCACAT
Organism: Aureisphaera galaxeae; assembly: GCF_028561275.1. Classification (GTDB taxonomy): domain Bacteria; phylum Bacteroidota; class Bacteroidia; order Flavobacteriales; family Flavobacteriaceae; genus Aureisphaera; species Aureisphaera galaxeae. The sequence goes on from NZ_JAQQTF010000019.1 coordinate 160,319, forward strand.
TGTTGGCCATATGCCGCAAACTGTAAGGCACATGCCAATAAAAAAATACGTAAACGCATTAATCTCTTTAATTATCCTCTGTTTAGAATATAACAGTACTCGACTAGGATAAATAGGGGGTTTCGCTTGCTACTTCTAAGTCGAGATTTGATTGGAATATTTAAGAAAGGGAAGGTGGGCCTCTTAGGAATCTAAAGTTTAAGACGTATGAACTATGAGACGTGTGATAAAAGCTTTCGGGCCCCTCTTCGATGATAGAAGTAGAAAAAACTTCAAAAGTTTCAAAGGGAGTATGTACCGAAGGCGTAAGTAATACAAAACAAAGGGAACACTCAAAATGACCCTCATGAATATGGGCCGCGGTTTCCTTACAGTTTAGATGTTCGTCATCCTCACTATGGTTGTGAATTGAGTTTATGACAGTGGGAAGCAACACCAAAAGTACCATGAGCGGTACGATAAATAGGTGCGTGATGTTTTTCTTCCGAATCATTTATGGTAGACGTAATTACGGAACCAACCACAAATGTAAGCTATTTTCGCTAATTGACATCGTAAAATCTCATAAGGTGGGCCTCTGGGATGGTCTAAGCATTCAATGGAAGGAGGCTTGTATCGCCAACTCGTTAAATTCCGAATAGAACCCCCGATTTATTGCGAATTTCGTAAATTTGCACTTCAAAATTCAACCTATTTTATCAATGCAGCAACAAGCGCCTTATGTTCCAAAAAATAAAGTAAGAATTGTAACCGCGGCTTCCCTGTTCGATGGTCATGATGCAGCCATTAATATCATGCGTCGTATCATTCAGGCTACAGGGGTAGAGGTCATTCACTTAGGGCACGACAGAAGTGTAGAGGAAGTGGTAAATACGGCTATTCAGGAAGATGCCAATGCCATTGCCATGACTTCGTATCAAGGAGGACATAACGAGTACTTTAAGTATATGTACGACTTGCTGCAGGAAAAAGGAGCTAGTCATATCAAAATCTTCGGTGGAGGCGGAGGAGTCATCCTTCCTTCAGAAATTGAAGAACTTATGGAATACGGAATCACCCGTATCTATTCTCCAGATGATGGACGCGAGATGGGATTGCAGGGAATGATCAACGATTTGGTGCAGCAATCGGACTTTCCGATAGGAGATAACCTAAATGGAGAAGTAGATCGTCTTTCCGAAAAAGTTCCAGGTGCCATTGCACGTGTTATCTCTTCTGCGGAGAATTTCCCAGATGTGGCCAAGGATACTTTAGACGCTATTCACAAAAAAAATAAAACCATCAGCACCCCTGTATTAGGTATCACAGGAACAGGAGGAGCTGGTAAATCTTCTTTGGTCGACGAATTGGTACGCCGATTCCTCATCGATTTCCCTGAGAAGACCATCGGACTTATCTCGGTAGATCCTTCCAAACGAAAAACGGGAGGAGCTTTGCTGGGAGACCGTATCCGAATGAACGCAATCAATTCACCACGAGTGTATATGCGAAGTTTGGCTACCCGCCAGAGCAATTTGGCCCTTTCCAAATATGTAGCCGAGGCCATTGAAGTATTAAAGGCTGCGGAATACGATCTTATTATTCTTGAAACTTCAGGAATAGGACAGAGCGATACCGAAATCTTGGATCATAGCGATGTTTCCTTATATGTAATGACTCCTGAATTTGGTGCTGCAACCCAGTTGGAAAAAATCGATATGTTGGATTTTGCCGATTTAGTGGCGATCAATAAATTCGACAAAAGAGGTTCTTTGGATGCCCTTCGCGATGTGAAAAAGCAATACATGCGCAATCACAACCTTTGGGATACCCCTCAAGATGATTTACCCGTATACGGAACCATTGCCTCTCAATTCAACGATCCGGGAATGAACCAGCTATACAAGGCGATCATGGATGAGTTGGTAGAGAAGACAGAGGCGGATCTTAAAAGTACCTTCGAGAATACCGACGAGATGAGCGAAAAAATATTCGTGATTCCTCCTGCTCGTACCCGATACCTTTCTGAAATATCCGAAAACAATAGAGCCTATGATGTTCGTGCTACAGAACAAGTTGAAGTAGCCCAAAAGCTCTACGGAATCTACAAAACCTTAGAGTCTGCTACCGATACCAAGCTTAGCCTTACTAAGCATGGTATTGACGAAGATGTGTTAAATGCTTCTATTACTGAAGATAATTCCACCTTGGTCGATTTGCTGAAAAAGGAATTTGACCGTGTGAAGATGAATTTGGATCCCTACAATTGGGAAATCATTACCGGTTGGGACGAAAAGGTGAATCGATATAAAAACCCTGTCTATTCCTTCAAGGTACGTGACAAGGAAATTAAAATCGATACCCATACCGAGTCCCTTTCGCATACACAGATTCCAAAAGTGGCCCTTCCGAAGTATCAGGCTTGGGGTGATTTGTTACGTTGGACCCTACAGGAAAATGTACCTGGAGAATTCCCATTTACCTCAGGATTGTATCCTTTCAAAAGGACAGGAGAAGATCCTACGAGGATGTTTGCAGGAGAAGGAGGACCAGAACGAACCAATCGCCGTTTCCATTATGTGAGTTTGGGAATGCCAGCGAAGCGCCTTTCTACAGCTTTCGACAGTGTAACCCTTTATGGAAATGATCCAGGACACCGTCCTGATATTTATGGGAAGATTGGAAACGCAGGAGTTTCCATTTGCTGTTTAGACGATGCCAAGAAACTGTACTCTGGGTTCGATTTAAGTCACCCAATGACCTCTGTGAGCATGACCATTAATGGTCCGGCCCCTATGTTGCTTGGTTTCTTCATGAATGCTGCGATCGATCAGAATTGTGAGAAGTACATCAAAGAGCAAGGATTGGAGGCAGAGATCGAAGCCAAGATTGCTAAACTATATAAAGGAAAAACCCGTCCACAGTACCAAGGAGATCTTCCTGAAGGAAATGATGGATTGGGATTGATGTTGTTGGGGGTAACAGGAGATCAGGTACTTCCAGCCGATGTATACGAAAAGATAAAGGCAGAAACCTTAACACAGGTGCGTGGAACTGTTCAGGCAGATATCCTAAAGGAAGACCAAGCACAAAACACTTGTATTTTCTCTACGGAATTCGCCCTGCGACTCATGGGAGATGTGCAGGAGTATTTCATTCAGCAGCAAGTACGAAACTTCTATTCGGTTTCAATTAGTGGATATCACATTGCCGAAGCTGGAGCCAATCCTATTACCCAATTGGCATTTACCTTGGCCAACGGATTCACCTATGTGGAGTACTACTTGAGCCGCGGAATGGACATCAATAAATTTGGACCTAACCTTTCGTTTTTCTTTAGTAATGGAATCGATCCAGAATATTCGGTGATTGGTCGTGTTGCCAGAAGAATCTGGTCCAAAGCCTTGAAACACAAATACGGTGCGAATCCAAGGGCACAAATGCTGAAATATCACATTCAGACCTCCGGGCGTTCCTTGCATGCACAGGAGATCGATTTCAACGATATTAGAACTACTTTACAGGCATTGTATGCGATCTACGATAACTGTAATTCACTACATACCAATGCTTATGATGAAGCCATTACTACACCTACCGAAGAAAGTGTACGTCGTGCGATGGCGATTCAGTTAATCATCAATAAGGAATTGGGATTGGCGAAGAACGAGAATCCGATCCAAGGATCCTTCATCATCGAAGAGTTGACCGACTTGGTAGAAGAAGCCGTATTGGAGGAATTCGATCGCATCACCGAACGTGGTGGTGTATTGGGCGCCATGGAAACTATGTACCAGCGCAGTAAGATTCAGGAAGAGAGTTTATACTACGAAACCTTGAAGCACACGGGTGAATTCCCTATCATTGGTGTGAATACTTTCTTAAGCAGTAAAGGGTCACCTACGGTATTACCAGCTGAGGTAATTCGTGCCACCGAAGAGGAGAAACAGTACCAAATTGAAGTGGTAGAGGGCCTTAATACGCATCACGAGACAAAAGTTGCTGATTTGTTGAAAGACCTTCAGAAGAAGTCGATCAATAATCAGAACATTTTTGAAGCTTTGATGGAGGTTTGTAAATATGCTTCTTTGGGTCAGATCACCAATGCGTTGTTCGAAGTAGGAGGGCAGTATCGTCGTAATATGTAAGGCTGTTCCCAGTCCTCTTTTATTTGCAATTATCTGAAGAAATTTTCGATTATCTTTAGCTATTCAGTTACTGAATTGTGCACACGATAATCGAATATACTGTTACCGCTGTGGTTTGTTTAATCACGGCCGTGGTCATTCAGCGAATTTTCATCAAAGAAAAACGGCGCAGGGATACCACCTCCGAGATTCAGGGAATTAAATGGTTTGGACTGGCCATTTTCGCTTGGGGTGTAGGTGCATTGGTGAATGCCATATTAACCATAGGTTTGGGATGGCAGGCGGTTAGCAAGTTTATTATTTACTGGGGCGTATGTATCTCTTTGGCCAATTCCTTGTTTATCATTCTTTCACTTCCTTCTATTGAACATGCAAAGAAACGCAGCCCACTGGTGCGCCTTGTGAACCGTTTTAGTGTAAAAGAGTTTATAGGGCTTTATGCGGTGGTGTTGGGAATGATTGCTTTTGTCTTTGTGGCAACATCCTACAATAATGAAAGCATCAGTAATAATTTTATTTGGTTAATAGACATTCCGATTTCTATTTTGGTAGCCTTTTCTTTGTTATATGAGTTGAACAATGCGTTCTCTTCCCGGAACATGCGATTTATGTACTTACCTACCGTGGTATTGTTCCTGTTGATTCTTGTAGCTGTTACCCACCGTATTATTCCTCAGGATAGGGCCCTGGAGGTGATCAATCAGGATTTTTGGGCACAGATAGGAAGTATGACGGCCATTTCTTTTAAGTTCCTGTTTATTTTACTGTTTTCTATTTTGCTCTACAGTTGGAAATTTCTCACCGAAAAGGAACAACAACAGTCCTTGGCTCAAAAGCTGGAAGAAGAAAATCAGGCTTTGGGAGCCACTATAGAAAGGTTGGATTTGGCCAATGAAAGCCATTTGGATACTATAAAAACATTAAAAAAAGAACTGAAGGCTTTACAGGATGCCAACAAAGTTGAACTTTCGCTACGCCAGAAAGAGGTTTTGGGAAATTTAGCCTCCTATGGAAATGATAAGTCCTATAACGAACTTGCCGAGGCTATGCATATTAGTGTGGATGGTCTTCAAACTCATATTCATCAGATAAAGAAAATACTGAATATAAGTGGAGCCCAGGGTAAAGAACAATTAATTGCCTTTGCCAAAGAGCATGGTCTGGAAGACTATGCCACCCTTTAAAACCACTGTTTTTACTATGGTTAACCATGGTGCTTTCTATTTTTAAGCAATGAGTAACCTTTTACGGTGTTCGCTTTTACTACACTTTTGGGAAAAAGATTTATATGCACATTTTCCTAAGTTCCCAACAAACATTCGATCAAAAAATAAACGAGCAGTTCAGTGAAGCCACAAGTTGGTTTACCAATGCAATCTTCGCGGAAATTCCCCTGACGGATACCACCGGAATCCCATGGGTATTAATTGTATTACTATTGGGAGCAGGGTATTTCACCGCGTATTTTAAAGGGATTAACATTAGAGGTTTTATTACTGCGATTAGGGTGGTACGCGGTAAGTACGATGCGTTGGAAGAAGGTGGAAAAGTTTCTGTCTTATCTTCAGATCACTACCGTGATGAAGATCATCCAGCGACCATTCGGGTTGAAGGGGAGGGAGAGGTGAGCCATTTTCAGGCATTAACCGCAGCGGTATCTGCGACTGTAGGGCTGGGGAACATTGCTGGGGTGGCTATAGCACTTTCCATAGGGGGTGCAGGGGCCACTTTGTGGATGGTTTTGGTGGGTGTTCTCGGCATGGCCTCTAAGTTTGTAGAGTGCACCTTGGGAGTAAAGTATAGGGAGTCCGATGCCAACGGGACCATTTTTGGAGGCCCGATGTACTATTTAAAAAATGGGCTCAAAGAGAAGAACTTAGCCGGACTGGGAAAGGTCCTGGCAATAGTGTTTTCCATCATGTGTATAGGAGGGTCCTTTGGCGGAGGAAATATGTTTCAAGTAAACCAAGCATTTAAACTATTTGAACATGTAACTGGCGGGCAAGGTAGTTTCATACATGGAAAAGGATGGTTGTTCGGTTTGGTTATGGCCATATTGGTGGGAGTCGTTATTATAGGCGGAATCAAGAAAATAGCCAAGGTAACAGACAAAGTGGTTCCTGTTATGGTGGTTATTTATTTATTGGCCGTGCTCACCATTTTGGGTATAAATTTTAGTGAAATCCCAAGTGCGCTTAAGTCGATATGGGATGGTGCTTTTAATCCGCAAGGAATTACCGGTGGATTTGTAGGAGTGCTTATACAAGGTTTTCGTAGAGCAGCCTTTAGCAACGAAGCTGGGATAGGGAGTTCGGCCATTGCACATAGTGCTGTAAAAACAAAATATCCCGCGAGTGAAGGATTGGTTGCACTCCTTGAACCTTTTATAGATACGGTGATGGTATGCACCATGACTGCTTTAGCATTAATCATCACGGGTCAAATTACCACGGGGGTTGTACTTAGTGATGAGGAAGGGGTTTTGCTTACTGCGGCAGCCCTAGAAAGTGGAGTTTCTTGGTTTCCCTATGTATTGTCGGTCGCCGTAATTCTCTTTGCTTTTTCTTCCATGATTTCATGGTCTTATTACGGTTATCAGGCTTGGAGTTATTTGTTTGGGAATAGTAAGAAAAAGGAATACACTTATAAATTAATCTTCTGCATGTTTACCGTTGTGGGTGCCGCTATTACATTGGGATCTGTCACTCTTTTTAGCGATGCTATGATCTTTGCCATGTTGGTTCCCAATATGATTGGTCTTTATCTACTGAGAGCCAAAGTTGGGGAAGAACTAAAAAGGTACATGAAGTTGATTCGGAAATTCGAATCCCGAATTTAAGAAGTAAGCCAACTAGTTAGTTAATTAACATTTTTTTATATTACGAATGGGCTACTTTAGGTCTTATGCTATTGATGAAAAGAATTATGGTAGTCGCCCTATTATTTTTGGGCTTGTCGGGTGTATTTGCCCAAAAAACAGTTTTTGAGAAAGAAAAGGTAATAGATTCCATTTCGGTACCCGGAACAGAGGAAACCTTTGCGTTGTATTTGCCGTCCTCTTATGAGCCAAACACCTTATCTTCCGTCATCTTTATTTTTGAACCAACAGCGCGTGGGAAATTTGGCGTAGAGCAATTTATACAAGCTTCGGAACGCTATAACCATATCTTAGTATCTTCTAATTTCACACAAAATTTTAATAAGGACAATTTCGATGTCATCAACAGGCTTTTCGATACAGTTTTTAGCACATTTTCTATTGATGAAAAGCAGATATATACGGCTGGTTTTTCAGGAGGTTCTCGATTGGCAACTACGGTTGCAGTACTAACGAACCAAATAGAAGGCGTCATTGGCTGTGGTGCCGGTTTTTCCCCTAATGCACCAGAAACACCCAATCCATCTCATACGTTTTCTTATGTAGGCCTCGTGGGGACTCTAGATATGAACTATCATGAAATGTATAATGCTACAGCCTATTTAGGAAGGATTAATTTAGAAAATGAATTGTTTACCAATGGAGATCCGCACAAATGGCCAGAACCCAAACAATTATCAAAAGCCATTGGTTTTCTAGAATTACAAGCCTATAAAAAAAACAGAAAGCCTAAAAGCAAGGCGATAATTAAGAGCTTATATGAAGAATGGTACAGAGATGGACAAGAAGCCGAGAATAGAGGAGAGTGCTCTAAGGCAGTGGAGGTTTATGAACGGCTTAGGCGTAATTTTTCACGATACTATGATTTAGACTCTATAACAGCAAAGATTAAGTCATTGCGAAGCAAAGAGTCTTTCAAAACAGAAGAGAAATTAAGAGCCGATATCCAGACGGAGGAGGATAAGGTGAAAAATGTGTTTTTAGATCGAATAAAAAAGGAACTCAATGCAGTATCACAATCTACAAGATTCAAGTGGTGGAAAAAGGAACTTGAAAAATTCAGAAAAAAATATTCCGAGTCAGATAAATTGGTATTAAGGGAATTAGGAGCCCGAATAGAAAATATGTTATTCGTTGCTGTTGTGGAAAATGCCCAAGTAGGTTTACGTGATAAGAATATGAAAAAAGCCCTCTATTGCCATCATTTATTGGAGACCATGCAACCTGAAAAAGTATATCCACAGTTTCTATTGGCTAAGGATTATGCCTTAGCTAATAACAAGGAGAAAATGTTTGAACACCTTTATTTAGCAAAGGAAAAAGGACTTACCAAAAGAAAGTATATTGAGAATGAAGAGGCTTTCCAAGCGTATAAGAACGATCCCGAATTTATCGAATTTTTAAAAGGACTCAACTAAGAATTGTTAAGTAAGTGACCATACATGAAGTTGCTTAGAAAGTTTGAATCTGGAATTTAAGAAGTAAGTCAACTAGATAGGTAACTAGTGATTGTTTCTAGCATAAATATAGTACTTTGGTTCTGTGATACCGATGAAAAAAATAATAGTAGTCCTACTTTTATTTCATGGATTGTACGGGTTTTCCCAAGAACAGGTCTTTGAAAAAGGGAAGGTAATAGACAATGTTCCGGTAAGTGGGACAGATGAAAGCTACGCGCTGTACTTACCCAAGAATTACGATCCCAATACCTTATCGTCGGCCATATTCATATTCGATCCGAGCGCTCAGGGAAAACAAGGGGTGAGCTTGTTTGTGGAGGCAGCGGAGCGATACAATCATATATTGATCTGTTCCAATCAGACGCGGAATCACATCAAGAACAACTTCGATATCATCAATCGCTTGTTTAATACGGTATTTAGTACCTTCAATATTGATGAGAACCAAGTGTATACGGCCGGGTTTTCAGGCGGTTCGCGATTGGCTTCTACTGTTGCGGTGCTTACCAATAAGATTGAAGGTGTGATCGCTTGCGGTGCTGGTTTATCACCTACACCGGATCATACACCCAATCCTTCGCATTCATTTTCTTATGTAGGCTTGGTGGGGGCATTGGATATGAACTACCATGAAATGTACAATACACAGGTGTTTCTACAGAAGATGAATTTGGAGAATGAGTTGTTTACCAACGATGATCCCCATAAATGGCCAGAACCTTCACAATTGGCCAAGGCCATTGGATTTCTAGAATTACAGGCGTATAAAAAGAACCGAAAGCCGAAAAATGATGCACTGATTCAACTTCTATATGAAGAATGGTATTTGGATGGAAAACGGGCAGAGGGAAACTCCGATTTCCCCAAGGCTGTGGAAGAATATGAGCGACTAAAGCGAAATTTTGGACGCTACTACAATCTGGATAGCATTACCCAAAGAATAGCGCGTTTAAAGAAGAGCAAGGAGTACAAAAGACAAGAAAAGCTGAGAGGAACTATTGAAGGGGAAGAGGAACGCGTTAAAATGGTGTTCTTCGATCGATTCCAACGTGAAATTAGTGCCAAGACCCTGCCCAAGAAGTGGAAGTGGTGGGAAAAGGAAGTTCAGAAGTTGCGTGAGGATTATTCGGAAGCCTCAGACGCCGCTTTGAAACAATTAGGCGCACGGGTAGAGAATATGTTGTTCGCTGCGGCCATAGAAACCGCTAACAACAAATTGATAGAAAAGGATGTTGAAAAAGCGATTTACTGTCATCGCTTATTGGAAATATTTTCGCCAGAAGCGCCCTATCCACAATTTCTCTTGGCGAAGGACTATGCTTTGCTCAACGATAAAACCAAAATGTTGGAGCATCTGTATTCAGCCAAGGAAAAAGGACTTTCGGAACGTAAGTACATAGACGGTGAGGATGCGTTCCAACGTTTTAGGAACGATCGTGAATTCACCGAATTTGTAAATGGTTTGAAATAGCGCTACAAGCTAAGCATCCAGCTTCGTTGCAGTTTGCGGAATTTTTTCAATTCTGCCCTGAGAATGGGTAGAAAATCCCTTCCGTTACTGTGTGTTCTCTCCAAACGTTCACAGTTTTTGTACAAACGATTGGTTAAACGTGTAATGGAAGCCGCATATTTGTGCTTATCTTTGGTATGCGAATGATTTTCGGCCTTCAAGATTTCCGGTGCTAAGGAAACCGATTGTTGTACGATATCACCCGTAAAATAGATATTCGGATTTTCCGCTCCATTTTGTTGAAGCTGGTTAAGATCGTCCACGTAATAGTGAGAAATTCGTCGGGATAGGGTAAAAATCTCTATAGCCTTTTGATATAAAGGCGATTGCGGTAGGTGATTTGGAACGCTGGGTAACATAATAAATAAAGTCTTCTTCTAGCAATTGTATCAAATTTAGTAACAAATAAGGACATAAATCTTTAAGTTTTAAAGAAGAATTGTTCTTTTGGTTTAAAAATGTGTTAATTTGCGTTAAAATATTTCAAAAATGAAGATTGACTCCCTCAACTGGCAAATCCTTAGTTGTTTACAACAAAATGCTAGACAATCCAATGCCGAAATTGGACGTAAAGTAGGCATTAGTTCCCCAGCTGTAGCAGAGCGAATTCGTAAGATGGAAGATGCGGGTTTAATACAAGGATATTATGCCGATGTTTCTCCTTTTGAAAGCGGTTATCAACTAAAAGCCATCGTTACGTTAAGAGCATTTATGGGAAAACTAAAACCCTTTTTAGCGAAGGTGAAGACCTACGATGAGGTTATTAACTGTTATCGAGTCACTGGGAACGAAAATATTGTGATGGAAGTGATCTTGAAAAACCAAAAACACTTGGAAATATTCATCGATCAATTAATCACCTATGGTGAATGTAAAACGCAAATTGTCCTCTCACAGATTGTTTCCAAAAACGAGGTGAAGTCCGTTTAGTCTTCTGCTATCACCAAGTGAGGGACATCGTCCAAGTTCCAATCGATCACCAGTCCTCCTGCCAACGACTGTGTTATTTCCTTTCCGTATAGGTATTCACATAGATATAAGGCGGCTTCAAAACTTTTAGCCCCTCCGGCTGAGGTGATGTACTTTCCGTCATGTACAAACAAAACATCTTTCCTCACGTCCAAATCGGGAAACATTTCACGCATGGCATCGATATCGCTAGGAAAGGTGGTAGAAACGGATCCGTCTAGTAATCCCGCTTTGGCCAATACAAAGGCTCCATCGCAATGAGACGTGACGAACTGGGCCTCTTTGTCCACTTTTTGAACAAAGGCGATCATCTCCTCATTTTCCAAATCGGTGTCTAAATGATGTTCGGCACTGGGAACCACCAAAATGTCAATCTTGGGAAGACTATCGGTTTTGTAATTGAAATCGGGTAGAATTCGCATACCTTCGAAAGTAACGATGGGATCATCGGTATCGGCAACAGTAAACACATTCATAGGTTTGATGTTCTTTCTAAAAATGGTATGTTGAAAGATATCGAAAGGAGCCGTAAGCTCTGTATTGTAAACCCCTTCCATAATAAGGAACCCAACATTATATCGGTTGGGTTCCAATACAGGAAATGTTTTCTCTTTCTTTTCAGGAGTTGAGGTAATGGGTTCTTTTTCGGTGGTATGTTGGCAGGCCGCAAGACTCAATACGAGCCAAAGCAATAGGATGTTTTTCATATTCAAATGTACCTATTTCGAACCAATTTATGCAACCAAAGACTCATGCCTCCCACCATGAGCAAGGCTACAAACATAATATACCAGGTCATATCATAACCAAACTCATTGGCTAGGTTCATTCCCCCATTATGTCCAAATATGTGAGAAAGTGAAAAACTCATGCTAAACAATGCCATATAAGTGCCTTTTCGACCTTTGGGAGACATTTCCAAAGCTAGGGAATTCGCAAAAGGCGAACCAATCATCTCTCCAATAGTCATGAGGATCATTCCTATGACCAAAACTCCTACCCAGGAACTCATATTCAGTACCACAAAGCTTAGCGCTAAGAAAATCATACTCCAAAATATAGCCATGGTTTTTGAAATTTTGATTTTCTCCAGCCATCCCACCAAAGGCATTTCCAAGAATACGATGATAGCTCCATTCAAGAAAAGGATAAGGCCTATGATATCTTCAGATAAGAAGTGAATATTCTTATAATACAATGGAACCACAGAAAAATACTGAACAAACATGATTCCGCTAAAGATCATAATTGCTATAAGGAGCATGTATACCCCATTCTTATAAGGCGATATGCCCTGTTTGTCATTGCCCTCCGCCAACTTTTCTTTTGCGGTTTTAGGCTTCAATAACATAAATAACATAGCCGCTGCGACAATACAAGAAATTCCATCTATCCAGAATAAGGACGAATAATTTATCCGAGCGATTATAAGTCCTCCAATCATTGGTCCTATAGAAAACCCTAGGTTTATGGCCAAGCGTATAAGCGCAATACTTCGGGTGATATTTTCAGGTTTGCTATATGCATCGCAAGCTACAAAGACAGCAGGACGATAGGCATCGGCAACAAAAATCAGAATGAAAACTCCAATACATAGTTCCGCAAGAGTATCCATATATTGGAGACCGATGAAACCTAATCCACCCAAAAATAGACTTAGGATAATGACTTTGTAAAAACCTATTTTATCTGTTAGTTTGCCTCCGACGAGGGTACCAAAGAATGATCCCAAACCGAAACTGCTCATAATCCAACCTATTTGCGGTAGGGAGAAACACTTATCATTTTCTAAATAGAGGGATAAGAAGGGAATTACCATAGCCCCTGCTCGATTTACGAAAGTCACCAGAGAGAGCAACCAAATTTCTTTGGAGAGTCCTCTAAAGTTGTTTAGGTAATGTGTAAATAGTGTTTTCATTTTGGTTAGGTGTATATAAAAATAAAACGTCCGGTAGGCTTACCGGACGTTTTTATATTGAATGTGTTTATAGTGCTATTGTCAATACGTACATATCCGGTCTCGGCGGTGAGTCACCGAGGTCTTTTGGATTTGGATATATGTACGGTTTAGCATGATTTGCTTCTTTGAACGATCAAATGTAGCAAATTTTTTAATTGAATTATCTTTACGATTAGAAATTATCCATATGAAACGAATTGTTTGTATTCTTTTGGCTGTCTTTTCCATGTCCTTGGTCTTGGCACAGTCTGATTCAGAAATCATAAAAGGGATTGAGGCCTACCAAGAAGAGGAAAATGAGAAATTTGGCGATCCAGAAACGACCATCCTGGAGCCCAAAGACCTCAAAGAGTTCAAGGAATTGGATTTTTACCCCATCAATTTGGCATTTCGTATAGAGGCACAGTTTGTGAGAACCCCAGATGAAAAGCCGTTTCTCATGCCTACTACTACCGATCGCCTTCCCGAATATGTGAAATATGGCGAACTTCACTTTTCACTCCAGGGAAAGGACTTAAAGCTGAATCTTTATCAGAGTACCGATCATGAGACCTCCGAAGGGTATGAGGACTATCTGTTCTTGCCTTTTACAGATCTTACTAGTGGTGATGGATCTTACGGAGGAGGCCGCTTTTTAGACGCTCGTATTCCCGAGGGCGATAGGATGATTATCGATTTCAATAAGGCCTATAATCCGTATTGTGCCTATAGCAAGAACTACTCTTGTCCCATACCGCCACGAGAAAATGATCTATTGGTGCGTATTGAGGCTGGAGTCAAGGATTTTGGCGATCATTAAAATAAACGCACCAGCCACATCCCAATAAACACGGCCGCAAACCCTAGGATAAAACTTCCAAGCGTATACAATGCGAAATTGAAAAGGTCTCCACTCTTCAGGAAGACATGGTTTTCATAGGCAAAGGTGGAAAAGGTGGTGAATCCACCACAAAAGCCAGTTGCCAATAGTAGCGTTGTATTTTCAGAAAGGTATTCATTCTTAGCTGCCATGCCCAAAATGATTCCTATGAGCAGACTTCCCAAGACATTGGCGGCAAAAGTACCGTATGGAATTCCGGTAACAGAGCTATTCAGGTATTTGCCCAATCCATACCGTAGGGTACTGCCCACACCGCCTCCTAGGAATACCAATAAAAGCTGTTTCATCCGTTATTTATTGTGGCATAATAATATCGTGATTGCTTCTTAAATCCTTGAATACGGGGATGTACACTTCGGTAATCCAATCGGCAGGGTTGGGGAATTCACCCGGATCGTTAGCATATACTTCGAACATCTTTTTGGCCGGATCCATAATGAGACTTTTTTCCGCTATATAAGTCTGTGCTTTCTCATAAGTTTCGGGTAAGTTTTCATAATTGCCCGTTAATACGGTTTTTACCGCAGAAGTAGGTTCCATATAACCGCAGAGAACTTCGCTACCGGAAGGGGTAATGATTCTTTCTTTTACAGGAATGGCCGAGGAAAAGATAAAGTTGCCCGTATTCTGATCCGTCTCATGATAAATGGTGAATGGCATTCCTGCCTGTTGAATATTATTCTGGCTCATGAAATTTACGATCTGTCCCAGCATGCTTCCCATTTTAGATCCTAAGTCCTCTGCACGTGAGGAAGTGGTAACGTACATATAATAACCTCCACCGTGTTCGGCTATACCCGTTACGTCAATGGAGTATTTTTTCATGTCTTCCTCTATGGCAGAGGCAATACCCATAAGGCCGTTCACATGCATTTTTTTCATGTCCCCGTCGAAATCCATTCCACTAAAAGCGTAGTATACCTTATCCATAAAGGTATGTTCCCCTTTCATGCCCCAAGTTACTTTTGTAGCTCCATCGATTTCTTCAAAATTCCAATATACTTTTGGGTTTCTTTCTCCCCCAGGGGTAAGAAGTGTGAGGTCTTGCAATATCTCTTTATTGGGTGTTATGTTCGTGGTTTTTAAGCTGCCATCCATTTCCCCATCCCAAGAATAATTGGCCCCTTCTCCTTTAGTAACTTCGCCATATGAAAAGGTCATGGTGGTATCTTCTTTTTTCCAAGGCCCCCATTCCTCCCAAGTGGTCAGGTCGTTCACTTTATCGAACACGATCGCAGTTGGGGCATTGATGGTTTTAGATTCGCTAATGTCGTAGGTTCCGTCTTGGGTTCCGAAGTACACGGCACCGCCAATGAGGACAATAAGCAGTAGATAGAATAGGTATTTTAAGAGTTTCATGGTTGCGTTGTTTTAGCGTTGCGCTAAGATAAATAATTTTAGCAAGCCCTTCTTTTTCAATGGTGAATGCCCACAGCCATTATTTTGTTACTTTTGTGGAAAATCAATTAAGACAACCATGAGACATAACATTTTATTCGCTGCGGTTATGGGGAGCATGCTTTTGTTTTCCTGTGCAGACGAGAAAAAAGAAACAGCCCAAGAACAAGGGAAGGTGGAAACCACCAAAGATTCCAATTTTGAATATGTGGTGGATCAATTTGCAGATCTAAAAATCCTACGCTATCAGATTCCTGGTTTCGAGGATTTAACGCTGAAGGAGCAGAAGTTGGTATACTATCTTACCCAAGCTGGCTTAGCGGGAAGGGATATTATGTGGGATCAAAACTACCGTCACAATCTCAAGATTCGTAAGGCATTGGAGAACATCTACACTTCCTACGATGGCGACAAAGCTTCTGAAGATTGGAAAAACTTCGAAGTATACCTGAAAAGAGTTTGGTTCTCCAATGGAATTCACCATCATTATAGCAATGCTAAGATCAAGCCCGATTTCAGCAAGGATTATTTCAATCAATTGCTAAAGGTAACGAACACCTCTTTGGTACCGGACGCGGTTGAGGTAATGTTTAACGATGCCGATGCCAAAAAGGTGAACCTTAGTAAAGACGCCGATATCGTATTGGAAAGTGCTATCAACTTCTATGGTCCCGATGTAACTACAGAAGATGTAGAGAACTACTACGGCGCTATCGAAGTAGATCCTGCGAAACCTATCGAAAAAGGATTGAACACCCGATTGGTAAAGGAGAATGGTCAATTGGTGGAAAAGGTATACAAAAGTGGAGGATTGTACGGTTCTGCGATCGATAAGATTGTAGAGTGGTTAGAAAAAGCCCAAGGCGTAGCCGAAAGTGAAGCACAAGCGAAAGCTTTAGGATTGTTAATCGAGTACTACAAAACGGGTGATCTAAACACTTGGGATGAGTATTGTATTGCGTGGGTAGAGTCTACCGAAGGTAATATCGATTGGATCAACGGATTTATAGAAGTGTACAACGACCCTAAGGGATACAAAGGATCTTACGAGACGATTGTAGAGATCAAGGATTTCGATATGTCCAAGAAAATGGCAGTGCTTTCTAAGGAAGCCCAGTGGTTTGAGGACAATTCTCCGTTGATGCCAGAACATAAAAAGAAAGAAGTAAAGGGAGTTTCCTATAAGACGGTAATCGTAGCAGGTGAAGCCGGAGATGCATCTCCAAGTACACCTATTGGAGTTAACCTTCCTAACAATAACTGGATTCGTCAGGCACACGGAAGTAAGTCTGTTTCTTTGGGGAACATTATCCACTCGTACAACAATGCCGGTGGAAGTGGGAGACTTCAGGAGTTTGCGCATGATGAGGAAGAAGTTCGTCTTGAGAAAAAATATGGACAGTTGGCCGATAAGTTGCACACGGCACTTCACGAGGTGATTGGGCACGCTTCCGGTCAGATCAATGAAGGGGTGGGAACACCCAAGGAAACGTTGAAGAGCTATAAATCTACGATCGAAGAAGGTCGTGCCGATCTTTTCGGATTGTACTACTTAATGGACCCGAAACTTCAAGAACTGAATCTTGTTGAAAACTGGGAAGAAACTGGAAAAGCAGCGTACGATGGCTATATTAGAAACGGAATGATTAGCCAGTTGGTTCGTTTGGAATTGGGTGATGATGTTGAGGAAGCACACATGCGTAACCGTCAGTGGGTAAGTGCTTGGGTTATTGAAAAAGGAGCCGCCGAAAATGTGGTTGAAAAGATAACCCGAGATGGTAAAACCTATTACAATATCAATGACTACGGAAAGCTAAGAGACCTATTTGGTGAGTTGTTGAAAGAAACCCAGAGAATCACTTCTGAAGGAGACTACGAAGCTGGAAAGGCCTTGGTAGAGGACTACGGGGTAAAGGTGGACCAAGAATTGCACAAAGAGGTATTGGAGCGTAACAGTCAATTTAAATCTGCTCCTTACAGTGGATTCGTAAACCCTGTCATTGTTCCTACAACAGATGATGCAGGTGAGATCACTGGATTTACCATTGAGCAGCCCGAAAGTTTTGAAGGACAGATGCTTCAATACAGCAAGGATTACAATTACCTTCCAGAAGAGAACTAAGAAATTTCTTTAGGATATAAAAAAAACCTCCTTGTGTAAGCAAGGAGGTTTTTTATTGGTGGACTTCTTGAATCAGCTGATTGATTTTTCGGTAAACCGCAGTGCTGTTTTTTGAAGTTGCCCTGGTCCCGAAAGCCCTAATTTTTTGATGATTTTCTTTCTATGGGTGCTCACGGTAGATTCTGTAATACCCATAATCTTTCCAATTTCACGAGAGGAACATCCCAACCCGATCCAATGGAATACTTCGTTCTCACGTTTGCTCAACGTTTCTATTTTGGAGTGCTTTATTTTGTTTTGGGAAACGATGCGAATTACTTTTTGGATCAATTCTTTTTCCGTCGAAATATGCTGAATTTTCGACAAAGCGATAATCGTTTCTTCTAGGTTCAGGTACGCACCTTGTTGTCGTGCGTGGTCTACGATTTTTAATAATTTTTCTAAGGTTTGCATACCCCGAATATAGTAGGGGCAGGGAGGGCATTATATACCCATTGTCGGGAATATCATACCCTAAAAATCATATTTCTTTTCCAGGGCATACCGCAATAGCTCTCCTTTTCCCGAAAGGCCCAGTTTACGGATCATGTTTTTGCGGTGTTTTTCCACGGTAGAAACAGCGGTGAACCGGATATCAGCAATTTCACTAGTGGTTTTTCCTTGGCCGATCAATACGAGGATTTCCCGTTCACTTTTGGAAAGCACCCCTTTTTTGCGTTTGGAATTACTGTCCTTCATAAGTTCCCCGAGATCGATGGAAGCGTCAAAATAATTGCTACCTGTACTAACGGTGCGAATGGCTTTCATGACCTCTTCCAAAGGAGAGTTTTTTAAGAGGTAGCCCGAGGCGCCCGCTTCGATCATTTGGCTTACCGCTTCTTCTTGATCGAACATACTAAAAGCAACGACTTTGATGTGCGGAAATTCCTTTTTTATGATCTGTGTGGCGGTAATCCCATCCATTTTGGGCATTTTAATGTCCGTTAGGACTACTTTGGGTTGTTTTAAGCGTACAATATCCAAGAGGGCTTCTCCATCGTTAGCGGTGCCTACAATAGAAAATTCATCTTCGTACTTCAGTAATAGGTTGATACCATCTACAAGCGATTGATGGTCTTCGGCTATGGCTACAGTGATCATAACGGTATGTCAATTAAAATGTTGGTGCCTCTGCCTGGGGCAGCATCTACCTCTAGGCTTCCTTCCAGGTGTTCTACTCTTTTTTCGATGCTGTGAAGCCCCATACCTTCGGTTCTTTTCATTTTTCTTGGGTTGAACCCTTTTCCATTATCCTCTACAATGATATTGAGCATGTCGTCGTGCTGCGTAATGGAAATATGGGCTTCCGTGGCCTCCGCATGTTTAATGATGTTGGTGACCAGTTCTTGGATCATTCTAAAAATGGCTATTTCTTGTGGGCCTTCCAACTTTTCGGTAAGACCGAAGCCTTGCACTTCGATACTCAAGCCATTGCTGCTGGAAGCATTTTTAGCCAGTTTTTCTACAGCGGGTAGCAATCCTTTGGTCGCGATAACCCCGCTATTCTTAAGATGTGCCATGGAACGTACTTCCGTATAGGCTTCCTCTAAAAGCGAACCGGTTTTTTCGAACAATTCGTCCATTGATTCCAGTTTTCCCCTGTTCTTCGCGATATGATCAAATTGCAATTTGGCAGCGGATAGGGTAGCTCCCACGCTGTCATGGAGGTCACTAGCGAGACGTTGTCGTTCCTTTTCTTGCCCTTCGATCATGGCATCGATGGCATTGAGTTCCTGATCCTTCAGGATTTTTTCCTTTTTCTGAATTTCCAGTTCTTTTTCCTGTTCGGCGATGCGTTGTTTGCGGCGCGTATTTTTGTAAACGAGGAAGGCAAAGATGGAAATGGCTACAATCCCTCCGCCAAGGCCTAGTGCGATGTTGCGGTTTTGTTTTTTCTTTTGCTGTTCAACTTTTAATTGTTCCTCTTTTTCGGCAGCCGCGTACCTGTTTCTAATACTTTCTATGGCCAAATTTTGCCCGATATCATTTACACTATCTTCAAGGTGATTTTTGGTTTTGGTAGCAAGGTAAGCTTCCTTAAAGTTTTGTGTTTTTTCATAAAGGTCTGCCATATTCTCATAGAAAATAATCTTGGACTTTACTTTGTTTTCATTGGGTAAGATTGAATCTGCTTTTAAAAATAAACTCAATGATTTATTATAGTCATTTAAATATTTATAGGCCTCGGCTTGATTGTTATAATTATATGAAATATTCAAAGAATCATTAATCTTAAGAAGATAAGGGAGTCCTTTTTTAGTGTAGTACAAGGAGGAATCATATAGCTTTAATCGCTTCTTTACAGTTCCTATATTCATGAGATCGAATGACATTTGCAGCGAATCATCCTTTGAACTGGATAGCTTGTAGCTCTTTCTAAAGACCTCTTCTGCATTTTCAATTAAGTCTGAAGCTAAATATCCAGTTCCAATTTCTCTGTAGACTCTATATTTTACATTAAGATCTTCATTGCCCGTATTTGATATGAAATCCTCGAGTTCCCTAATAATAGACTGTTTGTCGACCTCAAGATCATTCTGATGACTTAAGATGGACAATAATTGCAAGTTGCAATCCTTAACATCACTTAACTTTTCAAGCTGTACATATATCGTTTTAGCCTTAGCCATATGCTGAAAGGCTAAGCCTTGCTGATCGCTTAAATTATAGGTGTATCCTAAGTAAAAAAGCCAAAGGGCTTTATCTTCAATATCCGCATTACTGGTATCTATAAGCTTGAAAGACGCTATTGCATCCGAATAGCGTCCTTGATTAGTTAAAGAAATAGATTCCTTAAGATCTAGCTTTTGGGCAAATGTGGCTCCAAAAAATAGATTGAGGATTATAAATATGTAAGAGATTCTATAGCTTTTTTTCATTGGCATTTAACCTTTACCGACAATGATATTTCCGGATTCTGTTTCTGGTTGATCGCTGGGATCCGCACTAGCGGCTATTGGGAAGGCCTTTCGCGGATCGGGGTATTTGACCTTCACTCTATCCTCCTCTGGAATAGTAGCTGGGTCGACATTGCATATCCAAAGGTATTCATCATTGTTTTTTGTTGGGTCATTATTGCTATTGTACAGGAAAACCCTAACATTTCTATCAGGTCCCTCAGTGGTAGGGGTTCCTGTTAAATCGAATTTCTCTCCAACCGCTTCCTCGTAAGTGTATTCGTGTCTTTTATCTCCTGGGGTAGGGCGCCAAACTCTTTCGACATGGATATCAAAATGCTCGGTTTTGTGGCAATAATTTACCAGATGTATATGATAAACGATGTTTAATGCAGAACCAGTCAAATTAATGACCTTTTTTGTTGCATATTTTTTGTCGTCTGGTCTCCTAGTCCAGTCACTGCTCTGAACCGTACATTTTAGCTCAAAAGGAATATTTGCCACGGGAACAAATATCTGTTTGTTCTCGTTATCTGCATTATACTGAAAAATAATCTTTGCCATTTTAGTAAGTTTTAATATTTATGAAATCTTTGAGAGTCAAGTGTAATTTTTTTGGATATGGCTTATAAAAGGTTTTCTCTCCAAAAATATGGTCGAAATTATTGCAGACGGAGTATGTCTCACTGTCGCCTCCTATAAGTAAACCTATTGCCATGTTTTTATTATTCAAAAGTAAACTTCCGGAATCCCCATTAGTACTGATTTTCTCTGTAAGGATTTGCTTTTTAAAGAGCTTTTTATTGGGACTATCCGGTTCAAAAACGACATATGCATTCGTAGATCGGATCTTTCCCTTCTGTTCATAAGAGGTTCTTCCATAAATGGTCACTTCTTCCCCGTGTCGCATTTTTACCCGCTCTTCACCACCGATTAATTCGGTTTCGGGTTTCAAAATTGGTTCATTATTCCAGAGATTTCCCCCTCTTACTAAATTTTTATGTTCTACTCGAATGAAAGCAACATCGACAAAAGAATTATATTCTGCAAAGGCAACCTGTCCTATTAAGTTATTGTGGTCTTCCTTCAGAATATATTCGTACTCTAAATTTCCGTTTGAATCGATAAATGGATTTTGAAACCTAGATATGAGCCCAGGTTGATATATTTG
This sequence comes from Aureisphaera galaxeae, assembly GCF_028561275.1. Taxonomy (GTDB): domain Bacteria; phylum Bacteroidota; class Bacteroidia; order Flavobacteriales; family Flavobacteriaceae; genus Aureisphaera; species Aureisphaera galaxeae. The sequence goes on from NZ_JAQQTF010000019.1 coordinate 181,730, forward strand.
AGATTCATAGAACCTAATTTTAGATACTTCACCATTCTCTGAGTTCTGAATAGTTCGTTTGTCGTTAATAACATGATAGTTTGTAATAATGTACCAGCTATCATGTTCATCAAAATCACCCCATGGGCTTTGGTCATAAAAATGATTTAGTTTGAGAAGTCCTCCAAATGTCCCAAGCTGATAAGCTTTATTTAGAACTGGAGCAATTTGACAACCGCTTGCTGCAGGTCTTATATAATTACCTGTTATTTTTTTGTCCGTCTGCAGATTAAATGGTTTTACAAACTCGATTTTAGTTAGAGGTAATTCTCCGCTATAAATTCTTTCATACTCTGAAGTTTCCGTTTTTGGAGGTCTCAAAGTGTCTAATATTTTTTCATGAGTTTCCTTTGGCAAATAGTTTATGAGATCAAGCCTTCTTCTGGTAGTAGATCTTCGATCTTCATTCCAGATCCCCATTTCCAAGAAGAATCTTTCCATATTAGGCTTTTCCAAGCTTTCTGGGATGGAAGCTATGTAGACCACATTCTCCTTACTACTAAACAATTCTTTGTAATTGTTGTCGATAATTTCATCAATGATATCTCTGGGAGCTATAGTAACCATTTTAACTGCTTTTAATTTATGAGATTAAACAAATGCAATCATAAAAATCGAAACTAGCTTTACCCGAAAACATAATTTTGAAAGAACTTTTCATAATTGAAATTAGTTGATGGTACAATATTATTTCATGATCCTACCCAAAAACATACCCACTACCGGGTAATTTCGGATTTTCGAATTCAATGGGGGATAAAAAAAGAATGTTAGGAATGTTCGGATGGCCTTATCCAATCGGATTGAACAAATACACCAGTACAAATACGGCCAAGGCACCACCTGCATTGATCAAAGGCGCGTTGCTGTTGGTTCCTTCCTTATTTGACTGGAGTTCAATAAAACCGGGTAGGGCAATGCTAATACAGGCGGCCGATAGGGCAACAATGACACGTATAATGCCCGTTAAATTATCGAAAGCTTTTCCTTCACTGTCCAAATGCCAGAAACTTAAGGCCATGACAATAATACCCAATACCACCATGATGAGATTGGGGATGATTTCTTTTGCAGGTTTAAAACTCATATGTAAAAATTGGATTGGTTACAACAATATAACTGTACCCATTGCTGGGTAGGAACTGCTATACTTTGAAAGGGGGAAACATGATCTCGAAAAATCACAGTAAGGTATAGTTAGTTAGCGTGCCCTGAAATTAGCCGCTTTTTTTCAAATTTCCTAATAAGCTGGTAATGAATTGAAGGGTGATCTAATCCACGAAGTAAAGCTTGGCAACCAATAACAATCCGAAGAAAATAAGGAAGCCTATCAATACCCAAACGCTTCCCTTGTATTGTTTTTTATGTAACTTCTTGTCCTTGCGGTAACTCATGATCATTATCGCCACAAAAGCGACCACAAAACAAATAGCAAATATCAACTGACCCGTAGAAAGCATATTTCGAATTTTATGAACACAAAAATACACCAATTCTGTGCAAATCTGGTTGAAAAGTTTCTTGGCTCTACCTAATTTTCAAAAACCTTTGTTCCTATTTTTAGATCATCAATGTTGCACAAATAAATTAAAGACTATGCAAGACAAGATCTCCTGTGTTCACGAATTCCATTCCGCTTTCGGATTGGGTATAAAAAACGCCCCTACCGCTAATTTGGGCGAGGCTAAAAATCGTTTGCGTTTCAACCTTATGAAGGAAGAAAACGAAGAATATTTTGAAGCTGCCAACGAAGGAGATCTGGTCGAGGTTGCCGATGCGCTTGGGGATATGCTCTACATTCTTTGCGGAACCATCATAGAACATGGGATGCAACACAAAATCGAAGAAGTCTTCAATGAAATCCAACGAAGTAATATGAGTAAGTTAGGGGCCGATGGAAAACCTATCTACCGTGAGGACGGTAAAGTATTGAAAGGGCCAAATTACTTCAAACCCGATATCAAAGCTATTTTAGAAAACTAAGGGATTAGCAAACGCGGTATCTCCACTCGAATGGATCTTCGGTCAAGTTGTACTGAATTTCCATTAAGTGCTTTTTGAATTGCATCGCGAAAGAATCCGCTTGACTTTGCAATTCGAAAGTTTCGTCTTTATAACTGAATGCACTTACAGGACTGATCACAGCGGCGGTTCCTGCACCAAATATTTCCTTTAAAGCACCTTCTTTGGCGGCAGCCACGATCTCTGCCACTTCCACACGTCGCACTTCTACATTGATTCCGGCTTTTTCGGCTAGGGCAATCACGCTTTTTCGCGTCACCCCGTCCAGGATACGATCGTTGGTAGGTGCCGTGAGCAAAGTATCATTCACTCTAAAGAACACGTTCATGGTACCTGCTTCTTCCAGATACTTATGCTCGTTGGCATCGGTCCATATCACCTGTTGGAACCCTCTTTCTTTAGCCAAATTGGTGGGATAGAACTGCGCTCCGTAGTTTCCGGCAGCTTTGGCATATCCCACACCTCCGTCGGCGGCACGACTAAAGTTTTCTGCTATAATAACACGAACCTCTCCTTTATAGTAAGCCTGTGCAGGAGAAAGAATGATCATGAATTTGTATTGATCCGATGGCGAGGCGGAAACCCCATTTTGGGTCGCAATGACAAACGGACGAATGTATAAGGAATTTCCCATTCCAGGTTTAACCCAGTCTTTGTCCATTTCCAATAATTGGTGCATCGCATCGAAGAACAATGCTTCTGGAAATTCAGGAATCGCCATTCTATGGGAGGATTTGTTGATTCGCTTCAAATTCTCCAATGGGCGAAATAGAAATACAGATCCTTCCTCGTCTTTATAGGCTTTCATCCCTTCAAACACGGCCTGACCGTAATGAAATACCTTGGCTGCTGGATAAATTTCCAATGGGCCGTAGGGTTTAATAGTAGGGTTTTGCCAAGCACCATCAACGTAATCACACTCGAACATATGATCTGTAAAAATGTTCCCAAAAACAAGATTTTCGAAATCCACATCATGGATTCGGGAGGTGTTTACTTTTTCTACTTGAATGGTGGGGACGGTAGTTAGACTCATAAAATTTCCTTATGGGCCAAAATTAGGCAAAATATATACCATATAAAATGCAAAAAAATCATAAAATTGTGGTATATTATTAGCTATACAAATTTTGATTGAAATGAAAAGAAACCTTCTATTCCTATTTGTAACAACCTGTTTGTTGTTTTCCTGTAATTCGGCCAAAGAGAAAGAAGCCGAAACCCCTAAAAGTTTAGGATTGCAACAAGCCGAAACCTATGATCTAAAAGGATATCGATTTGAGGATAAAGACCTAGCCTCTGCAGACGAATTGCTAACCGCTTACAAAGCGATGAAAGTAGGTGATACGGTCGAAATAAAAGTAAAGGCAAAAGTAAATAGTGTATGCCAAAAGAAAGGGTGCTGGATGCGCTTGGATCTTGGCGACGCAGAGTCTTTCGTGCGTTTTCAGGATTACGGGTTCTTCATGCCAAAAGACTTGGCGGGAGATGAGGTCTTGGTGAACGGTATGGCCTATGTTGAGGAAACCAGCGTAGAAGACCTGAAGCACTATGCGGAGGATGCCGGAAAGCCGCAAGAGGAGATTGATGCCATTACAGAGCCAGAGCTCTCTTACAACTTCCTTTCTACTGGAGTTCTTATCCCGAAAAAAGGAAAGTAACTAACAGTGTGAAACGAGAATTTCTTACCACGGGCGATGGATCGGTAACCATCCATCTGCCCGATTGGAACGAACAGTACCATTCCAAACATGGCGCCCTTAATGAGGCGCTTCATGTTTTTATAGCCATGGGCTTCGACTTCTTGAAATCCCAACAATCCCTGTCGGAAGTAAATATCATGGAAATTGGGTTTGGAACGGGATTGAATGCCTATCTTACTCTGCTACGTTCACGGGAGGTCAAAACTTCGGTGAATTACGTTGGGGTAGAAGGATACCCTGTAGCCCTAGAGGAAGTAGAAAAGCTCAATTATCCAGAGTCGGTGGGAAATGATCCGGAAGCCTTCAAAAAGCTGCATGAAACGGCTTGGGAAGAAGCCAGCTTGGTAGCAAAAGGCTTTTCCCTTCATAAAAGAAAACAATTCTTTTCCGAAATAGAGGACAAAGAAGTCTACCACCTTATCTATTTTGATGCTTTTGGGGCAAGGGTTCAACCCGAATTGTGGACGGAGGCCATTTTTCAGAAAATGTACAATGCACTTTTGCCAAACGGTGTTTTGGTTACCTATGCCGCCAAAGGAAGTGTTCGCCGTGCCATGCAGGCGGTTGGATTCACAGTAGAAAGACTGCCGGGGCCTCCGGGAAAAAGGGAAATGTTACGAGCACGGAAGGGCGAGTAACATTCAGCGCAGCTAAATGCAAAAATCGTTAGGGTAAGTAACATTCAGCGCAGCTAAATGCAAAAATCGTTAGAAAAAGTAGCATTCAGCGTGGCTAAATGCTGCGAGCTATTAAAGTGTAAATGAAGAAACCTAATTTTCAGTTAAGGGTCATGGGATTCCGCCTTTCTAACCGTATCTTTATATAAAAATTGATGGAGATGAAAATTCTGATAGCAGGAGCCACGGGGTTGATTGGCAAGGAATTGGTGCGGCAATGTGAAGAAGAGGGGATTTCCGTTCATTATCTCACTACAAATAAGGAAAAATTGAACGTCTTTAATCACGGTCAAGGGTTTTATTGGAATCCACACCGTGAAGAGATGGATACTGCAGCTTTTCAAGGGGTTACAGCGGTCATTAACTTGGCGGGAGCTCCGGTTTCCAAACGGTGGACCAAAAAGCGCAAGGAACATATATTGGGAAGTAGGCTCATGACTTCCCGTCTCATTTATGAAACACTGGCTTCCTCAGATCATCAGGTAACACAATACCTTTCAGCCAGTGGTATTAGTATCTATCCCAGTTCCTACGAAAAACTATATACCGAAAAGGATTCTTCCGTTTCCTCGTCCTTTCTGGGGCAAGTAGTAGTTGCATGGGAAAAAGAGGCAGATGCCTTTCAGGAATTGGGAATAAAAGTGGCCAAGGTGCGTACAGGGATTGTTTTGGACAAAAACGAGGGAGCACTTCCCAAATTGGTCGGCCCCATTAAGAAAGGTTTTGGAGCAGCCCTTGGAAACGGAAAACAGTGGCAGTCCTGGATTCATGTTACCGATATGGCAGCCATCTATCTGTTTTTATTGAAAAATGGTCTTTCTGGGGTTTATAACGGAGTATCCCCCAGTCCTAGCACCCAATTAAAAATGACCCAACTCATCGCATCCCAGTTAAAGAAACCTTTGTGGATGCCTAAAGTCCCTTCTTTTATGTTGAAATTGATGTTGGGTAAAATGAGCAGTCTTGTGCTGGAAAGTCAGTTGGTGAGCTCAGAAAAGCTGGAAAAGGCAGGCTATCCCTTTCTGTACGTTAATTTGGAAAAAGCACTGGAAGACCTCTTATAGCGAAATTCTTCACTCATCTAAGCGAAACCCTTTATTTTTCTGAAAAATAGGTTGTGACATTTTGACATTTTTGTAGAAATGGCAGTACTTTTGCACCCGCAGATTGAAAAATAAAGAGAGACTCATCTATGAGCAAAAAAGATAAAGCCCAAGAAACCGCACAGGAAGAAGTCGCTGTAGAAGAAAAGAAGACTTCAAAAAGCAAGGCCAAAAAAGAGAAGAAAGATCCTCTAAAGGAATTACAGGCCGAACTGGATCAGGAAAAAGATCGCTACCTACGTTTGTTTGCCGAGTTCGAGAATTATAAGAAAAGAACGGGTAAGGAGCGTGTTGAGCTATTTAAAACTGCCAGTAACGATGTAATGGTTTCATTACTTCCTGTGTTGGACGATTTTGATCGTGCTCTAAAGGAAATCGAAAAAACAGATGACGAAAACCTTAAGGGCATAGGACTCATTAGCAATAAGTTGAAAGAAGCCCTTAAGCAAAAAGGATTGGAAGTCATCCCAACCCAAGTAGGAGAAACCTTCAATGCCGATGTGCATGAGGCCATTACCCAGATTCCTGCACCAAGTGATGATTTGAAAGGAAAAATCATCGATGTTATTGAAAAAGGGTACACTCTGGGAGAAAAGATAATCCGCTATCCGAAGGTAGTGATAGGACAATAGTATGAAGGAAGATTTTTACGATATACTGGGCGTTTCCAAGAACGCTTCCGCTGCAGAGATAAAGAAGGCGTATCGCAAAAAAGCGATACAATACCATCCCGATAAGAATCCGGATGATCCTAAGGCGGAGGAAATGTTCAAAAAAGCAGCAGAAGCTTATGAAGTATTGAGCGACCCCGACAAAAAGGCACGTTACGATCAGTTTGGTCATCAGGCGTTCGAAGGTGGCGGTTTTGGTGGCGGAGGTATGAATATGGATGATATCTTCAGTCAGTTTGGAGATATTTTCGGTAGTGCTTTCGGCGGTGGTGGCTTTGGCGGCTTTGGCGGTTTTGGCGGAGGCCAACGCCGTGTTAAGGGAAGTAACCTAAGAATACGCGTAAAATTGACTTTGGACGAGATCGCCAATGGTGTGGATAAGAAGATCAAGGTAAAGCGGAAAAAAGTAGCCCCCGGAACCACGTATAAAACCTGTCCTACCTGTAACGGACATGGGCAAGTAACCAAAATTCAGAATACGATCTTGGGACGTATGCAGACCTCTGCGACCTGTGGTACCTGTAAAGGCGCTGGACAAACCGTAGATAAAGCTCCTTCTGGAGCGGACGCCCACGGAATGATTTCTCAAGAAGAGACAGTTTCCATCAAAATTCCAGCAGGAGTTGTGGATGGAATGCAGTTAAAAGTTAGCGGGAAGGGTAACGATGCACCGGGTAATGGTATCTCTGGAGACCTATTGGTAGCCATTGAAGAATTACCGCACCCTCACTTGCAACGCGAAGGTGATAATTTGCATTATGATCTTTACGTAAGCTTTTCTGAAGCCGCATTGGGAACTTCGAAAGAGATCGAAACCGTAACAGGAAAAGTGCGGATTAAGATCGATGCTGGCGCACAGAGTGGAAAGATTCTTAGACTTAGAAATAAAGGGATTCCGAGTATCAATGGCTACGGAACAGGAGATTTATTGGTTCACGTAAATGTTTGGACACCAAAGACTCTTACAAAAGAGCAGCGTGAGTTTTTCGAAAAGATGAGGAATGATGAGCATTTCGAACCGAAACCAGAAAAAGAAGATAAGTCCTTTTTTGAGAAGGTGAAAGATATGTTTTCCTAAATAAGGACTTTTAATTTATTTTACCTATATTTGAAAATCGCTAGTCTTAAAAGCGATAATTTTTCTTTTTCATAGCAATTTTTTTCCCACCCTTTGAGTAATCTGAGGGTGGGTTTTCTTTTGGGGTCATATGAGGTCGTTTAGTAAGGTAATTTGAGGTTAACTTTAATCGGGAACGTAACATTTTTTAAATCCCGTCTACAAACAGAATAATAAGGGAGGAAACTTCTTTTACTATCGAAGGTTTAAATATCTTTACCGCTTACAATTTTTATCTATGGACAATCTACTTGTAGCCAATCAAGTTTCAAAATCGTATGGAGGATACCGAGCACTTAATGATGTCTCGATCGAAGTGCCCAAAGGGAGTATCTTTGGTCTCCTAGGCCCCAACGGTGCTGGGAAAACTACTTTCATTCGCATTATCAACCAAATTACAATGCCGGATACTGGTTCCGTGTTATTGGATGGAGAGCCCTTACAGCCGCATCACATTCAGCATATAGGATACCTGCCCGAAGAAAGAGGATTATACAAGTCTATGAAGGTAGGGGAGCAGGCCCTCTATTTGGCACAATTGAAAGGACTGTCTAAATCGGAAGCCAAGAAACGACTTAAGCATTGGTTTGAGCGTCTAGAAATTGGCGATTGGTGGAACAAAAAAATCCAGGAACTGTCCAAAGGGATGGCCCAGAAAATACAATTTGTGGTAACGGTACTCCATGAACCCAAACTGCTTATTTTCGACGAGCCCTTTAGTGGTTTCGATCCCATTAATGCCAATTTAATCAAGGATGAAATACTAAAACTACGTGACGATGGTGCTACGGTAATCTTTTCTACCCACCGTATGGAATCCGTAGAAGAAATGTGCGATCATATAGCCTTGATTCATAAATCCAACAAGATTTTGGATGGGAAACTCATCGATATAAAAAGGGAGTTTAGATCCAATACCTTTGAAGTAGGACTGGTAACCGAAGACAAAGAAACGGTATCTAAAGAGTTGAAAGATCGTTTTGACGTGACACCAGCCACCTTCAAAACCATAAATGACGAACTTCAATATACCATCAAACTTTCCAATGGCCATGCCAATGAACTGCTAGGTTATTTAGCAGAAAAAGGACGCGTCACCCATTTTGTCGAGGTGATTCCTACCGCCAACGATATTTTCATACAAGCCGTTCAAAACCACTAATATTTCGATCATGAATCATCTTTCCCTCATCATAAAACGAGAATACCTCACTAAGGTAAAGAACAAGGCGTTCATTATCATGACGTTCTTAAGTCCATTGATCATGGTGGCGCTTATTAGCTTGGTTGCCTACCTTTCGCAACTCAACAATGACAAAGTGCGCACCATTTCGGTATTGGACGAAAGTGGCTTGTTTTTGAATCAATTTGAAGATAACGAGGATCTAAAATTCGAAATGCTTACCAATACTTCTTTGGAAGAAGCCAAGGACAATACCAAGGAGAATGAGCTGTATGGTTTACTTCATATTCCGAATTCACAGAATATTGATGAATTGGCGAAATCCATCACCTTCTTTTCCGAAGACTCTCCCTCGCTCGTAGTGATGAGTGATATTGAAAGGGTGGTTCGGAAAAAGGCGAATTCCTTGAAATTAAAGGAGAACGGATTCGATGCCGAGCAAATAGAGGGGCTTCGCGTGAATGTGCAAACCCAACTAGAAACTTTCGATGGGCAGGAAACTTCTGAACTGGGCTCGGTTTTAAAACTCATTTTTGGTGGGGTCTCGGGCTATTTGCTGTTTATGTTCATCATCATTTATGGAAATATGATCATGCGAAGTGTCATCGAAGAGAAGACCAGCCGTATCATCGAAGTGATCATAAGCTCGGTGAAACCTATTAAACTATTACTCGGAAAAATTATTGGTACTTCTTTGGCTGGAGTTACCCAATTTGCCGTTTGGGTAATTCTTTTGGGGGTGTTGAGTACGGTAGTCACCCTTATGTTTGGGATAGATCCTGCGGCCATGCAGGCCGATCAGATGCAGGCCATGACCGATGTTGGAGGTGACGTAGATGCTAAAATGGTTGAGGCTATGGTCGAATTGAATAAACTTCCTTTGGCCAATCTCGTCATTATGTTCCTTTTGTTCTTTGTGGGTGGTTATTTGTTGTATGCTTCACTTTATGCGGCCATTGGTGCCGCTGTGGACAGCGAAACAGATACCCAACAATTTATGCTTCCTATTTTGCTTCCGCTCATTTTGGCTGTGTATGTGGGGGCATTTACCGTCATAGAGGATCCGCACGGAACTGTTTCGCAGGTGTTTTCATACATCCCTTTTACCTCTCCTGTGGTCATGTTAATGCGAATCCCATTTGGGGTGCCTATTTGGCAACAGATTCTTTCGGTAGTTATATTATTTGCTACCTTTATGGGCACCGTTTGGTTTGCCGCGAAGATATATAGGGTTGGTATTTTAATGTACGGTAAAAAGGCAAGCTACAAAGAGATTATTAGGTGGCTTAAATACTAAATTGTGCAGGAAGAAGACATTACCGATAAACTTTCGGAAGTAGTTAAAGAAGACATTTGGGGGAACATAAAGGAGTTTCTCAATTTTGGTCTTCACTTTGGAGAAGGGGAGAACCAAATCCACATTACGATAGGATTACTACTTCTCGTAGCGGTTGCCTATGTTGTTACCCGATTTCTTCTAAAATGGGTACGTAGACTATTCACGCGAAAAATGGATGAAACCGATAAGCTGAAGTTTTTCAGTTTCTTCAAATTTATCCAGTATGTAGTATACGTCATCGTTTTCTTTTCCATTCTAAGCTTTGCCGGGGTAAATGTAACACCTGTGTTGGCGGCTTCTGCGGCACTTTTGGTGGGCATTGGATTGGCCCTTCAAGAAATATTTCAAGATGTTATTGGCGGGATATTGATCATGATAGACAAATCCCTTTTGGTAGGGGATATCGTTGAAGTAGAAGGCCGTGTAGGCCGTGTCATAGATATAAAACTAAGAACTACCCGCGCGCTTACACGAGACGATAAGGTGATCGTAATTCCTAACCATAAGTTTATTACCGATTCCATTCTTAATTATACCCAAAACCACAAAACCACCCGTGAATTTGTAGCTGTGGGTGTGGCTTATGGTAGTGATACCCAGAAAGTAAAGCGGTTGTTGTTGGAAAGTGTTTCTGAAGACAGCCGAATACTCAAAATGCCAAAGCCTTTTGTTTCTTTTGAAAATTTCGGTGACTCTTCTTTGGATTTCAGGATCAATTTCTTCGTTTCCGATAGTTTTATAGACCCCTACATAAAAAGTGATATTCGCTTTAAAATTGATGAACTTTTCAGGGAAAATGATATCACCATTCCTTTCCCACAAAGGGATATACATATCATATCGGGCGATCTTCCTTCGAACCCGGAATAAAGATTTCTGTTTCACACAATTTTATCGGCTCAATGGAGTTTTAGTTTGTTCAACTACAAATTAATTGTACATTGCCGTCCCACTCAGGCATTTTAAATTGGTGCGCTTTTGATTTTTCTGAATAGTCTATTGAAAAGGATTTTTACAATTCTAGGATTCTCTATGGTATGTTTTTGTGCAAACGTATGCGCACAAAACACCGATTTGGCCCGAATAGAATACACGTACATCCCGCAATCGGACTCGGATAACTCCGTAAGCCGTTTCCGCGCTTTCGTCAACGTACCGTTTCGTCTAAATTGGGAAGGAAGCTATCTTGTTGCTGGTTTTGAGTACCGTAATTTGGATCTCGATTTTGAAGATGCTGTTCCCTTCGACACCCAAAACCTGGATCGTTTCCAACTATTTAGAACGTCCTTATCCTATACCTTTAAAATGAAGAACGATTGGCGATTTGCCGCCAAAGTGGGAGCGGAAGTCAATTCCAATTTTGAAAGTGACAAGATTACCGATAGGGACATAAACTTTACGGGAGCTGCCTTTATGATAAGGGATCGCTCTGGCGATACCATTGCCAAACCCAGTCGTTTGATTCTGGGATTGAACTATTCGACTACCGCGGGACGCCCATTCCCGATTCCTATAGTAAACTATTACCAAAAGTTTCACCCCAATTGGTCCTACTCGGTAGGGTCGCCCAAGACCAATCTTAAGTATCTCCCTGGAGATAAACATGCGTTACAGGGATTTATAACATTGGATGGTTTCTTTTCGAACATTCAGAACAATTTAACCGTGACCAATAGTGATGGTTCCTCCGATACAGCCGAGAACATTTCCATGACCCTTGTGTTAGGGGGAATTGGGTACGAATATTACTTCACCAAGCATCTATTGTTCTATGCTTACGGAGGCTATACCCTTTTTAATGAAATACGACTCAGGGACGGAAAAAGAAACAGTCTCTACAAGATAAATGAAGCAAATACTTACTATCTTAGATCGGGAATAAAATTTAAATTATAACTATGCCTAGAATACTTATTATTGAAGATGAAGCCGCCATTAGAAGGGTGCTTGTAAAGATTCTTTCTGAAGAAAGCGATACCTACGAAGTATCGGAAGCAGAAGATGGTTTGGCGGGAATTGAAATCATTCGAAAAGAGGATTTCGATTTGATTCTTTGCGATATAAAAATGCCCAAAATGGACGGGGTAGAAGTATTGGAGGCAGTGAAAAAAGTGAAGCCCGAAGTGCCTGTTGTGATGATCTCCGGGCATGGTGATTTGGATACGGCTGTTAATACCATGCGACTGGGTGCTTTCGATTATATTTCCAAACCCCCAGATTTAAACCGTTTATTGAATACAGTTCGAAATGCCTTGGATCGAAAGGAGTTGGTTGTTGAAAATACCCGCTTAAAGAAAAAGGTAGGGAAGAAGTACGAAATGATCGGGGATTCTCCAGCCATTTCCCAAATCAAGGAAATGATCGAAAAAGTAGCTCCTACCGAAGCCCGTGTATTGATTACGGGCCCCAATGGTACGGGAAAAGAATTGGTAGCGCATTGGTTGCACCAAAAGAGCGATCGTTCCAAAGGGCCTATGATCGAAGTGAATTGTGCGGCCATTCCCAGTGAGTTGATAGAAAGCGAGTTGTTTGGTCACGTAAAGGGCGCCTTTACCAGTGCCAATAAGGATCGAGCAGGAAAATTTGAAGCCGCCAATGGCGGAACCATCTTTTTGGATGAAGTAGGGGATATGAGTCTTTCTGCCCAAGCCAAGGTATTAAGGGCCCTTCAAGAAAACCGAGTACAGCGAGTAGGAAGCGATAAGGACATTAAGGTGGATGTTCGCGTCGTGGCAGCGACCAACAAGGACCTTAAAAAGGAAATAGAAGAAGGGAACTTCAGGGAGGACCTATATCATAGACTGGCGGTCATCTTGATTAAGGTTCCAGCCTTAAATGATCGAAGAGAAGATATTCCTTTATTGATAAAGCACTTCAGTAATAAGATAGCGGACGAACACGGAACGGCGCAAAAAGATTTCTCGGATAAAGCGGTAAAATTGTTACAAGAATACGATTGGACCGGAAATATCCGTGAGTTGCGTAATGTCGTAGAGCGTCTCATCATTCTCGGTAACAGTGAAGTTACCGAAAGTGATGTAAAACTATTCGCTACGAAATAAGAATACCTACCGAAGAATCTCGGTAGCCTTCTATTCACATTTTTCGAGAGTCTCTAACAGCCTTTGCACCATTTCTTCGGTTCTTTGGGCGTAGAAAAGACGTGTGGCTTGAACCGTTTCGGCTTCCAGAGCTTCTTCCGATCTTGTAAAAGGACTCAGATCCGAATAATCTACTGTGGAACATTCTAAAGATTTAGTCACGTTCGAAATAGCCGTTTTTAATTCGCTTAGACTTGCTTCCGCCTCGCTTTTAATGGCCAACTGTTGGGCCAATTTTTCCTTTTTTTCGCTGGCAAGCCGTTGCTGCAGTTCTTTTTGCTTCCTAATTTGCTCTTCCAATTTCTTTTGCTCTTCCAGTAAGCGTTTTTGTTGGGCCAACAGCGCTTCTTCTTGGCTTAGAAGCGTTTCCTCTTCTTCATCTATAGTAGATAATAATCCATTTTCTCCGCAGACATCAAGCGATGTAATAATGAGCTGAGCACTTACTTTGGCTTTGCTGGCGTGATAGCGACTTCTTTCGAAGGTTTCCTTCTCCAGTGCTTTGCTCAAATGATCCAAGGTAGTGTAAGAAGCATCTTCTGCCGCGGTACATCCGCAATTTTTGAGTGCGGAGTCGGCCTTTTCAATGGCAGATATAGCTCTGTCCGCATATAGTTTAATATGGTCCAGATTATTTGCTTGCATGGATTTTTTTAGGTGTTGGTAGCCCGATGTAGCGTTCTGATATGCAGCTTCACAATCGCTGATATCCTTGGGCATGAACATAGAAAATACGGCTACAATTAGGGTAGTTGTTGTACTCATAAGCATTTTGGGGTTAAGTAGGTTACAACAATTTTACGACAAAATTTTGAAAAAGACCACCTTCTTGTATAATTAATGTGTTAAATGTAGAAATGACAAAACGTAGTGTTTTGTAGCGGGTTTTAACGCTATTTTAAGGGGAACACTAGGCATTTGTCAAGGCTTTTCAGAATATGTTTTCTATATTTAGCCTTATTGTAAAACAAGCATATGCAACCCATCAATATTTCAGATTATAAGGTTTCTGCCCCTTTTCAAATTAATGGTAGTACAACATACGAAGACTATGGCGCTTCAAAAAAAGAATTGGAAAAGGCGCTGGAGAAAACCCGGGAAAACTTAGGCGAATTGCAAGATACGCTCTACGCTCATGGCAAATATGCGGTCCTAGTGTGTTTACAAGGAATGGATACCGCAGGAAAGGACAGCCTTATTCGGGAAGTATTCAAGGATTTTAATGCACGCGGAGTCGTGGTTCATAGTTTTAAGGTGCCTACCGAATTGGAACGCAAGCACGATTATTTGTGGCGCCATTACATTGCCCTACCCGCACGAGGAAAGTTTGGGGTCTTTAATAGAACTCATTATGAAAACGTATTGGTAACGCGCGTACACCCCGAATATATTTTGGGGGAAGGATTGCCCGATGTGCATTCGGTAGATGATATTAATGATGAGTTTTGGGACAAAAGGTTTGAACAAATCAATAATTTCGAAAAAAACCTTGCCCAGAATGGGACCATTATTTTCAAGTTCTTCCTTAATCTGTCCAAAGATGAACAGAAAAATCGACTGATACGTAGGTTGGATAAAGAAGAGAAGAATTGGAAATTTTCTCCTGGAGATTTGAAAGAGCGAAAATTATGGGATGAATATATGGCCTGTTATGAAGATTTATTGAACCGTACCTCCCATGATCACGCTCCCTGGTATGCCATCCCAGCCGATAGTAAACCTGCGGCACGTTTATTGGTTGCTACCATTTTGTTGGAAGAATTACGGAAGTATTCCGACATAAAAGAACCCGAACTGGATCCGGAAATAAAAGCCAGTATTGCAGAATTTAAAAAACAATTGGAAAAAGAATAGACCTATGCAAAAGAAGCTCCTACTACTAGGATTACTTAACCTTGCCTTCGTTTTTGGAGGACATGCACAAAAGGTTAATGAACAAGATTCCCTTACCATTCGTAATATATACGATATGGCCCTTCTCAACGGAAAGAGCTATGATTGGCTGGATCATCTCTCCAATAAGATTGGAGGCAGATTATCCGGTTCGCTAGAAGCCGAAATGGCAGTACAGTATACCAAAGAGGAACTGGATAAATTGGGACTGGATAAGGTCTGGTTACAACCCGTAATGGTGCCTAAATGGACCCGTGGTTTTCCGGAGCATGCTTATATAGAAACGGCTCCAGGATTGAGCAAGCAAGTGAATATTTGTGCTTTAGGAGGTTCTGTGGCCACATCACCCTTGGGATTAAAGGCAGAAGTGATCGAAGTGCAAGGTTTAGAGGATCTTAAAGAATATGGAAGAGAGCAAATTGAGGGAAAGATCGTTTTCTATAACCGTCCCATGCAGGCCAATTTAATTAATACGTTCGAAGCTTATGGGGGTTGTGTGGATCAACGTTATGCAGGAGCCATGGAAGCGGCAAAATACGGAGCTGTAGGTATTGTGGTACGTTCCATGAACCTTAGACAGGACGATCTTCCCCATACAGGCTCTATGAGTTATGGAGATATGCCTGCAAGCAAACGGATACCCGCTTGTGCCATAAGCACCAACGACGCCGATTATCTAAGTCGATCATTAGGACTAAAGCCAGATCTGCAATTTTACTTCAAACAAAATTGTAAAGTTTACCCAGATGTACAATCGTATAATGTTATTGGAGAGATCACAGGAAACGTTTACCCCGATAAGTATATGATTGTGGGTGGACATTTAGATTCTTGGGATTTGGGAGATGGTTCTCATGATGACGGTGCGGGCTGCGTACAATCTATGGAGGTGCTACGATTGTTCAAAAAGATCAATTATAAGCCAAGACATAGTATTCGTGTGGTGCTGTTCATGAATGAGGAAAATGGATTGCGCGGAGGAAGAAAATATGCAGAAGAAGCCAAACTGAAACAAGAAGAACATCTTTTTGCTCTGGAAAGTGATGCAGGTGGATTTACGCCAAGGGGATTTTCTTTCGATACCGATACCGCGAATTTTGCCCAAATAGAAAGTTGGAGATCGTTATTTAAGCCTTACTTAATTCACTATTTTGAATTGGGTGGAAGTGGAGCTGATATTGGTCCACTAA
The DNA here is from genome assembly GCF_028561275.1 of Aureisphaera galaxeae. Classification (GTDB taxonomy): domain Bacteria; phylum Bacteroidota; class Bacteroidia; order Flavobacteriales; family Flavobacteriaceae; genus Aureisphaera; species Aureisphaera galaxeae. The sequence continues at coordinate 197,768 of NZ_JAQQTF010000019.1, forward strand.
AGGATGGTAATGTAGTGCTTGCTGGACTACGTCCCGATTCCCAACGCTATTTTGATCACCATCATGCAGCGAACGATACTTTCGATGCAGTAAACCGTCGAGAATTGGAATTGGGCGGCGCTACCATGGCAAGTTTAGTGTATTTATTCGATAAGTACGGCACTAAATCGTCTATGCAATCCGTTAAAAATTAAAGTTTTAAGACTTACTCTCTTGTTTGCCCATTTAAATGGGGCGTAGGCCAGTTTTTGCGCGGATTATGTTAAAATTTGAGTAAACTTTTGTCGGCACCTAAGGGTAAACTATTATCGGGAATTACCTCCAGACTTTTATTTACTAAAACAATTTGTATCTTTAGGTAAACGAATTCATCACTAACCTATGCATACATTTTCGAACATAAAAAAGGTTCTTGCGGTCATAGTTTTACTATTAGCCATGACTGCCGATGATCGTTTACTTGCAACCGAACTGGTTATTGATGAAGTGGAAGCGGTTACTGTAAGCGATCAATCTTCTCCTTGGGTATTTAATCAAGAAGTAGATCAGCGCAATTTTAGCGCGGATTCCTTACAAGCATTTCGCGAAAAGGCAATTTACGCAGCGAAGAATAATGATTTAAAGAGTGCCCATTTGTATGCAGAGAAATACATTCAGTATTCTGGAGAAACTTCTTTCTTGGATTACAGTTACTTCAAACCATTTTCAAGTACCAAGGAATTTACAGAGTTAAGGGATAAATACAGTTTGGATTTCAGCTGGATGAGTTTCTTTTATCTATTCTCATCCATCATCGGATTTTTTATAGCCATTGTATTGATGCTTCGAAAAAATCAGGATAGATGGTCTTCGGTTTTGATCAGTTTGTTCATGTTGATCAACTCCGTGTTTATTTTCCACAATTTCCTATATGAAACCAATTTGGTGTTCACGGCACCTCATATGTTGTATGTGTCCGCCACCTATGCGTATATATATGGTCCGCTCATGTATTTCTATTATAAGAGAATTACATCGAACTATCAATTTGGTAAAAAAGACTTATTACATCTAATACCTACAGTGGCCATATTGGTGTTATTAGCTCCCATTTTAGCGCTTTCTGGAGTTGAGAAAACACATATCCAATTCGGTGTAGGGGTTGTAGATAGGGAACCATATCGTTACTATGTCGTGTTTACGAAGTTCTTGTCTTTATTAATCTATGGAGGAATGGTGATGTACTGCTACATTAAAAACAGCAAGAAATTAGCCATTACACTACATGCTAAGAAGTGGATTCGAAATTTGGTAATCTTGACCTCTATTTATGTGATAGCGTATTTAATTCATGGTTTGAATATTACCGGATTGGTTCCTAGAATGGACATATTCGTGAGTATTCAGGTTATTTCTATGTGTCTTACGATCCTGTATATTGGATACGCTTCTTATACACGACCTAACCTTATTACTAGTGGTTTCGTTAAGAAAAAACAGAAGTATACCAAATCCGGACTTACCCCCAGCTATTCCATTGAGCTAAAAATGGAATTGTTACAATTGCTAGAAGAAGAAAAAATTTATCGCCAAAATGATATAAGCCTTGCTATTGTTGCGGAAAAGTTGGGCACCACCCGACATAATGCATCGCAGGTAATTAATGAGCACTTCGCACTCAATTTCTTTGAGCTCATTAACAAATACCGCATCGATGAGGCCAAGGAAATCTTGAAAAGTGATAAGAACAAAAACCTGAACATTATTGATGTTGCCTATGAGGTTGGATTCAACAATAAGGTAACCTTCAATAAATCGTTTAGGAAACAATTGTCTATTACTCCCTCCCAGTACATAAGTTCTTTACAAGTGTAAAATCGGGGTTAATTTTCTTCGGATACGGTAAAGTAGGTGGGGATTGCCCCATTTTCCTACAAAAAGCTGTTGTTTAGCTATAGAATAATTGAGCAACGAATAATTTGATTATTCAGATAGATTAGTTCTTTTCAAATAAGTTTAGTTGGTGTACGATTTGTTTGGCTAATTCATTCAGTTTGGTTGGTTTTTCGTTTTTACCAAACAAATCATCTAACCCGTTCCGTCACTTCTTCGGAACGGGTTTCTTTTTTTGTGAATTAATTGATCATAATTTTACCTAAACGGCCTACCCAGATTATTACGGGCTTCTGTACCTTTGTCAAAAAACTAACCCATTGCTCCAGCAATACACCAAGGAATTCTCCTATAATTTCAGATTGGCGAGCCCCGTTATTATGGGAATGCTGGGCCATACCCTCGTTGCATTTGTCGATAACATCATGGTTGGACAATTGGGAACCGCAGAATTGGCTGCAGTTTCCTTGGGTAATAGCTTTATGTTTATCGCCATGTCCTTAGGGATTGGTTTTTCTACTGCCATTACTCCCTTAGTGGCCGAGGCAGATGGCGAGGGGAACGTAAAATCCGGTAAGTCTGCCTTTAAACACGGACTGTTTTTATGCACGGTTTTGGGAGTTGTACTCTCCCTGGCGGTATTCTTTGCTAGACCTTTATTATATTCCATGAACCAGCCTGAGGAAGTGGTCGATTTGGCTATGCCCTACTTAACTTTGGTAGCGGTTTCATTGTTTCCGTTGATTGTTTTTCAGGCATTCAAGCAATGCAGCGATGGGCTTTCACTTACCAAGTATCCCATGTACGCTACCATATTGGCAAACGTGGTGAATATCATCCTGAATTATATTTTCATCTTCGGTAAATTCGGTTTTCCACAATTGGGCATTGTGGGAGCCGCAATTGGCACGTTGGCCTCTCGGGTAATTATGGTAGTTTACCTTTGGTATCTTATGTCTCAGCATTACAAGGCAAGAGACTATGTGCTGCGAATCAAACTCTTTACCCTTACCAAAAAGATGATCAACAAGCTACTTGGTTTAGGCTTTCCTTCTGCATTACAGATGTTTTTCGAAGTGGCTATTTTCACTGCCGCTATTTGGCTTTCCGGAATACTGGGTAAAAACCCCCAAGCGGCCAACCAGATTGCACTGAACCTTTCCTCCATGACGTTCATGGTAGCTATGGGATTCAGTGTTGCGGCTATGGTTCGGGTGGGAAATCAGAAAGGGTTAAAGCGGTTCCGGGAACTACGTAGGATTGCTTTTTCCATCTTTTTGCTTACCAGTTTATGTGGATTGGTTTTCGCAACGATCTTTCTATTGTTTAATGGGCAACTACCGAAAATCTATTTGGATGAAACCGATCTTACAAATTTAACGGACAACCTTCAGGTACTTTCCATCGCGTCCAAATTATTGGTGGTCGCGGCTATATTCCAAATTAGTGATGCCATCCAGGTAGTGGTACTGGGAGCATTGCGCGGAATGCAAGACGTGAAGTTACCTACTTTGATCACCTTCATAGCTTATTGGGTTATAGGATTTCCTATTTCGTATTATCTAAGCATGTATACCGAATACAAAAGCTCAGGTATTTGGATAGGGCTACTGGCTGGATTAACAGCCTCTGCAATAATGCTATTCTTTAGATTTCAATATCTGTCGAAGAAGCTTATCGTGAATTAGTAGATAGTTCCTTTTATACCGAGGCAAGTGGAAAAGGACAAAAAACGTAACTTGCAGCTTTAAAATTACAGCACATGGAACTTCCCAAATTTCTGCTAGGCGATAATACCGATTTTCCCGATGCAGTCTTCGTAATTCATACTGAGTTTCCACGTTTCGTCATTAATTTGGAAAATGATGAAGTGGAATGGTTGGAAGAATTCGATCAACATGACCAAAAGGAATTGGAGAACGAAGCCGAAAATGCCATAAAAGAGGCGAGCTCCTTTTATGATAGGGAAGTAGCCCGATACGAAGATGCTTGAGGAATTATTGAAATATGATTCCGAATTATTTCTCTTCCTAAATAGCTTGGGAAGTGAGACTTGGGATGGTTTCTGGCTTTTTATTACCGAAAAGTTCGCTTCCGTTCCTTTATACCTCTTTCTCTTATATCATATTTATCGTCGATGGGGATGGAAATCTACCCTCATCATCATGGTGAGTGTTGCCCTTATGATCACAGCAACGGATCAGTTGGCGAATCTTTTTAAATACGTACTTTTTCAACGTCCTAGACCGTGTAGGGTAGAAGCCCTTAGGGAAGCTATGCGCTTTGTAGCCGACGGTTGTGGTCGTTATGGGTATTTCTCTGCCCATGCTGCCAGTTCCATGGCTGCAGCGGTCTTTTTGGGTCTTTTACTGAAGGAAAAATGGAAGTACATCCCGTTTTTATTGCTTTTCTGGGCCGTAGTTGTGGCATATAGCCGCATCTATATTGGAGTGCATTATCCGTTGGATATCATCACAGGAATGTTCTTTGGGGGCTTTATAGGATGGGGCTTTTTTAAACTTCAGAAATGGGCCCGTCAAAAATGGGATCCCGTAGCATCTTAGCGAATCCTATTTTTTCGTAACCAAGTATAAATCCCGCCATAGTCGCGGACGGTGTGAACGCTGTCCTGGACCTTTCGGATTCATATCGTAACGCGTTATTTTTTCAAAGGAATGGTTCGGGAAGGATTGTTGAAACTGTTTTAGGTGTTCTTCTGCCACTAACAATCCGAAGGATGTTTCAGCAGGAATCGTAACTTTTTCATCTTGCTTCAGTACTTTGATGGGTTTTCCATAATCCCAAATAAGTTCAGGGGTAAAACCTGCATATTCGTAGACATTAAAGCTCGTTTCCTGTTGCCAATCGTTCAACTTCGATAGTCCTTTGAATTCGGGATTCACGGTTAATGTTCTCGCCATAGGCATTCCAAAGCACATAATAGAAGCGATAAAAGCAATTGTTAAGAAAAAGACAGGGGTAATACGTTTCTTAAATAGATGTTTAAACATCAGTATTCCGATTGTACATAGGGCCATTGATAGCAATAGGAACCAAAACCATTTTCCGGAAAGTTCATCTTTCAAGAAGAAATAACCTCCAATAGGGAAGGCAACCCCTATGGTTGCGATAAGTCCAAAATTGAAGTATACGGGAATGGTTTGGCGCTTGTCCTTCAATTCAGAAAAAGTCCGCATTATATATTCAATATAGAAGGCCGTATTTATCGCCATAGGAATAAGTACGGGCAACAAATAGCGTGATTTCTTTTCAGGAATAATGGACAATAGTACTACCGATCCCATGGTCCATAGGAAAGAAAAAAGGTAGGCTTTCTTATCGAAAACACGATTCTTCAAATAAGGATATAGGAGTGCAATGAATGCCGGAAGGGTCCAAACACCACTTTGGGTAAAGAAGCTCCAATAGTAGTAAAAGGGACGAACATTATACCCCGTCCAGTTGCTGGTCTCTTTTTTTGTGATGGCTGCTACGGTTTCCGGATCGAAGGTATAGGTGTACCAATGCCACCAACCGGAAAGGAGTAGGGAAACAACCAAGAATACGATGAGTGGAACTATTCGTTTTTTAAAGCCTTTGTATTTGTATACAATTCCGAAGGAAATGAGGAAAGGCAATAACAGGGCATAAAAGGAAACGGGGCCTTTGCTCATAAAGGAGGCGCCAAAGAATAAAGCAGCAATGAGCACTCGTGGGTATTTCTTTTCATCGGAAGTAAAAAATAAATACAGTTGATAAATGCACACCATCATAAACCCATGGGTATAGATGTCCCAATTGGCATCCCGTCCCGCAGAAACGATATAAAAAGAGGTGGCCATGATGAGTCCGCTTATTAAGGCAAAGTATTTTTTATCCGTAAGTCGGTTCACGAATTTATAAGAAGTGAAAATGAGGAGGATCGCCATTAAAGCCGCAGGAAGCCGCAGTGCAATGATATTTTTAAGTCCGAAGACCATGGCAAATCCAGCGGTAATCCAAGTGGGTAGTGGCGGCTTTTGGTATCGCGGATATCCATTTAGCGTGGTGAGTAGCCAATTACCATCTTGAATCATTTCCCGAGCTGTGATGAAATTTCGGGCCTCCATGATATTTACGTGCAGCACCGCTAGATTCGACAGGAAAATAGCAGCACAAGCAATGAGTAACCAGATGAGATATTTATGTTTTCCCCACTTCACGTCGTTCCTTTTTTCCAATAAAGATATTGCGAATATAAATGATCATCCCAGCACCATGCCCCACGAATAACACGGGGTCTTCCCTAAAGATGGCATAGGTAAGGATGAGGGATGCCCCTAAAACACTTAAACGCCAAAAGCCAATGGGCAATTGGGATGTTTTTGTCCTCTCCGAATAAATCCATTGGTACACAAAGCGCAATGTAAATAGAATTTGCGCTACTACTCCTAAGATGAGTAACCAATTTGGGATGTCTTCGTTATTGAATAGTTGGTAAATGTCGTATTCCCCATTGTTGTAACCATAGGTAACAATGGCTATGGGAAACAACAATAGAAACCATCGGAACCAGAAAGGCGATTTTTGCCATTCCCCTTGTAAATGAAGGTTCCGGATATAAATAAAGTAAGTTAATGATTGCCCTAGCATGATGGCAAAATCATCCCTAAGATATCCGTACACAAATAGGAGGAAAGAGGCCAGCAAACTTAACTTCCAGAAGAGGGAAGGGGTGATGATACGGTTGTTCTTTTCAGAAAGGATCCATTGCACCAACAGTCGGCCAGAAAAAAGGATCTGTGCCAAAAAGCCGATGCTGTACACCATCCAATCGCTCATCCTTTATTTTTTACTTCGTAGTTAATGTACTTCTTTTTCATCCACAGGTAGGCGAAGCAATCCATTAAAGGACCTAGCAAACGATTCCACAGTCCAAATTTGGCCGTACCCGCTATTCTTGGGAAATGCTGAACAGGAACCTGGAGTACTTTACCATTTTGCAATAAAATCATGGCTGGCAAGAATCGGTGCAATCCCCGAAACATTGGGATTCGTTTGGCGTAGTCGGATTTTATCACTTTTAGCGGACAACCGGTATCATCCATCCCGTCATGGGTAAAGGCCCGGCGGATGCCATTAGCAATTTTGGAAGACATGTTCTTTACAAAGGAGTCTTTTCGGTTGGAACGAACACCCGTAACCAAATCGTATTCACCAATATGTTCAAGGAGTAAGTTAAAATCTGAAGGAGCTGTCTGTAGGTCACTATCTATATAGCCCAATAGTTCGGCTTCTACATGGTCAAACCCTGCTTTAATAGCGGCACTTAAGCCTCTGTTTTCAACAAATTGAATGAAATGGAATTCAGGATTTCGCTGGCAGATGTCTTCGATCATGGTCTGACTGTCATCTTTAGAACCATCGTTCACGAAGAGTATGCTGGTTTTTTTGGTGGCGATTTTGGTATAGGCCAACAATTCCTTTTCTACCCGCTCCAAATTGTCTTCTTCGTTATATACAGGGACAATGATGGTAAATTCGTACATGAAGGTGTCCATTTCGTTTCCTGCAAAAGTATTTCTTTTTTCAAGAATAAAACAGAAACCTAAAAAAGCCGTTATTTTGCATTGAAAAAATTCATCTATGAAAGTATTGGTTACCGGTGCGGCCGGATTTATAGGTTCCCATACCAGTGAGCGTTTACACAGTTTGGGCCATGAGGTACGGGCAATCGACAATTTTTCCGATTACTACGATCGATCCCTGAAAGAATTGAACGCTAAGGAACTTTCAGAAAAAGGAATTGAAATTACGAAGGTCGATCTTCGGGAAGATGATCTCGGTCAGATCGTGACCGAAGATTTGGATTTTATCTTTCACTTTGCGGCCCAACCTGGAATTTCTGTAACCAGTACCTTTCCCGATTATTTTACCAACAATATTTTGGGAACCCAACGCATGTTGGATGTCATTGAAGGTTTTTCGCAAAAACCTTTCTTTGTGAACATCGCTACCTCTTCCATTTATGGACTGCATGCTACGATGACAGAAGACGAAGCCCCACTCCCTGCTTCTTGGTATGGAGTAACCAAATTGGCGGCCGAGCAATTAGTGTTGGCCTACGCACGTCGAGGATTACTAAAATCTACATCCCTACGATTGTATTCGGTGTATGGCCCTAGGGAACGCCCAGACAAACTCTATACCCGCCTTATCGACTGTGGATTAAATGACAAGCCTTTTCCCTTGTACGAAGGAAGTGAAAAGCACCTAAGAAGCTTTACCTATGTGCAGGATATTGTGGATGGAATTGTGAGTGTTATGGATCATGCTGAAGTGTGCAACGCCGAGATTTTCAATTTGGGAACCGAAGAAGAAAACTCTACCGCTACCGGTATTGCTACGGTGGAAGCCATTCTGAATAAAAAGATCACAATCGAAAACAAACCGCCGCGCCCGGGCGATCAATCACGCACCAAAGCCAATATCGATAAAGCTAGGAAACTACTTAATTACAATCCCACCACGGGCTTGCGCGAAGGATTGGAAGCTCAGGTAGAGTGGTTTCGGAAGAATTTTTAGTCAATGAGAATACAAATATTCATTATCACATGCTTTTTTCTAGGAAGTTTAAACGCTAATGCTCAGAATTTCTTTTCAGAAAAATTTGAAAATTGTAATGTAAATGGTTTTGCCATAGAAAGTGATACGGTCACAGCAAAAGTTTCTAACGTCAGACTGATCAAAATTCTTACTAAAGGATTGGATGAGAAAACAATAAATAGACTGAAGGGAGACTTTAGGCTTCAAATAGCTGTTGATTCTATGGGAAATTCATGTTTGGTAAGTCTTCAAAACAATTCCAATTTAAAAACTGAAAAATCTGAATTGAAGAAGGCTATAGATAACGACCTTGTTTGGGAAAGACCAAAAAAGGAAGTTTTCGCGTATGTGGTATTTCGTTTTAAAAGAGGAGGCCTTGTTGAAATAACGCGTATGGGTATGAACGGCTCAAGAGGAATTCATGAACTGGTGGACTAACCATTCTTTACAAATATCCTTTTATTTTTTCTTTGTTGAATAGGTAAGCAAAAACTCTGCCGCCTCAAAAGGCGTCGTTTTATTTTCACTTAGTAGTTGAAGTTGCTTTTCCAATTCGGCTTTCACCTTAGAATGGTCGTAAAAATCCCTTTTTAGTTGGGATTCTATAGTCTGTAATAGCCAAAATTTATTCTGTTCGTTTCGTCGCTCCTGAAAGTAGCCATTCCCTTGGGTAAGGGAAACGTAGTCCTTGATTAACTCTTGTACTTTATCAATTCCTTTGTGCTCCAAAGCGGAACAGGTAAGCGTTTTGGGTCGCCATGTGCTGTCTTTGGTCGGGTAGAGATGCAATGCTCTATTGAATTCCAATTTCGCTTGTTTGGCTGCTTTTTCGTTTTCCCCATCGGCTTTGTTAATGACGATGGCATCGGCCATTTCCATAATACCCCTTTTAATACCCTGAAGTTCATCTCCAGCACCTGCTAATTTTAATAGTAAAAAGAAATCGGTCATAGAGTGTACCGCTGTTTCACTTTGCCCTACACCTACGGTTTCAATAATAATATGATCATACCCTGCCGCTTCGCATAGGATAACCGTTTCTCGGGTTTTCCGGGCAACGCCTCCCAAAGAATCACCGCTGGCCGAAGGACGTATAAAGGCATTGGGATCTTTTACCAATTCTTCCATACGCGTTTTATCGCCTAGGATACTTCCACCACTTAAACTACTGCTGGGGTCTACCGCTAATACCGCAACTTTATGTCCGGCTTGGGTAAGTCGTTTTCCGAAGACTTCAATAAAGGTGCTTTTTCCAACGCCGGGAACCCCTGTAATTCCAATTCTTGTAGAAGTATTGGCATGGGGTAGGCAGGCTTCAATAATTTCTTTGGCTTCTTTCTGGTGCTTTCTGGCTTTGCTTTCAACCCTTGTAATGGCCTGGCTTAAGGCAGCCTTATCTCCAGCTAGGATGCCTTTTACCAACTGGGAAACCGATGGAATCTTTTTACGGTGTGATTTTAATTTTTCGGCAGCGCTTTTACTCAGGGAATTAGGTGGGTCTATGCCTCCTTTTTCACTCAGGGCTCCGTCATTGGGTACTTTGGCTGCCAAACTGCTGTATTTTATGTTAATTAACCTTCATAGACAGCGGTACGGTAACGTTGTCCCAAGCGAACATAAGAACCAAATCGCTGGAAGAGGTTTCCAATACATTGATGGAAAAACTTTCTTGTACGGTAATGCTTTGTGAAACGGTTGCTGTAGCTACTAGCGCATCGTGATCTGCCTCTCGCATGGCCTTGCCATCCTGAAAACGGACGCCCCAGCCATACATTTTCTTGTTGAATATCACCTGCCAAGAATCTTCCCCGGGGATGGTCCAAAGGGTATATTTTCCTGCAGGAAGTACATTGCCATTTATGGTGAGATCTTTATTCGTGGTAAAGGTGCTGGCTTCGTTGGCACCGGTGCGCCATACTTCACCGTAGGGAACCAATTCGCCGAATATTGTACGTCCTTTTTTGGAAGGACTGCAATAAAAAACCTCAATGTTGGTGGCATTGTTATCATAGGTTTCTACCACTTCTGGACTGTGTTTCTTGGTATTGGTTCGCATGATGGGACCCACCACGAAATAGAAGAGAAGTGCAAGAACAATGAGGGCTCCGAGTATTTTTAGGGAAATTTTTACGAGTTTGTTCATGTCTACTGAGTTTTCACAAGGAAAGGTAGTAAATTTAAAAGTTCTAGATTTTGTAACACTCAATTTTTTCTATCGTCTTTAACCCGAACAGCAACCAAAAAAACCATCAAATTTTGTCCACAACGTTATTAGTTGAACAATGCAAGGAGCATAATCCAAAAGCACAGTTGGCGCTGTACAAGCAATATTGTGATGGAATGTTCATTGTGGCACAACGATATATAAAGGACATTGCGCAGGCAGAAGATGCGATGCAAGAAGCTTTCATCAAGGCTTTTTCTAAACTGCATCAGTTCAAGGGGGACGTCACCTTTGGAGCCTGGCTAAAGCGGATCGTGATCAATACGTGTCTGGATGCCATTAAGGCAAGGAAGATGGAAACACTTTCGGTGAACGAAGAGGTATTGACATTGGTCGATGACGACGACTGGAGCGTGGCCGATGAAGTAACGGTAGATGAAGTACATAGCGCTATCGATAATCTTAGGGACCCGTATCGGGTGGTCGTACAGCTGTTCCTGTTAGAAGGGTACGATCATCAGGAGATTTCGGAAATCCTTGGAATTTCGGAGAGCGCCTCTAGGACGAATTTATTTAGAGGTAAAAAACAGTTACAGGAACAATTAAAACACTTGCACTATGGCACAGGATATTAGAAAAATGATGCAGCAAGATCCCGACAGGGGTGGCAAATTGCCTGAAGGACATGAGGCCCGTTTCGAAAAGAAACTACAGGAAGCCTTTGGTGAAAAGAAAAAGAAAAGGTCGCATTTCCTATGGATGAAGATCGCTGCTGCGGTAGTCATTTTCTTAGGATTGGGGTATTGGTATATGAATTTGGATACCAGTGGTACTATTGGTGATGGTCCTGAAATAGTGGATACACCGCAAGAAGATGCTGTGGAAGAGCCCGGTATCACCTTGGGAGACCTTTCGCCCGAACTGAAAAAAGTGCAGGATTTTTATGAGAATGGGATTTTGGTACAGCTGTCCTCTTTAGAAGATGATAACGACAACAAAGAATTAATAGATGGGTATAAAAAGCGTTTGGCCGAGTTGGACGAGGAGTACAAAAGACTCAATGAGCAACTCAACGAAATTGGCCCAACCGAAGCAACCATCAACGCCCTTGTAGATAATTTGAAATTACGTTTGGAATTGCTGTTCAAACTTAAAAACAAATTAAAGGAACTTAAACAATTGGAAAATGAACAGTTTAAAGAAGAAATTGGATAGATATATTCTTGTCTTACTGTTACTGAGCGTATCATTGCTCAGTGCGCAGACAAGCTCGACCGAGCGATTTACGGTCGGGAAAGATGCCTTGGTAACCGTGAATACCTCCCATACCAATATCACTTTCGAGACTTGGGATAAGGATTTTGTAGAGGTAGAAGCCTTTATAGACGACGAGAGTCTTTCTGAAGAAGAAAAGAAAGTCGTATTCGAAAATTGGGACTTAAAAGTATACGGAAATAGTAAAGAAGTAATCGTTAGCTCCAACGAAGGAAGCCTATGGGGAGGAATCGAATCCATGAAGAGCCTAAAGGCTTTGGATCGCATGAAAGGTTTGGAAGCTTTGAAGAGTTTGGAAGGATTGAAGGAAATCAAGATTCAACCTTTGTTGAGCGCTTTTGAGGGAATGGATTTTAACATTGTGGTGCCCGAAATCCCTGAGGTTAGCGGAATTCCCAAATGGCCTTTTAGCGATTCATTTGCAGGTATTAAAGAAAAAGATGGATCGTATAACTTTAGTTTTGGCGATCATGGAGCAAGAAACAATTTCGATAGGCAGAAGTACGAAAAGGATAAGCAAGCCTATGTAAATAAGCTTAACAAGAAATATGGAACTTCGGTCTCCGTACGCGAAGTAGATGTTTGGTTAGAAGATGTAGATAAGTGGAAGGAAGAGTTCGGTAAGGTAATGGAAGAATGGGGAGAGAATTTTGGTAGAAGCTTTGAACTTAATTTTGGAGAAGATTTCGAAAAAGACATGGAGAAGTGGGGCGAAGAATTCGGGAAGAGCATGGAAGAGTGGGGAGAAGAATTTGGAAAGGATATGGAGAAGTGGGGCGAAGAATTCGGAAAGGATATGGAGAAATGGGCCGAGCAGTTCGAAAAGGATGCCGAAAAATGGGCAGAACAATTCGATAATTATGACACCCAAGTCATTACCTCTCCCAATGGAGATAAGAGTATTATCATTAATGGAGGTAAGAAAGGTGGGCTGTTCGATGAGCCTGTGAAGGCCAAGAAGACCATCATTATTCGTATGCCAAAGAATACCCGTACCGACATTAATGTTCGACATGGAGAAGTAAAAATGGCCGATGCTTATAATACAAGAGCCAAATTAGATTACAGTACATTAACAGCTAATAGCATTGATGGGGGGGAGACCCTCATCAATGCGGCTTATGCCCCTGTGTATGTGAACAACTGGAAAGCCGGTGCTTTAGAGCTTAAATATGTGGACGATTGTAAATTGAATACGGTGAACCGCATTAGTCTAGAAGCCAATTCGAGCAATGTGAATGTAAATGCTATTGTGGAAAATGCCTTCCTTTCAGGTTCTTTTGGGAGTTTGTATATCAAGGAAATTGATCCTAGTTTCAAGAGTGTAGATATTGTTTTGGAAAACACCGATGCACTTTTGGACCTACCTAATAGTTCATTTTCCTTTCAGTATACGGGAAAGAAATCAAGGTTTGAAAGCCCAAATTCCATAGAGATTACTTCCAAGAACAAGAATACGAGCCATACCATGCTTAAGGGGTATAAAGGTGCCCAGGGAAGCCCAAGGTCTTTGACCATCAATGCTTCCTACAGCAATGTTACCTTCAATAATTAACGGGTTTCGTAACCAAAAGGATCGATCAGGGAAAACACTACTCCAGACACCAACCCAGAAATATAGAGATAAGCACTCATCTTAGTAGTTGCTTATCCTTTCCTTTTTTAAGATCCATCTCCCTTCAAAATCTGCAATCTTTTTTAGAAGCAAATTCGGCCATTAAGAATCCTTATTTTTCAATTAATATCTCCTTACTATAGATTTCAAAAATTGTTTTTCGGGAATCTTCCTCTTTAGAAAAACAGATCTTTTTCTGGAAATTTTCTGACCTGATATCGTAATGTTGAATCGATTTTTTCAATTTTTAAGAGCAGAAATAATGCATTTTATCGATTAAATATGCATTTTATCGACAATAGTATGTGTTTCATCGAAAAAAACTACGGTTAAACCGTAAAAAAATTTGGGACTGACTATATTTGGTAGCCCCAAATTTTAAATACATGAGAAACAGCTACTTCCAGACCTGCTCAAATCCGTAGTAGGAAGTTTTCACCAAAATATTGAACCATTTACAGCTATTAATTGTATCCCTATGGGACATAATAATCGTGACTATTAAACCAAATTTAAAAACCCCAAATTTTATGAAAAAACTCACTTACATTTTCTTATTTCTGTGCATGTCCATTTCCTATGCTCAGACGGATGCCGATTACGAAAAAATCGTCGCAGAAGTCACCGCAGGTTATAACAATAAGGACGCTGCAGCAATTCATCAATTATTTTCTTCAGACTTACAAGCGTCGTATTCTATAGATAAGCTTAAGGAATTTGTAGAAACTACTCAGCTAGCTAAGGGTGCCTTAAATGAATCGTCATTATTAATGACTGATGAAAGTGGAGCCCAGTTTTTAGCGCATTTTGAAAAGGCCGATGCCTTGTTGGTTCTCATATTATCTCCAGATGGAAAGCTGACGAAATTTGAAATAGCAGAATATTAACAACTAAAACTCCTAACCAGAGATAAATTATTCACTAAAACCAAATCATTATGAAATTCAACACCAAATCACTTAAACAAACTTTAATCTTATTTTTTTCGGGGGTGCTCCTTTTGGGCGCACAACAAATGAATGCCCAAAATGGTACAGATACCTTTGGGGCAATGAGTTATAACAAAGCTGTAAATGTAGCGGGGAAGCAGCGAATGCTAGGGCAAAAACTAGCAAAATCATACCTATACCTTCTTAATAACCCAGCCGACGCCAAGGCGAAGAGGGACATGATGGTAAGTAAATTGGTATTCGAAAAGCAAAACAATATCCTAATGACCAATGCGAATAGTGAACTTACCAAAACACGTTTAATAGCTGTAAATACGTTATGGAGTGACTATGTTAAGCTTTTTGATGGTATTCCTAAAAAGGCAAATGCCAAAAAGATCATTCTTATGAATACGGATTTATTAAAGGCATCTAACGATGTAGTATTAGCCATTATTCAAGAAGCCGCTATCGCTCAGGGAGGTGGGGATGAGTTAGATTCGGATGGACTTTCCGAAGACAGCAATTCTCTTAAAAACATCATTAACACTTCAGGTAAGCAGCGTATGTTGTCACAACGTTTGGCTTTGTACTATTTCGCCACCAATAAGAACTTAAAAGAGAAGTCTTCGGAGATTACCTTAAAACAAGTATTTCTTGAGTTGGACTCTGCTTTAGGGACTTTACTAATATCGGAATTTAACACTGCCCGAATCGATGAAAAATTGGCAGTTGCTATGACCAAGTGGGAAAATTTGAAGACTAGTGTAGACAAGCTCTATTCTCATGAAATTCCGGAAGCCGAAATGTACAAAATGAGTAATGCGCTTACTAAGGCCTTTAATGATGTTACTGCGCTTTATGAAAAAGTGAAGATTTAACGAATCTCTAATTATTTAAAGAATCAGATAAAAAATACGAATTCGCTACGTGTGTAGCGGAGGTATTTCTTATTAAAAATACCAATCAAATTATGAGATTAAAATCACTTATGCCCTTCCTATTGGTTGTGGCTTCGACAGCGTACGCTCAAGAATTTAGCATAGACGCAGATATACGACCCCGGGCAGAATATTCAAATGGTTTTGGAAATTTAATACCTGAGGATGTAGATGCCGCATTATTTGTGCAACAACGTTCACGGCTTAATTTAGGATATACCACAGAAAAATTTTCTGCTTATGTAAGCGTACAAGATGTCAGTGTTTGGGGAGATCAGCCCCAAATCGCTGCTAACGATGGTAATGACAGCTTTTCATTAGCCCAAGCGTGGGTTCAATTCCAAATGGGAGACGGCTGGTCTACAAAATTAGGACGTCAAGCACTCTCCTATGACGATCAACGAATTTTCGGTGGATTGGATTGGGCCATGCAAGGACGTTTTCACGATGCCGCCTTAGTTAAATATACCAAAGATGGCTTTACAATGGATGTGGGGTTTGCGTTTAACCAGAATGGGGTAAGCAGACAAACTACCTACTTTAATCCCAATAATAGCGGAAATGCCCGAGCGGTTTTTGACTATAAGGCAATGGTGTACGCCTGGTTGCACAAAGATTGGGATGGTTTTTCGGCCAGTCTTTTGTTCAGTAATAATTCGTACCAAAACCTAGGTGGAGAAGATCAACAGACCCCAATTGATGGAACGGTTAATCGTCAAACCTTTGGAACTCACTTAAAAGCAAAACCTGCTGACGGGCTTACTGTCTTGGCGAATGTATACGCACAAACAGGACAATTTACCGAAACGGTAGATCTAAGCGCCTATAATGCCTTAATTGAAGTAAACTACAAACCCGGAAAGACTCTTTTTGGTGCTGGTTTCGAAACATTAAGCGGTGATAATGAAGCTGATGACAAGCTAAAATCATTCTTCCCCATTTTTGGAACCAACCATAAGTTTAATGGATTTATGGATTATTTCTATGTAGGTAATCATGCCAATAATGTTGGATTAAATGACATATATGCTAAAGCAGTAATTAAAACAGGTGATAAATCCAGCCTTCTCGTAAAAGGACATTATTTCACTGTTGCGGAAAGTTTGGGCGACGGTATAGATGACTATTTGGGTACTGAAGTAGATATTGTATTTACCCAAAAAGTACTTTCGTTTGCCACCCTTAAAATAGGATATTCACATCTATTCGCCTCCGATTCTATGGAGATACTGAAAGGTGTAAATAATCCGGCAAGCGCCCAAAACTGGGGATGGGCCATGTTGGTCATTAAACCAAATTTGTTGAAGTGGTCACCAAAACAGGAACCCACCTTAGAATAACCAGCGGAAATACGGAATGTGTCTTTTCGCTTAAATACAATGTAATTCCCTCCGATGGCACTTGACCCTGTCAGGTGTCCAATAAAAAACCACATCCTTCTTTATGGAGGTTGTGGTTTTACTTTTTTACTAAGCTAATTCTTCTATGGGTATGTCACGGTATGCAGAAACACATAAAAAAACCGCTTCAGAAAACTTCCGAAAGCGGTTTTAAGTTGCATAATTAAGTGTAGATTATGCGTCTGAATTCAGTTTTTTGGTTGCGTAGAAGCCTGCAAAGAGCCCCAGTCCAGCCATAAAGAAAATAACCCCTGGCCTCGCTACGTCTTCGTCCATACCAAAACCTTGTACAAATCCTTCGGCAATTAATGTTCCCAACCCAATGCCCATAAATAAAAAGGCTAGGTTAATTACGATTACCTTCCAAATAGGGGTAACCCTTTTGTTTTTGCCGTAGAATATTGAAGCTTCGGCTCCCTTTTCTATCAACGCCAAACGCTCTTTGTTACGCGCAGAGATGTATAGGTAGAATATTCCGAAGATAACCCCGAACATAATGGGTATAATAATGATTTCTGGATTTTC
Source organism: Aureisphaera galaxeae (assembly GCF_028561275.1). Classification (GTDB taxonomy): domain Bacteria; phylum Bacteroidota; class Bacteroidia; order Flavobacteriales; family Flavobacteriaceae; genus Aureisphaera; species Aureisphaera galaxeae. The sequence goes on from NZ_JAQQTF010000019.1 coordinate 215,074, forward strand.
CATATGACTTGTCTTTTAATTGATTACTATTTGTTTGCCCTTATGACGACACCCAAAAAAGAACGGTTACACTTTTCAGTAATTTTTTTTTAAGTTGTAGGGTGTAACCAATGTTCCTTTATATACGTCTTAGGGTAAAATGACGGCTAACACTGACCAATACCTAATAGAGCAAGTTAAGCTTGGGGACACCCGAGCCTTTGCTACCTTGGTAGAACGCTACAAAGATTATGTGTTCACCATCGTAGTACGTGTGCTAAAGGTTAGGGAAGAGGCCGAAGAAGTGGCTCAGGACACTTTTATAAAGGCATTCGAGTCGTTGGATACCTTTCGTGGGGAGTCTAAATTTTCGAGTTGGTTGTACAGTATCGCCTACCGAAAAGCGTTGGATCGAGTACGGAAGAACAAACGCCAACAGACCACGGATTTGTTGGAAGAAATCACAGAAGGCGATGCCGGAAGGATAGACAATGCCTTGCAACTCATGGAGTCTACCGAGCGAAAAGAAAAAATAAGGCAATCCATTATGCAATTGCCAGAGATCGATGCTACTTTGATCACCTTGTATTATTTTGAGGATCAAAGTGTGAAGGAAATAGCTCAAGTAACCAACTTGAGCGAAGACAATATTAAGATAAAGCTGTACCGCAGCAGAAAAAAATTATTTACCTTGCTAGAAGGTTATATACAACCCAAAATAGTGGAATAGTTATGGACAAGCTATCTAAAAAAGAAGAAGAAATTCTCCAGAAATGGATGGATGAGGTCGCATTGGAGTCGCCGTCCGCGTCTTTTACGGATCGCATTATGGAAGTGGTGGAACAGAAGAAGGTGGTGAAACCCTTGTACAAACCCCTTATCGGGAAAAAGGGATGGTTGTTGGTTGCAGCTATCTTTGTATCGTGTATGGGATTGCTTTACTTCTTTCCGATTGCCGAAACACCTTATCTAGATGCATTAGCGGAGAAATCTGCACAATTGAAGAACCCGTTCGAAGGATTGGAAATTTCCCGAACAGCATTGTATTCTATCGGAATGCTGGCACTGTTCCTTATTCAATTACCCTTTTTGAAATCATACATTAACCGACAGTATTCGGAATAATGCACCAAACATAAACCGACCAAAAAAGCAATGCATTTCGCATTGCTTTTTTTATATGTCTATTTTCTGAAGTGGACCTTAATCCTCTACCAATACCCACTCACCTTTATCGATAAGCGGAATGGCTTGCTTGTACTTTAAGGTCTTATTTTCACCACTCATCACATGCTTGATCGTCACACGATCGTTACGACCAATTTTAGGACGGTCCCGAGTAATGGTCTCGGTTATCTGAGGCCGTGGCTGTGTATTTCCAGCAGCCCGGTTTTGGGCAGAACTTTCATCCAAATTAGGGATTTCGTCTTTCTGCTCGTTCAATTTTTGTTTGGAACGAACTTCACGGGCCTCCTGAATTTGTTGCTGGTTCTCCTGTGGTAATTCTCCTTTGAAAAGGAAGGAAATCACATCTTTATTCACCTTTTCGATCATCGCTTTGAAAAGCTCGAAAGCTTCAAATTTATAGATCAATAAAGGATCTTTCTGTTCGTGTACTGCCAACTGTACCGATTGCTTCAATTCGTCCATTTTACGCAAATGGGTTTTCCAAGCATCATCGATAATGGCCAGTGTGATGTTCTTTTCGAAATCCTGCACCAATTGCTTTCCTTCACTTTCGTAGGCAGCTTGCAGATCGGTAGCAACATTCAATGTTTTAACACCGTCGGTAAAAGGAACCAAAATTCTCTTGAACTTATCCCCTTGGGTTTCGTACACATTCTTAATTACTGGATAGGCCAAAGAAGCATTGCGCTCCATCTTACCTTGATAATGGTCGTAGGCTGCTTTGTAAATCTTACCGGCAATCTCTTGAACGCTTTCGTGTTTAAATTCACTTTCGGTAACTGGTGAACTCATGGAGAAGTAACGAATCAACTCGAATTCAAAGTTCTTGTAATCGTCTGCTCCTTTGTTGGTCTCTGCAATTACCTCGGCCGTATCGTAGATCATATTGGCGATATCCACGCGTAAGCGTTCTCCAAACAATGCGTGGTAACGTCTTTTGTATACCACCTCACGTTGGGAGTTCATTACATCATCATATTCCAGTAATCGTTTACGAATTCCGAAGTTGTTCTCTTCTACTTTTTTCTGGGCGCGTTCAATGGACTTGGAAATCATGGAATGCTGAATTACTTCGCCTTCCTTCAATCCCATACGGTCCATCATTTTGGCAATTCGTTCACTACCAAATAGACGCATTAGATTGTCTTCCAAAGACACATAAAATTGCGAACTTCCAGGATCTCCCTGTCGACCACTACGACCACGTAACTGTCGGTCTACACGACGTGAATCGTGACGCTCGGTACCAATAATGGCCAATCCACCGGCATCTTTTACCATGTCGGTCAATTTAATATCCGTACCACGACCCGCCATGTTGGTAGCAATGGTTACTACTCCGGCATCTCCTGCTTCGGCAACGATATCGGCCTCTTTCTTGTGAAGTTTCGCATTCAGTACATTGTGCGGAATGTTTCGAATGGCCAATGTACGGCTTAACAACTCACTAATTTCTACCGAAGTGGTACCGATCAATACCGGGCGACCTGCCTTAGACAGTTCGGCTACTTCTTCAATTACTGCGTTGTATTTTTCACGCTTGGTCTTGTATATTTTATCCTCTCGGTCATGTCTTGCGATGGGTCGGTTGGTAGGAATCTCGATCACATCCAATTTATAGATTTCCCAAAGCTCTCCAGCTTCAGTAACCGCGGTTCCTGTCATTCCCGACAATTTGCGGTACATACGGAAGTAATTCTGAAGGGTAATGGTTGCGAAGGTTTGGGTCATGGCCTCAATCTTCACATTTTCCTTGGCTTCGATCGCTTGGTGCAATCCGTCGCTATAACGACGTCCGTCCATTATACGACCGGTTTGCTCATCTACGATCATTACCTTGTTATCCATCACCACATACTGATCGTCCTTTTCGAAAAGGGTATAGGCCTTCAACAGCTGATTCATGGTGTGAATACGCTCACTTTTTACTCCGAAGTCACGGAATAACTCTTCCTTAAGCTCCGCTTCTTCTTCTGGAGTGAGCCCTTGGTCTTCAATCTTGGCGATTTCGGTTCCCATGTCGGGCATTACGAAGAAATCTGGATTATCGGCACCAGAAAGGTAGTTCACCCCTTTATCGGTCAATTCAATCTGATTGGTCTTCTCTTCAATCACAAAGTACAACTCCGCATCTACCTTCGGCATTTCGCGGTTGTTGTCTTGCATATAGAAGTTTTCGGTCTTCTGTAGGATTTGTTTCACCCCCTCTTCAGACAAAAACTTAATCAATGCCTTATTTTTCGGAAGTCCACGATACACGCGAAGCAATTGGAAACCTCCTTCTTTAGTGTCCCCATCCTTAATAAGCTTCTTTGCTTCGGAAAGGACTCCTGTTAAATATTTACGTTGTACGGATACGATATCCGAAATCTTTGGCTTCAATTCGTTGAATTCGTGCCGGTCTCCCTGTGGAACAGGTCCGGAAATAATCAATGGCGTACGTGCATCATCAATCAATACACTATCTACCTCATCCACAATAGCGTAGTGATGTGGTCGCTGTACCAAATCCTTGGTGGCATTGGCCATATTATCCCTTAGGTAATCGAAACCGAATTCATTGTTGGTTCCGTAGGTAATATCTGAGTTATATGCATTGCGACGCTCCTCGCTATTGGGGCGGTGATTGTCGATACAATCTACGCTCATTCCATGAAATTGGAAAATAGGCGCCATCCAGGCACTATCCCTTCGTGCTAGGTAGTCGTTTACGGTTACTACGTGTACTCCGTTTCCTGCTAAGGCATTCAGGTAAACCGGTAGGGTCGCTACCAAGGTTTTTCCTTCTCCCGTTTGCATCTCGGCTACTTTCCCTTGGTGAAGGGCCACACCACCTATGAGCTGTACATCGTAATGTACCATGTCCCAGGTCACTTCCTTTCCGGCTGCATCCCAAGAATTTTTCCAAATCGCTTTGTCTCCATCTAAGGTAACGTAGTCGTACGTTCCGGATAGTTCACGATCGTAAGGAGATGCGTTTACAGTAAGGGTTTCGTTGTCTTTAAATCGCTTTGCGGTTTCTTTAATAACGGCAAAAGCTTCTGGGAGGATTTCGTCTAGGGTTTTCTTTTCTACTTCGTAGCGATCATCTTTAAGATGGTCTATCTGGTTATAGATGTCTTCTTTCTTATCAATGTCCTCTTCATTCTCGGCCTGTTCGGTAAGGGCATCTATTTCTGCTTGGACTTCTTTTTGATCTTCTTTTATCCTGTTTCTGAAGTAATCACTTTTGGCTCGAAGCTCGTCGATGGATAGCGCAGCTATTTCGCTTTCATGCTTCTTTACTTGGTCTACATAGGGCTGAATTTCCCCAATATCTTTTTTCGATTTATCTCCTACAAATACTTTTAATACATTGTCTAAAAGTCCCATTTCTTAGTATAAATTGTTAGTTTGAAGCGTTGTAATCAACGCTGGGCACTATGCCTCACAAAAAAACTGTAAAAATTCAAGATAGGCAAGGCTTTTACGGTTTTTAATATGTTGTTTTTACGTATAAAAAAAGTCCCAATTGCTTGAGACTTTTTCAATGTTTTATGTCGGGGTCGCCATGGCGAAAAGCCCCTTAGGTTTGTTAATATTCATCTTCATTCCACAAATAATCTTCGTCTGTGGGATAATCCGGCCAGATTTCTTCAATAGAATCGTAAGAATCACCTTCGTCCTCAATCGCTTGAAGGTTTTCCACTACCTCTAGTGGGGCTCCGGTCCTGATAGCGTAATCTATCAATTCATCTTTTGTGGCCGGCCAGGGTGCATCACTTAAATAAGATGCTAATTCTAATGTCCAGTACATAACAGAATCAAGGTTTAATTTTTTGCAAAAATAATTTTTTAACTGAAAAAGTCAAGGAAAAACAAAATTATTTCAACTTAATTTTAAAGAACGTTTGCAATACTCTGCTTTTCAATAGATTGCATTTGAAGCCGAATTGGGCGTTACAACTTTTTAGGCACCCATTTTATCTCGTCGGCTTGCAAGTCATGGGACAATTTCCGTGCCAGCACAAAGAGGTAGTCAGAAAGTCGGTTTAGGTACTTTAAAACGTGTTCGTCTGTGGGTTCTTGTTCGTGTAACAAAGTAGCCAAACGCTCCGCACGGCGGCATACACAGCGTGCGATGTGACAATATGACACCGTAGTGTGCCCTCCGGGTAGTACAAAGTGTGTCATTGGAGGCAGATGATCGTTCATAGTGTCCATTTCGGTCTCTAACAGCGTAATGTCTTCGTCCTCAATTTTGGGAATATTGAGTCGTTCCTTACCGCTTTTTAATACCGCTTTTTCGGGATCGGTGGCCAAAATGGCTCCAACGGTAAACAACTTATCCTGAATATGTATTAAAATTTCCTTGGATCTCGGATCGATTTCCTGATCGCGAATGAGCCCGATGTGAGAATTGAGCTCGTCCACGGTTCCGTAGCTTTCGATCCTGATATGATGTTTGGGAACCCGGGTTCCGCCAAATAAAGCAGTGGTTCCTTTATCTCCTGTTTTGGTGTATACTTTCATGTAGGTAAAGGTACGCAACGCAATTCAATTGCACTAGGCTCGAAAGCAAACAAAAACCCATTCCGAAAGTGCAGGACACTAACGAAATGGGATAACCAACTAAACTAGTATTGAAAATCTAATTCGCCGCCGGAAAGGAGGGCGAAGGTGGATTGTTGTCCCAAAAAACCTGTACACTTACATTGGGCTTTTGGGTGATATTGCTGTTTACATTTGCTTCTACCGAAGGGTATAGGAAGGATCTAATGAAGGATCCAGGATTCGTTTCAATATTGAATTGTAATGCATGTGTTGGGTTTATACCACGAAATGGAAAACCTGTTCTTCTGTAGAAATTATATCCTAAATTTCCACTTCCGTAGTTTGCTATCAGCGTCTGGTTGCCAAGGATCTCCCATTTTCCGTTGGCATCTGCCGAAGAAAATTCATTCACAACTCTAGTAATGAAATTATTAATGGTACTGGCACTTGGAATTAATGCTGTATTAGCTTCTGGATCAACACTTGCAAAGCCCACTACTTTTTCGGTAGATTTCTGAAGGGCAGATCGTAATGCATTCGTGGCAGCACCCGTATTGTTTTGCGCTAGGGAAAATTCGGCACGCATAAGGTCGGTATAGGAAGCAAGCATGATGGGAAGGATTCCGGCACCACCGCCTCCAATTCCTTCGGAAACAGCTGCAAATTCATCGCCATCGAAACGGCCTGCATACGGATATACACCAGCGGCCGTTTTTTGTAATCCGTCTTGAGGAAGCCCTTCCGAGTTTCCATGGTCACGACCCCAGTATCCTTCGCCTACGCTGCAAAATATCATACCCGCAGAAAAATGAGGAGGAACTGGAACTACAGAACATGGTAAGCGCAATGTGTTTGGCGGACATCCATCGGTACCCGGGGTACAGTCTACTTGACGATAGAAATAGAATCTACGTCTAGGATCGTCATTCTGAAGCATGGTGTGCATCAGCCAATTAGAACGATATCCTATTACTCCATTAGAGGTATAGTTGCGGCTGTATTCTGGATGACGGGTGTCTGGATTGGAATCATTGCTTCCGTATTGGAATACAAAGTCGTCTGCTGAACTAGAGATAAAGCTTCCCGGACTATTGGCGATGGTCGCAAATTTACCCAGGGCACTTCCATCGACAAGACGGGTGGTAAGATAGGCCTGCATTTTAATGGTATTTGCTAGCTTCTTCCATTTGTTGAAATCGTTATTGTAGTAGAAATCATTCTCTAGATTGGTACCCGTAGCATTTAAATGATCTATGCTTTCGTCTAGAAGTGCAATGGCTCCTTCATAGACTTCGGTGCCCGGATCTGCAATTGGGGAGGTATATTCGCCCAAGTCGGCAATTTGGGAAAAAGGAACATCTCCAAAATGATCTACCAAGGTAATTAGGGTATAGGCTTTCAAGATTTTCATTACGCCTAAATGCTTGTTCTCCTCCTTTTCCTCGGCAATTTTTTGAGCTGCTGAAATGTCTGAAAACATATTCTGATAAGCCAAAAGCCATTCTCCATCTAAGATGGCAGGTTGAAAAGCATTGTTGTAATTTCTACCCGTCATGTATTCCACACGAGAGGCTTCGGCAGCATTGCTTCCCATTTGCCTCATGAAACTGGCAAAATCTAATTGAATCTGATTGGTGAAACGGTTAAGGTCTGCCTTGTCTAGGGTGATGTCATTGGGATCTTCCAATAACTCCAAATCCGAATTTTCACATGAGACAAGGGAAAATATGGCAATGATTGCCAGTAGCATTGGTTTTTTCATGTCATTGTATTTAATGGTTAGCGACTCCATATGATGCATTGATGGAGAAGTCTGTCCAAACCAAACATTTGGACAATTCGTTTTACGTTGAAACAAAATGACCTGAAAAACGATTGTTTTTAGTGAATTCCGACAGGAATTAACTTGGTAAAGTGTCTTGTTTTATGAAAGTTGGGGTTGCCCGGGAGTTGCTATTCCTGCTCCCGATTCTTCTTCTTTCGCTCGTAATAATTCTCGCGGAAGCTCCTTCTTCTTCGATCACGATTTTTTTGACTGTTCTTGCGGTTCCAGAAGTACAATAGCGCGACCAAGACCATGAGTCCGAGGACAACGAAAAAGGGATTGGAAAGTAAATCATCTAACATATTGCTAATATAGTGGGGGTGATTTCAAAATCCAAATGGGTTTAGCACGTTCTGGGTTGAGGTGTTTAACTGTTTAATTGTTGAATTGAAAGCTCCTGATTTTGGACACAGAGTGTTCTGCGCAGCAGAATGTATCGAGGTGTTGATAGGCAGATCAATAGATGACTCCTGGATACAACCCTATAAGTCACTCGGAGCCCGAAATAACTTGCTAACCAAGAATTGAGACTGCTAACTGAAAACTGACACTGCTAACTGAAAACTGGGACTGTCTACTGAAAACTAAAAACTACCTATTCCGTACATCACTCTCCACCATTCCGTCCATTAAACGGATGACCCTGTGCGCGTGAGCGGCAATGTCTTCCTCATGGGTAACCAATATGACGGTATTACCAGCCGCGTGAATTTCATCGAAAAGCTTCATGATTTCGATGGAGGTTTTAGAATCTAGGTTTCCCGTGGGTTCGTCGGCAAGGATAATGGAAGGCCGATTTACAAGAGCTCTTCCCACCGCGACTCTTTGGCGTTGTCCCCCAGAAAGCTGATTGGGTTTGTGATCCATACGGTCGGCCAAGCCCACATCGGTAAGTACTTCTTTTGCCCGTTCTATCCGAGCGTTTTTGGAAGCGCCTGCGTAAATCATAGGCAAGGCGACATTATCCAGAGCCGTAGTTCTTGGGAGTAAGTTGAAGGTTTGAAAAACAAAACCGATCTCCTTATTCCGGATCTCGGCCAATTCATCATCACTCATACTGCTTACATCCTGTCCGTTGAGCTCATACCTTCCCGAAGTAGGAGTATCCAAACATCCCAGTAGATTCATTAGAGTAGATTTTCCAGAACCGGACGGACCCATAAGGGCTACATATTCCCCTTTTTCAATATCAAGATCAATTCCTTTCAAGACTTTTACGGTCTCTTGCCCTAGCGGGAAATCCCTTTTTATATCTCGAATTTTGATGACAAGGCTCATACGCTTAAGGAGTAATGCGTTGGATTTCAGTATGACGTAAAGATACCACAGTTGTTACAAACGAAGGGTGAAATGTTGCTTGGGTTGTTCTTTACGGAAAAACACCATGCCCCACTGAAATGTGTCGATGCTTACAGTGACTTTTTCATGGTTTCTAATTATTTCCCAAGCCGCCGTCATATCGGGACTCCAATAAATATCGTCGAATACTAAAATGGAGTCGTTGTGGATGCGATTCAATAGTATGTCAAAATAATGCAACGTACTTTTTTTACTGTGGTTCCCGTCGATGTAGACCAAATCAAATTGCGATGTGCTCTCTTCAAAAAAAGCATCGAAATCCTTAGTGTATAACTGAATATTTTCAATCTTGAATTTTTTGAAATGGGCTTTAGCCACTTGAGCCGTATTGTGGCATCCCTCTACGGTGTTAATGTGAGAGTCCGCATTACCGGAAGCCAGGGCCACTGTTCCTAAGCCCACCGAAGTACCTAATTCCAGGACCTCTTTCGGTTGAAAGTACTTCGCTAAGCGGAAAAGGAGTTGTTGCCTTTTTCTAGTAATTCCTGCATTACGGGCTATTTTGGATACTTCCCGTTCATTTCCTTTGAAAACCCTGGATCCCGCTCCAAAGTCTTTAACTTCTATCCGATCCTTATTCTGTAACAAAGAAGACCTGTGTTGTTTTAGAAGTTCGTATTCGGCGTATTTCTTTCGGTCATAGAAACACTGGGTCGCCAATTGAAAAACAAAAGGGGAGTGGACACTGTGCTCATTTCTTGACCGCAGTAGGTATTTTATATACGATACGACGAGATACCACATAAGGTTTATTCCATTTTAGCCGAAAGCTCGAACCACCGTTCTGTCTTTTCTTCTATTTGATCTATGATCTCCTTAAGACGTTGGGATTGTTTGTTGATCTCATCCCCGTCCCAATTCTCAGTGGCAAACTTATTTTGCAGTTCTTCTTTCTGGGATTCTAATTTGGCAATGTCTTTCTCCAGTCTATTGTACTCCTTTTGCTCGTTATAGCTTAGCTTGGCCTTGCTATGATCGACTTTCCAATCTTTTTTGGGCTTCGAAGTCGTTTCTTCTTTTTCCTTTGGAGCGCTGTCTTCATAGACCCTGAAATCACTATAATTTCCAGGAAAGTCGGTGATGACACCTTCGCCCCTAAAAACAAATAGGTGATCCACAATCTTATCCATAAAGTAACGATCGTGGGAAACCACGATAAGACATCCTGGGAAGTCTAACAAGAAGCTTTCCAGTACGTTTAAGGTTACAATATCCAGATCGTTCGTAGGCTCATCCAGAATGAGAAAATTGGGATTTTTAATGAGGACAGTACATAAATACAGGCGTTTTCGTTCCCCACCGCTTAGTTTTTCGACAAAGTCGTATTGTTTCTTGCGATCGAAAAGGAAGCGTTCCAACAATTGCTGGGCAGAAATCTGCCTTCCTTTCTTTAAAGGGATATAATCACCGAACTCCCTTACCACATCGATCACTTTTTGGCCTTCTTTTAAGGGGATTCCTTGTTGGGTGTAATAGCCAAACTTTACCGTTTCCCCAATAACTACTTTACCCGTATCGGGCGTTAAACCTCCAGTAAGGATATTCAGGAATGTGGATTTTCCGGTACCATTTTTACCAATGATCCCTACGCGTTCCCCACGAAGGAAGTTATAATCGAATTTGTTGAAGAGTACTTTTTCGCCAAAAGACTTAGAAATGGAATGCAGTTCGACCACTTTGGTGCCCAAGCGCTCCATGTTTAATTCCAACTGAATTTCATGGTCCTTTCTTCGTTGGTGTGCCCTTGACTTTATTTCATGGAAGTCATCGATCCTAGATTTACTTTTGGTTGTTCTCGCCTTGGGTTGACGTCGCATCCAATCTAATTCCTTTTTGTACAATTGCTTTGCCTTGGCGGTTTCGGTTTCGAAATTTTCAATGCGGGCATCACGCTTTTCCAAGTAATAGCTATAGTTCCCTTTGTAACCGTAAAGGTTCCCTTCATCCAATTCTACAATTTCGTTACAAACCCGTTCCAAGAAGTAACGGTCGTGGGTAACCATAAACAAGGTGATGTTTTCCTTGGCAAAGAAAGTTTCGAGCCATTCGATCATTTCCAAGTCCAAATGGTTGGTAGGCTCGTCCATGATGAGCAAGTCGGGTTGCGCAAGTAACGCATTGGCCAATGCCAGTCGTTTTTTTTGCCCTCCACTAAGGTTGGCCACCTTTTGGGTGAGATCTTCTAACTTCAACTTGAAGAGTATCTGTTTGTAAGTCGTTTCGAAGTCCCAAGCTTGTGCGGCGTCCATAGCATCGAACGCTTTTTGGTACTGTTCGGCATTCTCTGGATTCTTCAATGCCTTTTCATAGTTGGCAATGATCTTTAAAATGGGTTTTTCGGAAGAAAATATGGTTTCCTCGACGTTCAGTTCGGGATTTAGGTTGGGTTCTTGCGAAATGAAAGCTACACTGAGATTTTTTCTATAAACTACCCTTCCCGCATCGGGACTTTCCTTTCCGGAGAGAATATTCAATAAGGAGGTTTTTCCAGTCCCATTTTTGGCCACAAAACCTATTTTTTGTCCTTGATTGATTCCAAAGGAAATATTTTGGAAAAGTACTCGTTCTCCATACGATTTTGCAATCTGTTCTACCGATAGGTAATTCATTTTTCAGCTTTGCTGCAAATTAACGGCATTTTGGATAGGAAAAGTAAAATATATTTCATTATTACTCAGGTTACGCTATATTTGTCGATTAACAACCCGATCTTGTGATGAAGTTCCAGTACATAGTTTATTTTCTATTGGTAGTGGTTTGTCTTTCTTCTTGTGTACCCCTTAAGCGCATTACTTACCTTCAGGAAAATGAACAGCAAAAGGATAGTCTGTTACCCGTAAGAAAAGCACAAGAACCCTATCGACTTCAAATAAATGACCTCTTAAGTGTGCGTGTAAAGGCGCTGGATGATGAATTGGCCAATATTTTCAACCCTATTGGCGAAACCAATCCAAATGCTTCTAATGAAGAGAGCCTTTATTACGAAGGTTTTAAGGTGGATGCCCGTGGTAATATTAGGGTGCCCTTGTTGGGTGAAATCCCAGTGATTGGACGAACTGTAGAGGAGGTTAGAAAGAGCATAGAGGAACGTTTGTTGAAGGATTATTTTAAGAAAGAGGCCAACCTATTTGTTACGGTCAAATTAGTGGGGATTCGATATACCATTAATGGTGAAATTGGGAGGCCAGGGTCCAATATTATTTATAGGGATCAGGCGACCATTATGGAGGCCATTGGAAATAGCGGTGATATTCCCATAGATGGTGATAAGACGGATGTCATAATTATTAGGCAATATCCGTTAGGACAAAAGGTACATCATATAGATCTTACTTCTATAGATGCGATGAATTCCCCATACTATTACATTCAACCCAACGACCAAATCATCGTTAACCCATTGCCACAAAAGACATTGGGTACGGGAACGACCGGACTGCAATCATTCACGGCTATTTTAAGCGTGGTGACTGCGCTTACTACAACGATATTATTATTCATAAGGCTATAACGTAAGGATACGACTGTGGAAGAGTTTGAGATTAAGGAAACGGAAACAACATTCGATTTTAAGGGTTTTCTCGTTAAGCTTATTAGCTATTGGCCTTTATTCCTTATTTCGCTGGCTATAGCGTTTGGTATCGCATATTATATCAATGTTAGAAAGCTACCGGTATATTCCATTGGTAATGTGATTTCTATCAAGGATGACCAAAACCCGTTTTTTACTACCAATACCAGCCTAACATTCAATTGGGGAGGTACTACCGATAAGGTGAATACGGCGCTTATCACGCTAAAATCGAGAACCCACAATGAAAAAGTGGTGGATCGGCTTCAGTTTTATCTAAATTATTGGATGGATGGCAAGTACAAGAAAATTGATGCCTATAAAATGGTGCCCTTTTCTGTAGTAATAGATACTTCTAAGCCACAAATTCTCAATAATCTCTTTACGGTACGTTTTAAGGACACCACTACATTTAATTTATCGGTAAATTTCGAACTAGAGGGAAGGAAACGGATGCAGTTTTATAATGAATCCAAAAAATTTACAAGGCGTTTTGTTCCTGCCCAGCAGTTTTCGCAAGATTTTAAGATTGGACAACCCATAGATTTGCCCTTCTTTAGTGGTACCATAGTTCGGGATCCCGCTTGGTCTTTAAAGATGGATCAACCCTATTATTTCAATTTCTTACACTTCAATGCTGCGGTAGGAAGAAACTTAGGAGTTGCCGTAGTTCCTGAATCCAATGGCTCTTCCATCCTAAAGATGCGCAAGGTAGGAACGAATAAGGCAAGGCTTGTAGATTATCTTAATATGTCTGTACGCACATTGAGCGATGATATGTTGGCACGTAAGAATCTTTTTGCTACCAAGACCATTCGATTTATAGATAGTAGTCTTAACGAAAAGTCCAAAGAACTACTGGATGTTGAAAATGAATTGAACGATTATAAGGATCGCAATGCCATTTTCGATTTGAATCAGGAAGGACGTGAAATCAACAACAAGCTCAATACTCTTGATGTTAGCAAGGAACGTGTAAATAGGGAGCTTAATTACTATGATGTTTTAGAGAATTATCTCATTACACGTACTAATTATAAGGATGTACCAGCGCCTTCGGTAGCAGGAATTTCGGAAAGCAGTATTAGTAATGGTGTAGCCCAGATTGTGAGTAAGGCCCAAGAGCGTAGCACCTTAGAATATTCTTACAAGGAAGGGGCACCTATTTTCGATGATATCGATCGGCAGATCGACGCTATAAAAAGGGTGCTTTTAGAAAACATTACCAGCAGTAAAGGACTAAAGAGTCAGGAACTCAACAGGATTAATACCGAGATAGCCAAATATGAGGCCGAAATCCGGAAATTGCCGAAAGAGCAACAGGAACTTATAAAGATTGAACGTAGATATCAATTAAGCCAGAACACCTATAATCTGTTCCTTTCCAAAAGGAGTGAAGCGAAGTTGGTTAAAGCAGCCAATGTGAGCGATGTTTTAGTGATCGACTCTGCCAAAGATACCGGTGGTGGAAGGGTAGGGCCCAATACCCAGCTTAACTATATAATGGCAGCGCTTTTTGGGTTTGTTATTCCCTTTCTGTTTGTGTTTGTTCGGGTATTCTTCGATACAAAAATCCATAGCGTAAAAGATATAGAGCGACTTTCTAAAATTCCAATTCTGGGAATTATCGGAAAGAGCCGATTGGACAATAACCTAGCGGTGATTAGTAAGCCCAAGTCGGCCATTGCGGAGGCTTTCCGTGCTTTGCGTTCCAGTCTTCAATTCATTTATAAGAAGCAAGGAATAGAGGGAGCCAAAACGGTACTGGTAACTTCTTCCATTAGTGGGGAAGGGAAGACTTTCTGTTCTATTAACATAGCTTCTGTATTCGCGTTGAGCGAAAAGAAAACTGTCTTGGTAGGATTGGATCTTCGGAAACCCAAAATATTTGGCGACTTCAATATCAATAATGAAATTGGGGTAGTAAATTACTTGATCGGCAATGCCGAAGTAGATGAAATCATCCAAAATACCAGCGTTAATTCGTTAGATGTTATCACGGCAGGGCCCATCCCTCCCAATCCGTCGGAGTTGCTTATGGGGGAACAAATGGAGGAATTGATAGAGCAGCTGAAAGTTCGTTACGATTATATTGTCCTGGATTCCCCGCCTTTGGGATTGGTATCCGACTCCCTTGAATTACTAAAGTTTGCGGATGCGACCATTTATATGGTACGTCAAAACTACACCAAGAAAGGGATGTTTGGTCTCATCAATGAAAAGTACAAGAACAAAGAGATTTCCAATATAAGTTTTGTCCTTAATTTCTTCGAAGGAAAGGCCAAATATGGATATGGCTACGGCTATGGTTACGGCTACGGTTATGGATATGGCTACGGTTATGGATATGGTCACGGATACCACGAAGAAGACAAGAAGCCCTCATTGTGGCATCGGATTTTGAAGGTTTTCAGAAGGAAATAAAAACGGCTCCATTGGGACCAATAGCATGCTTATATGCTCACTCCAACACAAAAAAGCGTAAAACGAATATTCGATCTATCTATTTCTATCATCGTACTTCCGTTTGTGATATTTCCTTTAATTTTGCTGCTCCTAATTGCTTGGTTATCCACAGGTAAAAATGGCCTCTTTGTGCAGGTACGGATAGGAATGCATGGAAAAGCATTTAAATTGCTTAAAATAAGATCTTTAAAAGGAGAAAGGCATGCCGATATTTTGGAGATGAAGGAGCACGAAACGAAGTTTGGAACATGGTTGAGACGAAGCAAATTGGACGAACTACCCCAGCTGTTCAACATTATAAAAGGTGAAATGAGTTGGGTGGGGCCGAGACCCGATATTCCGGGTTATGCAGATGAATTGAAAGGAGAAGACAGAATCGTACTTTCGGTGCGCCCTGGACTTACCGGACCAGCGACCATAAAGTACCGAAATGAAGATGCACTTCTCTTGAAACAACAGGATCCAAAGACCTATAACGATGAGGTCATTTGGCCCGATAAAGTGAACATAAATAAAGAATACATAAAACAATGGAGTTTGAGGAAGGACATTAATTATATATGGGCTTCCATTACAAAAAGATAGCATGAAAGAACAACCGACTATTGCCATTATTGGATTAGGGTATGTAGGCCTGCCCCTGGCCGTTGCCTTTGCGGAGAAATATAAAATTATTGGGTTCGATATTAATACAGAACGCATTGCAGAACTAAGCCAAGCCCAAGACCATACACTCGAGATCTCAACACCTCAATTGGAAAAAGTGTTGAAAGTAGAAGAAGATAAGGGACTTATTGTCACTGCCAATCCTGAAGAATTAAAGGAAGCTTCTGTTTTCATAGTTACGGTACCAACACCTACCAATAAACATAACCAACCGGTTTTAATTCCCTTGGAGAAAGCGAGTGAAACGGTAGGGAAAGTGTTGAAGAAAGGAGACATCGTGGTATATGAATCTACAGTATATCCAGGTGTTACGGAAGACGTCTGTGTGCCGATTTTGGAGAAAGTATCTGGACTTACATTCAATACCGATTTTTACGCAGGATATTCTCCTGAAAGAATCAATCCAGGCGATAAGGAGCATACCGTAACGAAGATTTTGAAGGTTACATCGGGTTCTACTCCCGAAGTAGCTAAATACATTGATGATCTATATGCTTCGGTAATTACAGCAGGAACGCACTTGGCACCTTCCATAAAGGTAGCCGAAGCAGCCAAAGTGATCGAAAACTCACAACGGGACATCAATATTGCCTTTGTAAATGAATTGTCGAAGATTTTCAGATTGCTGGATATAGATACCCAAGATGTACTGGAAGCAGCGGGAACCAAGTGGAATTTCTTAAAATTCACACCCGGATTGGTAGGAGGGCACTGTATTGGGGTAGATCCTTATTACTTGGCTCAAAAGGCCATGGAAGAGGGGTACAATCCGGAGATCATCCTTGCAGGGAGGCGCATGAACGACGGAATGGGAAATTATGTGGCCCATGAAGTGGTTAAACTTATGATTCAGAAAGAATGTAAGGTAAAGCACGGGAAAGTGCTTATGCTGGGAATTACTTTTAAAGAAAACTGTCCCGATATAAGAAACAGTAAGGTCATCGATGTGATTTCCGAATTGGAAAAATACAATCTGTCTGTAGACATCTACGATCCATGGGCAAATGCTGAGGAAGTAAAGCATGAGTTTGGAAAGAATTTGATAGCGGATTCTGGAAATCTGCAAGAAGATTACGATGCTATCGTTTTGGCAGTGTCCCATGCAGAATTCAAGAATTTGGATTTACATCGTCACCGAAGCGAAACCTCTGTGATATTCGACGTAAAATCATTTTTAGATAAAAGCATAATCGACGGAAGACTCTAATGTATACGACCCCTTATCATACTGAAGATTTATCACAATACTCCTTTTTAATTACGGGAGGAGCCGGTTTTATTGGTTCCAATATTGTGCAGTACTTATTACAATACGGCGCTAAAAAAGTACGGGTATTAGATAATCTTTCCACAGGATTTAAAACCAACTTGGCAGAATTCCAATCCCATTCTTCTTTTGAGTTCATGGAAGGAGATATTCGCGATCTGGAAGTTTGTAAAAAAGCCATGGATGGAATGGACTTTGTCTCCCATCAAGCCGCCCTGGGATCGGTACCGAGATCGATTAATGATCCGGTAACTTCCAACGGTGTAAATGTGTCGGGTTTTTTGAATATGCTGGTAGCTCAGAATGATAGCCCTACGGTAAAGCGTATGGTATATGCAGCTTCTAGTTCTACGTATGGGGATAGCAAGACACTACCCAAAGTAGAGGAAAATATTGGAAAACCATTATCACCGTATGCGGTGACCAAATTGGTGAATGAATTATATGCCGATGTCTTTCATAAGACCTACGGAACGCCAACCATTGGGCTGCGTTATTTCAATGTATTTGGACCTAAGCAAAGCCCAAAGGGAGCCTATGCTGCAGTAATCCCGTTGTTTATGCAAGCTGCCAAAGACAACGCTGCGCCTACCATTAACGGGGATGGTGAGCAGACGCGTGATTTCACCTTTGTGGAAAACGCCGTACAAGCAAACATAAGAGCCTTCTTCGCTCCAGATGAAGCCAACAACGAAGTATTCAACATTGCATTTGGAGAGCGTATTAGCTTAAATACATTGTGGAAGGATTTAAAAGCAGTTTCACAAAAAGATATTACGGCCATTTATGGCCCGCCAAGAAAAGGAGATGTAAAGGATTCATTGGCAGATATATCCAAAGCAAAACGATTGATGGGATACGATCCCTTATTTTCGGTAAGCGATGGACTAAAAATAACCTGGAATGTATTTAACGAATCATGAGTGATCGGAATGAATCATGGTTGTTCGAAATCTCTTCCAAAAGGAAATGGATAGACCTTAACTTCAAAGAAATTTGGCGTTATCGTGATTTATTGGTCCTTTTTGTGAAGCGGGATATCGTTACCGTTTATAAACAAACGGTGCTGGGGCCGCTATGGTTTTTTATCCAACCGCTCTTTACTTCCGTCATATTCACACTTATTTTTAATAAAGTAGCCTCTATTGAAACAGGAATCATTCCTGCATTTTTGTTCAATTTATCGGGTATTACCGCTTGGAATTATTTCAAGGTATGTCTCAACGGAACAGCGGCTACCTTTAAAGCTAATAAAGGTATTTTTGGGAAAGTCTACTTTCCGCGATTTATCGTTCCCCTTTCCAAAGTGATTTCCAACTTGGTGAAGTTCGGAATTCAAATGCTTATTCTAGCGGGGTTTTATTTGTATTATTTCTACACCCTGGATGAGATGGCCACCCCGGATTGGAATTTACTTTTGGTGCCCGCGTACGTTATTATCATGGCTATTTATGGCTTGGGATTGGGAATGATTGTCTCCACCATGACGACCAAATATAGGGATGTATCCATATTGCTGGGATTCGCAATGCAGTTATTAATGTACCTTTCTGCAGTGCCGTATCCCATAAAGGCACTAAAGGAAAAGGTGCCAGAGTTCGCTTGGGTAGTAGATTACAATCCGTTAGCCCATATTGTAGAAGGATTCCGTTATGCCCTTTTCTCAACAGATAATCTACAGTTCAATTGGACTATTTTTGGAGGGATTGTCGCATTGGGAATCGTTTTGTTCCTTTTGGGATTGGTGCTTTTTAATAGAACCGAAAAAACATTCATAGACACCGTATAATGAGTAAAGTAATCCTTAAGGCCGAAAACATTAGCAAACAATACCGTTTGGGGCTTGTTGGGTTGGGTACGATACGTCATGACCTGAATCGATTTTGGCATCAAATTCGGGGGAAAGAAGATCCCTATCTTACCATTGGCGCAGTAAATGACCGCAGTGCTAAGGCCTCCCAAGATTATGTTTGGGCTTTACGGGACATTAATTTTGAAGTAAAACAAGGAGAAATTCTTGGAATCATAGGTAAGAATGGAGCAGGGAAATCTACACTTTTAAAGCTATTATCTAGGGTGACGACACCTACAACAGGAGTCATAAAAAGTAGAGGCCGTATCGCCTCCCTATTGGAAGTAGGTACAGGATTCCATCCCGAATTAACCGGTAGGGAAAATATTTACCTCAATGGTGCCATTTTGGGAATGACCCGTGCCGAAATACGAAAAAAGATTGATGAGATTATTGATTTTTCGGGTTGTGAAATGTATATAGATACACCGACGAAGAGATATAGCAGTGGAATGACGGTACGATTGGGCTTTGCCGTGGCTGCGCATCTGGAACCAGACATTCTCGTAGTGGATGAGGTATTGGCTGTGGGAGATGCGGAGTTTCAGAAAAAGGCCATAGGAAAGATGCAGGATATTTCGACTGGAGAGGGAAGAACTGTGCTGTTTGTTAGTCATAATATGGGAAGTGTTCAAAGTTTATGCTCCAGGGGAATCTTCTTGGAAAATGGAAGTATTGCCTACGAAGGAGACATTGAGGATGTTGTAGGAAAGTACCTTTCTATGGGGAAAAAGAATATCCATCAAAGCTTGGCCGAACGAACCGACAGAAAAGGAGGCGAATTATTTCGCTTTACCGGCTGTACAGTTTTAGATGATAAAGGGGCTCAAGTAAAAGATCTAATTTCGGGAAATAGCTATACATTCAAGTTGGCTTTTCAATGCGAAAAGAAAACGCCAGGATTGCGCTTCCGGGTGGCGATATATGATACCAAAGGAATTATACGGGTGATTTGTAACAATGAGTTTTCATCGCATCTATTAGATGTAAAGGACGGCACGTCCGAACATATTTACTGTACCATTCCTAAATTTCCCTTGCCTAACGGAACCTATAATATTCGGTTGAGCTGCGCTAATAGTTCTGGTTTGATCGATGATATAGAAATGGCGATGGAGTTCGATGTGGTAGGAAGTAACTTTTATGGCACTGGGAAACAACAGAAATCACCCGAAGGTGTCCTTGTGCAGCATTCCATTGAAGTGCGATAGATTGCAGGGAATGCGATGAGGATTTTATATTCAATAATAGAAGAACAAAAGAAACTATAGATTGTGTAAATGAAAGCATGTGTGGTAGGTTGCGAACGATCCGGTACAACGATCATTAGTCATCTAGTTTCGAAGGGAACAGGATGGAGCTGGTTAAATGACCCAGAAGATTCATGGTATATCTATCCGTTGGTGCGTTTGGTGGGTGTTAAGGGATTTACCCTAAGCTTGATCTATAGGATATGGAAACACGATCTAGTTAAGGTGCCTGGTTTTGCTGCTATCCTTCCAGAATTGCGGAAAGTCACCTTGGGATCATACAAAGTGGTATATGTGGTGCGTGACCCGCGGGATACGGTTGCAGCGATAAAGGAACGACTGGATGCTAATCTTAATGGTCTGTATCTGAATATTGGTTTTCTTAAGAAAAAAGGAGGAAGTGTAGCGGAAAACATCGCCTACCGATGGAGTTCCTATTTGGACACGGCACTGGCATACGAAAAGAAATATCCCAAGGAAATATTCTTTCTTAAGTATGAAGACTTCCTTTCGGATAAAAAGAAAGTGTTAGGAGAGTTGGAGGAATTTCTTAAGGTGAGAATTGACTATGCGAAGATTGAAAATGACTTGGATAAACAAATCAATAAGTCGTGGTCCAAAAATATTAAAGGGGCCCAGCGCTATAAGCAAGATCTAACCGAAGAGGAAATAGGGATTGTTGAAGGGATTGCGCATTTGGGAATTAAAAAGTTCGATTATTAAAATGAAAGAATCCTTAGATTTTTACGATAAGTTCGATAGTAAGCTCATAAACGACTATACCAAAGGGAATAGACGAATACAATCGGCCATTGTAAACCTAGCAAAATACATCCCAGAAGGTTCTAAAAGGGTATTGGATATAGGATGCGGTTTGGGTTGGAGTAGCTATGAATTTTCGAAACATTTTGATAAAGCTCAAGTAACGGGAATCGATTTGAGCCCTGTTTTAGTGGAAACAGCCTCCAAGCTCTTTCAAAATAAAAACCTGAACTATTCGGTTTTCGATGTCACCCAAAGTTTGCCAGAAGGGGACAAGTACGATGCCATCATCATGATCGATGTGTACGAACATATTCCGGTGGCTAATAGAAGCGATTTTCATAACGGACTTAAAAACCTACTCGCGGAACAAGGAAGGCTTATTTTGGCCTGTCCCTCCAAATACCATCAAGACTATTTAAGGAAACACAAGCCGGAAGGCTTACAGCCTGTAGACGAAGATGTAGATTTCACCACCATAAGTGATGTAGCAAAGGATCTAGATGGGGAAGTGGTGTTCTACGAATACCAGAAAATTTGGGATACCTTCGATTATCTCTATGCGGTTATTGAAAGAACCCCAATCTACTCATCCGATTATGGAATAGCATCGAAAAACCCATTAACCCTCGAACCCAAAGCTTCCCGCTACGAAAGGGTAAAAAGTAAATTGGGTTTGGAAATTGAAATACCACAACCCCAAACTACACTGAAGACACCACAAACGAGCAAAGGAAAAACCTCTATCTTAGCAAAAATCATGAGGCGATTGCGATCCTAAAGGTGTTTACATGAACATTGCCCTTTTTTCACCCAACCAGAAAGCGTATTCTGAAACGTTTATACAGGCTCATAAAAATGGGCTTAAGGGAAAAGTATTTTATTATTATGGTGCTGGGCAAAACATCCGACTTGAAAATACTAGTCGGAAAAGCACTGCCAACTTGGTGCAAAAAGTATGGGGAAGAATTTCCGGAAAACCAACGTTTAATGTTCAGGATTGGCTACAAAATTCATTAGCCGAAAACAATATCGATGTTGCCTTGGTAGAATATGGGAATCATGCCCATCATCTACTCCCCGTTTTCCAAGATAATGACATTCCGTTAGTAGTCCATTTTCACGGGTATGATGCGGTACGAAAAGATATTGTAAAGGGATGCGATAATTACCGTGAGGTTTTTAAACGAGCCAACAAAGTGATTGCGGTTTCGAAAAAGATGCAGAAATCCTTGGAGCAAATGGGTTGTGCTAAAGATAAGTTGGTGCATACGGCCTGTGGTGCTAATCCTGCATTCAAAGAAATTTCTCCCAATTTTTCGAAGAAACAACTATTAAGCGTAGGAAGGTTTGTAGACAAAAAGGCTCCGTATTATACCCTATTGGCGTTCTCTAAAGTAGTGCAGTCGCACCCCGAAGCGAAACTCACAATGGCAGGAACAGGTCCATTATGGGATACCTGTGTTAATTTGTCTAAGCATTTAGGTTTGGAGAGCCGAGTAACGTTCCTAGGAGTGGTAACACCAGAAACCATTCAGGAACTTTTAAGAGAAACGCAGGTTTTCGTGCAACATTCCATAACCACCTCCAATGGAGATCAAGAAGGAACTCCTGTTGGGGTCATGGAAGCCAGTTTGGCTGGGGTTCCGGTAGTAGCGACCCGACATGCAGGCATACCCGATGTGATTTTGGATGGGGAAACAGGCTATTTGGTACAAGAGCATGATGTTGATTTAATGGCACAACGAATAGGTGCTTTGTTGGGAGATGTATCCCTTTCCAAAAAAATGGGAGATGCAGGTAAAAAGTTAGCTAGCGAAAATTTCACCTTAGACCATCATCTCGATGCGGTAAATAAGACCTTAAAAGAAGCTGTCGCTTGAGTTCTAGAAAGATCACGATTATCATCCCAACCTTTAACCGATCCCAAACGATCGAACGGACCCTACAATCGGTGGTGAATCAGACTCATACCGATTGGGAATGTTTGGTGATTGATGATGGCAGTACCGATCATACAAAGGAAGTTGTAAAAACATGGTCGGCCAAAGACGAGCGCATTCAATGTTTGGAAAGGCCCAATAATAGGAAGAAAGGAGCCAACGCCTGCCGAAACGTGGGGATTGAGAAGAGTAGTGGCGCATATCTTATGTTTCTTGATAGTGACGATACCATTGCCAATACCTGTTTCGAAAATCGATTAAAATACTTCTCAGAAAATAATAAGGCCGATGCTCTGATCTTTTCTACCCAAGAAAAAAAGGGAGATACGCTAGGAGATATTGTAAATAGAGATCCAGAAAATCCGACGAGCCGCGCCTATTTGGAAATGTTTCTTTCTTATGAAATTCCGTGGCAGATCTCCAGTCCCATATGGAAAAAGGAGGCATTCACCAAAGGAGGCAAGTTCGATGAAAACCTGATGCGTTTTCAAGACGTGGATTTTCATACCCATATGTTACTCTCAGGTTGTGAGGTAAAGCGCATCGAGGAAGCCGATTTTTTTTATCACACAGACGACGCACATGATAAGTTCCATGACGAGACGTTTATTGCCAAAGCTATGGAAGCCGTTCGTTATTATTTGAAAAAATACGATCGTTCTAAATTAGAAGGTACCCTTTCTGCCCAAGAACGGAGGTCCTTTCTTCGGAAGATGTTTTTAAGGGCTTTGCGACGCTTCGTACATGATAGAAACCGACCAAAACTATACAAGGAGTTTACCCGCTTGGCTTGGAACACTCGCATTTTCAGTAGGAAGGAATGTTGGTATCTGTCATTGTTACGAAGAATGGACAAACATCAACTTCAGGATAAGCCCGGTTTTGGATTTTATCGATTGAATAAGTTTTTGCTTTCACGTATATTTCCTTCCAATTGATTATGGAACAAAAGACCAACGTTTTAATTTGGGTACATGATTTTCCGGCCATTTCGGAAACCTTCATCCGTAATCATATCGTCGGACTTTTAGACAAAGGGTGTAGTGTGCACATTTACACTAAGCACAAGCATCCCAATCAGATAGATGCCTTGAAGGGATTCGAAGCCTACGATTTGTACGGAAAATGCATTTCCAATCACGATCTTTTAAAACGAAACAAGGCCAAGCGTTTCTTAAAAACCTTGGGACTGCTTTTTTCAAAATTAGGGAGCAAGAAGTTCTTTTGGTTGCTAAAATCCCTTAACTTCTTTAGATACGGAAGTAAATCCCTAAACCTTCAGAATTTTTATCTACTTCAATTCATCCTCAAATCTAAGATTGATGTGGTGCATGCGCATTACGGATTTATGGGCAATGATGCTGTTTTCTTAAAGGAGGTAGGGGTTCCCATACGCTTGTTTACCACATTTCACGGGGTGGATATTCGGGAAGGACTACAAACAAAAGGTATCTACAAAAAACTTTTTGCCAAGGCAGATGGAATCATTTCCATTTCCAAATACAATACCGATTCGCTATTGCAAATGGGAGCCAATGAAAATACGCTTGTGTCCCTACCCAATGGAATTGATACGGATTTCTTCCCTATGAAACCATCTGGGGAACGGGATGGAATCCACATTTTGAGTGTGGGGAGGTTCATGAACGTAAAAGGATACGATCTGGCCATAATTGCATTTAAGAGGGTATGTGAGCGATTTGATAAGGAAACAATTACCCTGCATTTGATAGGGGACGGTCCCTTTCGAAATTCACTAACCGAAATGGTGAAAGAGTTAGGGCTCGAAGATCAAGTAATTTTTCACGGCTGGCAAACCAGTGAGGCTATAAAAGAGCACTATCAAAACGCCGATTTTTATGTGCTCCCAAGCAGAGGAGAGGCCTTGCCCACAGTACTGTTGGAAGCACAAAGTTGTGGTTTACCCATCGTAGCTACCGATGTAGGCTCGGTGCGTGAAATGCTGCCTGAGAAAAATATCGTAGTTCCCTCAGAAAGTGTCGATGCGCTGGCCCAAGGAATGCTGGATATGCTACAAAGAAAGGATGAATGGCAGGAAATGGGGACCATGAATAGAAATCATGTGGTAGCCCATTACGATGCTTCTTCCATTCTGGAAAAACTCGTCAGCCTGTATCATAGACCCAGCAAGAAATCCAAACACAAGCGTGGATCTTCCATAACTGAAAATCCAGTGATCAATATCCTCACACGCACGTCCAATCGTCCCAATGGATTTAAGATATGTCGAGAGTCTATAGAAAATCAAACGTATACGAATATCCGTCATATCGTTTCCTATGACGACAGTGTCGATCTGGAGTACCTTAGGGAGTATGCGAACATCGATTTAGTTAAAGTACAGCCCATTACCGACCCTCCACAGAATGCGGGGGAAAGAGGCAAATTCAAATTTGCTCCCTATAATTTGTATTGTAATGAACTCATGGAATATGTTCGTGAAGGATGGATCATTTTTTTGGACGATGACGATCGATTTATCGATGAACATGCCGTGCAGCATATTGTAAATCAGATTAACGAAGCTTCGAAGAATACTTTGCTTCTCTGGCAAATGCGCTATCCTGATGGTGCACTAATTCCGTCCAATGACCTTATGGACGCGGAACAAATTAAACTTGCCAATATTGGAGCGCCCTGCTTCACCTTTCATTCCAAGCATAAAGATAAGGCCCGGTGGGACTGCTGGAAAGCGGGCGATTTTTTCTTTTTGAAGCAACTTTTTCAGAAAATAAAAAAGAAAAAGTGGATCAAGGAGCCTTACATTCAGCTGAACAACACGGGTAACTTCGGACAACGGGAAGATATTTCAATAGAATAACTACCCTCCGTACTCGAAATTGAAAAAATCGATTTCTTCTTTGAACAAGCTACGCACCAAATCTTTGGTTTTATCGTCATAGAACTCAGTGTAGTGGGCATTATTGCTAATAAGCAGTCTGGGAAGTTCACTGTCTTCCAATCCGATGCGATCGCAAACCGTATTGAAATCTTCCTGTAGATTTTCGAACCTACCAATAAAGTCCATTGCTATCTTACCTTCCCGGTTCTTCAGGAAATGCAATTGGGAGAAGGTTTCCGGTTTTATTTTTTCGGTTAAGAAATCATACATGGAATAATTGGGATGTGTAATTCCATAACTTTCTCGGTGCAATTCATCCCGCATTACATTGGCATACCATGAGTAGAGTCTTCCCCAAGTATTTCGAACAAAAGAAAATTTATAAAAGCTATCGTATTCCTTGCGGGTAAGTTTGGGGGAAACGTATAGGGAAAGGTTTTTCTGGGCCAGTTGTGGTTTTCCTTTTTTTATCGAGTACAGGAACTTTCGGAAATAGAATCCACGATCGGTGAGTTCTTCAATTTCAGCCAAACTTCTATGATCTTGCACATCACGCATTAATGTATCGAAATGCCCCAGTTTTTTTTCAATACTGGTGCCTCCCGTTTTGTGAATGTGAATGAAAATGAATTTGCGTTCCTTGGATATCATGTGCGGACAAAGGTACTATTTCTTGATTTCCGAAAGCAATACCCAATACGATTCCCTAGGCTTTAAATTTTAGACCTATCTTTAGGCAAGTTTTTAAACCGCCAATTTATAGCTACTGCAGTGCCACTAGTATCCATAATCATCCCCAATTACAATCACGCTTCTTTTCTACAACAACGTATAGAAAGTGTGTTGGGGCAGACGTTTCGGGACTTTGAGGTGCTGCTTTTAGACGATGCCTCTACAGATAATAGTGCTGCCGTACTGAAATCTTATGAAAGCCATGAAAAAGTGACTCAGGTGTTCGTTAACGCCTCCAATTCTGGAAGTCCTTTCGGTCTATGGAAGCAAGGACTGGAAATGGCCAAGGGGTCTTTGGTGTGGATTGCCGAAAGTGATGATTGGGTGGAACCAAATTTCTTGGAACGATTGGTTCCAAAAATGGAAGACCCTAATGTGGTTGTGGGGCATTGCAAGAGTTATAATGCTACAGGAGAAAAGGAATACTTCAACCCATGGTGGGACAGTTTCGGGACTGGATTCTGGAAGGAAGACTATTGCAAGGAAGGAACGGAATTACTTCAATTTTATGGAAAGTACCGATGTCCGGTCATGAATGTTAGTTCTGCTTTGGTGCGTAAAGAAAGCATTGATCTTGCATGGTTTCCTATCCGATATCGGTATTGCGGCGACTGGTGGTTTTGGATGATGTTATTCCTAAAAGGAAAGGTGGCATTTTGTGCGGAACCCATGAATTACATTCGTGTACACAAACAATCGGCCATTAGAAGCCAAAAAAAATCCTCCCTACCGAGATTACGGGAAAATGTGGAGGTAATAAAAGACATTCATATAGGATTACAAGAGAACCTTGCTTATTCGGAGCAATACGATTGGCTCATTGACCATTGGGTAGAAGAGATGTTTCGCGAAGGAAAGTACTTTAATCCTTCCTACCATAAAACAAGGCTTCCCAAAACGTTTCGAAGTCCGTTTTATAAAGCATACAGAAAGCAATTAAAGATTAAACTAGCTAAAAAATAAACCATGATCCCAAAGAAAATCCATTACTGCTGGTTTGGGAAAGGAAAGAAACCCGAGGTGTTTCAACGCTGTTTGGAATCATGGAAAACCCACTGTCCTGATTTTGAAATTAAGGAATGGAATGAAGATAATTTTTTCAATACAAAGCACGCTTTCTACAAAAATGCGCTACGGAAAAAACGATATGCCTTTGTTTCCGATTATGTTCGAACGGTTGTCTTACTGAAAGAGGGAGGCGTGTATATGGATACCGATATGCTGTTGATAAAACCCATAAATCCATTGTTGTCCAATCGTTTTGTGATTGGGGAAGAGGTAAAAGGTCGCGTAAACTTTGCTTTTTTTGCTGCCGAACCAGAAAATCGGTGGGTACAGCAAATGAAAAATTACTATGACACCCATACCTTCAATCCGTTTTCACCTCCTGTGATCACACATACTTTTACACCCATGTTAGTATCAAAGCCTTTAGAAGAAGGCGAATTAATTTTAGACACGGACTACTTCTACGCATTGCCCTACGAATACAAGGAAGAGCCCTTCACATCGTTCATTTCGGAGAACAGTTATGGCGTGCACTTATGGGATCACTCATGGAAACCTAAAAAGAAGGAAACTACGAAACAGCTTGTTGGCAACTTGGTGACGGTCTGTAATGATTATTGGTTTCATGGATACCCGAAATGGTATTTTAGACGTTATGCCAAGGAATTTTCACGTAAGTTGTACCATAAAATCGTTGGCAAAGGGAAATGAAAGTCGTCCAAGTAACAACATCCAGCCGAGGGGGTGCGGGAATTGCAGCCTTGCGTTTGCATAAGGCATTACAGGGTATTGGAATTGCCAGTGCATTTTTGTCCCGGGATCTTTCTATCGATTTTAACGGCAATGTAGTTCAAGATTCCTTTTTCGATTATCGTAAACCATCTTTCTGGGTAAAGATTCAATGGAAGTTGAAGTTGTTAATATCGCCTTCCAAGCAGGAGCGCGTTCAGCGGGAAATTGATAAAGTAAAGGGACAGTTAACTTATGAAATGCTATCACTTCCTTTCAGTAAAAAGGAATTGGAAACCCATCCGTATCTTCAAGAGGCTGATTTGGTGAACCTTCACATGGTGACTGGTATTTTGGATTATAAACGTTTCTTTTCATTGTTTAAAAAACCAGTGGTCTGGACCCTTCACGATATGAATCCTTTTATGGGACTCTTCCACTATCAAGGCGACAAAGAAAGGAATACTATCATTCAGCAATTGGATATGGAAATGCTTCACTCGAAAAAAAAGGCTATCTCGCAATGTGTGAAGGGAGCCTTGGCAAGTCCATCCCAATGGCTTTTGGAAGAAGCTGAAGTAAGCAAGGTGTTTGACCATTTTTCAGAAAGGAAAACAATCCCCAATAGCATAGACCTGTCTGTTTTTCATCCAGAGGTGAATACCTTAAGGAAAACATTAAATATTGGGCCCGATGAAAAGGTGTTGTTGTTCGCTGCGGGAGCCTTGCATATTGATAGAAAAGGGTTTGCCTTATTGAAAGAAGCACTCTCGACCATATCCTTTCCGTTAACCTTACTTACAATGGGAAAAGGGGAGGTGGAAATCCCCAATGAAGCTGTAAAAGTCATACCTTTGGGGTTTAAATCGGAACCACAGGAAATAGTGGCTTGTTATGTCACAGCAGATGCCTGTATATTGCCTAGCAAGGAGGATAACCTTCCCAATATTATGTTGGAGGCATTGGCAACTGGGACACCGGTCGTAGGTTATGCGATTGGAGGATTGAAAGAGCATATTGAAGAAGGAAAGAATGGTGTTTTGGCTAAAGAGGTATCGGCAAAAGCATTGAAAGAGGCAATCGAAGCATTTTTTGAAATGTCCCACTCCTTTCAAAAGGAAACCATAAGAACCTATGCCGAGGTGCATTTCGATTCGAAAATACAAGCAGAAGCCTATAGGGCGCTGTATACAAAAGTATTGGAGCCATAGCTCCGAAACGAGCAACCAACTATGAAAGTAGCATTTATTACAGGAGTTACAGGTCAGGATGGAGCCTATCTCAGTGAATTTCTTCTGAAAAAAGGATACACAGTGCATGGTTTAAAAAGAAGGGCTTCCTCCTTTAATACCGATCGTATCGACCATCTGTACCAAGATCCCCATGTTTCGAACAGGAACTTCATATTGCACTATGGGGATATGACCGATAGTACGAATCTCATTCGTATCATCAATGAGATCAAACCCGATGAGATCTATAATTTGGCGGCGATGAGTCACGTAGGGGTTTCTTTTCAAATCCCGGAATACACGGCCAATGCCGACGGATTGGGCGCCTTGAGAATCTTAGAAGCTGTTCGATTTCTAGGACTGGAAGAGAAAACCAAGGTATACCAAGCATCTACTTCAGAACTATACGGAAAAGTACAGGAGATTCCACAAACGGAAAACACTCCTTTCTATCCAAGGAGTCCTTATGGTGTAGCCAAATTATACGCCTATTGGGCGACTGTTAACTATCGCGAGGCTTATGGAATTTTCGCCTGTAATGGAATCCTATTTAATCACGAATCGCCCGTTCGTGGAGAGACTTTTGTGACCAGAAAAATAACTCGGGCTACCGCTAAGATTGCCCTAGGATTGCAAGATCGACTGTACATTGGGAATTTGGATGCCCAAAGGGATTGGGGACATGCTAAGGATTATGTTCGCATGATGTGGATGATTCTTCAGGCAGATGAGCCCGAAGATTGGGTCATCGCTACGGGAAAAACCACAACGGTTCGCGATTTTGTGAAAATGGCCTTTTCCCATATCGGGGTTAGCCTACGATTTGAAGGAAGCGGGGCCGACGAAAAAGCGTATGTAGTGGAAGCCAAAGACGATCGTTTCCCATTGCCCGAAGGTAAAGTGGTATTGGAAGTAGACCCAACGTACTTCAGACCTACCGAGGTAGATATGCTAATAGGAGATGCCAGTAAAGCCAAGGAAAAATTGGGATGGGTTCCCGAATACGAGCTGGAAGATTTGGTAAAGGAAATGATGGAAAGTGATCTCGTGCTCATGCAAAAAGAACAATACCTGAAAGAAGGTGGGTTTAAAACTTCAAATTATTTCGAATAGTGCATGAATAAGGATGCCAAGATATATGTAGCAGGCCATAAGGGATTGGTAGGAAGTGCCATTGTTCGACTTTTGGAAAGGGAAGGATATCACAATTTGGTCCTGAGAACCAGCAAGGAATTGGACCTTAGGGATAGTGTTGCAGTAGCACGATTCTTTAAAGCTGAAAAGCCCGAATTTGTTTTCTTGGCCGCAGCCAAGGTAGGGGGCATTCAGGCCAACAATACCTATCGCGGAGAGTTTCTATACGATAATGTGATGATACAAAATCATGTTATCCATCAGAGTTACCTCAATGGCGTGACCAAATTACTTTTCTTGGGAAGTACTTGTATCTATCCTAAAAATGCGGAGCAGCCCATCAAGGAGAGCTACTTGTTGACGGATGTGCTGGAGTACACCAATGAACCCTATGCCATTGCCAAAATAGCTGGTATAAAGATGTGCGAAAGCTATAACCTGCAGTACGGAACGAACTATATCTCTGCCATGCCCACCAATTTGTATGGAGCCAATGATAATTTCGATTTGGAAAAGGCCCATGTGCTTCCAGCATTGTTGCGGAAGATACATTTAGGCAAGTTATTGGAAAATGATAATTGGGATGCCATTCGAAAGGATTTGGACCGACTTCCCATTCAAAAGGTCGACGGAAAATCAACTGAAGATGAAATTATAAACACCCTGAAATCATTTGGCGTTTACAAAGAAGATAAGGTGAAGGTCGAGATATGGGGTACTGGGAAACCCATGCGTGAGTTTTTATGGGTAGAAGACATGGCAGAGGCTTGTCTATTCCTAATGAATCATTATGAAGCTCCCGGTAAGCAAAGTGGGAAGGAAGTTCGCAATACCCATGTGAATATAGGAACGGGAAGCGATATGAGCATTGCCGATCTGGCAAAATTGATTAAAGAGATCGTTGGGTTCGATGGGGAATTTTATTTTAATACCAAAAAGCCTGACGGAACCTTCAGAAAGGTGACTGATGTTTCCAAAATCAACGCTATGGGATGGACCGCCAAGGTTTCTGTAAAAGATGGGATTCAAAAAATGTATAATTGGTATCTCAGTTAAACGATGAACACGCCCAAAGTTTCCATAATCACAATCAATTACAACGATGTAGAAGGACTCAAGGCTACGCTGACTTCTGTAAAGGAGCAAAGCTATTCCCATTATGAGTTTTTGGTCATCGATGGTGCTTCTAACGACGGTAGTAAGGAATACATTGAAGCTGAAGCCGAACATATTGATTATTGGATTAGTGAACCGGATACTGGGATTTACAATGCCCAGAACAAGGGAATTGTCAAAGCAACGGGAGACTATTTATTGTTCCTGAATAGTGGGGACACCTTTTATACTTCAAAAGCGTTAGAGGAGTTCGTAGGACACCCTAATTTTAAGGGTGATATCATCTATGGGGATTACAAATACGAAAAAGGAGAGAAGATTTTCGCCGATACGGTGACGCCCTATTACTTCATGAAGACCTCCTTGCCCCATCAAAGTACACTCTTTCATAAGAAAGTATTCGAACTCATGGGCAACTATGACGAAAGCTATCGTCTGTCTGCCGATCGTGCTTTTTATTTAAAATGCCTCTTGAGTGGAAAAATTAGTTTTCAGCATATCAAATATCCGTTAGCTCTCTTCGATTTAAGTGGAGTGAGCAATTCGCCAGAGCATTTGGCCAAGAAACAAGCGGAAGACGATCGGTTTCACCGAGAACTCTTTGGGGTGTATTATGAAGATATGAAAGCGTTGTACGAAGCTAATCAGGAGATTTCCCGCCTTAGAAAACTTACGCCCAAAGGGATATTGAAGCGCATTAAGCATAAACTCTTTAAATAACACTGCATGGAAACAAATCCTTTGGTAAGTGTTATTATCCCAACCTACAATAGGGAAGCCTATCTGGAACAAGCGCTGGAAAGTGTTGCTGCCCAGAACTATTCTCCTATGGAGATATTGGTAATTGATGACGGTTCCGAAAAACCCTATGCCAAGGAGTTATGCGATCGCTACGAAAATTGCACCTATCATTTTAAGGAAAATGGTGGGATTTCTTCTACGCGGAACTATGGGATCGACAATGCCTTGGGTGAATACATTGCTTTTTTGGATGACGATGATTTTTGGGCACCGAATAAGATAACACTTCAAATACATGCTTTTGAAAAGAACCCTGAAGCGATGCTGGTACATTGTGCCTGTTTGGAAGTAGACGAAAATGGAGAAGAAACCGGAAAAACATTGGGTCCCGCAGTAGGAAAAGAGCATTTACGCTCCGGTAATGTTTTCTGGAATGCCTTGGGCGTCTGGCTCATTAAATCACCAACACCCCTTATTAAAAAGGAAGCTCTAACAGCCAATCTGCGATTCGATGAAGCTATGAAAGCGGGTGAAGACCAAGATTTCTATCAGCGTTTTTTTTATCGGTATCCCATCTATTATCTCAATGAACCTTTGGCCTTTTATCGCGTGTACGAAAGTGACGCCAGATTATCGTTGAAGAAGGAATTGTACCAAGGAATTGCCTTGAGGATGTTCGAAAATTTTAAGCAAATGGGGGTCTCAAATCCATGGGTGCTACATAAAATTGCAAAGCGACTTCTTAGGTACGCTGTTTTTCAATGGAAACGTATCCATCCCGAAAAGTCTCTGAAAATCCCTAAGTTTACTGCATATTTTAGACCCTATTACTGTCTAAAAACCTATTTTAACTCCTAAGCATGCGTATAGGCAGAAATCCGGAAAAGGATAAGGAAATTCAAGGCGATGCCTACCATCGTGTCATCATTCCTGTCTATGTGCCCCATTTAGAAGAATACTTTGAAAAGGGATTGGATTTTACTCAGCTTTGCATCGATTCGTGCAATGCAACGCGCCATTCAAAAAGTTTTTTAACGGTTGTGAATAATGGCTGTTGTACGGAGGTAACCGAATACCTTCAGAAGTTGTATGAAGAAGGTAAAATAGATCAACTCATTCATTACAAAAACAATGTAGGAAAGATCGATGCCGTGATTCCCTTGGCCAAGTCAAGTCAGGAGCCTTTGGTGACAATTAGTGATGGCGATGTATTATTCACTCAGGGTTGGATGCAAGCTGTGGAAGAAGTCTATGAACATTTTCCAGAAGCTGGTATGGTCTCGCCCGTCCCTCACGGAACTATGTTTGCCAATCATACGGTGAATACCATCTATGGAGCCTTTTTCAAAGGGCAATTGCAATTTCAAAGCCTTTGCAATCCGGAAGACATGCAGCGGTTTGCCAAAAGCATCGGGAGGGAAGACAGCATGTATGCCAACGAACTTCGGTTAAAGTATCAGATGACTGTAAAACGCAAGGATTTATCAGCTGTGGTGGGTTGCGGGCATTTTGTCTCTACCCTACGTCGCGAAGTATTTCAGAAATCTCCAGATACCTTCAGTAACATGGCCTATTCCAGTAAGGCAGACAAAGACTATATAGATGTTCCCAATGATGCATCTGGGTTTTGGCGCTTAGCCACGATAGGCAATTATGCCTATCACATGGGGAATCAACCCGAACCTTGGATGTACGAATTGGCGGCCTCCCAAGCCGAAGGCAATGATGATAAAACCATTGAAGTGCCTGCTCCAAAAAGAGGAACGATGTCTTTCGGTTTTAAATCGTTTGTGGTAAAGCGTCTCTTAATGAACCGATGGATGCGTCCTACATTCTATAAATGGTTAAAGCTTCCCGAGGGACATAAGAACTATTAATTGGAAAAGACCTATTTTTAGCTACGTATTCAACCAACCCTATGCGCCGATTCATTAGAAAAGTATTGTATTATTTTTTGAATGCTCCGCAAGCCTCCGATAAAGTGAGTTTGTCCGGTTTTTCACGAGGTGTTCAAAATGTGACTTTTGAAGGCGCCAACAAAGTGCCAGATCGTTGTAATTTCTCTGGAACCATAAAGTTGGGGTATGCCACTACACTTGGATACAATAACTTCCTGCATGGTGATATTGAGATTGGTAAGTACTGTCAGTTAGGAGCTGATGTTGCCATACATACTACAAATCATCCCATTCAGTACCTATCCACTTATATTAACAAAAATCTATTCGACGGTGAACTTTCCCAATTGAAAGAAGTTAAAAAAGTGGTAATTGGCCATGACGTTTGGATTGGTCATAACGCTATTATTGTAGGCGAAGTTACCGTAGGAAATGGAGCCATTATTGCCAGTGGAAGTGTAGTTACGAAAGATGTAGCTCCGTACAGTATCGTTGGTGGTGTTCCTGCAAAGGAATTGAAAAAACGCTTTTCGGATGCTGTTATCAAAGAAATAGAAACCTTGCAGTGGTGGAATCTACCGTCGGAAGAATTGGAAAAGATAAAACCATTGTTTTTTAAGAACTTAAGCGAAGTCGAAAGCTTGTACGATTAATCCTTTCGATCTTCGATTCTTTTGTACCCCATGAAGGAAAAGAAGTCTATATTGATTACCGGTGCTCATCGGTCCGGTTCTACTTGGGCGGGCAAAATTGTGAGTGCCTCCCCCAAGGTGCGTTACGTGCACGAACCCTTTAATCCGGGGCGCACCGGCGTAAAACCACCCTTTACCACATGGTTTCAGCATCTAAGTGCACATACACAGGAAGAAGATCAATTAAGCATTCACAAATACCTCTCGTCTTTTATTAGTACGGCTTTTACGGATATAAAGACAACCGGTACTACTGGAGGTTTTAAATTGCTTCGGGAATGGCGTTCCCGGAAAACCCGTCGAACGGTATACAAAGATCCCATTGCATTACTTTCGGCACCATGGATGTACGATAATTTGGGGTGCGATGTTGTAATAGTCATTCGACATCCGGCAGCTTTTATTGCGAGTTTAAAGGTGAAAGATTGGCAATTCAATTTTGATAATTTTCGAAGACAGAACAAGCTAGTTGAGACATACATGAAGGAATATGCCACTGAAATAGAGGCGTATTGTGAAGAACCGAAAGATATCATTCGGCAAGGAATATTGCTATGGAATTGCCTGTATAATACGGTGAAGCAGTATCAGTCCCAATATCAGGGGACATGGCATTTTGTGACCCATGAAGACCTTTCAAAAGAACCCATCAAGGAATTCAAGGAAATCTTTACTTTTTTGAACCTTCCATGGTCGAAAGAAGTAACTGATGAGATTGAAAATTCTACCCAGGGAAAGCAAAAGGATGACAAGCACAAGCGCGATTCCAAAAAGAACATTCATACTTGGAAGCAGCGACTTACAGAGGACGAGATATCCAATATTAAAGAGGGAACCCGTGAGGTGTGGAAATATTTTTATTCCGAAACCGATTGGTAGGGCATTCCCAAAAAATAGTACCTTTGAGAACCTAATCAACGATAACTTTCTTTGATCACAACCATTGCAGAAATAGGACAGGCCCACGAAGGTAGTTTAGGGATGCTACATGCGTATATTGATGCAGTAGCAAAGACGGGAGCCTCCGCCATTAAATTCCAAACCCATATTGCAGAAGCTGAGAGTAGTATTCATGAACCCTTTCGGGTGAAATTTTCCGAACAGGATGCTACCCGTTTCGATTATTGGAAGCGGATGGAATTTACCCAAGAGCAATGGATAGGTATTGGGGAGCATTGCAAGGAAGTAGGGCTAACTTTTATAAGCAGTCCCTTTAGCAATACTGCGGTAGATGTGCTGGAGAAAGCTGGGGTTGAGGTTTATAAAATAGGGAGTGGCGAAGTGACCAACTTTCTGTTGCTTGAGAAAGTGGCTGAAACGGGCAAACCTATTATTATTTCGAGCGGGATGAGCTCCTTTGATGAATTGGATGGTGCCATTGCATTTTTGAATGAACGCAAGGCCCATTTTTCCATTTTGCAATGTACGACCAGTTATCCTACCCAACCAGAGCAGTTTGGGCTAAACGTAATTGCCCAGATGAAGGCAAGATATGATGTCCCCATTGGCTTTTCCGATCATTCGGGAACCGTAGCAGCAGGAGTGGCTGCAGCTGCCTTGGGAGCCGAGATTTTGGAGTTTCATGTGGTTTTCAGCAAAGATATGTTCGGTCCAGATGTAAGTTCTTCGCTCACTATTGAAGAAACCAAGGAGTTGGTAGAAAGTGCGAATGCCATCGCTACTGCTTTACAACATCCCATAAATAAGACCGATAATAGTACGTTTACGGATTTGAAACGTATTTTCGAAAAGTCCTTGGCTGTAAACAAAGCATTACCCAAAGGACATATATTGACCTTTCATGACCTTGAAGCCAAAAAACCGAAAGGCTATGGCTTGGATGCTTCCCGATTTCAGGAAGTCATTGGGAAAGCGTTGGCAAGACCACTTGATCAATGGGATTTTTTAAATGAAGCCGATATTGAATAAATGAGTGAAACGAGAAAAATATGCGCCGTTATTACCGCAAGACCTTCGTACAGTAGGGTAAAGACGGTCTTACAGGCGATCAAAGAGCATCCTAAGCTTGAATTACAATTGGTTGTTGCCGGTTCTGCTTTGCTGGACCGTTACGGGAATGCAGTCAACTTTATTGAAAAGGATGGATTTACCATTCATGAAAAGGTGTTCATGGTACTCGAAGGTGAAAATAAAACAGCCATGGCCAAAACTACAGGATTGGGCGTTATGGAACTGTCTAACGTGTTTTATAACCTGCAACCGGATGCAGTATTGACCATTGCCGATCGATTCGAAACCATTGCTACTTCCATTGCTGCAGCCTATCAAAATATTCCCTTAATTCATTTACAAGGAGGTGAGGTTACTGGAAACATAGACGAAAAAGTACGACATGCCAATACCAAATTGGCCGATATCCATTTTGTGACTTCCGAAGATGCTAAAAATCGTGTTATTAAGATGGGCGAAGATGAGCGCTATGTGTTCAATACCGGTTGTCCCTCTATTGATTTGGCGGCCGAGGTACAAAACCGTCCTGGACTGGATTTTGACCCCTTCGGAAAATATGGTGGGGTAGGAGCTACCTTTCCTTTAGACGATGGTTATATCGTGGTGATGCAACATCCCGTTACTACAGAATACCATCAGGCAAAGGAAGACGTAATTAAAACATTAGAGGTCATCGACGAAATTGGCGTACCAACGTTTTGGTTCTGGCCCAATGTAGATGCGGGAGCCGACGGTACCTCTAACGGAATTCGTTCCTATCGGGAAAAGCACAATCCCAAGAACATCCGATTCTTTAAGAATATGGAACCCAATGATTTCCTTCGGCTATTGGTCAATGGGAAATGTCTCATCGGAAACAGCAGTGTCGGGATACGAGAATGTTCCTTTTTGGGAGTACCCGTAGTAAATATTGGGACGCGTCAGAACCGTCGACTGCGAGGGGAGAATGTGCTGGATGTTAGCTACGATAAAAAGGAGATTTACGATGCGATTACCCTTCAGCTAAAGGACCCAAAAAATACCCGTAGTACGATTTATGGCGAAGGGGATAGCGGTAAGAAAATCGCAGACATTCTTTCAGATATAGAACTCCGTTTTCATAAAACGATCAGTTACTAATGAAAATCCTAGGACTCATACCTGCCCGTGCGGGAAGCAAGGGGATTCCTCATAAAAACAAAAAAAAACTGGGAGGCAAGCCTCTTCTTCAATATACCATAGAAGCTGCTTTGGGGGCTTCTTCGTTGGCATCGGTGGTTTTCTCTTCAGAAGATGACGAGCTCATGGAACTGGCAGAACGCATGGGAGCCAAGGTTCCCTTCAAACGTCCAGATCATTTGGCGACAGATGCGGCAGGCTCGCTAGAAGTGGTTCAACATGCTTTGCAAAGCTTGGAAGATGATTATGATGCTGTTTGTTTATTGCAAGTAACGACACCGTTTCGTACTTCCGAAGACATTGACAATGCTATTGAAAGATTTAAAGCACTGGGGACCGATAGTTTGGTTTCCGTTCAAGAAGTACCCCATCAATACAATCCACATTGGGTTTTCGAAGAAAAAGAAGGGGTGCTACATATCGCCACGGGAGAGCAACAGATCATTAAGAGGCGCCAGGAATTGCCCAAGGCATATATTCGTGATGGAGCTATTTACATTACCAAGACCGAGGTTTTGTTGAAGGAACATTCCTTTTTCGGAGCGCGTATGGGGGCTATTGAATTGGATTCCAAAAGACATGTGAATATAGATACCCTAGAAGACTGGAAAAAAGCCGAAGCCCTTTTAAGAGAGCTATAAACCCTAATTGTTAGAAGATAAAACGATGAACTTTTTAAAAAGAAATTTTTACAGATACTTCGATTTCATCTTTCTCTTCGTATTTAGCGTCCTTTTATTTACCTACCTCCTCAAATATGTTGCTACCGATATTCAGGCACATTTACTATTTGTGGAAAGGATAAACGCAGGAATTACTGCTTACCCTGCCAATTTTCTATTCTATGTACTTATAAACGTATTATCTGGGTTTAGTAGCAATGCGCTTTTTACCTATCCCGCAGTCGTTTTGCTGCTCTCTTTGGCAGTGGTTTTTAAATATGGTATTTCTAAGAAGATCCTGAAGTCCTTCGTGAAGGTGAACAATGTAAGTTCGCTTGGGTTGAAAATTACACTCATCACCTTAGCGTTATTTTTCTGTTTCGCCATTCCCGAACCGGTTTCGTTTGTATTCCTTAAAAAGATGTACTTGGGTAAAATTGTACCTCATGTATGGCATAATTCTACTTCCATCCTGTTATTCCCCTTTGCCATTCTACTCTTTTGGAAACAATTGGAACTATTTTCTTCAGAGAAACCATTAACATTCAAAAAGATGGCCGTTGTTGTTCTTTTGGTGTTAATTAATATAGCTATTAAGCCCTCTTTCCTTTTTTGCTATCTACCTGTAACTTTCCTCTTTCTGGTATGGGAATTTAAAGGGAAAAACATAAAATGGTTGACTGTAAGACTGCTTCCTCTTTTTGTGGGAGGAGCGCTGATTTTGCTTCAATATTATTTAATTTACCAATTGGGTCAGGGATCCATTCAAGGTGGGGAAAGTGGTGTCGCATTAAGCGCTCCTTTCAAGACGTACAGCTTTTTTATCCCCTACTGGCTTATACCTTTTTCTTTTATCCTATCATTTGCCTTACCCATAGGTGCCATTGTTCTGTATCGGGAGATTTTGAAGTTTAAACCCTTCCTTTATGCATTGATGCTGATGATTATGGGATTGTTGATTTCCGGTTTCATCATGGAAACGGGACCAAGGGCAGCACATGGTAATTTTACGTGGCAGAACATTATTTGTTGCTATTTAGTATTCTTAAGCATCGTTGCTTTTTTTACCCCCAAGTTCCTTTCCGATTTTTCTTGGAAAAGAAAGGAATTGATCATCTTAGGATTGTTCCTTGTCCACGTTTTTTCTGGAGTGCTGTATGTTTTTAAACTAATTTTATTGAACAGTTATACGTAAAAGTATTCTTATATTGACCTCGTTTTTGAGATACTCCTAACCATTCAATTTTGAAGAATCCTACTGAAAAAATAAGCGTTGTTGTTCCCATTTATAGAAATGAGGCCACCTTAGTGGATTTGGTGGAAAGACTGCAACAGGTGTTTGTACAATTGGGGGTAGATGGTGAAATACTTTTGGTAAACGACTCCAGTCCGGACGATTCGTGGACGGTTATAAAAAAAATGGCCAACGATAAGGATGGAGTGGTAGGGCTCAATTTGAGTCGAAATTTCGGCCAGCATTATGCAATTTCGGCGGGCTTGGCAAATGCCACCGGAGATTGGGTTGTAGTTATGGATGCCGACCTTCAAGATGTTCCCGAAGAAATTGAAAAACTACATGCAAAGGCACAGGAAGGATTCGAAATTGTATTGGCACAAAGAAGCGAGCGAAAGGACGGATGGTTCAAAAAACTATTGTCTTCGTGGTTCTATGGCATACTTTCCTATTTATCTGGCACGCCCTATGATGGAAGTGTGGCCAACTTCGGTATTTATAACAAAAAGGTAATCGATACTATCGTAGACCTACCCGAAAAGAATCGGTTTTTTCCCTCTATGATCAAATGGGTAGGGTATACAAGTACCTCTATTCCCGTTCGGCATAGTGGTAGGGAAGAAGGGAGTTCTTCCTATAATTTCAGAAGACGTATGAATCTTGCGTTGGATATTATTCTTTCTTATTCCGATAAACCTTTACGACTGGCCATAAAATTGGGAATTCTATTTGTTGGGATGTCATCCATTTTTGCCATCATCATTCTAATAAAGTGGCTCAACGGAAGTATTGAAGTAATGGGATACACCTCACTTATTTTAAGTGTTTGGTTCCTGTCGGGCATTATCATTTTGGTGTTGGGTGTCTCTGGCCTTTACATTGGAAAGATATTCGAAAATGTGAAGGACCGCCCCACCTACATCATTAAAGAAAAGGTATGAGTATACAACGCCTCGATTGGGACTCGAATTTTTTTGAATTCGAAGTCGGGAGATGGGAAGGATGCAATGCAGCCTCTGTCGAAGGCACGAATATAAACTCCTTTCGGTTGTTGTATCAAATATCCGATGAACCCTGTATGATCACACTGGTTAACTTTACCGAAGGTCATGCCGAAGTAAAAATGAACTTCAAAAAAGACCTTCACAGACATACCATTCCCTTCGAAGATATTCATGACGCAAAGAGCCTTGATTTGGATCGAAATGCATTGTACGAACTAGCGTATGAGAGCGGTAAATACAGCCGGTTTAAGCTAGATCCCAAAATGAAGAATGCACATTTTGAAGCCTTGTATCGACTATGGATAGACAATTCCATCGATGCCGATTTTTCGGACGGGTTTTTAGTGAAAATAATAGAAGAGATGCCCGCAGGAATGGTTACCTATCGATCTTCCCTAGACGTAGCAACCATTGGCTTAATTGCTGTATCACCTCAGTTTCAAGGAAGGGGAATAGGAAGGGAACTATTGGCCGCTGCCGAAAATCACGCGATGGATGCGGGAATGAAATCCATGGTGATCCCAACACAAAAAAGTAACGAAATCGCGTGCAAATTCTATGAAAAAAGTGGATATTCACTCGCGGAAGCAAAACACATAAAACATCTTTGGCGTGATTCCTTTTAATAAACCCTATATTTCTGGAAACGAGTTACTCTATATACGAGATGCCATTGCTAAAGGAAAGATCTCAGGAAATGGATACTACACCAAAAAATGTCAGTCGTATTTCGAGGATAGGTTTGGATTTCACAAAGTACTACTAACGACCAGTTGCACCGATGCCTTAGAGATGGCTGCCTTGTTGTTGGACATACAAGAAGGGGATGAGGTCATCGTTCCTTCGTACACTTTTGTTTCTACGGCCAATGCTTTTGTGCTACGGGGAGCGAAGATCGTCTTTGCCGATTCGCGGGAGGATCATCCCGGAATTGATGAAAAGGCCATCGAATCCCTAATCACTCCAAAGACCAAAGCCATTGTAGTGGTTCACTATGCGGGTGTTGCTTGCGATATGGATACCATCATGGATCTGGCCAACAAACACGGTCTTTTTGTGGTTGAAGATGCTGCTCAAGCCGTTCAGAGTTTTTACAAAGGAAAACCCTTGGGAAGTATTGGGCACCTGTCGGCTTTTTCATTTCACGAAACCAAAAATATTCAATGTGGGGAAGGAGGGATGTTGGTCATTAACGACGAGCAGTTTGCGGCCCGAGCGGAGATTATTTGGGAAAAGGGGACCAATAGGAGCGCCTTTTTTAGAGGCGAGATAGATAAATACGGTTGGGTCGATGTGGGATCTTCTTTTTTACCCAGTGAGCTTAATGCAGCCTATCTGTATGCGCAGTTGGAGGAGATGGAAGACATTCAGGAGAAAAGAGCACAGATTTGCCAAGAATACAAAGAAGCACTTTCCGGTTGGGCGGAAGGCCTTGGAATCCAAATTCCCTTTATTCCGGAATTTGCTACTCAAAACGGACACATGTTTTACCTACTGTGTAAAGATGTGGCTCAAAGATCATCTATAATAGCTCATTTAAAGTCCAAAGA
The DNA here is from genome assembly GCF_028561275.1 of Aureisphaera galaxeae. Lineage (GTDB taxonomy): Bacteria > Bacteroidota > Bacteroidia > Flavobacteriales > Flavobacteriaceae > Aureisphaera > Aureisphaera galaxeae. Next base: position 257,459 of record NZ_JAQQTF010000019.1, read on the forward strand.
TATTCTTTCTGTGTTCCATTATCTCAGTTTGCATAAGAGTGATTTCTTTCGGGAAAAACACCATGGTCCAGAACTGCCCCAAAGTGATCGCTACACCAATACGTTATTGCGATTGCCGCTATTTTATGAGTTGGATCCTAAAGCAGTAATTTCAGCCTTACTAGCATATGATAGCTAAAATAATATCTTATGTATTTAGGGCTGCGGTTGCAGCCTACACCTTGCTTTCTGGCTATTACTTTTTGCGTAAACCTGGAGGTGGGGGCGATGAGGCACTTTTCATGTCCGATCTAGCACTCATTGCCTCTCAAGGATGGTGGGCGGCCATAGAAAAGGGGATTTCCATTCCCTATATGATACTGTCGTATCCTCTCTCAACCTTTTTAGAACCGCATATCGCCTTACGTACGGTCAATGTACTATTATTTGGCGGTTTGCTCTTTTACTTTTACAAGCGACTTAGCATTAGCAACTTAAATTTTTACGGCTTAGTACTTTTTTTCTTTAGCACGGTAGGATATTTCATGGCAGGAACCAATGATACCTTGTTTGTTGTTTCCCTTATTATTTTTATGGTAGAGACCTATGTATTGCTTAAGGAGGAAAATAGAACCTCTTTGCTATGGTGGGGTGTTGCATTGGTTATGGCATTGCTCACGAGAAAAGTCATCTTTATCTATTTACCTGTTGTACTACTGTCCATTCTATTCCTTTGGAAGTACAAGAAAGGACGTGTAAAAACCTTATTGATTCCTGCCCTAGTTTTGGCACTTGGATTGGGATTGAACGCACCTTCTTTAAAGGCAGGAAAAGGACTTTCCTACGATCAGAAATTGCCTCCCGAAGGGATCACAGCTACTTGGCCACAACGGCAGTATTTGGCGCAGTTGATGGTAAACGAAGGCGCCCTGCCCAACTATAATCACCCCAATTGGAAACAAACCGATGCTTATTTGAACAAGCATGGGAAAGAGGCCTTGCCAAGTACTATTTTGGAAGGTATGTTACACGATCCTATGCTCACGGTTAAAGAATTTTTCAAGGATTTTATATACAGTGTCACCTATGGTTCTAGGCAGTTGGGACTCATATTACCTACACTTTTGGTCCTATCACTATTGGGCTTATATCGAATACGCAAGTTTTCCAAAGATGATTACATTCCGTGGTCACTATTGTTGATGCTATGTGTGTTTTCCCTGATTATTATTTCTTTTGTTGAATTACGCTGGTTGGCGCCTATTTTTATAGTTTCTATTTTCTATTTTTACAGGCTTTCAGAGACCCCAAAAATTCCCAAAGCATTGGTGTTGGCCAACTATGCCTTTATGGTATTATTGAGTGGGTATGGAATGTACGGTTTGATAGGTAAATTATAATGCAGATCCCCAAACACATACTTGTTTTTACACCCGACGGAACGGGCATCAAGAATTATCTGTATTCCGATGTATTTAAAAATTCGGAAGCCAAAATCAGTCTCTTTCATAATTTTGACGACGATACCCTTTCCCAGATTTCCTCAAATATAGAAGTGCACGGTTCACACGAAATTCCGTCTTACGGAGAATCTGTGAAGGAAAAGTTTTTGCGGGAGCTTATCCATGCGGTTCGCATTCGGGAAAATGCCAAACGGGAAAAGAATCCTACTATTTTTGCTTTTCGAAAGAAAAAGCACAAAGGTTGGAAATTGAAACTGTTCTTTGCTTTGATAGACCTCCGTGCAAAGTTCGTAGGAGGGGAACGCAGCCTTCAGAAATTGGAGGCCAAATACGAGAAAGCCCTCACTCAAAATCCATTCTACCATAAAATAACGAAGCTCCTTGGCGAAATTAAACCGGATACCGTCTTCTGTACCCATCAGCGTGCCCTTAAAGCGCCTACCGTATTCAAAGCGGCTCGGGATATGGGAATAAAAACAGTAACCGTGATATACTCTTGGGACAACATTCCCAAAGCCCGACTGGCCTTACGTTCGGACAGTTATTTGTTGTGGTCCGACTATATGAAGGAGGAAATGATGCGGTTTTATCCGGAGATTCCATCCGAGCGGTTGATCGTTACCGGAACCCCCCAATTCGAATTCTATAAAGATGAAACCAATATTATTCCTAAGGATGAATTTTACCGGCGCTACGGATTGGACCCTTCCAAAAAGATCATTTGTTTTTCCGGGGATGATGTAAAAACATCACCTTATGATCCTTATTACCTAAGGGATTTGGCTAAAGGCATTACCGAAGCAGGTATGACAGATCAATGTCAGATAGTATTTAGACGTTGTCCGGTAGATGTATCGGGTAGATACGATTGGGTGTTGAAAGAATATCCAGATTTGATCATAGACATGCCACCATTGTGGAATTTCAATAGTGCGATTTGGACCGCTATATATCCTCAATACGAAGATGTAAAACTCTTGGCGAGTTTGGCCTATTATGGGGATGTAGTGCTCAATGTGGGATCTACTATGGCCTTCGATTTCGGAATGTTCCAAAAACCCTGTATTTACATCAATTATGACCATACAATCGATCCCAATTGGTCGGTAGAAACCATTTATAACTATCAGCATTTCAGAAGTATGCCGGATAAAAAAGCGGTATATTGGTGGAATGAGCGGGAAGCTATTGGTTCGATTGTTCAACAAGCATTGAACGAACCTGAAACGAAGATACAGACCTGGTTCGAGATCGTGGTAAATCATGCCGAAAGGGCATCCAAAAACGTAAAAAAAGCACTTCTATAATGCATATCCTTTTTCTTTCTGGCGAATACCCTTTATGGACTTCGGGAGGTGTGGGGACCTTTATCCAGACCTTGGGAAGGGCTTTGGTAAAGGCAGGTCATTCGGTCACCGTTTTGGGTCAGGGAAAGGAAAAAGAAGAAGTGTATTTGGAAGATGAGGGTGTAAAGATTTATCGATTGCCAAAGAATACGGGCAAACTCCCCAACTTTGTGTTTAATGCAATGCAGCTCAACAGAAAGCTGAAAACCCTTCAGAAACAACAACCTATTTCCATTATAGAATCTGCCGAAGGAGGCTTGGCATTTCTTTCCAAAAAACATCCTGCCAAGAAGGTCATCCGTCTGCATGGCGGACATCATTTCTTCGCGGAAGCAGAAAAGCGGGCTATTAATTGGAGAAAAGGCAAGTTGGAAAAATTGTCGTTTGCAAAAGCCAATGGGTTCATAGCCATTTCCAATTATGTGAAAAATCATACGGAGAAGTATTTATCATACCGAAATAAGCCTGTAACCATCATTAATTTGCCTGTTGGAGTGCCTTCCCAGCAACAAGAATGCCATGTGAATCCCGACCGTATTTTGTTTGCTGGCACCATTTGCGAAAAGAAAGGAGTGAAGGAGCTTATTGAAGCGTTTCAACTAGTAAAGGCAAAATACCCAGAAAAGCAGTTGGATCTCTTTGGAAGGGAATGGTTTTATCCCGATGGAACTACTTTTGAAGCAGAACTTAGAAATAAATTTCCGAAGGAGTATTTCGAAAATGTCCACTTTCATGGTGCTATTCCTAGAGCGGAATTGGACCAAAAATATGCCGAAGCTGCGTTTTGTGTATTTCCATCGCATATGGAAACCCAAGGACTGGTTTCGGTAGAGGCTATGGCATTGGCAAAACCCGTAATATTCTCTCAATACGGCCCCGGACCTGAAACTATAGAACATGGTGAAAACGGATTGCTTTGCGATGTATACAATCCGAAAGACATTGCCGACAATATAATATGGTGCATTGAACATTCTGAAGAGGCTAAAACATTGGGTGAAAAGGGACGTACGGTGGTAGCCGAAAAGTACGATCCCTCGTCTATCTTACAGCAGAATCTCGATTTTTATCAATCCCTATTGGATACGAACTAATATGACAACGAAGCAAACGGTTTTCTTGGCATTTTCCATAGGCGATTCCTCCGTTTCGGCCTTGTTTTCATTATTGGCGAAGCAGTTATCCCAAAAGTTTCATGTAGTCATATTTTCAGATAAGAGAAGGGAATTTGCATACCCATCGGATGCTATTGAAGTGTTTTATTGGCCATCTCCAAGACCAACCCGTGTAAAGGACTTCCGGTTTCTTCTTCAAAAAATTAAAACCTACCAACCACAATTAATGTTATCCGTTTTCGGTGCCAATAATGTCTTTGCGGTTTGTGGTAGTTGGAAAGGAGTACCACACAGGATCATGACCCACAGAACCATTTCGAGTCATTTTAAGACTACCGCCTTCAAGAAATGGAGAAAACGTTGGGTATTTGGAAAAGCGACTGAAATCATTGCCAATTCTCAAGCAACGAAACTCGATTTGATAGCCTCCTTTGGTGTTTCAGATCACAAGATTGAAGTGGTCCCTAATGGTGTTCCCGATCCGAGCATTGATAATGAAAGGGATGAACACCTTATTGCCTATGTGGGTCGATTATCTGAAAAGAAAGGAGTTGACGTATTATTAAAGGCTCTAAAGCTCGTGATACAAGAAAGACCGGAAATGAAACTACACCTCATGGGAGGAAGTAAAGAAGATGTGGAGAAATATCAGCGCATTGCTACAGAACTTGGATTGAAAGAGTCCACTGTTTTCCATGGTTCCCAACCTAAAGAAAAAGTACTAGAATTATTTTCTAGGGCACAATTTGCCGTGGTTCCCTCCTTATCTGAAGGATTCGGTTTCGTGGTTATTGAAGCATTTTCCACCAAAACCCCTGTAATTGGATCTAAAACTGGAGGCATTAAGGAGATTGTACGTGAAGGAAAGGACGGTTTACTGGTTCCTCCTGGGAATGCTGAAGCATTGGGGCAGACCATGTTGAAATTCTTAAATATAGAAAATGCCACCTCCCAGTTTGGAAGACAAGCCTATCAACGTTTTTTAGATCGTTTCGAGATTCAACATGTGGTTCATACATTTGCCGAACACCTCACCCATAAAATTAACGCTTAGCTATGAACCGAATCTATTGGGTGCGCTTTATCTGCGCTTTTTTTCCGCCTATCATGACACAGACCATTAGGGATCGGTTAATGAGTGTTCGTGAAGCTGAAAAAATGGCTTTACCTTTCAGAAGGCGCGCTTTTACCGGGAGTTATTTTCAAGGGAATACGAGCGACTTTCATGCGTTCAAATTCTTAATCCATGGGTATTTCGATTGGCGCAATGTGGTATTAGCCAAAAAGATCATTCGTTTCAAAAAAGGAGATTTGGTCGAAGTAGGGGCCAATATAGGAACAGAAACCATAGGTTTGGCAGATTTGGACCCTAACCGAGCCGTATATGCATTCGAACCCTTGCCCAGTAATTTTGAAAGCCTTCAACAGATCAAAGAACACAATGGACTGGGAAACCTACGGCTATTCAATACCTTGGTTTCAAAAGAGAGGGGAGAGGCCTTCTTCAAAATTCCCGCCCAAAATAGTTCAGGTTCTGGACATATTACAAGCGATACCAATAAGGAAACCCAACGCTTCGAGGTGGTTACCTTAGATGATACCCTAGAAGATGCCAAGGACGTAGCTGCCGTTATTGCCGATGTGGAGGGTTATGAACCCCAAGTGTTAGCGGGTGCTGAAACGATATTGAAAAAATACAATCCCTTTTTAATACTTGAAGTGAATGAACGTTTTCTTCGAGAAAGGGGGCAAACAAGTGTGGAAGAATTTTATACCTATCTTGAAGATCGAGGATACCATTGTTATTATATAGAGCGAATGGGATTGAAGAAAGTGAATGCTCCCCACTTTGAAACAAAAACGAACAAAAATTGGCTTTGTATACCTACTGAATTTCACAAAAAGAAATCCAAACTTTCCAGAGCCATTAGACACAATGCATTGAATCCTTTTATACGATATTTCGTTATCTAAAACTTCTAGGATATGAAATTGGCCATTATAACCCATGTTCCGCACATACCGCAGGGTGATACCTATGCAGGGTATGGACCCTATGTGCGGGAAATGAATCTTTGGGCCAAATATGCGGACTCTCTGGAGATTGCTGCACCTATAGCGAAGGGATCACCAGACAATATTCACTTGCCTTATGATCACACTAATGTAAGGGTGTTCCATGTGCCTTCCATGGCTTTTACTTCATTGGGAAAGGGAATCATGACTTTACTGAATCTTCCCGTTATTCTGTTTCAGTTATGGCGGGTTATGAGAAGGGCCGATCATATTCATTTGCGTTGTCCAGGTACTTTGGGACTCATGGGATGTTTTGTGCAAATACTCTTCCCAAGGAAACCGAAAACCGCCAAATATGCTGGAAATTGGGATCCCAATGCGAAACAACCTTTCAGTTATCGGCTTCAGAAAAAATTACTTTCCAATACCTTCCTTACGCGCAATATGAAGGTGTTGGTATATGGTGAATGGCCCAACCAGACCAAGAACATTGTTCCTTTTTTTACAGCTACTTATCGAGAATCTAAAATTGAAGTAGGCACGAAAAGACACTTTGTATCCTCATTCAAGTTTATGTTTGTGGGAACGCTTTCCCCAGGAAAACAACCAGAATACGCAGTGCAATTGATCAAGGACTTGCACGAAAAAGGAATTCCATGTCAATTGGATTTCTACGGTGATGGTGTGGAGGCGGAGAACGTAAGAAGCATAGTAGAAAAGCTTCAATTGGATGAAATTGTTACCTTACATGGAAATCAAACATCTGAAACAGTGGAGATTGCCTATAAAACATCCGATTTTATGGTGTTGCCTTCCCGGTCCGAAGGATGGCCCAAAGTGGTAGCAGAAGCCATGTTTTGGGGATGTATTCCTATTGCAAGCCAAGTTTCCTGTGTCCCTTGGATGTTAGGGTTTGGAGAACGGGGTGTTTTACTGGAGCCAGATCATAGTGAGAACGTAAAACAGCTTGGGGAACTTTTAGGGGATAGCGATCGTATGTTGCAGATGTCAGAAACTGGTCAACAATGGTCGCATGCGTACACCTTAGACCGGTTTGAAGGGGAAATAAAATCACTACTTCAATGAAGGTATTACAGCTCATAGATTCTTTAGAAGCCGGCGGAGCCGAGAGAGTTGCCGTGAGCTTGGCGAATGCCCTTTCCAGAGAGATAGACAAGTCGTATCTGTGTGCCACCCGTAAAGAGGGATTATTAAAAAGTTCCCTCCACGAAGATGTAGGATATCTTTTTTTGAGTCGAAAACGCACTGTGGACCCTAGCGCAGTACTGCGACTTCGATCGTTTATTAAGCGAAATGGAATCGATGTAGTCCATGCGCATTCGACTTCTTTCTTTTTGGCTACCCAACTAAAAATGGTGTATCCCAAATTCCGATTGGTCTGGCATACGCACTATGGGAATCGGGTTACCACAACTCGTGAACAAAATAAACCGTTGTACTATAGTTCGCGTTATTTTGAAAGCATCGTGGCTGTTAACGAACCCCTACGGGATTGGTGTTTAAAAACACTAAAGACACAAAATGTACATTACTTGCCAAATTTCGTTCCGGCAGAAAAAGTTGTGCAGGGCCCTATTTCGGAAAGGGAAAAACAGGTGATTTGTGTGGCTAATTTGAAAGAACCGAAGAATCACATGAACCTGCTAAAGGCTTTTAAAAAAGTGCATGTCCAATTTCCAGATTGGAAGTTACTATTGGTGGGAAAGGATTTTGAAGATGAATATTCGACAGAATTGAACAATTATCTGGATGCAAATGACCTCAATCCAGCAGTTCAGAAATTAGGACAACGGGATGATGTAGCTACTTTATTGTCTACAGCGGCCATTGGAGTGCTCTCTTCAGATCATGAAGGATTGCCCATGGCACTTCTGGAGTATGGAGCTGCCGGACTGGCTGTTATTACTACGAATGTTGGGCAGTGCGCTGAGGTCCTGAACGGAAATGGACGAGTGGTTTTTACTAATGATTCCGATACCTTGGCAACGGCCCTAATTGCGTATATTTCGGACGAAAATATGAGGAAAACAAAAGCGGAATCATTTCGCCAGCATATTTCCGAAAACTACACAACAAAAGCAGTCATTCCTAAGTTGTTAGCTATGTATTAATCTATGGCAGTAAAAGGAATTAAAAAGATTACCTATCTCCAATTGTTGGCGTTGCATGCCCTATTTGCCTTTGTGGTCTATTTCTTTGGGTTTGCGGCCAAATTCCTTTTGATTGCCATTGTACTCTATTTTCTGGTTAAAATACTCTCTACGAACAATCGCAACGATGAGGTACTCATTGCAGCTGCATACATGACAGGTATTGAAGTATTTGCGCGTATGACAGGAGGGGCTATCTCCTATGAGTTTTCCAAATATTCGGTGACGGGCTTTCTTGTTATAGGAATGTTCTACCGCGGATTTAACCGAAATTCATGGCCCTATGTCATTTATCTCGTCTTTCTCGTACCGGGAATATTGTTTTCGGCCATCAATCTAAACTACGACACCAGTATCGTGAAAGCCTTGGCTGGAAATCTAACGGGACCCATTTGTGTGGGTATTTCGGCATTGTATTGTTACAATAGGAAAATCTCTACGGAACGATTGCAGCATATTCTGTTAGCGGTATTGTTTCCGGTAGTTACTACCACACTTTATCTGTATTTGTATACACCTTCGGTTCAGGATGTGGTTACAGGGACACAATCCAATTTTGCAACATCAGGAGGATTTGGGCCAAATCAGGTAGCCACCATTCTCGGATTGGGGATGTTCATTTTATTTGCGCGCTTGCTGCAATACAGGAATCTGTTATTGAATCTTGTAGATGTAGGTATATTGGGCTTAATGAGCTATCGTGCCATTGTTACCTTTTCGAGGGGAGGAGTACTTACAGCTGCCTTGTGTGCGGCTGCATTCTTGGCAATTTACTATTGGTATTCTCGGGGTAGTACCCGTGTAGTTTTGGTTCCAAAGATTGGTGTCATCGTAGTCGCGTTGCTTTTGGCGTGGGGATATTCTTCTATATCCACAAGAGGGCTAATCGATAAGCGTTATGCGAATCAAGATGCCGCAGGAAGGGAGAAGCAAGATCTCACTACGGGACGAATAGACCTTCTTAATTCTGAGTTGGAAGCCTTTTATTCGAATCCATTCACGGGAATTGGAGTTGGAAAGATCAAGGAATACCGTTTAGAAACTACGGGAAGGGAATCGGCCACGCACAATGAGGTAAGCCGTATTTTGTCGGAACATGGAATGTTTGGCTTGTTGGCACTATCCATATTGCTTTTTAAACCTTTAATGAGACGATTTAGGGATAGATCGAACTTGTTCCTGTATTCCTTTGTTATCTTTTGGTTCTTAACGATCAACCATTCGTCCATGCGTTTAGTGGCTCCTGCCTTTATCTATGGCTTGGCTCTTTTAACCATCATAAGTGAAAAAAAGAAGAATACTATACGTAGGCAACAACTTACGGGGTGATACAACCAACATCACTACCATAGAGACCCTGTCCCAACAACTGCGCGGAGAAGGATATGAGGTCGTGACCACCTCTTCCAAAAAGAATAAGGTATTGAGGATTTTGGATATGCTTGTAACGGTCTTTAGGCACAGAAGAACTGTGGATAGCGTATTGATCGACACCTACAGCACGCAAAATTTTTATTACGCCGTAGCTGTGGGTTATCTATGTCGATGGTATAAAATTCACTACATCCCCATCCTTCATGGCGGTAATTTGCCCCATCGATTGAAAAAGAACAAGTCCTTATCCCAAACGTTATTTCATGGTGCCAAGACAAACGTAGCGCCCTCTCAATATTTGGAGTATGAGTTTTCTAAGGAAGGATATACCAACCTTACCTATATTCCGAATACCATTTCCATTTCGGAATATCCCTTTAAAGATCGAGCCCACTTTCGGCCCAAGTTATTATGGGTGCGTTCCTTTGCCGAAATATACAATCCCATGCTCGCGGTCGAACTGATAGAGCGACTTATGGCATCCATTCCTGAGATTGAACTATGTATGGTGGGACCGGATAAAGATGGTAGTTTAGAAAAGTGCAAATCGTATGCGGAAAGCAAGAAACTACCCGTTAGGTTTACAGGAAAATTGACGAAAAGGGAGTGGCGAGTACTTTCTCAGGAATACGATCTCTTCATTAACACTACGAACTTCGACAATACCCCTGTAAGTGTTATTGAAGCAATGGCGTTGGGCTTACCCATTGTTTCCACAAATGTAGGCGGTATGCCCTATCTCATAGTAGATGGAAAGGATGGAAAACTGGTTCCACCCAATGATTTAAATCGCTTGGCCCAAGGTGTGATGGAAGTATTGGAGAATCCCACTCAAGCTCAGGAATTAGCGCAGCAAGCGAGAAGCAAAGCCGAAAGTTTTGATTGGGAAAAAGTGAAACTAGCGTGGGGAGAACTTTTAAAGGAGTAAATAAATAGCTACTTTTAACCACTTAAACCGACCCTAATGTCCCAAAAATCAAATATACATTTTGATATTTCGGAACGAAAAGTACTATTACGCATATTCGATATCGCGTGTGTTTTAGGAGCATTGTATCTAGTTGGGATCCTATTCGACTTCGATTATTTCCTTATCAATTCACAGCATTGGGTTTGGTCCATTGTTCTAGGCTTGTACCTTACCGTTTTTGCGACGATTTTCGAATTATACAACCTTCAAAAGGCGAGTAAGTTCGAAGTTGTGATACAGAATATTATCCTTACAGCTTCAGTTACCGTACTCTTTTATTTACTTACGCCTTTCTTTACCCCAGAGCTTCCAGAGAATCGTTTACAGATCGTATATTTCTATATATCTATTAATCTATCCTTGTTTATATGGCGGTATGCCTATATCGTTTTGATCTCGGCTCCAAGATTCTTTAAGCGTGTATTATTGGTTACGGGAGGATCTAACGTAAATTCCGTGATCTCTACCCTTCAGAAAAACGACCCCAATTATCGGGTGATTGGATTTATAAATACCGATAAAACCGAATATGAACCAGAAGAAGATCGAGCGCTGGAGGAATTCAATCTTACCAATGTTTCCGAAACGGTTACAGAGCATCAAATATCGGAGATCGTAGTGGCTACTTCCCAAGACAAGGGAATTACATTGCATTTGTACAATCAGCTTATCGACCTTCTCGAGAATGGGGTGTCCATTCGGGAATATACGCAGGTGTATGAGGAGATTACGCATCGGGTTCCGGTGCAGCATGTTGAGAAGGATTTTTATCGATATTTCCCATTTAGCCGAAGTAATCAGAATAAATTATACCTCTTTTTCCATCGTATTTTGGATTTGTTTTTTTCCGTCTTGGGACTAACTTTCGGTTTGCTCATAAGCCCTATTGTTATTATTGGAAATCTTTTCTGGAATCGGGGTCCTATGTTCTATACGCAAATTCGAGTGGGAAGAAACGGGAAGCATTTCAGAATTTACAAGTTGCGTAGTATGATCCCTGATGCTGAAAAGCACGGAGCACAATTTGCACAGAAGAAAGACTGGCGGATTACCAAGTTTGGAAAATTCCTTCGAAAAACCCGATTCGATGAAATTCCACAGTTTATTAATGTAATAAAAGGGGATATGAGTGTGATAGGTCCACGACCGGAGCGTCCTGTCTTCGTGAAAGAGCTTTCAGAAAAAATACCTTTTTATGAAATTCGGCATATCGTTAAGCCTGGGGTAACAGGCTGGGCACAGGTAAATGCCGATTATGGAGCCTCTGAGGCCGATGCTTTGGAAAAGCTACAGTACGATTTATATTACATCAAAAAACGAAGCTTATTTCTGGACATCAGCATCGTGATAAAAACCCTGAGTACCATTATCTTCTACAGGGGGCAATAGGTCTAGCTTAATTTTTTAAGATAAGAGGCCACATAGAGGTATCGAACTCCCAAAGCGATAAAGAGCGGAACAAATCCAATAGCAAATCGTTGTACTCCAGTTACAGAATGAAGGGCTAACAATAGCAACATAAGGATAAGCAGCACCATATAGCGGTATAGCCACTTTTTGGGTTGTTTTTTACCAATGGCAAATGCAAACAGTATAGAAGGGGCGAAGGCCCACAAAAGATTGTAGTTGTTGGCTGTAGTAGAATGGTCTGTACCGAACCATAGGAGCAAAAGGATGATGCCTATAAGGCCGGAGATGGCAAAAATTCCGGAATCTAGAAAACGACTACGTGACGCACTTCTATAATCACGGAATGTGACCCAAAGAATTAAAAGGGCCAATACCCCAAAAACAAATAAAGGACTGCTAAAGAAGGCTACTTCTTCCTTAGCGGGGTCATTCTCAAATAGGGTGCGACTTTCGTTCACCAAAGGAACCGAATTGCCATTCCGGTTCAAACGCGCCTTTGCGGCAGCTTCGTACACATAATTGGGCAAGAATTGGTGTTCCCAGGGAGAAGCAGTCCTGTCGGTCACCGCTCCAATGGCAACGTCCATCCCCAAACTCCCCCAAGTATTGTAATGTACATTCTGTTGAATGAGCTCTCGGAAGGTAGCGGGATTTTTGACAAAGGATTCATCAAATTCATAGGCATCTCCTAGAACACTACTTAACACATCCCTTGGTTTGGTAGCACAATTATCGAAAAGGAAATCGTATAAATAGGCCCTGTTTTCTACCTTGGCATTATTCTCCAAGAAGTCATAGAATTCCTGTTTTTCCGAAAACGAAAGATCCAAGACCTGTTCCTTTACCCATCGGTTTTGTCGCTTGTACACGTTTACGAACTGATCGAAACGTCGTACATCCAATATGTACAACAGCTTTCCTCGGGCAAATTTGGTGTAGAAATTAGGCGTACTAAAATCATACACCCCATAGTTAAAAGCGATATCGAAAAGGCTGTCTTTTACGCGAATGGCTGTATGTCCAAACTTGTCATACAGGTTTTTACCCGGACCAATGGTAATGATGCTTATTTCAGCATTTTCAGATAGTTCGGGAAGTTGACATTTTACAGCAGTAGGCCAAAATAGGGCCAATACGAAGAGGATGGGAAAAAGTCGTTTCACGGACGCAAAAATTGGTGTTGTTAAATTTCAGAATTAAAACCAATACTCACAACTTTTGCAAGTAAAATAAATCTTATCGGAATAAAGACCAGTCCAGTGTAAGGGAAAAAACGTTAGAATATAAGGCTGCACTTTGGTCCCCAATATCGGTCAAAGCATAATCCACTTTAATGCCTTTGTATTCGAAACCAACACCAATATTAGGTTGAAATCCAATCGAATCACTACCATCCAATTGGGTAATGTTTTGGAAGTTACCAACTCCAGCTCTTACATACACCAAATCGACATAACCCGCTTCAATACCTAGGGCAGGAGTGATACTGGTGAAAGAGGAAGATATGATATCATTTGTCTCGGCAAAGCGGAAGTTAAGGTCGGCTTCTGCCATAAGTGAAAAATCGGAATGAAGGTCGAACTCCTTGGCCATTCCAAATTGAACTTTGGGAATGGTAATCTCGGTAGTTTCCGGAAGCTCTTGATTTTGTCCTTCTACCGCTCCCTGAATGGTTGCAAACTCGTCTTCATCTATGCTCCACGCATTAAAAGTGGTAGTGATGTCCCGCACCATAAGTCCGAACATCCATTTCTTCTTGCTTTCAAATTGTATCGCGGCATCCAATCCAAATCCCCAAGATGAAGCGAAGTCACCTATAATCCTGCGAATCACTTTGGCATTAACCCCTAGTTTTAAGCCATCTAAGGGTAGGTGGCGGGCATAGGAAAAGGTGACGCCATAATCGGCCGTGGAGAAAAGGCTGATACGGTTAAAGTCAATATTCCCTTGATCGTCGATAAGTTGTGTGGTATTTAGGATGTCATCTACCCCAAATCGGATAATGGACAATCCTACGGCACTTTTATCATCCAACGGCATCGCAAAGGCCGCATAGTCATAATTGGCTATGTTTGCGAAATAGGAAGCGTGCATGAGGGACAATTGCTTGTCCTCCAGCTTTAGTAATCCAGCTGGGTTCCAATACCCCGAATTTACATCTCCCGTAGAAGCCACAACGGCATTGGCCATCCCAAAGGAAGCGGCATCAACCCCAATATTCATGAATTCATTGGAGTATTTCCGCGTGGTCTGGGCCAGCAGGGTAGAAGATACCAGCAAAAAAATGATAAGAGTCGTCTTTTTCAAGCAATTAATTTTGAACAAATATCTCACTATTTTCCACAATAGTAAACTATATTTTTAAATACATATTGTGTCCACAAAGATGTAGACGGAAATACTTTGCTATTTTTACAAAAACCAATCGAAAAAATTCATGCTGAAGCAAATCCCTAATGTCATTACCTCATTAAATCTACTTTCTGGCTCTGTTGCCGTTATGTTTGCCCTTTCTGGGGACTTGGTAAGTGCTGCCTTTTTTGCTTTTGCGGGGATCTTTTTCGACTTTTTCGACGGACTGGCGGCCCGGTTATTGAAAGCCGAAAGTGCCGTAGGTCTGGAGCTGGATTCTTTGGCCGATATGGTTACCAGCGGATTGGTGCCAGGAGTGATTATGGTACAGATGATAAGCAAGGCGGTAAGCGGTGATTATTTTGTGATCACCGAAATCTTTGCCGACAATGCTTGGAATAATGCCGGGTCTTACATTCCTTTGGTAGGACTTCTAATCACAGTAGCATCTGCATACCGACTGGCAAAGTTTAATGTGGATACGCGACAGACTCTGGGTTTTATTGGTCTACCCACGCCCGCCAATACATTGCTCATCCTAAGTTTACCGCTCATACTTCATTTTCAGTATTCGGATGCTTTAAAGGATCTGATTCTCAATAAGTGGGTGCTTGTGGGTTTGACCGTTTTGAGCAGTATTCTATTGAATGCTGAAATTCGACTTTTTGGATTGAAATTCAAGAATTGGGACTTTAAATCGAACGCCAAGCGTTACATTTTTCTGTTGATTTCCTTAATTTTATTGATAGTGTTTCAATTCCTCGCCATTCCTATGGTGATTCTCATCTATATAGTGATGTCTTTTTTATGGAAAGAAAATCTGGTAACGCAGTAAAGTTCAAAATTAAAACTCCAACTTCTTCTTTCTAAGTTCGAAGTTTTGCCCTAGGTATACCTTACGCACCATCTCGTCGTTAGCCAATTCTTCGGGTTCTCCATGTTTCAAAATACTTCCTTCAAACATGAGATAGGTTCTATCGGTAATGGCAAGGGTTTCCTGTACGTTGTGATCGGTAATAAGGATACCGATGTTTTTGTTTTTTAACTGCGCTACAATACGCTGAATGTCCTCCACTGCTACCGGATCTACCCCAGCAAAAGGCTCATCCAATAGAATGAAATTAGGATCGGTAGCCAAGGCGCGTGCAATTTCAGTACGACGACGCTCCCCACCACTCAATAAATCCCCACGGTTCTTTCGGATGTGTCCCAAACCGAATTCCTCGATCAAGGATTCCATTTTCATATGTTGCTCCTTTTTGGAAAGGTCGGTAAGCTGCAAAACACTTAAAATATTGTCTTCAATGCTCAATTTCCGGAACACCGATGCTTCCTGTGCCAGATAGCCAATTCCGTTCTGAGCCCTTTTGTACATAGGGAAGGAGGTAATTTCGGTTTCGTCCAAGAAGATGCGTCCACCATTCGGTTTAATAAGCCCTACGATCATATAAAATGAGGTGGTTTTTCCAGCCCCATTGGGTCCAAGTAGTCCCACGATTTCCCCGCGGTTTACTTCCACAGAAATACCCTTTACCACTTTTCGGCCCTTGTAGGATTTTATAAGATTATCGGCTCTTAATTTCATGTTATGGCAATACTACAACAAATGATGGATTCTTTTCTTAAGAATTCGCTAAACTTGGTTTTCCAATGCTTCCCAATATTCGTAAGCCCTTCGTAAATGGGGGATCACAATGGTACCACCAATGAGCAATGAGATGCTCATGCCTTCTACCACTTCCTCTTTACTTAGGCCCAATTTATGACATTCTTCCAAATGATAGCGTACACAATCATCGCATCGCAATACCAAGGAATTGCCCAATCCCAATAACTCTTTGGTTTTCTTGTCCAGAGCTCCTTCGGTAAAGGCATTGGTATCTAGATTAAAAATTCGCTTTAGGATTTTGTTGTTATCCTCCAGCAATTTTTCGTTCATTTTAGAACGATAGGCGTTAAATTCTTCTACAATGTTTCCCATAGTTGTTAAGCTTTGGAAGCGAGTTTCCGATTTTGCCGCTTCACTACGGCTTTCGAAATGTAAATACTTATTTCATACAGAATGATCACGGGGATGGCCACAATTACCTGACTTGCAATATCAGGAGGGGTAATGATGGCTGATAGGATCAAGACAATCACTAAGGCGAACTTTCTATACTTTCTTAGGAACTCCGGGGTTACCAGTCCTATTTTGGTTAAAATGTATATGATAATTGGGAGTTCGAAAATGATCCCACTGGAAAGCGCACAGGCTCTTACCAATCCTATAAAACTACTTATATCGAATTCGTTCAGTACTTCCGCACTTACTTGATAACTCCCTAAAAAGTTAATCGAGAGCGGAGTAACAATAAAGTATCCGAACAATACCCCAATAAAGAAAAGTAGGGAGGCAATGAAAATAAAACCTCGCGCCGATTTCCGTTCGTTGACATGCAATCCAGGGCTAACAAATTTCCAGAATTCATACAGTACGTAAGGAAAGGCAACGATAAATCCTGCGGTAATAGAGGTCCAGATATGCGCCGAGAATTGCCCGGCCATGGTTCTACTTTGTATCACGAAAGGTAATTCTGTAAAACAAAAACTATCCAACCCTATGGCTTGGGCCGATTTGCATAATAGTTTGTAGGTGGGGAAGGCAGCGTCCTTGGGCCAGAAAATGATACCATCGAATATAATGCCCTTAAAGACGAAAGCCAATGTAGCCACTAAAACAACTGCCCCGGTAGATCGAATAAGATGCCAACGTAGTTCCTCTAGGTGATCGAGGAAAGACATTTCCTTTTCGGCATTCGCGTTTTTTGCTGTCATTAAATAATACCTTCCTTGCTTAAATTATGAATGTGAACCACTCCAGCATATTTACCATTCTTTTCGGCTAAAATCTGGGTGATTCCATGTTTGTCCATAAGTTCCATAGCTTCTATGGCCATGGCATCGTTATCCACTTTCTTTGGGTTTTGCGTCATGATATCCTTAGCCGTAAGCCCAGCAATATTATCCACTTTGGTCAACATCCTACGCAAATCACCATCGGTTATGATTCCTACGATTTCGTCATTTTCGACTACTGCGGTCACCCCTAATAGTTTTTCAGAAATCTCCATGATAACCCTTTTAATGCCCATGTCGGGAGTTACTTGGGGTTTTTCGTTAAGAGAAGTAAGATCACTCACGCGAAGGTATAGCTTTTTGCCCAAGGAGCCTCCAGGATGAAATTTGGCAAAATCCCTACTGGAGAACCCTCTTAGTTCCAATAATGACATCGCCAAGGCGTCACCCATAACCAACTGTGCTGTAGTACTGGTGGTAGGTGCCAAGTTATTGGGACAGGCTTCCTTTTCCACATAGGCATGAAGCACATAGTCGCTCTGTTGCCCAAGGAAAGAATCCTTATGAGAAGTAATGCCGATAAGCTTATTACCACTTCCTTTAATGAGCGGGACCAATACCTTGATTTCGGGTGTGTTTCCACTTTTCGAAATACAGATGACTGTATCGTTTTCCTGAATAATTCCCAAATCCCCATGAATGGCGTCGGCCGCGTGCATGAAGATGGAAGGCGTACCCGTTGAATTGAGCGTGGCCACAATTTTAGTGGCTATGTTGGCGCTTTTACCAATTCCTGTTACTATAACCCTTCCTTTGGATTGAAATATGTATTGCGTTGCCTCTGCGAACTCCGAAGAGATCAAGTTAGAAAGATTTAAAATAGCGTTTCCTTCAGTTTCGATCGTCTTCTTAGCGACAGAGATTATTTTATCCTCGTAGTTCAAAATGTTACCTTTTCTTTATTTTGTAGCTGTACAACTTTTTATTATATTTAGTTACGCAAAGCAGAAATCTGCTTGCCCCCAAGCACAACAATTAGATACAACTTAACCAAATAGGTTGCAAAATTACAATTGTTCCCTAGTTCACACAATTTTAATTTTGACCAGAATTATTGAAATAAACGAGTATAGCGTGAACGAATTAGACTTATACGCATCCCTCAAAAAGTACTTTGGGTTTACGCAATTTAAAGGCCTTCAGGAGGACGTTATAAGAAGCATCCTGAGCGATAAGAATACCTTCGTGATCATGCCTACGGGCGGAGGTAAATCCCTTTGTTATCAGTTACCCGCTTTAATGAAAGAAGGAACGGCCATTGTCGTTTCCCCTCTTATTGCATTGATGAAGAACCAAGTGGATGCCCTGCGTTCGCTTTCTTCAGAAGAAGGTATCGCCCATGTACTGAATTCCTCTTTGAATAAAACCGAAGTTAAAAAGGTAAAAAGCGATATTGTTTCTGGAGTAACCAAATTGCTCTATGTGGCACCCGAGTCACTTACAAAGGAAGAGAACGTAGATTTCCTGAATTCCGTAACCATTTCCTTTGTTGCGATAGATGAAGCCCACTGTATTAGTGAGTGGGGCCATGATTTTAGACCAGAATACAGGAACCTTCGCAAGATCATTCAACGTATTGGTGATCAAATCCCTATCATTGGACTCACGGCTACAGCTACCCCTAAGGTACAGGAAGATATCCTGAAGAATTTGGGAATTCAGGACGCCAATACCTTTAAGGCTTCTTTTAATAGGCCGAATTTATATTACGAAATACGACCCAAAACCAAGAATGTAGATACGGATATTACTCGTTTTGTAAAGCAGAACGAAGGCAAAAGTGGGATTATCTATTGCCTAAGTAGAAAACGGGTTGAGGAGTTAGCCCAGACGCTACAGGTGAATGGTGTAAAGGCCGTTCCCTACCATGCGGGATTGGATGCCAAAACACGGGTAAAGCATCAGGATATGTTCCTAATGGAAGACGCCGATGTGGTGGTAGCAACCATTGCCTTTGGAATGGGAATAGACAAACCCGATGTACGTTTTGTGGTGCATAATGATATTCCGAAAAGTATTGAAAGCTACTATCAGGAAACCGGTCGAGCTGGGCGCGATGGTGGTGAAGGACATTGTCTGGCTTTCTACAGTTATAAGGACATTGAAAAGCTGGAGAAATTCATGAGTGGTAAGCCTGTGGCCGAACAAGAAATTGGCCATGCGCTTTTACAGGAAGTTGTGGCTTTTGCCGAAACTTCCATTTCACGAAGAAAGTTTATCCTTCACTATTTTGGTGAAGAATTCGATAATGAAACCGGCGAAGGAGGGGATATGGACGACAATATGCGTCACCCAAAGAAGAAATACGAAGCCACGGACGAGGCCGTCACTATATTAAAAGTAATTAAGGATACCAATCAGCAATACAAATCAAAGGAGGTAGTGAATGTTTTGGTAGGGAATGTAAATGCCTTGATAAAATCCCATAGGACAGATACCCAACCTTTTTTCGGTGTGGGAAGCAGTCAGGAACCAACCTATTGGATGGCATTGCTGCGTCAATTGCTGGTGGCTGGATATCTTAGAAAGGATATTGAAACGTACGGGGTCATTAAGCTTACAGAAGGTGGGTTGAATTTTCTGAATGCCCCTTCTTCCTTCATGATGACCGAAGACCACAGCTATAAGGAAGCCAATGACGATACGATCGTGGTGAATCAGAAAGGTAGTGCCAATGCGGCAGATCAGAATCTCTTTGCTCTTTTGAAAGCTGAACGGAAAAAAGTGGCCGACAAGCTCAGTTTGCCACCCTTCGTAATTTTTCAAGATCCTTCGTTAGAGGATATGTCCTTAAAATATCCCATCAGTTTGGAAGAACTTTCCAATGTTCATGGTGTGGGTGAAGGGAAGGCAAAAAAATACGGCACCTCTTTCGTCGCACTGATTAAGCAGTACGTTGAAGAGCATGATATTACCCGTCCAGACGATTTCGTGGTGAAATCCACTGGTACCAATAGTGCTTTGAAATTATACATCATTCAAAGTGTGGATCGTAAGTTGCCACTGAGCGATATCGCCGATGCCAAAGGACTGGAGATGCCCGAATTCATCAAGGAGATGGAAGCCATTGTCTACAGTGGTACCAAACTGAACATCGATTATTGGATTGATGAAGTGTTGGATGAAGATCAGCAGGAAGAAATCCATGAGTATTTCTTGGAGGCCGAAACCGATCGAATTGATGAGGCCATGGAAGAGTTCGATGGTGATTACGATGATGAAGAACTACGACTGTATCGCATTAAATTCATTAGTCAGGTAGCCAATTAATTGGTATTTCAACAGCCAGAAAGGAATTCCAAAATTCTTTTGTAACTTTCATCAAAGTCGCGTTAACACTATATCCAACTGCTCAACCGGTACTATGAGATACCTTTTCCTATTCCTTTTTTTGATCCTTTTTTCACTTCCGATAGTTTCACAAACCTATACGGATACCCTGAAAGTAGCGTATACCCAAGCACCTCCGTTTATCATTCCGAATAAAGGAAACCTCGAAGGGGTCAACATCTGGTTATGGGAGCAAGTGGCCGAAGATTTGAACCTATCCTACGAAATGGTTCCCATGAATTTTTCTGAAATGCTCGTCGCTTTGGAGAAAGGAGAGGTGGATGTTTGTATCAATCCCTTAACCATCACCAGTGAACGAAGTAGGGGGATGGATTTTACGCATTCTTTTTTCGCAAGTAATTCGACAATAGCCGTGGCGCGGAAAACCTCCCTTCGGAAGTTTTTGGATTTTCTAGGCGCATTTTTTAACGTGAACTTCCTTCGTGGACTGTTCATATTGCTTTTTATCATTTTCCTCTTCGGGACTTTGGCGTGGCTGTTCGAACGCAAGAAAAACCCTGATCATTTTCGGCATGGACCCAGAGGAATTTGGGATGGTGTTTGGTGGTCTGCCGTTACGTTAACTACCGTAGGATACGGAGACAAAGCTCCGAAATCGAAACGGGGGAAGGCTACCGCTTTACTGCTTATGTTTGGTGGTTTGCTTTTTATTTCTGGGTTAACAGCGAGTATTGCTTCCAGTCTCACGGTAAACGAACTGAGCAATAATCCCGATGGATTTCACGAGTTTAAGGATGCCAAAGTAGGTACCATTGGCAATTCGGGTGCATATAACTTTTTGAAAGAGAATTTTTTCAAAGACGTGAGCACCTACAATGGATTGGTTCCAGGCCTTCGCGCCTTAAAGGATGGTGAGATTAAAGCCTTCATCTACGATGAACCCATTATGAAATACCGCATTCATACCGATCCCGAATTCAAAAAGATCGAATTGTTGCCCATTAAATTCGATGTTCAGTTTTATGCCTTTGCTTTTTCCCAAGACAAAGAAGAAGTAGAGAAGATTATTTCTCAAAAAATCCTCGAAATTATGGAGACGGCTGAATGGGAAATTGTGCTAAACGAATTTGGTCTTTCCGAGATATAATTCAAAGTAAAAAAATACCTTTTCAATTACAAACCTGAAATGAAATGCGCTTGAGGTTACATAACGTAGTTCATGTTCATCGTCTGTAAATAATGACTAACTTATACGTCCAAGTTATTAATTCTGAGAAGAAACCACTAAACCACCCAATTATGTCCAAAGACCTTGTAGAAATTGCCAAGATCTCCCAACTCCAAGAAAAAGAACCTGCCCACGCCCTTGTTAGTAATACCGATTTAGTCATCATAAAATATGGTGATAGCGTTTCCGTACTGTACGGACGTTGCCTGCATCGCGGTGCTTTGCTATCCGATGGTTATGTTGATGGCCACAACCTGATTTGCGGTGTCCATCATTGGGATTATCGTTACGATACAGGAGTAAGTGAATATAATAATGAAGAAGCCCTGCATAAGTTTCAGGAATATACAGATGGCGATTCGTTATTGGTAGATCAAAACGATATCAAGGCTTTCGAAAAAGAACACCCACAACCCTTTAATCGCGATGAATATTTGGGGGCTTATGCCGATACCCATCCCGAAGATACAGAACCCTATACAGGTTATATAAAAGAGTTGGCGAAGAATGGTCTTTCCAAAATTGGCCATCATGGGTTTTCGGCTTCCATGGGAGTCGATAGGAACACCTTGCCGAAATGGAACGATATTCAATTTTTACCAGCTCAATTATCTCGAAGGCCTTTATTGGATCATGAAGCAGTGGCTACCAAAGTGATTATTGGTCCATTGGCCAAAAAGCCGTTGGAATTGGATATTCCCCTTTTCGTAAGTGATATGAGTTTTGGGGCTTTGTCCCGTGAAGCCAAAATAGCACTATCTAAAGGAGCGGAAATGGCGGGTACGGGGATTTGTTCGGGAGAAGGAGGAATGCTACCACAGGAACAAGCGAACAATTCCAGGTATTTTTATGAATTGGCCTCGGCACAGTTTGGTTTCTCTTGGGACAAGTTGGAAAACGTACAAGCTTTCCATTTTAAAGGAGGTCAGGGAGCAAAGACAGGAACTGGAGGGCATTTGCCGGGGAATAAGGTGAGCAAAGAAATAGCTGAGGTACGTGGCTTGAATGAAGGAGAAAGTGCTATTTCACCTGCGACCTTTCCAGACTTTCATGGCGTAGAAGATTTCAGAAAATTTGCTGAAGAAGTACGAGAACGCACTGGAGGCATTCCTATTGGTTTTAAGATCGCTGCAAGCCATATAGAAGAAGACATTCAATTTGCCTTAGATGTAGGCGTAGATTATATCATCCTCGACGGACGGGGAGGAGGAACGGGTTCTGCCCCTACCATTCTTAGGGATAATATCAATGTACCTACCATTCCTGCTTTGGCCAGGGCTAGAAAATATTTGGATGAAGTAGGCGCTACCGACATTACATTGGTCATTACGGGTGGATTGCGAATTGCAGAAGACTTTGCCAAGGCGATGATGTTGGGTGCCGATGCCATTGCTGTTTCCAATTCGGCAATCCAGGCTATTGGTTGTTTGGGAATGCGTGCTTGTGGCACCAACAATTGTCCCGTAGGGATTGCTACCCAAAAAGAATCGTTGCGAAGTAGACTTATTGTGGATTCATCGGCCAAGCAGTTGTACAATTATTTTACGGCTACCAATGATCTTATTAGGGTGATTGCAAGGGCCTGTGGTTACGATGATATTTCAAAATTCAACAAAGGGGATCTTTCCACTTTCAATCAAGATATATATAAACTTACCGGTATAAAATACGCTGGGATAATCACAGACTGACCATGGAACAAATCATGCACAGGGCAGCGCAGTACTTAGCTACAGCGGCCATTAGCTTTTTGGAAAAGAAGGAAGACGACAGCCATACCAATCTAGGCTGGATCGATTCCCTTCCCGGATTGGTAACTCATCCCTTAACTGCTGAAGGAGATATGCTAGCACTTAATTATGAAACCTTCTCTTTGGAATGGAGGAAAGGCGATAGCTCAATTCATACACTTTGGCTAGAAGGGAAGACGCATGATGAAGTGATTGAGTGGATTGCCGAAATAAGCAAACAACAAGTCCTACAGAAGGCCTATGAATATGCACTTCACTACGATTTACCGTATCCGGTTATCACAGACGATTACACCTATTCCATGGGTAATCCGGAACGATTGAAAGGACTGGTTCAGAATAGAACCCGAGTGAATCACGCCTTGGTCAGAACCTTGGCCGCCAATGGACTTACCTCCGATGTACGCATTTGGCCACATCACTTCGATTCTGGAGGGTTTGCCATGGCCAATGAAACTTTGGGGATAGGGCTCGGAATGGCAGTACCCGATAGTATGATAGACGATTTTTATCTCTACGTAAGTGGATATCACGGCCATGATTTTGTAGATACCACCTCTTTCGAACCTTTGTCAACCGGAACTGTTTATTCTGAAGGATGGAAGGGAATTGCCCTTCCTGTGCAAGGACTGTCGGAAGAAGACATGCTTTCCTTTTTCAATGAAGCCATCTCTCGATATACCAATTGATGGAATGGATACCTTTCAGCTTTTTATAGCAATTATTTCCCTAGCGGCTGTCTTCAGCATTATCAATAGAAAACTGCTGAAGTTACCCGATACGATTGGCGTGATGCTATTGGCTATTCTCACTGCCGGAGGATTTGGGTTGTATTCCTTTGTGGATAAAGAAACCTTTATGAATGCCTGCCAATTGGTAGAGCAAATCGACTTCAAGGAGATCGTTTTCGATTTTTTACTGGGGTTTTTACTCTTTGCTGGAGCCATTCATGTAAATCTTACGGCACTGCTCAAGGAACGCGGTCCGGTCATTATTTATGCATCCTTTGGTGTCTTAATATCTACACTTCTTATCGGAACTGCCCTTTATGGGATCGTTACCTTGCTTTCCTTGAATATTAATTACCTGTATTGCTTGGTCTTTGGAGCTTTAATTTCACCTACGGATCCCGTGGCAGTATTGGCTTTGCTCAAAAAGGCAGGGGCCCCCAAAGATCTTGAGATTAAAATAGTGGGCGAATCCCTTTTTAATGATGGGGTGGGAATTGTGGTATTCTTGTCCATCTTCTCCCTCGCCACTATGATGGAAGAGTTTAGTATGTCCCATATAGGATTGGAATTTTTGCAAGAAGCTGGAGGTGGTTTGGCAATGGGAGCGTTGTTAGGGTATGTGGGAAGTCGACTTATTCAGAACTTAAGGAAACAGCCTATCCTAGCCGTTCATGTATCCTTGGCGATTGTCATGGGCGGATACAGTCTATCCTCCCTTTTACATGTATCTGGTGCTTTGGCCATGGTGATGGCCGGTCTCATGGTTGGCAATACCTTGCGAAAGGAATCGGCCTGCAAAGAACTGCAAGTACATATGAATGTATTCTGGAAAGTGATCGATGAAATCCTCAATTCGGTACTCTTTGTACTCATAGGGGTCGAAATCATTGCATTAGACTTCAATCTTAACTATCTTATTGTCGGATTATTGGCCATTGTAATAGTGCTCGTTTCCCGATTTATTTCGGTGGTGATGGCGAATGTTTTCCTAAGAAAGGAGCATCGATCCGATCTAATGCAGATGTACATACTTACTTGGGCGGGATTGCGTGGCGGTATTTCCATAGCCTTGGCCTTGAGCTTGCCCGAAGGAGAGATACGGGATGCTTTATTATTTACAACGTACGTGGTGGTGGTCTTTTCCATTATTGTGCAAGGGTTGACCATAGAAAGACTCATTCTAAAACTGTTGAAATAAAAATCAATTAATATGGGGGAAAAGAAGAAAGTTTGGTACAAAGTACTCAGTAATAAGAAAGACCTTCCTGAGGGAAGGGTCAAGACCGTTACAGCCGCCCATCAAGGAATCTGCCTCACGCATTTCGAAGGAAAATTTTCGGCGCTCGATAATAAATGTCCTCATCAAGGTGGCCCCCTGGGCGAGGGATCTATAGAAAATGGAATGTTGCGTTGTCCGTGGCATGGTTGGGATTTTCATCCTTGTACAGGATTGCCTCCGGGAGGATATGACGATGGTGTAAAGACCTTCGAAGTAAAAGAAGAAGGCGATGCTGTATACGTTGCTTTGGAAGAAGAAGCGCCACACGTAGACACCATTTCGGATGTCATGATGGAAACTATGGTCAATTGGGGTGTGGATACGGTCTTCGGAATGGTGGGCCACAGTAATTTAGGAGTGGCCGATGCCATGCGCAGGCTAGAAGAAAAAGGAAAACTTCAGTACTTCGGAATAAGACATGAAGGAGCCGCTGCTTTTGCGGCTTCAGGCTACGCTAAACTTACTGGAAAGCCAGCCGTTTGTTTTGGGATTGCAGGACCCGGAGCCACCAATATGTTTACGGGCATGTGGGATGCCAAAGTGGATCGTGTTCCCCTATTGGCACTTTCTGGACAGGTAGATACCCATGTGTTGGGAACGGGTGCTTTTCAGGAAGTGGACTTGGTGAAAGCCTTTCAGACAGTGGCCGATTTCAATCATGCGGTTCAGGAGCATTCCCGTCATAGCGAATTGATGTCTTTGGCTATAAAACATGCCTTGGTGAAAAGGGATGTTTCCCACATCACCTTTCCCGATGAGGTGGCTTTTACTCCTAAGCGTACATGGGAAAAACCAAAGACTCCAGAAAATAGAATTACCCCAATGAATATCGCACCGCCTCAGCAAATGCTGGATAAAGCGATACAAATGATTTTGAAAGCCAAGCGACCAGCGATTATAGTAGGTCACGGAGCGCGATTCCATATGGAAGCCATCATTTCGTTTGCACAAAAAATGAATTGTCCGGTCATTACGACATTCAAAGGAAAAGGCCTTATTCCCGATGCCCACGAATTGGGCTGTGGAGTACTGGGTAGGAGTGGAACCCCAATTGCTTCCTGGTTTATGAACGAAAGTGATTTATTAATCGTCTTCGGAGCTTCCTTCTCCAATCACACTGGAATCACTCCCAAGAAACCCATTATACAAGTGGATTTCGACCCTATGGCATTGAGTAAGTTCCATAAAGTAGATGCCGCACTTTGGGGTGAGATTTCAGAAACATTACATAGAATTGAAGCTGCCACGAATGGGAAGTTGGACACCATTGATCAAAGGGACGAAATTGCAAATCGTTGGAGCATTTGGAAGGCAGAAAAGGAAAGTCGACTTAAAGATCAAGGGGAGGATGGAATTAGTTCCATCGCTGTGTTCGACGTTATGAATCGGGTAACCCCAGAAAACGCTGTCATTGCTGTCGATGTAGGGAACAATACCTATTCCTTTGGGCGCTATTTCGAACCCAAACACCAATCCATTATTATGTCTGGTTATCTGGGCTCCATCGGATTTGCCTTACCTGCTGCCATGGGAGCGTGGGCAGCTCAAGGAAAGGAGCGACCTATTTGGTCTGTTTCGGGAGATGGAGGCATGGGGCAATATTTAGGAGAATGGATGACCTTGGTGAAATACAATATGAACATCAAACACGTGCTCTTGAACAATTCAGAATTGGGTAAAATCTCGAAAGAACAACGCGGTGCTGAACTAGATGTTTGGCAAACCAGCTTACACAATCCCAATTTTGCCGATTTCGCCAATAATTGTGGCGCATTGGGAATCCGAGTGGAAGATGTTGCCGATTTGGAAGCCGCTATGATCCGATTACGGGATCATGATGGACCAGCGCTGCTGGATATTGTTTGTGATGTTAACCTTATCTAGGAAACCTGCGTTAGGATTCGGACTTACCAATATCGTCGATAAGATCTTCGTCTACTTTTTTGTCCTTTTTCCACATGCGTTTCAATAGGAAGTAGAAACCGGCACAGGTGAGCAATCCGAAAGGAACTGCCATTAAGCCCAATCCTATATCGCTATAATCATAGATAGAGGAGTTGCTCCATATCTCGATATAGAAAGCGAACAAAACTCCGAAGATGAAGGTGCCTGCATAGTAGGAGAGTACTCCAGCGATAGCAAATCCCCACTTGCTTTTGTTGTGGTCTTCGGCAAGGTTGTAGAAGTACTTACCGATAAAATAGATGAGAATTATTCCAAGCATAATAAAAGGTCGATTAATTGCTGCAATTTAACTTTAATTTTCATTTCTGCCTTCACTTTCAAAAACGTACCTTTGCGGCTCACTAAATTGAAACAAAATGCAAGACGGTATTTACGCTAAAATTACCACTGAAAAAGGAGAAATTCTTATTAAACTAACTCATGACAAGACCCCAGGAACCGTTGGGAACTTTGTAGGTCTTGCCGAAGGGAATTTAGAGAATGGTGCCCAACCTCAAGGAACACCTTACTACGATGGATTGAAATTCCACCGAGTGATTCCAGATTTTATGATTCAAGGGGGTGACCCCAATGGAACGGGAGCAGGTGGTCCAGGGTATAACTTTGATGATGAATTTCACCCAGAATTGAAGCACGATCGTCCTGGTGTACTTTCTATGGCAAATGCTGGGCCTGGCACCAACGGAAGTCAGTTTTTTATTACCCACGTCCCTACCGATTGGTTGGACAACAAGCACACTGTGTTTGGACATGTGGTTGAAGGACAAGACGTGGTAGATAGCGTTGCTCAGGGTGATTCTATGCAAAAAGTAGAGATTATCCGTGTGGGTGAAGAGGCTGAAAAGTGGAATGCAGTGGAAACATTCCGTCAATTTAATGGAGCAAAAGCCGAACGAGAAGCTGCGGCTAAGAGAGCACAAGAGGAATTACTTACTTCTATTTCTGAAGGTTTCGAGAAAACCGAGAGTGGATTGCGCTATCAGATCATTCAAAAGGGAGATGGTGCGAAAGCCGAACAAGGAAAAACCGTTGCTGTTCACTATAAAGGAATGTTCCCAGATGGTAGGGAATTCGATAACTCCTTCAAACGCGGAAATCCGATCGAGTTTCCTGTAGGAATGGGAAATGTGATTCCTGGCTGGGACGAAGGTATTCAGTTATTGCAAGTAGGTGATAAAGCCCGTTTTGTGATCCCTTCCCATTTGGCCTACGGAAGCCGTGGAGCTGGTGGAGTTATTCCTCCCAATGCCACTTTGGTTTTCGATGTAGAGCTAATGAATGTAAAATAAGGACTTCTCGATACAGTTTTTCTTCGAAAAACGACTCGAAGTACTACACTAAAAATAGTTCATAAACTGTTTATATCAATACAGAAAAAACGTCTTCCACTCGGAGGACGTTTTTTATTTTTATGCAAACCTTTTCAAGCCTTATGAATTTAGAAAAACAACGTTATCCCATTGGCCGATTTGCGGCTCCAGAAACCGTATCGGATTCCCTATTGAATGAAGCCATTACTATTTTGGAAATCTTTCCCGAAAATCTTAAAGAGTTACTTCAGGGGATTACCAAAGAAGAATTGAATACACCCTACCGAGAAGGAGGTTGGACGGTTCGTCAGGTAGTGCACCATTTGGCCGATAGCCATCACAATAGCTACATTCGTTTTAAATGGACGCTTACCGAGGATAACCCAACCATTAAGGCTTATAATGAGGCTGCTTGGGCGGCATTGGGCGATTATGCTACTGCTCCTATAGCTTGGTCCATAGACCATTTGGAAAATATTCACCACAAATTAGTACACCTACTCCGAATGTTAACAACCGATCAGTGGGAGCGTACTTTTGTGCATCCCGAAACAGGAGCAACCATGAACCTAAGGACTTTGGCTCTAATGTATTCTTGGCATAGTATGCACCATTACACGCATATTAAGAATGCCTTATCAAAGGAAGCAGTAGGGTAATCTTCTTTTTTTATTGCACAATTAATTTTTCGGTGGCCAATGGTTTTCCGTTTTCGAAAAGGGAAATGAAATAGATACCACTGTTGTAATTCAAAACATCCAGGTATAAATGGTTTTTGGGTGAGGAAACAGATCGTTCCGCTACTGTTTTACCTGCGATATCCACGATTTTGTATTCGGTAATCATGCGATCCTGCGTTCTAATAACTACTTGTTCATGTGCTGGATTCGGCACCACAGTCATACTCACAGCTTCGAAAGATTCGTTGCTTAGTGTCGCATCGTAAGCATCCTGTAAGGCATCTATAGGTTCGAAAACAGTCGAGGTAACCCAAACGTTTAAATCCAACGACAGATTTCCATAGCTACTATCCGTATCCGATGGATCAGCTACCCTAAGGAAAGCGGACAAGGAACTCACTCCGTCACTAAGGCATCGCTCATCTGCTCCCGGTCTTTTGGCACCTTGCAGGGAAGCCATTAGCTTATCGGCCAGGGTTCCTTCCGTATTCAAAAAGGCTGTTTCCATATCGTTAACGACATCTTGAGAAATAAGAATATTACCAGCAATCGCATAGTTAGGACCTGCGATATGGATAAATTCCTCAAAGCAATTTTCACCCGTGTAGGCGGCGCTTCTAGGATTTCCCGAATTCAGGTCCACAATATTGTATTGACGTGTCGTAGGATTGTTACTTACGTCATTGGCAATTAACCAATCTATAATTTCCTCTGGGGAATCTCCAGCTTCCATACGGGCACGGGCATTCGCTTGGTTTACAGGGCTCCAAAAAGACTGGGTGTGAATGGCACCAACGCCTAAAACAATGTCGCTAATGGCTAAAGCTCCATCTTCGAAAGCCAAACAGGTGGCGCCTGCACTTCCAATTTCACCCGTATCGGGATCCACGGCTACGATAGAAAAGGTGTGTTGAGCGGTTGCTAGCGCAACTGAAAACAGTAATGCTAAAAGTAAGTATGGCTTTTTCATCTCATGGTTTTTGGTCTTATAAAGATACAAAATACCAGGGGTGGAAACTACCGTAATGAGTATTTAGTGAGATAAGAAAGAGAACCTATTACTTCCACTTAATATTGCAGCCAATACTAGGCTTTTGGTCTTTTCGTTGCGGACTATTGTTAAGAATGTTGTCAATAGCCTCTCTAAGATCCCTACCGTTCACAGGGATACTATTTCCCGGTCGGGAGTTGTCCAATTGACCGCGATAGACCAGTTTATGTTCAGCGTCGAATAGATAAAAATCTGGAGTGCAAGCAGCGTCATAGGCTTTGGCGACTTCTTGTGTTTCATCGTATAGATATGGGAAAGGATAGCTGTTATCCCTTGCTACTTCCCACATTTTATCGGGAGCGTCCTGCGGGTATTTTTCCACATCATTACTGCTAATGGCTACGAATCCAAATCCAGTTACACGATAGTCGTTGGCTACGCGAACGATTTCTTCATTCACATGAATTACAAAAGGGCAGTGGTTGCAAATAAACATCACAACGGTTCCTTTTTTACCGGCAATGTCATGGAAGGTAAAAGTATCTCCACTCACGGAGTCTACCAAGGAAAAGTCGGGCGCTTGCGTTCCCAATGGAAGCATATTGGATTCAGTTCTTGCCATAGTAATTCGAAATTAAAAAATTGATCTTCACGAATGTACAACATAGGTCGCAAATGGTATATTTTGGTTACATTTTTTAAGAAGTACGACCCTTAAGAATCTCATAATTTTCTTAATTAAGACAATTAAGTACCCTAATTAGTTATATTTGATGCTATTATACCTAATAAATCAAAAAAACTAACAAATGAAAAAGATTACTTTTCTTTTATTATTGACCCCATTATTCTGCTTTGGGCAGATTGAGTTGAAAGGGGTTTTGACCTCCGGTAACTCGGGTACCGATGTCTGGGAATACATAGATGATGCCACTGGAAATGTATATGCCATTGTTGGGGGTAACGGGATGTCTGTAGTAGATGTAACCGATCCTACCAACCCTACTCAAATAGCACATTTAACCAGTGTTCCTGGTTTCGATGTTAAAGTATGGCAAAACTATGCGTATTGTGGTACTTCGGGAGGAGGTACTGCTGCGGTGGTAGATTTAACAGATCCTGCCAATCCTGTACAAGTAGGAGGCTTCCCATCTCCTCATAACATTCATATCGACGAAAGAGGATACATGTATAACTCTTCGCCGGGAGTAAGAATCTACGACCTAAATCCAGATCCTACCAATCCTACCTTCTTAACACAAGTAGGTAGCGAAGGGCATGATGTTACGGTACGTGGAAATATCATGATCGACTGTCACGGATTCGCTGGAACTTTTATTTATGATGTAACCGATCCAGCAAGTCCTACCTTGATTACGGCGATCGATGATTCTACCATCACCTATCACCACCAAGGGGATATTTCTACCGATGGAAACTATGTGTACATCTGTGATGAGCTAGGAAACCATCCGCAAGCCGACATTTCTGTTTGGGATATTTCGACTCCAACCAATCCGGTTCGTGTAAGTGATGTAGCCGATGCTACGGCAACTCCACACAATCTATACGTAATCGATGATTTCGCCTATACTTCATACTATTCTGCTGGATTTAAGGTATTCGATATTTCAGATCCTTCTGTACTAAACTTGGCAGATGCGTATGATACCAGTTCATCTTCAGGGGAAGGCTTCTCTGGAGCCTTTGGAGTATATCCATCTCCAGAAACTGGAAATATCTATATCAACGATGGTAGTGGGGTATATGTATTTGGATTTGGAGATGTAGCCAGCGTTGAAGACCTAAAAAACAGTCCATTTTCTATCTATCCAAATCCCGCTCAAGGTGCAGTTAACCTTTCCAGTGAAGGTGAGCCTATAGAAAATGTAAAAGTTTTCTCAATGCTAGGAAAGCAAGTTATGGATGTAAATATGACTTCGGTACAGGACTACCGTTTGAATATCGCTGCGCTAAAGACTGGAGTTTACTTTGTGAAAGTTAATGATCATAAAGCACAAAAATTATTAGTGAAGTAATAGCAACTTCATGCAAAAGAAAAGCCTTTCGTTTCCGAAAGGCTTTTTTTATTATACTTCACTGTCCATAACATCCGTCACCACATAATACCGTGGGTCGTCCACGTTATTCTGTATGATGGTTTCAAACTCCGGATTCCATTTAAGCAATAGATGTTTACAATCCGGGCTTAAATGGGTAAGGGTTACTTTCTTACCCTCCGCTATGTATTTGTTGGCAATATTTCGAAGCGCTTCCACACCCGAATGATCACTTACTTTAGATTCTATAAAATCGATCTCTACGTTATCTGGATCGTTCTTTACATCGAACTTGCTATTAAACGTCTGGGTAGATCCAAAAAACAAAGGTCCCCAAATTTCATATACCTTGGTTCCGTCTTCTTTTAGGCGCTTACGCGCACGAATTCTAGTGGCATTCTTCCAGGCAAAAGTCAATGCACTCATAATTACCCCAGCAATTACCGCAATTGCTAAGTCCTGCCAAACGGTAATGGCCGAAACAGCAATTAGAACAAAGGCATCGCTTTTCGGGATTTTATGAAGAATCCGGAAACTACTCCAAGCAAAGGTTCCAATCACTACCATAAACATCACACCCACTAAGGCAGCGATAGGAATCTGCTCGATAAGGGGTGCTCCAAACAGCACAAAACAAAGTAGACCTATAGCCGCAATGGTTCCTGAAAGACGTCCACGTCCCCCAGAATTGATATTAATGATCGATTGCCCGATCATGGCACAACCTCCCATACCTCCAAAAAGTCCATTGATGATGTTCGCCCCTCCTTGGGCTACACATTCACGATTTCCACTTCCACGGGTTTCTGTCATTTCATCGATGAGGTTAAGTGTCATCAAGGACTCAATAAGTCCAATGGCGGCTAATATTCCCGCATAGGATAGCACTTCCCAGATATGTCCGCTCATGGTATGGAATAAGGTAAAGATCTGATCCTGAAATGTAGGAAGCCCTCCTTGTAAGCCTTGACCTCCACCGTCGCGAATAAAGGAACCTACTGTGCTTACATCAATTTTTCCGAAGATGGCAATCGCAGCCACAACTACAATAGCTGTTAAGGCAGCTGGAACTTTCTTAGTCAACTTGGGCAATAGAAACATGATTGCCATGGTAAGTCCCACGAGGCCTAGCATGAGCCAAAGGGAAGCACCTTGCATCCATTGCATTTCACCGTTTACTTTTTCTTTGAATAACCCGAGCTGGGAGAGAAAGATCACAATGGCCAGCCCGTTTACAAATCCCATCATTACAGGGTGAGGAATGAGTCTCACAAATTTTCCCAGGCGTAGTACCCCAGCCAGAATCTGAATTCCACCCACAATGAGCAGCGTTATGAATAACCACTGTAGCCCTAAATTTTCAACGGGTTGGGCCAGTTCCATTCCTACTTCATTTCCTTTTTTGATTAAGTGAACCATCACTACCGCCATGGCTCCTGTGGCACCGCTAATCATTCCTGGGCGTCCTCCAAATAGGGCGGTAATAATCCCCATCATAAAAGCTCCGTAGAGTCCTACAAGCGGATCGATCCCTGCAACAAAGGCAAAGGCAACAGCTTCAGGTACAAGGGCTAGGGCAACAGTAAGCCCGGATAAGATGTCATTCTTTGGGTTCTGGGTAAAGTTCTTGATGGTCTTTTGTAACATAGCGCCAAATTAAAGGGCGCAAAGATAGTTTTTTGGAAGGGATTTTAGATGAGGACAAGGTTATTTCTTATACCATTCGGAATTTTCATAATCACCCCTTCTCGAAGCCACCTCACGATTCTTCATAATAAGATGGTTTCTGTCCACTTTTTTGCTTCTATACCCCAATAAATGAAAGAAGTCCTTTGTGAAAAAACGTGCTAACTTAAGGTTTACAATGAGCGAATCTTTCCGTTCCGATTTCCAACGTACCCCAGGCAAAAGGGTTAAATACCTGTCGAAACCCATTTTGCGAAGAAAGGCCGAAAGACGAAGGAATACCTTTGGAATCGTACGAATAATAAAAAAACCGTCAGTACCCTGACTTTGGTATAAAGGCATAAATATATGCCCACTTTGAGGCGCATGTACTTTTTCACCCTGGTAGTTGGCCAATTCTTGCCCTTTCCTAATCTTCTGAAAATTCACATAGCCAGGATTCATTGTAAAGTCATGTCCCCGCGGTAGGCCGAAATGATCGAAAATCTCGTAAAAAGAAGGACTAAAAGGAGTGTTTTTGGCCAATACCTGCAGATAATGATGATAGTCGATATCTTCTCTTGAAACCGATTGGGTAAATACCAAACTTAAATACGAAAATGCAAGGTGATTTTCTACCGAAGCTTTGTTGTCATGTTGCCCCCCTTCAAACCCAAACGCCACATAACCCAATTCGTTCACATAGCTAAGAATGGGCCCTTCCAGATATTCTTCTATACCCAAAATAATGGGAACGGGGTATTGAGAAGTGAATTTTCGATTCAGCAGATTGTCGTTTACCGTAATAAAAGGAAGTGTCTCGCTGGACGTGGTATGTAAATCGAAAAAATAATAGGGACCTGTTTCAGATTCCAATATAGTCTCGAAACACCGATATAGATCCACTTGTTCCTCCCTGTCCATATTCAATGGAGTGCCATTGGAATTCAAAAATTGCTTCACTTGATCGAAAGACCATAAACGATTTAGGTCCTCTTTTTCAAATCTTTTTCCATTTCGAAGGGCTCCAAGATTTCCAGCTATGGCATAAATACTTCCTCGCACTGAAATCTGTTTTGATTTCAATTCATCCATAAGCTGATGCAGCGCAAAGACACCGGCCGGTTCATTGCCATGGATTCCTCCAAGAAATACAATGGTAGGACCAGGAAGCGATCCCTTTACCTTGCCAATAACGCGCTGTACTTCTATAGAACGGTCCAGCGGTTTACTATACAGTTGCACCATGGTCAAATTGAATTACATCCTTTATGGTTATGATACCCACCAATTCTTTTTCGCGTACTACGGGAAGGCAACCAAATTCATTTTGTTTCATGATTCCAATGGCTTCAGAAATTGGAGTTTCCGGGACAACGGTTGTCACATTTTTTTCCATGATTTCTTCCACGGTTTTTAGGGAGTTTTCGGCGGGTTCGGCCTCGTGTCTTTTCATATGGGTCCAAGTGAGTATGCCCGAAATTTCATTGTCCTGATTTTTTACGGGGACATGATGTATGTTTTTCCATTGCATGATACGGACTGCAAGATTGGCCAGATCGTTCTCTTGCACCGTGAATAATTGGGTAGACATGATGTGCCCTACCAGATGGGAAGATTTGGCCAAATCGTTTTCTATAGGTACGCTAGGCCAATCATTGACGGGCTTTCCACTTTCTTGATTCTGGTACAAAGCTTTGGTCAACATTCTAAGGGCATCGTCTTTCTTCATTATTTGATTGAGTTTACGGTAGTTGGTAATGATCCATTGTGAGCCTGTTATTCCTCGCGCCCGATTCTCAATAATTCTCAGGTATTTTTGAATACTACCCTTATCAATCCCCATCTTTTCCAAACCTTGGTAGGCGATGGGCAAAAGTTCAATAAGAATAAGGTCTTTCACCGAAATGGGCCTTCCCATCCAACTTAATACCGAATACTTTCCGGTTCTAGCAGCTTTTATAAAATTTGCCTTAGCCTCCCTAAAATCCATAACCGAAGGCATATCATCAAACTTTTTGGGACGTCCCATCATTAGTCCTACCCAAAAAGCAAACGTCGCCATCTCGTCCAAAGTCGTAGGGCCCGAAGGGATGTGCCTATTTTCTATCCGGATATGCGGTTTACCACCACCTACACCATAACAGGGTCTGTTCCATTTATAAATGGTTCCATTGTGAATGTTTAGTGCATGAAGCTTCGGGATATGACCATTTTTGATCATTTCCAAAGAATTGGTTTCAATTTCACGGGAAAGTATTACCTCGTGTTGTGCCACATCGTTTTTAAAGATTTCCGCAATGGAGCCCTTTTCCCAATCCGTTCCGAATGAAACACGGGCTTGTTGGTTTTTCAGGGCATAGGAGGAATGCCTCGTGTCTATACTTTGCTGAAACAGAGCCACACGGGTCTCATGCCATAGCTCTCTGCCCAATAATAATGGGGAGTTGGTACTAATCCCCAAAATGGGTCCTGAGATGGCCTGCGCCCAATTAAAGCTTGAAATGAAATCATGGGGAGGCACCTGCAAGTGCATCTGAAAACTTGTGTTGCAAGCTTCAAACAACACAGAGTCGTGAATTAAGGTAAGATCGTCCACTCCCTTAATATGGAGCGTAAAATCATCCCCTCGCAGCTCTTTCAGCATATCGTTCAGTGCCCAATAACGCTGATGTGGGGTCATATAGTGGAACTCCAATTCCTTCTTACTTATGGTAGGTAGAATCCCCGTAAGTAACACCTTTGCATCGTATTCCTTTGCCGCTTCGGCGGCCTTTTGGAGCAGGTTTTTTAATTGACTTTCAACCTTTTCAAAACAATCCCCTTTCAGTTCTATAGGATCTAGGTTGATTTCCAAGTTAAAAAGGGCCAGTTCGGTTGTGAAGTGAGGATCGTTAATGGCACTTAATATTTCCTCCGCCTTATTGGAAGGTCGCCAATGTCTGGTAACCAAACAGAATTCTTGTTCGGAACCAATACGGACAATATCATCTTCAATCAGTCCCTTTTCCAACATCAGTTCCAGCGCATCAATATCGCTTAGAAGATGTTTAATAAATTCCGCGCGGCCTTTATCGTGAAGGCCTGTCTTTACTTTTTGTTCTCCCATAATAGTGCATCATGCTTACTATGGGAAAAAGATATGGGTATTACGAAACCCAAAATATGACAAAAAGCAGTTTTCGGATGGTACGTTCGAATCTAAACGGGAAGTCTATTTTAAACAGCGGTCTATGGTTTTTCTGAAAATATTAATTCTAATACGCATATTGAGAAGAATGTCATCCAATATCTTTTGGTATAAGTTTTCATCGAACACCTCCAAAACCTTATCCGTAGGTTTTAGCGGTAATTGCCCTACAGAAGCATAGCTGGAATCGCCTTGTTGATGATCGAAATGGGTGTATGCATAATCAATGCTGTCCTCATGCATCGTGTATTTTATTTGATACTGGATATTACCAGTGGATTCACCATTATAGGTATACCAGTACTCCCAAGCGCCTTGAGCGAAGGTTTCCCCTCCGGTTGCACTTGAGTCCTCCCGTACCTCGATCCCGATGGACGCTGGAATGGTGTTGGTGCAATCGAGTATTTCACTTTTGCTTGCCGAAGTGTTTTTAATGGGAATACTTCCCTTCACTTCAAGGTAGCCTAATTCGTCTTCCGAGAACTCGATGGCTTGCATAATTTTGCGTTTTGCAAAAGCATTTTCTTCAGAAATGCTAATCATTTCGCTAAA
Organism: Aureisphaera galaxeae; assembly: GCF_028561275.1. GTDB lineage: Bacteria > Bacteroidota > Bacteroidia > Flavobacteriales > Flavobacteriaceae > Aureisphaera > Aureisphaera galaxeae. The sequence goes on from NZ_JAQQTF010000019.1 coordinate 295,246, forward strand.
GAGATACCACTTTTCTTCGAAGGGATATGCATAGAAGGTAAAGTGCTTAAATTTATCGTGAGGTATAGCGGCATGAACACCAACCACTTTGGGTAATTCCTTGGATTCTGGAACAGCAACTTTCTCAAACTTCAGGTTTTCCAATCGAAGATCGAATATATCCAGTTTGTTAACTTGGTTGAAATAGGGGATCGCGTACATGAGCGGAATGGCCTCTTTATATCGAGCTTTAACACTTTCTATATCTGCTGTGCTTTGTTTTTGAGCTTCTTCTGGAAGGGTTTCCTTATAGGCCTCGGCAACCTCCATAAAACCTTCCGCAGGTAGAACCAAGGAATACAGTTTCAGACTGTCCCTGGACATAAACGCCTTGCTTAACGCTTCTCCCAACTCTTGAATGGAATTCGATTGGGCATGTAAAGGAATGATGATGAAAAAAAGAATAATCGCTACAAAGCTTCTCATTTATATAGTCGAATTATTGGTTTTCGTAAAATAGTGCAACTCACGCTCTAGCTCATATTTCAGTTTTTTAACCGAACGACGCATCATAAATCGGAAAAGAACCAAGAAGATAACCGCGTGAAAGACGATAAAGGGTAACGCAATGAGGGCAGGCCTAAGGGTGTCATCGGCTGCCGAAAGGATGATCATGGCAATGATGCCCAAAGCATAGAAGACGAAAAGCATATAGTGCGAGAATCTGATAACACCCCTGAATGCTGTAAGTTCCATTGAGACTGAAATACCGTTCATGGTTTCTTTGAATTTGCCATGGGCAACAGCAAGTCCTTGATTGGGAGAAAACATACGTCTAAGTCGTTTTATTTTGAATTCATTGCCCCATAATTTCCCCTTCAGTTCTTTTTGCGTAGAAGTAAAGGGTTCAAAAAAATCCGACATTGTGCTGATTTCGCCTATAAGAACATTACGGTGAAAACCTTCAACGAAATCATCGCGAGTTATTGGTAATTCTACCTCAAGAGTATCTCTGGGAATCCAGCTTTTTAGACTCATCTACAGTGTATTACATTTCGTCCCCAAAAAATATCGCATTCATCAACAATTTGTTGGTGCCATACCAAAACGCTCGGAAGTTAGTGTTATCGGTAAAATAAATGACTTTTCCCCTTCCTTTACGCCCTGTTTTAAAGGCGGAGGTATTTGCTAATTCCTCCAAGTTTCCTTTCGAAATATATCCACTTAAAAGGGGAGTGGCAGTATACAAAACAGGGTTGTCATAACTCTGAGCTTCGGCTTCCAAGAAAATGGTGCTGTTCCTAAAAATAGGAAGGCGATCATTTTTATAACCAAAGGCTACAGGATGGGAACGATCCAATTTAGTTTCGAAAATAGCACCTCCTATGACCTTGGCACCAAAATAATTTCCGCGATTTTCAAAAGAAATGTTCTTTGCGGTATCCTTTACACTTTTGAACTTCATTTTTAGCAGCTCATTGCTGTTAAACCATCTTCCGGCGTTTTTATAACCGATAAGTGTACCTCCTTTTTGTACCCAAGTCTTGAGTTTTTCGGCATCTTCTTTATCCAAAGCACTTCCCCAACTATTGGGTAAAATAATATCGGTATATCGGCTTAAATCGGTACTTCCAAAACTCTGGGTGTCGAGTTTGGTGATGTGCATGCCATAGCGCGTATCGAACAAATGCCAAATTTCACCCGCGTCATAAGGATTAATTCCTTCGCCCACCACTAGGGCAACTTTTGGTTGTTCCAAAGCCCTAAATTGGCTACTTCCTAAGTCGATTCCCTCGGTTAAACCCGTATTAACTGCAGTGACGGTTACTCCTGTTTCTGAAGCAACGCTATTTAGGAAGGTCCCCAATTCGGAAGCATTCAATTCCTGATTTTGTACGGGAATTAAAATCGTTCCATAGTCGTAGTCCTTTCCATTTAAGTTGAATTGCTTCATTCCTACCTTAGCGCGAAGCCCTTTCCCTAGAATTTTGTTCAAAGCCTTAGGACTATAGTACTCATGCCATTCCATGAGATAGGCATATTGAGAAGTGCTTACCGCCGGAGCTTTGGGCATGGCTAGATTTGTAACCGCATCCCCAGCTCGCGAAATAGCTACTTCTTCATAGTCCAGGTTAAATGCCAATGGGAAGGTCCAAGCACTCACATCATAAAAGAGACTGTCTTGGAAGGAAGTTCGTTTTTCGAACATGGCATTTATCAAACGATGTTGTTTCTGGTTTTTCGGAACGATATAGGCATGTCCCTTTTTATAGTTTTTTCCATTGGAAGTGAAATCACTTTTCAATTCATGGAATTGAATCTTATGTCGATTCAATATTTCTGCCAAATGATAGGTTTTGGCAGCATCCTTTTCATCCCCAAACACAATAGCTCCGCCTTGAGAGGCTTCCCTTCGCGCGTTGGCATAAAAGGTTCTTTGGTAATTGAGCAATTCTTCCCGCATGTTAACGGCAGCTTCCAAAGTGGACAGGGCGGCTGTAAACTGATTCCGAATGGTAAATGGGAACGTAAGTATGCCATTATCGCTTTCTTGAGCATGTCCACGGGATGAAGCCTGTTCGAACAATATCCCAATAGCGCCATTGATGTCCGGGAAGGTAGATCCTTTACCGTAGTAGAAATCGTCGAAACTTTCTTCGGTATAATAGAAGCTCCCTAATTTATTGAATGCATTCGCATGAAATTGTGCAATCATCCCAGTTAGATCCTGATTGCGCTGAGGCGTTAGGGGATGGGTTCGTGACGGAATCCCTGGTTGAAAAAAGAATGTAGCATTGGTTCCCATTTCATGATGATCTGTTAGAATGTTGGGATACCACTGATGGAAACTGGCAATTCGTGCACGACTTTCGGGCAACTGCACAGGAAGCCAATCCCGGTTCATGTCGAACCAATAATGATTGGTACGCCCACCCGGCCAAACCTCGTCGTATTCCCGATCATTGGGGTCTGGATTAACATTCTTGCTTTTATGAATATTGGCCCAATAGGCAAATCGCTGCAATCCGTCAGGATTCATAGAAGGATCCAAAAGGATAATGGTATTGTTGAGTAATTCGTCAATTTTAGACCCTTGGGCGGCGGCCAAATAATAGGCGGCAGCCAAGGCAGCATTGGATCCGCTGGATTCGTTACCGTGAATGGAGAAGCCTTGATAGACTACCACTGGCATTGTGGCCGTATTAAGCCCTGCTGAGTTGCCTTCCGTTAAGCTTACATGTTCTTGTCTAATACGATCCAAATTTGCCAAATTGGAAGGGGACGAAATAGTAAGCAGCCATAAAGGTCGCCCCTCGAAGGTGGTTCCCCGATTTTCGATGTTGATACGATCACTGGCTTCTGCCAATGCTACCATGTATTGGGAGAGCTTATCGTGGGTAATATGCCAATCGCCCACTTCATGCCCAATAACCGACTTGGGTGTAGGGATGCTCGGGTTGTACAATACGTCGTTTGGTAGATAATAATCAAGGTTAACTTGATAGTCTTGGGCGAAAATTACAGAGGTCACCAAGAACAATAATAGATAGGCTTGTTTCATCATAGGAAAATGTAAGGATTTAAATATAAAAAAACCGCTTCAATTTTTTGAAGCGGTTTCCATATTTTAAGAGTATTTAGCCATTAAATATCGTCAAAATCGATATCGGTGAAACTGGAGGTTTCTGTAGTTTCTTGTGCCGCTACGGCTTCACCATTCTGCTCTTCTCTTTTGTAATCACTCTGATGACGTTCGCTGATAACTTCTTCACCTTTCTCGTCAATGATGTATTGGATCATTTCGTTAAGGTTGTCCCTGAAGTCCACAAAATCTTCTTTGTACAAATAAATTTTGTGCTTTTTGTAATGAAAAGAACCGTCATCATTGGTAAACTTCTTACTTTCTGTAATCGTTAAGTAATAGTCGCCGGCCTTGGTTTCACGTACATCAAAAAAGTAGGTACGTCTCCCAGCTCGCATTACTTTTGAATATATTTCTTCTTTCTCCATCATTTGACTGTCTCTAAATGGTTAATTTTTTGTAAACGTAGAGCCAAAAATCTAAAAAAAAACCTAATCGGCAAAAGGAAAGACTACATTTCTTTTTCCTGAAGTTGCTTGTTATAAAGCTCTTTGTAGTAGCCATTGGTGTTTATAAGCTCAGCATGAGAGCCTTGTTGGATGATTTTTCCTTCTTCCAGAACAATGATCTTATCAGCGTTTTTGGCGGATGAAACCCTGTGACTTACAATGAAAGTAGTACAGTTTTTGGACACTTTCTGAAGGTTTTGTAGGATTTCTTCTTCGGTTTCGGTGTCTACTGCGCTTAGGCAATCATCCAATAGTAATACTTTCGGATCTTTTATAATAGCCCTTGCTATAGAAACCCGTTGTTTTTGCCCACCACTCAAGGTAATACCGCGTTCTCCCAATACGGTTTCGTAGCCATTTGTGAAATTGACGATGTTGGCATGCACCGCTGCGTTCTTGGCCGCTTCGATTACCATGTCGTCTGTGGCTTCCCGATTTCCGAATTTAATGTTGTTTCTAATTGTATCGCTGAACAAGAAGGCATCCTGGGGTACATAGCCCATACTGCTTCGCAGATCGTCCAAGTGCACATCCTTGGCCACATGCCCATCAAGGGTGTAGGATCCTTCCTCAATATCATACAGTCTAGAAATTAGTTCTAATATGGTGGACTTACCAGATCCCGTATTCCCCACAATCGCCAAGGTTTCTCCTGGGGAAACGGTAAAAGAGACCCCTTTAAGTGCCTGTATGCCTGTATCGGGATAAGTGAAACTCACATTGTTGAATTGAATTGCACCTTCCACATCTATACGCTGTGTGGCGGTATTGGTAATATCCGGTTCAACTTTTAAGAATTCATTGATCCTTTTCTGAGACGCCTCGGCCTGTTGCACCATAGAAGATACCCATCCTACAATGGCTACCGGCCAAGTAAGCATGTTCACGTAGATAAGGAACTCTACGATGGTACCGAATTCAATTTTCCCTTCGATAAACTGATTTCCCCCCACATATACCACCAAGAGATTACTTGCTCCAATAAGCAGTATCATTAAAGGGAAGAACAAGGCCTGCACCTTAGTTAGGTCAATGTTTTTTTGCTTGCTTCCATTGGCCAACTCTTCAAAATCGATCTGTGTTCTGCCTTCAATTCCGTAGGCTTTAATCACCGAGATACCACTAAAACTCTCTTGTGTGAATGTGGTGAGTTTGGCCAAATACTGCTGTACGATCGTACTTCTTTTGTGAATGGCAATGCTCAGTTTGTATATACTGATAGATAAAATAGGAAGGGGGGCAATGGCGTATAACGTAAGTAGGGGTGCCGTGTATATCATATAACTAATGGCAACCACAAAAAGCGTTACCGTGGTGGTACTGTACATAAGTGCCGGTCCAGCATACATTCGCACCTTTCCTACATCTTCGCTTATGCGGCTCATGAGGTCGCCCGTTCGGTTATTCTTGTAAAAGTTTAGGGAGAGTTTTTGGTACTGCTCGAAAACGACATTTTTAAGGTCATATTCAATATAACGGGACACCACAATGATGGTCTGGCGCATGAGGAATGTAAAGAATCCCGAAAGGAGTGCCGCACCCACAATGAGAAGGATGTTCTCCAGTAGCATTCCGTTTAGCGTTTCTTGGGTTATTTCCCCACTGAATTTCATCCGAACCGCATCCATAGAATCCCCGATTTTGGCCGGAACCACGATCCGGAAGATGGTGGCAATGGCCGTAATTACCAATCCCAACAGCAAGCGCCATTTGTATTTTAGGAAAAACTGATTGAGGAAACGAAGTTCTTTCATAAACCGCTTACTACGATATAAAAATGTAATCTAAAACTTATTAACAAATTCTTAAATTTAAGATATTTTTTTGCGAAATCTTCAATAATCCCCTAATTTTGCACACCCATTTTACGGGATTAACAAAAATACAATGTATGGTGACTGAGGTAGTTAAAGCAAAAGAACTTCAAAAATTAGACCCTGTTTTTGGACAGTTATCCTTCGATAACCATGAACAAATCGTTTTTTGCAACGACAAAGATACAGGATTAAAAGCAATAATAGGAATTCATAATACCGTTTTGGGACCTGCCTTGGGAGGTACCAGAATGTGGCAATATAACTCTGAGTGGGACGCTCTAAATGACGTACTACGTCTTTCCCGTGGAATGACTTTTAAAAGCGCCATCACAGGTTTGAACCTAGGTGGTGGAAAAGCCGTAATCATCGGAGATGCCAAAACCCAAAAAACTCCAGAACTCATGCTTCGTTTTGGAGAGTTTGTACACTCCTTGGGAGGAAGATACATTACCGCAGAAGATGTTGGGATGATGACCAGCGACATGGACTTGGTAAGAACAGTGACTCCTTATGTTACAGGTATTTCTGAAGAAAAGGGAGGAGCCGGAAATCCTTCCCCGATTACTGCTTATGGCGTATTCATGGGAATGAAAGCTGCTGCCAAGTACAAATTCGGAAATGACAACCTAGAAGATAAAGTAATCTACGTAGAAGGGATCGGAAACGTAGGAGAGGCTCTGGTAGAGCACTTGAGTAATGAAGGTGCTAAGGTATTCATTAGTGACCTGAGCCAAGATCGTTTGGAAGAAGTACGCGATAAGTACGGAGTATCCATTTACGAAGGGAACAACCTATATGCGGAGGACATGGACATTTATGCTCCTTGTGCCTTGGGTGCGACAGTGAATAATAAGACAATTAATACCCTAAAAGCAAAAGTAATCGCTGGTGCTGCCAATAACCAATTGGCAGATGAGCACATTCACGGGACGCAACTTCGTGAGCGTGGTATCGTATATGCTCCAGACTTTTTAATCAATGCTGGAGGGATCATTAACGTGTATGCCGAATTGGAAAACTACGGTAAGCAAGAGATCATGCGTAAGACAGAAAATATCTACAACACAACGCTAGAGATTTTGTCGAATGCAGAAACCAATGAGATCACCACACATGAAGCTGCTTTCCACATTGCACAATCTCGAATCGATACACGAAAAAAAGAGCGTTAATTTTAGATAGAATGCATATCTTTACAGCGCATTTCCATGAGGGGATGCGCTTTATTTTTAATCCCTTAGTAAGTTCTTTTTAATGATGCTAACCAGAAGACATATAAGAGTAAAAGTTTTACAATCGTTATATGCATTTTATCAATCCGAAGATCAAGATCTAGATAAACAAAAAAAATTCCTGGCTTATAGCATCTCACAAATGCAAGATCTCAATGCATTGCTACTAAAATTGATGGTGGCCATTCGGGATCATGCCAATGACTATTTGCAGAAGTCGCAAAAGAAACACCTTGCCACATCCGAGGAAAAGAACCCAAGCCTTGCTTTTGTTAACAACAAGGTCATCCAGCTTATCGAAAAACATGAAGGGCTGTCCGAATACTTGAAAAACAGAAAGTTGGACAATTGGGAAAACGATGATGAGTATGTTGCCATACTTTTCAATGAGTTGAAAAAGCAGGATTGGTATGGGGAATACTTGAGGGAAATCAGTACCGATTTCAAAACAGATAAATTACTCGTAAGCAAGCTATACAAGGAGGTGATCGCCCCTAATGACAAATTGTACGAGTACCTCGAAGACCATCGATTAACGTGGTTGGACGACTTCCCATTGGTGAATACTTCCATCGCCAAAATGCTGGATAAAATCGCCGAGAAGAAAGCCGATACGGTCTTTTCACCTCAATTGTATAAGAATGAGGAAGACCGTGAATTCAGTGCTGCGCTGCTTCAAAAAGTGATACTGAATGACGATAAATTGGCCGAATGGATCGATGGTAAAACCCCTAATTGGGATAAGGAACGGATTGCCGAAATAGACATGATCATTCTGAAGATGGGAATTGCTGAATTCCTTTATTTTCCTAGTATTCCCGTGAAAGTAAGTATCAATGAATACTTAGAGATTTCTAAAGAATATTCCACTCCAAAAAGTAGCCTTTTTATTAATGGAATCTTAGATAAATTAGTGAAGGAACTGACCAAGAATGGCGATTTGAATAAAATAGGCCGGGGTCTTCGCTAGAAATAAAAAAATGGTTACTTTAGCGATTCCTATAACTTAAATAAAAAATAATGAAAAAATCAATTTTATTACTAGCAGCAATTGCAATGGTTGCTTTTACTTCTTGTAAGGATAAAGCAGCTGACAAAGTAAGTGAAGAAAACGTTGCTGCTGCGGCAGAGAGAGATGCTGAGGCAGGAAAGTTTCCAGTAATGACTTTTGACGAAACTGAGTTCGATTTCGGAACTATCGATCAGGGAACTCCCCAGGAGCATATGTTTAAGTTTACCAATACTGGTGAAGCAGACTTAGTAATTGTTGATGCTAAAAGTAGCTGTGGATGTACTGTTCCAGAATATCCAAAAACTCCAATTGCTCCAGGAGCAACAGGAGAGATGTTGGTGAAGTTTAACGGAAGTGGTAAAAACCAAGTTAGCAAAACCGTTACCATTACTGCCAACACAGAAAAAGGAAAAGAGACTATCAAGATCAAAGCCTTCGTAAATCCTAAAGAAGGTGCTGCTCAAGGATCTCCAATCCAAACGCAATAATATTTAGATATAATATATTTTAGATGGATCAATCGTTTTTAGGCCCATTACTCTTATTTAGTGTTTTTATCATCTTCTTTATGGTACTACCACAAAGGAAGAGAATGAAGCAAGAAAAGAAGTTTTTTAGCGAATTGAAAAAGGGTATGAAAGTGGTCATGGGTAGTGGTCTTCATGGAAAGGTTTTAGAACTGAACGACGATGGCACCTGTATCATTGAAACAGGAGCTGGAAGAATGAAGTTCGATAAAACGGCCATTTCTGTTGAAAAAACCACCAAGCTCAACGCTCCAGCTAAGTAATTATATACGATATAGCATAAAAAAACCTTCAGTTTTCACTGAAGGTTTTTTTATATTCTGTACTAAGGGATTAGAAGCGATATCCTACCGAAGCTCCGCCCCTAAAGAAACCTTCTGGCCCAGCATCATCGTCGCCAAAGTAACGTCCACCTCCAATAGAAAGTTCCACAACGAATCCATTACGGCTTACCCATTTTTGACCAATCGCAAAACCGATTCCAAATTTGGTCCAATCCTCTTCAACGACACGTTCGGGCTCAAAGAGATACAGTGTGTCGGTTCCACCACCTACTTGCAATAGTCCCTCGGCAAAGAACCCTTTGGCTCCATAGTCTTGCCTGTTGAAAAAGTACTGACGATAATAAGGAGTTACCGCCCATTCTTGATAACCGTCTGTATCCTCATCTTGGAAACCGAAAAAAGCCGATACCCCGGCTCCAGAGAACTTGCTAATAATGTACTCATAGCTTACATCGATAGCGGGAACGATAAGCCCTTCCAAAGCATCGATTCTAAATTCATGTTTTGGATCGGAATCTAAGTGGTACGTTTCGGTTTCTTGCGCCATAGCAAAGGCGGTCATACCCATAAGAAATAGGGTGAGGATTTTCTTTTTCATAAATATTGGTTTTAGATTTTAATGGGAAGACAGTTCACAAGAACCATTCCATTATCACTTCGCAACGTTTACGGCTATGTTAACAATTACTTCGATAGCTTTTTGCATGCTTTCTACGGGCACATATTCGTAACGTCCGTGGAAATTATGGCCACCTGCAAAGATATTAGGGCAGGGAAGTCCCATAAAACTTAATTGAGATCCATCGGTTCCACCGCGAATGGGCTTTATGATAGGAGTGATGTCGGCCTGCTTCATGGCTTCTTCGGCAATATCTACAATGTGCATTACAGGTTCCACCTTCTCGCGCATATTGAAATACTGATCTTTTATATCGATACTTACACGCTCTCCTGGGTATTTTCCGTTAAGTTCGTCCACGATGCGCTGCATTTCTGCTTTGCGTGCTTCAAATTTGGTTCGATCGTGATCTCGGATGATATACTGTAGCTCCGTACCATCTACTTCACCATTTACACTGTACAAATGATAGAATCCTTCACGTCCTTCTGTTTGTTCTGGAGTTTCAGTACGGGGCAATGCATTTATAAACTCTGTTGCGATATACATACTGTTCACCATTTTTCCTTTGGCGTACCCAGGGTGCACAATTTTACCTTTTACCTTCACCACAGCACCGGCTGCATTGAAATTCTCATATTCCAATTCCCCGATCTGACTTCCATCCATGGTATAGGCCCAGTCCGCCCCGAACTTCTCCACATCGAATTTATGTGCGCCACGACCAATTTCTTCATCTGGAGTAAATCCTACACGGATTTTCCCATGCTTGATTTCAGGATGCTGAATGAGGTATTCCATGGCCGAAACGATTTCGGCAATGCCCGCCTTGTCATCAGCTCCTAAAAGCGTAGTACCGTCTGTGGTGATCAAGGTATTTCCTTTGTACAATAATAGGTCTTCAAATTCTGAAGGGGAAAGGACCAAGTCGGTTCCTTTTAAAGGAATGTCCTGCCCATCATAATTCTCAATAATTTGAGGGGTTACATTGGCTCCCGTAAAATCCGGAGTGGTATCAAAATGGGAGATGAACCCAATCACTGGAACTTCCTTATCAATATTACTGGGTAAGGTAGCCATGATATAAGCATTCTCATCGATGGTGACGTCTTCCATACCGATGGCTTTCAATTCTTCGGCCAAAGCATTGGCCAAATCCCATTGTTTCTCACTACTTGGAGTGGTATCGCTATTGGGGTCACTTTCGGTATCTACGGTTACGTATCCAATAAATCTATCGATGAGGTGTTGCTTGTCTATCATGCTTTAAAATTTAGTTCTACAAAATAAAGGAATACCTCCCTAAAAATTCTGCCGTTTTAGTACTATTTTTGCAGCACATTTTCAACAACTATGTACAAAGCTATTCTGCGACCACTGCTTTTCTGTTTCGATCCCGAAAAAGTACACCATTTTACCTTCTCACTTGTCCGGTTCTGCCACCGATTGGGAATGGGCGGATTGTTCAAGAGCATCTATAAAGTGAATGACCCACGATTGGAACGAAAGCTGTTCGGACTTACCTTCCCAAATCCCGTGGGATTGGCCGCTGGTTTCGACAAGGATGCCAAATTGTACAAGGAACTTTCCAATTTCGGATTTGGTTTTATTGAAATTGGTACTGTAACACCCAAACCTCAAGGAGGGAATCCAAAAAAACGATTGTTCCGATTAAAAAGTGATAGCGCTATCATTAATAGAATGGGGTTCAATAACGGCGGTGTGGAAGAGGCTGTTGAGCGCCTTAAAAAAAACAAGAATGTACTTGTTGGTGGAAATATAGGGAAGAACAAGGTAACACCCAATGAAGAAGCAGTGAACGATTATGTGATCTGTTTCGAAGCCCTTTTTGATTATGTGGATTACTTTGTGGTAAATGTGAGTTCTCCCAATACGCCCAATCTAAGGGAGCTTCAGGATAAGAAGCCCCTTACCGATTTGCTGAATACCCTTCAGCAAAAGAATGCGTCCAAACCCCAACGCAAACCCATCTTGCTTAAAATCGCTCCCGATCTAACAGACGAGCAGTTGTTGGATATCATCGATATCGTAAATGATACCAAAATTGATGGAGTGATAGCCACCAATACCACCATTTCCCGTGACGGGCTTACTTCAGAAAATAAAAAGGAAATGGGTGGGCTTAGCGGAAAACCGTTAACCCAACGCTCTACAGAAGTCATTCGATTTTTATCCGAAAAAAGCAACAAAGCCTTTCCTATTATTGGAGTAGGAGGGATTCATACCGTGGAAGATGCTTTGGAAAAAATCGAAGCCGGCGCAAGTTTAGTTCAACTGTACACCGGCTTCATTTATGAAGGCCCTACTCTGATAAAGGCCATCAATAAGGGGATGCTTACAATTTAATAAGTCGCGACACCGATTCCTGTTTGGAATCGCTTATGGTCTTTACGAGATAAGCACCACTTGGTAGGGCACTAATATCTACTTCAACCGTCTGCGCATTTATATTTTCCTTTTTCAATACTTGGGCCCCTAGAACATTGTATACGCTTATGCTTTGCAATGAATTTGTATGGGACACAGTAAAACGGTTTTGAGCCGGATTGGGATACAATGTGATCTTGTTTTCGGCAAGATCATTGGTTCCCAAAACCGATTCTAATGTTATTGTCAACGTTCCTATGATTTCCGAAGAGAAAGGAGTTATCCCTTGCAAACTAGAAATAGGCTCTTGCGGGTTGGTGTTCATATTACTTGAATCGTAATCCACACCACTGTCTGTACCAGCATCGATAGGATAGAGTTCGATTATGATTTCATCTTTCCAGTCGCCATTGCCATCCAAAAGGTCAATGCTGTTTACACCAATCATCCAGTCAGGACTGGGTGCTATCATAGAAAGCAGTGTTAGATAAGGATATTCTTCAGTGGTAACTAGATTATTTATTACCATTTGCCCGAGCGCTGTGCCCAAATTAGGCCCATTGATAGCCTGATTGGAGTATCCGTTTGAGATGGCAGCATCCACTTCATTAAAAAAGGCTGTATTGCTTCCTAATTCTGCGACGTCCTCAACACCTTCGGTTGCCAATCCGCCCATTTCCCAAAATACGACCCCGTCATTGTGGGTGGCGCCTACCAATCGCGACCAATGCGCATTGCTGGGAAGACTACCGCTGGAATGTGGGTGTGCTGCTTGGGACCAATTACTGTCGAAAACTACTGTATAGGTGGCCTCCGACTGCCCAAAGGAAAGTTGGGTGAAGGATATTAATAAGCTTAAAAAGAGTAATTTAATTTTCATAATAGTTGGGTTATAATGGGTATGTCGTTTTCATTGCTGTTCACTTACAACAAAAACATATATTTTTGGTGTATGCTTGAAAAACTTTACCTCTTTATTCCTGCTACTCTCGCTTTGGCGTTATCCCCTGGACCTGACAATATTTATGTACTTGCGCAATCCTTGGTGCATGGTACCAAGAGCGGTGTGGCTACTACGGCTGGACTTATAAGCGGGTGTATTGTTCATACGGCTTTATTGGCTTTTGGGGTTTCGGCCATTATTACCAGCTCCGATTCCCTGTTCTATGGAATTAAGGTGGCAGGTGCTCTATACCTATTTTACCTAGCCTATAAAGTGTTTAAAAGCCCAGCTTCTATTTCCTTAGCTACAAATAGCGTACCTAAAAAGAGTCATGGTCAACTTTTTAAGACTGGAGTGGTGATGAATTTGCTCAATCCGAAGGTGATGATCTTTTTTCTGGCGTTCTTCCCAGGGTTTTTATGGGACCCGAACGAAGGAACCGTAACCCAATTCTTTATTTTAGGAATTGTATTCATGGTCATTTCGTTTATTGCATTTAGCCTTGTAGCGTTGTTGGCTGGGAAAATTTCTACCTATTTAATGAAGAATCAATATGTAGGGGTGGTATTGAAGTGGCTTCAGATTGTTGTTTTTATAGGGATTGCCGTGTATATTTTGTTGCCATAAATTTCTTCTTTTTGGCATCACTTAACCTTGAGGGGATATTGTATATTTGATACAATGCAAAAAGTGAAAATTATAGAGTGCCCAAGGGATGCTATGCAAGGAATCAAAGATTGGATTCCTACCGACGCTAAAGTACAGTACATTCAGTCCTTGTTGCGCTGTGGGTTCGATACCATCGATTTTGGAAGTTTTGTATCCCCAAAAGCCATTCCTCAAATGGTCGATACTCGAGAAGTTTTGGCTGCCTTGGATTTAAGTCAGACGGAAAGTAAACTATTGGCCATTGTTGCCAATGTACGGGGAGCGCAGGATGCTGTGGTGCATCCCGAAATAGATTATTTGGGATATCCCTTTTCCATTTCGGAAAACTTTCAGATGCGTAACACCCATAAAACCATTGACCAATCCATCGATGTGCTGAAACAGATTTTGGAATTGGCCGAAGCTCATGACAAAGAAGTGGTCACCTATTTATCCATGGGCTTTGGGAATCCATATGGAGATCCTTGGAATGTGGATATTGTGGGCGATTGGGCCGAAAAACTTTCCGGCATGGGGGTGAAGATTTTATCTTTGAGCGATACCGTGGGAACCTCAACGCCCGAAGTGATCGAGTATCTGTATTCCAATCTAATTCCTAAATATCCTGAAATTGAATTTGGAGCTCATTTACATACCACACCTACTTCGTGGCACGAAAAGGTAGATGCCGCCTATAAAAGTGGATGCAGACGTTTTGATGGGGCGATTCAAGGATTTGGAGGTTGTCCCATGGCCAAGGATGAGCTTACCGGAAACATGCCTACGGAAAAAATGTTAAGCTATTTTACGGCGGCTAAAGTAGACACCAATATTAATACGATGTCTTTTGAAAGTGCCCACAATGAGGCTACCAAGATATTCAGTAAATACCACTAGGATGAAACGAACACAATACATTTGGTTGCTAAGCCTGTTATGGGTGTTCTCCTGTAAGACGGTAGAAAAAGTGCCGCAAAAAAAGGAGGACGATGGTAAGATCAGTTTCAAATTCGTGCAGGTAAACGATGTCTATGAAATTGCCCCTTTAAGCGGAGGGAAGTACGGAGGTATGGCGCGGGTAGCACATGTAGTAGATTCCATTAAAAAAGAAGAACCCAACACCTACTTATTTATGGCAGGGGATTTCCTGAACCCTTCTTTATTGGGAACCTTAAAGATGGATGGCGAACGTATCGCAGGAAGGCAGATGATTGACGTGATGAATGCCATGGATTTTGAATTGGTGACTTTTGGAAATCATGAGTTCGACTTATCGGAGGAAGTATTGCAAAAGCGAATGAACGAGTCCAATTTCTATTGGATGAGCGCCAATGTCTTTCAGCAATTGGAAGACGGTCCTAGATCCTTCAATTTTGTTCGGAATGGTGATTCCATTCCGGTTCCGGAAACCTATACAATAGCTCTTTCCGATAGTGATGGGACAACCATCGATGTTGGAATTTTCGGGGTCACTCTAGATTCCAACCCGCAAGACTTTGTGTTTTATGCAGATCACGTTTTGGAGGCCGAAAGTGCCGTAAGTAAATTAAAGTATCAGCAAAGCGATATTATTGTAGGCCTTACCCATTTAACGGTGGAGGACGATGTGGCTTTGGCCAATAAGTTCCCGAGCATTTCCTTGATCATGGGAGGACACGAACATAATAATATGCTAGTTCCTTCCAACAACGCAAAAGTGGCCAAGGCAGATGCCAATGCGAAGTCGCTGTACGTGCATACTTTTCAATATGATAAGAAGAAGGTCGCTTTGGAAATAGATTCTAAATTGGTTCCCATAGACGAAACCATTGCTTCCAAACCTTCCGTTCAGGTGGTGGTAGATAAATGGAACAAGATATTGGACGAACAAGTAAGGGAGGTCATCGCCGATCCTTATGAAGTTATTTTTCATGCTGATCCACCTTTGGATGGTACCGATAGCGCGAGTAGGGGAGTGCAGACTAATTTGGGTGGCTATATTACCAATGCAATGGCATTGAGTTTCGATGAGCCTACAGAAGGTGCTTTGGTCAATGGTGGATCCATACGAATAGACGATATGTTGGTGGGTGATGTTGTAAGCATGGATATTTTTAGGGTACTTCCTTTCGGAGGTGAGGTAATTAAGGTAGACATAAAAGGAGCCCTCTTAAAAGAGGTGTTGGACTATGGAAAATCCAAAGGAGGAACGGGAGCCTATTTGCAGCGATATGGTTTTGAGCAAAACCAACAAGGCGAATGGTTACTAAGTAAGAGAGATATTGAAGATACCGAAGTATATAAAATTGCCTTTAGCGACTTTTTGTTAAAAGGATTCGATATTCCTTTCTTAACTCCAGATAATGAAGGAGTCATTAAGGTGTATGAACCCAAGGATACAGAGGCCGCTGCCGATATTAGAAAAGCTGTTATCGAACATTTAAAAAGTATACGATGAAACGAATCATTAAATGGATCTTACGAATTGCCTTACTGGCATTGATCGTCATTCAGTTTATTCGACCTGAAAAGAACAACGGAGGGTATGATAGCCTATCTGCTTTCGAAGCAGAAACCAAACCCTCTACCCAAGTGGTGGAGATATTGAAAACCAATTGCTATGATTGCCATAGCGATCAGACCCAGTATCCTTGGTACGCCGAAATAGCACCTGTTTCCTATTGGCTAGATGACCATATTCGGCATGGGAAAGGAGATTTCAACATGTCCGATTGGGAGAGCTACTCTGTTAAGAAAAAGGACCATAAATTGGAAGAAGTCATCGAAGAAGTAAAAGAAGGACACATGCCTTTGGATTCCTACACATGGATACATGGCGACCTTTCCGAAGAAGATAAAAAAGCACTGCTACTTTGGGCCGATCTGGCCCGCATGAGCTATAGGGATGAGCTAAAAGTATCTGCTAACTAGCTTTAAAATAAAGTATTATAGAATTAACATAAAGTTTATTTAAAATTAATCTAAATAAACTTGTGTAAATGGTTTTCCAGATTTATTTTTGCGGCTGAAATAACAAACTATTTATATTCAGTCTAAATAACAATAAATGAAAAACCTAATCGCCTTTTTTGCCCTTTTAATTTGTGGAAGTACCCTGGCACAGACCGTTCAGGACTCCATAACATTCGATCCCCAAAAACAATTGAATGCTGCTCAGCGTATCCTTTCTGGAAACTATGGGAAGGCAGTAACTGTGGGGGCTTATGGTGAAATGACATACAATCAACCTGAAGCAGACAACGGAGAGTTGGACGTACAACGTTTGGTACTACTTTTCGGGTACAAATTCGATGAAAAAACCCAGTTCGTAACGGAAATAGAATTAGAGCATGTTGAGGAAGTTTTCGTAGAACAAGCGTTCGTAAACTATGCTGTTGGAGACAATGTGAGCTTACGAGGTGGTTTAATGTTGGTGCCCATGGGAATCGTCAACGAATACCACGAACCTACCACATTTAATGGAACAGAAAGACCTGCAGTAGACAATGTGATTGTTCCCACTACCTGGAGAGAGTTAGGGGTAGGGGTTACCGGGCGTTTCCCAGATGCTTCTGTTTCATATCAAGCCTATATTTTCAACGGATTTAAATCGACCGCAAGCGATGGTGAAGATGGTGTTACCGGTTTCCTTAGGGGAAGTAGCGGATTGCGCGGAGGTCGCCAAAAAGCGATTAAGTCTACCGTAGATAGTCCAACATTCTCTACCAAAGTTGAATATTATGGTCTTCCGGGATTGCGCTTAGGGCTTTCTGGTTACTTTGGTCAGACGCAGGCTGCCGATGAGGTAGAGGACCAAGATGGTGCCAATATTGGTATTGCCATGGTTGGTTTCGATGCGCGATATGCTTACCAAAAATTCACCGCTAGAGGTCAGTTTATCTATTCTTCTTTAAGCGATACCGATAAATACAATGCCCTAACCGGAGGTGATTTAGGAAGTGCCCTAATGGGATACTACGGAGAAGTAGGATATAACCTATTGCCTCTGGGCGCAAAGCAAAAGTTATTTGCCTTTGCCCGATATGAAAATTACGATACTCATGCCAGCACCGAAGGTGGCTTGGCGAGAAACGATGCTTATAACCGTACCGATATTACTACTGGATTAAGTTACCACATTGCACCTGGTGTAGTGGTGAAGGGTGACTACCAGTTTAGAGATAATAATGTAGATGGCGGTGATGTAGATGATAGATTGAACTTCGGTATCGGAGTTTGGTTCTAGTATAAGAAATACACACAGTTTGTTTTATAATTTGAAGTGTTGATAGCCCAAAGGCCTCCTATGTAAGTAGGAGGTTTTGGCGTATTTCTTTTTTTCTGAAATGAATAAATAATACCTTTGTAAACCGATGAAAAGAATCTTAGTTCTTACCGTTTTTTCGCTCTGTTTTATGGCTTTTTCAGTCCCTAAGAAGATTGCTAAAAAAGCAGATAAAGTCATCGCCAAGTTCTACGAAACAGATGATTTTACCAAGAAACCCATTGTAATATCCGAGGAAGCAAACCAAGACACACCTTCCCATTTCGGTACAGATAATTTCTTCGTTATAGAAAGTGAAGGAAACTTTTTGGGGTATGGTTACATAGGTAATGCTCCCAGCAAGACAGCTACTTACGATTACCTAGTGCTTTTCGACAAGGATTTTATCGTTGCGAAAAGTAAGGTATTGATATATCGCGAGGAATACGGAGGTGAAATAGGGAGTAAACGCTGGCTAAAACAGTTTAATGGGAAACCTGCAGGGCATTCAGAATTGAAGTACGAAAAAGATATCATCCCTATTAGTGGCGCGACCATTTCCGTGCGTTCCATGACCAAGGCAATGAATGATCTTTTAAAGAGCTTGGGGACCCTTCAAGAACTTAACGCTCTATAAATGGAACTCCACGGACGGATCCATACACTTCCCATCTATGTAAAGCGATTTATTGCGGCCTTCGTCATTGTATTAAGTGTGGGTTATTTTACAGGGCTTCAATTTGTCCGCCAGACCGATAGCGATAACCCTAGCGGTATTGAGGAGAATTACCTCGGGAATGAAGAGGTAGAAGAGGTCACTGTCATGAAGTTCAAAAAAGGGGAGCGCGAAATGCTCACCATTTTGCACACCCATATTCTTTCCATATCCTTCATTTTCTTTTTATTGGGAGGTTTGGTTTCACTTACTTCGATTCCTAAGAAATGGAAGGCTTTTTTAATGATAGAGCCCTTTTTCTCCATTATTCTCACTTTTGGTGGGATCTATTTGCTGTGGAAAGGTTGGCTTTGGATGAAGTGGGTAGTCATGATTTCCGGAAGCCTTATGACGCTGGTATATGTCATAGGAGCCCTACTGGTATTGATCCAGTTATTCAAGAAAAAATAATTACCGTTGTTACAGGCCGTTCTTAGGCCAGATTAATCCTAGCCCTATTTGTTTTCTTCCTCTGCTGCGAAAGTTTCAATATCCCTATCAAAAAGATAGTAGCCGGATTTGTCATCACCAATGATGTTCAGTTTGTCCAGGAGGGTACGGGCGGTGGCTTCTTCCTCTAATTGTTCGGTTACGTACCATTGCATAAAATTATGCACATTGTAATCCTTTTTGTCCAAGCACTCAAAAATGATCTTGTTGATTTGTTCGGTAACGAAGATTTCACTGCCCAAGAATTTTTCAAATAGGTCCAACAAAGAAGCAAAACTGTCCTTGGGTTGCTCCAATGAGGGAATTATGACAGTTCCTCCTCGTTCATTAACGAACTTTATTAATTTGATCATATGTAAGCGTTCTTCGTCGGATTGGTCGTAAAAGAAATTCGCTACGCCACTAAATCCGTTAGCATCTGCCCAGGAAGCCATGGCCAAATACTGCATGGAAGCTTGGGCTTCGTATTTTATCTGATCGTTTAAAAGATTTTCTATAGATGAGTGCATGATAAACAGGTTTGTTGAATTATGTAGTAAAGATACCAATCATTATGTCAGAATCTGTTACCCGATGATTCTTTTGCATTATGGAGTGATCGAAAAATGATATAAGATGGAAGTAAGGCTTCTTTCCGTTTCGATTTCTTTCTGGCCAAGGACCGGTCCAATACTTTCGGCAAAACAAAAACCCGTCAGAAAGACGGGTTTTTTATGATTCCATTAAATGTTATCTATTCTATGCTTGCGCTTGCGGTGCCCAAGAGGCACAAAGCATGCCGGGTGCAGCTTTGTCTGGGTTGGCGCAGTCTGTGTTTTCGTATCGGGAGCAGGTAACGCAATTCCGCTCGTCCTTTAAAGCTGCCTTCATTTCGAAGCTGTCACAGGTATAATGTGTGTTAACGATCACTTTGTGTTTTGCACAAAGATTTCCGTCCATTAAGTTATCACAGTTGATACAGTTGTGTGCGAGTCGTATAGCCATATCTCAAATATTTTAGTTCATAACAATTATATAACCTAAAAGTAATGACCTAACTGTGTAGAAACAATTTAAATAACTGTTTCTGAGGAATTTGAATTTAGATTGCTTAAAAATAAAGGGTTTCGGGAAGTCTTTTGCTTATGAGAATCGAGTTCAATAATGCTGTTTTGGATGTTATGAAACCTCTTAATTTCCAATTTTTCCGAATGTGGGATAGAGGCTGTAAAAGTGTCGCGAATTAGTTGTATATTTGCACGCAATTAAATAGTAACCACTTCCGGAACTTCGGAACTTAAATTTAATTGCAATGACTGCACACAACAACAAAATTCTAGGAGAAGGCCTTACTTACGACGATGTACTTTTAGTGCCTGCCTATTCTGAAGTTTTACCTAGGGAAGTTTCTATTAAAACCCAATTTACGCGTAACATTTCGTTGAACGTTCCTATCGTTTCCGCTGCTATGGATACGGTGACCGAAAGTGCCATGGCCATTGCTATTGCACGAGAAGGGGGAATTGGCGTATTGCACAAGAATATGACCATTGCCCAACAAGCCATGGAAGTAAGAAAAGTGAAGCGTGCAGAAAGTGGTATGATCCTAGACCCGGTTACCCTAACGAAAGATGCTACCGTAGGGGATGCCCAGAACACTATGCGTGAGTATAAGATTGGGGGAATCCCGATCATAAATGGTGAAAAAAAATTAATCGGAATTGTTACCAACCGTGATCTACGTTTCGAAAAAAACTACGAACGTGAATTGAGCGAAGTAATGACTTCCGAGAATTTGGTGACTACTGGAAAAGGTACTTCGTTGAAAGATGCCGAAACCATTCTTCAGGAAAACAAGATTGAGAAACTACCAGTAGTAGAAGAAGATGGAACCCTTTTGGGATTGATCACCTTTAGGGATATTACCAAACTCACTCTAAAACCCATTGCGAATAAAGATAAATTCGGAAGATTACGTGTAGCGGCTGCCTTAGGAGTAACCGGAGATGCCGTTGAGCGAGCGGAAGCCTTGGTGAATGCACAAGTAGATGCTGTAATTATAGATACGGCACACGGACATACCCAAGGAGTGGTAAGTGTATTGAAAGAAGTAAAAAAGAAATTCCCAAAGTTAGACGTGGTTGTGGGTAACATTGCAACTGCCGAAGCTGCCAAATATTTAGTAGAAGCGGGTGCCGATGCCGTTAAGGTGGGAATCGGTCCTGGATCTATCTGTACGACCCGTGTGGTTGCAGGGGTTGGATTTCCACAATTCTCTGCCGTCCTAGAAGTAGCGGCGGCCATTAAAGGAAGTGGTGTTCCAGTAATTGCAGACGGTGGAATCCGTTACACAGGGGACATTCCCAAAGCGATCGCTGCAGGAGCGGATAGCGTAATGTTAGGGTCTCTATTGGCCGGAACAAAGGAGTCGCCAGGAGAAACCATTATATACGAAGGACGTAAGTTTAAAAGTTACCGCGGAATGGGATCTGTAGAGGCTATGAAACAAGGGTCCAAGGATCGCTATTTCCAAGATGTGGAAGACGATATCAAGAAATTGGTGCCTGAGGGAATCGTAGGTCGTGTGCCTTACAAAGGGGAATTGCATGAAAGTATGACACAGTTCATCGGCGGATTACGGGCCGGAATGGGATACTGTGGAAGCAAGGATATCGAAACCCTTAAGGAAACGGGAAGATTTGTGAAGATTACCGCTTCCGGTATTCATGAGAGTCATCCGCATGATGTTACCATTACCAAGGAAGCTCCTAATTATTCCAGGTAATAAAGACAAGACATAAAAAAAGCGCTCAATTTGAGCGCTTTTTTCGTTTATATAAGAGTTGATTATTCTCCTTCTTTTACCTCGATACCCATTTCCTTTAATACGGCGATGGTTAGGTCGAAACGATTATCTACATACACCACATCATTGTTTCGAAGTAGTACTTGGGTATAGCCTTCGGCTTGGGCTACCTTTTCCAGAGCAGCTCCCAATTTGGTGTATAAGGGTTGCATATACTCTTCGCGTTTTAGCACGATCAGCTGATTTCCGTTCTGTTGAAACTTGGTGATATCATTTTCCATCCCAATAATGGAATCCTGTCTAGCCTTGCGCTGATTGATAGTCAACGTAGCTTCATCTGCTGTATATTTCTTGATTTCCTCTTGGTAGGCATTCATCTTTTTCTGAAGATCGGCTTCCAATCCTTTTCCGTAATCTTCTACTTGCTTCTGTACGTTATTTATTTCGGGCATTTTGCTCAATACAAAATCAACATCGATCGTTCCCACTTTGGTTTGGGCCTGTGCGAAACTACTAACGCATACCAGCAAAAAAATAATTCTCACTAACTTCATAGGATATAGTTGTTTAAATTCGCCGCAATGATACTATAAAAATCGCGGTTTTAGAAATCTTTTATCAAGTTGTTAACGTGACTTCAAATTCCATTCCACGATTGCATCACACTCTCATTCACCCATTAATCCATTAAATCATTACTTCATTCAATCATTAACTCATTCACTCATTGTAAAGCTGTCCTCGGTGAGGTTTAAGTCGTTGCCTTAAGTCTTCCATGTGTTTGCGCTCCACTACAAGATACGCCCGTGAGAACATATCCGATACCTTTTCGGTATCACACAGGGTGTTTTCCAAACCTTCGGCAGCTATAAATTCTCTTAGGTGAATGACATGATGTTCGGCTGTGGGGTGGGCATTGGGGCCGCGAAACTCCCAGATCATTTTTATGCGTTCCATTAGGATTCTTCGGTTACCGAAGTGCCTTTTTCGGCGAAGTTTTTAAAATCGGTCAGGTATTTTAGCGATTGTTTTTTGAAAGCGCCGGGCATGAGGAATCCCATTAGTTTCATACCAAATCCCGCAAATTGAAATTCACTTTCGCTCACCCATCGCGTTTTTCCTTCTGGCGTTTCGTGAAAGAAGTTCTGCTGTATGTTGTGAACTCCTTTGGTGTCATAATTGGCGTGGAATTCTGAAGGAAAATTATTTTTTGTAATGGTTTCGGTCAATACCATTTGCCGTTTCCCCATTTTGTATTCCAATTCCATTTTGGCACCTTCTTTGCCAGGAGTACCATCGAGAAGTTTGTAATTTACCAAGCCACGCTGCCAATGCCTCATATTGTCTGGGTTGTCCAGCTTTTGGATCACTTCTTCACGGGGGAGATCTATGATAATTTCGGTGGTATATTTCATAACGAAAACGCTTATTTGGTTCAAAAATACAAGGTACACAAATTTTATGACGAAAAGAATACCATATATGGGTTTGATAACGTTCTGTTAAGGTACTTGTACAACCCTAGCTTTTTTATATTTTTGCGTGGCTTCAATTAAAAAAATCGCTACAAAATGAATAAACTACTTTTACTTATTGTTGCTCTATTCTTATCAATTTCTTCGGGTATAGCGCAAAAGAAGAATGATGTGCTTATGACCATTAACGATAAACCCGTTACTGGCCAGGAATTTAAAAGGGTCTACACGAAAAATCTGGATTTGGTTCAGGACGAAAAACAACGTACCGTAGAGGGGTACTTGGACTTGTTCGTGGATTACAAATTGAAGGTAGCAGAAGCATTCGAACAGAAGTTGAATGAAAAACCCTCATACAAAAGGGACTTTTCCAAATACGAGGAGCAGCTTTCCCGTAATTACATATACGAAGATCAGGTAACCGAAGAGCTTATCCGTGAGGCTTACGAACGCAGTCAGGAAGAAATAGATGCCTCGCACGTTCTTATCATGTGCAATTTTGACGCCACCCCACAGGATACCTTGATTGCTTACAACAAAATAAAAGCGATTAGAGCAGAAGCCTTATTGGGAGAGGATATCAACAAATTGGCTGAGTTGAAAGGAGAAGAACCAGGAAGGGAAAAGAGCAAAGGAAAGCTGGGATACCTTTCGGCATTTGCAACTGTATATCCTTTCGAAAGTATGGCCTACAACACACCCGTAGGGCAGGTTTCCGACATAGTGCGCACGCAGTACGGCTATCATATCATTAAGGTACACGATCGCAGAAAGCGTCTACCCCAAATTGAAGTGTCGCACATCATGCTATCTTTTAGAAAAGACAATTCGAACAATGCCAAGGAGAGAATTAATGATATCTATTCCCTTATCGAACAAGGGCAGTCTTTCGAGGAATTGGCCAAACAATACTCCGATGACCAAGCTACGGGAATCAATGGAGGTAAAATGCGACCTTTCGGTAAAGGAGAGCTAAGAGCCCCTAATTTTGAGAATGCAGCTTACGACTTGGTAAATAGTGGAGATGTTTCCAAACCTATTAAAACCAGATTCGGTTGGCACCTTATTAAATTGAATAAGAAAGGGACCGATAAGACCTTCGAAGAAGCCCGAGAAGAGATCGAGATGAAAGTGAAGAATGGGGATCGTGCAAAAATGGTAACCAATGCTGTTAAGAATAAACTGAAGGAAAAGCTTAATTATACGATGGACGGAGATCTTTCCTTCTTCGAGACTTTTCTTGGTGATGAGGTATTGGATCGTAAGTGGGAATACAAAGCAGTACCTGAGGCAGACAACAAGGTGTTGTTCTCTATGGGAGGTACGCAAGTATCCTATGATGATTTTGCCAAGTACGTGGGAGAGCGTCAGCGTTTGGCTCGACCATATACCCAGAAATCGACACTTATAAATGCCTATTTCGATGAGTTTGAAACCAAAAGATTGAAAGAGGTTTTCAGAAAGAAGTTAGAGGAAACCAATGAGGAATACGCATCTATTATAAGTGAATACCGTGACGGATTGCTCATTTTTGAGGTAATGTCTAAGAACGTTTGGGACAAGGCCAAGGATGATTCGTTGGGACAGAAAGCGTATTTCGATAAAAACGTTGCCCAATACCAATGGAAGGAAAGGGTAGACACCGAGATTTTTACTACCCATGATGCTTCAAAAGCCAAAAAAATGAAGGAGATGTTGGAGAAAGGAAAAAGTGGAGATGAGATTCGCGAAGCCCTAAAGGAAGATGATAAGGTGACGGTAATTGTAACCGATGGTAAGTTCGAATTGGGAGATTCTAAATTACCGAAAGGATTTGTTGCCAATCCTGGTATTTCAGATATCTATGAGCAAAATGACTCCTTTACCGTTGTGAAAGTAAAAGGAATGGTGCCTGCAGGTCCCAAAGCCTTCGATGAAGTAAAAGGAAAGGTAATAAGCGACTATCAGACCAGTGTAGAGAGCGAATGGATGGAGTCCCTTCGTAACAAGTACAAGGTAGAATTGAACAAGAAAACCTTGAAGAAGCTTAAAAAGGAATTAGATTCGTAAATGCATAGACAGGCAGTCTTTTATGTAGTGCTCATTTTTGTAGTGACCGCCTGTGATTACTTTAAGCAGGAGGACCCTAGGACCCCTATTGCTAGAGTGAACGATTCTTACCTCTATGAAGAGGATATTGAGGATCTCATTTCAGAAAGCACTTCGTCCGAAGACAGTGCGCTTTTGGTTTCCAGCTACATCAATCGTTGGGCTACCCAACAATTGCTTATGGATCAGGCGAAGATCAACCTCTCCGATGATGAATTGGCGGAGTACGATCGACTCATAGAGCAGTATAGAAGCGACTTGTTTACCGAAGCCTATAAAAGCAATATTGTTTCCCAGCAATTGGACAGTGTCATTTCCGATAGGGAACAGGAAGCGTATTACGAAGCCAATAAGGAGAATTTCCGTTTGAACGATGAGCTCGTACAGCTTCGTTATATTCACGTGGCCGAAAATTTTGGCGATCTTGCCGATGTTACTGAAAAACTACAGCAATTTGAGGCCGAAGATATTGCTTCCTTGAACGAATTGAGCATACAGTTCAAAGCCTATAATTTCAATGATTCCATTTGGGTGAAAAAGGAAGCTGTCTTTAAGGAATTGCCCATCGTGATGGAATCGGAAAGCGAATTGTTAAAAAAATCAAATTTTGCGCAGTTGCAAGACTCATTAGGAGTATATTTGGTGAAAATAGAAGATGTGCTGTACCGCAACGATATAGCCCCACTTTCATTCGTTGCGCCTACAATAAATCAGATCATTTTAAATAAGAGAAAACTAGAACTCATAAAGAATTTAGAAAAGGATATTACTAAAGATGCAATTAAGGACAAAAAATTCGAGATCTACCCATATTACTAGTTGGTTTACCCTACTGTGTATGCTGGCCTTTATAACGGTTAGTGCTCAGGAAGTAGTTATAGATAGTACCAAAGTGATACAGGATGCAGTTCCCGTAGCGGTGACCAAGGATACGGTAAAACCGTTTAAGCGGTATAAGGCAGAAGGGGTTTCTGCCGTAGTAGGAGAATATGTGGTGTTGGATAGTGACATTGACAAAAGTTACCTTGAGCTAAGAGAGCAAGGAATTTCTATTGAAGATGTAAGCCGCTGCCAGTTATTGGGTAAATTAATGGAGGACAAGCTATATGCGCACCATGCCAAGCAGGATAGTTTGTTTGTAAGTGATATCGAAATTACACAGCGAATCGAGCAGCAGCTTAACTATATCATTGGTGAATTTGGTGGTGATGAAGAGAAAGTAGCTGCCTTCTATAAAAAAGAAAGTATCGAAGAGTTGCGTAAGGAATTGTTTGCAACCAATAAAACCTTAATGCTTGCTGCCGAAATGCAGCGTAAAGTGGTGGAAGATGTTGAGGTAACTCCAGAAGAGGTACGTCAGTTCTTTTTCTCCATTCCAGAAGACGAGCGCCCTATTTTTAGTGCAGAGGTAGAAGTGGCCCAGATTGTAATCGAGCCCGAAGTTACAGAAGAAGCCATACAGGAGGTGATCGATAAATTGAACGTATATCGTCGCGATGTAGTTGAAAACGGAATGAGTTTCTCCACCCGAGCTGTGTTATATTCCAAAGATCCAGGATCAGCTTCTAAGGGAGGATTGATCAAGGGAATCAAGAAAAATGCACCCTTTGCCAAGGAATTTAAGGATGTCGCTTTTTCCCTATTGAAAGGGGAGGTGAGCGAACCTTTCGAAACGGAATTCGGATACCACATTCTTATGGTAGATGAAATCCGCGGACAGGAAGTAGATGTACGTCACATTCTGTTGTTCCCAGAAGTCTCTCAGGAATCGATAGATGATGCCCAGAAGGAGATTGAGGAAATCCGCGCGAAGCTTGCTTCTGGCGAATTGGAATTTGCAGAAGCGGCCCGTGAGTTTTCCGATGAAAAGGAAACCCGTAACAATGGAGGTCAACTGGTGAATCCACTTACCTTCGATACCCGTTTCGATCTTACCAAAATGGATCCTACCTTAAGTGCGCAGGTATATAATTTGAAGGAAGGGGAAGTGTCCAAGGTGTTTACCGAAAGAGATAGAACAGGGAAGAGTTCTTTCAAGGTGCTTACGGTGACCAAGAAATACGAAGAACATCCTTCCGATTTTAGTAGGGACTATGAAAAGATTAAGGATTTGGCTTTGAAAGAAAAGCAGATTCGTGTGATCGAGAAATGGCAGAACAAAAAGATCATGGACACCTACGTGAATGTAAATCGTGACTATACCGAATGTGCTTTCCAAAGCAATTGGTTGAAAAATACTAACTAAGCCACCCAAATCTATGTCAGATGTAGCCGCCGTGGAGCAATTGGTCTCCAAGTACAATGCCTTACGTTCAGAAATTAAAAAAGTAATCGTCGGTCAGGACGAAGTGGTAGAGCAGGTATTGCTCTCCATCTTTTCCGGAGGACACGCCCTACTTATTGGGGTACCCGGACTGGCAAAGACATTGTTGGTAAACACGGTAGCACAGGCATTGGGGTTGAAATTCAAAAGAATTCAGTTTACCCCAGATTTAATGCCCAGTGACATTTTGGGATCGGAGATCTTGGATCATAATCGCGAATTCAAATTCATTAAGGGACCTATTTTTGCCAATATCATCTTGGCAGATGAGATTAACCGTACCCCTCCCAAAACGCAGGCGGCACTTTTGGAAGCGATGCAGGAGCGTGCGGTAACCGTAGCGGGACATCATTATAAATTGGATCTTCCATACTTCGTATTGGCTACACAAAACCCTATTGAGCAAGAAGGAACCTATCCATTGCCAGAAGCTCAGTTGGACCGTTTCATGTTCGCCATTAATTTGGACTACCCATCTTTTTCGGAAGAGGTAGAAGTGGTAAAAACCACCACCATGGGAGAAATGGCGACCGTAAATGCATTGTTTACAGCGGAGGAGATCATCGGTTTCCAAAAACTGATTCGTAAAATCCCTGTGGCTGATAATGTAATTGAGTATGCGGTTACCTTAGTAGGAAAAACAAGGCCTAAAAGTCAGGCGGCTACCGATACGGTAAAGAACTATGTGGATTGGGGAGCAGGACCAAGGGCATCCCAGAACCTTATTCTCGGAGCCAAGGCACATGCTGCTTTACATGGAAAATTCTCTCCAGACATTGCAGACGTACAGAAAGTGGCTATTGGTATTCTACGTCACCGTCTTATTAAAAACTACAAGGCTGAAGCCGAAGGGCTTTCCATTGAGGAGATTATTACCAGTTTATATTAAGAAACGAATACTATTATTCTTGTTCGTTCAACTTCTTGATGTAGTAAGAAGGTAATAATCCTGTACGTTTTCTAAAGTATTTTGTAAAAGAATCGGCACTTTTATATCCCAATTCTTCTGCAATACCTTGAATACTATATGATCTAAACCGTTTGTCTTCTTTGAGTTTTGCAATGGCATAATCTATTCGTAAATCATTGATATACCCATTAAAGTTTTTCTGATAATGTTCATTAATAACCTTAGATAGGTAGGATGTATTTGTATTGATTTTTTTAGCGGTATTGTACGCGCTACAATCTGTATCCAAAAAGAAGTGTTGAGTTTCAAGCCCCGTGAGTGCTTCCAGAATGGCATTTTTGGTTTCTTCCTTAACCGAAGAGACTTTGGTTGAAGTAGAAATTAGCGTTTCTTCTGGTTTTGAAGGCCGTTCCATTCTATCCATTAATGCTTCGAATTGTCTTTCCTTTTTCTTTTTCAATATCTGAGACCGTAAGAGAGCCAACAATAACAAGATTAACAATGGGATTCCAATCCGGGAAGTATTCCTAAGTAGATTGCTCTTACTGTCATTTTCACTTTGCAACGCGTCCAGTTCCTTCTTAAAATCAGCGATCTCCTTTTCTCGGATGCTTCGAGAGACCGAATCCATTATTTTATCCAAATTGCCGTTGGATCTTACGAACCATTCATAATAATAATTGGATTTCTCATGATCCCCAACCATTTTGTGCGATTTTGCCAGAAACTTTATTTCATCTGCCAGCCAGGAATCTTCTGTTACCTTACTAACGAGTTCAATGTAATCTTCCATTATAACAATTCCGTCTTGGTATTTTTTTTGACCATAGAATATATCTGCCTGTACTCTGTAATAAATAAATGGGTACTCCATTCCCTTACTGTAGAATTTTGCACTGTCAATGTGCTTTTGGGCTTTTTCATAGTCTTTGAGCAATACTGCTGTAAAGGCTTCAGTGCAATAAATTCGTGGAAACAAAAGAGGTTCGTCTATGTATTGCATCATTTTACCGAAACGTCTGCTGAATTTAACTATTGAATCTATTTCTGAAACCCCATCGAACTCTACTTCTGAATCTGCCTCATAAGTTCTGAGCATATAGATACGACATATGTAGTCTATTATTCGTGTTTGTAGCAAGGGAATATCCTTCTCAATTTCTGAGGCGTAATCTATTGTATTGTCCAATCGATATAGGATGCTTTTCAGCTTTTTAATTCCCTCTTCCTTCTTTTCTGAGAAAGTACTGATATAGGCGATAAGAGTTTCACTAATTATTTCGACCAATTTGTCTTGTTCTTGCTTTGCCAGAAGATAGCTTTCCTCGAAAGCAGACAAAGACTGAGGCCATGTGCCGGCCACAAAACCATGGTAGGCTTCCAACATTTTTAGTCTGGAACGGTAGGGGTAGACTTTGGCGTGTTGGGTTACAAATTTTCTGTACTGCTCTATATGGTCTTCGTAAAGGGACAAATCGATAGTCATAATGGGAATCCATGTCTTCATATAAAACCAATCTGCCTGCATTGAGATATCTTCTTTGTCTTTAATCTCTTCTAATAAGTTTTCCAATTCCTTATTTATGGCAATCGAGTCTTGGGGATATCTATGGCTATAATTAATGATAAGTTGATAAAGGCTTTTTCCTGTAAGTGCTTCAAATTTTTTGGTGGTATTAGGAGTATAGGCTTGTTGTGCGTCTGAATGAGTGCTGTATAATAAAAGAAATAGGGTGAAAAGGAAAATAACTTTCGCGAGCATAAGCAAAAATGGGGGTTAAGGCTTGTTAAGGTCAAAGATAATCGTAATAGATAGTAATTGAAAAGTATGTCCTTTTTATTTTGCCAACACCCCATTTTTATAAAAATAGGGTAGTCTTTGTTGTTGCGGCGACGGAGATGCATTTCCTTTGGTTTCTCAAAAAAATTCCCTCCATAGTATTAATTCTTAAATCACATTTTTTCAAAATGAGACAAACCTTTTATTGTGCTCTGGTTTTTATAAGCACACTTGTGCATGGCCAGGAGCAACCCAACGATCTGCCGGATTTTACACCGCCATCGCCCGAAGCCCATGCCATAACAAAATATGGCAATCAGACTATTAATGAATCTACAGGAAGAGTAAGCTCTTCCATCCCAATCCACAACTTTCAAGCGGGTCAATTGGAAATGCCGATATCCCTTAACTATACGGGAAATGGAGTGAAGTTGGACGACAATAATACATGGACCGGTGTAAATTGGGTCCTTAATGCAGGAGGCGTCATAACAAGAACCGTATACCACAAGCCCGATGAACTGTCATCACAACGGGTTTTTAAGGATGATATTGAAGCTCTGGGATTGGTAAATGCAGATGACGATGCTGTGGAATTTAATCAGTTTTTCAACTCGACCGGAAACCAATGGGATACCCAACCTGATATTTTCACTTTCTCTTTTGGTGGATATTCGGGGAGTTTTTATCTAAGCGATTACAATAGCAATCAAT
The DNA here is from genome assembly GCF_028561275.1 of Aureisphaera galaxeae. GTDB lineage: Bacteria > Bacteroidota > Bacteroidia > Flavobacteriales > Flavobacteriaceae > Aureisphaera > Aureisphaera galaxeae. Next base: position 326,270 of record NZ_JAQQTF010000019.1, read on the forward strand.
TCGATGATGACCCAAGTAATGATGCCATCCCCAATTTTACCCCTACATTGATTAACGTAGAATCCGATCTTAAGATCGAGATAGATGGTCCACTTTCCGACAATCAGAATAATTTGGTCCAACACAAGAAGTTTAAAATTACCACCACCGATGGGGTAGTGTATCATTTTGGAGGTGCTATGACAGAGGAGACCTCCATGGAGCAAGATTATCATTCCGTAGTGACTCCTCAAGCAGTAACATCCTTTTACCTTACCCAGATAGTACATCCCATTCATGGAAGCATTATTCTGGAATACGATAATGTCTTATCCTATAGGATCGCCACATCTCAGAGCAAGGAAATTAAAAGATACGCCTATGGAGTAGGGTTTTATGATGGGTGTGGAATGCCCAAATTTCTATGCGAACCCGTAGAAGGGGAAGACACTCAACATACTTCCTCCATTATTCTAAACAAAGTAATGAATGGGAAGTTCCTAAAGCGAATCTATACTAACAGCAATAGTCAGGAAATTATATTTAATTCCAGTACGCCAGGAGACAGTGGGTTTAATTTTGAAAGAGTGCTTAACAATATAGAAATTAAACAAGCAGGGAGTTTGGTAACAAGGGTCGAATTGGAATACCTAACCGATTATGAAAACAATGAAGCGCAGCGTTTCTTCCTAGAGCGAGTAGCTTTTAGAAAGAGCAATACTTCCAGTGATCAAGATCTTGCCTATGCATTTGAGTACAACGATCCCCTTGACTTACCAGCTCGATTTTCCACTTCGCAAGATGCCTTGGGATATTACAATGGTAAAAGCAACCCCGATGGATTACTCCCCGATCTGAGCGACCTTCCACCCGGATACGGTGGGCCCCAGCACGTTTTGGCAGGCTCCGGAATCATCGCCACAGCAGATAGATCTACGGACTTGAACTTTAAGCAGAAAGGAGCACTTGCAAAAATATACTACCCTACGGGAGGGCATACACTTTTCGAATATGAAGGGGAACAGGCCAAAGAGACGACACTGAGACATGTTGACCGAAAAGTATATAGAAACGATTATCCGGTCGGGAACGGAACAACTCATAATAACATTTTGAGCAACGGTATCTATATAGGCAGTTTGGGAGGAGCGAATGGAGTAGACGAAAACGGAAATCCCATTCAGGAAAACTATAGTCTCTTCGAATCTCAGTATATCGATATACATGTTGAGATAGAGTCCATCTCTCAAGTGTACAATCAAGATTGGGCAGTAATTAGGGTTCGTAATGTTCTGGACAATACCATTGAATTGGAACAGTCCATAGCGATGACTATTGAAACCGACTTTGACCCTGTCTTTTTTGAGCAACGTACCATTTCCCACTTTTTCGATAAGAACAAAGAGTATATCATTGAGTTGTCGTTGCCGAATAACTCTGGTGGACCTCCTATGAAAGGCATTGTCTACTTAGATTATAGAACGGGCTACCAATTGGTAGATGGAGAAGGGCTCCGGGTAAAACGCACTTCAGATTTTACTAGTGATGGTAGTTCCGCTCCCACAAACATTAAGCGTTATTACTATACCGGGGTTCAAAATGTCCTCAAGAATCCCATCGAGTATGTTGATGTGTATAAGAAACCCATTTTCTATAAAAAGGTAAATCTTTTGAAGAAATGTAGTTCTTGGGATGAGACCCCAATATTATGCGATCCAGAGATTGGTTCGGACGGAGAATTTATTTGGATTCGAACACCGTTCACTGGCTCCATAGACTCCCACCCGGGATATACACTGGGCATTCATCCAACAAATTACAACGAGCAGGTCATCAATAACTTTGAAGTAGTGACTATTAGTTATGGAGGGGATCACTTTGAAAATGGAGGGTTGGAAAAGCGCTTCATCAAAGATATAAGTAACGTGGTCATGGAGGTACATCCCCCGAAGATCCATACGATAGCGTATGTTGGCACCACCCAATCACATAGAGGGGCGGGCTGGCTCAACCTATTGCATGGAAAGCAGATAAAAGAGATCGTTTTAAAGAAGGAAAACGACACTTTATTCAAAATCAAAGAAAGTAAACAGACCTATCTGGCTCGCACACTTTCCTACCAACAATCCTTCGTAGGTTCCATTTTTAATGATTTTGGACCAGGGCCTTTGTTTCCATATGAGAACGTAGGATTGGGAAGGTATGAAATCCGTTCTAAGGAAATTGCACTATCATCATCAACCGATATCGACTACATCGATCCTTTCCCCGTCACTTGGACAGGAGATATTTCCCATCATCAAAACCCCTATGCCTATCAAGGTTGGGAAGGAGATGATCATGATAATGACGGTATTATTAATAGTGAAGATCTGGACTATTGGGCCCTACTAAATAATTATGACCCGCTTGCTGTTTTAGACGAATCTACTTTTAGAAAGATAACAATCAATACTAACAACGAATACAGCAGTAGTTATCCAGGGCAACCCACCAAAACTATTATGACGACTAGTACAGATGGAAGAACGGTGGGAACCGAATTAAAATATGTAGACGAGGCCGCTTCCATTGGAAGTGGGAACGAACTCATAAATTATCAAGCATTGGAAGGAATGCATCGAGTGGCTACCCCAATTTTGTCAACGTCTTTTGCGGAGGAATCGGGAGTATTTACAACCCTGTCCAAAAGCAAAACCGTATATGACGATTTCAACGGAAAATTATTACCCTCTTCCGTATACAGTGCCAAAGGGAATGATTCTTTGGAGGAACGTGTTGTTTTTGAAAATTATGACGGTCTGGGAAATCTTACGGAAGTAAAATTAGTCAACGGAAGCATTACCCGTTATGAATACAATGCCTATAATCAGGTAATCAGAAAGATTGAGAATTACGTCCCGCCTACGATTTCCTTGCCAAGTTCACCCAACCTTCCAGATTATTGCCAACTCATGTCACAGGCATTTCCAAATTCTTTGGTGACCGAATATTTCTATGATCCTGTGACCAATCTCATGACTTATATAATCGATGCGAGGTGCAATAAAGTCTATTACGAATATGACGAACAACTTCGTCTCAAATATGTAAAGGATAAAAATGGGAATATTTTAAGTAAGAACGAATACAATTATGCAATTCAAAACTAAAACAGACATGAAAAAAATAGTAATTAGTTTAGCAATAGTGCTTGTGTCTGTTATGGGATGGGCGCAAAGCCAAGATAAGAACTACATAAAGAATACTAGCTTTCAAGTTCCTGTGCAGAATGAGGCCGACATTGAAGCCCTTATCGAATATCATAAAATGGAGAACATTAATTATTTCGATGGCTTAGGGAGGCCTGAGCAAAATATTGTTCTTCGAGTTAGTGGTAATGAAGGAAGTGCCTCTCAAGCGAATGCATTGGTGAATGATTGGGAATTAGGGAGTTTTACTACACCCTTCTATCAAAGGATTGGACAGGATTCGGAAAATAATATCCTAATGGGTACAACTCCCTTCAATACGAACGATCTTTTATGGGAATGCGGTAATGATTCTGCAAGCGATGCCGATGGAGGATGGAATACAGTCTTCCAAGGTGTGGACAACACGCAAGCGTATCGCTATACCGTTTGGGTGAAACGTTCAGGGGATGTTCAGAATGGACGTGTGTACCATGGAACCAAGAATGTCAATAATTTGGATGGCACTCCCAATCCAAACCCATATTTCTTTGCTAACTATCTCCCTCAAGCGGATACATGGTATCTTATGGTAGGGGTAATTCATCCCTATGATTATGTGGGAGCCGATACGGGAGTGAGTGGAATATACGATCAACAGGGAACTAAGGTGCTAGACGGTGTCGAATATAAATGGGATGCATCTACCACGGTTTCGAGGTTCAGAAACTATCTGTATTACAGTACTGATGTGAACGTACGTCAATATTTTTGGAACCCACTATTGCAGGTTTTAGACAATGATGCTTATACCCTTGCAGAAATCATATCATTGCAGGAAACAACAAGCTATACCAAGACCAAAGACATAGTTACACCTGTGGTGTACGATTCTTATGGGCGTCAAACCAAGGAATATTTACCTTATGCGAAGGCAGTAAACGGAAAGTTTACCCGAACCGATGTTTTGCTCCCAGAATTAAACAATTACTATACAAATGCCTATGAAACGGATTTGAATGCTACTGCCCCTAATCCTTATGCCGATAGAGCTATAGAAGCTTCTCCTTTACAAAGAATACTAGAACAGGGTGCCCCGGGAAAAGATTGGAGTGTCAATTTCGCTTCAGACAGTGACCATACCATTAAGTTCGGTTATGAGACCAACACGACCAACGAAGTGCGATATTTTAAAGTGGCTTTCCCCAGTGGGAATACAGAAGAACCTCAATTAGTGGCAAATGGCTTTTATGCAGAGCAACAACTTTACAAAAGCGTAACCAAGGATGAAAACTGGCAACCGGGTCAAATTCATGAAAATGATCATACCACCGAAGAGTTTAAGAACAAACAAGGGCAGGTGATCTTAAAGCGCACATACAATGAGGGGTTGGTTCACGATACCCAATATGTGTACGACGATTTTGGAAATCTTACCTACGTTCTGTCCCCAAAAGGTTCGGATGGAGTTCTGGATGTAAATAATGAGGTACAGCAAGCCGTATTGGATGAATTGTGCTATCAATACCGATATGATTCCCGTAATCGTTTAATTGGAAAAAAAATCCCAGGAAAAGGTTGGGAATATATTGTGTATGACAAATTGAATCGCCCGGTACTAACACAGGATGCGAATCTTAGTGAAACATATCATTGGTTATTTACAAAATATGATTCTTTGAATCGCATCGTATATACCGGGAAGCATTATTACTATAAAGTAGAGAAAGGTGCCGATGAATATCGCATGGAACTACAGGGTATATTGGATGCGGAAACTACTTTAAATGAAGCAAAATCCTATGCCGCATCGGTAACGATTGGTGATATGAATTTGCATCATACCAACGATGCCTATCCTCGATTTAATTCGGAGGTATATACGGTTAATTATTATGACGATTATTCGCAGGATATAAATAGCCAAATCCCACACCCCGGAGTGTTTGTTTTAAATGGGCAAAGTTATGAGATCACCGGGAATACTAGGTCGCTTCCAACAGGAAGTCGAGTGCGCGTTCTTGGAACCAATCAATGGATTACCTCAGTTTCTTATTACGATGAAAAAGCACGTCCCATTTACGCGGGTACTAAAAATGATTACCTCGGTACTAAGGATATTGCAAAAACTGCCTTAGATTTTGTCGGCAAGGCCTTGCGAACCGAAAGCACCCATGAAAAAGATGGAACTACAATAACAACAAGGGATGCGTTTGCTTACGATCAGGCAGGACGTTTATTGCGACAGGAGCAACAAATAGACGACCATCCCAGTGAATTGATTGCCAAAAATGAGTATGATGTGTTAGGACAACTCTCTCAAAAACGAGTGGGAGGTGCACAACCCGGATTGAGTACTTATGTAAATACGGTTGGGGTCACCATAAATGGGAATACCGTTCAGAAAACAACGGGAACCTATACATGGGATGCTGGATTCTCAACCCAAGAAACTATTTCTGGAGATGGTTATGTATCCTATACCTTACCTCAGGATAACAAATATATGATGGTAAGCCTTTCCTACGAAGATTTAGGGGTATGGTATACAGATCTTAATTATGCCATGTATCACAATACGGCTGGAAATGTGACCATCTATGAAAATGGAGTGAATAAAGGACTGGTAACTACCTATGTTGCCAATGATCATTTTGCTATAGAGCGTAGAGGGCAAGTTGTTTATTATCTAAAGAATGATGAGGTGATCTATATTTCGGATGTGCCAACCAGTAATGCTCCATTAATTGCTGATGTAGCTATGTACTATGATGGCGGTATCATAAAGGATTTGGTGTTGGTAGATCTAGATAATGCATTGCAAGATGTGGGCTATGATTATAATATCCGAGGCTGGCTCACAGAGATAAATGACGCCGAAAACTTAGGATCCGATCTTTTCGGGTTTCGATTAAATTACAGCAACCCTGTAACACAAGGGTCCACACCCTTATATAATGGAAACATTAGTGAGACGTTATGGCGAACCAACAATACCTCCAATGATATGCGCGGGTATGGATACGATTACGATGCATTAAATAGAATAAAGGGTGCCAAATTTATTGTACATCTATTCGGGACTTATGCCTTTACGCCTCAGGAATTCCGGGTGAGTAGTATCGATTATGATAAGAATGGAAATCTCTTGCGATTGGATCGAAGGGGTCACTATGGAGGCCCTTCCAGCCCTGTTGAATTTATAGATAGACTCTTTTATACCTATGATGATGGGAATAAGTTAATGGAGGTCCTGGATAGCCAGACCAGTTTACCTGCGGATGATGGTTTTATAGACGGAAACAAAGTAGGTGCGGACTATAGCTACGATGCTAATGGTAATATGATAGAGGATAAAAATAAAGATATCAGTTCTATTATGTACAATCATCTCAACCTACCTACACGAATAACTGTAGATGGGCAAGGAGATATCCGCTATGCTTATGACGCTACAGGGATTAAACAAGCCAAGTCTGTTACCGAGGGCAGTAACACGGTGACCACCAAGTACGCAGGTAATTTTATCTACGAACAAAATGGAACCGGGGAATCGCTTAAGTTCTTTAACCATCCCGAAGGCTATATAGAGCCCATCGTCACATCGAGCGCAGTCGAGATGTCTTATGTCTACCAGTACAAAGACCATTTAGGCAACATCCGTTTGTCCTATACCGATAGCGATGGCAATGGAGTTATTGACCCCACTACCGAAATTGTAGAAGAGAATAATTATTATCCTTTTGGGCTGGAACACAAGGGTTATAATAATGTAATAACGTCAACAAATCCAGCCCAGAACTACAAGTACAATGGAAAAGAGTTAAATGAAGAACTTGGGTTGGATTGGTACGATTATGGGGCTAGGAATTATGAAGCAGCATTGGGGCGTTGGATGAATATTGATCCTCTCGCCTCAAAATACGATGCATACTCACCCTTTAGCTATGCATTTAACTCTCCTACATATTTCATAGATCCTGATGGGAGAAGAATTATTGGGGCAAGTGGTGAAGATTCTGATAAGGTCGTTGAAGATGTACATAAAATTTTTGCTGATTCAAAATTTGATGACTTTAGGAAACTTGTCAAAAGAGATAAAGGATTTCTTGGAATCGGAAAATCCAGAAAGTTGGCTAAAATTGATGCTAGTGATTTGGCGGGAGCTTTAGATGGAGTACAACTTTCCGAGTCTGAGCAGGCGCTTGTTGATACGGTTGTGAATACCATTAACTCTGGAGATAAACATAAAATAGAATTTGCTAAGGCAGGAGACAATCTTTCTAGTGGCGCTCTTAATGTATTTAAGGATGATATCACCGCTATGAGTATAAATATTCAAACACAAACAGAAAAAACAGGAGGTGTGCCAGTTAAAGCAGTGAATAGTCAAGGAGGTTCAGTAACAAAAGAAACTAATAATGGTACATATTCTCTTGTTGTTGAAGGAGGAAGTAGTCCTTCTGACTATTTTAACACTCAAACAAATGCGCGAGCGGCAAGTCCAGGAGGGAGAGAATTATCAACTGGGCATGAATTATTTGGTCATGGTAGGTCACTCGCTCTAGGAAGGGGTATTGCAAATCAGCATATAGATGGTATTCAAATGGAAAATTTAATTATTAGGGTTATGGGACATGGGAATATTCAAAGAGATGGAACTGACCATCAAACTGATGTGCGAATTCCAAACGCACGTCAAATACCTGACTACCGCTAGCCTGCCTGTCTGTAGACAGGTCTGTGACTAGTGGTTACGTACAATCGCTAACAGCAAGAGTAAGTAATGGGATTAAGAAAGGAAACCAATTTTGGTTTCCTTTCCTTAAAGCTGAAAAAGGAGATTAATTAGAGTTAAAAAACATAAAAAAATAAAAGAAGTACATACAAATGATAATAAACTTGTCACGCCGGCTTTTAACAACCCTATGCCTACTAGTAACCATAGTTACATTCGGGCAAAAAAACCGAAGAGTAGATTTAAAATGGAAAATCGATAAAAATGAAAAACTTAACTATTCTACCCTAATGAGGGATATTGATACTTCAGCGGTTGAAATGGACTTTGGGGGACTATTCAAATCCCTCATGGATATCACTAACGACAAACTGGAGGAGAAAAGAGAGTTTTTGGAAAAACTAGGTAAAGAATTCAATAATTCCGAATATGTTACCACTCTTTCAAACAAGGGAAATGGTATTATAGATGTTATAATGATCCACAAACCAAAAGTAGATCGAAAAGAAATTCAATACGATACTACCAACAGTGACTTGGGAGAGATTTTGAAATTGAGGCAGTTAATGGATCAAGGTGCTATGCTTCGGGGTTCGGTTTACGAGGAAGGTCCAATCCATAGTTTTTGGGTTAAAAGCAAGCAAAAAAATGTAATAGCACTCTTTTTCGAACTGCCCGACCGGCGGGTAAAGGTGGGGGACAAATGGTCTATCGATATCAACTTAATTGCAAATGATCAAAATTTCGATTGCCATACTTCTCATAAAATAAATGAAGTCACATTGATAGAACTCAAAAAGGTGAATGGGGAAAAAATAGCCGTACTTGAATATAATATTGAAGAGTATGTTAAGGGTGATTTTAATGCGGCCTATGTTTTGGGAGGTGATGATAAAAAGTTAGAAACTATGATGAAATTTTCATATCAAGCAATGGCAGAATTTTCAGTGGACAACGGCCGTTGGTTAAACTATGACGGAATTATGAGTGTTGAAGGAACTGGAGCGTTAACTACCCATAAAAAAACAATATTCACATTGAATAAAGAATGAAAACCTTATGTCACCGCTGCTCTAAGACAAATGGCTTCATACAGTTCAGTTGTTTTATTGCAAAGAAGCAAAATATATGAGGAAGAATAATTAATTCTGCAGAAGACCACTCAACAGCAACGTTGGGTGGTTTTTTTAGTTTAAAATTAACATAGAGGAGGGATTAGTTCATGTAAACTTCAAATTGCCACTGCGGACTGAAAACTGCAGACTAAATACATTTCACTACCTTCGTTTCAATTCACGAAACGACCAAAGTGAAAATCGACTACTCCAACCGAATTTTTGGGCTCGACGTCATGCGTACGGCCGCCATTCTCTTTGTGGTGTGTTCGCATACCCTTTGGGTATTTCCCGAGGCCCAAGGATCGGCCGTAAGTTTATTACGGCTCTGCGGAGTTATGGGCGTTGAGATTTTCTTTGTGCTTAGTGGTTTCCTCATCGGGCGTATTCTTTTCAGGATTTTTACCAGCGAAGATTTCAAATTGGCCGACCTTAAATATTTCTTGGTGAGGCGTTGGTTCCGCACGCTACCCAATTACTATTTGGTACTGCTCATCAATATTGGACTTTGGATCTACTTCGGAAGGAACCTCCCGGAGACTTTGCCATTATATTTCGGTTTCCTGCAAAACTTCAATTTCGGGATGGACATTTTCTTCACCGAATCCTGGAGTTTACCCATTGAAGAGTTTGCCTATATTTTAGGCCCATTGCTATTTTATTTGGTTTTGTTGCCCAAATGGAAGGTTTCTAAAAAGAAATTGTTCCTGTGGGTTACGGTAGCGATTCTATTGTTCTTTCTTCTCACCAAATGGGTATATAATTACCAAACAGGCCCTAAATCCCTTGAATATTGGAACATTCACCTTAAGGCCGTTTTATTGTACCGAATTGATGCTATTTACTACGGCGTTTTAGCCGCTTATATCGCCATGACCCGACCCGAAGGCTGGAAGAAGTTCACATCGCCGGCATTTCTTGGGGGAATCCTATTATTTGTAGGGGTGCACATGCTCATTGGAGCGTATGACATGAGCCCAGAAACCCATCCTTTCTTTATCAATGTGTTGTATTTGCCGCTCTGTTCTATAAGCATTGCCCTGTCATTACCCGTATTGTCACGATTGAAGCGTGCTCCCAAACTTATGCTGAAACCTATAACCTTCATTAGTATTGTTTCCTATTCCATGTATCTGCTTCATTATTCCATCATTTTATTCCTATTGAATTACTACGTGGATACTTCAGAAATGTCACTTGTTTTAAAATGGTCCTTTGCCATCGGTTATGTGCTTTTTACCATGTTTTTATCCTACCTATTGTACCGTTTTTACGAGAAACCGATGATGGATATACGCGATCGGGACTATTTCCGAAAGAAGTTGGGGCAAAAGAAATTGTGAAGTTGATAATTATTCTCATCTAAAATTATCAAATAGTTAATTTTGTGTATTGAAAAATCAGTTTTATTGAAAAATATTTATAAAATACCCTAATTCGTTAGATTATTTTTAAATATTTTGGATTTTTTGTACTTTTGCGCTACTTCAAAAATTAACAAAACAAACGAATATGGCTTTCGATATCGACATGATTAAAAAGGTATATGCCCAAATGCCAGAGCGTGTAAATAAAGCACGTGAAATTGTAGGGCGGCCTTTAACCCTTTCAGAGAAAATATTGTACAATCACCTTTGGGACGGAATGCCTACCCAAGCCTTTAACCGCGGGAAGGATTATGTAGATTTTGCTCCCGACCGAGTGGCTTGTCAGGATGCTACCGCTCAGATGGCTTTGTTGCAATTTATGCAGGCTGGAAAGCAAAAAGTAGCGGTTCCCACTACTGTGCATTGTGATCACCTGATCCAAGCGAAAGAAGGGGCCGAAAAGGATTTAAAGAGAGCTAACGATACCAGTAGTGAGGTATTCGATTTCCTAGCCTCTGTTTCCAACAAATACGGAATCGGATTCTGGGAACCCGGAGCAGGGATCATTCACCAAGTAGTATTGGAAAACTATGCTTTTCCTGGTGGAATGATGATCGGTACCGATTCTCACACCGTAAATGCCGGTGGATTGGGAATGGTTGCGATTGGAGTAGGAGGAGCCGATGCGGTAGATGTAATGGCAGGAATGGCTTGGGAATTGAAATTTCCAAAATTGATCGGAGTTAGATTGACCGGAAAACTAAGTGGATGGACTGCGCCTAAAGACGTAATCTTGAAAGTGGCAGAAATCCTTACCGTAAAAGGAGGAACCGGAGCTATTGTTGAATACTTCGGACCGGGAGCCCTTTCCATGTCTTGTACAGGAAAAGGAACCATCTGTAATATGGGAGCTGAAATTGGGGCGACCACTTCTACCTTCGGATATGACGAATCTATGGCCCGTTACCTACGTGCTACCGATCGTGAGGATGTGGCAGAAGCCGCAGATGCAGTAAAAGAGCACCTAACGGCAGACCCTGAAGTATACGCGAACCCAGAACAATATTTTGACCAAGTAATCGATATCGATCTTTCCACCTTAATGCCGCATCTTAATGGGCCATTTACGCCCGATTTGGCTACGGAAGTAGGAACCATGTACGATAAGGCAGTTGCCAACGAATGGCCATTGACCGTAGAATGGGGATTGATTGGTTCTTGTACCAACTCTTCCTATGAAGATTTATCGAGAGCTTCTTCCATTGCCCAGCAGGCCTTGGATAAGGGATTAAAAACCAAAGCAGAATTCGGAATCAACCCTGGAAGTGAGCAAGTACGTTACACCGCAGAGCGTGATGGAATTTTACAGGTGTTCGAAGAATTGGATGCTAAAATCTTTACCAACGCCTGTGGTCCTTGTATTGGACAGTGGGCGCGTTATGAAGATCCTAAAAATGCACCTAAGAATAGTATTGTGCACTCTTTCAATAGAAACTTTGCCAAGCGTGCCGATGGAAATCCAAATACCCACGCCTTTGTTGCCTCTCCAGAATTGACGGCGGCCATCGCTATTGCGGGGCGTTTGGACTTCAACCCAATTACGGATACCCTTATCAATGAAAATGGAGATGAGGTGAAGTTGGATGAGCCAACAGGATGGGAATTACCGCCAAAAGGGTTCGATGTAAAAGAGAACGGATATGTAGAGCCTTTAGCTGATGGAAGTGGGGTAGAAGTAGTGGTAAGCCCAACCAGTGAGCGATTGGAATTACTAACTCCTTTCACACCGATTGGAAACAAAATTGAAGGAGCTAAATTATTGATCAAAGCACATGGAAAGTGTACCACCGACCATATTTCTATGGCAGGACCATGGTTGCGCTTTAGAGGACATTTGGACAATATCTCCAACAACTGTTTGATTGGTGCCGTGAATGCCTACAATATGAAAACCAACTTCGTGAAGAATCAGTTGAATGGTGATTACGGAGGAGTACCAGATACACAGCGTGAATATAAGGCTGCTGGAATCCCAACCATCGTGGTAGGGGATCATAATTACGGAGAAGGATCTTCCCGTGAGCACGCCGCTATGGAGCCACGTCATTTAGGTGTAGTGGCCGTATTGGTAAAATCTTTTGCCCGTATCCACGAAACCAATTTGAAGAAACAAGGGATGTTAGGATTGACTTTTGCCAATGAGAGTGATTACGATTTGATTCAGGAGGACGATACCTTCAACTTCTTGGATTTGGATCAGTTCGCTCCTGGTAAACCATTGACTATTGAAGTAGTACACGCCGATGGTAGCAAAGACACCATCTTGGCAAACCATACCTACAATGATTCTCAGATCGAATGGTTCGATGAAGGAAGCGCCTTGAACTTGATTAAAAAGCAAAACGCTTAATTGAATAGGTAAAGGTCTAAAATCGGACTTCGAGTGGCCGTGCGAACGTGCGGATGTATCGAGAAGCCCGATGAGATCAAAAAACAAAAACTCCTGCAGACCGCAGGAGTTTTTTTATGATTCCAGTTTTCCTAAATATTCTTTGAAGGTCTTAATGTCTTCTTTGGAAGTTAAATCGGGAACGTGTTCGTTTATGGGAATGCCCAAAAAGTTTCCGGGATGCTCCTTGCAGTAATTTAAGATGGCCGTGGGTAGTTCCTTTTCATTTCGAATGGGATGCGGGGGACAATCCATCAAGTACGAAGTCATAGAAGGGCCATGAAACTTGAAAATATTCATGCTCACCCGTAAGATGCCTTGGGCATCACGATATAGTTCCTGTTCTTCTTCCGAAGGTTTTTCAATAATATTCACTAGGTGATTATCCTCGCTCAATAAGGCAAGGGCAAAACGCATGATACGTTCTGTAGGGAAATTCAATCCGTCGCGATCATAGGCCATAAAGGCATTATCGCAAGTGGTTTCCTTTAATGCTTTCAAGGCATTTACTGAATATAGGTTGTCACAATTGCATACAGTAAAAGCTTCTTCCAGTAAATGGGGATATTGTTCCAGTGCTTGACTCACGGCATCTGCAGTGCCAAAAGGCTTTTCCCGACCTTCAGAAATGTATTGAACTGCATATCTTAATTGTAACGATCCGAAGGTATTTACGGCTTCACTTCCATATTGTTCTTTAAAACCTTCATGGGCTTCTCCAACAATAATATAGACGTTTTTATAGCCCGCTTTTTCAGCGTTTTTTAGCAAGAAATCCAGAATGGGACGTTCGTCCTCACCATAGACCATTAATGCCTTGCTTTGAGTATTGGCCGCTTTGATTTCGGCTTCGGAAAGGCCCGCTACGTTTATGGATGTCTTCATTCGGGAAGACATTCCACCAGCAAGTATGACAAGGTTGGTGTTCATTTATTCAATATAAGTTCCTCCACTCACTTTTACCGCATAAGCGTCTTTGGCTCCCGCCCTAAGAATGGCATCAATAACAGCGTCTTTATTTTCTTCAGAAGTGAGTGCACAGATACAACCACCTCCACCAGAGCCCACAATTTTAGCTCCGAAAGCTTCGGCTTCGAGTGCACCGTCGATCATGGCATCGATCTTGGGAACGGTGATCCCCAAAATATCACGTAGTATTTCATGATGATTGGTCATGAGCTTCCCGATCTTGGGAATATCCAATACCTCCTTTTCAAATTCCTTTAGTGCTTCCTGAGTGATAGAATGATTCTGTATGGCCGCATAAAAATAGGGCCGTAAAGGTTCTTCAATATGTTGGGTCAAGGATTCTATCTCAGCATTTGTAACGGAATATAAATCGAAATCCGATACGTTTTCGGCTACTTGGGCGATGGCGTCTTCAGCTTTCGATCGCAGCGAACCCAACACGCCAATCGTGCTTTTAGTCACTCCAGACTCTCCTATGATCAAGGTGTCCAAACGGTCCCCAATGGTATGATAGGCAAATACATCTCCTGTCTCAATATGGACGATATTCCCCAATCCTATAGAATACTGATCCATCTTTCCACCAGGAGAATTGTGCTCGATCACTTCAGCTTCGTAGGCTATTTGGGCAATGAGTTCTTGGGTAATCGGCCGATCACAACCAAAGGCATGCAATAGGAAATGAACCCAAGCCACTACTACAGCAGAGGAGCTGGAAATGCCTGCATTAATGGGGATAGAGCTCGTCAGTGTAAGATGATATCCTTTGTTGGGATGGCACCCATATCTGGGCACCACACGCATCACCGCGCCCATATGATCCCCAGCTTCCAGATTTTCAAAACGGTCCCCAATGGCAATGGTTCGTTGCTTCCCAATATCGGGCATATGGATTTCGAAAATGTCCTTTCCGTTGGGATGCACTTCTAGCTGTACACTTCTGTCTATCGCACAAGCAATGACAGGCAATCCCAAATAATCCTGATGATCCCCGAAAAGACAAATACGTCCTGGGGCAATTACGGTAAATTCTTGCTTCAAAATTAGTACGTGTCTTTCATCCAGTTATACGGTTTACGCTTTACCCAGTTCCCTCTGGTGAAATCTGGAAAGTCCTGTACTTCACCACCATTGGCAATAGAAACTTCCGATAAAGGGGTAATGGCGCTCCAAGCGGCAGCATCATAGGCATCCATAGGAGGAACTATGTTCTGCTTGGCCGATTCTACAAAGGCTTGAAGAACAAAGAAATCCATACCTCCATGGCCAGATCCAGCAGCATAATCGCCAAATCTCTTCCACAACGGGTGATCGTATTGCTCAAGCCATTTGGTGGCTTCATCCCAATGGTGGGGTTTTTCTACTTTATCTTCAATATATATTCGGTTGCCATCAACTTCCCAAATACCTTCGCTTCCCTGTACACGGAACCCCAGGGAGTAAGGTCGAGGGGAATTGCAGTCGTGGGTAACGATTATAGTTTCTTCGTTAGAAGTTTCGATCATGGAAGTAATAATGTCCCCTTGTTTGAATTTCAATTTTGCATTTGGATGATCTTCTCCGCCGTGTTTCACGATATAGTTATGTAATCCTACACCTTTGCTCGACATGGAAGAAATAGAAACAAATCGATTTCCCCGATTAATATCGCATAGGGTAGCAATAGGACCTATACCGTGGGTAGGATATACATCGGCATCCCGCAATAGGGAATGTTGGGTTCTCCAGGCCGATTCGGAAATTCCCTTTTCTCCGAATTCTACTCCTAGTCCGTAAGCCGTTTTCCCGTCATTCAATTTTACGAAACGGAGATCGTGCTGATACCCACAACGGAAATGCAGCAATTCCCCGAATACATTTTGTTTCACCATATTAAGGACGGCCATGACATCTCTTCGGTAGCATACATTTTCCAATATCATAAGGTGTGTGCCTGTCTCTTCATGAGTGTTGACCAAGTCCCAGCATTCTTCCATGGTATTGGCCGCGGAGACCTCCAATCCGGCATACTTTCCTGCAAGCATGGCATCTTTTGCCATCCGGGTATGCCACAACCATGGGGTGGAAATAATCACGGCATCAACATCGTCTAGTGCTAGAAGGTTGCGGTAGTCGTATTCGTCCTTAGCAAATACTTTGGGCTTTTTGTAGCCGGCCTTGGCGATCATATTGAGAGCGATGACATTTCTTCTGTCATCGATATCACAAATAGCGGTGACATTAATATCATTTCGTAATAATAAATTGGACAGGTGATTGGTTCCTCTAAGGCCCACGCCAATAAGGCCTACATTCAGTTTGTCGTTTGCAGATGGGTTGTTTCCTAAGGTAAGATGGGGGGCCAAGGAAATACCTGTTCCCACCAAGGCGGTTTGTCGTATAAAATTTCTTCTAGAACTCATGGTTTTCGTAATTGGAAATCTAAAAGTAGCACATTTTGATGTATAGGCAGAAAGAATGTTTTTAATGGATGTATTAAAATTTTGTGTAAGCCCGAAAACGTTTTCACGACACATAGGTTAACTAACAAATCGCGCACCATGAATACCTTTTGGTTTTTTGAGGATGTGAATCTCTTCAATATGCTTTGTCCGCATAAGTTTAAGGCGTACAAGGCTACCCATGAATTTAATAAATACAAGAAACAGGACTATATCTATTTCGAAGAAGATCAGTCTAATAAGGTCTATCTCATCGAAAAGGGAAAGGTGAAGCTCGGTTATTATACCGAAGGTGGGGAAGAAGTGGTTAAGGCCATTCTTACCAAAGGCGAATTGTTTGGAGAAAAGGCCATTTTGGGTGAAGACAAACGGGACGAGTTTGCCATGGCCTTAGATAATAGTACTTCTATTTGTCCCGTGGGCGTGGATACCATGCATGATCTTATGCGTGATAATAAGACCTTCAGTTTTAGAATTTATAAACTCATTGGGTTCCGAATTAAAAAATTGGAGCGCAGACTGGAATTGATTTTGTTCAAGGATGCCGAAACTCGGGTAGAGGAATTCCTGAAGGAATTGGCCGAAGACTATGGTTATTGTTGCCCTAATACTGGGGATACTGTAATTAAGCATCCTTATACCCAAAAGGATATTGCTCGACTCATTGGTACGACACGTCCCACTTTTAACAATATCATGAACCGTTTTAAGGAAGCCAAAAAGATTGATTTCTCCAGAAATGAAATTAGGCTAAAATTTTCTGCCTAATGTCAACTAGCTGACATTTCGTGAATATTTCACTGTTTAATTTTGACCCTGTAATTAAAAATTAAACAACAAATGAAAAAGATGTTTTTAGGGATCTTATCCCTTGCATTCGTTATCACTTCGTGCAGCAACGACGATGATAGCACACCAACCACCTCGAATCTTACACTGAACATAAACGGTTTAGAAGACTTAGGCGCCGACTTCAATTATGAAGGTTGGTTATTGGTAGATGGAAACCCCGTTTCTACGGGACTTTTCACAGTAGATGCCAACGGGAATTTATCGAGTAGCTCTTTTGAGGTCCCTGCGGAAACGGCTGCGGCAGCAACAAAATTTATTTTGACGATTGAGCCCAATCCAGATCCAGATCCGGCCCCTTCGGATCAGAAATTTATTGCAGGTGACTTTAATGGAGATAGTGCTTCTGTATCTACTTCGGTAGCTCCTGCCATTGGTAATTTTAGCAACGCTGCTGGAGATTTCTTTTTACGAACTCCTACCGATGAGGCAGCAGGAAGTGGAAATAATGGAAATGATCAATACGGCGTATGGTTTGGTCAACCCGGAATGCCTCCTGCAGCCACTTTGGTATTGCCAGAGCTTCCTACGGGATGGATCTATGAAGGTTGGGTGATTGGAGAATCTGGACCGCTTTCTACAGGAACTTTTGCCAGTATCGATGAAATGGACGACAACGCCGGACTTGCTACGAGCTTTGGTGGGACTGAAAACGCTGGGCCACCACTACCAGGAGAGGATTTCTTCAACAATGCTCCATCTGGAGAAACATTTCCTTTAGACATTCGTGGAAGAACCGTGGTGATCACGGTAGAGCCTGTTCCAGACAACAGCCCAGCACCGTTTACGTTAAAACCTTTGGCGGCGCAAGCAGGAACCGAAACAGCCCCTTCTTTTAATACTTTTGCCCTAAATTTGGGAACATTCCCAACGGGAACGGTTACTCGTTAATGTATACTTATGATGTTAATGAAATCCCGCCCGTTGGCGGGATTTTTTTGATGAAGAATTTATTAACTCTTCGGTGTAATTTTCGGGAGTTTTAACCTACTAATCGGGCATGCGTTTCAAACAATTCGTAAAAAAATACTGGGGCAACTTACTACTACTCGCTCTTATTTTAATCATTATTATTCCCCAAACCGGTATGCCGATAAAAGTACTTTTCAATAAACTTGTTGCCTTCAACCCCTCCGAGATTCCATTAGAAAAACAGGAGAAGTTGGAGGATTATCAATGGCCCTTGGAGAACCTAAAGGGAAATGAGATGAACCTAAAGTCTTCTGAAGGAAAGGTGGTTTTAATCAATTTGTGGGCTACCTGGTGTCCACCTTGTGTAGCAGAAATGCCTGCGCTACAGAACTTGTACGATGCTTATGGAGATCGGGTTGACTTCTATTTCGTATCTGCGGAAAATCCGAATAAGCTGCGTAAGTTTATGGATAAGAAGGGATATGACCTTCCCGTATACCTCTATGAGTACAAGGCTCCCGATCTATTGGAGTCCAGTTCATTGCCTACTACCTTCATTCTATCTAAAAGAGGGAATATTGTAGTGAACAAAACAGGTTCCGCGCGTTGGGATAGTGATAAGGTCAAGGAATTATTGGACGCGTTACTTGCGGAATAGCTTTTATTTCTTCTCCAAAATTTCCATCGTGGTGAACACAGTAAGGAGCATGCCCAAATTATAGATGGTGTCTTCAACAGGAATGGTAACCATGCGTATGCCCAAATTTTCTGAATTGTTGTACCATACCACCTGATCTTCAATACCTGTCCCCGTAAGCACTCCGTTTACAATAAAAAAGGGAATTAGAATGACCAGATAGGTGGCCAGAAAAGTAGTTAGGTATTCCCTTTTATAGTTGTATACATACCCTAAAAGCAGCAGGGCATAGCAGAAGTTAATAAAGGTGTACCACTTATCATAATGATACCAGAGTACGACCACCAATATGGAAACAAGGCATACATAGATAATGTCTACAGCCCTTTTCGAAAATGAAAAATTGGGAAACAGTTCCAGTAAGGCATAATGAGTAAAAAGACAGGCATAGGGGATACAAATAAAGAACAACCATTCTTCGAGCGGGAGCCCAAAGAGTTTTATCCCTGTGATGTAAGCATCGTTAAATCCCCAAAACCCTTGATGGGTAAAGACAATATCCCAAGGGATGAAAACGGCCATCATCACTAATAACCCAATGGCTAGCGATTTCCATTTTTTATAGAATTTTAATCTTGGATGAAAACTAAATAGAAATGGGATCGCAAAAGATCCCAAGTTTAACCAGAGGTAGAGGTATTTCATTTTTTGAAATACTTTAAAGGAGGAAAGAGCATCCCGAAACACTCTGCTTCCTTTTTGTGTAAATTCTTGTGATGTATTTTGTGCGCTCGCCGAATGCCACGGGCATACCAATTGTTGGCTTTGCGAAACATTTTAAAACGCTGATGGATAAATATATCATGAACCATGAAATAGGTGACACCATAAGCGAAAATACCCAGTCCTATGGGAAGGCCTGCCCAAAAACCATAATACTGCCAAGCAATAAAACAACCGATACTCACGGCAGCATAGAATAGGAAAAAAGCGTCGTTACGCTCCCACCAGCTCCCATGGTCCTTGTGGTGGTGATCCTTGTGCAAATTCCATAAAAACCCATGCATGACATACTTATGCGTAAACCACGCCATGAACTCCATGATGCAGAAAGTGGTCAAAAAAATAAGGATCCAAAAAAGAACATTCATATTAGCGCACTAGGTTTAATTGATATTTTACATAGCTTCGGGTAAGCAGACCGAATTTTTCGTAATTCGGAACGCGGATACGTGTATTCTTTATTTCCAAAGCTGGTGTTTTCTTTAATTTTTTCAAGAGCCTTTTGTAATAGCGATATGCCATAAACACACCGAACTTAGCCTCTGTAGGAAGCAGTAATATCCCTTCGTATCCCCTTCTGAAATCGGCTTCAATTTCCTCTATGATTTTTTGCTTAGAAACTTCGTCCAAAGATTCTAAATTCGTATTTGGGAAGTAAGTTCTACTCAACCCTTCGAAGTCGGCTTTTAGATCGCGTAAGAAGTTTACTTTCTGAAAAGCAGATCCCAAACTCATGGCCGATTGCTTCAATTCTTCGTATTTGGCTTGATCCCCCTTTACAAATACCTTAAGGCACATGAGTCCCACTACATCGGCAGAGCCGTATATGTATTGTTTGTATTCTTCTTCTGTCCGATAAACGCTCTTGGAAAGATCCAAACGCATGCTATACATGAATGCATCGATAAGCTCTCTATCTATACCGTATTGGTGCACCGTATGCTGAAAGGAATTCAGGATAGGGTTCAGACTTATTTTGTCTTGCAATGCTTTTTCCATGTCCTCTTCGAATCGATCGAAGAGAGTGGCTTTGTCATAGTCGTGAAACGAATCGACAATTTCGTCGGCAAACCGGACGAATCCGTAGATATTGTAAATGTGCGAACGTATCGAAGGAGCCAACATTTTGGTGGCCAAGGAAAAGGAAGTGCTGTAAGCGTTGGTTACTTGCTTACTGCAACTATAGGATACGTTGTCGAAAATTTGTTTCATGACATTACTTCTTTTTGAATTAAACTAGAGACCAATTTTCCCGAAATGAGCGATGGGGGAACACCGGGGCCGGGCACGGATAATTGTCCAGTGAAGAATAATCCCTTCACTTTTTTACTTTTCAATTTTGGCCTTAAAAAGGCGGTTTGGAACAAGGTATTTGCCAATCCATAGGCATTTCCCTTGTAGCTATTATACGCCTCAATAAAGTCGTTTACACAAAAAGACTCTTTAAAGATAACGTATTTTTTGGCTTCTTGTAAGGTTAATTTTTCGAATCGATCCATGATAATATCGAAATACTGAGAACGCAATTCGGGAGTGTCTTCCAATCCTGGAGCCAGCGGAATAAGGAAAATTCCGGCTTCCTGTCCTTCAGGAGCCGCTTCTGCATCCGTTTTAGAAGGGAAGCTAGCATAGAATAGGGGTTCTTCTGGCCATTTGGGTGTATCGTAAATATCTTTGGCGTGTGCTTCGAAGGGAACATCGAAAAACAGGGTGTGATGCTCTACATTTTTCAATTTCTTACTG
Source organism: Aureisphaera galaxeae (assembly GCF_028561275.1). Classification (GTDB taxonomy): domain Bacteria; phylum Bacteroidota; class Bacteroidia; order Flavobacteriales; family Flavobacteriaceae; genus Aureisphaera; species Aureisphaera galaxeae. Next base: position 347,422 of record NZ_JAQQTF010000019.1, read on the forward strand.
AAGCCAACATAAAACAGTAAGGAAGAGGGAGCAAAGGTTCTTTTGTTCCAATACGATTCTGAGTATTGCCTGAATTTTGGCTCCAGCAGGGTTTCGGTATGGTGATAGTCCGCGCCGCTAAGCACGATGTCTGCAGTAATTTCTTCACCATTTACCACAATACCGGTAGCCTTATTTCCTTCGACAAGGATCTTTTCTACGTTCTGTCCCACTTGTATAACAACACCCAAACTTTTTGCCAGTTCCTTCATACCGCGAATCACACTGTACATACCTTCTTTGGGGTGGAAAGTTCCCAAACCAAAATCGGCGTAATTCATAAAACTGTAGAAGGCTGGGGTGTTCGAGGGCTTTGCCCCGAGAAATAACACCGGGAATTCTAGAATAGAGATAAGCCGTGGATTATCGAATTCCTTACGCACCTCTTTGCTAATGGTGCTGAAGAACTGTCCCAGCTTTTTAATGGTTACCGGGGTCACCAATTCCAGAGGTGAAATTCCAGGCCTATATACTAAGTCCTTAATGGCAATGTCGTAGTTGTCTTTGGCTTCGGCAATGAACTCCTTAAGTTTTTTGGAACTACCAGGCTCTTCTTTTTCGAAAGCCAAACAGATTTTGTCTAAGGTATCTCCAATGGTAATAAAGTCCCTTTTTCCGAAATAGACAGAATAGGCAGGATTCAATTTTATAAGATCGTAATATTCTGAAGGGGTCTTCCCGAAGTCTGCAAAGAAGCGTTCAAAAACATCGGGCATCCAGTACCAAGTAGGGCCAATATCGAAGGTGAACCCGTCCTTTTTCAGCTGTCGGGCCCTACCGCCAACGGTCGTATTCTTTTCAAAAATGGTCACCTCGTGCCCTGCTTGGGCCAGATAAGCCGAGGCTGCAAGGGAGGAAAATCCCGATCCGATTATGGCAACTTTCTTCTTCATTTTTTTTGTTTAACGAATATAATGATTATTTAAACAAAATAATATTGGTCAAAAAAAATTATGATGCTTTTAGCTTTTGAAGACGTAAACGTAATTCTTCAAGGTTCTCCACGACCTTCACATTATCTGGCAATTTGCTATCTACTACACCAATGGTTTTGTAACCCATAATCCATAGTGGCATGGGGTCTTCGGTTCCTAAAATCCGTTGGAAACGGGTCACATATTCATATACACTTTCCCTGTCCGGTTTTACGGTGAAGTAGGAGAGGAAGGTAATTTCCTCGTAATGTTTCAGGATGTGCTTTAAGCCATCCATAGGAATGTTAGTGCCCAAGTACACGGTTGCAAATCCTGATGAAAGAATCTCATAATTGGCAAATAAGAGGCCAATTTCATGTATTTCCTCATAGGGTAAGTATAGAGCGAAAGAGGGTACTTTCTTTTCCTTGCTCTCTTCCTGAAGTTTGCTGATGTTGATGATGATCTTCTGCTTGATCAATTCTGAAATGAATCGCTCATGGGAGGGGTCGATCGTTCCTGTTTGCCATAACAGCCCTATCTCATTGAGGAGTGGTAAAAAGATTTCGTAGAATATTTCTCGAAAACTCTTGTTCTTGGCCAACTGATTGTACGTTTTCGTAAATAAGGGATGATCGAAATCGAACATGGCCGTTTTAAAGGCCTGTAGTGAAAAATCTTCTTGATTCTTTTTCGATAGGCTATTGATAAGCTTCGCAATCTCTTCCTCCTTAAAACCAGCGATTTTAGAAATCTTGTAACCCTCATTATATAATAAGGTAACATTCAAAAGCTTCTTTAAATTAATGAGATCGTACTTACGAATATTTGTATCTGTACGGGCTGGTTCCAGTAGGTTGTAGCGCTTCTCCCAAATCCGAATGGTATGGGCCTTAACCCCACTCAAATTTTCAAGGTCTTTAATGCTAAATTGTGTTTTTATCAACATAATAGTATTAGCGCTAATATGTCAAAGGTAGTAAAAACGAAGCTCGAATTGAGAATTTGTTTAATTTTTTAACAAAAATTATAAACATTTTTTGTAAAGAATGTTACCATGTTCATAAGATTGAATGTGTCATAGGCGTTGTTTTTGTGGCTAATGTTTCTTTTTAGAGGCCCATCTAGCGTGGACTTACTTTATGTTTCATTAGTGTTTTCATCTGTATATCTAATAAGACGCAAATTGTTACCCCAGCGTAACATATTTTTTGGCTACTTTTAAGAAAAAATCTCCATGAACGTAGATTCCCAAGTCCTTTTCTTCTTTAGTGCTTTAGGGGCATTTAATGGAATTTTATTGTCCATATACCTATTGGTTAATGCACGGAGAAAAGCATTTACTAATTACTTTTTGGGATTCTTGTTGCTCGTTTTGAGCATTCGGATCTTAAAGTCCGTGTTTTTTTATTTTAATAGAGACCTGGCAGGCGTTTTTATTCAGATAGGCCTTTCTGCCTGTATACTTATCGGTCCCTTTCTGTATCTGTATTTTAAATCCCAAAAGGGGAGTTCGACCCAAAAGTGGTACTGGCACATTCTGTCATTTTTGGTGGGTATAACCGTACTCGGAATTGTTTATCCGTATGTAGAACACAGACCTATGTGGCGTAGGTGGATCGTAAAGGGAATTTATTTGCAATGGTTGGTTTACATTATTCTCACATTCAAATTCGCGAAGCATCTTTTCAAAAAGAAAAATGGAACAAATGGAAAGCAACCGAATATGAACGTTTGGTTGCGAAGTATCTACATAGGAGTGGTCGTCATCTGGTTTGCTCATGCTACATCGGCCTACAGTTCGTATATCGTAGGAGCCCTGTCATTTACCTTCATTCTTTATTTGATTGTTCTGCTATTTATCTTCAAGGGGAAAAAGAATTCTACTTTTTTCGCCACACGGGAAAAGTACAAGAACAAGGATATAGATGATACGACCCTCGGGCTTATCGAGGAGAAAATTTCACTCATTAAGGAAAAAGAACTATTTACTGATCCCAACCTCACCTTGGCCGATGTTGCCAAAGAACTGAATGTATCCGTCCATGTCTTATCGCAGTTTTTAAACAAGAACTTAGGGAAGTCGTTTTCAACCTTTATCAACGAACTTCGAATTGAAAAGGCAAAGGAATTATTGGTTTCTAATAACAACTTTACCATCGAGGCATTGGGGTATGAGAGTGGTTTCAATTCTAAATCTACCTTCTATACTTCATTCAAAAAAATGACGGGGCAATCTCCCTTAGAATACCAGAAAGCGCGGTAGTTTTTAGTTCGATATTATAAATCCGAACTACTACATTATAATTCAGGACTGAAGCCTTAGCTGCTATCCGCATATTTACCTCAAATTATTTCAATATGCGAATAAGCCTTGTTTTGTTGTTGCTTTTTTTGGGCTTGGGTTGTAACCCATCAACCGAATCCCAAGGGAATATCCTTTTTGTAGTTTCCAATCAGCATACCTATGGAGATACGACCATGAATGCTTCTAATCATTTTTCTGAAATTGTGCTGGCTTACGACGTCTTCGCGAAACATGGTTACACCGTAGACTTCGTGAGTCCGATGGGAGGTGCCGTTCCCATAGGATATATTGCGACTTCAGATTCAATTCAAAAACGATATCTCTATGACAATAACTTCATGAATTTATTGAAGCGTACCAAGTCACCCAGTGAAATTAATGCTGAAGATTATGAAGTTATTTACTACTGTGGAGGGGGAGCTGCTATGTTTGGTGTTCCGGAGAATGAAAATATTCAAGCCATTGCCAAGGAAATTTATGATGCCAATGGGATTATTTCTGCCATCTGTCATGGTACTGCAGGAATTGTTAATCTGAAAGATGATGAAGGAGCGCCACTTTATAAGAATAGAAAGATAAACGGATATCCCGATCTCTTCGAAAATAAAGAGGCACGATACTACCAAACCTTTCCTTTTTCCATAGAAGAAGCAATAAGAGAGAAAGGAGGAGACTTTGTGTATTCCGAAAAACGACGGGACAGCTTCTATATCGTAGACGGAAGATTTATGACTGGGCAAGACCCATCCTCATCATTCGTTTTAGCCACAAAAATTGTGGAGGCCATTGAAAACAAATATTCACAACAATAAATACCATTCATGAAAAAAACGATCTTGACAGTTATGCTCATAGTATCTGCTTCCTTTTTATATGCCCAGGAAGCAGACGGACCTTCCGAAATGCAACAAATCACCGAGACCCTAATGCACTACATTGAAGGGACCTCTAATGGAGAGCCCGATAGATTGAGGAAGGCCTTTCATCCAGACTTTAATCTCTATACAGTAACGGAACAGGATAGCCTTCGCATTCGAAATGGTCAACGCTATATTTCCTATTTCAAGGAAGGGGTGAAAGTCGATCGAGTGGGACGCATCATCTCAATCGATTATGAAAATGATGCTGCCATTGCCAAGGTAGAAATCGTAATGCCCAATGGGCGTGTATTTGTCGATTATTTCCTGTTGCTGAAGTATGAAGGAAGTTGGAAAATCGTACATAAAAGTTATACCTCCAGAGCGTACCCCAGTAAGAAGGGCTAATCAATACTGTTAAATGTATAAGCGCTTGTACCAAATCCTATTTTTGCTTTGTTTGGCGATTGGTTCGTCTTTGGCTCAATCCAATAGTGAAGAACAAATAGCATTTGCTTCGGGAAACGAAACCTTGGTGGGCTATTTGAGCAAACCCAGTACCCATAGTCCCTTTCCCGTGATTGTGGTACTGCATTCTGCGAGTCATGGACATCATGATAATGATTTGTACAATCATCTAGAAGCTACCATGAAAGAAATTGGGGTGGGTGTATTCACTTATGATCGCAGGGGGAGTGGCCAATCAACAGGGGATTTTCGCACAGCAAGCTTGGAAACCTTGGCGAAGGATGCTCTTAGTGCTATTCACTGCCTCAAGGAAAGGAAGGATATCGACCCAAATAGGATAGGACTGTATGGGATTAGCCAAGGAGGCTGGTTGGCGCCCTTGGCTTATTCCATGGATAGTAAGAACATCTCCTTTATGGTATTGGTTTCCAGTTCTGGGGTGAGTCCAGCACGGCAAATGGAGTATAGTGCGGTGACTACCTTAAAGAGGGATAATCGAAGTGACACCATTATTGAAACGGCAAAATATCTTCGAAACATTACGAACGAATATTATCGCGGAAATCGAGATAGGGAACGCACGCAAAAAGAGATCGATCAATATCGCGGTGCGCCTTGGTTTTCCGATGTGTATCTCCCATGGCGTGGTAACTTACCGGAAGATGTAGGTGTTACGAAGTGGATTCATGAAATGGATTTTAATCCCAAGGAATATTTCGGTGCGGTCAACGTGCCGATACTTTTGGTGTATGGTGAAACCGATCGATGGGTACCTATTCAGGAGAGTATAGCTGTATGGAAAGACGTTTTTAGCAATAACAGTCATGACGCGTACGATATCCTCAAAGTGCACAGGGCGGGGCACATGATGATACATGATGAAGATAACAACCCAGAAAGGGAGGTGATTTCCGAAGTGTATACGAATCAGCTCAAAACATGGGTGTTGAATTTATTAAAAACCAGTTTCTAGCAACAAAAATGTTATGTTAAAAATCATTCAATATTATTCCTTGCTTATCATCCTATTGCTTAGTTCTTGTATGAACTCTCAGGATAAGGCGAACGATGATACTGAAGGTTCCCGTTTTCAGATCATCAAAAACGTCCGTCTCATTACCATGCGCGATTCTTTAGTGCAGGAAGATATGTCCGTTGTTTTGAAAGGTAAAGCGATCGAATGGATAGGAAAAACCAGGGAGTTGCCAGATTATACCGATGCTACAGTTACCGAAGGCAATAACAACTTTTTAATACCTGGACTTGCCGATATGCATGTGCATATACGATCCCAAATAGAACTGTATTCCTATCTGTATTTTGGGGTCACCACAGTATTGCAATTAAGCGGTCCTAATGCGGGTATCGATTTATTCGAACTGAGAAAATCCCTGAAAAGCGATACGGTTATCGGTCCTAGGTTGTACATGACGGGTCCTATGCTTGATGGGGATCCCGCCATTTGGAACGAACCGGTAAGCATCCCGATAGACGGCCCAGAGAAGGCCGCTCAAGTGGTAAGAAGTCAGGCAGAGTCGGGCTATGATTTTATTAAGATTTACAATCGGCTATCAAAACCCAGTTTTGATGCGGTCGTAACGACTGCAGAGGAACATGGAATGACGGTATTAGGGCATATTCCTAGAGGTCCCGGAGCTGTGTATGCTCTCGAAAATGGTGAACGGATGATTGCCCACATGGAAGAGTTTTTCTTCTCCTATTTCGATTGTGTGAAATGCGGAAAGAAGAAATTGCCTGATGAAAGTAAAATTTCGGAGTTGGTGGAAGTTTTGAAGGAACATGGCACTTGGGTGACTCCCAATTTGTCCTTTGTCATCGCTACGCGAAGACAATTGGACGACTTTGAAGCGGTTGCTTCGGACCCAGAATTCAAGTACCTAACATCCGGTAGACAGAATAGTTGGCGGAAGTATAACCCTACTACCAGAAAGGACCCCGAAACCTTCGATGAGCGGGAGAGGGTTAAATATCCTTTGTGCCAAAAACTCACCTTTGAGTTTCACAAAGCGGGCATTCCGCTACTAACAGGATCGGATGCATCGGTTTCGGGCGTATATCCTGGCAAATCGTTACATGACGAATTGGAAGAATTATCCAAGGCCGGATTGAGTAACTACGAGGCTTTAAAGGCGGCCACCTACAATGGGGGGAGGTTTGTTCAGGAATTTGGGAAGAACAAGGAGTCTCAAGGGTTTGGTGTAATAGAGGTCGGTAAGAGAGCCGACTTATTGTTGCTTGGTGTAAATCCGTTGGAAACCATTCGCTTTGAAGATCACATCCTCAAGGTGGTTTCTAAAGGCAGCATTATGGATAGGGAAGAAATTGGGAAGTTGAGGGACGAACTTAAGGAGGATTAGATAGCATTATTCATGATCAATAAGATAGCAGGATGGGAAAATACATTTCGAAAAATCTATTTCCTCATGAATTAGAGCCTTGACCCCAATTTGTTCCTGATCTATTTCAATAGCTTCTTCCATAAAAACAGCCGTAAAAGTAATAGAGGCAGGAAAATAAAGGCCTAGGAAAATTCCTGTAATTTCTTAGTGTTTTCCCTGCACGAAGATGAATTTTGGACTTCGAGCCTGCCTGTATGCTGGCAGGTGCCTCACCAAAGGTGAGGTGTATTGAGAAGACAATTAAAGAAAGACGACAGTCTCAAGAATCGAGAAACGATTTCACAATGCTTTTTTGTGCTTCGCAACTTACAAAAAAGCATTGTTCATCACCCTTACATCAGGGCTTGGTTTCCCTAAACAAAAAAGACCGTCCTTTTCAGAACAGTCTTTCCTTGTACCGAGAATGGGAGTCGAACCCACACGCCCTAATGGACACATGGCCCTCAACCATGCCTGTCTACCAATTCCAGCACCTCGGTGTGATGCGCAAAATAAAAAAAGTCGAGCAAAAACGCATCGACTTTTCTAATCTTTGGTGACCTGGCTGGGGCTCGAACCCAGGACCCTCTCCTTAAAAGGGAGATGCTCTACCAACTGAGCTACCAGGTCATTAAAATGGAAGCGGACGATCCCGCATCCTGCTAAACAATTTCTGCGTTAGCGGGTGCAAATATAAGATCATTCTATTTATTATTCAAAGTAAAAAGGATTAATTTTAAGAAATATTTTTTCTTCCTTTTCAACCCACTATAATTGCGATATTTGCAAGCATGAAAATAGTCCTTATTGGTTATATGGGAAGTGGGAAATCTTCCATCGGACGGCGCCTTTCGGAAGTCGTAGGAAACGATTTCATCGATCTGGATGTGGAGATCGAAACCTCCGAGGGAACCTCCATTTCAGAGATATTTCAAAAGAAAGGGGAAATCTACTTCCGGAAAAAAGAAGCCCAAGTACTCCAAGAAGTCATTGCTAGGGAACAACCCGCCATTATTGCCAGTGGAGGGGGAACCCCATGCTACGGAAGGGTCATGGACGATCTTTTGGAAAACCCCAATGTCATCACCGTATACCTTAAATGTTCCGTAGATACCCTTACCGAACGTCTATTTCCTGAACGGGAGCATCGCCCCGTCATCGCACATTTGCAAACCGAGGAGCTATTGAATGATTTTATTAGAAAACATCTTTTCGAGCGCTCTTTTTACTACAGCAGAGCATCCCATATCATAACATGCGATGGTATTGATGAAAAAGAAGTGGTAGAAAAAATTCTGTTCGCCCTATTCTAAAACGGCAGTACAGCTATTGCGGTCAAATTGCACAGCTACATTTTCATTTAATGAAGTGGATAAGGAGATTCCTTTAAAATCGGCCTTTACCGGATATTTCTTGTGATTACGATCTACCAAAACAGCTGTTTTGAATTGCTTTAAGGGCACATCCAAGAAATGCTTTACTCCATAAATCAATGTGGTTCCAGAATGCAACACATCGTCAACCAGCACCAAAGATTTGTTTTGGATGTCTTCTATGGTCATAGAAGTAGTAACAGGATTGGTTGGGGTCTTTTTGTCTACATACACCTCGCAAAGAGAAACTTTGAGTGGGGATATTTTTTCAACCTCTGTTTTCAACCGCTTGGCCAAAAGAAAACCATTCTTCATAATCCCTGCCAACACTACTTCGGTTTCATTTACGTTGGTCTCGTATACCTGATAGGCCATTCTGCGAACCTTGTGAGAAACTTGTTTGTTGGAAAGAATTACGGTTGATTCCGGCATGATATAATTTTTGTCAAAGATACAAATTTGATGAGGTTCTATTCTTGGGTATCTTCGGTAAAATCCTCCAAGTCCCTTCGGTCCTTTTTGGTAGGTCGCCCAGTTCCTTTTTTGCGATAGTAATCCTTGGCGAATTTCAGGAGTTCGGTGTTTTCAAATGCCTCCTTAGGTGTGGTGTCCGTTCGGTATAACCCCACCAGTTTAGCCCCAACCCGACTGGGTGGGATGTCTATTACTTCCAACGAATAATTTATCTGATTCTTACGGACCTTGATCTCGTCGCCTGGGTACACCTCTCGGGAGGGTTTTACGGTAGCATCGTTAATGCGCACCGCGCCCTTCTTACAGGCAATAGATGCCTGGTTTCGGGTTTTAAAGTAACGTGTACACCATAGATATTTGTCAATCCTCATACCATCCCGCTTAAAAGTGCGTTAAATAGAGGACAAAAATAGCGGAAAATTGTATCTTGCGCCATTAAAAAATTGAAGATGAAGAGAGCAAAATTACTTGCAACAATTACCTTAACCATTCTAACTTTTCTCTCCTGTCGTAATGACGATGGAAATATAGAGTTCGTTCCTGCACGTGATAGAGGTGAAGAAGTAGCTGCTTCTACCGCTATTATCGAAGACTATTTGCAAACGCATTTCTATAACTATGAAGAGTTTGAAACCCCACCAGCCGACTTCGACTTCAAAATTCGTTTCGATACGATAGCTGGGGATAACTCCGATAAAATCTCCTTGTTCGATCACGAGAATTTGAATTTCAAAATGGTACCCGATCGTGTAGACGATGGAGTGGAGTACAAGTTGTACTACCTGAATGTTTCTCAAGGAGGCGGGACAACGAGTCCGGAATTCCCAGACATTACCGTGGTAACGTACGAAGGAACTTGGATAAACGAAGAAAACGCTACGCAGGCATACACGAATCTATTCGATAGTTCTGTAGTGCCCGTTACCTTCGATTTAACTGGTGTGGTAAACGGATTTCAGGATGCTATGATCGAATTTAATGTAGCTGAAAGTATTACTGCAAACCCAGATGGGTCGGTAACGGCAAACGATCCTGGTATTGGAGCGGTATTCATGCCTTCTGGTTTGGGATACTATGTAAGTACGCCCCAAGGATCTGGGATCCCAGTATACGCTCAGTTGATCTTTACATTCCATTTGTATCAGTCCCGTCAAGGAGATCAGGATAACGACGGTATCCCTTCCATTTTCGAGGATTTGAATATGAATCAGTTGGAAGAAGATGATGATACGGATTCTGACGGACTTCCGAATTTCTTCGATGCAGATGATGATAACGACGGTCGCCCTACTTCGGGTGAAATCGTATCACGTCAATACATCAATGAAACGAATCCTACTTTACTTCCCAATGAGTTTGAAATCAATAGAGAGATCGATGACGAAACGGGTGACTTGATTGTAAACACGGTTGAGTATATCGATGCCAATAACAATGGTGTTTGGGATCACTTAGATGATGATATATAATCAACACTAGTATAAAACTAAAAAAGCCGTGCTCAATGAGCGCGGCTTTTTCGTTTGGAAAGAAATGTGCCTATTTCCTTCCTGTTACTTTAAGTGATGCTTTTACGATAGCATCGGCATTCAATCCGTATTTGTCCATTAATTGGTCTGGCGTGCCCGATTCTCCAAAAGTATCTTGTGTAGCCACAAATTCTTGAGGGGTAGGGTGATTCTCTGCCAATACGCGAGCTACACTTTCTCCCAAACCGCCTAAGAAATTGTGTTCTTCTGCAGTAACCACACAGCCGGTTTTGGCAACACTAGCTAAGATGGCTTCGTTGTCCAAAGGCTTAATGGTATGAATATTAATTACGTCTGCAGAAATACCTTGTTCGTGTAAGGTCTCAGCTGCCTGTAGCGCTTCCCAAACCAAATGTCCAGTAGCGATGATAGTAACATCATTACCTTCTTGTAACTGTACTGCTTTTCCAATTTCGAAGGTTTGATCTTCGGCTGTAAAGTTGGCTACTTTGGGACGTCCAAATCGAAGGTACACAGGTCCGTGGTGTTCCGCAATGGCCAAGGTAGCTGCCTTGGTTTGGTTAAAATCGCAGGTATTGATTACCGTCATTCCTGGAAGCATCTTCATAAGACCGATGTCTTCCAATATCTGGTGGGTAGCTCCGTCTTCCCCAAGGGTAACACCAGCATGGGAAGCACAGATCTTCACATTTTTATGACTGTAGGCGATACTTTGACGAATCTGATCGTACACCCTTCCCGTAGAGAAGTTGGCAAAGGTTCCGGTAAATGGAATTTTACCACCAATGGTCATCCCAGCTGCCAAGCCCATCATATTGGCTTCGGCAATCCCAACTTGGAAAAAGCGTTCGGGATGATTGGCTTTAAAGGCATCCATTTTTAAGGACCCGGTTAAATCGGCACAAAGTGCCACGACATCGGGATTGGTTTGTCCCAATTCGGTAAGACCTGCTCCAAAACCGGAACGGGTATCTTTCTTACCTGTATCTACGTATTTTTTCATTCTTCTATACTAAAGTTGTGCGATAGTGTTATCTTCTTTGATATCTTCTTGGTTTCTATAGCTCGAATTAGAACATTGTTGCCCAATTCAAGTTGAACAATAAGACCTTCTGGGATGTCATAATTAATTTGCCCCGTACTGGCAGTTTTGTTCATCATGATCTCGAAAAACTTGGCGAAGATATTATTGTTGTTTACGGGTTTCTTCGTGTCCACAGTCATCAACATGGGTTTGTCAGGTTCATTGTTGGGATATACACTATAGGTGTCATAGGAAACCCCATTAATGGTAGCGCCTTGATCGAGTTTTTCGGTAATGAGCTCTAGTTCTTCATTCATAGGATTAGATGTGTCCACAGGAATGAAGTTCATCAAATCCATTTTAAAGAACAGATTGTTTTTGGCAACTTTGAGATTCATATAAATCATCATTTCTTGCGTATCCAACATCAAAAGAGAGCTGGACTGCGAGAAATCGATGGACGGATCTTTAAATACGTCACGTCCCATTTGATCCCCCAGGATATTTTCTTCGGTAAGAAGATACCTTCCATCTTTGGTCATGTACACCGTAAGGGTGTCACTGGTACCCTTGCGGGGTTGAGGTACCTCATAGGTTACCTCGTAATCGAGGTCCATAGTGAGGTCCTGGCCGTACAGCCATCCGCCTAAAAAGAAAACAAGGAGAAATATTTTTTTCATGATTAATAGTCCCCAAGGGTTACCGGATTTTGTGCCAATCCGATTTCCAATTGCTCGTCGTTGGGTGCCTTACCGTGCCATGCATGGGTGTGCATCATAAAATCGACGCCGTTCCCCATAACAGTTCTCATTAAGACACAAACAGGTTTTCCGTTTCCGGTTTTGCTTTTTGCTTCTTGTAGACCATTGATCACTGCTTCCAGTTGGTTTCCTTCTTCAATTTCCAAAACCTCCCAACCGAATGCTTCGAACTTGGCTTTTAGATTTCCTAGCGGAAGTACAGTATCCAAAGATCCATCGATTTGCTGTCCGTTATAGTCTACTGTGACAACGATATTGTCCACTTGGTTACCTGCGGCATACATAATGGCCTCCCAATTTTGTCCTTCCTGCAACTCTCCATCACCACAAAGGGTGTACACAATGTGAGGGTCGTTGTTCAGTTTTTTGGTTTGGGCGGCTCCCACTGCCACAGAAATACCTTGTCCTAAGGATCCGGAAGCTACGCGTATCCCAGGCAATCCTTCATGCGTGGTCGGGTGACCTTGCAGGCGGGAATTGATAAGGCGGAACGTGTTCAGCTCGTCCACAGGGAAATATCCCGAACGGGCCAAAACACTGTAGAAAACAGGCGAAATGTGCCCATTGGACAAGAAAAAGATATCCTCATCTTTTCCATCCATGTGGAAACCATCCTTGCGATCCATGATCTCTTGATATAGGGCCACAAAAAATTCGGTGCAACCTAGAGAACCGCCTGGATGTCCTGAGTTCACTTTGTGCACCTGTCTTAAAATATCCCGACGAACTTGAGTTACAAGGTCGTTTAGGTAATTCATATCTGGCATAAATGTATACTTTATCTGCTGCCAAAAGTACTATTTTCCGTAGGGGTCACAAAGAAGAAAGTAGAGCTTTTATTAACGATTTTTGGGTTTTAGTTAACAGTAGTGAATTCAATGAAAAATATGGGAATTTCACCTGTCAAAATTGGAAAGTCTAACATTTATTTACCATTCTAACCCATAAATCCCACTATCTTTGCCTGCCATAAGTAGAACGCGAATGAAATTTGAACTGCACGCCAAAGATCCCGGAACCAAAGCAAGGGCAGGAACCCTTCAATTGGATCACGGACCCGTAGAAACCCCCATATTTATGCCTGTTGGGACCGTGGGTACGGTAAAGGGGGTACATCAGCGGGAGCTAGTTCAAGATATCAACCCAGACATCATTTTAGGGAATACCTATCATTTATACTTACGACCACAGACGGATATACTGGAAAAGGCAGGTGGTTTGCACAAGTTTATGAACTGGGATAGCAATATTTTAACCGATAGTGGAGGCTACCAAGTATATTCCCTTTCGGCCAATAGAAAGATCAAGGAAGAAGGTGTAAAGTTCAAATCCCACATCGATGGAAGTTATCATGTATTCACACCCGAGAATGTGATGGAAATTCAACGTAAGATTGGGGCCGATATCATTATGGCTTTCGATGAATGTACCCCGTATCCCTGCGATTATCAGTATGCCAAGCGCTCCATGCACATGACGCATCGATGGTTGGACAGATGCATGGCTCATTTAGAGAAAACACCGCTTTCTTATGACTATAATCAGACATTTTTCCCCATAGTACAGGGGAGTACCTATAAAGACCTTCGGAGGCAATCGGCAGAATACATTGCCAGTGTTGGGGCCCATGGAAATGCAATTGGGGGACTTTCGGTGGGGGAACCCGCAGAAGAAATGTACGCCATGACCGAAGTGGTGACCGAAATACTTCCGGAAGACAAACCGAGATATTTAATGGGGGTAGGGACTCCTATTAATATTTTGGAAAACATCGCCTTGGGAATCGATATGTTCGATTGTGTCATGCCTACCCGAAATGGACGTAATGGAATGCTATTTACGGCCCATGGGACTATTAATATCAAGAACAAGAAATGGGAAGACGACTTTTCTCCCATTGATGAAATGGGTATAACTTGGGTAGACACCGCATACAGTAAAGCGTACGTAAGGCACCTGTTCTCTGTAAATGAAATGCTGGGAAGACAGATTGCGACCATTCATAACCTAGGCTTCTATCTGTGGTTGGTTCGTGAGGCCAGAAAACATATCTTAGCGGGTGATTTTGCCACCTGGAAGAATATGATGGTGAAACAAATGGACAAAAGGCTGTAATGCTAAGTATTTTAGATAAGTACATACTCAAAAAATATTTAGGGACTTTCCTGCTCCTGTTGCTGCTTTTTATTCCGATTGGGATTACAGTGAACCTAGCTGAGAAAATCGATAAGATGCTCGCCAACGAAGTTCCCTTGGTCGAAATATTACTGTATTACATAGACTTTACCGTTTATTTTGCCAACCTGCTATTTCCACTCTTCCTGTTTTTGTCGGTGATTTGGTTTACTTCCAAACTAGCAAACAATACAGAAGTAATTGCATTTTTAAGTAGTGGGGTTTCCTATTATCGATTTTTACGACCCTACATGATTGGGGCAACCATCGTTTGTGTAGGTGCCTTTATTTTGGGAAATTATTTAGCACCCAAAGCGAGTAAGGGCTACAATGAATTTACATATAAGCATCTTAAGCGAGGGAAAAAGGATAGGGATGTGGGTAATGTATACCGTCAGATCAATGATAATGAATACATCTACGTGAGTCGGTTCAACATGAAGGATCGATCGGGAAGTAATTTTACCATAGAGCACTTCGAGGGTAATAAGATGACCTTCAAAATCATGGCGAACCGAATAAAATTCAACGAGGATTCTACCTATACCTTATTGAATTATTCCAAGCGCATTGTGGGTGAAAAGAAAGACTCCATCATCATCTTGCCTAAAAAGGATACCATTTTCAGCTTCGATATCGAAGACCTAACCCCGGTAGAATACATTGCAGAAACCTTGAACTTTAATGAGCTCAACCGATTCATAAGCAGGGAAAAAGAAAAGGGATCCCAATACATTAATAGATATGAAGTGGTTCGTTACAAACGTTGGAGTTTACCAGTTTCAGCCTATATACTTACCATTATAGCAGTAGCTGTTTCTTCTATGAAACGTCGCGGTGGTATGGGGGTGAACCTTGCCATAGGTATCGGGATTGGAATGGTTTTTATCTTCTTCGATAAGATTTTTGGTACCATGGCCGAACAGAGTAGCTTCTCTCCATTTGTAGCCACATGGTTCCCCAACTTTATTTTTGGTATTTTGGCAATATACTTGTTACGAAATGCAAAACGCTAAACTGCTCAATTACCTTCACCTACAATTCATAGTATTTATTTGGGGGTTTACGGCAGTATTAGGAGCACTAATTTCGTTAGATGCCATTCCCTTGGTGTGGTATAGAATGTCGATCGCCTCCGTATTGGTGCTCATCTTTGCATTACTTGCCCGAAAAAGGTTGAAATTTTCTCCCAGAACCATTATTGGGTTTTTCATTGTAGGACTCATTATTGCCCTGCATTGGCTTACTTTTTTTGGAGCCATTAAGGTGTCCAATGTTTCCATTACCCTCTCCTTAATGTCCACCGGGGCTTTCTTTACTGCTTTTTTGGAACCCTTGTATTATAAAAGAAAGATCATTTGGTACGAAGTGCTGTTCGGGCTTATGGTCATCGTGGGACTTTACATCATTTTTAGGGCCGAAGCAGGTTATACGTACGGAATCATATTGGCGCTTATTTCTGCTTTTTTGGGAGCTGTGTTTTCTGTGCTGAACGGAAAGCTCGTGGAAAAATATAATGCCACTTCCATATCCTTGTACGAATTGTCCTTTGGGGTATTATGCATTAGTATCTATCTTTTAATGACGGGTGGATTCGATTCTAACTTTTTCCAAGTATCCTCAAGCGATTGGTTGTACCTATTTATATTGGCCTCCATATGCACAGCTTATGCCTTTATCGCTGCAGTCCACGTCATGAAATGGGTAAGCCCCTATACAGTAATGCTTACCGTGAACTTAGAACCGGTGTATGGTATTTTATTAGCTTTAATCATACTAAAAGACAGCGAATACATGCATCCTCAGTTTTACTACGGAGCCCTAATTATCCTTGTTACGGTGGTAGCGAATGGCATTATTAAGACCAAAAGGCAAAGAAAAAAGAACACAATTTCTTCAACCTAAAAACAAAGTTTTATCTTTGTGGACTAACCAGAAAACAAAGAATATTCAGAAGGTATGGAATATCTTGAATTTGAGTTACCTATAAAGGAATTACAGGAGCAATACGAGAAAGCGTGTAAGATTGGTGAAGAGAGCGACATCGATGTTAGCAATACCTGTAAGCAAATAGAGAAGAAACTAGCGGAGACCAAAAAGGAAATATATAAGAACTTGACACCATGGCAACGTGTACAGTTGTCCCGTCACCCAAACCGTCCCTACACCTTGGATTATATCAATGCCATCTGTGGGGATTCTTTTTTGGAATTGCACGGAGATCGCAATTTCAAAGATGATAAAGCGATGATCGGTGGATTGGGTAAGATTGGTGATCAGAGTTATATGTTCATTGGTCAACAAAAAGGATACAATACCAAAACCCGACAGTACAGGAATTTTGGGATGGCCAATCCAGAAGGATATAGAAAAGCCCTTCGCTTGATGAAATCGGCAGAGAAGTTCGGCATCCCTGTGGTGACCTTAATCGACACTCCTGGAGCCTATCCAGGTTTAGAGGCAGAGGAGCGTGGACAAGGTGAAGCCATTGCTAGAAATATTCTAGAAATGACCCGTCTTAAGGTACCTATTATTGTAGTGATCATTGGCGAAGGAGCCAGTGGGGGTGCGTTAGGGATTGGTGTTGGTGATCGTGTTTTGATGCTCGAAAATACTTGGTACTCGGTAATTTCGCCAGAAAGCTGTTCTTCCATTCTTTGGAGAAGTTGGGAGTACAAAGAGCAGGCGGCAGAGGCTTTGAAGCTTACTGCGACCGATATGAAAAAACTGAAATTAATCGATCAAATAGTAAAGGAACCTCTAGGCGGTGCACATAGCAATCGTGAAGAAACATATATTGAAGTTGCCAAAGCCATTTCCAAAACGTACGGCGAATTAAAAGATTTATCACCAAAAGATTTGGTCGGAAAGCGTATGGATAAATATTCTGAAATGGGAGTCTTCAAAGGCTAGTTTCAGCAATAGCAACCCATTACAAAATCCGAGGCTATGGCTTCGGATTTTTTTAGCTCTTATCAACAATATTTTAAAGTTTTCAACAGTTCATTTGTTGAAGAATGGTGGACATAGACATTTTCCAAAACATCCATTCTCTTAACAATTTTTTTACATTCGTCCTATGGAAAAAATTAAACCTCACACTTCATTTAACCCCAGGACTTCCCAAGTTATCTCCCTGGAAAAAGGGAAAATACCTCCGCAAGCTGTTGATTTAGAGGAAGTTGTGCTTGGGGCGATGATGATCGATAAGAAAGGAGTGGATGAGGTTATAGACATACTCCATCCCGATGCCTTCTACAAAGAAGCCCACAAGCATATTTTTGAAGCCATATTCAATCTCTTCGAAAACAGTGAACCAGTGGACTTATTAACGGTTTCTGCCCGTCTCAAGAAGGAAAAGAAGCTAGAATTGGTGGGTGGGGAGTTCTATTTGATTCAGTTGACACAAAAAGTGTCTTCTTCTGCGCATATTGAGTTTCACGCCCGTATCATCCTTCAAAAGTTCATTCAGAGGAGTTTGATCAAGGTTTCCAGCGAAATTATCGAGGAATCTTATGACGAAGGAACCGACGTTTTCGATTTGTTGGACAGCGCCGAAGCAAAATTATATGAGATTACCCAAGGTAATATTAAGCGATCTTCAGAAACCGCCCAAAGTTTGGTAATTCAAGCGAAGAAGAAAATCGAAGAGATTGCCAATAGGGAAGGGCTCTCAGGAATTCCTTCTGGATTTACCCAATTGGATAAATTAACCTCCGGATGGCAGCCCAGTGATTTGATCATTGTTGCAGCACGTCCAGGTATGGGTAAAACGGCTTTAACGCTTTCTATGGCACGTAATATGGCTGTGGAATACAATACACCCGTTGCCTTCTTCTCCTTGGAGATGTCCTCGGTACAGCTAATTACCCGTCTTATTTCTTCAGAAACGGGGCTTTCTTCAGAAAAGCTGAGAACCGGTAATCTGGAAAAGCACGAATGGGAGCAACTCAATGTAAAAGTTAAGGGGTTAGAAAAGGCACCTTTGTTTATTGACGACACCCCTTCTTTGTCCATATTCGATCTAAGAGCAAAAGCCCGACGATTGGCCTCCCAATATGGGATTAAAATGATCATGATCGATTACCTTCAGTTAATGACAGCCGGAGGAGGTCAAAAAGGAGGCAACAGAGAACAGGAAATTTCTACTATTTCCCGAAACCTAAAGGCATTGGCAAAAGAATTGAATGTGCCGGTTATTGCGCTATCCCAGTTATCCCGTGCGGTAGAAACACGTGGAGGAAGTAAGCGTCCATTGCTTTCAGACCTTAGGGAATCTGGTGCTATTGAGCAGGATGCGGATATTGTATCCTTCATTTATCGTCCCGAGTACTACAAAATTGACGAATGGGATGATGAGGAACGTACCCCTACGGCAGGACAAGCAGAGTTTATCGTAGCCAAGCACCGTAATGGTGGATTGGATGAAATCCGATTGAAATTCGTTGGTCATTTGGGGCGTTTCGAGAATTTGGAAACCTTCGATTTCCCTACAGAGATTCACTCGCGTATGAACGATGCGGCCAACGATGATACTTTCAGACCCGATCATTTACCATCGCCCGACGAGGCTTTTGGTAGTTCTATGAATGATGATGATCCAGATGATGGAATTCCATTCTAAGGAATTAGCATTTATTTAGCAATTTGTTTAGAAATTCGCTTTCACTTTGTTTCTATCTTGGTGAGGTAAACAATCGAACCACAAAAAGAAACAAAATGAAGCAGCTCGTCCTAACATTCGTAATTACTGTATGTGCCTTTTCTTTTGCACTTGCTCAAGATGCTGAACACAATGCGGTTAAGAAAACATTGAATTATTATTTGGAAGGCGGAACCAATAATGATTTCGATACCCTAAAAAAGGCTTTTCATGAAACTGCCACCATGAAATATATAAGAGAAGGATCTTATAAAGAAGTGAATGCCATCGAATTTTTTAAGGGTGTCATGAAACCTGGGCCTAAGCAGGATCGGGAAACAAAAATACTTTCGGTAGATGTGGCTGGGGTTGCCGCCCACGCCAAACTGGAAATACGCTACGACAAGTTCTCCTTTATAGATTATATGAATCTGCTGAAAGTGGATGGAGAATGGAAAATCGTGAGTAAAATATTCTACCGTAAACCACATTCTACCTATTAATAGGATTGGCTCAACTTTTGTAGCTATATTAGCCCCTGCCTAAGGGCAAAAATTATGCGTATGCGATTATCGATTTTAGTCATTTTACTATTAACCTCTCTGCAAAGCTTTGCATCCTATATATTAATACCAATGGATGCCGAGAGTCAGGCCGAACACCTTAAAGCCTACGGAATTACTTATTGGACCTTGGAACGGCAGATGAAAGCCAAGTGGTTGCTCAACTATCGTGGAGGGTCATTTCTGTTACCGGATGCGGAATCCATTCGCAAGGAATGCAGGATTAGAGGGGTTTCCTTCGAGATCATCAGTGATGCCGAGGCGAACAGCATTTTAGAGGAAATTAGCAGTCCAGCGCGTAATATGGAAGCTGTGGTATTAGAGAAAGCACCCAAGGTTGCTGTATATTCTCCCAAAGGGAATCAGCCATGGGATGATGCCGTAACCATGGTACTTACCTATGCAGAAATTCCTTATGAAGTTGTGTACGATGAAGAAGTGCTGACCGATCAGTTATTACTGTACGATTGGTTGCATTTACACCATGAGGATTTTACGGGACAGTACGGAAAATTCTATCGAGCGTATCGTGCCGCTCCTTGGTATATACAGAATAAAAAAGATGCGGAAGCATTGGCCGCTAAATTAGGGTATGACAAAGTTTCGGAAGCGAAACGGGATGTGGCCCTAAAGATTAGGGATTACGTTATCGGAGGTGGATTCATGTTTGCCATGTGTAGCGCGACCGATAGCTTCGACATAGCTTTGGCAGCAGAAGGAGTAGATATCTGTGAGCCTATGTTCGATGGAGATCCGAGCGAGTCTGGATATCAAAGCAAGATCGATTACAACAAAACCTTTGCCTTTAAGGACTTTATTTTGGAAAGAAGCCCCATGGTTTACGAGTTTTCTTCTATAGATATGACCCAAAGAAGGCAAGTGCCCAAGGAAACCGATTATTTCAGTTTAATGGACTACAGCGCCAAATGGGATCCCATTCCTTGTATGTTGGTACAGAATCATACCGCTTTGGTAAAAGGATTTATGGGGCAAACTACTTCCTTTAAAAGGGATGAAATTAAATCGAATGTGTTGGTCATGGGTGAGTTGAAATCCAATGGAGAGGCCCGCTATATTCATGGCATCCGCGGGAAAGGGTTTTTTACCTTCTACGGAGGTCACGATCCTGAAGATTACCAACACAGGGTAGGGGACGCCAAAACCGAATTGGCCTTGCACCCAAATTCTCCCGGCTATCGTCTTATATTGAACAATGTATTGTTTCCAGCAGCCAAAAAGAAAAAGCAGAAGACCTAAAATTACTGCTCTTGAATTCTCTTCATTCCTATAGTCCTTTAGCACTATTTTTCAAGATGAGAAAAAGTGCCGTTGTCCTATTTTTTGTGCTATGCGCAGTATCACTCTGTAATGGCCAAGCGTCTTATGTCTATTCTCAACCCGATGAACTCAATGACGGATGGAAGACAGCGGACATGCGGTCTATGGATGTGGATACAACAAGAATTTACCAATTGTTCACCCAGCTACGACAAGGTGAACACAAATTACATAGTGCCCTATTTATAAAAAGTGGGGAGGTTATTATTGAAGAGTACTTTAATGCTTATGATGTTGGCAAGCAGCAGGATCTTAGATCTGTGACAAAAAGTATACGCGCCCTATTATTGGGGATAGCCATAGACAAAGGATTTATAGATAGTGTAGATGATCCTATTTCAAAATATCTGAAGGACCCTGTACCCAAGAAAAATTTAGACCCCAGAAAAAATGAAATCACCATAAAGCATTTGATCACGATGTCGGCAGGATGGGATTGCAATGACTGGGATAAAAAGTCAGCCGGACAAGAAGATAGGGTATATCGAAAAAAAGATTGGGTACAATATACCTTGGATCTTCCTATGATCAATGATCCTGGAAGCATTTCCAATTACTGTTCTATGGGTGTATTGTTGCTGGCCGAAATTATAAGCCGAGCATCCGGAATGTCCATCGATACGTTTGCCGAAAAGTTTTTATTCCAACCACTCGGGATTGAAAACATTGGTTGGGGGCATACCTCCAAAAAAGAAGTTATTTCCTCAGGAAAGCGATTGTATATGCTTCCCCGGGACATGGCCAAGATCGGACAACTCATCCTTAACAATGGAATGTGGAAGGATATGCAGATTGTATCTGGGACATGGATTGAAACCGCTACCACTCCTAAGACAAAAATTACTGGGATGGATTATGGATATCTATGGTGGAATATTCCCTTTAAGGCAAATGGCAAAGCAATTGTTTCGACTACCGCAACGGGAAATGGCGGACAATACATTATGGTATTTCCAGAATGGAACATGGTGGCTGTATTCACAGGAGGGGCTTATAATTCGCAAGAAGATAAGCTGCCATTTGCCATTATGAATGATGTGTTTTTGCCAACATTCATCGATAATAACTAGGCTGGAACAATTACTCTTCTTGCGAAGTGCCCGCTTTGCTTTTCGAAACTTTCGTATCCTCCTCTACATTACTCGCAATACAGTAAAACAGGATTTCATCGTCCACGAAAATGGGGCTTATCTTTAGTTGGTAATGATTGGCCACTCCATCTACTGCCATATTGAAGTTGAACGTTTTGGAAGCCAATTGTTTAATTTCCTTCAACGTAGTTCCCCCTATGGTCTTTTTTACGGGAATAGTGAATACCTTTGGCAACATACTGAACAAGTTTTCCCGATCACCGAACAGTTCTTCCGCTTTCACATTCCATCGAACAATTTCTCCAGTCTGATCGATAATAATATTAGCATTCAGTGAATTGTGGAGCACGGCAGAATACAATCGTTCGTTCTTTTCCAATTCCTTCTGTATCTGCTTTCGCTCAAGTATTTCCTTACTTAGTTTAATGTTGATTTCTTCCAGCTTTACAATCTGGGTCTTTAGGAGTTTATGCATTTGTCCCTTACTGGGCATATTGGCGTCCTCTATTTTTAAAAGATCCTCTGGGATAAGATGAATGATGGCAGTAAATGCTTCTAAGAGATAATACTTATTGAAATGTTTGTTATACGCATTGTTGTAGATGCTTATCATTGCATTTTTACCCAAGCTTTCCACCAACTTTTCCTGCAGGGTGCTGGAATAATCGAAAATTTCCTTTTCCACTTGATTTACTTCCACTTCGGTACTGTACTTATCGATAGGGAACGGACGACTCAACACCTTTTCGGCCTTGTTCAAATAAGGATCCTTAAAATTGCCTAACAGGCGTTTGGCCCCAGCCAATGCTTCCTTTAGAAACTGTCGGGATAGGGCAACTTTTTGTATTTCGTATGGGAGGAAAACAACGTACAACTCATGGTAGTCGCTAATCCGGGGATATTCCATAAGGAATACCTCACGGTAATCTTGTTTACTTTTTGAAGAATACTCCTTTTGCATCAACAAGAAGTCCTCGATGTCCAGATATAAAGAAGGAAAGGCAGTAAGCTGTTTCTCGATCTCATAATTTTTGAAAAGCTTAAGCTTTGATGATAGCTCATAACTAGGCTTATAGGATTTAAGTTGATGCATTAAATCCTTAAAAATAGATTGCAGTATATACCCCTGCTCATCCGGATTGAGGAAATCAGGCTTCTTGCGTCCAAGGAACCTTTTAAAATTTACCATGGCTTTTACACTTTACTTGCCTTGTATATCTTGTAAAATCCAAATGCAGAAAGGCCCCAAGTTAAAATAAGCGCTGCAAACCAAGCATAGCGTCCAATGGTGGCCCCCATCAGGTTATTGAATAGGTTATAACCGAATAAATGATCGATTTGCATATGAAGATGCCCGACCGCCATGACCAGGAATCCCCATGCTAATAAGCTCATGCCCGAACCAAATTTTCCGCCTTTTAAATTTCTAGCCGTCAAAAAGCTAAAAACAATAGCAATAAGGAGGAAAGGAAGCTCCAGTAAACCGAAAATTTCTGCTTCGGATGGTCCGTGGTTCGCATGTTCTTGGGCCCATGCCAAACCGGGTAATAAAAAGAGGAGGAGGGTAAGAATTAAGGGGGTTTTTGTTTTCATAAAAAAAGGCTTGTTGTTAGTGTTTGGTGATAAGCAAGTAGGTTGCTTTGGTCGATTTTTCAAGACAATATAGCAATAATCTCGAAATGTTAAAGCCATCGATTGTCTTATTAAATAAAAAAAGCCCGCTATATATAGCGGGCTTTAAGCGAAATAATGGGTTATAGAATAGGCTTTCGCCTTACTTTACTTTATTTACGATTGCCTCAAAAGCTTCTGGGTGATTCATTGCTAAATCGGCAAGTACCTTACGGTTCAATTCGATATCGTTAGCTTTCAATTTACCCATGAATTGAGAATAAGACATTCCGTGCTGACGGGCTCCTGCATTAATACGGGTAATCCATAGACTACGGAAGTTTCTCTTTTTGTTTCGACGATCCCTGTAGGAATATTGCATCGCTCTATCTACAGCGTTCTTAGCAACAGTCCATACGTTTTTACGTCTTCCAAAGTAACCTTTGGCTTGCTTAAGAACCTTTTTTCTTCTGGCTCTCTTCGCAACTGAATTTACTGATCTTGGCATAATTTTACATTTTTTGTAGCAGGCGGTCGATTGCTCAACACTTTGTCATTTACTAATGGCCGTACTCCAGGGTTTTTAAAATAGTTTAACCGGTTAAGCAATTACTTTAAACGAAGCATTTGCTTAACATTGTCCTCGTCACTCTTGTGCACCAAAGTGTCATGAGTCAAGGCAAGCTTACGTTTTTTAGACTTCTTTGTTAAGATGTGACTTTTAAACGCGTGCTTTCTTTTAATTTTACCAGTACCGGTAAGCTTAAAACGCTTCTTAGCACTGGATTTTGTTTTTTGTTTAGGCATCTTGTTCCTATTTTTTGCTTATTTCGCTTTCTCTTTATATCAAACTTCTCTCGAAGCCTTATTTCTTTTTAGGAGCGATGAACATGGTCATACGCTTTCCTTCCAATTTGGGCATTTGCTCCACTTTTCCATAATCTTCTAGATCCTGTGCCAAGCGTAGCAAAAGGATTTCTCCTTTGTCCTTGTATATAATGGAACGTCCTTTAAAGAATACATAGGCCTTTAATTTGGCTCCATCTTTCAAGAACTTTTCTCCGTGTTTCTTCTTAAACTCATAGTCGTGATCATCCGTATTGGGACCAAAACGAATTTCCTTGATCACTACTTTGGTGGCTTTCGCCTTCAGTGCTTTCTCTCTTTTCTTTTGTTCATAGACGAACTTCTTGTAGTCCATGATTTTACATACCGGTGGAGTAGCGTTTGGAGAGATCTCTACTAAGTCCTCTTCCAAATCCCGGGCAATTTCTAATGCTTTTTTCAAAGGGTATACACCCACCTCTACGTTGTCACCAACGAGACGTACTTCCTGAGCACGGATTTTCTCATTAATTCGGTGTTTGTCCTCCTTAATGATTCGGGCTGGCCCTCTACTTCTTTTTCTTCGTATTGCTATGGCTTAAAAAGTTTAGTTAAACGTTAAATTCTTTTATTGTTTCCTTTATTTCGTTGTCAATCAATTGACTGAATTCTTCTATACTCATCGATCCTAGATCTCCTTTGGAATGCTTCCTAACAGAAATCGTACCATCTTTTTCTTCCTGTTCCCCTACAATAATCATGTATGGGATTTTGTTCATTTCCGCTTCCCGTATTTTCTTTCCAATAGTCTCATTGCGGTTATCAACAAGGGCGCGAATTTCGTTATTTTCTAGCAAATTTAAAACTTTTTGAGCGTAATTTTCATATTTTTCGCTCAAGCTCAAAATGCTAACTTGTTCTGGCATAAGCCATAATGGGAAATTTCCTCCTGTGTGCTCCAGCAAGATAGCCACAAAACGCTCCATACTTCCGAACGGTGCTCGGTGAATCATCACAGGTCTATGAAGCTCATTATCACTTCCCTTATAGGTTAAATCAAATCGCTCCGGAAGGTTGTAATCTACTTGAATTGTACCTAATTGCCAGCTTCTGCCTAGGGCATCCTTTACCATGAAATCCAACTTAGGGCCATAGAAGGCAGCCTCTCCTTCTTCAATTACATAATCCAATTCCTTATCCCTAGCCGCATTGATGATCGCCTGTTCTGCCTTTTCCCAAACTTCAACATCTCCAATGTATTTATCTGGGTTTTTAGGATCGCGAATGGATACTTGGGTGGAAAAGTTTTCAAAACCAAGGGATCCGAATACGTAAAGTACTAAATCTATTACATTTTTAAATTCCTCATCCAACTGATCTGGAGTGCAGAAAATGTGGGCGTCATCCTGGGTAAACCCACGAACTCGAGTTAAACCATGAAGTTCCCCACTTTGTTCGTATCGGTATACGGTACCGAACTCGGCAAAACGCTTTGGCAAGTCTTTGTAGGACCAAGGACTGCTTTTGTAGATCTCACAATGGTGAGGGCAGTTCATGGGTTTCAATAAAAACTCCTCATCTTCTTTTGGGGTTTTTATCGGCTGAAAACTATCTTCTCCGTATTTCGCATAATGACCGGAAGTAACATACAGTTCCTTTTGTCCAATATGAGGGGATACTACCATTTCATACCCCGCTTTTTTCTGTGCGGCTTTTAGGAAATTTTCCAAGCGTTCGCGTAAGGCAGCTCCTTTAGGAAGCCATAAGGGCAATCCCTGACCTACTTTTTCGGAAAAGGTGAACAAGCCAAGTTCTTTCCCGAGCTTACGGTGATCTCTTTTCTTGGCCTCCTCTAATAGGGTGAGGTATTCCGTAAGTTCTTTTTGCTTCGGAAAAGTGATTCCGTATACACGCGTAAGCTGTTTTTTGCTTTCATCCCCTTGATAGTAGGCACCGGCAACGCTCAAAACTTTAGCGGCTTTTACAATTCCTGTATTCGGGATGTGTCCCCCACGACATAAATCGGTAAAGGTATCGTGGTCGCAAAAGGTAATGGTTCCATCCTCCAGTCCTTCGACCAATTCCACTTTATATTCATTTTTGCCTTCATAGAATGCCAAGGCTTCTGCTTTGGTAGCAGATCGCATTTTGAATTCATGCTTTCCCCTGGCTATTTCAAGCATTTTATTTTCTATGGTCTTGAAATCCTTATCGGTGATTACATCATCGCCCAAGTCTATATCATAATAGAATCCTCTTTCAATAGCCGGGCCTACCCATAGCTTTACCCCAGGATATAATTCCTCTAAGGCCTGTGCAAGAATGTGGGCAGAGGAATGCCAGAAGGCTTTCTTCCCTTCGTCATCCCTCCAGGTATACAATACCAAGCTTCCGTCGGTATGGAGTGGGGTGGTGGTTTCTACCGTGGTTTCGTTGAAAGAGGCCGAAATTACATTTCGAGCCAATCCTTCGCTAATACTTTTGGCAACGTCCATAGGAGTTACCCCATCGTCATACTGTTTAACGCTTCCGTCCGGTAGGGTGATTGCAATCATAGGTTGTAAATATTAAGCGGCAAAGATAGTACTAGTTTCTTCTATTTACAATATTGAAATCCCCCTTTGTGGTACGTATGTTTTTCCTGAAGGATCCATGCAGTGATCCTCTGTTGGTGCTGGGATTGAAGGGAAATATGGGGAATAGGGCTAGGTGGATATTATATATAGGTATAAAATGGCCTAAAAAATCTTTTATAGTCTAAATATTATAGAATCAAACGATTATAATTTGGGCTGTAAAAATCTTCAAAAAAAGTAGGCCTAACGTTTGCATAATATAAAATCCAACTTATCTTTGCACCCGCTTTGAAAGAGATATACAGTCGAGTCAAAGTAGTGCAAAAACAACGTTCTGAAATAAATTTGAAATTTTTTTAAAAAAGTATTGCAGGTTTAAAAAACTGTTGTACATTTGCACCCGCAAAACGGATGAGGGATTGTCCGAACAGCGGAAAAAATAGAATTAAAAGTTCATTGATATATTGAAATTGAC
>NZ_JAQQTF010000002.1 GCF_028561275.1 Aureisphaera galaxeae
GTATCGATGAAGTACAACGCCCTTCCGACGGCCTGTGAGAGTTTCACCTATGGAGAGGTGGAGGATTACATCGTGGTGATCCCAACGCCCTTTCAAACACCGGGAGGTTCCTCTTCAGGAAAGGTTTATAGTGCCACCGAATTGTTCTTATCGCCCAATCCCGTGATTAATGGATATATAAATATCCTAGTGACGGGAAGTGACGCCACCGAATATTCTATTTACAATATTATTGGTCAGGTAGTTGCGAAAGGAACTATTGAAGAGACTATAGATGTTTCTCATTTACAAAGTGGGATGTATCTACTACAAATTAATGATGAAGGAGAGAATCTCATAAAAAGATTCATTGTAGAATAAAGTTTAGTTTGATCAATTGAAGGCCCATTTCCGAGAGGAGATGGGCTTTTTCTTGTGAAAATCTGAGCAAAAACACAGTAAAACTACTGTTAAACAATAATATTCGCTTTTGATCGAAAAATATTTGAACGTTTGTAGGAATATATTTACTTCGCTACCAACTAGTTAAAACCAAATCACTAATTCACAAAAAACCAAGCCGAAATGAAAAAAATTACACTATTCCTATTGTTCGGTTTTCTTATGGTTTCTATGGCAACATTCGCGCAGCAACGTAATTGTGCTGTCATGGACGATTTAGATAGAAGACTTCAGGAAGATCCGCAATTGGAATTGCGAATGCAACAAATCGAAAATTACACCCAAGAAAAAATTCAGGAACTTAGCAACAATAGGGAAATTAATGGTGACATTATTACCATTCCCGTTGTAGTACACGTGCTTTACAACAATTCAACAACCAACATTAGCGATGCTCAGATTCAATCGCAGATCGATGTATTGAATGAAGATTTCAGAAGAACCAACAGTGATGCCGACAATACTTGGTCGCAGGCCGCAGATTCTCAAATAGAGTTCTGTTTGGCCACGGTAGACCCGAACGGGAATACCACTACTGGAATTACTAGAAAATCTACTTCAGAGCAAGACTGGTATCAGCACACCAATGACATGAAGAAATCTGCCCAAGGAGGAATTGATCCTTGGGACACGAGCGAATACTTAAACATGTGGACCGTACCACGTCTTTTGCGTAGTAATGGGGATGTACTTTTAGGGTTTGCCCAATTCCCAGGTGGAGATGCCTCTACCGATGGGGTAGTAATGGGATACAACTACTTTGGTAGAATAGGACAGGTAAGCGCTCCTTTCGATTTAGGAAGAACCACTACCCACGAAGTAGGACACTTCCTAAACCTTAGACATATCTGGGGTGACGGAGGATGCTCTGTGGACGATTTTGTAAGCGACACGCCTACTTCCGATGGGCCTAACTATGGGTGTAATCCGTCTCACGTTTCTTGTAGTACGACCGATATGGTGCAGAACTACATGGATTATAGTGATGATTCTTGTATGAATCTTTTCTCTCAGGGTCAGGTAGACCGTATGCGAGTTACCTTACTTCCAGGTGGGGTGAGAGCTTCTTTAGGAGCTTCTTCTAAGTGTGGGCCACCGCCAACACCAACATGTACAGACGGTATCCAGAATGGAAACGAGACAGGTGTAGATTGTGGAGGACCAGATTGTGCGCCTTGTCCAGAGCCAACCTGTACCGATGGTATCCAAAACGGTAATGAAACAGGTGTGGACTGTGGTGGACCGGATTGTGATCCATGTCAGATCGCTTGTAGCTCTACTATTAGCAGTTTCCCATACGACGAAAGTTTTGAAAACACATTGGGAGCTTGGACCCAGGACACTGGAGACGACTTTAATTGGACTGTGAGGTCTGGATCTACGCCATCGAGCAATACAGGTCCTTCTGGAGCCAATGATGGAAGCTACTACGTATATATGGAATCTTCATCACCTAACTATTCCAATAAGAGAGCTATTCTAAATGCTCCTTGTTTGGACTTGAGTGGTGCGACTACGCCTAGTATTTCCTTTAAATACCACATGTATGGGTCTTCGGCCATGGGAAGTCTTGCGTTAGAAGCGAGTATAGATGATATTAACTGGACTACTATTTGGAGTCGATCTGGAAATCAAGGAAACGCTTGGTTAGATGCTAACGTAGACCTTTCTGCCTACAATGGTAGTACGTTAAAGCTACGTTTTAACGGAGTTACAGGAACTACTTGGCAGGGAGATATGGCTATTGACAAGCTAAATGTAATTACGTTCGTTCCTGCACCAACCTGCGACGACGGTATCCAAAACGGAGATGAAACAGGTGTAGATTGTGGAGGAAGTAGTTGTGCTCCTTGTCCTGTTGGATGTGCTAATGGAGAGAATTTACCGTACAGCGAAGGATATGAAACTTCAATTGGTCTTTGGACACAAGATTCAGGAGATGATCTTAACTGGACGCGTGATCGCAATGGAACACCATCAAGTGGAACGGGGCCATCTTCAGGATCAGGATCTACATGGTACATTTATGTTGAAGCCTCTGGAAATGGAACAGGATATCCTAACAAACAAGCGATTATTAACTCACCTTGTTTGGATTTAACGGGAATGTCCTCTGCTTCTTTCGACTTCAACTATCATATGTATGGTTCGTCGAATATGGGAACCATAGACTTAGAGATAAGTACGGATGATGGAAATTCTTGGACTAGTATTTGGAACGAATCCGGGAACAAAGGAAACAGTTGGTTGTCTGCAAGTATTGATCTTTCAAGCTATGTTGGCGGAGGAGTACGACTTCGATTTAACCGTGTAACTGGCGGAACTTGGAAAGCCGATATCGCGATCGATAATATTTCGGTAACCAGTACTGGAGGCAGTAGAGCGGGTAACGAGTTAAGCACTCCACAGGAATTAGTAGTATATCCTAACCCAGTTAGAGGAAGCGAACTTTCTGTTGAATTGGTAGGTGCTACAAATGCCACCTATAGAATCACCAATACGCTAGGACAGACACTAATGAGCAATAAATTGGCGTCTTCTATCGATGTTGGAAGCCTTAATGCTGGAATCTATTTCATTATTGTGGACCACGCAGGTGAAACCTATGTGAAACGCTTTATTAAAGAGTAACAGATTAATTTTTAAGTTTAGTTATGACCCCACTTCAATTTATTGGAGTGGGGTCTTTTGTTTTCTGATGATTGGAAATTATACGGAAAGCACTTCGCTTTCATCCAAAAGATCCTCGTTACGGAGGCGTAACAAGATTTGCGCTACGGTAATGGTGTCTTTTTCGCAATAGGTAATAATACGGTCTATATCTTTTTCTTCATAAAACACATCCCGTACCTGACTCCCATCGATATCATCCTTGGGCGATGGAATTCCCAATACATGAGCCATGAGTTTTAAGGAGGTAAAGGTCTTATAATCTCCAAATTTCCACAATTCCAACGTATCTAGATGAGGCACTTCCCATGGTTTTTTACCAAAGAGGTTTAATTTGAAGGGAATATCGATCCCGTGAATGATCATCCGCCTAGCGATGTAGGGAAAGTCGAATTCCTTCCCGTTATGGGCGCAAAGTAAATGATGCGGTTTGTTGAAATAGGATTCTAAAAGCGTTTTGAAATCCAGAAGAATCTGCCTTTCCTCTCCGTGAAAGCTAGTCACCCGAAAATTTCGGACGTCACCATTCAGTTTGAAATACCCACAGCTAATACAAATGATTTTTCCGAATTCGGCCCAAATGCCAGCCCTATCGTAGAATTCTTCGCCTGTAAAGGACTCCTTTCGTTGGTATTCGGTCTTTTTCTCCCATAGTTCTTGAGTGGTCTCATCGAGCTCACTGTACCTTTCGTGTTGGGGAACTGTTTCTATATCCAGAAACAGGATATGCTCTAGATGAATGCGCTTCACCATACATAAAATGATTTAATAAAAGGGAGTAGAATAAAACTACGAAAAAATTCAATCTCCTTCTAACATTGCGTAGGCCTCTTCAATAAAGACATAAAAATCCGTACTGAATCCTCTGTCGTCCCAACCCCCGCGGGAGTGACCTAACCGAACTATTATTACATTGTCCTCGGGAACAGTGATTACGTATTGTCCCAAAATACCGCGCATAACAAAGATGTGCTTATTTAGATGATCGCTCAACCAAAAGCCATATCCGTATTCGGGATCGTTTTCAAAACGTTGATGGGTCGATTTGGCGACGAAAGTGGAATCCAGCAATTGTTTTCCATTCCATTTTCCATGGTTTTTGTAAAGCTTTCCAAAGCGGGCGAAATCCTTAGCATTACTGGCGATACAACAAAATGTCTTGGCTAATTGATTCTCACTATCATCCACCTGCCACAACGCTTCTTGCTCAAACCCCATAGGCTTCCAAAAGCTCTCCGAAAGGTAATCGGCAATCTTCTTGCCTGTGGCTTTTTCTATAACCATTCCCAAAAGTTGCGTGTTACCACTAAGGTACTTAAATGCTCTTCCGGGTTCTTCAACCACTTTCTGTCCTAAAATGGTGCTTCCTAAGTCATCATCGTAATAGGCCCTCGCTGTAATACTGAAAGGGCTTGTATAATGCTCCACCCAATCCAATCCTGAGGCCATGGAAGACAGGTCTCCTACCGTTGTTTTTTCATCTTTATATTGCTCAAAGAAATCTCCTAGGGGTTGATCTAGGGATTCTATGTAACCATCCTGTATGGCCTTACCCAAAAGTGCCGAAGTGATGCTTTTGGCCATAGAGAAAGAATTGGTCTGTGACTCGGTTCCATATCCTTCGGCATAATTCTCATACCAAATACTGTCATTCTTTATGATCATATAGGCTACGGTACCCAATCTATTATTTATTTCATCTAATGTTGGAGTAGACTTGGCCTTATTGTAGTCCTTGTGCACAGGCCAAGGTTGTGGGGTATTTCCGGTAGCCACCTTCATATTTTCGAAATGTGGATAATCATCGATATAAGCGGTGGTATGTCCAGTCATGTAAACGACACGAACTCCTTTCAATATATATTCATGGTCGGTGGCATAAGCCAAGAGCACTAAGGCGATAATGATAATGAACAACCACTTAAAAAATCCTTTTATTCGCTTCATATTGAGGTATTAAAATAATTCACCTTGTTTTACCGGGCTTTCGTGTTCCAAAAGCCATTTTTTTCGATGCAATCCACCCGCATAACCAGTTAAGGAGCCATCGGATCCAATGACGCGATGGCAGGGGATGATGATAGAAATGGGATTTTTCCCATTGGCCGAGGCTGCGGCACGAATCACCTTCGGATCGCCTAGGTTATTTGCCATTTTTTGGTAGCTTGTGGTTCTTCCAAAGGGAATTTCGAGCAACTTCTCCCAAACCCTTTTCTGAAACGTAGTCCCCTCGGGACTCAATTTTAGATCGAAATCAGTACGCATTCTATTGAAATACTCCTTTAGTTGCGTAACAGCCGGAAGTAAAACCTCCGGAATGCTTTCGGAAATCGGGGCATTATTTTCTTTAAAAATAACCGAATGAAGGCCTTCATTATTGCCCTTAATTTCCAAAACCCCTATAGGTGTATTCAGATATGCTGTTTCCACTTTTCTAAGGTACGTGTTTTTACGTATTTTCAGATAATGAGACAATATAATTAGTGTAATTGCTTTGTAATCAGATGGTTTATACTTAGATTTACGTGCCAAGTCCCAAAAGCCATACTTATGCGATCTTCGTATAAACTGTTCATCGTTTTTGTTTTTTTAGGCGTGTATACCCTACAGGCCCAACAAGTGGTTTCCAAGGATAGTCTTCAATCTTTGGTGGAGCAGATTAAGGATTATTACTATGATTATAATTACAAACAGGCTATAGAGTCGAGTGCGGCACTTATAGAAGAAGCGACGAGGGCGAAGGAAGACTATTATGTTTTTAGAGGTTATGATGAACTTGGCCAAGTGCATTATGCCGTTCGCGATACGGCGAAGGCACGGTTTTATTTCGAAAAGGCATTAGAACAAGCAAAAGCGACCCAAATTGATAGTTTAATTTCATGGGCCTATAACAACTTGAGCAATGTTTACTCGGAGGACGATTCCCTATACAAAAAGAGTATAGAATACTACGAGTTGGCGATAGCCGTGAATAAAAATGCGGGATTGGATGAGTTGGAAAGTTTGGTGCAGTACGTCAATATTGGATGGACCTACTTGGATGTGGAGCAACACGAAAGGGCATATCCCTATTTGGAAAAAGCCCAGGAATTAATACAAATAAAGGAGCAACATCCCTTATTGGTTTTAAATCTAGAGATTTTATTTGGCCGATACCACTACTATGCAGGAAACGATGAGAATTCTATTGAGATTCTTGAAAATGCCGCCAATACAGCCGAAGAAAAGAATTATCTAGAGCAGGCTTCACAATCGCATGAGTATCTGGCGATGTTGTACAGACGTTTGGAGCAACATGAAAAAGCCGCAGTAAGCCTTCAGAAACAGCTTGAAATTGATAAGGAAAGATATGAGTTGGGCAAGGAGTTGAGTATCTACGAGGCAAGTGCAAAATTTGAAGTGGAACAATACCAGAAGGATCTGGAAGTAGCCAAAAAAGAGCAAGAGTACAAGGATAAATTGGTAGCCAAGTCACGATTGATCCAAATGGTCTTTATTGGAGCCTCCATTATTTTGTTGATTGGACTCATTAGCTTTTATCGCCTATTGAAAACGAGAAAGAAGCTCATTTCAAAACTCAGGGAGAACAATCGTCAGCTTACCATGGCGAAAAATCAAGCAGAGAAGCTTTCCAAACTGAAAACCCAATTCTTTTCTACCGTAAGTCACGAACTTCGAACCCCATTATACGGGGTGATAGGCTTATCTTCGATACTAATGGAAGACAAAAACCTCTCCTCACACAAGGATGATTTGACTTCATTGAAATTTTCGGCCGATTATCTTCTGGCCCTCATTAATGACGTACTGACCCTTAATAAGATGGATGCGGATGGCATCCGAATTGAAAAAACACCTTTCATGCTCAGTTCTTTGTTGAAGAACATTGCCAAGTCCTTTGCCTTTAGCTTGGAGCAGAACAATAATAAAATCCATTTGCACATCGATGATAGCTTGCCGCCCCAGGTGTTAGGGGATTCGGTTCGATTGTCGCAAGTCCTTATGAACTTGGTAGGGAATGCGGTTAAGTTCAATGAAAATGGCAACATTTGGGTATCCATTAATCTATTGGAGGTGACCCAGACCGGGTATCATAAAACCTTGTTCACGGTAAAGGATGACGGGATTGGCATTCCGAAGGATAAACAGGATACCATTTTTGAAGAATTCTCGCAGATCGAGCAGAACAACTACAATTATCAAGGAACTGGATTGGGGCTTCCCATTGTGAAAAAACTATTGTCACTTTTTGGTAGTGATATTCAACTGATAAGCGAAGTAGGAAAAGGCGCCAGTTTCTCTTTTGAAATTGATTTGGAGGAATACCTCGCCGAAGACGAGAAAGGACTTAGTGATTTAACTCCCGAAGGCTTAATGCAAACGTCTTCTGCTTTGGATAACATCCATGTTCTGGTAGTGGACGATAACCGAATCAACCAAAAGATTACCCAGAAAATTCTAGAGACACGCCATTTTCAATGCAGTTTGGCTAACGATGGTTTAGAAGCCATTAGTTTGGCTGAGAAGAACGAATACGACCTTATTTTGATGGATATCCATATGCCCAATATGAATGGTATAGAGGCCACTAAAATCATTCGGAAGCTCGATACGGCAACTCCTATTGTTGCTTTAACAGCCGTTGAGATTGCGGAGATACGAAAGGAAGTGATGGATGCAGGAATGAACGACATTATTCTAAAGCCGTACGACGTGTCTCAATTCCTCACGACCATTCTTAGGAATGTAAATACGATTCAGACTTAGGAAGGATCGTTTTCTGGCTCATTAGGAGTGGTATCGGTAAGTTCAATACCCATGCGTTGCGCCCTTCTTTCCCAATTTTTTCGTGCTGCCGCCTGCATATCGGCAATGGCATCACTTTCGTCCATGATTTCCAATCCCAACAAGGTTTCAATTATATCTTCCATGGTTACGATACCGATGGTATTGCCGAACTCATCGACTACTAGGGCAATATGCCCACGCTCGTTGATAAAAGTTTCGAACAATTCTGGGATGGGCTTTTGTGCATCTACGACGAAGATGTCCCGTCTCAGTTCACTGAGGGGTTTGTTTTCGTGGTCCTCAACCATTTCCTCCAGAATGTCGTCTTTCATCACAAAACCAGTGATATTATGGGTCTTGTCTCTGTATATTGGGATTCTAGAAAAGCGTAAGTTTTTGTGTTCATCGTAGAACTCCTGTAGGGACTTAGTTTCATCTTCCAAAACCACTACAGGGAATGGCGTCATTACGTCTTTGGCATGAACGGATTTGAAGACTAATAAATTTTTGATAACAGCACTTTCGTTTTCTGCGAAAACCCCCTCCTTTTCAGCAGCATCGGTTATGGCCATGAATTCCTCCCGGCTCATAGTATTTACATGGGCGGACTTACCAATAAGTTTGGTGGTCAAGGTAAGGATCCAAAGGATTCCAGTGTATTTTAAAGGAATGATGATAAAGTTTAGGGCAATTGCCGTAAAACGCCCCAAGCTTTTCCAATAGGTAGCACCAATGGTTTTGGGAATGATCTCCGAAACGACCAAAATTAGTAATGTCATAATCGCCGAAACAATCCCAACGATGTTTACCCCTAAGATTTCTACTTTGTAAGGCAATTTTTCGGCCTGTACCCCTACGAGTATAGCACCCACTGTATGTGCAATGGTGTTTACCGTTAGTATGGCGATGAGAGGTTTATCGATGTCCTTTTTAAGCTTGGCAAGCGTGTGGGCATAGCCTTTGCCTTCGGCCGCCTTCATTTTTATATAGGTAGGCGTAAAGCTAAGGAGTGCTGCTTCCAGGATGGAACATAAAAAGGAAAAAAAGATGGAAAGTATCGCGTAAACGATTAAAAGTGTCATTCCGTAGAATTTTCGGTAAAGATACTACTTTGTTAAGACCTATTACCAACCTGAATACCGAGGAAGGTCAATTTCTTTCAAATTAAGATACACAACCAGCTGTCCCCGATGATGTGTTACGTGGTCCTGAAGTAAATTGAGTATTTGCAATTTGCTTTTGGGTCCGGCAAAGAAGTCTACTGTTTCGGTAAGTGTCGCATCTGGAGTGTCCTTGATGATGGCCAAGCTATTGTTGAAAGCTTCTTTCATTAAAGCCACCATTTCTGCTTTGGTGCCCGGGGGGTCTTTTTTATCCCTTTTGTATTTCGTGTCGGTGAAATACGTATTGCTGAGCCAATCCATATTCCCTTTTATATGCATGAGTTGCTCTTTGAAACTCATTTGCCGTTCGGTAGGCTTAAAATCATAGGCTTCCTCGGGCATAGCTTCGGCAATAGCGATGAGGTAATTCTTGGAGTTTTCCCATTTTTCCAAGAAGGCTTCTTTCGGGGTTGTTTTTTGTGAAAATAAAAGGGTAGAGAAGAATAATGTACCAAGAAGAAGAAGGGTTTTTCGGGAATTTATCATAGCAATCGAAAAATAGCGTTTAATGAACATGGTTATTTAATAGATTGGTTATAAATTTACTGTAAGAATTTGGATCCCCTATCTAGGGAAACGAAAAATAAACTTCCCCAATATAATTGCGTGCTCCCCAGTCACGTCTAACTAAACAATTTTTAAAATGGAAAATTACCAAACACCCGAGGATTCGACTCCTTTAACCGTAAACATTTCCCCGTCGAGTGACGCGCAATTGGATGGACCTAACGAGGTTAGGGTAACTGTGTATCATGAAGATACGCCCAAGCAGTGGCGAAAAATCTCCGTTACGAAAATTTCTGAAGGGGAATACGAAGCGCAGATCGACAAGAGTATGCTCACCGATCGCCCTGTAGTGAAGATAAAAACGAACCTGATCGTAGATTCAAGCCAAATGCCAAGCAAGGACGCTGTCGTTCAGAATTCTGAAGTGGATTACACCTTCAACGGAGGAAGTAATCCGGCCGACTTTGAATCGCGATTCAGCACGGACAGTTCGGAATATGATGATGGTAGCGATACCGATGAAACCTTCAGTATTACCAAGAAGGTAGCGATAACACTAACCTAAAACCAACCTCTCATGAAAAAGTCATTGATACTCCTGTTGCTTTTTGGAGCAAGCACGTTATGGGCACAGGAAAATGCCTCCATAAACGATTTTAACTTCGAAAGTGTAAGTAATCCAGCATTTACGCTGTTGGATGAAAGCCCTACACAGATCTATACTCCAGATAATATTAAAAGTCTGGCGCTTTACTTATCCAATGGGTTCGAAAACACCAATATTGCGGTGGAGCTAAACCCTTATTGGTATATTGATTTTGAGGGAAAGCGATCCTACCGAAAGTTCCGCGGAATTAAAAAGAATGCCCAAGGAGAAGATGTCATCGATCCCTTTATAGGATTAAAAACCGATTGGTCTGTCTCCCTCGGATACCTAAATAAAACCTTTACGAGCATTGATACTGCTAAGAATGTAGCGGGAATCGGTGCTAGGACCACCATTGTAAAGTTGTATAGCAAAGACAGGGTGAAAAAAGTAAATGATGCGATTAGTAAGGTGGAAGTGGGTGTTACGGATAGGCTAAATGAAGCTTTTGAGTTCTTTTACACCGAAGACAACAATAAACCGGGATCGGGAACTTGCGAGGAAATAAATACCGATCAGGAATTGAAGAACCAATTTCTTCAGAGTGCATCCGATTTTTTGGAAAGGGACGACACTAAGGAGCTTTTGCAGCAAATGGGATTACAGTCCATAACTGCGGAAGAGGTCGTAACGAGATACTTTAAGGAACGTTGTGAGCTGGTAGAGAGCTTCGTAAACAATCCGAAAAATGTACGGCCTAACTTCCGGTTGGATGGGGCTATTGGATATAGTGTGTTATTTAAGGATAATGAGTTCAACACTTCAACAGCCAATCGATTCGGAACTTGGCTCACTGCCGATGTCGCTCTGGGAATGGCCAAGGATCGATACCTTCATATTTTGGCCATTGGCAAATACATAGACGATGGATTTCAATTGGATGCCAATGGGCAATATACTAGCACAAGCTTTTGGGACTATGGAGCAAAGGTGGAATTGGAGTTTGATAAATTCACCTTTTCTTACGAATACCTAGAACGTTCCGGAGATGACGATCAGTTCCGATCTGTAGGAAATATCACCTATCAGATCAATACGAATTTTTCCCTAGTAGGAGGTTTCGGAAAGGATTTCCCGGAAGACGACAATCTCGTTTCCATTTTGGGAATTAATTGGGGATTAAACTCGGGAGAAAAATCCTTTAACCAGCAATAAGACGCACTACGTCTTTGGCAAAATAACTTGCAATGATATGGGCTCCCGCTCTTTTAATGGCGGTAATTTGCTCGAGCATCACAGCATCGTGATCTAACCAGCCTTTTTCGGCGGCGGCCTTTATCATGGCGTATTCACCACTTACTTGGTATACAGCTACTGGAACTTCTACTGCATTTCTAATTTCCCGTACAATGTCTAAATAAGCAATACCAGGTTTTACCATCACGATATCAGCACCTTCGTCTATATCCATTTCCGTTTCCCGAATGGCCTCATCGCGGTTGGCAGGATCCATCTGATAGGTTTTTTTGTCTTTGGGGACATCTACCATATCTACAGGAGCACTGTCCAAGGCATCCCGAAAAGGACCATAGAAAGCAGAAGCATATTTGGCACTATAGCTCATAATACCTGTGTTGGTAAACCCTTCATCTTCCAAGGCTTCTCGAATGGTAAGGATACGACCATCCATCATGTCGCTGGGAGCGACAAAATCGGCACCGGCTTGGGCATGTGAAAGAGACATTTCGGCCAGTACTTCGGCGGTATCGTCATTTACGATTTTTCCATTCTGCACAATGCCGTCGTGCCCAAAACTGGAATAGGGATCCAGTGCTACGTCGGTCATGACCAACATGCCCGGACAAGCATTTTTGACCGTTTTAATGGCACGTTGCATTAATCCTTCAGAGTTTAAAGCTTCGGTTCCTTTGTTATCTTTCAAAGCGTCTGGAACCTTCACAAAAAGCAACACGCTTTTTAATCCCAATGACCAAAGCTCTTTTACTTCTTGCTCTAGCAAGTCCAGACTATATCGATAGTAATTAGGCATGGACGCGATTTCTTCTTTCACCCCAGTGCCTTCCACAACAAAAAGAGGTACCAAAAAGTCATTGGGCGATATAATGGTTTCGCGTACGAGGCTACGAATGGCTTCGGAAGTTCGTAATCGGCGGTTTCTGCGTATAGGGTACATAGAAAATGTTTTATTTAAATAGGTTGGAAACCCAAGTGTAAATGACCATAATAATAAAGGCGACCAGACTAACGGTATAGGCGCTTTCCATGACTAAAAATCCCATTGCTCCAACACCCAATATTAAAATACCGGTAATGAAGCCAAGGTCCCTTCCTCCTTTGGAATATTGAATAAATGCTCTTGGTAAGGGTATTAAAGCTGAAAAACAGGCTACCGAAAGCGATAGAAAATAATCGATCTGAAGACCATAGAAAAGCGCTATGGAAACAAGGCCTAGAGCGACCAATGCACCAAATGTATAACCACTTAGTTTTTCATCTTTGTTGAGCAGGTATTTTCCGTAGGTATTGAAACTTAAAATACAATTGGATAGCGGTTCCATCATCCAACTTCCCAAAGCAAAAAGCAAATATGCTATGACCAAGGGAATGGCAAGATAGGATAGGCCGGCATCGCTCAAGAATTTATAGGAGAACCGGTAGACCAGATAGAGTCCAATAATAAAGGCCCACTGATTTCCACTGGACTTTTTACTAATCCAAAAAGCGTATTTTAAATATTGCCTGTATATGAAATTTTTGGCCTTTAGGGCGGTACTCATTCCTTCTCTGGCATACTCGAAGTTGGGATCAATACTAAGGGCTTCCTTGAAATGGTTAAGAGCCTTATCAATGTTGTTTTTTTCCAATTCTACCCATCCCACATTGGCATGCGAATAGACATCTTGGGGGTTTTCCAGTAAGATGTCTTCGATCGTTTGGTTGGCCTCGGGAATTTTTTCCAGCTTGGTGAGCAATTGGGCCCTAACATTAAGACAAAAACGATTCGTAGGTTCTATATTCAACCCTTCATTCGCAAAAAGAAGTCCTTCCTCATACTTTTTCATTTGAAGGAGGATGGAGGCTTTCATACCAAAATAGTCTGCAGCGTAGGGATGAAAGTTAATAGCTTCATCTATATCGGCTAGGGCATCTTTATAACGATCTTCGTTATGGGCAATCTTCGATCGAAGAAAGAAAATGTCTGGATGATCCGGGGTCTCGGCTAGTAGCTCGTCTACTAGGCTTTTGGCTTTTTTGTTATTGGAAGTTAGAAAATAACAATGTGCCAAATAGAATTTACTATTCCAAGAATTCAGGTCTTTCGTAAAATACGGAATGGCCTCTTCATAACGACCCAATTCGAACAGTTGTATCCCCCGTTGCAACTCTACTTGACTCATACTATTTTTTGATGTTTAGGTAGTCCAAAATTTCATCGTAAAGACCCGCGTCGTTTGCATAAAGCGCATAATTTTTCGCAGAGCGAAACCATTCCTTGGTGGTTGGCTTCATCTTCTTAAGTGCTTTTAAGACATCCTTGGTAACGATGGGTTTTGGGATGCCATCTGCGAAGGAGGCTTCCAATTTCATTTCGATGGTCTGGTCTATGGTAGCCATAATATCGGCGCCTGAAAACTCCTTGGATGCTTTGGCCAATGCCATATAATCGACCCCTTCAATGGGTTTGTTTTTCAGATGAATTTTAAAGATAGCTTCGCGGGCTTCTTCGTCCGGAGGGGAAACGAAAATCACGCGATCGAACCTACCCGGTCTACGAAAGGCAGGATCCAAATACCAGGGTGCGTTGGTAGCGCCAAGTACCAAAATACCGTCGTTATCGGATTCTATTCCATCCAATTCGGCGAGGAATTGATTAATAACAGTCCTTCCAGCCGTCTTGTTCATGTCGTTCCGGTTGGCACCTAAGGCATCAATCTCATCAATGAACAAAACACAAGGGGTGTTTTTTCTGGCTAGTTCGAAAATCTCGTGGAGATTTCGTTCTGAACTACCAATCCACATATCCAAGATTTCGTTAATGCCAACGTTAATGAAATTGGCATTGATTTCTCCTGCGGTTGCTCTGGCCAAATGGGTTTTTCCACAGCCTGGAGGGCCATAAAGCAGAACGCCTCCCCCGATTTTCTTGCCGTAGGCTTTATACAGTTCAGGGTGTTGCAGTGGTTGAATGATCTTTAAGGAGATTTCCTTTTTTACATGATCCATACCGCCTACTTCCTGAAAAGAAGATTCGGATTTCTTCATGAATCCTAGAGCATCTTCGTCGGTTACGTCTTTTTCGGCAGTACCGCTTACACGCAGATATCGATCGAAGTCTTCGTTGGAATAGGAAGGGTCCTTTTCTAAGATCTTTTGATAGGTTTCTGTAGCGTCGTTAAAGTCTTTCTGATTTAACTGACAGTAGCAGAGCAGCTCCAATTGCTCTATGGGAGCATTGGATGTAATGATCTCTTCCAAAAGCACGGTAGCTGCCGGAATTTTATCCTGCCGGTAGAAGCATTGGGCCAATTCGTATTTGGCGGTTTCGTTTTTGGGATCCAAATCGATCACCTCTACCAAATGTTTTTCGGCATTCTCAAAATCCCCCTGATCCATATACAGTTTGGCCACTTGCAATTTGAGTGGAATGTTATTTGGGGAGAATTTAAGGGCTTCCAATAAACTTTCTAACATTGTTTCGTGTTCTTAAAGTTCAAAAATACGGTTTAGACCCATTCTTTTGGGTTTTTTAGAACATCTATCAGCTTAGATTCTTCACTTCCTGCTTCTGGATGATGGTCATATCTCCATTGTACATGAGGCGGGAGACTCATTAAAATACTTTCTATTCTTCCGTTCGTCTTAAGTCCGAAAAGGGTGCCTTTGTCATGCACCAAATTGAATTCCACATAACGCCCCCGACGTATTTCTTGCCAATTTCTATGCTCTTGGGTATATGGTAGGTCCTTTCTTTTTTCAACAATGGGGATATAAGCTTGAAGGAAACTATTGCCCACTTCGGTCACAAAGTTGTACCAATCTTGCATGTTCATGGTCTCGCTTTTCTTTAGGTAATCGAAGAACAAGCCTCCAATTCCGCGGGATTCCCCACGATGACTGTTGTGAAAATATTCATCACACCGCGCCTTATATTTCGGATAAAAATCGGGGTTGTGCGCATCGCAGGCCTTTTTGCAAATGGAATGGAAATGCACAGCATCTTCTTCGAAAAGGTAGTAGGGAGTAAGGTCTTGGCCACCGCCAAACCACTGATCCACAATGGCGCCTTCTTTATTGTACATTTCGAAATACCGCCAATTGGCATGTACCGTTGGGACAAAGGGGTTTTTTGGGTGAATTACCAAGCTCAAACCGCAAGCGAAAAAATCGGCATCTTCCACGCCAAA
This sequence comes from Aureisphaera galaxeae, assembly GCF_028561275.1. Taxonomy (GTDB): domain Bacteria; phylum Bacteroidota; class Bacteroidia; order Flavobacteriales; family Flavobacteriaceae; genus Aureisphaera; species Aureisphaera galaxeae. The sequence goes on from NZ_JAQQTF010000002.1 coordinate 15,582, forward strand.
GTATTGTTGCATGCTTTCAGGCAATTTGCCGTGTACTTGGCTTATGTTTACACCGCCTTTTTCGAATACTGCTCCATTTTCAATCACTCGGGTACGACCACCGCCGCCTTCGGGACGCACCCAAGGGTCTTCTTTAAAAATGGCCTTGCCGTCAATGGCTTCCAAAGATGCGGTAATGCTGTTCTGTAAGGTTTTTATATAGGCAACGAATTGTTGTTTCATGAATTCTTTTCGGAATGAATTAATTTAAGGGTTTCGGTGGTAGCAGCTGTTACGGACAGGGGCAACACTAGGATAATTCCAAGAACCGGAATGAATAGCATCAACATGAAAATGATTCCGTTACCTGTGGCAATTCCGCTGTGCTTTCTCACGAATCGCAAACTTTCGGAATACCCATAATGCCGTTCTAAGGTGTAGTCCATATTACCGAAACCGGCGTAATACGATTGTACTAGGAATAGTAATGGCGAAGTGATGAGGTTGATCACTGGAATAAAACTGAGTAGTAAAATGGGTATGGAAAAGAACAATTCCATAAGAAGGTTTCGAACATTAATCCGAATACCGCGCCATAATTGCGCCGAGAATGTGGTATTACGATGGGGATGATCTACTCCCATGAGATGTGCTTCTATTTTTTCGGAAACAGGACTCATAAAGGGAGCACTCAGTGCCATTACAATGTGTTTATATAGGATGAAGCCTATTACCACGATTACGGCGACACCAATTACTTCACCAATGACATGGAAGGTTTCCGATCCCCATTCCCAAACCCAAATCTTGTCGATGAGGTTAGCAATATTGTCTTTCCAGCCCCAAGCGGCGAATCCAATAAGGGAAGCAGTGACGAGACTAATTAGAATGGGTATTCCAAAATACTTCCATAACCCCAATTTGCTGATTAGCTTGAAGGTACCGGAATACGCTTTTATGCCTCGGAAAATATTTTTGATCATTTTATTCTGAAATGTAGACTAGTTCGTTTTTGTACTGCTCAATTTCTTCAAATTTCGCCACTTTTTGAGCCTTTTCGGCCTTTTTCTGAACCAAATTAACCAATTCTGACTCGTTTTGGTCGAAAAAGTCCAAAAAGAGGGATCTTCCTATAGCGTTGTTGTGAAAGTCCATCGCCTGATCCATCTCTTCATTTTTTGTTGCTTTTTCGTATAAATCGGTCACTTTTTGAGTAAAATCGGCACTTTTTTTGGCATTTTTTGTCTTTTTCAGCGTTTTTTGGCAGATTAATAAGTTCCAAAACGCATGGCGAAAAGCATTTGCCTTGTTGCTCTTATGATGGCTTTTTCCGTAAAGTTCATTGCAAATGGAAAAAGTCCTTTTGGTGGCGATCCAAGTGGGCCAGATGAGGAGCGGATGTGTTAGAAATAACCATCCAAAACGGATGATTCCGGAGGGACTCAAGTTTTGTATGCGAGCCCATACGTTCACGCTTCCTCTTTGTATTCCTTTACGGCTTCTACAAAGGCACCGGCATTTTCTATTGGAATGTTGGGCAGGATGCCATGACCTAGGTTTACAATGTATTTGTCTTTCCCAAATTCACGAATCATTTGGGTCACCATTTTCTTGATCTCGGCTGGCGGACTTAGCAAACGGGAAGGATCAAAATTCCCCTGTAAAGTAATGTTACCTCCTGTGAGATAACGCGCATTTCGGGCGGAACAAGTCCAATCTACCCCTAGGGCAGAGGCGCCACTTTTGGACATTTCGTTCAAGGCAAACCAGCATCCCTTTCCAAAGGCAATGACATGGGTTTCGTCTTTTAACGAATCAATAATTTGCTGAATGTATTGCCAAGAGAATTCTTGGTAATCGGTAGGGGACAGCATACCCCCCCAACTGTCGAATACTTGGACTGCGTTCACTCCGTGTTTTACCTTTTGCTTAAGGTAGGCAATGGTGGTATCGGTTATTTTCTGAAGGAGCTGATGTGCCGCTTCTGGCTCAGTAAAACAAAACTCCTTGGCTTTGGCGAAGTTCTTGGATCCTTGCCCTTCTACACAATAACAAAGGATGGTCCATGGACTTCCTGCGAAGCCGATCAACGGGATTTCGTTATTGAGCTTTTCCTTGGTCATATCGATGGCGTCCATTACATACCCAAGGGTATCGTTGATGTCTGGAACGATTACACGATCTAAATCGGATGGTTTTTGAATGGGATCCGGAAGCCAAGGGCCAATACCGGCCTTCATTTCCACATCGATATTCATGGCTTGCGGAATGACTAAGATATCACTGAAGAGGATGGCGGCATCCATACCATAGCGACGAATAGGCTGAACCGTGATTTCGCTTGCTAATTCTGGGGTTTGGCATCGGGTGAAGAAATCGTATTTCGCTTTGATCTCCATGAACTCAGGTAGGTATCTACCAGCTTGGCGCATCATCCAAACGGGTGGGCGTTCTACGGTTTCTCCCCGAAGGGCTTTTAAGAATAGATCGTTTTTAATCTGGGTCATACTGTAAGGTTTTTACCGCTTTGGCAATCACGCTCTCTATACGAGTCGAATTTGCAATGATTACGTTACGGGTATGTTTTTGGGCTTCGGATGCTGTTGTTTCTCCTATGCAAAAAGCAGTGGCATCCTTTATTTTGTTTTCAGAAACGAAACTTTGTACTCCACTGGGACTAAAAAATAGGATTCCGTCCCATTTTTGATCGAATTTGTGTGGTTTTTGCTCCGTTTTGTATGTTTTTACTTCAAAAAAGTCAATTTTTTCACTTTTCAGTCGTTCGGGGAGTTCATCTCTGCGTTGTGCACCACAGAAATAGAAAAAAGTGTCGTTTTTGTGGTTTTTTACGATGAAATCGGCCATTTCTGATGAATTTTCAGCTGTTTTTACCACATTTTGGCCATTTTCCTTCAAAAATGTACTTGAGGTTGGGCCAACGCAAAACCAATTTGAAACGGATGTTTCAGATGGGAAAATCGATTTTGTACCGTTCATACTAGTTACGATGGCATTTTCTACTTGAGCGGGTGCTTCAAATTGTATTGGAGCTATTTCGATGGCATCGTATTCCACAAAACTTACTCCAGCATTCAGCAACAATTCCTTTTGGGATAGTGAAAGTCTTTTTGTGGAAAGTATGGTTTTCATACAATGCAATTGTTAGCCCTTGGTATTTTGGGTCTCGCTTTTGATTTGAGCCATGAGTGCAGCCCCGCCGTCGTTCAAAATTTCTTGGGCACAGGCTTTTCCGAAGCCTTTATATCGGCTTTTGGAAATGGTTTTATTCAGTTCTAATTTCTGGCGCCCATCCAAAGAAAGTAGGCAACCTTTGAAATGAATTTGCTCACCTTTGATCGTGGCCAAAGCACCAATGGGCGCTGTACATCCTCCTTCTAACACTCGTAAAAATTCCCGTTCTATATGGGTGCAAATGTCGGACTCGGGATGATTCAGTTTTGAAGTGGCTTCTTTGCAAAAAGGATCGTTTTCTAATGCCACGATCACCATAGCGCCTTGAGAGGGAGCTGGGATCATCCAGTCCAAATCCAAATGATTCTCTGGAAGAACATCGATGCGTTCCAAACCTGCCTTGGCAAAGATGGCGCCCTGCCAATCGCTATCCTCGAGCTTTTGCAATCTCGTGTTTACGTTGCCACGTAAACCCACCACTTCGTGTTGGGGATAGCGGGACAACCATTGCGCTTTTCTACGAAGGCTACCCGTGGCAATAGTACAAGACGCTTCCCCATTGAAAACTCCTTTGGTCACCAGAATATCCCGAACATTGGCTCTTTCCAGTACTGCGGTTTGAATAATTCCCTTAGGTAAAAGAGTAGGGACGTCTTTCATACTGTGCACGGCAATATCTACCGTTCCATTAAGCATGGCAACGTCCAATGTTTTTGTAAAGATTCCTGTGATACCCAGTTCGTATAAGGGTTGATCGAGCACCAAATCCCCAGTGGATTTTACGGGGACCAATTCGGTTTGGTAGCCCAGGTTTTCCAATTGGGTTTGTACGGTTTTGGCTTGCCACAATGCCAATTGGCTATCACGTGTTCCTATACGAATGGTTTTGCTCACGATTCCTTATTTTCTATTTGGAATACCTTGCGGATGAGGTGAATGCTTTCGGAAGTTTCTATGCTATCGTCCTTTAAGTGATTGGCGAAATGCTTGGTAATCTGTTGTATGATTCGGTCGCTAATAATCTCTGCTTGCTCTGTGTCGAAGTTGGCCAGTTTGCGGCGTTGATTGTCGATTTCACCTGCCTTGATTTCCGAAAGTTTGGCCTTTAGGGCTTTTATGGTGGGGGCAAAGCTTCTGTGTTCTGCCCAGGTGTTGAACTCTTTTTCTATTTCCTCAATGATGGTCTGCGCTAATGGGATTTGCGATTGTCGGTGCGCCAAGGTCTGATCGGTAACACGGGACAATTCATCCAAGTGGATAAGGGTAACGTGCTCGTTCTGCAGCACATCGTTATCCACGTTTTTTGGAATCGAGAGATCCAGAATTAGCAGTGGCTTTTTTAGGTGCAATAGTGATTTGTTGATCGTGGGTCGATCGGCACCCGTGGCAACGATCAAAACATCGCTTTGTGCTATTTCGCTTTGAATATTGGCATAATCCTTCACCAAAAGATTGAATTTCCCCGCCATTTTTTCGGCCTTCACCTTGGTACGGTTAATAAGGGTAATGTGATCGTTCTTGGTATGCTTAATGAGGTTTTCGCAGGTATTACGACCAATTTTCCCGATTCCGAAGAGGAGAATGTTCTTTTCTGAAACATAGGGAACCCTTGCCATGATGTACTGTACGGCAGCAAAACTTACCGAAGTGGCACCCGTAGAGATTTCGGTCTCGGTTTTAATGCGCTTGCTCGCCTGGATAACGGCATTGGCCAATCGTTCCATAAAGGCATTGAGCAGTTCCATCTTTTTGGACTTTTTGAAACTTTGGCGAAACTGACTTATGATTTCAAAGTCTCCCAAAATTTGACTGTCCAGTCCGGTACCCACTTTAAACAAATGATTGATCGCATGTCTTCCTTTGTGCACATAGGCCACCTTTTCGAATTCCTCCACGGTACCATGGGTGTGCTCGCATAGGAGCTTGATTAATTGAAAAGGATGCTGGGCAAAGCCATACATTTCGGTACGGTTGCAAGTAGAAATTACGCTCAATGAGGCAATGCCTTCTTCTTTTGCTTGCTGAAGGATATTGTTCTGGGCAGTTTCAGAAACACTGAAATGACCCCTAATTTCCGCATCGGCCTTTTTGTAGTTAAGGCCTATGGCATAGAAATGTCCCTCCGATGAAAGTGAAAAATGTCTTTTACCGTTATTTTCCATAGCGATGGTGCAAAAATAAATCAAGGCGAATCGAAAAAATAACGCTAGCGGTATCAATTATGTCGGAAACTGTTAATTTTGCATGATGAAGTCCGAAAACTGATATAAATCATTAAATTTAAAGGGATCGCGGCATATTTGATTCAAATTAGTTTAGAATGATTCTAAATAAAATCGTAAAATAATGGAAGCAGAGGCTCAAAAAAATATCGCTCAAGGCATCTACGAGGAAACGGTCGTAGAAGAGGGATTTTTTATACTAAAATGTAGCAATGAAAGTGATGATAATCAGCTATTTAAGCGCGAAGTGAGCTCAAATTTTATTCAGTTTCACTTTTGTGTAAAAGGGAGTGCTTCTTTCAGTTTTAACAATGGAAATTACCGATTGCCTATTCAGGAAAGTACTTCCTTATTGTTGTATAATCCACAACGGGATTTACCTATAGAAGTTTCCGTAAATGCCGATTCTTGGGTGTTATCGGTCTTATTGCCCATAAAAAAGTTTCACACGTTATTCTCTACAGATGCCCATTATATTACCTTTTTAAGTGAAGAGAACAAAGACAGAAAATACTACAAGGATGGTCGCATTTCTCCTTCCATGTCGATAGTGCTCAATCAATTGGTGAACTACAACCTGCATCCTTCGATCAAGTCCTTATACTTTAAGGGAAAGGCATATGAACTATTGAGTTTGTATTTCAATCGGGAAGAAGATGTCGATGTGGAACAGTGCCCATTTTTAGTGGATGAACAGAATGTGGCCAAGATTAAGAAAGCAAAGCAAATTGTCATATCCCGGATGGCAGAGCCACCGACGCTTCAGGAAATCGCTGATGAAATTCAACTACCCATCAACAAATTGAAAGAAGGCTTCAAACAAATTTATGGGGATTCGGTATTCAGTTTTTTGTTCGATTACAAGATGGAAGTAGCCCGGCAACTATTGGCTTCGGGTTCCCACAATGTGAATGAAGTGGGCGATAAAGTGGGCTACAGCACGGCCAGCCATTTTATTTCGGCCTTCAAAAAGAAGTTCGGTATTACTCCCAAAAAATTCGTGATGGGATTGAATAGCTAAGTGGCTTTCAAACGAATAAAGTTCCCTACAACTTTACCATCTTTTTAAGAACACCATAAGCGTATAGAAGTTATTTTTGTTTCCACCTGAAAATACCAATTATGAAGAAAGGCGTACTGCTCGTTAATCTGGGTTCTCCAGATAGTACAGATCCCAAAGATGTAAAAAGATACTTGGACGAATTTTTAATGGACCCCCGGGTGATCGATGTTCCCCGTTGGGCTCGTATTCTTTTGGTTCGTGGAATTATTCTCAATACCCGGCCTAAGAAATCGGCCGAGGCCTATTCCAAAATCTGGTGGGAAGAAGGTTCTCCTTTGATTGTGATTTCGGAACGACTTCAGAAAAAGGTTCAGGATAAGCTTAATATTCCGGTGGGCTTGGCTATGCGCTATGGAAGTATGACCTTGAAAAAAGGCTTGCAAGCCTTGGTAGATCAGGGAGTAGAGGAAATATTGACCATTCCCTTGTATCCTCAGTTCGCCATGGCAACCACGGAGACGATCGACGTAAAGGTGGCCGAGCTACAAAAAGAGTTTTTCCCAAACATCAAGATTGAGTCACTGCCTGCATTTTACCATAGGGAAGATTATATAGAAGTACTTTCCAAGAGTATAGGTGAAAAGTTGGAAGGCCTCGATTATGAGCATTTGTTGTTCTCCTATCACGGAGTACCGGAACGTCACATTAAGAAAAGTGATATTACCCAGTCCCATTGTAAAATCGATGGGTCTTGCTGTGTGACCAAAAGCAAAGCCCATGAATTCTGTTATCGCCATCAATGCTTAGATACCACCACGAAGGTTGCCGAAAAGCTGAACCTGAAGGAAGGAACCTATTCCAGTTCCTTTCAAAGCCGATTGGGCTTCGACCCGTGGCTACAACCGTATACGGACCGTACCATAGAGCGTTTCGGAAAGGAAGGAATGAAGAAAATGGCCATTGTTACCCCAGCGTTTGTAAGCGATTGCTTAGAAACCCTTGAGGAAATAGCGATGGAAGGGGAAGAGATTTTCCATGAGGTAGGAGGAAAGGAATTCACAACCATTCCCTGTTTAAACGATCGCGACGACTTTGCCCAATTGTTGGCCAATTGGATCGAAGAATGGCGCATGGTAAATGTTGAAACGGCCATCGCGTAAATGGCGAACAAATCCACAAAATTAGGTACAGAACCCATCAGTAAACTGTTGGTGCAGCAGGCCGTTCCTGCTTCCATCGGGATATTAGTCATGTCCCTAAATATGATTGTGGATACCATTTTTGTAGGACGGTGGATCGGTTCTTTGGCGATTTCGGCCATTACCGTTGTGGTACAGCCTACTTTCTTTATTGCGGCTATTGGTCTTGCACTGGGAATTGGAGGTAGTTCAGTGTTGTCACGTGCTTTAGGGGCCGGGAATCATGCCAAGGCGTTGAAGGTATTTGGAAATCAGATTACCCTCACCTTTTTCATTTCGGGAATGCTGGCTTTGTTTGGCCTGATCTTTCAAGACAGTTTGATCGAATTTTTTGGTGCGGACGATTCGTTTAAGGATATTGCTCTTGTTTACTATCGCATTGTTCTGTATGGAATTGTAATGTTGGCCATGTGCATGATGGGGAACAATGTAATCCGGGCCGAAGGGAAACCGAAGTTTGCCATGTATGCCATGCTATTACCGGCCATAGGGAATATCCTAATGGATTATATTCTTATTAAAATCTTGGGAATGGGCATGGAAGGAGCGGCTTGGGCTACGTTTATTAGTTACGCAATCTGTCTCGCCTTTATCTTATGGTTTTTCATTTTTAAGAGTGAATTACGTCTACGATGGTCTTCCTTGGTATTGCAAAACAAGTTGGTAAAGGAAATTTCGGCACTGAGTTTTGTTACCTTTTCCCGTCAGGCGGTGATTGCCGTTTTGGGAGTATTACTTATCAATGTACTTATTAAATATGGTGATGCTTTGGATGTGGCCTCCTACGGAATCATAAGCCGAATGCTCATGTTTGCCCTGTTCCCCATTATTGGAGTGAACCAAGGCTTTTTACCTATTGCGGGTTATAATTATGGAGCGGAGAAGTTTTCGCGAGTACGTGAGTCCATCAATACCTCCATCAAGTATTCTTTGGTCTTGGCGATTATTGTGTTTACCGTTATCATGATTTTCCCTCAGGAGATCGTTTCTGTTTTCTTGAGCAATTCGGATAATTTAGATGCTCAAACCCTGGCCAATAATGATGAAATCTTAAAGCGGACTCCCTCAGCCTTGCGTTGGGTGTTTGCTCTTACTCCGGTGATCATTATTCAATTAATAGGGACTTCCTATTTCCAAGCCATTGGAAAAGCCATGCCTGCACTTTTGTTGAGTTTGACCAAGCAGGGATTTTTCTTGATCCCCTTGCTGCTCATACTTCCTCCATTTATGGGCGTATTTGGAGTTTGGATTTCTTTCCCCATTGCCGATTTCCTAGCTACTACAGTAACAGGATATTTTCTGAACAAAGCCGTTAAAAAGGATCTTGTAAAAGCATAAAAAAAGGAGCCCATTAGGACTCCTTCTCTCTATTTCTAAAATGGTATTACCAGATTCGTACTCGATCTTCGGGCGCTAACCACATACCGTCACCTTCTGTGATATCGAATGCTTCATAGAACGAATCAATATTCAATAAAGGCTGAATGGCTCTGTTTTCTCCTGGAGAGTGCGTATCCGTTTGCACTTGTGTACGCAATGCTTCATCACGGATCAAGGTTCTCCAAACCGTTGCCCAGCTCATGAAGAATCGCTGCTCTGGAGTAAACCCGTCAATATTCTCTGGGCGTCCGTTTTCGGCCATGAAACGTTGTAATCCGTCATAGGCACCCAATACACCACCAAGGTCACCAATATTTTCACCCAAGGTAAATTCTCCGTTAATGAATACACTATCCATTACTTCGATGGCGCTGTACTGATCGGCTAGTTTCTTTCCTCTCGTTTTAAACTCTTCAAGATCATTATCGGTCCACCAATTCACCAAGTTTCCATCGGAGTCGAATCGGGAACCGCTATCATCGAAAGCATGTGAGATCTCATGTCCGATTACGGCTCCAATTCCACCGTAATTCACGGCTTCATCGGCCAGATAATCGTAGAAAGGAGGCTGAAGGATGGCCGCTGGGAATACGATTTCATTGTTGAAAGGATTGAAATACGCATTTACTGTCTGAGGAGACATTCCCCATTCGGTTTTGTCTACGGGTTCGTTAATTCTGGAAAGGTTGTCGTTGAAGCCCCAACGATCTACCGCGATCATGTTGTCATAGTAGCTATTTCCTGCCGCTACTTCCATTTCTGAATAGTCCTTCCATTTGTCCGGATATCCAATTTTAACCGTGAACTTATCCAGTTTTTGGTGTGCTTTCATTTTGGTGCTGTCGCTCATCCATTCCAATGCGGTAATTCGGTCCTTGAAGGCTTCGATTACATTAGCGATCATGGATTCGGCTTTGGCTTTGGCTTCTGGCGGGAACATTTCATCTACATACAATTTTCCAAGTGCTTCGCCCACACTTCCATTTACAGTAGCCAAGGCGCGCTCATCGGCTGGCTTTTGCTTTTCGGCACCTCTTAGGTATTTGCTATAAAATTCCCAGTTGGCTTTTTCAATTTCAGTAGTCAAGTAACCCGCAGCACCATTTAATGTAGACCAACGTGTTACTGTTTTCCAAGTATCTACGTCATTTTCTTCGAATACTGCTTGAATGAACTCCATATACTTTGGTTGCATTACCAATACGGTATCCACTTGCTTGGTAACCCCCATGTTTTTGAAAACATCACTCCAAGAAATAGCAGAAACCATTTCTTGAACCTGATCCATGGAGCGTGGATTGTTGAAGTTTCTAAAATCACGGCTCGCAACTTTATCCAAACGTGGCTCAGCCAACTTGGTTTCGAAAGCCAAGATGGTTTCGGCTTGCTTTCGCGCATCTTCTTCACTATCTCCTAAATATTGAAGCATGCGCGTAATGTGATTTACATATTCGGCGCGGGTTTCTACCGATTTATCATCTGTTTTTAGGTAATACTCTCTTTGCAATCCCAAACCTCCGGGAGTAATATAGCAGGCATTCATACTACTGTTGGACGGGTTGGAAAATGCAGCTAAGCCCAAGAAAGGCTGTCCTATTTCAACAGCATTTACGGTAATGAGCTTTTGGTAATCGTCCATACTCTGTACAGCAGCGATTTTGTCTAAAATAGGCTGTAATGGAGCGATCCCCGCTTCATTTCTTGCTGCAGTATCCAGCTTGGTTTCGAAAATGGCAAGTGCTTTTGCCTGATCTGTTTCGGGCGCATACTTTCCACTTTCTTTGGCCTTGGCCAATATCTCCAATACGTCCTTATCGGTAGACTTACGCAATACCCCAAAACCACCCCAGCGGGTCTGATCATCGGGAATGGTATTGTTTTTGAGCCAAGTTCCGTTTACATAGTTGTAGAAGTCATCTTTGGGACTTACCGTGGTATCCATATTGGCTAGGATAATACCATGTGGCTCGTCACTTTCCTTTTCCTTTTTTTCACCCTCTCCGCAAGCACCGGCTAAAATGAGTCCGGTGGAAACAAGAAGGTACTTAAATACATTTGTTTTCATTTTTTTGGTTTAAGTTAAGTGGTACTCAACGTCATCTTGATGACGTATAAGTAGGGAATTTTAAATTTCGTTACACTATTCTGGTTTCTGATCCTGAAGCTCTAATTGCCGGATGGAATCCAGGTATCTCTTTTGTTTTTCGAGTTCTTTTTTCTCGTTTTCTATTTGCTGAAGGTCATAGCCGTCTTTTCGAAGCTTTTCTTGTATTTGAACAAAAAAATTGTTCACAGCAATATTGTTCTCCTCTATATAATCGTCAATTTTTTGGGCATCTATGGTGTTTTTCTGACATTCCAATCGCAATAGTTCAGTTCTTGTTTTTATGATCGCCAATCTGGATTTTATGGAAAACGTGTTCAACGTATCGGGGACCTTAGTCATAAGGGAATCCGTATGGGCCAATAACTTCTCCGTTTTGATTTTAAGCTGCTCCAAATCGAGTTGGTGCAACGAGGTAGCTTCATCATTGAAGTCTTGATAGAAGTTCCAATTTTCCAGTACTTCCGCGATGGCTGCATCCGGTTTGGAAAAGGTATATTGGGTCATACCATACCGAAGGGTATCCTTTTGCTCTGGCACAGTGTTTTCTTGTTCTTGAGAGGTTTCCCCACAAGACAGAAATACGATAAAAACAAATAAGAAAAGATGTTTCATATCTTAGAAAGCCCCACAAATATAAGGGTTCTCACCGCAATACAAAGTTAATTTTGTGCTAAGCCCCCCATAGTGGCGGTGGTGTGATAAAAAAATGAGAAAGAACTCTTGAATATCCCTATATTTATGCCGCCCAAATTGTAGCCCCATATACAAGTAAACATGAAAAAAAGAATTCTTATCATAGGTGCCTGTGGGCAAATAGGTACAGAACTTACGGAAGCACTTAGAAAACGTTTTGGAGCAGATCGTGTAGTGGCCAGTGATATTCGCGAGGGAACTCCGGAGTTTGTACAGAACGGACCTTTCGAGCTCTTGGATGCCACAGATTTTGATGCGTTGGAAGATATTGTTTTCCGACATAAAATCGATACCGTTTATCTCATGGCAGCCATGTTGAGCGCCATAGCCGAACGATTTCCCTCCAAAGCATGGCATCTTAATATGACTTCTTTATTCAATGTATTGGATCTTGCCAAAGAGAATAAGATTAAAAAGGTGTTTTGGCCATCGAGCATTGCTGTTTTTGGGAGTACAACACCCCGCGAGAATACCCCGCAGACCACTATTATGGAGCCTTCTACGGTCTATGGAATCTCAAAGCAAACGGGAGAGCGGTGGTGTGAATATTATCACAAAAACTATGGCGTAGATGTTAGGAGCATACGCTACCCTGGACTTATAAGCTATACCACGGAACCCGGCGGGGGAACGACCGATTATGCGGTAGAAATATATCATAGAGCCTTGAAAAATGGAAACTATAGATGTTTCCTGAAAGCTGGAACCGTACTGCCCATGATGTACATGGCCGATGCCATTCGCGCTACCATAGGCATTATGGATGCAAAGGAACAGGATATTAAGATACGTTCTTCGTACAATTTGGCTGGGATTAGTTTCGATCCCGAAGAAATAGCGTCGAGCATTCGGGAACATATTCCAGATTTTGAAATTACCTACGAACCCGATTTTAGGCAAGCCATTGCCGATTCTTGGCCCAAGACCATAGACGATAGTGATGCCCGAAAGGATTGGGGATGGAAGCATGAGTATGATTTGGCCGAAATGACACGGATCATGCTAGAGAACCTGAAGTAACCTACGACATAAATTGAAAGGGAGCCTAGGCTCCCTTTTTTTAATTTTTACGTAAGCGCTTAAAGTCTTCGGCGGTGACTTTTCTTCCATTGATTTCGTCGGTATCCCAATCTTGGGCAATGCGCCATGTACCATTCTCCTTTTTAAGTACGACCGTAAAGCGTGCGTAATTTGCCTTGGCTTCATCCGCACCATAAACGATTTTGTAATAACCGATTTCATAGGCTGTGTCTTCGGCATAGATTCTGTGCTCAAATACGAAATCAATGGTACGGGCTTTGCGATCGGGTTTGGAAAGCCATTGGGTGTTAGAATCTTTGTATTCCTGCCCTTTTTGAATGCCCCTTCCCGTGATTCTAATGACGTCGTCTGTGTGAATGCTGTTGAAGGTAACAGCATCTCCGCTTTTATATGATTGTTTGAAGGGTTCCCAGACCTGTTGGTCCACTTCTTTGGCTAGGTCGGCATTGGTAATGTTTTGGCTCATTAGGGGAAACGAGACCAGTGTGAAGAGTAAAAGAATTTTTTTCATGATGATGAATATTTAATAGCCCCGCCAGGACTCGAACCTGGATCTAAAGTTTAGGAAACTTCTATTCTATCCCTTGAACTACGGGGCCTTAGATCACAGACAAATTAAGGAAAAAATGTAGAATGGCCATCCCTCATTTCGGTATTGAAAGGCTTTCTGTTGTTGCATAAATCGATCGCCCGCTTATCCTGAAAGAAGATACACTTATACGCTGGGAAAATACGCTTATCATTTTGTGCATTAAATCGGGTTTATGTCATAATATTTTTATGGCGTAATAGTCAATAAATGCCTATTCGAGAAATGATTAATTGTCCTGTTGACCACTTCCCGTCCTCCCTCCCTATGGAATGGTTCTCTAGACTATTAGATCCCAAGTTAATAGTAACATTCTAAAAGTAATTTTTATGAAAAAAGGAATTAGTGCTTTGGCCTTTCTCTTCTGTATTTGGGGAGCAATGGCCCAAATTGGTACGATCGAAGGAACACCGGAATTTTCGGCTCCTACGATCACACCGGTCTCTCCGGAGGCCGGAAAAATGACCCAGTATGGCAATTTACCCGTCAACATGAGTGCTGGGCAAATGAGCTTTCAGGTTCCCATTTATGAGATTCCCATTCGGGGAGGGTATTCATGGCCAGTATCGCTTAATTACAAGTATGCTGGCTTAGTATTGGAAGCAAAACCCTCCATTTCTGGATTAGGTTGGTTGCTTTCTGGAGGAGGCGTGGTTTCCCGAGAGGTTCGTGGTGTTCCCGACGGAAACCCCTACGGTATATACGGTACCGAGAACAATGATTTAATCACTCCTATTGTAAACAACACCAACATCACGGCCGGAGAGGCCGAAAGCGTCGTTTCTGGTAGGGCCGACACGGAGTTGGATAGGTATCACGTGTCTGTAGGAGGGGTTAGTTTCTCCTTTAAAGTGGATGAAAACAATAACCCAGTATACCTTTCCAACCACAACTACAAGGTTGAATTCCCCAACAGAACTCCTACTTGGTTAACCGATGTAAGACCTGGCAGTGTTCCCGTTCGGTATTACGGAGAAGAAATCCGCAGTTTTACGGTTACAGACGACAAAGGAATCCGCTATTTATTTGATGAGGTAGAGATCAACGAACCTCAAGGATTCGATCTGGAACCGGTCTTTACAGAGGCTGGCTTGCACGGATATTTCTCGAGTTGGCATCTATCGAGAATAACGTTTCCAAACAATCAGGTGATCGACTTTTCTTATTTCGATCCACCAAACGTGATGCTTAACTACGATTATAGCGCTAGTGGATATAAGAACATTAACCCTCCTTATATAACTCAGCCGGGTTCTTGCAGTAACTTGCAAGGAGACATTAATAACTACAATTGGAATTCGCGTTTAACCAATATTAGACGCAAATTGTTATCAGGAATCGATTTTCCAACAGGAAGTATCGATCTTAATATCGTTTCCCCAAATAATCGATACATCTACAATCAAGTTTTGGTAAGGGATAGTGCGGATCAGATAATCTTCGACTATGATCTTACCTACGATGGCCCTCGCGATGTATTGACCGAAGTGGACAAAGACGGATTCTTCTATTATGAATTCGAATATCATGGAGGAGTTCCAGCTTTCTTGTTAGACAACAATGATCTTCCCTTTAAAATGGATTATTGGGGATTCTATAACGGTAGGAACAATAACTATCTATTAAATATTCCAGAATCTTCAATAAGCGCCGATAAGCGCCCTAGCTTTCACAACACAAGAGCAGGGGCTATGACTCGTGTAAAATACCCAACAGGAGGATATAGCCAGATTCAATATGAGCAAAATCAGGTAAAGAAACCCATTTCTGAAGTGGAAGATGAATCGCATACACCCAATCGGCAAATCTATCTTCATCTAGAATCCGATAATGGTGGTAGTAATACAGAGAAGAGCGTATATTTTGAGTATACTTTCGATCATCCCGTTATTGCACTTATATCGCATAGGGTAGAGGCCTATGATTTACAATCCCGTATTCATGTAGGAATCACTACCACATGTTCCCCGACACCCTCACCCTTTAATTATTATGATGCAGCTGTGGCTTTGAGGTCGCCAGAGAACCCCATTCCCGATTTCTGTGTCAACCTATTGGATGAAATTGATCCTGCCCAGACCAGTTACCCTGTTATTCACGATGAGAATAGTACTGGGTATGTAATGATAAACCCTGGGACCTATATCTTTTATATCCATGCCTACAATAATCACTACTCTAGATCCAATGGTGAGATTTTGGTGCAGTTTTACGATCCGCCAGAAGGCAATGGCGATCCGTATGTAAATGCATTGGTGGGTGGAATTCGAGTACACACTATTAGTCATGTAAATAACAAAGGCCTGGTGACCAAGCAGAACTATGATTATAATGATGATGATGGATTATCTACCGGAGTAGAACTGACGAAGTCTCAAAATGAATACGTAACAGAAGTACTCTATGATTGTTATGTTGAAGGAGTAAGTAATTCCCCGCTGTTCGACACCAACCATAGGTATGCTTTCGATAGGATTAACTATCTCTCTAAATCGTATACACCGGTTAATTTGAATAGTGGTGTGCCGGTATTCTATGAACGGGTAAAGCAATATCCTACCATGGAATTAATAGAACTCCCAGGCGGCGGCGGATTACAAGTTTGGGATTTCCCCAACGATCAAAACCCAGATGGTTCACTCATATTTAGTGTTTTGGGAGGCAGTGGAAATGGAAATACCACCGAATTCGAAGAGCGTTATACCAATGGATTCTCGACCACCGAGTTTGAGTTGCCTCAATTCAATCAATTACAATTAAATTATCCATTTACTCCTTTTGGGGACGATCTCAAAATTGGTAGAAAAGAAGAAGAAAAAATCTTTGCTTTCGAAAGGGATTCTGCAACCTATGCGCCGAAGTCCCAGACCAATTACTCGTATTATCCTAGAGTAATTAATCCTTCGGGCCATAACCACCCTCATAATGTAAACTTTGCATTAAAGCGGGTGTATACCATTAATACTAGGACCGTAGCTTCCCTTATAGATCATTCTGGGGGAATGTCCCTCCCGGTACCCGATGGAAGTAATAATGCAGATTATTATTTCATGCATGTGTATCGCGATACGGATATGGATTTTGTGCTGGATACTACCATCGACAAGAATATCGTAGATGAGAGCAATGAGGTGGTTACCACATCCGAAAATACATTCGATACGAACTATCAATTAAAGGAAACTACAGTTACCGATAGTGAAGGAAATACGGTAAAACGCAAGCTTTACTATCCGTATGACTTCACTTCGTCGCCATACACGGGCATGACCACTGCCAATCAAATAAGTAAAGTAGCCATGACCGAAACATTTGAAAATGGGGTGTTGAACAACACGGTAAAAATGGACTATTCCTCTGTGGGAGGCGATTATAAACCCAGCAGATTACTTGGGGCCAAAAGAACTAACTCATTAGAAGGGCGCATGTATTACAATTACGATAGCTACGGGAATGTACAAGAACATTATACGGGAATAGAAGTGATAGATGTTTCTGGCCCCTTCCAAATTACCAGGCCTGTCAATGTTACATCATTCCTATGGGGATATGATCATCGTTTCCCGGTTTTGAAAGCAGAAAATGTGAGTTATTCGGAGCTTGCAAGCATAAGTATTGGGGATATCCAAAACATGGATGGCCAGACGTTGAGGAATGAATTGGATATTATTCGTCAGGCATTTCCTGAAGCCCTCATTACGACCTATACCTATGATCCTTTTGTTGGAGTAACCAGCGAAACAGATTCAAGAGGATATACTGTCTTTTACGAATATGATATACAAGACCGAATTCAATACATAAAGGATGAAGGTGGAAATATCGTTAAGGAGTTCAACTACAATTTGGTAACCGATTAAAAGTAAGAAATGATGAAAAACATATTATATACACTATTCTTATTGGTGCCATTTCTAGTGATGGGCCAAACAGATTCCGAGAATTATATAACGACCACGACCTATCGTACTCCAACGACGACGGGGAGTGTAGACGAAATAAATAAGATTGAATCGGTAACGTATTATGATGGGGTTGGGCGGCCTCTGCAAACCATAAAGGCAAAGCAAGGAGGCAACAAGGAAACTGTCATAGAGTACATGGAATATGATGAGGTCGGAATGCAGCCTAAGAAGTACCTGCCCTATTCAGAAGGTACTGAGTTCGGCGTAGATGTTAAGGATTATCGAAATCCCGAAACTTTGAAGACCAACATTTTCGGATTCTATGATACAGGGAAATATGAAAATACCTTAAATCCCTATTCCGAAGATGTTTATGAGCCTTCTCCTATGTTTCGAGTATGGGAAACGGGAGCACCAGGAAATCCTTGGAAGGCTATTGATACGCTAGATACGGATCATACCATAAAGTACGAATACCTGTCTAATGGGACCAATGAGGTTCGCTTTTATGCAGTAGACTTTCCCGATGGCAACACGACCAATCCCAAGATCGATAGAAACGGATTTTATCCGGCGAATGAATTGGTTAAAATGGTGACCAAGGATGAGAATTGGCAACCCGGGGATGGTGACAATCATACGACGCATGAGTTCAAAAACAAAAAAGGACAAATCATCCTTAAAAGAACGTTCAATAATGAAGCGCATGATACCTACTATGTGTACGATGAGTTTGGGAACCTAACTTTCGTGTTACCTCCCGAGGGATCCGATGAGATTATTTTGGCAGCCAACCCGCAAACGATCTTGGATAAATGGTGCTTTCAATTTCATTTTGATAGTAAAAACAGAATGATATGGAAAAAATTCCCAGGGAAAGACTTCGAACAAATTATCTATGACGATTTGGATCGCCCTATTTTGACAAGGGATGGTAATCTTAGGGGTAAGGGCCAATGGTTATTTACCAAGTACGATGGTCTTAGTAGAATCGCATTTACAGGAATATACACCCCTGGAGACGCTAAGAAGGGAGCTTCCAAAGAAAGTAGATCCACAGTTCCACCACCGCTTAGCGAAAAGCGCTCTGTAGATCCGGTTACCGTTGGGGACATGGTTATTTACTACACCAACGATAGTTATCCATCCCTCAATTTGGAAGTACTCACCGTAAACTATTACGATTCGTATGTAGATACAGAAGGACTGGATGCTCCTGCCACTGTTTTTCAGAATCAGATTACCAATAGGACACAGGGATTACCCACAGTAGCCAAAGTAAGGGTGCTGGGCACCACAGATTGGATCACCACAGTAAGTGCATACGACGAAAAGGGAAGGGAGGCCTATGTGGCGAGTAAAAACGAACATTTAAATACCGAAGAGATCATAAAATCGAAATTCGATTTTTCCGGAAAAGTGTTAGCTACTCGAACCTCTCATATAAAGGATAGCAACCCAGCGGTAGTGACCTTAGATTACTATACTTATGATCATATGGATCGTTTGGTTACCCATATGCAGCAAATAGGTAATCAACCCGTTCAATTAATTGCCCAAAGTGAATACGATGAATTGGGACAAATGGTGTTGAAAAAAGTAGGGGGTGAATTGTTTGATAGCGGATATGAAAATACAGCCAATATTGCCATAGCTGGAGAGGGACTTATTACTAAGAATGCGGGGGGTTCAACCAATTGGAATGCAGGCCTTACTACCAAAGGAGTGATTTCGAATAAAGGGGGACTTCATTTTACAATTCAAAGTAAAGAAAAGAACGCGACCGTTGGATTTAATGAGGCACACACCAATCACTCCCCTGCTGAAATCGATTTTGGATTCCAATTTAAGAGTACTACAGGAAATAGTAATTTCTATAAAATTCGAATTCAAGGTAATTTAATTGGAAGTCCTAGAGATTACCAAATTGGAGATCGATTTACCATAGAGAGGGATGCAGGCACATTTACATTTTTCCAGAATGGTGAACTGGTCTATACGTATAGTACCCTAAATGGCTTTGATCTTTTCGGGGATGCTGTTTTCAAAGATGAAGGAGCTGCGATAAGCGATTTCGTATTGTTCGGGACCGAAGTGGAAGCCCTTCAGGATGTAGATTACAAGTATACTGTTCGAGGTTGGCTAAAGGAGATTAACCAGGTGGACGATTTCAGTAAAACAGGAAGTCCCGACCTGTTCAACTTTAAGATCAACTACACAACAGTTCAAGGTTCCGGAGGAGATCCTGGTCTAGCAGTTCCATTGTTTAACGGAAACATTGCACAAACCATTTGGCGCACCAAAAACGATGATGCCCTCAAAAGGACCTATACCTACGAATATGATGCCCTCAACCGTTTAACGGATGCCCATAGTAGAAAGGGAACCACGCTGAACGCTTTAGACAATCATGCCCTTGGAGGAATAGAGTATGACAAGAATGGAAACATAAAGCTGTTGTTCAGAAATGGAGATAATGGTAGTGGTGGTACTGCGGTTTGGGATCATCTGGTGTATGCATATGAAGGAAATACATTGAAGGATGTTCAGGATTTAAGTAGTTCTTCTTCCAGCTTGGAAGGATTTAAAGATCGAACAAGCTTTTCTTTAGATTACTCTTACGACGCCAATGGTAACCTAACACGAGACTACAACAAGGGGATTACCGAAATCACCTATAATCACTTAAATCTTCCTGAAACGGTGACCTTGGATGCTGTTCATGGAGAGGCTGGTGGCACCATTACGTTTACCTATGATGCCGATGGAAACTTATTGAAGAAAGACGTTGCTCCTACAAGTAGTTCTACAGTTACTTCCGAGTATGCTGGAAACTTCAAGTATGAAAACAGCAACCTACAGTTTATAAATCATCCAGAGGGGTATTTACAAGCTGAAACAGGAGGCGGGTATTCCTATGTTTTCCAGTTTAAAGATCATTTGAATAATGTTCGCTTAAGCTATACAGATAGCAACGGAGATGGAAGTGTAGACAGTAGCGAGATTATTGAAGAATCCAACTACTATCCATTTGGTCTGAAACAGAAAGGGTATAACGATTATTTCAATCCTATTGGTAACAGCTTTGCACAGCAATGGAAGTATGGTAGTAAGGAGTTTGAACAAGCCCTCGGTTTTGATTTTTATCAATACGGAGCAAGATTGTTCGATCCTGCGATTGCCAGATTCGTTAGAATCGATCCTTTGGCATTTGAGTTTATGACGCAGAGTCCGTATGTCTATGCGGCTAACAATCCGATTTATTTCCAAGAGAAAAATGGTGAAAATCCTATTATAGGAGCTTTCGTTTCGGGTGCTTTGGAAATACTTGGACAGGTAGGTGCTTCGATGCTAGAAGGTCAAAGCTTCAGGAATGCAGTAAAAAACATTGATTGGAGTGATGTGGCTTGGGAAACAGGTTCTGGAGCCTTATCCGGATTTATTGGAGATCCAGGGATCGGTAAGTTTGTGAAGTTTATTAAGAAAAAGCGCAATAGAAGACTCATAAACAAGGTATTCTCAGAAATTTTGGAGTTCACCATTGAAACGGCTACAGACATTGCAAAAAAAGTTACAAACAATGAAGATATTGATTTAGGACAAACCTTAGTGGATGGTTTGATTGGTGCCGGATTGGATAAACTAATTCCAGATACCGAATTCTTCCAGAAGTATATAAAGAAGAATAATAAAAGGATAAAGAAACTGGATAAATCCATTAAGCGCTTGGAGAAGAAGCAGAAAAAGAAGTATAAGAAAAAACGAGCCAAGAAGATTGAAAAGAAAAAGAAGGAAAGAAGGAATAGAGATATTACTAATGATGTTTTGGAAGAAGCCGAGGCAATAGCCACTGATTTACTTGGTCCAGATGTGGAGGAACTAGAGGAGGTAATCATAACGGTTAAGAAGGATGATGAGAAAAAACCCAATAACTAACTTTAGCTAAGTTTTGAGACAGCAGTAAGTAATTTTACAAGAGTATTATGTATCACAAAAAACAAATTTACTTTGCGATTTTCATTGCCATCATTTTAGTGTTTGTTCTTTACAAACAATCAATATTAAGTGAATGTAGGAATGAATGCGATAAGGTGGATGTAAAAGTGATAGACACATATTGTTCAGGTAGATTAGGGAAAAGAAATTATAGCTATTTCGAGTTTGAATATAAAGGGAGGACCTACGAACAGGATGTTAGCAGATCAAAATGCCCTTCTATTTCAACAAATGAGAATTTTAGCATGTATTATGACGAAGTGAATGATGTGTTCTATCTGTCAGAATTATTAGAGGAAGATTATTACAAAAAATACGTGATTATTTTACTAGTAATTTTGGTAATAGCAGTAATACCCTATAGACGATTTCTTAGTTAATCAGATAACTACTTCTTAAGGTTGCGGTTGGCATTTCGATGTTAACCGCAACTTCTTTTTATATCAACTATTTTCAATATGAATCCCGTGTCGTACGGCGAACAGTACCAATCCCGCCATGTTTTTCGCCTCGGTTTTTTCCATGAGGACCTTTCGATAGCCTTCTATGGTCTTCGGGCTTAAAAACAGGGCTTCCCCAATTTCGGTAGTGGTATATTCCTGGCAAATAAGCTTGAGTACATCAACTTCCCGTTCGGAAAGGCCATGACCCGTAAGCGTACCCTTGTTTTTCAATTCTGGATTGGAAAGTCCCTGGAGCATGGCTTTGGATACGGTATCGGAAAAATAGAATTCAGATTCGACGACCTTGTATATGGCCCTAATCACTTCATCCGGGTCGGAGTTCTTGATGAGATACCCATTGGCCCCAAGTTCCATCATTCGTACAATAAAAGCATCGTTGTTGTGCATGGTGAGAATAAGCACTCGAACATCAGGATACAGCTTTCTGATTTCGATCAACGTCTCGGACCCCGACAAAACCGGCATTTCCAAGTCCAATAGCACCACATCGGGGTGGGATTGTTCCAGTCCTTCGAGCAACTCCCTACCATTCTCCGATTGCTGAACTACTGCAAAATCCGAGTTGCTTCTTAAAATCATGGTGATTCCAGAACGGACCAATGTATGATCGTCGGCGATGGCAATTCGTATGGCTTTTTTCATGATACTTCATTATGATTAATGGGAACTTCTACTGTTGCCGCGAAACCGTCTTTATTTTCTGAATGCAAAGAGAAGTCACCCTCCATGGCTTGGATACGGCTTTGTATGCTTTTCATCCCAATTCCATGGGAATCCATTTCATGGGCTTTCATCCCGATTCCATTGTCGGTGTATAACATACGGAACCGATTGGGATGGAATTCTAAGGTGGTAACAACCTCTGAAGCTTGGGCATGCTTTAGGGTGTTTTGTAGCAGTTCCTGAAAAATCCGCAGTACTCCCAAAGCGACATTTTTGGGAAGTGGAAAGGCCGTTTTGGGGATCTTCATCTGTACATGCAAAGCTTTGGAGTTGTTCACAGGCTTAATGCATTCCTGCAGGGCGGTAATTAATCCAAACTCTTCAATAGTAGCGGGCATGAAATCATGGCTTACCCTGCGCATATCTTCAATCCCTTCATCGACCAAGCGACAGGTTTCCTCAAAAAAATGCGCTTCTTCAGAATTGGGAGTTTGTTTGTTTTTCTGAAATTTCAAAGTAAGGCTCAATCCAGATAATAAAGAGCCAATCCCATCGTGCAGTTCCTTGGCCAAGCGTTTTCGCTCCCTTTCTTGTCCTTCAATGGTAGCTTTCAACAACACCTGTTGCCTTTCATTTTCTATCTTTTGTAGCTTGTTTTCCTGAGCGACAATTCGTTTTTGATAGATGACCAAAAATAGGATTAACAGAATAGCCATAAGCACCACGAAGGCAGCACTAGCTATGAAAATTAAGACTATTTGGTTGTTCTCTTCACCCATAATAAGGCTACGGTATAGATGGTGTACAATAGAATATTCAAGATAGCATTTACTTTCCAGATGGCTTCAAACACTTCTTTTCCGGCGGTGAGCATAAGCTTTGGAAAGGCGAACAGCAGGAAGTTGCCACTAAAGAAAAGGAGCAATCCTGCCGATAACCAAAACTCGAAGGTTTTTTCGGGATGCAGCACCGTTTTTTCCTTTAACATCTTCAAAAACCATTTCGCAACGATAACTAATAAAATAACGGCTTCTAGGGCATGGATATAATCGGGGAAGCCCCACCATCCTTTTCCAGTGAACACGTCTATGAGCCAAATGACCGAAAACCCAATGGCCAGTATAACCCAGATCTGTTTTTTGATGCTTTCCGAAAACATAAACCGATATACTTGAAGCAAAATAAGATACTCTACTAGAATGTATACGTAAAAGAAAGGGGTGTTGCTTCTCCCGGTTTGCAGGGTCCAAATCCAACCTGCAAAGGAGTTAACAACAATAAACCAAAGCAATACAGAAAACCAACGTTGATGTTCCTGCATAAGGCGCCATTTAAAGGCGGCCAATACTGCAGGAACCAACGTAATAAAAAAAGCGGTGTAAACAAGTCCCATATTTGAAAATTGGCGAATGGTTAGTTATCGCAGCTATATACACGGTCACCGCAATAGGTAGGGCAAGGCATGGCAAAGTCGAAGGCTCTAATATTATTGAAATTTTGACCCTGTCCGTAAATGATATTGCTATATACTACACTCCCTGTAATGGTATCGCTAGCCTCTTCCGTGAATTCTGCTGTGTCCGATGGGCCGATAGTACGCAATCCATATTTTATGTCTATACCCTCGCCATTTCCATCTGCTAGATGGTCGTTTATTGCATCCCATGAGTAATTGAAAGCATATACCGGAGTGAAGACAACAGTAGCATCTGCACTTTTGCACCAATTCCGTTGATATTCATTGAATTTTTCTTCACTAATGAATTCTTGATCGCCTTCATACCATGATGCCAGAATGCAATTACCGTTCTCACAATCATTCGGTTGGGGAACGCAATCTTTGGTATTTACCATGGCGAGCGAGGGTATGGGATCACTCACATTATTTTTAATATAGAACAGCAACACACCGTTTGCCTCAAGGTCATGATCCTGAAGTGACTTAAGAGAGTCGGCACTAAAAGATATGTTGGGAACCGTTTCAATCGTATAGTTGTTATTCTCGCTTAAGGAATTATTATACGTTGCCCAACTCTCTATCCATAAATAGGCCGTTTCATCGTAAATCTGATAATTACTCACACAAGGTAAGGGGGTTGGAGGGGTAGGAGGATCTTGAAAAATCGTTTTTTCTGATGTTGAGGTTGTTTCTTGCTTTTGACCCTGCTTGCATGACATCCCGAGCAAGACTAACGCTAATAGGTAAAGGATTGAATGCTTCATGATTGAAAAGTTTTTGTTAGTTGAGAAGCTAAGATAAATTATAAAATGTTGAAAATCAGGTATATGAAATTTTAGCTTCTTTACTAAATTATCTTAAAACATTCATTATCAATTATTTATGGTTTTCTCTTCAGAAACTTCACGGGGATACCACCGGCATTTTCAGGGGATACCCTTATACACGGATAGGGTAAACAAAATCGTAAAATTATGGGATACAGGCTAATGAACTTCACTTTATAGTATCAATTTTGATCCCAAGGGAGAAACCATTCTTCTAGGCGATAACCGAAAAGCCTCTCCTTAACTTCATAGCGAATGATTTCAAAAGATAAATAGAGTAGGTAAAATCATTTAATACTTTACATAATGGGACTAGAAATTAAAACCGAAAAAATCGATTTTTCAGGAAAGGACTATACGGAGACTGGCTCTGTAACCTTCGACTCCAATGTGAAATCGGCCTTTGCCGCCTTAACAGGATTCTATCAAAAATTCAATAACGGAGGTCAAAACGTAGAAACGGCAGAAGTAGCAGTTACTTCTATAAGTTGGACCGGCGGGACCGTAGATCTGGAGGCAACTATGAAAATTCAACCAGCTAATAATAAGAATATAACTGGTTGGGTAGAGATCATGGTAATCGCAGATGTAGGCAAGTAGGCTATATGCCTATCTGTTTTCGGCTTTACACATGAGCCTTTTTCAAAATTGATCTTAAAAACAGATAAGTAATTCGAAAAATGAAAAGCCTCGGAATATTCCGAGGCTTTGTCAAACTAAACAAAAAACTACTGTACGATTATTTTTTTGGTCACCGTTCCACTATCGGTATTCACCTTCAGGAAATAAACTCCAGATTGTGTAAGGGAGCTGATGTTCATTTCAATAGGAGTGTTGGATACGGAATCATAGGTTTGGGAAGTGATCACACTTCCAGTAAGGGAGTATAATTCCAGCGTAGCTGCGGGGATATTTTCTAATCGCACTTGCAGTAAGCCATATGTAGGGTTTGGGTAAATAGATACCTCATTTTTTAATTCAGATTCGTTGGTAGACAGCAAGGGAGCTTGCATGAAAATTTGGTAGCCATCGCAGGTACCCAAGATCATGTCCATCTTACCGTCATTATTTATATCGATATAATCATGATCATAGGTGGAGACATTCCATGGGTTAATAGTAGCACCATACGGATGTACTAGATCTCCACTATTGAGCCCCTCATTTTCGAAAATAATGTATCGTCTGTCTTCTCCCGTCTCACAGGGCGGTTCGTCCGTATCTACACTGGACATCCCTACATCGAGATCGCCATCGCCATCCAGATCTATCATTTTTACATTTCCACCCCAATTATCGGTTCTATTGGTGGGTAGCGCCGCTGTAGTAATGGTTAAACTTTGGTCAACCACAAAACCTGTGATGTAATTCACATAATCGGCAAAGTCATCCACTTCATAAAAGTCCATCATCCCGTCGTCATTTAAATCACCTGCCGTGAACATATAGGTGGCGTCTCCAGGAAGTTTGAACCAGTTTGTAAATGTACCATCTCCATTATTGAAAAGGGCAATGGTTCCTTTATCGTTAAAAGGGGCGACATCGTTTAACCCCAAATTTTTTACAATATCCAGATCGCCATCATTGTCTACATCGTGGAATTCTACCCCTGTTCCGAAACTGGAATTTCTAAGATCGCCCATACGGGTTTGGGCTTCTTCTGTGAAGTTTCCTGAACCGTCGTTAATGAACAATACGTCCAAAGCCGTTCCCGAACTATCGTAATTTACCATGTACAAATCGGGTGCACCGTTACCTGTTAGATCGCCTGCCCAACCTGCACAAAACTGTATAATGCTAACGGTAAGTGTAGGAAGGCGGGTACTGGATTCATCTACAAATCCTTGCCAATCGCCATTACCGTCATTTCCTTGGTTTATGAATAACTTGGGTTGATCGTCGAAAGTGCTTACCAAAAAAAGATCCATCCAGGTATCCCCATTTACATCTACACAAATGACATCCCTAGCATCGGTATTGTCCGAAAGAAACTCAGGAATATGCAGATCGGTTTCGTCTTCCAAAACGCCGTTTCGGTTCATGAGAAGAAGGTCGGTTTTGGCTCCGGGAGTGGAGAAGGAGGCTTTGCGCACAATGACCAAATCCATAAAGCCATCGTTGTCGAAATCGCCCACGGCGAGGTCTTTTTCTTGATCGTCCACTTTGGCGGGATCGTCGTTATCGTTAATGTTCGTGATTACGATACGGGAGTCGGTTTGGTCTATCCAATCCAACCATTGTCCATATAGAGAAGTACTAGTGGAAAGGAGTAAAAAGAGGGATAGGTACAAGTATTTCATAGCTTTCGGTTTTAGAGAGGAATACTATGCTGTAAATAGCAAATAATTCACTTTCATAAAGTTAGGGTGCTCTTTTGGGGATTAAAATAGGAATTCGGGGTTTTTTCTAACAAAAAACTCATCCTAACGCTATTTTTGGTCCTCTTCGCCGGTATAGCGATTGGTTATTCGAGAGGTGAATTTGGGTTATCGAAGTTCTTTCAATAGTTGTTTGGCATCCTCATGCATGAAGTAAGTTGGTTCGGCAGCAATGATATCTAAAACCTCCAAGCATTGCTCTTTATTTTCTTGTTTCAGGTAGGTGAGTGCTTTGTACCAATATCCCTTGTGGGCGTCTAAAGAATTGCTGTTTATAAGTCGATCAAAAGTCGCGAGGGCTTGTCGATAATTCCCTAATTCTATATGAGCAGCACCCACATAGAGTAGGGCTTGGGCATACGATCCTTCCACAGCGATTTCCAAACTTTCTGAAGAAGCGATCACCCCTTCGTAATCTTTGGAGCGGAATAGGGATTCCAATCGGGCAGGGTCATTAGGGTCGCCTCCTTTGGTAACTAAGGAAGGTAAGTCTTCCCAGTTGTGGTATTCTTCAAATAAGGTATTGAGGTTAGGGTCTTTTGGGTAGAATACAAAAATGGCAATGATAAGAATCGCGGCAATAGCACCCCAAAGGGATTTGTTGAACCATGGACTTTTAGAAGTAGTTTCGGAAACGGATGTTTGGTTTCTGAATGCTTTTAGCTTTTCTGAAAACTGAAGGGTGTCCTCAGATCTAAATAAATCTGCCTCTTTTTTCAGTAGTTCGGGAGCTCCTTCAAAAGTCATCCATTTTTCTTCATCCTCTAGGGCGTCGATGGTAGAATGAATGGTAACCCGTTCTTTAAGGTCAGGATCCTTTTCCATGGCATCTTCGAAAGCCGCATGCTCCTCTTCAGTCATTTCCCCTCGAAAATAACGCTCAATCTTCTGGTATTCCAATTCGTCTTCTTGCATAATTTAGGTTTTGAGGCGTAGGTATCTCGGGTCTCTCTTAATGAGCTGAAGCAGTCGTGACTTGCATTTAAAAACCCGCTGTCGCGCGACCGTTTCGGAAGCATAATTAAAGAAAGTAACAATCTCCTTATAAGCTATCTTTTTAAAGGTCATTCCTAAGAGTTTCCTACAATTTTCGGACAACTCCTTAAACTTTTCCTGATATAGATCCCACTGGCTTTGCTCTATAGAAAACTTCGCCATATCTACGCTTTCATCAACTAGAGGGATAGTATCCAGATTTGTTACCCTATTTTTTGAACGTTCTCTTCTCCACATATTCCTACACATAGTGAAAAGGTAGCTTTCAAATGACTGAATTTGCAGTTCATCGTTTTTCAATTTCACGTATAAGGTGACCAAGGCATTGTGAAAAATGTCTTCCGCCTCTGCCTTAGATCCGTTTCGGCTCATGATATAGCCTCGCACAGTAGGAAAAGATTGGGAATAGATTTTACGGAGTATATCTGGCTCTCCCCCCAGAAAGCCTTTTATAAAGGGATCCTCTTTATGCATATGCAGAAATGCCTTGAAATGGGCCGAATAAAATTACTTGAAAATTCTTGGGTAACAAAATGTGACTCTACCCTCTTAAAAATGAATCGATTCGGGAACAGGCGGAATCTGAAAAGCCTTAATAGAGTAGGAGTAAACTAATACCATTTTACAATGAAAAAAATTCTTTTCTTTTTTGCGTTTCTGTGCTTTGCGTTCGGGAGTGCAAATGGGCAGATAGAAATTAATATTGGAACGGCGTCTGGAAATTCTGGCGACAATGTTACGATTCCAGTATTGGCTTCTGCTCCAACGGTAACAGAAAACCTGTTGGGTTTTCAGGGAACGATCGAGTTTTCCGATGCTTCGGTAATGGACTTCATAGATATGACCGATTTCCCCACAGCCAATGGAATGTTTAACCAAGTTTCGGCCACGCAAATTGCATTTTTGTGGTTCGATAATGCACTAGTGGGGATTCCAGTAGACATAGATACGCTGCTGTTCAATATAAACCTTACCCTCACTGGTCAGGGTTGTTCGGCTATAGATCTAAACGGATCTTTTGCAGAGATTGAATTCATAACCAACAGCGGATTGCTTACGCCTACCATAAATCCAGGGCAGGTATGTACTGGCTTGCAACCTCCCGGTACGATCGATATTACATTTGGTTGTGTAGATGGGAACGTGGGGGATGTCGTAAGTGTTCCTGTACTCGCCACTGCGAATGGAAATGTAGATCCTTTACAGGGCTTTCAGGGAACCATAGAATTCTCCAATGCTGCGATGCTGGATATTCAGGGAATATCCAATTTCCCATCGGCCAGTAGTGGCTTTAATATTGTTTCTCAAAGTCAGATCGTGTTTTCTTGGAACGATGTTCCCAACCCTTTACCCATAGGAACCAATACGGTTTTATTCCATGTGGATGTGTTAATTACAGATGTGGGATGCTCCGCCATTGATTTGAATGGCTCCGTTGCTGGGGTCGAATTTATTAATGATAGCGGTTTGGTAGACTTTACGGTGACGCCTTGTAATATCTGCGGATTGGATGGCGGTACGGGAACCATTGATATTTCATTTGGATGCATGGATGGCAATGTAGGGGATACAGTAAGCATTCCCGTTTTTGCTACTGCGATAGGAAACGTAAATCCGTTGGTTGGCTTTCAAGGAACGATCGAGTTCTCGAATGCCGGTATAGTAGATATACAGGGTATTTCTAACTTTCCTTCGGCCAGTAGTGGGTTCAATGTTGTTTCCCAGACTCAAGTGGTTTTCTCTTGGAATGATGTTACGAATCCGGTACCCGTAGGAACTAATACCGTACTATTTAATGTAGACGTTGTTATTACCGATGTGGGATGTACCGAAATCGACTTCAATGGCTCTGAACTTGCGGTAGAACTAATTGACAGCGATACGAATTTGGTCAACTTCACGGTAACCACCTGCGAGATCTGTGGTACAGACGAAAATTGCCAAGACGAACCGTATATCGAGCCGTACTGGAGTCATCCAGATTGTCCGGATGTAGTTTGTACGGCAGACCAATGGCCTATTCAAGTATTGAGTGCCGATGGTACTCCTATTACTTCCGCTGGGGGTGTACAGATTTCATGGCATAATCCTGATACTGGGGAAACGCAAAATCAAGATTGGATTTACACAGAACCTCATGAAACATGGATCGTAACGATTACCTATCCTGCACCAGATAATTGTGTGTATACAGCTACTTATGTAGAACATTGTTGTGAAGGTGAAATCCATATTGAAGCCATTGATTGTCCAGAGGCACAGACAGGCAAGCTTCTTGAAGATCTCTACGAAGCAAGAGGAACTTATACTGATGCAGACTTTAAGGCCATGGAGGAATACATTACCACTATGGGCTCCAAAGGAGAGGGTTGCGACCCTTGTGATGAAGGATGGGTATTGACGCATATCGTAGATGGAGCCGGGAATGATATCGATCCTGGATGTACCGTTATTTGGTCCGATGGAGGAAGCGGTACGATGCGCTTACTTCAAGTAGACGTATTGTATACGGTTACCGTTATAAAAGATATGGGTGGATATGAATGCTCTTTTGAAGACGAATTCATTTATTACTGTGATGTAGATTGTACGACGCTGCCTGCACCTACAAATCTACAGGTGGTAGGAACTACCCTTACTTGGGATCCCGTACCGGGAGCGGTAGAATATATCGTTTCTTCTCCTCCAGGTGGTGTCCCACAAATTGACTGTGGTTGTAAGGTAGGCGTTTCTATAGCACCCCTTACTACGACTACGAACAGTGTGGCCCTTCCTTCTGGTTTATGGGACAAGTGTTTTGTTTGGAGAGTTCAGGCAGTTTGTAGGGACGGATCTACTACAGACTTTTCCAATCAGGAATGTTTCATACCTGTTCGTCTAAGCGACCGTGTTTTCGAAACTGCCGTGGTTTCGCCTAATCCGAATCGCGGAAGCATGAATTTTGTACTACAGACCAGTTATGATACCCAGGTCGATGTACAGATCCATGATTTCTACGGAAATGTTCGTCATAGTTTCTCCGAAAAGCTGAAGGCACATGAGGAACGCATTGTACAGTGGAATGCTTCCGGGCGATTAGCTTCCGGAATTTATTTCGCGGTATTTACGACGGAAAATGGAACCATCCACAAAAGGATTGTTGTAGAATAGGACCAATAGATAACCATCAACATAGTTTTTTTGGTCATAGAAGAAGCGGGCATTCGAAAGAATGCCCGCTTACTTATATAGATCATGGAATTAAGATTTCCTGATAAATTTACTGCCTAGAATAAATAACAAGGGAACAATAAGTAGTAACCAAAGCAAGGGTTTAGGAAAACGAGATGGTGTGTCTAAGGCAATGGGACCATCATAACCCGTTAATGTAATGGGGCTCCAATAGAAAGGAGAAGCCTCGCTGGTATTTGCATATTGGTTTAAGTAGGCGAGTTTCGCATCTCTAAGGGCTTTAGATTTTGTTTTACCAGAAGCTAATTCATCATAAAACTTTGTGGTGATCTCAAAACTTGACTTTTCGTTCACATTCCATAGTGTAGACACTACACTTCGGGCTCCAGCTTTAAAAAACCCTCGTTTAATGCTGAAGATACCCTCCCCTTTTTTTAGATCACCTACATCTGTTTTACAAGCACTTAAAACCACCATTTCCTTTCTGTTTTTCAGTAGGAAAAGTTCATCCAACCGCAATTCCGAGTCATAAAAAGCTAACCATGGGCCATTACCATCTGTCCCTCCATGGGTAGAAATATGAATGACCGAATTCTTATCGAATTCCTCCAGAAAGGCATCTTTGGAAGCCTCTTTGAACGTATATATATCCTCTTGAAAGTAAGCCCACAAAGCTTCCGATTCCCGCAGACCATACGTAAGCTCATCCATAGGAGGGTTTCTGAATATGATCGGGTAAAAACTTGCCGTACTCGTGCTTCCGTTTTCTCGCAGACGCCCTATCTGTACATCCAATGAATGTGAGTATTTATAGAGTACGTTGCATTGGGAAATGAGATACGCTTCGGGAAGGGGTAAATCTTCCGAGACGGTAAGTGCTTCAAAAGGTACTGTTTGAATAATCCCGTCGGGAATAATGGTAATAGAATCCCAGTCGAAGGTTTCGGCAAAATCTTCGAAGGGGAGCAGAATTTTATACAGTTGGGTAGCACGAAATACATATTCCGTTATTTCCTGTTGATTCCCGAAAGGTTTCGTCCAAAGTTTCTGGAGTTCTTGGATGCGTTCCACTAGTTTTGGGACGCTCGAAGAGAGTTGACGGAATTGAACTCCTTCTTTCGAAATCATGAGCGCATACCCTAAGCTATCTCCTAAAGCATAGCTTACGATGCGTTCGTCTTTCTTCATGTCCTTTTGAATGTCTTGGAACGAGGAAATAGTAAGCTGTTTTTTGGAGCTCACATATACGGGATAGATGGCTTCCAGTGAGTCTACAAACTTCCTATGTCGGTTTTTTAGCTTTAAGAGTTCTTTCTTCGTGGCTTCAACTTCGTCTTTGGCAACATCTTTCAACATAGCTTGGGTCAATGAAAGCTGTCCCTCTTGCAACTTACGTAGCATAAATTCCTCCTGTTTCAATGCAACCGCGGGAATGTTAGCTCTTTGTTTGGCCCAAACATCTACCGTACTTTCCAATAGCAATAACCCTTTGTTTTTTTCCATGTAGTAAAGGGCTTGCTCAGGTTTTTGAGTGAGGAAAGCTACTTTTATTGCGTCTAAGTATAATGCAGATGCTTTTTCTCGCCAGTTCAGTTTAGAAATCACCTCGCGACTCTCTAAAAAAAGTTCATCAATAGTAGCATCGGCTAAGGTTAAAACGGCTTCAGCCTCTCGCAGACAGCGCTTCTCTCCACTTTCTTCGTAGTAACGAATCCAAGCACTCGAAAGATCGTTTAAATAGCCGAACAGACGTTTCTTGTCTGGGGAAATTCCTATTTCCGCCTTAGAGGGTAGTTTCCTTTTTGGAGTTGAGGTATGTCCATGGGCAACCCAAGAAACGGCATCGTAGTAATGGTCCAATCCTTTTTCCGGATGACCGGATCGAAACTCCAAATCACCCAGATGATTGGATACATTACTCAATAAAATGGGATTCTTTTCGGTATACGCTCTAGCCTTTTCGAAATAGGGCCTTGCTTTTTCGAAATAGCCCTCCTCAATTTCAATACCCCCAAGTATGGTAAGTGAATAAAATACGTCTTGCGTTGCTTCCAATTCTTGAAACATGGGCAAGGCCTTGCGGGCATTCTGTCTGGCTTCATCATAACTACCCGCAATTTTATACATGGCCGCTGTGTTAAGAAGGACCTTTGCCCAACGCCATTTGCTTATTTCTACACCCTCCAATGAATCAATATTGCTTCGAACGCGAAGGAAGTCGTCCAATTGGGAGGGGTCGCCAATATCTACATAGTTTGCCAGTGTATTGATGAGCGTAATGAGTTCCCTGTCCGGGCGTTCTCCCTTTTTTAGGATTTGCCGTGATAATTGATAGTGCTCCAATGCATTTTGAAAATCCCCCCAATGGTTATAGATATTCCCTAATTCTCGGTATGCCGTGCCGCTCCTTATTTCGTGATCCTCTGAGACAGATACCAAGGTGTCATAATAGGCCTTGGCGGCCCAAAGATCGGGCTCATCGGCATAGTAATGGAAATACCCTAAATTGTACAGATTCCTTTTGGTCTTATCATCTGTAGGAGGATATTTCAACAAGCGAAGGGCTCGTTCTTTTTTACCATACCATTGCGCCTTTACGGCATTGTTATTACGAACCTTACACCATTTGGCAAATTCATAATAGGCATCTTCTAAATGCGGAGTGTCTTCGGGAAGTTTTCCGAGATAATTTTCTATACTCGCTTCCTTTTCGGGATTGGGTATTTCCAAAACCAAAAGGGAGTCTACATACTCTGCTACAGTTTGTTGGGAATGGGCCGTGGCCATTGCCAAAACGAAGCATAACCAAAGTACCGTTTTTCTTATTTCCCCCATCAGTAAAACGTTTTGCAGGTTAAAGATACTATTTAGGGGAAGGAATTGGAAATCCCTTCCCCAGTGGTCTAAATAATAATAGTTGTACCTAAACCTAATTATTCAAACCTCACTAATAGTAGATGTAAGAGTGGTACAGTATGTTATTCAGGTTATCATCCGGAATACCACTGGCAATCACGGACGAAATAAGCTGACTGGGACTCATGCCAGGTACATGCATACCCGCGGCGATGGCCGAAGCGTATGCGTTAGCGTATGAGGTTCCGTATAGTAAGATATATTCGTTTGCATCTATATAAAATGGAATGTTCTCACCCGGTGCAGCCAAGTCTACAGAGCCTTCCCCCCAATTGGAAAAACGGGATAATCCTACCTCTATCAAGTCTGTATTCCACGATGCGATAGACAGGATATTGGCGTCTTCGTATGAAGAAGGGTAATGACGAACGAGATCATTGTTATTTTCGTCATTTCCAGCAGAGGCTACGATCACTTTTTTATCCAAGGTTTCTTCTATAAATCGTTTCAGTAACTCATATTGGGTTTCATACCATCCAAAACTTAAATTGATAATGGCCACATCTTCATTGTTGGCGGCATACCTAAATCCACAAAGGATATCAAAGTAGGTTCCGATACCGTTTTGATCGAATACTTTTACTGGAAGTACTTGAAAATCCACATCCTGGGCATCCAATGTTTCGTATATGAGGGAAATTACCTGTGTAGCATGTCCGTGGTCGTCGAACGGATTGTTGTCTTGTTCTACAAAGTCCCATCCTATATAATCATTCATACCGTTGTCCGTACAGGAATCCCCCGAAGCTTCACTATTGTAAAGAAAAGGTTCTTCGAAACGGAAATAGTTATAATCAATGCCCGTATCCAATACAGCGATAGTCACCCCACTATTGGTTGTGGACATGATATCCAATCCCGTTGTAATGTGCGCTGGACCAAAAGGGGCGCTTAACTCTATACCATCATGCTTAATAATGGGATTGAATTCCGAACCTTCAACACCGGCATCATCTTTTGTAGATTCTGTTACACCCTCTAGCGTGCCTCCGCCTGGCAAGTTACCATTAGAATCAACTTCGAAGATCCATAATTCCAAGCTAGGATCTGCACAGGAACAGGTTTTATAGTCCTCTACCTGATAGAAGTCCCGTAACACTTGCTTTTCTGCCTCTGTAAGGCCGGCGTCATACTTAATAATTACCTGTCCTGGGACCAATACATTTCCTCCCACAAAATCTGTAGTGGGTCCATTTTCTAGGACTTCAGGGGTATTTGTGGTTTCTTTTTCACATGCGGATATGAGTAGCAATAATGCTACGAATAAACATAACTTTTTCATAATTGTTGTTTTAATAATTAGGTTTAGGTTTTGTATTCTTCGAATTCTCACAAGGAGAATTAATAGGGCATATTTGTCTTGTTTTTTATGCCCGGGTTCATCTTACTCTATTGCAGGCTTTTCAGATTTCGCCTTTTGTGAATCGATTCAACCACATGAGGTTAATCCCGAAATTTGTTACCCATAAGGTCATGAATTTTTTGTTCGAAGAGTCCTATTTCCGTTAAACACACAATTCTTTTATGGTAATTCCACAATGGGATATTTCTCCTTCTAGTTTTCAAAGAATGAAAAGGTCGAAAGGCAGAAAATGGATTTTGAAATGGGAAGCTTACACCGCTTGGTGCTGCTTTTTGAATTCTAAAGGGGAAATGGAAGTCATCTTTTTGAAGGCGTTATAAAATGCAGACTTGGAACGGAATCCCGATTCGCTGGCGATGCCTTCAACCGTGTATTTGGCAAAAGTGTCATCCAATAACAATGTTTTTGCATACTCAATGCGGTAGGTATTGATGAAATCGAAAAAGGACTTTCCCGATTTACCATTGATACTTTGTGAAAGGTAGTTGGGATTGGTTTCCAAAGCATCCGAAAGGCCCTTTAAGGTAAGGGTAGGATTTAGAAAAGGCCTTTCCCTTTCAAAATACAGTTGCAGTTCCTGGAACAAGCGATCCTTTTCCGTATCTGCCAGGGTAGGAGTTTGCCTGGAAAAAGACTTTACTGGGGCAATGATGCCCAAACCCTGATAGATTTCTGGACGGAGTAAAACGACCAGCATGATAATAAAACAGAAGACACTTAAGAATCCCGATAGAATCAGCACTTCATTTTGTCCAATTTGCAAGGCAATTAGGGAAACTGCAACGGGACTAAGTATGAGATATAGGATAAAACCATAGAACCAGATCAGCACATTTTGATTCGTATAGGAATACTCTTCCTTTGCCAATTGATGGTACCGGCGAATGTCTTTATAGATCAAATAAATATAAAATAGTGCAACGGCAATAAAACTCACTTCCCGTTGTAAGGGATACCAATCGGAACCTGCATTCATCCGTTGCAGATATTCCAATTTTTCTGCATCGGACAGGGGTAGTATTACCGATGCCCATAAGGCCAGTTGAATTAGGAATGGAATAACATGGAGTAGTTGTGCTGGTTTAAAAGAATAGCTGTTTGTTAGGTAAGTGCGTACGTAAAAGAAAAGGATGGGTCCTCCCAGGAAGGCCAAGGCATATCCCAACAAAGAGACCTGGGGTAGCACTTCGATCCTGTTCAACGAAAACAGGAGCAAACAACATCCCAAAAACACCAACAAAGCCGTGAGCCATCGATTGGCCTTTACATCGTATTTGCTATTGAACAGCAGCACGATGGCAAAACTTATAAGCTGGAGCGCACTGAATATGAGTATAGCAAGAAAGGCCTGTGTCATGGTTTATAATAGTAGGACTAAGGTAGGCTTTTCCATCCCCATTTTAAAATGATACCGTGATTTACTTGTCAAAAGACTTAATTATAAATATTTGATTATCAGTATTTTATGATCTTGTCTAGAGTTTTGTCTATAAGCTATAATAGGTTTTTAGGGGCAGATTCTGGTGTTTTGACCCAACGAATTTACGAACCCCAAAATAATGACCCTATGAAATTCTATTACCCCAAACACCTTATTTTCTCCTTTCGGAAGAATGATCCACTACAGCATACGCGCATTTCATTGTTGCTAAGTCTGGTACTCGTCATTTTACTTTTAAACTCCTCAGTCCTACTGGGCAGAATGTCCTACTCACATATCGCATATACACCCTTACCTGTAGGCCTTATCTGCCCAGGCAATAGCACTATAAATAATGATCCTGGTCAATGTAATGCATTTGTCACGGTATCACCACCTATAGTAACCGAAGGTGGCGTGCCTGCCCCCGTCGTAGGACCGCTAACGACCTTTAATGTCAATGGTTCTAATCAATTGATAGACACCCCTACCTTACTCGAAGAACTTACCTATCACGTCGTAGATGTTTCCTTGGAAATTTTCTTTACAGGGGATTTTAGTGATTCGTCCGAGTGCTTTGACCTAACTGGCCCGGACGGATCACTTATATACTCAGTTTGCGATGTTGGGAATTCATGCATTGATGTAAATGATTCGGTCACGATTCCCGCAGCCACATGGAACGGTTGGTTAGATACTTTTGGAAGGGACCTCACCTTTACACTTTTGGGAGATCCAGATGTTGAGGGCGATGTCATCTGTATCGATAATCATTTTCAACTCACTCTGGTGTACCCGCTAACATATACGCTTACCAACGATTACAATGGGACCGATGACGCTTCGGATACCTATCCGGTGGGAACAACCACGGTAACTTGGACGGTGGTAGATTTTGACGGAACCACAGACACCTGCTCCATGGACGTCACGGTAGTAGATGCCGAAGCACCTGCTATAACCTGTCCAGATGATATTACGGTGGAGCAAGACGGAGGTATTTGTGGCGCTGTCGTTGACTACACACTGCCTATCGTAAGTGATAATTGTCTCTTGGGGGGAATACCCTCTACTTTCATACCCATGGGAGAATATAACGACAAGGCTTATTTTCTATCGGTTGGAACTGCCACTGCTCCAGATGCATTTACTGAGGCTGAGTCCTTGGGAGCCTATTTAGCTACCATTCCCGATGCAGCTACCAATAATTTTGTTCGCACCGCGGCCAATGATGCCGGATGGGGCGGAGCCATTCTAATTGGATATAATGATATAGCTGTAGAAGGTACTTTCGAATGGCACAGCGGAGCCCCTGTGACCTATGAAAATTGGATTCCCGGTCAACCTGATGCCACCTTCCCGTTGGAGGATTATGTGGTGATGCGCAACACAGAGCAATGGAACGATATTCCCGATGGTACCGGTAGAAGGTATGTGATCGAATTCGATCTTTCCCCAACGCAAACCGCTGGCCTTCCAAGTGGAAGTGTTTTCCCTATGGGGACCACCACCAATACCTTCGAGTATACAGATAATTCGGGAAACACCACTACCTGTAGTTTCGATGTTACCGTATTAGACACCGTTCCACCGGTATTGGACAGTTGCCCATCCGATGTGGTTGTGCCAACGGCAGCGGGAACTTGCGAAGCAATACTTAATGTTTCCTTACCCAATGCAACCGATACCTGTTCTGGAGTGACAGTGACATCCGATCCTTCTCCGGGAACCATACTTCCTTGGGGAACTCATATCATTACCGTAACAGCTACAGATGATGCCGGCAATACAGATACATGCTCGTTTAATTTTGTGGTTCAGGATAACGAGGCTCCCATCGTAACCTGCCCCGCTGATATTGTGGTAAATAATGATCCAGGAACTTGTGGAGCTGTGGTTACCTTCCCTAATGCCACGGCGGTAGACAATTGTACCCCTACACAAGTGCTTCAGATATTAGGTCCGCCGAGCGGAAGCGTATTTCCTGTAGGAACCACGATTGTTGGTTTTGAGGGATTCGATCTCTTCGGAAATAGTGACGTCTGCTTCTTTACGGTAACTGTAAATGATGTGGAAGCACCGGAGATTGCATGCCCAGGTACCATAGCTGCTAATTCCGAATTGGGAAGATGCGATGCAGAAGTAATGATTCCATCGCCTGTTGTTAGCGATCTTTGTGACTCCTCTTTTGTAGGCCCAATGACCGTATTCAATTTTGTTGGGGGCTCTTTAGCAGATACCCCTACGCTACTCAACGGGGTACGACCCGTAATTCCTGGATCAGGAAACGTAAGAATTGATATTCGATTTGCTGGAGATTTTGATGAGCCTAGTGAATGCTTTCTTTTAAGAAATCCTGCAGGTATTACGTACGCCACGGAATGTAATGAAATGGCATGTACAGAAGACAGTACAGTAGCTTTGGTGGGATCCACCACTTGGAACAATTTAATTACTACCTATGGCCCTGCACTTACATTTACGTTAGAGGCAGATTCGGATGTGGACCTGGCTTCTTGTTCAACAAACTATTTTCAGTTAGAGATAACCTATCCCGATGCTATTAACATAACAAATGACTTTAATGGAACGGATGATGCTTCAGACCGCTATCCGGTAGGGACCACAACGGTAAATTGGACAGCCGTAGATGCCTTTGGCAATAGTAGTACCTGTAGTATGGATGTTGTTGTAACGGACACCGAAGCTCCTGAAATTACCTGTTCTGATAACATAACTGCAGTAACAGATCCTGGCTTTTGCGAAGCCAATGTCTCTGTTTCCACGCCTAACATTTTGGGTATTTGCGATACGGGGACTGAGTTTACGGGTCCTCTTACCGATATGATTTTTGTAAGCAATGATTTGGTAGATACGCCTACAACTATTGCTGGGCTTCCCAGTACTACTGGGGATGTTACTATGGAGGTATATTTCGAAGGTGAGTTCGACTCTCCCGATGAGTGTTTCGTAATAAGCGGTCCGGACGGAATGGTTCTTTTTTCAGAATGCGCCCCAGAAACTTCGAGATGTGTCGGAACGTTTCGATCCTTCATTGTACAAATGGATACTTGGAACTCTTGGATAACAACGTTCGGTCCAGATTTAACCTTTACACTGGAAGGAGATGAGGATGTAGGTGAAATAAGTGATTGTTCAGATACTTTTCAATTAAAAGCATTTATTCCCGTGCTTGAAGCTATTAATGATTATACGGGTACAAATGATGCTTCTGGAGTATATCCAGTGGGGACAACGATAGTAACGTGGACGGTTGCAGATGCTGCAGGGAATGAAAGTTCCTGTACCATGGAGGTAACCGTTATAGATAACGAACCGCCCAATGTGGTATGTCAAGACATTGTTCTTTCGTTAGATGATTTGGGAAATGCTACCATAACCGCGGTTGACGTTTTAGGGGTCAATTCCGATAACTGCGGGGTAGCTTCTACTTCCCTTGATATCAATAATTTTGACTGTTCAAACATTGGCGACAACCAAGTCGAGGTAACTGTGACAGATGTCAGCGGAAACCAAACCACATGCACCGCAGTAGTCACGATTCAGGATACGACACCACCAGAGGTGCTATGCCAAGACATCACGGTTACTTTAGATGCGTCTGGACAAGCATCGATCACGCCAGCGGATATTGAAATATCATCTAGTGATAATTGTGGTATCGCTAGCAAGACCCTAGACATCGACACCTTCGATTGTTCCGACGTAGAACCCATAGAGGTAGCTCTTTTTGTTACAGATACCAGTGGAAATGAAGCGTTTTGTTTGGTTACAGTAAATGTAGTAGATGATACACCGCCTGTAGCCGTATGTCAGGATATTACGGTAACACTAGATGCTTCGGGACAAGCGAGTATTAGTCCTGCCGATATTGATGCAGGCTCATCGGATGTTTGTGGGATTGTTAACTACAACTTGGACATCGACACCTTCGATTGTTCCCATATTGGAGATAACATGGTAACATTGACTGTTGCTGACCAAAGCGGAAATATGACATCCTGTGTAGCAACAGTCACGGTAGAGGATACCAATGTACCTACGGTTTTATGTCAAGATATCACTGTGGAACTGGATACTTCGGGACAAGCCACTATTGTTCCATCAGATATTGATAATGGTTCTTCGGCAGTATGTGGCATTGAGTACGTTGAATTGGATATAAATATTTTCGATTGTTCAAATATTGGGGATAATACGGTAACTCTTACGGTTACCGATTTCAGCGGAAATCAAGCGACTTGTACTGCTACGGTTACTGTTCAAGATACGACTCCACCTACAGTAGAATGTCAAAACATAATAATTTCTTTAGATGATTCGGGAAGCGCCGCCATAACCGCAGTTGACGTTTTAGGGGTCAATTCGGATAACTGCGGGGTAGCTTCCTCATCTATTGATATCAGCACTTTCGACTGTTCAAACATCGGAGATAACAATGTCGTGTTAACCCTAACCGATGCAAGTGGGAACGAAGCTTCCTGTACGGCAGTCGTTACTGTGCAAGACACGACGCTACCCAATGTAGTCTGCCAAGATATCACGGTTTCACTCGATGCTTCCGGGCAAGTTACCATTAGTCCTACCGACATTGGTGCTGGTTCTAACGATAATTGCGGAATAGCGGAATCTTCAATTGATGTGGACACTTTCGATTGCAGCCATATCGGTGAAAATACGGTAATACTTACGGTAACCGATACCAATGGAAATACGGCAAGTTGTGAGGCCTTGGTAACCATTGTAGATGACACAGCTCCGGAATTGATTTGTATGGACATTAGTTTGTCATTGGATGAAAACGGGATGGCAAGCATCGTTCCTGAAGATGTAATTGCTTCGAACAGCGATGCCTGTGGCATATTTACTTCTGCCGTAGACATTTTCGAATTCGATTGTGAAGACATTGGTACTCCAGTAACCGTTCAAATATTTACCGAGGATATACACGGTAATATTGCTACTTGCTTTGCAACCGTGACGGTGGTGGATGACTTGGCTCCTGAGCTTACCTGTCCGGCTGATCAAACGGTCGATCCCGGACCGGGCAATCTTTTCTACGAAGTACCCGATTATTTTGCCATTGGGGAAGCTAGCGCTATCGACAATTGTACAGATCCCTTAACCATTACATCTCAAGATCCTGAGGCGGGAACCTTACTTCCGGACGGAAATTACACCATTACCCTATCGGCCGAAGATGCCTTTGGAAATGTGGCAACCTGTGAATTTACGCTTACGGTAGAATCGACCTTGGGACAAAATGATGTTGGGGTTCTAGCTGGCGTAGAAATCTACCCCAATCCTGCGAAAGATCATATCGTGATTGAAAATCCCTTAGACCTCGAATTGGAAACACTTACTGTATTCGACCTTTTGGGAAGACGCATTCAACTACATGACCTTTCTCAAATGAGCGGGCAAAGAATCCTGGACGTGTCCTTCATGGATAGTGCAGTGTACGTATTGGTCATCCAAGGAAAGAATGGAAAGCTGGTACAACAGCTTATTAAAGAATAACTAACCAAGAACAAAGTAACCTATCGATTATGAAAAATCTAATCCTGTTTTGCACTTTGTTGGTATACTGTTCCTGCGTTTGGGGACAGTATACCATAGATGATACCGACACTACTCCCTTCGAAGATATTGCTGCTACAGGCATTGCGCTAGAAGCACATGATGAGAGCGAAGACAACGTTGCATTGCCCTTTACCTTTCAGTTGGGAGATAGAAGTTCTACAGATATTCGCATTGGGAATAACGGAGGGCTCCTTTTCGACAGGACATTCGGAAACCTAACTTTCGAAAATAGAACCCTGTCGGGAATAAGTCCGAGAATCGTGGCATTTTGGGACGACTTAGACGATCCCGTTGGAGATGTTTACTATGAAATACGTGGAACGGAACCCAATAGAAGATGTATCATTCAATGGGATGAAATGCCACACTACGAATTGGATAATGGAGAAACAGTGACCTTTCAAATAGTGCTCTATGAAGGAAGCAATGAGATCGTTTTTGTATACGAAGACGTGTTCTTTTCAGATTCAGAATTCGATCAAGGTGCCTCTGCCACAATTGGTTTGGTAAGTGGGTATATACTTGCCGAATATTCACTGGATAGTCCTATGTTGAACGATGGAGATGCCATTCGGTTCATTCCCCATGTTGTAGTGGGCAATGTACCAGAAATTACCTGTCCCGTGGATATGACTGTAAATAACGATCCTGGAGAATGTGGGGCGATTGTGAATTTCCCAAACGCCACAGCGACCGATGTGGAAGACGGTACCGCCATGGTGACACAAATTCTCGGCCCGCCCAGCGGATCTTTTCTGGAGCAAGGAGAGGAAACGGTAGTGTTCCAAGCGACGGATTCCGATGGAAATGTCTCCTTCTGTGAATTCACTATTACTGTAAATGTTATTGATACCGAAGCTCCAGTGGCCGTATGTCAGGATGTAGTTTTTGAATTGAATGCTTCGGGAACCGTAGGGGTTTCTCCTTCCGATTTCGACGGAGGCTCCACGGACAATTGCGATATCACCGTTCGCGCTATCGATGCGGTTTTGTATACCTGTGAAGATTTGGGCGATAACATCGTCAATTTTACCGTGTATGATATTGATATGAACTCAGATTCCTGCACAGCCATTGCTACTGTGGTCGATAATTTAGCGCCAACAGTCATTTGTGCGGTAGACGATGCAGGAAGAATAATACAAACGGGCGATCCTTTAGGTCAGAGCATTCCTGAATCTGGATCAACAGGTCCCATGATTCCCTCCGTGGCGACGATTTCGGAAACGGGCATTATCGGAACGGATTATGAGTTGGCTACGGTAGAGCTGGACATAACACACAGCTGGACTGGCGACATAGAAATTACACTGATATCTCCTTCGGGAACCGAATTGGAATTGAGCGATGAAAATGGAGGATTTGGCGAAGATTATACTAATACTGTATTTAGGGATGGAGGAGCCGATATTACCCTAGCCGAAGCTCCCTTTACGGGGACTTTTGAACCCGAGGAGGGCACATTTTCTGAAACCTTCATGGGAGAACCTATAGAAGGGGATTGGGTACTAGACATTTACGACGATACCTCTGGGGATGACGGGATGCTTAACAGTTTCACTATTCGATTCGACTCCGTTACCCTGGGCGGAGGACCTGCCAGATTTTCCTTGGATGATTCAGGGAGTATCTTGATTACACCAGACATGATGGACGATGGCTCCTATGATAATTGTGGTGTTGTCGAAGTAGATGTAGCTCCAAATACCTTCGATTGTTCCCAAATAGGATTGCAAACGGTAACCTTAGCCGTTCTTGATGGAAGCGGAAACTCCAGTTCGTGTACCACCGAAGTTCTTATTGAAGATACCACACCTCCTGAATTG
This sequence comes from Aureisphaera galaxeae, assembly GCF_028561275.1. Lineage (GTDB taxonomy): Bacteria > Bacteroidota > Bacteroidia > Flavobacteriales > Flavobacteriaceae > Aureisphaera > Aureisphaera galaxeae. The sequence goes on from NZ_JAQQTF010000002.1 coordinate 59,975, forward strand.
ATATGTCAAGATATTACGGTTGTGTTGAATGATTCGGGAAGTGCAACCATAACCACAGACGATGTCATTCAGGAGGTAACCGATAATTGCGGAGTAGCTTCTTCGGAAATTGATACAGATACCTTCGATTGTTCTAATGTAGGAACCAACGATGTCACTGTCACTGCATTCGATAATTCTGGTAATAGCATCACCTGTATGGTAACGGTAACTGTGGTGGATGATATGGCACCGGATTTAGTTTGTTCGGATATCATCATTTTCTTGGATGAAAACGGGAATGCCACCCTGGTGCCCGAAGACGTGATAGCTTCGAATACGGATAATTGTGATGTTCAAGAAGTACAATTGGATAGTAATGAATTTGATTGCTCGGATATAGAAAACCCAGTTATGGTAACCGTTTCCAGTGAAGATTTGAATGGAAATATGAGCACTTGCTTAGTCGAGGTTACTGTAAAAGATATCATAGCTCCCGAATTGGTCTGCCCAGAAGATCAGATTGAAGTGATCGAAGCAGGAACCCTTTTCGAAGTGCCGGATTATTTTGCCTTAGGAGATGTGATGGCTACCGATAATTGTACAGACCCTATTACCGAAATTGAGCAAGATCCATCACCCGGAACACAATTATCACAGGGCACTTACACGGTTTCCATAGCTGTCACAGATGAATCGGGAAATGAAAGTACGTGTTCCTTCGAACTCGATGTACAGGAAACTTTAAACGTTTCATCTTATTCCGATTTGTCCAGTGTTCGTCTGTTCCCCATCCCCACCACAGATATTTTGAATATCGCCAATCCAGAGCAGCTTCCCTTAGAAAAGTTAACCTTCTATGACATTTTGGGAAGACCTATAAAGAGTTTTGATTTAGAAAATATGGGACAGCACAAATTACTGGATATCTCCCAACTGGGCGTGGCGACCTATATCGTAAAAATTGAAGGACAAGGAAAAGTAAAGGTGATTAACATAATCAAAAATTAAGTAAGGATTAGTGATTTGATTAGGTTGATCTTTGGAATGAAGATCAATTGTTAAACCGGGACTCCCAAGCCATGCTTGGGAGTTTTTTGATCTTATCAAGGGTGAAAAGACCCGTATTTCTCGTTGAATTGTTCGCTTTCAAGAATCAGGACAGTGTTGATTTTCCTTGCTATAGCAGGGATTCTACATTCGCATTAGATACCCATTTCTAAAAATTGACTCATGACCCCAAAAACAATTGTACAGCGATTTTGCTGTGCCCTATTCTTTATGTTCACTAGTACGGTGTGGTGCCAAGCACCGTTAGAATCCCTTTTGTATCAACTCGAACAATCGGAAAGCGATAAGGACCGACTCGCTACTTTGGATAGTGTGTCCGAAATTATGGCTCGTTCCCAACATGAGGACCGAAGCCAGTATCTCAATGAATGCATTCAATTGGCCAAAGCCATGGGCGATTATGATATGGCAGCCCTAAAGGCACGCTTCATCATTCAAGATTTGATCCATGCTGGCCGTTCGGACTCAGCGCTATATGTCATAGATAAGACATTTAAGGATTCCAGTTATTTCAAAAATGAGAAACCCAAGGGAATCCTATTCTCCAAAAAAGGCACCGCCTTATTTCACGCAGAAGATCTGGAAGGCGCGGTGAATGCCTTCGAACGAGCTGCCACGATACTAAAAGCTACAGGGGATTATCTGTTCGAAGCAGATTCCCGTTATTTTGCAGGACAGATTTATGCCGAAAAAGGCGATTTCGTCAATGCAGTAAAAAGATACAAGGAAGCCTATGAACTATACGAAGAAGGAGAGGATCAAACCTACGCCAATTATGTACGAACCAGCCTAGCGAACACTTACGATGCGAACAATTTTATTGAAAAAGCCAACGAAGAACGCTTAAAGGTAATCGAAGCGGCTTTGCCAAGGCGTGAATTCGAAACCGTGTCTGCCAATTACCTCTACATGTCCGATGCTTTTGAAGAAATAGGCGATTGGGACAATATGAACAGGTATCTGCAATTGGCACTTCAATACGGAGACAGTATAGCCTCTGCTCCCGCCAAACAATTGCTGCACCTTTTCGCTTATCAGAACCTGGCAGCCTATCACATTCAGAATAACAACTTGAAATCGGCAAGTATACAATTGCAAAAGGCAGATTCGGTGAACCAGGTGGCTATGGCCTCCAAAGTGTATGAAAACAATTTAATACTTACGAAGGTTCGCTTTTTCCTGAAGGCAGGGAGCCCTGATAAGGCTTGGTCCAACCTGAATGAAATGATTCAAGGAACGGAACAGCTCAGTTTGGATCGGAAAATGGAAGTAGAAGATCTACTGGCACAAATCCATGAAGCCAATGGAGACCATGCGCAGGCTTTTGTTCATTTGAAGAATTACCAACGATTAAAGGATTCCATAGAAAATACCATTAAGACCAATACGCTCTTGTTCTATCAATCCGAATTTGAGTCGGAGCACAAGGAAAATGAAATCTACCGTCAAAAAACGGCCATTACCTTACTGGAAAAAGAACAGGAAATCGCTTTAGGGAAACGTAGAACTTTGGTTTTGGTGCTCATCCTAGTTGTTTTGCTCTCGGTCATGGTGGCCTACTATATATGGTTGTTGGGAAGAAAGAAACGGAAAGCTATGGCAAAGGCTTTCGAAGAAAGAAAGCAGGAACTACAAGATTTTGCCCAAGAGTTGATCCGTAAGACCAAGGAACACGAAACCCTCTTACAGGAATTAAAACGCTCTAACATCACCATGGATGATGAACATGATGAAGAGCTAGATACGCTACAGGAACTTTCATCATCCCGAATACTTACCGAAGAAGATTGGGATACGTTCAAACAAAAATTCGTTCGGGTATACCCCCATTTCTTCGTAAAAATGAAAAAGAAGGGGTTGCAACTCACCAAATCTGAAGAACGATTATTGGCCTTAGAAAAACTGCAATTACAAACCAGTGAGATCGCCAATATGCTCGGAATTTCCCCCAATAGCGTACTCACAGCCCGCTACCGATTGAAGAAAAAAATAAACCTATCGAAAGAAGCTTCGTTGGTCGAATTTGTTGAATCGTAGGAATTTCCTGAAAAACTATAGACAAAACTATAGACAATGCTATATAACAGGTGTTTAGGGCGATGAAGGAGCTCGATCTATTCATACTTTGCACCACCAAATCTATCAAATCATGAAAAAAATACTACTCTCCCTGGCAATGGTATGGCTGTCCTATTCGGCCTTTGCCCAAATAACATTTACACCCACTATCCTCGATTCCGGAAACTCCGTAAGTGGTCCTACCGATATGGAACCACAAGACTGGGATGGCGATGGAGATATCGATTTAATGGTGACTACCTCCGGATGGTTTCCCATAGACGGAAGGGTAACCCTCTACGTGAACGATGGTTCCGGAAACTTTACCCTTACTGTTGTAGACGATGATGCGACCTATACCGAAGGCGCATTTAATGTTCATGCAGTAGACCTGGACGAAGATGGCGACTTAGATGCATTGGTAGCAGGGTTTCAGACAGATACATTTTTATGGTACGAAAATGATGGTGCCGCCAACTTTACACGCCATGTAGTAGATAACAATACAACGTATACCGAAGAAGCCATTGGCCTCAACGCGGGGGATTTAGATGGCGATGGTGATATTGATATTGCCGCAACGGCACAATGGGCAAATACATTGTTGGTGTATCTCAATGATGGAAGTGAAAACTTTACCCGTTCCGTAATTGCCCAAGGAGTTACACCACTTACTGAAACGATAAAAACTGTTCAGGTAATTGATCTGGATGAGGACGGAGATCTAGATCTCGTTACCACAGCCAGCGATGGGCATACGTTTGCTTGGTGGGAGAATGACGGAACCGCTTCTTTTACGTCTCACATCATCGCCCAAGGAATAGTGTCTTCCGACCCAGCTTTTGGTGCAGACGATGCATCTATAGAAGATATAGACGGCGATGGCGATTTGGATATCGCTGGTATAAGTTTTTTAAGTGATCATGTGCTATGGTTCGAAAATGATGGAAGCGAAAACTTTACGTTGCATGTTGTGGACAATGACCCAACAGACACCAATTCACCTACATTTGTTCAATTGTATGATCTGGATCAGGATGGCGATTTGGATATTTTAACGGCAATCTTGGGAGCAGATACTTTTGTGTGGTATGAGAACGATGGTTCGCAGAACTTTACCTATAGACTCATTTCAGATGATACTAGTCTTACGAATGGCGCTAGGTTCCTTATCCCTACGGACGTCGATGGCGATTGCAAGGATGAGTTAATTGCCGGAGCAGGCGTAGAAAGGGTATTTACACAATTTACCATAAATGGAATTCCAGGAGGATGTTGTCCGGATGCCAGCGAATATCGGGGAGGGAGTTGGGATCCGGCGCCTCCTACTATAGATACAAAGGTGACCATTACAGATGATTATGATACCAGTGTATTAGGCAGTTTTAATGCCTGTCAATTGGTAATAGGAGCAAGTGCTACGTTAACCGTGGGGGCAAATGATTATATCAATGTACAAGGCGATATAACCGTGGACGGAACCCTTTCGGTAGCCCATCAAGGAAGTGTGGTACAGATAGATGATGCCGCAGTGACTACCAACAACCGCTCCATCAACGTACACCTAACGACACCCAATTTAGCTTCTCGTGATTTTATGGTGTTGGGAAGTCCCATGACAGGGGAGACGCGCGAAAGCGTATGGAGCTCAGCCTTTTTGGTGCTCGAAGCGAATACAGCCAATTTCGTTCCCCATCCCGATGTGGAAGCCCTATTTCCAGGAGCTGAAAACTTTGCGGATGATAACAACGATTTCTGGTCCGAAGTGCGAACCGGTAGTATTAGCCCAGGAGAAGGTTATATCGTTCGCCCACAAGCAGGCTACGGACAACCGGGAGGGATTTTCAATTATACCTACGATGGAGGGACCCTAAATTCGGGGAATATCAATTTTACCGTCATACAAAACACACCCGGCCCGACACCGGCCGACAACAAAAATGCCAGTCCCAATATTTTGGCAAATCCCTATGCATCCGCTATCTCGGCAGACGATTTCATTGCGGCCAATAGTATGATAGATGAGGTTTATTTCTGGGAACACCTTACACCGCCTAACAGTTCACTTCCTGGAGCTGGAAGTATGAACTTTTCTATGGAAGATATCTCCCTGTATAATCTTTCTGGAGGGATGGCAGCCGCTTCGGATCCTTCGGGAACCGACACGCGCCCCAATGGTTTTATAGCGACTGCCCAAGGTTTTGGAATAAAAGCCAGTGCTGCGGGGACAGCTACTTTTACCAATGCCATGCGAAGAACGGATAACAACAACACTCTTCGTCTGCAAGAAGACAAGGAACGTGTTTGGTTTAGTTTGAGTAATTCAGAATTTGGAATGCAGAAACAAACCTTATTGGCATTTCATGAAAATGCAACCAAGGGAATGGATGCTGGCTTCGATAGTCGTAGGTTGGCAACGGTAGTTTCGCTCTTTACACACCTTCCTAATGGATCGGAAGCATTGGGCATCCAAACCCTAGGTTCGTTCAATTCCTCTGTAATAGTACCTATGGGCTTTTCTACTTTGATCGATATAGATACCGAATACAAGATCTCCATTGCCGATTTGGAAGGGACTCAGCTTTCCGCTTCAGAAATATATCTCGTAGATCACGAAACAGGCACTATTCACGATTTAAAAACCGATTCCTATAGCTTTTCAAGTGAAATGGGAACCTTCAACAATCGGTTTAGTATACATTTCAATAATGTGTTGAGTACCGAAGATGAACAATTAAGTAAGATCGCCATCTACCCTAATCCAACTTCAGGGAATATCCATATCATGTCTCCTAATAATAGTATCGAGCAAGTGGAGGTATATGATTTGGCTGGAAGGAAAGTGATGGAGCAACTAGAACCCGGAAAGAACTATTTACAAATAGACCTATCTGGGTTCCCTTCTGGGGTGTACATGATAGGAATTAAGAATCACTCGGGCAGCATTTACAAACGCATTGTTAAACACTAGAGACGATGAGAGTGTATTTGCAAATAACCCTTCTGGTGATTCTGGGGTGGATTATTAGCTTCTTCTTTCAAAACAAAAAAGGCGAATCCGAAATAAAGGATTCGCCTTATTGAGGAGAATAGCGCTCCTATTTAGAAAGCAGCGCTTCAATTTGTTCCGCCAAACGATCTGCGTTAAACGAAACAGGGCCAAAGCCCGGATTGTATACTACCTTACCTTCTTCATCTAAAAGATAGATACGGGTTGGTTTGGCAGCATAGAGTTCACCCACATGATTATCCATGGCATCGACGTAAACAGGAATTTCATTTTTGAAGAGGTCCTTGGCATAAGAAGACGCTACCTTTTCACGCTCTTCCATAGTTAAAGGTTCATCGCGTTGCATCAAAGCTAGGGTGCCACTGGAACGAAAGACAGCTTGTTGGGTTTTACTTTCGCCCAGCCACCACTTATCGATGGGGTGTGCTTCCTGAAGATAGACGGGCACAAATTCCACCTGGCCCTTATATGTTTTGTAGAGATCGTAAATACGAACGGTCCCATCTGAATGGGGAGGACAGGTCTGGCTTCCGAAGATCAAGGCCACGGGCTTCTTATTTCTTAATTCTGAAAGGCGAAGCGTATCCTGTTTATCTGTGCTGACCAATTCGAAATCGGGCGCCATTTCTCCCATTTTGGGAGCTCGCTTATCATGAATGTCTTGCCATACGCGCTCATACGTTCTCCAATCCCATGCTTTAAAACAGATTCGCGTAGATAGTTGAGCAGGGTCCTGCCCTTCCCAAATCATAAAGGACATACAAAGGATAATTAACAAGGGAATGCCTATTCGTCCTAAAATGGTTCTTTTTCTAGAGGGGGTTTTAATTACAAACCAAAGGATGAATAGCCCCAACATTCCTATGGCCGAAAAAACAAAGTGCCATCCCAATAGTGTAGGGGTGATGACGAAAAAGGCCAGAATCAAGAAGGTCAATCCCAAAGGTTGTGCGTATTTCATAAAAGGATTTTCATCGGTGAGTTGTGAAGGCATTTTTCGGGAACGGCTTTTAAAGAGGTACCGTTTGCTTGCCTGAAAACCGTACAGGGCAACGAGAAATTGAAACACAGCGATGAAAAAATGAATCGCATAAGGGGTTAGACTGGAATGCAAGGCACCAGGGTCTACGAGGAATTCATATTCGGGATTCATTGGAGTAGTTATTAAAATTCGATAGAACGAATTTAACTACCTATTCCCAAGGGATTTCCGTAGGCTTGTTCTAATTCTTGAAAGAGGACATTTTAAGCGCTATAGCCCTATTTTGCAAGTACTTTGAACTTTCCTTTGCTCTTTCGAATACGAACGGCAACCACTTTGTATTCTGGGCACATGGCTTCCGAATCGTGAATATCTCCCGTAAGGTTATTGATCATAATCTCTGGGAAATGGAAGGTCGTACTCAAGATTCCTTTCTTCACCTCATCGGTAATTCTTGCCTTAACATCCACTTTTCCACGTGGTGATTCCAAACACACATAGTCCCCTTCATTGATGAGGTGTTCCTGTGCATCTTCAGGATTGATCATAAGATAATCGTCTGACAAGATCTGTTCGTTGGCTGTTCTTCGCGTCATGGCACCACAGTTGTAATGCTCTAACTCTCGATTTGTGGTAAGGATATACGGATATTCCTTTCCATGAGAAGTAAGCTCTTGGGTTTCTTCCCAGGCATGGAATTCGAAGTATCCTTTTCCGCGCTTAAATTCAGTTTTATGTAGAATTTGAGTATCGGTTCCGTCTTCGGCCACAGGCCATTGCAGTCCATTTTGCCCCAATCGATCCCAGCGAATACCCGCAAAGAAAGGAACGATTTGGGAAATTTCTTCCAACATGCCATCGGGCGTATAGTCCGGTTGGGCATAGCCCATACGGTTCATCATATCTACAATGATTTGTCCGTCTGGTTTACTGCCTTCTACGGGCTCAACCACTTGACGTACCGCTTGTACACGACGTTCCCCATTGGTAAAAGTTCCACTCTTTTCTAAGAAAGAAGCTCCTGGTAGAATGACATCGGCATATTTGGCTGTTTCGGTCATAAATAGCTCTTGAACGATCACCAAGTCAGTCGCTTGTAATGCTTTGATTACTTTCTGGGTATTCGGATCGGTCTGTACTACATCTTCCCCAATAATCCAGATGGCTTTCAAATTGCCTTGTAAAGCTGCATCGAACATTTCAGGGATTTTGTATCCAATATGTTTGGGTACTGTTACTCCGTAAAACTCATTGTATCGTTTGTTGACATTTTCGTTGGTTACATCCAAATAACCTGCTCCTTGATGCGGTTGCACACCCATATCGGCACTACCTTGTACATTGTTCTGTCCGCGTAACGGATTCACTCCAACACCTTTTCGTCCAATATTTCCAGTTAATAATGCCAAATCCGCAATTTGCATCACGGTAAAGGTTCCTTGCGAATGCTCCGTAACTCCAAGACCGTGGAATGACATAGCATTAGGCGCAGTGGCATAGGCGATGGCCGCAGCTTTCACCTGCTCTCTAGGCACTCCAGAAATGGACTCAAGGTGATCAAGGTCTATGTTCAATAATTCATTTTCGAAGGCTTCGTACCCTTCGGTTCTTCCTTCAATAAAGCTCTTGTCTACCAAACCTTCAGTAATGATATAGTACATCATCATATTCAGTACGGCCACATTGGTTCCAGGACGTAAAGCAAGATGATGGGTAGCGTATCTGGCCAATTCGGTACGTCTCGGATCGATCACAATAGAAACGTTATCAGATTTCATGGCAAACTGCTTCAATTTGGCTCCCGTTACCGGGTGGGCATCCGTAGGATTGGCCCCAATAACCATGATACAGTTTGTATGTTGTAAGTCTTCTATAGAATTGGTCGCTGCTCCGGTACCAAAGGTGCGTTGCATTCCCAAAGCGGTGGGCGAATGGCATACACGGGCACAACCGTCAATATTGTTGGTTTGTACCACGGCACGGAAGAACTTTTGCATTAGATAGTTCTCCTCATTGGTACAACGGGAAGATGAAATTCCGGCTAAAGAATCCGGCCCAAATTCATCCTTGTATTCTGTGAACTTTGAAGCAATATAATCGTACACTTCGTCCCAACTTACTTTTTCGAATTCCCCATTTCGCTTAATCATAGGCGAATCCAATCGCTCGGGATGATCGTAGAATTTGAAGGCAAATCGACCCTTCAAACAGGTGTGTCCCTGATTTACTTCGGCATCGTAAGGAGCCGTAATACTTAGGATTTCACCACTACTGGTAGCCACATCCAGATTACATCCCACACCACAATACGTACAAATGGTACGTGTAGTTTCGGTAGCTTGAATGGCCTTCGACTGGAATACATCCGAAATCGCTGAGGTAGGACAGGCTTGCGAACAGGCTCCACAACTTACACAGTCGGATTCCATAAAGGTTTGATCGATTCCCTTGATAATATGCGAATCGAATCCGCGACCGGCCATGCTTAGCACAAACTCTCCTTGTACTTCATCACAGGCGCGAACACAGCGGTAGCAATTGATACATTTAGAAAAGTCCGAGGTCATATACGGATGGCTCAGGTCTTTTTCCTTGTCCAAATGATTGTCACCTTCAGGATAGCGCACATCTCGTATTCCCACTTGCGCGGCTACGGTTTGTAGCTCACAGTTTCCGTTTACTTCACAGGTAAGACAATCTAAAGGGTGATCGGTCAAGACCAATTCAATGATATTCTTTCTCAGGGCTTTTACGGAAGTAGTACTTGTGTAAATGTATTGTCCTTCGGCCACTGGAGTATGGCAAGAAGCCAAGGTTTTTACTGGGCCATCTTCAGATAAAGCAACTTCTACACTACACACCCTACACGATCCGAACGGATCCAAATTGGGAGCGTCGCAAAGGGTAGGAACTAAGTTCTTTTCCTTGTAACGCCGAATAAACGAAAGGATGGTTTCCCCTTCAACAATCTCGAATGCCTGATGATCTATATATGCCGTTTTCATAATTGTAGGATTTAGTTGAAGTATGCCTTTAATTCATCTTCAAAATAATGGAGCGCATTTTTTATGGGTAAAGGAATTCCCCCTCCATGTGCGCAAAGGGATCCTTGTTCTAAGGTCGTGAGCAGGTCGTTAAATAACTTTCGGTCTATTTTATAATCGGAAGTAAGGGCTTTGGTCGAAAGTTCCTGTCCTCTTTTGGTTCCCAATCTACAAGGGAAGCACTTTCCACAGCTTTCATAGGCAGCAAAATCAAAAAGATGTTCTATGAACTTCATCATTGGGAAGTCTTCGGGTACGCTCACAACAGAAGCATGCCCCAATAAGAATCCTCCGTTAGCGAACGATTCGAAATCGACCGTAAGATCACCAATTTTTGAAACAGGCACCAAACCTCCTAAAGGCCCACCGATTTGAAGTGCCTTTACAGGTGATTTAAATCCGCCTCCTAAGTCATTTACTACGGTTGAAAGGGGTGTTCCCATTTCAACTTCGTACATGCCGGGACGATTAAAGAAGCTATCCAAACATACCAATTTCGTTCCTGAAGAACGTTCCGTACCGATAGCTTTCCAAGCGGCTCCGCCGTTTTTCATGATATAATGAACGGCAGCCAATGTTTCCACATTGTTTACCACCGTAGGTTTGTTAAACAATCCTTTCTGTGCTGGATAGGGTGGACGTACCCTCACTTCGGGGCGTTGTCCTTCTATAGAGGAAATCAAAGCCGTTTCCTCTCCACAAATGTAGGAACCTTGAGCTTGTATGATTTTAAAATCGAAATCGAAGCCACTGCCATTGATATTCTTTCCAATGAGGCCTTGATCGCGCAGTTCGTTCACTGCATCTTGAACAATTTGCACTGCTTCAGGATACTCCGCTCGGATGTATAGAATTCCATAACTAGCATGGGTGACATATCCCGAGATCAACATTCCGAACAAGACAGAATGAGGTCGTTCTTCCAATAGGTAACGATCGGAATAGGCTCCCGGATCTCCTTCGTCTGCATTACAGATGATGAATTTAGTAGGGTTTTCCACGTTTCGGCAGAATTCCAACTTCAATCCCATGGGGAAACCTGCTCCTCCACGTCCACGGACGTTCGAGGTCTTTATTTCTTCCAACACCTGAGCAGAGTCCTTTTTCAGGGCATCCAAGAAGGGTTGGTAGTAGTCCGATACTGTGGTAAAGGGAGCCGTTAAAATGGCTTTTCCACTAGCAGCTACCTGATACGTGTCTTGATTTAAGTTTTCCTCATCGCCAACGATATCACCCAGCTTATCAATGGCATCTCCAGAATAGTTTTTCCCTTGATAGAAAAAGGCACTGTTCTCATGGCATCTTCCCAAACAGGTCATATGACCAATTTCTTCTTCCTTGAAGTGTGATTTAAGGGACTCGTTTACGTTGTCCTGTGTTCCTGCACACAAGCAGGCAGTACCATTACAAACATATACTTTCTTGCCCTGGTTTTCGGGTTTTAGGAAATCGTAGAAAGTGGTGGTGCCATAGACGTTGGCTTTTCCGACAAGGAATTCATCTGCCAATAAGGCCAATTCCTCCTCATTGGGAGCACCACTGGGCTTGGCCAATATTCCCATCTTGTCGAAGAGATTTTCATCCAGTCCTTTTCTACCTAATAATTCACTTAAATTATCTGACATATTTTTTAGCTCGCTTTATTATCGAGGTTTTTTAGTTGTTTTTTGATTTGGGCACGGTGCGCATTCGAGTAACAGGTCGCTCTGTCTTCTCTGCAAAATCCGAAGATAGTAATTCCTAATTCCTTGGCGTAATCTACCGCCAAAGATGAAGGTGCTGAAACTGCTGCCAAAAAAGGCATTTTCCCTTTAAAACATTTCACTACGATTTCATAGGAAATGCGTCCACTCACCGTAAGGATTTTGGCTTTACCAAGTTGTCCCGTTAAAATGAGCTTTCCAATAACCTTATCTACGGCATTGTGGCGTCCGATATCTTCCATGGCGCATAGCATTTCGCCTTCTAAAGTAAAGGCTGCTGCGGCATGGGTTCCACCCGATTGTTTAAAATCATACTGTTGGGTGTTCATTTTTTCGAACACTACCGGGATGATTCCCATATCGATTTTATCCGCATCGTCCATCACGCTTCCCATGAACGACAAATCGCCCAATTCAGTCTTTCCGCAAATACCGCAGGAAGAAACTGAGAGCAAACTTCTGCTGGTGGAATAACCTTCGCCCAATTCTTCTTCGGGAACGGTGACATTTACAATGGTGACTATCCCATCCTCATTTTCTTTCTTAAGGACAATGTCCGGTATGAAATCTTTGTTTTTTAGAATGTTTTCCGAATGCAATAGGCCGCGAATAAGACTAATATCGTCCCCAGGTGTCCGCATGGAAACCGTAAAAGGGGATTCGTTGATATTTATCTGCAAGGCTTCTTCAATATTCAGGGAATCGACGATGTTTTTCGCATCGGATCCCTCAAATTTTCTGCCTTGATACTTTCTCGTAGCCATTTTGCGATCTATTGATAAAGAGCGATTTACACAAATTTAGTGGAAAAATCGCTTCAAAGCTGTTAAAACAGGCCTGTGATGTTGCCTTCGTTGTCTATACTGATGTTTTCTGAAGCTGGATGCGCGGGAAGTCCTGGCATTCGCATCATATTTCCAGAAATGGGTACCAAAAAGCCAGCACCTGCCGCGATTTCGATCTCGCGTATGGTGATGGTGAAGCCTTTGGGTCGACCAATCAACTTAGGATTGTCCGAAAGTGACTTCTGGGTCTTGGCAACACAAACGGGAAGTTTTTCCAATCCTAAATCGGCGATGGTTCTCAAGTTCTTTTTCGCCAAAGCAGAATATTCTACGCCATCGGCACCGTATATTTTCTTGGCAATGGCTTCAATTTTGTCGGTAACAGACATGTCCCACATATACGTTGGGGTAAATTTCTTATCGCAGGCTTCTACCACTTCTACCACGTGCTGGGCCAATTCTAAAGCTCCCTTTCCTCCTTTGGCCCACACTTCGGCCAAGGCCACTCGAACGCCCTTGTTTTGGGCAAACTCCTGAATCAATGCGATTTCATCATCGCTGTCGGATACAAAACGGTTGATGGAAATGATGGGTTCAATACCGAAGCCTTGTACATTTTCTAGATGCTTTTCCAAATTGGGAAGTCCATTTCTCAAGGCTTCCACATTAGGCGTGGTTAATTCTTTTAAGTCAGCTCCACCGTGGTATTTCAATGCACGGATGGTGGTGGTAATTACTACAGCTTTTGGTGATAAACCAGCACTTTGGCATTTAATATCCAAGAATTTTTCAGCTCCCAGATCCGCCCCAAAACCAGCTTCGGTCACCGTATAATCGGATAGGGACATTCCCATTCGGGTAGCAATCACTGAGTTGGTTCCCTGAGCGATATTAGCGAAGGGTCCTCCATGAATAATGGCCGGATTTCCTTCAATAGTCTGTACCAAATTTGGCTTTACCGCTTCCTTCAACAAGGCTGCCATAGCACCTTCTACTTTTAGATCACGAGCGTACACCGGCTCTTTGCCAAAGGTGTAGCCGATGAAGATACTTCCGAGGCGTTTCTTTAGATCTTCCATATCATCTGCCAAACACAGTATGGCCATGATTTCTGAAGCTGCCGTAATATCGAATCCAGTTTCGCGCGGAACTCCCGAAGTCGTTCCTCCCAATCCAACGATGATGTTCCGCAGCGCTCGATCGTTCATATCCATAACTCGTTTCCAAGTCACGGTACGGGCATCGATCCCCAACGAATTAGTTTTACTTTGTATGTTGTTGTCTATGACTGCCGAAAGCAGGTTATGGGCCTTTTCAATGGCCGAGAAATCCCCCGTAAAATGAAGGTTGATGTCCTCCATGGGAAGTACTTGAGAATACCCTCCTCCGGTAGCTCCTCCTTTGATCCCAAAAACAGGACCCAAAGACGGTTCACGAAGTACCACCGTGGTTTGTTTGCCTAACTGATTCAATCCTTCAGAAAGACCGATGGACATGGTCGTTTTCCCTTCACCCGCTGGCGTTGGGGAAATGGCCGTAACGAGCACAAGATTGCTCTGCTGCACCTTGTCCATATCTATGATGGAATGGGGGAGTTTGGCTTTGTATTTTCCGTAGAGTTCTAAATCATTGGGATCCAGTCCCAATTTTTCTGCAATGGAGTTGATGTGTTTTAATTCAACTTCTTTGGCAATATCTTGGTCAGTCATATCGATAACGTTTTCGACCTATAATATTAGCCATATTATTTTGAATTTTAGCCGTAAGTAACAATGATTTAACCTCCGATGGCAATCATACTCCTGTTTTTCCCGTGCAAATCGGGATTTTGAAGCTTCTCCAAAGTGTCCATTCCACCTCTCATTTTAAGCTTGGCTTGCACTGCTTTTTGAATGACGGGTTCGATAGATTTTCCTTCCCGAAGCGGTGTCAATAAATCGGATTCGGAAGAGGAGAAAAGGCAATTCTTTAAGTGTCCGTTGGCGGTGAGCCTCAATCGGTTACAAGTATCGCAAAAGGGATTGGTTACAGAACTGATAACAGCGAAAGAGCCTTTATATCCTTCAATTTTATAGTTCTTGGAAGTGTCGTTGGGTGCGTCTTGCAATCGGATGATTTGGTCTTCTTCAAAGTGAGAATGAACCTTATCCATTACCTCTTGATAAGAAACAGTTTTTTCTAGGTTCCATTTGTTTCCGTCGAAAGGCATAAATTCGATAAAACGCATGGCAACGGGGTGATTTTTGGTGAAATTGATGAAATCGACAATCTCATTATCGTTAAAATCCTTCATGAGGACTGCATTAATTTTCACACGGAAGCCTTCCTTAACAAGCAGAAGAATGTTGTTGAAGGTTCTTTCAAAATAATCCCGACGGGTAATCTGTTTGAATTTTTCAGCATTCAAAGAATCCAAACTCACATTGATGTTTTCGATGCCACATTTTTTGAAGGTATCGACAAATCGATCCACAGAAACTGCGTTTGTGGTAATGGCCAATTCCACCGGAAGGGAGGCCAATTTTTCAAGAATAATAGGAGCATCTTTCCGCACTAAAGGCTCGCCACCGGTAAGACGAATTTTGGTGACTCCATGATCCACAAATAATTTGGCAATAGTGTACACTTCCTCATAGGTCATGAGGTGTGATTTTGGGGAAAGCGCAATACCTTCTGCAGGCATACAATAGGTACAGCGTAAATTGCATCGCTCCGTTAGGGAAATACGCAAATAGGTATGTTCCCTGCCAAACGTATCGGTCAATATGTTATTATGCTCGTTCATTAATCGTGTCTCGCTCCTTTAAATATTCTAAATAGGTGCAGCAATGGCGGAAATACGGCGTCCATGGATTCCTTGGCACCATTGGTAGAACCCGGTAATGCCAATAAAAGGCTATTACCATAAGCTCCCGCTACGCTTCGTGAAAGCATGGAGAAAGGCGTTCTGTCCTGTCCGTAGGATCGGATAGCTTCCTCTATTCCAGGGATACGTCGATCTACCAAGGGCAACAAAGCCTCGGGAGTGACATCCCGTGACGAAAGCCCTGTACCTCCCGTATAAATGATGAGGTCTACGCCCTGTTCTTTGTAATGTGTTGCTTTCTGCTGAATGACATCCTTCTCGTCTGGAATGATGATATAATCTGCAATAGCCACATCGCAAGCCTCTAACTTTTCCATAATCGCTTTTCCGGCTTTGTCTTCTTTTTGTCCAGCCGAAATGGTGTCCGAACACACAATCACCGCAGCTGTAATGTCTTTTCTAAAACGATCCCTAAAATCCGATTTCCCACCTTTCTTTTTCAGGAGTTTTATTTCATGAATCTCTACGCCTTTATCAATCGGTTTCAGCATGTCGTACATATTCAATGCGACCACACTGGCACCATGCATGGCCTCCACTTCAACACCTGTTTTGTAGATGGTTTTTATGGTACACAACACTTGGATTTCCAGCCCATCAATTTCGTATTCGATGCCTGTATACTCAATGGGCAACGGATGGCAATCGGGCAACAGATCTGGAGTTTTCTTTACTCCCAATAGTCCGGCCGCTTTGCTCATGGCAAACACATCTCCTTTGGGAACCGTTCCGTTTTTTATCGCTTCAATCGTTTCCGCAGCACTTACTTTGACAATAGCCTGTGCCGTCGCGATTCGCAGGGTGTTTGTTTTGTGTGTTATATCGACCATTTGTAATGGAATATGTTCTATTTATTGTTTTCTTTTTTCAATACTTCTTTCATAAAAACTTCCTTTCATCACTCATCACTCATCACTCATCACTCATCACTCAACATCATGAATTAACTTTCCACTGATGCGTGGCATCTTCAAAAACTTCCTTTCCGAAGATGGGCACTTTTGTTTTTACCTCTTCTACCAAATATTCGATGGCTTTGAACACTTCTTTTCTTCTTGGAGAAGAGACGAAGATGAACATACAGATTTCTCCTGTTTTCACTTCACCCAAACTGTGGTAGATGTGCATGCAGGTTAAATTGAATTTTTCGAAAGTGGCTTCTCTAATTTCATGAAACTTCTCATTGGCCATGTCTTCGTAGGCTGTATACTGAATGGCCTTTACCGTTTTGCCATCGATTTCATCGGCCCGTACTTGTCCTAAAAAAATATTGTGGGCGCCAATGGAAGTTTTGGACTGATGTTTGGCAATGGAATTGCCTATGAATTCAGACGAAATGGGTCCTTCCTGAAATACATTTTTAGGTTTACGCTCTTTCATGTTCTTTATTTTTTTGATGTGTTATAAGGGCCTGCACCCCGTCTTTTAGACTATAAGCATGCGATATCCCATGCTGTTGTAATAATGTTGCTGCCTTTAGACTCCGAATACCCGAAGCACAAAACAGAATTTTGGTACCGTTAGCATCGATTTCGTTCAATCGGCTTTCAAGGATACTCATGGGGAGTTGAATGGCACCATCGAGATCAACTTTTGGCTCCTCATGCATCTCTCTTACATCTATAAACTGTATATTGCGATATGACGATATATCTTTAATATCCACTTCGAATGTTGATGTTTCACAAAGGTTTTTCATTTCCTTTTTTTGGAAAGCATCCCGTTGCGAAAGTACTTTTTCAAACTGCGATTCCGATCGATTGATGGAAATGGTAGTAGTTTGGGCTGTAAGGGCATTATACAATAGTAAACTACCACTTATTACCGACCCCAATCCGAGGATGATTTTCAACACTTCGTTGGCTTGCATGCTTCCTATGATACCTGGAAGTACACCCAAAACTCCAATATCGGAACAGTTGGGAACCGACCCATCTTTGGGAGGTTCTGGAAACAGGCATCGGTAACTAGGACCGTTGTTGTAATTGAAAACAGCAACCTGTCCCTCAAACTTAAAAATCGCTCCATAGACCAATGGTTTTTCGGTCAGAATGCAAGCGTCATTCACCAAATAGCGCGTTGGGAAATTATCAGATCCATC
Organism: Aureisphaera galaxeae; assembly: GCF_028561275.1. Lineage (GTDB taxonomy): Bacteria > Bacteroidota > Bacteroidia > Flavobacteriales > Flavobacteriaceae > Aureisphaera > Aureisphaera galaxeae. The sequence goes on from NZ_JAQQTF010000002.1 coordinate 77,574, forward strand.
GACAACGATATCGTATTGACGGAACAGATTCAACGCATTTTGATAGGTGAGTTGGTAAGGATAGGTTTCAATTTGAATCGTATTGTTGAGGTCCAACAAGTGTTCCTTTGCAGCCAAGGCTTTGTTCTTCCCCACATCGGAAGTGCCGAATAATACTTGACGCTGCAGATTGGAGATTTCGACCACATCGAAATCCACAATTCCAATAGTTCCAATTCCGGCAGCCGCTAAGTATTGTAAAACAGGACACCCTAAACCTCCAGCACCAATGACCAGCACTTTGGCTTTGGCAAGCTTTTCTTGACCTTTTGGGCCAATTTCGGGCATGATGATATGTCTGTTATACCTACTCATAAATTATCCTCCCGCAAAAGGAGGTAGTAATGCAATTTCTGTGGTTTCTATTTTACTGTCTTTGGAAACGATCTGATTGTTCTGCGCTACTTGAAAATCTTTTTCTTCCAGTTCAGGATATTTCACGAAGAGCATCTTCAAGAGATCGGACACACTTTCTTGGGAGAACAAAAATTCCTCCTCTTGGCATTGTGTTGCCTCGGCCAGCATTCCAAAGTATTTAATGGTCAAATTCATTTTTCAATTCGTTTAAATCCTGCTCAGTATTGATATTGACGGCATGATGTTCTACTTCCTTATCCAGCACAATGGTTTTGGTTTGCAGGGTATCTACAAAGGTCCGTAGTCGTCGCTCACCCGATTCCAACAACTCCCAACAGGAAGGCAGGATTCGTTTTTTATATAATGCGATAAGCGGCATGGTCTTGTCTCCACTCTGAAATTGAACCATATCCAATGACGGTTCGTTCTCATCCATAAGCTGTTGTAATAGTGAAGTATTCATCAAGGGAACATCACAGCTCACCACAAGATTGTTTTCCGTTTTCGAATGGTACAATCCGGAGTACAATCCTGCCAAAGGCCCTGCATTTTTTATAAGGTCTTCGGTACGCAAAATTCCAAACCTATCGTATTCAGAATGATCACTCACAATAAGCATGTCGTTCACCAAAGGCTTCAAGGCATCGATCACATGTTCCAAAAACATTTTGCCTTTGTACGGTACCAATGCCTTGTCACGTCCCATGCGCTTGCTTTTTCCTCCTGCGAGAATAATACCGGTTATGTGTTCCTTCGCATTCATTTAGGTAACAAACAATTTAAAAGAGGCAACAATAAGTACTACGGCCAACAAATGCCTTAGATGTCGATTGTTCAGTTTTTTGCTACCTACATAACTTCCAAAAAATCCACCTACAACGGCAATGCCCACCAGTACAAATGATAGGGAAGAAAGTTCAACACCATTACTCAATTGTCCGGCTAATCCTGCGGCCGAATTCACCCAAATAAATAGGGCCGAAACGGCTGCAGCTTCCTTCATTTTACCCCAATGGAGCAATAGAATGACAGGACTTAATATGATTCCACCACCTATCCCTATAAGTCCAGAGAAAAATCCTATGATTCCTCCTACCAAAAGTCCTTGCCAGACTTTTACATCTTTAACAATGGGTGCTTCCTTACCGAAAACATTCAGCATTTTCAGAATGGCAAAAATCAATAGTATCCCAAGGATCTTTTTGTAAATGGAAGCATCTACTTCGACCATGCCTCCCAAAAAGGCCAAAGGAATGGAAGCAATAGCAAATGATAGAAAGAGCTTTCGATTAAAATATCCCGCTCGGTAGTAGTGAAAAAAGGCAATGGCGGCTACAAAAAGGTTCAATAGCAATGCCGTGGGTTTCATCACTTCTGGACTGAAGGAAAAAATAGCCATAAGCGCTAAATATCCGCTCGCCCCACCGTGGCCTACACTTGCATACAAGAAGGCGACGATGGGAAGAATGAGCAAAAAAGGCCAGATGGCTATGAGGTCATCCATTACAAATTCTCCAGTTTCCCGATTTGGGTATCTAAATAATCCCAACATCCTTGATTAATTTCTTCGAAAGTGGTGATGAGCGTCTTTCCATAAGGAGTCAACTCCGCACCGCCTCCATTTTTTCCACCAATGCTTGTAATGATCACTGGTTTTTCGGTCGATTTGTTTACCGAATCTATAAGCTTCCACGCCTTTTTATAGGACATTTGTAAACTCTTGGCAGCTTTAGAAAGCGATCCGGTTTCGTCTATGGCTTTCAGCAATCGGACCCTTCCTTCACCAAGGAAGACATGGTCATCTGCTTCTATCCAAATTCTACTTCTTATTTTAAGTCCCATACGCTATGAATTAGGTACATGTATTACGTCTACGATATCGCCCGGTTTCATGTCTACCATTTCTTCGGGTGCGAAAACCAATGCATTAGCCAAGGCAAAGGTTTGTAGCATGGCCGAACTCTGTCCGTCCAGAATGGTGACCGATCCGTTGGCATACATAGCCTTTAAAAATTGAGGTCGATCCCCTTTTCGCTGAAAGGGAGCCGCTAAAGGTTCTTTGGTTTTTGTGATTGAGAAATGCAGGTTTCCAGACATTCGTTCCAATGCCTTTCGAACATAGATATTGAAACAGGTTAATGCAGCTGCTGGATTTCCCGGAAGGGCGAATACTACTGTTTCTTCTTTTTTTCCGAAGAAAAGAGGCTTGCCCGGCTTTTGTTTTACTTTATAAAAGAGTTGGTTCACACCCATTTCAATAAGTGCTTTTCCTACAAAATCATAATCCCCTACGGAAATTCCACCCGTAATCAAGACCAAGTCACTTTCCAGAATGGAAGATTGTAATAATTTGAAGGTTTTGTCATAGTCATCCTCGACTTTGCGAATGGTCACTTTATCATATCCCAAACCCTGAAGCGAAGATGCTAGCATGGTGGCATTGCTTTCGTAAATCTGTCCATGTTCCAACGGCTGGCCTGGGGCTATGAGCTCGTTCCCCGTAGTTACGATGGTAATGGTAGGTTTTTTATGAACGTTCACCTCCGTAATCCCCAAGGAGGTTAGGAAACCAATTCCTGCTGGGGTGAGTAAGGTTCCTTTTTCCAGAGCAGTACTACCTTCCTTTACCTGTTCCCCTTGGGGTCGAATATTCGCATGTAGGGCAACCGTTCCTTCAATTTGAATGGTTTCTCCCCGTGCCGAAACTTTTTCTTGCATTACGACAGCATTGGCTGTATCTGGCACCGCAGCTCCGGTAAAGATCCGAATTGCATCTCCCGAATTTAGATCGAGTTGGTGTGCATCGCCCGCTTTCACTTCTCCAACAAGTGTATAGGTATTTGAGTCATGCAGATGAAGGGCGTATCCATCCATGGCCGACTGTCGAAAGGGAGGCATGTTAATGGGTGATGCGACCGCTTCGGACAATACATATCCTAAAGCTTCGGAAACACGTTTCATTTCCGATTGAGTCGTTGGGAACACATTGTCTTCAATAATCTGAAGGGCTTCTGGGATTGAGACCATGATTTTCGTTATATCCTAACAAATATAACGATGAAATTTCAGAAAGAAAAATGGCCTTACTTGGGTTTTGAGGGACCCTGCTGGCTATTCTTAGCTACTTTTTGTAAATGAACGACAAGCCTTTTTCTAATGTTTCAGAAAAATTGGTACCATCTTTTGTGTGTTCAAGTGTTTCACATTTAATATCCAGCGGAATTGCTTTCAATTTAGAAACGAAAACCTCCAAATCGCCTACATGATTCCTTTCTGGGTTCAAGTCATTATTGGTAACCGACAGATATACCTTTTTGTTTTCAGAATTATCGTCATAGCGAATGTGGTCCATTACGTGGATATGATCCAAAAACCGTACGATATAGTGGTTGTTGTACCAAAGCGATGGGTTAACGATGATGTAATTGTCGAAAATCTCGGGATGTCGAATCATAACCCATGAAGTAAATAGTCCACCAAACGCCTGTCCGGCGATACTCAAATTGTCATTGGTTCTGAAGTTTTCTTTTACGTAAGGAATGAGTTCTTTAGCAATATATTCTAAGAACTTCTTGGCTTTACCTGAATGTTTCTGTGCTTCTTTCGAAAATCCACCGTAAGGAACATACGTTGGTGTGTAATCACGGGTTTGGTCTACTTCCTTACTGCTAGTATCTGCATAGCCTATCCCAATAAGAATCATTTCATCGGTGGAAACACTTTTTACTTTAGAAAATAAATCATCTCCATCTAACAAAAACAGGACAGGATATGTTTTGTTCATATCCAATGTGTAGTTTGGAGGAGTGTGGAAGCTCAATTTATAGTTGATCCCATTTGCCTTAGATTGAAACATCCGAACTTCCGTTTTCGAAGGCGTTTTTATGAAGCTCTTTTGCGAAGTTCTCTGTGCCCATGCTGTGGATATCGCAAGAAAAAGGGTCAAGATGGCTATGAGTTTTTGTTTGCGTTTCATAGTGATATGTTTATAATTGCAGTAGGCTTCAAAAGCTCAAAAATGCCTTGTCGACTACTATTTTATTGAAAGTAAAGATTATGTCACCTGTCCGGTGTGTCAAAGATTTTCAAGTGTTTTCAAGTTGAATCACAGCTCATTTTCTACATTTTTCTGAAGGGGTTGTCTTATTTTGCAATTTCATTTCGTTACAAACATGGGGAAGCACAGTAATGGGCTTCTATATTGAGAAACCTTTAATTGAAAAAGTTACTGTTATGGGATTATTTAGTTCTCTATTCGGAAAGCGGAAAATGACGCTTGAAGAAATGAATGAAAAGAACAAAACCTACATTTCGGACAACCCCAACCCCAAGGATGACGAAGATGGGCGCATGCGTGAGGCTTCTGTTGCGATGACCAGTGGGCAATTTGAAGAATCGGCTGAGCTATACGAGAAATTGGCCGAGGATTTTCCAGCGAAAAAAGGATTGTATTTAAGTCAGGTGGGTGCAGCGTATTATTTTTTGAAGGACTTCCATACGGCTATATCATTTTATGTCACGGCAAAGGAGCATGGAGCAGATACCAGTATGATGGATGACAATATCTGGGAAGCTTGTGAAGCCATTTATAACCAAGAGAATGATAAAACGGCGATAGAAAGATACTTAACGCACTATCCCAATGGTAAATACGCGAAAAAAGCAGAGAAAATACTATCTACATAAAGATTAATCTATGTTGGCAAGGAATTCGGCAATGTCCTGAAATCCCTGTTGCGTAAAACCGGGTAGATGCGAATGTTCCGGGTACTTCTTCAGAATGGCATTGGGGATTTTTTCCAGCATTTCCGCTCCGTACCATGGAGGTGTCCAAGGATCGAATTCTCCCGATAGGATATAAGTGGGTCCTTCGAAAGATTCATTGGGCCAATCCCAATGATCGTAAATGGACGCTACGGGCCAAACGTCTTGGGTTGCAAAGGAAACATCGTTGGGGTAATAATCGCTCAACCACGGAAGGGCCTTTTTCTTTTGCCGAATCACTATTTCACTTTCTTCGGGCAATTCCTCACTTATCCATACCGAATAGCGCATTCCTTTGGCCTGTCTGGTGTAACCCAAATAAGAGTTAATGATTCCTTCTATCCCCACATGATTCCCATCGATAATGTTTTGCATAACTATAGGAGTATTGGGAAGAGAACCATGGGAACTCATTTGGTCGAGAACCCTATCGATCAATTCATTTCGCGTGTAGCTATATCTAATCGAATCTATAGAAATGCTAAAAATGGAGTCTTTTAGGAAAGAGATATGATCTGTCCATTGGTTATATAATTCTAGTGATCCGGTGTAATGGGATACAACGTTTTTCAATGTAGTATCTATATTTTCAAAAGCATCTTCATCATAATTAACATGATGTGGTAAAGGGGAATCTAAAATGAGTGCTTTTGTATTTTCGGGATAGGTTTGGGCATAGGCAGTCATAAGATTACAACTGTATGACATTCCGTAAAGAATGAGTTTATCAATGTTCAGGGCCTTCCGAAGACTTTCAATATCGGCCACACTTTCTAGGGTATTGTACCCATTTAAATCCGTGTTTTGGGTGGTCCATTTTTCGTGGCAAGACGCAACGCCTTTTAGATACAAACTATCCAACGCCTTACCCCAAAGACCCTTTTGCAATCCGAGGATTCGAAGTGAATCTACTTCCGGACAGGTAAGAAATGGCTTGGCATATTTGGTGCCCCGCTGATCCATCACCAGAACATCCCGATTTTCCCCCCAGGCTTTGTTTGTAACCCCGTTGGGCATGTGCAGGGAAGAACTGCCCGGGCCGCCGGACATAATGAGTACAGGAGTGGTTGCCTTCTCGATGCTATCTGGCACTTTCGCAAAAACAAAAGGAAGCTCTATGGTATTAGAGCTTTTATTTGTTCTGTTTTCGGGTACCTGCAACCAACCTTGGTCCCAAACCCTACCTGTAGTGTTTTTCATGGGAACGGGTCCTTCGATAATAAATACCTTTTCAGGTTCTTGGCAACTAAGAAAACTTATAAGAGTGAGACAAAATGTGATGTACTTCAGCATGACCAAACGATTAAGCATCAAAGTTGGGGCTTATTTATCCCTTTTGCATTCACATTTGTTAACTTTTGGTGTTTTTCAGGGAGTTTCTGATGCGGCTTAAACTTTGGGGAGCTACCCCAAGATAGGAAGCGATGTGTTTTTGGGACACTTGACTAAAAAGTTCAGGGCTTTTGCGAATAAGGTTATGGTATCGTTCTTTAAGGTCGTTCGTTTGTAAATCCTTTAATCGTGCTACCATCTGTAGGTAGGCTTGCTCTGCCATGATACTCCTTATTTTCTCGAACTTGGGCTGTGCTTCAAAAAGAGAGAGCAAGGTTCTTTTTTCGAATGCATATACATTCGTATCACATAAAGCCTGAAGGTATAATTCCCCCGTGGTATTAGTCAAGTAGCTTTCATAATCCGTGGCAAACCAATTTTCAACATAGAAATGATGTGTAATATCATTTCCATCCAAGATTCTATATCCACGAACCAATCCCTTTTCAATAAAGAACAACTTCTTCACTGGTTCGTTTGCGTTGAGCAAATGTTCGCGTTTCCGATACGTATGCTGTTTGGCTTTTGAAATGAATTCGGCAAACCCATCTTCAGAAAGATATAGGTGTTTGGAAAGCAGTTCTTTCATCAGTGTGAGCATTTATTTATTAAAATCCGCTTCATATTTAATTTCTCCCCTTCCATTTTTTATAAGGACATCATCGATGATACCTGCCCCTGTAAATGAAAAGTTGAGCCCTGCCAATGCTCCTAGGGCTTCTGCATAGTTCAGCTCATGAATAAGACCATCGTTGAGGTATATTTTTAAGGAATTGCTTCGAACCGTGCACTTCACCCTATTCCAGTCTGTGTAGTCCACCCCAAAGGCCGAGAAATTGTTTTCGCTCCCTCTTTGCGTTACTTCGCTGCAGTAGATATTAAGATCACCAATACAACCGGGGATAGAAAAGGGAATGTGTATCACCCCTTCCTTGCATAATAAGGTAATTCCCGTTTTTTGACAGATACCATCACCCCGAACAAATGTGTTTTTAAAGGAAACTTCGAAGGTAAGATCGTCTCCGTTTAGATCGTCAAATTCCATCACATTATAATAGTACAGCTTATTTGGCGGACTGGTTTGAGCTGTGATTTCATCCAATATCCCTTTATTGATGGAAAGAATATCGCTGCTGTCCAATTCCTGTTGCGTGAGGTATCTAGGTACAGGGCTATTGCCAATAATACTCATCCAACCTTGCGTTTTCATGTGGATGTCATGCTCTTTTACGATGTCTCCATCGACCAATAGCTTTGCCTGCCAGTAACCGGGATAGTAATAAACCGTAGTGGCTTCAGATTTATCTTTTGCGATCTTGAACTGCTTTCTGGTGTCCCAACTTTGCTGAATTTTGATATTGTCTGTTGGGACTTGTGAAACGTCATATTCGAAAACTACGGTGTTGGGAAATCCTTGAGCGACGGGTTGACTCGAAAAGCGTATCGAATTCAGGATATCTTCAGAAATACTGGTATCTGAGCTTCGAGGGAGCAAGATATAGGCAGTCAATGCCAGTGCAAGGGCCACAACAACTGCAATTTTTGCGCGAGACGTCTTTTTCGTTTTTTTCGAGCTTGAAGGGATGGGATCTTCGACGACTTTGTCACTATGATGGGAATTTTTTGCTTTATAGGCCAACCAATTTTCATGATCGAGAAATTGCGCTAAGGCGTTCAGGGTTTGTGAACTTGGCACACTACTATAGGAAAGATTCCCCAAAACTCGTTTCAAGGTACTGGTGCTTAGTTGAACCTTGGTTTTTTCGAAAATCCGTTCGCTTAAGGAGACAAAATCTTGGTGCTTCCAATGTTTACTTTCTCCCCATTGAAGGGAAGTTTCCAAATCAGTTTTTAATTGGTCAATGAATAAGGAGTCTGAACTATTTTTCGGTTTTTCTTTCATGTGTTTTCTCACTTTAGGGCATTGTTTGAAAAGAGTGTTTTGTATCAACTTGAATAAACTTGAAAGGCTTTGACCAAAAGATCCATTGTTAATCAAAGATGTTCATGTTAATCAAATTGATGTTCAATAAAACACAAACAAAAAGGCGATCACAGCAAAACAGGCATTCAAGCTACATTCCGTTGGTACGACATTCTTTAACACCTACCTAAGAACCTGAAAATACTAAAATTTAGGCTTCCTATTACAGAGCCATGAGAAGAACCATTCGAGAAATCTGCAAGAAATGCCAAGCCGTATCAATGGGATTTAGTTCGCCGCTTTCCGTAGTAAAGCGCTTTCCTTCAGTCGGTACATAAGGCGTTAGAGTTGTCCATAGAAGCAATGCTTCTATTCCGACAAACGAACCGAACAATTGTTACTTCTTTGGGCCCAAGTCCATAAGCCAGATTAAAAAGGAGAATTCTTAGATTCCAGCTGTTTAAAGTGTGTTAATCGTTGGGGATTATTTTCGTTTATGCTCATAGGAACAATGACAATATAGTCTTGGTAGTAGTAAAAGACATCATTGTCTGCAGGCATATCATAAGCCTTAGTGGGATCATTGGGTCTTAATCGCCACGTTTGCAACGCACCTTTTTCAGATACATCTGCCTCTGCCTCCAAAAGGAAAGGAGGACGGTCAAAAGTAATGGCGCGTTCCACTACTTTAACACCCTTGATACTTTCCAAGTCATCCGGAATGCTAATAGTCAGATATTCGAAAGTGTTCATTTCGCTCACCAAGGATGAGGTAGCCAATTGAGCTACCCACGAACATATTTTGTCCCTGTTTTCTGCATTGGGTCCATCCTCATCGATTCCAGAAACAGCGAGGGTGGGGATTTTCATAAGAGCAGCGGTCCTAGCGGCACCGACAGTTCCAGAACCGAACCAAGCGGCACCTTCATTGGCACCACCATTGATCCCGGAAATGACCAAGTCGATAGATTCTCCCTTTCCATAAAAAACACCCAAGGCACCGAACAGCACACAATCGGCGGGATAGCCATCTACTTCATATATTTCTATGTTGTCCGAAACGTCATGCGATAGCTGTTTGACTTGTACTTGCCCTTTTTTAAATGTTGCCATCATATTGGAAGTGCCACTGCGGTTTTCGGAACTGACGGAAATCACAATTTTGTTTGCATGAGGACTAAGGGCTTCTGCCAGACAGATAAGGCGATCCATGTCTTCGATACCATCGTCGTTGGTAATGAGAATGTTCTTTTTCTTTAAGGGTTCATTTTCTGTTTGGGAAGAGGCCATATTCTTTAGCACATCATCTGCGAAAATCCCTTTTTCTATGGTACCATCCCTGTAGTAAAGCGCTCCAAATCCTTCTTTTTTATTCTCTTTCCATTCCCCTTCATATTTAAAGATGGGACTATTGGGTTCGTACCAATAGGTTCCCATTCCGGATCGCATCCCTTCTTTATACTCCCCCACATAATGATCCCCATCGTCATTATAGTAACTTCCATTTCCGTGGGGCAATCCATTTTTAAATTCACCTTCATAGGTGTCGCCATCAGAGGCCATGATCCACTTGCCAAATCCGCTAAACTTACCATTTTCAACCGATCCTTTGTAGGTGTAATATGCTGTATTATTCCAAAGAACGGTCAATGTCCCTTCTCCCTGCACATAACCATTTTCGCACGCACCGTCCCAATGAAAACTTCGGGCTGTTGCATGATCGTGTGTATATAATTTGCAATCGGTTCCAGGTTGATAAATCCAACCGGGAGATCCAGAAGACTTTTCAAAACTATAGATGGAGAATACGATAATAGTTATTGGAACCAATTGAAACAAAAGGATTCCGACGGCACCAATTTTTTTTATGAATTTTTGCATGGAGTCAAATTTTAGTTTGTCCAAATATAGATGCCATCGCGCTCGAAACTAAGATCTTGTGATGAATGGCACAGATATGTGATCAATGGAATACCTTTTTACAGGGTTTCTTCCAAAAAAGCCCTTAAAAGTTTGATTTTAGAGCGGGCTACGGGAACTTTTATGGTACCGTTGTGCAACTTCACAAATAGTCCCTGTGAGTTTCCTTGTGTGGTTTCTATAGCATTCAGGTTTACCAGAAAGGACCTGTGGCATCTTAAAAATTGTGGGGAGGCTTTTAATTGAGTAGCTACTTGGGAAAGGGTATTTCTATATAAATTTTTAGTCACTAGGTCCCCTTCTTTGGTATGTAGGGCCACGTAATTCCCCTCTGCGCTTATATAGAGTATATCACTTTCGTTAAGGGACATTGGTTTCTTCTCAAGTGTAAGCGTAATAATGGCATTGGTAGTTGGTTTCTGAAGCTTTAATTCCTTCTGAAATCGCTCATTGAGTTCTTGTGAGATTTGAAGGTGTTTTCGAGCCAAAAGATTGAATCGGAACAAAATGAGGAAACCTGCTGCGACACACCCAATGGCAAGGATTTTAATGAGCCAACTTGTGAGTTCCTCACCCGAAACGAGGGATTCAAAATCGTTGTTTATAAATAGGGCATTGTAAATGTGGTTCCACAGGCCGATAAGAAGAAAATTATAAGTTAAGAATAAAAAGGCTTTTGATACGGACCAATTGCTTTCCTTGAAAAAGGATGGAAAAAAATAGGGAAAGCCAAAGTAATTTATGGATAAGGATACCATAGCGATTCCCTGTATGGCCAAGAAGTGATGCATGTGAGTTAGGGGAACAAACCCAAAGGGTTGCAATAGGATGACCACCAGACTAGCAAATACGGAAATGGTGAGGATGGTGTTTCTTTTTTCAAGAAAACTGCTCTCAAAAGGATAGGGGGTTTGTAACCAGGTCCAATTCATTGCATTAAGGAACTTGTGGTTACAAAATAAGAAATAGATCGCTATACCCAGTTCCGATATTTCCAATTTCTTCGGAATCCCTGCGGGATTTTATATCAATAACCCTTGCGTTCATATCAATCTTATGTTAATTCGCCCCATCGATATGAGAAATCAATCCAATTGAATCTATATTAGGGTGTAACTCCTTAAAAATGAGATTATGAAAATTTGGGTACTTACTTTATTTCTGGGCTTGATGGGAAGTCTTCCTAATATGGGAGTTGATGCTTCGGAAAGTAAAGAGTCGAACGTTCCTCCCATTGTGATACGTCATGATAAAAGTGATTCGGAATATATTGAGTTGGGGAAACAATTTCCTCAAGTTTGCAAGGTTGGTGAACGAGGAGGGGATGGAACACTCATTGCCCCACAATGGATCCTCACCGCTGGACATGTGGCCGAAGGGATGTTTCGCCGAGAGGGGGCAAACCTTAAAGTGTACTTTACGCATGATGGCCAGGCTTATGAAGTGGATAAGGTATTTGTCCACCCCGATTTCGCTCCCATGCAAGGGAATGATATTGGATTGTTACTGCTGAAGGAATCCGTTGTCGATATTGAACCAGCTTCTTTGTACAAAAGTCAAGATGAGCAAGGGAAACCCATCATCATTGTAGGTCATGGTGACTTTAAAACTGGAGAAGGAGGCGATTGGAAAGTGGACGGTATAAAAAGAGCTGCGACCAATGTTATTGATGAGACGCAGACCCATCGCATTGTATTCGATTTTGATGCACCTCCCTTGGGCACCCACTTAGAAGGCACTGCAGGCCGGGGCGATAGTGGAGGTCCCGCGTTTATTGAAATAGATAATAAGCCATTGATAGCGGGAATCAGTTCCGCTGGGATGCCTGGCAAAAATGGTCCAGGGACCTATGGGGCCGTAGAACACTATACTAGGGTATCGGCCTATATAGATTGGATCGAAAAAGTGATGGGAGGACCTAAAAGTACCCAAGCACTTACGCAAGAATACCTGAAGAAAAAAGACGAGATGCGCTCTTCTGGGAACCGAATGGTACGACGTGGCGGTGGGAATCCACAAATTAGAAGGGCTGGAGGTCCTTTGGAGGGGCTTGGATTGATGCTCATGCAAGATGGCGACCGCATCCGAATAGGTGGTAAGGCCAATCCCTTGGTGCCTAGAGCCTTTCGCGATGTGATGTTTAGACCGCCGTCCTATCTAATTGCATTGAATGAACAGGAATACGCTTCCTTAGAAGATTTTAAAAAGGCTTTTTCAAAAATAAACAAGGATGCTGCCTTTACCATTGAGTTCGAGATACAGGGGAAGAAAAGACGTTTCTCTGGAAGAAAAATGTAGGAGTAGTGATCGTAGTACATTTATTTTTCGGAATACTGGTTTTGGGCCCAATTATCTGGGGCATTAATAATGTGGTGCGATCCCGTAAAGAAGGTAAAAGCAAGGCTGGGAACCTTTTTTGGGTGCTGATAAATTCAGCTGTATTATATGCCATTGCTTACAACTTGATATTCTTCTTTCAGGAGCTTTTTTTGGTGTTAGGGAAGAAATATTTAGGCCTCACGGCCTATTTGTATCATAACAATCATGGTTGGGATGGAACCCATGAAATGGAGACATTGATGCAGGGTACAGGAGCCTTTGGCATTTTTGTTATGGGACTGCTCTTCTTAGGATTACTATTCTTCTTTCGCATAAAGAATGCTGTGTGGAGGCTATTGCATGTATGGCTTCTATTCCATGCATTGGTTCAGTCGTTATATCAAGTTACCGTGGCCTACTTTGCCCCTGAATCTGATGTGGGTCAAGCTTTTGGTTATTTGAAAATATCTGGCTCCTGGCTTATGGTTTTTTCCATAGTTTCCATCATAATAATGATTGGTGTATGCCTTTGGCTTTCCCGTTTCTTCTTGGGTTATGTAAGGGAAGAGGAGCGTGTAAGCATGGGACAGCGATTACGATTTTTCAGATTTATGGTGTTTGGAGGTGCTTTGGTAGGCTCCCTTATAGTGTTGTTGTTCAGGGTACCGCCTTGGGGTCAGGCTGTTTTTCCCTTTTTGATTTTACTAACTGTGGTTCCGTGGATTTGGGCTGCTTCTGGACTTCCGAAAAAGGCAACCTATTTTCCGAATCGTTTAAATTCCTCATTGCAATGGAAGCCCTTGGTATTTTTAATCGCACTTCTTGCCGTTTTCCGTCTTATTTTGGAGACCGGAATTGAATTCTAGTGCGTCGCTCCGATACAATTATGAACTAATAATTCGAATCCATATAAATTTTCCAGCTACCATCGGCTTGCTTTTTCCATATCAATAAGTAAGGAAGCGGATAAGAGCCACTGCATCTTCCTACCTCAAATACGATGTTTTCGTTTACCACTTCCACATGTTTTGGGTTCAGTTGAAGGCTGTAAGAAGAACTATTCATATAACTGTATTCCGTAGAAAGTGGGCCATGGCCCCTCAGGATTCTTCCTCTGTTGTAATAAATGGCGTCGTCTGTATACAGTTCTGAAACCAATTTCTCGGCATCGTGTTTATTACACAATTTCACCCATTTGTTACGAGCCTTGGTAATCTTATCCAATACTTCTGTGTCTTTGTTGGGTGATACGGCGTAAACTGCTTCGAGGATTTTTTGCTCCGCATCACTGTTTCCTACCCAAATGATCACTTGGGCGAATTTGTCTCCATTTTCCGTTTGAAAGGATCCGATTTCGTAGTGCATTTTGTCATGTACCGCAATCTTATGAAGTGTTTTAAAATCATGAGAATTACCGTGCTTGTTTTGAAAGCTCGAAAGGTGATTTTTCAGGACATCATGTCCTTGGAATATTCCATTTTTTGCGAGTCCGACAACATTGGGGTGGTATTCGGAGTCATTTTTCACTTCCTGCCCTAAGCAGGTATACGAAAACAATAGGAAAGCGCTTATTAGAAGATGTAACCGAAATGTGAATGACTTGGATTTCATATCAATGTAATTTGAGCTGTGCGTTATATTGAAATCAAAATTAGGCCATAAACGTAATAATACCCTTCGAAAAATCTTCTGTTTTTCTTCTTTTGTGTTAACGAGTGTTAACCGGTCGTTTCAACAAGTGGAAGCTAGTTAGACTGAAATCACTTTCTCAATCGTAGAGAATTCGCTTTAGTCAAATTTTCAGAAAAAGGTGATCGAATAGGGCAAAACCTGTTACTGCAAAATGATGTATCTTAGTTATACCATGATGGATACCCTTCTCAACGTATTATCTATTACCGCTTTTATTCAAGGTTGTATCGTTGGAGTGTTGCTAATTTTTCATCCCAAATTCAATACACCTATGTTTACTCTATTGGGGGTTTTGGTTTTGTTAATGGGTTTGGAGTGCATTAACCAGAATGGAATAGTAATTTCAAAACATGCCTGGCTATTTTGGTTGAACAATGGGAATCTTTTTCTGTTTGGCCCCCTTTTTTATTTTTTCATTCGAGCCGCCAAAACGGGAATAATTCCACATAGGCCTGTATTTATTTTACATATAATTCCTTTCTTATTGATAAAAACGGGAACCCTAGTATTGGGCCCCAATAATCTTGGCGAAGAACTGCTACCTCCTGTATTCTTTCTTGGCCTTAATTATGCATTAACCCTGCATGGTACGATATACGCTCTGTTATCACTTTTGGTTGTGATAAGGAATAGGAAATCTCATCTCAGCTCCTTGGACGCTTGGGTGTTTTGGCTATCAATAATTTATGCATGTGGTTGGGTGTTTTCGTTCGTTGCAAGGCCATTCGAATTGGTAAGCAATACCGTATCTTCTACCATGTGGGCCATTGCCTATATTACCTTGGGAGGCATGATATATGTCGTGAGTGTGAAATTGATGATATATAGGGTAGGCACGGGTAACAGGGAAAGTGAAGGGTTCGATTCTGCAGATTTTTCATTGGAAAAGGAAAGTAAATACAGCCATTCTTCCCTTAAGCCCGAAGAAATTACGCGACTCACAGCGTCTTTGCAAAATGCGCTATTAAAAGAGCAGCTGTATTTGGATCCGGACTTGAATAGGGCCAAATTGGCAGCGCGCATCAATGTCTCTCCACATACACTATCGCAACTGCTCAATAATCACCTTAAAACAAGTTTTTCTGAATATATAAATGAACTTCGTTTGGAGGAAGCAAAGCGCAAACTTGTAGATCCTTCCTATGGCAATTATACCATTCTTTCCATTGCTTTTGAAAGTGGGTTTTCATCGAAATCCTCTTTTCAAAGACTGTTCAAAAAGTTCGTAGGCAAAACCCCTTCAGAATATCTTGCCGAAAAGAATACTCAACGTTAATACTAATCCTTCTGCGGTAAAATTTGTTGTCCCATCCCATTGGATAGGTTGACATCGTCCTTCAACATAGGGTACTTTCGAAATCAAAAACCCATTGATGACTCTCATTACACGATTTCGAAAATTAAGCCTGATGAAACGAATACTAATCATTTTTCTGTTTTCCAGTGTCTTATTAATAGTGGTATTTACTTCCTGCGGAACCAAATTAAGACTCCCTGAAGAATGTGCTCAGGAAGAATTATTTGCGGGACAGAAATGGAAACTTCGGTTGTTAACCACATTATACAAACCTTACCGACAGTATAAACCCTACGTAAAAAAATCGATTACCGCTTTTAGAATAGAGTACCCTTCCTCGGTGAATGGAACGGAAAAAATGCTCAGTGGAATCGTGTTGATTCCCCACGAAAAGGAAGCCCCCCTTCCCATTTTATTATACTGCCATGGAACTTTATTTAACAAGGAGGATGCTCCGTCGAGATGGGATTCTGCGGTGCAGCTCGAGGCAATTCCCGCTATGGAAGGTTATATCACCTTCATTCCAGACTATTTGGGATATGGTTCGACCCGTGATGAGGTTCCTGCCTATTTCGATCAGGAGATTACTACCCAAACTATACTCGATATATTGCCCCATGGACTGAATTATTTGGACAATTGCGGGATTGCATATCGAAACGATCTTTACATACTTGGATATTCCCAAGGCGGACATGCAGCGATTTCCGTGCTAAAGAATATGGAAGAGGAGAATGCGACAAATCTCGAGGTGAAGGCAGCTACGTCCATAGCAGCACCCTTTAAGCTCAAGGAAAATGTAAACCATATTCTCGAAAAGGACGTTTTTCCGGCAACGGCATACGTTTCCTATCTTTTTGCTTCATTGAATCATTACCAATGGCACCGCAAACCCAATGAATTTTTTCAAGGTGCTTCCCTCGATTTTATAGAAAAGCAATTGGCTGGGACGGTAACATTAAGCAAAATGGCAAGAAATCAATCGGACACCATTAGCCATCTCATGAACAAGGACTTTCTTGAGGATTATCTCGGAGATGGGGAGCTTTTGTTGAAACAGAGCTTGGAGCGTAATAGCAATTTCGATTTCACTCCCAAATCCCCATTGTTGGTTATTCACTCAAGAAAAGATGAAGTGGTTCCATTTAGCACATCGTATAATACGTGGAACCAGTGGATTGATAGAGGAGCAGACAAGGAACATATTAGATTTCATGCTTTGGAAAATGAAAATCACAGTGAAACTGCCTTTGAGGGAATTTTATTGGGCCTGGATTTCTTTCAAAATTATAAATGATACATAGTGAAAAAGCCTTTGTTTTTCCGCTTTTGTGTTAACGAGTGTTAACAGACGTAGTCATTTCATTAAAAACGTATGGTCATTAGTAGTTGCCTTAGTAAATTAGAAGGAATATTACCAATACGATTGAATAATGAGCGTGTTACATCATTTTGAACTTATGGGGAGGAAAGTAGTTGTAGATTCAAATGAAATCCATTCGAACGGTACCATCACGAAGCTAACCCCAAAGGAAAAGGAGGTTTTATTAGTGTTATATGATCATAGGGGAAGCACAGTTTCGCGATCGTATCTCCTTGAAACTGTTTGGGGCGATCCGTTGGGAAATGATTCGGGATTGTCTCAAGCCATCTCCAAATTGAGACAGGTTTTTAGGGATGACCCTAAACACCCCGTGCTTATTAAAACCATTCCTAAGTTGGGGTATCAACTCTTGGAAGATAATAGGCCCTTGCATACCAGAAAAAGGAAGGGGGGCATATTGAGAAACTTCAAAAACCTTTCTGGAATTAAGAAATTTGCCATAAAGCTTCTTATTCTTGCTATCTTCTTTACCATTCTCATGTTCTTCATCGATGTGCGAATTCAGGTACGGCCGCAAGTTGCGTTGTCTAATTTTTACGTATAACATGACCATCCGATTTCATTTGGAGGGCGTTTAAGAAAAAATACCCCGCCGTTATGGCAGGGCATATTTTTGCTATCGATGTAATTATGTATAACCGTATTTAGTTATAATTTTTGATCATTTCAGTAAAACCTGGAAAATCATTGGGATGCAATAACGCTTGACTTTCATTTTGAACCAACTCAATAATTTTATAATCCGGTCCAGGTTTGGTTTGTACCAAGTATTTGTACTCGCTTAAAACACCTTGGGTATTCTCACTTTTAAAGGTAAATCGATATGTATAGGAAGCAACATCATTGGTTTTTTCGCCTAGTTGTTCGGTTAGTTTATCGATTTCCGTTAAGATAGTTTCGTATTTCTTTACTTCGGCATTGAGAGAATTTACTTTTTCCTCAACATACATGGACGATTTTTCTTCCTTGTATTTTTGTTGTCTTTCCAAGCCTTCCTTTGCACCGTTTAAGTTGAGTGAATAGAAATTCTTATGGTACGTTACATTGTCTTTGTAAAGCACCGAATCGACAAGCTCGAGCGCTCCAAATTGATAACTATCCGGCGCGTGGAGTTTTTTAAGTAAGGAGGATTCTAAATTCGTTTTAACGATGTTTTGCCGATCTTCATTAGGATTGGATCCGCAAGAGGTAAGACCGGAAAACAGAAAGACGGCTCCGACCCAAAAAAGGGGTAATAATTTTTTCATGGTAGTAGTTGATTTGGTAAAAATTTGACCGAATTTATAAATAAGTTGGATACGATACAACCTACAAAAACACTAGGGAAAATTCTTTCAAAACTATTTTTTGAAGAATTTAATCCGATAATGTGTTGTATTTAATCGATAAAATACACTTTTTTGAATGAGCTAACGAATTAGCTTTCATGTGCTTATTGTAATTTCTTCCAAATCTGAAATCCACTTTTTAGTATTCGTTTCGGGAGTGCTTTCAACAAATAGAAAGAGCACAAAAAAAAAATTGAAATTTAATTGCACATCCTTGGATTTGGGTGAATTAACTGCCTCGCTAGATGATCTTTCTACTCCACTACGAATACATTCAAGGTCGTAATAATAAGGGAAAAACTCATTGAAAAAACCGTTTTTCAACTGTAGAGGTATTCAATTGCTACGTGTACATTGTGCGGCGTATCAAATAAATTCTTCAACAATGAAAAAGCTATTGCATGCAAGTATATTACTTGGAATGATCCTAGTGAGTTGTAAAACTACGCTGCCACCAAGGGATACCCGTCCCCCAGAATTCATCCTGAAAATAATTGGAGATGGACTAAATGAAGAGATCACTGAGGATTTTGATTTCGATAATAAGGCCCTTTACTTAAGAAGGGAAGCATCGTATCGCGTTATTTTCACTTTTACAGATCAGGGTGGGCTCAAGGAAATGTCTTGGATTTATTCCGCAGGGGTAATTTCTCTGGGAGGAGAAACCACGGCAGCCGGATTCTTAAGTATTGCTAATTCTGGAGATCCTTATAAGCAGCAGAGGAAATGGATACCTCTATTACCCGATGATTCAGGCGAAGTCTACCGAAGCAATATTATTACCTATACAGATTTCAAGGCAATAGGAAGGCCACCTAGCGGTAGTATCGATAATTATGAATGGGAAATTGTAATTACGGATATGCGGGATAATATAACGAATCGGAAGCTTGTTTTAAGGATTACCGATGAGCCTTCTAGAATAGGATCTATAGACTAGATTTTAGTCTAGGCAAAAGGGGTTTCTTTGCTTTCCAGCTGCTTCTACAAGGTATACTAATGCATTTCACTGCAGAAACGTTTCGCCCTGCTGAATTTTAAAAATTCGCGTGTTCCCTTGCCTTATTTTTATTTCATCTCAAGCAAATTGAAACCATAGCGGGGGTCATTGATGTGAACGCATGTTCAGTTAACGTGTTTAGATGGTTATAAGGTTCGATGACCCCTCTTATTCGGGTTTAGTTTGTTGGGTTGATTAAGTGTATAAATTAAACCATCCCTCTCATGAAATTACCTTGTAAAACACTCATAATTGTTGGTCTTTTCGCTTTCTTGGCATGTAGCAATATTGATGCTCAAATTGGTGCTCCCTTACCTACTCCAGTAGACCTGCCTCGAAAGAGTCCTATGGCTACCGTTTCTCAACGGGTTGGAATTACAGATGTGAACATAATATATTCACGGCCGTCACTAAAAGGAAGGCAGTTTCCAGAAGAGATCATTCAAAATGGACGCGTATGGAGAGCTGGAGCCAATGAAAATACGATCATTTCTTTTTCAACCGATGTTACAATCAACGGGAGCTTCCTTGCCAAAGGCACCTATGGATTGCATATGATTCCGGACGAGGATAATTGGACGATAATTTTTAGTAGCACAGCTACCGATTGGGGCAGCTTTGCCTATCGGGAAGATGAAGATGCGTTAAGAATTAAAATCACTCCGCAAACAACGAATTCGGAAACAGAGTTTCTTACCTATGGTTTCGATAAGATCACGTTAACCGAAGCAGAAATATATATGCAATGGGGACAAATCCGGATTGCTTTTGCAGTGAATATAGACACACATAAGCTGGTCCTTGAAGGAATTAACAGGGATATGAGGTCTACGGCTGGAGCCGGATGGAGTGGCCGACACCAGGCGGGTGCCTATATCGTAGCACATAAACTATCCGACCATTATGAAGACGCGCTTAATTGGCTAAGAACGTCCATAGCCAACAATAGGAATTTCAATAACCTCATGACCTTATCCGAACTCTACACCTTGCAGGGGGATCCCGCAAAACAGCAAAAAGCAGTAGCAGATGCGCTTGACGTTGGGACTTCCATACAGTTGGGAAATTACGCTTACGATGTTGTTATGAAGGACAAACGGGATAAGAAGACCATGCAAGAAGCCTACGAAATACTTAAGAAGGCCCAAGACAAATACCCCGAGGATATGGTGAGCTATGCCAATATGGGGATTTGGTACAGACGACTTCCCAATAGAAGCAAGAAGGAAACACGACAGGCTATTGAGCTTTACAAAAAGGCCATAGAAATAGGAGCGGAACAATTTCCTTTTTACGCAAACATGTTGCAGCAATCGGTAGACGAAATGACCAAGGAAATAGAGTAGTATTTAATTTGCCAACCTTTTTCCGAAAAAGGGGAACCTTCTTTTATCTTTACTTAAACTATCTCCGATCCTATTTTCGTGAACGCCACTGAAACGATAAAGAAACTACTGTACTCCAAAGGGGGCGTCATCGTACTTTTTTGGTTCTTGTTCCTTATCATCGATGTGTTTAAGAAATCCGTTTTCTCTTACACCGACCTGGGATATCTTTATTACTATTACTTTCTAGGGTTCCCTTTATGGATCCTATTAACCTTTCCCGTCTACTCACTTTTCAAGTTTTCTGCTAGATTCCGTACAGGGCGAAGAATAGTGTATTTGGTTTTTATTGGACTTGGCTTTGGAATTGTTAAGACAATACTTTCTTGGTCTATTTTTTATGTAATTACGTACTTCACTGAACCCGAGGGTAGGCGTCCTTTTATGGACTTCTTCAAAGGCATCATAACGTTTCATTATGTCGAGGCCGTAATCATCGCTTGGGTGGTACTCATCATCATGTACATTATCGAGCTAAGTAAAAAATATAGGGAAAAGTCCTTAGAGGCGGCTCAGTTGGAATCCCAGTTAGCGCAATCTAAGTTGCAAGCCTTAAAAATGCAGTTGCAACCCCATTTTCTATTCAATGCACATAATACGATTGCCATGTTAATTCGGACAAAGAAATACGACATGGCAGTGGATATGATCTCTGGTTTGAGCGATCTTCTAAGAACTTCTCTATTGGGAGAGGTGGGGCAACTCATATCGCTCAAGGATGAATTGGAATTCTTGAAAAAGTACTTGTACATAGAAGAACTTAGGTTTGAAGATAACCTAAGTATCACCTTCGACATAGACGAAGAAATGGAAACCCAGAAGGTGCCGAGTCTGATACTACAGCCCATCGTTGAAAATGCTTTTAAGCATGGTATTTCACACTTTTTGGGTCATTCCAAATTGGTAGTTAAGGCTTTTAGGAAAGACTCATTTTTGGTCGTTAGCATTTTCAATAGCGGTCCGTTGCTTGAAGATGGATTCTCGCTTGAAAGCAATAGCGGTATCGGCCTTACGAACACTGTAAAAAGACTAAAACAGCTTTATAAGGGTACTGCGAAATTGGAACTAAAGAATGAAAATGACGGCGTAACCGTTTCTTTATACTTTCCCATATATGCATAGGATTAAAACCATAATTGTCGACGATGAAAAGAAGGCTAGGGAGGGTCTTGTTAGTCTGTTGCAGGATGATCCTATGATAGAAATTGCAGAGGTGTGCAAGGATGGACTGCAAGCCATCGAGTTTCTAAGCAATAATGAAGTGCAGCTTGTCTTTTTAGACATCCAAATGCCAGGCATTGATGGTTTTGAGGTGTTGAACTCGATCCCCGATTCTAAAAGACCCGTAATCATTTTTGTCACTGCTTACGACCAATATGCATTGAAGGCTTTTGAGTACCATGCCTTGGATTATTTGTTGAAACCTTTCACCGATGAACGATTTCACAAGGCTTTGGAAATTGCTAAAAAGAACATTGCCAACAATTCCCTGGAAGAGAATGCGCTGAAACTGGAAAAACTGTTGAAGGAAATAAGAAACCATACAATGGGCGCGGAAACCCTGCACAATATCGTAAGCACTCCCAACAGTTTCGATGAGCGGATTGTGATTAAGACCTCGAACAAAAAGATAGTTTTTGTTTATCTAAAGGACATCGAATGGATCGAGGCTTTCGATTACTACATTAAGATTCACACGGTTTCAGAAACCTACCTAATCAGGGAAAGTTTGAAACGAATGGAATTAAAACTTCCCAAGGATCGATTTATGCGAGTGCATCGATCTACCATAGTAAACACCCAATATATTAAAGAAGTCGTTTCTATCGGCAACACTGAATATGAACTGACCCTAACCAATGGAGAAATACGTAAGGTAAGTAGGTCCTATAGCGCCGGGTTTAGCGATTTTGTAGAGAGATTTGATGGGGAGTGGTCTTGAAGCGATATAGGTAATCCTTTTTTGAGCCTTAGCGTTGTGGGTTAACTCATGACGGTTTTTACTTCAGTGCCTCTTGCGAGCTAGGAACATTCAGGATTTATTTAAAGATCAGTTTTAGGGTAAGGTCTTTCCTTCTGGCGGAAACTGGAACTTCAATTTTCTGTTTCAATGAAAGTGTGCCTTTTTTGTTATATCTGGAAACATAATTTTTGTTTACGATGTAGGAATGATGGCAGCGGATAAACGTACCTTCAGAAAGAAGCTCTTCCATGGCCTTAATGGGTTTGGAAATTATGATCTTTTCAGATTCTTGTACATAAAAGGTTGTGTAGCTTCCATCCGACTTGCAATATATGATGTCATCCTCTTCGACCACGTATACCGTATTGGAAGTTTTCAGAACGATGCGTTTTTTTTCCACTTTATTGAAATAATCCATTGATACCTGGATCAATTTTTTAAAGTGTTCTTCCTTGGTGTTGCTGCTAATTGCCTTAGATACTGCGTTCTTAAATTCTTCTTCATCAATTGGCTTCAGGAGATAATCCAATGCCCCAACCTTAAAAGCCTTAACAGCGTGGGAATCGAATCCTGTTACGAAAATAACATCGAAATTTCTGGAGTGGCATTTATCGATTAAATCGAAACCTGTTCCATCGGGTAGTTGTATGTCTAAAAACAGTAAATCAGGTTCAAGTTCCTCAATAAGATCAATGCCTTGCGCAACATTTTCGGCTTCGCCAATAAGACTTATTTCTGCGGGATAAAACTGTTCTAGTTTTTCGCGAACATCATTGCGAACAAAGTCCTTATCGTCTATAACTAAAGCTTTAATCATTTCCAGTTAGTTTATAAGGGATTAAGAATCTCACAATAACGCCAGTTTCATCTTCCGAAAAGTCACTTTTGTTTAAAACTTTGATTTTGGTTTTAGTGGATTTGTGTAAAAATTCGGAAATTAAATGAGTGGAAGTCAACTTGCGATTTGTATGCGAGGTTACATCTATCCCACGCCCATCGTCCTCTACTTCGCATGCAATAAACTCCTCTTCCATGGACAATGTTATGGTTGCTCTTCCTTGATAATTGATTCCAGAAAAACCGTGCTGTATACTATTTTCAACCAAAGGTTGTAATATCATTGGAGGTATAAACATGATATCTTCTTCAATTCCGTTCAATCTAATATCATATGCAAACTTTATCGAGGATCCCAATTGTTGGAGATCCAGATACGCTCGCAAGGATTCCAATTCCTTTTCAAGAAGGACATAATTATGGGTTGTGTTCTCCAATATTCGCCGTAACAATTTCGAAAATTTCAACATATACTGCAATGCTTTGTCTTGGTCCTTTTGTATAAGGTCCTTAATGGCATATAAAGTATTGAAGGTAAAATGAGGGTTCATTTGTGCCCTTAACAAGCGTTGCCGGGTATTGAGGTTTTCCCGCTCTAACTTGAAATGCTTCTGACGGTTAAATAGATACATAATTAGAATGAGAAACAGCAAAATGCCAATGGCTGAATACATTATTATTTGGAGCCTAAAATTTTTGAATTCGGCCGAGTATTTTTCAGCTTGTAGGTTTCTCTCCCTCTCATTGGCTACTTTTAAGGCTTCCAAATCCCGGTTATATTTGTCCTCGTATACCGTATTTTGATATGCATTTAACGTATCGAGATCTTCAAGAATCTGATTTATATCTGAATTGGATTTAAAGTTTAGTCGCATTTGGTATTGCAGGTAATGACGTTGAATTTCCCGTCCCAATGTGGATAGGCCAAAATCACGTACTGTGTCCAAGTAAGCTTGGGCCATTTCAAAATCACCGAGTTCTATATAGGCCTCTGCAATATTGCTGTATTTCATGGCAAGGTCCTTGGGCCTAGTATAATAATCAGAATTTTTTTTCTCAAACTCTAATGCTCTTTTGTAATATGTTATGGCCTTTTTATAGTCTCCGTCGTAATAAAGGTAAGCTCCATAACTATTGAAAATCTGTCTATTGTAGTGATTGGTTATTCTATGGCTTTGGGAAACCAAACTGTCGAGGATCTTATAAGCCCCTTCCTTGTCATTCAAATAATGATACCGTATTCTTATCTCACCTAAAAATGCACTATTTAGACTGGCCGTGTCGTACTTTTTAGAAATCAGTTTTCTTTTTTTTTCAACTTCCAGCACCTTTTCATAATCTCCCTGCCTTTGGTAGATCCTCGATTCAAAGGTATAGGCCCAAACCATGGCTCTATAGTTCTTTTCGGCTTCCGCTAAGGATTTTAGTCTTTCATAGATTACTTTACAATCCCCATATCGTTCGAGCTCATAGAAGGTTTCATACGCCCAGTAAAAATAGTCCCCTTCCCCTGGTTTCATGGAGTCTTGGACTAAGTTCGTTGCCTCAAGGAAAAAGGTAGCGGCCTTATTATTGTCGCCTTTATCCCTGAAGTACCTTCCTTTTAGATAGCCGCTATATGCCTTTACAGAATCTGAAATGTTCGGATTGTTTATTATAGAGGAATCAATTTCTTTAAGTGCTTCAAAAAGAGAATCGTTCATATTCCCATTTTCTACCTCCTTAAAATCTTGATACATCGCGGAAATTTCCTCATTGCTCCACACGCTTTTTTTTCCATCACATGAAGCTATCAGGGAAATTAATAGTAAGAGTATCCAGGAAAATTTATCCATTTATCAAACATATAAAAATTCAAACAATCCGTAGTCTTTTGAAAGATGACACTCAGTTACCTCCCTTTTGAACTGATGCACCAATTACACTTATGTAAAATGTAAGGGGACTTATATAAAAACCGGGTGTAACTATATGTTGGGCATTCCATATCAGGGTTTTGCAGCATACTTTTAATGAGCAGTTATTTCTCTTTCCAAACTCAAAAAATAAAATTGTAATGAATAAACGTATAGTATCAATCTTCGGTTTTTTAGTTTTCTTATGTTATTCCCAAACTGCTTTCAGTCAGGAAATAAACGATGTTGCTTACATCAAGGAAAACATCCCCAAGAGTCCTGAGGCAAGTAGTCTCGGAAACTACGGGGAGATTTCTAACAATCCCTATAACGGTAAAGTAAATTTTTCCATTCCTTTCTATGCCATCACGTTAGAGGATTTAACCATACCCATACAGTTGACCTATGATTCTGGAGGGATTCGGGCTAATTCTGAGGCCAGTTGGGTAGGAATGAATTGGTCGCTTAGTGCGAATGCAGTTATTACCAGGGAAATTTACGGCAATGATGATTTAAACGAAAATGAGGTAATAAATGGCGGTAGTTCGGAAATTTCAGCTAGGGTTTTTACCGATATTGAAGTCATCGAGCCTAGTGAAAGTAGCCCCTATGTTCCTTTAGCCGACATTATAAGGGTACATACCGCCTATGGAAATGGTGGTTCTTGGACGGCCCCGCATCTGCATCCCGATACACAACCAGATATCTACCAAGTCTCTCTCTTTGGAACGGATTACAAATTTATCCTTAACAAGCGGATTGGGGGATCTAATATCATCACAGGACACGTACTTAATAATAATTATGCGGTGATTGAGTATGATCTCATAAATCAATCATTTACTATCGAAGATGATAGGGGATATACCTTCATTTTTACTACGAAGGATTATGCTGCCTCCATAAGTTCTTCCCGATCGAGCGAGCCTGACCATGCTACTTCGAATGTTAAAGAAGAAACGATTTCTGGGTTAAAAGACGATAACAATCAAAGTGACAATACATCAGTTACCGGGTGGCTAATTAATAAAATTATTACCCCAACCCAGCGAACCGTAGATTTTTTCTATCAAGAAGGCGCCCACTTTACCTACCCCCTGTACTCAGGAACCGTAGGGTTTGAAGAGGCGTATACCAATCACTCTGGAGACCATATAGCAAAAACATACGATGAAAACGATACCGAGTTTACCGCCAATATGTCCATAATTCATTCAAATTATTTGACCAAGATCGAAGGAGATTTTGGAGAACTCATTTTTAACTCTGTTGATGATCGTAAAGACTTGCTAAACGGGAATGATCTTAAGGCTATTTTTCCAGGCACCTTTAATCCTGTTTTTGTTTTCTATACCAAAACAAGTGGTACAAATGCTATAAACGAAAGGCATGGAGCAGATTCTCCGGCATACAATCTGAAATCCCGACGCTTGGCGTCTTTGAGTCTCAAGGACTATAATGGGAACGAAGTAAAGACCATGAATTTTAATCAGTCGTATTACAACGATCACAAGTTAAATATGTCTGATGAGGCCAAGTTTTTAAGATTGAAATTGGACGCGGTGACTATGTTCGACAAAGCATATTCGTTCACTTATGCGTCCCCTAACAGCCTGCCGGAGAAAGGAACGCTAGATACCGACTTCTGGGGTTTTTACAATGGTGCCGGAAACAACTCCAACGTGCCGAGCATTGGGAGATTTGGGGTTTCTCAAACACAAAATGAACTTCCAGGAAACTTTAACCTTGGGCATATCTACTACAAGTTAAATGGTGCGGATAGGGGAGCCAACTTTACCTTTGGTAATAAGGGAAACCTTACTAAGATTAACTATCCAACGGGTGGATATACCGAATTGACCTATGAGGCCAATACTGCCTTAGTAGATGCGCCTCTTCCCTATGTGGTTACCGAATATTTTCAAGGCAATGATAGCGATGTAATGCGATGGACCAATTTATCGGATGAAAACAAATATAAGTTCAACTATCAATACCTAAAGAACGCTGCAGATCCACTATACAATTTTTTCAACAATCGGTTTGACATAAACAATGCGAACATCATAGAAACCCCTTTATCGAACAATCAGGTATTTACCGTAACCCATACAAGTTTTGTGGAAGGATCGGGAGATCTTTATCTGATTAATTGGGGAGCTAATCCCGAAGACTGGTACGATGTTGAGAAAATATACATTGAAAATGTTATCGATCCAACGATTAGGTATCCCTTATTTTACTATGGCGATTGGCTTGGCTTGGAACCCAGTAGTGGCAATTCGCAACCTGGCGATGCTACGGTAATTATTCCACCAGGAGAATATCGTTTAAGAATTCCAGTCACACCGATCGGAGCTCCGAATGTTTATATTAATCCAGCAAGTTATACTTTATATGAATTCGATATAGATCCTAATGATCCCAATTTTCCAACCCTTGTCGAGGCTTTCGAGGTGGGCGGAGCTAGAATTAAGAGTATCACCAATTTTGGCAATCAAAGTGAGTTCATAAATAAGAAATCCTTTCACTACGAACTTCCGCAAACCAGTGAGGCGGTCTCAAGCTCTGGTAAATTAATGAACGACATTATATACCACACCAAGGGAATTGGGTTTCATTCCTATAACCCTGTATATCCTGGGCCCGCAAATAATATCGTCGGAGTATCAATTGCTTCGAACCCAACCATTAGAATGGATCCGAGTGCTCAGGGATCGCATGTGGGTTATTCGTATGTAAGCGAAAGCGCATTGGACAAGGACGACAATATCCTTTCCAAAATAGATAGAAGTTATTTTAACGAACCCAGTAAATACCTCAAAGATACCTTTAGTCTTCTTTATTGGTATAATCCATATGCTGGGGGTAATGAACATGAGACGGAAATAGAAGTTAGGAATGCACATCTATTGGGGATGCATCCAAAAAACAGTTATGCCCATATCAATGGAAGTGTTATTAATGAATTCTACTATGACTGTTCTAATGTCTTGCAAAAATCGATTTTTAATGAATATACCTCATTGGGCATTAATCCGAAGGATCAGCTATTTGCCAATTTTTGGTCGGACACTTATGAAGCTCCCGAACCAGGTCAGAATGATGCTCCTTGGATAGAGAATCACCAAACATATATCACCTATCAAATTCCTCCATCTTATTCTAGGAAATCATTACTCACGTATTCACAAAGTGTAGAATATCATGATTCGGGTGAAATTTATACGGATTCATATTACACCTATGACGATTTCAATCAAAACTTAGCATCATCCGAAGTGGAGGTTCACGATGGAGAATTTCAGATTTCAAAGTTCTACTATCCCTACAGCCCAGAAGTTCAGGGAATGCCAGGGGTGTCGAATCTGTTTCAAGAAAAACAGATGTCGCAAATGGTACAATCTGAGTCCTTCCGCAACAGTACTAAACTAGGAACCAATAGGTATGGTTTTGCGAATAATACGAGTACTTCCGGTAATACCCGAGTGGTCGATTCTAAATTCGCCAAAGGGAATAATAGCTTATATGTTAATGGGTTGTATGAAAAATACAATGGCTATGGGAGGTTGCTTCAGTCTCGAAAAGAAGACGGCAGTCCCGTGAGTTATATATGGGGTTACGACAACCAGTACGTTGTGGCCAAAGTAGAGAATGCTACTTACGATGATATCGGTTTTATCCAATCCTCTGTAAACACTCAATCCCAAAATGACAATGATTCCTGTTTAAACGGTGGGGGATGTGCTGAGCAAATTTTGAGAAATACGCTCAATTCATTGCGAACGGACCCCAATCTTCAGCATGCACTGATAACTACATACACGTACGATCCATTAGTGGGTGTTACCAGTATTACCGCTCCTAATGGCGATGGTCAATTTTTCTCATACGATTCGCAAAATCGCCTGGAATATGTATACGACAATAATGGCGATTTACTACAGAAGAATGAATACAATATCAACGCTGATCTATTGCTTACCCAAGGAGAGGATGCTTTGGGATACGGGATTTGTGATCAATCTATTGTCGGCACTGGAAATGGCTTCATTAATGCCAATCAAATAGTGGATCCGCATCATACAAATACCGTGGTATCACAGGAAATCATCAATGAATTGTCCCTTAACGAGACCTTGGTTCATCAGACACAGATTACAAATGGGGATCATGCCTTCGAGCCTTTGCGCTTATCGATCGCTCAAACCCAAAGTCAATCCATAGGCAATGCGATAACATACATTTATGAGGCCTTTCCTTATGGGGGTTCTGGGAATGTAACATATAGATGGAAAATTAAAGGGGAGAAATTTACCCCATATTCTACAGACCCTACTTGGTCGTACAATTTCGATTGTGCTTCGCAATCGGTAAGAGGACTAGAGGTAATATGCGAAGTAAAGGATACCAGTTTAGAGCATACGCAAAGATCCTCCCTGCGTCATATCACTCTTTGCGAAAACTGATGCCTATAGAAACGTTTGTCTTAAATTTTTGTAACCACAGAATCAAATTATTATGAAATATATAATCGTAACTCTTTTTCTTTCAGTTTCGTTTTTGTCCCTGGCGCAAACCAGCGACGAAAACTATGTAAAGAGCACCACGTATCGGGTGGAGACACCCGATGGGAATGTGGCCGATAATTCCAAAATAGAATCAATTACCTATCACGATGGCTTGGGAAGACCCAAACAGACCATTGCGTTACGGGAAGGAGGCAACCGACAAGATCTAGTAACCCCAATAACATACGATGCATTGGGAAGGCAGCGTAAGGAGTTTTTGCCGTATGCCAATCCCAACCTAAACAACGATGGGGCGTGGGTTCCCAATGTTGTTAATCTATTGGCACCTCAGTACCTAAGCAAATTTTCTAGCGATAGTGATGGAAGCGGAATGATTAATCCGTATTCTGAATCCGTTTTTGAAAATTCCCCATTAAACAGACTGCAAGAACAAGGGGCTCCTGGCATGGATTGGGTGGTGGATACTACAGACAATGATCATACTATAAAATATGTATACGATGTAAACTTTGAAGAAAACATCTATAAGTTCGATGTTGACTTTGCCGGGGGCTTAACGGTGGCTCCCGTACTTGCTTTCGACGGATGGTTTGGAAGTGGCGAATTGTTCGAAACCATTGTTAAAGATGAGAACTGGAAACCGTCCGATGGAAACAATCGAACTACAGTCGAATTTACAAACCAGTTGGGACAGGTGCTGTTGAAGCGAACTTTCAATTTCGATGGGTATACCCAGCTCATTCTAAATACCTATTATATCTATGATGACTTTGGGAATCTTACTTTCGTATTGCCTCCTATGGCATCAAAAGACATCGTGGAGAACAGCAGTATGGCAATTAATGCTGCTCAGATTTTGGGTGACTTTGCCTACCAGTATAAATATGATGAAAGAAATCGCCTAATTGAGAAGAAATTACCCGGAAAAGGGTGGGAGCATATTGTTTACGATAAACTGGATCGGGTGGTATTGACCCAAGATGTCAACCAGAGATCCATGAACAAATGGTTGTTTACGAAGTATGACGATTTCAATAGAGCGATATATACGGGAATATATGCGAGCAGCGATTCCCGGTCCGTGTTGCAAGCCGCAGTGAATGCTTCGCAGAACCCTAATGAAACTAGGGCCAGCTCCTTTACAGATTTCGGGGGGGTACCCGTGTATTATTCCAATAATGCATTCCCCAATAACACTTCTCAATTGGAAGTACTTACCATCGATTATTTTGACACCTATGACCCTATTCCTTTAGGTGATCTTTCGTTGCCCCTTCAGGTGTATGGAGTGGTCCCAGCGGCAAATACCAAGGGACTTCCTACGATTTCAAAAATAAAGGTGTTGGACACCAATCATTGGATAACAGAGCTAATGGGATATGATGATAAAGGACGCATCATCTATACTGCCAAGCAAAATGAGTTCCTAGAAACCATCGATGTTGTAGAGTCGAGGCTTGACTTTACGGGAAATGTAGAAACATCTACGACTACCCATGCCAAAGACGGAAACGCTACCATTAGTATAAAGGATTACTTTTCGTACGATCACAGAGGTCGTTTGCTTACACATTTACAGGAAACAGACAACCGCGCCCTAGAGCTTATTGCTAGTAACCAATATGACGAGTATGGGCAATTGGCCAACAAAAAGGTCGGAGGTCAACTTTTTGAGTTGGGATATACGGATGAGGTTCATGTCAATGTCTCTCCAACAGGACTCATTTACAAAACAGACCCTACCGATTCGTATAACGCTGGTCTGGCCACTCAAGGGGTGCTCGATTTTAATGGAGGGGTTCGTTTTATGGTGCCTCATGAAGGACGATACATGCGTTTGGGTTTAAGCGAAAGCAATACCAGTCCTGGAGTGGGAGATTTAGACTATTTCATGTACTTCTTTGTAAATGGTAACCAAACACCCATTTTTAGG
The DNA here is from genome assembly GCF_028561275.1 of Aureisphaera galaxeae. GTDB lineage: Bacteria > Bacteroidota > Bacteroidia > Flavobacteriales > Flavobacteriaceae > Aureisphaera > Aureisphaera galaxeae. The sequence continues at coordinate 109,475 of NZ_JAQQTF010000002.1, forward strand.
GGATACGCCAGGAATCCTTCTACAGGAGGCTTGGATGTTCTGTTTACTACGGTGTATAGTGCCAACGACACCTTTGCGATAGAGTGGGATGGTTTCTATATAAAGTATATCCATAATGACACTGAAATTGCCGTCTATTCGCAAATAGTTTCACCCGAATCTTTCGTAGGGGATCTGTCATTCCGGTCTGCCGATTCATCCGTTCAAGACTTCGAATTATACGCTTCTAGCGATATCACAAAGTTTCTTCAAAAGGTAGATTATAGATACAATATTCGAGGATGGCTTACAGATATTAATAATGTAAATGATCTCATTATAGGAGAAATTGCTCCTTTAGATCTGTTCAATTTTCGCATTAATTATACTTCTATCGAAGGGGCCTCACTTAGCACGAATAGCACCCCAGATCCCTTTGATCCTTTGTACAATGGGAACATTGCACAAACCATTTGGAAAACAGCGAATACGGACAATAGCAAGCGAACCTACGCCTATTTATACGATGACCTAAATCGCATTATAAAAGCTCGGAACAGAACGGGTAACGACTTGGAAGTTGTGGATCCAGAACATACCTATAATCTCTGGGGAGTTAGTTATGATCAAAATGGAAATATAAAGCAGTTAAAGCGAAGTGGAAAATACACCAGCCAATTATACGATGACCTTTCTTATACCTACAGCGGAAATCAACTGCTGCGGGTGGATGAGAACAGCACAGCTACCCACAAGGATCTCTTGTTTAAAGATGACACCTCTCCGCTTGCAAAGTCAGATTACTCGTATGATAGTAATGGAAATATGAAAAGTGATTTGAACAAGGGGATCGCGACCATTGTTTACAATCATTTAAATCTACCTACTTCCGTACATTTCGACCCAGTCAATCTTGAACCTAGGATAGATTATGTGTATGATGCCAATGGGACTAAGATGAGCAAAACACTTGTCGACAACGGTATCATAACTACTCAATATGCGGGAGGTTTTATATATAATGATCAATCGGGGGTGTCAACATTGCAGTTCATTACCCAACCAGAGGGATATGTGGCCCCGACTCCAGTGGTCTCCCCAACCGGAGGCGAGACGACCTATTCTCAGTTCAAGTATGCCTATCAATATAAAGACCATTTGGGCAATGTTCGGTTGTCTTATATAGACGACAATACCGATGGAAGTATTGATCCTGCGAACGAAATCATTGAAGAATCGAACTATTTCCCTTTTGGGTTACGGCATTGGGGGTATAACGACTCCCAAAATGGGCTTGGAAACTCTTTCGCCCAGCAAAGGAAGTTTGGAGGGAAGGAGTTTCAGGAGGAACTGGACCTAGATTGGTATGATATTGCGGCGCGCAATTATGATCCCGCTTTGGGTAGATGGATGAACATTGATCCATTGGCGGAGGAAATGCGAAGACACAGTCCCTATAATTATGCGTTTGACAACCCTATCTATTTTATGGACCCCGATGGGATGGCGCCCCTTGGGAATATGGCGGCGGATTGGATAAAGAATGGCGATGGGACTTACACGGCTGAAGCTGGCGATAGTGCAGCTTCTTTAGCTATGGAAGCGGGAATTTCATTGGAGGAGGCAAACGCACTTGTTCAAGGCCAACTTGGCGCCAACTACATCGGCAAAGATGGAAAGATTAAATCAAATGTTGAGGTAGGAGATGTTATCGCAATACCAGACCAGGTGGAAGAAGCGGAAATTATATCGATAAATCAGAGAGGGATTGAAAAAGCTGTAAATGGAATAAATGCTGATGCACAGTTAATTACAGATCTTTACCAACAAAATGACTCCCTTGATAGAGTTGCAGAAAAAGCCATTTCACAATTTGAACTTCAACGAGAGGCAGGGGTATTTGAAGGACACCATTCTGACCCCACGATTACTGGAGCCATTTCAGAAATTGTCGCGGGTGCTAGAACTGGCTTCGTCGAAATTAAAGTTGCCAAGAGAAAAGCAAGAAATTTGGAGTTAATTGACAGCCTATCCAATGAAATACTTAAGAAAACAGATGAAATCAATAAAAGAAGAGAAATCATTAACAATCCTAAAATGGTTAATCATAAATCTGTGATTGAACTTCAAAAGAACAAGGATATACAACAATGATCACTTAATAGTAGTAGGAAATATTCACTCTAAAATGATCAACATAGGATCAGTAAAGACCTTAATGAATTACTTTCATTTTTTCCGACAAATATTCCAAGGCTAGAAGTATTGACTTTACACAAAAAATCCGGCCAAAATGGCCGGATTTTAATGCTTTCCGTTGTATCAGCCACCCACCAGCTGCAACAGCGATTCCTTTGCATGCGAATTGTACGGATCGAATTCCAAAGATTTTTCAAAGGCTTCAATAGCCTCATCATTTCTTCCTTGTTTCTTCAGGCAATCCCCATAATAATTGAAGGTGCGATGTGTGTAATAGCCTTGAGGATATAGTTCCATATTCAGTTTAAAAAACTTCATGGCCTCTTCACAATTTTCTTTATCGGAGAGCTCTAAACCGTATTCATTGATCAAACGTTCCGAAATAGCGTATTCCGAATCTTTATCATACTCTTCCCTAATGAATTCTATAATTTCATCGGTCGATTTATGATTGGATAATTCGGAAATACTTTTTCTATTCAACATTAGATTTCTCAATATCCACCAGTAGCGCCAATGCGGGGTGGCACTTCGACTTGAAAAATTAAGAAGCGTAAGCAGATCAACGGTGGTTTTGTGCACTATGACCACATTTCTTTTTGGAATTACGGTAATGTACTGCCCCATCGCCCCGCTGGCGGTGTATGCTCCTTCAAAGTCTGGGTTATCATAAAAGCGTTCAAAGGGCCACCACATATAACCATACGACTGCTGCATGGGCGTCGAAACATCCCTTCCATATCTTTTATTCACCGTATCGGCTGGGGTTACAGCTGTGGTGATTTTTTTAATCCAATCCTTAGCCACTAGTTGCTCACCTTTCCATGAGCCTTCCTGTAACATGAGTTGTCCAATTTTTGCCATGTCCCTGGTGGAAAGATGCATGTGATAGGCAGAGTATCTCGACTTCTTTTCATTCACGGTCCTTTTTTGGTTTTCGATATGCCAATCTTGAAATCCTAGAGGAATGGCCAATTGCTGTTCTAGTTCCTCATATATTGTATTTCCCGATTTTTCCTCCAAAATATGCCCGGCAACATTGAAATCCCAGTTGTTATACACAAAGTATTCGCCGGGCTTTACACTTCCTCTTTCCTTTATATTGGGGGTATCATAACCACCATTGGCAGGGATGTGAAATACGCCAGATCTGGAGGTTATAATGTGGTCGACAGTGGCCTCTTTTTCTATAGGCAATAAACCATCGTCTTCATCGATGCCCAGATCGCCAATGGATTCATTTAGATCGATGGTGCCATTGGATACGTATTTGCCGTATAAGATGGCTAGGATACTTTTCCTAACGGATGCGTTATAACTCACTTCGGAAACATCCCCGTATTCGTATACGACCTTTCCGTTTTCTACAACAATCATGCTCGTTGTTTCGGACTCATCCTCGAGATACGCCCCTATTTCATTCAGCTTTTCCGCAGTGAAGCTCGAGTTTGCCAAAGATTTCTCTTTCTCGAATGATACACCTTCATGGGACGGACTTTTATAGAACCAAGTTTGTGGACTTAAACAGGAAATGGCAGTAGTCATAAGTGCTATTGCAATTGTGGCTATGATAACTCTCTTGATTCTATACTTTCTGTACATAGAAGCAAGAGCGTCTCGTTTGTGAATGATGAGGTATGCCACCGCCAAGTTTGGTATCCAGCTTAGCCAGGCGACCATCTGATAGGCTTTCACAAATTCACCGAAAATCAGGATTAGAAGTGGCAACCATAATCGTAAAGTAACCGCACCGAACGTGCCTGCATAACTATAGATCATAAATTTTCTATGGGCCTCTATATTTCCTTTTCTCACGGTGGTATATCCTAAATAGGTAAGAATGATCCAAAAGACGGCTCCAATGGAGAATCCTAATTTGGGTGAAAGCCCTCCTGTGGCGTGAAGTGCGATATAGAATCCGGGAATTCCACTTATCAAAACAGAGAGCACATAGATTTTTCCGATAGCCCTGTGGAGGTTCATGTATTTCCTTCTTAATTTCTTGCTGAATTGCAACCAACCAATTAATAGGGCAATCCCCCCGAAGGTAATATGCAAGTAGAAGGTAATCTGATATAAGGCGCTATTGAGTAATTCGGGTGATTTCGATCGTAATAATGCAACCGGTTCGTCGGCCAAAAGGTATTGTATGGGATAGAAACTAATGACTATACATAAGCCTCCAAAAATGATCCAAGCTAAATTTTTCATTGAGATGTTTTTTTTGATTGATGCTGGTAAAAGTAGCATCATCAGAACGTCTCAAAGCCTATTTTTAAAGGGAAGGTATAAAGGCAGCTGTTTTAGGTTGCATTGTATGTTTTTGGTATAAAACAACGTGTTTTAGGTACGAAAATCACAACGATAATAGCTGCGATTTGTAATTTTTGGAAACAGGGAGTTCCATTTGAGTGAGTGAAATAGTAGTGGAGTCTTTCCAAGATTTGAAGTGTGCCGGATTTATTAAATGAGAACGGTGTACCTGAAGTAGGAAATCAAAATCGGTTTGCATTTTTTTCAGCGAACTCCGAATTAGTTTCGATTTAAGTTCATTGTTTTCCACATAGAAGATCTCGACATAATTTTGGGAATTGGAAATACAAATAAGTTCCGATTGTTTAATTTTTAGAACGTCCAATTTATTCTCCCCTTTGATGGTGATATCGTCTTTAGCTGGCGGAATGAGTTTAATAGAATACCTCCTAATGAAGAAGAGAATAGGAGTTAGAATCAAGAAAACATTGACTATAATTTTCAGGAAATATGTAGGGAAATCATAAATCCCCCTAATTATTGGACTTCTATAATAGCCATATGTGATTGTTGTATATAGCACATAAAAAAGCACGTAGATGCTCACTTCATAAAGCACTCCCCATCGGTTCAATTTTTGAAAGAGATATTTTTGAAAGAAGCTCACTATGGCATACGAAATAAATCCTATGAGGCTATATCCAACACTCACCAGTATCCAAACCTTAGTATCCATAGTGCCATGCTCGAAAGGTCTTGAAAAAAAAGAAAAGAGAAAGCTCCAAATACTGATAAATATCCCAATAATGAGGTGATGCTTTATAGATGGATTTAGGGTTTTCATGTACTTTTTCGTATGAAAATTTAGAAGATTTCGAATGCAAAACTAAGACATATTTTTTTGATAAGAGACTTTCCTCTACCGTGTTGTTGCCCTAACTGAAATTGAACCTTTTCATCATTATTTACAGGCTTCATGAGACCTTCTTTCTTTAAAATTAGTCATCCATAGTCAAATCTTCAAAGAAGCCTAAAACCATTCTAAGGGATTTTACGTAAGTGTAGAAGAACAATTAAGTTTTCATGTTGTTAAATGAGTAGAGAATATCAAAATCTTGTCCTACTTTTGGCCACTTTATTTTTCTATCCATCGAATAGCGTAAAATTTAATTTCACTGTAGTTGGAACATCATTTTCGATAAAAAACAATGAAATATTTTATACCTATTTTGGTCTTTTTGGTCTTGCACAATGCTAATTCACAAACCCTAGAGGGAACCGTTATGGACCAAGACGGCATTGCGTTGGAAGATGTCGGCATATTCAATAAGAATAATGGAGAGCACAGCCATACCAACGGTAATGGTAGTTTTTCGCTCCCCCAAACCAGCGTCAATGACACCGTCTATTTTTCACTCTTGGGCCATACCACTCATACCCTAATGATCTCGACTGAAAATTTGAAGAATCCTGTTACAGTAACATTGCAGCGGGCCTCTGTATCACTAGAGCAGGTGGTATTGGTCTCTAAAGTGGATGTGTTGAGTAAAATTGTGGAAGCCGACGTTCAGGTGAATCCTGTGAAATCATCCCAGGAAATGCTGAGAAAAGTCCCAGGCCTATTTATAGGACAACATGCAGGTGGTGGTAAAGCCGAACAAATCTTCTTGCGTGGTTTCGATGTGGACCATGGTACCGACGTAGCTATAAGCGTTGAGGGTATGCCCGTTAATATGGTGTCGCATGCTCATGGTCAGGGTTATGCCGATCTTCATTTTGTGATTCCGGAAACCTTGAAGAACATCAATTTTGGCAAAGGCCCGTACTATGCAGATCAAGGAGATTTCAACACTGCCGGATTTGTTGATTTGAAACTAAAGAAGCAGATTGACAACAATCTTATTTCGTCTGAAATGGGACAGTTCGGTACCCGACGATTCGTGGGGATGTTTAATTTGCTTGAAGAGGAGAAGAGTTCGGCCTATGTAGCCTCCGAACTTTATTTAACTGATGGCCCGTTCGAATCCCCTCAGAATTTCAATCGATTCAATCTTATGGGACGGTATCTTTTTAGTGTGCCGGGCGATCAAGAGCTATCAATAACGGCATCTCATTTTCAAAGTAAGTGGGACGCTTCTGGTCAAATACCCCAACGAGCGGTGGATCAAGGTATCATTGGTCGCTTTGGAGCCATAGACGACACCGAAGGAGGAGAGACCAGCCGTACCAATCTGGCTGTAAACCATCACAAAAGACTTAGCAAGGGAAAAACTTTGGAAACATCGGCCTATGCATCCCGTTATGAATTTGATCTCTTTTCAAACTTCACCTTCTTTTTGGAGGATCCCGAAAATGGAGACCAAATTCGCCAGTTTGAGGAAAGACTACTCATGGGGGCCAATACCGTATTCAAAAATGACAATGTTTCACTGGGGAAACTTGACTTTGACTATGAGGCGGGTATTGGTTTTCGTTACGATAATGTGGATAATAATCAACTTTCCCGGACGCTCAACCGTCAAACCGTTTTGGAGCGTTTGGCCTTTGGAGATGTTGATCAGGTAAACGCGAATGGCTTTGTAAGTGCTAATTTTAAATCTGGAGATTTTAGCTTTAATCCCGTGTTACGATTGGACTATTTTAAGTTTGACTATGTGGACAAATTGAGTGAGTCATACGATAACCGAAGCGAGGAAAAGGTTGCCTTTAGTCCCAAGTTCAATACCATTTATAGTCCCGCACCGGGAACGCAGTTCTTTTTGAAGACCGGTATAGGCTTTCATTCCAATGATGCGAGAGTAGTGACCGCGAATGGAGGAGAGAAGACCCTTCCTGCGGCCTATGGAGTTGATTTGGGCACCATTTTGAAGCCGACGGATCGGTTGGTTCTAAACGCCACCCTTTGGTCGTTATTTTCGGAGCAAGAGTTCGTTTATGTTGGCGATGCTGGAATTGTGGAACCCAGTGGCAGAAGTAGGCGATTGGGATTTGAATTGGGTGGTCGCTATCAAGCTACAGACTGGTTATACTTGTACGCCGATGCCAACTATACCCATGCCAGAAGTACCGAGGAGCAAGATGGGATGGATTTTATTCCTTTGGCGCCAAAACTTACCTCAATAGGAGGTCTCGTAATTGATGGTAAGCGTGGGTTTTCTGGTGGAATCAATTACCGGTATATCGATGATCGCCCAGCCAATGAGGACAATTCCATTGTGGCCGAAGGGTATCTGGTAACCGATGCCAATGTTAATTACAACTTCGGTAATTGGACGGTTAGTTTGATCGTGGAAAACATTTTTGATACCGCATGGAACGAGACCCAATTTGCCACAGAAAGTCGGTTGTTCAATGAATCCGAACCTGTGGAGGAAATTCACTTTACCCCAGGATCACCGTTTTATATTAGAGGAAAAGTTTCTGTACGTTTTTGATTGTATTTCTGACCCTCGGAATCCACAACTAGGAATTTTTTCAAGATGAACTTCATTCTTGTTCAGATTTGTTTTTGGATAATATTAATCTCGATCTGTTTAGCAGTATTAAGACTAACAGTGTCATTACTGAGGGAAATAGGCCTCTAAAAAAAGCATAGTAAGTTTCATAAGGCTCCGAAAGATCCGTTTTGGCTAATTCTCCAAAAAGGAGCTCTCCATAAGGTTGCGATTCGTAGAAACACGACATAAGTAGGTTATAACCTAGATGTAGTCCCAGACCAATATATATGGATTTAGTTTTGTAGAAAGCATAAGCCCATACGTATCCGGTAACCCCGGTGATTAAAATAACGTACCCTATTAGAACCCATCTTTCTGTTGTAATTCCATAGGAAAACACATGATAAACACCAAAACATAAAGCGGAAAGAAAAATGGCCCATCGGTGCCCCAATCTTTTAATGAGAACATATAGTAAGGCTCCTCTAAAGACAAGGTCCTCGGTTAGTGCTGATTTTATATGGTAGATAAACGCCTTGAAAAGAACCTTTGTGTGAAATCCTTTAGATTCCCACTGTACGGCTTTTAGTACGGTTTCAATATAGACCAATATGGAGCAAAAGATAACAATGATTGCAAAACCTGCTAAAAACTGAGCGAGATGCTTGGGGGTAGGAGCAATGCCTATGGCTCCAAGATTTTTTTTCTCAACTAGGAACAGAAGCCCCCATGAGATTAATAGAATAACTAGTAATCCTAACATTGTAAGTGTATTTAGTTTGATTTTACCTAAGCTCCTAGGCTTTCTGTTTCAGAAAAGGAATTGAAAGAGGATAGTTGCACCTACCAGAATCTAAGGCTGTCATTGTATTTCGTATACTGAAAATGATTCCTAAAAGAAGGATGGCTCCGGTGAGAAAATAATTATAGCCAGGAATGATAAAGTATAATAATAGCGAAAGCACGAAAAAAAGACTGACGCTGCAGTGAAAATTGATAACGGCCCTTCCGTGCGAATCATACACTTTGTTTTCGTCTGCCTTATTCATCCATACAAACATTGGGAAAAGAATGTTTGCCAAAGGAATAATAAACCCGAAGAATGGAGAAGCGTGAAGTAAAAGCATCCATTTTCTGCTTATAGGTTCTTCCTTGGGGTCATTCAAAACGATGAGGTCTTCAACTTCGATTTCCAGCCCTACCGCCAGTAACTTGATTGTTTGCAAATGAGGTTGAACTTCTCCCTTTTCGATCCGCTGTATGGTGCGCAAACCAACGGTGGTCCTTTCGGCCAGTTCGTCTTGTGTGTAGCCTTTAAGCTTTCGCTGATATAATAAATTCTCTTTTAGCGTTGGTTGTTTCATTTCACGATGTTTGATGATGCAAATCTAATGGCTACACTTGGTTTTTAACACGCCATTTAAATGTCACCTATATGCCATGTAAAGGATTTAAAGGGGTTTACAGCTAAAATATCGGTTTTTTAAGACTAATAGTATAAAATTCCTCGCTGGGGTATTTTTAGGGAAGGCCTTGGAAGTGTTCCTGAATATAGAAACAAAAAATCCGGTCGTTTAGACCGGATTCATCCGAAGCAGAAAGCCCCGGGTAAAATTCTGGGATTTTTTAGTCGGGACTTTATGTTACAATTGTCGTTTATTTCTCAATTACTTTCGATGTAAATTCCAGTTATACTCCATATAGGTAATCTTCGTACTCTTGATCAATTTATCTCCACTGCTATGCCTATTAATGAAATTGATAAGGTTAAAATCATCCTTATACCACTCAAATATCTTGGATAATTTGGCATACCTTGTTGTAATTATGTTCTTTGTTTTATCATTGATAAAATTACTGGTAGCAACGCCTAAATCATATTCTATGGTCTCAGGTTGATAGGCGGTTCGCTTTAATTTAGGAGAAGAGATGGCTGTAGAATACAATGCAAAATGTACTCTGGGATCATTTAATTTTCTGATAACTTCATGCTCAATCATGTCAAGCGATATTTCGATTCCATCATATTTTACAATGTCTATCTTAAAAGCGTCTCTTATATAATTGATGCTTTTAATGGGATAATTTTCCGCCAATAATTTTATGACATTGGCATTGTAGAAATTAATCCAGTAAGATTTCAACTCGCTTGGGGTCCAGCTGGCATTGGGAGATATCTTCGAAAAATTGCTGGTAATTTTATTGAGTTGCTCCATGTTCTTTAGGACTTTGTCGTAGTTAACAACTCCCTTATTAGAGACATGATCCTTTAAAAATTTATCATATTCGGTTAAATCGATGGTCTGAGAAAATGTTGATGAGCACACTACTAATGCCAATAAAAATAAAAATCGTTTCATAGTATTTTTAATTTGGGTTAACGTTTAACTGGGTCGTCTTTGTAGGAAAAAGCTAACAATTTGTAGGAAAAAACTATATGTTCTAGAAACAACATTGTGATTTAGAGCTCCTCCACACTTCAACTATGCTCAGTGCATCGCTTGTACTTCCTCCAGCATTCTTTTCTAGAACTTCGGCAGGTAAACCCTGCCCATGAAAGGCTGGTTCTCACCAAATAAGGTCAAAACAAAAACTCCGTCGGCAGGTGATGTTATATGGATGGAATATTCAGGAAAAAATCAGGAAAAGATCAGGAAAAGATCATGGAGATCCAGAATATGACGTATGTAATTCATTTAAATTGCAATAGTAAAATTGAGTTTTATGGTATACCCTGAATATGTAATCAATGGAAAATTTAAGATTTCGGTCGAAACGAATGAGATTACAACTCTTAATGACGATAAACACAATGATGTATATAAAATAGAACCGCGAACCATGGAAGTTCTAGGCAGGTTACTGGATGCGGACGGCAATCTTGTGTCACGTGATTATTTATTAAAGGTTATTTGGGAAAATTACGAGGGAGGTGACGAAGGAATAAACCAAGCCATATCTAAACTACGTAAAGTCTTTAAAGATGATCCTAAGAATTCCAAAATTATTGAGACCATATCGAAGAAGGGATATCGAATAATTGCAAATATTGAACATGTAAGCAAAGTCGATAAAGGAAGTATTGAAAATGAAGTAGCGTCCGGCGATAATGCATCACAGTCTAAGCTATTAGAATTTTTAAAATACCTAAGCACTCCAAAACACCTTGCCGTATTTGTGATTTTGGCTGCCTTCGTAATTGCAGTTCTAATCATTCTCTACAAAATTATTTATGCCTTGGTATGGAGTTAGACATCAAATTCAAATTATAAATTTCTAGAAAAATGAAACTTCGATTTTACATTTTATTGGTTTTTATATGCACGTTTAGTTTTTCAGTTTTTGCTTTTGTCGGTTTAGACAATACACACGAAATTTTGACATATGATACATATGAAATATTTGTGGACAAAAAAGAACCTCTAAGAGTTCATGTGTCAGCAGAAGTAAGGATAAAAGGTGATACGCTATATATGAACCCAAATTGCCCGAACTATGACTATCCGGAAGGCTGGACCAGCTTTGTTAAAGATCTTACTATAACGACTCTTAAAGGGAAACCCGTTTCTTATGAATATGTATCGAAGTCCAAATGGGTGATAGAACCCAATCGCGAAGAAGTTTTGAAACTCGACTATGAGGTAGATTTATCCTTTACAAAGATCAGGTGGGATGTGGGTAACGAACAAGCTGGGTTTACAGACGGCAAATCGGTTTATACCGTTAGTAAAGCACTATTTATCTATAGCAATATGGATAGTGCCTCAATGGTGAGTTTTAACCTACCATCACAGTGGAACTTAGCCGTTCCATGGAACTTAATGAAAGATAGAAATGAGTATACTTTTTACGTAGCCAATAGAGAAACCCTTCTTGAGAATTCTTTGGTTTATGGAGATTTTCATTTAGAAAAAATTCAGCATGGTGCTTTTCAATTTACGCTCGCCCTTTTGGGGGATGCCAGAAAAGATTCTGAATTGTTCAATTCTATTTTATCTAAAATTACTAGGGCATATTTGAAGATTTTTGATAAGACTCCTACATCCAATTACCTAGTGACCATGTTCTATGCAGCATTAAATGATGGGGAGTCGTTCAATACAAGCTTAACATTTACGCTTAAAGATCCAATAAACGAGCACAACAAAATAATTTGGGCCAATCAAATGGCACATGAACTTTTTCATTATTGGAATAGTGACTTAATCATTGCCGAAAACCGGACGGATAGGCAATGGTTTTCTGAAGGGACTGCCGAATATTATGCGAATATGACCTTAATACGAGAAGGGATTATTCCAGAATCCATATTTCAGAATAAAGTGGAAAAAGTTCTAGGATTATATCAAAATTATCGCGGATGGAGGGAAGGAAAGACATCTCTTTTAGAAGCTGGAAAGAATAAAGGAGTCCATCGTTTTTTAGTGTATAATGGAGGCTGGGCTGTGGCGATGGCCTTAGATATAGAAATAATAGAAAACTCCAAGGGTCAGAAAAATTTGGACGACTTCATGAGATCGATGTTCGATAAGTTTTCAACCACTCCATATACTTATCAAGACTTGGTAGAAACGGCCTCTATTGTGGCAGGGACAGATCTTACGGATTTCTTTGCTAAATACGTTGAGGGTACTGAATTATTACCTCTGAACGAGTATTTGGGGAAGTTGGGTTATACCATGTTAGATATTATATATGAAGCAGAAATGTACTTGGTAAAAAAATCGGATGATCAATTAGGGCTGCATGATACGTGGCTTAGAAAAAAACCTTAGTAAAACTACTAGAGGTTTGGTTTTGTATCGCAGCAAAGTAGAACTTTGTTCACTTCACTGCGATAAAATGAGCTGAGCTCTACTTTATAGCTCCTCCACACTTCGGCTTCGCTCAGTGCAGCGCTTGGACTCCTGCCTGCGTTCTTTTCAAGAACTTCCGCAGGTAGACCCTACCCAAGGCAGGCAGGTTCTCGTCCAAGTTTTTCTAATTGTTTCTAGGATAGTCTATATCCTTTAGTGTTTCCCTCAGCATTAATTTCAACATTCTTTTACCTTGGCTTGTTTTAAAATATTTTTCTCTTCTCATAGCATCTTCCTTGCTCATGTAGAATTCACAAAAGACTAATCTTAAAGGCATTCTTTTCGATGTACTAATCGTTCTTCCAGCGTTGTGGTCTTTCAGTCGTTTTTCGATATTGGTAGTAAAACCATGATATAGCAGAAGGTCTTTTTCACTTTGTAGGATGTAAACACAAAAAGGCAGCATCATAAATAGTACAAATAAAAAACCCCTAGTAAAACTACTAGGGGTTTGGTTTCATCTCGCAGCAAAGTAGAACTTTGTTCACCTCACCGCGATAAAGTGAGCTAAGCTCTACTTTAGCGCTCCTCCACTTGGACTCGAACCAAGGACACCCTGATTAACAGTCAGGTGCTCTAACCAACTGAGCTATGGAGGATTTTATGTCAATTTTTAACCCTTTTTCTCGGGTTGCGATCTCCGAAGCAATACCATTTATTGCGTAGGAGGGTGCAAATATAAATTAAATTTTATCCGCGCAAAAAAGAATTTTGCATTTTTTTACTTCGTTATCGCTCGGTAGATATCGTTACCATTAGCGAACAACAATAATGCGATCAATAAAAAGAAACCAACAACCTGTGCATACTCCATGAATTTGTCGCCCGGCTTACGCCCAGTAACCATTTCCCAAAGCAAGAACATCACGTGGCCCCCATCCAATGCGGGGATCGGTAATAAGTTAAGTACCCCCAACATAATGGAAAGGAAAGCTGTTAGTTTCCAGAAATCTTCCCAACTCCATTCCGAAGGGAAAATGTCGTAAATGGCCTTAAAACCACCTACACCTTTATAGGCCCCTGTTTTAGGGTTCACAATCTTCTTAAGCTGCCCCCAATAATTGGAAATTTGCTTTACGAATTTATCGGTACCTACCCCAAAGCTTTCACCAAAGGAATAATGCTTTCTTGTTAAGGCAAAGTAACCTTCAGGCAGATCGGTAAAACGTTCTACCTTTCCAACAGGATAAATACCCATCTTGCCTTCGTCCGTTACCTTTAAGGGAACTTGGATATTCTTTCCATCCCGAACAACATCGGCCATGATATCCTGACCTTTGTAATTGAGTAGGGTAGGAACTAAAACGTCATAGTATTTGGTGGGTTGCCCGTCGATCCCTACGATAAGATCTCCTTTCTCAAAATCACCATCTTTGTTCGGAGAGGCATCGTCTACCCGTCCTACCATAAAAGGAATTCTCAATTCCAGTAAGGATACATCGTTTTGATCGGTGATTCTCCCAAGGAAATCCTCAGGAAGGTCAATAGTTTTTTGAACACCACCTTGCTTTTCGATGGTAATTTTCTCTCCCAAAATCATAGCGGAGCGCATGTCCTGATAATTGGTAAAGGTTTCTCCGTCGATAGAAACAACCTTATCCCCGGTTTCGATTCCTAACTCCTGTAGTACCGGATTCTCTACCCAGTAACCATCTTCTATACTGTTGGTAGCTACCGTTAAATCACCATAAATAGCAGAGGCAAAAACGTAAATAAGCAATGCCAAAATGAAGTTTACAATCACTCCACCCAACATTATGATTAATCGCTGCCAAGCTTTTTTACTTCGGAATTCCCAAGGCTGTGGGGGTTGGGCCATCTGCTCCTTGTCCATGCTCTCATCGATCATCCCCGAAATTTTCACATATCCCCCCAAAGGAAGCCAACCAATTCCGTATACGGTCTCCCCAATCTTCTTTCTGAAAAGGGCATATTTTATATCGAAGAAAAGGAAAAACTTCTCCACACGGGTTTTAAAGGCCCGAGCAGGAAGATAATGCCCAAATTCATGCAAAACGATGAGCAGGGAAAGGCTCAGCAGGAATTGGGATATTTTTATAACGATTTCCATATAATAGTCTCAAAATTTGAACGACAAAAGTAACTGAAACTGGGCGGTTAAAAAAATTAATAAATCTTCTTATCCCTTGTATTAGAAAAGTTTTAACGCTTCAAGCAAGCGCATTCCTTTTTTAGGTGGTAATTTTGCAGAAAATTATTGGAATGCTCCAGTTCTTTGCTAAATACAAACCCTTTGTAATCGTTTTAGGGATACTTTCCGTCTTCATTATTTACGGTATGTATACTGCCCTAAAGCCCGTTCCCAAACTGAAGGTCTATCAGCCTGCCGATTTCGATCCAGAATTGGTAGATACCACCCTTCAACACGTAAAGAAATACCACACTATATCCGATTTTGCTCTGACAAACCAGAATGGGGAAACCGTCACCCAAAAAACCTACGAAAACAAAATCTACGTGGCCGACTTTTTCTTCACCACTTGCCAAACCATTTGTCCGATCATGACGGATCATATGTTGGAGATTCAGAAAGAACTAAAAGAAGAAAAGGATATACTGCTACTGTCGCATACCGTAACACCGGAAATAGATACCATTGCACAATTAAAACGATATGCCACCGAAAAAGGAGTGGATGACTTGAAATGGAACTTGGTAACAGGCGATAAGAAACAGATTTACGATTTGGCGCGAAAATCGTATTTAGTCGTGAAAGATATACCGGGCGTGGAGAGCTACGGAATGATACACACCGAGAATTTTGTATTGGTAGATCCTCAAAGGCGTATCCGTGGCTTGTACGACGGAACGGATCCCGAAGAAATCCAACGGCTTTTGGAGGATATCGAGATTCTGAAGAATGAAAAATAACGCCCCAATGGAATCGATCCAAAACCTTTACGATTCCACATTTTTCTACTACATTTGCACTGTTTAAAATTATTCTAAATAAGAAACATGCCCACCATTGCAAATCTTAAAAAAGGGGAACGTGCCATTATCAAGCAATTTTCCATCGATTTGGTTCCCTTAAAGTTATTGGAAATGGGCTGCCTTCCGGGAAATGAAGTGTTCCTCGTTCAAACGGCACCTTTTCGTGACCCACTTTACCTTAACATCAATGGGAGCCATTTGGCCATTCGCAAGGATACTGCCGCTCAGATTGAAATAGAATTGATCTCCTAAGTATGGCAAAACAGTTTAATGTTGCACTTATTGGTAACCCAAACACAGGAAAAACATCCGTTTTTAACCGACTTACCGGCCTTAATCAGAAAGTAGGGAACTATCCTGGAATTACGGTAGAAAAGAAAGAAGGTATTTGCAAACTCGACCGCGGTGTAAAGGCCCATATTTTGGATCTCCCCGGAACCTATAGCCTCAATGCTTCTTCTTTAGACGAGAATGTAGTGATAGAGCTCATGCTCAACAAAAACGATAAGGATTATCCCGATGTGGCCGTTGTCGTTTGTGAAATTGAAAACCTGAAGCGTAATCTACTGCTCTTCACCCAAATAAAGGATTTGGGAATCCCTACCATTTTGGCGATCAACATGTCCGATAGGATGAAGCGCAAGGCGATTTCCTTGGACATTGAAAAGCTCGAAGAGCGGCTCGAGACGAAGATTGCGCTCATAAGTTCCCGAAAGAACACAGGATTCGATGCCCTGAAAAGCTTAATCGCCAATTACAAACAAATCTCTACCAAACCTTGTTTGGATGCATCGGTCATAGCACCGGAATATTTCGATCAACTGAGGAAGACCTTCCCCAATCAGGATTTATACAAGCTCTGGTTGGTCATTACCCAAGATGTCAACTTCGGGAAGTTGGACCGAAACGAATTTCAAGGGGTAGGATCCTTTAAAACAGAATCTAAGAGTAATCTTAAGCGGCTTCAGCAAAAAGAAACCATTAAGCGCTACCAGTTCATTAACGAAGTGCTCAAGGAAACCTTAGAAATTGATACCGCCAATGCCAAAGACTTTAGGAGTCGATTGGATCGTATCCTTACCCATAAAGTGTGGGGTTATTTTATTTTCTTCGGAATTCTATTGCTCATTTTCCAGGCGATTTTCGACTGGAGTGGATATCCCATGGATTTCATCGATGAATCTTTTGCTTCATTGAGTGAATGGGTAAAAGATACGTTGCCCCCCGGGGATTTCACCAACCTCTTGGCCGAAGGAGTCATTGCTGGTCTAGGCGGGATCGTTATTTTCATTCCACAGATTGCCTTTCTATTCCTGTTTATTTCGGTGTTGGAAGAGAGCGGCTATATGAGTCGGGTAGTATTTTTAATGGACCGTGTTATGCGTCGCTTTGGACTTAGTGGAAAAAGCGTGGTTCCCCTAGTGTCCGGGACAGCCTGTGCCATTCCCGCCGTGATGGCGACACGAAATATCGAAAACTGGAAAGAACGTCTTATCACCATATTGGTTACCCCATTTACCACTTGTTCGGCACGTCTTCCCGTGTATCTTATTATCATCTCATTGGTGATTCCCGAAGAACGTGTATTAGGTATTTTCAATCTTCAAGGACTTACGCTTATGGCCCTTTATCTGTTGGGCTTTGGAGCTGCTATTTTCTCGGCCTATTTGTTGGACAAGATGCTAAAGATTCGAAGTAGATCCTTTTTTGTGATCGAAATGCCCAATTACAAGGTGCCCATGCCCAAAAATGTATTGATTACCGTAATAGAGAAGACCAAGTCCTTCGTTTTGGGAGCGGGAAAAATTATTTTGGCTATTTCCATTGTACTTTGGGTGTTAGCTTCCTATGGTCCGGGCGACTTTAATAATGCGGACGAAATTGTACGGCAACAAAACATAGGTACTTCACTTACTGAAGAAGAGATCGAAACCGAAATAGCTTCCTTTAAATTGGAAAAGTCCTATATCGGCATTCTGGGAAAAGCCATTGAACCCGCTGTTGCTCCTTTAGGGTATGATTGGAAAATAGGAATCGCTGTGATAAGTTCGTTCGCAGCCCGTGAAGTATTTGTAGGAACCCTGGCAACCATTTATAGCGTGGGAAGTGAGGAAGAGGAAACAATTAAAAATAGAATGGCGGCCGAAGTCATTCCGGGAACAAACAAACCTAGATTCAATTTTGCCAGTGGAATTTCCCTATTGCTGTTTTATGCCTTTGCGATGCAGTGTATGAGTACCCTAGCGATTGTGAAACGGGAAACGAACAGTTGGAAATGGCCGATGTGGCAATTAATAGGAATGTCGGTGATAGCGTATATCACTGCGCTAATCGCTTACCAAATTTTAAATTAATATCTTTAGTGTATGCAAACGATATTGGTCATCATTACATTTTGTCTGGCAATGGGCTTCTTATTGAAGAAATTCGTTTGGAATCCTATTTTCGAGACTCGCCAGAAGTCTTTAGGGACCTTAGATGGTGATAAAACCAAGTGTGGCAACGATGATTGTGGGTGCCACTAATTACCGCCTTCACCAATAAGTAATGAGTAGGGGCCCATTTCCTTTTCGTTCTCCGGATAAGGATTTACCGCCATTAGCTCGATAAAATAACCTTCCTTTTTATAGAACGTTTTATTCTTGGAAACGGCATCCGTAGCGCCTAGGGTAACCTCATGCATAGTAGCCTCTTTTCCTTTTTCCTGAATGGCTACTTCCACGCGTACCTCACCTGCCCACATGCAATTTACATACTTGGGACAACGGGAATCTTCCAATACCTTGACAAAAGTGATGGACACATCTCCCAAAGTCACCGTTTCATCCAATGCTACCTTCACCCCAATTTGCGGGGAAGCGGCTTTTTCTTCTTGCGCCATAAACAATGTGGGAATTAAAAAAACGATAAAATATAGATACTTTTTCATCATAAATTCATTGTAATCATAAAGGTATTGGAAAAAACCGTGCCAACTTTCCGTTAGCCACGGAATAGGAAGAAGTCATCCTTCATGGGCTCTATCTTTTCATCCTTATTGGTAATGATGTATTCCAAGGCCAATTCGGTAAATTCTAAGCCCTTTTCGGTAAGGGAAACAATATCATCTTCAATGGAAATCATGTTGTTCTTTAAGGCCAAATCCACCACCGTTTTAGAACGTACTTTTTGCCAGTTAATGTGCTCATTAAGGTGATTAATATGGCGTTCGTTAATATCTTGGTGGTTGTTGAGGTGCAATAAAAAAGTGAGCAAGGATACTTCGGTACGTTGTTGTCGCTGTCGATACAGCACGGAAATCAATCCTTTGTTGGGAGCAAAAAGATAGACCGACAAAAACACCAATCCCAATACGGACGTCATCGCTCCCGAGATGGAGGCATCCAACAAATGCGCAGCCCAGTAACCCATAAGGGCAGAGGCTACTCCAAAGGCAATGGAAAGTCCGATCATCTTCTTCAAATCACTGGTAAGAAGATAGGCGGTGGCTGCTGGAGCAATCATAAGTGCGACCACAAGGATGGCTCCGACGGCATCAAAAGCCCCCACCACGGTAATAGAGGATACCGACATAAGACCATAGTGCATAACGATGGGCGATATACCAAGGGCTGAAGATAAACCAGCATCGAAGGTGCTTACTTTCAATTCTTTAAAGAAAAGGAAGAGTAGTGCTAAGGTACAGATGAGGATGATTCCCATGACCCAAAGGGATTTAGGGCCAACATCTGCTCCGAACAATTCCAACCGATCGAAAGGCGCAAAGGCCAATTCACCCAATAATACCGCATCTACATCCAAATGTACATCGTTAGCATTTTTGGCAATAAGAATGACACCAATGCTGAAAAGGGCAGGGAAGACCAAGCCTATGGCCGTATCTTCTTTTACTAAGCCCGTTTTCTGAATGGCCTCTACCAAGACCACGGTAATCACACCGGTAATCGCAGCTAACAAGATAAGCCAAGGGGAGTTGAGATCATGTGTTAGAAAGAATCCTAAAACGATCCCAGGCAGAATGGAATGACTAATCGCATCACTAATCAGTGCCATTTTCCGAAGTACTAGAAAGACCCCTGGAATGGCGCAGGCGATGGCCACCACCATGGCGATAAGCTGTATTTCAATCTGCGGTGCGGTCATCTGCGAGTTGTTGGTTATACAAATTTTCAGCCTTATGGAATCCTTTAGAAGTCAATGCCCATTGCTGTCCCGTAATGGTGATCCAGTCCTTTTCTTCCATTTTCTGAAGGGTTTTTCGGGTAAACCCTTGAAAGTTGTTCAATATTTTTATCGCATGGGGATGCTTTATGTTTTCATGATTCACAGCAATACTATGCATGAACTGAAGGGTTTTCTGAAGTTTTAGATCCCTTCGGTTTTTCCGGAAACGCAATTGCCGAAACAGAATACCCCTTCCTGGGGAAAAAATGAAAGAAACAATGACAAAGACGGCCGCCACCAAAACAATAACAGGCCCAGTGGAAAGGTTGTTCTGTGAAGCACTAATAGCTGTTCCAAAAACGCCTGAAAAGGCGCCAAATAAGGCCGCTAAAAAGATCATAATGCTGAGTCGGTTGGTCCATTGCCTTGCCGCTGCTGCAGGCGCCAATAGCATTGCGCTCATTAATACCACCCCTACGGTCTGTAGCCCTAAGACAATAGCCAAAACGATAAAGAAGGTGATAAGAATATCGATAAATCGAATGTTGAATCCCAAGGTTTTTGTAAAATCGGCATCGAAGAGCATGATTTTGAATTCCTTCCAGAAAAGCAATAGTACGACCAAACAAATCCCGGTAACTGTGGTCATGAGCCAAACGTCTTTTTCGACCAAAGTAGCTGCTTGTCCGAAGAGATATTTGTCCAATCCCGCCTGATTCGCATTGGGCTGCTTCTGAATAAAGGTGAGCAGGAGCATTCCGAATCCGAAAAATAGGGAAAGAATAAGTCCTAGTGCTGTATCCGTCTTAAGATGGGTTTTGGTAATCATCCCCCGAATCCAAAAAGTGCCGATAAGACCACTTACCAAAGCACCCAATAGCAAAACGTTGGTGTCTTTAGCGCCTGTAATTAAAAACGCTAAGGCGATTCCAGGTAAGGCCGCATGGGAAATAGCGTCTCCCAAGAGACTTTGTTTCCGAAGCACAGCAAAACTTCCCAACATACCACAAATAGCACCCAAAACGGCTGTTCCCAACGTAATGGTCCGAAGGGTGTAATCGCTTACTACTAATTGAAAGTATTCGGTTATTGACATTTTTTAGTCGATGGTCTTTAGTCTATGGTCTATCGACCAACGACTATAGACTATTTATTTATCGCGACCTTATAATTAATTCCGTAGGTCTTCGTAAGATTATCATCATTAAAAATATCCTTTACGGGTCCGGTTGCAATCTTCTTCACATTCAGGAAGGTTACCCAATCAAAATATTCAGGAACCGTTTGTAGATCATGATGTACTACAATTACCGTTTTTCCGGCTTTTCGCAGTTCCTTCAGAATATTGATAATGGCAATTTCTGTGGTAGCATCTACTCCTTGAAAGGGTTCGTCCATGAAATAAATTGAAGCATTCTGGACCAAAGCACGTGCAAGAAAAACCCGTTGCTGCTGTCCTCCACTCAACTGACTTATCTGTCGGTTCTTAAAGGAAAGCATGCCTACTTTTTCCAAAGCTTCCAAAGCGGCCTTTTTTTCTTTGGAACCGGGACGTTTTATCCATCCCAAGCTACCATAGGTACCCATCATTACTACGTCTAAAGCGGTCGTTGGGAAATCCCAATCCACGCTTCCTTTCTGTGGTACGTAAGCCACTAATTTTCGTTGTTTGTCGTAGGGTTTTCCATAGATAGAAACACTACCTGCAATGGGGTCTATAATTCCCAAAATGGCCTTAATGAGTGTGGATTTTCCAGCACCATTGGGTCCGACGATAGCCATAAGCACCCCTTCAGGAATAAAGAGGTCAATATCCCAAAGCACGGGCTTATAATTGTAAGCCACGGTAAGGTCATCTACTTGTACGGCTATTTTTTCCATTTACTTCAATTCGTCTACAATGGTATTTACGTTGTATTGAAACATCCCAATATAGGTTCCTTCTACCGTTCCGGGGTCTCCAAGGGCATCACTGTAGAGCGATCCTCCAATTTTCACATCAAAATCTTTGGCCTTTACAGCTTCTTGTAATGCTTCGATGGTCCTTCTTGGCACCGAGCTTTCTACAAAGATAGCTTTCACTTGCTTTTCAATAATGAAATCGGAAAGGCGTTGCACGTCTTGTACCCCTGCTTCGGTGGCGGTAGAAAGTCCCTGTAGTCCTACCACTTCAAAATCATAGGCTTCTCCGAAGTAGTTAAAGGCGTCGTGGGCTGTTACCAAGATGCGCTGTTCCTTTGGAAGGGTGGTTACTTTGGCTTCCAATTCAATCTTCAGTTGATCTAATTGGGCAAGGTACTTGGTTTCGTTCTTCACATATTCTACACTGTTTTCTGGATCTTTTTCAGAAAGTATAGCGGTCACCTTGCGAGCAAATTCCTTGAAATAGTCAATATTGAACCAAACGTGCGGATCGTAATTCGAGGCAAAATAATCGGACCCGATGAGGCCGGATTTATCCAAAATTTCCCCAAGGGCCACTTGGGTTTTGGTGTCACTGCCCATTTTTTCGAAGACTTCTACCAACTTTCCTTCCAAATGAAGTCCATTATAGAAAATGACATCTGCATTGTACAATTTGGAAACATCGCCTTCGCTGGCTTTGTAGAGGTGGGGATCTACCCCAGCGCCCATAAGTCCATTCACTTCAATATAATCACCTCCAATATTTTTAACCAAATCGGTAATCATGGTAGTGGTAGTGACCACATTTAGTTTGGCATTTTTCTTTTCTCCTTCCCCTTTGCAGTTTAGGAGTAGAAGACTCATGCATAGTATAAAAATCGTCTTTTTCATGATCTGTTATTTAGGGATTCTATAACTGGCACCTACCGATAGCAATAAGTCCTGTCCTTCGGTAATGCTGGTACCTACGGTGGCATCCAATTGTAAGTTGTTTTGTACGAGATACGTTAGTCCTGCATCCCAGAAATGATTTGCTTTACTGTCTTCGGGGAAGTCGCCATATACTTCGGCATAGACCCCAAACTTGTCAGTAATGCCGTAACCATAAGCCAAGGTATAGATATAGGCCGCTTCTGATGAATCGTTGCCCCATTCGGCACCAATGTTATAAGCGATGCTCGATGTTTCCGAAAGCGTATGATCGAACGAAAGTCGAAAATCCACGCCGGTCGTTTCGGGCCTGTAATCGGAAGACGCGCTTAATGGCAAAAACACGTGCCCAATTAAACCAATGGTTGGTAATAGGCCATCTTCTTGGGTAATATTTACCTTCATTCCCGCTAGGAGGGGAGAGAATCCACTTTGAACGTCATCCAATCGGGTGCCACCAATAGACGTTCGGCCTTCTTCGAAGTTCCACCCCAGACGCAATTCAAGATTATCCAAGACACCATAGCGAAGGAGCGTGGTGTTATACCCCAGTACTTCCTGTTTTATATTGTCCTTCTCAAAGGAAGTATAGAATGCCCCGGTTTCAATCTGCAATAAACCTACAGGCACTGTTGATGGCGATTCGGTAGCATCGGGGCGATCGGTAATAAGTTCCGGATCGACTTGATACGTATCGTCTTGGGCAAAGGTCTGTAACGTAGCGCACAGAAGAAATAATAGAATAGATAGTTTGGTCGGTTTCATGTTAGGTAGTTTGTACATATAGGTTTTCTGCTGTTTTTTTTGAAATGAAAAATTGATCCCTTCCTACTTGAATGATCATGGATCCATCGAAAAACTCCTTTCCCAATACGGTAAGCTTGGTGCCAATAGTAATTTTTCTTTTGTCCAAATATTGAAGGAATTCACTGCTGGTCTCCTTAACCCCCACGCAAACTCCTTTTTGTTTTTTGGTGAGTTCGGAAAGCAGTTTTTTCTCGGTTTTCTTTACGTTTCCATTTTTGTCTGGAATGGGATCGCCATGAGGATCGAAATCGGGGTGACCCAAGTATTTGTCCAAGCGATTGATGAGCTCTTCGCTGTGAATGTGCTCCAATTGCTCTGCAATTTCATGAACCTCATCCCAATGAAAGTCTAGTTTGTCTACCAAAAAAACTTCCCATAAGCGATGCTTACGAATTACGCCTGCAGCGGTTTTTCGTCCCTTGGTGGTAAGAGAGGTCCCCTTGTATTTCTTGTACGATAAGGCTCCTTTTTCTGCCAGTTTCTGTACCATATCGGTAACGGAAGAAGGTTTGGTGTTTATTTTATCCGCTATGGAATTGGTGCTCACACCTCCCTTGGATTCCTGCTCCAAATGGTAAATGGCTTTTAAATAATTTTCTTCGGCTAATGAAAACATGCGACAAAAGTAAAGATATTTTTTGTTTTATACATACTTATTTTTTAGCCTTGCCTAAAAATAAGAACAAAAAATAACCCCTATCGCATTGTAGGGGCCTATGTTTATTGCATTTTCACAATATCCTGCCAGCGTTCGTCCGCTTCCTTCTGAAGGGTCTCAGCTCCTTCTTCATTCCATTTTTCTAGCGTATTCACACCCCAACTATTGTAGAATAAATAGAGTTTTTCGTCCGAAATAAGATAGGTTTTCGGGTTTACGCCTACTTTTTCACCTTTTTTGGCAATAGCATAAGCACAATACCCTCCGTATTGTGGAATGTATTTATCGGGATTGGCTTGAAATGCCATTAAATTTTCCTTGGAAGCAAACCGATACCGCACTCCTTCGTGTGTATGGGTGTATTTTTTATCTCCTTTTTGTGGGTGGTCCTGAAAGTAGGATACCACATCATACCCTTGCGCCGCGTAATTGTTCTTTAGATTTACATGGTCCTGACCCAATACAGGTAGGCTCATAAATATAATTCCGAGTAGTAAAATGATCTTTTTCATGCTCCCTTAGTAGTGGGGCAACCACAATCCTTACGCTTTAAAAGCCTTTTTCTTTCTGAAGTTGTTCGTAGGCTTCCTGAACTTTTCTGAATTTCTCCTCTGCCCCTTTCTTATAGGCCTCGTCCATGTGCTGCAATTTATCGGGATGGTACTTCTTTACCATTTCACGATAGGCCTTCTTAATTTCCGAAACCGTCGCCGTTCGTTCTATTTCCAAGATTTTGTAGGCACTATCCGGATTTTGGAAGAACATGGCCTTGATGCTCTCAAAATCCCGCATTTGGATACCCAAATACATGCCTATTCTATTTATTTCTTGCACCTCCGGTTGGGAAACATGCCCATCGGCATTAGCGATACTAAACAGGAAATGAATTACCTGTAAACGGGATTCATAGCGCATACGTTTACGCAATACGCCTGCAATATTCTGGGCAGAGACTTCCCTTTTTTTGATGACTTCATTAAACACCTTGAAAGTTGCGTTGGCCCTTTCCTTTCCATATGCCTGAACAAAATATTGGCGAACGTAATCCAACTCCGTCTGGTTCACGGTACCATCGGCCTTAATTACAATGGAAGCTAGGGAGAGCAAATTGAGTTCGAAATCGGCCGGGGTGACCTTATCCCTTGGCTGACTGAAAATAGGACGCCTTTGAGTTTTGGTTTTTCCCAAGTTCATATTATCGAAAATGCTTCCAAGGAGGAAACCGATCACGGCTCCTGGAAACCTGAAAAAACTATAACCTAAAATTGCAGCGAACCACCGAATCATTGCTGTTGGGTATTTGAGGGGCAAATGTACATCATTTAACGCGTTGTTTTAATGGGTTTGTGGTGGTTATTTTGGCTATGGGCTGGTATGGAACAAGGATTCTATGCAAGAACTTAGCGATCCCTTTATCAACTCTTTAACGTTTCTACAGTAAATCCCTATCGTGTAAATTAGTTATCTTTGTGCTCTAATTGTTACACATTTAAAACAAATATATATGTACCCACCAGAGTTGGTAAAACCCATGCGAGAAGACCTAACCAATATCGGATTTGCCGAGTTGTTTAATGCCCAGGATGTAACCGATGCACTGTCCAAAGAAGGAACTACCTTAGTGGTGGTTAATTCTGTTTGTGGTTGTGCGGCAGCCAATGCCCGTCCGGGAGCAAGGATTTCTTTGCAAAATACCAAAACCCCAGATCATTTGGTAACCGTTTTTGCTGGGGTGGATTTTGAAGCTGTAGATGCAGCACGAGCACAAATGGTGCCCTTTCCTCCAAGTTCGCCTTCTATGGCTCTTTTTAGAAATGGAGAATTGGTACACATGTTAGAACGTCATCATATTGAAGGAAGATCAGCTGATATAATCGCCGAGAACCTTATGGGCGCTTACGACGAATACTGTTAAGGTAAAACGTATTGAAATAATGAAACCGCCCTCATCTTTTGGGCGGTTTTTTTATTTTTGATGTATGGCCAAACTACTTTCCTATCCCATATCCATTGTCTATTTCATTTTTTTCGGGATCACCCTCGTGGTATTTCATCCCTTACAATGGATTGCCCTTAACGTTTTTGGCTATCAGGCGCACAAGGTGGTGGTAGATGCCCTGCAGTTTATGCTGATGCGATGCCAAAATATATTGGGGACGCGCTTTTCATGTAATCACGAGCATAAGGTGCCTAAAGGCCAGCCGGTTATTATTGTTTCCAACCACCAAAGCATGTTCGACATCCCACCTATTATTTGGTTCCTACGGAGGCATCACCCCAAATTTATTAGCAAAAAAGAATTGGGCAAGGGCATTCCAAGCGTCTCGTATAACCTTAGGCATGGGGGTTCTGTGCTTATCGATAGAAAGGATCCCAAACAGGCTATTGCCGCTATTCAGAAGTTTGCCGATTACATTGAAACCAATAAAAGAGCGGCTGTAATTTTCCCGGAAGGGACGCGCAGTAGGGATGGAAGGCCACGACCTTTTCAGGTGAAAGGGTTGCTTACTTTGTTTGAAGGTATTCCATCGGCCATTATATTACCCATTACAATCAATGATTCTTGGAAGACTATCCGTTATGGTAAGTTTCCTTTGGGTTTGGGGGCCCACCTTAAGATGAAGGTGCACGCTCCCATCGTTTTGAAAGACCATCCCGATCACCAAGCACTCATTAAGATCATAGAAACCCAGATTAAAGATGCCATCAAAGTCTAACCTTATTGAAAGAACCATAGCTTTCGTACAGAAGGAATTGGCCACGGCCGAGGGTGGACACGATTGGTTCCACATAGAAAGGGTATACAAAAATACCATTGCCATTGCCAAAACCGAAACTGTAGACGAAGAGGTCGTGTTGTTGGGAGCCTTATTGCATGATATTGCGGATGCTAAATTTCATGATGGGGACGAAACCCTTGGCCCTAAAAAAGCGCGCCAATTTTTGGAAGGCGAAGGAGTGTCTCGGGAAGTGATAAATCATGTGGTGGCTATTATAGAAAATGTTTCATTTAAGGGCGGGAATGCGACCAAAAGTTTCGATTCTCTAGAGCTGCGCGTAGTACAGGATGCTGATCGATTGGATGCTTTAGGAGCTATCGGTATTGCACGCACCTTTAATTACGGAGGCTTTAAGAATAGAAGTTTGTACGATCCTTCCATTCCTCCAAAGTTGGACATGACCCCGGAAGAGTACAGAGCCTCTAAAGCTCCGACCATAAATCACTTTTATGAAAAATTGTTGTTGCTAAAAGACCTTATGCACACCGAAACTGGGAAAAAGATGGCCCAACAACGCCATTCGTACATGGAAGATTTTCTTTCCCGTTTTTATGCCGAATGGAATGGAGAGGCTTAAAAAGCACTCTTATCATTTTTGGGAATTTTCTAAAAGAGTGTCCTTTGTGGATTCTTAAGATCAAGATAATGGGTATTGTCTAGAGCGGGCATTTTCCTTCCTTTAAGGTATTTCGACCTACCCAATCGCACCGTATCGGCGATTTGTTTAGCAATAATTCCCTCTCCGCTAATGCGGCGACCCCATTCGCTATCATTTACTTTTCCGCCATGACATTCCGCTATTTGATGTAACATTCTGTCCGCTCGATCCGGCAGTTTTTTTCGGGCCCAATCCTCGAAAATCTCACCTATCTGACCATTCAGTCGAACGATGGTATGGGCAACACTTTGGGCACCCAGAGAAGCTACTTTCTTAATGAGCGGAAGGATTTCATGACTATTCAACGAAGGAATAATGGGCGCAATCATAACATTTACCGGAATATCATGAGCAGAAAGTATCTCTACCGCCTTCAATCGGTTTTTGATGCTGGCGGTTCTGGGTTCCAACATTCTTCGGGTTTCTTCGGACAAGGAAGTGATGGAAATATTGACACCTATCGTATTAAGTTGGGCCATTTCCTTTAAAAGATCTAGATCCCGTAATATGAGCGAGTTTTTGGTAATGATGCCTGTTGGATTTCGCCATTTTAGCATGACTTCCAAACAGTTTCGAGTGATTTCCAACCTGCGCTCAATGGGCTGATAACAATCTGTGTTTCCTGAAAACACAATGGTGTCCCCCATCCAGTTTTTACCGGTGATTTTCTTTTCCAAAAGCGATGGGGCGTTCTTCTTTACAAGTATGTTGCGTTCAAAATCGACTCCAGCACCATACCCCCAATATTCATGTGTATTTCTTGCATAACAGTAAATGCATCCATGCTCGCATCCTTGATAGGGGTTGGCAGAATACATCATTCCAATGTCTGGGCTCGTGACCTTGTTTACAAAGGTTTTAGGGAACACATCGATATACTGCGTTCTGTTTTTGTCGGCTACTTCACCTTCCAGTTCGCAAAAGTTGAGAAACTCATCCAATACCTCGTGCTCCAACTCGAAAAAGCGGTTGTGTACTCTTTTCTGGGCGCCACGGCCTTTGATGGATTTGGGCATAATTACTCTGAAGGTATTGACTCCTTCAAAGGTAATCATCATTTGGAATATTTCCAATAGTATTTGGAATAAATCCTAAATTGTATTATTTTAGTCCCAGTCGTAAGCAATAGTTTCACTATCTGCCCAAGAAGTTGAAGCGAATTCTGCAAAAATGGGGTAGTTGTTGTATTGCAACGCATTTATGAAGTCCGACCTTTCAAAGTAGTGAAAGGAAAGCAATTCGGGAAGGTCAAAAGGATCGGTCTTGGCCGATGCATCGCCTTTACCCTCGTAAGAAATACTCGGTGTTTTGCTCATGGAAGGGTTCTGAACAAAATTCATCGTAATCTGTGAGATCAACTGGGTGGGTATTTCTTTATCGTGAACTTCGAAATCGTTCGAAATAGGGTCATCGTTGCCTGATGAGAAGATAACGGTAATGAGCATCAGTGTAAAGGTTCGTTCATAATTGGCTTTTTTTGAAACAAATAGTTAGGCGATGTGAAAGTACAGTTATCCCCAGAAGCTTCCAATAGAAGCCACACCGAAAAGTTGAAGATTTTCAGGAATTAAGAGCAGTATTTTTATGGATATTTATTTCCCTGGGAATTCGGGCTTGCGTTTTTTTAAAATCCGATTACGATTCCCTGAATAATTCGCCATCCTTTATTACAATGTGTATGTCTCTTGTGTTAGAGATGTTCTCCAACGGATTACTATTTAGAATAACGAGATCGGCCTTTTTATTAGCTTCTATGGAACCATATTCATTGTCAATATTTAAATACTGGGATGGATTAATGGTTGCTGTTTTTAAGGCGTCTAATGGAGAAAGGCCTGACTTTACCATCATTTCTAATTCCTTGTGCAATCCATCAAGTGTGGTATCGTTAATCGGTCCCATATCAGATCCCGATAATAGTACTACATCATTTTGATTCATCCAGCGAGTAATTTCATAAAAATGAGCCATCATTCGCATTCCCGTAGCGCGTGACGCTTCATTTTCTAGGTGGGAGTACATATCTTCGAGCGTGTATAGTGTTGGTGTTATCGCAATATTATTTTCTACATAGTATCGAGATAATTTTGAAACATAGGTGGAATCTAAAGTAGTTAGGGCCGTGGTAATATCTTCAATCCCGTTGGATTCCTTTAAGACCAAACCGCTTATCAGGCTATTCATATGTTCTACACAATCAATTCCATAAAATTCCAATTCCATGGGTCCTATCGTAACTGGAATATGACCGGCAATTTTCAATCCAAATTCATTGCTCAATTCCTTTAGTTCTAGGAGTCGATCCTTCGGGAAATAATTGTGCACCTTGAAAAAATGGATCCCTTTATTTTTTAGACCAAGAGCAAGTTCTTTTAGATCGGTAGTGTCATGAATTTTTATGTGGAAGGGATCATTGCTTTGTGGGCCATCTAAGGTGACGCCTGCATAGTAGATGTTGGGCCCTTTGATGTTTCCATTCACAATTAGGTCTTTGGCATAAGTAACAGTATCTACAACACCTCCCATATCGCGAATGCCGGTGATCCCGTTCAATAAAAACCGATCAAGTTTGGGAATTGGATTTTTATGTTCGGAAATATGGGTATGCACGTCAATTAAACCGGGAATCATATACTTTCCCTTGCAGTCTATAACTTGCGCTGGATTGCCTTTTGCTAATAGACTAAAGTTTCCAATTTCTTTAATTAAGCTGTCTTCAATTAACAACGAAGTGGTCGTTAATTGTCCATCCCGAATATCAATTATGGTTGCATCACGTAATATGATGGATGGATTGTCGGGACTCTCACAAGAATTTATACCAATAAAGACCAGTGCCGCGATTAGTAGATAAAAGTGTGCTTTCATTATACGATGCTGTTTTTATAAGGACAACATCCAAAGTAGATAGGCCAACTTTAAATCCAGTTAGTTTTTATAATCTTTGACCTTTTAGGTGGAAGTTCTTGTTTAAGAACCTATTTCCCTGGGAACTCTGGCTTGCGTTTTTCCAAAAAGGCTTGGGTCCCTTCTTTGAAGTCTGCCGTACCAAAACATTTACCAAATTCGGTGATTTCGGTGTCAAAACCATTCTCTCCATCTTCGAAACCGGCATTCACCGAATTGATGGCAGCAGCTACCGCTACCGAAGAGTTCTTCTTGATTTTTCCTGCAATTTTTTGAGCCAGTGGAAGCAATTCTTCTTGAGAAACCACGTGGTTTACCAAACCATAGGATAAAGCATCCTCTGCGGAAACCATACCTGCGGTCATGATCATTTCCATAGCACGCCCTTTACCAACTAGTTGAGGCAGTCGCTGCGTACCTCCATACCCTGGAATAACTCCCAAGGAAACTTCGGGCAATCCCATTTTAGCATTATCACTAGCGATTCTGAAATGGGCCGACATGGCTAGTTCTAGGCCACCCCCAAGGGCAAAACCGTTAACAGCGGCAATCACTGGAGTGCCTAAATGCGCCACAAAGTCGAACAAAAGCGCTTGTCCTTGAGCGGCCAATCGCTCTCCTTGAGAAACAGAATAATCGGCAAACTCGCTAATATCTGCACCTGCAACAAAGGCCTTTTCTCCACTACCCGTAATGATGATTACCTTGGTATCATCATCCTTGTCGGCTTCTTTAAAAGCCTCGTGAAGTTCTTTGATCGTTACCTTGTTTAGGGCATTTAATTTGGAAGGTCTGTTAATGGTTATGGTAGTAACACCTTCGTTAAAATCACATAAAATATTCTCGTAATCCATCGTACACGCTTTTGGGGGTCAGGTTTCGGGCTGCAAGTTAGCCAAAGATGCGCCCTTTTCAAAACCAAAAACGGAATTGCCGCTCTATTTTGGGATGGCTACCACAAAAGAAGTTCCCTCTTCTTCTTGAGAGGTAAAAGTAATGCTACCGCCATAGGTTTCAACGATGTTTTTTACCATAGCAAGCCCCAATCCCATTCCACTGGATTTGGTGGTGAATTTAGGTTCGAAGACTTTGTCTTTGTTCATTTCCGAAATACCAATACCATTGTCTCGCACCGTAATGTGGGTGGCACTTTTGGAGGTAGAAACAGTAACGTCTATTCTAGGGTTTTCTGGACGTTTTTGCTCAATGGCCTGTATGCTGTTTTTTACCAAATTAGTCACCACACGAATTAATTGTGTACGATCGAATTTAGAAATGATCTCATCCTCTTCAGAAAAGAAATAGATATAATCTTCATTAAAAATCTCTATGGCCAACTTCGTAATCCGAACGATATTCAAGGTTTCATCCTGTTGGGCAGGCATATCGGCATAGGTAGAGAATGCCGAGGCGATAGAACTCATCGTATCGATTTGTTGAATCAAGGTATTACTATACTCGTCCACCTTTTCGTTGATATTCTCGTCATTCGGATCGAATTTACGTAAGAAACTTTGCACCGTTAAACGCATTGGAGTCAACGGATTTTTGATTTCATGTGCCACCTGCTTTGCCATTTCGCGCCAAGCTGCTTCCCGTTCGCTTGCTGCCAATTGGGCGGCACTGCTTTCCAGTTCATCGATCATGCCGTTATAGGCCAATACCAAGTTGGAAATTTCCTGGGTAGTATTAGAGTCCAACTCGATCTTTTTGTTCCTTTTATCCAATCGTGTTTCGGTAATTTTCTCACTCACCTGATTCAAAGACCGGGTAATGTATTTGGAAAGGAAATAGGCTAGGGCAATGGCAAAGAATAGGGTAACGAGATAGGCAATTCCCATTCTCGTGAGGCTTTCCTTTAGCTCTTTATTAATGAGATCATCATCTTCAATATAAGGCAAATTAAGGATGGCCAAAGGTTTAAAGGAGGGGTCGGTAATGTAGAAGTAGGACGATTGGTATTTCTGCCCATCTTCCATGAATTCGATAAGATGCCTTTTCTCGGCGGAGTTTTCCAGATTGCCTAGAATCTCCTTGGGAACCCGAGCATGCGAAGTGTCTTTAAGGAAGGAGGCTCGGGACGATTTCAGTAATTTTCCTTCGAGGTCATAGAAATAAATTTCCAGTCCGTTCACATCCTTAATCTCGTAGATTTTGTTTTTGAAAATAAGGGGAATGTTCTCCGTTTCTATGGGATAGGTGGTATTCTTTAGCACATATTCAATATTCTTGGTAATGGCTGTTTCCTTTCGCAACAAACGCTCTCTGTGATAATCTTGTGCCTCTTCGCGATATTGATACACAGTCACCACCGCAATAAGGATGGATGCAGTGAGCACAAGAAGGAGCATGGATAGGAAGATTCGGAAGCGCAACGATTTCAACAATCCCATAGGGTTAAATTTGATTCTGAAGATAGCAATAATTGAACCAAACGTTAAAACGCCCTTTCAATATTTTACTTTGAATTGTTTTTTTCCCGAATTCGTTTGTAAAATCGGAAGCCGAGCATGATGAGTACACTAAAGGCAACAATACCTAATACGCCGTAAATCCAATTAATGGCGTTTTTCAAAATCACCAAGAAAACCACAGCAAATAGAATAATGGTAGCCCCTTCGTTGAATAACCGCATAAAATTGGAGGAATGCTTCACCACATCCTGCTGGAGCTGCTTATAAATGATATGGCATTTTATGTGATAAATGATAAGCAATACAACAAACCCTAGTTTTACCTGCATCCAAGCATCGCTAATGTAGAATGGACGTATGTAGAGTAACCACACTGCAAAGAAAATGCTCAAAATCATAGAGGGCCACGAAATGATAAACCATAGACGTTTGGCCATGATCTTTAGCTGATTCCCTAGGATTTCTTTTTCTGGGGAAGGTTTATGAAAGGCCTCAATTTGGTACACAAATAGGCGCACTATGTAAAACAGTCCTGCAAACCAAGTAATCACAAAAATGAGATGCAGGGATTTTATGTAATTGTATTCCATAGGGCCACAAAGATACGCTTACTTATCTTCTTCTATAAAGAGATAGTTTAAATTCAATGCATTGAATGCCGTATTGAATGCTGCTACTTCTTTCGATACCAGATTGTCGAATTTTACCAGCTCAATGTTGATCTTTTGTGTCAATTCATTTTTCACCGCAATGTCCTGTTCGGTAGGTGGGAAATCACCCATACCTACCAGACTGTTGAGGTGTGCCAACTTATTGGTAAGTCGAATGGGGAAATTCAATGGATCCTGTCCGCTTCTGTTTTTGGTTTGATATAAGGTTTTCTCAATTTCTGAAAATTGCTCGCTCAAGGTCTTGGCTTTTTCCAAAAGGTCTTTTACAGCATCATTCCCTTTGTATTGCTTCTGAAAGGCATCCAATTGATCTTTGATCTTGCGTATCTTTTTGATGGATTTATGGGCGTGATCCACTGTTTCGTTAATGTCTGTAATGAAATCATACTGAAGCTGCATTTCCGCTATGCTAGCTTCTCCATTCTTGTTTGGGGAAATGGTAAACGATTGCGATTGTACCTCATCATCCACTTGTAGTACCACTTTGTATTCGCCTGGCACTGCCTTGGGAGCATTGGTACTGGCCCACCAAAGTATCATGCCCTTGAGTCTTTCGGCACCTTTACCGCGAGTGTCCCAAGCAAATTTATTGGTACCCTCTTCTACCGTAAGTTTGTTGTCTTTGCTCTTGGTACTGAATGTTTTTATGGTGTCGTTTTTGGCATTCAGGAAACTCAATTTCACCTCCTTATCTTTAGGATCCTCTAAATTGAAATAGGTAATAACCCCTGCTGGGTGGTTGGTTCCCGTGGTGAGCGAACCTTTTCTACTACCTCCACGCAAACGATAAGTTTCTTTGGGTTTGAACAAATAATTTGCTTTTCCTTGGGCATCACTTAATTGATGCAATACTGTGAGGTCATCAATAATCCAAAGGCTACGCCCTTGTGTAGCGACAATAAGGTTGTTGTCCTTTAACGCCAAATCGGTAATGGGAACGATAGGTAGATTTAACTGAAAGGGTTGCCAATTTGCTCCATCGTTAAAGGAAATGTACATCCCCGTTTCCGTACCGGCATATAATAATCCCTTCTTGGCAGGATCTTCCCTTAGAACACGTGTAAAGTGCTCCGGTGCGATGCCATTGGTAATTCGTTTCCAAGTTTTACCGTAATCGGTGGTTTTGTAAAGGTAAGGTGTGAAGTCCCCGGTTTTATATTTGGTTCCTGCTACATAACAGGTTCCTGCATCGAATCGAGAGGGTTCAATGCTGTTTATCATCATCCATTCCGGCATACCCGAAGGAGTTACATTATCCCAGTTCTGGCCACCATTCCTGGAAACATGAATTAAACCATCGTCGCTACCCACCCATAACAATCCCGGGGTAACGGGGCTTTCGGAAGCAGCGAAAATGGTACAATAGTATTCTACCGAAGTATTATCCTTAGTTATGGGTCCTCCCGAAGGGCCTAATTTCGAAGGATCGTTGCGGGTAAGATCTGGACTGATCACCTCCCAGCTTTGTCCTTCGTTGGTACTTGCATGCAAATGGTTGGAAGCCGTGTACAACTTATTGGGATCGTGAGGGGAGAAGAAAATGGGGAAGTTCCATTGAAAGCGGTACTTCATTTCTTCTGCTCCGTGTCCCATGGGATTGTCCGGCCATACGCTAATACTGCGAATGGTTTTTTTCTTGTGATTGTATCGAGTAAGGAAGCCATCGTAACTTCCACCGTAGACAATATCATTGTCTTCAGGGTCTATGGCGATATGGGCACTTTCACCTCCCGCAGTGCTTTCCCAATCGTCCTCATCAATGTCCCGGCCTTCGGTACGATGGGGAATTCGGATGGTACTATTGTCCTGTTGGGCCGCATAAATACGATATGGAAAAGCATTGTCCGTCGTAACCCGATAAAATTGTGAAGTGGGCTGATTGCGATACGTACTCCATGTTTCGCCACCATCGTAGGTTACCTGTGCGCCACCATCATCTCCAATCACCATTCTGTTGGGATTTTCGGGAGCGATCCACAAGTCATGATGGTCGCCATGCGGGGCATTATAGGTTTTGTATGTTTTGCCGCCGTCTGTGCTTTTGTGGTAGCGTACATTCAGTACATATACCACATCTACGTCTTTGGTGTCGGCATAAATACGGGTATAGTACCACGCTCTTTGGCGTAGCTTTCGTTCGCTATTTACTTGAGTCCAAGTTTCTCCTCCATCATCGCTTCGATACACGCCTCCCTTGTCTTTGTTTTCAACAATGGCCCAAACACGTTCGCTGTTTACGGGAGAAACGGTAACACCAATAATCCCTAGGGTATCTGTAGGAAACCCTTTGTTTTTTGAAATCTCTTCCCAAGTTTCCCCACTGTCCGTACTTTTCCAAAGTGCAGAACCGTCACCACCACTGCTTAGACTATAGGGCGTACGACGTACATTCCAAGTGGAAGCATATAGAATCCTCGGATTGTTAGGATCCATAGCCAAATCTACGGCTCCTGCATTTTCATTGGAAAACAGGGTTTTCCGCCATGTTTTTCCACCGTCAATACTCTTATAGACGCCTCTTTCCTGCGTAGGCTTGTAGATATTTCCCAATACTGCTGCATAGACAATATCGTGGTCTTTGGGGTGAATCGCTATTCTGGGAATATGCCGCCCTTTTTCCAAGCCGCTTTGCGTCCAAGTTTTTCCGGCATTTTCAGATTTCCAAATCCCGTATCCTGACGAAACATTTCCTCGCACTGTCTTTTCTCCACCTCCCACATAAATGACATTGGGATCGCTTTCGGCCACTTCGATGGCTCCAATGGACCCTCCAAAGAATCCGTCGCTAATATTTTCCCAAGTTCTTCCTCCGTCTTTGGTTCTCCAGATTCCTCCACCAGTCGCACCAAAATAAAAAAGATTGGGCTTGTTGGGAACTCCGGTTACGGCTGCACTTCGACCACCACGGAAAGGTCCTACCAAACGATACTCCAAGGCATCGTACAGGCTTTCATCATAGGTTTGTGCTTCTAGGGAAGGAAGGGTTGCCAAAAAAGAAAAAAGAAATAGCAAAGAGGGAATGGAATAGCGTTTCATTAGGATGGTTTAAAAATTGGACTCCTAAAGATAACTATAATTGGAAAATCTTACAGCTCCTCCGAAAAGCTAAAATCCAAATGGGGTTTAAGATGCACAGAATCTACTTGTTTGAAAGAAGTAGCCGCTTCTTCTTTTTCGAAGGAAGGAGGCTCCAATCCCAAATCCTTGGTTTTTTGAATGTAATAGGAAGATTTGGCCGGATGACTTGGATGAACGGCATTAAAGATGTGTCCGTAGGCCTGTTGCTTCACAATTTCGATCAGGATGGAAATACAGTCATCACGGTGAATTAGATTCACGGGGGCATTTCCATTACTCAGGTTTTCACGGCCTGCCAAATAACGAGCGGGTTGTCGGCTTCCTCCATACAATCCACCAAAACGGACGATACTGGTAGGGCAACTGGAAGTAAAGAAAAGCTGCTCTACTTGCAGCAATTGCCGCCCTGCTTCATTTTCGGGTTTGGGCAAGTCCTTTTCGGTCACCTTTCCTTGTGCATCACCATAGACCGAAGTGCTACTAACGAAGATGATATTTTCTATTTCCGAAGCTTCTATTTCCGAAAGAAAATGAGACATTTTCAAAACATAATCGGAACCCGTATTTCGCCGAAGTCCAGACGGAATCATGATGATAATATCTTTGACCTCGCTTAAAAATTCATTGACAGATCCAGCGACACCATCTTCAGAAATCATGATAGGAAAGACGTCCCATCCACTGTTGCGTAGGTCATTTGCCTTTTCTTGGGAAGAGACACTACCCTTTACGTTATAACCCAGAATTTTGAGGCGATGTGCCAAGGGCAATCCCAACCATCCCATTCCTGCAATCGCGATCTGTTTGTTCATTTAAGGTAATAGTTCTACTATAGTATCATTAACCGCTCTAAGCGCCTTCAAATCTATATCTTTTTTTACGATAACCGCATCGGTTGTTACAAAAGGTAACGGCATGGTATGCGCCGGTCTTTTATTAATGGTAAAGAGCGGATTTTCTGTGAGGTCTAAGGAGTATTCCAGCACACTAAAGTTGGGCTCTACATCGATTGGCAAAGAATAGGAAACCTCTAGGGAATCACTTTCCGACACATTATAATGCATTAGGAAATTATTACTTCTTACTCTTGGAATGGCTCCGGTACTATCTGCAGGAACTTGCATGCCATTATACGCCAGTGAATTGAACACTACCGTAGAATCTGCATACAATCGCAAAATATGAACATCCCTTTTAGGAAGCAGGGTGAATGTTACTTCTTTGTTATTATCGATAATGGTATCCTTTTCCAATCGGATATCGAATTGCGGAACATTGATAAGCGGAGCCGGTGCAGCGTAGGTATATCCTGTGTTGTACTTACTGCCGGAAGAGCTTACCACATATTTGGAAGCTTCCTCGGGCGATTCGCCTAGATACCCCTTCACCCATTCGCCAGGATTGTTATCGTAAGTAACCCAATGGGCTTTCCCTTCATTGGCATTTTGGTAGTACAACAAACTGGTAGGTTGCTGTCTTTCTTCACTAAAGCTACTTTCAAAATGGGCGCTGATGAAAAACCCGAATGCTAGAATGAAGAAGAAGATAGAAAACAATCGTTTTCCACGGTAAAATCCTACTACATTGTAGACCAGACCGAAAAGCAATACTGTAAATACGCAGCTAATCGCAAGCATTTCGAGTCCAAGCCCTACCGGGAAAAACTGAATGAGTGGCGCAAATACGAAAATGGCCGGAGCACTTATAAGTGCCATTAAAAGTAGATTGGGTTTTTCCTGACGGGTCAATATCCACAAGGCTAGCAATCCGAAGAACACGGGAATAATAAAGTAAGCTCCCCCTTTAATAACAAGGAAAACTACGGTATTAATGAGCAGCCAAAGGAAGAGCGGAGCAATATAAGCGCTTGCTATGTTCTTTATTTTAAATCTGCGATACACCATAAAGGTAATGGCCAACGACAATACCACGAAGAAGGCAATGTAGGTATGACCATTATAGGTGAAGCCGTGATCTATTTCTTGATACTGGGGATAGATTTTCAGCAACAGTGTCCATCCAAAAAATCCGATGAGCCCACAAACGATGAGGGAAGTTAAAAGAGCTCCAAACCCTTTTCCTATTTCCTTTGCTTCCAGCTTTCCGTTTTTCAATCCCAAATAGATCAAAACGATAAATCCGATAGCCGCCAACAGCAGCATGGGTAGAATCCACGAAAAAGGATAGCTAATCATGTTCACGAAAGGAAGGTTTACATAAACGTCATCCTGATCGCTTTTTAAATTGGAAAGGTCGGCATCGGCGTAATGATGTAGCAGTGGAAGCAAATAACTCCCCTGATGCTGCAGGGTATTCCTATCTAGATTTTCGAAATTGTCATTGGCCGTATGATAGTCGAAATGATCGTCTATAAAGGCAAAGAACAAACCATCGATATCGGCATCTTCGCGCAGCACGGTCGAATCGGTATCGTTGGGCAGCATTTTGTAAATGCTATACATGAGGGAAGAGGCCACTGGGAATCGCACATCGGCATCGATAAACGATTGAATGATATTGTGGTTCCCTTGATTGCTTTCCAGAATCATGTTACTGGGGCCACCACTTCCCCTAGCTTCAAAATTAAGTGCCAATCGAATGTCTTTGGCCCATGGGTGATTGTTCACGAACAGATCGGCCCCGTCCAATCCAATTTCCTCCGCATCGGTAAACAGTACGATAATATCATTTTTAGGCTGCACCCCATTGGCCATATAAGCTCTCACACTCTCCAAAATAGTCACCACCCCACTTCCAGCATCGCTAGCACCAAAGGATGGGGTAAGGGCACTATCGTAATGCGCAAAGATGAGCAACGAATTTCCGGGTAGGGTCCCTTTAATACGCCCCATAAGGTTAATGGGTCTTACCAAGCCGCCCCAGTCGTTATAGATATAACCGTCCTGTGTTTGTACGTCGGATAGTCCTAGGTCCTCCAGCTGTTGCTTCAGGTATTCCCGAACCCTTGCGTGTTCATCATTTCCAATGAAGTGGGGTGCTTTAGAAATTTCGCGCAAAGGGACTAAGGCACGTTCTGCCGAGAATTCCGTTTCCGGTGCCGAAGCAGGAACTGCTTTTCTGGGCATGAGGCTAAAAAAACTATAGTACGTAAGGGCTAAAAGAAGGAGAAGGGATGGAAAGGCGAGTTGTCGTTTCATTAAATTGGCTTTGTTTTCCTAAAAGTAAGCATAATTGAGCAAATGTTAAATTCGGATTTTTCGGGCCTCATTTTCAACCGAAACCGATTTCTCCAATCCACATTTTTTGCTATCTTTAAGAAGATAAAAACCTAAAAACATGGGAATTAAAAGTTATATCGGAAGAAGGGCCAAACCCTCTAAAGGTTCTTCAGAAAACATCAAGGTTTCGGACTATATGAGCACCAACCTCATTACGTTTCGGCCCGACCAAAGCGTGATGGAGGTAATGAATACCCTTATTAAGAAGAAGATCTCGGGAGGTCCTGTGGTGAATGAAAAAAATGAATTGATCGGGATTATTTCCGAAGGGGACTGTATGAAACAAATTAGCAACAGCCGTTATTACAATCAGCCCATGGAAGACGTAAAAGTTGAGGAGCACATGGCCAAAGAAGTGGAAACCATAGATGGTGACATGAATGTGTTCGATGCGGCCGATCGGTTCCTTACTTCACGAAGAAGGCGGTTTCCCATTGTAAGTGACGGAAAACTGGTGGGGCTTATTAGCCAAAAAGATGTGTTGAAAGCGGCCCTTCAGTTAAAAGGGAATAGTTGGAAGTAACTAAGACTTGGGATCCTTTAAGGCCCTTTTGTGGTCAGTAATGAGCAATTTTTTGTCCTTACTGCCTCGCAAGCTCAATATTTTGGAATAATGATACCCTTCTATAGGGTTTTTAAGGGATTTCCATTCTGCAATTCCCTTTACTGCTATGATTTCATCGATTCCTATGATGCCTTCCCAATATTTTAAATCTTTGTTGAATCCCAACCAATACTTGCTATCCTTGCCGTGCTTGTTAAGATACTTCTCCACATGCTCTGATGGATTTTTGAAGATACCGGAATCATACTGATGGTCTTCGACCAAAACAACATTCCTAAACGTAGGCGGTTGATCCATTTTCACCATGGCCATTTCCCCATCTTTTTCGATAAAGAAATCCTGAACCTGCATATCGTCAATGATGGTCCTTCGGTTCTTACCACTTCCTTGTATGACCGTAATATGATAAAAAATACAAGGACGTTTACTTATGGGTGCTAACATGGGTTCCGTAACATGTTTGGCCTTTCCTACGATCTTTGTGTATTTGCCTTCTTGTGCACGCCCAATGGTTTGGGATTTGGACTTTCTCATTTCCCTCAATAGGACAATCTTTTTGCTAAAAAAGTAACCATATGCAAAACCACCAATGACCAACAATACCACTGTCACAGCAACCCATGGACTATCGAAAATGCTGTTTGCTATAACCATATTAAAACTCCCTTTTTACGAGCAAATAATAATTATTGTCCAACGCCAAATACCCTTGATCATATACGTAGAAGTATACATCGCCTTTTTTGGTGGTGTACATTCCTGTGAAGTAATCGAATAAAAAACCATGTTTCGACAAGGTAGCCTTGGTCACTTTGGTTTTGGCCTTGGTGTTTAAGTTTTCTAGGATACGATGGTTTTTCCGAAGGCGATTATTGGTCGTTCGGATGATGTTTTTGGTATCCTTGTTAAGTGCATTGTTGTGTGCATTGCGACAGGCATCGCTGCAAAATTTCTTATCGGCACGCCCAATGATTTTCTCCCCACATTCTGGACAAAGCTTTTCCATATCCAAAACTATTATAATTTTTCGGGATCGGTTTCCTTTTGGGGAAGGTTGAAGCGATAGATGGCTTCAAATCGCAAAAAGAATCCTCCTTGTATAGTTGGATTCAATTGCGTTCTGTCATCCCCAAAACTAAAAGCTGCTACACCCAAATCTATTTTCTCCCCTTGTTGGTATATTTCGAAATCATTGCTGGAGTATCCTAATTTGGCACGCAGCAAAATACTTTTATCCAACGCATTGAACTGTAAGTAGGAGGCAAACTCCAAAGAGCTGAGGTCGGCATAGGTGTTAGAATTATTGCCATCGATGTTGAAACTGCGCCCAA
Organism: Aureisphaera galaxeae; assembly: GCF_028561275.1. Lineage (GTDB taxonomy): Bacteria > Bacteroidota > Bacteroidia > Flavobacteriales > Flavobacteriaceae > Aureisphaera > Aureisphaera galaxeae. The sequence goes on from NZ_JAQQTF010000002.1 coordinate 151,261, forward strand.
TCCCAATATAGTCTACACCATAGGTAAAAATACCTTGGGTATAGTTAATATCGGCCGAAACGGGAAGAGATACATCCATTTCGAATTGGGAATTAGGACTTAGGTAGTACCATCCAAAAATAGGAGTGCTAAATACCCCAAAGGCCTCGGAAGAAGCATATAGTCCAAATCGATAGATCAGGTTTTCCTTTTTCTGGTATTTCAACAGGGCAATACCCCCAAAATAGAAGTCATCTCCATCAATATCTTCATAATCCGAAGCAATTTTGGGAAGCGCTACTAACGTCGTACTCCATTTTTCATCCCAAGTGGCTGCCCATCCTATTTTCAAGGTGCTGCTGTAAAGACTTGTAAATTCCGCTTCTGGGAATAATTGAAGGTTATTTCGGCTGAAGAGCCCCCCCGTAATGATGGCATGGTTGTCATTAAGGACTACGGGAAAGGTAAGGTCGACTTCAAATGTTTTTGTTTCTGTACTATTGTCGGTACCTTCAAAATCATTGTTAAAGGTTTGGCCGTAGCCCACTTTCAACAGGTCCACATAGTTTTGTGCGTACAAGCAATTGGTTAGCAGCAGCGCAAGAAGGAGTAGTCTTTTCAATGTAAATGTTCTTGGTCGTTAGTTGAGCTAAAGATAGAAAATTGTGTTAGTAACTTGGGGAAATTATTTGATTTCGCACAAAGAGCAACATTCAAAAACAAAGTATCTTTACCCAAAATCTACTACTTATGAACATTAAAAAATTACTATTACTCTTAACTCTTGCTCTTACGGTGGTAAGTTGTAAAAAGGACGATGATGGAGGGGACGATACCTTTCTGTTGAATAGAGAAAACCTAGCGGCTACCTACATAATGAATTCTTACATTGAAAATGTAGATGAGACGTACGTAATTAACGGTGTGCCAATCGATTCCAATACAAACACGGTTGGAGATACATTTCAAGGAACCACAACCTTCGACGCCGACGGAAATTTTACCATTGATGTACAGTATCGTATTACAGAGACCATCACAGTAGCCGGAGAAGCTCCGTTAATAAATACTGCGATCATCATCGAGAATTATTCGGGGACTTATACTTTGAACGCTACAGCAGAAACCATTACGCTTAACTATGTAAGAGATGGTTTCAACGAAAGTGACACCTATGATGTGACTGCATTTTCACGTACAGCATTTGGGATAGGATATACAGATATAAACAGTAACTCTACCACTGGAGAATCGTACGAATTAACGGGCGAAATCCTTTTCGACAGACAATAATTTTCACTTAAATATAGATGGCGCCATGGTTAACTTATCATGGCGCTTTTTTATGTCCCTTTAATTTTGGGTTAAATTCTACTGCCAAGTCGCTCTATGAGTGGGGTTTTTGTGCAAAAATTCCGTAAATTCGCACCCTTATTAAAAAACAAGGCCCTATGAGCACAAAATTTAAGGAATACAAAGGCTTAGACCTTCCTAAACTGGGAGAGGAGCTACTCGACTTTTGGAAACGTGAAAACATTTTCGAGCAGAGTATTTCCATTCGTGAAGGAAGCGAACCTTATGTGTTTTTTGAAGGGCCTCCATCTGCTAATGGATTGCCCGGTATTCACCACGTAATGGCAAGGGCCATTAAGGATATATTTTGCCGCTATAAAACCCAAAAAGGGTATAAGGTAGATCGAAAAGCAGGATGGGATACTCACGGACTTCCTATAGAGTTGGGAGTGGAGAAGGAATTGGGGATCACCAAAGAAGATATTGGTAAGAAAATATCCGTTGAAGAGTACAACGCGGCTTGTAGAAAAGCAGTGATGCGCTACACCGATGTTTGGAACAAAGTGACCGAAAGCTATGGGTATTGGGTAGATATGGACGATCCTTACATCACCTACAAGTCCAAATACATGGAAACCGTATGGTGGTTGCTTAAGCAGATCTACAACAAAGACTTGTTGTATAAAGGATATACCATCCAGCCATATTCCCCAAAGGCAGGTACAGGATTAAGTTCGCATGAGTTGAACCAACCGGGAACCTATCAAGATGTAACCGATACCACGGTTGTGGCACAGTTTAAAACCTTAGTAGATACCTTGCCCGAGTTCCTTCAAGGATATGGCGATGTGCATATCTTGGCTTGGACGACCACACCTTGGACCCTACCAAGTAACACAGCCCTTACCGTAGGTCCTAAAATAGACTACGTACTGGTTAAGACGTTTAACCAATATACCTTCGAGCCTATCCATGTGGTATTGGCCAAGAATTTGGTTGGAAAGCAGCTGACTGGAAAATACGAATTGGCTGAAGAAGAATCGGCATTCGATGCATATGAACAAGGGAACAAGAAGATTCCTTACGCGATCGTGAAGGAATTTAAAGGAGCCGATCTGGTAGACATTCGCTACGAACAGTTATTGCCTTTCGCTCAGCCCTATGAGAACCCGGAAAATGCCTTCCGTGTTATTTCTGGTGATTTCGTTACGACCGAAGATGGTACAGGAATCGTTCATACCGCTCCTACCTTTGGTGCAGACGATGCCAAGGTAGCCAAGGAAGCCGTACCGGAAGTTCCTCCGATGTTGGTGAAAGACGAAAATGACAATTTAGTGCCATTGGTAGACCTTCAAGGACGTTTTCGACCCGAAATGGGCGAATTTGGAGGTAAGTATGTGAAGAATGAATACTATGATGATGGCGAAGCGCCTGAAAAGAGCGTGGATGTTGAGCTTGCTATCAAGCTGAAAATAGAAAATAAAGCCTTTAAGGTCGAAAAATACGTGCACAGTTACCCAAACTGTTGGAGAACCGATAAACCCATCCTGTACTATCCTTTGGATTCGTGGTTCATTAAGGTGACTTCCTTCCGGGATCGTATGCACGAATTGAACGAAACCATCAACTGGAAGCCCAAGGCAACTGGAGAAGGTCGTTTTGGTAACTGGTTGGCCAATGCCAACGATTGGAACCTTTCCCGTTCGCGTTATTGGGGAATTCCATTGCCTATCTGGCGTACAGAAGACAGAAATGAAGAAATCTGTATTGGTTCTGTGGAAGAGCTGAAGGCAGAAATGGCGAAGTCGGTGGCGGCGGGTCACATGGACAAGGATATTTTTGAAGATTTTGTGGTAGGTGATTTTTCTGAAGATAACTACGACAAGGTCGATCTGCATAAAAACATTGTAGACCAGATCGTATTGGTGTCCCCTTCTGGAAAACCCATGAAAAGGGAAGCCGATCTAATTGATGTTTGGTTCGATAGTGGTTCCATGCCCTATGCACAATGGCATTATCCGTTCGAAAACAAGGAAAAGGTTGAAGATACCTGGAGAAAGGCCGATTTCATTGCCGAAGGGGTAGATCAGACCCGTGGATGGTTCTATACCCTACACGCGATTGCGACTATGATTTTCGACGATGTAGCCTACAAGAATGTGGTATCTAACGGATTGGTATTGGACAAGAACGGACAAAAAATGTCCAAACGCTTGGGGAATGCTGTAGATCCATTTGATACGTTGGCTCAGTACGGTCCCGATGCAACACGTTGGTATATGATAAGCAATGCCAATCCATGGGACAACTTAAAGTTTGATAGCGACGGAATCGCGGAGGTACGTAACAAGTTCTTCGGAACCCTTTACAATACGTACAGTTTCTTCAGTTTGTATGCCAATTTGGACGATTTCAACTATGAAGAGGCCGATATCCCTATGGAAAAGCGTCCGGAAATCGACCGCTGGATACTTTCCGAATTGAACACTTTGATTCAGAAAGTAGATGAAGCCTATGGCGACTATGAGCCTACACGAGCGACACGTGCTATTTCAGAATTTGTTCAGGAGAACCTAAGTAACTGGTTTGTTCGTTTAAGTAGAAGACGTTACTGGAAGGGAAGTTATGGCGAAGACAAAATCAGTGCCTATCAGACCTTATATACCTGTTTGGTGACTGTGGCCCAATTGGGAGCACCGGTGGCACCGTTCTTTATGGACCGTTTGTACAGGGACTTAACGGCTGGTGTAATACACGAAGCACCCAATTCGGTACACCTAAGTAACTTTCCGGTGGCCGACACGACACATATCGATAAGGAGTTGGAGCGAAAAATGCAGCGGGCACAGACAATAAGCTCACTTGTTTTATCGTTACGACAGCGCGAGAAGATTAAGGTGCGACAGCCGCTTCAGAAAATCATGATTCCTGTACTGGAAGCATCCGAAAGGGAAGAGATACTAGCGGTTTCCGATCTTATAAAGAGCGAGGTAAATGTGAAGGAGATCGAATTGATCGATGAAGGATCTGGAATTTTGGTAAAACAGATAAAACCGGATTTCAAGAAATTGGGACCTCGTTTTGGAAAAGACATGAAGTCTATTGCGCAGGAAATCAGTTCGTTTGGACAAGAAGAGATCTCTAGATTTGAAAAAGACGGGAAAATTTCTATTTTGTTTAACGAAAAAAATGTTACATTAAGCCTCGATGAGGTACTAATTAGCTCGCAGGACATAGAAGGTTGGTTAGTGGCCAACGCCAGTGGAATAACGGTTGCATTGGATGTTACCATTACCGATGAGCTTAGGAACGAAGGGATTGCGAGAGAGTTGGTGAACCGAATTCAGAACCTTAGGAAGGATTCTGGTTTCGAAGTTACCGACCGAGTAGAGATCATCGTTCAAGAAGACAAAAACCTGAAACCTGCCGTAGAGCAGAACATAGCTTACATTAAACAAGAAACCTTAACCGAGGTATTGCAATTTGAAGCGGAAGTAGGAGATGGAACGGAAATTGCTTTCGATGACATTGCAACCCGATTAAGCATTAAAAAACATAATTGATATGGCTCAAGAAGTTAAGAATCGATACAGTGATAAGGAACTTGAGGAATTCAGAGTCCTTATTCAAGAAAAAATTGAAAAGGCAACAGAGCAATTGCATCTTATAGAGAGTGCCTATAAAAACGATAGTAATAATGGTACCGACGATACCTCGCCTACCTTCAAGGCTTTCGATGAAGGAAGTGAGGTAATGAGCAAGGAAACCTCTTCGCAATTGGCGATCCGTCAGGAAAAGTTTATCCGGGATCTTAAAAATGCCTTGATTAGAATTGAAAACAAAACCTACGGGATTTGCCGTGTAACCGGAAAATTAATTAATCCCGAGCGACTTAAATTGGTTCCCCATGCTACCTTGAGCATTGAGGCTAAGAACATGCAGAAGTAGGCACTTCTTACAAATATCACTTAATTAATGGCCCTACCTAGTGGGGCTTTTTTTATGAAAAATTACTTGCTCCTAATATTCGTGGTATTTCTTGCCCTCCCAGGCAAAGCCCAAAAGGTCATCCAGCGATCTTTGGATGCAGAAGGGATTAAGAAGCTTGAAATTACAAGTGATCAGGTATTTCTTATAAAATTGGAGGCCAAAGACACCGAAACCATAGAGATCAAGACCTTGGTAGAAGGTGAAAACTATGAAAATGTGGTGCTTTCGGTAGAAGAAAAGGAAGGTGTATTACGCGTTAAGACCGGGTATACCCCATATTTTGAAGGGGCCAATGACAAATTGGCGGCACATAAGGTAATTTCTATAGAAATGACCCTCATCATACCTGAGAATCTATCGGTCTTTGTGAGTTCCTTTATCGCTTCTGTGCAGGCCACGGGATTTTTCGAGAACCTTTATACGGGTCTGAATAATGGAAATTGTACGCTTCAAGATTTTTTGGGTAATGCACAGCTCAATTCCCGGAACGGATTCATTCATGTGACTGCCGAAGCAGGGGTAATGGGAACAGCCCATTCGCAGCGCGGGAAGGTAAATAATTCACTTCCAAAGACAGGTTGGTACGAGGTAACTGCCCAAAGTGTTAATGGAGATGTAATTTTGAAGCCCAGCCAATAATTATTCTTTATTTTTGCGCAATTACATCGAACTATGTCATTACGAAAGGCCCTACTTATTGTTATTTTAATTCTGCTTGCCGATCAAGCATTGAAGATTTATATCAAAACCAATTTCATGTTAGGGGAAGGTTTTGAGATTTTCAGTTGGTTCGATATCAATTTTGTAGAAAATCCAGGAATGGCTTGGGGTGTAGAAATCCCTGGGCAATACGGTAAGTTGGCACTTTCTATCTTTCGCTTGTTTGCTATAGCAGGAATTGGCTACTGGTTGTTCGATACCGTACGCAAGAAAGCCCCTGCCATATTAACCTTTGCCTTGGCCTTTATTTTTGCCGGTGCTTTCGGAAATATCATCGACTCTGTTTTTTATGGGGTTATTTTCGAAGACAGTATGGGGCAGGTAGCCCGTATGTTCCCCGAGCAGGGATACGGGAAATGGTTTCACGGAAAAGTAGTGGATATGTTCGCCTTTTCATTCTTCCCACCCGTTTTCAATATTGCCGATGCTGCCATAAGCACTGGGGTTGGGATCCTAATTGTATTCAATAGAAGGGCATTTCCTAAAAAAGTTCAGGAAGAGATATCAGAAGCTCCGGTACAGGAAACGGAGGCTTAAGCGCTACTTTTTACGAAAATAGCTTCAAACTCGTCTAAATCTACTGGCTTTACTAGATAATCCGTTACTAGGGAGAATTCTTTGGCGCGTTCCAAATCCAAAGGATTTATGGATGAACTCACAATGTATAAGGTGGTTTTTACGTCCTTTCCTGTTTTTATTTTGGTGAATTCTTCCAAGAACCTCCATCCGTCCATGACGGGCATATTGAGGTCCAATAGAATGATTTCTGGGAACACTTTATCATCTTCTTCCTGAATAATGGGAGTGAAATAACGAAGCGCCTCTCGACCATTTTTGAAAATGAGCAGATTTTCAGACAGCTTTCGAATGTTGATCACTTTCTTTATCAAGTTGATATAGACGTCATCATCATCGATAATGCACGCTAGTTTTATCGGGGTTGGGGATAGGTTTGTCAAAATGTGGGCGGTTTTTGTTGGTTTGTTAAAAGGTAATTTTAAATGTGGTTCCTTCGTCCACTTTACTTTCTACATGAATGCTTCCTTGCAGGGTTTCAATTTGATTTTTCGTTATAAATAGACCAATTCCTACCGACTCTTTTCCGGTGTGGAAGGTTTGGTACATATTAAATAGGTCATTCCCGTGTTTTTCCAGATCAATACCCAAGCCATTGTCCTTTACCATAAGACATACCCTCTCATCTTCATAATAACTACAGATGTCGATCACTGGGGATCTATCGGGGTGTCGGTATTTAATGGCGTTGGTAATAAGATTTAGGAAAATACTCTCCATATAGGAGGGGATGTATCGTATTTCGGGTACTTCAGAGAAGTCCGAATAAATTTCTGTTTGCGTGTCCTCGATCATTCGGCTAATGGAACTCAAGGTACTTTGCAGTACATGATCAAAATTCAGTAGTCTTCTATCGTCCAACGATTGTGCTTGGGCCGTAACAATTTCATTAAGGTGATTAATGGTCTCGTTTAGGCTTTCCGAAATTTGATAGAGACTGGATTTAAGCTCTTCCTCTTCCGTAGCATCATCGATGGACTTCAATAGGTCCAAAGTGAGACTCAAATTGCTCGCATGCGACCGTAGGTTATGCGAAACGATATGCGCGAAATTAAACAGTCGGGAATTTTGGGATTCGATCACCTTTACAGAGGTTTCCAAACTTAATTCCTTCAATTTTTCCTCGTCTATATCCTGAAAAACCCCTTGTATTCCTACGATTTCGTTGTTTTCACCGTAAATGGGTCTACCTACGGCTTTGGCCCAAAATTCTTGCTTATTGTACCTGAGCATTTTCACAGTAGCATTAAAGGGAGTACCCATGCTACAGGCCATAAATGCCTCGGCCGCTCTGGCTTTGTATTCATCAGAATAGAAATCTAATGCTGTTCTAAGGGAAGGGCGATAATCCTCGGGGGTTTCAAGGATTTTTCGGGCCTGCGGATCCAGAAAACTTTTCTTTTCATTAAAAAGAACAGTCCATCCACCGGCACCTGTTAATTCGGCAACGTCTTTATAGTAAAAGTTGCCATAAGGACGCTCTGTCTCACTGCTGGAAGTATCCTCATTCTCTTGTCCCTTATTTTTCTTCTTATGGGTCAAAAACATAATGGTTTTGTCAATTTGGGGGCCGTAATATAGTGTAAAAAATAAAACTGTACGAATTTACGTATTTCAGGAACCCTTAAGTAATCAGGGAATTAGCGGAAAGAGTAGGTTTTATTGGGGGTAACGCAATAATCTAAAGAAACGTCATTAGAATCGTGCGGAATGCTGTCTTCTGCTTCAAAAAAAGAAATCCCGATGGTAAGGCAGGTATCGGGGCATTGGGCCAAGAATCGATCGTAGAACCCTTTTCCATATCCGATACGATTTCCTTTTTCATCGAAAGCCAACAAGGGAACAAAGACCACTTCCATTTGTGAGGGAAGAATAGGGATCCCCGATACGGGTTCGGGAATGCCGTAGTTTGAAATGGCGATGGAAGTGTTTTCCTGGAGCAAGTAATGTTCCATTTCACCCGTTTCAAAATGGGCCTTGGGTATTACGATGCTTTTATCCCTTCCTTGTAGGATGTGCAACAGGAATTCGGTGAGGACTTCTTTCTTTTCTGAAATAGACAAGAAGATATGGTAGTAGGTCGCTTTCCAAATGGGCAAGGCTAGTGCCCTATTGGCAATGGCGATGCTGAAATCTTCGATTTGAGATTCGGTAAGGGCCTCCCGTTTTGCCTTGTACGCCTTTCTCAGTGCCTTTTTGTCCATTACTGCACTTCGGTTGAAATGTGGAACAACGCATCCCCTTGATACACCAAGGGGGCTTCGTTTGCATTGATGATATAGCCTTCCTGAGGGGATTTAATCCAATGATGAATCTTTCCGTACGGATCGGTGATATGCCCAATAACTTCCCCCTTTCCTACATAACTTCCCACTTTGGTGTCCGATTTAAACATTCCCGATGCATTGGCGCGCACCCATTTACTTTGCGTAATAACGACCGAAGCTTTTTTGGGCGACGATACCTTAAAATTAGATCGCAGCATACCCAAATGATGTAACACCCTTTTAGATCCGTTGACTCCTGTATTGCTTACAATGGCATTGATAGAGTTGGATTTACCTCCTTCGAAAAGAAGCAAGGGAATGCCTTTCTTTTGGCAAGCACTTCTAAAGGATTTATTCAGGTTTTTGGAATGAAGAATGAAAGGAGCATTGAATTGCTCTGCTAGGTCTGAAAGTTCTTTTTGCTCTTTTTCAATTCGAATATGGGGCACGTTGAACCGGCTGGATCCTCCAGTATGGAAATCGATACAGTAATCTACATAGGGGACAATTTCATTCATCAATTTATAGGCCACTTGGGCGGCTAGTGAACCTGTTTTACTTCCGGGAAAGGAACGGTTGAGGTCACGTCCATCGGGAAATTCGCGAACCTTTTGTAGGAAACCGAATATATTCACAATGGGGATGCATATAATGGTACCTGCTTTGGGTTTGTTGATTCCCTTGGAAACCATTTGGCGTACAATTTCGATCCCATTTACTTCATCCCCATGAATCCCAGCAGTAAATAGCACTGTAGGGCCTTCGTATTTGGAGCGCTCTACAATAATGGGCACATCTACCGGAGTATTGGTATGGAGGTTGGCAAAACTGAAGTTAAGCTCCATAGAGCTGCCGGGGGCAATTTCTTTGCCCATAAGAATTAGGGAGTTGGCCTTTTTTGGGGTCATGTACGTTTGTTGCGTTCTATATAATTAATGATTTTAGTGGCGATGTCAATACCCGTGGTGGTTTCTATGCCCTCCAGTCCCGGGGTAGAATTTACTTCCAGTACCAAGGGCCCATGTTCCGATTCTAGGATATCCACTCCACAAACCCCCATTTTAAGGGCTTTGGCTGCTCGCAAGGCAATATTTTCCTGCGCATGGCTCAATTGTAGGGCCTCGGCCGAGCCTCCACGGTGTAGATTGGATCTAAATTCGCCTTCCCGACTTTGCCGTTTCATGGCGGCCACTACTTTTCCGTCTACCACTATGGCCCGCAGGTCCGAACCGTTGGATTCCGCTATAAATTCCTGAATAATGAAACGCACCTTGGCGGCCTTTAGTGTTTCTATGGTAGAAAGGGCAGAGGCATGTGTTTCGGCTAGGATCACTCCTTGACCATGCGTCCCCTGCAATAGTTTTATGATGATTGGGGTTTTCTTGAAATGGGCCAAGGCAGCTTGTGCATCTGGGGCATTTCCTAATATCGTTTTGGGAATAGGAATCCCGGCTTTGGCCAAAATCTGAAAGCAGGTCCATTTGTTGCGGGACTGAAGAATGGGTTCGGCTCCTACCACACAGAAGACCCCCATGGACTGAAAATGGCGTACCAGGGAAGCTCCGTAAAAAGTGTTAGAGGCCCCTACACGCGGAATAACGGCATGCAGATCGTCCACAATCTCATTGTAATAGTACAGTACGGCTTTACCCTCTTCTACACCTAGGGTACAATGGGAAGGGTCCAACACTTCCATTTCGTGATTTCGTGCCAGCCCCGCTTTGAGCAGGCTTTGGGTAGAATACAGGTTTTCCCCACGGGATAGTACGGCGATGTTCATGCGCAGTGCTTAGTGATTGCAATTTAGGAAAAAAGGGAATTAGATGGTAAGTAGGAAGAAAATACGTCCCGACTCTAGCAGATGCCCTGCCGTTAAACAAATAGAGACGACCGATAAAAGGAATTGCCTTTGGTGGATTGGGAAAGCTGTGTATTCTTGTAATTTTTGAAAGAAATTGAGAATTGGAAATATGAACCTGTTGAATTAATCCCTTATAACAAGGATAGTTAATTATGAGAATTTTATGCATATTAATCATCTCAGTATTGTTTAATTCATGCAATGAAAAATTGAAGAATGAGGCTAAATTGACTGATGATAAAAATCTTTTAGGCAATTGGTATAGCGTTAAAAACAATCACTATTTTGAATATTTCTTTGAAAATTCGAAAATGTATGTTTTTAGCACCTCTTCTTTAGACCTATTTGAATACGATTATTATATTAAGAATGATTCAATTTTCAATTCTATTTTGCTTCCCAGTGGGAAAAATGGGGAGTACAAATTTCATAGTATCATTATAGACAATGATGGGAGTAGATTGAAACTTAGCACAAGAACTTTAGAAAGAATGGTAGACTCTACAGAAACCATTGATAAATTTCTAAATGAAAAAATTGATTATGATGATTTAAAAAAACGGGTTTTGTCTAGGGAAAGAAAGTTTTCTAATCTGATTAAGAAAGAATAAAAAACCCGAAATTTTACTGTTCTCAATGAAATCTAAGACAACCTTAGGGAGTATAGTGCATATCAAAACGACCATTTGTAATAACCACGTCTTCGCAATTATCGGTAACGTTCGAAAACTCAAAGGTTCCCGATACTATAAAATTCGTTTGATCAAAACGTGTTAGTCTTAAAAACCCTTCGATAGTTTCTGGGAAATCATAATAACAACCCTCACCATTATTAACAAATATGGCATTGTTTGTAGGGGTGTTGGTTAAATCATAATTGGTGTTTAGGCTTAAAGGTCCCTCAACCCTAATAATTACCCCTATATCCATTTCCGAATTGTCTATTCCTCCTCCCAATTGCAATATCCCTCCCCCATAAAGAGCAGTCTGCTGAGAGGTGTTCGTTACGTTAATGGCTTCACCATTTACTGAAAAACCAAAAGTGTCTGCCCCTATTTGCGTTTCTGGAGGTAATTGGTCAATGGGGTTTTGAGATAGGTTATCATCATCGTTAAGACAACTCATTAAGATGGTGAGCATAAAAACAAAATATAGGCTCTTCATAGCGGGGTTTTTCCTTTTAAAAATAAGAAAAAATCCATTTTAAAAAATGTTAGTATATCTCGCGTAAATAGAACCTCTTTACCAGCTCTTATCCAAGGTAGACATGATGTAGGGTTTGATTAAGAATGGCCATCTTTATGGTATTACAGGTAATTATTAGGGCTGAGGTTTTTAGCTTCAAATCACTTAACCTGCGCCTTAATGGACTGATACCCATAATACGTATACAACGCCAAAAAGTAGTTTCCGGCAGCAAGGCCTTTGGTATTCCAAGGAATGCTGTAGGTTCCTTTTTCTCCAAGACCCTCATAAATGGTCTGTATCCGTTGCCCGCTACCGTTGTACACACTCAATTCGTAATAGGTATTGTTAACGAGTTCGAGTGAAATTTCAGTTTGATGTTCAACGGGATTGGAACCCATAACCGTAATGGTATGCCCCTTAGGTTTTGGTATTGTGAAATCTTCCACACCCAATGTAGGATCTGAATAACGGTATACATTCACGCCCGACCCAAACATCAAGGTATTGTTAACCCGATAAAACCGATTGAAGCTTTGTCCAATGGTAGGCAAGTACTCCCAAGTTTGTCCTGCATCTTGGGTTTCGTAAAATAGTTCGCCAAAACCACCGATCCAACCCAAATCCTCATTCAGGAAGCCAATCCCCTGCATGGTCCCCGAAGTATTGGTGGTTTCTACAGTTTGCAAGCCCCAGCTTTGTCCGCCGTCCACGGATTTAAAATATTGCGGACTGGGTTCAAATTCCTCTATGGAAGCATAAAAAACAATCTCGTTCAGCATTTGAATTTTCCATGCACGTTGATTCACATGATCTGCTATAGCTAGCTCATTCCAAGTGTCACCACCATCCGTAGTACCAATAATAATGGCTCTCAGTCCAGTGCCCTGTGCACTTTGTCCCACTGCGAAACCATTGTTTTCATCTACAAAATGAATATCCACCAATCCATTGCAAAGGGATGCCAAGCTAGCATAGGACCATGACTGACCTTGATCGGTCGATTTCATGACGTAAGCCGATCCAAAGAACACACCAGTAATGTAAATGGTGTTTTCGTCTACCATGGATATGCCACAAATTCCCGGGACATTGTTGGGCAGGCTATTCGTAATATCTACCCAAGTTTGCCCACCGTCTATCGTTTTTAAAAGGGAAGCGGATGGATTTCCATTGGCCAAGGTTCCTGCAAAACCAATCTGATCGTTGTAAAACTCCACACTTCGGAAATAATAATCGGAATTGAAGTATTGTTGGGTCCAGTTTTCACCGCCATCGGCCGTGTGCAATACCTGGCCCGCTCCATCGACCACCCATCCTTTGTCTTCATCTACAAAATACAAGTCTTCAAAGCGCCAACTCAAGGTGCTGGCATTAAGCGTTTCCCACGTCTGGGAAAAAACAGAACTACTAAGGAAACAAAACAATAAGATAGATAAGCAGTAGGTAGGTGTGAGGGATTTCATAGCTTTCATTTTGGGATAATGTCCAAAAGTAAAGGCCATATTCCATCGAAAATAGGAAAAAAACGAAACGGATTACCCCACACGAAGGTTCAAGATGTCCCCGTTGGGATTTATGGATTTTAGAAATTGGGAAGGGTTTACCCCTGTGAATTGCTTAAAATCCCGAATAAAATGGGATTGGTCGTAATAGCTGTGTTTCAGGGCAAGTTGGGTTAATGACTCTGGATTTTCTTTGCATAAATCCCCGATGATTTTGTTAATTCTTTGGGTGCGCAGAAACAGTTTATGTGGAATTCCCACTTCTTTTTTGAATCGTTGTTCCAATCGCCTTGTACCAATACCCAACTGTTCGGAATAATCCCTTTTATCGTTGGGATGAATGCTAGATAGAATACATTTCAAGCTTGTTTCACCCTTGTAATTTAAATGGGCCGAAAGGTAATTTTCAATAAGGGCCATCCTATGTTGTATTCCCTTGGCCAGATACACTTTTTCCTGAAGGGTTTTCATCTCAGGAAGTTCCAAATCGATCAAATCAATGCAGCTATCGGTAAGGTAATGCATGTCGGTTTTCCAAATTTCATTGGCGATCCAAGGATGGAATTTTACACCGAAAATGTCCAAACCATCTTTAGGGAGAGCTAGGTTTACATAGCGCTTTATCTGTCCGAACACATGAAATCTTCCGGTTTTGGAATGCGAAAATTCGTTAGGAAAATCACATTGCCAGGGCGTTCCCAAATGAAAAACCCAATCTACATATCCATCCGGCACAAACCTGTATTGTGCTCCCTTTGCATCGTTTTCGGACGATGTCAACGTCCAGAAATAAGCAATGAGGTGTGCATGCGAATGAGACGGTAAGTACTTTTCAAATACCATAGGATTTTAGCATAAAGACAGCAGCCCTAAGGTAATTCAAAAATCATTTAGATCTTACCTATTGTGAAAAGCAATGGGAGAACTTTATAATTTTAAACCCCTATGACCCCAACGAATAAGGTGCCATAGGGATATAATAAGGTTTATTCTTTTACGATTTTATGAATTTCCCTACCCTGATCAGAAACAATTTCAATAAAATAGATACCGCTACGTAGATGTGATATATCTACGGAATTTGAAGAGGAATCTAACGCTTCATGAACCTTTCTGCCTGTATTGGAATATAGGATCCAGTTATTTATCGGAAAGCTTTCGGGTGAAGAAATCCGAAACGCACTGGATACCGGATTAGGATGAATAGAAAATACCTTCTTCTGTACATCTGGAACCGATAAAATTGGGGTGTCCTGAAAATAAAGACGTTCCCAAGTGCAATTGTCCATCACCATGGACGAACCTTCTACACCAATGGCAACAATACATTCGGTGTCTGATACTTCTGTTAGATAGTTCAAAAAATAAAAATCGATATTGGAAGGAGGCACTTGCGGATCGTGATAACAAACATTGTCGCATGGAGAAATTTCAATATTTTGGAAATTTTGAATGTTAAACCATTGACTGTCGGTATCATAAGTCCAGTTCCCGGTAAATTCAGAACAGGTTGACCTTCCATGAAACGTACCATCTGACCCAAAATAAATAAATAATGGATCATCGCAAGGGTCGGCCTCGGAGTAATTATCCAGAACCGTGTGCCAATAGTAGTAGATATACCAAGGTTTGTCGAAAATTTCTGGGTTTTGGGCTTTAGCAAAAAAGGTTGCAAACAGCATGAGTAACATAATTTTTTTCATAGCAAAAAAATTTAAAGGTTAATAAAAAAGTAAACAGTTAGAGGGAAATTTTCGGGTCTCACCCAAATATTTCGCGTCTTATATCACAATCATAAAATGAAACCTACGTGGAGGAATGAGAATACTTTCCTCGATTAAAGGAAGTTTACTCTTTTACCAAAAAAATTGAAAAACGATTAATGGTGGAAGTTGGGAAAGAATTCATTCTTTCAGTACTAAAATACACATTTTTAAGAATATAAAGCCAAAAATGCTAAACAATTACAAGTTGAATAGCCTCCATAGGCTGTTTCTGTGCCAACCGATTAATAGATTCCTCGGTCAATTGTAAGACACGGGCATACCCTCCTGTAGTTTGTGCATCGCGCATGAGCACGACCCATTTTCCGGACGGGGTTAATTGTATTGTTCCCGGTTGCACGGGCGCTGTAATGATTTCCGGTGCCGAGATTTCCGTTTCCGAATTCAAGACATAAGCCATACGATTGCTATTAGGAGAAACGGTAAAGGTGAGTCGTTTCAATTCTTTTTGAATTTCCTTCGGAAGTAGATAAAACTCAGGCCCTTTAAAAGCTTGTATCTGCATGGCACTAAAATGCGCTTCCCGAACCTTGACGGAAGCATTAGGAATCACTTCCTTTAAGGGAAGACTTTGTAAAGGGATGCTGTCTCCTTTTTCCAACCTTCCTTTGTGGGTGATTCCGGTATACCAACTCCTACTTCCCAGTATTCTTTCCGATTGAATACCACCTGCGGCTGATAGATAACAACGTACTCCATACATGGGTTTCCCAAATCGTAATTCACTGTCTTTTGGAACCATAATTGGGGTATTGTTGGCTATCGATTTTCCATTTAAAGCAGGGGAAAGATCTGCTCCAGTTAAGGCGATTATCGTATTTTCTGTGAAGTGCAGTGTGGGTCCTTGCAGTGTGATTTCGATCACTGCTTCCTCAGGGTCATTCCCCGCCAATCGATTGGCCAATTCTGCCGAATAGAGATCCATGGCACCACTTATAGGCACACCATATTTTCGGAAGCCGTAACGCCCCAAATCCTGAATGCTGGTGTACAAACCCGATGTAATTACCTTAATCATGATAAGGGACTTTGTCTAGTAAGTAAATGCCGTTTTCCACTAAAGCGTGGATATGCTCAAACTCTTTTGTTGAAATCGGCTTAAATTTCACATAGTCCCCAGCTTCGATAATTGCTGGCGGTTGTTTGGTAGGATTGAAGAACGAAAGGGGACTTCGCCCGATTAGATTCCATCCTCCGGGAGAGTCCATAGGGTAGATGCCCGTTTGTTTTCCTCCAATGCCCACAGATCCTTGTGCTACTATTGGTCTCGGATCGTCCTTTCTAGGAGTGTGCAATTTCGGATTCAGTTTTCCCAAATAGGGGAATCCGGGCAAAAAGCCCAGAAAGTAGACTTTATACATGGCTTCGGAATGAAGCTGGATGACTTCGTCCTTTGAAAGATTGTGATAATGGGCCACATTTTCCAAATCAGGAGCAAAATCTTTCTCATAGCAAACGGGAATGGTAATTAAATGATGCTCGTCTGTACTTTCTTCTTGTTTTGCGGTTTTGAAAGAGGCTTTGATGGATTTCAAAAACGTATCGGGATCCACACCTTCTTTCAGATATACGACCAATGACTGATAGGTCACTACCGTTTCTAGGATTTCTTCGCCATAGTTTTCAGTCATAAATCGGTCCCATCGTACTGCTTCTGCATGCACTTCCGCATCGATAATGGACTCCCAAGAAATGAGTGCCGCTCTATCACCAAAACGTTGAAAGGAAGGAGGTTTCATATGGCCAATTGTATGGAATGGTTGCGTATCTGATCCCTTATATGTTTCAGTATAGCTATCGAATGTTCGTGATCTCCATGAATGCAATAGGTAGCCGCTACGATGTCTTGAAAACTTCCCGAAAGCGTTCGAACCTGTTGTTTCTCGGCCATATAATGGAGTTGTTCCCAAGCCGCTTCGGGCTCATGGATCAAGGCTCCGCTTTCACTTCTGGAGACCAACGAGAGATCGTCATTATACCGTCGGTCTATAAAGGCTTCGAATACCAATGGGAGTAGATTTTCGGCTTTTTTAGCTAAGACAGAGTTGTGCAATACATATAATTTGGGTCTTACTTTAGTGGCTACAATTGCTTCAACCACAGCATCGGCAGTGGGAGCATCCTTGGCAGCGTAATTGTACAGAGCCCCATGCAATTTAATATGATGCAATTTGGCCCCTTCGGTTTCACAAATTGCATAGAAATGCAATAACTGTTCAAAAATGGATTCGGAAAGTTCGCTTTTGGTCAATGTTAGGATTTTTCTTCCGAAGTTATCTTTATCGGGAAAAGAGGGGTGTGCGCCAATCTTTACTCCATGTTTCATGGCCAATCGCACAGCCGTTCGCATGCTCTTTTCATCTCCATAGTGTCCGCCACAGGCGATACTGCAAGAGGAAATCAATGGCATGATGGCGGCATCGTTTCCCGTACCTTCTCCTAAGTCTGCATTGATGTCGATAGTAATCATTACAGGTCGATATTAAATACTTTGAACAGACTTCTTGCACCCAAAACAAGAGCAGTTAGAATAATAAGCCATCCCAAGATATTCTGAAAACGGGTGTTCTTGTACGTCCCTAAAACCGATGTTTTGTTCACGACCCACAAGAGGAAAATTGCGATAATGGGAAGTAGTAGCCCATTGGCTACCTGAGCGAATTTTATGATTTCAATAGGGCTAATTCCGATGGAAGAAAAAACGACGCCGAGTACCAATACGAAAATCCAAACAGCACGAAAACGACCCGAAGTTAATCCGGCATTCCACCCGAAACATCCCCGAACCACATAGGCCGCGGCCAAAGGTGCGGTTATGGCAGAGGTAATTCCAGCAGCGAACAATCCTATGCTAAGGAAATATTTGGAAAAGCTCCCAAAGAGCGGTTCCAGTCCCTTGGCCAAATCGGAGGCATTCTTAATTTCGGTCGAATTTATGGCCGCCGCGCAAATGATGATCGCCATGGATACCAATCCTCCCAAAATGATGGAAACCCGAGCATCTTTTCGGGCGGTTTGCAAATCGTCTACCCCTTTCCATTTTTCCCCGACTAAAGAGGCGTGAAGGAAAAGGTTGTAGGGAACCACCGTGGTTCCTACAAGAGCGATGACGGTGAGCCATCCCTCTTCGGGAACTTTTGGAATGAATATGCCTTTAAGAATTTCGATAAGGTTGGGGCCTGTAAGTGCCGCTGTGATTAAAAAGGAAAGACTCATAAGCACCACCAAAAAGACAAGGCTGCGTTCCAGTATTTTATAATTTCCAATGAATAACAGGACAAAGGCTAGAATCCCAATGGCAATGCTTAAGGTATTTATGGTATAGTCGAATACAGTGATTCTAGCATTGGGCACTAGGGTTTCCAGTCCCAAAGCGCCACCGCTAATATTTCCGGCTTCGTAGGCAGCGTTTCCTATTAAAATGGCCGAAAGCATTAAGAGAATGGCAACCCATTTCCCTAAAGGAGACTTCATTTCACTTTTAACGGTTTCCGCGAGTCCTTTGCCTGTTACCAATCCCAATCGTGCTGCCATTTCCTGAAGCACAATGGTAGCAATAATAGAGAGTAACATGGCCCAAAGGAGGGTGAATCCATGGTTCACGCCAGCAAGGGTACAAACGGTAACAGTCCCCGGACCAATGAAAGCAGCCGCTACCAGAGTACCTGGGCCAATTTTGGAAAAGAAGTTTTTCATGCGAAGGAATTCACGGTTGTATAAAAGTATGACAACTTATAGACAAAGAAAAGTAGCAAAGAACGAGCCTGCTGCATGAGACCCTTAAATTATGGGGTATTTACCCCTTTCGAATAGGTCTACCACCCCGTGTTTTCCACTTTGGGGCTTCGGTTATTTGCTTTGTATTAACCACTAAACATTTTTATTATGAAAAAGTACTTCAATGTAGCATTAGGCCTATTGGTTATTCTTGCGGTAACCATCGCCTGCGACAAGGACGAGACCGTACCAACGGAGAGTGCAGATCTTGTACATCAACAAACCAACACCGAAAGAGGGTTGTATTTCCCTTGGGATTATGTAATGGATTGGCGTTATAGCCGCTTAGAGTGTGCCACCGGGCCTGGGGTGTGCTTTAGAAATGGCTATGGTGACATTTTTAGAATGTACACCAAAGGGGACGATCCTGTAGGGGAAGTAACCGAAATGATGGCAAGGCTTATGGCCGATTACCAAGATCCAGAAGATGGATTGATCGTTTTCAGTATCGAGGGAAACACCCTAAACCTTATCTTTTCCAGAGAACTGGAAGAAGGACAGTTTATCGTAGAAAGCGATGAGGTGATTCGTGGTGAATTGGCCGAGCGCTTGGGGCGTGACCAGATCGTGATTCCAGCAGGAGAGTATGAAGTGCAGTACGGAAATTACGAACATGGGGAAACCCATATCGAAATTGAGTAGATCCATAATCCCAACGTTTTTGGATTGAAAAGGGATAGGCCTTCTGGGGAGGAGGCCTATCTTTTTGTTTTTTAGAAAACAAGCCTGGGTTCCCGGAAGAATCCTTCCGTCGCTCATTTCTGCAATACCCCATAACCCATAAAAAGTGCGATCCACCGTTTCTTTTTAAGGACATATTGTAGTTAGAGTTTTAACCCATAGGCCAGATCGCCTGCATCACCCAAACCTGGAATAATATAGCCGTTAGAGCTCAGTACTTCATCTACGGTGGCGATCCACAGATGGGTGTTTTCCGGAAAAATTCCTTTCACATAATCTACCCCTGCTTTGGATCCTATAATAGAGATAATATGAATTTGAGCGGGCTCTCCGTGCTTTCTAATGGCGTTGTACACATTTTCCAAAGTTTTGCCAGTTGCAAGCATGGGGTCTGTAAGGATTAATGTCTTTCCCAAGAGATTTGGGGCGGCAAAATATTTCACAATAACATCGAATTCATCACCACCATCAGGATGGTGACGGAAGGCAGAAATAAAGGCATTTTCGGCCTTGTCGAAATAGTTAAGCAATCCTCTATGCAAGGGTAAGCCTGCACGCAAAACGGAACACAATACAATATCGTCTACGGGAAGATGTATGCCCGTGTTACCCAAAGGTGTAGTCACTGTTTGTTTTTGAAAGTTGAGGGTTTTACTCAATTCGTAACCCAGAACTTCACCGATGCGCTCAATATTCCTTCGAAATCGCATGGCATCTTGTTGAATGTCTTTATCTCGCAATTCTGCAATAAATGTATTGAGTATAGAATTATTCTCCTGGAAGTTGTGAATGTGCATAGCGGCTATCTTGCTTTTGAATGGAAAGATAAAGAAAGCAATTTATTCCTTTTCAAACATTGAGGGTTGTCAGTTTAGCAATTGGTTTTTGTTTCCGCTACAACCGTATCCGAGGTCGGACGGCGAGGCCGAAAATGGAAGATGTAATAATAGCAGGAGATGCGATGATTTTTTGCCATCAAGTTCTTTAAGTTATAAAAAACCGAAAGAACAAAATCGTTTTTCCTACAAGAAATTTCTGTGGTATTCCCGCATTTCTTTCATGCTCATCCCATCAAAATATTTTGTACAAGTAATTGATATTGAATAATTTAGAATATCAAATAGAAGCAATGGATCCTGTTTCGATTTGATGGGTTTTTACAAGAACTGACCAATTTTATTTTCATTACGCGCAGTGCAATCTTTTGCACAATGAAAGCTTTTGGGGAGAAGCGAGCACACTTTCCTGTTTCCATGAGTACGATGGAATAGGAGCCGACCTTCTTATGGCTCTTTTGAAAATCATCCAGAGGTTAAATCCTCAGCACTTAATTAATAACAAATCTAAAAACAACCATCATGAGAAATTTCAATTTTTTTCAGCAATTATTTGTCTTATTATTGATTTTATCGGCAACAGGCACTGTTATGGCACAGGACCGGGGAGCCGAGATTGACGACCCTGTTAACCATTTTCAAGAGGTAACTAACACGCGCATGCCCATTAATGGAACCAACACCTACGATGGACTGAATGCCGGTACTACGGGTAACTACGGTTCTTATTTTGGAGCCAATGCAGGTTTCAGCATAGGAGCGACTCCTTTCTACAATACCTTTATGGGAGGTTTTAGCGGGTATAGTACGACCGATGGGCAGTACAATACCTATTTAGGAGTTGCCGCTGGGTACAGAAATACCACAGGAAACTACAATACCGCTGTAGGGTTCTTGGCAGGATTTAGTGCCGTTACTGGAGAGCGCAACGTTTTCTTAGGGAATTTTGCAGGTCTTAATGAGACAGGAAGCGATAAGTTGTACATAGACAACAGCAACACGACTACTCCTTTGTTGTTTGGAGACTTTGCTGCAGACAAATTGGGGATCAACACCAATCAGCTTCCCAATAGTGTTGGAGGCGCCAACACTAGTGCTTACAGTCTATATGTAAAAGGGGGAATCCTTACCGAGGAATTAAGGGTACGTACCGGTTGGGCCGATTACGTATTCGAGTCGGACTATTCCTTGATGCCTTTAAACGAACTGGAGGCTTACATTTCAACCAATGGACACTTGCCGAATGTACCTTCTGCTACCCAGGTGGAAGCACAAGGAATCGAGTTAGGAGACATGGCCCGAATTCAGCAGGAAAAGATAGAAGAATTAACCCTTTACATTATCGAGTTACAAAAGCAAGTAGACGCGCTTAACCAAAAGGTGAGAGATCTTTCTGAAAAATAATTTAAGTCGAACTTTAAATTGAACGTCATGAAAGATTTAAATAGAATTTGCATAGCGCTTATTTGCATGCTGTTTTCCGTATCCCTAACGGCACAGGAAGACAGAATTGATACGAAGATTGATAACTGGAGGTACTGGAAAGAAAGAGCCGAAATGGGGCTTATTCCTTTTAACCCAGACGATCCGGCCGATCCGGCCACTTATGTGGGAGACCAAAACCGAATGATGGATGGTCCAGATGTTGTTTTGATTAGTGGAGGAACTACCACCCAGAGCGAAAACTCTGTATTTGTAGACCCTAATAACAATCAGACAGCTTTGGTGTCCAATAACTCTACTTTGGGAAGTTCCGTCCAGGGAACCAATGCGCTCTTCTCCTTCGATGGAGGAGCTACTTGGACCGGAGGCACCGGTGGAGCCGGAGGAAACAATTCTGGAGACCCTGCCGCAGCCATTAGTTTAGGAGGAACCAGTTACATTGGGCATATTGCGCCTGGCTTTAAACAAGGGGTTTCCATTTCTAACGACAATGGGGTTACTTGGAGCGTGAGTAGCGTTTCCGCAGCTGCCGGATTTTTGGACAAAAACCACTTATGGGTAGATAATTCTGGGGCGAGTTCCTTCCAGGGCAATGTATACAGTGCCTGGACCAATTTTGGAGGAGCTAACAATAACCAGATTGAGATTTCGAGATCTACCAATAATGGTACGACTTGGTCTGCTCCCCTTAATATTAGTGGAGCGGTAACAGCCGGAAGCCATAACCAAGGAGTGAATATTCAAACCGGACCCAATGGGGAAGTATATGCGGTTTGGGCTATTTACGACAGTTGGCCTTCTCGGGAAAATGCGATTGGATTTTCGGTGTCTACCGACGGAGGAGTCACCTATAGTCCTGCAACCCGTATTTTCAATAACATCCAAGGGGTGCGTTGGCAACCTGGATTTCCAATTGCCAATCCACATGGAAAGAACATGCGCAGTAATTCCTTCCCCGGGATGGCCGTGGATATTAGTGGTGGACCCAACAATGGGACTATTTACGTAACCTGGGCCAATGTTGGGGTTCCTGGAGTTAATACTGGGTCCGACGTTAGTATCTATGTAATGAGTTCTACCGATAGTGGAGCTACTTGGTCTACTCCTTTGAAGGTGAATACGGATCCCTCGGGGAACATTCAGTATTTTCCTTGGATCACTTGCGATCCGGTAAACGGAAACCTAAGTATTATTTTCTATGATGATAGAAATGTAGGTGCCACAGAAGTGGAAGCTTGGGTAGCCGATTCTACCGATGGCGGGCTTACTTGGAGTGATTTCCGTGTAAGCGATGTATCCTTTACACCTGCTCCGATTCCCGGATTAGCTGGGGGTTATATGGGGGATTATCTAGGAATTTCTGCCAACGGAGGCAATGTATATCCAGTTTGGACGGACAACCGATCCGGTACAGTTTTAACCTATACATCGCCCTATACCTTGGCAGGTTGTGTGAACAATTTGGTAATTACGACCGATGTGCTTAGTGGATCGACAGATAACCAAGAAGCACTGAATACCATTACAGCGTCCAATACCGTGAATTCTGGTGCAACTGCGGTATACCATGCTGGGGATGAGGTGCTTTTGGTCGATGACTTCGATGCATTGAATGGTTCTGTCTTCAGAGCTTATATCGAGGCGTGTACGGGAGTATTTACCCCATTGACCGATGGCGATATTACCCGAGCCAGCAAGCCGAGATTGAATGAACATTATGAGGAAGATCCCAAGGCAATGGGACTTAGTATCTACCCGAATCCCACACATGGTGTTTTCAATGTGGGCTTAGATAATGCTAAGTTGAATGCTTTCGAAATTGAAATCTATAGTATTAGTCGAGGGTTATTGTATTCCAATGCATTTCAGCAGGATGGAGTGGATACCTTTCAGATTGACATTTCGAACTTCCCAGATGGGGTTTACGTAGTAAAGCTGATAACATCCGACACCCAACAAATATATACGGGTAAAATTATTAAGGATAGGTAATTTTTTAGGTTGCACGAGTACCTAGCTCTTAAAAATGAAATCGCCGTGAATTTTCACGGCGATTTCTATTTCCAATTATTTGATTAAGAATTTATTCCTTGATGATCTTCTTCACAATAGAGCTACCATCTTCAAATTTTATTAGAACAAAATAAATTCCTTCCTTTTGATCATTTAGCATTATCTCACGGGATAGTTGTGTATTCATTTTCCGAATCAGCACCCCGGCCATGTCGGTAACCTTAACTTCGGAAATTGCTTTGTCCCCTTGGTTAAGGATCCGGAAGGCCCTATTGGTAGGATTGGGAGATAGTGTTAGTTGGTGTCCACCACCACCATTTCCACTACAACTCAATAGTCTGGTGCCCGTTTTCTTGGGACAGCTTGTACCATCGGTAAGCGTGGGATATGCATTAACGATAAGAATACAATTGTCGTAATTATTCCCTGGAGGCAAGTAAATAGGAACTGTATGCATATTCCAAGCATTCCCAGTGGTAGTGCCGAGGAATACCTCGTTACCGCCATTTACACCGCAGATTCTATAATACCAGTTTATACTTGCAATATCTGGGTAGCCACCAAAACTTGCCTGATAATCCACACAGTTTTCTACTTCTGCAATGAACATTTGGGCTGAGGTAGGAGGACACGTAGGATCTGGGTCTGGACCCATACAGGAAACAGTTATGTTTTCTTCATGGGTGTCTTGACATATCTTAAATGGTGAAGTTGGATTCACAATTCTGAATTTCACATTATAGGTTCCGGTACTCTGAAAATCGTAGGTAAAGTCCTCTGCGGTACTTACCAAAACATTGTCGACAAACCAACGGTATTCAAATTCTGGGCAATGCTGTCCAGTGTTGATTCCATTGAAATTCACAACGCACTGATCAATGTTTGCATTGAAATCGGCTACCATTCCACAGGCTGTTGGACCACATGTGGTGACAGAGCAATTGGTTAGAATTGAACTTTGGATTTCCAAGGGAGGAATTACATTTTGAGGATCTTCCAAGAAGTATTTCATTCGTCTTACCTGTAGGGGTGTAAATCCATCTGCGCACGAAAGAGGATTACAGCTCGAGGTAAACGGGAACATATAGTTCGTGATATCGGGATTGGGAAATTCTGAGCTTCCGCAGCCCAAAGGAATGGTTGTGTTATCATTTACAGCGGTCGCAGTACATGTGCTAGTGTTGCAAATATAATCGCTATCAATAGCACTAGTATCTCCTACGTAATCTCCAGCAAAGTTAGCATTGCTTCCGCTAGGACATTCGGCTACGTGGCCAGAGAACCCGTCCCCATTTTCACAATTACTATTGTTCGCCCCAGAAGCGCCATATCCAATAGTTCCGTGGTAGGGATGAAACAGTCCAAGAACGTGACCCAATTCATGAGCTAGTGTTGCCGTACTTAAATGTTCTGGGGTAAATGCTGCCATGGCCTGATCTGCTATTCCGTTGGCGACAGAACCCCCAATACTTCTTCCGTAAAAGAAAAGATCAATACCATCGCTGTGGGCATAAGAGTTTAATGGGCCAAAATTGATGGTTGGGCACGTACCTCCCTGAATGATGTCCCAATCGTAAACAGTATCATCGTTAATCTCCATGATATTGCCGTCCCAGACAAAACTGATCCCGGTTCCAGAGAACTGACTGTTCAATTGGTTTACTTGCGTATTCAGGACAGATTCGGAAACACCTCCCGTAAGATCACTGCGCATAACATTATGCACATAAACCTTGAGGCAATAAGAATTGGTATTCACATGAGGAAATGTATTCACATGAATGTAATCGCTCATCTTCTGCCCACCGTTGGAATGGGTTGTGGCACAAGAATGTTGTGCTTGAGTACTCATACTGAAGAAAAGACCCAGCACCATAAGGAACAAAACCTTACGCAGGTAATTGAATGCATTTTTCATATTATTTGATTTTTGAGTTACTACAATCGGGATATAACCGTATACCAGTTAAGCTCTTTTTTTGATGATGAATAGAATGAAGCTTAAAGAGCTTAGTACTGTTGGCAATATCGCTCTGGAGTAAGTCTGCAAATAAATGTCAACACACGCTACCTTAGTAGGGAATATATCAAATGTACGGCTTTACACTAAATTTTGTGGAATGTAATGGATAAGCGTAGTTAAATGAATGATAGGCGTTTATAATTGGATGATAAGCGTTAACGCTACTTAAGATAGTGCATTGATAAGTCGGGTTAGACTGGGTTTGTTCCGTACCGAAACATGGATCTTTTCCTTCGTCGTTAGGATAATGGTCTCCTTTTTATAAATGGATTTTATGAAATCGATGTTTATGATCACCGAACGGTGGGGCTTAAAAAAGCCTTTTTCGGTTAATAAAGATTCGTAATACTTCAAGGATTTTGAAGCCAAATGGGTTTTGCCATCTTCCAAAAAGAAAAGCGTATAATTTCCTTGCGCTTCACATTTCACGATTTCCTTTATGGCTATGGAAATATGTTCGTTCCCTACCTGTACTAGAAAACGACTGTCTTTATTGAAAAGGAAGTTGGAAAAACTCTCTAGTTTATGTTGGTTGAAAAGCCGTTCCTTGAGTTTTAAATAACGATGGGTGGCATCGATCAATTTTTGCGGATCGATGGGTTTTATGATGTAGCTAAAGGCATAGTGATCCATTGCCTTTTGAATGAGATTATCGAACGCGGTGACGAAAATCACTTCAAAATTAGGTTTGGGAAAATGCTCGAAAATACGAAAGCAATAGCCGTCCTTAAGTTCAATATCCATGTAAATAAGCTCAGGATCTTTTCTCTGGATAAGAGAGACCGCATCCTTGATACTTTCCGCACAGCCAATTACCTCAATATTCGGTAAGTCTGTATTTATGAAATCTAGTAGATATTCTTGAGAACGGACATCATCCTCTACTATAATTGTATTAATTTTAAGCGCTTCATTCATAAAAACTAATCATCGCATGAAATTACTGTTTTTTTTTGTTCCGCTATGGTGTAGTGTGCTTTTTGCACAGGAGGGTGAGTTAATAACATTCAATCCAGAGAAAGAATATACGCAAGAATACATAGATTCCCTCATCGGTGAACTAAAGGTTGCCCGGCAAAAGCGAATTGAACCCCAAGAACTTAAAAAAATGCTAGAGTCCAACCCGGAACTAACGGGATGGAGCTATTATTATTTGGGAAGAACCGTAGTCGCATTCCGTGAGCAGAAATACGATTCTGCTATTTACTACGGGAATCAAGGGATTGCTAAGTTTTATGAAACCAAGGAGCAGCGCGATTTTTACAAGCAGAATGTAATGCTCATTTACAATGCCATGGCCGATGCCCATACGGAGGCCAAAAGGCATAAGGAAGCCATTCAATGTTACCAGAAAGCATTGGAAATTACCAAAGAGAATCCGTACGCCTTTAGCGCATTTTTTGTCGCAGGAATTGCTTCGAGTCACTATAAAATGGGAAATGATAGTCTTGCCTTTAATTACTACCTAGAAACCGTAAAGGATTCGGCATTCATGAGTTTTCCGCGTGCAGCAGGATCTACCTATATCCGGTTGGGTGTCCTTCAGGCAAATTGGGGAAATGATGACGAAGCGAAACTCTATTTTAATAAGGCCCTGAAAATTGGGGATAGTACAGATTATAAGGGGGATGTTACCCCGGCCAATACCAAATTGGGGAATATGGCCTTGCGCGATTCCAATTTGGATCTAGCATTGGACTATTATAAGAAAGCAGCCGTTGCCATAGATTCGTTCGGATCGTCGCAATACGATGGCTCCATAGAACAAGAGCGTTTCGTGAAAGCCAGTATTAAAGTTCTGGAGGGTCCCGTTAACCAAGGAATCGAAGAATTGGAGGATTTGGTGGAGATTCTCAAGAATGAAGAAGTCAAAGCCAAACATGATTATGACCAGATCATGCGGGCCTTCGATGTTTTGGGAATTGCCTATCAAAAACAAGGGGATTATTCCAAATACCAGACTTTACTGCAGGATTCTTTCGAGTATTTCAATGCTTTTCAGGAAGATCAATTGCAAGAGAATATCCAACGTTTGGAAACAGAGTACCAAACCAAGGAAAAAGATGCCTCCATCGCCCAATTGGAGCAAAACCGGGAACAACAAAAGACCATCATTAACCAGCAGCGAACCATTGGTTTTATTTTGGGGGGCTCATTGCTCTTTATTTTAGGATTGGGCGGATTGCTTTGGAGACAACGCAAAATAAGGACCCTGTACGAAAAGGAAAATCTGGAGCAACGATTGTTAAGAACCCAAATGAATCCGCACTTCATAGGAAATGCCCTAAACACTGTGGGAGCTTTGGTAGAAAAAGGTTCGGAAAATACGCAGCCCTATATTCGGAAACTGTCCGAACTTTTCAGGCTTATTCTTACCAATAGCCGGGAGGAATTTGTGAGTTTGGAAGATGAGGTGGTTACCTTAAAAAGCTATCTGGAACTGCAATCGAATTTCTCCAAAAACTTCGATTATTCTTTCAATATTGAAGATGACTTGCACGAGGATGAAGTGATAGTTCCTCCTATGCTTATTCAACCGTTTATAGAGAACTCTATTCTTCACGGTCTTTCACATACAGAAGAAAGAGGGCGTATACAAGTCAACATTTCAAAAGAAGGAAAAGGATTGCTTCGCTGCGATATCGTAGACAACGGAATTGGATACAGTGAAAGCCTTAAGATAAAGCGGGATGTGAATCATAAATCGGTTTCCCAGAACATTATCAAGGAGCGATTGGAGATTTTAAAGAAACAGTTTAAAGTGAATTCGCGCTTCCTTATCAATGACAGTACCAAGGGAACCCATATTTCGTTGTACCTTCCTTATTTATTGGATGAGTAAGGCTAATTTAAGGGGAGTATTTCAACCCTGTAGTTATTTCAAAACAAAAATACCCAGTATCTTTGGGGCATGGCAGAGGCACCTGTAAAACTTCAGATTTCCACCTTACCCAACGATCCCGGAGTGTATCAATATTATGATAAGGAAGGGAAGCTTTTGTATGTGGGGAAGGCAAAAAACCTGAAGAAAAGGGTGAGTTCTTACTTCAATAAGGAACATGACAATGCCCGCACCCGATTGTTGGTTAAAAGGATCCACACGATAAAGCACATTGTGGTAGCTACCGAAACGGATGCCTTATTACTGGAAAACAATCTCATTAAAAACTACCAGCCCAAGTACAATGTGATGCTCAAGGACGACAAAACCTATCCTTGGCTTTGCATTAAAAAGGAACGTTTCCCAAGGGTCTTTCCCACCCGGAAACTCATAAAAGACGGGAGTGAGTACTATGGGCCTTACACCAGTATGAAAACGGTGCATACCCTATTGGATCTCATTAAGGGGCTCTACCCGTTGCGTACCTGCAACTACGATCTTGCCGAAGACAAAATAAGAGCCGGGAAGTACAAAGTGTGCTTGGAGTATCATTTGGGCAATTGCCTGGGACCATGTGAAGGCAAATATTCGGAAGCTACCTATAACGAAAACATCCAATCCATTCGCAATATCATTAAAGGGAACTTTAAGGAATCGTTGAACGGTTTCAAACAACAAATGAAGGAACACGCCGAGGCCCTTCAGTTTGAGGATGCCCAGCGCATAAAGGAGAAGATCGATGTATTGGAGAACTATCAGGTCAAATCGACGGTGGTAAATCCGAAGATCAATAACGTAGATGTATTCTCTATTGTTAGTGATGAAGGTTACGCCTATGTGAATTACCTTCAGCTTTCTTTTGGGAGTATCATTAGGTCGCATACCTTGGAAATGAAGAAAAAACTGGACGAAACCGATGCGGAATTGTTGGAATTGGCCGTGGTAGAATTGAGACAACGATTTCAGTCCCAATGCAAGGAAATCTATGTGCCCTTTACCGTTAATGTGGAGGAAGGGCTCAAGGTTCATATACCCAAATTAGGGGATAAAAAGAAGATTCTGGAATTATCCACAAGGAATGCCAAGTACTACCGTATGGAGCGCTTTAAACAGGCCAAAATTGTAGATCCCGATCGTCATGCTAATAGAATCATGGCGCAGATGAAAAAGGACCTGCGATTAAATGAAGAGCCTAGACATATCGAGTGTTTCGATAATAGCAATATACAAGGAACCAATCCTGTGGCTGCATGTGTGGTTTTTAAAAACGGAAAGCCTAGCAAAAAGGACTATCGTAAATTCAACATTAAGACCGTAGAGGGGCCGGATGACTTTGCTTCTATGGAAGAAGTCGTGTACCGTAGGTACAAAAGATTGAAGGAAGAAGGGCAACCCTTACCACAATTAATCATCATAGATGGGGGGAAGGGACAGCTGTCCTCGGCCCTGAAAAGTTTGGAGAAGTTGGAGTTAAGGGGGAAGATTGCCATTGTCGGGATCGCCAAACGCTTGGAGGAATTGTTCTATCCAGATGATCCCATTCCGCTCTATTTGGACAAAAAATCCGAAACTTTAAAGATCATTCAACAATTAAGGAACGAGGCGCATCGTTTTGGTATCACTTTTCATCGCGATAAACGAAGTAAAGAGGCCCTAGAATCGGGATTGGAAACCATTCCTGGGATAGGCGATAAAACCATCGTAGAGCTGCTTCGGCACTTTAAAAGCGTGAAAAGGATTAAAGAAGCCGATTTCGATGCCTTGGAAAAAGTAATCGGAGCCAGTAAAGCAAAAAAAATTGTATCGCATTTCCAATAAGTGCGTCTAATAAAAGAAAATTGTATCGTTGAGAAAAGCACTAACCATATGCATACTACTTGTACATTGCTTTTCTTTCTCACAGGAAAAGGAAGATGTCAAGGTAGGATTGGTACTCAGTGGCGGGGGAGCCAAGGGGTTGGCACATATTGGAGCCCTAAAGATTATTGAAGAGGCCGGCGTTGAGATTGACTACATTGGCGGTACCAGTATGGGAGCTATTGTTGGTGCGCTCTATGCTTCGGGGTACAAGGCGCAACAGTTGGACTCTATTTTCAATGTGCTCGATTTCGAAACCCTCATACAGGATGATGTTCCCCGCGGAGCCAAGACGTTCTATGAAAAAGATGATGCCGAAAAGTACGCCGTTACCCTTCCATTCGATGATTTTAAACTGAAGGTCCCTTCGGGAATATCCAAAGGACAAAACGTTTACAATTTACTTTCCCGCCTACTCTTGCATGTTAAGGATGTAAACGATTTTAACGAACTACCCATTCCATTTTTTTGTGTTGCCACTAATATTGAAACTGGAGAAGAAGTTATCCTGGACAAAGGATATTTGCCTAGGGCGCTAACGGCCAGTGGAGCCTTACCTTCCCTTTTTCAGCCCGTAACCATTAACGATACTATTTATGTAGATGGCGGGGTGGTAAATAATTATCCCATCGATGAAGTGTTGGCCATGGGGGCGGATATTGTGATTGGGGTCGATGTGCAAGACGAATTGAGGGATCGGGAAAAACTAAAAAGTGGGGTAGAGGTTTTGGTGCAGATCAACAATTACAGGACCATTAAGGACATGGAAGCCAAACGGGAGAAAACCCATATCTATATCAATCCCTCCATTGATGATTTTTCGGTAGTTTCCTTCGACGAAGGGAAGCGGATCATACAATCGGGTGAAATGGCGGCGCAAGAGATGCGCACTGAGTTGGAGAACTTAGCAGGTTCACAAACAAAGAAGGAAAAACGGGAAGCTATTCCTTTTGTGAGTAAGAACTCCCTGTACATTAAGAACGTGTTCATTTATGGAAACCAAGATTATACAAGGTCGTATGTGTTGGGAAAACTCAAGTTGAAGACCCCTTCCGAAATTACCTATGAAGCCTTCAATAATGGTGTAAATAACCTTTCAGCTACGGGAAATTTTGATGGTATTGACTATAAGTTTGTAGAGGATCCGGATAATACAGGAGAATATTCTTTGGAGTTTTATCTTCGGGAAAGTGAATCCCGGACCCTACTCCGTTTGGGGGCTCATTACGACGACCTTTTTCGATCCGCTGCCTTATTGAATGTCACCCAAAAAAGACTGCTTACCAACAATGATGTGGCTTCCTTGGATATTGGGATTGGAGACAATATCCGGTATAATTTGGATTATTACATAGATAAGGGATTCTATTGGAGCGTGGGGCTTCGGTCTGCATTCAATAGTTTCGACAAGGACGTTGCCATCGATTTTATTCTGAATGAAAACAACGTGCCCGATACAGCGGAGGTGAATGCAATTAACCTTCAATATGACGATTTTACCAATCAGTTGTTTGTGCAGACCGTTTTCCAAAGGAGTTTCTTGCTTCGATTGGGTGCCGAGCATAAATGGTTGAGGTACCTTTCAGAAACCATCGGTATTGATGAAAACAACCTTCCTAGAACAGTGTTTGAGAATACCAACTACTACAGCACGTATGGCATTTTGAAATATGACACCTTCGACAACAAGTATTTCCCCAGAAAAGGGATTTATTTTGAAGGCGATTTTCATTGGTACCTCTTTGCCAAAGGGGGAAATAGGGACTTTGAGCCTTTTAGTATAGCAAAGGCCCAAATGGCCTATGCGCATTCCTTTACTCCCAAGCTTTCCGCAGTGATTACGAACGAAGGTGGGGTGAAGGTTGGAAACCGCTTTACGAAGTCCCTCGATTTCTTTCTGGGAGGCTATGGCTTTAAACCATTGAACAACATTGTGCCATTGTATGGATACGAAGGGCTCAGTCTAAGAGGGGATACCTACTTAAAAGCTTCCCTTTTGGTAGACTACGAGATTTTCAGAAAACACCATATAAGCGTTGCCGGAAACATTGCCAATGTGGGGGACGAACTCTTCGAACGCGGGGAA
This sequence comes from Aureisphaera galaxeae, assembly GCF_028561275.1. Lineage (GTDB taxonomy): Bacteria > Bacteroidota > Bacteroidia > Flavobacteriales > Flavobacteriaceae > Aureisphaera > Aureisphaera galaxeae. The sequence continues at coordinate 184,018 of NZ_JAQQTF010000002.1, forward strand.
TGGATCGATGGGATCGACTATAGTGGTTATGCTATAGGATATGGACTGGAAACCATTTTAGGTCCTGTAGAAGTGAAATATTCCTTTTCACCCGAGAGGGATACGGACGAATGGTATGTAAACGTGGGCTTTCGCTTTTAGTGAATTCTTAATCAGGCGGAAACTTTTTTTTCCGATATTTGTAATATGGTAAACAAGACTTGGAAATATACATTGCTTCTTCTCAAGATGCTCATCAAGAGAAATCCAGAATAGTACGCTTCTTTTTTGCTGAAAAACAAGTACTAACGTAAATTTACTACCATGCCATTTTATCATAAATTAGGGAAGATTCCTCCCAAACGTCATACCCAGTTTCGGAAACCCGACGGAAGTCTGTATGCCGAACAATTATTTGGAACCATTGGGTTCGACGGAATGTATAGTAACTCGTACCACGAGCACCGTCCTACTCAAGTAAAAGCGATTAAAAATCAATACAGCGTTGCGCCCAAGGTGGCCAAGGCCAATAATATGCAATCCTATCGTTTCAGGGGCTTTCAAGTGCCTGCCGAAGACGATTATTTGAAAAGCCGAAAGGTGATCCTCACCAATAGCGATTGTAACATCATTTTATCGGCACCCAAAAAATCGCAGGACGATTATTTCTATAAAAACACCGATGCAGACGAACTGCTCTTCATTCATAAGGGAAGTGGGAAATTGAGAACCCATATGGGGAATCTCGACTTTGGCTACGGGGATTATTTATTGATTCCCCGGGGGATGATCTATAAATTGCAATTTAACGATGAAGATAATAGATTATTCATTGTAGAATCGAGAAGACCAATTTATACCCCCAAACGTTACCGCAATTGGTTCGGCCAATTGTTGGAGCATTCTCCATTCTGTGAAAGGGACATAAGAAAACCTGAAGAGTTGGAGACTTATGATGAAAAAGGGGACTTTCTCATCAAGATTAAAAAGAATGATGAAATCATCGATATGGTATATGCCACACATCCCTTCGATGTAGTGGGATATGACGGGTACAATTATCCGTATGCTTTTTCCATTCACGATTTTGAGCCCATTACAGGACGGATTCATCAACCCCCACCAGTGCATCAAACGTTCGAGACCGATGCCTTTGTGGTATGTTCTTTCTGTCCAAGATTGTACGATTATCACCCCGATAGCATTCCAGCACCTTACAATCATAGCAATATAGATAGCGATGAGGTGTTGTACTATGTAGATGGTGATTTTATGAGCCGTAATGATATCGATGCCGGCCATATATCCTTGCATCCTGCAGGGATACCCCACGGACCACATCCAGGGGCTGCCGAACGAAGTATTGGACAGGTGAAAACGGACGAATTGGCGGTGATGGTAGATACCTTCAAGCCGTTAATGGTGACCGAAGAAGCCTTGAAGATAGCAGACGAAACCTACTTCCAAAGTTGGTTAGAAGAATGAAAAACCTTTTAGACATAGCACCCCATTCAAGGGCCATGTGGTAATTGGGTCTTTTCTTTTCATGAAGTATTAATGCACTAAAAAATTAAAAGAAATGGCACGAGAAATAAAAGATCTAACAGAATTACAAAATACAGAATATACACTCAAGAAATTATTTGACGAAGCAGAGGATTTTCTTCCGCTTTTGGGAACCGATTATGTCGAATTGTATGTGGGGAATGCCAAGCAGGCCGCGCACTACTACAAGACCGCTTTTGGATTTCAATCCGAAGCTTATGCCGGTTTGGAAACGGGCCTAAAAGACCGAGTTTCCTATGTATTGAAACAGGACAAAATCCGTTTGGTACTTACTTCTCCACTTAATAAAGGCGGAGACCTTAACCGTCATATCGACGAGCACGGAGATGGAGCCAAGGTCATTGCCCTTTGGGTAGAGGATGCCACCAAAGCGTTCGAAGAAACGACCAAGCGCGGAGCAAAACCGTATATGCAACCAACGAAGGAAGAAGATGAACATGGGCACGTAATCCGTTCTGGAATCTACACCTATGGAGAAACCGTTCACATTTTCGTGGAGCGCAAGAACTACAATGGAGTATTCCTTCCTGGATTCGAAAAATGGGAATCGCACTACAATCCACCTCCGGTGGGCTTAAAGTTCATTGACCACATTGTGGGAAATGTTGGGTGGAATGAAATGAATACTTGGTGTAAGTTTTATGCCGAGGTAATGGGTTTTGCACAGATTATTTCGTTTGTAGATGACGATATCGCTACCGAATATACGGCCCTTATGAGTAAGGTGATGAGCAATGGGAATGGCCGAATTAAATTCCCTATCAATGAACCGGCGGAAGCTGAGAAGAAATCGCAAATCGAAGAATATTTGGATTTCTACAATGGCGCAGGGGTGCAACACCTTGCTTTGGCCACCGATGATATCGTAGCGACCGTATCGGCCATGAGAGAACGAGGGGTAGAATTTTTGTACGTTCCAGAAACCTATTACGACGATATTACAGAGCGCGTAGGAATTATTGATGAGGATATTGAAGTTCTGAAGAAACACGGAATTTTAATAGATCGAGACGAAGAGGGGTATTTGTTGCAGCTATTTACCAACAATGTACTGGATCGACCTACGATGTTTATTGAAATTATACAGCGCAAAGGAGCACAATCCTTTGGAGTGGGGAACTTTAAAGCCCTTTTCGAAGCCATTGAGCGCCAGCAAGCGAGAAGAGGAACCTTATAAACCGTAACAACGGCAAAGCTCCGTCGTCTAAATAGATGGGGCTTTGTCCATTTTTGGAACAGTCCTTGCGTACCCCTTTGCGATGACCTCAAAATCTATACGAATGAAATATGCAATGTTCCTCTTTTTTACAATGGTATTTGGCCTGTCCCAAGCACAGGAAAAAGCCTATGATGCCGGAGAATGGTTTAAGTTTCGGGTGCACTACGGTTTTGTGACTGCTGGATATGCCACCTTGGAGGTGAACAATGAAGTACTCAATAACAAGGAAGTGTACCACATTAAAGGATATGGTAAAACGACGGGATTGTCCAGGGCATTTTTTAAAGTAGAGGACAATTACCATTCTTATGTAGACAAGGAGAAGGATATTCCCTACCGTTTTATACGGGATATCGACGAAGGAGGCTACACCAAGGATATTCAGATCGACTTTAACCATACCACCCGACAAGCACTCGTTCATAATAGAAAGAAGGACACAAAGGATTGGGTTACCTTTCCGGCAGATGCTCAAGATATGGTGTCGGCTTTTTACTATCTGCGAAATCGTTTGGATGCTTCTTCGTTAAAAGAAGGGGAAACCATAGATATAAATATGTTTTTCGATAAGGAAAACTACAAGTTTCGTTTAAAGTTTTTAGGGCGGGAAGTAATCCGCACCCGATTTGGTAAGGTGCCTACCCTAAAGTTTCGTCCCTATGTACAGTCCGGTAGGGTATTTCGTGAGAAGGAAAGTTTAACCGTATGGGTGTCGGACGACGAGAACAAAATGCCCATGCTTATCAAGGCCGATTTGGCTGTCGGGTCCCTTAAGGCTTCCCTCACAGAATTCAAAGGACTTAAAAATTCATTTAAAATACACGTAGACTAACAACCCATGGAGATCCAACCAGAAACCAAAAAACTCCTAGAGCAACTTCAGAAGAAATACAATGCCATAGATCAGGATTTAGATACCCACTTAGAAGGCCTGTTATATGGAGAACCCATTACCTATTGGGATTACATACAAACCGAAGCCTTGCTCAACCTCCAGGTGCAACGTACCACCTTACCCGATGAGATGGTATTTATCATGTACCATCAGATCAACGAACTATTGTTTAAAATGATCCTTTGGGAAATTGCCCAAGTATCGCATCACGAAAATCTAACGGCGAAGTTCTTTTCGGAGCGCCTTATGCGTATAAGCCGTTATTTCGATATGCTTACCTCTTCCTTCAATATCATGTCCGAAGGAATGGAAGTGGAGCAGTACCTTCAATTCAGGAATACACTTACACCGGCTAGTGGTTTTCAAAGTGCTCAGTACCGAAAGATCGAATTTGCTTCTACGGATCTTATTAATCTAATAGATGCGCGGTACCGTGCAACGATCGATAGAAACACTTCCTATGAACATGCTCTGGAGCATTTGTATTGGCAAGCAGCTGGGAAGAATTTTAAGACTGGAAAGAAGAGCTATTTGTTAAAAGCGTTCGAGGAACAGTATAAAAATGAGTTTATTGCCTTCACAAAAGAATATAATACTATAAATTTGTACGCTAAATTTAAAAGTTTACCGAAAGACGTTCGGGAAAACCCCAAATTAAGGGAAGCCATGCGTCATTACGATTATACCGTGAACGTTACTTGGGTAATGGCTCACTATAATACCGCAGTGAAGTATTTGAATCATGGCAACGAACCGGAAGAGGCAACTGGAGGCAGCGATTGGGCAAAATACATGCTTCCCAAATATCAGAAGCGAATTTTCTTCCCAGATGTTTGGACTGCCGAGGAACTCGAGAACTGGGGTCAGGACGTTTAGAAAAATTGAAGTATTGAAGCAGCTACTTATTATCCCCATACTCGTTTTTTTCTTCGTGGCTTGCGAAGACACTAAAGACGATTTAGATACAATTGTCCCCGTAGAAGAGGAAGTGGCCCCTATCGTCCTAGAAGAATATGGCTATGTGCTTAACGATTATAATGTTGTACGGGATACCATAAGGAATGGGGATACTTTCGGAGCCATTTTAGATGCCAATGGAGTTTCCCAGAACAAGATTTTTGAAGTAGCTACCGTTTTTAAGGATAGCTTCGATGTTCGGAAGTTGGTTGTAGGACGTCCCTATGTGTTATTGAATTCCAAGGATTCCCTTCAAAATACACAAGTATTTATTTACGAGAAAAACCGGGTGGATTATGCCGTAATCGACCTTCGCGATAGTATTGCCGTTTTCAACGAAAAGAAACCGGTAAACTTTGTAGAGAAGGAAGCCTCTGGAATTATTACAAGTTCCCTTTCCCAAACCATGTCGGACAATAATTTGAGTCCATATATGACCGAACGATTGGCCAATATCTATGCTTGGACCATTAACTTCTTTGCGCTGCAAACGGGGGATAACTTTAGGGTTATTTATACTGAAAAGTATATTAACGATACCATTCCTGCTGGGTTAGATGAAATCAAGGCCGTATATTTTGAACATAGAGGGAAGCCCCTTTATGCGTTCAATTATGCACCCGAGGTAGATACCACCAATGTCGTGGCCGATTTTTACGATGAAGAGGCTAATAATTTACGCCGGGCCTTCCTGAAAGCTCCAGTGAAGTTTAGCCGCATTTCTTCCCGCTACAACTTGAAAAGAAGAATTGCCTATTATGGATACAAAGTGCGTCCGCACAAGGGAACTGACTTCGCAGCACCTATAGGAACCGAGATTCTCGCAACGGCAGATGGGGTGGTGACCAAATCGGAACGAAGGGGAGGAAACGGGAATTATGTAAAAATTAAACACAACAGTACTTACGAAACCCAATATCTACATATGAAGGCCCGTAAAGCCAAAGTGGGAGATTTCGTACGGCAAGGAGAGGTGATTGGATGGATTGGGATGACCGGAAATACGGGTGGCCCGCACGTATGTTATCGTTTTTGGAAGAACGGTAAACAAGTGGATCCCTTTAGAGAAGACCTGCCGGCTTCTAAGCCATTGGACGCGTTATACCATGAGGACTACTTTGCCAAAATGAGCGCATTAAAAGAGCAATTAGACTGCATTCCTTATTAATTTTTTTCGGTTGAAAAATTGTTAATAACCCTGTTCTTAATTTAATCCTTTCATTTTCAGTAAATACAGTTAAAATTTGTTAAATTTCACTGAAATACTGTTAGCCATTTCTTAACATTTAAAATTAGCCATAACCTGTAGGTTAATAGTATTTTTGCAAACACTTATTTAATTAAACAAACAATTATGAAACAACTATTACTATTTGTAATGCTATTGGGTAGCGTTGCTACCTTTGCACAAGGAACGGTATCTGGGACAGTGACCGACGCTGACCTAGGTGGTCCTATGCCAAGTGCTACGGTAATTGAAGCAGGAACCAGCAATGGTACTGTAACCGATTTTGACGGAAACTTCTCTCTTTCCGTTAGCAGTAATTCTGGTGAGATTGAAATTTCTTACATAGGGTATGCAACCAAAACGGTTTCCTATACACTATCTGGAGGGTCTGCAGATTTAGGATCTATCGGGTTAACCGCCGATGCGAACACTCTTTCTGAGGTAGTAATCGTAGGTACTGGGGTAATTGACCTTGCCGAGGATCGTAAGACTCCTGTGGCAGTATCTACTATTAGAGCTCAGGAAATTCAAGAAAAAGTAGCCGGTAACGTTGAGATTACCCAAGCACTTAAGAGTACGCCTTCTGCGTATGTCTCTGGACAATCTGGATTTGGTGATTCTCAGTTGTTCTTACGTGGATTCGACAATAGTAACATCGCGGTACTATTAAACGGTCAGCCTATTAACGCTATGGAAGATGGTCGTATCTTCTGGTCCAATTGGTCAGGTATTGCAGACGTTGCAAACGCCATTCAGGTACAACGTGGATTGGGATCTTCTAAATTGGCAATCTCTTCTGTTGGGGGTACTACCAACATCGTAATGAAGGCTGCTGAGCAAAAAGAAGGTGGATTTGCTCGTTTCTTAGGAGCAAACGATAGCTACATGAAAGGAACCGCTGCTTACAACACTGGAGTAAGTGATAGCGGATGGGCCTTCTCTGTATTGTTAGATTACTGGCAAGCACACAGAAAATGGTCAAGAGGAACCTACGGTGAAGGGCAAAACTACTTCTTCGCTGTTGGGTACAAGCCAAACGACAATCATAACTTCAACTTCTTGATTACGGGTGCTCCTCAGTTGCACGGACAGAAATGGTCACAACCAAGAGACCGTATCGAAGCAGATCCTAAGTGGAATCAGCACTGGTGGTATGATGAAGACGGAATTACTTCCGAAAGACAAAACTACTACCACAAACCCGTTATGAACCTTAACTGGGACTGGAATATTGGAGAGAAAACAGATCTTTCTACTGTATTGTATGCATCCTTCGGACGTGGAGGAGGAACTGGACCTAGAGGGATAAGTACTTCTAGAGGAAGCAGTATCCTAAGAGGACCAGACCCTGATGGAGACGGACCCTTATTCGGACAGTTGGATAGAGATCTAATTTTTGAATACAACGCAGGAATTGGTACTGGAGACAACGCAGAGCGCGAAGGATACATCCGTAGAGCTTCTGTAAACAACCACCAATGGTATGGTATGGTAACTAACCTTAACCACCAATTTACTGAAAACTTAAGTGCTAATTTTGGTGGAGATATTCGTTTATATACAGGAGACCACTTCCGTCAGATAGTAGACTTATATGGTTTGAACGGTTGGGCTAATGACCGTCCTGATGGAGCTACTGTAACTAACACATTCGATGCAGATCCATGGGCAGCACTTTCTAATTTTGCCGATGAGGGAGACCGTATCGACTACGATTACTCTGAGGATATCAACTACATTGGTGGATTTGGCCAATTAGAGTATAGTACCGATGACTTCTCTGTATTCTTCCAAGGAGCTGTTTCTACGCAGTCTTACCAAAGAGAAGGAAGATTCGAAACTGATGCAAACGGAAATCAAACAACCGAAACTTCAGATCAAGTAAATAAGTTAGGGTACAACCTTAAAGGAGGTGTTTCTTACACCATCGAAGGTGAGCACTCTATCTTCTTCAACGGAGGATACTATTCAAGACAACCTTTCTTGGATAACATCTTTACCAATGTTAGAACTTCTAATGATCTTGTAAACCCTGAAGTAGACAACGAAATCATTCGTAGTTTCGAGGGGGGATACCACTTCCAGTCTAGCAACATCCGTGCTAGCTTCAACGCTTACGTTACAGATTGGGCGAATAGAACTACTGTTTCTACCGGTGAGATCGATCCAGATCCAAAAGTGGAAGGAGACGAAATTTTCACGAACAGATTGCAAAGAGGAATCCGTCAATTCCACAGTGGTGCCGAGTTGGACTTCAGCTGGAGAACTACAGACTGGTTAACGCTTAACGGATACCTTTCTGGAGGTAGCTGGATTTTCAAAGGAAAGTCTACTGTTGCAGAATACAACGATGATACAGGAGAGCTAATCTCTGAAGTAGCTGGTATTGACCGTCAAGGGGTAAAAGTATCCCGTGCGCCTCAGTTCACCACAGGTTTAGGATTTAGAGCTAAGGTTGTAAAAGGACTAAGCGTAGATGCCAACCTTAACTATAGAGCGAGTCACTATGAGTTCACCGATGAGTTCACTAGTGCTGTAGACTACACACCTGCTGAGTTGAAGCCTTACTCTCAGACAGACGCTGGTCTTACATACAAGTTCGATCTTGGAAGTAACAAGTTAACTTTAAGAGCTAACATGTATAACGTATTCGATTACATCGGAATTTCTAACACAGATCGTTTTGGATTCTTCACTGAAAACGGAAGAACTTACAACGCATCCCTACGTTATACTTTCTAATACAAGATTGTAGTTAATAAATTAGGAAGAGGTCGGCATTTGCCGGCCTCTTTTTTTATTGAATAATCCCTACCTTTGAAAGGAAACCAAAAACACTTCTATCTATGTATACCACCGTTCAGTTCCTGCATTCGTATTGGGCCTATTTAACCCTTTTCATGGTCCTCATCGCAACCTTGAATGCCCTGGCAGGGTTCTTCGGAAATAAGGAATACCAACCCAAGGATTTCCGCATTTCCCTTTTTGCACTTATCGTAACCCACATACAATTGCTTATAGGATTACTCTTGTATTTCATTTCACCTTTGGGGCTTAAATCCATTACCAACAATGGCATGGGTACGGTGATGAAGGACTCGATGCTTCGGCTATATGCTGTAGAGCATATAACGGTGATGATTCTAGCCGTTATTTTCATAACCATAGGATATTCCAAACACAAAAAGAAACTGGTTTCTAAACCTAAATTTAAGATGCTGGCCATTTTCTATACCATAGCCTTGGTATTTATGCTGAGCCGAATTCCATGGCAACAGTGGTTTGCCTAAAGACATTAAAAAAAGCCCTGAGATATCAGGGCTTTTTTTATATGATTTAAAGAGTTTTTGCGTCTTATGGTGCTGTTTCCTTGATGAGGTAGATATACACCGGGAAATGGTCGCTATAGCCTCCTGTGTAGGCGCCATTAGCGAAACTTCGGTAGGGATACCCCTTATAACGTCCTCGCGGATTCGCCAAATAGGTTTTGTTGAAGATTCCGGTCTTGTACAAGCGGTAGGAAGAGTAGTCCTTCTTGGTAAGCTCGGTAGAAACAATGATCTGATCGAAAAGGTTCCAACCATCACGCCATGCCAAGGTACCTAGACCCTTTTTGTGCATGTCTTCCATAGGATTGTATAACTCCTTAATATCCATCTTGTTTTTCTTCTTTTGGGTCTTAAGAACCTCCTTTACACTGGGACTGGTAGGGTCGTCGTTAAGGTCGCCCATGGTCACGATCTTGGCATAAGGATCATCGCCAAATAGAGAGTCGATAATACGCTTGTTCAATTTGGCCGCTTTTATTCGTTTTGGGCGACTACGGGCTTCACCACCACTACGGGAAGGCCAGTGGTTTACGATAACGTGGATTTTTTCACCATCCAACAGGCCACTCACCAATAACTGGTCGCGCGTGTAAATACGCTTCGTAGCATCGTTGTTATCGTAGATTTTCAATTCGTACTTGTCGTAGTTCGTAGGCGTAAACACCTTTTTCTGATAGAGTAATGCCACATCGATTCCCCTTCTGTCGGGAGAGTCGAAATGAATGATGCCGTAATTTCTGTTAAGCAGGGGCTCCTGTACGATAAGGTCTTCCAGTACCCTGCGGTTTTCAATTTCACACACTCCAATAATGGCTGGGGCGGTTCCCGTAACATCCTTTCCTATTTCGGAAATGACCTGAGCCATATTCTTCAACTTGGCCTTGTAGATTTCTTCAGTCCAGTGATCTTTTCCGTCCGGAGTTCTATCGTCATCGAACGTTAGAGGATCGTCTTCATAGTCAAAAAGGTTCTCCAGATTATAAAAGGCAACGGTATTCACCTTATAGGTTTTTTCGTTCTGGGCGAACCCTGTAAATACGGTTGCAGTAAAGAGTGCAATCAGCGTATAGGTTAATTTCATTTTTGCGTTGTATTAAGTTTGCGTAAAGTCAATTACAAATGCTGGGCCAAAAGTACTTAATTCATTGAAAAAACGTACTTTTGCACCCCATTTATAACAATTTTTTAAACCAAACACTATTTACTAAATGAAACATGTATTAGGAGCTCTTTTCTTGCTGTTTTTCAGCGGTTTCACAATCGCGCAGGAAGCAGTGGTGAAGGGAAGAGTGGTGGATACCAATTCCAATGAGCCAATTTTGGGTGCACAAATTCGCATTCAAGGGAGCAATTTGGAGGCGCAAACCGACGATAACGGGTTGTTTTCCATCACAGGAATGGATCTCCCTCAAGGAGAACAAATCTTAATTGTAAATAAGGAAGATTACCTGTTGCAGCGCATACCCATTACCATTCAGAATGGTAGCACGGTAAATCTGGATCCCATTCTTTTACAGTTGGATCTCACCGAAGTAGAGGCCCAGATTGGAATTATTAGTCTTTCCGACAACGAATTGAACCAAGACGAAGGTACTTCTTTTAACATCTCAGGATTACTACAGGCCTCGCGCGATGTGTTCTTAAATGCAGCTGCGTTCGACTTTAGCGCTACCTTCTTCCGTCCAAGAGGATTGGACAATGCCAATGGAAAGGTATTGATTAACGGTATCGAAATGAACAAGCAATTCAACGGTCGCCCACAATGGGGGAACTGGGGTGGATTGAACGATGTGCAGCGTAACCGTGAATTCACCATGGGACTTAAGGCTAACGAATATACCTTCGGGGATTTAGCCGGTACCACCAACATTATCATGAGAGCTTCCCAATACCGTGAAGGCGGGCGGGTTTCTTATGCCATGGCTAATAGAAGTTACGAAGGCCGTATCATGGGAACCTATAATAGTGGTCTATTAGGAAGCGGATGGGCTTACTCTGTTTCGGCGGCAAGACGCTTTGGGGACGAAGGGTATATAGACGGAACCTTGTACGATGCGAATTCGTTCTTTGCTTCTGTAGAGAAAAAATTGAATGACGATCATAGCATTAACTTTTCGGCTTTCTACACGCCTAATAGAAGAGGTCGTTCTACGGCAATTACCCAAGAGAATAGGGATCTTAAAGGGATTCGATACAATCCCAACTGGGGATTCCAAGATGGGGAAATAAGAAACAGTAGAACCCGTGAGATTGAAGAGCCAGTAATCATGTTGAACCATTACTGGAACATTTCAGATAACACCTCTTTAAATACCAATGTTGGGTACCAATTCGGAACGATAAAGAATAGTCGAATTGATAACAACGGAACACGTTTGGTAACCATCGATGGACAAGACTTTTTTGCTGGAGGAGCTAGAAACCCTCTGGGGAACTACTACCAATTATTACCTAGTTATCATTTGAGAAATGAGAATCCTACGGAGTTCGAATTCCAACAAGCGTATTTGGCACAGCAGGAGTTCATTAACAATGGGCAGATCAACTGGAATTCGTTGTACGAAGCCAATATCGATGGAGCTACAGGATTGGCTAGAAATGCTACCTACATCATCCAGAACGATGTAAATGAAGACACACAGTTAACCTTCAACACGATTTTAGATACTAGAATCAATGAAAACATCACCTTGAATGCCAGTGCTTCTTACCGTACCTTGAAAAGTGAAAACTATGCAGAGGTAGAGGACCTTTTAGGAAGTACAGGATACCTGGATATCGATAACTTTGCTGAAGCTGCTGCGGAGGATGCTACCGATGAGCTACAAAGCAACTTGGCACAGAGTGATATTAGAAACCCTAATAGAATTGTTACTGAAGGCGATCGCTACAAGTACAACTACGATCTAAACGCAGATGTATTCACAGGATTCGCACAGGCTCAGTTTAAGTACAATACGGTAGATTTCTACCTAGGTGCTACTGTGAGTCAAACTACATACCAAAGAACGGGATTGTATGAAAACGGAAACTTCCCAGGAGCCGAATCTTTCGGAGATAGTGAGGAGTTGAGTTTCACCAATTTCGGAGCCAAAGGAGGTTTGGTCTACAAAGTTACCGGACGTCACTTAATTGACTTGAACGCCGGGTACTTCACCAAAGCACCGACTTTGAGAAATTCCTTCACGAATGCCAGACAGAACAACAATACTGTAACGGGTCTTACTGAAGAGAAAGTCCAAGCCTTGGACTTGAGTTACATTTACCGTTCTCCTATCGTGAAGGCAAGGGTTACCGGATTCTATAACACTATTCAAGATCAAACGGAAATTGGGTTCTACTTTACTGAGAACCTTTCTGGATTGGGAATAGAGCAAGATGCCTTCGTTCAAGAAGTATTGACCGGAATCGATACCCGCAGAATGGGAGTTGAGGTAGGTATTGAAGCGCAGGTAACGCCAACCGTGAAGGTGAAAGGTGCTGCTTCTGTGGGTCAGAACATATTCACCAACAACCCGAACCTATATCTGAACAGTGATGATTTCTCTGGCGACCTTACCTTTGGTGATGGTACTGCCAAATTGAAGGACCTTCACGTGGCAGGTGGACCCGAAAGAGCTTACCAAATAGGAATGGAATACCGCGATCCAGATTTCTGGTGGGTTGGGGTAACTGGAAACTATTTCTCCAATGCTTATATCGACGTAAACAACCTGGCGAGAACTTCGAATTTTACCAGCGATTTCGATGGACAAACATTCAATGATTATGATGAAGAAATCGCAAGAGAACTATTGCAACAAGAGCAATTCGATAGTTATCCATTGGTAAACGTAGTAGGAGGTAAGTCTTGGAAGATCAAGCAATATTTCGTTGGGTTCTTTGCTACCATCAACAACGTATTCGGAGAAGAATTTATAACCGGCGGATTTGAGCAAGGGAGGAACACGAATTACCGTGATGTCCTTACCGATAAGTCACGACCTAACGGACCTGTTTTTGGGCCGAGGTACTTCTTCGGAAACGGAACCACGTATTACGTTAATGTATACGTACGATTTTAATTAAACAATTCAGCAAAAAAATAATATCCATATAACATGAAACATTCAAACATTTATAAACTGATCTTGTTCCTGATGGTAGTAACCTTTGTTACTTCCTGTGTGGAGGACGATGAATTCGGAACACCCGATCTTACCGTAAACGATCCGCAATTGGAGACCACTCCAATTTCTATCGATGCATTGTACGGGCAATTCTTGCAGGATGCCATCGACGCGGTAGATGACCTTGGGGTAGATCCTAGCGATCCAAATTATGATGAGGTGCTTGCCGGGGTACTTTTAGACCTTAAAGTGACCTTTGACGAAGGAACAAACTATATTGAAGGATACGTAATTTCGAGTGATGAGGCTGGAAACTTTTTCGAAGAAATCATTCTTCAGAACGCTCCTGCCAATCCAACGCGTGGGGTACGTTTCTTAATCGACGTAAACCCATTATTTACAAGTTATGATTTAGGAAGAAAGGTATTTGTTAAGCTAGACGGTCTTTCTATGGGAATCTCTAATGGAGTATTTACGATTGGAGTATTGGATGCAAACGACCTAGAGAAAGTAGCCTCTTCCCAGTTGGAAGAAACGTTACTTCGTTCTTCTGAAGTTGCTACATTGGAGCCACTTCCTATCACCTTCTCAGACTTTTCGGCTGATTTAACGAACCTATACGTTCGTTTGAGTGATGTTCAGTTTAACCGTAACCAAGTATTGGGAGAGGATGCCTTGACGTATGCTGCGGAGCCTACCGATGAGTTCGACGGAGAGCGTATTTTGGAAAGCTGTTCTACCGGTGCGAACATCATCTTTAGCACCAGTACCTTTGCAGACTTTAAAGCAATTAACTTGCCTTCAGGAAGAGGAACGATGGACGGAATTTTCACCTACAACTTCTTTGGAGATACTTTCAATATGGTGATCAACGATCCTTCTTTCGTCAACTTCGACAGTGCCGATCGTTGCGACCCCGATGTATACGAATGTAATGAGCCTAGTGGTGGTGGATCCGATATTTTCTTCGAAAACTTTGAGCAGTTCAATGCGATCGAAGATTACGTAGACCAAGGATGGACCAACGTGAACACTGCAAACTCGAATGGAGAGCTTTGGGTGATCGGAAACTTTAGTAACAACAACTACGCTCAAATTTCTGGATTTAACTCTGGAGAGGATATTATCGATACATGGTTAATTACACCGGCCATCGATATGTCTGCTACTACAGGAGAAGAACTTTCTTTCGATATTCAGGTGAATTTCGACAATGGGGAGATCCTAACGGTATTGTTCTCTAACGACTTTACTGGAGATCCAACAACCGCGACTTGGTTCCAATTGGATGCTGACATTCCAGAAGGACCTTCTGGTGGGTTTGGTGATTTCGAGCCTGTAGGGCCTATTAACGTATCTTGTGTAGAAGGAAGCATGTATGTTGCTTTCCGTTACCAAGGAAGCGACCCAGATGCTACAACGCGTTACCATATAGACAACCTAACGGTTACCGGTAACTAAGGAAACACATAAAGCAAATTATAGAAAAGCGTCTCGAAAGAGGCGCTTTTTTTATGGGGAAACAAATCGTTTGGCCACGAGATTCATGGCGGGTTTGAATTCTATACTGAAACTGGTATTATCCCCGTGGGTCATACTGCCTTGCCATTCCCAAATATGAACTCCATGAAACCAGGGTTGTTTCCAAACAGTGTTGAAAAAGGATTCATAGCAATGATACTGCTCCTTTTTTGAAATTTTGGAAAACCAATGCGAAAAGCTGCCCCATTCCCAAGGGATACGGGAAGTGCCTTGTAATGAACGATAACCCATTTCGGTGAACAGCACGGGTTTTTGGAAACGATCACTCACTTCTTTCATTTCTGAAATAAAAGGCTGCCAAGCATCTTCTAATTGCTCCAAGGAAGGGTTGCCTCCATCACTCAAAGGAAAGTAAGCCTGAATCCCAATATAGTCCAATTCACTCCAAAAGGGCACTTCCTGATACTCTCGGTTCCAATTGGCTGCATAGGTGAGCTTACCCGTATATACTGTTTTCACATTCTGAATAAAAGCCGACCATTTTTCGGGCTTTTCCCGTACGGTGGATTCCAATTCGGTTCCCACACAAAACTGTTCGAAGCCCAGGTCTTGGGCAATTTGGGCGTACATGAGCATGACCTTTTCATAGTTGTCGAACCAAAGGTCCCATTGGTCGCTGTCATTCATTTCAATGTTCGAGCGCCATTTGCCGGGCACATTTTCGCGCATCCAGATGTGTGGTTTCAACATGATCCGAATGCCGTATTTGTCGCATTCCTCCTTGATCTGGGTATACCGCTCCTTGGTTTCCTGAAATCGAACTTCGGAAGGAATTCCCATTTCTGGCTCATTGTAATTGGCTTGCCAGATAAAGGGGGTGAGCGTAATCCATTCGAAATTATGTGTCTTTAGCTTTTCAATGTCGTTGAGGTTGGATGCGATATTAAAGGTATGGATGCCTCGCTGTTTGTCGTCTTGAGCTTCGAAATCTTGTATGTAAGATGATGAGTTCTCTACGGTATGATCCCATGTGTAGTCGAACGATTCTGAAAGACGATAGTATTGTAGGCTTTCTTTGATGGTAAATAAGAGAAGTAAGGGAAGGATAACTTTTAAGCTTAGACCTATAAGAAGTCCTTTGGTGCCTTTTTTACGATAGTTGGAGATCAAACCTTTCACCAAAAGAAACAATAGAAAAGGAATGAGCAAAAGGATCCAATAAAACGGATGGCTTAAGATGTTGAGGCATACTTCTACCAAGATACTCCAAGCCTGCTTTAGGGTACGGCCATTCCCAACATAAATGAGCAGGAATAGTACCACCCAAGAAATGAGAAAGGTGATTCCGTAAAAGACAAGGAACCTTTGTGCTTGTTTTTTTAGCTTTACCTTGTTGAGTTGCATGGGCTATGCTTTTTCCATTAGTAGTCAATCCCAAGATTTTGATACAAATTATGGATTGTTTTTGCTTTTCGCTTTGTAACCCGCAAAAGTTGAATAGGGATCAAATATTTGCATCCGGCTAGTTTTTAGGTATAACTTACCCCAATAAATTACTATCTTGGAATCGAATCCAAAAAGATAACGCCCAATCCGAATCAATAACCTAACATTATGAAAAAGATACTGGTAAATGTAACGCTTCTATTGGGTTTTGGATGGTTATTTATTAGTGCTACCGTCGATTTGGATAACCTTTTCAATTATGCCAACCAGGAGGTTCCAGACTATATTACAGAGGACAATACCGATGGAAATCCCATAGATGATAAAACAGCGACCCTAGGTCGTGTACTTTTCTATGATAAGAACCTTTCCAGTACTAATACCATAGCCTGCGCCAGTTGCCATATCCAAGAACGAGCCTTTGGGGATCCCGCAGTTCAGAGTGTCGGGGTGAATGGGCTTACGGGAAGGCATTCTATGCGCTTGGTAAATCCTAGGTTCGCACACGAACATCATTTCTTTTGGGACGAACGGGCCGAAACCTTGGAAGACCAAACCACCCAACCCATACAAGATCATATAGAAATGGGTTATAGCGGAACCAATGGAGATCCTACGATGGAGGATCTTATAAATCATTTGGAAAGCCTTGATTATTACAACACGCTTTTCGAATTTGCTTTTGGTGATACAGAGATTACAGAAAACCGTTTGAAATTGGCACTAGCCCAATTTATGCGAAGCATGCAATCTTTCGATTCCCGATTCGATGAAGGGATGGCATTAGTAGACAACTACACAGAACCTTTTCCAAATTTTACACCCCAAGAGAATATGGGGAAAAGCTTGTTTATTAACACGCCCAATGAGGGAGCGGGTTGTGCAGATTGTCATTTCCCTCCAGAATTTTCTATTACGACCAATACCCAGAACAATGGAGTGATAGGTGTTGCTGGAATGCCCGGTGAGATCGATTTAACAAATACCAAGCCGCCCACCTTACGGGATTTGGTAAACCCCGATGGTACCTTAAACAGTCCCTTAATGCACGATGGAAGTTTTAACAGCCTTATGCAGGTGGTGAATCATTACAACGCAATTCCCGACAATCCTGAAAATACCAGTTTAGATGGACGATTAACGGACCTTAATGGAGATCCACAACAGCTCAATCTTTCTGAAGCCCAAAAACAAGCCCTCGTTGCCTTTTTAAGAACACTTACCGGTTCGGATATTTATACCAATGAAAAATGGTCCGATCCCTTCGATCCCGATGGTTCTATAACCATTATCGGAGGTACTTTGGGTATTTCTGAAGCGAGTTTGGCCCCTTTCGTTTCCATTTCGCCCAACCCTGTGGATAGCAACGCTGCCATTGAAACTAATCTGGGTCAACTCAAATTATGGGTGTACAGCAGTACTGGAAAGTTGTTGTCGTACCAAGAAGCCCATACTCGAATCACCTTGGATTTTAGCAACAAAGCTTCTGGATTGTACTTCGTAAAAATAATGACCGAAGATGGCTTGCAAATAACCAAGCGTTTGCTCAAGAAGTGAGACATTAAAGGTTCTCCTTAAAATCCAAACACGCTTCCACTTTATCTTCTAAAAAGACACAATTATAGCTAAGCTTATTAGCGAAACATTAACAGCTAAAGCACTTATTTTTAGATTATTTAAAATAAGAAAGCGTAAATTTAATAGATGTAAAATTATACGTTACAACTGAAATTTACGAACGAAGAAATGCAACCCGAACGCCTCAATTTTTATTCGTTTTTCACCAAATATTCGCTCATGGAGGATTACGGGTTCAGTTCGGGTCTTATAAGCCGTTTGTTCCGAAAAATATTGCCCATTGTCCCCGAAGCACACACGATCGAATATATATTGCTAAAGGAAGAAGATCCTGTTCCTTATGCACTGAATCTTCTGGATTTCGGAACATTATCGAATGGTGTTATCTCCAATCAGTTGGATCTTAGTATCAAGGCACTTTGCTCCAAGGTCATTGCATTTGGGTTGGATAGCAATATTAAAGGCAAGTACAGTTTCCTTCAGTTAAATTCAAAACCCTTCGAAACGTTGCTTGAAAAAGTAAATCACCTTACACAATGCAAAAGGGAAGAGATTGAAGGGATTACCGCTTCATTAAAGGCCATAGAGTCATTGATTACCGATCTGCGGAAAAACAAAAATAAGATTGGAACCAATTTTCACCTTACCATTACTACAAGAAGAATTTTAGAATACACCCGTAGAATAAAAGAGTTACTACACCTTAAACAGAATATCGAATCGAAAGAAGCATGGGAGCACCTATTTCTAAAATACATTGCCTATGCAGAGCATAAGAATAGCATAAGACGTTATATCGATAGACATTCTGATTTGGTGGCTTTAGAAATTATAGAGCATACGTCCAACAAGGGGGAGAAGTACATAGCCGAAGGCAGAAAGGGATATTGGAATTTCTTTTACAGGTCGCTATTGGGAGGCGG
The DNA here is from genome assembly GCF_028561275.1 of Aureisphaera galaxeae. Classification (GTDB taxonomy): domain Bacteria; phylum Bacteroidota; class Bacteroidia; order Flavobacteriales; family Flavobacteriaceae; genus Aureisphaera; species Aureisphaera galaxeae. The sequence continues at coordinate 202,729 of NZ_JAQQTF010000002.1, forward strand.
TTTAATTTCGGTATTTGCCCTGTTCAAAATCATGATAGATTCCTATCAATTACCCCAATTGAACAATGCCTATTGGTACAGTATAAATTATGCGCTCTGTTTCGTGCTGGTGAAAAAGGTAGGAGGTATCATTGCGACCAAGCAACCTGCGATGACGGCATCTACTATTGCTAAGAACATAGACAAACAGGATGATCTTAAAATCGATTCGATTCAAAGTATCACTATCCTTGTAAAAAAAGTGTTCCGAAGTCAGTTCGTTTCTATCCTAGGTAATTTTATTATGGCATTAATGCTTGCAGGAATCATTATGTATTCTTTACGTGCTTTTGGTGCGGAAAATTTCACACGGGCTGTTGATTCCGAATATCTTATCCAAAATGCCGTACCCAGTTTCGGCTTGCTGTTCTTTTCTGCGGTGGCCGGTTTGTTCCTTGCATTATCTGGTTTGGTGTCGGGATATTTCGACAACAAAGCGGTGGCTTCAAATTTTGCATATCGCATTCAGAACAGTAGTTTGTTTTTCAATAGTAAAAGACTCGCGCGTTACGTAGAAAAGAAGGCAGGTGCCATTCTGGGGAATATATCCCTTGGTTTTTTTCTGGGGTCGGCATTTTTATTGAGCAATCTCTTACCCTTTTCCATAGATATTAGACATATTGCCTTTAGTTCGGCCAATGTGGGATACGCCGTTATGAACCAAGATTTTAATATGAGCATGATCCTCTTGGCGCTGTCGGGTGCTCTTCTTATCGGTTTGGTAAATCTTATTGTTAGTTTTTCAATTACGCTGTATTTGGCATTGAAATCTCGGGGTGCCAGTTTCAGGCTTGTTCCCAAAATACTTACGAATCTTTTCCGTAGTCCATCTCAATAATGGATATCATATGGTGATAAAAAAGGACCGGAAATACACCCACCAGTCCCAAGGGTAACCAAATCACCAAGCTCCATTGCCAACTTCATGGTCTTGTGTATTTAGGGCAAGCCGGCGAAATTTTCCTTATGGGTCGGGGTCCAAGTGATCTGAGAATAACAGAAGAACAGTTTTGACAAAATTTTTGATTCGTTCCATACAATCTGCCATCCAGAACTCTAACTTTCTTTGGTTTTTGTTATCAGCTTGCATAATCTCCATAGCGTGTAGGTTTGTATACGATAAGTATATACTCTAAGTAGGGATATACCTATTCGTTTTTTGATTAATGATGCTGCTAAAGTCACTGGAAATGAGATGGTAGCAAAAAATGTCCTATACCATTATTATACTATAGTAGTAGATTCTTATACTAATTACACTACTTTAGGGGAGCAAATAATTGTGAGATATGATACGCGGATTCGCCAAATACCTGCTCATATGCATACCCCTATGTTCCATGGCACAGGATGAGTTGCCTGAACAAAAGAGGAAACTCCAAGTAACTACTAGTGAAGCCGAAAGGATTGAACTACTAAAAGATGTTACGGAATACTACTTACAAGAGGATCGAAATGCCGATAGTGCCTTTGTGTATATCGAAAAGATAGAGCGCATTGCGAAAAATGATCCCGACCATATATTACATGCTTGGGTATATAAGTATAAAGCACATGCCCATTATCTCAATTCCGAATTTGAAAGCATAGATACATTTTCTGAAAAAGCGCTGGATATATTCGAGTCCCAGAATATGTGGAGGGAATGGGCAGAGGTAAATTACTGGTTGGGGAATGCACATCAGGTACGATATAATAATAAGGAAGCCTTGGATGCGTACTATGCGGCCAAGCCCTATCTCGATGGAACGTTTAAAATTAGGTTACACATTGGGTTGGGAGCGGTGTATGCCCAAATAAGCGATCTGGATCAGGCCATGGTTAGTTATAATGAGGCCTTTTCGATTTCCAATGAACTGAAAACAAAGAAATTTCACTACGATATTTATAATGGCCTGGCGGTAATAAATAATCGAAGCGGTGATTACAACAAGGCGCTGGAATCTATGAACAAAGCACTGATGGAAGCTAGAGCATCCCGGGACGCACTGGCGCAAGTAGTCTGCCATCATAACATGGGCTACCTTTTAAAAACCTTAGAGCGCTATGAAGAGGCCAAAAGACAGTTCGAAATGGGAATAGGGTTGTTCCCGTCCATTACCACAACATATTTGAAGGCGTCTACCTATATGAATTATGCCGAAGTACTTTTCGAACTGAACGCCCTAGAAGAAACCAAACGAAATCTGGAAGAGGCAGAGCAATTGTTTAACGAGATTCAAGCGACGGACCGATTGGGGGTTATTTATAATATACGAGCCAAAGTTCATTATAAGGAAGGTAACCCAGAAAAGAGTATTGAACTACTTAAGGAAGCGATCGCTATGTATGACATGGAAGATCTCAGTTATATAACCGAAGAGAACCACCTGTTCCTTTCCGAGATATACGAGAAACTTGGAGATCCTATAGAGGCCCTAAATGCCTATAAGAAATATGAATACGTTAAGGATAGTCTTCAAAAACGCATCAAGAAGGAAGAAACCGAAGCCCTTAAGGTAAAGTTCGATATTGCGAATTACCAACAAGATTTACAAACGGCCAATCAGGAGTTAAATTTATTAGAGCAAAAAAAGAAGACGAGTAATTATCGCAATATTCTGTTGGGGGTGCTTTCGCTGGGTCTTATTTTCTTTATCTATAGACAGCGTAAGTTGAATCGAGCGAAACGACATGCACTGGAAACCGAAAAGGAGTTGATTGCACTTAAGGAGATCCAGCTCAATATGGAAATGGAGCATAAGAATACCGAGATTACCGATTTTGCCTTACAGATCACGGAGCGTAATAAACTTTTGGAGATGTTCCATGAAAAGATCAGGGATATCAAAAAACACGCCTCTACCGAGATCAAAAGTCAGTTAACCGAGCTTCAGCTGTTTGTTGGGAATCATATGGAGTTGAACAAGGCAAAGGTCTCGCTTAATGCCAAGGCCGAGGAGACCCAGGAATCTTTCCGCTATAAATTGCGACAAAACCCTGCGAGTTTAAGTCCCAAGGAAATGCAGGTAGCCACTTATTTGCGGCTCAACCTTTCCTCCAAGCAAATTGCCACCCAAATGGGCATCGCGGAGCAGTCGGTTAATAATTATCGTAGATCGATACGGAAAAAATTCGATCTCAGAAAAGAGATCAATTTGGGTGAATTCCTGCGCAATATTTAGTAATACCCAAAATTCTTCAAGGCATAATTCGAAAAAACCATGGTCTTTTGAGAAACCTAAGGCCCATAATGACAAACACAGTTATCATGCTCATAGGGACATTTCATCTTAGATAGGGACCCTTCTCCGTTTTCAAAAGAAATCATAGATCAAAAAAGTGTATTCAATACAGTAATTAGTTCCTGGCATTGGCGGCACAAGATTCATGAATCAAGATAGGCATTCATGAATCTTCAATATCCTATTAGTGCCAGATCGAAATTATATTCTTAATTTCAAACTGAAAGAGTCCCTCCTCCATTTATTGAAACAACTTTTAGAAAGTTTTTTAAGTGATTTCCATTAGCATATTCTGTTTGAATTGTTCATGAGATATGTTTTTCACTTGAAAGGCCTAGTGCACGATTTACACTATCGACATTGCTGTTGTATACCGCAAATTATTGAAAACCCTCCCTTTACTAAGCAATCTAATAGGTGTTTTTGTTAGAAATACGAATCATCAAAAAAATGAGCAAATGACTTGGAGAATTTTAAACAAACTTCTTTTAATTACTTTCTTTTATGGTTGTTTTTTTCAGATCCATGGGCAATCTGCGAACCAGAATTATATCAAGAAGGCAGAGTTTCTGGAGCCCGCAACAGTGGATGACGTTAATAACAATTATCATTCTTTAGAAAAGATTGAGAGTGTTACCTATTTGGATGGTTTTGGGAATGCGAAGCAAACCGTAGCCGTAAAGCAAAGCCCTCAAAAGAAAGATTTGGTGCAACATATAGAATACGATCAGTTTGGTCGTAACACACGGCAGTACCTTATTCTTCCATCCTCTCAAAATAATGGTAATTATGTTGCCAATGCGTCTTCGGAAATAGTATCCTATTATCAGGAAAGTTTTGGCGATCAGCGCCCATTTACAGAAATAGTATATGAAAATTCCCCGCTTAATAGAAAGAGTAAGACTGCTGCACCTGGAGAACTTTGGCAGGCAGTTGAGAATTCTGAGACCGACCATACCACCAAGTATTCGAATAGTGTTAATGGCGCAGGAGAAGTTTTACGTCTGGATATTGACGAAACAAACTCAGAATTCCCTCTTGTTAGTTCATTTTATTTGCCTGGGGAACTTTTAAAGAATACGGTAAGAAATGAGAATTGGGTTCCTGCGGATGATAGGATGAATACCAGGGATATATTTTCGGATAAGAATGGAAGAACCATTGCCGAATTCACCTATGAGTCTAACGACGTATTCACGACATATTATGTATACGATGATATAGGGAATTTACGATATGTACTACCCCCCAAGATATTCGATGATGACAATACTATTAATGTTGATAATTTTCAGGAACAATGGTTCATAAATGATTTCTTACAAACAGGGAATGCACTGTTGAGTAAGATCACCTTCGATATCACAGATAATGTTCTGACACTGAAATCTGGAAGGCAAAAATTAAGCCTCGCGGTTAATGTGCTAGCCAATCAAACCATAAAAATATTGAATACCTCTAGCCCTTTGCCGGATATGTACCTGGGGGTTGTAAATGCGGCCAGTGGACTTATTGGTCCAGATGGGCCGGTTGTTTATCAAATAGGAACGGCGAGCATTGAAAATGGTAATTTGGTGATAAACAGAACTTCATCCGATGCCTTTTCCCGCCTATTGATTGATATAGAAATAGACTTGGACAATATACCATTTAATGAGTCTGCATTAAGTGATTTGGCTTTTCAGTACAAATACGATAAATACAATAGACAGATTGAGCAGAAAGCGCCAGGGATAGGTTGGGAATATATGGTATATGACCGTTTGGATCGACCAATTTTGACTCAAGATGCGAATTTTAGATCGCAAGGGAAGTGGCTTTTTACTGCCTATGACATGTTAGATAGGGTAGTATATAGTGGAATCCATGAAAACAGTTTGGATCGCGCTGCATTGCAATTACAAGTGGATGCCTTTATTGCTTCAAATCCCACAAATAGGAACAATGTAGAATCTAGAAAAAGCACTCCAAGCAATATAGGTGGCGTCAACATTAATTATACAAATGAGGCCTTCCCAACGACCAATTTGGAAATTTTGAATGTAAACTATTATGATGATTACAGTTTTACGGACGGTGATCTACCCACGTTACCATCTTCAGTTCTTGGGCAAGAAGTAACCGGAAGAACAAGGGGGTTAACGACATCTGTTTGGTCCAAGACCATTGGCGAAAGTTCATGGTCCAAGGTCTATTCATTTTATGACAAGAGAGGTCGCACAATTCTTCTTTATGAAAAAAACCACTTAGGGGGTTATACACAGACTCAAAGTAAATTGGACTTTAGGGGGAAGGTGGAGAAATCCATAACCTTACATAAAAGACTTAATTCTGATGATGATATCATAATCGCGGAGCGCTTTGAATATGACCATGCCGAAAGACCTAAAAAACACTATCAAAAGATAAATAATCAGGCCGAAGAGCTAATCGCATTAAACAATTATAATGAACTGGGGCTATTAGAATCTAAAAGTATTGGGGGTAAGACCGCTTCAGACCCTACGAATTTCACGGATATAACTAACCTGTCTATCCATGGTAACAAAATTAAAAAAGTTGCTGGAGGAAATTCATGGAATGCCGGATTGGCTTCAGAAAAGATCGTGTACGGAGATGGATATGTAGAATTCTCGCCAACCCAGAACAATAAGAACGTTATGGTGGGCCTTTCCACCACAAATACCAATGCCAATTACAATACCATCAACTATGCCATTTACGCACAATGGGAGCAGAAGGTTATCGTGTATGAAAATGGTGTTTTCAAAGGGAATCACGCTACATACGAAGCTGGGGATATCTTACGGGTGGAACGCGTCGGAACGACGATCTACTATAAGAAGAACAACGAAGTGATTTATACTTCTACTGTAGCCTCTACAGGTAACTTAATTGCAGATATTTCCGTATACCACGGCAATACGGTTATTGAAAATCTGGCTGTACAGGCTTCCTATAAAGATATGGTTGGTGTAGAAACGAATTACGATACCAATACCATTACCAAAATAAGCGGTGGAGGCTGGAATGCAGGATTTGCCTCGGTGAAATCGATACATGGAAATGGAAGTATCAACTACCGATTGGGTTTTGCCAATAAGGCCATTGTGGTAGGGTTGTCCACTTCTAATGATGACTTGCATTACAATTCCATAGACTATGCGATATATGCCGTTTCCAACGGACAGGTAAGGGTTCACGAATCTGGAATAAATAGGGGGGTTATGACCACCTATGAACCCAACGACAGTTTTAGCATTGAACGAAAGGGAAGTACTATCTACTATAGTAAAAATGGAGAAGTATTCTATACTTCGACCATTGCGTCCTATGGTAACCTTATAGGAGATGTTTCTATGTACCATACAGGAGGGGTTATCTACAATCTTGAAATTGGAAATGAAGAAGCCGGACTACAAACCATTAATTACACCCGAAACATAAGGGGCTGGTTAACCCATATAAATGACGTAAACGAATTGGGGAACGATCTGTTTTCCTATCAGATGAACTATACCTATACTGAGGGGGGTAATTTCGGAAATAATCCATACTACAATGGGAACATTGCTCAGGTAATTTGGAGCTCCGTAATAGATAATACAAAAAAATCATACTTCTTCCAATATGACAAATTGAATCGCTTGGCGTATTCCAGATATGGAGAGGGGCAGAATCTAACGGACAATTGGCAAAAATACCTGTCCTCAGTTGCGGGTTATGATAGCAACGGGAATATTCTTGGGATCTATAGAAGGGGGATTACGAGTTCGGGTAGCGTTGGAAATGTAGACGGTCTTGTCTATACCTACGATGATGGAAACAAGTTGCAGAGCGTAAAAGATGATTTTGGAGATCCGAACGCTGGATTTATTGAGGCAACCAGTGCCACTGTCGATTACGATTATGATAGGAATGGTAATTTGATATTTGATGCCAATAAGAAAATAGATCTTATAGAATACAACCACCTTGATTTGGTCGAGAAGGTTACTTTCAACAACGGCAACACCATCGAGTTTGCATATAGTTCGAAGGGGGAAAAACTACAAATGAAAACTACCGAAGGTAGTACTGTAATGACCGTAGATTATCTAGGGGGCTTTCAATATATCAATGCCGAAATGCAATTTTTTGCAACTCCTGAAGGATTCGCCAAGGTAAATGGAAGCACTTTTGATTATGTATACGTGTTTAAGGATCATGTAGGAAGTTCCCGTCTTGGTTTTAGCGATTTAGATGGGGATTATCAACAGGTCTTGGATAGTAATTTCAATGAAGATAGGGATAGTTGGTGGCATAATGGAAATGTAACTTCAGAACTTGTTAATGGAAGGCTCAAGGTGTTCGTAGATGGTGCCTGGGAAGGGGTTAAAAATGAGCTTGCTGGACTAAGTACCGAGCCGGGTGATGTCATTAATGTCTCACTGAAATTCGATAAAGGAGATACTCAGGCCAATGTGAGACTGTATTTTCAAGAATTGGATGCCGACGGAAATCATTTGAGTTGGAATCTACTCAACGGAAATCTTTCAACAGGTTCCCATGAATATGCCTATACCGTGAACGCAGCGAATAGGCTACGCTTGCGTATAGACAAACAAAATACGCATTTGGGAGACCTTACCCATTTCTTCATAGATCATGTGAGTGTTTCAAAAGGTGATCTGGAAATAATATCCAACACGGACTACTATCCCATGGGGATGGCCCATTATGGAGAACTCATCACCTATTCCCGATACACTTATAAGTTTCAGGCAAAGGAACAATTATCCGCCTTCGGATTTAACATGTACGATTTTGGTTCTCGTATGTATGACCCTTCTGTAGGGAGGTGGTTTAATGGAGACCCTCAAAACCAGTTTTGGAGTCCTTATGTTGCTATGGGGAACAACCATGTTATGATGGTAGACCCCCATGGTGAATTTTCTTGGCTCATTGGGGCTCTTATAGGCGGAGCGGTAAATACTTTGGCCAATTGGGCAAGGGGGAATATTAATGGTTGGGATGATTTTGCACTGTCATTTTTAGGAGGAGGAGCAAGCGCCTATGCCAGTGGATATAATAGTATTGGCAGTTTGGTCTCCGGAACGCTGTATAATCAATTCTCTTCGATAGCCAGTGGAGATACTGGTGTAAGTTTTGGATTCTCGAGAAGTGTTGTCCTTAATTTCATTAAGGAACCCAGTAAAATATTGAATGCCCCAATGGCAGCAAAATTGTATTTGGCGAAAAAGCTGGATGGGACTGTGGCTGGAGATGTGCTCAATTTCGGAATTGGATTTGAAAATGGTTTTGGAGAGGCCGTAATTGATACCGGCGAATTTATTGGCGGACTATTTACTGGGGAAAGTTGGGTAAGTATATACGACGGGATTGTGTATTCGGCAAAACATAGCCTTACTTACAGTCCGGGTGGAGGATTTAATCCCTACTTCATTGCAACCGATGAAAAATTTAGAGAGCAGAACAATGCCATGTACGAGTCTATGCGCGATCTCGAAAATCGTTGGGTAAATGGAAGTTGGCGTGATCGAGGTTTTATTGTAGGCTATGCTACAGAAAAAGTTGGAGAAGGCTTTGTCCTTAAGAGGTTGCCCTTGCCTAAGATAAATTTAAGGGGAGGTCCTACCTTTAGCCAGTATAAATACCAATTTTGGAAAAATAATCCGCAAATAAATAGATCTATTGAAATTTTGCATGGGCCAGATGGTCAATATTTCAAGAATTTTATGGAATTGCACCATAGATATATTCCGCAGAGATGGCAAAAGAGGTTTAGGTTGCCTAATTGGCTAATAAATAATAAATTCAATTTGAAGCCCATGAGGTCCTTGGACCATGGATTGGTTGATCCTTACAGGTATCAATTTTTCCCCAAATGGCTGAAAAATGAGTACCCTTTTTGAATTAAGAGATAAATATGTTTGGTTTTTTTAAGAAAAAGAAAATAGAAAAGAAAAAGTATTGGGAGGTAACGGATACCGATCTGGAAAACCTTAAAAAGATACTTTTGGCTTTGCCCAAATCGTATCACTTTATTGTAGATACCATAGATAAGAATGTATTGCTAAGCAAGTACAGGAATACCCGATTGGGGGATCATTGGTTTTCCTTTTCTTTCGAAGAAAAGGGATTTGAAAGCCTTGAAAAAACAGACGTGGATTTTCCTTCTCGGATTGTTTCGAATATTGTTTTAGAATCTGAAGATGGAGACAAGTTACATGCAGAGCTTTATTTTTTAACTAAAGGAATCTTAACCAGTTATAATTTAAACTCGGAAAAGACATTGGAAACCCTAAAAATTAAAGATATCGATGTCCAAAAAGTTCGGGCCAAAATTTTTACCAATGAAGAACACGACCTTTTTAAGCGTAACTTAAAAGAGACTCTAAATAAGGACCTTTTTAATTTTCTGGATACAGAGGATTCCTTTGTTCTGGACGCCTTTCAGACAAAGTTAAGAACAATCAAGTATTTCAATAACGGAGACTACCTGTGCGTCGATGATGACTGGAATTTATACAAAGCCTATCACGATCCTTTCGAGCTTGTAGAAACTTCCATAAATCTGAAACAACTGAATAGTGTATCGGAAATAGAGAATCTTTTAAAAGAATAAAGGGTCCAAATAGTAAAAGCAAACTGTCAAATTACAAGATCATGCACAAACATTTTTCATATAATACAAGAATAAGAGCCATCCTTTCGGTGGTCATTTTAATCTGTTTACCATGGGGTTCTTTTTCGCAAACAGAAGATCATGAAATTCCTTCATATAATGCCGCAGATGTTTCTATAGATGACGTCTCGACAGAAAACCTAAATCTTAATCGGGGTAAAGTTAATTTTAAGATTCCGGTCGCCAGTGTGTCATCAAATGGGGTTGGTGTGGGCTTAAACTTGATCTATAGTGGAGAACAAGGATTGAAGAATGCTTTATACACGAACAAGAAAAGGCCAACGGGAATCGTTGGATTGGGTTGGGAACTTAGTAGTTCGCGAATCGTATGCGATAATAAACAGACAGGTTATCGTGATGATGATGACTTTTATTTAATGGAGAATGGAGCCCTTCAAAAAATGATTTGTGTGAAAAAGACGGGCACCAGTTTCTATGAGTTCAAAATAGAGAACCTGCCCAATTGGAATGTCCATTATTTTAAGAATTCGAATTATTGGAGAATTACCAAGGATGATGGCGTAGTCTATTATTATGGAGACTCGGACCCAAATGTGGATAATAATGCCAACGAAAACATTATTAGGTGGAATAATTGGATTGGAGATTCGAAAGATACGGGAGGAACCACTCAATCCATTGCATGGAATTTGTCAAAGATTTGGGATCAATGGAATAATGAAATACAATTGTATTATGAAACTGTAGATCGGGCAGTACAGCCTGATAATATGGGACCAAAGCATACCGAAGCTTCCTACTTGGTAAGTGTGGAAGCTACAAACGGAAATACGATAGAAATCAATTATGCAGAAAAGACAAATAACGCTTCTGTAAAAGAATACTACGAGCCGCATACGGAAATAAACGAACCGGATGCCTATCAGGAATACTATCAGACCCGATATATAGATGACGTTCAGTTAAAAAACAGGAACAACAATTTGGTGCTTAAGTATGATTTCGATTACGGTATATTTGGTACTGGTCTTATGGCGAAACGATATCTTACGAAAATCACAACGCTGAACTCGGCAAATGAATCCCTAAGGCCACAAATCTTCGAATATCATACTTCCGGGGATTTTCAAGGAGCACTGCACAAGACAATTAATTCCATGGGGTCGGTAATAACCTATTCCTATCAGAACAAATTGTTATATACCAATTCGGAAAACAGATATCATCCAGATTACCAATACGACAATAGTGTTAAGTTAAAAAGTAAGTATTTAAACGACAATTCCATATTCGTCAAGACCGGTAGCGATATAAAATTAATGGATTGGGATGGGCAGTATTGGCGTGTTACAGAAATAAATGGCGATGATTCCATGTTTTACGAAAACACCTATTTTGGATTTCAGGATGCGGATGCAGATGAGCTACATCTATGGTCGAAAGATGCAGATGGGTATAGCTATTCGGAGACTATTATCCCTCTGGACGATGGGGGCAATGGATTGTTAAAGTATGACGATTTCCTATTGTACATTAAGGATAAAATATATCCTATTTATTACGATGGGAAAAAATGGATTAAATCTGTTGGTATTCCTTTTGCCGTCGATGGAGAAGGAGTGGATCACAGTGACATCAATACCTATGGTGAACAGGGGAACCAAATTTGGTTTTCTACCTCCTTGGGCCACCCAAATTTTCATACAAACGTAATTGATGGGATTGGAAGAACCACGAACCATTATATTCTAAGTAAGGAAATGGACAACTCCTTTAAGTTGGAGACCTTTCCGCCTCCTTCTAGTACGGGGACCAATACTATATATGACATCAATTTTGTAATGGAAGACATTACATTGTCTAAAAACTTATTTCGCGACGATTTCATCCATAACAGGGCATACCATGGTACTACTCCACGTTTCTTTAGTGGGGTTAATTGGCAATATAGTGGTACGGGCAGTAATATGATTCGTAAATCCTATGGCGTGAACAAACTTTTTCATGCCGAAAGTGATTATGTATATGCGGATCAGAGATATTATAATACGGCGTGGCAAAGAACCTATGACCCTAATACGGATATTGTTACAGAATACCATATGACAGATATAGATGGGAAGTTCGATTTGCGCTTTATATACGAGCTCGAGGATTATAGATTTATTGGAAACTCTATTTTCGAAGACGATGATAACAATTTTAGTTTTGTATCCCAGTACGATACGAGTACGTTCGATGATGATTTTTTCCAGTACACAGGATTCTCGTCCTACGATAAGATTATAATGCAAAAACTGGTAGATAGGCCTAATGATCTCGATGGGGTCGAGGACAAGTCATGGTATTTTTACATAAAGAAAAATGGAGATATGGCGCAGATGGAGTTACCCAATAGTCGGGCTTCTGCAGTTTGGAATGATTTTTCACCTCCCACTTATACGTATACGGGCCTTTCCAATTCGGCATTGTTTATTCAAAGATTGGATCAAAGCAGTTATTTTCAAAATCTGTATCATCTGTATGAAAATGAAATGAATCAGGATGTATACGATATTGTGGTTGCTTCCATAGATGTGGATAATGGCAACGGCCAGAGCGTTGTATATGCCTATGACTTTAATGCCCCAAATTCCCTTCCCAACAATAGCACATACTATGGGGAAACCATCGTTGAGAACCGAGGGGATGGGAGTTCCAGTCTAGGGAAAACCTACTATTATTACAATGATGGAGCTCAGGATATTAGATTGGTGGGGTTAAATGAAAGAACGGTGATAAAAGATAGATTAGACGTTACCGTGAGTGAAAGTGAAACCCAATATACATTGAACACCGATGTTAGTTATGATAATTCCAATGGAGAAGCCATATATATAGGAAGCCATCTCCTCCCAACGAAAAAAACATCAAGTTCCTTTTTCACGAATGGAACGGGCACCACTTCTTTGGTGAATATTGAACAATTTGAATACAACAATAAAGGACTTCTTCAAAGTACAAGGAAAACTAATAGCAAAGGACAGATTGAAGAAGAGCTAATAGAATATGCCTATGAGACATCTAATGCTTTCGAGAATCTCAATAAATTGGATGCGATTACCAAAAGAATACGTAAAATCGATAATTCGGTGAGGAAAGTTTCTCGTATCGATTGGCAGAACCTTACCGGACATCTTACGCCTTACAAAGTTTACGGAGGCCCAGACGAGAATAATTTACGTTTGGTGACGGAGATCCTTCGTGTAAATAATAGGGGTATTGTAGAAGAATCCAGTAATGATGCAGTTTCTACGGTAAACCTCCTGGGGTATAATAACCGATATTCGGTAGCCAAAGTGCTTAATAGCACATTTGCTGAAGTGATGGGTGCATTGAATATATCCTTTTCAGAATTGCAGAATTTGTCGACACCAGAGCTTAAAACGGAACTAATGAACCTGTATGCTAATTTGCCCAATGCTTTAATTACTTTAACATTTTACAATGAGAATGGGAGGGCTATCAATACAGTGGATGCAAGACAGGATGAGTTTTTCTATTATTATGATTCCTTCGGAAGGTTGGATTACACAACCGATGCCGAAGGTAATGTCTTGAACAAGAACGAATACAATTTCGGAAATTGAGAAACGGAAGAAGTACTAATATTCCCGAAACAAGGAGTAACTGAAGGTTCGGTGTCGGTCCTTGGTTGTTTTGTTGTCTTTCCTGTCGCAGTATGAGGTAATAGGATGCAAAGACTCAATTAGGTGTCCGTTGGGCAAAGGGTGTTATTTTCAGAAAGCTTGATGGGACACTTTAATGGATGGACTGGCGAAAAAATTAGGGCTTAAGCACAAATTATGAGTCGCCGAACTACTGAATAAATATCTCCTATCCGCTATACCTCAAAGTAATAATGTCATTTCCCTAAAGCTTTTGTTCATGATTGCATTTTGAACAAATTGATAATCTTATCTTTAATCATTACTAAAATACTACTGCCGTCTTACTTAAATATTATATCTTTGTAGTCTTAATCTTACAAATTAAATATATGTTTTTTAGGCAATAGCTTTTTTTTCAGCAGCTCCGCACTTCTGCATTTTTCGGGCCTTTGCGGCGATTGAAACCTCCAAAAAATGCATTTTATCGATGAAATTTGCATTTTATGGGATTTAATTGTAGAATTGGGGAGCAAAACTTATTGCCCCCGAACCTTTAAATCTAGTTGTTATGACTTTAAAATCTAAATTTAACCTACTTACTGTTGTGCTTTTGCTATGTACAACTTTTGCTTTTGCTCAGACCAATTCAGGTGGACAGCCTTCCATCATCACAGGTGATGTAGCGATCAACAAGTATCACGAACGTGAGGAACTTGAAAGAATGCGTAAAGGTCACTTGTTGCAGTTGTACAATAAACGTATAGAAGTAATTATCAAGATCCTTCCTAACATCGCATTCGCAACAAAACCGGGTGTTACCATGAGTTCCTTAGGTATTCCAGATACCAAAGAAAACCGTATTGCACTTCAGGAGAATACAAATGCGACGACCACCTATTTTCAGAACACTCTAAAGTTTCAGAAAATTGTATTGCCTTATTCGGATAAGAGTAATTTGATTGCGGCTATCCTCTTCTACGAAGAAACTCTCAAGGCATTGCACACGTACGAAGACTTCAATTAATGAAGTGAATATACTCGGCGAATTTTAACAACCTTCTGAGGCACAAATTCCTACGTTTAAGAGGATTCTTTGTTAAATTTCGTGTATTTCATCGATATTATTTGCATTTCGTGGAATTTGCAGTATATTTATAATCTTCTTTATGAAGTATTTAACACAAACGAAAGCGTATGAACAAAAACTACCCTACAATATTTTTATTACTACTATTACCTCTTCTGTGTTTTTCGCAGCAGGAGAAAGGGATTTACGGTAATGAAAATTGGCTGAGCATCTGGACCGAATTTAATTCGAAGTCCAAGCAATACCCCGAACCTACACAAATTCTTTCCGGAACAATTTCGAAGGACACCAAGCTAATGAAGAAAGAAACTTATCTTCTGCTTGGAGACGTATTTGTGACAGACAGTACCACACTTTCCATCGAACCTGGTACAGTGATCCTTGCCGACTACAAGTCGAAAGCGTCATTGGTTATCAGCAATGGTTCCAAAATCATGGCCGAAGGTACCCAAACTGATCCTATTATCTTTTCATCCAACAGAGGCGTGAAGAAAAAAGGTGATTGGGGAGGAATCGTTCTTCTGGGAGATGCCCCTGTGAACAAGGTTGGCGAAACTTGGGATTTCGATTATGGAATGAGAGCTCCATCTGCAGGTCTACTGCGTTATGGAGGTCAGAACCCAGAAAGTAATTCTGGAGTGATGAAGTACGTAAGAATCGAATATGCTGGTAAAAGAACCAAAGATCATGGTTATTTCAACGGTTTAACGTTGGCTGGAGTTGGCGACGGAACTGTGATCGAAAATATTATGGTATCCTACAGTGAAGGAGGTTCCTTCTATGTGCTAGGTGGAAATGCCATCATGTTCCAATTGGTTTCTTTTAGAGCAAAAAGAAATGACTTCATATTCAACTATGGGGCGCAAGCGCTACTAACGAATTCGTTGGCGGTAAAGTCACCCTACCATACTACCTCAGGAAAAGCAAGTAGTGTTTACTTGGCTTCTTATGAAGAGAAGAGCGAAGTGGATCCTACGAAAAAAGGTACTTATCTCTATGCAGAGAACCTTACTCTTATGGTCTTAAGTGACAACTTGGAGGCCGATACCAATGTAGGGCTTGTACACGAAGCTATGTATGTTAAGGAGGGAACGTCGTTCTTAGTGGATAAAAGTATTTTCTCTGGTTTCAATCCAGCAGTTGTATTGGATAACAAGATCTTCGTTAACAACGAAAATCTTAGCAAGATGCGATTCACCAATATGTATTTCAACAACTGTAAAGGAAATATTTTCACCGAAAACGTACCCAACAACGAAGACCTAGAGAATTGGTACGGCAACAGTGCCTTTGGTAATGTGTACTCTCACGGATCAGATTCTGAAACATTTATCAATGTTAAGAATATGAGCGACCCAGATTTCAGACTGAGAATCAACAAAATCATTGCGAGTAGTATTCCTGAAAAATAAGAAAAGCATACATCAAAAGATTTTTTAACTAGTATATCTGGATCTCTTTCTAGATGTACTGTTAGCTACCTTATTGGTTATAAACAGCAAAAAACATCTGGATGGAAAAAACTACTTTTCTAAAATTCTTATCGCTCCTAATTGGCTTTTTCATGGCTTCGCACATTGGAAAGATCAACGGGCAGATTGTTATTGGAACTCCGGATCTCCAGTTTACCCAGGCATGCGCCAACGAAGACTTTAATACGTATGCGGTAAACTTTGTATTCAACCCAGAATCTGGAGTAAATCCATCCAATCAGTTTATCGTTGAAATGTCCGATGCCGAAGGTGATTTTTCCGAACCCGTAGTCGTATACACGTCCAATCCGGGAGATATAAGTACTTCCCCAGCCACGGCAAACTTTTCGATTCCAACAACCACTGGAGGCGAAGGGTACAAGGTAAGGATACGCAGTACCCAGCCAGAAGCTACGAGTACACCTTCAGATAGTTTTCCTGCTTATTACAAAATACAGGATAGCCCCTTTACCATTAACAATTTGGATCCTGAAGCCAGTTTTTGTCCTGGGGGGAGTTACCTCCTTACCATAGACAACCCTGGAGAAGGTCAGAACGATTCACCTTTAAATTACCCGTCCCTTACCTTTAATTGGTTCAAGGAAACAGGTCCTACTTCCTCTGTTTTGGTAGCCCAAACAGAAACGCTATCGGTTACCCAACCCGGTGTTTACTTCGTAGAGACCAATTATGGAACCTGTACGTCAGATTCATTTTCCAATCGGGTTACCGTGACCGAAGCAACCGGACAGGACGAAGTGTCTGCGCCGATTATATCCAGCTTAGGGAATCCCTTTTGTGCAGAAGAAGGTCCCACCGAATTGAGTACCGTTCCAGGAAATAGCTATCAGTGGTTCCTAGCAGGTTCTCCAATTCCCGGTGCGACAGGACAAACGTATGTAACAGATGTTTCCGGTTCGTATTCTGTAGTCGTAAATTTTGGAAGCTGTGAAGCCACTGGAACCATAGAATTGGATGCAGGAGATTTCACTAGCAGCATCGATGTACCCGACTTAAATATGCTTGAAGAAGGCGATACGCTTTTTGTGACGGTTACAACAGATGCGACAAGTCCCGTTTTCGAATGGTTTCTCAACGAGGAAGCTATTCCAGGAGCTTCCCAAAGCACATTTAGCGTTACCGAATTTGGAGCGTATCGCGTTGCCATTACACAAACCGGCGATTGCGTAATTACTAGAGAACACACCTTTCAGGTGGATGAATTTATAAACCCTTTTCCTGAAGTGAGTAATATCCCTAACCTAATAAGCCCAAACGGAGATGGAATTAATGATACTTGGATTATTCCCGTCTCTTACGTAAGTGGTACAAATACAGAGGTTATTATTATTTCAAGCAGAGGAGAAACCGTATTGAGCACCAAAGAATATTTGAATGATTGGCCCCAAGATCAGCTCACCCTTAATAGTGTTAACCAAATCTACTATTACATGATCATTCCCGAGGGCCAGGACCCTAAAAAAGGTTCTATAACCATCGTAAAATGACGTGAGAACATTAACCATCTATATCATTCTATTTTTCTGTTTTGCGACAACAGTTTATTCGCAGGACGGGGATGGTGTGGTTGCCCTAGACATACCTGCTAGAAACTCCCTGATGTTCAATAGGTTCATCGCACAACCTACCTTTAGCTTCGTGCGTGAGCAGAACAAGTATATCACGGTAACCAACAAAAGGGAATTGGTCGAGGTGGAAGACGCCCCTCTTACCTATTTTTTCAATTACTCAGGACGTATTAGAGAAAACATAGGTGCAGGAATTGGGGTGTACCAACAAAATTATGGGGTGCTCACGACTTTTGGTGGAATCCTAAATTTCGCCTATAACATTCAGGCAGAAGAAGACAGTAATATCACATTTGGAATCAATGTGGGTGCCTACCAAAGTGGTTTGGACAGTGGAAAGGTAGTCACAAATTTCGACGACCCTGCCCTAAATAACATTCCATCCAATTTCCTACTTACCATACATCCTGGAATTAATTACGGGACCGGTTTTATGGATTTTGGTCTTTCCCTTAATAACGTAGTGACCTATAACTTCAACACCTCTGGATTGGTAGAAGACAATCCGAAACAAGGTGTTCAAGGTCATATGATGTACACGGGATATTTCAGCGGATATGGCTTTTTCGGACAGAGTAGATTCTCTGCTTTGGCCAGATCCGAATTTCAAAAAGACAACACCATAGTATCGGGGGCAGTTATGCTCACGGTACCCAAAGGAATATGGGCACAGGTAGGTTACAATACCATGTACGGAGCCTCAGGTGGATTGGGGGTTAATTTAACGCCTCAGATTGCCGTGGAATACAACTACGAAAGACCTATCGTAGGTCTTACCAACCTGGGTGCGGCCCACGAGATTACCCTTGCCTATAGATTCAAAAACAATAATTACTACAAGTACAGTAGGGATGACGAATTATCGGGTCTATTCAATCCCGATAGACCTAGAAGAAGGAGAAGTACAAAGAAACCTGTTGCCAAGGTACAGGAGCCTAAAGAAGACGATCAAGCTAAACTTGAAGCTGAAGAACAGGCTAGGATAGAGGCCGAAGAACAGGCCCGACTTGCTGCCGAAGAACAAGCAAGATTGGAAGCTGAGGAACAAGCCCGATTGGATGCCGAGGCCGAAGCACAACGTGAAGCTGACGATGAGGCGAGAAGAGAGGCGGAGGCACAAGCCAAGCGTGAAGCTGAAGCACAGGCGAGAAGAGAAGCCGAAGCACAAGCCAAGCGTGAAGCTGAAGCACAGGCGAGAAGAGAAGCCGAAGCACAAGCCAAGCGCGAAGCTGAGGAACAAGCGAGAAGAGATGCCGAAGCACAAGCCAAGCGCGAAGCTGAAGAACGGACAAGATTAGAAGCCGAGGCACAGGCCAAACGTGAAGCTGAAGAACAAGCAAGATTAGAAGCGGAAGCTCAGGCCAAACGAGAAGCTGAGGAGCAAGCCAGAAGAGAGGCCGAAGCGCAAGCCAAACGTGAAGCTGAGGAGCAGGCTAGAAGAGAGGCCGAGGCACAGGCCAAGCGTGAAGCTGAAGAACAAGCAAGATTAGAAGCGGAAGCTCAGGCCAAGCGTGAAGCTGAGGAGCAGGCGAGAAGAGAAGCCGAAGCACAAGCCAAACGTGAAGCTGAAGAACAGGCAAGATTAGAAGCGGAGGCTCAAGCCAAGCGTGAAGCGGAGGAGCAAGCCAGAAGAGAAGCTGAAGAACAAGCAAGATTGGAGGCAGAAGAACAAGCGCGATTGGAAGCCGAGGAACAAGCTAGGATAGAAGCAGAAGAGCAAGCCAAGCGTGAAGCTGAAGAGCAAGCGAGATTGGAAGCAGAAAGATTGGCGAGAGAGCAACGCGTTAAAAATCCTCAGGATGCTATTGGTAGGTCCATAAGTGAATTGGCACAGGAAACTGAGGAAACCAGAAAGGAACAGGAGGATCTTATCAAGCAATTAGAGGACGCGGTTGCAGTGAAGGAACAAGACCTTAAGGACCTTAAGGAAGAGAATGATCTTAGTGAACAAAACATTTATGTAGAGCCTAAGCCTTTCAAAAGTGTGACGGCAGAAAATCAAGCTATTGAGCTTCTAAAGATCGATTTAGATACGATCATCCTAAGGCAGGAGAAGAAGATCGCCATGTTAGAGTCCTTATTAGAAGATAGGAAGCGAACCATTAGTGATCCTAGGGACGAAACGAATGTTTACTACCAGAATGAAATTGCTACGCTGAAGAAGGAGCAGGCAGAAGCGATTCGAAGACGCGAGTTCTTAGTATCCTCCTTGGAGCAGATATCCATCGCTACCGACTTTGAGCGCAAGCGAAGAATTAAGCGTGCTGCCTATGACAATGATCAGGATAGGTACCAACAAGACAGAAATACGCTGAGCAGTTTAAAACGAACTGTTACGCCAAGTGATACTCCATTGCCCTTAGAGGAATACGATTTTGGTAAACAGCGAAGCGGTAATATTGAAATTCTTAAGGATGTTAAGAATACAGAAAACGGCTATTACTTAGTACTTGCCGTACATAATGACGTGTTAAAACGAGACAAGTTCTTGGTACAGGTGCTTTCATCTGGATACAAGGATGTGGATTTCTTCTTCAATGTAGATACGAGTGAGTATTACATCTACGCTAAGAAATTCACCTCGATTAATGAAGCGGAAAATGCTTTAAGAAACAAAGGCAATGAGCCTTACAACGAAAAGATGAGTATAATAAAAATTGAAAATCAATAATGACGTAAGAAAGTAGTGCGCCGCCCCCGGCTCTCCTAAGATATGGGAGATAGCAAACCATTAATACCAGCCACCATGAACAAAACTACTGTTAAAAGATTCCCCGTATATCTTATAATTCTATTTTTAGGTATACAAGCCTACGCTCAAAACTATGTCCCATTCACCCCTAGATTCGATCAAGATCTCAAAGGAGATATTGTACTCATTGGAAACAATATTTTAGGGCCAGACAACAATCCTTTCAACGACAATACTGCATATAACCACCAAGTGGACATGCAGTATATTGACATTGATAGTGATCCTACAACTTTTAGTTCTTCCAGTGCCGACTTACAGTTGGCAGATCCGAGCTGTTATCAGATCATTCATGCAGGACTCTATTGGAGTGCTGTAACCAAAGGAACAGAACCTTTCGATACGGTAAAGTTCCAGGGTCCGGGAGGAAGCTATGTCGATATTACCGGTACGGTTATTTTCGATGCCAACGGTGTTTCGGTAGATGGGGGAGATAGCTTTCCCTACGCCTGTTATGCCGATGTTACTAGTATCGTAACTGGGTTAGGTTCTGGTGCTAATCTGGGTACGTATACCGTAGCCAATATATCGAGTGCTTTGGGGGAAACAAGTACATTCGATCCGTATAATGGAACAGGGTATTCGGCTGGTTGGTCCCTTTTCATTGTATATGAAGATCCCAGACTTCCTGGGAAATCCATTACAAGTTTCGATGGTTTTAGCGCTATTAGTGTACCCGGTGGAAATACAAGTTTAGATATTCCAGTTTCAGGTTTTAGAACGGTTCCTGCTCCGGCTCCGGTAAGAGCAAATTTTGCATTTGCCACCTTAGAAGGAGATAAGCCAATTACCGGAGACCAACTAAACCTTAATGGAAGTACCCTTTCTACGATAGACCGTCCGGCGACGAACTTTTTTCATAGTTCGGTTACCCAGCTCAATGCAACCCCAGTAAATGATAGGAACCCCAATAGTACCAATACACTCGGGTTCGATACAGGGGTAATGGTGGTACCGAATCCTGGAAACACGGTAATTGCTAACGACGCTACGGCGGCAACGATTACGGTGTCTACCAGTGGGGATACCTATTTCCCCTATTTTATGGCGATGGCCGTAGAAATCATTGAACCCAATATCGTCCTCACAAAGATCGTGGAAGATGAGTTTGGTAATGATATTGGTGGACAAGTGGTTGGCCTTGGCCAAGATTTGAATTATGTGATTGGTTTTCAGAATACAGGAAATGATGATGCGACCAATTTTACCATACGGGATATTCTACCTATTAATATTATCTACAATCACCCAACTGATTTGGTACTCCCAGCGGGGGTGACCGTTCAAAGTTACAATCCGACAACACGGGAACTTATTTTCGACATCGATGATTCTCTAGTAGAAGAAAACGATCCCGCCTACGAAATCAGAATTGAAGTTCAGGTGGTAGATACCTGTCAACAATTGGCGGCTGCCTGTTCCGATTTAATTCAGAACCAGGCATTTGCTACCTATCAAGGGACATTGAATCCTACATTCATTATTACCGATGATCCGAGTCACAACTCAAATGCTGGATGTCTAATTAATCCAGAAGCAACTAACTTCTTAGCAGATTTGGATGACTGTGTATTCGTTCAAAATGAAACCTTGTGTGGTGATAGTTTGACGTTAACTGCTGCCGATGGTTATGTGGCCTACTCATGGTCTACCGATATTTCGGGAACCCCGGTTATTGGAACAGGACAGAGTATCACGGTTACTGCGACAGGGACATATTATTCCTTCAATACGGCTGCAGCACCCTGTAGATCGATTGTTCAGCAATACGATGTAACCCTCTTTGGGGGTAGTATACCCAACCCCATTATTCCGTATGCAGATGAGGTGGTTATCTGTCCGAACGACGGAAAGGAATTACCTAATATCTATTTATGTGGGGAAGATGATTTTAGGGACTTAAATGTAGACATAGCCAGTGCCATCGATATCTTTTGGGAAGTGCTGGATGAGTCTAGCTGTCCTCCCGTTTCCGATCCCGATTGTGCCAACGAAGACAATTCCTGTACTTGGAACATCGTAGGTACCGGCCCGGACTACACGGCCAATACGGCTGGTCAATACAGATTGACCATTAACTACGAAGGGGGATGTTTTAATCAGTTCTTCTTTAATGTCTATCAAAACGTTTTAGATCCAGTAGTTACGGTAACCGATATTATCTGTACTACTCCGGGAACCATTACCGTTAGTAACGTACCGGCCAATTACGAATATAGTCTGGATGGCATAAACTTTCAGGCCAGTAACGTATTTTCTGTAACCTCTCCAGGTATTTATACAGTATACATTCAGCAAGTAGGTGTGCCTACAGGAGCTTGTTTGTTTACAGTACCCGATGTTTTGGTTCGAGCACGCGACTTTACTGTTTCTT
Organism: Aureisphaera galaxeae; assembly: GCF_028561275.1. Classification (GTDB taxonomy): domain Bacteria; phylum Bacteroidota; class Bacteroidia; order Flavobacteriales; family Flavobacteriaceae; genus Aureisphaera; species Aureisphaera galaxeae. The sequence goes on from NZ_JAQQTF010000002.1 coordinate 225,565, forward strand.
CCATTGTTGAGCAACCGCTTTGTAATGGAGATTTAGGAAGTATCTTTTTGGCAGCCAACGATGCCGAACCACAGTATTTCTTCTCTCTTTATCAGGGAGCCACTTTGGTAAATGCGGTAGGACCCATTACGGATAACACGCATTCTTTCCTAAATCTTAATCCAGGAACTTATACTGCGGTAGTTGAGACCGAAGATGGATGTACCCATACAGAGGACATCACAATTATCGAACCTGATTTGTTAACGGTTACGGCGGCCCTCACGGTTCCGTTAACCTGTACCGATGGTGAGATTACTATATATCCAGTGGGAGGAACACCACCGTATTTCTATTTCATAAATAGTTCGACAGTCTTTCAAACAGTTCCAGAATATGTGGTCACTGCACCTGGAGTATACAATATTACAGTGGTAGATGCCAATAACTGTAGTGCACAGACTTCCATTACAGTAGAAGCTACGCCACCTCCCGAATTTAACGTACTAACTACAGATATTCAATGTGCGGATGACGGCGATGCCGGAATCATAACCATAGACGTTATCAACGCCAATGGTCATACCCTTCAATTCAGTATAGATGGGGGTGCGACCTTTAGTACTTCTCCTGTTTTCACGGGACTTGCTGCGGGTAGTTACGATGTGGTTGTAGAATATACTATTGGTCCTTCGGTTTGTTTATCAGACCCACAAACCGTGACCATTGACGCCGCAACGGCGATTTCGGGAACTGCCGAATTAACATCACCCTATACCTGTACATCGAGCGGAACCATTACTGTTACCACGGTAACAGGTGGAGATCCTCCATATACCTACAGTATTGATGGTATTAACTTTCAATCGAGCCCAACATTTACTGGCTTAACAGCAGGGACTTACACTGTGACCATCATGGATAGCAGTGGTTGTACCGCTATTACCAATGATATTACCATCCCTGCGTTGGATCCTCCAACGGATCTAATGTTTAGTAACACCCCACTTACCTGTCCAACTAATCTGGTCGATATTACCATTACAGGAACTACTGGTGGCGTGGCTCCATTAGAGTATCAAATCATTGCTCCAGCTGCTGCAGCTACTCCATATCAAGCTTCTAATGTATTTACAGGATTAGCGCCAGACGTATATACCTTCCAAGTAAGGGATGCCAACGACTGTACCTATAGCGAATCGTATGCAGTTGCACCATTACCAACCATCGATATTGTTGCGCAGACAATTAGCAATGTTACCTGTTTTGGTGCGGACGACGGAAGTGTACAATTTACTGTTTCAGGAACTACTACTTTTGAATATACCATCAATGGAGGAGCCCCAATACCAGGAGCATCACCAATCACCTTAAATGGATTGGGTGCGGGCAGTTACACTATCTTAGTTACCGATCTTGTTACGAACTGTCAGGCTACCGCCACTGCAGATGTAGCCGGGCCAACGACCCCATTGTCCATAGCATTGGAAATTTCACCTATTACCTGTGTGGCCGATGGTAGCGCCGTGATTAATGCCGCAGGTGGTTGGGGAGGATATGTATACACACTTACATTACCGGACACCACGACCTTGCCTCCACAGGGAAGCAATACATTTACCAACTTGACTCAAGCGGGGACTTACACTATTGAAGTAGAGGATGCAGGCGGATGTGTGGCGACCGATACTTTCGATTTGACCACTCCAACACTTCCTACCGCTACTATTAGTACCTCGTCAGATCTATGTTTTGACTCCGGCGATAATGCAAGTATCATTGTGGATGCTACTTCAGGACAACCTCCTTACGAGTATAGTATTAATGGAGGACCTTATCAGAGTAGCAATGTCTTTGCCGACTTAGGACCGGGTAGCTATGTCGTTACGGTTAGGGATTCTTTCGGTTGTGAAGTCACTTTACCAGCTCAAATAATCGCGCCAGAACTATTGGTAGATGCGGTATTGACTGATTCTCCCGATTGTACTCCAACTCCAGATGCGGCCATTACCGGAACCATTACCGGGGGTACGGCAGCATATACCTACGCAGTGTCTATTAATGGAGGTGGCTTTACTCCATTAGGAGCAACAGGCCCAATATTTACGTATTCAACTGCCACGCCTGGAACGTATCAATTTGAAGTGACCGACGCCACCGGGTGTACGGCAACTTCTCCGATTGTAACTATCAATCCAGTGATACCACCAGTGATTGATTTGGTAACACAAACAGAACCAATTCTATGTAATGGCGATAGCAACGGAGCCATCGATATTTCCTACGATCCTACAGTAGGTACTCCTCCATTCCTTATCAATGTATTTAACGATACTACAGGAACGGACTATGGAACTCAAACCACAGGATTACCCGCTGGGGACTATACCATTACCTTAACGGATGCAAATTCCTGTACCGATACAGAGACCATTACAATTACGGAACCAGATCCGATCGTTGTAGATTTTACTACGATCGATATCCAGTGTTTCCCAGGAGGTACTTCGCAAGGATCCATTATTATTAACAGTGTAGTTGGGGGTACAGCACCGTACAACTACTTCGTTACCGGTTCTAATGGATATTCTGCTTCCGAGTTTAATGCCACCGGAACTACTTCGGTTACCTTTAATGTAATCGATTTCGGTTTGTATGAAATTAATATTGTCGATTCCAACGGATGTTCTGTACTCTTCCAAGATGTACTCATTGCATCTCCACCGGATGATCTCGATATTACGGTAGCGAGTACCGTAGATTGCGCAACCGGAGGACAAGCTGTGGTTACCGTAAGTTCTATTTTGGGAAGTACCGGACCGTTCTGGTTTACCATATACCAAGGGCCTATCTCCGTATATCCTAATCCGCCAGGATCATGGATACCTGAAGATGCCCCAGGAAGTCAATCGGCTACCTTTACTGGCTTAACGCCGGGTCTTACCTACACGTTTATTGTATATGACGAATCTACCATGTGTAGTTATTTTGAACCTGCGACTACACCGATCCCAACGAACTCTACTTTGACCACTTCGGCAGAGAGCTCGGATAATGTTACTTGTACGGGTAGCGACGATGGAGACGTGTCTTTCACGGTAAATAGTATCTATGCTGCACCGGTGAACGTGAGTTATGAAATTTTCGATTCCCTAACGCTTATTACCACGGGAATCTCTGGAACCGGAGTAGTGCCAGCAGGTGGTTCATTGACCGTTTCCGACTTAGGCCCACTTCCTTTTGGAAACTATTATGTGCTTATTGAAGAGACTTCTGGACCGAATGTAGGTTGTGGTGTCGCTACAGCACCATTCTCCATTACGGAGTCCGCAATTTTATTGGAGCTTACCGCTTCGGTAGATCAAAATGCCAATTGTAATCCTAACTCAGGGGTGGTGAGTGCCATTGCACAAAACGGAACCGCACCTTATGTGTACCAGATTACAACCACTCCGGGAGCACCTGCTCCAACAGATCCTTCTTGGGATCCTGCTAGTACATTCAATGTAGATGCGGGGAGTTACTATGTACATGTAATGGATGCCTTCGAATGTATTATTACCAGTCCTGTACAAGTAGTGGATATGGACCCAGAACCAGTTATTGATGCTGTTACGGCCAACCAGTGTTCTACTCCGCAAGGGCAATTTGAGATAGATGTTACCTTAACAACGGCAGGAATTCCCCCATATAGTGTTAGTATTGATGGAGGTGGTTTCCAAGCGCAAACCTTCCCATTCACGATTTCCGGACTATCCTCTGGAACGCATACTGTAGAAGTAGTAGATGCAAATGGATGTGGAAACCTTGTGACTTTAGATATTGAACCTCCATTAGGATTGACTCCAGAAGTTACGGCTCAGCCAACTTGTGATGACGACGATGGAGAAATTACGATCACTGCTACGGGTGGTACAGGAGGCTATTCGTATAGTATTAGTCCGAACCCACCAACTATTGTATTGACTGGAAACGTATTTTCCGGTGTTCCTTCAGGGACGTACACCGTAACAGTGACCGATACGACTACCTTATGTACAGAAGATATTTCGGTGACCCTAGAGAACGCTATCCCTGTTACTTTCGATACGGAAGTGACCGATGTAAGCTGTAATGCAGGTAACGATGGTCAAATTATCGTGGATCTACTTCCAGGGAATGACAACCCAGTTTATACTTACGAAATTACTGCCCCTATAGTAGTTCCACCGCAAACCAGTAACATTTTCACTGGACTTACTGCAGGAACCTATACGGTACAAGTAACATCGGGAAGGGATTGTGTTGCCACAGCAGATGTTCCAATTGCTGAGCCGTTGTTGCTTGAAGCAACAGGAACAGCTACTGCCTTTGTTTGTATTGGAGATAATGTTCCTTCTACCTCTACCATAACCATTACGGAAACAGGAGGAACGGCCGACTTTGACTATAGTATTGATGGAACGAATTACTTTGACACCAATGTCTTCGAAGTAATCGATACTGGAATTACGCAAGTAATTACCGTATATGTGAGAGATGCAAACAATTGTATTGCAACAAATACTGTTACCATAGACCCATTACCTATTATAACAGCAACCTCGTTTACAGAAGTTACACCTATCGATTGTAACCAAACGGGATCTGTTGCTATTAACGTAACTGGCGGTTCTGGAAATTTCGAATACGAATTATTACCAGATGGTCCTACGCAAGCTTCTAACGTGTTTGCTATCCCTGGGCCGGGAACTTACTACTATCAAGTTAACGACTTAGATACCAACTGTTATTTCCTAACCGATGCCTTTGAAGTGCCCCCATTTGATCTGATTGATGCCACATTGGCCGTAACACAAGAAAACGACTGTTTCGGTGCCACCGATGGCGAACTCGAATTAACCATTTCCGGATATAGTGGCGCATATACATACCAAATCCTGGATGGATCGGGAGCACCCATAGGAGGTCCAGTTGCGGCCAATACATCAACAAATCCACAGATAATTACTGGATTGCCGGCTGGAAATTATTCCATAGAAATTGTGGAGACCGATTCACCATTCTGTTCAACGAATACGGATGTGGTGAACATTGGATCGCCTCCAACCCCATTGGTATTAGATGCTTCAGAAACATCGAATGTTACCTGTAATAACAACGTGGGTATCATCACTGCATTGGCAGATGGTGGAACCGCTCCTTATGAATATGAGTTGACAGGTGATGCTACAGTTCCGTATTCTTCCAACAATGTGTTCGAAAACCTAAGTGCTGGAAACTATGTTGTAAACGCGAGGGATGCGAATGGATGTATCGAGAGCTTTGCTATCGTGTTAATGGAACCAGATCCGATAGATGCAGATTTTGTTCCAAGTACTACGACCTTATCATGTTTCGGTGATCAGGACGCGTCCATCACCATAGAAAATGTTACTGGTGGTCAAAATGGAAATTATACATATACCCTAAACACTATTTCTCCAACACCTTCTACGTCAGGACCACAATTGTCTAATGTATTTGAAGGATTAGGAGCAGGTACCTATACCGTGACCATTGAAGACGGTTATGATTGTTCCTTAGTGTCTTTACCTATTATCATTAGTGAGCCAGATACGATCATTTCGAACCTAGTAGCAGAAACAACCCCAACCTGTTTGGTTGAGGCCCAACTCACACTAAGTGCTGTTGGTGGAACCGGCGGAACGTATGAATATAGTGAAACACCGAATTTTGCCGTGATCTTAGGATCCTTCACCACTTCGGTTACCTTCTCCGTACCTCCGGGAACTTACAGTTATTACGTGCGAGATGTGAATGGATGTGTGGACAATGCGTCCAACGAAATTACCATCGATCCGCTTCCAGAGTTGATGGTTGAGGTACTTTCAGATAATCCGCAGATTAACTGTGCTGGAGATAATACAGGAGTAATTGTCGCTACTGCACAAGGTGGACTTGGAAACTATGTGTACGAATTGCAGGATGCCAACGGAAACCCAATTGCTGCTACCCAAGATCCTCCGGGAACATTTACAGAGTTGCCTGTGGGGGTTTATATAGTGCAGGTGGAAAGTGGAGATTGTTTGTCTACTTCTGAAGATATCACCATTACAGAGCCGGAGTTTGCATTACAGGCAGACTTTGAGGTGACCAATGTACTTTGTCAAGGTGAAAATAACGGAAGGTTAGAAATCTTGGCCGAAGGCGGATCGGGAATTTACCTGTATGCTATTTCACCGCGATTGGATCAGTATTTTGAAACTGGAACTTTCGAAAATCTAGAGCCTGGAAATTACGATGCCATCGTTCAGGATGAGTTAGGTTGTTTCTTAACCTTCAATTTCAATGTTACGGAGCCACCAGCAGTATTGCTAGGAATAGTGCCAGATTCTACCATTCCTGAAATCTGTGAAGGAGATATGGACGGTTTCTTCAGTATAGAAGTTGAAGGAGGAACACTTCCATATAGCGTAAGCTTAGACGATCCTGATGGTGAATATACCCAGGGTGGACCTACTCAAACAATGTTCGATTTCGATAACCTTGGGGGAGGAGATCATATTGTATATGTTCGCGATAGCTTAGGATGTGAGTCCGAATGGAACATTACATTCCCAGAATCCGTGGCTTTAGATCCAGGGGTTAATGTAGAAGTGCAATGTATCGATAATGTATCCACCAACGTGGTTACCGTAGAAGTAGATGAAACGGCCGTAGACTTAACACAGTTGGAATATTCGTTAAACGACGGACCGTTCCAAAGTAGTAATATATTTACGGATCTACCGGCAAGTACAGACAATTTTATTACCGTAAGACATACTAACGGTTGTACGAAGATCACAGAGCTTTTCGATGTGCAAGCGGTGGCACCAGTTTGGCTTTTCTTAGAAGAAGGTGAGCTAAACGAAATTGTGGCCATTGCAAATGGTGGAAACGGAGAATTTACATACACCTTTAATGGAGAAGATTTCGGTGGGATCAATGTATTTACGATCACCGCATCTGGAACCTTTGAAGTGATAGTTACCGATAGCAGTGGTTGTTCGGCCGTTGCTTTAGTGGAAAGAGAATTTATAGACATATGTATCCCCGATTACTTTACACCAAATGGCGACGGTGTACAAGATGGTTGGACTATAGGATGTGCCCCAAATTATCCGAATCTAATATTCTCCATTTACGATCGCTACGGACGTAAGGTGGCTACCTTGCGCGCTGGTGAGATGTGGGATGGTAAGTATAATGGTTCGGAGTTACCAACTGGTGATTATTGGTTCATTGTTGAAACCGATAGATCCGGAGAAGTACGTGATTTTGTAGGCCATTTTACATTATACAGATAATGAAAGTCCCCATGAAATCAATCGTCACCCAAAACTTAACCCTATGAAGAAAGTTTTACAATACCTACTCTTAGTAATGGTAGCTGCGCAAGGCTACTGCCAAGAACTTAACTTACCTGTGTTTACACAGTATTTAGCAGACAATGATTTTGTAGTATCTCCCACATTTGCCGGTATTGGTGATAATTTTAGAATTAGAGCCAATGGGTTAACACAATGGGTAGGGATAAAAAATGCACCACAAAACTTGGCATTGTATACCGATATTAGGATTGCAAATCGTTCGGGTGCCGGACTGTCGGCCTATGTGGATAGAAACGGTAATACCCGTCAAAATGGATTTAAACTTTCCTTTGCCCATCACCTTATCTTGGACTTAACAACCCAACAGTATTTATCCTTTGGGTTGTCTTATAATGTCAACAATTTCAGGATTGCCATAGAGGATTTTAATACCACGTATGAAAATCCGACCATAGACCCTAGGGTGACCGACGATCGTTCTACTACGAATCATAATTTCGACGTAGGGGCGCTGTATAGAATAGGGGAGTTTTGGTTAAGCGCCAATGCAAACAATCTTTTACCAAAAGATGAAGATATTTTTACTGGATTTGAGCCCAATGCACTGCTCAACCTCCAGTTTTATTCAGGATATATTTTTAAGTTGAGTAATTATTCCGAAGTTGAGCCTTCGACCTTTGTTCAATTATTTGCTAGTGACGGAAGGTCTAGTACCGATTTAAACTTTAAGTACAGAAAGTATAACGGAAATGATGATTTCTGGTGGGTAGGAGGTTCCTTTAGGTTTTTGAATGACCAAGGAATGATTCCCCTCAATTTAGGTCCTATGGTAGGACTTAAGAAGTCATTTTTCTATGTTTCCTATGCCTACCAGCTTACACTTAATGATTTGACGACGTATAATACCGGAACGCACGCCTTAACGGTTGGGTTCGATTTATTCCAATCCTTAAGTGTTTGTCCGTGTACCAAAGGAAAGTATAGAAAAGGAAACAAATTGTATCAATAAGAAAAATAGTATTTAAGTACTTCGGCATTCATAGGGTTTGCCGAGTGTGCCGATAATTTAAAAAGGAACTATGGAAATTGAAAAAGTAAAGACTGGCTAAAATCTAACCTAGATTTTAAACTTTACTCGAAAACCGGCTGTCATTTTTTGTTCATACGCACAGTCGGTTTTTTCTTTTTATATGGGATAGAAAACGGGTTTTAAAATAAAATCCTATTCAAGTTTTCTCGATAGCTTTTACCCACAGGGATTTCTTCACCTTTTATGCGTACACATTTAGGGTTCTTCGCTTCAACTTTGTCTATCCGTATCAAGAAAGAACGATGTATTCTTGTGAATTCCATTTTATCAGGTAATCGGTCATAAAACTCGGAGATTTTTTCTCGGATAAGGTGCTTTTGATTGTCGGTATGTATTTCAAGATAATTCCCCGACGATTTTGCGTATTGAATGTGGGAAGTTTCCAATTTGATATCATTTCCAGATTCTCGAATAATTATTTCATATTTTTTGCCATTTACCTTTTTCAATAGTATGCGCAGAAATTCTCTTAAAATATCTCTATTATAGGTAAGTATTCTTACTTTAAAGAAGGAATAGATAGCCAATGCCAATGCTAGTAGGATAAGGGAAATGAACCACCAACGTTTCCAAAAGGGAGGTAAAATATAGAATTGAAGTTTCTGGATTTCGATGTTTTCCTCAGCATTATGCGGTTTGCGCCTTATCATAAAGGTATATGATCCAGGTTGCAATTCGGGATATTCTACAAATCTTGATGTTGTGGTATTCCATTCATTTTCGGCTCCCAAAAGACGATATTGATATTCCGTGTTTGGCCCTTTCCTTAATGAGATTGAATTGAAATGAATAGATATGTTGTTTTCATTGTGCTTTAAAGATGCAAGTACATCTTGGTTCGCGACTTCTTGTTTGTTTACCTTCACATTTTCAATTCTTAACCAGCTATGAGGAGGCTTTTCAAAGTTATTGTCTAAAACGCTTTTATGAAAAGAGCACAGTCCATTTTTCGTACCCACCCAAACCGTGTCGTTTATGACCTCAATGTCGTTTACTTCATTGCTTGGTAAGCCTCGGGATGTAGAAATGCCAGAAACGCTATAAGATGATAAGTCTTCATTGAAGTGAATTTTATTCAAACCAGTATTGGTTGCGACATAAACTTCTCGCTCATTTTCTATAAATACTTCCGTGGCTAAATCACTGTAAAGCCCTTTGGATGTGTCAATGGAAAAAACAGAATCTTTTGCCATTACGATAAGGCCTGCTCCCATGGAGGCCATGTAATACCCATGGTTATATCCGTCGATGTCCTCAATTCTATAGGAAAATAAGTTGTGATCGTTACTCAGGTCATACATACTGTCATTCTTAAACTTTTTAAGGCCTAAAGGTGAAGCTATGTAATATTCCAAAGGGGAATCTTGTATGGGCTCTACGTCATGAACCCGATTGTATCTTCGGGAAATATCATTGTAAGTTATTTTTTTTACAAGTTCTTGACTTTCAATAGGAGATGATTCAGAATTATCCGGTAAAATCCAATTGAGAAAATCAGAAGTTAATTCTCCTTTTTGCTCTTCCCAGATTTTAAAGAAATTGGGTTTAACGAGTAGGCGATTTTCTTTGCTGTAGTAAGCCACGTTCATGTTATTATTCATATTGGATGTAAAAATGAGGTTGAAGTCATCTTTATCCTTTTTGAAAACCTGGCCATCCAAATAACCAATGTATAATTGTTTTTCATTGTTTGTTTCTAGTTGAACAGCATTATTACTTCTGGCTAATGTGTGATCTGTATAGTGATGAATACTGCCATTTTTAGCGTAGTAAACTCCCGAATCCAAGGTGCTTATCCAAAATCCCCCCTCATGATCTTCAAAAAGCTTAGTGGCTGACGAGTTAGGTAATAAATGCTCTATGAGCCTTGCATTAAAATCATAAATCTTGACACCACCATGTCTTAGGCCTATCCAGAAATAGTTGTCTTTATACATGCCGGACATGATAATTTTTTTCGTCTCCCCTATGCTTTTTTCGAAAGAATGGGATACCCCCTTAATAGTAAAGCGGTTGTCCTTTACAATTACGCATTTATCGTTTTCCTCAGAATAAAGAACATCGTAGTAATGCCTTTTGGATTCGGATGACGGAATGGTATGAGTAATGTACTTATCTCTATCTAATTCTTCACTCCATAAAAACGTAAGTCCCAATTTCTTGGGTTCAGAATGGATAATGGCATTTTCATGATACAAACCAAATTGGGTGAGATCCTCTACAGTACCTGCCGAATCAATTTTTAAGTATCCAAGGTGCCCATTAAAGATTAAATAGACGGTACCGTTTTCTACATAAAGATCAGTTATAATTCTTCCGTCATTTTCATGGCTTAATAAATGATTGAAGCAATATTCTTCGAACTTCTCTAGTTCTGGATCGTAATAGAATAGTTTTTTGTTCAGGGTAGAACACCAAAAAGTACCATCGGGTTGTTCGTAGAAGTTAAAAACAGTTATGTCTGTAAGTCCTTCCTTTAATCCGTATTTTTTGAAATCGTAACCGTCATATCTTGTAATACCACGATCCGTGGCAAACCAAATAAATCCATTCTTATCCTGTACAATATCATATGTTTCAGAGCTCGTTAAACCGTGATTGGTATTGTAATTTGTATAGATCCATTCTTGAGCGATACCCCAATTGGGAAGAAGTAAAAGAATGATTGTAAAAAGGTGTCTGTTTATTTCGGATAGAAGTTCCGTAAGCATATTGTTTTAAAAGGGGCTTTAATAATAATACTGCATTCTTTGAATCATCAAATAGTAGTAGGCAATCGAAATTAGGATAATTGTTACACAGGAAACCACGATAACTTAAAATTGTTGTGAATTTTCATCACATTTTCTTACTAATTAGTCCCAATATGAGAAATACGCGGAAAATATTTGTCCCTTTTTTCAATGTTTTTGTCACAAAGGGGTTCTATGGCTGAAGAATCTATAAGGTCCGCACGTTAACTTCGGGACCGTCCTTTTGTATTCTTTTATACAAGGAACACAAAATTTTTTAACCTTCAACCATTACATTGATTATGATGAAAACCTCAAAATTACATCTCAAATTAGTATCCCTCTTTTTATTCTTTATTTCCGTTTCTCATATCACCAATGCACAACAATATGATACCTGGGCCTTTGGGGAAGGTGCTGGGTTCAATATCTTCGATTTTACGGCTCCTATTCCTTCAGATATAAATATGTTGGAAGCAACAGCATCCTATTGCGATGGTGCAGGAAATCTTCTTTTTTATACCGATGGGACAAACATATATAACCCAATAGCTGGTGATTGTTTGGGTTGCCTCAATGGAAATCCGAACGGTACTTTGGCATACCAAGGCGTGGTTATCGTTCCTAAACCCGGAGGGGCTGTTGATGAGTTCTATATTTTTACAGTTTCTGATACTGGGATTATAAATCACGGACTGAGTTATTATGAATACAATGCAACTACGGGAGCACTTTCTGGTATTACAACCATGGGTATTTCTGCAGGGACCAATGGAGGCTATTGCCAAGAAAGAGTGACGGCAGTCCCCAATTGTGATGGTACGGGATATTGGGTAGTGGTAAAACCCATTATTTTACCTTCCGGAACGTTTGCGCTACCGTCCCCAGTAAATCCTGGTACTGGAACCAATTCTTCTTTGTATGCCTATGAAGTAACAGCTGCGGGTGTAAGTAACACGCCTGTAATAAGTGATGCTGGGTATGCATCCACTACTGGCTTTAATATGAAAGGACAAGCCAAGTTTTCTCCCAATAAAGATTATTTCGCGATTTCAGAGCATGTGTCACCTATACAAGGAAGGGTTCACCTATTTCGATTTAATGCTGCGACTGGAGTTTTTCACAAACTTCAGGTAATGCCCTATCAGTCGAGTCAGACTTGTTTAGGGGCATCTTTTAGCCCTAATTCTAACCTACTATATGCTAGTGGTGGGGGTATGTTTTTGGGACAGGCCAGTGTGCGCCAATACGACCTTTCTACCATTCCCGCAAACCCAACCGCAGCACCTGCTAATTGTGATTTTAATGTTCCAAATATTCCTACCATATCCAATCCGAATACGAGCCTGCAACTAACGACCAATGGGGAAATAATTAGTTCTAGGGATGGAAGCTATGAGATCGATGTAATTTATACTCCCAATTCCGTGGGATGCGCTGCAATGAATTATACCGAAGGTGACGTTACCGTGGGTACTCCTGGGGGTGCATTAAGCCGATGGGGATTACCCAATAATATAGATGGAACTATAGAAAGTATAGAACCGACCCTTCAAGCGTTCGAACGGGATTGCTTAACCTATCGATTTTGGCTTTCAGGTTGTGATGATACAATTCAATGGGATTTTGGGGATGGCGAAATTATCACTGGATCTCCCGATGATTCTGTTAGTACAGGAACTACCAGCGGGACACTTCTGTTTCCCGAACATATCTTTCCTGGGAATGGCACATACAATGTAAGCGTAACTTTTGGCGGAACTACCCTCAATACAGTTATTGAAATAATGGGAGAGACTCCAGAGATCGAAGCTGTTGGTTTTCCCATATGCGATGGAACTACCACCGCTACGATAAATGTTACCAATTCAGCATTGTTTCCGGGAGGAATTACCTGGACCGACTGTTCGGATCCTTCGAATCCCTATACATTGCCTACAGAATCGGGAACAAGTTATACGATAGACCCTTCCGTTGTACCTGATGGGATTTATACACTGTGCATAGAGGGTATAGACGATGCAGGCTGTATCGGATCTGCAACGTATACTTTTTCTACCGATCAAGGCGAATGGCCCAAAACGAGTAACGACACAGACTCTTGGGACCAAGGGAATGCTACCGATATGGATCAGCATCATGACATATATATGGCAGGGGAGTTCGATGATTATGTGGAGTTCGATGATTTTCCCGTTGTGGGAAGCACACTGGCCTCCAGAAATGCTTATCTCACTAAGTACGATGATTGTGAAGGCTTGGAATGGGTAGCAAGAACTATATCCAATCAAATGGTGTCCCGTACGAGCATGTCTGTAAATAGAGGTAATAATAGGGTATATGTAACGGGACGTTGTGAAGGCTCTACCCAATTTTTCTCAGGAGATGGTCCTGACGGCCCTAGTCCAGGTGGTAGTATTACGAAGAATGGAAATGGTATTTACATTGCCATTTATAAATACAATGGGCAACTGGTTCACGTAGAGATGATTTATGACACCCCTGTGTTCCGACATAAGTCTTCCCATATTGCTGCAAGTCCTACCAATGCTCCCGTGGAGCACAATGTTTATGTCGCTATAAACGAAGAGGTTTTGGTGCCTGGAAATGATACTAGAATACGTGTGGTTGCATTTTCACATGTAAGTGGTCCAACACTAAATTTTAAATGGTCAACCCCGTTGGAGTCTAGCCGTTGGGAAACTCAGATACAGGATATTAGTGCTTATAAAAGAACCGTTGCCATTACGGGATATTTTAGAAGGGACTTGTTCTATTTTAACCCAACAATGACCGCTTTAGGAGCGAATACGGGGAATCAAGAAGCCTATGTTGCGACTATGGAAGATAACGGCACTTTTCCATCGTATGATTTAGACCTTACCAAACCCATGGTGAACTCCTTCAACAATGTGATGAATTCGGTAGGAAGGGGAGTACAACTAGCAAATTCGAATACCCTCTACCTTATAGGGAATTATACAAATGCGGTGAACGAGCCTTTTGGGATTGCTGGAGTGTTGCCTCATGACCCGAATCCTAATGTATTTGCAAACTATGCTGTTAGATTAGGAACGATTGCTTCACAGAACTGGCATAGATCGATTTGGAGCAAGAGTAATATGTATGCCGGCGATGTTGCATATCCGTATACTAGTGGAGAAGTGTATTTTACCGGAAATTTTAAAGGTGAAAATTTCTTCATTCAAAATGATAATTTAGCCTCATTTTCCAGTATTCAACGAAGCTATGTACTTTCAATGTCTACAAATGGGGATTACCTGTCCCCGGAAAGTTGGCAGAATTTTTCTACGACCACATCAGGAAATGAATATATCTATCCCATCCGTATGACTGCCAATCATGAAAACGTATATGTTACAGGTGTTTATAAGGGAACCCAAAGTATGATCAATGATATTGCCACTAATTCACCACTTACTTCCACTCCCGGAGCTATAAACAACAGTTTTTTATGGCGTTTTGATGCCAATGTGGGAGGAATTTCAAAACTTTCTGGTACGACCCCCGAAGAGGAGAAAGGAAAGTCAGTATTGGATAAAGTAACCATTTACCCTAATCCATCGGACCATATGGTGCACATACGGTCCCTGAAAACCGAAGATGAGAATATGGAAGTTTCTGTTTTCGATACTACAGGAAAATTGATCCATAATCAATCTGCCGATGCTCGCGGAATGGATATAGATGTGACTGCATGGAAATCTGGAATTTATTTTGTTCAAATACGTGTTAACGGAGAAAAATTCATGGAAAAATTAGTGCGAGAATAAGTTACGATCTTAATCATATAGATGAATGCCCAAACACTTCCCTATATGGTCATTTTAAAGAATCCTAATTCGTATATGCAATTCAATAAAGTCATAATTTAAAATTCTTGTTTATGAAAAACCCACTTATTTATTATCTGATATTTGTTTCAACCACCCTTCAAGCCCAAATTGTTAATGTACCTGATCCGAATTTTAAAAATGCATTGGTGAATGATAATGTGGCTCTTCTATATAGTGAACCTGGAATGCCTCCACAAGATGTTGATACGAACGACGACGGAGAAATTCAGATTTCTGAAGCCTTGGATGTGTGGAGGATAGATCTTGACTTCAAGAATATATCTTCCTTACAAGGGATTGAGGAATTTATCGAAATAGAATGGTTATTGTGCTATCAGAACGAAATTTCAACTTTAGACATTTCCAATAATGTTAAACTTGAGTTTCTTGTTTTATCATTTAATGAAATTACTCAGATAGATGTATCACAGAACATAAATCTAGAAGTACTCCGATTAGGTCATAACCAACTGAGTCAGCTTGATGTTACAAACAATCAAAACCTAATAGAATTGAGTTGCGGTAATAATGAACTATCCAGTCTGGATGTATCCCAAAATATTAATTTATCCACCTTGTTATGCGGGTTTAATGAACTTGACTATCTAGACATACAGCAGAACGTTAACCTGATAAACTTGTGGTGTTCGACCAACCAACTAGAGAATTTGGACATTAGCAACAATCTTGATCTTGTAAATTTGTCTTGCGACTTTAACCAATTAACTACATTGGATGTCTCACAGCACTCAAATTTGCAAGATTTATGGTGTAGAGGGAATAAGTTAATTGAGTTAAACCTAAAAAATGGAAATAATGTGAATCTTGATTCGATGCTTGCTGATTTAAACCCTGATCTTTATTGCATTTCGGTAGATGATATTGAATATGCTAACACAGCGGAAGATTGGTTTATTGATTCACAATCCTATTATAGTGAAAGTTGCAAATTAGGTGCTGAGAGTTTTAAGGACTCAGAGTTTGTTGTATTTCCAAATCCCGTACGGAATGTACTAAGCATAGGATCACCGTCTGATATTCAACATTATGTGATCGAAGTTTACTCGACCAAAGGTGAATTATTATTAAGTACCGCTAAATCTGAAATCAATGTTTCAAACTTTCCTTCGGGTATTTATTACATTAAGATTTCAACAGACGAGCATTTTACCGTTAAAAAGTTTATGAAATCGTGATTCACTTTTAATATCTTTTAAAATGGGATGCCATCGTGTTTCCATCTATAAGCAATTGAATGAAGTAATTACGTAGTTCAAATGAATACTAATAGCTATGATTTTAAGGAAAAGTTGATTCGTAACTAATGGACCTGCTATTCCAAATAGGATAATATGGAATTAGGTAATAGATATCCTCATTTCATTCATCACCCATATTGTTAAAGAGCACCTCATTCGGGGTGCTTTTTATATAAACCTATCTATATGTGATCAACGCGTATGGGGCGTAAAGATTATAAATTGTAAGTCGTAATTGCTCAGGAATTGTCCTGCCGAAAATAAGGCTTTTAACTACTTGATTATGAAGCCTTATCCTTATGTATTCGCTTTTAATTGGTTGATATTTAACTCATTAATATTTGAAGCGAAACATCATGAAAACAATCAAGAGATTAACTTTACTTTTTATTCCCCTAGTACTTATCGGGTGTCGGGTGCCCATTGCTGTAGAGACTACGCCAATAGATCCAACGGATACGTCACAACCCATGCTAACCCAACAAAGCCTTAGCGTCATTGGTGTTGGGGGGCATATTTTCGATCTGGAACGTTACGAAACCATTCAGACAATAAATATAGACCAAGGCTTGTCCCTCGTCTTCAATGCACAAGACAGAGGGTCTGGAGTTCAGAGTATTCGGGTACGAGGAGAATTTAGGTATAACTGTGGTGTTGGTTCGGGAACCCAAAGAACTTGGGAGATCGATTTGGACAATACGTTGGCTGCAGAGCCGGGGGAACGTGTACGTGTGGCTGCCGGCGTGAGTAAAATGTTTAAGATCAGGGATGTCTATGACGAATCGGACTGCGATATAGATGCTATGGATATTAACCCTCCTTTCATTACATGCACTTTAGAAGTTACGGCTATGGATTATATGGGTAATTCGGGAACAGAAAATTTCAGATTCACATTGATCCCGACACGGGGAGCGAATGATCTAGTTATCCTATAGTTCGAAGGTTCATTTAAACAGTAAGAGCCTTTGGAACCTAATAGCAGTTAAAGGGATTGTACGGTTTTGTGTTACATTAGCAACATGAATCCGAAACAGATCACAAACGCATATCTAGATGCTCTAAGAAAGGGAGACCTTTCAGCGGTTGTAAACCTCTTTTCTGAAAAGGGTGAGGTGATATCTCCAGTGTATGGAAATATGCCCGCTAAGACGTTCTACGAGACCTTATTTGCAGATACGAAGGAATCTCAACTCATCCTCAAGGGAATATTTAGGGAAATAGACAAGCCCAACGAATTTGCCATTTATTTCACCTATCAATGGACGTTGGCGGATGGCAACCAGGTAAAATTCGATGTTGTGGATGTCGTAGTACTAAATGGAGCAGGAAAGATTGAAACCTTGACCATTATCTACGATACCCAAGAAAGCAATCCTGCAGTGGCTCAACTAAGAAAATAAAAAAACCCTCTTTGGTTAAAAGAGGGTTTCTATGGTCATTTGGTTAGCTGTGGGGATAAATAGCTTAACGCTCTACAATAATAAACTCGGAACGTCTATTCGTTTGGTGATCTTCCTCAGAACAGTTCTTACCGCATTCTACGGCAGGCTTGTCCAATCCGAATCCTTGACCACTGATTCGGGAGGCATCGATCCCTTGAGAAATTACATATTGCACCGTAGACTGTGCTCTGCTATCGGATAATTTTCTGTTGTAGTCGGCATTACCACGGGTATCGGTATGACTCTCTACCTTAATTACCATATTCGGGTATTTCTTCATAATACCTACCAACTTATCCAATTCGAAAGCCGCCTGAGGCTTAATGTTGTGTTTGTTATAATCGAACAAAATAGGATTCAATACAATCTTATCGTCTACGATAATAGCTTCGATAGGACGGAGCTCAATGGTTTTTGTAACTTTTCCATTTCCGCTAGCTTCTACAGCAACAGCATTACTCTCGAACCCTGACATCACGGCTTGCACCACATGCTCCTTCTCGCATTCTGCCAATAGGTTTCCACGTCCATTTTCGGCAGTGGTTTTAGAACTCAAACGGTTCTCCTGATTGTCGTATAGATCCAAGCGCGCTCCAAAAATAGGCTCACTAGTATATTCGTTCACTACAAGAATGTCCATATCTACATCGCAAGGAGGCTCAACCGCCGTAATGCGATAGATATCGTGATTTCCTTTTCCTCCCGCTCTGTTGGACGACATAAAACCTGTTTCGGTAGCCGGATCGAAAGTGAAAGCGATATCGTCTGCTTCACTATTGGCCCCTTTTCCTAGGTTCATTGGTGACTGAAATGATCTTCCGTTCGCTGCTGCATAGAAACCATCCAATCTTCCCAGTCCTTGGTGTCCATCACTAGAGAAGTATAGGCCACCATTAGAATCTACATAAGGGAATACTTCATTTCCTTCGGTATTGATGTGATCTCCCAAGCGCTCGGGAGTTCCCAGTTCACCACTGCTTCCAATAGAAACTTTATAGAGGTCGAATTTTCCTTTTCCGCCAGGCATATCGCTAGAGAAATATAGCGTAGAGCCGTCAGAACTTAAGGCTGGATGCTGAATGGAATATTCTGTACTGTTGAAAGGTGCAGAAAATACCCCTTTCCAGTTTCCATCTATCAATTCGGTATAGTACAAGTTTATTTGGTTAATTCCATCTTCACTTTTCTGGAATTTACCATTCAAGTAATCATTTCTATCGAAATACATGCGCTGTCCATCCTTGGTAATGGCAATAACCCCTTCGTGGTACTTGGTGTTTACATCACCCTCTAATAAGTCGGCATTTTTAATCGTGTTACCTACGGTTTTTGCCTTATAGATATCCAAGAAAGGTTGCTCATCCCAATGGTATTTCTTACGTGCTGCATTTCGTGCAGAGGAGAAATAGAAATCCTTACCTATCAAAATACCTCCAAATTCGGAAGCAGGCGTATTGAGATCCTCTAGGTTCTTTGCTTCAAATCGAGCAAAGTCTTCCATGATTTGTGGTACATAATTCGGGTTTTTCATGAATTCTTTCGCACGTGAATCGTTGGGCGACATTTCGGCGAATTTCTTCATCCAAGTATTATAGTCGCTAAACTTTCCATTAGCTTTTAAGGCCTGTGCGTAGTTATAGATAACCTCCGGCTTAACCTTTCTTCCTTTAGCCACCCTTTTGTAATAGGTTTCCGCTTTTTTTGTGTCGTTAATATAATAGTAGCTGTTCGCCAGTCGCTCGAACACATAGCGACTTCCTTTTCCTTTTTTCAGGAGTTTTCTATAAGCATCGGCAGCATCTGTATAGGCGAGACGGTCGTATAATTCGTCTGCTTTTTTAGTGTCTTTATTCTGTGCGGATCCAATCGTTACCGCCAAGATCATAAGAAGTGTACATATTTTTTTCATGAGAATGTCTTAAGCTTTGATTAGAAATATAATGGTGAGCGTAACGATTTTTTCTTGAATAGAAGATCGAACGACAAGATCACTTCGTGAGAAGCACTTGCTACCTCGCTCAAATCACTGGTTACACTATCGTAAGCGTACCCGACTCTAAGATACGGAGTTACTTGAAAACCTACCAAACCACTGAACGAGTCATCCAAGCGGTAGGAGGCTCCTATTTCGAACTTCTCATAGAAAAGGGCATTTAAGTTTCCGTCGTAAGACAGAGGAGCATCGAATGCCGATTTCACCATTACAGAAGGTTTCAACTTCACATTGTCCGAAACTTGGAATACGTATCCCGCGGTTCCGAAGTAATGCTGTGTTTCAGAACCAATCTTAAGCCCATTTTCGTCGATATGTACCGAGTTTAGCATGTTGGGTACAGAAACTCCTACATAGAAGTTTTCTCCGTAAAAGAAGGCCCCAGCCCCCACATTAGGGTATACATTGCTAATGTCCTGGGTGAAGAATGGATCGTTAGGGTCCTGTAATTCTAATGTGGAAAGTCCTACATCGTGAAAAGTAGCTCCGGCTTTTACCCCCAATGCCAGTTTCAAGTTATCCGAAACTTGAAGCGTATAGGAGTAGTCGATCATTACATTGGTCTCCTTAACAGGTCCTAGTTCATCTTTAATGGCCGAAAGTCCTAATCCCATTTTATCGGTGATAGGAGTGTGCCCCGAAAAGGTAATGGTTTCGGGAGCTCCATCCAGACCTGACCATTGTTGACGGTACAGTGCCGTTAGTGATAGATTTTCTTTAATACCGGCATAAGCGGGATTCACCACATTCATGTTGTACATGTACTGGGTGTACTGCGGATCCTGCTGGGCATTCATGTCTTGCAGAAAGAATACGGCCAGTAAGAAGGGTACTATATATATATTTTTCATTGTATACATGTTGACTATAATTTTCGGTTAGCAGTTTTTAGCGTTCTTTGTTTAAGTAAATCCATCCTGTGGCCTGTGGCCCGTAGACATCGTCCGCGTTCAGGAAGTCGATTACATAGAAATAAGTTCCTGTTGGCAGCTCATTTCCGTCCGTATCCTGTCCAACCCATTCGTTAATGTAGTTGGATTTTTCGAACACTAATGTTCCTAGTCTGTTAAAAATTTGAAGTTTAGTAATTCCGCCGGTTCTATCGGAAAGGAATTCCAAATCCAATTCATCGTTCATTCCAGGGGATCCATTCGGGGAAATCCCTTGAGAAATCACGCAATTATCAACATCATACAAAGTAACTGCAACTTCATTCTCACCCGTACATTCGCCTTTGGTGGCAATCACAGAATAAAACTGTGTACCCATGGTTCCTGCTGGGATTGTGAAAGTTAAAGTGCTAGCCGTTTCTCCAGTTAAAATATCCCCGTTTAGGTACCACTGGTAGGTGGCTTCTGCGTCGCTTGCCGTCGCGGAAATCGTTTGGGCTTCTTCTGGACACGTTCTAAAATCGGGAGTAACCTCTACTGTAATGGGGTCACTTATAAAGATATCAATACTATCGGTAACCACACAAGGTCCTACCGTAATTTCTAAGGTGTACGTGCCAGTAGCATCTACTGTAATAGAAGATGAAGTCTCGCCCGTGCTCCAAGCATAGCTAATGCCGTCGGTATTTCCAGTAATGTCTGGAATGATATCGAAGATACCTCCGTCACATAATATTTGGTCTGGTCCTAAATCCAAAGTTGGGATTTCGGTAACCTGAATGGTAGTCGAAAGTGTTTCTTCACTACAAGGAAGCGAAGTAACTACAACCGTATAGGTTCCCGCAGCAGAAGGCGTGTAAGTAGCATCGGTAGAAACTACGGTTCCTCCACCATCGGTCCATTCGTATGTTACGATGGAAAGGTCTACATCCGGATTCTGCGGAGTAGCATCCAAGGTAGGGAAACCATCGGAGCTACACAGATCGTAGTCTGATTGTAGGTCGATTTGGAAATCCAAAATTAAATCTAGAATAAGATCGAAGTCTACCACACTGAAACAGGTAGGCTCATCAAAATCTTCCACCCTTACATATATGGTCTCTGGACTTGCAGTGTTCACATAAGCATCTGGCGTTGCAATTGCATTTACACCAGCGTCCGCTTCTAAAGAAGTAACGTGGAAGCTTACGTTGAACATCGCTGGATCTTGACCATCCAATACCGTATCGATTACCGAAGTAAGATCGAAGGTGGCATTTCCAGAATCTTCTTCACAAATCATGATATCGTCTGGTTCTACGATTTGTGGTGGTGTGTTTTCTAAAGTTAAGGTAATGTCATCTATAGCAAGGTCGTTTCCACAACCTCCCGGTGCGTTATTAATAAGCACCAATTGAATATCGGTATTACTTCCTGTGTTGAAGTCGATAAAGAACTCCTGCCAATCTGGTTCTGGACCGTTAGGGATATCCCCAGTGTTGGTTTCGGCGATGAGCGCTCCTACCGGATCTTCAATTCTAAAGATTACGTTCGAAGGAATACTACTTCCGCCACAGATGCCTGTATCGGTATCATATACGGTGGTAATCCATGCACTGAAGGCGTAATCGGTATCTTCATTAAGTGTAATCGTTCTTCGGTAGAACTCACCCACTGCGAAATCTGCATTCACAAATAAAGCACGACCACCTACATCATCTGGTGTGTGGTCTTCCATATCCAAGTGCCAACCACTATTCAATCCATTGGAAGTGTTCGTAATGGTATATTGGCCATCTTCTACTTGGGTGGCGTCATTACAAATGTAAGTTGTAGTAGCAGTTCCCAAGTCGCAAACACGTCCAGATCCCGTTCCAAAGTTCTCTTCAAAATCGATGAAGGAACATTCAGGATCAATTGTACAATCTGGACTGGTAAGGAAATTAATGGTAACTGAATCCGTTAGGGTACATCCAGCAACGGTCACCTCTACAGTATAAGTGTCTGTAGAAGTAACAGTGATACTAGAGGTAGTTTCACCCGTACTCCATAAGTATGTGGCTCCAGAAGTATTACCTTCTAACTCGGCAACTATTTCATGTGAAGGGGTATCGCAGAAATAACGATCGTCTCCTAGTTCTACACTAAAATCGGCGTCTGGAATTACTTCCACTTCATCGGTCAATATTACTTCGTCACCATTACAGTTGGTGTAGGTAATTCTAGCGGTGTAGGTAGCATTTCCACTGGGGCATACATTTACGGTAGGATCGGTGCCTATTACGTTTCCGTCTGCATCCAACCATTCGAATTCGTAGGTAGGAGCACCTGCAGGTGAAAATTGCCAAGCCTCGTTATTGGTAGTCCATGGAGAATCCGAAGTCTGTCTTCCTGGTGGAACGTATGCAGTATCACCAGCGTCATTCTGGATTCCGATTACGGCATTTCCACTGTTCCAACTATCGCAAGTAGGCTTGTCTTGAATGTATACTTCTACTACATTAGAGAATTCATAGAAAACCATCATTTGTGTAGCAAGAAGGTCATTACAAGAGAACATGGGTACTTCGAAGTAAGAAACCACCAATACACGATTGGGGAATTCTCCTAACACCTCGTAGGCAATCTCTTCGGTGGTCGATACCGAAGGATCGATATCATGACAGGGACTAAAAACATTGGCCTCACTTAGTGTCTCGTTAGTGTTGTTAGGCAAGTCTTCTGAAAAAGACCATCCGTTGGTTGTATCTCCTGGATCCACATCGAATCGAATAACTCCGTTGGATCCTACTTGAAATTGGGTTTCAATATTTTCGAAAAAACAAAAATCAAAAGGTAGATCATCTACTACCGACCAGGCATCATCAATGTCTGGGTTTAATGGGTTTGCCAATCCGTTAAATGGGAATGGGGGGTTATAATCGATGCTATTTACATTGTAAGCATTCGATATGGTCTCGAAAGTCTCCAAGAAGGAGGCAGTTAGGTCTACACATCCTCCACTACCACACGGGATCGATACATCGGGTCCAGCATCCACAAAAAGAGAACCAGGACCTTGTGCATGAAGCTCGTCCGAAGTAGTAATGAAAAAACAGGTTATAAAGGAAAATAACAAATAGTAGAACTTGCGATTCCTAACGGAATCGAAGTTAAGTAGTGGTGTATTCATTTTTTGGTATTGGTTTTGGTCACGCTAAAATATAGAAATTTGAAGATTCTTACCTTAATAGTAACTTTTTTAGATGAAATGTGAGAATTTTAGGATAAAAAACTGTGATTTTTCGGTTAAATGTTAATGAATGTCGAAAATGGCATATACGGGAAAATGATCGCTATATCCACCAAGATATTTCTTCCCGACATAGGTTCTAAAAGGAAGTCCTTTGTACTTTCCTTTACGTTCCCGTAACTCTTCAGGATTAAAAATGGAAGCCTTCTTAAATCGGAAGGGATTTTCATGTCCTTTCAAAAAATTATGGGATATGATAATTTGATCGAACAAATGCCAGTTTTCACGGTGCTTTAAAGTGCCTTCATATTTGGTTAAAAGTACTTCCATGGGATTGTATAACTCCCCATTCACAAGGGTTTTTATGCTTTCACTATTGGGGTCATCATTAAAGTCGCCCATGATGACGATTCGAGCTTCAGGATCGTTGGCGTATATCTCATCCAGAATCTCTAAGTTCTTCTTTGCAGCAGCAATACGCTTGTGGGCTGTTTCTTCCGTACCTTTTCTACGCGATGGCCAATGATTCACTAGCAGGTGAAGCATTTGTCCTTCCAGTTCACCCTTTACGTAGAGAATGTCTCGGGTATAATCCCTCTCGCCAAACTCATTGGTGAGATATACGGTATAGGTATTGGCCTCTATCACCTCAAATATCTTCTTACGGTAGAGTAGGGCTGTATCAATGCCCCGTTCATCGGAAGAATCGAAGTGCACAAAGTCGTAGCCTTTTTTCTTGAGGAATTTGGAGTCAATAAGATCCCTTAAAACCGCGGCGTTTTCCATTTCGGCTAAACCCAATATAGCTGGCGGATAACCGACATCCTCATATCCAATATTCGAAATAACGCGGCCCATTTTCTTCAGCTTCTTGCGGTAGCGTTTTTCATTCCAATCCTTATCCGAATCGGGAGTGAAATCGTCATCCAATGTGTTTGGGTCGTCTGTAGTATCGAAGAGGTTTTCGAGATTGTAGAATGCTATGGAATAACGATGGTCTTTTTTTGAGGAGTTTTTCGACATGCATCAATTTTGAACCTAAAATACAAAATTTGGCAACAAACACTTTCGTACCTTTGCGCCATTGCAATGATTTATGTTAGATAAACAAGAAATAGAATACGAAAAAACGGTCCTTATAGGTCTGGTAACGAGGCAACAGGATGAGGAGAAGGCCAAGGAATATTTGGACGAATTGGAATTCTTGGCATATACGGCCGGAGGGGAGGTGCTAAAACGCTTCACCCAAAAAATGGAAGTGCCCAATCCCAAGACCTTTATTGGGAGTGGAAAGCTGGAGGAGGTGCGCCTATATGTGGAAGAGAACAAGGTAGGAACGGCCATCTTCGATGATGAATTGTCTCCTGCCCAGCAAAAGAATATAGAACGGATCCTGCAGTGCAAGATCATAGATAGAACCAATCTTATCCTGGACATATTCGCCCAACGGGCCAAAACGAGCTATGCCCGCACCCAAGTAGAATTGGCACAATATGAGTACTTGCTCCCACGCTTGGCGGGTATGTGGACACACTTGGAAAGGCAACGAGGGGGTATCGGGATGCGTGGACCAGGGGAAACGGAGATTGAAACCGACCGTCGTATTGTTCGCGATCGCATTTCCTTGTTGAAAAAGAAGTTGGCCACTATCGATAAGCAGATGGCCGTGCAACGCGGAAATAGAGGAGCTTTGGTACGCGTGGCCTTGGTAGGTTATACCAATGTGGGTAAATCTACGCTGATGAATGTCATTAGCAAGAGTGATGTTTTCGCAGAGAATAAGTTGTTTGCTACCCTAGATACCACAGTGCGTAAGGTAGTGATAGGGAATCTTCCCTTTTTGCTGAGTGATACCGTAGGGTTTATTAGAAAATTACCGACACAATTGGTAGAGTCTTTCAAAAGTACTTTGGATGAGGTGCGCGAAGCGGATATGCTATTGCATGTCGTTGATATTTCGCATCCTTCCTTCGAAGATCATATTGCTTCCGTAAATGGCATTTTGGATGAAATAGATGGTGCGGATAAGCCTACCTTGATGGTTTTCAACAAAATCGATGCCTACCAACCAGAGGTGATCGATGAGGATGATTTGGTGACCGAAAGAACCAAAGCGCATTATACCATTGATGATTGGAAGAATACGTATATGAACCGTGAAAACGGAGATGCGATATTTATCTCTGCGTTGAACAAGGAAAATTTAGATACGTTCAGAAAGGTGGTTTATCAGAAGGTGCGTTCCATTCACGTAACCCGCTTTCCGTACAATAACTTTCTCTATCCGGAATACATTGAAGAATAAAAAAAGCCCGACAAAACTGTCGGGCTTTTTTTATTCAATTAGTCAAATGTGTTTCTAGATTCCAAACGTAACCCCTACTCCTAGGGCTTCACGAATTTGAAAACCTTGAACGGCGTTGTCGTCATAAATGGCTTGGAAAGTGGCATTGGCAGTAATCCACTTGTTCACTTTCATCACCAAGTTCATGGTGTAATCCAAATCTACGTTCTGAGGATCTTCCAAGTAGTTGCTATACAAGTTCAAGATGTTTTCCATGGAAATGTTTTCCATAAGATCGATTTTGGCGTAGGCTCCTAACGCAGCACCAAATTCGAAGCGTGAGGATTCATTAGCTTCTACCCCAAAGTAACCTCCTGCAGCATTGAAAGCATCGATCGCTGCCTGATCACTTCCTACATTGGTAAAGTCACCGCTAACGAAGATAAAACGCGCCGTAGCGGGTGCGATATTCACTTTAAGGTTGTCGCTCTTTTTCCAAAGAAAACCAGGACCTGCTTGTAAATACCCCGGAGACATGAATCGTGTAAATTCGGTACGGGTTTCGTTTCCGTTTTCGTCGGTTCCAAAGTTATATCCAGAGGTAAACTGAGTTCTGAAGTTCATAAAGAAAGAGTAGTACCAAAGGCTCTCCTTAATTTGGCGTCCTATGATGGAGTTCAATTCCAAACGATCGTTCGTTTTACGGGTAAATTCCTGATCACGGGTTTGGGTAATACCATAATCGGCCATGATACGGTTGTCCCATGTCAATTTACCTTGTTTGTAGTTGAAATCGTAGGCAAGGGTTCCGTTTATCGCATAATTGGAAGTACCCCCACCAGTCCATTCGGCGTTGAATGCTGCCTGACTGAACAATAGGGAGATATTTCCTGCTTTGGTCCATCCGTCCTGAGGGCCATCTGCCGCATCATCCTGCGCAAAAGACGCAAGGGGAAGCACAAAAAGAGCGGATAATAACAAAAGTTTTTTCATGATGTTGAGTTTAATGTGTGTTGCAAAATTAGCATTTCTTTGCTTCAAGGGAAGAAACCATCCCTTTAAAAACAATGCTTTCGACTAAAGACAGGGAAAAAACGACAAGCTACTTTTTTCTTTTGTACAGGGGAACCGAAGAACAGGCCTCTCCGTACATGATGCTCTTTGCTAGGGGTTGTAAGCGCTGTGCCAATTGCACATAAGCGTTGTCGGGTATATACTTATCTGAACAGCCTTTTATGATAACAGGCTTGTCTTGATATTCAGAAAGGTCTAGGTTGGATATAGTGTCCATGTAAAGGGATGCCTCCATTTCCTCACGAGAACCAATATGGACTTTGGAAGCGATACCGCTTAGTTGAAGGGAAACCAAAAGAAAAGCCCAACCCGGAATAATGGCATCGGTAGCGCAATGAATAAACACATAGGCATCCTTGTACTGATCCCAATCGTGATTGTTTATGTGCTCACGATATTCCTTTTCCCGAAGGATAAGGCCTTCGTACAGCCATTGGCTAATGTCCAATTCCATTCGTTCACCAGCAGGATACAATTCCTCCAAATCGATGGTAACAAGCGGACTGTTGGCAACTCTATTTACGATTTCCTTTTCCATAATTCAGGGACAAAAGGCATTATAGCATGCCCAATTCTAATTTGGCCTCTTCACTCATAAGGTCTTGGCTCCATGGCGGATCGAAAGTGATTTCCACTTCGGCATCGGCCACCATCTTAATACTTTTCACCTTGTCCTCCACTTCCACGGGAAGCGTTTCGGCTACTGGGCAATTGGGAGTGGTAAGGGTCATCAATATTTTCACTTCCTGATCCTCATTCACAAAAACATCATAGATCAATCCCAATTCATAGATATCTACAGGGATTTCCGGATCATAAATGGTCTTCAGGACCTTCACTATTTTTTCACCCAATTCGGTGGTATCTACTTCGGTACTCATAGCATTTTATTTAAGCTGTGCCTGATAGGCCACAGCATACAATTTCATTTGTTTTATCATGGACACCAACCCATTGGCTCGCGTAGGGGATAGGTGTTCCTTTAAACCGATTTCATCGATAAAGGAAGTGTCTGCATTCACGATACTTTCGGGTGTCTGGTGTGAAAACACACGAATGAGAACGGCAATGATTCCTTTGGTGATGATGGCATCGCTATCTGCCGTAAAGACAACGGTATCGCCATCCATTTCAGAATGTAACCATACTTTACTCTGGCATCCTTTAATGAGTTTGTCGTCGGTTTTCAATTCAGGCTGAATTAAAGGGAGGCCTTTCCCCAATTCGATAAGATGTTCGTATTTGTCCATCCAATCTTCGAAGAGGGAAAACTCATCGATCAATTCTTCCTGCAAGGCTGCAATGGGCCTAGTTTCCTTCATTTCTTTCTTTTCTTGCAATTAACAATTCGCTTCTATCAGTCTTGGAATAAAGGGTGAGCATACTGTTTTCCAAGTCATACGATCCCGTATTCCGTAGGGCATTCAAAAAAGCATTTTCTACGTCCATTATTGGCTGGTCGCAGGCCATTTCGGTATTTCCAATGTCGCTCATGGTTAGGGCATACAGATCCAAGGCATATTTCCCGAAGAAACTGTTGCAACCTGTATTTCCACGAATGGTTTTGTCTAAGGCAACAAAGGTAATCGTAGGGGCATTTTCGGATATCTCAGAACCTCCAATACTGGTCACCGTATAATTTCCAGTAAGATGTACATTACCTGCCACGTCGATTACTTTTTTGGTTTCATCGCAGCTGCTAAAGAGCGCTATGCTAAAGAGAATTGCAATTACTTTTTTCATATGGTTGAGGTTTAGTGTTTTGAAGTCCTAAGATACGGAAATATCCAAGGCTTTAACTCAACATCATTTTTGCTTTTTTCACCGCACTCACCAATCGATCCACTTCTTCCATCGTATTGTAAAACGCAAAAGAAGCCCTTACTGTTCCAGGGATTTGATAAAAATCCATAATGGGCTGTGCACAATGGTGCCCAGTTCGTACGGCTATTCCCAACTTATCAACGATGGTGCCAATATCATACGGATGGATTCCTTCGATATTGAAAGAAATCACCGAAGTCTTATCGGGTCCCGTACCGTAAATCTTTAGCCCTTCAATCTTTAGAAGTTCCTCTGTGGCATAGGCCAACAGTTCACTTTCGTATTGAGCGATGGCTTCGAAACCAATATTATTTAGGTACTCTAGAGCCGCTCCAAATCCGATACCCCCAGCAATATTGGGCGTACCCGCTTCGAATTTATGCGGAAGATCGGCATAGGTGGTCTTTTCGAAAGTTACCTCCTTGATCATTTCCCCTCCTCCTTGATAGGGAGGAAGTTTATTGAGCCACTCCAATTTTCCATAGAGCATTCCCACTCCTGTTGGGCCACACATTTTATGGGCAGAAGTTACATAGAAGTCGCAATCCAATGCCTGAAGGTCCGGTTTAACGTGCGAACAGGATTGTGCCCCATCAATCAATACAGCAGCACCTACTTCATGCGCTTTTTCTATGATTTTAGCAATGGGGTTGATGGTTCCCAAAGCATTCGAAATATGGTTCACAAATACCAACTTTGTGGCCGAAGAGAGTAATTGTTCGTACTCTGAAAAAATCAGCGTTCCATTTTCATTCAGTGGAATGACTTTGAGTGTTGCTCCCGTCCGTTCGCACAACATTTGCCAAGGAACAATATTGGAATGGTGTTCCAAAGCCGAAACGATGATCTCATCGCCCTCCTTCAGAAAGGAAGAAAAGCCATTGGCCACCAAATTGATCCCATGGGTGGTTCCCGAAGTGAAAATCACTTCATGGGTATGCCTTATATTGAAATGGGCCTGTATCTTTTTTCGTGCGATTTCATAGGCATCGGTTGCTTCTTGGGATAGCGTGTGCACCCCGCGATGGATATTGGCATTGTAATGGCTATAATAATGCACCAAGGTATCTATGACCTGCTGCGGCTTTTGCGAAGTGGCCGCATTGTCCAAGTACACCAAAGGGTGGCCATTTACCTCACGATGAAGGATGGGAAAGTCATTGCGTATTTCCTGAACATTCAAGGCCATATGGGATACGCTTTTTATAGGTTGAACCCTAAATTAACACCAATTTTATTGGCTATCAGTTTGTTGATACGTCGCTTAAGCTCAGGAATCTTAACACCTTCCAATACATTGTTGGCAAAGGCATACATGAGCAAGGCTCTGGCCTCTTTCTTGGCGATTCCCCTCGAACGAAGATAGAAAAGGGCATCTTCATCCAGTTGCCCAATAGTACAACCGTGAGAGCACTTCACATCATCTGCAAAGATTTCCAACTGTGGTTTCGAATTTATCGTGGCCTTATCACTGATAAGAATGTTGTTGTTCTGCTGAAAAGCATCCAGTTTTTGGGCTTCTTTCTCTACGTATACCTTTCCGTTGAAAACCCCAGTGGAATTATCATCGAAAATCCCTTTGTAATCTTGGTGACTTTCGCAATTCGGAGCAATGTGATGCACCAATGTATTGTGATCTACATGCTGTTTGCCTTCCAAAATGGTAATCCCATTCAGTACCGAATCGCAACGTTCCCCATGCTGATAGAAGTTGAGGTTGTTACGTATCAATTTTCCACCAAAGGAGAAGGTGTGTACCTTACAGATACTATCGCGCTCTTGCTTGATATGGGTATGATCGATAAGCGAAGCCGAAATGCGATCATTCTGGATTTTATAATAATCTACAAACGCTCTTTTTTCAGCAAAAATCTCGGTCACCGAATTGGTAAACACGGCATTGTCTGAAAGACTTTGATGACGTTCTATGATCTGAACATGTGCATTTTCTTCAACCACCACCAAATTACGTGGTTGTAGAAGCATAGCAGCTTCATTCCCTGTAGCGAAGTTGATAATCTCGATAGGCTTTTCTACTTCCGTATGCTTCGGAATGTAGATATAAGCCCCTTCCTTGGCAAAAGCTGTATTAAGGGAAGTTAAACTACTTTCTTGGGCAACTTTGTTGTAGTACGCTTCGATCACAGGCTTGTACTTGTCCTTGCTTAAAGCAGAAGAAAGTAAGCACACATCCATGCCATCGTGCGTAGTTTCGGATAGGAAGGAACTGTAGACCCCATCTACAAATACAATTTTGTAGGTGTCTACATCGTGAAGGAAATATTTCTTCACATCTTTTAGTTCCAACGTATTTTCCTTCTTAGGGAAAATGCTGTAATCCGGTTTCAGCAAAGTTTTTAATGAGGTGTATTTCCAAGCTTCTTGTTTTTTGGTAGGAAATCCTAGATCCTCAAAATTCTTTATAGCTTGTGTCCTAAGATCATGAATAGGGGAGTCTACCTCCAAATGGTCTTCGAAAGCGAGATAGGACGATAATAATTTTTCTTTTAAGCTCATCTTGGTTTTGGCTTGTCTTTACACCAATTCTTCCTTAATCCAATCGTATCCTTTTTCCTCTAACTGGTATGCCAGTTCCTTGGGTCCGGATTTCACGATTTTTCCATCCATAAGTACATGTACAAAATCAGGCACGATGTAGTCCAATAGACGTTGGTAGTGTGTAATAACGATCACTGCATTGTCATCGCTCTTTAACTTATTCACCCCATTGGCAACAATCTTAAGCGCATCGATATCCAATCCGGAATCGGTTTCGTCTAAGATCGCCAATTTAGGTTCCATCATAGCCATTTGGAAAATCTCATTTCGCTTTTTCTCACCTCCGGAGAACCCTTCGTTCAAGGAGCGGGAAAGGAACTTACGGTCAATTTCCAAAAGATCGGCTTTCTCTTTTATTTTCTTCAACATTTCGCCCGCTGGCATATCCTCTTGGCCTTTGGCCTTTCGGGTTTCGTTAATGGCGGTCTTAATGAAGTTGGTTACGGTTACCCCTGGAATTTCTACGGGATACTGAAAAGAAAGGAAAATACCTTTATGTGCTCTTTCCTCGGGATCCAATTCTGAAATGTCTTCTCCTTCCAGCATAACATCACCGTCGGTAATTTCGAATTCTTCTTTTCCTGCAACCACGGCAGCGAGCGTACTTTTCCCAGAACCGTTAGGTCCCATAATGGCATGTACTTCACCTGGATTTACCTCAAGGTCTATTCCCTTCAGGATATCTTTCTCTTCTACGCTTGCATGCAAGTTTTTTATGTGTAGCATATTAACTTTTCTTTTCTTCTATTTTTATATCTGCCTCCGCTGGTGCATCGCTAACAGTAACGATTTCTTTGATGGTAAGAACTTCGTCCCAACCTTCATCCCCGGCTGCTTTTTTATTCAAAATTCCTTTTACCACTACAGGAACCATGTCGAATTCTTCATTCTTAACAGGGGCTACTCTTTTCGCTAATTCCTCAGCCATTTCGTCCAAAGCCACTCCGTAAATGAAATTGTTTCCTTTTAACACGGCACCGTCGTCCAAATAGATAAACTCACCGCTATACATGCTGTATTCGTTTTCCAATAACTTTGGAGTTTCTTCTTGAGCAGCGGTTTTTTCTTCACCGTTCTTACAGGAAAATAGAACAGCAGCTAAAGCGAAAGTGAGTAGTAAAAGTGATCTTTTCATTGTATTTGGTTGTTTTTTATGATGATTATCCAACAGAGCCTTCAAGGCTAATTTCCAATAGTTTTTGAGCCTCCACTGCAAATTCCATAGGAAGCTTGTTAAGTACTTCTTTACTGAATCCATTTACGATAAGCGCAATGGCCTTTTCGGTATCGATTCCACGTTGGTTGCAGTAGAAAATTTGGTCTTCCCCAATCTTACTTGTCGTTGCTTCATGTTCTACCTGGGCCGTCTTGTTATTGGTTTCGATGTATGGGAAGGTATGAGCCCCACACTTGTTCCCCATAAGCAGGGAATCACACTGTGAGAAGTTCCTGGCATTTTCTGCGCGGGGATGGATTTTTACCAATCCACGATAACTGTTCTGTGATTTTCCGGCCGAAATTCCTTTCGAAATAATCGTACTTCGGGTATTCTTCCCTAAGTGGATCATTTTTGTTCCTGTATCGGCTTGCTGGAAGTTATTGGTCACTGCGATGGAGTAGAACTCCCCGATGGAGTTGTCGCCTTTAAGTACGCAACTTGGGTACTTCCAGGTAACTGCACTTCCTGTTTCCACCTGTGTCCAAGAAATTTTTGCGTTTTTCTCGCAAATTCCACGTTTGGTCACAAAGTTGAATACCCCACCATTTCCTTCTTTGTCCCCAGGGAACCAGTTCTGAACGGTAGAATATTTTATTTCCGCATCGTCTAGGGCGATCAATTCAACCACTGCAGCGTGTAACTGATTTTCATCACGCGAAGGAGCCGTGCAACCCTCTAGGTAGCTTACGTAACTTCCTTCGTCTGCAATAACCAGCGTACGCTCAAACTGTCCGGTACCGGCCTGGTTAATCCTGAAATAAGTGGAAAGCTCCATAGGGCAACGAACCCCTTTAGGAATGTAACAGAATGAACCATCGCTAAATACTGCACTATTTAGGGCAGCGTAGAAGTTATCTTTTTGAGGTACGACACTTCCAATGTATTTCTTTACCAATTCTGGGTGTTCCTGAATGGCTTCTGAAATGGAACAGAAAATGATCCCTTTCTCCGCCAAGGTATCTTTGAAGGTAGTGGCTACAGAAACCGAATCCATAACGATATCTACGGCAACACCGGCCAATTTCTTCTGCTCTTCTAAAGAAATACCCAGTTTGTTGAAGGTTTCCAGCAATTCTGGATCTACCTCGTCTATGCTATTGTATTTTGGCTTGGTTGAAGGTGCCGAGTAGTAGGAGATATTTTGAAAATTCGGTTTTTCATAGGTCACATTGGCCCATTCGGGTTCTTCCATTGCTTTCCAAATGCGGAAAGCTTCCAATCGCCATTCGGTCATCCATTCGGGCTCGTTCTTCTTTGCGGAAATAGCACGAACAATATCCTCGTCAAGACCTACCGGAAAAGTTTCCGATTCTATATCGGTATAGAAACCATACTCGTATTCTTTGGTCTCAAGTTCTTTTTTTAAATCGTCTTCAGTGAATTTTCCCATTTCTTGATCCCAGTTTTATAGTGAAAAGCTTTCTCCGCAACCGCAGGTACGGTTGGCATTTGGATTATTGAATACAAATCCTTTTCCGTTAAGCCCACCGCTGTATTCCAGTGTGGTACCTACCAGATATAAAAAGCTCTTTTTGTCTACAATGATTTTGACAAAGTTGTCTTCAAATAGCTTATCGGTATCCCCTTGTGCATCGTCGAACTTGAGTTCGTAGGACAGGCCGGAACAACCACCACTCTTAACACCTACGCGCACAAAGTCCTTCTCAATACTGAATCCTTCTTCGGACATTAGCTGAGAAATCTTGTCTTTTGCACTTTCACTAACCTTTATCATCTATATAGAGTTATTCTAAATTAGGACTGCAAATATACTGCAAATAGCATTTTAAACCATGTGCACGGCACATTAAAAGCTTATGCTACTATAGATTTATGTAATAATTAACAAGTAAGGTGTTGAGCGCCTGTTACTGGCCAATATTAGACTATTGGCGAAAATCGGGATTGTTGATGAAACTCTCATCAGAAAGGGTGAGGAGAAATGCCTTAAGATCTGCCTTGTCGCTCTCGGTCATATGGGCACCTCCGGTGGATACATTCTTCATAAGGGGATCTATGGTTTCCGAGAATACCAGGCCTTCACTGTAGTGATTAATCACTTCCTCTATGGTAGCAAAACGTCCGTCATGCATAAAGGGGGCAGTGTACGCTAGATTACGTAAACTTGGGGATTTAAAATGGCCAAATTCACGCGGATCTCCAGAGAATCCACCAAGACCTAAGTCGGTAATGATTTCGTCCATCCCATTGTTGTGGAAGATATTATCGGTCCATAAGGGGTTGGCTGGTAAACCGTGACAGTGAAAACAATCGCCGCGTCCTTCATCCAAAAAAACATTAAGCCCGTTTTCCTCTTCCGGGGTCAACTCGGCTAGACCTAGTTGAAAACGATCGAATTTAGAGTTGGCCGAAACCAAGGTTCTCAAAAATTGGGCAATGGCTTTACTCACATTAACGGAGTCGATTCTGCTCGTGCCAAAAGCCTGTTCAAAAAGTTCAGGGTATTCGGCATCGGCTTGTAAGGTGCTTTCGGCATTGGGCCAGGTATTGGCCATTTCATTGGGATCTACCACTGGATCGAAGATTTGTGCCTCCAAACCGAGGGCTCTACCATCCCAAAAGAATTTATTTTCAAAGTTCCATGCAATATTGAACAACGGCATAGAGTGTCGGGTGCCAGGATTGCCATTGATACCCAAACTAAATTGTCTAGGATCGGAGAATGCATGCTCGGGGCGGTGGCAATCTGCACAGGCCTGTGTACCATTTCCAGAAAGAATGGGATCGAAGAAAAGTTTCTTGCCCAAGGCAATACCTTCTTCGGTTAAAGGATTGTCCTCTGGAATTACAGGCGGTAATAGTTTTCCCTGAAAAACTTCGGGTACCCCTAAAGTCACTGGAGTAGGGGTATATGTGGGCTCATCATCGGTGTCCTTGCAAGCATGCAAGGCAATGATCAACACACATACACCCAAATATTTCCAGTACTTATTCATGTTTAGTCTTCTGTAATAACGGTTCCTAGGCTGAAAACTCCAGCAGATCCATTCTCGTTCATATCCAATTGTGCCTCGTAGTTAGGCATCAAAACGGTGAACCAAGTGTTCAAATCCCAAGTGTTTGGGTTGGCGAACCATTCTGCTACGTCCATTTGAACTTCCACAGAAGTAGTACTACCCACGCTAACAGTTCCTAAGTTTACCGTAAAGGAAGTATCTGTTAGTTCGTCTAGAGTTCCTGGCCCTGGAGGCAAGGTATTGTGCCTGTTGGCTCTAATGGTGTGGTATTGGAAGTTCTCTGTGGCACCAAGGCTATTTACATAGGTTCCTTCCATACGCATATAGTGGTATCCGCCACCCAATGGGTCTGGCACACCCCAACCACCGTCGGCAGTATTAAGGTCTTCATAACCACCAGCAGCATCATTGTCCTCGTCGTTAAATCCAAACGTGAAAGACACGGTGTAATCTCCTTTAGGAAGATCAAACCCTGGTGTAAAGTTGATGTTACTTCCCGTACGGGCATTCACCAAATTATAGTCTCCAGCAGTATATGCTGTTCCGTCTGTGGCGGTAAAGGTAATATCCGAGATTAGGTATACCAATTTGGAAAGCGTAAGGCTTTCTCCGTTCGCGTTGGTATAGGAAGTGGTTTCATAATCTGCATTTTCAATAGCCGTACCACCAAAGTTGTGCGTAAATGTAAAGTCTACAGTCACATTTGCTGGGGCAGACGAATCATCATCATTGTTACAGCTTACTAGGGCGATAGTAGCTACCAATAGCAAAGCAATTTTTTTCAATTTCATCATTTCTTTTTTTTAGTATTTAAAGGGTTAAGGTTTATTTTATGGTAAGCTGTAGGCTTATTTGATTTTCGCAATCATTAAGTCTTTAATTCCTTTGTTTTGGGTAATATCTCCGTCGTTACTATCGGTTTC
The DNA here is from genome assembly GCF_028561275.1 of Aureisphaera galaxeae. GTDB lineage: Bacteria > Bacteroidota > Bacteroidia > Flavobacteriales > Flavobacteriaceae > Aureisphaera > Aureisphaera galaxeae. The sequence continues at coordinate 262,237 of NZ_JAQQTF010000002.1, forward strand.
TCCCACTAGGATTAGTTTGTTGTCTGTAGTTTCGATAGCCCCATTACCGAAGTCAAGCTCAGAACCACCCAAGTTCATTTCAAACTGAGGGACTCCACTTTCGTTAATGACCAAAATCCAAGCATCGTTTTGTCCGTTGTTTTCGGCAACGTCCCCATCAACACTTCGTGAAGATCCGGCAATAACATACTTGCCACTGGACATAGGAGTAATACTTTGTGCAGAGTCGAATTGGGTTCCCCCGTAGGTGCGTTCCCAAATAATAGATCCATTGGTGCTGGAGAATTTAACAGCCCATAGATCGGCATTTCCTTTAAGATTGGAAACATCTTGATCGGCACTTCGTGTGTCTCCCACAAAGATGAAATTACCATCGGTAGTTTCCGTCACACTAAATCCATTATCAATTTCAGAACCTCCAAAAGATTTTTCCCATTGGATGTCCCCTTGATCATTGATTTTAATGGCCCAATAATCGTAGGATCCTTTAGGGTTTGTAATATCGAAATCATTACTCTCGGCAGCTCCAGTTAAGAGATAACCATTATCGGATGTTTGCAATACATCGTAACCACGATCGTTATTGGTGCCTCCAAAATAGCGACGCCATTCTTTGTTTCCGTTGGCATCCAATTTAATACCCCAGTATTCACCCAAACCGTGTCGGTTGTTACGGGAGTCTCCTTTGTCATCGGGAAGTAGGTCGTCTCCTTGTCCGCCACTACCGGCAAGGTCTAGGAACCCAACAGCAAAATAACCGCCATCACTGGTCTGAACGACACTCAGGCCTTGTTCGCCTCCTAAAAATCCATGGTGGGTTTCCCATTGTAGGTTGCCACTACCATCAATTTTTACGATCCAAATATCCTGAAAGCCTTCATTCCCTCCTACGTCGCCATCGCTACTTCGGCTGTATCCAATAAGAATATAACCCCCGTCATCGGTTTTGCTTAGGGAATAACCTTCGTCGTCATTGCTTCCGCCGTAGGTTTTGCTCCAAACTTTTTCACCTTGAGGATTTACTTTTAGTACCCAAAAATCATTGCTGGGATCTGATTTATCTGTAATGTCCCCGTCCGTACTTTTGGTAGAACCGATGATGACATAGCTTCCATCATCTGCCTGTACCACGTCATTGGCCTCATCGATATCGCTACCTCCAAAGGTTTTTACGAAGTCGATTTCACCCAAGAATCCTGTAGGATCGGGATCTGGATCCGGGTCAGGGTCCGGATCTACTATGGTATCATCAGACGGAGCGTCGTCTCCACCGCAAGAGGTGAAGACGATACCCGCCATAACCATAAAGGTTAATAATAATATGAACTTTTTCTTTTTCAATAGCATAAAAAATTATTTTACCACCAATCGCTTGGTCGTAGTGTTATTTATCGTAACGAGGTACATTCCAGTGTTTAAGCTTGTAATGTTGATTGTTTCCGATAAACGTGAAGCGTAGGTATTGTCCAACACTTTTTGTCCAAGGACATTAAAGATTTCTACACGAGCAATTCCTTCTTCCGTAGAAGAAACGGTCAATCTGTCCGTTGCTGGATTCGGGAAAAGTGAGAATTTAGTTTGCTCAAAGTCCTCGGTAGAAAGAGACCCAGACGCTTTCACAAGTGTCATACCTGCATCTCCGGTAATTACAATATTTTCACTGGCAAAAAATGGATATACGTTCCAAGAACCAGAGTAGTTGGCACTGTTGTTAGAAGGATATGTATCGAAGTATCCATCTAGGGTAATATTTCCATTTTCAATATCACTAATATCCAAAACACGTAGTCCAGCAGCATAGTTAGATAGGTAGAACTTATCACCAACCACATATCCATTGTGGTCTACAGCTGCAGTATCGCCCTCGTAGGCAAAATCGTATAGTGGGTTATCTAGGTCGCTTAGATCGAAAACCACAGTACGCGTATTGAATCCGAAGTCGAACTCATCTCCTTCGTCTCCCAATAGGAAGTATCTCTGGTCTTCAGTAAACCATCCTTGGTGGGTGTACCCTACATTAGGATAGTCGGTGCTTCCCAATTGTACGGGATTAGACTTATCTGTAATATCAACAATAACAAGTTCATCGGCATTACTACCAATGAAAATCTCTTTTCCTGCATGCTCAGTATCAGGTCCGTTGTAGGTTACGATTTGAGCATCGTGTGTGTATCCGTCGGTGGCATAACCTCCTTCGAAAACAGGGTTTGTAGGATCTTGGATGTTAATGAAAATAGGTCCTCCACTAAAAAGACTGGAACCAATAGGATAGGCATATCCGGTATCTTCATTAATCGCAATATTGTGCGCGCTTCCGAAACTGTTGTCGTGCGCATCATTTGTAAAGGTAGTTGGAGGGCTGGCAACATTTCTAAGACGAGTAAGGTCGAATACTTGCATTCCGTGTCCGCCAGCTTCACTTACAATAAAAGCGTGGTTGTCGTATACCTTAACATCTCTCCAGATGCTACTGTCTGTATGCGTTGGAAGTTTTCCTAGGTACACAGGATTTACAGGATCGGAAACATCAATAAATGCCGTTCCATTGGTTAGCCCAACAATGGCATATTCTTTTCCGTCTTGAGGGTCGGTCCATCCCCAAGAGTCGTTTGCTCCAGAGGCTCCCATAGTCCCGTTAGAAATTCTTGATTGTAGATCGTATCCAGAGCAGGGGAAGGTATCGGCTGTACCACCCGTACATGGGCTCTGTGCGAAGGTGATGCCGGTAGCCAAAAGTAGGATAGCCGTAGTAATTTTTTTCATCGAAGTTTTAATTAGGGTTCTTAATAACTGTTTTAAAAGGTTATAACTAAACCATAACGAAATATGTTATGGTTTAGTCTATAAACCTGAAAATTTTGCCAAATTTACAACAAAACGCTTATTTCTTTACGATTCTTTTAGTTATAAGGTTGTTAATATTTATAAAATAAATTCCTTCCGCAAGGGATGAAATGCTAATGTTTTGTCTTTGTACATCCATGTTACTCATATCGATCAACTGCTTCCCAGTAACATCAAAAATTGCGATGTTGTTAATGTTCTGATTTTCAGAAACTACTGTAATTTGATCGCTGGATGGATTTGGGAAAATGGATAATCCTTGTTCCAATAGCGATTCAGAAACTCCTAGAGGTTCGTCTACAGTTAAAACGAAAGAACAGGTGTTCGTATTTCCTTCATCATCTGTAGTTTCAAAAGAAATTGTATGTGTTCCTACAGCCATCTCGGTTCCGGACACCGGGTCTTGGGTAATAGCTAACGTAGAAGTACAGTTATCGGCTGCTGCCACATCTCCATTCAACACATAGTCCGGTAACGTATAGGTGCTGGTTGCCTCATCGGCTACCACGGTTTCATCTAGGTGGCAGTCCGTGAATGACGGTGCCATGGTATCTTCTATTGTAATGGTAGCAGTACATGTATCTGTATTTCCTGAAGGATCCGTTACTGTAACTGTTACCACATGATCTCCTAGGTCGCTACAATCGAAGCTGTTTTCACTTAGGGTTACGGTATAGGAACCACTGTCATCGCTAGAGCCTCCGTCTACATCACTTCCTGCAACAATTACGTCTCCGTTACTTCCCAATTGCGCTGTGAAGTCTTGACAAACCGCTACAGGATCTGTGTTGTCTACACCGGCAGCTTTTACCAAGAAAAATCCACGGTTAATATCACTAATTACGATGTTTCCACTTCCGAAGTAAGGATAAACGCTCCATGCTCCGTCGAAACTAGCACTGTTGCTTGGTGGATAAGTGTCGAAGAAACCTTCTTCGGTCATGCTACCACTAGCAATATTGGAAAGATCGATTACACGAAGTCCAGCTCGGTAATTTGCCATATAATATTTGTTGCCTTTTACATAACCATTGTGGTCAATTGCTGCAGTAGGTCCCGTATAGTCGAAATGGTGTTGAGGGTTGTCTAAGTCTTCGAAATCGAAAACAATGGTTCGAGTATTGAATCCAAAATTCAATTCGTCGGTTTCGTCTCCCAAGATGAAATATCTCTGATCTTCAGTGAACCACCCTTGGTGCGTATACCCCACATTGCCATAGGAAATGGAAGAAATGTTTTGTGGATTGGACTTATCGGTAATGTCTACAATCACTACTTCATTTTCGTTACTTCCAATAAGAATTTCCCTTCCTGTATAATCTGAATCTGGACCATTGTAGGTAACCACCTGTGCATCGTGACTATAGTCATCCATTCCGTATCCACCTTCCCCAACTGGGTTCTGAGGGTCTTGGATATTGATGAAGACAGGACCTCCGTTGAATAGGCTGGACCCAACAGGATAAGCATATCCTGTATCTTCGTTGATTACAATGTTGTGGGCATCGCCAAAACCATTGTAGTGAGCATCTTCGGAGAAGGTTACCGGTGGGTTGGTTACATTTCTCAATCGAGTTAGATCGAATACCTGCATTCCGTGTCCACCAGCTTCACTTACAACAAAAGCATGGTTGTTGTATGTTTTAACATCTCTCCAAGAACTACTCGTGGTATGAGTAGGTAACTTTCCAAGATAAACAGGGTTTACGGGGTCGGATACATCAATAAAAGCCGTTCCGTTGTTCAGGGCAATGATGGCATATTCTTTTCCGTCCAAGTCATCGGTCCATCCCCAGGAATCATTTCCGGAGCCGGCATTAAGCCCACTAAGGTTTATGTGTGATTGCAGATCGTACCCATTACATGGATACGCTCCTGCAGATCCTCCGGTACATGGGGTCTGAGCTACGGCACATTGAATAGAAACCGCTGCAAATAGAAAAAGTAGGTTTTTCATAAGTAAGTTCAATTAGGGTTTGGTGAATTTAAGTTTATTGTTTTACGATTTTTTTTGTTGTCTTGTTGTTCACTTTTACATAGTAAATACCGGCCGAAAGTGATGAAATATCAACAGTTTCAGACGTATTTCCAGAGGCATTCCTTACAATTAATTGTTGTCCAAGGACATTGTGTACAGCAATCGAATTAATCGGGGCATTTGCTGTACGGATGTTAATTGCGTTTTGCGCTGGGTTAGGGCTCAGGGTAAGTTGGCTCGCTAGGCTGAAATCTTCAGTACCTAAAGAAGATTCACGTAAGATATACATCCCTCCCGTATAACTGGTATCTGAAAAGAACAGCGAAGAAACCAAGATGTTTCCACTGTTGAAATAAGGATATACATTCCAGGCACCATCATATCCAGCACCATCGCCACTGGTATAAATGTCGAAGTATCCAACTTCGGAAGCATTTCCATTTTCAATATCCGAAATATCCACTACGCGAAGTCCAGCTTCGTAATTTGCTAAGTAGAAAAGATCTCCGTTTACGTAACCGTTATGATCGGTTGCCGAAGTTGGCCCTGTGTAATCAAAATGATGTACGGGATTGTCCAAATCGGTAAAATCGAAAACCAAAGTTCTCGTGTTGAATCCGAAGTTCAATTCGTCGATCTCATCACCTAAAATAAAATAGGCATGATCGTCCGTTAGCCATCCCTGGTGGGTGTATGCAACATTGGTGTATCCTATGGTTGAAATGGTCATTGGGTTCGCTTTGTCCGTAATATCTGCAATGACAATCTCGGTAGTATTACTTCCAATATAAATCTCGCGTCCCGTGTAATCCGTATCAGGGCCGTTGTAGGTTACAACCTGTCCATCGTGGCTATAGCCACCATCACTGTATCCTCCTACACCCACTGGATTTAGAGGGTCAGAAATATCTACGAAATGAGGTCCACCTCCGAAGGTTGTGGTTCCAACCCCATAAGCATAGGCTTCACTTTCATTGATTACCAAATTATGAGCGTTACCAAATCCGCTGTAATGCGCATCTGCCGTAAAGGTCTCTGGGGGAGAAGCAACGGATCTCAATTTGGTAAGATCGAACACCTGCATTCCATGTCCACTAGCCTCACTTACCACAAAAGCATAGTTGTCATATACTTTCACATCCCTCCATAAACTGGGGGCAGTATGTGTGGGTAATTTTCCAAGGTATAGTGGATTTACAGGATCTGAAATATCCACAAAAGCAACACCATTGTCTACACCGACAAGTGCATATTCCTTTCCGTCTTGTGGATCGGTCCATCCCCAAGAATCATTTGCATTGGTAGCACCAAAAGTGGTCCATGGGATAAAGGACATTAGATCATATCCATTACAAGGATAGGAACCCGCCATTCCTCCAATACATTCAGTTTGGGCCGTAACGGAGTAGGAAATAAATAGTAAGCCAAGGGATAGTAAAATTCTTCTCATTTCTAAGCAATTTTTTAAAATGCGACCAAATCTAACAAATTATACCGAGCAAAAGCGTTAAATACCTATATATATGGCCTATTTATGAGATTTTTAGGAGTCTCATATGGTGCTATTCAGGGTAAGCTTTCGTCAGGAACTGTGCTTTCGCGGCTACTTGGTCTTCATAATGAAAACTACAAGACACATAAATATGAGAAAAAATGTCGCAAAACTATGAGATGGATCATGGTTTCAAAAACTAATTTTTTCTAACAATAAAGAGTCCTTTTTCGATATCGCTTATGGCAATATTTCCACTGTTGAAAAAGGGGTAGACATTCCAAACACCGTCGAAACTTGTTCCGTTGTTTAATGGGTATGTATCGAAGTAGCCAATTTCGAAAATGTCCTGACTGCCAATATCCGAGATGTCCATCACACGCATGCCACCCGCATAATTTGCCTGGTAAAACAGATTTCCTTTCACATATCCGTTGTGATCTATGGATGAGGTTTGTCCGAAATAATTAAAATGGAATTGTGGGTTGTCCAGATCGAACAAATCCCAAACAATGGTGCGGGCATTAAAGCCGAACTCGATCTCATCGAATTCATCCCCCAATAAAAAATAACGTTGGTCTTGTGTAAACCATCCTTGGTGTGTAAAACCTGTTTGCAGATAGGTAACTGAAGCGATATTTTGTGGATTGGCCTTGTCTGTAACATCTACAATGACAAAGCGATTTTCGTTGCTGCCAAAGAAAATTTCTTTTCCCGTATGATCGGTGTCGGGTCCTTGATAGGTAATGACCTGTGCATCGTGGCTATAGTTGTCCAAACCATAGCCGCCCTCATCAATGGGATTTAATGGGTCTTGAATGTTTATGAAATAAGGGCCGCCACTGAAGGAATCCGAACCGAGGACATAGGCATATCCCACATCTTCGTTTATGGCAATGTTATGGGCACCCCCGAAATTGGTGAAATGGGCGTCCATTTCGAAAGAGGCGGGAGGGTTGGTGATGTCCCGTAAACGAGTAAGATCAAACACCTGCATTCCATGGTTTTCACCTTCGCTAACAATAAACGCATAATTGTTGTATACCTTTATATCCCTCCAAGGACTGCTAAAGGAGGCAGACGGAAGTTTCCCTAAGTATACCGGATTTTCCGAATCTGAAATATCGATAAACGCCGTTCCGTTAGAAAGCCCCAACAACACATATTCCTTCGCGGTCATGGGATCTGTCCAACCCCAGGAATCGTTGGCACTCCCAGCATTGAAAAAAGAAAGGGGGATATGACTTATGAGATCGAATCCGTTACAATCGAAATAACCCGCTTTTCCATTTACACATGGGGTGAACGAAAGTTGGGCGCTGGGATCATAGGTGACGGTTTCTTCGGTGTCATTTCCATTTCCATTGGTATTCGTGTTAGAAGATTCACGGGAATCGTCATCACTGGAGCAGGACATCGACAATGCAAAAACCAAAAGCAAACCTGTTATCTTTTTCATACTTCCTAAAGTAGCCATTTTGAAACTTCAATTTTCTTACAAAGTAGTTAAACTGTTGTTTTTTAGGTCTGTATTTATAAAATAAGACTTTGAGACCGAAGAAATTATTTTTGAAACCGGCTTACCTCCTTAGTATTTAAGCTGTATTTTTGCAGCGCTAAATGTAGATTATGCTAGAAGATAAAAATAAGGCGCGCACCCCTATTTCAGAATTGGGAGAATTTGGACTCATAGACCACCTTACCCAGAACATAGAAATTAAACATACTTCTACCGTTAAAGGCATTGGTGATGATGCTGCGGTAATTGCCCCTGAGAAGGGAATGCAACAAGTAGTTACCACCGATTTATTGGTAGAAGGGGTGCATTTCGATTTGGGATATATGCCCCTTAAGCATTTAGGATACAAATCGGTGATGGTAAATCTGAGCGATGTGTATGCGATGAATGCCACCGCCAAACAGATCACGGTTTCCCTAGCAGTTTCCAATCGATTTCCTGTAGAAGCTTTGGAAGAATTGTATGACGGTATTAAGACTGCTGCCCGTATTTATGATGTAGATGTTATTGGTGGGGACACGACTTCTTCTACCGCTGGATTGGTGATTAGCATAACCGCTATCGGAGAAGCGGCCAAAGACAAAATCGTATATCGTAATGGAGCTCAAGAAAATGACCTTTTAGTGGTTACAGGGGACCTAGGAGCGGCTTATTTGGGGCTACAAGTATTGGAACGTGAAAAGCAGGTGTTCCAAACCAATCCCAATGCACAACCCGAATTGGATAGCTACACCTATTTGGTAGAACGCCAGCTAAAGCCGGAAGCCAGAAAAGATATTCCTAAGTTATTGGAGGATTTGGAAGTGGTTCCTACGGCCATGATCGACATAAGCGATGGTCTCTCCAGTGAAATCATTCATATATGTAAGCAATCTAAAGTAGGTTGCAATTTGTACGAAGATAAAATTCCTTTAGATCCTCAAGTGATTTCTACCTGCGAGGAATTTCAGTTAGACAGTACTACCATAGCTCTGAGTGGAGGGGAGGATTATGAATTGTTGTTCACCGTTAAAATGGAGGACTTTCCAAAAATTAAGGCCAACCCCAACCTAACGGTCATTGGACACATAACCCAAGAAAAAGAAGGGATGCACCTCATTACACGAGCCGATACCAAAATTCCTTTGGTAGCCCGTGGATGGAATGCCTTAAAAGAGGAATAATTTAAATAGCCTTTCTATTACTGAAATGCTGCTCGAAAAGAGTGTTGTTCTCTTCCCAGTATTTGGTAAGCTTTACAATCTGTCCGTAACCGTCTTCGGTATATTTTTGTTTACAACAAGTACATTGGTATTCACGGATTTGGGAATTCTTGTCTCGTAAGGAGACAAAATTATGTCCTACGATTTTACAGATTAGCTTTTTCATAAGATACAGGGATTTTGCGCCTCATTTTTTTCTGAAAAAAATCGGCAAGCGAAGTGTTCAATTGTCTGGTTTTACTGGTGAGGATTTCCAGTCGGCCCGTCATGCTGTCGGTGACCTCTTTGCCACAATTGGTACATCGGTATTCGTTAATATGGTTTGTTATCTTCCGAGTCACCACGTAATCATGGCCTAAAGTGCTGCATAATAGTCCAGAAAAGGTGAACGATTGCTTAGGGGATTCAGTTCTCATGGTCGGTAGATTTGGTGATTAAACTTACACAAAAAATCCAAAAAACCGACAAAAAGCACAATTTATTCGATGAAATGCACAATTTTAACAATTTCAGACCTATTTTCTATCCAACTCATATGACTTCCATCCAAAATCTTGAGGGTTACTCCAGTAGCTTTTGCCATTTCTTTAGATACCGATAAGGGGACAACGGGATCCTTACTGCCACATACGATGGTTTTTTCACCGGGGAAATTTTTAAAGACATCGGTACGGTCCTTTCTATCTTTCATACCGCGAATTGCTGCCATGATTCCTTCTGTAGGAAATTGAAGGGCTTCCTCTTTAAGTTTTTTGATTTCGGAGGCATAGGTATTTCGTACTTCTGGATAGAACAGATTGGAAATGGCCATGCTCACAATAGTATCCTTATCGGCTTCGATAAAACGCAAAGCACGATCACGTTGCTTTTTGCGGTCCGCACTGTCTGCAAAGGTGGTAGAGTTAAGCAATACCAGATGATTTATTAAGGTGGTATGCTTTTCGGCAAGGGCCAAGGCTATGTAACCACCCATAGAGTGTCCTACAAAGGAGGCATTTTTAAGGTTGAGGTGATTCAATAATTGATAGACCACATTTGCCATAAGTTCCATAGTGTGAACTTCATCGATAACGCCACTTTTTCCATGGCCCGGAAGATCTATATATATAAAGGTATATTTTCCAGAAAGAGCGCTTACAATTTCTTCCCACATCGTACTGCTTTCCAAAAAGCCATGCAAAAGGACGATAGCAGGACCTGTTCCGGTCTGTTCATAAAAAATCGGGACCTCGTTGTAGTGATAAATCATTTTTCTATATTCGGCAGACAAATATCCGCCAATGAGCCCGACCAAACAAACCTTCGTTACTGCTTTTGCCCTTTTCTCATTATTTTTTGGCGCCGGAAACTTAATTCTCCCTCCCTTTTTAGGATACAATGCAGGAGATGCTTGGTTTTGGGTAATCCTGGGATTCGCCATTTCTGCGGTGATCATTCCCATCATGGCTATTTACGGTCATGCACGGCTTCAAGGAACCATGCTCGATTTCGCCAATAAGGTATCGCCAGCATTTGCCATGGTCTATGCCATTGCAGTATATATCATTTCTATCACGTTGCCTTCACCTAGAACGGCTTCCGTTACCTATGAAATGGCCATCCAGCCCTATTTTTCCATGTCGTCTCTTACCCTGAGTTTTATATACTTCGCCTTGGTATTGGTTTTTGTGTTGAACCGTACCAAGATATTGAGCATCATTGGGAAGTTCCTTACACCTTTAATCATCATCATATTATTGCTCATCATTGGGATTGGTCTATTTGCCGATGTGGAACCTATTCGTGCTACCCTTTTCAATTCACCATTGACAGAAGGAATATTGGAGGGCTATCAAACCTTCGATGCTATTGGAGGCGTGGTCGTAGGAGGTGTCATTGTGATTTCTTTTGCGCTTCAAGGGACCTATAACTATGAAGACAAAAGAAGGATGATTGGTAAGTCGGGATTGTATGCCGGATTGGGATTGCTTTTCATCTATGGAGGTCTCATCGCTTTGGGGGCGTATTATAGCGGAACCCTGGAAATTGAAAACCGTGTAGAATTGCTAACCCTATTAAGTACCAAAACGCTGGGTGATATAGGAACTGCCTTTCTTGCCGTTCTCGTGGCATTGGCTTGTTTTACCACTGCGGTGGGAATTGTGACAGGAGTGGCCGATTTCGTAAAAGGCGTTTTCGGGAATTCCCAAAAGGCCTACATCTTCACAGGTGTCTTGGGATGTATCCTTGGGGTTGTTATCGGTCAGTTCGATGTGCATTATATTATAGACGTAGCGCTTCCCGCCCTTATGTTCATTTACCCCATTACCATTGCCCTTATTTTTCTAAATGTCCTTCCCGAACGGTATCGTCCACGAAGGGTATTTCAAGGTGTGATTCTAGTAACCTTTTTGTTTAGCATTCCCGATTTTTTAGGTTTTCTATTACCAAAAGGGTCTCTTCAATCTATAAAAGATATCATTCCATTTAGCAATGAACATATGGGATGGATACTTCCTGCGCTGCTTGCTTTTGTGCTTTTGAATCTTTTCGGAAATCGTGAAAAAAATACGGCCGAATCCTAAAATTGACGTTTTCGACCTTATTTTTCGAAAACCCCTAATAATCGAAAACGTTGTAGTTTTTTAGGACTGAAATTTTTGTACGTTCAAGGGCATCATTTTTTTGAAATATTCTGAATTTAACCCCCTTCATTTTTTGAAATTTTCAATAAAGGGCACCTCTTTTTGTCAGTATCGTAAATCGCTCATTTTTTATCACTTAAGTGTTGGTTACAAGGGTCGGCTTCTATAGATTTGAAACCATATCAAACACTGAAAATTATGGCAATTACCAAGCAGTACTTGAAAAGCAAACCGGTATGTAAAGTAACCTTTACCGTGCCGGCAGAAGAGGCTCATGAAGTAAAAGTAGTGGGGACCTTCAACGAATGGAATACAGAAGCAACTCCTTTAAAGAAACTAAAGAATGGAAACTTTAAGGGAACCGTAAATTTGGATAAAGACCAGTCATACGAATTTAGATATGTAGTAGACGGTAGTTATACCAACGACGAGCAGGCAGATGCCTATGCTTGGAGCGATTACGCTGCGGCGGAGAACGGTGTGTTGCACCTGTAACAAAAAAGAAACTCCGGACACTGTCCGGAGTTTTTATTTATGAGTTCATCAAGTCTTCGATTTCTTCGGCCTCGATGGGAATATTGCCCATGAGGTTGACAGGATCACCCTGTTGCTGAACGACAACATCGTCCTCCAATCGGATACCGAAACCTTCTTCTGGAATATAAATCCCAGGCTCTACCGTAAATACCATATTGGCTTCTATGGGTTCCCAAAGGATACCGTAGTCATGCGTGTCTAAGCCAATATGATGGGACGTCCCGTGCATGAAGTACTTTTTATAGGCAGGCCAATCGGGATTCTCGTTCTGTACATCGGCCTTATCCAATAATCCCAACCCTAGAAGTTCTGAGGTCATGAGCTTTCCAACCTCTACATGGTATTCTTTCCAAAAAGCACCTGGCACCAACAGTTTAGTGGCCTCATTTTTTACACGATTCACCGCATTGTAAACGTCCTTCTGGCGATCGGTAAATCGTCCATTTACCGGAATGGTACGGGTCATGTCGCTACTGTAATTGGCATATTCGGCACCCACATCCATTAAGATAAGATCCCCATCCTTACACTGCTGATTGTTTTCAATATAGTGTAGAACATTGGCATTGTTACCACTTGCAATGATAGGGGTATAGGCAAATCCTTTGGATCGATTGCACAAAAATTCATGCATGTACTCGGCTTCTATTTCGAATTCCCAAACATTGGGTTTTACAAAATTCAATACCCTGCGGAATCCTTTTTCAGTAATGTTGCAGGCGGTTTGCATCAAATCGATTTCAATAGCATCCTTAACCGATCGTAAACGTTGGAGGATAGGATTACTCTTCGCCCAGCTGTGTGCAGGAAATTTTTCCTTGGTCGCTTTTATGAAACGATCTTCACGGGTTTGGGTTTCTACGGCTTGGCGGTAATGTTCGTTGGTGTTGAAATATACGGTATCGGCTTGCGTCATCAATTCGAAGAAAACCTTATCGAATTCACTGAGCCAATACACGGTTTTTACTCCGCTTACTTCGAAGGCGCGATCCTTGGTTAATTTCTCTCCTTCCCAAACGGCAATATGCTCATTGGTTTCCCTAAGGAAAAGTACTTCGCGATGTTTCTCCTCTGCAGCATCTGGAAATAATACCAAAATACTTTCTTCCTGGTCAACGCCACTCAAGAACAGAATGTCCCTATGCTGATTAAACGGCATGGTACTATCGGCACTCACGGGATAGATGTCATTACTATTGAATACCGCTAAACTACTGGGTTTCATACGCGCCATAAAGTTTTTACGGTTCTTTATATACAGGTTGCGGTCTATGGTATGGTATTTCATGGAATTGTACTTAAAGGATTCGTTCTTCCAAATGTACGCAATGGCGCAAAGAACTACCTAGCCAAATGTCCTTATTTCACGTTTTTCCGAATTCGGCTCATGTGGCGGGTAGAAATGCCCAAAAAAGAAGCGAGATAATGAAGTGGTACTTGTTGCAGTAATTTGGGTTCGTTTTCCAGCATTTTTTGGTAGCGCTCTTCTGGGGTAAGAGTGAGCAGATCGATGCGATAGTCGTCTATTCTATAGATCTGGTTTTCGATGAGGTTGTAATAAAAGGTATAGAATGTAGGGTTATTTTTAAGGAGATATTCAAAAGCATTCAGTTCGATCACCCAAAGATCGCAATCGCTCAGGGCACGGATGTTTTTTCGGGAAGGAGTACGAAACCGAAAGCTTTTCAAAGCAGCAGTGCAGGAATTCCGTAAGGCCAGATAGGTGGTTTTTTCCTCTCCCAAGATGCTTAGGGAATGCTGCAGGATGCCGTTTTCTATGTAACAGAAATAAGGGCATATTTGGCCTTCTTCCACAAAGAAGCTGTTTTTGAAAAGTGATAGGGGGCGGAAGGCGTTCTGAATATCGGAAAGCCCAGATTCCATCGCAGGATTGTCGATGATCGTCTTCAAATAAGTTTCAAAATGTTCTGGAGATCGTTCCATGGTTTCTCGTTCTCGTTACCGAAGGTAAAAAGATTCGGAGAATTGCGGGCTGGGATGTTAAACTTCCCCAAATAATTTTGAAGTATTTTTATCAAACTGTACTTTTCAAGAAGAAAAACCACCAAAATGAAAAAAATACTCTCCATCGCTCTAGGGTTGCTTTCGTATGTCGCATTTTCACAGCAACCGGCAACCCCAGCTTCAGAAGTAGAAAAAGGAATTACCCAAAAGACCGAAATGGCCAAGAATTCTATGGTTAGGAACTTACCTTTCAAAAATATTGGCCCTACCATAATGAGTGGACGTGTGGTCGACTTTGCGGTAAACCCCAACAATCCTATAGAATTCTATGTGGGTTATGCGAGTGGGGGGGTATGGCATACCAAAAACAACGGAACCACCTTCGAACCAGTATTGGATAGCAGCCCGACCCAAAATGTGGGAAGTTTAGCCGTAGATTGGAAGAGTAGAACCATTTGGGTAGGAACCGGAGAGGTGAATTCGTCCCGTTCGTCTTATGCTGGTATTGGTATATTGCAATCTACCGATAATGGTAAGACTTGGAAGAACATGGGACTTAAAGATTCCCATCACATCAGTAAGATCATTATCAATCCCAACAACTCCGACGAGCTGTTGGTAAGTGCCGTGGGGCATTTGTATTCCAAGAACACAGAACGAGGTGTTTATAAAACCATTGATGGCGGGAAGTCTTGGAACAAGACATTATATGTAGATGATCAGAGTGGAATTATTGAAATGGATGTACATCCTTCCAATTTCAATATCGTATATGCTTCCTCTTGGGATAAGGACCGAAAGGCGTGGAACTTCAGGGGAAGTGGTGCAGGAAGTGCCATCTATAAAAGTACCGATGCCGGAAATTCTTGGACTAAGATTTCGGTGGACGGTAGTGGATTCCCAACAGGAGAAGGTGTAGGACGTATTGGTTTGGCAGTAGTAAATGAAAATGTGGTTTATGCCATTCACGACAGTCAGTTCCGTCGCGAAAAGGAGAAGGATGATGAAGAAACTAAGGATGAACTTTCTAAAGACGATTTTAAGACCATGACCAAGGATCAGTTCTTGGCGTTGGATAACAAAAAGCTAGAGCAATTTTTACGCGGCAATCGATTTCAGGACAAGTACAAGGCGGAAAATGTAAAACAAATGATTCGCAGCGGCAGTGCAGAACCCATAGATCTCGCCAAGTATTTGGAAGATGCTAATACATTGTTGTTCGATACTCCAGTGATTGGCGCAGAGGTATATAAAAGTGAGAATGGAGGAAAGACATGGAAAAAGACACACGATGGGTATTTGGATGGATTGTACTACAGTTATGGATACTACTTCGGAAAAATCCACGTAGATCCCAGTAATGCAGATGGTATTTACATTTATGGAGTTCCTATATTAAAGTCTAAAGATGGCGGAAAGTCTTTTACTTCTATTACTGCCGATAACGTTCACGCCGATCATCACGCCCTTTGGATCAACCCTAAACAACCGGGACATCTTATTGATGGGAATGATGGAGGGGTAAACATTTCGTATGACGACGGGGAAAACTGGATTAAGTGCAATACGCCTTCGGTAGGGCAGTTTTATGCTATTAATGTAGACAATGAGAAGCCCTACAATGTGTATGGTGGATTGCAGGATAATGGGGTTTGGGTAGGAGCACATACCTATGAAGAAAGTGTTGAATGGCACCAAAGAGGCCAATATCCTTATGAAGGCATCATGGGCGGTGATGGTATGCAGATAGAAATAGACAACAGAGATAGTAATATTGTGTATACCGGATTTCAGTTCGGGAACTATTTTAGAATTAACCGAAAAGCAGGTCAGAGGAAATATCTCAACATAAAACACGAATTGGGAGAAAACCCCTACCGTTTCAATTGGCAAACACCTATCGAGTTGAGTGATCACAATCAGGATATTCTTTACTTAGGAGGAAACAAATTGATGCGTTCTATGAATCAAGGGGACGATTGGACGGCTATTTCGTTCGATCTTACCCAAGGAGGAAAACCTGGAAATGTCGCTTATGGGACCATTACGAGCTTGAGCGAATCCCCGTTCCAATTCGGATTGATTTACACGGGAAGTGACGATGGCTTGGTGTATGTTACCAAGAATGGAGGAGGTGATTGGAAGAAACTATCCAATTCCTTTCCGAAGGATTTATGGGTAAGTCGTGTCATTGCCTCTAGCCATAAAAAATCGAGGGTGTACGTTACCTTGAATGGTTATCGTTGGGATGATTTTAAACCCTATGTCTATGTTTCTGAAGATTTCGGAGCGACGTGGAAGAACATCAGTTCTAATTTACCCACTTCTCCCGTAAACGTTATTAAGGAGGATCCAGAAAATATGAATGTGTTGTATTTGGGAACGGATAATGGAGCCTACGTATCCTTGGATCGCGGTGTCAATTGGATGCCTTTTGTAGAAGGATTAACGAATGTGGCCTATCATGATTTGGTCATTCAGGAAGAAGCGAAGCATTTGGTGTTGGGAACGCATGGACGTTCTATTTACGTAGGGGATATTTCCTTAATTCAGCAGTTGTCTTCAGATACTATGGGTGAGGTGCTAGTCGCAGGAATAAAGGGAATGAGAGCTTCTGTCCGCTGGGGAAGTACTGGGTTCAATAGTTTCGGAGATCCCTTTGTGCCGGAGATGAATATTCAGTTTTACAGCCCTTCCGATGGAAAAGCTACCCTCACCGTAAGTACAGAAGATGGAGCAGAATTGCAGCAAATGACTCAAGACGCTTCCAGGGGAATTAACATGGCCGTGTATGACCTTACCCTTTCCAAAAAGGGAAGAAAGGCTATGGAGAATGCTGGGAATAAAATAAAGGAAGCGGACAATGGCGAATACTACTTGCCGAAAGGATCTTATAAAGTAGTTGTATCCGTAAATGGCAAGAGCCATGAGCAAATGTTTGAGTTGAAATAGCCCAAGAGCACATACATTAACATTAATCTTGTTGTATGGCTACATATACGGAACAAGTAGATCGAATATGCTATAAGCTTAAGAAAGCCCGAAAGAAGGATACGGGGTATAAAGTATTTGGTTCTTCTCACCATAAGTATAAAATCGGGAAAGTCATTGCCGAAAGTGAAGTTAGCTCGTTTGAGGAAAAGTATAAGGTAGCATTACCTGAATGCTATAAAAGTTTTGTTACGAGAATAGGTAATGGCGGTGTATCCCATTCTAATTCTGCTGCGGGGCCTTTTTATGGCATTTATCCCTTTGCCGAAAATATACATGAGATTGTGGTTCCGGCTAAAATATTTTTATCTAATGAAGTAAAAATCTACCCCAATATGAGTGATGCGTATTGGGATGAACTTACGTATAGGGTTGAGAATGATGAGGACATTTCGGAGAATGATTACGATGAAGAATTAAGTAAGATTTTTGGTGGGATTTTACCTATTGGCTCGCAGGGATGTTCTTACGTGCACGGATTAGTGTTGCAAGGAGTAAATAAAGGGAAAGTGGTTAATTTGGATATTTCCTTACAAAAACCTCAATTTACCTTTGAGGATAATTTTTTGGATTGGTATGAGCGCTGGTTGGACGAGGTAATATCGGGAAAACTTATTAACGATGGACCAAATTGGTTTGGTTATTCAGAACGATCTTTGGAAGATATTCAAAATCGGGAAGCCTTGGATGATCAAATTGAAGACTCGAACGGTCAAATAAAAGAAAGTAAGAAGCGAAAGTGGTTTGAGATATGGAAATAAGTAAACAAATCATATAAAAAGAACTCCGAATCTTTCCGGGGTTTTTTTATGCCCAAAACCCTCTTTTTGGATTCAGTCTAAATAAGGTAAAAATGGGTAATTTTTTGGCAATCGCTCATTTGAGACGTAAATTTGCAATTCAAAATTTTGAAAAGAAAACCATAATGGGAATCAACTCATCTTCCATCGCCCGGAAAGTAGCCATGGCACTCTCGGGACTGTTTCTAGTTTTTTTCTTAGCACAACATTTCACCATTAATTTAACCTCGGTTTTTTCGCCGGATACCTTTAACGAATGGTCCCATTTTATGGGAACGAATCGGTTGGTGCAAGCATTATTGCAGCCGATCCTTATTTTCGGTGTGATTTTCCACTTCGTAATGGGCTTCATCCTTGAGATCAAGAATCGTAATGCTCGAAATGTAAAGTATGCTTCTTACAAAGGAGGTGCAAATGCCTCTTGGGCATCGAGAAATATGATTATTTCCGGTATAGTAGTACTTGCCTTCTTGGTGTTACACTTTATCGATTTCTGGATTCCAGAAATCAATACCAAATACATCGTAGGGGATATGTCCGGTATGCATGATGGTGAGTTTAGATACTACCATGAATTGCAGGAGAAATTCGTAAGCCCTTTGCGTGTAGGTGCCTATGTACTTGCTTTTGCCTTGTTGGCATTGCACCTATGGCATGGATTCGCAAGTTCCTTCCAAAGTGTTGGATTCAACAATAAATATTCTAAGGCACTGACCAAATTTGCAAAGGTGTATGCGATTGTGATTCCGCTTGGATTCATTTTCATCGCCTTGTTTCACCACCTAAATCATAACCACTAATAAAGGAAGCTATGTCAGTACAAGATTCAAAATTGCCCAAAGGACCACTAGCCGAAAAGTGGACAAAACATAAAAACGAAATCAATCTCGTAAACCCTGCCAACAAGCGTAATATAGACGTGATCGTTGTAGGGACAGGTTTGGCTGGAGGAAGTGCCGCTGCTACCTTGGCCGAATTGGGATATAACGTAAAGACTTTCTGCTATCAAGATTCCCCACGTAGAGCACACTCTATTGCCGCTCAGGGAGGAATCAATGCAGCCAAAAACTATCAGGGAGACGGAGACTCCACCTATCGTTTGTTTTACGATACCATTAAAGGGGGTGACTACCGTTCCCGGGAAGAAAATGTATACCGACTTGCTGAGGTTTCTGCCAATATTATCGACCAATGTGTGGCGCAAGGAGTTCCTTTTGCCCGCGAATATGGCGGATTGTTAGACAACCGTTCCTTTGGAGGGGTGCTAGTATCGCGTACCTTCTATGCGAAGGGACAAACGGGACAACAATTATTGCTAGGGGCTTACTCTGCTATGAACCGTCAAATTAACCGTGGGAAAATACAATCCTATAACCGACATGAAATGTTGGATTTGGTGGTGGTTGGCGGAAAAGCGCGAGGAATCATTGCTCGTGATCTGGTAACCGGTGAAATTGAAAGACATTCAGCTCACGCAGTAGTGATTGCTACAGGTGGATACGGAAATGTATTCTTCCTGTCTACCAATGCGATGGGAAGTAACGTAACCGCTTCTTGGAAAATTCATAAAAGAGGGGCCTACTTTGCCAACCCATGTTACACTCAGATTCACCCGACCTGTATTCCTGTTTCTGGAGATCACCAATCGAAACTTACTTTGATGTCCGAGTCACTTCGTAACGACGGACGAATTTGGGTGCCCAAGAAAAAAGAGGATGCCATTGCCATTCGCGAAGGGAAAAAGAAACCCACAGAATTGAGCGAAGAAGAGCGCGATTACTATCTAGAGCGTCGCTATCCTTCCTTCGGTAACTTAGTGCCAAGGGACGTAGCTTCTAGAGCTGCTAAAGAGCGTTGTGATGCTGGTTTTGGTGTAAATAAAACAGGAGAGGCTGTGTATTTGGATTTCTCCAGTGCTATCATGCGCTACGGGAAAGAGCAGGCGGCCATTCAAAAAATTGAGAACCCAAGTGAGGAAGTGATCCGTGGATTTGGAGAAAAGGTGGTCGAAAACAAATACGGAAACCTTTTCCAGATGTACGAGAAGATCGTAGATGAGAATCCGTACAAAACCCCAATGATGATTTATCCTGCGGTACACTACACTATGGGTGGTATTTGGGTAGATTATAACTTACAGACGACTATCCCAGGATGCTATGCGGCTGGGGAGGCGAATTTTAGCGATCACGGAGCAAACCGATTGGGAGCTTCTGCATTGATGCAAGGATTGGCCGACGGATATTTTGTACTACCTTACACTATTGGAGATTACCTTTCTCACGATATTAGAACCGGAGCAATTTCTACTGACCTGCCCGAGTTCGAGGAGGCCGAGAAGAATGTTAGGAATCAATTGGAAAAATTGATCAACAACAACGGAACAAAGAGTGTGGATCATTTCCATAAACGCCTGGGAAAAATCATGTGGAACCAGGTTGGGATGGCGCGTAATGAAAAAGGATTGACCGCGGCAATTGCCGAAATCAAATCTTTACGTGAAGAATTCTATAAAGAGGTACGTGTTCCTGGAGAAATGAACGAAATGAACCCAGAATTGGAAAAAGCCATGCGTGTTGCCGATTTCCTGGAACTTGGGGAATTGTTTGCCAAGGATGCCCTGCACAGAAACGAATCTTGCGGAGGCCACTTTAGGGAAGAGTATCAGACCGAAGAAGGGGAAGCCCTTAGGGATGACGAAAACTTTATGTACGTTGCTGCTTGGGAATACAAAGGAGAGCCAAGCGATGCGGTATTGCATAAGGAGCACTTGGAGTACGATAATATTGAAGTAAAAACTAGAAGTTACAAATAAACATACAGCTATGAAGTTAACCTTAAAAATTTGGAGACAAAAGAATGCGACGGCCAAAGGAAGTATGCAAACTTATCCTATCGATGGGATCGATGGCGATATGTCTTTCTTGGAAATGCTGGATGTTTTAAATACGGAACTCATTGAAAAAGGAGAAGAGCCTGTAGTATTCGATCACGACTGTCGTGAAGGAATTTGCGGTGCTTGTTCCCTACAGATTAATGGAGAGCCTCATGGACCAGACAGATTAGTTACTACTTGCCAGTTGCACATGCGTAAGTTTAATGATGGAGATACCATTGTTATTGAACCATTTCGTGCGAAGGCATTCCCGGTAATTAAGGACCTAATGGTAGATCGTAGTGCTTTCGATCGCATTCAACAAGCAGGAGGATACATATCTGTAAACACCTCTGGAAATACGATCGATGCAAATGCCATTCCTGTTGAAAAGGAAGATGCCGATGCTGCATTTAACGCTGCCACCTGCATTGGTTGTGGAGCTTGTGTTGCTGCTTGTAAAAATGCAAGTGCGATGCTATTTACCTCTGCCAAGGTGAGCCAGTATGCACTATTGCCACAAGGAAGGGTAGAAGCTACGCGCCGTGTGCTTAATATGGTAGAGCAGATGGACAAAGAAGGATTTGGTAACTGTACCAATACCGGAGCTTGTGAAGTAGAATGTCCTAAGGGAATTTCTCTGGAGAACATTGCGAGAATGAACCGAGAATACCTTACGGCTAGTTTTAAAGGATAGACAGTTTTAGATATACTTATATATTATCCCGGACCTTTGGTTCGGGATTTTTTTATCTGTTTTGTACTTTTAAAGAGTCGTGGAATACAAAGAAGACAAAATAAAAGTACCTAGGTTCGAAGAAGAGGCGGGGTTTTATACTACTAAAAAACGTTCTAGGATTATGAGTAAGATTCGGGCGAAGGATACAAAGCCCGAAATGCGCTTTAGAAGGGCGCTATGGGCTCGAGGGATTCGATATCGGGTAAATGCGAAACGACTTCCCGGTAAGCCAGACGTTTCCATCTTAAAATACAAATTGGCCGTTTTTATCGATGGTGAATTTTGGCACGGCTATGACTGGGATGTAAAAAGGGAAACCATTAAAAGCAATCGCGGATTCTGGATTCCAAAAATTGAGCGAAACATTCAGAAGGATCAGGAAGTAAATCGGCAGTTACAAGAAATGGGCTTTACGGTATTCCGGTTTTGGGCAGGTGAAATTAAAAATGATGTAAACACCTGTGTAAACGACGTCGTGGGTTACATTAAATCCTACCCGTATTTGGCTAGATAGCCTGTAAATGATTTTTGTTTTCCCGGTGGCGCAGATTCTTCAAAATCGTTTGTATGAACTGATTTACATCGTATGGTTTTACAATGATATCATTCATACCCGATTGATAGATCTTATGACGCATTTCCTCTATTTCTACTGCCGTTAATGCGATGATTGGTAGGAATTCGTCGAATTCGCGAATCGAAGCGGTCGCCTGTATTCCATCCATAATGGGCATATTGATGTCCATAAGTACTAAGTCGAATTTTTTGGACTTGACCATGTCTACCGCTTTTTGACCATTATCGGCGATGGTACAAACCACCCCTTCTTTTTCCAGGATCTTTTGGGTAACGATTTGATTAATGCGGTTGTCTTCTACGATGAGAATTTGTTTTTCCTCTAGGATCGTAATATCAATAAGGGTAGAGGCATCTTCCTTTGGAGCTTCTTTTGCATCGGCAATTCCATATACCAAAGAGAAGCGGAAGGTTGATCCTTTGCCTAATTCACTTTCCACTTCCAGATCGGAATTGGATAGGGCTAATAACTTCTTAACAATAGGCAGTCCCAAACCAGTACCTTGATAATTGTATTCTTGGGAGGCAGCTTGCGAAAACTCTTCAAAAATGGTGGTGATTTTCTCCTTGGCGATCCCAATTCCATTATCGGCAATATCAAATTGAACATCCACATGATTTTCTGAAACTTGATGGGCTCTGGCAGAAACCTGAATAACTCCATTCTCGGTAAATTTCACAGCGTTTCCAATCAGATTCATCAGGATTTGAGATAAACGCAACGGATTCCCAGAGATCATGGTTGGAATGGTCGGGTCCACATAAATCTTGATCAGGTTTTTGTTTTGAATCTTCATGTATTCGAAAGAAGAAACAATGGTTTCCAATAATTCCTTGAGATTGAATGCCGAGTGTGAATCCTCCATATTGTTGGAGTCAATCTTATTAATTTGAAGCACATCGTTGATTAGTGCCAATAGATAATCTGCCGAGAATTTTAGGGATTTTAAATCCTTTTCATGGGCTTTAAGCTCATCGTTTTCCATAAGGATAGTACTTAGCCCAATCACCCCATAGAGCGGCGTTCGCAATTCATGACTCACGGTAGAAAAGAAATTACTCTTGGCCGTTGCATATTTTTCCGATTGTTCCTTGGCCTGAAGGTACGCTTGATTTTTGTCCTTTAAAAGAAGCACCAATTGCTTCCTTCTTCTAAAAGCCATCCATAAAACGACAAGTAAAGAAATTACCCCTATTGAAGTGGCGATGAGGATTTTGTTCAGCAAACTTTTACTCCTCACTTTTTCTGCCTGGAGCTTATTTTGCAATTCGGCCTCCATGATGCCCCTTCGGTATTCATTAACTTGGAATTTGGCAGACATGGCTTCCACCTCCGCAGAAGTCATTTTCAGTAGATTTTTCTCAAAGTGGTCTTCGTATTTCTTTCGTAGCTCTAAGGATTCTTCAAATTTTCCTTGACCGGCCAAACTTTCACTAAAGTCGTAATAAATATTCTCCAACTCGGCAGTATAGTTCCCCTCTTCGGCCCATTTCATAGCTCTGTTTAGATAGATATCGGCCATTTCATAGTTTTCCTTTTCCAGATAATACTGACCGTATAATGCTTCTACAGTAATGCGAAATGCTGGGTGCGGATCGTGCTTAACGAGCTTCTTCACCTTTACCAAACTTAAAAACGCCTGATTGTATTCCTTGGCTTCCAAGGCAGTGATGATCTTATTGTAATGCGCTTTGGCAAGATAAGAGGAATCCCTTAATGCTTCGAAGGCCCTAATCGATTTGTTGTGATACTCAAGGGCTACATCGGTTTTGTTGTACAGGTTGCTGTTTATATTCGCCAAGTCCATATAGGTAATGGCCATGGCTGTGTCGTTTTTGGCAACTTGCGCAAACTTTTCGGCTTTCTTAAAACTTTCCAAGGCCAAAATACTATCGTTTAGGGCCATATAATCGTATCCTAAATGACGGTACCCTTTATAGATGTAGGCAGTTTTATTGCTGATAAGCGCATTTTTAAGAAGCTCGATATTTACTCCTAAAGAAGCCTTATAATCACCATCTAAATAATAGGTGTTTGAAGAGTCAACAAGTTTTTCGAAATACGTCGTGCTAAGCAAATAGGAATCTCGCTCCTGCGCAGATGTACCTTGGGATAAGGCAATTGCGGGGCATAAACAAAGCAGTATGAAACAGAAGTTCCGTACCATGTTCGAGGTTAAGTTTATAAAATTCGGGTGGTGCAATGTACGGATTTTCTTTCAATTAGCTAAATTTTGGGTCAAATCTTGCCCATAAGAAGGCCTTCGTTTAATTTTATCGGCTATGATCATATCCAAACTTCCCAACGTTACTACCACCATTTTTACTGTGATGAGTAAAATGGCCAAAGACTATGGCGCCATTAATTTGTCGCAAGGATTTCCCGATTTTCCAAGTGATTCATTATTAACTCAATATGTGAGTGAAGCCATGGATGCGGGGCACAATCAATATGCTCCTATGCAAGGGGATCTGGGCTTACGAGAGATCATTACCCAGAAAACGCAATCACTATATGGAAGAACGTACGACCCCAATACAGAGATCACCATTACAGCAGGGGCGACGCAGGCTATTTTCACTGCAATTGCGGCTACCATTAACAAGGGAGATGAGGTCATTGTATTTAGTCCAGCCTACGATTGTTACGAACCGGCCATAGAGTTGTTTGGCGGAATTAGTGTGCCCATTCAACTACGGCCTCCGAGTTATGCTCCCGATTGGGATAAGGTTGCCCATCATATTACCGACAGGACCAAAATGATTATGGTCAATACACCGCACAATCCCAGTGGAGCCATTCTTTCCGAAGACGATATGCTGCAACTTCAGGCGTTGGCCGAGAAGCATAATCTTTGGGTCATAAGTGACGAGGTATATGAGCATATTATTTTCGATGGACATGCACATCAAAGCGCAGCGCGTTTCGAAGGCCTTTCTAAGCGTTCCTTTATTACAGCTTCCTTTGGAAAAACCTTTCACAATACCGGTTGGAAAATGGGCTATTGTTTGGCACCCGAGCCTTTAATGAGCGAATTTCAGAAAGTACACCAGTACAATGTGTTCTCTGTGCACCATCCGGCACAAAAAGGATTGGCAAAGTACCTTCAGAAGGAGTCACACTATTTGAGTTTGCCCGTCTTCTACCAACAGAAACGTGATGCTCTGTTGCATCTCATCAAAGATTCCCGTTTCAACATCCTTCCGGCGAAAGGAACCTATTTTCAGTTATTGGATTATTCGGCTATTTCGGATGAAGGCGATGTTGCTTTTGCTGAACGTTTGACCAAGGAGCATGGCCTCGCTACCATCCCGACTTCCGTATTCAATAAAAACCAGGAGGATTTCAAACAGATTCGGGTGTGTTTTGCGAAAAAAGAAGAGACCCTTACTGCCGCCGCCAATATTTTGAACGGATTATGATAAGAAAAATATAAATCGTTTGTCGATCTGAGGGCGGAACACTACATTTATCCTACTGCTTTTTAAATGCTTCCTCTATGAGTGCACCCTTGTTCGACGCGATACGAAATGATGATCTGGAAACGGTTTCTACCCTGTTGAAATCGCAACCCGGAATGGTAACTTCAAAAGACCCAAGAGGGTCCACTCCTTTGTTATTGGCCACCTACTACGGATATAAAGGCATTGCCGAAGAATTGTTGAAACATCCTCAGGATGTGGACGTTCAAGATGCTTCTGGCAATACGGCACTTATGGGTGTATGTTTCAAAGGCTATGAGGAGATTGCCCAATTGCTTATCGATCATGGTGCCAATGTGAATCAGACCAATTTTAACGGCGCTACAGCATTGATTTTTGCGGCTACTTTTGCACGAACAGGTTTGGTACAACTGTTATTGGAAAATGGAGCGGATCCTACGATGAAGGACGATCGTGGTAATACGGCTGCAGATCATGCCAAGATGCAGGGTGTTGAGGCAATTGTAGAACTATTAAACGGAATGGAGTGAGCGACACATTAAATGTAACCATCATTCAATCCCATCTTCATTGGGAGAATGCCGAGGCCAACAGAGCGATGTTTTCGGAAAAGTTGGTATCCATTCCCGAAGGGACCGATCTCGTTATTTTACCAGAAATGTTTACTACGGGCTTCACCATGAACGCGACACCCCTGGCCGAAACTATGGAAGGGAATACGATTGCTTGGATGAAACAAGAAGCCATTCGCAGCAAAGCTGCCATTATGGGTAGTATCATTATTGAAGAAGAAGGCAACTATTACAACCGACTCATCTTCATGGATGAAAAAGGGGAATGGCAATCGTACGATAAAAGGCACACCTTTACCCTGGCAGGCGAACATAAAACCTATACACGAGGCGAAGCGCATTTGTTGTTGGAATACAAGGGATGGAAAATAAATCCCCTTATTTGTTACGATCTCCGTTTTCCGGTATGGGCAAGGAACACCCAGAATTATGACCTCCTCATTTATGTAGCCAATTGGCCTAAGCGGCGTATTGTGGCTTGGGATGCCCTGTTAAAAGCAAGAGCCATTGAGAATATGGCGTATTGCATTGGGGTGAACCGCGTAGGATTGGATGGCAACGGCCACGAGTATGTTGGGCACAGTGCCGTATATGATGTATTGGGGGAGCAAGTATCCACAGAAGATTTTGAAAAAGAGTTTGTAGAACACCTTGTGCTTTCCAAAGAACACATAGAGAAAAACCGAAGGCATCTTCAGTTCTTAAATGACAGGGATGCTTTTAGTCTAGAATAAAAGTTTCTGGCAGACTCCAGTTAGCACGGACCTCGATGGGTTTAGGATAGTACGCCACTTCTTCGGGCTGTACCTTCATTAAATAATTACCTGTATCCCAACTTCCATTTTCGTTTTCATCGTAGATAATCCGAATGTAGTAGTTGTCGGGTTCCAAAAAGTCGAAAAAGGAAGGAGCGTCTTCGGCCGAAGTGATGTAATTGCTACGGATCAATTTGTATTTACTATCTACCAATTCCACTATGATAGGGAATTTTTTCGCATTCTGAAGGGTAAAGGTAATGGTGCCATAATCGGCTTCCGTTTGCGTCCTAAAATTATATGCCAAGGTATCCAGGCTCTTGTTGCCATAGAAATCGGTAAAGGCTTCTGGAAGGATTTGAACGCTGTAAAGTTGGTCCACTTGCTTTTCAAAAATTAAGGAAGCCACATTGTAGCGTTCATCTATATAGGTGGTGACGGGTATTTGCATGGAATCCTTGTCCATGACCGTAATCTTTTCTGTATCCAAGGCCACCAACGGATTGTTCCCTTTTAGCTTAATACTGTCTCTAGGGATGACAGTTCCTGGGCTCACTTTCGATATTTTCAAGGTATCCAGATAAAGGTCTTTCATGACCACTGTTAATGTGTCCAGTTGCTCGCGATTCTGGGCCAAGAATTGAAGGGTGTCGGTAGTTGTTTCAAACTCAAAAGGAGGCTTAAAGAAGTAATTCAAGGTATCGGTAGCCGATTCCCAATAGGTTTTGTATTCGTATCCTTCGGGCAAATCGAACAAGGGAGTAAGCTTTAACGAATCTACATTTCCTTCGTATCCAAAGATGATTCTTTGCTTGCTTGGATAATTAGGGCGGGCCATGCGGTATTCCAGAACCTCTTTGAACATTTTAATCTGGAAGGAACTATCGGTTGGCGTACTTACGACACCCTCTATAAACCCAATTTTGTCGGTTTTGGGTTGAAAGATATAATCGTTCACGCTTTCCTGTAAGGCTACCAAGAGAAAGTTACCTTCCTTTATATTGGTAAGTTTGTATGCATAGGTAGAATCTCTTGTGGTGGTGATATAGGTTGGCTTTTCTAGGTAGACGATGGAATCTGTAAAGGCTTCGTTTCGTTCGTACAACATAACGGTAACCGGGTCCTTCGATTTCAATAACAGCGCATCCTTTATAGTTCCTTCTACGGTGAGACTGTCGATAAAGTCACCCGTTGAGAATACATATTTATAGTAGTCGAAACTGTTATCCTCGTTATTGTCTACGATACTTTTCCCAAAGTTGAAAGAGTAGGTGGTGTTTTCCTTTAATGTATCCTGAATCTGAATCTTCAACACTTTAGAAGTACTCAAAGGTGTAATTACAGGCTGGTTGGTAAAGGGAGGGGATACGATTAAATTACTCTGAAGGTCTTTCAGTTTAATGTACTCGTCGAAATAAATTCGAATTTCATCTCCTTCATATAAAGTGCTGTAGTTCTCAGGATTGCTTTTTATGATCACTGGCGGAATGGAATCCTTGGGACCTCCCGAAGGGGTTCCCCTCTTGGCACATTGCGAAAAAAGCAGGATACAGCCGAAAACCAATAAGAAATGTAGGAGTTGCCTATTCATCGCCGCAAAATTAAAGAAATTGTATTAGGCAATAACGGCTTTTTGTCAATACTATTAAGTTACCCCTTATAAATTCTAAAATCTGTCTGTACTTGGCTTCTTGTCAATAGTTCCCTGTCGGATTTCACGACTTGTTACGGAATGAACTCCGAAAGCGTGCCTCAAATTCGAAAAAATCATTAAGTTAGGGGGCAAAAAAAAGAACTCAACCGCCTGTGAAACAACCTCAAAAGCTTCCGTGGGGAGAAGAAATGGAAAGGTGAAAAAGGAAAAGGATTGGGATCCCAAATAGTTTGAATTATGAACACTGACACGAAAGACGTTCGAAGCGCTATTATTGACACTGCCTCACAACTGTTCTACAAAAACGGATACAATAATACAGGAATAGACGAGATCCTTACGGAGGCAAATATTAATGAAAAAACCCTGAATACGTATTTTGATTCGAAAGAAGAAATATGCCTTGCCCATCTAAAGCATAGGAATGAAGAGTTTTCAAAACAAGTATTTTCTTACACACAACAAGCACCGGAGGGTAAGGATAGAATCCTAGCCGTGTTTAATTTTTTGGAACTTTTTTATAAGATGGAAGAGTTTAATGGGTGCTGGTCGGTCAAGGTGTTGTCCGAACTTCCTCCCAATAACATTGTGTTACGATCTGAAATCATGTCGCAAAAAAAGGGTTTACTCGGTTTCATTGAAACACTGCTGGTTGAAAACGCACAAAAGGGTTCCAAGGAAGACTTCAAAACACTGGCACAAAGAATATATCTGCTATTAGAAGGAGCAGTAGCCCAAAGTAATATTCACAAGGAAGAATGGCCCATCGTACAGGCCAAGGAAATGTGCCGCAATCTTTTGAAGGATTTCTAATGACCTTTTTTGAACGGGTTTGTTAAGCAATCGCAATCGTGGCAATACTAATTTTAGCGCCAGAATCTTTCAATAATTGCGTGGCGCAGGATTCTAGAGTGGCTCCTGTCGTAATGATATCGTCTACCAATAAAATGTGCTTGTTTCGAAGTGGGTCTGCGTTGGGCACGGTAAAGATTTCATCCGTTCCAAATCGGGTAATCCGTTTTTTAAATACCTGCGAATTGGTTTTAGAAGTCTTTAGCAGGACCTTTTCAGAAAAAGGAACCTCCAAGGCCTTTGCGATTTCCATTCCGAATCCTGTAACTTGATTATATCCCCTTTTCCTTCGCTTCTGTCTGTGTATGGGTACTGGAATCACCATATCAATATCCCCATAGCTTTCTATGGTTTGCAATTCGCTCCCTAACCACTCCCCAAAAAAGGGCGAAATTTTTTCTTGTCCACGATATTTTAGGTTATGCAAAATCTCCTGCGTTATACCATTTTTTTGAAACCGAAATAGAGCGGTAGCCTCGACCAAAGGAAACCTTCCATAGAAGATATTTCTCATACTTGGGTCGCCAGATCGATGATGACAGGCCAAAGGCAAGTCATGCCTGCATTTCGTGCAAATAATCCGTTCCGCCTTTAATAACGGGGCTTTACAGCCATTGCAAATTTTTGGAAATAAGATATTTAACATATTTTAATATTTTTTACCATTTCCTAAACTTTCCCTATTTTGGCCTTTTATTACATTTGACCTACAAACCTAAATCTTACATGTTATGAGTAACGAGAATAACAGTACAAAGTTTAAAGTACTAATTGGATTACTTTCCGCAATGTTAATTGCTTTGGCCGTTTACACGGTCTCACTTTACAATGATAGTAAAAGTAATATAACAACGCTCGAAACCCAAAAAACCGAAATTGAAGACGAATTACAAGAACTTATCGCCAATTACGATGAGGTAATTCAAGACAATGAGCTAAAGGACAAAGATCTTTTGGCCGCGAAAGAGCGTATTGAGGTATTACTGGATTCTGTAAAGACAGCAGAAGCTAACGTCGCTTTAATTAGACGCTATCGCGCCGAAATTGGAAGATTGAAAGATGAGCGAAAGATACTTTTTAGAAGAGCCGATAGTTTAGCAAAAGCCAATGAAATGCTAGCCATGAGAATGGATAGCACCACCACTATCCTTAACGAAACCATTCGCGTGGTAGACTCTGTAGGAGAGGAAAACATCGCCATGGCAGAAACCATTAAAAGAGGTTCTGTGGTAAAGGCTACCGATCTTCGTGGAGAGGCGGTAATTGTTCGTAAAAGTGGTAAAATAGTAGATACCAAGCGATCCAGTAGAGCCGATAAGGTAAGAGCTTGTTTCACATTGGCTCCCAATATCATCGCCAAAAAAGGAGATCGTCTGTTGTACATTCAAGTAATTAATCCGAAGAGCAACTTACTAGGAGATAAAGCCACTATGGAGTTCGAAGAGGGGACACTTGATTACAGTGCTACTACCAAAGTGTTCTATGAGCAGGAAGAATTGGATGTTTGCGTATTGGTAGATGCGACCGAAGAAGACCTTGTGGAAGGAAGATATATCATCAATGTTTTCGATGGTGCTACGCAAGTAGCGACAGCTTCCATGACGCTTAAGTAAATACATCTTAAAAAAGATAGAGCCGCTACGATGTTATCGTAGCGGTTTTTTTATTTTTGCGCCATGGCAAATAAGGAAGATCACTTTAAGAAGGTAATATCGCACGCCAAAGAGTATGGGTACATATTTGGATCCAGCGAAATCTATGATGGATTGAGTGCGGTATATGACTACGCGCAGAATGGTGTAGAACTCAAAAAAAACATTCGGGAATACTGGTGGAGAAGCATGGTATACATGCATCAGAACATCGTGGGGATCGACGCTGCGATCCTTATGCACCCTACGACCTGGAAGGCCTCTGGTCACGTAGATGCATTTAACGATCCACTTATCGACAACAAGGATTCTAAGAAGCGCTACCGCGCCGATGTTTTGGTCGAAGACTATGCCGAGAAACTGAATCAGAAAGCACAAAAGGAAATTACCAAAGCCAAGAAGCGCTTTGGGGATGCTTTCGATGAAGCCCAGTTCGTAACCACCAATCCACGTGTGGTAAAGTATCTTTCTCAAAAAGAAGCGGCTTTAAAGCGCTTGGCCAAGTCATTGGAAAATGAGGATCTGGCCGATGTAAAAGCCTTGATCGAGGAGCTAGAAATAGCCTGTCCCGAAAGTGGATCCAGAAATTGGACCGATGTGAAGCAATTCAACCTTATGTTCGGGACCAAATTAGGAGCTTCTGCCGAGAGTGCTACCGATCTTTACTTACGCCCAGAAACCGCACAAGGGATCTTCGTCAACTTTTTGAATGTTCAGAAAACCGGTAGGATGAAAATTCCTTTCGGAATTGCACAAACCGGTAAGGCGTTCCGTAACGAGATTGTAGCGCGCCAATTCATTTTCCGTATGCGCGAATTCGAACAAATGGAAATGCAGTTTTTCGTGCGCCCAGGAGAGGAAATGAAGTGGTACGAATACTGGAAGGAAACGCGCCTTAAATGGCACCTGTCCTTAGGAATGGGAGAGGAAAACTACCGTTTCCACGATCATGAAAAACTAGCGCATTATGCCAATGCTGCGGCCGATATAGAATTCAATTTCCCATTCGGATTTAAGGAATTGGAAGGGATTCACTCCCGTACCGATTTCGATTTAAAAGCACACGAAGAATACAGTGGTAAGAAACTACAGTTCTTCGATCCTGAGATGAACGAAAGCTACGTTCCCTATGTGGTGGAAACTTCCATTGGATTGGACCGTATGTTCTTGGCAATTTTCAGTAATTCCTTGAAAGAAGAAACGTTGGAGGATGGAAGTTCCCGTGTAGTACTGAAGATTCCTTCTATCCTGGCACCAGTAAAAGCCGCTGTTTTACCTTTAGTGAAGAAAGATGGGTTGCCTGATATCGCTAAGGAAATCGTAGATACACTACGTTGGGATTTCAATGTAATTTATGATGAGAAGGATGCTGTAGGGCGTCGTTATAGAAGACAGGATGCGGCAGGTACTCCGTTTTGTATCACCGTAGATCATCAGACGCTCGAAGATCAAACAGTAACCCTTAGGGATCGGGATTCTATGGAGCAAGTGCGTATTCCTATTGCTGAAATTTCTACACACTTAAAAGACACCATTTCCTATCAGAAATGGCTATCATAAAGTAAAAGAGCGGAATCTATTCCGCTCTTGCAAATATTTCGGTAATTTCTACGGGTCTGGCTTCTGGACAACGATTCTGCATACGTAATCCACGGAATTTTATCCACACTTTCTGAGTATCGCTTTTAAACGCATCGGTGAGGTTAGTAGGGTCCACTTTTTGCTCTGCAAATCCACCCTTAACATCGATCACATATTCACAGGAGCCTTCGCCTTTTCCAGCGACAATGACACCTTTTAGATAGCCTTCGCTTTCCATAGTGGCGGCACTTTTATCTGTTGTTTGCATATCTTGAGTATCGGTCACTTCTTCGGTAGCATCTGTGGCTTCAGTGACGGTCTTTTTTGTCGAATTACAGGAAGCAATAGCGATGCAGGATAATAGAATGAGGGTTTTCATAAAGTTCATGGTGTACGATTTAATTATCTGAAACTAAAATTACAATAAATATGCCATTCGTGGGTCCAACGGCATATGTATGGGCTTTAGAACCCCCTCATTTTTTTCTCATAAGTAAGTATTTAAAAACTCCTTAAAATCTCCTAGAAATAGGCATAAAAATGATTTAATCATCTGTAAATCAATAATTTAATAAAATTAGGGGATTTTGTAATGGGTTGATTTCTAAGGTTTTGATAAATACTTTTACTTCAGCTAAAACCTAAAAAATTGCTCAGATATGAAACTTTATTATGTAGTAACTATGTTGTTGCTTCTTATTGGAATAGAAGCATCGGCACAACAAGCCCCCAACGTGGAGTCGCCCGCAACCTATCATTCGGAATCCGTCTCCATGTATCATGTAGCATCCCTGGCATCTAGAGTCACAGACCTAGTTCCTGCGGATACTAGCCCTAAACCGATTAAAGATAAGCGCCACTTTGGAAATAAGGTGATTATCGGAAAAGACCCGCAACGCCAAAACGATTATTTGGCAAGCAACCCGCATCCTAACACAGGAACCGTTCGCGTATCTCCCCCAAGTTTGGTGTTCGATTCTTACAGTACGGGCGGGTCTCCTTCCGATCCAGCATTGGCCGTGGGGCCCAATCACGTATTTGTGGTGTTCAATACTGGATTTATCATTTATGACAAGAACGGAAATGCCCTTACCGCACAATTGGACGACAGTAACATCTTCACCAATAACGATACGTGCTGCGACCTCACTGTATCTTACGATGCAGCAGCAGATCGTTGGGTGTTGAGTATTCTTTCGGCCACCGCGGCTGGGAACTCCTTTAGTGGTATTCAAGTAGCCGTATCCGATGGCCCTGATCCTGTTACCGCAGGCTGGAATAGCTATCAATTCAATATGAACACAGATTACCAAAAGTTATCCGTTTGGAGCGATGGCTACTATATAGCTGCCAACAAGGGTGGAGGTGAAAAAATCCACGCTATAGAAAGAGATGCTATGCTTGCAGGTGCTGCAAGTGCCGGAATTCAAGGATTCGACTTGCCGGGAATCCAGACAGGTCCTGGAGGATTTTTTGCCCCACAAGCTTTCAATGTTGCAGATGATAACTATCCTGCTGCTGGAGATGTTCCTTTTGTGTTTCTACAGGACGACGCCTTTGGTGGTATAAGCGATGACCACATTAAACTATGGACCGTAAATGTAGATTGGACAACGCCTGGAAATTCTACCGTTTCGGCTGCTACCGAATTTCCGGTAACCCCTTTTATAGGTGTATTCGATGGGGGTGGATTCAGTAATCTGGACCAGCCGGGCGGTGGAGTAGCCATCGATGCCATTCAACAAACCATAATGAACCAAGCTATGTTCCGCAAATTCGGAACGCACAACTCGGCTGTGTTCTGTCACGTAGTAGATACTGATGGTGGTAGTGGAGAGTTAGCAGGGATTCGTTGGTACGAATTCCGTCAGAATGGCGATGGGCAACCTTGGTCTTTGTACCAAGAAGGAACATATACTTCGCCTAATGGAAAGCACGCTTGGATGGGAAGTTTAACGATGGATTCTAACGGAAACATCGCCATGGGATATTCTGCCATGGCCGGACCTACCACGCCCAACCCTACCGATTTTAGGGTAAGTTCTTACTATACGGGAAGATTTGAAAGTGACCCTCTTGGGACCATGACCGTAATTGAAGAAAACATTGATATGGGAACCGCTAACATTGGTGGATTCCGCTATGGAGACTATGGTAAAATAGACATAGACCCTACTAACGACGGTACGTTCTGGTACATCACCGAATACAGAAAAAGTGCTACCCATGGAGTAGTGGGAGCCTTTACCATTGAGCCTCCGGGGCCAGACGATATTGGTGTTATTGCCATTACGGAACCTAACGACGGTATCCTAACCGCAAATGAGGATGTTACCATCGAGATTAGAAACTTTGGTAGCAACGATATTACCGATCCAGAGGTACAGTACACCATCGATGGGGGAACCCCTGTAGTAGAAAATTACTCAGGAACCATTGCTGCAGGAGCCATCGAAACTTTCACTTTTGCGACACAGGCCGATTTGTCGGTGCCTGGCGATTATACCATTGTGGCCCAGACCAATCTTTCTGGGGATACCAATACTTCGAACGACGCTACAACGAGGGTCGTAACGCATGGGATTTTGTATTGCGAGCCTACTGCGGTACAAGGGTGTAACTTGGACGGAATCAAGAAATTTATCCTGAATACCATCGATGCCGACGACGGAGGCGATGGATGTAATACAGAGCCAGCATCAAGCCCTGCAGGGTATGCAGATAGAACTCACTTGTCTACTGTACTGAGCAACCAGGCAGGATCTAATGTGTACACCTTGCAGGCACAACATAACTGGGACGCAGGAGCCGGTGTAGAAGCATTATCGGTATGGATCGATTTTGACGACAACGGCACCTTCGAACCGACAGAACAATTAATCGCAGGGGAGTTCTTCCAAAGTGCCGATGTGCTTGAGGACTTTACCCTAACCATTCCTGTAGGAGCACCCATAGGGCAGCACCGATTAAGAGCAAAATCTATCGACACTTCTGCAGATGGTGATGTAAACGATCCTTGCACGGATTTCGCGTACGGGGAAGTACAGGATTACACCGTAGATATTCAATCTGTTTTAGGTGTGAACGACCTTTCCATAGAAGCTGCCGAATTATTGGTAGTGAACAAAGGAAACAATCAGTTCGAAATCTCCTTAAGAACATCGTACGATGCGGTAGGTTCCATTGGAGTTTATAATCTTTTGGGACAGCAATTGGCCTTCAATAATATAGAAAAAGAAGGTGACCGTTATCTATACGATTTGGATATGTCCTATGCTTCTAAAGGTGTGTACCTCATTAAAATGGGGAACCTAGGACTAAGAACCTTTAAGGCAGTTAAAATTGTAGTTCAATAGTAGTTAAATAAGTTTTTTTGTGAAAGTGAAAAGAGCAGGATCCGTCCTGCTCTTTTTCGTTCGTAGCCGTTTACCTACCTAAACATTACCCTTTTTTTAGTTCAAAACCTACCAAAACAATAGGAAAATAAAACATAAAAGACTGAAATTTAACTGTTTAAGCTATTCAAATAATTGGCTTAAATGCTTGATATTTAAAGAAATGGTAGTATTTTTAAAGCCTCAGTAAAAATTTAACCAAAAACTTGTTGAAATGAAATTAACTTACGTATTACTGTCGTTTCTACTCCTTGCCAGTTTTGGAGTGGTAGCGCAGGAAAATCAACCTGACGGTCCCTTCTACGTAGGGGAGATTACAAGGACTTACGTTCCTCCGATCAATCAGAGATTGTCCGAGATCCCTCAATGGGTAGACAACAACGAAGAGAAGTTGGATGGTCGTTCTTCTAGAGCTAAGGTTGTTCCTGGAAAGGACAAACAAACCGAAGACGATTACTTCTCAAGAAATCAGCACCCGCTTACTTCAAGTATTCAGGCACAACCGCCAATCTTGGTATTCGATGCTGCTGTTTCTAGTTCACAACCAACCGATCCTGCCTTGGCAGTAGGACCGGATCACGTACTGGTTGTATTTAACACAGGATTTATTGTATACGACAAAAATGGTGTTGCTCAATCAGGGCAAATGCCACCTAACCCATCTATTTTCCCAAGTAGTGGTTGTTGTGACCTTACGGTTTCCTATGACCAAGCTGCAGAGCGTTGGGTTCTTTCCTTCTTAGGAGGTGGAGCGCAAATCGCTATTTCCGATGGTACCAGTACTGACCCATTGGCTACTGGATGGAACGTATACAACATTCCTCAGATTAGTGATTACCAAAAACTTTCTCAGTGGAGTGATGGATACTACTTAACCGATAACACGGGAAGTAGTAACCGTGTTTGGGCAATGGACAGAGCCGCAATGATTGCTGGTGATGCTGGAGCGAGTATCCAAGGTTTCGACCTTCCTGGTATCGTAACTAGTGGTTTCTACAGCCCACAAGCACTTAACGTAACCGACGATAACCTACCTGCTCCTGGAGGTCTTCCGGTAGTATATCTGCAGGATGACGCATGGGCTGGTGTATCTACGGATCACGTAAAACTTTGGACCATTGATGCCGACTTTGCAGACCCAGGTAACTCTACCGTTTCTGCGGCTACCGAATTAACAGCTACTCCATTTATCTCTGTATTCGATGGTGGTAGTTTCTCTAACTTAACACAGCCAGGTGGTGGTATTGCTATCGATGCATTGCAAGCTACTATCATGAACCAAGCTCAGTTTAGAAAGTTTGGATCTCACAACTCTGCTGTCTTCAACTTCGTTATTGATGTAGATGCTTCTAGTGGTGAGAAAGCTGCAGTTCGTTGGTACGAATTGCGTCAGTCTGGCGACGGAATGCCATGGTCTGTATTCCAAGAAGGTACTTACGAATCTCCTGATACTCCAACGGGAGGTGAGAAGCACGCTTGGCATGCGAGTATGATGATGGACGTTCAAGGAAACATCGGTATGGGATATTCAGCGATGACTGTAGATCCAGGAGATCCTAACCCAATCCAAGTAAGTTCTTACTATACAGGACGTTTTGCTGCAGATCCTCCTGGAACCATGACGATCGCAGAGGAGCTTATCCGTAATGGAGACGCTAACATCCCTGGATTACGATACGGTGACTACAGTAAGATCGATATTGATCCTGCCGATGATAAAACATTCTGGTTCATCAACGAATACATGAGCCCAGAGCCAGGTACTTCTAGAGCCGATGTTGTTGGGGTATTTAAAATTGCTCCAGACTTTAATACAGACGTAGGAGCTATTAGTATCGACGCTCCTAACGATGGTGCTTTAACTGCTACAGAGCAAGTTGATATTACTATCTTCAACTTCGGACAAGACCCACAGTCTAACATTCCTCTTGAGTTGTACTTGGACGGATCTTTAGTTGCTACAGAAAATTTCGCTGGGCCACTAGATCCTACTACTAACGACACATATAC
Source organism: Aureisphaera galaxeae (assembly GCF_028561275.1). Taxonomy (GTDB): domain Bacteria; phylum Bacteroidota; class Bacteroidia; order Flavobacteriales; family Flavobacteriaceae; genus Aureisphaera; species Aureisphaera galaxeae. The sequence continues at coordinate 300,294 of NZ_JAQQTF010000002.1, forward strand.
ATTCACCGCTACCTTAGATCTTTCTACAGAAGGTCAGACATACGAAATCGAAGTTCGTACCAACCTAGGGGGTGATGAGGACAACAATAACGATGGTGTTACCAAGATGGTAACTCACGTATTGGCTAACGATATTGGTGCTATCGAGATCACTTCTCCAAACACAGGTGAAGGTCTAGGGAACGAAGATGTAACCATTACTATCGAGAACTTCGGTACTGCCGAGCAGTCTAACTTCGATGTATCGTATACTATCGACGGAGGTACTCCAGTAGTTGAAACGGTTGCAGGTCCTCTTGCGGCTGGCGGAACTATTACGTACACGTTCGCTCAGCAAGCAGATCTTTCAACACCTGGACAGTCTTACCTTATCGAAGCTTCTTCCGAACTAGGTTCAGACGGAGATGCTTCTAATAACAGTGTGGCTAAAGGTGTTACTCACTTAGTATGTTCTACACTTACTAATGATACAGATCAGCCTGTAGGTCCAGATGCTGGAACCGTAACTGTCTCTACAATTACTGTTACCAACGATTTCACGATCAATGATGTAAATGTTACTCTTAACATCGATCACACTTGGGTAGGAGACTTGGATATTCAGTTGGTTCACCCAGATAACTCTACTGCGATCACATTGATCGATCGAGTATGTGGAAACTGTCAGAACTTTACCAACACTACTTTAGATGATGAAGCTACCGATCCTATCGCAGGAGGTACACCACCATTTACTGGATCTTTCCAGCCAAGTGAGCCATTGTCTACTTTCGACGGTCTTTCTTCTGTAGGAGATTGGAGATTGGTAATTACGGATAATGCGAACCAAGATGGTGGTACACTACTAGACTGGACACTTAACCTATGTGAAGGTGGAGTCTTAAGTGTAGGTGATGAAGTTGCCAACAACTCCGAGCTTGTTGTATTGGATCAAGGAAATGATCAGTACAAAGTGTTGTTACCAACTACTACTGTTACCGAAACATTAGAATTCAGCGTACTAAATATGAGAGGTCAGATTTTGGCATCTTACCGTTTGAATAACGAAAGCGGAACTGGGTACGAGTATGATCTAGATATGTCTCACGTTCCAGCGGGTGTTTACATCATTAGAATTGGAGACAAGAACTTTGGAGGTGTAAAACGAATTATCGTGAGATAAGCGTAAGCACATCAATTCATATAGAAGAGCGGGCTTTGTCCCGCTCTTTTTTGTTTTAGAAATATGCCCGTAATTGAATGGTTCCTGTATGAATGGTGCTAGAGGATTCACTCTTCCTTCCGAAGTAGGAGAGATTAGCATCGAGGTATTTGGTTATACGTTTTTGAAACAAAAGGTTCCAAGTAAAGTTCACCCCAGGTTGTAGTCCTTCTAACATAGTATAGGCAACAGGAGAAAAAGCAGCCCCTTCGAATGCGTTGTCTATATAATTGAACTCTCCCGAAATGGAAATTTTCTGAACATTGTTATAGGCAAAGGAAACCCCAATTTTCTGTTGGTCCAGGGTTTCCATAGCACCCAGTGCATTTTCCTTATTTAGGAACTGATAAAAAACATCGAATCGTGTCTGCCGGTTTAGGAGGTAAGACAGTTTTGGGTTAAGGGAATAGGTGTCCAGATCGAAATTTCTATTTTCAAAATTCTCTGAACGACTGTCCGTATTCCCTAAGGTAGCCTTTAGATTGGCTAGCCAAAAGTCCTTGAATTTATGGTTGAAGTTGAGTTGATGACTCTCTAACATGTTTTCCTGAAGCCCTAGGGAAATAAGATTACTGGCCGAACTGGAAATATAGGTATAGCTTGTGGTATACTTCTGCTTTCCACGATTGAAGAACAAGGCATTCCTGAAATTTAAGGTAAGGCCCAATTGCCCATCACCGCCACCCTTAAAAGGATTGATATCCGCAATATCGTTGGTGCGTTCTATTTTGCGATCTATGACATAACTCGTCTGATTGTAAAAATGGGAAAGGAACTTTTTGAACCCCGTAGCATTCTGCCATGATTTGGGATTCAAGGTGACGGTCTGGCTCAATTTGTTGTTCCGAATTCGCACAAATATCTGATTGGGCAATAATACACGAACATATTCCGCCTGATCCTGAAACTGGGCCACTTCAAATTCATTCAGTTCTTGGACGCCATTGTCATTGTAATCGATCCAGGTAAAGGTTCCCTGTCCGGGTTCTACCTGTACAAATGTGAATTCCTGTTGTGGAATTACACCGCTATTGGATTCTATAGCGGTATTTAATCGAACACCTCCTTTCCAAAGGTTTTGGGAGTACAGCAAACGGGTGTTGATGATCTTTTCATCCTCTTGGTTTTCGTCTTCATTTTCCAAAAGACGATAGCTTCCAAAAAGGGATAATTGCGTGTTTTTATTTTGAATGAGCCGCGCATTGGCAAAGTAGTCATGAGAAGTACTTACCCGTTCCACTCGGTTATTTCGAAGACTGTCATTAATCCGATAGCGATATCCTACCTGTCCATATACTTTTGTACTGTCACCTACACCAGTATATACTTCGTACGCAGCAAAACGTTGGCTTAAAGGTGTAAGACTATCGTTGGCAATGGCTTTTACCTCGTTGTCTTCTGCGAGGTACTTGGCACCCACCCATGCTTTTTCAAAAGAATAGGCCGCATTTACCTGTCCCCTTGCGAATTTGGATTCTAGCACTTCCCCCTTGCTATCCAAATAACTACCATTCAGCAATAACTGTAGTTTGTTCCATCGAGTGTTCGCTGCAAGGACATGCCGCGTCCCTTCAAAATTTTCGGAATAGTCTAGATTTTGGAATTCGTAGCGCCCCCCTCCATATTTGGGATGCGAAAGTTCCACTCCGGAAGTGACAAAACGTTGGTCTCCCAGTGGATTTTCAAGGTTCCAATCTCTATTGAATTCAATATTGTACAGTCGCTCTATGGTTTGGAAATCCTTATGTAAATAATCCAAGGATGCAAAGGCATCGACCCTAAGGGTATCTTGGGTGGTCCACAGGCGTTGTTTGGCTTTAAAATGTCCCCCAAAGCCATCGTTGTCACCGTTATCTATATTCGAGAAGAGATTGACATCGTTGATGCTTCCAGTAAGTTCAAAATCCACGAGTGTCTTTTCGGAAGGGCGGTAACTTCCATAGACACCTCCCAATTGTAATTTCTCGGGAGCGTCTAACCTAATGATGGGCTCATAATTTCCTTGTGGAATACCATCTATGGGAGCAACGTATTCAAAAATACGGGTAATGGCACTTTCGTCGCTAATAATATAATTTCCCAAATTATCCCCCACCAAACTGAAACGGACATTGAACAGTTCATCTTCAGGATTGTTGGAAAACACAAAAATTTCGGTTCCGTTAAGGTCTTCCTTTCGGTACAAAATCTTGTTTTCAGAAAATGTATCGGGAACGGCACTTGGAGCATTCATGAGATTCAAATTGTCACCAGCAGCGGAAAGAATACCCACTTGTTCTTCGGTGAGACTTTGTTGCAGCGGCTGATTTTTAGCATCACTTTCAGAATACACATAGGCACCTACCTTAAATGTTTCGGCTTCGTATTCACCGCCACCATACCCGATAAAACGGGTGTAGCTCTGGTCGGTAAACTGGTATTCTACCGTAATACGCATATTGGCATTGATGGGGTATGTGGGATTGAATTTTATTTCCCCTGCGTTGTAATCGATTACATAATCCTCGTTTTCCCCGCGCTTTAGGAGTAGTCCATTCACATATACGCGCTCACTGCCGGAAACAATAAGAATAAAGAGTTCGCCATTGGGACCTACAAGTTTATAGGGTCCTTGATTTCCTTCCTGTCCTTGAAATTGACTTCGTTGAAAAACCCCACGTACCAGAGCACCGGAAGCATAAGCAGAAGTTTTAGAACCATCTTTATGGTCGAAAGTGCCGCTTAAGGAAATCCCCTGCACTTTTTTGGTAAAGCGCCCAAAATAGGTATGACTGTTCTGAAGGTCCACATCTCCTGCCCGAATGTTCCATTTATCGCCGTACAATTCAATAAAAATCTGGTCGAACTCGTCCAAGCTTTGGGAATAGCCCCCTTCTTGGGTAGGAATGTTGGCATCCTGTATGGAAGCCCGGATATTGATTTTATCACTCAGTTTTCCTGTAATCTGAAGATCAAGCTCGCTATTAACCACAGCATTCTGGTTACTTCCTATGGTAATACCCCGGGTAATGCTTCCCAAGGTGTTCAATCCCGCAAAAGGGGAATTGGTGACGGTTCGATTGCTTTGTCCCAAGGTATATAACTGATCCAGTTTTCCTGTGTTTTCAGAAATAATGTTAGGATCTAACAAGAAGTAATCCTTAGTGAGATAGGAAGGGTATTCCAAATAGTTGATGGTAATGGTGTCATGCCGTTGTAATGCATCTTCTGGAAAGACCACCCAACCCTTTTCGAAATTGATTTGGTAGGAGATACTATCGATAGGGGTTCCCGCTTTGTCCAGTACCGAAAACTCAGAAGGATTTATACCTGCTTTGTTCAGGTAAATGGTATCTTTTATAGGGAGCCGTTTCGTTTTGTAATTGGAAAGGGTATCCTGTGCATGGACAGTAAGGCCCAAACAAAATAAAAAAAGACAGAAATACCATTTCATACGTACTACAACTTGCCCTTAGGGTTTTTATTTTGTTGATTGTTTTGTGAAAACCTTTCTGGGGAGCCTATCTGTAAATATACATTGTTATTTATTTTAGCCTAACTCGTAACAGATCAGAATATGAAAATAATATCCTATAATGTAAATGGTATTCGTGCGGCCATGAGAAAGGGGTTTCTGGATTGGTTAAAAAGTGCTAATCCGGATGTTATCTGCATCCAGGAAACCAAGGCCATGCAAGAACAAGTGGAGGTATCAGAAATTGAAGCTGCCGGCTATCCGTATCACTATTGGTTCAGTGCCGAAAAGAAAGGTTACAGCGGAGTTGCTATTTTTTGTAAAGAAGAACCCAAGCATGTGGAATACGGTACCGGAATTGCCTCTATGGATATGGAAGGACGTAATATAAGGGTAGACTATGATGGAGTTTCTATTATGAGCCTCTATCTGCCCAGCGGGACCAATCTGGCCCGATTGGAACATAAGTTGGAATACATGGCCCTTTTTCAGGAATATGTGGATGAATTGAAAAAGTCTGTTCCCAATTTGGTGATTTGTGGCGATTACAATATTTGCCATGAAGCCATCGATATTCACGATCCTGTTCGTAATAAAAATGTTTCTGGGTTTCTTCCTGTAGAACGTGAATGGATCGGGAATTTTATAAAAAGCGGTTTTATAGATTCGTTCAGACATTTCAACAAAGAACCCCATAACTATACGTGGTGGAGCTATCGCGCTAACTCTCGAGCCAACAACAAGGGCTGGAGAATCGATTACAACATGGTGGCACAGCCTTTGCAAGAAAACCTGAAGCGGGCCGTTATATTACCCGAAGCGTACCATAGCGACCATTGTCCGCATATGGTGGAATTAGAATTTTAATGACATCCTTTGTCTGGTCGAGCGCAGTCGAGACCTTGTAATATTTAAACCTCTCGACTGCGCTCGAGGAGACATCCCCAAAACCTAACATCATGAAAAGAATAATCCTAGGAACCTTACTTATAGCACTTACCACTTCCTGTGTATCCTCGAAAATATACGAAGACCTGAAGGCCCAACACGATGCCCTTAAAGCCGAAAATGAAGCCTTGATGGCTCGATTGGATGGAGAAGGAGGCGGAAATGGTGAAGCCTATACCATAGAAAACCTGAGAAAAGAACTGGAAAAGCTACGCGCTGAAAAGACTCAGGCCGAAATGGAATTGGCTGCGGCCAAAAGCAATTATGATCGTATGAAGGAATCCTACGACGCACTGGAGGCCAATAGTTCTTCTACTTTGACCGAAAACCTAGAGCGCAATAGAAGGCTGCTGGAAGAATTGGAAGCCAAGGAAAGAGCCCTTATGGAGGAGGAGCAGCGATTGGCCGAAATTCAAAAACAGTTGCAGGAACGGTCCAACAGGGTGGACGAATTGGAATCCATCATCGCTTCCAAGGATGCCAAAATGAGGGATCTTAAAAATGCTATATCGGATGCCTTGACCAATTTTGAAGGAAACGGACTCACCATAGAACAACGGGATGGAAAAGTGTACGTTTCCATGGAAAACAAATTACTATTCGAAAGTGGAAGCTGGGCAGTGAATACCCGTGGACAAGAAGCCGTAGTGGCTTTGGGAAGGGTGCTGGCCCAGAACAAGGAAATTGCTGTGCTCATTGAAGGGCATACGGACAATGTCCCTTACGGCGGAAATGGAAACATAAAAAACAACTGGGATCTTTCTACGAAAAGAGCCACAGCTATTGTAAATATCCTCGCCCAAGATCGAGGAATTCCCAAAGAAAACCTTACAGCAGCTGGCCGGGGGGAATATGCACCAATCGTTTCTAATGCTACCTCCGAAGGACGTGCCAAAAACAGAAGGATAGAAGTGATCTTAACGCCAAAGCTGGATGAGATTACCCGTTTGTTGAATGATTTATAACAGGTCTCCTCGAGCGCAGTCGAGAGGTCCTATGAACGTATGTAGGTCTCGACTGCGCTCGACCTGACATCCCATTAAAGACATAACTCCGTTTATAGTTTCTTCAAAATATGCTGAGCGTCCTTGTATTCGTCCGCAGTATCGGGAATCGTTCTAAAGAGGGCTTTAGCCTCTTCTATATTATTCCTTTTCCATAAGCTAACGGCCTTATAGAAGGTCGCTTTGTACTTGTAGAGCGAATTGCCCGTTTGTAGACGCTCGTATAGACTGTCCGAATCCGAATATTGCGCTAAGGCATCATGGGACAACGCCTTGTAGAAAAGTAGTTCTGAGTTCTCAGAGTCATTTTCCAATGCAATGGTGAAATTGGCAATTGCATCTTCATAGGAACCTTCATTGAATGCGGTTTCCGCTTGCTTAAGGACTTCAGTATCTGCACTACGTTCGGTTAAGGTGATTTGCTCAGAAAAGCTGTAATCTCCAGGTGCTGCAGGCCCCATATTCTGAATCACAAAAAATCCGATGAGTAGCGCTATGGAAGCTGCGATTCCGTATTGCCAAGGACGGAACTTGATTACTTTGGTTTCTTTCTCTTCAGAAGACCCTTTGTCGAAATAGTCATTTCCTATGTTTTCCAGTTGGTTTTTGAAATCGGCCCGTTCTTCAGAAAATTCGTGCGCCAAATGGGTCCTAAGTTCTTTGTAAGTATCAAAATCCTTGGCGAAGGATGTATCTTCGGCCAAGCGTTTTTCGAATGCCAATCGATCGGCTTCAGAAAGGAGTCCTTCCAGATAATCTTCAAATAATATGGTAGTAGCCTCGTCCATGGGGTATTAAAGTTCTTTTAATTGTTTGTACACTTGGGATTCCTGAGCCCACTTGGTGAGTTGGCCAATACAAAGGGACTTTTTCTTTCGCGCATACGCATAGGAAATATTAAGCTGTGACGCTATTTCTTCCATAGAAAAACTTCCGAAGGACAACTGCAAGATTTCTTTACAGGTATCTCCCAATTTTTGAAACAGTTCCTTGAACAGCTGCATTTTGGTTTCGAAATGTTCGGTTTGCTGCACCTGATCTTGTAGTGTTTCAGAATCAAATCCAGCTAAGGGGTCATTTGTTACCCTTTCCTTCGCACTTTTTTTCAATCGAGTGAACCACTTCCGCTTACAGATCATAAAAAAGTAAGCATCGAAAGGACAGGTAAGCTTTAAATCTTTGGTTTTGGCTTGGTCATAAATAATGAGTAGTACTTCTTGGATAAGATCCTTGGCGGCGTCTTCGTCACCACTGTTTTGCTTTACAAAGCCAATCACCTTAGGAGCGAATTTGGTATAAATCTCTTGAATGCGCTTGCCATCGTTCTGTAGCAATGCATCGATATATTTTTGGTCATCATGAACCGTGTTTTGCCCCATAAACACTTGTAAAAGTAGTTTAAAGGTAAAAAATTTATCACAGAGGGGTAACAATTAAAAGGCTAGTGGATATAGGAATATGATTCCAGTGAAGAACACTGAAACTAATAACCTTAAAACCTTTTAATTATGAAAACTATCCATTCACTTACAATGCTATTGCTATTGTTCGTATCGAACGTGGTAATAGGACAAATGAAGGACACCTTAGTGACCTTTCAAGGAAAACAACTCCATTTCGATTACGATGTGAGTTGGTCTCCTTCCGAATTTCAGGACCGGCTTAACGAATTTAAAGCCAATCAAGCCATGCGTTCGTTTAAGGCTTCGCCTTCTATTAGTGCGATTTTAGACGACATTCCCATTAGCAACGACCCTTGCCGTAATGGTGGGTTCGAAGATGGGTATAACGATTGGACCGGATTAAGTCTCACACACAGTTTAACCACCATCCCTATTGAAAATGGTTTGGTAACCAGCCCAGGAATTGCACCGCTTCCCTTTACCGGAACGGGTTTTGGACAGAACTATACTTCTTTGGAAACTACGGGGCTTGACCCGGTTATTTCGGTAGCTTCCCCACCATTTCCCCTTCAGCGAACGGCTCCCGGAACTTCGGGAACGCAATCCTTACGATTGGGGAACGATCAACCCGGCTTCGGTGCCGAAGGAGTAGCCAAGCGATTCATTGTGACTCCAGACAATGCCGAATATTATTTTCAGTATGCCATTGTCATGGATAGGAGCCATTCCAATCCCGATGGCTCTATAAACGGGACAGAGGTATTTTTTATCGCTGAGGCCTCAGACATGTCCGGTGCTACCATCGACAAAGTAGTGGATGTGGGTAATCCGGGAAATCCATTCATCAATGCCGTTAACGGCGGATCTACTTACTTCCGCGATTGGCGTTGTGCTTATTTGGACCTTACGTCGCATATTGGACAGGAAGTGGTGATCATGTTCATCAATTCCGACTGTTCTGCTGGAGGGCATAAAGGGTATACCTATGTTGATGATGTTTGCGAAGAATGCGAAAACGTAAACGAAGGGGATATCGATTTGAACCTTGAAGATGGCGATTGCTTGTACTTCCCATATACAGTAAATGGAGACTTCTTAGTCCCTGCGGGAGCTACGAGTGTAAACATTACGTTAGAAATTTATCAAAGTAATGTACTGGTAAACACCATTACCTCTCCTTCCATTTCGCCACCTAACTACTCCTTCACTTTGGCGCCGACAGATTTTCCAGATCAGACCCCGGGTTCATGTTATGACTTGGTTGCCGTACTTACCTTCGATCTTGTAGATCTTAACGGAAACGTAGTAACAGTAACGCAAAAGTCCTCCAAGGAGGTATTGGGCGTACAGGATGGAGAGCGTCCAGGGCTTAACAATGATGTTTGCTTCTGCGATGACAGCCAGAATGGTGAAGAAGGATCGTATTGCTGTCCAGGAGAGAACCTAGTAACCAATGGGAATTTCGAGTTTGGAAATACAGGTTTCTCCAGCAGTTATATTCAAACTGCTAGTACCTATCCAGGCGAATATGATGTAACGAATACGGCTGCGAATTTCGGCGCTACGGTAACCGATCACTCTTTCTGTGAAGATCCTATTACCTATGCAGTGAACGATCAGTTTATGGTCGTAAATGGTCGCACTCAACAAAGTGGTACCGCAATTATTTGGGATCAGACGCTCACCGGTTTGGAGCAAGGGGAACGTTATAAGTTCTGCGCGAATTTCAAAAATATGCCGCAATGTACTTTCGATATTCTACCTGTAGTTTATATGAATGCAGGAACGACTTCCTCGGGAGCACAGACCATAAATACCAACCCCACCGATCCTTGCGATTGGCAGACGGTGGAAATCACTTTTACCGCTAGTGGAGGTTCTCAAAACATAAGGATCTTGTTGGATGAAGGCGGCAATGGAGATGGCAATGACGTGGCCATAGATGACATTTTTGTAGGGCAATTGGCCGATCCGGATTTGCAAATTACCGTACAACATGATGGTACCACTAATACCATTACCGGCTCTTTGAATACCATTTCCACGACCGATGATACCTTACACGGTTCCGACTGTGAGTACTACTGGTTTGTGGCAGAAACAGGATTCCCGTTGTCCATTGACTTTAGCACTTTCGCTTATGGAAATGGCAGTGGTAGTATGTTACCTCCGTTTGCATCAGTGCCAGGACCTGCATGGGGACTAACGACGAATTTCCCAGGGTACACCTTTGTGGACAATCAACTTTACATTATAGGGATGTACACGCCAGAATGTGGTTGCTACGATGCTGGGTTTACCTATCAGTTAACCTTTAACACCTTGCATTCGCAAGATATGGAGGATCAAATGCGGGAGGCTATTATCGATGCCATCCTCAATGGACTCGACGGTACACTATCCAATGATAATGAAGTGGAGATAGTACAGGAGAAGATGGTACTCTATCCAAATCCTGCGGAGGATGCATTTACCATTCAATTATTGGATGATACCATTACCGAGATTCAAGTTTTGGACATTAGTGGAAAAACGGTAATAGGAGAGAAGAGAAGAGGAGAAAATCAAGCAGAATCTATCGATGTAGCTTCCTTGTCTACCGGAGTATACTTCGTGAAAGTACAGAGTGCACTTGGTAAGTCCTATAAATCGAAATTAATTAAGCGATAGCCTTAGAGCCCTTCGCTAAAAGCCCTTTGGATACCCTATCTCCAAGGGGCTTTTTAATTTTTTTCAAAATAAGGGGTAACAATGTTTAGGGTGGTGGATATAAGGTCAAATAACAAAAACTAAAATCTTTCAATTATGAAAACTAAATTACTTCTTTCGACCCTAACCTTTTTTATGAGCCTTTACATGGCCGCGCAGTACCAAACCAATGTAAGCGTAGCCAATGAACACTATCACGATCTAAATCAGACTATCATTAACGATGGTACCGATGACATTATGGTCGCTTCCAATTTATTCGATCCCGGTATGACCAATCAAGTAATTTCTTTGAAGAGAATTAATCAATTTGGAAATGTAGTTTGGGCAAGGGAATATGACGCCCTTCCTTTGGTAAACGCAAGGGTATTCGACATTGTAAACCGTTTCGATTTGGTATACATCACCGGATCGGTAGATGTAGGAGGAATTAAGAGAGTCTTTATCGCCGAGATTGACGCTGCCACTGGCGGGGTATTAAACTCACAATTCTATGACATTGTTTCTCCTAACTTTAATTCAAGAGGATTGCATATTGAATACACCGAAAGCGACGCCGATGGCGATGGAGCTCCAGACCCAGGATTGGTAGTAGGTGGTTTCTTTAGCGATTGCTATAATTTGAGTACTACCTGTATTAACAATATAGGGTTTGTATTACGCACGGATGCTGGTCTAAACCACATTTGGGCAGCTGAGTTAGATGCTCTGGCTCCCGGTGCTTCGGCAGACTACGATTTTGTAAACCGTATCACAGAAACCAGCGATGGCTTTTTCCTTACCGGAAGTGCTACAGGATTGAATTCCTCTAGCTTTACCCAACAAGGAGTATTGGCCCATAAGATCGATTTTATGGGGAACCCGATTTGGGACAATAGCTATCTCTTTGGAAACTCTCAGGATGTCAGTGTAGATGCTTACTATGATGCTGGAACCAATGAGATTTATATGTTGGCCAACTATTCCGTTTCCCACTATTTCGGGGTAACGGTTTATAATAATACCACAGGTGTAATCAACCTCACCAAATCTTGGTATGCTAGCTCTGGTGACTTGGACCGTTACGGATTCACCATTATGGAGTCCCTTTCCAACCCTAATAACTTGGTAATTGCTGGATACGACCGTGACGAGAATTGGACCAGTGGGGGAACCTCCTTCTCTGGACAGAGCAATGTGTTCGTATACGAATTTGATAAGGCTTCAGGAAACCCGGTGGGAATCAACTACCAATTCTTGGTGCCTCATACAGAACCTATCGGAGATGAATTCAATTTCTGGATCGGGCAGATGCCATTAATCTACTATCCGGAAATGAGTTTCGTTCATAGAAATGCTGTAGGAACGGTAAGCGATTACTTCCACGTAGGATACAGAAGAAATAACACGGCTAGTTTTACGGCTGCCGAATTGTACAAAACGGATCTTACCAAACGTAATATCTGTGAAAACCTGTTGTTGAATATCGGTCCAGTTGGGATAAGCACCTTTACGATTCAGGTGAGTTCTGGGGTCATCCCCGCATTCACCTCGCCTTTGGGGATGAATGTAAACGCATACAACTATACAGAAGATCTTTGCGATACAGGATTATCTACAGGCGACCAAGAAATAAAGACAGGGGTCATCTACCCGAACCCGGTGAGCAATACCTTATATACCACGATCACTGGAGCTACTTCCTACATCATCCATGATGCCCTGGGAAGAAAAGTAGCCATGGGACAGTTGGATGCTTCAAAAGCGATTAACGTAGAAGGCTTTACTTCGGGCATGTATTTCATCTCTATTACCGACGATAGCAGAAGTGCTCAGACCTTTAAATTCATTAAGAATTAATAGCCAATTTCAACTGGCTAACCTTAGGTTCCGTATGCCCTTGTGGTGTGCGGGACCTTCTTTTTTTAGGGGCTCGATAAATTTTTTCCATAGAGGGGTAACAATTCAAAACCGTATGGATATAAGGGTGTAAAACACTAAAATAAGAATTATGAAAACTGTACAAATGAACAACATCATTACAACAAGCTTTTTGAAGAGAACACTCACAAATGGATTGATAGCAACGGCCCTATGCTTGGGGATGACAAGTTGTGACATATCCGACGATAACGATCCAGTGGTCGTTGTAGACCTTCCTATAGAAATTGATGGAACCGAATTGATGAATGATATTCAAAGCAATCGTGAAGAAGCCTTACAAACCTTCACCATCGATGCAGGTTTTGGAGGAACGGCTATCGGTGCCCAAGGAACCAATGTGGTATTTGGTCCAAATGCCTTTGTAGATGCCAACGGAGATCTAGTCACCGGAGCAGTAACCTTAGAATTACTGGAGGTATATAACAAAGCAGCAATGGCTCTTCAACGCTTAGCTACCAATGGAAAAAATGACAACGGTGATGTAGAAGCCCTAATTTCTGGAGGTGAATTTTTTATACGTGCCGATAAGGACGGAGAAGAGGTTTTTCCTGCCAATCCCTTTCAAGTATTTGTGCCTAGCGAAACTTTCGATCCCGACATGAGACTATTCTCTGCCGAGGGCGGTTGCGATACCCTAGACTGTGAAGTAGTTTGGGAAGAAGATGAAGAAGAAGTGATGCAAGGAGAAGGTATGGGACCTGATGGAACCTATGTTACAGGTTATGCCGGATTTAGAGAAGAATTCGGGTGGACCAATCTAGACAAGTGGTATAACTATGCCGGTCCTAAGACTATGATTTTTGTAGATACGCCAGAGGGATATGACGAAACCAATTGTAGTGTGTTCATTTCCTATGATGGGGAACCTGGCCTGGCCCTGTTGGATATTTATGATGAAGAACAAGGCATGTTTACCGAGCACTATGGACAACTGCCAATTGGACTTGAAGTGCATATTATTTTCATGTCCAAGCAGGATGGAGATTATATCTACGCCATTCAGTCTGCCACTATTGGAGCAGATCATATAGAGGTGATTGGTGCGACGCAAACCGCTACCGAAGCCGAACTTTTTGCCCTAATCGACGCACTTCCCTAGGATGTTGTTGGTTTGTTGATGGAGCGTCCCGGTGAGAATGGAATTCGAGCCGGGATAGCTCCATATATAAGCTGTCTAGTCAATTTTTAGTAACTTTAAACAACTAAACTAACCGCCATGAAAATCAGTAACTTCACATACATTCTGCTGGCATGTACGTTATTGCTGTCCTGTTCCAACGACGGTGATGAAAACTGCGAGGTAGGGGCCATTCACAGCCCCAATGCCCAAGCTCCTATAGATGGAGCTGAATATCAGGCAAGTTTAATGGAGTGCCGAATGCCCAGGGTACAGAATTTTAGAGCTTCCAACATAGCAGGAGCCGAAATAGAGGCAGCACAGGGAACACGCATTTTTGTGAATCCACAGACCTTTGAACAAAACGGGATCTTCATCGATGGCGATGTGGATATTGCTTTGATAGAAATGTACGAACCTGGCGAGATCATCGCTTGCCAATTGTCAACCAATGGAATTAATTTAAGCGGAAATGTGGAGCCTCTTTTTAGTGAAAGTATCTTCTATATCGATATTACCTACCAAGGAGAGCCCGTATCTTTTCTTCAACCCATTCGGGTATTTGTGCCATCCGATAATTTAGGGGAACATCAATTCCTTTTTTATTCGCCTACCTGTCCAGAGCTGAATTGCACAGTACTATGGGAAGAGGAAATCACTTCTGTCCCCGTTTTCGAAAAACCTATTGTAGATGCTACAGGAGTGAAGATATTTGGCTATCAGACCATATTGCAAACTTTAGGTTGGAAAAACATCGGTAGATACAATGAGGACACGGCTCCGAGAACCATTGCATATAATAAAGCGCCCACGGGATACAATAAAACCAATGGGAACGTATTCCTGTGCTACAATACGGCCAGTACAGCTATAGGATTGTTCGATGAATATGACAGTAATTTGGATGTCTATTCCGAAACCTACGCCCAGATTCCGGAAGGAGTTACCACAGATGCTATTTTCGTGACCCTTCAGAATAGTCAATACGTTTATGCAACAAAACGAGGCACAGTTACTTCGGACTTTTTAACGGCAACGCTCAACACCCAATTGACAGACGAAGCCGGACTTATTAATGCCATAAATGGTCTGTAAGATGAAAACAAAATTGTGGATATCGATATGGGTCTTATTCCTTTTTACAGGAAGCTTTGTATGCGCACAAGAAATTCAGCAAGATACGCTTACCCGAAATGCACCGGTCTTTTACGATGTGTTGGGGAACCGTGTGAACTTCCGGGCAGAGATGCCGCCTCTGAACCAGATTGCGGGTGCACCCAAAGCCTTTTATACCTACTATTGGGAGTTCGGGGATGGAAACTATAGCTTCAAAGAGAAACCGTCTCATAACTATGAGAAGCCTGGGGAATACAAAGTCAAATTGTGGAGTACCAACAATTATGACAACGGGAAACCACCTGAAAGTAGACCCGAACAGGTATCGGTGAACTTTCCTCCCGAGGATCAAACAGATATGGCAAGTTCGGAAGAATATGCTCCCTTTGTTGGAGAAGATGATTTATTGGTTAGAACCAATAGGGATGCCTTGCCAGAACAAGAAGTAGTACTTATTACACGATACAAGAATACCAAGGATTATGTAACCAACGGGAAATTATATCTGTTTTATAATGATACCCAATTCAAAGACAACAACTTTATCTTAGAGGATACACGGACGCACCATGGGGAACAAATTTCCAGTGAAATTCTATTTGCGAATACGAGGGAAGCCAATGATAGTAGAAGTTATTGGGCGTCCGAAGGCAATGAATTGATAATTCAAAAACAAGCGGTTCAGGATACCACCAAACGAACCGTGCTTCCTGCCACTTTGGAAGAGTCCGAAGAATTGTATCGCGACTATCAGGTGATTGAATTCAATGATATGCAACCAGGAGAGGAACGAAACCTTTTCAGGACCCTTAGGACCACCCCAGAAATGTTGAAGGACACCAGTGCCATCGTTACCTTACGAAGCATCTATGTACCCGATGAAAACTTTGGAAACCACACCGTAAAGGATACCGAATTGGAAATTGTCACTTCACATGACCCTAATAAAATGTCTTCCAGCGGAACCATTATGAACTATCGTTTTATCCGTCATAAAAAGGTGAAGTTCAAGGTGCGCTTTCAGAACGACGGAGAAGGACCTGCCAATACCATTCGGTTGGAGGTTGATACCCCAGAAATGTTCGATAAATCAACATTAGAGGTCATGGACATGTATCCCAAATGCCCTATTTGTCCGAAGCGGGAAGTCAATTATTCCTGTTTGGATACAACCTCAACAGACGACAAACTCATATTTACGTTCAAGAAAATTTATTTACCGGGGACCGCCCAAAAAGGGGTAACCCAAAAGGATTCTACTAAGGGATTCGTAAAGTACAAGATGAAGTTTGGCAAGGACTTCCATAAGAAGAAAACCAGGAGCCGAACGGCAATCTATTTCGACAAAAACGAACCTATCTTGACCAACTACAGTACGACTAGATTTCTGCCAGGTATTTCCATTGGAGCCAAGGCGGGCTACATTTTCAATCCAGATTTGGACAATAGCAGGGAGTATTTTGTAGGGGCGACCTTATCGCCTTTTAAGAGTTATCGTGGCTATTTACAAGCCGAGGTAATGTTCTCTGCGAAGTCCTTTGATGATCTGAAGAATTTTGAAACCATCAATGTCAACGACATTGGCATTTCCGAAATCGTCCGATTTACAGAAGCCAATGAAGAAAAGGGAATTACAACCTATCTCGTACCTATTTCCTATAGATACAATCTCAATAATTTTCTGGCAGTAGGTGCTGGAGTACAGCTAAAACTGGATTTAAGCACTACCTGCATTTCGGAAACCACAGGGGAGTTCTTTTTGGATATTCCTGGGGAAGGCGAAATACGGGACACCACTAGGGATACTTTTCAACGGATTGAGTGCGACGAGAGTTTTACGAATTTCCAAAGCGGGGTGTTTCTTGGAGCCAATGTGGGAGGTGTGCGAATTGGTCCTAGTGTAGGCGCTCGGTATGTATTTAATTTTAACGAACCCACCTCACAGATTCAAGTGTACGGAATTTGGAAATTTTAAGATGCATTATCCTCTGTTTGGGGCTTGTTTTCATTACATCCGAAGGATTTTCGCAAATCAACTCGGCAGAGGAAGCCTATGAAGCATTGGATACCTTTCGGATAAACCCCACAGAAAACGCGACCGCAGAATTTTCAAAAAAGCTACAAGTCTGGGAACCCAAAAATGAGGAGGAGTACCTAGCCAAGGTCATTTCCTATTGCAATGTAGGGTACTTTCAATATCAATTCTTTCAGTTTCAAGAAGCCATTATAAGCTATGAGACAGCCAAACGGATTTTTCAGGAAAATGGGCTGAAGCGCTACGACATGATCAACTTTTGCTACAAACCCTTGGGAAATTTGTATACCAAAACCAATGCATTGGCCGAGGCCGAAAATACGATCCGCGAGTATATTCTACTAGCACAACAAAAAGGCCTAAAGGCGGAGGAAGCTTCTGGACTATTGAACCTTTCGGTGGTTCTTCAGAATAAGGGGAATTATAGGCAAGCTATTCAGGTGTTGGAACAAGGAGCACAATTGGCAGTGGAAGACGATCGATTTCTTCAGAACATGGCAACTAACTATGTTAGCTTGAATGAAGTGGATACAGCAGAAAACCTTGTAGGGATCTTGCTGGAAAAGAATGAAGACAATGCCAAGGCACTGCAATTGCTGGCTACTATTCAGTTGAAAAAAGGAGCTCCAAAACAGGCACTGTCGACCTTAGAGAGATGTCAGGAGTTACTTCAAGAATCGAGAGGAGCTTCTTTACGGGAATGGGCAAAATTGAAGTTGATCTTGGCACAAACAGAACGGATTTCAGGAAGTACGCAGAGGGCATTGAGGTATTTGGACGAATTGTACAGGATATTAATGCCCCATTTTAAGGGAGAGACGGAGTTCCCAGCAGAACATCAATTGTTCCCAGACAATACTTTGGTAGATGCCTTCGATCTGCACGCGGAAATCCTGAATAGCGAAAACAGGAAGGAAGCAGCATTAGAAGCTTACGAAAGGGCCTTTTATATGGCCGATTTATTAGATACACCTTCGGGATTGCAAGACTCAAAACTATTACAACAGAACAACCGCAAAATTAGAACCGAAAAGTGTTTGGACATATTGTTTTCACTATATCAAAAGAAGAAGGAGGCCATTTGGTTGGAGAAGGCGTTCTCCCTAGAACAAGCATCCAAACATCCCGTGTTGCAGGAAGCAAGGTATCTGCAGGAGTCGCTTTTGCAGGAGAACGATACATTGGCGGAACAGATAAAGGGAACAAGAAAGATACTTGCCGCAACCACAACTGAAATGGAAGAGTTACGTAGGCTTGGGCGGTATAACGGTCAGGATTTTCTTGAATTACAGGAAGCCTATAATAGTGCATTGTTAGCACAGCGGAGGTTGTATGATACCTTGAAGAAAAGGAATCCAAATACTCAATGGATACAAGCCATAGATGTTTCGGCAGTAATGGATTTTATGCAGGAAAGGGATGAGATTGTTGTAAGCTATTTCTTTGGAAAACAAGCGGTTTACCAATTTGTTGTAGA
This sequence comes from Aureisphaera galaxeae, assembly GCF_028561275.1. GTDB lineage: Bacteria > Bacteroidota > Bacteroidia > Flavobacteriales > Flavobacteriaceae > Aureisphaera > Aureisphaera galaxeae. Next base: position 318,681 of record NZ_JAQQTF010000002.1, read on the forward strand.
TGATCAGAGCATCACTTGGCAACGCTTAGCCCAGTCAGAAGAGGAAGTAAATGTAATATTGCAATATATAACTAATTATATAGGCTATTTTGAAACTTCCAATCGAATTGCCAATGACATTTCGGGATTTGTGGTATCTGCCCATCAACTTTATTCCGCACTTCAGCTTCCTTCTAACGAAAAATTGATTGTAATTCCAGACGGCCTATTAGCCTTTGTTCCTTTTGCATCCCTTTGTACGGAAGAATCATCCACCATACAATTCGACAAGATGCCTTTTCTTATAAATGAGGTCCAGGTTTCGTATGCACTGTCTGCAAGTGATTATATGAATGGTATTTCGGAAAAGACCGAAGGAAAGACGAGCGTACTGGGCGTATTTCCCGTGTTTAGTGACACCCCTAGAGCATTGACGTATTCTTTGGAGGAAGCCAAGGGAGTCAAAAAATATAGTAAGACGACTTTACTCATGAACGAAGAAGCCACTGCTGATGCATTTTTTAAGCAGTCTTTGGATCACTCCATTTTACACATTTCTACCCATGCCCAAGGAGGGACTTTTTCGACCCCAGCGGCTATAGAATTTGTAGACAGGACCGTTCCCTTGGAGGAATTTTATGGTTATGAGTTCGATAAGGAATTGGTAGTGTTGAGTGCTTGCGAAACAGGAGTAGGGAAGGTGATTCGGGGAGAAGGGGTTCAAAATATGGCTAGGGCTTTTCAGTATACTGGGACAGATAATGTCCTTTTCTCCTTGTGGAATGTAAACGACTACAGTACTTCCGAAATCATGCGTTATTTCTATATGGAATTACATGTACAACGTATGAAAGGCACTTCACTTCGCAATGCGCAATTGGGTTATTTAAAAGATACGCGTTTGGACAACACCAAAAGATCTCCATATTACTGGGCAGCCTTTGTTTACTATGGCGATGCCGAGGTTCCAGAAAGTGATTTGCGAACCATTCTTTGGTACCTCTTTTGGGCTGCTCTTGTTTTTGTGCTACTCTTTATTTCGCGCAAGTATCTAAAGGGAAAATTGGGGCGCGAAAAATGAGTTGAAATCCGTACCTTGCTGTTCCAAATTTTAGTAACCTCTAATGTCACCCCGATCTTAATTGAGGGGTTCCAAGATGAAATATACGCAACTACCCAACACCGATCTTCAGGTTAGCAAAATCTGTTTAGGAACGATGACCTTTGGTCGTCAGAATACGGAAGCTGAAGCCCATGAACAATTGGATTATGCCCTAGAAAAAGGAGTGAATTTTGTAGACACTGCCGAAATGTATGCAGTGCCCTTCACTATGGAGACCCAGGGACTGACCGAGAAATACATCGGGACTTGGCTAGCCAAAACAGGAAACAGGGATAAGATCGTCTTGGCCACAAAAATCACTGGGCCGGGAAGAGGAATTTTTAAAGACATTCGTCCTAAGTTGGATTTCAGCAAGGAATCCTTGGAAGATGCCCTTCATAAAAGCCTGAAGCGATTGCAAACCGATTATATTGACCTGTATCAGCTGCATTGGCCAGAGAGAGCGGTGAATGTATTCGGGGTACGTGATTACAGCCATGTTCCAAATGCGGAGTGGGAAGATAATATTGGTGAAATTTTGGACCGATTGGAAGGGTATGTAAAACAAGGGAAGATTCGGCATATCGGACTTTCCAATGAAACGCCTTTCGGGATTATGCGATACATGGAAGAGCATCGGAAAGGAAAACTGAAGATGGTCTCTACTCAAAATGCGTATAGTCTTTTGCAACGTAGGGATGAGGTAGGACTTACCGAAGTCTTGCAAATGGAAAACGTAGGGTATTTGGTGTATTCACCTTTGGCTTTCGGTGTGCTTTCAGGGAAATACTTGAACGGTCAGAAACCGGAAGGTGCAAGGGTAACGTTGTTCCCCAACTACAGTCGATACAGTAGTGATTCTTCTTTGGCTGCCACACAGAAGTATGCGGATATTGCAAATAAGCACGGTATGTCCCTTTCGCAAATGGCCTTGGCTTTTGTCAATGAGCGTCCCTTTGTGACTTCGAATATTATTGGAGCGACCTCTCTGGAGCAACTTTCAGAAAATATAGAAAGCATTACTATATCCCTGTCTGAAGAGGTCTACAGGGACATTCAGAAAGTGCATGCCGAAATGCCAAATCCTGCGCCTTAACAACAGATTCTCTCAATTAATAGGTCGGTTCCCTCAATGGAATGAACTCTTAACGCATTTTATGTAACAAGAGGATTATTCAATCGTTAGTTTTATTGAAAACTACTGATTATGAGATTTCTATTCATCCTTTTCTTTTGTCTTTCTTTTGCCTTTACCCACGCTCAAACTGAATTCGAAGCCCACGAGAATGGACTTATTTATTCGCCCGAAGCCATGTCCAAACTTTCAGAGATTGTGGCGATGGAAAATCAGCAGTTCCGTGTATGTGATTTATCCAAAGACTTTAAATCCAATTTACAGACGACGGGTTATGTTCTTAAGGTATCCGATAAACATAGAAAGGACCTCGCACGAGACGTAAAGGCATCCATTCCCTTATCGGATTTCTTGGAAAAATACAAGGTTGAACTTGGGGATAAACAACTCATGGTGCTGAGCGAGTATGAAGGCTATGACGGGGAGATGATTTCCGAATTAAACACCTATCCCGCGGAGAACTCCTTTTACATAAGTAAAGATGAAATCCAACCGGGAAAAGGAAACCCTTGGATGATGCGGGATACCTATGGCGGTAAAATCCGTTTGTTGTACATGGAACGGCCAATGACAACTTCAAAAGTGCCCTATAAATATGCCCGAATGATTCAGTACTCGGAATGTTTGGTAGATACCACGGCGACCATTCACCCGAAAGGGGCTAAGGAATCCTATTTTAACTTTTCAAATAAAGGCAAAAAGCTGAAGCAGGGTCAATTGATACAGGAAATCAGCTCGAAATTTGGTAAAGAAGAACCTGAACCGAAATATGGTAATATGGGCGAATATGAGGCCTATCAGGAAGATTTGAAGGCTTATGAAACCGAAATGTTTGCCTTCGCAAAGAGAGAACTCATGGGCAACGCCGATTTCGATCAACTGCTAAAGGAGTCGTATGAGGAGGCTTTGGAGCTCAAGATGTCTTCGGAAACCTATGAACGATATGTGGCTGGACTACTTTCAAAAAAAGAAGCTCTTCAATTAAAGCGTAATAGAATTGTAGTAGGAAGTTGTAGTCAGGATTCAAGTCCGAGATATCATGCCATGGATATCGCCCAATTATCGGCCGAAAGTTATAGTTGGGAAATCTTCCTAAGGGCCCATTTGGATATTATGAACGATAATTTTCGACGTGCTTCAGATGGCAGTTACGCTTGGGGTAGAAGGCATACATACATCAAGGAATTGGAAGAACTGGACATCAATGTTCCCGATTTATTGTTGGGGATTACTTTAAGAACTTCCAATCCGTCCAAAAATCACTATTACGGAAGCATACGAAGGGTAGGTAGAGCCATAGCCGAAAGCAAAGACTTGGACGTTTTTAAAACCGAAATATTAAATGCAGTGGGTAATGAAGAACTGGACGATTACAATAGATTAATGTTTTTCTATACCTACGCCAGTCTTCAGTACAATTTGGATATGAATCAGGAAAAGGAGTTTAACAAGACCAAAGTAGAAGGGGTTCGGGATCTGTTACCGAAACATTTAAGAACCATAGAGTACTAAAGGTACTACTCGATGAAATACCAAGATCGGGTAATCTTTCCATCCTTTATTTGGTAGGCTCCCATGGAAGAGGATTGCACCTTTTTGCCCTCTTTGTTGAGATAACTAACGGTTTCCTTAAAACTGATAATACTTCCTTGAACTACGTATTCGGAAATTTCTGAAGTGACCTTTATACCGGAACCGAAGTACTGTTCCATCGCGTTTCTAAAGGCTTCTTTTCCCACCACTTCCAAGACCAATTCGTCCTTGGTGATGTAGAAATATTTGAAATCTTCACTCACATTATTCACCAAGGCATCTACATCCTGAGTGTTGAATGCCTTGATCTGACTTTGGAAGAGCTCTAACAACGAACCGTCCTGAGCCCAAAGTAGGGAACCAGATAGTAAAAAAACGAGGGCAAAAAGATACTTTCTCATATGGGTTGAAATTTGCTAATACTCAAATATATAGATAATATTACGTAAATCGCTAATAAACGATTTAATAATGTTGCCTTGAGTCTTTTCGGAACTGTTACATCCTAACCGAATAGATGCTGAACTACGTCATGCACCTTGGCCAATTTTATGACCTGGATACCGTAGTTCTCTTTGGGAAGTTTGCAGTATTTAGAAATGATGATACTTTCAAAACCGAGCTTTTCGGCTTCAGAAATACGCTGATCTACACGTGTCACGGGCCGAACCTCGCCCGCTAGGCCGATTTCAGCAGCAAAGCACATACGCTTATCGATAGCGATGTCAATATTGGAAGATAGAACCGCAGCAACTACGGCCAAATCGATCGCTGGATCGTCAACCGAGATGCCGCCCGTAACATTCAAAAAGACATCCTTAGCGCCCAGCTTAAATCCGGCGCGTTTTTCGAGAACGGCCAGTAGCATATTCAATCGTTTCACGTTGTATCCCGTAGTGCTCCGTTGAGGAGTTCCGTATACCGCTGTACTCACCAATGCTTGGATTTCGATCATCAATGGGCGCATGCCTTCCAAAGTGGCAGCGATGGCGGTACCGCTGAGGTCTTCTTCATTTTTCGAAATGAGAATTTCACTGGGATTGGGGACTTCCCTAAGGCCGCTTCCCTGCATTTCGTAAATGCCCAATTCGTGGGTGCTTCCAAAACGGTTTTTATGGGCGCGTAGAATACGGTACACATGATTGCGATCTCCTTCAAACTGCAACACAGTATCTACCATATGTTCCAAAATCTTAGGCCCAGCGATATGCCCATCTTTGGTAATATGTCCAATAAGGATTACCGGTGTGGCTGTTTCCTTGGCAAATTTTATGAGCTCCGCTGTGCATTCCCGAATTTGGGATACACTTCCGGCACTGCTTTCAATATGATTGGTTTGCAGGGTTTGTATGGAGTCGATCACCAAAATATCCGGTTGCATTTCCCCGATATTCCTGAAAATGTTTTGGGTATTGGTTTCGGTAAGAATAAAACAATGTTCCGAATTGGGATGAATGCGTTCCGCACGCATCTTTATTTGTTGTGCACTTTCCTCCCCAGAAACATACAGGGTTTTATAGGGTAACTGCAATGCCACTTGAAGCATCAAAGTACTTTTTCCAATGCCAGGTTCCCCGCCCAAAAGCGTAAGCGAACCGGGCACCAAGCCACCACCCAACACACGATTCAATTCTTGATTTCGAGTATTGAGGCGCGCTTCTACCGTGGTATCAATTTCGGAAATGCGAACAGGTTTCGCCACCCGTTTACTGGGGGGTTCTGAAGTGGCATCCCAACCTGTTTTTTGGGTTTTCTGAACCACTTCTTCGGCAATGGTGTTCCACTCCTTACAAGAGGTACATTGCCCTTGCCATTTAGAGAATTGAGCGCCACAATTTTGGCAGAAAAAAGTAGTCTTGGTTTTGGCCATAATGGTTTCAGCTAAAATAGATATATTTATGATCGTGGTAAAAAAAATACTCCCCTTCTTTTTTTATTTCCTAGCTAGTAGTGCCTTGGCGCAATCGGGGAACGTAATTCACAAAACCTTTACGAAACAGGACGGATTGGATTTGGATGTAATCCATACCGTAGCGTTCGATGATGACGGATTTCTGTGGCTAGGGGGAGCGCAACTTGAAGTTCGGGATATTATATTGAGCGATGAGAAAATATCCCTACATCGTTTTAACGGGGTTTCCTTTCATCAAATTCCCTTTCCGGAAGGGGATCCTAGGATTCTTAGTGTGCATGAGTTGTACAAAAGAGATGACGGGCAGTTCTATGTAAGTACTCGAACCCCTGAGGGAGATGCTCTTTTCCTATTCAATCCTTACACGACACAATTTATCCAGGTAGTACTTCCCAGTTCCAATACCTTCGATGTGGCCATATCGAAGGTATTTCGTTATAAGGATAAGGATTACATACTAACGCAGTTGCATAGGGAGATCACCCTCAATATCCTCAATGAGGACGTAACGCTCACCCCTTTATTCAGTTTTACCAGTAAAGAAAACAAGTTCCGCTTAGATGAATCCACTAGATTCATTCCTTATGAAGACCAGCTCATCATAGGTGATGACAATTTCGCGATTGTGTTTTTGGATTGGAAAGGCAATGTGCTAAAACGATTTTCTGAAGATACCTTTTTGCGAGACCGTGATTCGACAGTTGACAAATTTTGGTTGGACGAAATATTCGAAGCCAACGAAAAAAAATATGCTTTTGTAAATGGAAGGGAACAATTACATGAAGTTTTAGATTCAGATAAGGATATAGTTCCGGTTGAAGGGGATGGGTTCCATCTGCCTTCAGAAGTATTGAAAGCATATAACGATCCCTCGGGGAATCATATCATTGCCAATAAAAACAAGGGTCCGCTTAAGTTCTATGCAAAGGGAAAAGACGGATTTGTCCAACTATTCGAAAGTGATGCCTTTGAAAATACGAGTTCGGTAGAACTGATTTCCAATGACCTGACCAAAGATGTGTGGGTGACTTCTAATTGGGGCGAACTGCATTACTTCAAATTTCGCGAACAAAAAATTAAAACCTTTCTGCCCGATAAACAATTAAGAACCCTAGCTTCTTTGGGAGAAGACAAGTATATGGTGGCTACAGAAAGCAAAGGTTGGTTCGTTTTGGATTTGAATTCAGGAACAACAGAGCCATTCATCCTCAGGGAAAACGATAGGGTCTTTTCCCCAACATCTTCCAGAACAATGATGCAAGAAGGCGACTTTATTTGGAGCACCAGTTTTGGAAATATTTTGAAAGTAAATGCACAAAATGGAGAAACCATTTCTTATCGTCATTATCCAGTGAACAGTATGGTGGCTCCCACCGATTCTACTTTCATTTATGCTACCAACGGATATCACTTAATGGAGTTCAATAAGAACACCACCAAACATAATAAACTAGTGTTAACGGATACTTTGAAGATGTTCGATCTTGAGTTTCGTGATGAAGGATCCGTAGTTGTTGGAACAAGCAATGGAGTGCTCATCTATGATCTCCAAACCAAAAAAGCGAAGTTATTAAATGATACTACCCAACTTGAGGATCCCTATATTTTAATGATGGATTATCACCCGGATTATGGCTACCTGTTGGGAACCCGAGCCGGTCATTTAGTGGCTTTCAATTTACAATCGGAAACCTTCAATACGCTGTATAAGGATGATCTCAAGGCAGGAATCGCCACTGTTCTTTTTGAAGGTGATACTTGGTGGATCAACACCTTTAATGGTATTGTAGCCTATAATATGAACGACAAATCTAAAGTGCGCTTTTCCGAAAATGACGGATTGAGTAATAAAGAAGCCAATCGATACAGTGCTCTGGATACAGGCGATGGTTTTTTGGTAGGCTGTATTGCAGGGCTCAATTACTTTAAGCCATCCGAACTAAAACCGGACGTTTCCCATTCCGAACTTCGATTGTTGAAAGTGAGAAATTACGACAAGGAACAGCGTAAAATTATAGATCGTTTGGATCGTGAATATTTAGATGAACAGTCCCAAATTGTCCTTCCCACAGAATACAAAGAGCTGCAGGTAGATTTTGCTTTGACCCATAATGTGGAAAACAGAGATCATTCCTTCCGCTATCGCATGGACGATCAGGATTGGGTTGATCTAAAACAAGAACAGTCTATACGTTTTCCCAATTTGGGAGCAGGCACCTATCGCTTGGAGATAGAGGCCCTTAATTACTCGGGGAAGAAGATGGGGGAATCGTTGGTGCTTTCCATCAACTCCAAAAACTTCTTTTACAAAACCTGGTGGTTTTATTTGCTCATCACCGTGGGCGGTATAGGTTTGGCGTTCTATTTTCTGAAACAGTCCCAGGACAAGAGAAGGTTGCAAGAAGATTTTTCTGAAGGACTGTTGCTTTCACAAGAAAATGAGCGTACCCGTATCGCCAAGGAACTGCACGATAGTGTAGGGCAACAGCTAACACTTATTAAACGTAGGGCGCAGGATCTTTCCCAAGATGAAATTTCGAATATGACACATAGCGCGTTGGAAGAAATTCGAAGTATTTCCCGCGGACTGTATCCAGCAGTACTAAAGCAATTGGGCCTTTCTGAGAGTATCGAGCAATTGCTATATGATTTGGACGAACAAACCGAGTTATTTTGTACTTCGGAAATTGATGACATAGATCGTTATTTTTCTGAAGAGGATAGCCTAAATTTTTATAGATTTATTCAGGAAAACATTTCCAACATACTTAAACATGCAGAAGCTACCTCTTTGGTGGTCATGGTGAAGGATCAGGGGAAAAAAGTATGGGTTAGGATTAAGGATGATGGCAAAGGATTTACGGTAACCGAGGAAATGAAAAACAATAGTTTAGGATTGAAGACCCTTTCGGAAAGGATAAGGATACTGAAGGGAACCTTGCAGATAAACAGTAAAACAGGAGGAGGCACCGAAGTTGTAGCCGAAATACCCATTTCATGAACAAACAGGACATAACCATATTACCGGCCGATGATCACCCTATGTTGTTGAAGGGGCTTTCCGATCAATTAAAGGAATCGGGTTTTCCGGTATTGGAAGGTGCCCTAAATGGAGCACAGGCACTGGATAGTATTGTAAAGGATGATCCCACCATAGCCATTTTGGATATTGAAATGCCCCTGTTGTCGGGTTTCGAAGTGATAAAAAAATGCAAGGAAAAAGGGGTTTCCACTCGGTTCATCATCCTTACTTCCCACAAGGAAAAAGCCTTTGTACTTAAAGCCAAAAAATTGGATATTTCTGGGTATTTATTGAAAGACGAACCTTTTTCTGAAATAGAGGCTTGTGTTTTGGCTGTGGCTAACGGGAAAAGCTATTTCAGTAGTGCGTTCGATGATATTTTCAATAAAGAAATTAGTCCCCAACTGGAAAAAATAAAGTACTTATCTCCTTCAGAAAGAACAATTGTTCGACTCATCGCCCAGGAGAAAACAAGCAAGGAGATTAGTGACCTATTGAGTATTTCCCATAGGACCGTCCAAAAACACCGCGCCAATATCATAGCAAAGTTGGATCTTCCTAAAAATGTAGACTCCCTATCTGTTTGGACTTCAGAAAACAGGGAGATTATTCTTTCCCTCTAACTACGTACCCCTACGTATTTTTTGACTAGTCGTACGTATTTTCTTGCGTTGGTTTAGCGGCTACTTTTACCGTAGCTAAATTCTCAACCATGAAAAAGGTCATACCCCTAGTCTTTTTTCTTACCAGTTTCTTGACTTTTGGTCAGGATACCAACCCGCCTACGGCCGTTTGTACAAACTTTACTGCTTTGTTAGATGCCACGGGCTCGGTTACCATAATGGCGAGCGATGTAGACGGAGGATCCTTTGATGCCGAAGGCCCGGTGACCCTATCCATAGATATAGATACGTTTACCTGCATAGAAGCAGGCCCTAATACGGTAACCCTCACTGCAACGGATGGGGGAGGCAATACCGATACATGTATGGCCACTGTGACCGTTGCCGATTTGCTTGCGCCTACTGCGATTTGCCAACCCGTGACCCTAACGTTGGATGGTACAGGGAATGCGACATTACTAACCAGTCAAGTAGATAATGGATCGTCCGACAATTGTGGAGCTGTGTTTTTCTCCCTTTCCAAAACCAACTTTACTTGTGCCGATGTAGGGTCCGAAATGGTCACCCTTACGGTAACCGATAGTTTTGGTAATGCTTCCAATTGCATGGCGAACATTACGATTCAAGAAATGACAGAGCCGGTACAAGCTAATTGCCAGGATATCACCCTAACTCTAGATGCATCGGGATCAGTTTCAATCGTAGCACAGGATTTGGATGACCCTGGCAATCCTTCTACCGGATATAGTTCGTGTGGCACGCTTTCATTCAGTGCAAGCCAAACTACTTTCGATTGTGACGATGTGTTGAATCCATTACCCACCCGTGAACTTATTCTTACTGGAGTTATAGGTGACACGGCGACTACAGGGAGACCAAGGGCTATAGAATTGTATGCCATAAAAGACGTTCCCGTTGGCGATTTGGATCTATATGGTTTGGGATCGGCCAATCCGGCCGAAGGGGTAGTGACTCAAGAATTTACCTTTCCCAATAACGGTTCGGTCATTCCTGCAGGAACCCATATCACCATTGCACAAGATAATACGGTATTTACCAATTTCTTTGGGATTTCGGCAGACTATGTAGCCAGTACCGCTGCAGATATAGATGGAAATGATGTAGTGAGCCTCTTCTATAATGGAACTGCAGTAGATACGTTTGGAGATATTAATGCGGTCGAAATTCAACTAGGCGTAGAATTGGGCCGATTGGATCGTTGGGCCTATACCAATGGATGGGCGTATCGTATTGATAATACCGAACAAAACGGAGGCGTTTTCGATTTCGACGATGCTACGTGGGCCTACAGTAGTCCAGGAGCACTGGGAACATTCTTAACCAATCCTGCACCGCCACCACCGCCCGTACCACCGATTAGTGGAACCGGATTTCCCATAAACACCTATACATTTACCCCCTTTGGAGTGCAAAGCCCCCTTCAAGTTACTTTAACCATAGACGATGGTAACGGAAATACCGATAGTTGTATTGCCAATGTCACAGTAGTGGACAATGTGGTACCTACCTTCTTGGTCATGAACATCACCAAGACACTGGATGCAATGGGAAATGCCTTTGTGGAAGCTAGCGAATTATATACGGCAGAAGCAGTAGACAATTGCAATGGAGGTCAAGTACTCCGCTATCGTGTAGAACCCAGTCAATTCAACTGTAGCGATATTGTTAGTAATCCGAATCCCGTAGTGGTAACGGCCATCGATGTATTTGGCAATGAAACCAGTCAAACAGCTTTTGTGACCCTTCAGGATACCACAGCACCTCAAAATCTATGTGCAAATATTACAGTCACTTTAGATGCCAACGGTATGGCTACGATTACGCCAGCCGATATTCTCGGAGCCAGCGAGGACCCGTGTGGAATCGATGTTCAAAGTATTGACGTTTCTACCTTCGATTGCTCCAACATCGGTGTAAACAATGTGGTGTTAACCCTTACCGATCCCTATGGAAATACGTCTACCTGCACCGCTCAAGTAACCGTTCAAGACACAACAGATCCCAATGCGATTTGCCAAGATATCACAGTACAATTGGATGCCAGTGGAAATGCTACCATTACCGCTTCACAATTGGATAATGGAAGTAACGATGCCTGTGGAATTGCATCGGTAGTCGCGGACATCACAAGTTTCAGCTGTTCTGATATTGGGGTAAATGATGTAGTACTTACGGTAACCGATACCAATGGAAATATCGCAACATGTACCGCACAGGTAACGGTTGAAGATGCTATGAATCCAACGGCTATGGCTAGTGATATTTCAGTAGTATTGAATACCAGCGGGCAAGCATTTATCTCCGGTAGTGATATCGATAACGGTTCTACCGATAATTGTACGATTGTCTCGTTATCCGTTTCCCCGGATACATTTACTTGCTCGGATACAGGAAGTCCCGTAAGCGTGACCTTAACGGTGACCGATGATTCTGGAAATACCGATACGGCCACTGCCAATGTAACTGTTGTAGATACCACCGCTCCAGTAGCGAATTGCCAAGACATAACCATACAATTAGATACCAATGGAATGGCTTCCGTTACTGCTGCGGATGTAGATGGAGGAAGTACCGTTTCCTGTGGTACAGCTACGACAAGTATTGATATTGCCTCTTTCGATTGTTCCAATATTGGGCCCAACAGTGTGGTATTAACGGTAATGAATGCCAGTGGGTTGACCACCCAGTGTACAGCTGTGGTTACGGTAGAAGACACACTTCCACCCACTGTGAATTGCCAAGACATTACCGTTATATTGGATGCTTCGGGAAATGCAAGCATTCTGCCAAGTGATGTGGATGCAGGCAGTTCAGATAATTGTGGAATTGCATCTTCCAGTTTGGACATAAGCAGTTTTAGCTGCGCCGATGTGGGGACGAATACTATCACCCTTTCGGTGATGGATGTCAATGGAAATACAGCCAGTTGTACCGCTATGGTAACTGTGCTGGACGATATAAACCCAACGGCTGTTTGCCAAAATATCACTCTTCCTTTAGATGCTAATGGAAATGCAACACTCGATCCTTCACAGATCGATGCCGGTAGTTCGGACTTCTGTGGAATCGCTTCCCTAAGCGTTTCTCCAAATACTTTTGATTGTTCCAACCTTGGAGCCAATGCGGTAACCCTAACAGTGACCGATACCAGTGGAAATACGGATACTTGTACCGCCATTGTAACAATAGAAGATGATACCGATCCTGAAGCCGTTTGTCAAAATATTACCGTACAATTGGATGCCAGCGGAAATGCGTTTATCTCGGCAGCCGATATTGATGGTGGAAGCACGGATGCCTGTGGCATTGCAAGTATATCGGCTAGTAATACCCTTTTCAATTGTACCAATGTAGGATCCAATACGATATTGCTTACGGTTTTGGATACGAGTGGTAATGTAGACAATTGCAGTGCCATAGTCACGGTTGAGGATAACGTACCACCAGCGGTTATCTGCCAGGATATCACAATTTCATTGGATACTTCGGGAAGTGCCTTTATAACAGTAGCCGATATCGATGGAGGTACTACGGATGCCTGTGGCTTATCTTCGGTAACCATAGATACGAATACCTTCGATTGCGATGATCTAGGGCCTAATAATGTTACTCTCACAGCAACGGATATTTATGGAAATACAGCTAGTTGTCTGGCCGTCGTTACCATAACGGATACTACCGATCCAACGGTTTTCTGTCCCTCCAATCAGACAGAAGTAATCCTTATAGGAACTCAATTTACAGTACCGGATTACTTTGCCTTAGGATTGGCAACGGCAGACGATAACTGTACCGATCCTATTACGATCGTTTCCCAAAACCCTACACCAGGCACTCAATTAACAGAGGGAACCTATACCGTTTCCATCACTGCCGAAGACGACAGCGGAAATAGTGAAAGTTGCAATTTCCAGTTGATCGTAGATGAGGTGCTTGGGGTAGAAGAAGCAGGAAATCCATTTTCGGGCACATTGGTTCCCAACCCAACTTCAGGAGAGATCTACCTAAGACATTCGGGCACGGTTCAGATTGAAAAAATAACCATTTACGATCTATTGGGCAGAGTGCTTATGGAAAAGGAAGAAGGACTTTCCAGTACCGAAATCTCCATGGATGTTTCCCTATTGCCTTCGGCTCAGTACATCGTGAAGGTAACTACGGTTAATGGGATTTGGATTCAGCAACTCATTAAAGAATAAGGATTATGAAAACACGCTATATCATTGTCTTTTTCCTCCTTGGAAGCCTAACGGCAACTTCCCAACAAGTGATTCGTACGACGGTAAGTTCAGCAGGTGGATCGGAAACGGTCGCTGTGGGAGAGCAGGAATATACAGTACAACAAACCATAGGGCAGCAAAGTGTTATTGGTACCTATGCCACAGAAAGTATTACAGCGAGACAGGGATTTATTCAACCACCGATCAGGGTTCGAGGTATCATTGAGGAGGACACCGATCTCGATGCGGTGGTATATCCCAATCCGTTCGAAAGTTCCGTACGGATAAAATTCAATGAAGAAATCAGCGGGCCATTATCGGTAGTATTATACGATATGCAAGGGCGGTTGGTGTATGACAAAGCGTATGAGCCCGCAGGAGAAATAGAAGTGCAATTGGACTTCCTTTCCAAAGCCGCCTATGTGCTTTTGGTCTCTTCAGAAAACAAACAACTTAAGGCCAATCTATTAAAAAACTAACGATCGATATGAAAAAACTACTACTCCTAGTCTTTATATGCATCGGATCCTTCAGCTATGCACAACAAGTATTTGTAGAAGCTGGAAGGAATACCTCGCACTTCAAATTCAAAAACGATAGTGGAGAGGAATTAGAGAACCTTCAATCCAAAACCAAAAGCTACGTAAGTGCTGGGTACAAACATAAACTGTACAAGAGTTTGTCCTTGACCTCGGGCCTTGCCTATCAAAGCTATGGAGCTATAGGAAGCGATGACGTGCTCGGTAATTTCTTTGAATGGGATATCGACTACCTGAGTGTTAACCTTGGGTTGGATTATGATTTTACCATTACCGAAGATGTATCCTTTTATCTCATCGCCACTTTCAATGCAGAGGTAATGGTAGATGGCGTACAGACTTTAAATGGTCAGGTTTTTAACGTAAAGGATGTTGAAGAGTTTAACGATGTAGCAATGTTTTTACGGAGCGGAGGGGGAGTTCGCTTCGATATTTCCGAAAAAGCAAAAATCTATGCCCAATACCTGTACGGATCTGGATTGGTATTGGACGACGAAAACAACTCTGCCAATACAGAATTGAGAATCAACGTCCATTCCTTCGGAATAGGTGTTATGGTCGATATCCCCTGTAGAAAGCAAGAAGAATTTCCGGTAGAAGGAACCACTAATGAAACCCAAAACTAGAAGTCATGAAAAAGTTACTACTTCTATTGTTTATAGCCATCATTTCTGTAGCAACCTATGCTCAAACCGATGGATTGCATTATCAAGCCATGATCATAGATCCCAATGTGCAGGAATTGCCTGGGAACAATGCTACGGGGAATATTCTCCCCAATACGGATGTAACATTGCGTTTTACCATTTTTAATGCAGCAGGGAATAGGGATTATTCCGAAATTCAGAATACACGAACCGACGCTTATGGAATGGTAAACGTCATTATCGGTCAAGGACAACCCCAAGGAACCGATCTGTTCACTGAGATTTTCTGGGATGGAACACGAAAGGATTTAAAAGTGGAGATTCAGTTCAATGGTCGCTTTACCGATTTAAGCAACCAGTCACTTACCTTCATCCCTTATGCGTTTCATCGTGATATCATCGCGACAGGAAACATGGATGTAGATGGTAATGTCATTTTAGGGGGCAATCTGGTCGTAGAAGGCACTACCGATTTAAACGATCGCCTTTTGGTCAACAATGAGAGCCCAACCTTATTATCGGGATCCCTTACGGTAGACGGTGCCACCAATCTTAACAGCACCCTCGATGTGACCGACGAAAGTCCTACGCATCTCACGGGAATTTTACTGGTGGATTTAGAGACCCAACTGAGAAGTACCTTGGAAGTTGATGGTTTTACCGTGTTGAATGATAACCTAAGGGTAGAAGGAGCTACCGAATTGAATAGCACCTTGGGAGTAGATGGTGTTACCAATCTGAATAGTACATTGGAAGTAGACGGAGCCACGCAGTTAAACAGCACCTTAACCGTAATCGATGCTACCCAATTGAATAGCACGTTAGAAGTGGATGGAGCCACTACCTTAAACAATACCCTGGATGTAACCAATCAAAGTCCGACGCGATTAACGGGAACCTTAACGGTAGATGGGGTTACCAATCTGAATGACAATGTTTCTATAAACAATAACAGTTCCTTGAATGTTTCAGGGGATTTAGTGGTGCAAGGGTCTACTCTCTTTGAGGATGACCTCACCGTTGATGGGGATACCAATTTAAATGGACTTCTAAATGTAAATAACAATAGCCCCACCAACTTAAGTGGGACCTTGAATGTAGCCAATGCAACCACCTTGGGAAGCTCCCTTACCGTAGATGGCCCCACGAACTTGGAAAATGAGCTTAATGTGAACAATCAAAGCCCAACCAATCTTTCGGGAAGTTTAACCGTCGATTTGGGTACGGAACTCAACAGCAGCCTTTCGGTGAACAATGGAAGTCCAACGCTATTAACGGGTACCCTGGATGTAGAAGGAGCCATGAACCTTAATAACAACCTTACGGTAAATGGAGTAACCAATCTGAACAGTTTTGTTTTTGTGAATAATGGGGCGCCAACCAATTTGTCGGGTGAATTGAATGTAGCTGGAGATACTGATATGGATGGTACTTTAATTGTCGATGGAGCGACTACATTGAACCAAGGATTAACGGTTGCGAATGCTAGTGATACGTATTTAACAGGAACCTTGGAGGTAGATGGCGAAACCACTTTGAACAATTCGTTGGATGTGACCAATCAGAGCCCAACGTACCTTTCGGGAACACTTACGGTAGATGAGGCTACTACATTGAATAGTAGTTTGGATGTGACCAATGCGTCTCCTACAACACTTACGGGAACCTTGGATGTCGATGGAGCTACTACCATTAATAATTCGCTTTCTGTCTTAAATGGTTCGGAAACCAAATTAACAGGAACGCTTACCGTAGATGAGGATACCAATTTGAATAGCAATCTTACGGTGCTCAATGGAAGTGATACTAATTTAAGTGGGATTCTCAATGTTACGGGTGCCACTACTTTGGACAACACTTTGACGGTAGCTGGAGCGACTACCATAAATAACGATTTAACTGTAACGGGGAATACGTTCTTGGGAAGCCTCAATACCCAAAGCATCAATATTTCTGGAGATAATCCAGCTTTTGTGGCTACTTTCGAAAATACAAACACAGGAGATGGAGATGGTATTGCGATTCGTTTGGGGAAAAACCACGGTGCTTGGGACGGAACTCAAATCCTTCAGATTGTAAATCCGTTAATTGGTGATCCCGATGCTGGGATTCCGCCGATTGATCCTACCTATCAGAGTGCCATAAATATTATAAAGACCCAGTTTCAATCCCCCGGAACCTTTTCGGTTTCCGATATGATCAACTTAGCCCCAGGGGGGCTGCGATCGGGCGGTATTCTTTCGATTAATGAATTTGTGTTTCAGCAAATGAATTCCAGTTTGGGACTTCCCAAGAATTTACCTGGAGTGAATTTCCCTTTCACCACCTTGACTCAGACACCAACACCGCCACCACCGTTTCCAGGGGTGACCATTCCTTTTGTAAATGTGACTATTCCTGGATGGCAGGTGCCTTCGGTGAGTATTCCGAGCCAGGTGTTGAACAGTCCTATTGGCAATTTTATCCCTTCCTTACCCCTTACGGGAGATAATACGGGGGGATTACCAGGAATTGACTTTCCCACCATTCCTACCCAGGCCATTGCAGGTTCCCTGAACAAAAACAACGAATACGTTTCCTTCCAAGACAAAGATGGACGGGTAACAGGAAGCATCCGAGCACAATCCTTACAGGATTTTGCCAATGAGACGATTTGTAATCCAGTGTATTTAATGAATGTGATCTCCAAGTTCATTGGAGTGGACCTATTGGATAAAGTAGTGGCCGGATCGGTAGAGATGACCAATCTTATCGAAAAGTTCAATCATATTGGGGTAGAGTACACTTCGGGTAATGGGGATTACGCGGAATGGTTGCCCAGATCGAATGCCGAAGAATACATTACAGCAGGTGATATTGTAGCCGTGAAAGGCGGATTTATTACCAAAGATTTGGAAAATGTAGAACAGATCATGGTGGTTTCGCACCGTCCAATCATTTTAGGAAACACCCCCGATCCCGAGCGAACCCATTTGGGTAACAACGTGGCTTTTATGGGGCAAGTACCCGTTAAGGTCATGGGACCTGTGGAAACGGGAGATTATATCGTAGCAGATACTACCGTTCGAGGGTATGGTGTTGCGAAATCCCAAGAGGAGATGCAAGCCGAAGATTTTGTCTTGGCTGTAGGAAGATCTTGGGAAGAAAACCAGAACGAAGGTCCCAAAATGGTAAATACAGTAGTTGGGGTTCATAATGGGGATTGGGTAAGCGTAGTACAGAAACTTCAACAAAAACAGAAAGCCTACGAAGCACAATTTAAAGCCATAGAAGCCAAAGTAAATGCCTTGGATCAAAAGGCCGAAGAACTATTGGAAAACAATCACTAAATCCAAAACCATGAAACGTCTCTTACACATATTGATTTTTCTGCTTGGGGCTGGATTGTACGCACAGACGGACGGACTCACTTATCAGGCTGTTATTCTAGACCCCAATATTCAGGAATTACCTGGGGTAAATGCTAGTGGGAATATTTTACCCAATGCAGCGGTTACCTTGCGATTCACCATTACAAATAGCAATGGCGAAGTAGACTATCGTGAACAGCACAGTACGCAAACCGATGCGCACGGGATCATAAATTTGGTCATAGGGCAAGGAGAACAGATAAGCCAGAATGCGTTTACCGACATTTTTTGGAATGGCGCTCCTAAAAACTTGAGGGTAGAAATTAACCTCGGGGATCGATTCAATGACCTCAATGAACAGACATTGACATTTGTTCCCTATGCCTTTCACAGGGACATTACCGCCACGGGCACATTAAGAGCTGAAGGAGATGTGCTATTTGGAGGGAATTTAGTGGTGGACGGAATTACGAATTTGAATAGTTCGTTAGATGTGAATAACGAGAGCTCTTCGGAGCTAACAGGAATTCTACAAGTCACAGGTGCCACTCAATTGAATAACTCCTTAGATGTAAACAACCAACAACGAACACTTTTTACAGGGACTTTGGAAGTGGATGGAGCCACCCAATTGCGCAGTCGACTAACCGTGGCAGATTCAACCCAATTAAATAATACCTTGGAAGTAAATGGCCTTACACGATTGAAAAGTACATTGGATGTTGAAGGCGCTACCCGTCTGGGAGACCGTCTTATTGTGAGCGAGGCCACACAACTGAATAGCACGTTAACGGTAGAAGACGCTACTGTTCTAAGAAGAACCCTCGATGTGGATGGAGCTACGAGTTTAAACGATGATTTACGAGTGGACAACCAACGGCCCACATATTTGTCGGGGACACTTACGGTAGATGGGGAAAGCAATTTCAATTCGAATGTTCTTGTAAACAATGGGAGCAACGTGAATGTTTCTGGCGATATGTCAATCGGCGGGGATACGGTGCTTCAACAAGATGTCACCGTCGAAGGGGATACAAACCTTAATACCTCCCTTTCGGTTAACAATGGAAGTCCAACGACTTTAAGTGGTACTCTCAATGTGGAGGGACAAACGGCTTTAGCCAGTGAACTATTGGTCCTTGGAACCACAGATCTAAATAACTTTTTACGCGTAAACAATGCCAGTGAAACCCTATTAACGGGAGGACTTACGGTAGGCTTAGCTACGCAACTCAATGGGCGGCTTTTGGTGCTTAATGGCAGTCCAACCTTCCTTTCAGGACCCTTGAATGTAAACGGAGAAATCCTATTTGGAGATGACATGACGGTAACCGGAATTGCCAATTTTAATGATGAGCTCAATGTTCTTAATGGCGCCGCAGTCACCTTGTCCGGAGATTTAGATGTAGAAGGGAATACTAGTTTGGGAGGAATCCTAGATGTATTGAATCAAACGACCCTCAACGATGACCTTACGGTAACCAATACCGAAGCATCTGCGTTCACGGGAGCGCTCGAGGTAGACGGTAGTACCACCATAAACAATATGTTTCAGGTTACCGCTCAATCTCCCTCCTATTGGAGCGGTACCTTGGTGGTAGACGAAGCAACCGTTATCAATAATTCACTGGACGTTACCAATGGAAGCGCCACTGCACTTACAGGAAGCTTAACGGTAGATGGAATTACCTCGGTACAATCCAATCTTGATGTAACCAATGGGAGCCCTACCTTTCTTTCGGGAAGATTAGGGGTGGAAGGAATGACCGAACTCAACGCGCTTAATGTGAACAATGTTGCAGAGACGCGATTGAGCGGCACCCTAAACGTGGCGGGCGCCGTGAATCTCAACAACGTATTTACCATTGCCAACGCAACTACCGTAAACAACGACCTTACGGTAACGGGAGGCGCTAACTTAACGAGCCTTACCACTGGCGGAATTTCAGTCATCGATGATAACCCCAACTATTTGGGAATCTTGTCCAATGCCGACCAAGGAGATGGAGGAGGAATCCTCATTAAACTGGGTCGTGATCATGGTAGATGGACGGGGAGTAGTATTCTGAAAATCGATCAGACGCTCATTAGTAATGATCCAGTGAACAATACACCGCCTACGGATCCTTTGTATGTTACCGCACTGAATACGGTGAAAACCAAATTCCTGAATCCAGGACCATTCACCATGGGAGAGATTGTGGGACTGAGTCCTTTGGCCTTAAGAGCCGCTTCTATTGGGAATATCAACAATTTGGTCTTTCAAGAAGTACAAGCGCAACTTAATTTCCCAAAGAATGTACCTTCGGTTACCATGCCTTCTTTTGCCGTTCCTGGTTTCGAAAATGAAATCGTGTTCTTCAATGGGCTATCTCCCATTTGTTCAGGGCAATACTGTTATAGTGTATGTTTTCCATTTGCGGGTTGTATTCGGGTATGTATTCCTCCAGTGAATGTATGCGTGCCAACCATTCCAAAAATTGCATTTCCGGCTTTGCAGGTACCACAGGTGAATGTAGCGCCTACTTTCAATAATTTTCTTCCAGCATTACCAACTTTAAGCGAAGCTGGATTGCCAGATGTGGGAATTCCGAGCATCCCAACCGTACCTTTCCAAAATTCACTTTCTAGGGAAAACGAGTACATGACCTTTCAGGATAGGGATCAGAGAAAGACAGGAGCCATTCGTGCCATGTCTATAGCCGACTTTGCCGATAGTACGATCTTGGATGATGTTTACGCGATCAATGTCGCTTCCCGATTCATTAACATCGATTTATTGAAATCGATAGTGCGGGGAGGGGCCACGATGGTAGACCTTATCAATAAATTCAACAAAATGGGTGTGGAGTACACTTCGGGTAACGGGGATTATGCCGAGTGGTTGGAGCGCTTTTCACCGAGTGAATACGTAACACCGGGTGATATTGTTGGTGTAAGAGGCGGTAAAATATCCAAGGACCTTACCCACTTCGAACAATTGATGGTAGTATCGCATCGCCCCATTGTTTTGGGGAACGATCCTACGCATGAAAAGAAGCATTTAGGTAATGCGGTGGCTTTTATCGGTCAAGTACCTGTGAAGGTGATCGGACCCGCGCATAAAGGGGATTATATTGTTGCCAATCCTGACTTTTCAGGATACGGAAGGGCCATTGCCCCAGAGAATATGAAGACCGAAGACTTCCGATATGCCGTAGGGCGCGCTTGGGAGGAAAATGAGAACCCTGGCCCCAAGATGGTAAATACTGTAGTGGGGATTCACAATGGTGACTTTGCGAAAGCCCTTCAGCAGATAGCCTCACAGCAAAACTCCTTGGATTCAAAATTGAAAACACTGGAGGAGAGAATCGAAGAAATTTCAGAAAAACTCAATACAACAACTCAAATTGAAGATTATGCAGGTAAGGAATAAATTATGGTTAGGTCTATGCCTACTAATGGTAACCCTAGGATGGGGACAAGAGCAAGATACTTTTTACTTAAGTCAAGAGCAGTTAACGCAGATTCAAAAAAGTGAAGAAGCCTTAAGCGTTTGGTTCGAGGAAATAAAAACCCCAGGCGTGAAGATTGAAGGAAACCAAATGATCTTTAGTGAGGAAGCGCAGAAATTGATTAAAGATGTTTCATACCGCGAAAACGTGTATAAAGAAAACTATTCGTTCGCAGATGTACAACAGAGCTTGGCAAGGTTCGAAATGCAAAAAGCCTTTTGGCAAATGCTGAATTTATATCCGGACCACAAGGAAGATGTCGTGCGTTATATTTATGCTTATGACAAAGCTTTCCCAACCGATGAGGTGGTGGTAGCTTCCTTTTACACCTATGCTTTCTTCGATCCGGCCATTACGGATTTAAGCGAAGGGAAACCCAATGTTCACCGTCCCGATATTTTCGAGGACTACTTGCGAAGAACCCAAGAGATTGTTACGTATATCGAATACTTCCGAAACGAGGAAGCCAAAACCAAATCCTAATTTTCATTTCAACAACTAACCCAATTAAAAAGCCCTCACTGTTACAGTAGAGGGCTTTTTTTTGGAAAGGGATAAGCGGTTAGTACCCGAAATCCTCTTTTATTTTATCCGCTTTGTCCAGCATAAGGTCTGTGGTGATAAAGTCTACTTCTTCCTTGTCGAAAGCTCCCTGGAAGATACGCATGGCCTTTTTGGGTTCGCCCACTTCTTCATAATAGCGACCCAAATAATAGTCTCCCAAATTGGTATCGGGATATTGTTGTTTGGCCATGATGGCAATTTCTTTTAATGATTCCCACTGCTTTCGCTTTTCGCTCGCACGTGCCGTTGCTAAATAATCGTTCACACGAATGGGATTGGTAAGCCCAAAAAGATCTTCTATGGTTTTGTACTTATCAACGAGATACTGGTGAATGGGCATCTCCGTTTTCAGTAAAACATCTTTGTACTCTTGTTTTGAAATAGGGCGGTATACCGAAAATATCTTCTCCATGGCCGATGGAATGGCGCGCGCTACCAAAGAATAGTGCGTAGCACCTTCGAAGTTATCGTAGTAATAGGAGAAAGTTTCGGACTTTAACGGGCTTAGCTTCTTGTTAAGGTCTTCGGTTATTTCCATCAAGTCCTTAATATCGTCCGTTCCCGTAGCCATATAATAAAACAGTTTGGACTGAATGTTGGGAATTCGCTGTGGAAGGCGATCATCCAACATAGGAGCCAAGTCCGGGCTCAAACTAATGTATCCATTGAACAACGGCGGGTCTTTGAAAAGGTAATAATTAATGTAATTGGCCGTAAAGTCATGTCCTACGGCAATCACGAATTTGGCCGTACGGAAAGCACTATCAATATAAGGCATCAATTCTAACCCTACGAACTCGAAGAAATCGGCTCCCGTTTCTGCGGGCATAAAATTGGTGTCGTCGTAGTGACAGTCGTCATAGCGTTTATCCCCCTGCATGACTCCCACAACGATGGCCTCTGGCATGTCTTCCCAATAACTAAAGTAATCTACATTCCCTGCTACCGGTTCGAACAGGTAATTGGCATCTAGTACAAGTACTATAGGATAGGACTTGTCCACATTTTCTTCATAATCCCTCGGCAATTGAATTTTTAACCTTCGGGATTCCCCTAATTTCATAGAGGTAATCTCTTCATAAATAACCTTAGATTGGGCCAGACCCGAAAACGCAAGTAGTAAGCCAAAAACAGGTAGTAGGATTCGTTTCATGTTCAGCATTGATTTAGGAGGGTAAGATAGTAAATTTTGAAAAGCGATGTTCCCTTATAGCCTATTCCTATTGTATATAGGCAGGAAAATAAAGGAAAGTGCCCCGAAAAGTAAAATGGCTGCGATATTGGAGGTCCATACGATCCATCCGAAAGCCGTTCCCAAGGTTTCGGGAATGCCAAATACCAACAAAATTCCCATAATGGCTGCTGGGTAGGTCCCAAAACCGCTATTGGTAAAGGCGAAGGCAAAACTTCCCACAACGAAGGTAATGATCACCGTCCCGACACTAATTGTGGAAGTGTCTGGTAAGGCTTGGGTAGCCGTATAGAAGGATAGGATGTACAAAACCCAAATAAGAAGGCTGTGAATAATAAATGGCACTTTTTTGCGCATAGTAGCGATACTCAGCACACCATCCTTTAGTCCAGAAATCAACTTTTTTATTTTTAGGCTAAGCGCGTTTTTGGAGTATTTCATAAACAGAAGGAAGAGAATTCCCAATAGGGCCAGTCCAGCAATGGCAATACCGATTTTTTTAACCGGGACGATTTCCTTCAGATAGGTATACAAAGTGTCGAATTCCAATAACAGGGCAATCATAGTAAAGAGGAAAAGTAGAATAAGGTCAACGATCCTTTCAGAAATGATAGTCCCAAAGCCCTTATCGAAAGGAACCTTTTCGTATTTGCTCAATACTAAGGCCCGCGAAACTTCTCCACTTTTCGGAATGAAAATATTCATGACATAGGCAATGGAGACGGCCATGAAATTGTTTAGGAGCTTGGGGCGATAGCCAAGGGGTTCTAGCATGAAATTCCAACGATAGGCGCGTATCACATGACTAAAAATGCTCAGTAACACAGCCAATGCTACTATGGCGTAATTTGCATTTTTAAAATGAAACAACACCTGCTCCTTCTGTTCCGGCGTAAATTTTCCGTAGATGTACCAAATAAGGAATATCCCCAAAGCTAGGGGAATGGCAATTTGGAGGAATTTTGAGAGGGATTTATTCAAACTAGATGAGTAGGTTATTCTCCTCGTTAGGGAATACCAAAGCAGGCTTAAACTGCTTGGCTTCCTCTATACTCATAATGGCATAGGTAATGAGAATAAGGATGTCCCCAGGTGCTACTTTTCTGGCTGCAGCTCCATTTAGGGTGATTTCCCCACTGTTTCTCGGGCCAGGAATCGCATAGGTTTCGAGGCGCTCGCCATTGTTATTGTTTACAATTTGCACTTTTTCGCCTTCCACTATATTGGCGGCGTCCATAAGATCCTCATCAATTGTGATACTACCTATATAATTAAGGTCTGCACCCGTTACTTTTACTCTGTGAATCTTCGATTTAACTACGTGAATTTGCATGGCGCAAAGATACGATTATGATTTTAGTTTTTTTGAAACCCCAATTTATATTTTAGGGAGTTCCATATTGTCTATGAGTCTAATTTCCCCAGCATAGGCTGCCACGAAAGCACGATACGAATTGCCTTTTCGTTTTCGTCGCGCGGTCTTTAGATTCTCGATATTGGCGATTTCGAAATATTCCAATTCCAAATGAGCGCTTTCTGCAAAGATCCCCTCCGCCATAGCTTGTAGGGTAGGGATGCTTTCTTCGAGAAAATGTTCCCGTACCTTTTTCAAGGTCTTATAGATAAGATCGGCTTCCTTAAACTGTGTTGCCGTAAGTCGTTGATTGCGGGAGCTCATAGCCAGCCCGTGAGATTCCCTTAAAATAGGGCAGCCAACAACGGTAACCGGAAGTTGCTCAATCGCTACCAATCTGCGAACGATTTGCAATTGTTGAAAATCCTTTTCTCCAAAATAGGCTCTTGTGGGTTGTAAGGCACGGAACAACAAATTAAGCACTGTACCTACACCATCGAAATGCCCCGTTCTGTATTTTCCTTCCATGGCGTGCTCCAATCCACCGAAGTTATATTTTTTGGATATAACAGTTTCTCCATAAAGATCGGCCACATTGGGTGCGTAGATGAAAATGGTTCCCTTCAGGGTGTTGAGTAATTGGGCATCGGCCTTCAAGGTGCGGGGATACTTTTCGAGGTCGGAAGCATTATCGAATTGGGTGGGGTTTACGAAAATACTTACGACAACCACTTCGTTTTCCGAAAGGGCTTTTTCTACTAGTGAAAGGTGACCTTCATGCAATGCCCCCATAGTGGGAACAAAGCCAACGGATTGCTTTTTTTGAGAAAAAGAATCCAATTCTTTGCGTAGGATTTCCTGTTGGTGATATATCATAATAGAACGAAATCGCGCAAAATTAAGATATAAAGCGCAATCTGCATAAATTTTCGTAATTTTGCGCATTCTATAAATAAGCCAAGTAAATAATAGAATTTATGAAAGATAAGAGAGTCTTGTATGTGTCTTCTGAGGTGATTCCATATCTTCCGGAGACCGAGATTTCTTCCATGTCGTTCGAAGCTCCGCGCATGGTCAATGGCAACGGTGGTCAAATACGCATCTTTATGCCCCGATACGGAAATATTAACGAGCGTCGTCACCAACTTCACGAAGTCATTCGTCTTTCTGGGATGAATTTGGTCATCAATGATTTGGACATGCCCCTTATCATAAAGGTAGCCTCCATCCCCAAAGAGCGTATGCAGGTATACTTTATAGACAATGAAGATTACTTCAAGCGTAAGGCGACCTATGCAGACGAAGAAGGGAATTTTTACCCAGACAATGATGAGCGTGCGATCTTTTTCGCCAAAGGAGTGATCGAAACCGTGAAAAAACTGAATTGGTCTCCGGACATTATTCACGTGCACGGTTGGTTGGCTTCTTTCTTGCCGTTGTACCTTAGGACTTATTATAGTAACGAACCGTTGTTTGAGAACAGTAAAATAGTTACCTCTTTATACAATCAAGGCTTCAACGACACGTTAAATACAGAGCTGATCAATAAAATTAAATTCGACGAAATCCCTGAAGAAAAAGTGGCACACCTGTCCAGTCCGGATTATTTCAACGTAATGAAGACGGCCATAGACAACAGTGATGCGGTGATTGTAGCATCTAACGATATTTCTTCCGATTTCGATGCGTATCTTAAAAAACTCGAAAAGCCTGTGTTAAAATATCACAATAAAGAAGAAGTTGAACGGGCTTATTTGGACTTTTACCAAACAGAAGTGCTAGATTAATACCTTTATTTGAAGTATGAACATGAAGAATTTATTACTCAAGATCGGAGTAATTTTCACCCTTATCGTAGCCCTTGCTTCCTGCGAAGAAGATTTTAGTACCATAGATACCGATATCATTGTTCAAAATTTCACCACCCCAGATACGGTGATGGATGTTACCGCCTACAGTAGGGCATTGAACGGTGTACAGACCAACGGTTTGTCTGCTTATCAACTGGGAATCTTCAACGACCCGGTTTATGGACAATCCAAGGCTAATTTCTTGGGACAGGTGCTTATGGCGAATCCAGACCCTACATTCCCTAACGACACCTTAAGTCCAGAAATAGAAAGAGTCGTATTATACGTTCCTTATTTTTCCAATAACACCACTACCGATGGTGAAACTACCTTTACATTAGATTCGGTAGTTGGGAGTACGCCAATGCGTGTGTCTGTATACGAATCGAATTTCTTGTTGCGAAACTTAGATCCCGATGCCGATTTTGAAGAGGCACAGCAATATTATTCCAATCAGGCCAGTGAATTCGATCCAGAAATGGGAGAGTTATTGGCACAGGTTGATGATTTTGTGGTTTCCGATCAGGAGCAAGAAGTGATTTTTGAAAGTACGGGAGATACCATTACCCTAAATCCAGGATTGGTAATGGAGCTTCCCATTAGCTTCTTTCAGGAAAAGATATACGATCGCGAAGGTCAACCGGAATTGTTGACCAACAATAACTTCACAGAATTTTTCCGTGGATTATATATAAAGGTAGAAGAAGCCCAATCTGGAGATAATCTTTTCCTTTTCGATGAGCAGGAAATGACCCTTACCATGCATTATTCATCCGAAACTACAACCTTGGATGAAAATGGCAATCAGGAGACCGATGATAACGGTGATATTGTTCGTGTCCTGAGTAATTTTGAAATGAACTTTAGGGGAATTAATGTAAATGTATTCGATACAAATGTTCCCGCAGGCATTGCAGCACAGCTTAGTAGCCCCAACACAACAGATGGGGAAGAAAGGTTGTATGTAAGAGGAAGTGAAGGTATTGTCACTATGATTGACCTTTTCGGTACCGATGACAATGGCAATGGGATCGATGATCTTGAGGAGCTACGTGAGGAGGATTGGATCATCAATGAAGCCAACCTTATTTTCTATGTGGACCAATCCCAAATTCCTGGGGGTGCTAAAGAACCGGAAAGACTTATCATTTACGAAACCAAGAACCAAAGGGTATTGGCCGATTATTCGGTAGACCTTACCTCTAGTAACCAACCCGTTGATGCCATCACTACGCATTTGGGAAGGTTGGAGCGCGGTTCAGACAATATTGGGGATTTCTATAAAATTAGAATCACCACACACGTAAGTAACCTTATCAACAGGGATTCCCTAAACGTTCCCTTGGCACTTTTGGTTACCAATAATGCGAGCCAGGTGGATTTTAGGGACCTAAGAAACCCTATCGAAGTAGATGCTTCCGATCCATCCAACGTAATTTCGTTGGAAAGACTTCCTGCTACCTCAATTACTTCTCACGAAGGAACCGTATTGCATGGTAATAGATCTACAAATGAAGACAAAAGGCTAAGGCTGCAAATCTTCTTTACTGTACCTGAATAATTTAAAGTAAAGTTTATGTGTGGAATTGTTGGATATATTGGAGAAAGAGAAGCGTACCCAATCATCTTAAACGGTCTAAAACGACTAGAATATAGAGGGTATGATAGTGCGGGGGTAGCCTTGTACGATGGGACACACATTCAAGTTTCCAAAACAAAAGGTAAAGTAGCCGATTTGGAATCCCGCGTCGCATCGGAGATTTCTACTCAAGGAAAATTAGGGATAGGACATACCCGATGGGCAACCCACGGTGTGCCGAACGATATCAATTCGCACCCTCATTATTCCAATAGTGGGGACTTGGTGATTATTCACAACGGAATTATAGAAAATTACGCTTCGATCAAGCAAGAATTGCTAAATCGAGGGTATACCTTCACTAGCGACACCGATACCGAAGTCTTGGTGAACCTGATCGAGGAAATCAAGAAACAACATAATGTAAAGCTTGGAAAAGCCGTTCAAATTGCCTTGAATCAGGTGGTTGGGGCTTATGCCATTGCTTTATTCGATAGAAACAAGCCCAATGAGATTGTGGTGGCCAAATTAGGAAGCCCCTTAGCCATTGGTATGGGAGACGATGAGTTCTTCGTTGCCAGTGATGCTACTCCCTTCATTGAGTTTACCAATAATGCCATCTATTTAGAGGATGAAGAGATGGCCATTATAAGCAAAAGGAAAGGTGTAAAAGTTCGGAAGATAAAGGACGACAGTCTTGTAGATCCGTACATTCACGAATTGGCGCTGAATCTAGAGCAGATAGAGAAAGGTGGTTATGATCACTTCATGCTGAAAGAGATCAACGAGCAACCTTCCGTAATAAAAGATACGTATCGCGGTCGATTATTGGCCGATCGTGGGATTATCAAGTTGGGTGGATTGGAAGATCACATCCAAAAATTCCTGAATGCAGATCGCATCATCATCGTTGCCTGTGGAACCTCATGGCATGCAGGCTTAGTAGCCGAATATATCTTCGAGGATTGGGCCCGTATTCCGGTGGAAGTAGAATATGCTTCCGAATTTAGGTACCGCAATCCAGTGATCGGTGAAAAGGATGTGGTCATTGCAATTTCCCAGAGTGGTGAGACCGCAGATACCTTGGCAGCGATTAAATTGGCTAAAGAGCGCGGTGCTTTTGTATATGGGGTGTGTAATGTAGTAGGATCTTCCATTTCTAGGGAGACCCACAGTGGAACCTATACCCACGCTGGTCCCGAAATTGGGGTAGCGTCTACCAAGGCCTTTACGACCCAAATTACGGTTTTAACCATGATCGCTTTGCGACTCGCCAATGAAAAAGGAACCATTTCTAAAGGGGATTATATGACCCATCTTCGTGAATTGGAAATGATCCCATCGCATGTGGCAGAAGCGCTGAAAAGCGAGCCGAATATCAAAGAGATCGCGCATGTATTTATGGATGCGGCCAACTTCCTGTACTTGGGAAGAGGGTATAATTTCCCAGTAGCTTTAGAGGGTGCGCTTAAACTGAAAGAGATTTCCTATATCCATGCCGAAGGATATCCCGCAGCCGAAATGAAGCACGGTCCCATTGCTTTGATCGATGAGCAGATGCCCGTAGTTGTTATTGCGGTAAACAGTAACCACTATGAAAAAGTGGTAAGCAATATCGAGGAAATCAAGGCCCGAAAAGGAAAGATCATCGCTGTGGTAACCGAAGGAGATACGGTGGTAAGAAACTTGGCCGATTATGTGATGGAGGTGCCTAGAACCCCAGAAACCTTGAGTCCATTGGTAACTACGATACCTTTACAATTGCTGTCATATCACATTGCGGTGATGCTAGGTAAAAATGTAGATCAGCCGCGTAATTTGGCGAAGAGCGTTACGGTAGAATAATCCCGAAATTTCCATTCAAAATTTTACTTCATTCGGTTGCATTTTTGTGACAGAAAAACCTATCTTTGCACCGATTTTTAGGAGTGGGATTTTCCGTTCCTAACAGTACTAAAAAATAAACACTTAGAAATGTCACAAGTTACAGGAAAAGTTGCACAGATTATCGGGCCGGTAGTAGACGTTGCGTTTGCTACGGGAACAGAACTTCCGAAAATTTACGATTCATTAGAAGTACAGAATAACGGAGTTACCTTGGTACTAGAGGTACAGTCTCACATTGGTGAGAACACCGTACGTACCATCTCCATGGACTCTACCGATGGTTTGAGCCGTGGTGTGGATGCTGTAGCAACTGGAGCGCCTATCCAAATGCCAATTGGTGAGGAAGTATACGGGCGTTTGTTCAACGTAATTGGAGATGCGATCGATGGTATTGGGAACCTTCCTAAAGCAGGAGATAACGGTCTTCCTATCCACCGTGAAGCACCTAAGTTTGAAGATTTATCAACTTCTACCGAAGTGTTGTTTACCGGGATCAAGGTAATCGACCTTATCGAGCCTTATGCAAAAGGAGGTAAGATTGGATTGTTCGGTGGTGCCGGGGTAGGTAAAACCGTATTGATTCAGGAGTTGATTAACAATATTGCAAAAGGACACGGTGGTTTGTCTGTATTTGCGGGAGTAGGAGAGCGTACTCGTGAAGGAAATGACTTGCTTCGTGAGATGTTGGAATCCGGAATTATTAAGTATGGTGATGACTTCTTGCATTCTATGGAAGAAGGTGGTTGGGATCTTTCTAAAGTTGACAAAGCTGTAATGAAAGAATCCAAAGCAACTTTCGTATTCGGACAGATGAACGAGCCTCCTGGAGCACGTGCTCGTGTAGCACTTTCTGGATTGACCATTGCAGAGTATTTCCGTGATGGAGCTGGAGATGGACAAGGAAAAGACGTACTTTTCTTCGTAGATAACATTTTCCGTTTTACACAGGCCGGTTCTGAGGTATCTGCACTTCTAGGGCGTATGCCTTCTGCGGTAGGATATCAGCCAACCTTGGCAACCGAGATGGGTACCATGCAGGAGCGTATTACCTCTACTAAGAAAGGATCCATTACTTCTGTACAGGCGGTATATGTACCTGCGGATGACTTAACAGACCCCGCACCAGCGACAACTTTCGCCCACTTGGATGCAACTACAGTATTGTCTCGTAAGATTGCCGAGCTAGGTATCTATCCTGCGGTAGACCCATTGGATTCTACTTCTCGTATTCTTACAGCCGATATCCTTGGAAATGAGCACTACAACTGTGCACAGCGTGTAAAAGAGTTGTTACAACGTTATAAGGAGCTTCAGGACATTATTGCCATCTTGGGTATGGAAGAATTGTCTGAAGAAGATAAGCTTGCGGTAGGACGTGCACGTCGTGTACAACGTTTCCTTTCCCAGCCTTTCCACGTAGCAGAGCAGTTTACAGGAATCCCAGGATGTTTGGTAGATATTAAAGATACCATCAAAGGATTTAACATGATCATGGACGGTGAGTTGGATCACCTACCAGAAGCAGCTTTCAACTTGAAAGGTACGATCGAAGAAGCGATCGAAGCTGGAGACAAAATGTTGGCGGAAGCTTAAAAATTAAGTATACAGTTTACATAAGCAGTTTGCAGTTACTGCTTACTGAAAACTGAGAACTGAAAACTGAAAAACATGTATCTAGAAATAGTAACTCCAGAAGCATCTTTGGTAAGCGGTGACGTAGAAAGCGTAACGGTTCCAGGTGTGAATGGTGAATTCCAAATGTTGAACGGTCACGCACCTATCGTATCCTTGCTAGGAGAAGGAAAAGTGAAATTTGCTGGAAACCCTACTATTGCAGAAGGTTTCGAAAGCAAGTTCACCCAAGCAGACGGGAAATGGATATTGGAGATCAACAGCGGTACCGTTCAGATGAGTGACAACAAAGTGATTGTATTGGCTGACTAAAAAAGCCTAGTTAGGTCACTGAGTGATTCTGCTTGCAGAATTGTATCGAAGTGACAAAACACATCATTTCAAAATACGAATCCCGAATTCCGAAAGGAGTTCGGGATTTTTGTATTATTGCCCCCATGGCAGGAGTAATGGATTACGTCTATAAAATAGAAGGAAGACTATCCTATGGTCGTCGATTTCTATCGCTTTTCTTCTTTACCCTTTCCTTTTTCCTCGTAATTTACGGTTTTACGGTTCCTTATATTTTTGAAAACTACGACTCCAGAGCCTACCACCCAATCGCAGGATTCTTTGTAGCGACTATTCCCTTTTATGCCGGTTTCGTGCTAGGAACCCAAATTGACGTGCTTGTAAATGTTTCAAAAAAGCACATCGTCATTCATAAAAGTGTCGCTGGGGTTGTTTTTAAGAGATCGATTATAAAGTATGAACGTTTGGAATATGTTTCGGTATTGCGAAGCTATACAAAGCATCACGAAGGAAGGTTGTTCTACGATGATCATAAATACTTGAATCTATTCGAAATAAGGAAAGAATGGAAGGCCCTAAGCCGAGTGAATGAAATAAGCAACGCGCTTTCCATTCCCGTGCATAATGCGATTATTGAAGAATACTGGAAAAATAAAAAGGCCCCTTATGTATCTCCAGAAAACCGGGAAATTAGTGCCTATTTCAGCGAGGGGAAGCGTCCCTTTTGGCAAAACGCTCTGGCCTTGTTTCTTTTTGGTGCTGCGTTGATGGGCGTATTTTTCTTAATCGATCTTTGGGTGAGACAAGATTTTCAATTCGAAAAAGGATTACCCTTGCTGGGATATATAGTTCTTATGTTGACGGCTTTGGCGGCTACGCTCTTTTTGGTGAGGGACTATCTGTTCGATTTTAAAAATGGACAATACCGAAGAATCTATAGAATGGGTCCTTTGGAATACGGTCACTGGATGCTCATTAGAAACTATGAATATGTATCTGTATACAAGACGAAGGACGAAATGTACCGCATTCGTTTTGGATATAACAGAGACAAGTCTTTCAAATTGGGAAAATACGGGGACTATGAAACAGCCCTAAAAATGGGAAAACGATTGGCCTTAAAGTTTAACGTAGACCTCATCGATGAGACGGCGCCCTCTGGTCCAAGGAGCATTAAGAACGAGGATATTGATCTTCTTTCGTCGTAAGCGAGTCCTTCATTTGTTAAGTTTTTCTAAAGTTTCTCCCTTCATGCAACCCTTCATTTTGTGAAATGTCTATAGCAATGTAATAGCTAAAAAAGACAATCCATAAAATGAAAAACATCCTAATTGCATTCATCCTTTTGGCTTCCTCTCAAGCCTTTGCACAGAGCAAATACAGTATTAGGGGAACCGTAGAAGACAAGAAAAATGGGGAAACCGTTATTGGAGCGACCGTGTACTTGGAGGGCACCAATATTGGCGCCATGACCAACGAATACGGTTTTTTCTCCCTTACGGCTCCCGAAGGAACCTATCAATTGGTGATCTCCTATCTGGGTTACGCAGAGACCCGTACCGAAGTGATCCTGAATTCGAACCAAACCCTCAATTTTGAAATCAGTGAGTCCCGAACTGCTTTGGAAGAAGTGGTAATTACTGCAGAGGAATCGGAACGGATCAACATCCGGGAACCACAGATGGGAGTCACCAAACTAAAAGCCGAAACCATAAAACAAATGCCAGCGGTTTTGGGAGAGGTAGATCTTATTAAATCCATACAGATGCTCCCGGGAGTTACCCAGAATGGAGAGGGATCAGCAGGATTTAATGTACGCGGAGGAGCGGCAGATCAGAATTTAGTGTTATTGGATGAGGCCATTATTTACAATACCTCCCATTTTTTCGGATTCTTCTCCGTATTCAATCCAGATGCCATCAAAGACATTAAGCTCTACAAGGGAGATATGCCTTCCAAATTTGGGGGAAGGGTGTCTTCGGTATTAGATGTACGACAAAAAGATGGGAACAGTAAAAACTTTGGAATGACTGGGGGAATTGGTGTTATTTCCAGTCGACTTACAGCCGAAGGGCCTTTATTCAGTAAAAAGGGATCCTTTTTGGTAGCGGGAAGATCCTCATATGCACATTTGTTCACTCCGGCCATTGAAGAGGTGAAGGACGACAAAATTTCTTTCTACGATCTCAACCTAAAAGCCAATTATGAGATCAATGACAACAACCGTGTGTACCTTTCAGGATACTTTGGAAGGGACATCTTCAATATTTCGAATTTTATAGAAAACAACTACGGTAATTTTTCTGGAAATCTACGTTGGAATCACGTGTTCAACGATAAATTGTTTTCCAACCTTTCCCTTATCTACAGTAAATACGATTACCAAGTTGTTTTGGATTTCGTAAAGTTGGATTGGATTGCCGACATCCAGAATCAGCATCTTAAATACGACTTTGGGTATTATGCCAGCGACAAGCTGAAATTGGATTTTGGGGTAAGCGGTATTTATTATCGCCTGAATCCCGGCGAAGTACGACCCACTTCCGACGATTCTCCCATCAATTATTTGAAGTTGGATCAAAAAAGAGCTCTGGAAACGGGCGCTTATATAAGTGCTGAGCATAAGCTAACCGATAAACTTACAGCGCGCTACGGATTGCGATACAGTGCATTTTCTAGAATGGGAGGGCAAAATATTGCCAATTATGTGGACGGTCGTCCGGTAGTGTACAATGAGAACCTTGGAATTTATGAAGAAGGCGAAATCGTAGACGAAACCTTTTATGAGAAAAGCGAAAGCATCAAGAACTTCGGGAACCTGGAACCGCGTTTGGGATTGGCCTATCAATTGAATAACAATGCTTCCGTTAAGGCCAGTTATACCCGTTCTGCCCAGTATCTGCATCTATTGTCCAATACCTCTTCGGTTACGCCTTTGGATGTTTGGACCCCTAGTGGACCCTATGCCGATCCCCAATTGTCCAATCAATATTCGGTAGGGTATTACCGAAAATTCAATGACAATACGTTCTCTTTGGAAGTAGAAGCCTATTACAAGAACGTAGAGAACAGAATTGATTATGTAGACGGTTCGGATCTTATAGGAACCAATACGATTGAGACCGAAATTTTAAGCGGAGAAGCCCGTGCATATGGACTTGAAGTGTTGCTTCGGAAGAACAAAGGAAAGTTCACAGGATGGCTGGCTTACACCCTTTCCAAATCAGAACAAAGAACCCCTGGAGGAGATGCCGGAGGTCCCGGGATTAATGATGGAAAATGGTACAATACCCCATTCGATAGAACGCATGACTTTTCCTTAACGGGGTCGTATAAGTTGAGCGATAAATGGACCTTCAGTACCAATCTGGTTTTTCAAACAGGACGTCCGGTGACCTACCCAAATGGACAATACGAATATGAGGATTTGTCCATAGCCAGTTATTCCTTGAGAAATGAAGATCGATTGCCAGCCTATCATCGTTTGGACCTTTCGGCCATTTATCGTCCAAATAGTAAGAAGGATCGTCGTTGGCAAGGAGAATGGGTATTTGGTATTTACAATGTGTACAACAGAAGAAATGCCGCGACGATCTCCTTCAACCAAAACACAGAAACCGGGCAGAACGAATCTACCCGATTGTCCATCTTCGGAATCATACCTTCCATCACCTACAACTTCAAATTCTAAGAACATGAAAGCACTTATAAAATTCAGTTTAATTGCAATGGGAATCATTTTGGTTTCCTGTGAAGACCCTATTTCAGTAGATCTTAACGATGCTCCACCAAGATTGGTGGTAGAGGCTTCCCTAGATTGGGAAAAGGGAACCTCTGGGAACAATCAGACCATTAAATTGACTACCTCTACGCCGTATTTCGACACAGAGATTATTAATGATGTATTGGGTGCCTCTGTTAGGGTGACTAATACCAACACCCAACAGGTATTTATTTTTCAGGATCAGAACAATGGCTTGTACACTACTTCCAGTTTTGTGCCTAGAAGGAATGATCCCTACAGGTTAGAAATTCAATACAACGGGGAAACTTATACGGCTACGGAGACGTTGACGCCGGTAACTGAAATATTGGAAGTATCCCAGTCCTTGGAAGGTGGGTTCGACGATGAACTATTGGATGTAAGCATCTTCTTTCAGGATCCGGACGAAGAAGGAAACTACTACCTCATGCGTTTTATTGAAGAAGGGGATCAATTCCCGGTATTGGAGACGGAGTCCGACGAATTTTCCAATGGAAACCTCATCGATGAATTCTTCGAGAAGGATGGAGATGCAGGGACGCAAGAAGAAGAATTTCAGGTGGGCGATACCGTTACGATCTCGCTGTACGGAATTTCAGAACAGTACTTCAACTATATCGATTTGTTGATAGAGC
This sequence comes from Aureisphaera galaxeae, assembly GCF_028561275.1. Lineage (GTDB taxonomy): Bacteria > Bacteroidota > Bacteroidia > Flavobacteriales > Flavobacteriaceae > Aureisphaera > Aureisphaera galaxeae. The sequence continues at coordinate 355,005 of NZ_JAQQTF010000002.1, forward strand.
AGTATGATAGTGGAGGCGATCCGTTCGCAACCACTCCGGCCCGTATACGGGGGAACTGTATCAATACCTCGAATCCCGATAACTATGCCCATGGTTACTTTAGGGTAACCGAAGTGGATGTTGTATCTTATACATTTGAGTAAAATTTTAAAAAAAAATTCGAATTGGTGCAACCCTTTATCCCCCACATGTGTCTATAGGGGTGATATATAGCAAAAAAAGGACAAATACATAGGCATCGTAATAGTGGATCAAGCCATACTATTTACACATAAAGAGCTTATAGAGAAAAGTAAGATTGGAGACCGCAAAATGCAGTACAAACTGTATTCCTTGTACGTGGATGCCATGTTCAATGTAAGCATACGTATTGTAAAAGTGAAGGAAGATGCCGAAGACATTGTACAGGACAGTTTTGTGAGTGCCTTTAAAAATCTGGATTCTTTCAAGTATCAAAGCACTTTTGGCTCATGGTTAAAGCGTATTGTGGTAAACAAGAGCATTAACTATTTGCGGGTAAAAAGGGTTCCTTTGGTGGCGTTGGAAGAACAAGAATATTGGCTTACCGAACCCGAGGAGATCGAAGACTCCAAATTGGACGTAAAGCGTATTAAACAAGGCATCGATGCCCTTCCCCAGGGCTATCAGACCATCATCAACTTGTACTTAATTGAAGGATACGACCATGTGGAAATTGGCGAGATTTTGGAAATAAGTGTTTCTACTTCCAAATCCCAATACCACAGGGCGAAGAAAAAATTAATTGAATTAATAGACTGATTATGAAGGATGAATTGAGAGATTTTATACAAGAGCATAGGAACGAATTCGATGAGCACAAAATCGATAAGGATGCCCTATGGAGTAAAATTGAGGCCGAACTGGAAGAAGAACCCAAGAAGGTAATTCCCTTGTGGAAACGACACCGTTGGAAAATAGCGGCCAGTATCCTAATTATTCTGGGAAGCACATTTTTCTTTGGTTACCTAAATTCCCCTGGTATTGAAGAAAACATAGTATATGAAGAGCTTCAGGAAGTGGATAATTACTATGGGTCTTTGGTGAATCAACAAATTCAACTCATTAAAAACCATCCCAACCTTTCCCCGCAGGAGCAAGAAGATTTCTTGGCCCTTATCGATGAATTGGACGTGGAGTACAAGGGACTGAAAGAGGAGCTAAAGGAAGGGATAAACAATGAAAAAATCATTGAAGCGATTATTCACAATTATCGCCAAAAAATAGAATTGATGGAAAAACTTTTACAAAGGTCACTTCCATCCAAAAAGGAATACGATGAACAGGAAATTGTATTATAGAAGTATCCTGTACCTGTGCATGTTACTACCCGGCATGCTCCTAGGACAGGAAACGGTAAGCAAGCAAATAGAGGAGTCCCGCGATTTTTCGGTAAACGGATCCCTTCTCATCGAGAACAAATATGGAGACATTTATGTTCAGGGATGGGATCAAGACGAGCTTGCCATTACCATAGACATTAGTGCAACGGACAATGATCCCAAAGAAGCACAGGCGCTTCTGGACCGAATTCGCCCAACGATCAGCGGATCGGGCAATCAAGTGATTATCACCTCGGAAATTGCTAAGAAAGAAGCAGGGCTTGTAGAACGGTTCTTCAATAGATCGAAGTCGGGAGGAAAAAAGGCGAAGTCCCAGATCGACATTACCGTGTATCTTCCAAATAATGCAAGGGTAGTGTTGACCAATAAATATGGCGATGTCATCGTTTCTGATTGGGATGGAAACTTGGAAGCTACCGTAGAGCACGGAGATATCAGATTACCGGACGCTTTGGATAGTTCCGAGCTTTCCATTAAATACGGAAAACTGAAAGCCAGTGCGTTGACCACTGCCAAGATAATGGCCAATAATGCCACGGTAGATGTGAGTAATGCGACACAATTGAATGTGGAATCGAAGAACTCAGAATTTACACTGGGAGACATCGCTTCCCTCACGTTAGACTCCAACAAGGATGAAATTGAAATAACATCCATGGGAGCCATATCGGGCTATGTTACCTATTCTAATGTGGTATTGGACAATGTGACCGAAAGTATCAATTTGAATTTAAACTTGGCCGAATTACGGGTCATGAAATTCTCTGATCCTGCTCCCAACGTTCGCGTGGATCAGGAAAATTCGGAAGTGTATATGAATATTCTGAATACCAGTTTCCGATTCCGTGCCAATCTGGAACAAGGAGTACTGCGTATTCCGAAAACCATGCAGGACATTAATTCCACCCTTTTGGACAAGAAGAAGAAAATACGGGACATCTCTGCGACCTATGGGAGTGAAAAACAAACGGTTTTTTCGTTTACCGGGAGGAAAGGCGTCATTATCTTAAAAGAACTATAACAACATCAATCAAATACAATGAAGACACAAATTGTTTTAGGGCTACTCATCTTTTTGGGCCTCACCGCGCTGGGGCAGACCGAAACAGATGATTATGTAGAATTCGATGACCGGAAAAATGTGGTGCATGGCGTCTATTTTGGGTTTAGTGGCCAATATGGACAGGTGGAAGGCAAAGGGACTGCTTTCGGAACCATGAAATTGGCTTATGTGGCCAATCAGCAATTGGAAATTGGGTTTGCCGCTACCGGGTTTTTCAATGACCGTCCCAACAATAGACCCGACCTATTCGATGGAGACAAAGTTGCCTTGGTAGGTGGTTACGCTGGATTTCATGTAGAACCCATTCTATTCGGAAAACGCTTTATTAGTGTGTCTTTTCCTCTTTTGGTAGGAGGTGGTATAGCAACCTTCACGGGAGTGGACACCTTGGAAAATGACGAAGATTTGGACAGTGATGATTTCGACGATTTTTTTATTGTAGAACCCGGAGTAAACGTACTCTATAATCTTACGCGGTATACGCAATTGGAAACAGGGGTGCGTTATCGGTTTACCAGCAGTTACGATTTATCACCTTTTAACGAGGACAACCTGAATGGGTTTTCGTTGGTTTTCGGGCTCAAGGTAGGGATCTTCAATATGGGAAGGAAGAAACCCGTTAAGGATAGGTTTTAATCTTTACGATTTTACGGGCGTTATACTAAATTGTTAATCAACAATTTGGTAACTTAGTAGGCTTAACCTCGTAAGCCGTATTGTATGTATAAAGCACCGTCCATTACTTACAAAGAACCGGGGATGTTTGAGGAAACCCGCTTCGAAAAGATCCACAACGTTATTTTCAATTCTTCCCTAGAAGCTTCCGCACTGGTCGCTAGAGAAATCGCTGAACTCATTCGGAAAAAGCAGCAAAAAGGACAGCTTTGCGTCCTTGGACTCGCCACGGGATCGTCTCCTATAAAAGTGTATGAAGAATTGGTGCGCATGCACCGTGAAGAAGAGTTAAGCTTTGCCAATGTCATTACTTTCAATTTGGATGAATACTACGGCATGGACCCGGGCAACATTCAGAGTTACTACTACTTCATGCACGAGCATTTGTTCAATCACGTGGATATCCCTCCTGAAAATGTAAATATCCCAGACGGTAGGGTAGCGGCTGAAGATCTACGGCAATATTGTCTGGATTATGAAGCCAAGATCAAGGAAGTAGGCGGTTTGGATTTTCAGTTGTTGGGCATTGGTAGAACAGGACATATCGGTTTTAACGAACCCGGTTCCCACGTTAATTCTGGGACAAGGATCATAACCCTGCATCATGTGACACGAGTAGATGCGGCTCCAGCATTTTTGGGAATTGACAATGTTCCGCGAAAAGCCATTACCATGGGGATAGGAACGACCAAAGGAGCTGGCCGTATTGTACTATTGGCTTGGGGAAGCAATAAAGCAGAGATCATAAAAAAGACGGTAGAAGGGGAAATTACCTCGAATGTGCCCGCTACCTATTTGCAGGATCATAACAATACCACCTTTGTACTCGATGAAGCCGCTTCGGCCGAACTTACCCGAATAAAAACGCCTTGGTTGGTTACCTCCTGCGAATGGGACGAACCCTTAAAACTGAAAGCTGTCGTTTGGTTGAGTGAATTGTTGGAGAAATCCATCCTCACCCTGACCAATAAGGATTATGCCGATCATGGCTTGGCCGATTTGCTCGCTGAGGTAGGATCTGCCTACGACCTGAATATAGAAATGTTCAATAGACTGCAACGCACCATTACTGGATGGCCCGGGGGAAAACCCGAAGCAGATGACACCTATCGTCCAGAACGCGCCGAGCCCAAACAAAAAAGGGTGCTTATTTTCAGTCCCCATCCGGATGATGATGTTATTTCCATGGGGGGAACGCTAGATCGACTCATTGAACAAGGGCACGACGTTCATGTAGCCTATCAAACCTCGGGGAACATTGCCGTTTCCGATAACGAAGCCTTGAAATTTGCGAAGATTGCACAGAGTCTGAATCCCGAGGCCGAATCGGTGAATAGGATTGTTGATTTCCTGACTTCCAAAGAAGAGAATGCCATAGATAGTCTTGAAGTCCGAAAGCTGAAAGGCCTCATTCGCAGAAACGAATGTTATTTGGCCGCCAAGTATTTGAGTTTGGAAGGGGAGAAGCTCCATTTTATGGATTTACCATTTTACGAAACCGGGACGATTAAGAAGAACAAACTATCTGAAATGGATGTGGAACTAATGTGCGCCCTTATTGAAGAGATCAAACCCCACCAAATATATGCGGCAGGAGATTTGGCCGATCCGCACGGCACCCACAAGGTTTGCTTGGATGCCTTATTTGAAGCCCTCGATCAGTTGAAATCCAAAGACTATATGAAAGATTGTTGGGTATGGTTGTACCGCGGTGCGTGGCAGGAATGGGAGCCCTATGAAATTGAAATGGCTGTGCCCATGAGTCCGGATCAGGTATTGAAGAAACGACATGCGATTTTTTACCATCAGTCACAAAAGGATGGCGTTATGTTTCAGGGGAATGATACAAGGGAATTCTGGGTACGCGTGGAAGATCGAAACCGACTCACCGCCTCAAAATACAATCAGTTAGGCTTGGCAGATTATGCCGCCATTGAAGCTTTCAAAAGGTATCATTTTTAATTAGGTAAGCACGATCAATTCCCAATCCCTTCCCCCAAAATGATAGGTGTGCAGGGTCTCAAAACCAATCGCCCTATGAGCTTCTAGGGATCGTTTATTTCTGTGGTCCACTTCCGTGATAATGCATGAATAAGGAGGAATTAGAAACTCTTTCATGGATTCATACAGCTTTCGGAAAATACCCTGTTTTCGGTAGGTAATGTCTATACATACTTGTCCCATGACCACGTAATTTTGGTATTCCTCCATATCGGCAATGGCCTTTTCAATCTCGGCAAACATAGGAACGAGCACTTCAATTTCATCCCCGAATTTGGGATGCATGGAAAGCGCATATCCTACCACTTTGTCCCCATCTTTGGCAATAGTATGTGGACAAGCATCGTTCATGGCCTTCAACAAATCGAAATCGTGATGTACTGTCACGAAGCCTTCGGCCTGTTGCTCATCTTCGGATAAGGCTTGTGGCAAATTGGTCTTTTGCAGAATAAGGATTTGGTCCAATTCCGAAAAGGTCTTACAACGTGAATAAGTGATCATGATAACTGGTTTGCTTCTTCAATATACACCAATTATCATAAAAAAAGCGCATCCATAGGACGCGCTTTTAGGGTTGTTGATGGTAGTGATTGATTATTGAACTGCCTGTAGGGCATCTATGTTCCCATAACCATAATTATTGCTTGGATTGTTATATAATTCTGCCGATTGGCGCATTTTCTGAAGCACCTGTTCACGACTCCATCCCGGATGTACAGACCATACCAAAGCGGCGATTCCAGCGGTAGTAGCGGTCGCTACCGAAGATCCTCCGATATAGGCATTGTCGCCGGCATAGAATCCTAAGGTAACTCCCATGCGGCTTGTGTCGTTTTGACGTTCCATGATCACCGTAAACTCTATTTGGGAACCGTCATGGCAATTGTTGCATTGGTCGTAAGAACCATTGCTTAAATCCCGAACGCCCGTTACCGCAACACATTCGCTCATATTGGCTGGGAAAATTACGGGATACCAGTTGGTCAATGCGGTGGAAGTCCCTCCAGCGGCAAAGATTAACTTGCCTCGATTGTGGGCATAACGAACTGCATCGCGAACGTTACCAATACCCCAAGGATATCCTATGGACATAGAAATGATTTTTACATCGCTTCGGTTGGCCAAGGCTTTTAAGGCATTAGAAACCCCTTTACGCTCATGGTAATCGTTAAGCACCACATCGGCCGTTCCACGATAAGAAATTAGATTACAGTTATAGGCTACTCCCAGTGCTTGTTGATCGTTATTGCGCGGGGCAGCTACGGTGGCGGTCATGGAAGTCCCGTGACCACAGCGGTCGTCTGGACCGTCTATATTGTTGCTCCACCACCAAGGGGAATCGATGTATGTACCGTACTTTTCTACGGTTCTGCTCGATACCGACCCGTCTGTGTTGAATTCGTTGTTCAGCTTGGGTTGATTGGGAGAAATCCCTGTGTCGATAACACCTACGGTGATGCCTTGTCCAGTACTTTGAGCCCAAGCCTGTGGAATGTTATGACGATCGAATGTCCATGAAACATAGGCTCCTGGGGATACGATGGAGAAGTCATTAGAATTAAGGTTGGAGGCGGACATATCGCATCCTGCGCTACGTTGGGTCGGTCCTTCCTTGGTTTTTATCTCGTAAAAAGAGTAGGCATTCGGTTCTAGATAGCGGATGTTGTCCACTTTCCTAAGGGCTTCGACCGTGACATAAGAGGTCACTTCCACATCGATATAATTAAAGGTGTCGTCTTCCAATACTTTCAAGGATTTTCTTGAGGTCCCCGAGGTATTGCTAATGACATCTATAATATTATCCTTAATGTCTGCGTATTGGTTGCTGCCCCTTTCCCGAAAACTGGCACCTTCGGGGCCATAGCCAATCGTGAGCATTTCTTCCCCGTGTACGGCGGCACTCCATAGTACGCGGGTGGTAGCTTCACTCCAATCGAAATAACCTTTGGTTTCGAAAGAGTTGTCGATAAATTCGTTGATTTCTTGAATACTGAGGAGCCGGGTTCTGTCGGCCAATTCACTTGTTAGGTCTGAGGAGGAATCGTCCAGTGGGGTTAGTTCCTCTGTACTGCATGAAGCTAAAAGCAATAGAATGCAGCTCCCAATTAAGGGTAAATGTTTTTTCATGTTGATGGTTTTTTGTGATTAAGCTAAATGCTATGCATGCATAGCATCTTATACTAAAGTTAGAAAAAAACTGAGAATATGATAATTTTTTAATTAAATATTTTTCAAATTCTCAACAAAAACACTCTAAACATAAAAATAGTGCGGTTATGACGTAAAGACAAGGTATAATCCAGCCGCCAATCCTCCGCCTAAAATGGGAGCAATAACCGGAATCCATGAATAGCCCCAATCGGTTTGTTTGTTTTTCAACGGAAGTAGGGCATGTACGATTCGCGGACCTAAATCACGCGCTGGATTAATGGCATATCCTGTGGTACCTCCCAAGGAAAGTCCTATAGACCAAACGACGAGGGCAACGGGTAGTGCACCCAAGGATCCTAATCCAATGGTTGCTGCTTCTCCTGAAGCGGTGGTAAATTCTGGTCCCGCGATATAAAACACGGCAAGCAAAAGCACGAATGTGCCAATCACTTCCGAAAAGACGTTGGAACCTGTATTTCGAATGGCTGGAGCGGTACAGAAAGTAGCCGCAATTCCCCCAGCATCCTCGGTCGTATCGTAATGTTTTTTGTGAAACAACCAAACACAAAAAGCCCCCAGCATGGCACCAATCATCTGCCCCGCAATGTAGGTGGGAACCAAGGCCCAATCGAAGAGTCCCGCAACGGCTAAGGATACAGTAACGGCAGGATTAATATGTGCTCCGCTCACGGGTCCAGCGATGAGCACTGCTACATATACAGCCAAGGCCCATCCCGTAGTGATGACAATCCAGCCCGAATTGTTTCCTTTGGTTCCATTTAAAACTACATTGGCAACCACACCATTCCCCAATAGAATGAGAATGAATGTTCCAACGATTTCTGCGATAAAAGGTGTCATATCTTTCTATTTTTTTGGTGAGTTATTCGATCCAATTTTTGCTTCTACCCACAGCTTTATGCCATTGGGCTATGAGTTGGGCTACCGCATCCGAATCCAGGGCGGGTTCGAAAGTTCTATCCTTGGCCCATTGTTCCTGTAAGCTTTCCTGATTTTCCCAATATCCTACCGCCAAACCTGCGAGGTAGGCCGCTCCCAAAGCCGTACTTTCCAATTGCTTGGGCCGCACCACAGGGAACCCAAAAATATCGCTCTGAAACTGTAGTAAGAAATTATTGGCTGTGGCACCACCGTCCACTCGCAGCTCACTGCCTTCTGTGTTGGCATCGGCTTCCATGGCCTTCACGATATCGTATACTTGATAGGCAATGCCTTCGAGTGTGGCTCGGGCAATATGCGCATGGGTACTTCCTCGGGTGAGTCCCACAATGGCACCCCGTGCGTAAGAATCCCAATAAGGAGCTCCCAGTCCTGCAAGCGCCGGCACAAAATACACTCCCCCGTTGTCTTCTACACTGGTGGCCAAAGCTTCGATTTCTTTGGCATCTTTTATAAGTTGTAATCCGTCACGAATCCATTGTACCGCAGCACCTCCCACAAAGACACTTCCTTCCAAGGCATAATGCACTGTATCGCCAATTTTCCAAGCGATGGTGGTAAGTAGATTATTTTCTGAGTAGACAGGTATTTCTCCTGTATTCATTAAAAGGAAACAGCCCGTTCCATAGGTGTTCTTTACCATTCCTTTCTGGGTACATTGCTGTCCGAAAAGCGCGGCCTGTTGATCCCCAGCGATTCCTGCAATAGGAATTTTGGTCGAAAAAAGCCCTTCATGCGTTTTGCCTACAACTTCGCTACTTCCCTTCACTTCAGGAAGAATAGCTTTGGGAATGTCCAATAGTTGGAGCAATTGCTCGTCCCATTCCAACGTATGAATATTGAATAATAAGGTCCTACTTGCATTGCTTGGATCGGTCACGTGAACCGCCCCATGGGTAAGTTTCCAAATGAGCCAACTATCAATCGTTCCGAAGCATAATTCTCCGTTTTCTGCTTTTTCACGAGCACCTTCCACATGATCTAAGATCCATTTCAGTTTGGTGCCGGAAAAATAGGCATCAATTACTAATCCGGTTTTCTTTTTGAAGGTTTCCACATGGCCTGCATCACGCAAACTGTCGCAAAATTTAGCCGTTCTTCGATCTTGCCATACAATAGCATTGTGAATGGGTTCGCCCGTTTGCCGATCCCAAACCACGGTGGTCTCCCGCTGATTGGTAATACCTATAGCCGCGATATCATTCCCGGAAGCATTGGCACTTGCCAGCGCACGTTCTATCGCAGTCCATTGAGAGTCCCAAATTTCTTTGGCATCGTGTTCTACCCATCCGGGTTGGGGGAATATTTGTTGAAAATCCTGCTGTCCCACGCCTTTGTTTTCCCCTTGTTCGTTGAAGAGAATGGCACGCGAGGAAGTGGTTCCTTGATCAATGGAAAGAATGTAAGTGCTCATGCGTTCGTTAATTTAAAATGTACTTCTCGGCAAGTGCCGAAAATTGCGATACTTGCTCTTCCTGCCAAGCAGGAGTTTGGTTGAGTTCCCGGGCCATAAGCTCGGCAACTTTTGGCGCAATGGTGACAGCTGCTCTGGCATCCAATAATAATAACCGAATACGCCGCGAAAGGAAATCTTCGATGGTTCGTGCCATTTCATGGCGCACCGCCCAAATCACCTGTCCGTTGGTATACGGATATCTGGGGTGCAAGGGTTGCTGGTAAAGTGGGTCCGATGACTCTAAAGAGGTGTAGGCCTCCAAATCACTCCCATAAGGTTTCAAATGTTCGGCATGTATCATATCGGAAGTATTTCCGTGAATGGGGATGGTTTTAGTAAGACATGCTACCTCGGGCAAGTCGAAGTGTTCGATAGCGGTATCGATAGCATCCTCGGCCATTTTACGATAGGTCGTCCATTTTCCCCCAACAATGCTAACTAGGTTGTCATCTACAATGATTTTATGCCCTCGGGATACTTCTTTGGTATTGGTCTCCTCTTTTTTTGGTTTGGCCAAAGGCCGCAGACCACTGAAGACTGATAGTACATCACTTCTGCTGGCTTTTTTGGTAAGGAAGGTATTAATGGTTTCCAAAATAAAATCCACTTCCTCCTGCAAGGGAACGGGTTCTATTTTCGGTTTTTTAATGAGTGTATCTGTAGTGCCGGCTATAACTTTGTCGTGCCATGGAATAATAAAAAGCACCCTGCCATCGGACGTTTTGGGAATCATAAGTGCTGCATCGCTATCCAAGAAGGAACGTTCTAACATCAAATGAATCCCTTGGCTGGGGATGACCGTTTTTTTGTGCGTGGGATCTTTCATCTTCAAAATCTTATCGGTAAAGATTCCCGTTGCATTGATCACCACTTTGGCCTTAATGTTATAGCCTTCCTGAGTTTCCGAATCGGTAACGACGATACTATCTACAGTAGCATTTTCTGTACTGTTAAGGGCAGAAACAGGGAAGTAGTTAAGAACGGTGGCCCCATGCTCAACCGCAGTTTGGGCTAGGTTAAGTGCTAGTCTCGCATCATCGAACTGGCCATCGAAATAAGACACTCCGCTACTTAAGTTTTCGGTCATTAAAGTAGGAAGCGCTTCGATAACGGTTTCCCGTTTTAGCCATTTGGAGCTTCCCAAACTCAACCGCTTGGCAAGTACATCGTAGAATTTAAGACCGAAGGTATAAAATGGACCGCCCCACCATTTGTAGTTGGGAATGATGAACTCTTGCTTCTTAAACAAATGTTGGGCATTTCGAGCCAAAAGCCCTCTCTCTTCCAACGCCTCCGATACCAGTTTTACGTTCCCCTGCGCTAAATAACGGACTCCCCCGTGAACCAGTTTGGTGCTTTTGCTGCTGGTGCCTTTGGCAAAGTCGTATTTTTCGAACAAGACGGTTTTAAAACCTCTTGAAGCAGCATCTACTGCGATGCCCAAACCGCTTGCACCACCGCCAATAATGGCAATGTCCCAGAGCGGTGTTTCGTTGAGATTTTGAATGAATTCGGAACGGGTTTTCAAGATGTTGGTTGGAAATAAATTCGTATAAGTTATAAATCTAGTGAAAAAGTAGGGAATGGCTAAAATGTTGAAGATCAATTTTTGGGAAGAAGAATTCCGCAGAAAATATTTTCCTTTATATGTGATTTCAAGATCGTATTTTTGAACCATGAAAGGACTCCCAGGGAAGCTTCAACAAAAACTATCCGAACGTAATGAGAATGGTTCATTACGACAGTTGGGAGTACCTAACGACCGTATCGATTTTTCTTCCAATGACTATTTGGGATTTGCCAATTCTGAAGTTTTATTCGATCGTGCGGAACACATTCTAGTTTCCCACAACCTTAAACAAAATGGAGCCACGGGATCGAGATTGCTTTCTGGAAATCATGAGTTGTATGAAATTGCGGAGAAGACGATTGCCCAATTCCATGAGGTGGCATCCGCCTTGATCTTTAACAGCGGCTATGATGCCAATGTGGGTATTTTCAGTAGCATTCCCCAAAGAGGCGATATCATATTGTACGATGAATTATGTCATGCCTCCATTCGGGATGGGATTAGAATGAGTCATGCCAAGGCCTACAAGTTTGACCATAATGATCTTACCCATTTAGAACAATTATGTCAAAGGCACCAAGCGGAAGGAGCCGAAATCTATGTGGTGACGGAATCCGTCTTTTCCATGGATGGTGATGCACCCGATCTGAAAGCATTGGTAGCCATTTGCAAAAAGCATAATGCCCTTTGTATAGTAGACGAAGCCCACGCATTGGGAGTGGTAGGAAAAAGAGGAGTAGGTGCCGTTCAGGACTTGAATCTACAGGATTCGATTTTTGCCAGAGTGGTGACTTTTGGAAAAGGGTTGGGAGTGCATGGTGCAGCTGTATTGGGCTCGAAGGAATTAAAAACCTATCTACTCAATTTCGCCCGAAGCTTTGTATACACCACGGGACTGCCGCCGCATTCGGTAGCTGCGATACAGGCTGGATATACCCAATTAAAGGAGAATTCCGAAGAAAACTCCATACTTCATTCTAATATTGCAATATTACGTAATCAAATAGAGGCTAGTGGATTGTCCGAGCGATTTATTGATAGCCAGTCGGCCATTCATTCCATGATACTGCCAGGGAACAAACAAGTGAAAGCCGCCGCCGCATTTCTCGCCGAAAATGGATTGGATGTAAAACCCATTCTTTCCCCTACGGTACCCCAAGGACAGGAGCGTTTACGGATATGCGTGCACAGCTTTAATTCGGAAGCCGATATTCGGAAACTTGTGCAACAATTGGCTACTTTTACGGCATGAACAAAACCTTTGAAACGGTAGCCCGTTTTACCTATCCCTCAGAAGCACAAATTGTAAAAGGACGATTGGAATCTGAAGGAATTCCTGCGTTTATAGTAGATCACAATGCGATCAACGTAGATCCGCTTGTGGTGAGTGGTAGCGGTGGGGTAAAACTGAATGTATACGTTGAGGACAAAGAGCGGGCACTCAAAATAATGAGTGAAATAAAGCCCTTTTCATTGGACGACGAAGGAATGGCCATACAATGCCCCGATTGCGGGAGTGATGAGATCGAGTTCTTCTCGAATGCAAGAGAGCATGCCTCCTTTATAGGTTCCTTGGCTCAATTGCTTTTCGGAAGATTTACCAAAAAAAGCGCATACGATTACCGTTGTAAAAGTTGTAAATACAAGTTCCTACTGCCATGAGTCAATCTTATTTCATTACTGGAATTTCTACCGATGTTGGGAAAACAGTGGTTTCTGCCATCATTACAGAAGCCTTGGAGGCCGATTATTGGAAACCCGTTCAAGCGGGCGAACTGGATAACACCGACCTGCATAAGGTGAAGCAATTTGTATCGAATACAAAGACCATTTTTCACGAAAGTGAGCACAACCTCGAAACGCCCATGAGTCCGCATGCCGCAGCTGCTATAGATGGAGTAACGATTTCAAAAAAGGACATCGTCCGACCCAAAACCAAGAACAGTTTGGTAATAGAGGGTGCGGGAGGACTGTTGGTGCCACTCAATGATACGGAAACGGTGGCCGATCTTATTCAGTCAAAAGACAAAGTAATTATCGTATCCCGCCACTACTTGGGAAGTATTAACCACACCTTGCTTACCATAGAAGCGCTTAAAGCGAGAAAGCTGAACATTTTGGGCATCATTTTTAGTGGGGATGAGCATCCTACGACGGAGGACATTATTAAAAAAATGGGCGGTGTTCCCATCTTATGTCGTATCGATGAGGAACCCTATTTCGATGCCAACGTTGTGAAAGAATATGCCGAAAGATTTAGGGAAATACTATTGTAACCGGAAAATCGTTTCGTTTTAAAACCAACTACCTTCATGAGTCTATCCCAACGCGACCGAAACCACATTTGGCATCCCCTAACCCAACATCAAAACGCACCCGCACCTTTAGGTATTGTTAAGGCCAAGGGAGCTTTCTTTTGGGATGAGGAAGGAAACGACTATATCGACGGAATTGCCTCTTGGTATACCGCCATGTATGGGCATTGCAACGATCATATCATTGCTGCCGTAAGCGAGCAGATGCGTCAGTTGGACCTAGTGGTCTTTACAGGATTTACCCACGAACCTGCTGTACAACTTTCTGAAAAGTTGATGGGGATTTTACCCTCTAATCAACAAAAGATTTTCTTTAATGATAATGGTTCCACAGCCGTAGAAGCAGGGATGAAAATGGCTTTGCAATACCATTTTAACAAGGGGCAAAAAAGGGATACTTTAATTGCTTTCGAGGAAGGCTTTCACGGAGATACCTTTGGAGCCATGAGTGCTTCGGGACTTTCGGTGTACAATGGTCCTTTTGAAGATTTCTTTTTGAAGGTGGTTCGTATTCCCACACCAAAGAAGGACAATCTTGAGGAAGTTGTATCTCAATTGAAACAGCTCATTTCTGAAAATGAATGCGCTGCCTTTGTGTACGAACCATTGGTGCAGGGTGCTGCAGGCATGAAGTTTCATTCCGCAGAAGGTCTGGAACAGCTCCTTCAACTGTGCCAAGCCAATGATATTCTTTGCATCGCTGATGAGGTGATGACTGGATTTGGAAAAACGGGTAAGCATTTCGCTTCCCTTCATTTAGATACCTTGCCAGACATTATTTGTTTGAGTAAAGCCCTTACCGCAGGTGTGGCTCCCATGAGCATTACCAGCTGCTCACAAAAGGTGTTCGATGCCTTTTTGGATGAGGAAATCACCAAAGGCTTTTTCCACGCCCATACCTACAGTGCCCACCCATTGGGTTGTGCGGCAGCCATTGCGGGGATCGATTTGCTCACTTCAGAAACCCTTCAAAAAGATATACAGCGTATCCAAACATCACATGAAGCTTTTGTAAAAGAAGTAACATCTCATCCTAAGGTAAAGGAAGCAAGGTCATTGGGCGTTATTCTGGCCATCGACCTTGCATTAGAAATGGATCGTTATGGCAAACTTCGTAACGAAATGTACCAGTACTTTATGAGCCAAGGTGTGTTCCTTCGTCCTTTGGGTAATACGATCTATGTGTTGCCACCGTATGTGATCACCAACTCCGAATTGGAAAAGATTTACAGTGCCATTCGTGGGATGTTAGAAGCTATCTAATCCAACAACTCCCGACTTTCCAAGAGATCGATCACCATGTCGGCTTCGTCGATATAGACCTTCATTTTATCGTACGTCCAGTTGTCACCTCGACCTTCTCCTTCCACGGAAATAACAGCTTCTCCTTTGGGTCCTCGAATGGGGATGTCGATGTCTGCTTCGCCTCCGCCATTGGAGTAACTAATGTTTCCACTCATCATACCATGACTTTCGAGAGGTTCTCCAAGCAATTCGATCACCTGTGGATGGGTGGATGCAGCATCTAAGGCATCTTTGTAAGCCTGCGAATCGCTCATCATACTGGTTACCCCAAAGAATAGGGCACCAAAAAACGCGATGAATAGGACTATGGCTACGAGACAACCGCCTACAGGCACGACCCAAGGCCAATTTCTTCCAAACCAACTTTTTCTTCTGGTAGTTTCTTCCATGATTTTCTAGTTTTTTAAGTATCTACAATTCCCAGAACCTTTATTTTTGCTGAAATTATCAAAAATCTTGCAACAGCCCATTTCAATTACTGGTATTGCTTCTGTTTCTGCTCTAGGAATGAGTCTCCCCCAAGTGTGGGAATGTTACAAACGAAGCGACTCAATCTTTACCACAAAGAGCGTTTCTGGCCAACGGGTGGCGCTATCTAAAGTGACTCCAGAAATTGAAGAAGCCCTTTCCGAATTGAAACAGTCGCACAGCGCTTACAAGAAATTGGACCGTTCCGTACTATTGGGAATATTGGCTGCACGAATGGCATTTCCGAAGCACTTGAAAGATAAATTGGTAGGGGTAACCATTGGGTCTTCCCGAGGAGCTACGGGTTTATTCGAAAAATACCATGAACAATTTAGAAGCAAGGGAAAAGTATCGGCATTTTCTTCGCCCACTACTACCTTGGGGAATATTTCTTCATGGGTAGGCCAGGATCTGGGAGTTCAAGGCATTCAGGTAGGACATTCAGTCACTTGTTCTACGGCATTACATGCGGTACTCAATGGAATCGCTTGGTTGCAAGCAGACATGGCCGATGCCTTTGTGGTCGGTGGAAGTGAGGCCGCACTCACGCCTTTCACGTTGGCCCAAATGCAGGCCATGAAATTGTACAGCACCTCTCCCGAAGCATTTGCCTGCGAGTCCCTTCGGTTGGACAAAAAGAAGAACACCATGGTTCTTGGTGAAGGCGCGGCTGTAGCCGTGTTGGAAAAGGGAATTTCAGAAAATAGAATAGCGAGCATTAAAGGATATGGTTTTGCTTCCGAAAAGATCGCCCACGGAAGTGCTATTAGCGAAAATGCCGAATGTTTTCAGGAATCCATGAAGAACGCCTTGGACAGATCGGGCCTTAAAACGGTGGATGCCATCATCATGCATGCCCCAGGAACCGTTAAGGGAGACACGGCCGAATTCAACGCGGTAAAAGAGGTGTTCCGTAACAAATTACCTCTTTTAACGACCAATAAGTGGCTTTTGGGGCATACCTTCGGAGCTTCAGGTATGATGAGCGTGGAAATGGCCATCCTTATGTTGCAACACAATCAGTTCATCCCCAATCCATTTTTTTCCAACAATATTCCAACAAATAAACCCTTGGAACACCTTATGGTAAATGCTGTAGGTTTTGGGGGTAATGCGGTGAGTATCATTGTTGGTAAATAGGGAACCGCTTTTGGTTAAGCAGCGGAAAAAGTTACTATATTTCATTACTAACTAAATTAAATTCTATGGGCGATTGGTTTACTGCATTAAGTACCTTCGAAAAGGTATATTGGATCACAGCCATTGTTGCATCTGTCATTTTCTTAGTCCTTGTTGTTCTTACCTTCGTTGGAGGGGATGTGGATGATATGGGCGATGTAGATGCCGAGATCGAAGGGGATGCTGGGATCGGTTTTCAATTTCTTTCCTTTAAAAACCTAATGGGCTTCTTTACCATCTTTGGATGGTCCGGAATTGCGTGTATCGAAGAGGGATTATCCACTGGGATGACCATTGGTATTTCCGTGATTTGCGGATTGTTAATGATGGTGGCCATGGCCACACTGTTCTACTATTTGGGGAAATTGACCAGCGATGGTTCTTTACGATTGAAAAATGCTTTGAACAACGTGGGCGAAGTGTATCTAACCATTGGTGCCAATAGATCGAGTATTGGAAAGGTGCAGATTCAAGTACAGGGAGGACTCCGTGAGTTGGATGCCCTTACCGATGAGGATCACGACCTCAAACAAGGTGAAGTAGTTACAGTAACCCAGGTTACCGATAGCGGATTATTAATTGTAAATAAACACACAAGCTAATATGTTAACACTACCATTACAAGTGGAGGGCTTTGCGCCCCTCCTGGCAATTGGTTTTGCCGTTTTATTTTTCTTTATCATTATCATTGCCTTCATTAGAAGGTACAAACGATGTCCTTCGGACCGTATCCTTGTTGTGTACGGAAAAGTGGGAAGCGGGAACTCCGCAAGATGTATTCACGGAGGGGCGGCCTTCATCTGGCCGGTTATCCAAGACTATGAATTTTTAGACCTAACCCCTATTTCTATAGAGGTGAATTTGGTCAATGCCTTAAGTAAACAGAATATTCGTGTAAACGTACCATCGCGTTTTACCATTGGTATTTCTACCGAACCTGGCGTAATGCAGAATGCTGCTGAACGACTTCTTGGTCTTGGATTGCAAGAAGTACAGGACTTGGCGATGGAAATTATCTTCGGACAACTTCGTCTGGTGGTTGCTTCTATGGACATTGAAGAAATTAACAGCGACCGTGACAAGTTCTTGAGCAATATTTCGCACAGTGTTGAAACCGAATTGAAGAAAGTAGGGCTTAAGTTGATCAACGTAAATATTACCGATATTCATGATGAATCCGGTTATATTGAAGCACTGGGTAAGGAAGCTGCGGCGCATGCAATCAACGAAGCACGTAAGTCGGTGGCCGAAAAGAACAGGGATGGTTCTATTGGAGAGGCAAATGCGGTACAGGATGAGCGTACGCAAGTAGCCGCTGCCAATGCGAAAGCCGTAGACGGAGAGAATATTGCAAAAATCGATGTGGCGAATTCTAACGCCAAGCGTCGTCAGAAAGAAGCTGAGGCAGAGCGTATCGCAATTGCTTCCGAGAAAGTACAGGCGGCAAAGGCATTGGAAGAGTCCTATGTGGCGGAAAAGGAAGCGGAGGTTACGCGTGCTGAACGTGAACGTAGTACACAATTGGCAGATATTATTGTACCAGCTGAAATCGATAAAAAGAAAGTAGAGATTGAAGCCGAGGCGGAAGCCGAAAAGATTAGAAGACAGGCAAAGGGTGAGGCAGATGCTATCCTTTTCAAGGCTCAGGCCGA
This sequence comes from Aureisphaera galaxeae, assembly GCF_028561275.1. GTDB lineage: Bacteria > Bacteroidota > Bacteroidia > Flavobacteriales > Flavobacteriaceae > Aureisphaera > Aureisphaera galaxeae. The sequence continues at coordinate 373,161 of NZ_JAQQTF010000002.1, forward strand.
GGCACAGGGTATTTTTGAAATATTGACCAAGCAGGCAGAAGGATTGGATAAGATCGTACAAGCTGCTGGAAATAATTCTCAGGATGCTGCACTATTACTTATAGCCGATAAATTACCTGAATTGGTGAAACTTCAGTCTGAGGCGATCAAGAATATCAAAATCGATAAAGTAACCGTTTGGGAAAATGGAAACTCCAAGAACGGTAAAACTTCTACCTCCAATTTCATTTCTGGCATGTACGGGGCAGTACCTCCGCTTCAGGAAATGTTCAATATGGCTGGGATGCAACTTCCCGACTATTTGAAGGGTAAAGAAATTGAGGATGCCGAGGATATTTCGGAAGAAGAATAGTATTTTTGTCGCATAACTAATTACAAAAACAGACCTGCGGGAATTTCTTGCAGGTCTTTTTCACAACCCTATGAGTGAGATAAAGCACAACTGGACCAAGGAAGAGATATTAGAAATTTACAACAAACCCATTATGGAACTGCTTTATGAAGCAGCCACCGTTCACAGAAAATTTCACGATCCCAATACGGTTCAGGTGTCTACCTTACTCTCTATTAAGACAGGGGGCTGTCCCGAAGATTGTGGTTACTGTCCACAGGCAGCACGTTATCATACCGACATAGAAGGAAACGACCTCATGACCGTTTCCCACGTAAAGGCCCAGGCGCTTCGTGCAAAGGCCAGCGGAAGTTCCCGTGTGTGTATGGGAGCCGCTTGGAGAAACGTGAAGGATGGGGAAGAATTCGATCAAGTATTGGAAATGGTTCGTACCATCAATAAGTTGGATATGGAGGTATGTTGTACCCTTGGGATGATTACCGAAAACCAAGCCAAGCGTTTGGCCGAAGCTGGACTGTACGCATACAATCACAATTTAGATACTTCCGAAGATTACTATACCGATGTTATTTCTACGCGAGCCTATCAGGACCGTTTAGATACCATTGGCAACGTGCGTAAAACCAATGTTACAGTTTGTAGCGGTGGAATTATAGGAATGGGAGAAGCTACAGAAGACCGAGCAGGAATGCTCGTGGCGCTTGCTTCTTTAAGCCCGCAACCGGAAAGCGTGCCGATCAATGCTTTGGTAGCGGTAGAAGGAACGCCGATGGAAAATCAGGAGCCCGTTTCTATTTGGGAAATGATCCGTATGGTTGCTACCACTAGAATAGTGATGCCACAGACCCAAGTGCGTCTTTCTGCCGGTAGAACAGAAATGAGCCGAGAAGGACAAGCCATGTGCTTCTTTGCAGGAGCCAATTCCATTTTTGCTGGGGATAAGTTATTGACCACTCCAAACCCCGATGTGAACGAGGATATGGAGATGTTTCAATTATTGGGATTGAACCCTCAAAAACCTTTTGTGAAAAAGGCACAGCCGGAAACCGTGGAAGCAAAAGATTCGGAATTCGAATCCATGGGCGAAAAGCCAAAATGGACCCGACCTGGGCATACGATAGAGCGTAATGAAGCTGCAAAGACGAAGGCTTCCGCAAAATAAAATCACCTTCAGATTTCCGCAAGGAACACAAACGCGTACAATTTTTAAGATAATTTTTACGTTCTAGGTACCTGCCAAACATTACCTAATCTTAAAAACCTGTACTTATGAAAAAACTGCTCTGGTTAGCAGTGGCTTGTGCGTTTTTGTTTGGCTGCTCTAACGATGATGACTCTAATTCTACCAACAATAATTGTTCTAAAGCAGAAAACCTTTCTATTGATCAGGTAAACAGTACCTCCGCTTTCTTTAGTTGGGATACGGGAGGGGAATCGGCTTTTGAGTTCGAATATGGACCTAATGGCTTCACATTGGGTTCGGGACAAAAGGTCCAAACCTCACAAACGGAATTCCTTATTGAGAATTTAGAACCTTCTACTACCTATGAAGTCTTCTTGCGATCCAATTGCGGAAGTGACGGATTTAGCGATTATGTTTCTGCACTTTTTCAGACCTTGGAAACCGTAGAATTATGTAACAGGCCCACCAATTTGGCGTTGGTAACCGTAAGCGATACCACCATAGAGCTTACGTGGGATGAAAACAACGAAACAGCCTGGCAGGTGGAATTTGGCAACATTGGGTATATCCCGGGAAGTGGAACCCCACAGGCTACCACCGTTCCCAATTATGAAATTACGGGACTTCTGCCCGGAATGACCTATGAAATCTATGTACGTGCCGATTGCGGTACCAATGGATTTAGCGAATACAGCCAGCAACTGGTTGTAACAACAGATGGCAATTAATTAGCTATCGATTTTGCCATGTGCCTGAGCGCAGTGGATTCGCTATGGTCTGCTGCGCTTTTTTTTGCATTGAATATTTGAAAAGATTAAAGAAAATAGACTAACAAGAAAGAATCTGTGTTTGGCAGATTCTTTTTTTGATTACTTTCGCTCGATCAAATTGGCAAACTATGAAAAACGGTATTTTTTCCCTTCTATTCTTAACGCTATTGGCAGCCTGTTCCTCGGACGATGCTGGTAACAGTAATTCACAATGTGACATTCCAGTTATCACAATATCCAACGAAGGACTTTCTTCTGTAACCGTATCTTGGACACAAGCCGATGCTTCTTCGGTAACCCTTGAGTATGGAGAGGCTGGATTTACCCAAGGATCGGGGATAGAGATAACCGCGTCTCAATCCGTTGATATCAATAATCTCATGTCAAGTACAGATTATGAGATCTATGCTAAGGCGAATTGCGGCAATGGAGGAGAAAGTAGTTTTTCCACACCCATAAGCTTTTCTACGCTACAATGCATTCCAGCTACCGGGGCAGATGCGTTTTCCATTACTGATGTTACAGCGGCAATAAACTATAATGTAGGTTTTGCTGAGAGCTACCAAGTTGAATACGGCCCTACAGGTTTCACAATTGGTAGTGGCACTTTAATGGATATTCAGCTTGGACAATTTCAACTTACAGGTCTTACGCCCAATACAACATACGATGTTTACTTAGTGTCACTTTGCGGAGGTTCTTCATTACCTATTTACACACAACCCATACAATTTACTACAGACACTTCTTGTAGAACGCCAGAATTTTTTGGTATATGGTATGTAGCCGATACGGCAGTCGGACTTTCTTGGTCTGCCCTAGAAACGGCTTTTGAAGTAGAATATGGATTGGTTGGGTTCGAATTGGGAACAGGTACCGTAGTGCCAACCTCTATTTCGGATGTTGAGATCACGGGATTGTCTTCTGGTACCACATACGAGTTTTACTTGAGAGCGAATTGCGGTTCTGAAGGGTTTAGCAATAACGTTGGCCCGTTGGTGATCACCACCGAAAATTAGACCGCAAAAAAAGCCCATTTTCCTTTCGTTAGATTTTTGTGCTGATTGGTATTGGTGGGATTATTGCAAAGTTTTGTAATTTGCCCTACTTTTTCATTTATGCAGTTACGAGAAATAGATAGGGTGTCTTCCATTACCAAGGAAGAATTCATTAAAAATTACTTTAGACCTCAAAAGCCTGTCATCATAGAAAACTATGTGAATGACTGGCCGGCCATTCAGAAATGGAACCTGGATTATATGGCTGAGATAGGTGGGGATAAAGTGGTGCCCCTATACGATGATCGGCCTGTACGTCACGATGAAGGGTTTAACCAAGCGCATGCTGAAATGAAGATGAGCCAGTATGTAGAACTCCTCAAAAAAGAACCTACACGTTATCGTATCTTCCTTTGGAATATCCTGAAAGAGATTCCTGAGCTACAAAACGATTTCTCCTACCCCGATTTCGGATTGAAACTCATGAAAGGCCTCCCCATGCTATTTTTTGGTGGAGAAGACAGTTACACCTTCATGCATTACGACATCGATTTGGCCAATATTTTCCATTTCCACTTCCATGGAAAGAAACAAGTCATCCTATTCGATCAGAAACAGAACAATTATTTATATAAAATCCCACATTCTCTTATCGTTCGGGAGGATATCGATTTCAAAAATCCGGATTACAACAAATGGCCAGCTTTAAAAAAGGCCAAAGGATTTGTGGGGAATTTAGAGCACGGACACGTCCTGTATATGCCCGAAGGCTATTGGCATTATATGCGCTATGTTACGCCTGGTTTTTCTATGAGTTTACGTGCCATTGCCCGAAATCCCAAAAACTTAGGAAAAGCCATCTATAATATTTTCTGGATGCGCCATTTCGACAATATGATGCGCCGTTGGAAAGGACAGGCTTGGATCGATGCGAAGAATGAAAAAGCGGTTACACGCACGCATGCTAAGCTAGGACTTTAAGGAGCCACCCTTTCTACCAAATATTTAGCTACGCTATCTTCATTGTTGTTGCCAATAATCACATCCGCTTTTTGCTTCACGGTTTCTTGAGCGTTGCTCATGGCCACTGCTGTATGGGCCAGCTCGAACATGGGAAGGTCGTTCATGCCATCCCCAAATACGGTTAGATGCTTTTCAGAAAGGTTGTAGTGTTCTAATATGTGGGCTATCGCGTTGGATTTTGTGGCTCGAGCACTGTGAACCGTAAGCCAGAACCAACCTCTTGAATACATATTTTCGAATAAATGCAACTCCGTTTCCGATCCGTGATGTTCTTGTAGGTAATCGTGAAGATCCTTTAGCTTTTCTTTTCTGTTTACAAAGGTGAAGCAAGTAATTTTATGGGAGTCCAAACTACTTAGGCGATCAATCCCTTCGATTTGTTGTCGCGGACTGCCCTTACGATCCTGCACGTACCATTGTTCTCCCTCATTTTGAAGATAGATATGCGATATGGCGTCTTTTCCATTTTTATGGGTGGAGAGAAACACGCCTGTTTCATTCTTGTCGATGTATTGAAAAAGATCCTGTTTTACCGTCCCATTAATATCATTGATCTGTAAGTGCCTTTTTGTTTTTATATCCGAAATATAGGCCCCATTTAAACTTATTACAGGCAAACTTATTTCCAACCCCCGCATCATGGTTTGTATAGTATCCAGATTCCTTGCACTGGCAATTCCGAAGCGAAGGCCCTTTTGCAACAGTTCTGTAATAAGGGCATAACTGGTATCCGACAACCGTGCTTCTTGGTTGAGCAGGGTGCCGTCTAAATCGGAAAAGAATATACCATTAGAAATTGTTGCCATGCTAGATGTATTGTAGTTTGGAGATTCCCTGCTCATTCGATTTTAAGGGGAGGGCAGGTCTCAATTCTATTTCCCCAAAGATGATTTCCGGATTCGAATGTACCAAATCGAATAGGAAACGGGCAATGCTTTCGGGTTGCATCTTTTTGTCTTCATTCCCTTTGGGACGATTATTAATGGCTCCTGCATTAATAAAAGTGGTCCGCATACCATATTCCCTAGTTTCCTGTATGAAAACCTCCACAAGGGCTTTTAAAGCAGCTTTCGTGCTGCAATACGCAGCGCCCCCTTCAAAATAATGGGATCCCGCATGACTTCCCATGACGATGGTGTAGGTATTGGAGACTTTGAAAAGAGGCAGTAAATACTTCAGCATATAAAAAATGGAGGAGTAGTTGGTACTTACCGAATCTTCCCAGTCGGTTTCCGATAATTCTTCAATATAAGAAAGCCGTCTAATGGCGGCATTGAGAACACAGACATCGATTCTGTTATGGTTGTGAGAAATAAGTTTGCAAGCGGCAATGACATCTTCGCGCTTGCTTAGGTCGCATTCAATTTCGCCCAACCAAGGTTCCTCTTTCAATGTTTTATTTAAAGAAACGATACGAAAGCCTTTATTATGAAAATATTGGGCGATACCGTATCCCGTTCCTCGATTGGAACCCGTTATGAGCATTGTTTTTTCCATTATGAATGTGCTTTCATGTGTTGAATGAGTTGTGTCCAAATGGCAATGATTTCCTCATGGCTTTTCCCTTGTCGGAATAAATCCTTGTCCAACGATTCCCCGGTCTGTGATTTCAACCTCATACAGTCTGGAGAAATTTCGGAAGTGATGCAAATATCCCCTTCGGCATTCTTTCCGAAGATGAGACAGAAATCCACCAATACGGATGGACTTAACCATCCTAATAGTATTTCGTTCGTTTGTAGAGCAATTCTTTTCAAAGCATCGGGATCTTCACCGTAGGCCCTAAGGTAATCTTCTGCGATGGGTTGATCTTCTGGATCGATACGGTAATCGAACTTTACGATGGGCGGATTAAAAGGTGCATTTTCGGGGAACAAACCCGGATATTTTCTAAGAGTAGAACCCACGGCAAAATTCTTTACAATAACTTCAAAGGGCGGATTGGAGCATTTTCTTGTAAGGTAGGTAACCTCGTCGACCCGTTCTACAAACGCTGTTTTAATACCTTGATTGTTGAGCCGCTGCACAGCCATTTCGTAAAAGTCCAATCGGAGGGCATCCGTTTTCTCCACCATCTCATATCGGTTGTAGGTAAAGCTGGATAATGAAGGGATCAACCTAGCGATATAGTGATTGTCATCGTAATGAAAAAGATGCTTGCTTTTGCCTTTTACGATAGGTTCTTTGGCGAGTATTTCGGTAATGTCTATTGTTTTCATTGAATCAGGTTGTATTTGGATAGTTTTCCTTGTCGTACTTCCGAAACGAAAGTTTGGAGGTCTTCCCTTTCGTTATTCAGCCATATTCCATGTTCCACAGGAGCCAATCGCACTAGCTCCTTGAAATTGTAGAGGGCAATGGTATTTCCGGTTTTAATGACATCCACAATGGCATCGCAGCTATCATTAAGAAGCCAAGATTCTAGGCAGCCCGAGAGTTCCATAATTTCGGGATGTAAGTTCAGCTTGTTGAGCTTTCCCACGGTAACTCTAGGGTAGCGGGTCCCTACAATACGAACATCCTGTAGCGTGCTGTCGGCTTTTCCTATAAGCGATAGGCGGCAGTCACTTATGGGTAATGCCCCCATGTACTGCATTTTATGGATGATGTTTTCGGCGAACAGTAATTGACTGCCAATTGCTATGTCTATGAAATTGTTTTTGGCGGCATAAGCAAGGTCGGCACCACGAACGATAACCACCTCCATCGTATCGTCTTTATAATGAAGTCGGTCCTCTTCCATGATGGCCTTGTACACTTCTGGATTTCCCAAAAGCGCAATGCACTTATCCAGTCCCCGTCCTTTTGCTATCCCGATTCTTTTCATGGCGTTTGGTTTCTCGTTACAAATTCCAATAGTCCCGCCCTTCCAAAGTGTTGGGAGGAATGAATTGAAATATTATTTTTTCTGAATTTTGATGCATCCAGGAGGTGATGGAATCTGGCAATTCTTCATCGATTTTCTTCTGAATGCGTTTTTTCACTGCTTCCGTTTTTGAAGGATCCGTCTCTGGGTCGAAAGCAAGTTCGAACCGAAGGATCAAGTTGCCTTTATCCAGCTTCATTTTGAACAAAGGCCAGTTGTTTTTGTTGTTATCCTCAAAAATCCGGAAGTGCGTATCCGCTCGGTTTATGGCTTCAATTTCATCAATGGCTTTGGCCATTTCGGCCTCACCCAAATAGGTGGAATCTTCAATTTTTAAGCAGCGTTTTAGACGTCCCCTGAACCGATATGCCAAGCTACCCTTAGGGCAATTTGTTTTTACTACATCGACCAAATCCCCAGTTCGGTAGCGAAGTAAAACGAATCGTTGTGTGAATGGAAAAAGCGGTGTGAGCAGTAATTCCCCTGTGCCTTCAGAAAGTGTTTCTCCTGTGTTTAGATCGATCAATTCGGGAACGACGAAAGGGTCGAAATGATAGCCATCGCAATCATGACAATAGCGCGCTCCCCCGAACATTTCGGACATGGAATAATTATCATTGATGGAAATTCCGAAAAAGGATTCCATTTTTTTCCGTCGACTTTTCGGGATGGGCCATCCAAAGACTGTAATGTTGTTCAGTTGCCCTTTTGGGATTTCAATATTGTTTTCAACTAAATACTGATGCAGATAACAAAGCCCCATAACAGTGGTTTGTAAATGACTTACCTTACTTTCATATCCCTTGAAGTGAAATTCGTTTTGTAATAGCCAAGCGGTACGGATGATGCCGTAGTCCTTGGTGAGCTCAATCATAAAGCTATATCCCACTCCGGGCAATCGAAGTACAGAACCATGGTTCATGGAGCCTTCGGCGATGCCTAAAGGTTTTGGGTCGATTTCATGTGCCTTGCTTTGTAAAAGATTAAAGAAATTCTGCAGGTATAACTGTTCTTCTTGTGAACGTTCAATAAGCAAAGGTGGTTGATTTGTAGTACCTGTGGTGAAGGATACGAAACCGAAGGTGGTAATGGCCGATAAGATTTCTTTTTGATGTTCGTATAAATCCGATTTACGAATGGGAGTGATTTCAGAAAGACGTTCCAACGACCAACAAATGCCTTCTGTTGGGATGTTCTTATAATAGGGCGCATGCATTTGTGCCATTCGTACCGTAAGGTCGAGCAATTTGTCTCTAAGGGGAGCAAAGGCTTGCTCATATTTTAAAGGCTCGGCGATGATATGCGAAAACAGCGGCGCAAGAACATGGGACCCTACATCTTCGGGTGCCAGTTTATCTGGTAGTTGTTGTATATGTTCTAAAAATATATCGGGGTTCATGATTGGCAAAACTATCCCAGTACACACAAGGCGCATAGGAGGTTATACATTCTGAACAAAAGAAAAAGGGCAAGAAAATGGAGTTAGCACTGCCTTGCCCCTAGATGCTAAGCAGGTTTGTTATGGCTTTGCAATCTCTGAAATAACTTTAGAAAGTGCTTTTCCGAAAGCAACAGGCTCCGCGGCTGCAATTTCCGAGAAAACCACAGGTTCGGCGGCTGCAATTTCCCCAATCATTGCGGGTTCTGCAGCAGCGATTTCCGAGAATAGGGTAGGCTCTGCGGCCAATAGGTTTCCTAGGATAACAGGTTCGGCAGCGGCGATTTCCGTAAGCATAGTAGGCTCGGCAGAAATAATTTTTTCGAGCATAGCGGGTTCTGCCGCTAGCAATTCGCTAATCATAGCAGGCTCTGCGGCCGCTATTTCATTCATTAATGCACTTTCATTGGCTTGAAATCGGCTGATTTCTCCAGCCTCTTGTTGCATCGATCTAAAAGCATCGTATTTTCCACTTTTTTTCCCCATGATATTTAAATTTTATTGATTAGTCCGATTTTATCCTTTATTGGGGAGGTTTCTAGCTTATGGGAACCGGGAAATTGTCCCGAAAGGCCTTTGTGAAACAGAAAGGATGTTAAAGGTAGCTAATAATCAGCATGTTATGTAGGGGAAAACCCCCAAATTAATTAGGGTTTTACCCGTACTTCTTGGAGTTTTGGGAGGCTATTGGGACAATTCGTTGGCTTTTTCCCACACCCAGGAAGATTCCCATCCTCTGTACAGGAGATAATCGACGAGCTTCTTCTTTTTCCGCAGGATAGCCGTTTCCCCCTTTAATTGTTCCCATCTTTTTTCGGCCAATTGGTGGAAGGTTGCCGTGTATTCACTTTCAGAAATTTCCTTAAGGGCTATTGTAATATTGTATTTAGAAATATCCCGCAATTTCAATTCCCGAACAATACGATTTCGCCCCCATTTCTTGGTGTGGAATTTCCCACGGGCAAAACTTTGGGCGAAACGGGTTTCGTTGAGGTAACCTTCGGTAATGAGATTGTGCACAATAAGATCAATTGCATCCGGTATCATACGCATTTCCCTAAGCTTGGAGACCACTTCTTTATGACAGCGCTCCTGATAGGCGCAGTAGCGTTGTAAACGTCTTTTGGCTTCGGTTACCGTGTAGGTCTTGTGTTTCTCCACAGGGCGAAGATATACTTTTCGATAATAATGCTATGGCTTTGTAAATAAGTGAATTACTGATTTCGGTCATATTTTTCGAGAGGATATTGAGCTACATTTCAACATGAGATAGCATAGGTTACTAACTAAATCTTCGCATTATGGAACTAAAGAAAAATCCCGAAGCAAGTCTACATCGCTGGAGTACGGTTTTCTTCTTACTCGGGCTTGTGTTCATATTATTCATTACATGGAGATCGGTAGAATTGAAAACCTTTAACCATCAAGAAGAAGCACAAGCCGTACAGATCGTAAGCGACGATTTGGAAAGCGATATTCCTGTAACACAACAAGTGATCCCGCCTCCACCACCACCTCCGCCTATGGCGGCATTGCCTCAAGTAATTAATGTTGTGGAAGATACAGAAGAAGTGGAGGAATCTGTTTTTGAGTCGACCGAGACGGATCAGACCCAAGAAATTGTTGAAATTGAAACCATAGAGGAATTTGAAGAGGAGGAGGAGATTGTAGATATCCCTTTCGCTGTTATCGAGCATGTGCCCATTTATCCAGGCTGCGAAGGGTTGAGTGACAATGCCGCTCAAAAGAAATGTATGGCAGATCGTATTATGCAGTTTGTGCAAGTGAACTTCAATACCGAACTGGCCAATGACTTGGGGCTAGAGGGACAACAACGCATTAATGTTATGTTTAAAATAGACCATAAAGGAGATGTGGTGAATGTGCGTGCACGTGCCCCACATCCAAAATTGGAGGAAGAAGCGATTAAGGTAGTACGGTCACTTCCCAAAATGACACCGGGTAAACAACGGGGCCGACCTGTTGGAGTGCTGTACGCGTTACCTATTTTGTTTAAGGTAGAAGTAGGGTAAAAATAAAAAACCCTCCGTCGCATGAAGCTAAGGAGGGTTTTGAGTTATTTAATCTCGTTCCCATCTTTATCGTGAAAGTGGTATTCGAGGTATGTGTAAGCATCTCTAGGTAAAATTTTAACCCATTTTTTGTGCTCCATGAACCATTTGGTTCGCACAGATGGAAAGCCTTTGGTTAAAAAGGCCGCTATAAAAGGATGTGTGTTTAGGGTTACCTTTTTATAGTCTTTGTTGAAGAGGCGTTTTAGCTCCTCTTCCATTTTTTGCACCAATACGATTGGGGCTTCCACTTCACCGCTTTCTCCATTATTTGGATTTTCTTCACGGGTCTTAATGTTTACCTCTGGTCGTACTCTTTGGCGCGTAATTTGAACCAAGCCAAATTTACTTGGGGGAAGAATTTTGTGCTTCGCTTTGTCGTCTTTCATTTCGTCCCGGAGGTGATTGTAGAGTGCTTTTCGATTTTCGGGTTTCCCCATATCGATAAAGTCTACTACAATGATTCCGCCCATATCACGAAGCCTAAGCTGTCGGGCCACTTCACTGGCCGCTATGAGGTTTACTTCTAGTGCGGTTTCTTCTTGGGTTTTAGACTTATTGCTTCGGTTACCACTGTTCACGTCTATAACGTGCAGTGCCTCGGTGTGTTCTATCACCAAATAAGCCCCTTTTGCTCCAGAGACGGTTTTACCAAAGGAAGTTTTTATTTGTCTCTCGATCCCGAACTTCTCAAAAATGGGAACCCTAGAATCGTAGAGCTTAACAATATTCTCTTTTTTGGGTGCAATTTCTTGCACATAATCTTTTATTTGTAGGTAGAGGTTTTCGTCATCTATATGAATGGCAGAGAACGAATCGTTAAAAACATCCCTAATAATGGATGCCCCTCTGTTTAACTCTCCTAACACCTTTGAAGGGTGGTGCGCTCCCCGTAGCTTTTTGCACATCGCGTTCCAGCGATCTACGAGATTTTGTAAATCTCTATCCAGTTCTGCTACTTTTTTGCCCTCGGCTACAGTTCGTATGATAACACCAAATCCTTTGGGCTTAATACTATTGATTAAGCGTTTAAGCCTGTCTTTTTCTTCACGGGTCTCTATCTTTTGTGAAATAGAAACACGATCCGAAAATGGAACCAAGACGATGTACCGTCCGGCTATGGAAAGCTCGGAGCTAATACGTGGTCCTTTGGTGGAAATGGGTTCCTTAACGATCTGAACAAGAATGGATTGATTGTTTTTAAGGGCATCGTTTATGCCTCCGTTTTTATCAATCTCCTTCTCAAATGGGAAATTTTTTAAAGAGTAATCTCTTAGTTTACCTGTGCTTACACGTTTTACGAACTTGAGCAAAGAAAGGACTTTGGGTCCCAGATCATGATAGTGCAAGAATGCATCTTTTTCGTAGCCTACATTAACAAATGCGGCATTGAGTCCGGGAACAGTTTTCCGTATTTTGGCGATAAACACGTCACCAACGGAGAACTTATTGTTTTCCTCTTCTTTGTGAAGTTCGACTAGTTTTCCATCTTTTAAAAGGGCAAAATCAACTTCTTGTGAACTGGATCTAATGAATAATTCGTAGCTCACGTTGCTTGATTTTTATCCCGTACCCATATATGGGTTTCGGAATGGATTAAACAATATTTTATCACAGGAATTTTGTAGTCCGCATGTAAACGGACTGGGTAAAACCTGCAGAAATCGAGTGTTTTAATTTCGATTTCGTTGTCAAAGAACGATTTATAAGTTAGTTTCCTAAAAGAAAAAAGTAGTTAAAAACTACTTCTTCTTGTGGCGGTTAGCGCGACGTCTTTTCTTGCGCTTGTGTGTTGCAACCTTATGTCTTTTTCGTTTTTTACCGCTTGGCATATTGATTTTTTTATGGAAGTCCCACAAGGCTACTGTGGGACCCTATTGGTTATTACTTTACTTCGACGTTGGTCTTAACTCCTTCCACAAATACTTTAGCTGGCTTAAAAGCGGGGATGTTGTGTGCAGGAATTTTAATAGTTGTGTTCTTCGAAATGTTTCTTCCAGTTTTCTCAGCTCTCTTCTTGATGATGAAGCTTCCAAAACCACGTAGATATACGTTGTCTCCGCTTTCAAGAGAATTTTTTACTTCGCTCATAAAGGATTCAACTGTAGCTTGAACGTCTCCTTTTTCCATTCCTAGTTTTTCCGAGATCCTTGCTACGATATCTGCTTTTGTCATTCTGTTAAGTTTAAATTAATAAATAAGTACAATCAAATTGGGTCGTTTTTCAAGACGGCAAATATAAACATTTTACTTTCAAATAATCAAATCGTAATTGGTTAAATTATAAATAGATAACGCTTACATTTACCGGATGCCAAAAAATACAACTTTTTTTTCTAAAAAACTCATTTTGTGGTATTTACAAAATGGACGGAATTTACCTTGGCGGGAAACGCGCGATCCATACCACATTTGGCTGTCCGAAATTATCTTGCAACAAACCCGCGTCGCACAAGGAATGCCATATTACCTCAAGTTTACAGAAACGTTTCCTACGGTTTACGAATTGGCACGGGCTCCCGAAGAAAAAGTACTGAAATTGTGGCAAGGATTGGGGTACTATTCCAGGGCTCGAAATTTACATTTCACCGCTCAGACCATCGTAGATAAATATGAAGGTGTCTTTCCAAACAACTACAAAGAATTATTGTCCTTAAAAGGCGTAGGTGACTATACGGCCAGTGCCATTGGTTCCATTTGTTTCGACCTCCCCACAGCAGTGGTAGATGGCAATGTATATCGTGTGCTTTCAAGGGTGTTCGGAATCGATACTCCGATTAATAGTGTTGCCGGTATAAAAGAGTTTAAAGAGTTGGCCCAATTACTTATAGACGAAAAGCAACCCGGTACCTTCAACCAAGCCGCTATGGAGTTTGGTGCCAGGCATTGCACGCCCCAAAACCCTGATTGCGATTCCTGTATTTTCAATACACATTGCGAGGCAAGGCTTCAGACACGAGTAGACTCCCTTCCGGTAAAACTTCAGAAGAACAAAATAAAAACACACTACTACAATTATATTGTTCCTATATATAATGGAACTACTTTTTTGGAACAGCGAACGGGAAAGGGGATTTGGCAACAACTTTATCAATTCCCGTTGGTGGAAAGCCCTAAGGAAATGAATACTAAAAAACTGGAGGGACTATCCGAATATCAAACACTGAAAGAAAAGTTTGGTATTGAGGAGATTACCCTTTTCAATACGGAAACCATAGTTCACAAACTTTCGCATAAGCATCTGCATACGCGCTTCTGGATTGCCGAGGCAAGTGCTGTGGAAAATGGAATCGAATTTTCTGAAGTGGAAAAATATCCCGTTCCCATTCTGATCGGAAATTTCATTCAGGCATTTGGAGCATTCCACGGATAAAAAACGTATATTTATTTTTACAATATGTACTTTTGTAAATCAGAATTTTAGAATTAAACCATGAGTGGAACATTGAACAAAGTCATGCTGATAGGGCATACAGGAGATGAAGTAAAAATGACTTATTTTGAAGGTGGTGGTTGTATTGGAAGATTCCCTTTGGCGACCAACGAAACCTATACCAATAGAACAACAGGCGAGCGGGTATCCAATACCGAGTGGCACAATATTGTGGTACGCAATAAAGGCGCAGAGATTTGTGAAAAGTACCTAAAGAAAGGGGATAAGGTGTATATCGAAGGCCGTATTAAGACACGAAAGTGGCAGGACGAGCAAGGGAACGACCGGTATAGTACCGAAATTCAATGCACCGATTTTACATTCCTTACCCCAAAGAACGAAAGCAATATGATGGGTGGCCAAGTTCCTTCACAGGGCACTAGTCAACCTGTGAACCCAGTAACTCCTTCTCCTGCGCAACCACAGGCGAATCCGGTTCAGGAACCGATAGGGGAAGAGGATGACGATCTGCCGTTCTAATGTTAAACGAAATTCGGGAATTTGGATCCAGAACCTCCTAGCTTACTTTTTATTTCGTTACTGAGTCTCTCTCAGATTTCCGGGATTGTATTCTTATTCATTTTGTTGGTTTGCTCCGCCCTTATTTCGGGCGCAGAAGTGGCCTTTTTCTCTTTGGCCCCGACCGATTTCGATCCCAAGGATGGAAAGCCCTCTAGGCGTCTTGAGTTGGTAGAGAAGTTGCTGTCCAAGCCCAAGAAATTGTTGGCTACGATCTTGGTGGCCAACAACCTTATTAACATCGCAATTGTACTTTTGTTCGCAACGCTATTCGATCCGTATTTTGAAGGAATTGCAGATAAGTACACCCGATTTTTACTAAAGGTGGTAGGGGTTACTTTCCTAATCCTTTTGTTTGGTGAAATATTGCCGAAGATCTACGCCAGCAGGAACAAGATCTCTTTTTCCACCTTTATGGCTTACCCTATTAATGTATTGAGCACTCTGTTCGCTCCACTTAGCAACCCTATGCGTTCCATCACCCTGTTTATGGAAGATCGATTTGGGAAGCATAAATCGAACATTAGTGTAGATCAATTATCGCAGGCATTGGAGCTTACCTCGGAAGAAGATACCACCCAAGAAGAACAGAAAATACTGAGGGGGATTGTTACTTTTGGAAATACCGATACCAAGAATGTCATGCGCCCTCGAATGGATATTTTCGCACTGAACGAAGAGTCGTCCTATATCGAAATCATGCCAGAAATTATTGCCAAGGGATACTCACGGATCCCTGTTTATAAAGAAAGCATTGATAATATTACCGGAGTGCTGTACGTGAAGGATTTACTGCCTCATTTAGATCGGAAACAATTGGATTGGTTATCGTTGAAAAGAGAAGCCTATTTTGTTCCAGAGAACAAGAAGTTGGACGATTTGCTGAATGAATTCAAAGACCGTAAAATGCACTTGGCCATCGTGGTAGATGAGTACGGCGGAACCAGCGGATTAATTTCTCTGGAAGATATTATTGAAGAGATTGTAGGGGATATTAGCGATGAGTTCGATGATGACGATCTGGAATTCTCCAAACTGGACGATACGACATATGTGTTCGAAGGGAAGACGCCCATCAAAGATTTCTACAGGGCCATTAAATTAGAGGAAATCGAACCTTTCGAAGAGGTAAAGGGAGAAGCCGAAACCTTAGCTGGGTTCTTGTTGGAAATCTCTAAAGGGTTCCCAAAGAAGAAAGAAGTAATAACTTTCCATAATTATTCGTTTACGGTAGAGGCATTCGAGAACAAACGAATAAAACGCATTAAACTATCGATAAACCCCAAAGCTTAAATCCATCTGTATGTTGAAATTGAGAAATCTATTGGGAGGATTCCTTGCGATTGTATTGTTGCTCTGCTTTGCGGCATGTGGCGATGAGGTGATCGTAAAGCCTGCTTCCAAATTGCGGTTGGATTATGATTTGGCAAAATACGATAGCGTTTCTACGAAATGCCCATATTCGTTCGAGAAGAATCACTTATCCCGACTGGTGAAAAAGAGAGGTTGTGGGATTAACTTGGAGTATCCGCATATGAGGGCGACGGTGTACCTTACCTATCAACCTGTACAGAAAGACAACCTGAAAAAGTTATTGCAGGACGCTCAAAAGTTAACCTACGATCATACAGTGAAGGCCAATGAAATTTTTGAGCAGCCACGGGTGGATTCCATCAATAAGGTGTATGGAATGTTCTATATGATTAATGGAGATGCCGCTACCCAGTCGCAATTTTATGTGACGGACAGCTTGAATCATTTCGTGACGGGATCCCTTTATTTTGAATCTAAGCCCAATTTCGATTCTATTTACCCGGCAGTGGTGTATTTGCGGGATGACATCCGTCGCATTATGGAAACCATTAGTTGGGAGGAGTAGGAAGCAACCTCACGACCTATTGCGTATCTAAGCAAGGCAATCTGGTATTGTTAAAGTTATATTATAGCCCATTTACAGGTTCAATTTATTTCCCAATTTTGTTTCTTGAAAGCTGACCATGAATAACTACACCCTCAAGTGGTTTTATCTTCTTATTCTCTCCCTTATTTGGGGAAGTTCCTTCATACTTATTAAGAAGGGATTGGTGGGCTTAACCGATTATCAATTAGGGTCATTGCGTATCGTACTCACTTCTATATTTCTCTTTTCCGTAGGGTTTCGAAGCATGCGGCAAATTGGGAAGCGAGATTGGCTATGGGTAGCCATATCTGGATTTTTGGGAACCTTTTTTCCTTCCTTTTTATTTGCCATTGCCCAGAATCATATCGATAGTGGTGTTACCTCCATCCTTAATTCCACCGTGCCTTTAAACACCTTGATTGTAGGGGCCGTATTATTTGGTATAGGCGTAACCCGAAGACAGGTTTGGGGCGTGTTTATAGGACTTTTGGGGACCATTCTGCTCATCTTCGCAGGAATATGGATGCACCGCAATGGAGTAGATGAAAGTGCGGTTGCAGATCGCAATCATTGGTATGGAGGGCTCATCATCATTGCGACTATAGGGTATGCATTTAATGTAAACATCATTAAGAAGTACTTGAGCAATGTAAGTGCATTGGCAATTACTACGGGAAATTTCTTGTGTATCATCGTACCCGCTTTTGTCATTTTGTATTACACTGGTTTCTTCGATGTGATCATGAGCGATCGACAGATGCAAATATCTTTTTGGTATGTGGTCATCCTCTCCTTGTTTGGGACGGCACTTGCTAAAGTCTTATTCAATAAACTGGTACACATTGCCAGCCCAGTCTTTGCTTCCTCGGTTACATATACCATGCCTATTGTAGCTGTTATGTGGGGGGTTATCGATGGAGAGCATTTTAGTTGGTTGCAATTGGTTGCAGCGATAATTATCCTGTTTGGGGTGTATCTTTCCAACAAAAGAGCGAATTAATATCCTCTTTTTCAGTGCTTTCTGAAAATTTTTCCCGAAATTTATAGAAACCGAAATCTGTAAAGTCATGGGAAAGTACTACATAAAATACGGTCTTGGGATTGCCGCAGCGCTTATTGGATATTTTCTACTAACCAACATCATCGGGCTTCATAAGTATCCTGTTTTAAGTGCATTGAACGGGGTCATTATCGGGGGTGGGATTTTCTTTGCCTTAAAGAATTACAAGGCGAGTACCAAGGAATTTAAATATCAGGATGGATTTCAACTAGGACTTTTTACTGGCGGATTGGCCACTTTGATTTTTGGAGCTTTCATGGCATGCTATATATTTTGGGTCGATACGCGTTTTGCGGAGGCCATTTTAGACTCTTGGAACCTTAACTTTAATAAAGGTTCGCTTATATTGATCATCTCTTTAATCATCATGGGCTTTTCCACTTCTTTTGTGCTTACATTGGCTTTTATGCAATTGCTAAAAGAATCATGGAACCCAAGACGCTGAAAAACACTGTTTTTTAAGGGGAAACCTTTTGTCATTTTCAATTTTACACCTATATTTGCACCCGCTTTTACCATAGGGTAAAGGCTATTGATTTTAAAAAACCATTATAAACGTTTACGCTATGTATGCAATTGTAGAGATAGCAGGGCAGCAATTCAAAGTTGCGAAAGACCAAAAAGTCTACGTAAACCGTTTGACCACAGAAGAAGGAAAAAAAGTCGCTTTCGACAATGTACTTCTTATTGGTGACGGAGATAAGGTGACTATTGGCGCCCCGGCTATAGACGGAGCTCAAGTTGGAGCGAAAGTCGTGAAGCACCTAAAAGGTGATAAAGTTATCGTTTTCAAAAAGAAAAGAAGAAAGGGATACCGTGTAAAGAACGGTCACAGACAAGCTCTTTCTGAAATCGTAATTGAAAGCATTGTTGCTTCTGGAGCTAAGAAAGCTGCTCCTGCAAAGGCTAAAAAGGCAGCTCCTGCTAAGAAAGAGGCAGCTCCAAAGGCCGAAGCTAAAAAAGAAACCAAAGCAGCCCCTAAAGCAGAAGCTCCTAAGGCTGCACCAGCTAAAAAGGCAGCTCCAAAGAAAGCTGCAAAAGGAGATGATCTTAAGAAAATCGAAGGGATTGGACCTAAGATTGCTGAGACTTTGACTGCTGCTGGTATTGCCACGTTTGCGGATTTGGCAAAAGCTAAACCTGCAGATATCGCTGAAATCATCGCTGGAGTTCGTGGAAACCACGTTCCAGATACTTGGCCACAACAAGCCCAATTGGCTGCTGATGGCAAGTGGGATGAACTAAAAGAATTGCAAGATAAATTAGACGGTGGGAAGGCGTAAGCTCCACTAATGTATAACGTATAAAACCGTAAAGAAATGGCTCACAAAAAAGGAGTTGGTAGTTCCAAGAACGGTCGCGAATCAGAATCGAAACGCCTAGGGGTTAAGATTTTTGGTGGTCAAGCAGCAGTTGCTGGAAATATCATCGTAAGACAAAGAGGATATACACATCACCCAGGTGAGAATGTATACGGTGGAAAAGACCATACCCTTCACGCCAAAGTGGACGGTGTTGTTAAGTTCACCAAGAAAAAGAACAACAAATCCTATGTTTCTATTGTTCCTCACGGAGAAGCATAAAACATAGTAGCGATACGAAAATGAACCCTCAACCTTGGTTGGGGGTTTTTTATTTTCTCATTTTTTGCTCATTACGATAGGGTTAAGGATCGCCATGTCTTCCGAAATACCCAAAATATTGATTATACTTGTAATCCGATTTTATTTTTAACTATGAAATCATCCATTGTTTTAATTTTTCTGTTGTGTTTATTCTCTCAGAAACTCAATGCCCAAGACGAGTATGTTTTTGAAGGGGTCATTAAACTGAGTGGGTTATCATTGTATACCTATAGCATTCATTTTTATGAAGAAGAGGGAGTCATTGAGGGATATTCCGTTACCGATCAGGATGGAGCATATGAAACCAAATCTTTGGTGTCAGGTTCTATAGATCACAAAACTAAAATAATTGAATTTTACGAAAGTGAAATCCTTACTGCTAAGTCCTCAAAGTCTTTGGATGGTTTCTGTTACATACATTTTAACGGAACCTTGAAAGAAGGAAAGGAGCAACAGGAAATTTGGGGGAAATTTAATAGTAAGTACAAAACCGGGGATCTATGTATAAATGGTGTCATTTCAATGACCAATAAAGGGCCTGTTTTTAAAAAGAAGGAACGTCCCAAAGTGGAATTGGCTGGAGGAATAAAGCAAGAAGATAGAATTGAACAAGAAACTAGAATTGAACAAGAAAGTAGAATTAAACGAGAAAGCAGAATTAAAATTAAGGAAAAGAGTAAAAGCTTAGTGAGTAAGGCCAATAACATACGTATCAATACCGTGGCTACCAATGAAGTACTTCATGTATTTTCCAAGGATGATGAACTTTCAATGTTAATATACGATGAAGAAGTTTCTGATAACGATAGGATCAATCTTTCCATAAACGACATTCCTATTTTAGTAGACTATGGGGTTACCAAACGCTCCAGAAAAGTTACCATACCAATGGACCGAGATCGGGTGGAGGTAAAGGTTACTGCTTTGACCAATGGAATCATTGGTAAAAACACCATTCGTTTCGATATTACAGATAGCAACAATCTTACCAGAACCGTTACCAATCTTGAGGTAGGCGAGACTGCAACTTTGGTTTTCCTTAAGCAGTAATTGCTTATTCCCCAAGGATATCCCGCATGATTTTTAGGTGGTGCTCTGTATGCACTTCCAAAAATCGCAAGGTATTTCCCCGTGCAATGGTGCCGAAAACAGGATGTTCAAAATGTACATTCTCATCCAATTCGAACACTTTTTTCATGTTTTCCCGGGCTTGCGTTAATTGCGCATACAAGGCTTCTGTCTCAATAACCTCAGGCGGCCGAACCGATGCTGGCGATTCTGCCCTTCCCCTAGGAATGAAATTCATTGTAAGGGACATGGTTCGGATGGCACTGAAACTACTGTCGAAATCTTCCGGATTGGAAGCCTCTAACGAATCATAAATGCCGTTAATGGTCTTTAAGCTATGGTCCAAGTGCCAAGCCACAGGAACCTTCGATACGTCTTCGTTTTGAACGTCCCTTGAGGAGATTTTAGCCTCTAGTTCGGCAAAATGATCGTCTAAAAAATTGGGATTTGTCGTGTTCATGGCAAATTTGGAATAGATCGCAAATAGTACGATTAGGAGTAGGACTGCTAAGGTGATTTTTTTCCACATAGTTTGACGTTTTAAAATTCGAATCGATATCCAAAATCTGGGAAGAATCCTATTTGGTCTACCTGATCTACCCGATTGGTCAATCGGTTATAACGGCGTACAAATACATTCTCGTTATTGGTTACATTCTGAATATCGAAATACAATTGATGCGATGTTTTGTTCGTTTTGCTGTTTATTTTGAAACCGGCTTTTACGTCCCACCTAAGATAACCATCATATTGTTCGCTAAAAGCCAAGTCTTCTTGAAGCACTTCGAAACCGGCTGCTTGAGATGCTTCTAAATCTACGGGAGTAAAATATCGTCCACCAGAAACCGTGAAACGGGTGTCGAAGAACAGTACATTTTTCTTGGCTTTCCCTACCGCAAATTCCCGTCCAGCTAGAACATTCACTACATATCCATTGTTGAAAGGAGTATTTCTTTCAATACCGTCACTGCCTTCATACTTGCTTTCAAAAAGGGAAGTAGTCAATAGACCGTAGTAGCCATCGCTAAAGAACTTTTCAATAGTGATTTCCACTCCCTGATTAAATCCAGTTCCTTCATTCACCAAGGAAACCCGATCATTTTCGAAAACAAAGTCGGCTCCTTCAGTTAGGGAGGAATAACTGGAAGGGAAGGGTTCTACTGCAGCATTATCGATGCTTTGATAGTATACTTCCAACTTACCGCGCCAGTTTTTGGCAAAGCGGGTATCGTATCCCAAAACGAAATGATTGCTTCGCACAAAATCCAAATCGGCATTGGTTTGTTGTAGGGTTCCGTTTACATCTTCATTCAAAAATAAAATAGGTAATGATACCGGTTGGTGGTGCAATCCGTAACCCAAACTCAGTTGATGCCTAGGTGCAATTTTATAATTCACCGCAGCTCTGGGTTCCAACACAAATTGTTCATTCAAAGTACTGTATTGTGCATGCAAACCGGTGTTAAGGGTCAATGTCTCTGTAAGGCGGAACTGTCCCTGTGCATAGGGTTGTACCAAGGTGAGATTGTCATCCACATCCAAATAAGTGAACAGATCGGGATCGCCATCGCCGTCTAAATCTGGCTGCATTTCCCGATCCTTCTGGGTCACATCTATTGCCGTCGTCTCAACCAATAAGCCCGTTCGGAAGGTGCTTCGGCTGCTTAATTTAGTATTGAACATAGTCGAGGTACTGAATCGAGTTTCAAGGTTGTCGGCTTCGGTGTATCGGAGCATCCATTCTTCTGCGCTGTCCTTATCGATAAACCGATCCTGTTTAAAATCACTTCCGCTGTAGGATCCTGCAATAATGGTTCTTAGATAGGAGTTTTTAGAAAGTCCTATTTGATGCTTTAAACCTACCACACCAAAGCCCGATTCGAAGAAGGAATTTTCATCTTCGGCCGCGAATAGATCATTTTCGTCTATATCATCTCCCAAAAAGTCAATGTCTGAGAAGCCAAGAATTCCGAAGAGTGAGAAATTACCCTGTTTGCTTTTTCCAAGGTCAATGTTAAAGGAAACATCATTGTAATTGGGCGTGGCCGAAGTTCCGCCAGCACCTACGCCCAAAAGGCTTACCAAGGAATAGCGTCCAGATAGTAAAAAAGAGCCGTTGTTCTTTCCCAAAGGACCTTCTGCCATTGCCTCCACTCCCGTAAAGATGCCCACTTGGGCGGTAAATTCATAGCTGTCCTTGTTCCCTTTACGGAAGCCCAGATCGAAAACCCCGCCGAGGGCATTTCCGTATTCTGCGGGAAATGCCGAGGTGAGGAAATCGGAGTTCTTGAGGAGGTTGGGGTTTAAAGCCGAAACAGGACCGCCTGTGGTGCCGACAGACGAGAAATGGTTGGGACTGGGAATGGGGATTCCCTCGAGGCGCCATAACAGTCCTGTTGGGGAGTTTCCTCTTACAACAATGTCGTTTCTACTATCATCGGGCGCAGAGACCCCAGCAAAATTGGCGGCCAAACGACCTACATCGCTGCGTCCCCCGGAAAAGCGATTCACTTCTTCCAAACTGAATTGCCGTGAGGAAATTGTGGCGAGCTTATTTACAGATCGATCTTTATTGGTTGAGGTGATGACTACCTCGTCCAATTGATCGAAGGCTTCAATAAGGTTGACGGTAACCACAGCATCTTTTCCGGAGGTTACCACGATATTTGGGAGGGTGATACTTTCGAAACCTACGTAACCAACGCGAATGCTTTGTCTTCCTACGGGAACGTTGTCCAGACGGAAGTAACCGTCGAAATCGGTAATGACGCCTGTAGCTTCCACGCCCAATAATTCTACCGTAGCTCCATTAAGGGGCGCTTCACTTTGTTTGTCGATTACAATACCCTTAATGACTCCAGTTTGCGCGAAAGAGGCAAGGCCTAAGAATAGTACAATGAGTTGGATTCCTTTTTTCATTTTTTTGAATTTTATCCAAAGGTGTCTTTCCCTTTTCGGAAGTACAATTGAAAAAAGTTGAAGTGTTGTCTTATGGTTTGAATTGTAGCTATATCGGTTTTATGGTAGTGAAGGGAGGAGCTTAGCTATGGATTCGGTTCAACAGAGTAAAAGAACAATTCAGGTTGAAATTCGACAGTTGAAGATTCTCCCGGGAATTCCCTGTACAACATTTTGTTACTTTGTTTGTTGATCCAGTATCTTTATGGAAATGAAAAAGAAAGGCTTACAAAAAATAGCGGTGCGGTTTCTTATCGTAAACGTCGTTTACTTTCTCATTAAGTTAACCATAGACCATGGAGGGAAAGCTCCCAATCTCTTTAGTGGACAGGCCGTGTTTTATTATTCTTCGGCCATAGTCCTTTTCTTTAGTACGTGGGAGATCAACGATCGGCTCATTAAAAAGTACCAGGAAAGGAGAGGGGCTTTATCACCCAAGGATTATACGGCTATTATAGGTTGGACCATGGCCATTATGACTCCTCTGGCGGCTTTATATTATTACATCGGGATTTTTCATTTAAATCACATTTGTCATTTGCATGATGGAGATCCGTGGTTGCAATGGCGCATCGATTTCTTTAGGGCTATGTTGTTGAGCGTTGCGGTAATACTCTTCAATGTTTTTTATCATGCCTTGTATCAGAAGCGCGAATTGGAGAATAAAATGACCGCCTTAAAGAAGGAAGTGGTCACTTCGAAATACAAATCTCTGAAGAGTCAGATAAGTCCACATTTCCTTTTTAATAGTCTGAATACACTCACGAGTTTGATGTACGAAGATCGGGATTTGGCATCCGATTTCGTTTCCCGTTTGGCTTCCTGTTATCGATACATTCTGGACAATAGGGAAGAGGATTTGGTTTCTTTGGAGAAGGAACTCGGATTTCTCGATTCGTTTATGTTTATGATGAATGTACGGCACGAAGGAGCCCTTACCATAAAGACAAATATAAAAGTGTCTCCAGTGGAATATCTCATCCCAACCCTTACCTTGCAGATGTTGGTGGAAAATGCGATGAAGCATAATTTCTATTCCAAAGAGAAACCTATGGAAATTTTGGTAGAAACCCGAGGAAAGCAGCGTTTGGTGGTTCAGAATACCTTTAGAAAGCGGGCGCTTGAAGAGGAGTCGACCGGATTGGGAATTCAGAATGTAAAGAACCGATATGCTTTTTATACCTCCCAGGAAGTGTTGGTAGAAGAAAAAGAAGATGTATTCGTGGTAGAAATTCCTTTGTTGCCTAGGGATATAAAGGACATTAAAATGATCGTTTCCTAATGAAAGCTGTGATTGTAGAGGACGAAGCCATTGCTTCCCGCCGTTTGGCCAACCTTATTGGCGAATTGGCCCCAGAAATGGAAATTGTGGGGCAGGTGACCTCGGTGGAGAATGGCAGTCGTTGGTTTGCTGAAAACAGCATGCCCGATTTGATCTTTTTGGACATTCAGTTGAATGACGGTTATGGCTTTGATATTTTGGATCGATTGGAAGATCATCCACCAGTCATTTTTACCACGGCTTATAATGAATATGCTATCCGCGGATTTAAGTACAACGGCATCGATTATTTGCTCAAACCGATTGACAAGAATGACTTGCGAGATGCCTTGTATAAATTTCGGAAGAACAGTGTAGCAGTTCCTTCGGAAACGGACAAGATTGCCGAGTTGAAAAAGTTATTCTCGAAGGAGTTCAAGAAACGGTTTATGGTGAAGGTGGGGAATCATTTCAATACCTTTCAAGTAGAAGACATTGCCTACTTTAAGAGCCATGACGGTCTTATTTTCCTGCACTCACATTCTGGACAGGAGTTCCCGATTGAATATTCTATAGATCAATTGGAGGATATTTTAGATCCGGTACAGTTTTTTAGGATCAACCGTAAGTTCATGGTTTCCGTACAAGCAGTACAAGAGATCCACACCTATTTCAACAGTCGATTGCTATTAAAACTACAACCCAAGGAAGAAGAGCAGGTCATTGTTTCCCGGGAACGCACCAGTAATTTTAAACGGTGGTTGGATTTGTGATGTCCTATTATTTGCAGAAATTCACTGCTCCATAAATACGATGCACATTGATGCTATTTCCGCAACTTCATTGTCGTCGGAAAGTGAATGGCCTTTAACAGCTTCGTCGATACAATTGCTTAATTCAATGGCTTTACTTTTGATAAAATCAAGTGAATGCCCTTTGTATATATGAGCTAAAAAGTCACCGCAAGTTGCTAATTTGTTTCTTTTGGCTGAGATCTTCCATTCCGAAATTTTAGACTTATGAAGAGATCCACCAACATACCATTCTTGACTATTGTCAGAGACATGTTTTTCTGGACCATCCAAACAAGAAATCATTATAATGGGAATGCAGAATAGAAATACTAGAACGAAGAGGCATCCTTTCCCTGTTGATTTATTAAAGTTCTTTCTATAGGTGAGCCCAGGAATTCCGGTTCTAATGGAAAATCCTTTTGTGCTTACCGAACCTTTTTTGGAACGGTAACTAGGATACATTCCTTTTTTGCTAAAGTTGAGTCCGAATCCTTTGCCAAGATTGACTCGTTTTCTGTATCTAAATCCCATGACTAATGTTTAATGATGAAGTCGGAGATTATTTTTTTCATGTTCGAAGGTAACTCGGCATTTCTCACTTCATAATAATTAACTTTCATTTCCCTGAACCATTTCTGCCAGTATTCCTTTATCAGGTCATCTTCATAAACATTTCCTTCTATAGGATTAATTCCTAAAACAAGGACATCTAGATTTGATAGGTCGTTTTCGGCTACTAAAAAACCATAATTTTTCTGGTCCATTTTTGCTTTCCAATTGATGGAGTTGAGGTTTTCGCTTTTTACATATTGAGGGGTTAAGTAAGTGGTCAAGTGGTCTTTTTCTCTAAGATTGTTTTTATGGAACATATAACCATCAGTTAGAATTATTAAAATATTCCGTGAATCATTCTCAATACAAAAATCCCTGACATTATTTTTGAAAAATCCCCAAGTATCAGATCCTATATAGTCTCTGTCTTTAATTGAAAGCTCATATATTTCTTTTGATTTTGACACATATGCTGGTGTGATCTCATCCAGTAAATCCATAGATGCATTAGCTCTTGTTATATGGAACTTTAGGCTTTTTGAAATTTTATTGATTTTTAGATTCTTTGGCTCTGGATCGAAATACAGGGCTATTCTGTCGTCCATTTTTCTGACTTTCTTGACTTTAAGGTGATTGACAAACGTTTCAGCGATTAATTCTATATAGCCTAAGTCCCTCTTATAATATTCCATAGTTTTATTGTGAAACTTTATGGTGTCAATTCTATCCGATAGGTCTAAGAGAATGCTAATGTTTAAATTGATATCTCGGGTTTTATGGATAGTAGACTCTTGACCTATTATTGGTTCCTCTTTTTTTACATCTTTGTTGCAAGAGAGTAAAGTGGTAAGCAATAGATATAACGAGATTTGATTGATCGAACTTTTCATAACGTTAGCATTAAGTGAAGATCAGATTCTGGAAATCCATTTCTGTTAGGTTAAGCTCCTGAAGGTGTTTCTTTGCGACTTCTTCACATTTGTTTCGGAGCTCGTTTTTTTCCTTAGCTGGCAAAGCTAGTTCTGCATTGATTGCTTGATACCATCCCTCTCTATATTGATAATGATAATGTAAGTATTCTTTGACGGGAAAAATGAATCCGTCAATCTTGGCTTGTAGTTCGGCTATTTTCCCTTGTATGGAAGAGATTTCTTGCTTTATTATGCTGATTTTACTCAAAAGATCATTTTTGTGTATGTTTAAATTGTGTATTTCTTCTTTTTTAGATCTAATAAAGGCTTTTATTTTATCCACATTTTCATGTTCCTTCATGATAAAGTCAAATACTAATCCCCATATTATATAGACCACGAATCCTGCGAAGATAATTCCCCAAAAGTTTACACTTTGGATCGCATTCCAAGGGGTAAATTGTTGACCAATTATTGCATCGAATAAGAAAATTTTCTTTTCTATGAGGTAGGCTAGGATTACATCAAAAAGGAAGGTGAGTATAAAAAGAGCAGCTAATTTCATGAAGACTTTCCACCCTTTCTTTTTTTGAAACATGTGAATTAAATACCCAAGTCCCATAAAGACGAAGGGTATTGTTCCAACAAATATTGCTTCCAGCCAACCATCTGAAATCGCTTTTCCTAGAGCGTTAGAATCAAAGATTGCCGCCGTTAAGCTATCGGATTCAAAATTTTTGAAAAAAGCCGAGTAAGAGGCGGAAATGTAAAAGACAAAGAGGTAGATCGTTATCGGAAGAAGAATTGAAATTCCAATGTAAAATTGGGCTTTCGGCCGTTTGTCTGCATCAATACCATATCGTTCTGGATTTTGCTTAACATCTATCATTTCAAACTGTCTATCTTTTATTGTGGATGAGATGGTTTTTAATTGATCTTCTGTAATCGCAATTACGGTTTCCCTCTTCTTAAGTTCCGTTTTACATTTTTCCTGTTCCTCTTTATAAGGCTGCTTTAGCCGTAGTTGTTCATTGAGTTGTTTGCGACATTGATCTTCAAAACTGTTATAAAGGTTTTTAAGTCCCACCCCGAACGTGACAGGCTCACCCGAAGCTTTGGTAGAAGCCCCATAACCACTTTGAAAATAAGTGATTCGAATCTGCTCTTTGGATTCTGAAGATGTACTTTTAGACTCTTTTTCTATACCGTTCTTTTTTAAAGCAAAGAGGTTTTTGATGTTTTCCATGGTACTATGCCTTTAGATTGTTTAGAATGTCATCTTTACTAACCTTCTTATTGGCGCATTCCAATAAGTATTCAGTTATGGGAATTATTTTATCATCCTCAAAGTCAAATTTTTTACAGTACTTTTTTAAAGTATTGTATTCATCTTCGGTGACTTTTCCATCAGCCCAAATCATTAAGGCTAAATCATATAAATATTCTACCCGACCTTCTAGGGTCTCAGGAATAGTCGAATAGGAATCAGGACTTAAAAGCAAGCCGTTTAGTTGGACTTTTGAAATACCTCGGTCCTCAGCAAACTTGTATAGCATTCGTAACTCAAGAACATCAAAGTCCTCATCGGAAAGAGCAATTTGATATAGTCTTAGAAAGTGACTTTTTAATTCTGTTGAAATAATAATTTTTTCCATAATAGATGATTAAACCATTCGATCTCGGTCCAGTATTTTTTCATTTCTTATTGTCGCTTTTTGACTCTGGTCTGTCCTTTTTTTGGGTGCAAAAACCTGAAGCAGAAACAAGATGCCTACAACAATGTCTATGGGAATCCATTTCGATTTTTGGTACAGGTATACCGGGTAAATGGGATTGAAAACGATTGCTACGACCGAAAATAGAGCCACCCAATACCATGTTTTCACCCGACTTAAAATCACCCAAAGGGAGCCTATGAAAACCACAATCCGCAAGAAGGTGTAGTATTCTATGGGTAGATGTAGTATTCCCATGAATAATAGGATGGCACAGATTCCTGAAATAATTGTATTTAATTGGCTGGGAGAGTTTGACATTTTTTTGGGAATAATAAATTATCCTAATGTTGATCCATTCTGTAAAATCACTTTTTCAGGATTCCAGATTAGCTTAATATCCTTTAAGTCTTTGTCTCTAAGAGCCCTATCTTCGGATCTGTAAGGATTATATTCAGTGGTAGCATTCCAGGTTACTTTTCCTCCTGCCTTAATAGGTTGATCATAAACAAAACTCATTGATTGAATTTTTTCATCAAAGATGTTATTGAAGACGACTTCTCCTTTAATCGCCCTTATACCATTGTCAGATTTATTATGGATTAGGAATGTATACGTTATAAATTCTTCATAATCGTATTCTGTATATCCCTTTTTTGAGCAATGAACTTCTATTAATTCTTTCAGATTATTATTGTTTAATTCCATGATTTAATGTTTATAAGTTGGCCTTTTACAAGGCTTCCCTGATTTTGCGTGAATTCAGCTAGTTTCCAGTAAATCGAATTTTTATTGTGTAATGGAAAATGTCCTGATTCAAAAATTCTTAGCTAGATTTAAGCAATCATGATTATTGCTTGATTACATATTTTTTAAAGACATACCCTGAGAGGGTTTTGTTCAAGAGCTTTACCCGAATCCAGGATCCGGAAGCCTCAACCAGTTCCAGTTTTTCATTTTTTGCTAACTTTTTCAAGACGTCGTATTTCGTGCCGGGACCTTTTCTTAGGTTCAAGGTCTCCGCAGAAACCACAAGGATATCGCCCGTACGAAACGTTGGTTTCTTAGTATTAAAAGAAGAGGGTCGGGAAACACTGGAAGATCTAGGGCTGCAAACGCCACAAGAGCCTCCATTCTTTGCACAGTGCCTACATCCCGTGCAATTTTTACACGCGGTACAGTAAGCGGAACCCGTACATCCTCTTTCGGTTGTGCAACAGGAAGCAATGGCATCGGTGTTTTGCACGAGTGCTGCGACGTAGATGAAAAAAAGGAAAGGCAGAATTAAAAGAGTTTTCATAATCTTATGTATTGTCCTCCTCTTCAGCAATTGGAGCATTCTTTCTTACCGATTCAATTCCCTTTTCGCAGGCTTGTTTAGAGTTGTACATTTCACTAGTAGCAATGATTTCTCCGTTTCCTGCCTTTAGATTGAAGAAAAAGTACTTGTCGTTTTTACTTTTTTGGATTGTAAATTTTGGTTTTCCCATGTTGTGTACATTTTAATTAATGAATCGTTTTGCTATGTCTTTTTCTGGTATTACTTGATTGTTTTTCAATAAAACTTGAGTTTCCTGTGTAATCGGATTCTTAAAAGTTTCGAAACCAGGCCGGCAGTTTTTGTATCGAAAAACCAGAGCTTTTAATCCACTTATTAATCCGTTTTCTCTAGTCGTCTTGTATACATGTTGCGAACAGGACATTCTGAAAATACACCTACCTCTTTTTGAAGCAGGAATTATATGCCAATACCACTTAATAGCGAATAGTAATAGATGTTTCATTTTCTAAATACCGCCATTTGTCTGTGAGTAGTAAACCCAGGCTGAGCACCAATTCCAAAACATCCATTAATGGGATTTACAAATGAGGTTACGCTTTCCAGCCGGACATATTCCCAACCGAGGTTTGTTTGATTTTGAATCAAATCCTCTAACTGTTCTGCAACCTGCTTTTGTGTGTTCTTGGCCCTGTCAATTGAAGCGACAAAGGGTACTACCTTGTATTCCATAACTTAAAAGTTTAGAAGGAGGCCTTAATTAAAGCCTCCTTGATTCTAGGCGTATGCGATTAATTTCCAATCGGTTGAATTTCCATTGTGTGGAGGAAATGTTTCGCCCTCAGAGAGTGGAATGGTATCTATGGGAGGTGATTGCGCCTCCCAAACTCCTGATTCTGGACATTTTTGTCCTGTGTGTCTAATTGTTCCCAATGGTGTTCTAGCCATAGTTTTAAGTTTTAGATTTATACTCCAAACCTAAAACCCTTAGCAGTCAAATCCTTGCGGGAATCCGCGAAGCAAAAAAAAATGTGAAAAGAAATTAGAGAAACCCCAATTTGGTGGCCTTATGTACCAATTGGGCAGGAGTAGAAGCATCAAAATGGTCTTTTAACCTACTAATACGGTCTTCTACGGTACGCATACTATTGGGAGAAATATCTTCTTGTTTCAGATGTTCAGGAATATCTATTTGCTTGATACCTCTGGCAAGCAATCGCATTAAATGAATTTCGTATTCGCCTATTTGTAATACGTGTTTTTGTTCCAGAAAGGATCGCGTAACCGGGCAAATATAGGTCTGTCCCTTGTGTACAAGATGTATGGCTTTTGTAAGTTCTTTAAGACCATTAAGCCCCTTGCAAACATGAGCCTCAACTCTCAGGTCGTTCATTAGCGACTTGATGATACCTTGCTTTCCATTTCCCGTAAAAACAATAATCTTTAATTCCGGTTGTATTTCCCGTACACGTTTTATGAGTTCTTCCCCAGATGGAATCTCATCTTTTCCGAAAGAGGAGGTGAATTCCAAATCGGTAATGAGTAATTCGAAGGGTGCTTCCTCGAGCAATGCCTTTTTAATTTGCCAGTAAGTGTCTATACAAAAAGAGGTTTGTGAAATGGTCGGAATATTCAGTTCCTTAAGGGCTGTCATCATCCCTGTTTTGCTATCTTCATAATCTTCGGCAACAATTACTTTGGTAAAGGACATGGTTTTCAATTTAAATAGGGATTTCAATTTTTAGGGTGAATCCCTGTTGTAAATCCGATCCTAAATTAAGTCTGCCGCCCAGTTCTTTCACGCGGGTTTCCGCACTGCGGAGTTTGGGCTGAGCGACTTCCGTTCCTTTTCCGTTGTCGGAATAATTAATGATAAGTGTTTTGGGTTCTTTGAAAAAAGTGACCGCAACCAAGGTCGCTTCGCTATGTTTCTTCATATTGGTAAGCAACTCTTGGACGAGACGAAAAACCCCTTCTTTGGTTTGGGCCTTGATATTGGCCCAAAATTCAGGTTTTTGGGGTGTCGTTACGATATTGGTTTTTGTATTTCCATAGGAATTGAGAAGGGAAAGCAGTTCGTCTGGATAATTTTCTCCAGTATCTACAGCCGAATATTCCCGGGAAATATCCCTCGCCTTGGAGTAGATGGATTGCAAGCCATCCAATACCTTATATCCTTTTTTCTCTAGAAAATCAGGATTGTGTTGGATTTGCGTCATAAGATAGTACAGATCATTACCTACTTCGTCATGTACTTTTTTTGTAAGTCGATTTTCGGTTTTATGACGTTCTTGGATTTTAGCTAATTCGGCTCTCTGACGACCTCGTTGCTTCAAGAAAAAATAAATGAAAAGGGTGCTAGCCAATGCTATTAAACCAATGAATAAGAAAATGTTTTTCAAGTTTCTTTGATTTGAACTTTCGAGTTTCTCTTCCTGAATATTTTTTGTGAGCAGTTCATTTTCATAACGTGTAGGTGCATATATCTCCCTTAGTTTGTTTCGTGCATCTGATATCTCACGATAAAGATTATTTAACCTTTTTGATGATTCCAAATCTAGACCTTCAATTTTTTCGATGCATTCGAGTGCCTCAATTTGAGCCATTGGATTCTTGAGGCCTTTTGCAAACCCAAAGGCAATGGTTGCATGTTTTAAGGCTTGCTCAGGATTAATTTGGCTAAAATATTCTGTTAGTTTTATGTTACTGGAGATTAAGTCTTCATTTCTTTTTTGCCGTATATCAAGTGCCTCCAATATCAGGTTTAGTGATTGGTTATTCGTTGAGTCCTTCTTCCATAGTACATATCCAAGGTTGTTCGTCACTCTGGCGTACTCCGTTGAATCTTTTATAACTTCAGGTGTATTACGAAGAGAATCTAGAAGTGCTATAGACTTATCAAACTCACCTCTCTGCTCATAGATGTTGGCTTTTGTGTTGAGAAAAGTAAGAACCTCATTCATGCCCACTTTTTTGAAAGCAATAGAATCTTTAATAAGATCTAATACTTTTTCATTCCATTTCAGAGCATTGGAGTCTTTTTTTTGCTCTTTATAACAGACTGAAATAATATGATATAAACCTGAAATGGTTCTATAATCATCCGTTTTGTCGTTAAACTCGAGACCATCGATCGCCGTTTGTAAACTTCCTCCATAATCACCCATTCTTTTTTGAATGTTCGCCATGGCCATGCATCGTTTCCCGGCTTTCAAACTGTCCCCAATGTTCCGATGTATCTTAAAAGATCTATTGTAGTTTTCGAATGCTTTGGTCCATTCTTTTTTCTTTTTGTTATAAAGCCCAATTTTAAAGTAAGCCGTTCCTATATAGTTACTATCTGATTTAAGTTGCGCTTTTTCCAATAAAACATGAGAAGCTTGTATGGCTAAATCCCATTTGTCTTCATCATTATAAAGTGAAGCTTTTCTGCTATATCCTTTTAAGATGAGAGAGTCGATATTAAATTGGGCGGCTCCTTCTATAAATTGATTTACTGCTTTATGTTTTTCGTCATCCGATAGGCTGTCTTCTTTGCTCAGCGAGTAAAAGACAGAAAGACTATCAATTCTAGATTGTAATTCAGGAGGCAGTGAATTCTCCTTATCTCCTAAGCAAGAAAAAAAAAGAGGGATAAAGACCAGAGAGAACAAAAAGAGGGATGAAAATCTAACACATTTCATCCCTCTAAGTTAAGAAATTAAGTAACTAAGGCTACTTATTGTCCATCCTCATCTTCCTCTTCAACTTCGCCATCATCACCTTCGGTAGATTTTTCTACTGGGTCAACAATAGGAGTGGGGGTACAGGAGGTAAAGGTCGGGCCCAAAGCTAATAGGGCTGCTAAAACTAAATATATGATTTTCATTGTTTTAAAAATTTTCATTAGAAATCTGCCCCGAGACTTTCTCGAGTGAGTTTCCGGGGTCTAGAAATCCCGGACGGAGTATGTATTACTCCACTGCAGTGTTTGGAAAGTGGAATCTTGAAGTGCATTCGTGATAGCTACTTTCCATCGAACTATTCACACACGCACTGCGGATTCCCGCGGGATGCTAAGGGTCACTTTAGCTATGTTAGCACTACATAACCCGAGCAGCATCTGAAGCAAATATTGGGGAGATTTCTGAGGATGCACTGACATAGTACAGACATTACAAAGACATTTTGTAAGTATCTAACAATCAAATATATATAGTCATGAAAAAAAGAATGGGCCATCCCCGATCCAAGGAATATTTTGTTGAATTATTAATGATTCTGGTATTTGAAAAGGCCAAGAAAGATTCAAATGAGACCCTGAAGCAGAAGCTGGCAGAGCATTTAGGTGCAAGGATAAAAGACCCAATAGATGACCGAACCTTTATACGATACTATAATGGATATATCCTAGGGGGGAGGAAGAGGATGCCTCAGAAGTTTACCTTAAAAGTATTAAGCAGATATTTAGGGTTTGAAGACTTTGAGGATTTTATGCAACAAAAAGAAGTAAGTGTGGAGAAGGATATAATGCTATTAGAAAGAGTGAAATTAAGACAAGAAATGAGAAAAAGAACTCAATTAGGAATTGGCTTAATCGTACTGCTGTCTATTGCACTCATATTTTTCATTTCCAAATACTACAAGAAAAATTGTATGTTGTGGGTAGATGATCATTTTGAAAAAATTCGGTGTTCGGGACTGGAACTGGAAGAACCCTTGGAACCTTTAAGACTGGCCAATTTTAGAAAAGTCGAAGTTTGCCAGGACAGTATTTTCTTTAAGGATGGGGAGCCAGTGAAATTCTATTTGAAACATCTAGGGAATATTGAGTTTTTCACCTACCCTGGTGAACATCCAATATACAACGGGAAGCACTTGGACCCTGTGACACCCACTATTATTCGATCGTGGGTACCACCCTGCAACTCATTGCAAAATGAAAACCCCTAAAATATGAAGCTCTGATTTCCGTTATTTCAAGGTGAAATGGGTTTTACTATATATTCTGTTATTTCCAATGGTTCTGCTAGCTCAAAAGACTGAAGAAACCAAAACCATCCACGTCTATGTAGCCCTTTGCGATAATGAAAACCAAGGCATTGTTCCGGTTCCCAAACAGTTAGGAGATGGACAGGATCCAAAATCTAACCTGTACTGGGGCGCTTTGTATGGTATGAAAACCCACTTTAAACGAAGCGCCCAATGGAATTTGATAAAAACCCTTCAGTCGCAAAACCCCCATGTTTTGGAACGAGTGCTTTTTAAGCATAAAAACACTGAAACCTATTTACTGGCTGATGCCTACGACGGGAAATACATTAAAAAGACCACCATCGATTTCCTAAAAGCATCGTCGGGGGATCTTCAGGAGAAGATCGACCATAGCGGGAAGACACTTTTGTTTGGCGGAGGAGCCCAACTATTGGCGTACATAGGTCATGACGGACTTATGGAATTCGACCTGGAGGAATCTTTCAAACCCTGTGATGGAGAAGAAAGGGATGCGGTAATTTTGGCTTGCATCAGCAAGGAGTATTTTAAGCCCTATCTTCAACTTACCAAAGCCAATCCGTTGGTGTGGTCTACAGGATTAATGTCACCCGAAGTATACACTTTGGAGGCAGCGATAGAAGGGTGGATTGCCAACGAAAGCGATGCCCAAATTCGCGAACGGGCGGCGCAAGCCTATCACAAATACCAAAAATGTGGCATAAAAGGAGCCCGCAACCTACTGGTTACGGGCTATTAAAAAATGATCTTTGCTTTCGTCTTATCGAATCAGCACCTTCTTCGTCACCTTCCTTCCGGTGCTATCGGTAAACTGAACCAAGTAAACCCCTTGGGATAATGTTTCGGTAGGCAATCGATAGACTTTTTCTTCCATGGAATGGGAAGACAATAGTTGCCCTTGTAGATTGTACACGCCAAAATTGATGGCCTCATCAGTCGACAGGGTCGAATGGATTAAAATTTCTTCAGCATTCGGATAGGAAATCACTAATGCATTATCTAATGAAGAAACACCATCTACTGAAAGTCCGGGACCTTCATGTACTCGGATGTTTCCAATGTTTACTATATAATTTGCATCGGCAATTACTGGGCCATCCATTCGAACCCCTATGGTTGCCAATTCTCTCCCAGCATAGGCACCTAGCAATCTCGTTTTTGGAATCCATTCCCCAAATGTAAAGCTGGTAACATCCATGGCAAGGGTTTCGTCTGGCGCATCGGCAAAGGTTAGAATAAGGGATAGTGTATACTCTTCTTCAAAATCCTGAATATAGTATATGATGTCTATCTTACTGTCTGGGGTAAGCGTAATATTCGTTTTATATAGGAGTAAATCATCCAATTCTGGACTCACGGGGTCACCGTCAATACGAAGAGAGGATCCGCCATTATAGGCTAGGTCGAAATCCCAAGAGGCACTAAAAAATGCATTCTCGGAAAAAGCAAATTGCCATGTGGGCAAGATATCCTGATCATTCAGATTGTGCCACGGATCGGAACTCGTTTCTGTCCCTTCCGTAAATTTTTTCAATCCATGTCCTGTGTTGAAATTGGTTTCAAAAGGGATTTCGGTAATTGTGGAGGCGGCTGGAATCCAATTCGCATATCCTTTAAATCCGGAAGGGTCTTCCACCCTTGGATTTCTATCCGCTCCAGCGAACATATGGCGTTCTTCACTATAAAAGTTGGCATAATCGGCAGGGTCGGTATTAAAAATACTGTACTGGCTGTTATTGAAAATACAATTGGGAGCGAAAAGTCCTAAAGAAGTGTACGGCGTTTGCTGATTTTCATGCAGCCATCCCATCCAAGCATTTCCGCCAGTTTCAAATGGGGCTTGGTTCCTGCCGGGCCATACATCGACGCCAGTAAATACCTCAAATTCGGAGCGGCCAATTTCCTGAGCTCGGTTACGGGAAGCGATGGGTGGCGGTGTTCCGCCCCAAAAGAAATTGATGAAGATATTACTGCTTACGCGTTGTTCGAATCCATTGCCTGAATTCCCGTCTTCGTCATTCTGTACAAAGGGACTGTTGTTGGCGTTCAAGCGGTTTTGCCAATCCACATTTCCACTCAATAGCATGGCATCGTACCACATTACATCTTTGCCCACGACTTCCACCGCAGTGGTAAGATCCCTTAGGAATTCATACATCAACTGCGCAGTGGCAGAATTGGTATTGGTTTCTTCATTAATAAACCAACCATCGAAGTTATAGTGTTCCATAATCTGCACCATGATGGGGATCACAACAAAGTCTCCATTGCCATCCTGTTCCAGGAAATTCTGAAGGATGGCCGTGGTTCCGCCAAAGACATTGGGAGCGAAAAACACATTGGCATATACTTTCACACCATTTTTATGAGCGGTATTTACCCATGGGGCAGAAGGTAATTGTACGTTTTCCTCGAAGGTACCCCCAAACCAAACCAATTTGTCGATGTAGGACCAGTTAGTGAAGTTGTAGAGATTGAAGACGTCCTGCTCTTCGCTATAATTGGCAAAATTCCCCATGCCATCGGGTAAATAGGCGATTTCCATATCGTTGGAAAGCGTTGGATCGAATTGCGTATCGGTGTTTACGAATCGGGGAAGTAGCTCCTGGGTTGCGATGAGTGCATCATCTGCCGTAGGACCAGTAGGCGTCCAAGCCTTTAGTTCATCTATGCTCAAAACATAGGGTGGCGCCACTGTGATTTGTGCGCTCAGGGCATAACTAACGAAAAGGGAAAGGAAGAGAATGTAATTTTTAATCATAGTAATTTGGTTATAAGATTTTAAAGGTACTACTTAGAAGGGAAAAGCAAGAAATAATGGAGAGGTGATTTCCGTAGGAAATTATATAGGGCCCGAAATAGTAAGAATATAGTAATGGACTCCGAGTTTTTCGAACGGAGTTCGGAATATATCGAGGAGTCGCGGTAGAATAAGTCACCAAAAACAAAAACCCCCGCCACTTGGCGAGGGTTTCTAATATCTAAATCTAGTATCTCACTACTAGTATCTGTAGTACTCAGGTTTAAATGGACCTTCCACTTTAACACCAATATAATCGGCTTGGTCTTTACGAAGTTCTGTCAGCTCCACTCCGATTTTGGCTAGGTGCAATTTTGCAACTTTTTCATCCAAGTGCTTAGGCAACATATACACTTTGTTCTCGTAGTTTTCTATGTTGTTCCACAATTCGATCTGAGCCAAAGTTTGGTTGGTAAAGGAGTTACTCATTACAAAACTCGGGTGACCCGTAGCACATCCTAAGTTTACCAAACGACCTTCTGCCAATAGGATGATATCCTTTCCGTTAAGGTTGTACTTATCCACTTGCGGTTTGATTTCAACCTTCTCGCTGTTTGCGTTCAACCAAGCAACATCGATCTCGTTATCGAAGTGACCAATATTACATACGATGGTCTTATCCTTCATCGCTTCGAAATGCTCTCCGCGAACGATGTCTTTGTTTCCAGTCGTAGTGATTACCACATCGGCATTACCTACTACAGTTTCCAAACGCTTCACTTCGAATCCGTCCATAGCAGCTTGTAAAGCACAAATAGGATCGATTTCAGTAACGGTTACGATAGATCCAGCCCCTTTAAAAGAAGCCGCGGTTCCTTTTCCAACATCACCATATCCACAAACAACCACACGCTTTCCAGCCAACATTACGTCGGTAGCACGACGAATGGCATCTACCGCACTTTCCTTACATCCATATTTGTTGTCGAATTTAGACTTGGTCACACTGTCGTTTACGTTAATGGCAGGCATAGGCAATGTTCCATTTTCCATGCGCTCGTACAAACGGTGTACCCCAGTGGTAGTCTCTTCAGATAGACCATTAATACCAGGAACCAATTCTGGGTATTGATCCAATACCATATTGGTAAGGTCCCCACCATCGTCCAAGATCATATTCAAAGGTTGGCGATCTTCCCCAAAGAATAGGGTTTGCTCGATACACCAGTCGAATTCCTCTTCGTTCATTCCTTTCCAAGCATATACCGGAGTTCCGGCAGCAGCGATAGCTGCAGCAGCTTGATCTTGGGTAGAGAAAATATTACAAGAACTCCAGGTTACTTCCGCTCCCAAAGCCTGTAGGGTTTCAATAAGTACGGCTGTCTGAATGGTCATGTGCAAACATCCAGCAATACGAGCTCCTTTTAATGGTTGCTCGTCCTTATACTCTTCTCTTAAGGACATAAGACCAGGCATTTCGGCCTCTGCCAATTCTATTTCTTTACGACCCCAATCGGCCAATGAAATATCTTTTACTTTATACGGTACGTAGGGTACAGTTTTCGTAGACATATTGTTATCTTTGAAATGTTATGTTTCTCTGAAAAATTTCAGAATGCAAAATTACGGAATATCCTTGTAACTAGATGCCTCTTTACAAAACAATAACAGTTAACGATAGGACTAATGTCCTCATTTGGAAGATAGAAGAGTCTTTTGAAGAACTTTCTGATGGAATTTCCCTAACACAACATTGCCGTTCCCGAGTGGATGGAATGAAAAGCGACCTGCACCGTCGTGGCTTTATGAGTGTACGCCATTTGCTGAAAGAAGTAGGCTATACCGATCATGATTTGTACTACGATGACAAAGGGAAACCCCATTTGCAAGACGGTAAAAAAATCTCCATTACCCATTCGTATACCTTTTCCGGAATTATTGTGAGCGAAGATGAAGTGGGGATCGATATTGAAATGCAACGTCCTAAAATCCTGAAAATCGCCCATAAGTTTACACCCATTGAAGAATATAGAACCTTAGCCAATGATGACGCCGTGATGCGAAAACTTACTATGGTTTGGGGTGCCAAGGAAAGCCTTTATAAGAGCTTTGCCGAAAAGGGAGTCAGCTTTTTACAGCATATATACGTGAACGACTTCCGATTGGACAGCATGGAAACCGTTGCCGAAGTGGGCTTTGAAGGTCGATTGGAAAAATACCATGTATGGTTTATGGAGTTCGAAGGGTTTACGGGGGCCTATGCCATCATAAACAATGGGCACTGATGAAAGCAATGCTGAAAGAAACCTTCCTGAAACTCATGGGAGCCTATACCCAAGATACGGCCTATGCCGAAAATTGTTGGCAGGAATTGGAAATGGCCTACACCCAATCCTCAAGGTACTATCACAATTTGAAACACCTTCTGCACATGATCCAAGGATTGGAGGAAATGGAGGATTCTGTAAGCAACCATGATTGCTTGTTGTTCGCTATCTTTTATCACGATGCAGTATACAATGTAAAGCGACAGGACAACGAAGTGAAGAGTGCCGATCTTATGGAAAATCATTTGCGCAAGACCTCTTTTGATGACATCCCCGTATGCCGACAACTCATTGAAGCGACCAAATTGCACGAAAGCGCGAATGATGATATGAGAATCCTAATGGATTTGGACCTCGCCATTTTGGGTCAGGAGGCTGAGGTGTATGAAACTTATTCAAAAAACATCCGAAAGGAATATAAGATGTATCCCGGGTTTATGTACAGGAAAGGCAGGAAGAAGGTGTTGCAACACTTTTTGGAAAAGGACCAGATCTTCATGACCGATCATTACCTTGAAAACTATGAACAGCAAGCCAGGGAAAACCTGAACCGCGAATTGCAATCCCTTTCCTAATGACGTTCCTGCAATCCCTTCAACAAAAAATACAAGAAGGTCAACGACTGCTGGCCATACTTATAGATCCCGAAAAATTTGAAACGGAGCAGGCACCTGCGTTCATGCGAACCCTTCCCGTAGATACCACACACATTTTTGTGGGCGGAAGTACCGTGCCCGAAGGAAGAACGGAGGCGGTTGTGGAGGCATTAAAAGGATGTACCTCGAAGCCTATTTTCATTTTTCCGGGGGATTACAATCAGATAGCCGATAATGCCGACGCCTTGTTGTTTTTGAGTTTGTTATCGGGACGCAATCCCGAATACTTGATCGGACAGCAGGTGAAAGCCGTTGCCAAACTAAGGGAAGCAAAACTGGAAGTAATACCCACAGGCTATATTTTAATTGATGGTGGAAATGAATCAGCCGTGCAACGAGTAACTGGAACAGCACCACTTTCGCAAGAGAATATTCAAGAAATTGTAGATACTGCTAAAGCAGGCGAACTCATGGGTGCCCAATGGATTTATTTGGAAGCGGGCAGTGGTGCACAGATTCCCGTTTCCCAAGATATTATAAAAGCAGTGAAAGCCGATATCACCGTTCCCTTGATTGTGGGTGGTGGCATTCGGTCCGAAATACAAAAAGTAAGAGCGTACAATGCAGGTGCCGATATGGTTGTTATGGGTACCATATTCGAAAAAGAATAACATGGAAATATCAGTAGAATTAACTCTAACTCCTATTCAGGATGATTTTGAACCACCGATTATAGAATTCATACAAAACCTACGTAATTCGGGTCTTACCGTTATGGAAAATCCTTTGAGCACTCAGGTATACGGAGAGTATGAAGCGGTGATGGGCGTGCTTCAAAAAGAAATGAAGACGGCCTTGGAAGCCATGGAGAGAGGGCTGTTGTATATGAAAATCGTAAAATCCAATAGAAGCGACTATGAGCCTCATTTTTGATTTCCTTTTCGGCCAATATTCCGAATACGAAACCCTAGATATCGTTCTGGAAATTATAGCCGTGTTTTTTGGTCTGCTTTCAGTTCTTTTTTCCAAACAGAACAATGTGTTGGTGTTTCCCACAGGCATGATTAGTACGGCCATTTTCGTATACCTATTATTGAAATGGACGCTGCTAGGGGATATGATGATTAATGGATACTATTTCATTATGAGCGTATACGGTTGGTATATCTGGACCAAAAAGGTGGATGAATCCCACGTGACCCCTATTTCCGAAACGACCTCCAAAGAGAAAGGCTATTCCGTTTTCATCTTTATCGCTACCCTTGGGTTTGTTTATTTGGTCTATACTTCTTTCGATAAGTGGAACGATTGGACGGCCTATGTGGACACCTTAACCACTGCCATATTTTTTGTGGGAATGTGGCTCATGGCCCGACGTAAAATTGAAAACTGGATTTATTGGATTATTGGTGATATCATTTCGGTTCCGCTGTACTTTTATAAAGGATTCACCTTTACCTCTCTGCAATACCTTATTTTTACTTTCATAGCTATTTTCGGTTATCTCGCATGGAAAAAACACTTAGACAAATCCCCAGCGATTGCTTAAAAATCGTTCTCTTCGGGCCAGAATCCAGTGGGAAGACCACCCTTGCCAAGGCCTTGGCCGAAAAGTACGAAACGGAATGGGTGCCTGAATTTATGCGTGGGTACCTTCAGGAAAAGTGGGATCTTCATGGAGAGCATATCACAAAGGAGGATCTCATTCCCATTGCACAAGGCCAAATTAGAACCGAAAATGAAAAGGCCCTGAGCGCAAATTCGTACCTTTTTTGTGACACGAATTTGCGTGAAATGAAGGTGTATTGCGAGTATTACTACGACGGATTTTGCCCTGAAGCCATCCTAGAAGCCTGTAAAAATGAGCAGTACGATCACTACTTTCTAACACAGATAGATATTCCGTGGGAAAAGGACGACTTAAGGGATAGACCCGATGATAGATTAACACTATTTCGTACTTTTGAGTCGGAACTGATAACAAACCATCTTCCTTATACCCTTCTGGAGGGCACTTTGGAAGAACGAATTCACGCAGCATCCCAAGTCTTACAAACACTTAAAGAATAGCGCTTAATGCTAACGGAAAAGGATATAGATCAAATAGAAACCCATGGACTTACCCTACATAAGGTCTATAAGCAATTGGAAACCTTTAATCGCGGGATTCCGTTCGCCAACGTCATAACCACGGCCTCTATTGGCAACGGTATTCAAGAAATTGACGAGAAGGAGCGTAAGCAGTTGGAACACTATTTTGACGAGAAAAAGGATGATCTGGACATCGTAAAGTTTGTTCCGGCGTCCGGAGCTGCCACCCGTATGTTTAAGTTCCTTCATGAGTTTCTGGAAAGTTTCGATCCGGAAAAAGATGTTTTCCGTACCTATGCCAAAAAGAATCCCAGCGAAGATCTGGAAACCTTCTTTTCTTCCTTGAGTGAGTTTGCCTTTGTAAATGAAGTGCGTAAGAAGATCCGGGAAATGTACCCCGACTACAAGAAATCATCCAAAGGACAGCGCTATCACTATTTTGTAAATGCCATGTTGAGTGAAGAGGGGTTGAATTTTGGGAATAAACCCAAAGGCCTTGTTCCATTCCACCGTTATAAAAAATACGCAACAACGGCTTTTGAGGAACAGCTCATAGAGGCAGCTAGTTATTCGGCTGTGAAAGATGATATATATCTTCATTTTACCTTTTCGGAAAATCATGTGGACGCTTTTAAGGAAGAATTCAATGCCGTAAAAAGTCGCGTAAGCCGAAAAACAAAAAAGACCTACCATATTTCGTATTCCTTTCAGAATAAGGATACCGATACCATCGCCGTAGACCCAGATAATAAGCCCTTCAGAAATACAAATGGGAAATTGGTGTTTCGACCTTCGGGGCATGGCGCTCTGCTTAAGAACCTAAACGACGTAAATGCGGATATTATCTTCATCAAAAATATAGACAATGTTGCCTCTCAGGAATACAATCCGGAAATTGGTTGCTATAAGAAGGTACTAGCAGGTAAACTATTACAGCTTCAGTCCAAAATCTTTGGCTACCTCAAGAAATTGGAAGGCGACATTACTTTAGAAGAAGTGAAGGAAATACAATCCTTCGTTTGGAACGATCTGGATGTTAAAGATATTCCCCATGGCATTTCTGCCATGACCGAATTCCTAAATAGACCCATACGCGTTTGCGGCGTAGTTCGTAATACAGGAGCACCAGGTGGAGGTCCGTTTTGGGTGAAGAATGTTGAAGGACAGGTTTCCCTTCAGATTGTGGAAAAATCGCAAATTGATATGG
This sequence comes from Aureisphaera galaxeae, assembly GCF_028561275.1. Taxonomy (GTDB): domain Bacteria; phylum Bacteroidota; class Bacteroidia; order Flavobacteriales; family Flavobacteriaceae; genus Aureisphaera; species Aureisphaera galaxeae. The sequence continues at coordinate 416,891 of NZ_JAQQTF010000002.1, forward strand.
ACAACGAGCGCCAGCGAAGTATTGTGAATGAAGCTACCCACTTTAATCCGGTAGATATTGTTTGCGGGCTGCGTGATTATAAAGGGGAGAAGTTCGATCTTATGCAATTTGCCGATCCTTATACCGGAATCATTTCAGAAAAATCGGAAAGTGGTAAGCCCATTAGGGCGTTAGAACTTCCTGGCTTGTGGAATGGGGGTATGGCACAATGGAATACGGTCTTCGTTGAGGTTCCTTTAATTACCTTCAATCCCGTAAAAACCGTAAACGATCTTCTTAAAAAAGAGCATCGTCCCAATGCCTGATGCAAGTCGATGTACTTTTAAAAGAACTTCAATTTAGAACGGCACGTAGTAGTGGACCGGGAGGTCAGCATGTAAATAAGGTATCCTCCAAGGTAGAGGTACTTTTCCATGTTTGGGATTCTGAAGCCCTTACAGAAAAGGAAAAAGAACTTCTCAAAGAGCGTTTGTCCCATCGTATTTCAGAAAAAGGATTCCTCATTGTAAAAGACGAATCCAACCGCAGTCAACATCGCAATAAAGCTTTCGCTATCGATAAGTTGGTCGAATTACTTCGTGAACATCTTAAGGTGCGTACTCCCAGAAAACGAACCAAGATTCCCAAAAGCGTAATTGAAAAGCGATTGAAGGCGAAACACCAAAAGGCACTTAAAAAGCAAAACCGAAAACCACCCAAATGGGACTAGTGCACACAAAGTGTGTAAAAACTATACAGTTTGTGTAGGAGATTACACACATGAGTATCGCTCGACAAATTTCTCAATAACTTTTATTTAACTGAATATCAAATACTTAAGCGTTAATTTGCTAATTCTGGAAGTTTGGTATCGATTTTTCTATACTCTAAGCGATAAGGAAAATGAAAAATTGTTGATTATCCCCACAAAAAATTAAATCTATGAAAAAGTTAATGATCGCTACAGCGATAATAATGGTATCACTAACCTCAATCAATGCCCAGTCATCTTTGAAGGAATCTCCATCAAAAGCGCAAGTTGCCTCCTCACAAGATGATTATAAAGAAGTAAAGGTGTCTGAATTGCCCCAAGCTGTAAAGGATGCTATCGCCAAAGACCTCGAAGGCGCTACAGTATCCAAGGCTTACGCTAATGAAAAAGGTGAATTCAAACTAGTTGTGACCACTGCCGATAAGTTAAGTAAAACATTGTATGCCAACAATAAAGGTGAGTGGATTAAAAAGCAGTAAGCTGCAGGTATTTTTAGATTCAATACTTCGCATGGGTGCCCTTAGGGGCACCCTTTTTTTATGATAAATTTTACGTTGACCTAAGGTATACTTCTTATTTTTACGGAGTTATAACAAACCTATGGCCGATACAATCTTAATCCTCGAAGATGATATCGCCTTTCTTACTATGCTGTCCACCTTCCTGGAAAGGAAGGGTTATTCCGTGGAGGGAGTCTCCTCTATGGCCGAAGCTGAAGGAAGGTTACTAGAAAAATCATTTTCCCTACTCATTACCGATCTTAAACTGCCCGATGGTTCGGGACTTTCCATTTTGGAATATGCCAAAGAGAAGTCACCATCCACCCAAGTCATCCTCATGACCGGCTATGCCGAAGTTTCCTCTGCCGTGAAAGCAATTAAAAAAGGGGCCTTGGATTATATTTCCAAACCTTTTCGTCCTGAGGAACTGCTCATGATTATGGAACAGACAAAAGAGGTAGAGCAAACACCGAAAAAAGAAAAAAAGACTGCCCCGTTGCCTCAGTTAAATGATGAGGTGAAAAAAACCAACTTCGTGGCTGGTATTAGTGAAGCTTCTAAGAAATTCCATCAGTACCTAAAATTGGTGGGTCCTACCGATATGGGAGTGCTCATTCAAGGGGAGAGTGGAACGGGAAAGGAAGTTGCGGCACAAGCCATTCATGCGTACAGTTATAGAAGCGCCAATAATTTTGTAGCTGTCGATTGCGGTGCCATTCCCAAGGAAATTGCAGCCAGTGAGTTTTTTGGGCATGTTAAGGGAAGTTTTACAGGTGCAGTAAATGACAAAAAAGGTCATTTCGAAGCAGCCCATGGCGGCACCCTCTTCTTAGATGAAGTAGGGAACCTTTCCTATGAAAATCAGGTGCAATTGCTGCGTGCCCTTCAGGAGCGTAAAATAAAACCGGTAGGGAGCAATTCAGAGATTGAAGTGGATGTGCGTATTATTTCCGCGACCAACGAAGATCTTCTGGATGCAGTGGCCAAAGGGAATTTTAGGGAAGACCTATATCATAGGCTTAACGAATTTTCCATTCAGATACCTTCCCTGTGCGAACGAAGGGAGGATTTATTCCTGTATACCGAATATTTCCTGAGTGAAGCCAATGAATCTCTGAACAAGAATATTCTTGGCCTTTCATCGCAAGTTGAATTGGCTTTCAAAAACTACAACTGGCCTGGAAACCTTCGGGAACTGAAAAATGTATTGAAAAGAGCTGTTTTATTAACACCCGGTTCGCATGTGGAGATCGATGCAATTCCTCAGGAAGTTGTAATAGGGTCGGAACCGAGACCTGTTAGGAATTTCTCTAAAAGTTTCAATGAAAAACAGCTCATCATCAATGCACTGGAAGAGACAGGGAATAATAAATCCAAAGCAGCGCGATTGCTCAATATTACCCGAAAGACACTTTACAATAAAATGGATTTGTATGACCTTAAGCTGTAGCTTTTTCCCTGTTTTTTAGGGCATCGGTCAGTTTTTTTACTTCAACTTTTAGGTTGGCGAAGAGACTCTCCATTTCAGATTGTGTGGTTTCCCCTTTGGCACAATGTTCCATGGTTTCCAAAATGGGATTTATTTTCTTGGCATTCAACTGCCGGCACATGGTCAACATGCGATGGGCCGTATTGGCCAATAAAGGACAATCGAATGTGGCGATGGCTTGTTCAATATGTTTTACATCCTTTTCCGTTTGTTCGTAGAAAATACTAAGAACTTCGTCCACACTTTCGGGATTATTCAGAAAAGATTCCAAGAAGGAAAGGTCGTATAAGGCGTGCGACGGATTTTGGAACACCTTTAATTCTGGAAGATGCGTTTCTATCTTGTTTAAGAATAGCGGGCTTAGTGCTGCAATGAGTTGATTTTTACTGAAGGGTTTCTGAAGCATATCTGTAAACCCCGAGTCCAGATACTTGCTACGCGGATGTTGTCGGGCACCCGTCATGGCAATGATGGGCTGATTGGTATAGGATTCCAGCACTCCGCTTTGTAATTGTTCCACTACCTCAAAACCACTGGTATTCGGCATTTCAATATCGGTGAGTATAAAATCGAAATCCAAATGCGGATGCTTCAAAATTGAATCGAAAGAAGTGAACCCATATACCTCGATGTTCATTTGCTCAAAGAGTTCCTTCAGTAATTTGATCATGGACGCATCATCATCGATAATGATGGCTTTCAGGTTTCCATTAAGTGCGGCTATGCGTTGCGGAACAATGGATTGTGCTTGTTGTGCCGCAACAGTCTGAAGCGGTAGCGTAAAATAGAACGTACTTCCTTCTCCCAAGGTACTTTCTACCTTCAGGGTTCCCTCCAATAGATTGGCAATCTTTTTGGAAATAGCCAGCCCCAATCCGCTTCCCCCAAATTTTTGAAAGGTATCACTTTCTGCTTGGGTAAACTCCTTGAATATGAGTTGTTGTTTCTCTTTTGAAATACCTATTCCAGAGTCGGTCACAGCAATTTCTACTTGGTAGGTGTCATCCTTTAGACTTAGCACATTGGCCGTAATTTGTATACGTCCCTTTTCGGTAAACTTGTAGGCATTGCTCACCAAATTATGGACGATTTGTTGGATTCGAAGGGGATCACTTTCAAACACCTTTCCCTCTAAGGTTTCATCGATATAGAGGTTGAGGTCTATGGGTTTTTCTATGTGAAGGTCTTTGGAAGCTTTGGCAATTTGGTGCAATAAGTTTTCCAAGGAGAAAGGAACCTTATCTATGGGTAATTTCCCTGCTTCCAATTTTGAAAAGTCCAGCAGGTCATCCACCATTTTACTAATAAAATGAGCACTGGAGGCAATTTGCTGGGTGTAGTTCTGCTGTTTTTCTGAAAGCGGTGTGTGGGTGAACAATTCGGAATAACCGACAATAGTATTTAATGGAGTCTTCAAGTCGTGGCTCACAGTGGCCATTAATTGGTCCCTGGTCTTTAAAACTTCATCCGAATATTGCTTTTCGCGTTCCAGTTTTCGTTTTAATCGTTCCGTTTTAAAGAAATCATTCAAAATGAGATAGGAAAATAGAATGATCACTCCGAGTCCGAGAACCCCAGCAAACCGAAGGACCTTTTTTGTTTTGGCTTCCGAAGCTATTTTTTGTTGATCCTCAACGAATCGATTGCGGCTCATTTCTGCATCGAAATCGGCAATCATTTCCCGCAGACGGTACGAAATGTCCAGTTCGTTCTGCAATAACTCGTTTTCTTTTTCCTTCAAAGCATTCCGGGTACGGGAGTTTTCCCTTTTGGCTTCCAAAACGATATAGCGGGAAATTTTCACCAAGCTATCTATCGTAATGCTGTTTACTTGGGTGGTATCGAAGCCTACGTTCGTTTCGGTGAAATAATCGGCCCATTTGGCCCATGCTTTGCGCTTGGCATAACTCAATTTACTAGGCTCCCTTATGATGTCTTCGACACTGAGGCGTCCTGTTTTACGATCAAATTTCTTGAATTCGCGAAGGATGTCATCCAAAGAAGTATTCTGTTCGCTGGTCAATTTTAAAACCCGTAGCTGTTCTATATTCTGAATTTTCCGTTGCAACAGCATCTTTACACTATCCAATTGTACTTTTTGGGCGGAATCGGTAATAATGGACTTTAAAGTGTCTATTTTTTTGTAGAGTGCATTGCTCTTTTGAAGGTATTGATCGAAGTCCTCTTGTTTCTGTGTAAGCAAGGCAATTCGGGAGAAACTATCGGTTTCGTACACCTCATTGATAAGGGTTCCCGTTTCAATGATTTTTTCGGTTTCCGTTTCCGCTCCCGAAGCGGCTATATAGGTTCGGTACTCTGTATACAGGAAATAACTTACTACCACTGCCAAGGCACCGAGCACAAGGTAGCTTACAATGATTTTTAGGGGAAAGCGGGTTTTAGGTTTGTTCACTAGTTAAATATACAGATAATCAGGGGTTTATGCAATTTAAAAATCTCGAAAAACTCCTTTAAGTTTTGCTTTTTCAATAAAAAACACTTTTGTACTTTTGTCGCGCATCTCAAAGGGGTGCTGTTTTTCAAGAACGACTTCTATACTAACAACAAAGACCGGTATTTGTTGTTTAGTTGGAAGTTTGAAAAATGGCTGAGATTATACCCATGGAACCTGGGCGGGTAATGCCGCTAAGGGAAGCCGAAAACAGGAAATGAAGCGTTCATTTTCTGGATAGGCGCTGGACGGCAGGGAATATCCCTATGCCGGATTTACTAATAATTTATAACCAAGAATAATAACCCCTTTTATTCGTAACCTAATTGTACGAATGAAAAAGTTATTTTTTTCTATTTTTTTGGGACTCACCACTATGCTTGTGATGGGTCAAGAATTTACCGTTTCGGGGACCATTACCGATGAAACGGGCATACCTTTACCAGGTGTAACGGTAACGGTTAAGGGTACTTCGACTGGGACACAGTCCGACTTCGAAGGAAGGTATAGCCTTTCCCTAACCGAAGGATCCTATGTTTTTGTCATTAGCTATGGGGCGTATGGCGGACCTGAAGAATTAAGGGTTCAGGTATTCGAAGATTCCGTAGTTAACTATCAAATCGGTCAAAGAGAAGTGTTGGACGAGGTATTTCTAAGTGCGATACGCGTTTCTGCCGATTCTCCCATAACCCACTCCAATGTGGATAAGGAGGAAATCGAAAAGCGCAACTTAGGACAGGACCTTCCTATTCTTTTAAATTACCTTCCTGCAGTTGTTACGACTAGTGACGCCGGGGCAGGGATAGGATACACCGGAATCCGTGTACGGGGAAGCGACGCTAGTCGTGTAAACGTAACCATCAATGGAATTCCTTACAACGACTCAGAAAGCCAGGGAACCTTTTGGGTAAATCTACCCGATTTTTCATCTTCTGTAGAGAGTATTCAACTGCAACGCGGTGTAGGAACTTCTACCAATGGATCTGGTGCTTTTGGAGCTAGTCTTAACATTTTAAGTGATGGTGTTCAGGAAGAAGCCTTTGGACAATTATCCAATTCCTACGGTTCTTTCAACACTTGGAAACATACCGCTAAGTTTGGAACTGGATTGTTGAAAGATAAGGTGGAATTGGTAGGACGTCTTTCCAAAATTGAAAGTGATGGATATATAGATCGCGCTTCAAGCGACTTAAAATCCTATTTTCTTCAGGGAACCTACAAAGGAGACAATACCTTGCTGAAGGCCCTAGTGTTCGGTGGAAAGGAAATTACCTATCAGTCCTGGTTTGGGATCGACGCTGCTACATTAGAAAGTGACCGTACCTTCAACCCAGCAGGAGCTCGATTTGATGCTGATGGAAATTTGGACGGGTTTCACCCGAATCAGGTAGACAACTACACCCAAGATCACTATCAGTTACTTTGGAATCAGCGATACGATAATAATTGGAGCACCAATGTAACCCTTAACTACACCTATGGTCGTGGATTCTTCGAGGAATATGAAAACGACGCCGACCTTGATTTTCACGGTCTAAGTTCTGTAGAGGTAGGAGGCGAAACCATTTCCAGTGCCGATCTTATCCGTCGTCGTTGGTTGGATAACAACTACTATGCTGCCAATGCCAATGTAAACTATAAAAATGATCGTTGGGATACCAGTACGGGTGTTTTCTATAGCTACTACGAAGGGCTTCACTTCGGGGAAGTAATCTGGTCCCGTTTTAATGTAGATGGTGAATTGGGGGACCAATACTATTTCGGAACAGGGGATAAGCATGAGTTCACCGCTTTCTCTAAAGCGACCTTCCAAGTGAATGATCAATGGAGCGTGTATGGAGATTTACAGGCCCGAATCGTAAATTACAAAACGGGTGGATTAACGAGTGACAAGATAAATCTATTGGTGGATGAAACTTTTGAATTCTTCAACCCGAAATTCGGTGCTAGTTTTTCATTGAATGATACCAATCAGTTTTACTTTTCCTACGGAAGGGCCAATCGCGAACCGCGAAGAAGCGATTTCGAAAATGGTGTGACCAAGGCCGAAAAGTTGGACGATTACGAATTGGGATGGCGTTTCAATAGCGAAAAAGTACAGGTGAATACCAACTTGTACTATATGGATTACCAAGATCAATTGGTATTAACAGGCGAATTGGATAATTCGGGAGCCCCTGTAAGAGCCACCAGTGGTAAAAGCTACCGATTGGGATTGGAAGTGGATGCTGCCATTCAATTAGGGGACAAAGTAACCCTACGCCCTAACATTGCGGTAAGCAGCAACAAGAACAAAGATTTCGTTACTTCAAGGGATGGGTCTTTGGTGAATCTAGGAAATACCAACATCTCATTTTCTCCTTCAGTAATAGCAGGAAATAGTTTAGAGTATGCTCCCGTAGGCAATCTACGACTAGCGTTCCTTTCCAAATATGTGGGAGAGCAATACATGGGGAACATTGATAGTGAGACTTCCAAATTGGACAGTTACTTCATCAATGATTTTAACGTAAGTTATACGATCGAAAATGTTCCTTTTGCTAAATCCATTGTATTGTCTGGATTGGTAAATAACCTATTCAATGTAGAGTATATATCCAATGGATATTTCTTTACGTATGACGATGATTTCAGTAACCCGGGAACCATTACCACCATTGAAGGTGCTGGGTTCTATCCACAGGCGACCATCAATTTCTTGGTAGGCGCCACCGTGAATTTTTAATAGCTAGCCAAATTAAATAAGTGAAAGAGCGGTCTCTTATATAAAGAGCCGCTCTTTTTTATTCCATAACTGCCATACGATTTAACAACAGTTAGAGGTGTTACAGTTTCGCTTAAAGGCAATATTATTGTCAAAACGAGCCAGTTTCATGGCATTTACCGAAAAACCGGGTCGAATGATCTCTATGTTCGACATATCTGCTTCGGTGCTCACTGAGAATAATAGAGAATCGTCCTTACTGCAGGGAATCCATTTAAACGGTCCCACTACCGCAAAGTCACCTGGATTTATGTCATCAATTCTGCGAACAGGTGTTTGTAATGGCATGAAATCCTGTGGCCAGCAAAGGTCTTCTTTTGCTTTATCGCAACAGTTCGGGGTATTCCTGAACCCTTTCACTTCAACCGGTACGTCTTCCAAGCCCCTGTTTCTAACAATGACATAGGCATAATTCACTTCCCCACAAATAGGCATTTGGTTTTCATTCCCATTGTCGGGCTGATGGCGGTTCCAAATGTCTAATGTATCGCAAATGTCTTCAGAGTATTCGTATTCCCCGTTTCTTCCGTCGTCGATGTACACATCATATACCGGAGGCAATCCGTTAAAGGCATTCTGCTTTTCGAAGGCCCAGCGAATTACTTTATGCACTACCCGTCCTATATGGCATTCGAAATCTACGGTGACCATATCCGATTGCATCATTACATTGGCCCAGTTTTCGGGCGAATTACTATTGGTAACCGGAGTTAAGGACCCCACCGAGAAGAAAATAAGATAAGCGGTGTACCTCGCGGCCCATTCTCGGGTACAGAGGTCATCACTGTCCCCTCCCAAGGCTTGGTACAGTCTAAAATGGCAAGAAGATAGGATTTGCTCACTTCCGTAGCCACCATCATCATTGGCGCCATACCATCCCCAGCCTGTTGCTGTGGTTCGGTCGTGACGTCTATCGATTCCGGGATTGGATATGGTTAACCAAGGGAAGGTTAGGAAACGGTCTGGATCTATGGATCTGGGATCCATGAGTACCGCAGCCAAACTATCTCCTACACTATGGCAGAAACCTAGGTTGGGAGAATGTACGTTGTCCCAAAGTACGGCATGTCCAAATTCGTGCAGTGTAATACGTTTGCTCAACGAGATTCCCACCGTCGTTCCGGCTTGCATTACCCCATAATGGAATCCACCCGAACCATCCCCCGCTGCATTACCGGGAGCACAGGCATTTACACAACCAAAGAAGCCGTCGTGGTCTACCGGTACTGGGAATGTAGTTCCGTCAAAGTAAACCGACATATCGAAGCCCATATCCGATACCAGTCGGAACAGGTAGTCATTATGTACATAGGCATTCACTGCTGCGAAATCGGCTGTGGGTACATCATAATTGAAGTTTCCAGGTGAAGTTGGGTCTACGGTGGCCGGTGGCGTAAGGTTCACCAATTCTACATATTCTCCACTTAATACATAAGGAGGAACCAATGAATTGAGATTGGCAATGGCGCGAGGGTTTCTTATGCCATTCAATACGGCTAATGGCGATGTTGGTAAAATGCTAATATCGCCAGTCATGGCACTGGGTGCGTCATCGTATACAAATCCGCCAAGATTATCAGCAAATACACGTACATATAAGACGCTTCCGGAGTTATTCTCAACGATCATACGCCAGTTGATGGCCCCCCAAGGCATGTTGGTAGAAAATAAGACCTCGGTAGCACTGTAGAAAGTGCCTTCTTTAATGTCTTTGCCTAATTCTGGGATTCGAAGATGAGGGAGCTCCCTGAAGATTCCGACGTTTTCAAGATCATGTCCACCTTTTTCATCCCCATGGCTATGTTGGCGCTCTTCCTCTCTGTACTGATAAATTATAGGTTTTTCGGAGTTGATCTTGATCCCAAATTCGAAATGGGAAGGATCTATCTTAAGCACTTTCAATCGCTTAATGTTTCTGTCTATATCCAATGCCTGCGAAATGAACTCGGGACTCACCCTTTCGTAGAGCTTAGATACCTTCAGCTTTTTCATTTTAGATGGCATCTTGGCATCATATCCTTTGGATGCCATGGACAAAACCCCATAGCTTTCGCTTTCGTAAGTGAGGTTAATTCCGTGGTCCCATACAGGAACTCCTTGGTAGTATAATTGATATAAGGTAGTGCTAACTCCTTTTAAGGTTCTGGAAACGGAAGGCATATAATACAATGCATCTCCCGATTTTACTTTTTTAGTGGCTTCTGAATAAAACGGAATTTCACCTGTAAATTCCTTACGCAGATACGCCCCCAAATTTCTCTTTCCCCTTTGTTTTCCTACAAAATAGGGGGTTGAGTGAAATTGCTCTGTCTTCATGATATCTATGATTTAATTTTGCTGTTTTCTCCTTTTTTGCAAACCGATTTCATCGGAATGAGCAAAAGCATAAAATTAAAGCATGGAAGTCATGATTTTTAGGGTTAAATAGCTGATATTCAATAGGAAAAACCCTTAATCTTTGGAATGGGTTTTAAGATAGTCTCTGTAAGGAGGACTTAATTTTTCTTTTTTGAAGGTGGAGGAGGTGGAGGTGGAGGTGGAGGTGGAGGAAGTAAGCCTGTGTTTTGCTTTTCCCTTTCCTTGTTTTTCAACGCTATCTCGGCTTTGGTAAAAAATAATAATTCGTCGATCAATGTATCTTCCTCGTTTTTGAATAGCACTTTAATTAGTAAATTCTCGTCTCCCGTTTTGTAATCGAATACATTGATTATAAAAACCGACCCATTTTCTTCGTATTCAGACCAAATAAAATAGTGCCCAGAATTTTGTTTGTATTTGAACATTTCGGTCTGCAATGCATCTAATTTGGCTGCTAGGGGAGTTCCCCTTTTCACTTCGTCGAAAAAAGAGGAAAGCCCCGTAATGCTAGTGCCCAATTCGGTCGCAATAATGAATTCCTTAACCTTTAAATATAGGTTCCTTTTATTGGGCTTCTTTTTGAGATAGTCGTCGATTAGGTTATCTGCAATTTTGAAATTTTCACAGGACAACCGCAGTCTATGGATCAATAATTCATCAAAAACAGTATATCCGTTATTCCTTGAATTTTCAATCTTATCCAAGGCGTTATTCCATTCCATTTGGTTTGCGGAAAGTGCGGTGGTAATCATAGACCGCACCTTGCCTTCGGTCAATTGCGTACTATTTTCAATTGTATTTAACTCGTTACAAATCTCGGCAGCGACTTTATCCACAATGGCAGTTTCCGATTGACAATAGGTGTGTAAAGGGATAAGAATAAGTAATAATGCAATGAGTCGCATACAACGGTCTTTTCGGAGTTTCTTGCTAAATACGGTGTATCATTACCGGAAAGAGCAAATTCGACATCCGCTTCTTAATTTGTTATGATGATCGTATTCCCGCTTTTCTGAACCCGATATTGTAGCATAGGAAATAGGTCCTGATCGCTTTCATGCAGGCCGAATAACGCCAAAGCATAGGAGTTTTCATCGTCCGTACATGGGCAGGTCGCAATAATTCCGTTGAGGTCCATACCCGAACAACCGTTAGGTACATGGTTGGGATCACTTAAATCATAGGCAAATATCTGGGTAGCACTTTGGCGATATACGGCAATGCCGCGAATCCCCTGAGAGGGCAATACTACTGTGTTTCCGTCGAAATTAAGGGGGTTGAATTGAGGTAAATTAAGATTGAGACTCAAGTTTACCAATGGTGGTGTGAGATATGGATTATTATCATTCCCGTTGCCATTATCATCATTTTTACAGGCAACCAGCAATAAAATCAGCGAAAAAAGGGTAAAAAGTCGTTTCATAGCAGCAGTATATTAGCCGAATACGAAAGTACGTAAAATCGGCAAAAAACTAATTTTTTGTATATTTGTATAACAAATCCCGTCCCGTATGGGATTTTTTGTGTTTAAATGTAAGGGCTTTGCAAAAGCGGGCACTTACATTTTAGATTGTAAACGTGTTCGAATACACAAACGATGAAGTTATGAGTAAAGTATCTTATTATACTGCAGAGGGACTAAAAAAATTAAGGGACGAGTTAAATCAACTAAAAGATATAGAACGTCCTAAAGCATCGCAGGCGATTGCTGAAGCACGTGATAAAGGAGATTTGAGCGAAAATGCCGAATACGATGCTGCAAAAGAGGCGCAAGGTCTCTTAGAAATGCGTATATCCAAACTGGAAGAAACATTGGCGGGCGCCCGATTAATAGATGAATCGCAATTGGACACCTCTAAAGTGCTGGTACATTCTACGGTGAAGATTAAAAACCAGATGAATGGAATGGAAATGACCTATAAATTGGTAGCCCAGAGTGAAGCCGATTTAAAACAGGGAAAAATCTCTGTAGATTCTCCCATTGGGAAAGGTTTGCTTGGAAAGGAAGTTGGCGATGTGGCCGAAATCCAAGTGCCCAACGGGATCATGAAATTTGATGTTATTGAAATATCACGCGACTAGTGCCTTCGATTTTTACCAAGATAATAAACGGTGAAATCCCTTGCTACAAGGTAGCAGAGGACGAAAACTTTATTGCCTTTTTGGACATTAACCCAAATGCCAAGGGCCATACGTTATGTGTGCCCAAACAGGAGATAAATCGCATATTCGATATGGAAGAAAAGCATTATCTGGATCTTATGCGATTTTCACGAAAAGTGGCTAAGGCATTGGAAAAAGTAATTCCCTGTGATCGTATCGGTATTTCTGTGATTGGGTTAGAGGTTCCGCATGTGCATGTGCATCTCATTCCCATCAACGAAATGAAGGATATGACCTTTCAGCACAAAGTGCAACTCACTTCCGAAGAAATGGCGGCTTTGGCCCAGAATATACAGGAATCCCTGTAAATTACTTAAGGAAATAGATAAGAGCAGCAATGGCTACGGCATCCAATAGGATGATGATGTAAGCCAAGGGCTTTAGCTTCATGCCCGTTCCTTTGGGCTGTACCAATTTCCTGTGGTATTCATATACCCGTTCTATATCGTCGGTCCATTTTACAGGAAAGATCTGCTGTTCGCAGCTGTGGCAATACAGAACTTCTTTTATGTCTTTGGAAGCTTTACTGTACAGTTTGTTTTCTTTCTCTTCTTGCGAAAATGAAAATTCAAGCCCTTCGGTAGAATAGCATTCGGGACAGTTGTTATTTACTTTTGAAGTGTGTAGGAGATGGGTTTTCGTTTCCATGGTTAGCGGGTGTATGCCAGTGCCATTTCAAACGTTGTGCCTTCATCTTTAGTGCTTTTGGAAACGTATATTTTTCCTTTGTGATATTCTTCAATAATGCGTTTTGCCAAGGAAAGTCCTAATCCCCAACCGCGTTTTTTGGTCGTAAAACCAGGCTTGAATACCCTTTTGTGATCCCTTTTGGGAATTCCTTTTCCCGTATCACTAATACGAACAAGGGCATACTTTCCTTCCTGACGGACAATTTCTATAGTTATCTTTCCCTGTCCCTTCATGGCATCGATTCCGTTTTTCACCAAATTCTCGATGGTCCAACCATACAGTTGCGAATTGAGGCGCACGGGAATATGGGCTTGAGGGACTTTCAGTTCAAACTCTATCAATTTTGAACTACGGCTTTTCAGGTAGTCGAAAGCCTGTCGTGTTTCTTCAACAATATCTACATTCTCCAGATTGGGAACTGATCCTACTTTCGAGAAACGTTCGGTAATGGTCCTGAGGCGAGAAATGTCTTTCTCCATTTCGACAATGTACTCGGGATTTACATTTTCAACCTTTAAGATTTCGGTCCATCCCACCAGAGACGATAATGGTGTTCCAATCTGGTGTGCCGTTTCCTTGGCCATCCCAGCCCATAGCTTGTTTTGCTCAGAGGATTTGGAGGTCTGATAGAAAAAGTAGATGGCTACAAATAACAGGATAATGATGAGAATGAGCGCTGCCGGATAGTACTTAATTTTATTGATGATGGGCGAGTTGCCATAATACAACGTAGCCATTACTTCATCCTTATAGGTGATATCTATGGGTTTGTATTCCGTCTTGTAGCGGGCAACCATTTTTTTTATTTGAATGGTATCCTTTTCTTCAACACCTTCAAGATTTTTAAGTGTGTATATATTCTCTTTTAGGGTGTGTAAAACCATGGGAGTGGTTTCATTTTTAGTAACGATATCGATGAGGAAACTCCCTTCATCCCCCGAAGAATTAACAGACAGGTTTTGCATCTCCTGTTGCGCTGCCGCCCAGATCTCCATTTTATCACGCTCGTTATCCTTTAATTGATTGAAAAATTGAGTGGTGTTCCAGATAACAAGACCAATAATAATAATAGAAACAACAACAAATAACCAACGGGTGAGCGTGGATTTACTAGGCATATAGGCTACATTTTGGAGCTAAATATAGTCCAAAATATGTAACTAAGGTTCCTTATCCGAAGAAGGATGATCTGGCAATAAAGGACTGGAAGGAAATATGGATCGCAGGAACGCGATGGTTTCTTCTGTAGAAACTTCTGAAGACTCTTTAAATTTCATTCAAAAACTAATATGAAGCAAAGATAAAGGGCCGAATTCTGAACCGTTTTCCGCTAAACAAGAATATGAACCGTTAAACGAAAACCGTTAATAAGATTCCCTTCGCAAATTTTTAGAACCCACGGTCTTTGGGTACATTTGCAGGAATGTTACGAATAGATCCGAACGAAATTTCGACTCCGCAATTGCATGGCTATTTGCTAGGTGCCGTAGCGCCCAGACCGATCTGTTTTGCGAGCACAGTAGATGGAGCGGGAAATGTGAACCTATCGCCCTATAGTTTCTTTAATGTCTTTAGTGCGAATCCTCCCATCATGATATTTTCACCAGCCCGAAGGGTGCGTGATAATACGACCAAGCATACGTTAGAAAATGTGCTCGAAACCAAGGAGGTAGTTATTAACATTGTAAGCCATGCCATGGTACAACAAATGAGTTTGTCTTCTACCGAATATGCCAAAGGAGTGAATGAGTTTGTAAAGGCGGGTTTTACCGAAGTGCCTTCGGAGAAAGTGGCACCCCCTCGTGTAGCCGAAGCTCCCGTTCAGTTTGAATGCAAAGTGAACGATGTTATTGCCTTGGGCGAAGAAGGAGGCGCGGGAAATCTCGTGGTTGCCGAAGTGGTACAATTGCACATTGATGAAGCGATATTGAATGAAGAGGGTAAGATAGATCCGTATAAGATCGATACCGTATCCCGACTGGGAGGCAATTGGTACAGCAGAGCCAAAGAAGGTTTGTTCGAGGTAGAAAAACCCTTGCGAACGCAGGGAATAGGGGTAGATGCCCTTCCCAAAGCTATTCGATTGAGTACTGTTTTAACAGGAAATGATCTTGGACAATTAGCCAATGTAGAAACATTGCCAACGGGAGCCGAATTTTATGTCTCTGAAGCCGAAGATCAACACAAAAGAGCCCATGATTTACTGGAACAGGGCCGTGTAACAGATGCTTGGACAGAACTACTAACCAAATACGATAATTAGGAATAAATTTATAGATACGATGGAAGTACAAGGAAAAATAAAGATGATCGATGAGACCAAAACCTACGGAAACAACGGATTCCGAAAAAGGGAGTTGGTCGTAACTACAGAAGAACAATACCCGCAGCATATTTTAATTGAGTTCGTTCAGGACAAGACCGATTTATTGAATCAGTACCAAGTTGGACAAAGCGTGAAGGTAAGTATCAACTTAAGAGGACGCGAATGGGTAAACCCACAGGGGGAAACCAAATATTTTAACTCTGTGCAGGGATGGCGTATTGAAAACCTAGAGCAAGCAATGAATGCTCCAGACATGCCGCCCATGCCTCCAGCCGATGCTTTTGAACCAGCGACCAATTTTAATGAGGAGGATCATGACGACCTACCGTTTTAAGCTGTAAAGATTTTAGACACAATTGAAATCCCGCTCATGGCGGGATTTTTTTATTTTTAACCCTATGAACATCACCCAGACCATCGAATCGCTTTTTAAGCGCTTTTTACCTTCTCCGTTTGCCATTGCCATTATCCTTACTATTGTTACCATGCTATTGGCATGGCTTTTTACCGAAGCCCCCGAAGGGGAAAACAGTTTTCTAGCGGTGCTATCGTATTGGGAAAGTGGGGTATGGAGCAACGGATTGTTAGTGTTTGCGTACCAAATGATGCTCATTTTGGTATTGGGACATATCCTAGTGCTGAGCCGTCCCATGAACAGCCTTATTCAAGGCCTCACCAACTATGTAACCAACACCACCAATGCTGTGGTATTGGTGAGCGTTACGACCATGCTGGTGTCTTTCTTCAATTGGGGATTGGGGCTTATTTTTGGAGCGATTTTGGCCCGAAAGGTGGCAGAATCGGCCCAGCGCAGGGGATTTAAGATTAACTATCCTTTGGTAGGTGCCGCGGGTTATGTGGGGTTGATGGTTTGGCATGGTGGAATAAGTGGATCGGCCCCGTCTAAAGTGAGTGAGAGTGGTCATTTGGCCAGTTTTATGAACCAAATGGATCCTTCCCTGCAATCGCAACTCCCAGACCTGATTCCTTATTCCGAAACCATTTTCAGTATGTCCAATTTGCTGCTCTTTGGTCTGCTTTTGATACTGGTACCGCTATTCTTGAGTTTTATTTCGAAGAAGTTGCCCACCACCGAAACAAAATTACCGCTTTACAAAGCTTGGGAACCCGAAGATAGAAAGCTAAAAGGTGCTGAGCGCATCGATCATTCCAAATGGATCGGGATAGGCTTTGGGCTTATCGTATTGGTGGCGTTTTTCTATCAGTATTTTGGGAATCTCAGTAAACTGATTATTACCCCCAATATGTTGAACTTTTTCATGTTGGGTCTTGCTTTGATACTGCATGGTAGCTTTGCAAGCTTCTTGAATGCCGTAGAGGAGGCTATTAAAGGAGCTTCGGGAATTCTGATACAGTTCCCATTGTATTTTGGAATTATGGGAATCATGAGTGGAAGCGGAATGGTGGGTCAGATTTCCGACTTTTTTGTCTCCATTGCTACCGAAACCACCTTGCCGTTGTTTACTTTTTTCAGTGCAGGATTGGTGAATATTTTTGTGCCTAGCGGCGGCGGGCAATGGGCAGTACAAGGTCCTATTGTCATAGAATCTGCTTTGAAACTAGGTGTACCCTTGAATAAAGCCGTGATGGCATTAGCGTATGGAGACCAAATCACCAACATGCTACAACCTTTTTGGGCATTGCCCTTATTGGGAATCACCAAATTGAAGGCCAAGGAGATTTTACCCTATACCCTGTTGCTGATGATTTTGGGAAGTACAGTTTTCTTGCTAGGATTGTTATTGCTCTAAAAAGGTAAAACCCCACTGATAATAACTTCATATGTCACTATCAGCGAGGTTAGCTTTGGGTTAGGTCCCGTTTTGAAAATAATTCAAATAACAATGATGATCAAAAAGTTTAGCCGATTTCAAAACGGTTCTTTAAATTTCATAAAAAAAGAGGAGATTTCAAAACAAAACCACTCAATTTAACATGCTTTTTTGCTGAAAAACAATGATTTACCTTTCGTCCGATTTATGGTTCCCGCCGCATGAATACACCACCGAAGAAGGCCTGTTAGCGCTAGGGGGCGATCTGTCATCGGAGCGTTTGTTGCTGGCCTATCGGTCGGGAATTTTTCCTTGGTTTAGTGAAGGGGAGCCTATTTTATGGTGGTCGCCCGATCCTAGGATGGTATTGTTTCCCGACGAATTGAAAGTTTCCAAAAGCCTAAAAAGAACTCTGAAAAAGGAAATATTCAAGGTTACTTTCAATACCCATTTTTCTGAAGTCATTCAGCAATGTGCACAAAAGGTACGTCCTGGACAGGAAAGCACTTGGATTACTCAAGAAATGATCGAGGCTTATGAAAAGCTTCACGAAATGGGACATGCCAAATCGGTTGAAGTGTGGAAAGATGATCGACTAGTGGGAGGATTGTACGGCATCGATCTGCCTGAGTACAAAGTATTTTGCGGAGAAAGTATGTTCAGTCACGAAAGCGATGCCTCCAAAGTAGGCTTTTATTATTGGGTCCAAGAATTGAAGAGTAGGGAATATCGCCTCATCGATTGCCAAATACACACCGCACATTTAGAAAGTTTGGGCGCCAAAGAAATCCCGAGAAGTACTTTTATGAGATTACTAGGAGATTAATATCCCGCTTATTATCAAGCATTTTGCGTATTTTCGTAGTCCAAATATGAGAATATGAAAAACAATTTCTTTACCTACTTGCTAGTATTAACCCTATCCTTTAGTTCCCTATCTCTTATTGCACAGGAGGTTTTGCCCAAAGGATTTACCGAGACTGAAAGACAATTAATCGAAGACTATCAATTTAGTAGTCGATTCACCGATCCGCCAGAAGGCCCTGTTCGAAATATGGCCGAATGGGAAGAAGTGGAATATGTAGTTATTACCTGGGAACCCAGTTTTCCGAACATCCTTCGTCAAATTGTAGCTGCTGCAGTAGAAGAATGTAAAGTGATTATTACCACCCAAAACGAAACTTCGGTAGCCAATTACTTAAGCTCTAATGGAATTGACCTTACCAATGTTAGCTTCTTGGATGAAAACTGGAACAGTATCTGGATTCGAGATTACTTTGCCAATACCATTTATAGTGATGATGTAGGGGAGCTTGGTTTGGTAGATTGGATCTACAATCGCCCACGACCCTTTGACGATGTAATGCCAGAAGCGCATGCGGCTATGTTGGGGATTCCCTTTTACAGTACCACAACGGCACCCAATGATCTAGTAAATACAGGTGGAAATTATATGAGCGATGGTTTAGGAAATGCCTTCGCATCAGAGCTTATTCTCGAAGAAAATGCAGCCGGAAATCCGTATGGGGTAACCCCTAAAAATGAAGCCGAGGTAGATGCGATTATGGAAGCTTACCTAGGGATTACCAATTACATAAAAATGACTCCGCTGCCTTATGATGTCATTAACCATATTGATATGCACATGAAGCTTCTGGACGAAGAAACCTTATTGGTAAGCCGCTATCCAGATGGAGTAGCAGATGGGCCACAGATTGAAGAGAATATCAATTACGTTTTGAATAATTTTCAGTCGGCTTTCGGAACTCCCTATAAAATCAAGCGAATCGATGCTCCGCCAAGTTCTGGAGGATTGTATCCTGATAACGGAGGGTATTACCGAAATTACACCAATGCCCTTTTTATCAATAAAACAGTTCTATTGCCCTTGTATAGACCCGAAGTAGATGGGCCTGCCATAGCGCAATGGGAAGAAATGCTTCCTGGGTATAATATTGTGGGTATTGATGTGGATAACCCTGGGGAAAACCTAATCTCCTTGGTAGGCGCCATACACTGTATTACGCATACTATCGGAGTGGAGAACCCACTATGGATCGTACACCAGCCCGTTACCGAAGCTGCTGGCGGATCTTCCGTGCAATTGGACGCGATGATTAAGCATAATAGCGGTATAAGTAGCGCTTCCGTTTATTGGAGGGAAGAAGGTCAGTCGAGCTATACCGAAGTTCCGATGAGCTTAGATAGCGGTGATAACTGGACGGTTAATCTTACGGTGCCAAATGACAACGTAGTTTTAGAATATTATATCGAAGCAGAAGCTGTTTCTGGAAAAGTTCAGGTAAGACCCATTGTTGCACCCGAAGGTTATTGGCAAATGGAGGTTGGACAACTATCGGTAGATGAGTTTGCCGAAAATAATATTTCCCTACCGTATCCTAACCCTACGCAAGGGGAATTAAACTTCAATCTAAATCAAATTCAAGGGAATGTTACCATGACCATGACCAATATGCTGGGGCAGCAATTAATGCAACAACAGATTCAGAATGCTAATGGAGTGGTGAGCCTTCAATTAAATGATGCATGGAATGGAATTTTACTGGTGACGTTTGAAGGGGATTTCGGTAAGATTACTCGAAAAGTACTGAAGCATTAAGCATCATATACCTCAAAATAAAAAAACCACTTATGATCTAAAGTAAGTGGTTTTTTTATTGTCATTACTTTTAAAAAGACGTTAAATATCATGTATTTCATCGAATAAATTTGCTTTTAAGGCAGATTATCAGCACATTGGGATCAGAAATTTCCCAAAGAAATACTTATGAAACGTATTGCCCCCCTCTTGTGTATGCTGTGCCTTTTTGTGGCTCCTCATATTTCAGCTCAGACCAATACCAAAACCGACGTCAATAAGGATATTGATGTGGCCAAGGTGTATGAGCAAGTGGTAAAAGAAGGCTACGGAACGCCAGAAATCTATCTAAAGCTGGCTAACGAATATTATTTTCAGGGAAATTATCCTTCGGCCAGAAAATGGTTCGAAAAAGTGTTCGAAACCGAAAAACCTACCGACAAGAAGGTTCTGTTTCGTTACAAACAAACCCTTAAGGCTCTAAAAGTGCGATTGGAAGGGAATCCACATCTCGCTGCACTCAACAATTAAACTTCCTCGTACCGAAAACAATCCATTACATGATCGTTGACCATGCCCGTTGCTTGCATATGGGCATATACCACGGTGGTACCTACAAATTTAAACCCGCGCTTTTTTAAGTCTTTACTTATTGTATCACTCAAAGGGGTATTGGCAGGAATGTCCTTCATCTCCTTGAAGGTGTTTTTTATGGGTTTACCATTGGTAAATCCCCAGATGTACTCACTAAAGCTGCCAAATTCCTCTTGTACCTGCATAAAAGCTTGGGCATTGGTAACTGTGGCGTTTACTTTCAGTTTATTCCTAATGATCCCAGGATCCTGCAATAGGGAATCGATTTTTTCTTGATCGTAAGTCGCGATCTTTTTATAGTCGAAATGATCGAATGCCTTTCGGAAATTTTCACGCTTTCGCAGAACGGTAATCCAACTTAATCCTGCCTGAAAGGTTTCCAAGATCAGGAATTCGAAAAGAGTATCATCATCTTTTACGGGGACACCCCATTCTTCGTCATGGTAGGCTACATACAAGGGATCATCCCCACACCAGGCACATCTGTTTTTCATTTGTATCACGGTTTCGGTTGTGTTGAGTGAAGTTAGTAAGATTTCAATAATTTTGCGACTTATTGGTTATGGAAATAATGACAAAAACTTCAAATAAAGAAACCCTGGTCAAAGAACATCTTGCCAAGGGAACATCATACGATACCTACCGAACTTTGGTAGAAGCACATGTTGAAAAAGGAACCAGTACTGGGCCCGAACAAACGGAATCCTTAACGCAATATACCCTGTTGAATCATTCGCGCATGAAACGATTGGACAAGACGGTGAAGATTCCCGAAGCCATTCAGCAGAAATTTGAAAATTTCAAAGGGAAGCAAACTTGGCTGGTCTTGACCGAAAGCTGGTGTGGCGATGCGGCTCAGTCCATGCCCGCCATGAATAAATTAGCTGGATTTACGGAGCATATCGATTTCAAAGTGCTCCTACGTGACGAACACCTAGATTTAATGGACGAGTTCCTTACGAACAACGCTATGTCCATTCCTAAGCTTATTGTTTGGGATCATGAAAAGGAAGAAGTCGTTGCCGATTGGGGCCCTAGACCTTCCATTGCTACGCAAATGGTGAATGATTTTAAGGAAGAGCATGGAACCTTAACTCCCGAGTTCAAAAAAGATCTTCAGGTGTGGTACAACAAAGACAAGTCGCAAAATATTATTGAAGATCTTAGTGATCTTATCCCTTAATGCTGTCCCGGAAATAAATAGGTGATGGTACCCAGCTGCTTGGGTTTGTCACTTTTGGTGGTGAACTTGGCTCTACGGGCATAGGTGAGGGCACTTTCAATGAGGCATCCATTGGTCGTGGTAGAGCTTTGTTTGTTGTAACTGGCTTTGGTTACATTGCCCAAGGCATTTACTTCGATATTTACGACTACGGCACCGCCACTTTCGCAGGTATACACTGGATTCCGAAGGGAAAGGGCCTTTCTGCCATTCAATAGATAACTAATAGTTGTTTTACGATTTACTGCGGTAGGATCGTCTTCCGATTTGTTGGAATCGCGCTTTTTGGAAAGCTTTTCTTTCATTTTTTCTAGGTGATCCTTCGCATCGGTCAAGGCAATATCGTTGGACGAGGTGTCTATTTCTGAAGATTCTTCAATTTCTTGAGATGTTTCTTCTTCATTGAGGGTTTCGGCATTCCGCTCATTCTCTAGTTCACGAATAAACTGCTCGGCTTCATTGTAGGCCGAGTGGGTTTCTATTTTTATATCTTCCGTAGAAACCACAGCAAGCTCTTCTTCCAGAAGCTCTTCCGCATATTCTATAGGAACGCCTTTTTCTTCGGGTTCCTCCTTCTTATGAAGCTTCACACTTACCATAAGCAGCACTAAATTACCGACCAAAAGGCTGGTAATTAAGAAAGCACGGTAGGAATAATTGAAGTTCATAGGGGCAAATTGACTATTTTTTTGGAAGTGCGCAAGAATTTTTAGCAGGATTTAACGCATGGGTTAAGAAGTCTTTATGGTTTTTTCGAAGGTTTCTATAGTTACCGCATCCTTTACATCGAAGTCTCCAATCTTGGTTCTGCGTAGGGCCGAAAGGTGAGCACCGTTGTTCAATGCCTTTCCAAAATCATGGGCCAAGGACCGAATATAAGTACCCTTGCTACAGGTCACACGGAAGTCGATTTCAGGTAACTCAATACGGGTGATTTCAAAATCGGAAATATGAATGGTCCGCGTTGGAATGTCCACTTCTTTGCCTTGTCTAGCAAATTCGTACAGTCGTTTTCCATCCTTCTTCAAAGCTGAAAATACAGGCGGCTGCTGTTGAATATCCCCCATAAATTGTTGAGTAGTTTTGTGGATCATTTCTGAAGTAATCCCCGAAATATCGAAGGTATTGTCGATCTCCGTCTCCAAATCATAGCTTGGTGTAGTAGCTCCCAAGGTAAAAGTGCCGGTGTATTCCTTTTCCTGTGCTTGAAAGGTTTCTATTTTCTTGGTGAATTTTCCGGTGCACAGAATAAGTAGGCCAGTAGCCAAAGGGTCCAATGTTCCGGCGTGTCCAACCTTGATCTTTTTTAGGTTGAATTGCTTGCGGATTAACCAACGTACTTTGTTCACCACCTGAAAGGAAGACCATTCCAAGGGTTTATCGATAAGAAGTACCTGTCCTTCTTTGTAATCTTCGACCGTCATGAAACAAAGCTAACAATAATGGCGGTGATTCCCACCAGTACACAGTAGATCGCAAACCACGTTAATTTGCTTTTGCGTACCAAGGCAATCATCCATGTACAGGCCAACAGTCCTGCAATGAATGCTGCCACAAATCCTAGGCCTAGGGTAGTGAAATTGGCTGTATCCGTGCTGAGGTCACCGCTTACAATATCCTTCGCGATCTTTCCGAAGATCAATGGAACGACCATTAAAAATGAGAATCGAGCTGCCTTGCTTTTGTCGTTGCCTAATAACACTGAAGTTGATATGGTAGCGCCACTTCTCGATATTCCGGGTAGCATGGCAATGGCTTGGGCAATTCCAATGACAAAGGCGTTTTTATTGGATACTTTTTTGTTGGTGTCTTTTGCCTTATCGGCCAACCAAAGCAAAACAGCAGTGATGATAAGCATGGCTCCCACAAAAGCGATATTGCCACCAAAAAGGGATTCCAATTGTTCTTCAAACAAAACCCCTACAATAACCGCAGGGATCATGGAAATGATGATTTTTACCGAAAACTGGGATTCTTCGTTCCATTTAAACTGGAACAATCCTTTAATAATATCCCAAACATCCTTTCTAAATACGACAATCGTACTCAATGCAGTTGCAAAGTGCAAGACTACGGTAAACAATAGGCTTTCTTCGGGAACGGATTGATCGCCAAGGATGGCTTTTCCCAATTCAAGATGACCACTGGAGGAGACCGGAAGGAATTCGGTCAAGCCTTGGACAATGCCCAAGACAATAGCTTCCCAAGCATCCATATATTATTTCTGTTTGTGGGGGTTCAATAAGATGGCATATACCTGAAAACCAAATCCGATAAGCACCAAGGCAGGAGCTAAACGGATACGTCTCCAACTATAGATTTCGGGATTGAAAACATTGGGATCGTCACTTCCTCCACCTGCCATAAGAATAAATCCAAGGGCGATGAAAGCCACACCAATAAGCATGAACTTGTAGTTTTTCTTTTCAAAAATGAACGAGATGTTCTTAGCGGCCTCTTTTCTCTTTTTCTCTCCCATGATTATTTGAATTCGGTATATATAACTTTTTGCCTACAAGTGAGTTGTGCAATATGGTTGCTGGTAACCAAGCCAAACAATTGCTTAGGCAGGTGCAAGGTAACTTTTTTATTTTTAATCTCCTTTTTCATTTCATCTATGGTAAACCCTTGTTCCAACCCACGGTTTATGTAGTAGGAATCCCCATTGGGAGCTTGGATGAATACATCCTTTTCACCACCTTCATAAATTTTGGTAGCTGTTATCTCAACCGTCTCGCAATTGTAAATAGTAGGTTTTATGATAATCCAGTCTATAAATAATGCAATGACTAGTACAACGACAAGAACAACAATATACTTAATGGGCTTTTTCATAACTGATTAATAGTATAATTCGTCCGTTCGTAAATTCAGGAAACGCTGCGTGGCAAAGAAAGTACTGATCCACGTTATAACGACTCCTACCACCAATAGAAAGACAAACAATCCTGCCACGAGAACTGTATTGTCCATAAGCCCTAATTGAGGCCATTCTTTGTCTAAAAAGAATAGTACAGCGGCTACACCTATCATGGCCAAGAAGGATCCCAAAATGCCCAATCGCATGCTTTTCCAAATAAAAGGACGGCGAATGAACCGCTTGGTTGCCCCCACCATCTGCATAGTCTTTATCGTAAATCGTTTGGAGTATACCGAAAGACGGATAGAACTGTTTATGAGCAATACTGCAATAACCAGGAATAGGGCGCTAAAAACCAAAACCCAAAAACTGATCACTTTTATGTTTTTGTCAAAAAGTTCTACCAAGACCTCGTCGTATTCTACCTCTTCCACAAAATCCTTGGCACTGATCTCATTAGCAATCTCTTTCAATTTATCGGAAGAGACAAATTCTGCCAGCAATTCTACATCGATACTGTTTTGCAAAGGATTGTATCCCAAAAACTCCAGATAGTCTTCCCCAATGGCTTCCGAATGCTGTTCGGCTGCCTCTTCTTTGGAAACATAAGTGGCCGATTTGGTGTACTCGGCCATTTCCAAACTCTGTTTTAGCTGGTTAATCTCTACTTCTTTTGCGTTGTCCTTTAGGTAAATGGATAGTGGGATCTGCTCTTTAAAATAGCGAGACAACTGATTGCTGTTAATTACAAAAAGCCCTAGTAATCCCAATAAAAACAGGACGAGCGAGATACTTATCACTACACTGAAATAGGAAGAAATAAGTCTGCGTTTTTGGTATTTTTCGAATGAGGTTGCCATATAAGAATGGGTTAAAAATACAACGATTTTTGTATCTCACACTTACTAACGCACAAACTTTTCTCTTTCGTACAATAGGCGTAAATTTGCCACTTCTTAGAAAGCAAGACGATGAGCAAGTATCACTTTAATGAGATAGAAGCCAAATGGCAAAAGTACTGGGCCGAAAACGGAACCTTCCATGCGCAAAACGATAGCGATAAGCCCAAATACTATGTATTGGATATGTTCCCCTACCCTTCAGGGGCAGGATTGCACGTAGGGCATCCGCTCGGTTATATTGCTAGTGACGTGTATGCGCGTTTCAAAAGGCACCAAGGATACAACGTCTTGCATCCTATGGGATATGATAGTTTTGGACTACCAGCAGAGCAGTATGCGATTCAAACAGGACAGCATCCTGCCGATACGACCCGTGTGAACATAGAAGGAGGAGTAGACAAAAAAGGAAATAAAATTGCTGGGTATAGAAATCAGTTAGACAAGATTGGTTTCTCTTTCGATTGGAGTCGTGAAGTGCGAACTTCCAATCCCGATTACTATAAATGGACACAATGGATTTTTATCCAGTTGTTCGAAAGTTGGTATGATAATGCCTCCGATAAAGCGCGATCTATAGAAGCGTTGATTTCCATCTTTGCTGAAGAAGGAAACGAGCATGTGGATGCTAGTTGCGACGATGATACTCCATCCTTCACGGCTGAAGAGTGGAATGGATATGCCGATGCCGAGCAACAAAAAATCCTATTGAAATACCGATTGACCTACTTGGCCGAAACGGAAGTGAACTGGTGTCCTGAACTGGGAACTGTATTGGCCAATGACGAAATTACCAATGGTGTTTCCGAACGAGGAGGCCATCCCGTGATCCGCAAAAAGATGATGCAGTGGAGCATGCGTATCACCGCTTATGCCCAACGCTTGTTGGATGATCTAGCTAAGATCGATTGGCCACAGCCGTTGAAGGACTCCCAAACCAATTGGATTGGACGTTCCGAAGGAGCGAGTGTAACTTTTAAAGTGATGCCTAATGTCACTTCGAGCGCAGTCGAGAAGGGCCACACCATAGAAGTATTTACAACAAGACCTGATACCATTTTTGGGGCCAGCTTCATGACCTTGGCACCCGAACATGATTTGGTGGCAAAAATTACCACTCCCGAGCAAAAAGCGGAGGTGGAGGCCTATGTAGAGGCTACCGCCAAGCGAAGTGAACGCGATCGTATGGCCGATGTAAAAACCATTAGTGGCGTGTTTACGGGAGCTTATGCTGAGCATCCTTTCACAGGAAATCCTGTGCCGATTTGGATAGGCGATTACGTATTGGCCGGTTATGGTACCGGTGCTGTAATGGCAGTTCCCTGTGGGGACCAGCGGGATTATGACTTTGCCAAGCATTTCGGAATTGAGATCCCAAACATTTTTGAAGGAATCGATATTTCTGAAGAAGCCTTTGCCGATAAAGAAAATACTATCATTGCCAATAGTGACTTCATCAATGGATTGAATTATAAGGATGCCACGCGAAAAGTGATTGACGCGTTGGAAGCCAAAGGGCAGGGAAAAGGTAAGATCAATTACAGACTACGGGATGCGGTATTCTCCAGACAACGGTATTGGGGAGAGCCATTCCCAGTATATTATAAGAACGGACTTCCACAAATGATCGATTTGGAGCATTTGCCATTGGAATTGCCTGCTGTTGAAAAATATTTGCCCACCGAAACGGGAGAGGCACCTTTGGGTCGAGCTAGTGTTTGGGCTTGGGACACTAATCTGAACAAAGTAGTATCCAATGATCTTGTCTCCCCGAGCGGAGTCGAGGGGTCTGAAAGTGATAACGGGGTCTATCCACTAGAACTTAACACCATGCCAGGATGGGCAGGAAGTAGTTGTTATATGTTCCGTTATATGGATCCGAAAAACCCAGAGATGTTGGCTTCTGAGGATGCCTTGAAGTATTGGGGCAATGTGGATCTGTACATTGGTGGAAGCGAGCATGCGACCAGTCACTTGTTGTACAGTCGTTTTTGGGTGAAGTTCCTATATGATCGCGCAGTACTTCCTGTGGATGAGCCTGCCAAGAAGTTGATCAATCAAGGGATGATTTTGGGTGAGAGTGCGTTTGTTCACCGTGCGCTCCCAATTTTGCTTAGTCCACAAAAAGGGATAAAAGAACTGAATTTTTTACCCTTTCAAATATTCGCTTCTGAGGATTTAATTTTAAATGGAACTTTCAGAGAGGAGCGAAATACAAAACATGCTGAGGCGGCTTCTTTAGTCTGGGATTGGATGCTAGAGAATGGCTATGAACATGCGGAAGGAGATGCCATTGAATTTAATTTTCAAGCCATTCACGCGGATGTTTCGTATGTGAATACTTCTAATGAATTGGATCGTGAAGGGTTCATGGGTTGGAGGCCAGAATTTCAAAATGCCAAATTTATTAATACTGATGATGGGGCGTTTAAGGTTTCCAGAGAAGTAGAGAAAATGTCCAAATCCAAGTACAATGTCGTAAACCCAGATGAAATCTGTTTCCAATACGGAGCCGATACCCTGCGCATGTACGAAATGTTCTTGGGGCCTTTAGATCAGGCGAAGCCTTGGAGTACCGCTGGGATCACGGGAGTGCATTCCTTCTTGAAAAAACTTTGGAAATTGTACCATGGAGGAGCAGAAGGAGCTTTCCAAGTTTCTGATGCCACTCCGACGAAGGATAATTTGAAGACACTTCATAAGACCATCAAAAAAGTGGAGGAGGATATTGAAAACTTCAGTTTCAATACGTCTGTATCTACATTTATGATTGCTGTAAATGAACTTACGCAACAGAACTGCAATAGCCGTGAAATTTTGGAACCTTTACTTGTTCTAATTTCTCCATACGCACCGCATATTGCCGAAGAGTTGTGGAACAAATTGGGTCATACCCAAAGTATTGCTACAGCAGCCTTCCCAAAATACGATGCTTCACATTTGGTGGAAAGCAGTAAGGAATACCCCATTTCTTTTAATGGGAAAATGCGCTTCAAGCTAGAATTGCCATTGGATATGAGCAAAGAGGATATTGAAGCAGCGGTGATGGCACATGAAAGAACCCAACAACAATTGGACGGGCGCACACCCAAGAAGGTGATTGTGGTACCTGGGAAAATCGTGAACATAGTAGGATAATGGAGTTCAATGCTACGGAGGTTTTGGGCCTAGTGGCAGCCGTATGTACTACATTCGGTTTTGTTCCGCAGATGTACAAGACTTGGAAAACGAAGGACGTGAGTAGTCTTTCCTTGCCTATGTATTTGGTGCTCTGTATGGGAACTATACTTTGGCTTGTCTATGGTTTACTTATAAACAGCACTGCGGTAATCATTGCCAATATAGTGGCTTTACTATTTACCTTTTCCTTGGTTGTGGCTATATTCAAATACCGAAAATAGCCACCTCTTTTTGACGGTTTGTCAGTCATTTTGCTTCGGAATCATTTTTGCTAACTTTTAGGTATATTTAATACACCTAAATTTTAAAGAATATGATGGGATATTATATACTGGCAGGGGTACTCTTTTTGGTGAGTAGCTTTGTGAGTAATCGTTTAAAGAGCAAATTCAAGAAATACTCCAAAATCCATTTACGAAATGGGCTGAGCGGTGCCGAAATTGCACAGAAGATGCTACAGGATCATGGTATTCATGACGTGGACATCATTTCCACACGCGGACAATTAACAGATCATTACAATCCGCAAAATAAAACCGTAAACCTGAGTGAAGTGGTCTATTCGCAACGAAATGCAGCGGCAGCAGCCGTAGCCGCCCACGAAGTGGGACACGCCATACAGCATGCCACGGCCTATAGTTGGTTGCAGATGCGAAGCAAGATCGTTCCTGTAGTTGGGATTGCCAGTAGGCTGTCCAATATTGTTATCATGGCGGGAATTGTTCTATCGGCTACGGGAAGTGTCTTGGGATCTAACATTTTCCTTATTGGAATTTTATTATTTGCTGCAACCACGGCTTTCGCCTTCATTACCCTTCCGGTAGAATTCGATGCCAGTAAGCGTGCTTTGGTATGGTTGCAGAAAGAAAATATGGTTACCCAAGAAGAATATGCCGGAGCTAAAGATGCGTTAAAATGGGCCGCACGTACCTACGTAGTGGCAGCCTTGGGATCTTTGGCCACCTTGCTATACTTTATTATGATTTTTATGAATCGGAGGTAATTTTCGATTTCAGGAAAAGAAAAGCCCTCCAAATGGAGGGCTTTTTTTATACTATGAAACAATTGTTTCTTCAAGTGCTCTTCAACCGGCGACGCCCTCCGGATTGTATCCTAAATAATCTGCGAAGTTTTCTTTAAACGTGATGCCGTAGTCTTCCAATTCCTTCAAAATAGGCTCGTATACTTCTTTTGAAATCGGAATCTGTACCCCAGGAGTCGTTATTTCCTTGTTCAGGATGCGCAAAGCAGCCATGGCAACGGGAAGTCCTACAGTTTTGGCCATAGCCGTATAGGTTTGGTCTTCCCCGATAAGCACCATATTACTATCGATCTGCTTTTTCTTTCCATTCAATTCGTACCCAAATTTGTGGTACATCACGATCATGTCCTTGTCGTCTTCCTTCAAGGTCCATTTATCCATCAAGATTTTCTGAAGGGCCTGTGCTGGCGTTGCATTTTCAATTCCGATTTTCTTTTCAGCATTGAATAAATCCAGTTCCAATAGTTTGTACCACATCAAATCGTCCTGATCTATCTTCAGGGCATAACGGGTCTTCAGTTCTACCGAATCGGTTGGGTGATAGGGTAGGAATAGGTTGATGAAGTCGCGATAGGTAAGTTCTTCAGAATTCGGAATGGTATAGCCATCATCCGTCATTCCTAATTGTACGAACATGTTCCATGCTTTACTGAAACCAACACGGCGCATCGTTCCCCGATATAGGGTAAGAATATCATCCAAGCCATACACACTTCGGTATTTCAGGGAATTTCTATTGGCGTAGGCTTCGAAGCGGCCATGCCCTTCGATATCCAAAAATTCGGTACGGCGAAACAGTTTGTGATATGGGATGTATTTATAAGTGCCTTCCTGAATAAACTCTGCAGCACCCCCTTGTCCGGCAACCACCACGTTCCTTGGGTTCCAAGTGAATTTATAGTGCCAAAGGTTGTCGTCACTTTCTGGAGCGATAAGTCCACCAGTAAAGGATTCGAACAACAGCATTTTTCCGCCGCCATCGCGAATACGATCTATTACTTGCATGGCGCTCATATGGTCAATCCCGGGATCTACCCCGATTTCATTCATAAATACGAGCCCTTTGGCTTTGGCTTGTTCATCCAACGCCTGCATTTCTTTACTAACATAAGAAGCGGTAACGAGATGTTTTCCATAGGTGATACAATCTTGGGCCGCTTCTATATGAAAGCGGGCTGGAAGCATGGAGATCACCAAATCGGCTGCCTGAATGGCCTCTTTACGGGCTTCTTCATCGAAAACATCCAAGTACACGCCTTTGGCATTGGGGTGTCCTTGGGTAAATTTCTTGGCATTTTCTTCAGAAAGGTCACCAATGGTAATGAATAGGTTTTCCGCTTCAGATTTGTCGAGTAAATACTTAATGAGACTTGTGGCAGAACGGCCAGCACCTATGATAAGAATATTTCGCATCCCTAGTTATTTCGTAAATTTGTACGTCTTTGTCCGATCGTGGCGAATGTACTAAATAGCGCAATACCTATGAATAAATTCAACAAAAAAATTCTCATCATTTCCTCCTTATTGGGAGCTATCACCATCGCCATAGGAGCTTTTGGAGCACATGGATTAAAGCAAGTAGCGGATGCTCAGTCCGTTGCCAGTTTTGAAACCGGGGTGCGCTACCAAATGTACCATGTCATCGTTTTGTTTATTGTAGGTTTTATCCCATACATGACCGAGAAAGGAAAAAAATGGGTTTTCCGGCTATTTTTACTCGGAATTTTATTGTTTTCGGGCTCAATTTACCTCTTGGCATTAAAAGAGGTAGTACCCATTTCTTCAAAAATACTGGGTCCTATCACACCTTTGGGAGGTTTGGCTTTTATAGCTGGTTGGTTGCGACTTGCGTACGATTTCCGTACGTTAAAATCGTAAGAATTCTAGATAATTTTCGGGGCTATCTCTATTAGTTTTTTTACTTTTGCCAACACAACAAAAACAAAAGTATGGTGGATAACAGCCAAACTACGAAAACGATTTCGCTGGAATCTTACGGAATCAACCCCTCGAAAGTTAATTATCAACTTACCTCCGAACAACTTCACGCAGAAACATTAGCAAAAGGACAAGGAAAAGAAGCAAGTTCTGGTGCTATTGCTGTGAATACTGGAGAGTTTACAGGAAGATCTCCTCAAGATCGTTTTATCGTAAAGGACGATATTACCCAAGACAGAGTATGGTGGGGTGATATCAACATTCCGTTCGATCCGGACAAGTTCGATGCTTTGTACGATCGAATCACGGAATATTTGAATGGGAAAGAAGTATATGCAAGGGACTGTTACGCCTGTGCCGATGTAAACTACAAGCTCAACATTAGGGTAATTAATGAATACCCTTGGAGCAACATGTTTGCATTTAATATGTTTTTACGCCCTACAGAAGAGGAATTGGACGGTTTCGATCCAGAATGGGTTATTGTAAATGCCCCTGGCTTTATGGCAGACCCAGAACGTGACGGAACAAGACAACACAATTTTGCCATCCTTAACTTTACCAGAAAAGTTGCCATTATTGGTGGTACGGGATATACGGGTGAGATTAAGAAAGGAATTTTCTCTGCTTTAAATTTCATTCTTCCTGTATTTAAGAACACCCTGCCTATGCATTGTTCTGCAAATGTTGGTGAAGATGGGGATACTGCCATTTTCTTTGGTCTTTCCGGAACAGGAAAAACCACGCTTTCGGCAGATCCTGCACGTAAATTGATCGGGGACGATGAGCACGGATGGACCGCAGAAAACAGTGTGTTCAATTTCGAAGGCGGATGTTATGCCAAGGCCATAGATCTTTCCGAAGAAAACGAACCCGATATTTATAGAGCAATTAAACCGGGTGCCATCCTCGAAAATGTGATTATGGACGACAACGGGGTAGTGGATTTCAGTGATATCTCCATTACTCAAAATACCCGTGTAAGCTATCCTATCTATCATATTGATAACATTCAGGTGCCTTCTATTGGCTACAATCCTAAAAATATCTTCTTCCTTACGGCAGATGCCTTTGGGGTATTGCCTCCGATTTCCAAATTAACACCAGGGCAAGCAGCCTATCACTTCATTAGTGGTTATACTGCGAAAGTAGCTGGAACGGAAGCAGGAATTACCGAGCCTGTGCCGAGTTTCTCGGCTTGTTTTGGCGCTCCCTTTATGCCTTTACATCCTACAAAGTATGCCGAAATGCTAAGCACGAAGATGCAGGAAGCGGGTGTGAATGTGTGGTTGGTGAACACGGGATGGACAGGTGGACCTTACGGAGTAGGAACCCGCATGAAGCTTAAGTATACCCGTGCTATGATTACCGCCGCTATGAACGGTTCTTTGGAAGAGGCTAATAAAGACAACTATCATATTCACTCCGTATTTGGAGTACAACAACCAAGGGTATGTCCTAATGTACCTACGGAAGTACTGAGTCCGAGAAAGACTTGGAATAATGATGAGGCGTATTATGAAACGGCCTTTAAACTCTCCAATTCGTTCCGTGAGAACTTTAAGAAATTTGAATCCTATGCCAACGGTGAAATCTTGGCGGGAGGACCTTTGAGATAACAAACCAACTTACAACTGAAAAAGCCCCATGCTAACGCGTGGGGCTTTTTCTATGCAGGTAAGTTTAAGCTAAACTTGTTTTATTTCTTTCCGTTTACTTCTTTAATGTATTTCTCCAGCGCCATGGTCATGGAAGGAGTTTCTGGAGTAGGTGCTTGTATGTCTACACGTAGTCCTTTTTCCGTAGCAGCTTTTACGGTTGTATTTCCGAAAACGGCAATTCGAGTGTTATTTTGCTCGAAATCCGGGAAGTTTTCGAAAAGGGACTGAATGCCGCTTGGACTAAAGAATACCAAGATGTCATAGTACACATTGCGCAGGTCACTTAGGTCACTTACTACGGTCTTGTAAAAGGTCGCCTGTTTCCAATCTACGCTTAGGTCGTTCAAAATCGCAGGAACGGTAGGCTTCAACTTGTCCGAAGAAGGCAATAAGAAGGATTCCGTTTTATACTTTTTGATAAGCGGAGATAGCTCTGCGAAGGTTCTCTTCCCTACATAGATCTTACGCTTTCGGTACACCACATATTTCTGAAGGTAAAAGGCAACGGCCTCACTCTGGCAAAAATATTTCATGGTATCTGGAACCTTGAAACGAAGCTCTTCTGCAATCCTAAAGAAGTGATCTACAGAATTCCTACTGGTTAGTATGATTGCCGTATACTGGCTAAGATCAACTTTTTGGGTACGTACCTCTTTACTGGAAACACCTTCTACATGTATAAAAGGTCTAAAATCAATCTTTACTTTTTGCCTTTCGATAAGGTCGAAGTAAGGAGAATTTTCAATTTTAGGTTCCGGTTGAGAAACCAAAATAGTTTTCACTTTCATAAACAACTACATTTGTTAGTATCCTCCTTTAATCGAGTAATTTATACAAGACAATGAAGGGTGCTATTTCAAGTGCGCAAAGATACAAAATAAAATAGAAGAAATATCTTAAAATTAGATTTGCATTTCTTTTGAAGCTGGAAATAAGGGAGATAACGAATAATACGAGTATTGTGCCCGCGAAAACCCATAAAATCAGTGGGTTTGGTGGGATTGCATAAAAAAATAAAATATTGAAAACGAGTGCTAAAAGGGAAATTAGGCTCGCATAACTCAATTTTTCGTACAAATAACTATTCACAACCGCCTCCATATTAAAGATATTGGCAATCATTTTTTCAATTACGTACTTCCCAAATAGAAAAATGGATACCCCTGTGAGCAACTGAATGTACAACCAAGGTTGTTTTGTGGGTATTTCGGGTTCTCTTTGCAGTAGAATGAGGTAAATGAACAGTGAAAATGAAACCACTTGTATACCAAACAGGGCGACATTGAAGGGATGCTTTATTTCATAGCCTTTTCCCTGCAATGCGAAATACTTGTCGGTTATGGGGAGCATCATAAACTCATAGAACCTGCGTGGATACAACCATCGGGTAAGAGCCAATACACCAAATGTCCCTACAAGGACGTAGGTGATCCAATCTAAATGTTCTATAGTCCGTAGGGTGTAATCCAAGGGATTCTGCTTTGCCGGTAAAATTACCTAAAATAGGGGAGTTCTTTGTAATCTAGAGCAATTATAAAATTTTCTAAACGGCGCTAATTATTGGCCTCTATTTTTAAAAAAGGGGTACTTTTGTTTCAAAATTGGTCTTATGGCAGGTGCCTTAGTGGTCATCCCTACATTTAATGAAATTGACAACATAGAAAAATTACTTCGCAACATATTTTCGTTGCAAAGAAAGTTTCATGTTTTAATAGTGGATGACAACTCACCAGACCTCACAGGACTTAAGGTAAAGGAGTTGCAGGAAGAGTTTCCCGAGGCCCTCTTTTTGGAGGAGCGAAAGGGGAAGTTGGGGCTAGGAACCGCCTATATACATGGGTTTAGATGGGCATTGGAGCGGGATTATGAATTTATTTTTGAGATGGATGCCGATTTTTCTCACAACCCTAACGATTTGTTACGACTTTACAATGCTTGTGATAAGCAGGGAGCCGATATGGCCATTGGATCCCGATATATTACAGGGGTTAATGTGGTGAATTGGCCTATGAGCAGGGTATTGCTGTCCTGGGGTGCTTCCAAGTACGTGCGATTTGTTACGGGAATGCCCATTCATGACACCACGGCGGGGTTTATTTGTTACAAACGAAAGGTGTTGGAGCAAATAGATTTGAATAAAATACGTTTTGTAGGGTATGCCTTCCAGATCGAAATGAAATTTAAGGCCTATTTAAAGAAATTTAAGATTGTCGAAGTACCGGTAATCTTTACAGATAGAACGAAAGGAGAAAGTAAAATGAGCTCCGGAATTATAAGCGAAGCCATTTTTGGGGTAATTTCCATGAAGTGGAAAAGCCTTTTCAAAAAAAAGGATGTATGACGAATACGATACTTATTAAGAACGCGCAAATTGTAAACGAGGGCAAGATATTCGAAGGGGATGTTCTCGTAGTTGGGGATCGAATTGCGGAAGTTGCAGAAAGTATTAGCGCAAAATCTGCCGACACCAAAATTATTGAAGCAGACGGATCCTACCTTATACCGGGAATGATCGACGATCAGGTGCATTTTCGGGAACCAGGCCTCACACACAAAGCGACCATCGAAACCGAATCGAGAGCCGCCGTAGCGGGTGGGATTACTTCATTTATTGAGATGCCTAATACCGTACCACAGGCAACAACCATCGAGCTTCTTGAGGACAAGTTTGCCCGGGCAGCCGAAACCTCTTGGGCCAATTATTCTTTTATGTTTGGGGGAACCAACGACAACCTTGAGGAAGTCCTGAAAGTGGACGAAACCAAAGTGGCAGGGCTCAAGTTGTTTTTGGGGTCTTCTACGGGAAATATGTTGGTGGACGACCCTGAAGTACTGGAAGAAATCTTCAGTAAGACCAATTTGCTTATTTCGGTGCACTGTGAGGATGAGACCACTATTAAAAACAACCTGGAAAAGTTCAAAAGTGAATATGGGGAAGATATTCCTATCGCTTTTCACCCAGTCATTCGAAGTGAGGAAGCTTGTTATCTGTCCTCTTCAAGAGCGATCGAACTAGCAAAGAAAACAGGGGCTCGATTGCATGTTTTCCATCTTTCTACCGAAAAGGAAACACACCTTTTCAGTAATAAAATTCCACTTTCAGAAAAAAAGATCACTGCCGAGGTGTGCATTCACCACCTATGGTTTACCAATGAGGACTATGCCGAAAAGGGAACCAAAATTAAATGGAATCCGGCGGTAAAGACCCAAAAAGATAGAGACGGGCTATGGAAGGCATTATTGGATGACCGAATCGATGTCATTGCCACCGATCATGCACCGCATACCTTGGAAGAAAAGGATAATGTGTACACCAAAGCTCCTTCAGGAGGGCCTTTGGTACAACATGCTTTAGAAGCCCTGTTCGAAATGCACCACAAAGGAAGAATTTCGGTAGAAAAGATTGTGGAGAAAACAGCTCACAATCCTGCGATCCTCTTTCAGGTGAAAGACAGGGGTTATATCCGTGTGGGCTACAAGGCCGATTTGGTATTGATAGATCCTAATGCGCCATGGCGTGTTTCCAAAGAAAATATTGCCTATAAATGTGGTTGGTCCCCGTTTGAAGGTACCACCTTTACCTCCCGTGTTATGTATACGCTTGTTAATGGAGTGATTGCTTTCGAAAACGGTAAATTTCCCAATCGCAGTAATGGAGAGCGATTAACCTTCGATCGTTGATGAAAAAAGCCTTTTTTACCATAGGATTGCTTTGGGTTATGGGGTGTCAGGATGTAAAAAAACCTGAACCTCCGCAGAATCTTATTTCCAAAGACGAAATGGTGGATATTTTGGCCGATGCCTATATTGGAAATGCCGCCAAAAGCATCAATAATAGGATGCTGCGTACCAAAGGCATCTATTTGGATTCTGTTTTGTATCAAAAATTCGGGATCGATAGCCTGCAATTCGCTTTGAGCAATGCTTATTACGCATCCGATCTTAATGGATATGCAAAACTACTGGAACAAGTAGAAGAGCAACTGGTAGAGCGAAAAGCTGTAGTGGATAGCCTTTATGAGATTGAGAAAGAAGAGGCCACTCTAAGAAGAGATAGTATCCGTAAAAAAGATAGCATTCGCGTCGATTCCATAAAAAAGCAAAAAGGAGGAACGCTCACCGATCCGGTTCAGGACGAGGAAGAATAGTTTTTAGCGACTCGGCTTATGGTTTCCTCTAAGGGTGTGAATTTCATGCCCAATTGCTGCTTAATTTTCTCAGAACTAAAGGTGGAAACAGTGGTAAGGGAGGCTACCGATTCTTTGGTAAGCCTGCGATGTTTCCCTAATAAAAAACTAACGAAGCCGTCCAAATAGCTCAGCCAGGTTAGTGTTCTTTTGCTCACCGATTTTTTGGGTTCTGGAAGGGAAAACCCCTTCATTAACAATTGCAGCAATTCGCGATAGGTTGCATTGTGCCCCACCAAAATGTAACGTTGATTGGTAATTTGCTTTTCCGTAAGGGCCAACATACTTGACACCACATCTTTTACGTCTACGAATCCACTACCTCCAGAGGTATAGTGTTTCATGCCTTTGGAAGCCTTTTTGAAAATACGGCCACTACCAGAATTCCAGTTCCCCTCACCTAAAATCACCCCCGGATTAACGATCACTGCTTTTAGGCCTTCTTGGGTTGCTCGCCAAACATGCATTTCGGCGCCATACTTCGAAATGGCGTACACATTGTT
Source organism: Aureisphaera galaxeae (assembly GCF_028561275.1). GTDB lineage: Bacteria > Bacteroidota > Bacteroidia > Flavobacteriales > Flavobacteriaceae > Aureisphaera > Aureisphaera galaxeae. The sequence goes on from NZ_JAQQTF010000002.1 coordinate 454,862, forward strand.
GTTTTCTTCTGGGTTCCAATGGGAATCCTCGTTGGCTGTAGCTCCATCTATTGGAGTTCCCAAAGTAGCAATAGAACTTACATAGCACAGATAATCTACCTTATGCGATAGGCACAAATTCACCACATTGGCTGTTCCGTTATTATTGATGGATTTCAGTTTTTGATAATCGTGGGTTCTAAAGCTGATATAAGCAGCGCAATGAAACACCTGCGTAACTCCCTGAAAGGCAATTTCCATAGCCGGAAGATCGGTGATGTCGGCCACTACCCATTCTATGGTTTTAAATAATTGTGAGGCCTCTGGGGTAAAATAGGCGAAGATTTCTTCTACCCTTTTTAGGTTGCTATCCTTTCTATGGGTTGCGCGAACCTTTTGTCCATTCTGGGTTAATTGAAGCAGCAAGTGTGCCCCCACCATGCCTGTACCGCCCGTTACTAGAATCATAGGGCTAAGGTAGTACTTCTCAATGAAATCATCTGTCGGGTTTTAGCAAACGGCGATATAATTAATTCTATATATTTGATTATAAGGACAAATGGAAAATGGATATACCAAAGGAAATATACGATCATTATCAAGAGGCTGATGAAGACGGGAGGCTTAAAAGGAGTAAGGGAATTTTGGAATTTGAAAGATCGAAGCAGATCATTGAACGGTTTCTGCATGGAAGGAATATGAGAATATTGGATGTGGGAGGTGGAACAGGGGCCTATTCCTTTTGGCTAGCTGAGTTAGGCCATCAGGTCATTTTAATGGATCCCATGCCCAGCTTGATAGAGGTGGCTAAGAGAAATCCAAGATCTAAAGAGTTGCATGAGATTTGTCTGGGGGATGTTAGGGAAATAAATAGTGAAGAAACCCCTCACGATTTAATTTTATGTTTTGGACCATTTTATCATTTAACCGATTCTGATCAGAGAGAAATAGCACTGCAGGAGCTATTTAGAAATTTAAAACCCGGTGCTTTCGTATTAATTGCTGGAATTAGTAAATATGTTTCTTTGATTCAATCCGGATTCTTTGACGGAATGCTAGAAGAAGATGTTTTCAAAAAAATAGTGGAACAAGATTTAAAAGATGGGCAACACAGAAATCCAGTGGATAATACTACCTATTTCACGACCTCTATTTTCATGGAACCTAAGGCTTTGGAAACAGAAGTATTAAAAGCGGGCTTCGTTAATATTCAAACAATTGCAGTCGAAGGTCCAGGGTGGCTTCATAAAGACCTCAAGGAAATTGTAAAAGACAATGCAAGGTTAAAGGAATTGATGAGTTGGATTACAAAAGTTGAAGGTATTGAATCGCTAATGGGAATGAGTACGCATTTTATGGTCGTAGGACAGCGACCTAATTAGCACTAAATCAAAAGCCCTCGCATCATATTGATGCCGAAGTCCAATGCCTTACTCGTACTTATTCAACAATCCGAAATCGAAAGGAGTCCAATAAGAGGCTTTCAAACCACTTTCTTTAAAGCCACTGTTTACCCAAGAATTACAAGTTTTTACAAAGGAATAGCTTCCTTCGGCCTTATAAAAGTGGTCGTTATGGTAATATCCGGTATTTGGAAGTTCTATTTTGCCACCACTAGCGTCAAGGCTGAACGACTTTAAAATAAAATCATTCAGTTTTTCCAGTTTGTTCTTGTCAATGGGGACCGCAACCCAACTAGAACGTTTGCTTTTGTGTCGTGTTAGGTGCACAAGGGAAGAACTCTTAAGGAACATGGCCCGAAACGCATTTTTAAAGGTGAGGTCGCCCCAAGTAGGGGTGTTGAGATAAAAATTTTCATCCCCCCAGCCAAAGGCCACGTATTGATCGTCTTCCAAAAACCTTAAATCCCTTGAGAGATTTTCACTTAGACTTTCCCTAGGTATGACGATGTCCAAATGTACCCCGTTAGTGCTTAAATAGACGATGTCCGTTCCTTCGGAATTCGAAGACGCCTTGTTCACAGTAATGGTAGATAGCAACAATGCAATAAGGAAATAAGCCACAGGGACAGCGATCATGTATCCGAGTACTTTCAGTATTTTTTTGACGAGTCTCATCTCTTTGAATGGTTAGTGAATAGGTTTTGGTCAAAAAAAATGCACAGAAACTATGCCATTTTAGACAATTTGGGAATTCACCCTTAATGGATTAGAATTCATATCTTTATAGGGTTATGAAAATTAGAAAAATTAAAATATGAAATTAAAATTACTCTCCCTCCTATTCTTATTCTCGGGTACGGTAGGATGGTCACAAATTGTGGACATTCCCGATGCTGCTTTTAAATCTGCCTGTGTTAACTTACCTATAGTCGATTTTGATGGCGACGGTGTTCCCGAAGCGGATGTGGATACCAACGACGATGGTGAAATACAGGTAAGTGAAGCCGAAGCCGTCCAGAATTTTTATCCCCGAGGGATAGGAATCCTTTCTATGGAAGGCATAGAAGCGTTTTCCAATTTGATACGGATCAACTGTAGTCAAAATTCTCTGTCAACATTAGATTTTTCCCAAAACGTCCTTTTGGAAGAAGTGAGCTGCTTTTTTAATGTCCTAACGAGTTTGGATGTTACAGGGTTGCCCAATCTAAGAACCTTAAGTTGTGATTTTAACGACCTTACTTCCTTGGATGTCTCGCAGAACCCAAATCTGGAACGACTGGATTTTCCTTTCAATCAATTTACCAGTATCGATATTTCCCAAAATCCTGCATTGGTTGCTTTGGATGGGGATTCCAATGGTTTAACTACGATCGATTTTTCACAAAACCCCGCCTTGGAGGTGCTTTCTATAGAGAGCAATCAATTGACAACGATCGATTTTTCTAACAATCCGTTATTGCGTGTCGTCGATCTTCACGATAACAATTTTACGCAGTTGGACCTTTCTGCCAATACCAATCTGGATAAACTCTGGTGCTATGAAAACGATTTGGTTTCGCTCGATATTAGGAACGGAAACAATATGGCCATTTCCATTCTAAATGCATTGGACAATCCGACCTTAGAGTGCATACAGGTAGATGATGTGGTGTTCGCAGGGAATCAGTCCAACTGGTCCATAGATGATTCAGCATTTTACAGTGAGAATTGCGTTTTGAGTGTTTCGTCTGTTTCTGAAGTGAGCGTATCCATTTACCCGAATCCAACTACTTCATCCCTGTTTATAACCGTAGCTGGGACGGAGCAAATTACCGACCTTCAAATTCATGATGTTTTGGGCAGACAAGTATATCGATCTGCAGTACCAACGGAGGAAGTGAATGTGAGTAACTTGAAATCTGGGCTGTTTTTCCTAACGGTTACCTCCGAAACGGGAAAAACCACAAAACAATTTATGAAACGGTAGCTTTTTCATCGAACACTTTTCTCTTTAGAGGCATCCCATTATCTTTGCGCAAATTGTAAATGAGATGCCGAAAAACTTTGTAGAAGAACTTACTTGGAGAGGGATGATTCATGATGTCATGCCCGATACCGAAGACCACCTTAATGAAGCCATGCGAGCTGCCTATGTAGGATTTGACCCAACGGCCGATTCCTTACATATTGGGAATTTGGTTCCTATTATGCTGTTGGCCCATTTTCAGCGATGCGGGCATAAGCCCATTGCTTTGGTTGGAGGGGCTACAGGAATGATTGGAGATCCTTCTGGAAAATCGGCAGAGCGCAATTTGTTGGATGAAGCAACCCTACGGCACAATCAGGAGTGTGTGCGAACACAACTTTCCCAGTTTTTGGATTTTACCTCGGGAGCGGATAATGAAGCGGTGATGGTAAACAATTACGATTGGATGAAGGAGTTCAGTTTCTTGGATTTCATTAGGGATGTGGGAAAACACATTACCGTAAATTACATGATGGCGAAGGATTCGGTAAAGAATAGAATCTCCAACGAAGGTTCTGAAGGAATGTCTTTTACCGAATTTACCTACCAATTGGTGCAGGGATACGATTTCCTTCACTTATACAAAAAAGAAAGTTGTACCCTTCAGTTTGGAGGAAGCGACCAATGGGGTAATATCACCACAGGAACCGAATTGATTCGCCGTATTGGTGGCGGAAAAGGATATGCCTTAACCTGTCCATTAATTACCAAAAGTGATGGTAGCAAGTTCGGGAAGAGTGAAGGGGGCAATGTTTGGTTGGACGCAAAACGAACTTCTCCCTATAAGTTCTATCAATACTGGTTGAATTCCAGCGACGAAGATGCCGAAAAATATATCAAGATTTTCACCTTTTTGGATGAAGCTACCATAACAAGCTTGGTCGAAGAGCACAAAGAAGCGCCGCATATGCGATTGCTTCAGAAACGATTGGCCAAAGAGGTGACCATTACGGTGCATGGAGAAGAAAACTATAACAATGCTCTTAAAGCTTCTGAAATTCTCTTCGGAAAGTCAACAAGTGAAGACCTAAAGTCATTGGATTCTGAAACATTCCTTGATGTTTTTGAAGGCGTTCCCCAAGCTGAACTATCCCTTTCTGAATTGGAAGATGGATTGGATGTCATCGGTGCCTTGGCCGAAAAAACAGGGTTCTTAAAATCGAATGGAGAAGCGCGCCGCGCTTTGAAGGAGAATTCCATTTCTGTAAACAAAGAAAAGGTAGGAGAGGGTTATAAGTTGACCTCCAATGATCTTATCAATGATACTTTCATATTACTTCAACGAGGTAAGAAGAACTATTTCGTTATTAAAGTAGGATAAAAAGAAAACCCCTTGCAAGCACAAGGGGTTTCCAAACTAACTAACCAACCAATTATGAAGGATCTTAACATCCCTTTTTCATAACACTGGTTAAGTCGCAGTTTATTTTTATTCCTTACACCACCCTACAAAAAATTTGAAACTTCCGGATAGGGGATGATCGAGCTAATGAGCAATGCGATGCTGTCCTTTACGATTAAGGTAATACTCAACAAGGTTGCCACTACCAAAATAGACACGGACATATTGTCGTCTTTAATGGCTTGAAATTCGTTAATTCCTCGCGTTAGGATAGAAAACAGGAAGAATACGGAAGCATTGATAATGACCGCTGCCAAAAATCCGATAAGCAAATAAAGCCCTCCATACTGAACAATGGTGCCTACATCTATCGCATCGGTTTGCGTGGTCGATAAACGGACCATATTGGTAATGGAAGGGATGATTTCACTTAAGATAAGGCCTATGGAAAGTACAATTCCTGAGGTGAATACCGTAAATGCTGCATTGCCACCCTTAAGGTCTATGTTCTTAAAGAACAACCGGTGCAATATGCTGTACGAAATATAAATAATGACTACTGAAACCAAAATGGCCAGGATAATTTCGAAAAGTGCTAGGGTAAATAGTTTTTCGTTCATCGTTTTGTTATTTGCTGGTTAAAACCACATCCCAATAGGATATGTCGTTGAAATTAGACGGGAGGGTGCCCGCTTCATAATATTTTGCAGTGGTTTCCCAAACCACATATTTTTTTCCTCTATATACCTTGTTTAGACCTGTAGCAGGTAAGTTGATTCCCAAAATGGAGTGTCGGTAATGCGAACTGTTCAATATGGCTACATCGTAATCGAAGTGCTTTAAAATGGAATAAATAAGCACGGTACGTGTATCGCAGTCTCCCTTCAGATTTTGAAGAAATGCCACCGGATTCTGAATGCCAAACGGCACATTCCCCATGCAGCACTCTGGGCAATCTTCCAATATTCTCCGAATGGAATGTTCGTATAGATTGGCCTCCAAGCATTCATCCTGAAAAATGAAGGAATAGGGAATATCCTGAATGCAGCTTACCACCATTTCGGCGAATTCCATTTGATTGAGTCGCCTGTCGGTATGGATCTGTTGAAAGGTATTGATGACCAAGTCCAAATAAGGACCGTCTTTCTGATCGATATATTCATACAAATCTCCCCAAAAATTCCCACTTGCCTTCGGCTTATACGTTTGTAAATGGTTCCTTAAGTAATTAAAATCACTTTCCCGCACCATAAAATCTCCTACGTAATCATTTCCGTAGTTATCTCTCCAAATCCTATGGCTAGAATAGACCGTTACGGTGTCCAAATCTTCAACAATGGAACTGAGCACTACTCCTTCTTCTTTTTTGAAATTGGTTTCTTCAAAATCCATTTTTAGGGTGTCCAGAAAAACACCTCCCAGAAACTTGAAGCCAAAAACCAGAAGGCTAAGGATAATGAGATTGACAAGGATACCCTTAATCGTAGGCCTCCCAATCCATTTGTAAGTTAGGAATCCTGCTAAGACAAGCGCAAGGATACCGGAAGCACGACTCGGAATTTTAAAAACGATTTCTATAAAGATCCAACCAAACAGACTAAGAATTCCAAAAAGGAAAATCCATAGGCAGCCATTGCTTTTTTGCTTGGGTGAATTCATAAAGATACCATCAGGTTGCAGCCACGAATGTCGCTATTGTCAAATCTACCTAAAATTTCGAAACTTCCATCGGCATGTTTCTTCCCCAAATCTTGAGTCGCAATAAAGGAACAGGAAAACAGGTTCGCCAGATCGATTATATTCAAGCCTCCCGTTTTTCCATGGACCCAAGAAAGTGCGTCTTCAGGATCGCGGGTAAGTACATCCATCCAAGGTGGGCAAAAGAAAAGACCTTTGCCATTAGAGTATGCTTGCGAGAGTAATTCGGTCATGCCGTATTCGCTGTGTATATGAGGCACACCAAACCCTTGGCGTAGGTGTTCATGTAACTCTTCCCGAATCATTTCTTTTCGTCTTCCCTTCATTCCACCAGTTTCCATAACCACCGTATGTTTTAATTGAAATTGATGGGTTTCCAAAAGATCGAGCAACGCGAACGATACTCCAATCAGTAATGTTTTTTGCCCTTTTGCTTCTAAGGCATGAATTGTTTGGGCCAAAGCATCGTGATCGTATAAGTAGAAATTGCTTTCGGGGTGTTTGCTTTTCTTAATGAGGGCATCTACCATATAAATTAGGGAGGAGCCTTCACGTTCCAAATAGGAAGGTAGCAACGCCAAAATAGCCCATTCACCTGGATTTCCGTAGCGCATTTCAAAACCATTCAGGAAACTGTGTTCGTAGATTTGGGTTTTGACCACTTTGTGGGTGCTGGTTTGTTGTCCTGTGGTACCACTGCTGGCAAAAGAAATTTGAGATGGCATTCCACTGGCAATAACGTCATGTGTCTTAAAAAAGGAAATAGGCAGAAAAGGTATTTTTTCTACGGAAGTTACCTCGATTGGATCTGTATGCAAAAGGTCGCAGAATTTTCGGTACACGGGTACCTGTTCGTATTGCCATCGAAAAACTTCCAAAGCGGTTGCTTCGAAGGTGCTTGGGGATTGAATTTCGAATATGTTTTTCTCTAGCATTACGGGATGCCTTATTGGACGATCACACAAAAATAACCATAAAAAAAGCTTCTGCGGGAAACAGAAGCTTTTTCAAAAAAGTATGTGATTCGATTATCTCACAATCAACTTCTTGGTAGAAGTAGCACTTTCTTGAGCAATTTTTACGATGTACATTCCGCTAGTTAATTGAGAAATGTCCAAGGTGTCGTTGCTCATTGTTTGATCGATTACTTTCTTTCCAGAAATATCGAAAATGGCCACAGTCTTCTCTCCGCTTAATTGAGAAACAATGTTGATTTGTGTTTGTGCTGGATTCGGGTATAAAACGAAAGCATTGTTGTCGTTATCCCCAATTCCCAATGTAGTAGAAGCATCATTGTTATCACGAGCAGTGATGTAGTATCCTCCGTCATCGGCTCTTTCAGTAATGATACCTGCAATGAATACAGCATTTGTTGGGATGTCTTGCCCAATGTAGTTCGCATCGAAGAAAGACGTACGGAAATTAAAGCTTCCGTCTCCGTTGGTCAAGGAGTATACAGTTCCTACTTCCCAGAATGGGTTTGGTGCTCCACCAATGTCAACTGCTGGGTTAATGCTTACATATTCAGATTCGTAATTTTCGGCATTACTGTTCAACTCGGTAATGGATACTTCTTGTGGAGTAACGGTGTTGCCTGTACTGGTAGGTGCTCCTGGATCGGTAACAGGAACAAATTGCATCATTCCATTGAAAGAACTCAAAGTACCGATAAGACCAGAAATACCGTCACCAATGGCATAGGTAGTTGTAATGTTGGCAGCTGTATCATCGATTAGGATGGCTCCAGTAGCGTCCTCGATGAACTTTTGGTTTCTGAAGTCCTGTTGGAAAGTCAAAATCGCTTCTCCCGTTAAGGTATACACATTTCCTTCTACAGATCCTCTTAGCGTAGCGATATCGGAAACATCGGTTCCAGGATCACAGTCGGGAGCGTTGATGGTATTTGTAATGTTACAAAGTGTACTGGTAACGGAGTAATCGAAATCTACACCTTCATTCACTCCAGAGATGATGATTTCACCTGTAGCTTGAGAAGAAGGATCGTCTCCAGAGATAGTCCCTTCGGTTGAGGTGATCGTATACGTATCGGTTCCACCACCTTCAAAGTTTAGAGTAGTAGTGTAAGTGTCGGTTCCAGATGTAATGGCGTCACAGGTTACGTCTACTACGAATACATTTAGTGCACAAACAGCACCACAGTCAATGTTAGCAGCTCTTAAAGTGGGAGCTCCTACGCAGAAAGTATCACCGCTTCCTCTTTGAATGGATTCGATGTCTTTATTTCCGTTGGCATCTTCGTTGTATTGAACACTTAGTCCCAATCCAGCAAGAAGCTCAGGATCGTCATTGTCATTGGTATCGTAAACGATTGCGTCTATTAAGTTAGTAGAAGTTACAGGGGTTCCGTCAGGGAAGTTGGCAGCACTATCTTGGTAAATGGCGATCGCATCTGCACCATTTTGAATGGTGTTATCAGCTCCTAAAGCGATATCTACACCGGGTACTGCGTCGCTACCAATGATTAAAAATCCATTAGCATCGGTTGTAAAACCATTAAGGTCTACTGTGGTGTAGCTGGTATCTCCGTTTCCGTTATACAGGACAACGATATAGCCATCCAAACTTTGGCTAGGGTTTTGCGACAATAGCTCGATGAACTCCATGGTGTCCGTAGAAGTCTGGTCGGCATCAACTTCATTGATCTTTACCGCTTGCGCGAAAGTGAAACTTGCACAGAATAAGGCAAGTAAAAGGGTAATTCTTCTCATTAGTTATAATTTTAATTTGGTGTTGCAAAGATAAAAATAATACCTAGGTAATTACTAGGGTATTCTACCTTTTACTATAGGATAATATTCTTTTACTTTTTTTTCCTAAATTGTTTCTTCAATGTTACTTAATCGTTAATATGTTGTATCACCGTTAAGTTACGCTCGATAATGGGTTATATTTAACTCGTTTTAATCAGTAATTGCCAAAAATGAAGAAAAAACACACTAAGATTTTACTCGTCGATGATGAACCAGATATCTTAGAAATCATTGGGTACAACCTTTCTAGCGAAGGATACCAGATCTACACGGCAGAAAATGGTATTGAGGCCATTTCGCAAGCCAAAAAGCAAAAGCCCCACCTTATTATTCTGGATGTTATGATGCCTGAAATGGATGGGATTGAAGCTTGTGAAAAATTGAGAGCGATTCCAGACCTATCCGAAACTGTTATTACTTTTCTAACAGCAAGAGGAGAGGATTATTCGCAAGTGGCGGGCTTCGAAGCGGGTGCCGATGACTACATTACCAAACCCATTAAGCCTAAAGTTCTTGTAAGCAAGGTAAAAGCATTGCTTAGGAGATTTAAGGAAGCCGATGAGCAAGACGCTAGCATGAAGTTGGGAAATCTTGTTATTAACCGTGAGGAATACAAGGTGCTAAAGGGGAAAGAAGAGATCATTCTTCCCAGAAAGGAATTCGAATTATTGGCGCTTTTGGCTTCAAAACCCGGTAAAGTTTTTAAGCGTGAAGACATTTTAGATCGTGTTTGGGGGAATGAAGTAGTTGTAGGCGGTAGGACAATTGATGTACATATTCGTAAATTGCGGGAGAAAATCGGAGACGAACGATTTAAAACCGTAAAAGGAGTAGGGTACAAGTTTGTTGTTTAATGGCTAAAAGCTTTAAGAAAACATATAAGTTCGCAGGGTATACCTCGACTTATCTAACGGTATTTTTAACACTCGTTCTGGGTGTTTTTTTTTACTTGTTGGGTGATGTAAGTTGGTGGTTACTCATTCCTTTCGTTGTCGCCTGTTTTCTATTCTCTTTTTTCATCATCCAGTATCGGGTAGAGAAGTTTATCTACAAAAGGGTAAAACGTATTTATGACGATGTACGTTTGCTCGATGCTTCTACCTTCGACAGGAAGCAGATCACTACCGATATGGAAACCCTTACTAAAGAACTGGAGCGCTTTGCCGAAAACAAGAAATTGGAAATCGAAACCCTTAAGGTAAGGGAAAACTATCGTAAGGAATTCATGGGGAATGTTTCACATGAACTTAAAACGCCTTTGTTCACAGTGCAAGGGTATATTCTTACCCTTTTGGATGGTGCAATGAAGGATAAAAACGTTCGAAAAAAATACCTGCAAAGGGCAAGTAAAGGAGTTGAGCGCCTTATCTATATCGTGAAGGATTTGGATATGATTACTAAGTTAGAAGTTGGGGACCTTATGCTTTCACGGGAAGATTTCAATATTATTGAATTGGTACAGAATGTATTCGATCTCTTGGAAATTAAGGCGAACAAAAAAGAGATTTCTCTCACCTTCGATATTGAATATGACGATAGCATTATGGTGAATGCAGACAGGGAGCGCATTCAGCAAGTGTTGACGAACCTCGTGGAAAACTCCATAAAGTATGGTAAAAAAGGCGGTACGACCGAAGTGAGCATCGAAGACTTAATAAAAAATAAAGTGATTCTTCGTGTCACAGACAATGGTGAGGGTATTAGCGAAGAGCACATTCCCCGATTATTCGAACGTTTCTTCCGTGTCGACAAAAGTGGTTCCCGAAAGGAAGGGGGAAGTGGTTTAGGTCTGGCGATCGTGAAACACCTGATTGAGGCCCACGATGAAAAAATTTATGTGGAAAGTCAGTCAGGAATAGGTTCCGAATTCTCTTTCACCCTCGAAAAGGCCAAATAATGTTCCATAGTCCAATTCGGTCTTAAAGGATTTTAATCCGCTGTACAGTGGAATCTTCCCTAACTGATCTAGACTGAATTTTTCTTGTTTACAGGAAGGTACGATCCCTTTTTGCTTTAATTGCTTTGCTAAGTATTTCTGTTCGTATTGCCCGGGCGTAGGAATAAAAAAGGCTTCCTTTTCCATGGCGGCCAAGTCCATAATGGTGGTGTAACCCGATCTGGATACAACAATTTTACTTTCGTTAATGCATCTTTCCAAGTCCCTGCTCTGCATGAAGTTTACGATGGTAATATTGTCTTTAACATACACTTGGTTTTCTTCTTGAACCACTCCACGGACCAAGATTACTTTTTTATCGGTATTGAGGAAAGCATCCATCATTTTTACTTCCAGAAGGGTTCGTTGCGGTTCGGGACCAGATAATAACACCAATACGTCGTATTTCAAATCCAAATCCTTCTTTTCCATACGGCTTAGTGGACCTATATATTTCACTGGAAAATTCAACTGTTTCGGGTGCCCCAGTTTTCCGGTAAGGTTAATGGAATCCTTTACATCGGGCACCCAACATTCGTGGTACTTCTTAATGATGCGTTGATGCATTTTACTACTGAAGAAAGACGTATTTCCGCTAAGTACATTGATTTGATGTGTAAGAAATACGGAAGGCACTTTCTTATTCCTTATCCCCATTCTGTTATCACTAATGATTCCTTGAATCTTCCCATCGGCTACGAGTTGCTTTACCAACTTTTTTTCGGCGGTCATGGCCTTTTTTATACTGGGTAGCTTGAGGAACATCTTTAACTTGAACCATTCTCCCTTTTTTGGATAGGTAATGTCATAGGAGGGAAGTTCTACAAAAGGTAGGTTGGGGAATTCTTTTCTCAATATAAGTAACGCGGCTCCGTCACTACCCAAGAGTACATCGTAACCTTCCTTCATCAATTCCTTGATAATGGGGATGCATCTGGTCGCATGACCCAGGCCCCAATGCAATGGAGCTACCAATATGGTCTTGTTCTTTTTCAAATGAGGGAACTTGTCATTAAATTCTTTCATTTCTGAATAAAAACAAAGGTAAGGATTCTTACACCCCATTAATATTTCCTTAATTTTACCGAAATTTTAATCAACCATTAAATTTGTGGGAAGTAAGAATAAGCTCAAGCGGTTTAAAGAGAATGAAACTTTCAAAAATGTGCTACAGCCAACCCGTGAGGAGGTGGTGAATGGCAGCTTTTCTTTGAAGGGAAAATGGAATTCCGATTTTTTTGAAAATGACCAGCCCATTGTGCTGGAATTGGGTTGTGGAAAAGGGGAGTATTCCGTGAATCTTTCGAAAAGATATCCAGAGAAAAATTTCATAGGTGTAGATATAAAGGGGGCCCGTTTTTGGAGAGGGGCCAAAACCGCATTGGAGGAAAACCTGACAAATGTTGCTTTTTTAAGAACACAAATTGAACTTATTGAAGGTTGCTTCGATTCGGATGAGGTGGATGAAATTTGGATCACCTTTCCCGATCCGCAGATTAAGTACAAAAGAACCAAGCACAGGCTTACAAATACCGCCTTTTTAGATCGTTATCGAAAGATTCTAAAGCCCGGTGGCTTCATCCATCTTAAAACGGATAGTGAATTCATGCATGGGTACACATTAGGTTTGTTGCATGGGATGCAGGAAGAGATTTTATACGCCCATCACGATGTTTATGGAAGTGAAGGCTCGCCACCAGAAGTTACCTCAATACAGACTTTTTATGAATCCCAATACTTAGAGGAAGGCAAAAAAATAACCTATATAAGATTTCAACTGCGTTCTAAATAAATCTGTATCTTCACCCGTACAAACCAACTGAATGTCTATACTTTCTAATTTCCTTATTGGCTTTCTTGCAGCGTTAGTAGGGGTAATTCCTCCCGGTCTTTTAAATATGTCCGCGGCAAAGATTAGTATGAAACAAGGGCGAAAAGTGGCGCTGTTGTTTTCTGTTGGTGTGAGCATAACAGTGTGCATTCAGACGTTCATTGCCCTGCTTTTTGCAAGGTATTTGGATATGCATCCGGAAGTGGTTGATATTCTTCAGAAAGTAGCTTTGGGGATCTTTTTGTGCATTACCATTTACTTTTTCTTTATAGCCAAAGATACCCGAAGGGAGGTTCCCAAAAGTGTGAAAAAGTCCAAAACGAACCGATTTTTTTACGGAATGCTATTGGCTGCACTTAACCTATTGCCCTTACCGTATTGGGTATATATAAGCATCACATTTGGAGCCTTTGGTTGGTTCTCATTTGGGCAGATTGAATTGTGGTCGGCTGTTATAGCTTCCGGTCTTGGGACTTTCGTTATGTTGGCGATCTATGCACAATTCTTCCGAAGGAAAGAGGAAGCACCCGTGTTCAATTTTAATATGAACTATGTCATAGGTTTACTTACGGCTATTATTTCGGTGATTACCTTAATAAAAATCATGAATGCAATCTAATGGCCGAAGAGAAGAACTTTTTCGATAAAGTATATGATGTGGCCCGTTTAATCCCCTATGGTAGGGTAACGAGTTATGGTGCCATTGCACGTTATATTGGAGCTGCGGGCAGTGCTAGAATGGTGGGTTGGGCCATGAATGGAGCCGGAAAACATCCCGATGTTCCAGCCCATAGGGTGGTAAATAGAAAAGGACTTCTTACTGGAAAACACCATTTTGATGGAACCAACTTAATGCAGCAATTATTGGAGAGCGAAGGGATCGAAGTGAAGGAGAACGCCATACAGAATTTCGAAACTGTTTTTTGGGACCCCGGTAAGGAGCTGTAATATAATTCTCTTATTAATCTCAACTTTATTTTTTTATTGCTCGATTGGTTTTATATTGCGGAGCCAATCTACAACTTACTGCAATGAAGTATGTGTTTAGTTTTCTTGGTTTTATGATGGTTGCGACCCTCTTTGGGCAGCAAGCGCAGAGAACCAATGTGGGCATGAGTGGTGGCTCTTATACCGTAGTAGATGGAGAGTCCCAGCTGTATGTGTCCCAGAGCATAGGACAAGGCGGGATTATTGGAAGTTCCCAAGGCTCCGAATATGGAGTGCGACAGGGCTTTCAGCAACCTCCCATTAGGGTGGTTTCCGTGTCTCAAAGCGATAATCCACTCTCAGCTGTGGTATTTCCCAATCCTGTAGTTACTTCGGTCACCGTAAAGTTCGGAGAATCTGTTCAAGGAACTATTAAAGGAAAACTTTTCGATGTTTCCGGAAAGGAAATATTCTACCAAGAATACGAACCCGTACAAGCACTTTCTGTCGATTTATCGCATTTGCCAGCTGGCACCTATATCTTGGTGATAGCTGCACAAGGAAAACAGTTTACTTCTCGACTTATTAAAAATTAATATCCTGCATGAAATTATTTTACTTAATCATAAGTTTTTTTACCATTTCCACTTGTGCACTGAATGCACAAGAATTATTTGTTGAAGGGGGTAAATCCATTACTTCTTTTTCTTTTCGGGATGTTTTTGCGGATGAGTTGGACAACTTGCGTTCTACAAATCATACCTATATCGATCTAGGATATCGAGGGAAACTATTTGGGGAACAAGTACAATTCATAGGTGGATTGGGATTGCATACCTACGGAACCATTGGAAGTGATAACACCCAAAACACCTATTTTGAATGGGAAACGACCTATGCCAGCATATATGGTGGTATCGATATTAGAGTTATTCAGGCGAACCGTTTCTCTTTTCATGTTAGGGCCACAGTGGCTCCCGAATTTCTGATGCAAGGAACCCGGGTTCTCAACAATGAAGTTTTGGACATAAAAGGAAGAGAAGATTTTGACACGCCCATCATCTTTTTGAGGGGAGCGGCTTCTTTCGAATATAGGATAAATTCATACATGGCGGCCTTTCTACAGTATCGTTATGGGCAAGGAACCCAATTGGAAAAAAGTGCTTCGGGAGGAGAACTTACCTACTTCGCTCAGGATTTCGGATTGGGTCTCATATTTAGTATAAAAGAAGGGGCTTCTCAGTAGGCTCTTTTAAGATAATTAGTTATGAAGATGAAGAAACTACTCACAATAATCGCATTCGCTTTTGCTATAGTAGCTCAAGCACAGACCGAAGGAATCAATTATCAAGCGGTCATTATTAATCCGGATGACCAGCAAATTCCTGGACCCGATGCCAATGGAAATGTGCTGGCAGAAGCAGAGGTTTCCTTGCGCTTCACAATATTGAATGAAGACGGTTCGGTAGTGTACCAAGAAGTTATTGAAACGATAACCGATCCTTATGGGATGGTCAATGTCTTCATAGGTTCTGGAACTTCTTCGTCCATTAGTAATTTCAACGAAATTAATTGGGATGCAACCCCAAGAAATTTAGGGGTGGAGTTGGATATAGGACGTGGTTTTGTATTTCTTAGCTTGGAGCGCCTCACTTTTGTTCCTCAAGCATATCACAGAAATATCATTGCCGATGGAGACTTAACGGTACAAGGAACTGCGACCTTTAATAGTGACTTTATCATAGAAGGACAAACCATCATTAATAGTGGTTTGGATGTGAACGGTGATCTCAATGTAGGGGAAGATCTTAACGTAGCAGAAGATCTTAATGTGGGTGAAGATATTGTGGCTGGTGATGACTTAACCGTAAACGGACGTACCGATCTTAACGGGAATGTCTACATTAACAATCAAAGTGCAACTTTCCTAAGTGGAAGATTGGAAGTAGAAAGAAGTGTAATTGTTGACCAAGCGCTTTCTGTTGGAGCGGGAGCCATAATTGGTGGAGATATTAATGGTGAAAGTGGTATGCGCATCGCTGGAGATCAGACTATCGGAGGACGATCCAATGTAGTAGGAAGTCAGGGTGTAGCAGGCAATCAATCCATCGGGGGACGCCAAACGGTTGTGGGTGATTCCAGGATTGAAGGAGACCAACTTGTTCTTCAGGACCAGAGGGTGAATGGCGAGCAACTTATTATTGGTAGCTCGGTTATTGAGGGAGATTCGAGCGTGTTGGGAGCTGTTGATGTTGGTGGTAGTCTTGATGTAAGCGGACCCGGTAATTTCAGCACAAGCATTACTGTAGATCAAGAAAGTAATTTATTAGGTACACTTACCGTAGAAGGTGCTACAGCCATAAACGACGATGCTGCCATCACTGGAAGTTTGGATGTAGGTAATTTCTTGAATGTGGGAGACGGAGGAACATACGGCGGTAATCTGGATGTGTTTGGGAAAGCTACCATTACACAATCGTTTACTGTGAATGGAGCCACTTCACTTGAGGGCACTTTGAAAGTTAACAATGGAAGCCCTGTGTTTTTAAGTGGTGCCCTAGGAGTAATGGGCCGTTCTGTATTCGAAGATGAAATCAATGTAATTAATTCGGCGCCTGTGAATTTAGGAGGTACCTTGGACGTTGTAAAAGACGCCTTTTTCGGAGATGATGTTATCATCGATGGAATGCTTACAGTTAACAATAACCTGTCGCTCGACGGGCTTACAGTAAGCGGCAACAGTGGTGACCACATAGCAGTGTTCGAAAATACTGGAAATGGCGGTGCAGACGGTATTGCCATTCAGATAGATACTCCGCAACTGGATTCGGATAACCAATTCATTACTTTCTACGGACAGAATGATTATGTAGCGGGAAGGATTGAAAGCTATGACGCTACAGGGATGTCGGGTCAAGGAGGTGTTGTATACGGTTCTACAGGTGCAGATTATGCCGAATGGTTGGAAAAGGAAACCCCAAGTGAAAATTTTAAAATTGGGGAAGTTGTTGGAGTAAAAGGTGGAAAAATTTCAAGAAATACCGAAGGAGTAGATCACGTACTTACCATTTCTATGGCTCCAATTGTACTGGGTAATATGCCTAATGAAAGTAAGAAAGAAGCTTACGAGAAGGTAGGTTTTATGGGGCAAGTACCTGCGCTGGTTAAAGGGAAAGTAAACAAGGGCGATTACATTATCGCTTCAGGAAATAATGATGGTTATGCGATTGCGGTAGCTCCAAATGCTATAGGATTGGAACATTTGAAACGAGTTATTGGAAAGGCTTGGTCTTCCTCACAAACCGAAGAAGCATCACTTATTAATGTCTCAGTAGGACTAAAGAGTGGAGAATGGGTGCGTATTTTAGAACTACAGGAAGCTCGAATTCAGCAAATGGAAGCAAAGATGAAATCTTTGGAAAACCTTTCGGAAAGAATGAAGAAATTAGAATCCAAGATGGACGTTCTGGACATGAACTAAAGGGATTCTTATAAAATATTAATGAAGAGTCCGTCCTTTTTGGATGGGCTTTTTCTATTTATACTACCATAAATCATTTCAATAGATACCTTTTAAATTACCAAAACTACGCCGTATCTTTGCATTTAGAATAAGTCTAATTAAAGACGGTTAAAAATAATTGCATTTTCAACTAGATGAAATTCAATAAAAAAGAAATACTTAAGGCCTTAGAAACCATTACGCTGGCAGGAGAAGGCAAAAACATGGTAGAGAGTGGTGCAGTGACCAATGTGATCACCTTTGCTAATGAGGTGATCGTTGATTTAAAGATGACTACCCCAGCCATGCACATAAAGAAGCGGGCCGAGGCAGATATTGTGAATGCCATTAAAGAGCATATATCCCAAGAGGCAGAGGTGAAGGTAAACATTAGGGTAGAAACGCCTCAAAAGCCAGAAAACCCAAATCTGATCAAAGGGAAGCCGATCCCCGGGATTAAAAATATTGTAGCTGTAGCTTCTGGAAAGGGAGGTGTAGGAAAATCTACTGTGACTGCGAATTTGGCAGTGACCCTTTCTAAAATGGGCTTTAAAGTTGGAGTGTTGGATGCGGATATCTACGGACCCAGTATGCCACTTATGTTCGATGTGTTTAACGAACGGCCCTTGTCGGTAAATGAAGGGGGAAAAAGTAAGATGAAACCCATAGAAAACTATGGGGTTAAGATTCTTTCCATCGGATTTTTCACCAAGCCCAACCAAGCCGTTATTTGGAGAGGCCCTATGGCATCTAAAGCGCTTAATCAATTGATTTTCGATGCTGCTTGGGGCGAGTTGGATTTTATGTTGATCGACTTGCCACCGGGAACTGGGGATATACACCTTAGCATCATGCAATCGCTCCCAATTACCGGAGCCGTTATTGTGAGTACCCCACAAACTGTGGCCTTGGCAGATGCCCGCAAGGGAGTCGCTATGTTTCAACAAGAGAACATTCAGGTACCAGTATTAGGAGTGATAGAAAATATGTCTTATTTCACTCCTGCCGAATTACCAGACAACAAATATTATATCTTTGGTAAGGAAGGAGCCCATAATCTTGCGGAAGATTTAGAAATCCCATTCCTAGGTGAAATTCCACTGGTGCAAAGTATTCGTGAAGCAGGCGATGTAGGACATCCGGCTGCCTTGCAAACCGCCACACCTACCGAACAGGCATTTGAGGCCGTAACACGCAGGGTAGTGGAGGAAACCGTTCGAAGAAATGAAGATCTTCCCCCAACGGAGGCGATTAAAATAACAACCATGGCAGGCTGTAGTGCCGTAAAGAAATAGTATGAGTCAAGACGAGTTAACCCAAAAAGTAGAAACTGCCCTGGAGGAGATACGTCCTTTCCTTCAGAGTGATGGAGGAGATATTTCCCTACTTTCCATTGAGGATGGAAAAATTGTGAGGGTACAATTGCAGGGAGCATGCGTGGGCTGTAGTGTAAATCAAATGACCCTAAAGAGTGGGGTGGAAATGACCATCAAAAAACACGCACCTCAAGTGGAACAAGTGATCAATGTTGAAGTGTGATAATGATCATGTTTAGTGTTTTGCAATCCCGCTATTTTTGCTGCTAATATGATACGCCCGTTGGTATGATAAAAACCGATATTCTTATAATTGGGGCAGGCCCCACCGGTTTGTTTACTGTTTTCGAAGCAGGACTTTTAAAATTGAAGTGTCACCTTATAGATGCGTTACCACAACCTGGTGGACAATGCGCCGAAATTTATCCCAAAAAACCCATATATGATATTCCTGCCTTTCCCGAAATCCTAGCGGGAGACTTGGTAGATAACCTGATGAAACAAATTGAGCCTTTTCAACCCGGATTTACACTGGGAGAACGGGCAGAAACCATCGAAAAACAGGAAGATGGAAGTTTTATTGTTACTACCAATAAGGGAACTTTGCACCAAGCACCCGTTGTGGCAATTGCCGGGGGACTGGGCAGTTTTGAACCTAGAAAACCCCCTATTGCTTCCATCGGAAAATACGAAGATAAGGGAGTAGAGTACATCATTAGGGACCCAGAAATATATCGAGACAAAAAAGTGGTTATCGCTGGAGGCGGAGACTCCGCGTTGGATTGGAGTATTTTTCTAGCAAATGTAGCCTCGGAAGTAACCCTTATCCACAGAAGGAATGAATTTAGGGGAGCCTTGGATTCTGTTGAAAAGGTACAAGAGCTGAAAGATCTTGGAAAGATTACTTTAATTACCCCTGCCGAGGTAAAGGATATCATTGGGGAAGATAAAGTTGAAGGAATTTTGGTGAAGAAAGAGGATGAATCTTTTACTATTGAATGCGATCACTTCGTTCCTTTATTTGGGTTGGCTCCTAAGTTAGGTCCTATAGCCGATTGGGGATTGGAAATTGAAAAGAATGCTATAAAAGTGGATAATAGTTTGGACTATCAGACCAATATTCCTGGCATCTATGCCATTGGGGATGTGAATACCTATCCTGGAAAACTGAAACTCATACTTTGTGGTTTTCATGAAGCTACTTTAATGTGCCAGAGCGCCTATCAAAGAATCCATCCCGATAGACGTTATGTTATGAAATATACCACAGTGGGAGGTGTTGAAGGATTCGATGGCAGTAAGAAAGAAGCCCCAAAAGCTGTAGTTAAGGCCATAGAATAATATACCCGCTATTTTGCAAGATATTACCCTACATATTACCGATCGGGAAGGCGTTACTCATGAAGTTTTAGCCCCAACCGACATGAATATGAACCTGATGGAAGTAGTTCGTTCCTACGAATTGGCCCCAGAGGGTACCATAGGCATTTGTGGCGGAATGGCTATGTGTGCATCCTGTCAGTGCTACGTAACCAGCGATCATGAACTCCCGGAGAAGAGTGATGACGAAGAAGCGATGCTGGCCGAGGCCTTCTATGTGGAGGACAATAGCCGGCTGGGGTGTCAAATTCATATTCACCCAGAATTAAACGGATTGCAGGTCCAATTAGCCCCAGAAGAGTAGTATATTTCTTACAAATCTTAAAATTTATATATTTGGGAACTAGCTAACTAAGTTTTCATGGGCTCCCGAATTATCCTGTTGCTGCTTCTGGTAGGCATCACTTCTCCCTTATGGGGACAGAATTCCCGTATCGATAGTCTTAAGCTTCAACTGAAAGAAAAGAAATCTTCTGAAGAGCGGGCTAAGGCACTATTGGATATTGGAATGGAGTATCATAATAGACAGGTATATTTCGACAGTGCTTTTTTCTACAGTGAAAGAAGTTATAAACTAGCCAAAGAATACAATTTAGAAAATATGCAGGCCCACGCGCTGTTTAATCTGGGCGTCATACACAATTCTACCAACGATTATACCACTGCTATTTCGTATTACAATAAGTCGAGGGAAATCATTGAAAAGCTCGAAATGAACAGACCTTTAGGAGGTGTTCTCAATAATATTGGTGGATGCTATTTCGAATTGGAGGAATATGACACTGCTATTCAATACTATAGAAGAGCACTAGCCGTAGCTGAGGAAATGGAGGATTACCATAGTTTGGGGATCGATTATATGAATATAGGCGAAGCGCTGTACATGAAAGGAGATTTACGAGGTTCCAAGGAAAATTTAGAACATGCCATTGAAACTTTGAAAATTGCCGAATTCGACCCGTCTACGGTGCACCTCTTTTATGGTAGGACGCTGTTGGCACTTCAGGAGGTTGAGGCTGCTAGGGACGAAGCAGAAAAGGCTCTTCAAATTGCCCAAGAAGATAAGCATACTCGGTATGTTTCAGAATCTAGCCAGTTACTTTCCGAAATCTATTCGCAATTAAATAATTATGAAGCTGCCTATACCCATGAGAAGCGATTCAGGATTTATAGCGATAGTCTAAACACGGCCAAAGAGCAAAATGAAATTGAGAAATTAAAGCTCAATTTCGAATTGCAAGAGAAGAAAGAAGAATTGGAAATTATCATACAAAAGACGAAATATCAGAACATTATATATATATTGGCATGTTTTGGAGTCTTAATGTTGGTGATATTGGTATTCCGTCAACGAAAGATTGTAAAGATGACCAAAGAGATTCATCTTATCCAGAAAAGATTGGTGGAGCAGGAGCTTAATAAACGGGAATGGAAGCTTCAAAATCCAGATGCCACATCCTTTGATGCTACTAGACAGCAGGATTTATAGTATTTCGCATATTAATTGATGTTCTAATGCCGCTTCGTAAATACATACTTCTTTATTTTCTACTTGTTTCTGCCTGTGCATTGGGACAACATTCCAGAATCGATAGTTTGCGAGTACTTGCAAAAGAAACCAAATCCAAAAAAGAAAAGGCAAAGCATTACGGCAATATCTCTATGGTCTACTGGCAAACCCAGCTTCATTATGACAGTAGTTATTATTACAATGAAAAGGCCTTTAAAATAGGGCAAGAAATTGAAGATACTACACTCTATGCCAAAGCGTATTTCAATTACGGGGGTATTTATATGATGCTGGAACAATACGACATGGCGTTGGAGAATTTGGCCAAGGCCCTGGTGTATGATAAATCACTCAAAGATACTTTTAACATTGCTGCAGACTACACCACCATGGGCGGTGTGTACTATTACAAGAAGGATTTTAAGAATGCAAGAAACTATTATTTAAAGTGTTCCGATCTGTATGGGCAAATAGATAATAAGACTGGTTTACAGGTAAGTTTGTCCAATTTATCGAAAACTGAATTAGAGATAGGGGGAAGGTTAAAGGAGGCTAAGGAGTATATGGAACGTGCTAGGGATTTATCCGAACAAACGGGATTTTACTATCCTAACCTTTATATTGGGTACGGAAAAATCCTATTTCAGGAGAATGATATCGATGGAGCACAAAAGGAAGTGGAAAGAGGTTTACAGTTGTCCAAAGAAAGAAATGAGGCATTAACTACAGTCGAGGCTTTAGATCTTCTTTATAATATTGAAACCCAGAAGAACAATTTGCAGGCAGCTATAGAGATCCTAAATGAAAAAATGGTCTACGAGGATAGTTTAAGTTTGGCCAAAAACGAAAAAAGCATAGAAAATCTTAAGCTCAATTTCATGATTGCAGATGGAGAGGCGGCCCTCCTTCGTTTATCTCAAAAACGCAAGTACGATACCATTATTTACGCACTTATCTTCTTGGCCGTATTGTTATTGTTAGGGCTATTTTTTAGGCAGATGAAAATCCGGGAAATGGCAAAGCAAATTCATGGTATTCAACAAAAGCTAATCGAACATGAAGGGAGTACACCAGGATGGAAGCCCAAAAATTCAACGAATTCTTCTATGGGAACCCAGGGCATAGAGGATTCGGAAAAGGAATAATCCCACAGTCTTAAAATGGTTCTTACATTTGTGAAACACTAATACATGCAGCTTATGTCCCTTTTATCCCCAAATAGCTTCAAAGGACTTAGAAATTCAAAAGTATACGTAGTTTTTAAGAGGATGCTCTTTGTGGTTGCTTTTTCCTTGTCGGCATCATTGCAGGCACAAGGGACCGATGTGGATAGTTTGAAAGTGCTTTTAACCAAGGCAAAAACAGACAATGAAAAAGCGGACTTGTACTGGAGTCTGGGAAAGGCATATGAAGATACCTACAACCAATATGATAGTAGCTATTTTTATATTGAAAAGGCACATGAGATCGTAAAAGAGACCTTGGATCCCGAAATTTCGGGAAAAGTATATGCCGCTTATGCGCATCTGTACCTGAAGCTAGACGATTATGATAAAGCTGTGTCCAATTTCAGTAAGGCTATAGAACAATACGAACAATTGGGAAATCTGGAGCGGCAAAGCGTATTTAATAGCAACCTGGCAAGTTCCTATTTCTATAAGAAAGACTATGAAAAGGCCAAAGAACATTATCAAATAGCCATTGATCTATCTAAAGAGATCGCTGACTCTGTTGGCATCTTAATAGATCATTCCAATTTGGCCCAAACCGAGATGAAACTCGAAGGAGGGATGCCTATTGCCAAAGCGTATTTCGAATTCGCACGAGGCCTTTCTAAAAGGCTGGAGTATGAAATTCCACCCATTTATGTGTCGTATGGCAAGATATTGTATGAGGAAGGCGATGTAGAAGAGGCGAAGAAAGAGGTGCTTTTTGGGTTGGAGGTAGCCAAAGATGTAAGAGATTTTTCTGAGATAACGGAAGCCTTAGATTTATTGTATAAAATTGAATTGGAGTCGCAAAACTACGAAGAAGCCATTCGCATGTTCGATTTGAAGTCCCAGTACAAGGACAGTATCAATGAAACCAAGAATGCGATGGCTATAGAAAATTTGAAGCTCAGTTTTACCATCAAGGAGCAACGGGAAAAATTACAGAGTCTATCGCAAGAGCGATCCTATCAAACCATTATCTATATATTGGGAGGATTAGGGGTTTTGCTTATGATCGTATTGGTATTCAGGCAACGTAAGATAGACAGCATTACCAAGAAAATCCACAATATTCAAAGAAGATTGATAGATCAGGACTTGGGTAAAAAGAAGGATTAAAGTGTAGTTTATCAGCGGTATAGGCCTTGTCTTCAATAAATTAATTTATCCATTACATCGTACGGGGAATATGGGATGTTGCTATTTGCTAGCTTCCAAACTCTTTTGTTAAAAATAATATAATTATCTTTCGGCGTTGTAGACCATTTGATTCCCAATAATTTATGGGGTTGTTCATGATTAGTATGACCGTGAAACGCCTTTTATTTACATATTTTCTTCTGTTCCCCGTGTTTGTATTTGGCCAATTGCCCAATATAGACAGCCTTAGAACCGTTGCCAAAAATGCAAAAACCGAATATGATAAAGCCTATTCCTACTGGCGGATAGGGGTCACTTTTTGGCAAGGGCAACTTCATTACGATAGCTGTTATTACTACACCGAAAAAGCGTACGACATTGCTAGAAGAATTAAGGATCCGAACCTAATTGCAAGGGTATACTTCAATTTTGGAAGTATTCATATGCGAATGGAGGAGTATGAAAAAGCGTTGGAGAATTTTGAGGAGTCCCTGGGTTATTTTGAGATGTTAAAGGACTCAACTAATATAGGGATTCTTTACAGTAGTATGGCGGCTGTGAACTACCATAAAAAGGATTATTTGCAGGCAAAAGAATTTTATGAGAAGTCATATACTCTTACTAAAAAGGGTAGGAGCCCTTTAAGTGCAATGGCGGATCTGGCCAATCTGGGCGAAACGGAACTGGAAATTGAAGGCATGATGGATTCTGCCAAGAAAAATTTCGAAAAAGCCCGAGAACTTGCCAAGGAAGCTAACGTTGAGTTTCCATCCTTACATACCCCTTATGGCAAGATACTTTTTGCTGAAGGGGATGCTGAAGGAGCTAGGCTCGAGGCTGAAAAGGGACTGGAAATTGCGAAGAGGGATCAAAATATTGAAGCTATAGCAACGGCACTGGATCTCCTGTATAGAATCGATGTGGCCGAAGGGAATTACAAGGAAGCTGTTCAGCTTTTTAATCTAAAGACGGTCTATCAAGATAGTATCAATGAAGCCAAAAACGTATTGGCTATCGAAAACTTGGAGCTCAACTTCAAAATTGAGGAGCAGAAGGAAGAACTGGAGCAATTAACACAGAAAAAGGCCTATCAAACTATGATCTATGTATTGGTTGCCCTTGGTGTTCTGTTGTTGATTATATTGGTTTTCAGACAACGAAAGATTTCTGGTATGACCAAGGAAATTCACAAGATTCAGAAAAAATTGATAGAACAGGAACTTCAACAACGCGAATGGCACCTCCAAAACCCGAATACGACGGCATTTCAAGCGGCAGCCATGAAGGATCCAGATGAGGAATGATCATTTTCTGTGAGCATCTATTAGGAATATTATTCCTTCCATTGCGTAATACCTCTCTCACTAATAATTTTTAAATTTAAGGGATGTTAGTTCAACTCCCACTTACATTCCCCAGTTTCAATTTATACAGTACCCCATTGCTCATACTAGTGCTTCAGGGATTGGTGTTTGCTGGTCTTTTGTTCGTGAGGTATGGGTCTAAAAAGAATATTTCCGACCTGTTGTTAGGTTCTATTTTACTCATTACTTGTTATCATCGCACTACATATACCATTGGGTTTATGGATTGGTACGATACATACCGAAATACCAAAATAAACTACTATCTAATCAACTTAGGCTTGGTGTTGGCTCCGCTCCTGTATTTTTATGTAAAGAGTATTACCGTTTCCGATTTCAAATTCAAGAAAAAAGACATTTGGCATTTTGTTCCATGGATGATCTTCTTTGCTTTAAAGATGGTTATCTTGATCTACGATGCGCAACAACCCGGATTTTCTGAAACGCAAAATGGTTACTTGGTGGTGAACTTTCAGTGGAAATATTTAGATCCGTTCCACAGTGTACTCCTTTATTCACAAATGCTGTTGTATTTAGCGTTTACTTTTCAACTCTATTATCACTACAGGAAAAATATTCAGCAGTTCTTTTCGAATGCCTATAGTTTGGAACTGAACTGGATCCGGAATTTCCTTTTTATTTATGCCTTATTGTTTTTGTACGACATAGGACAAACCATAGTAAATTTGGCGATAACAGAGTTGAGCTGGACTCAGAAATGGTGGTTGCACTTCTTTAATGCGTTAGCGATTATCTACATCGGCGTAAAGGGATACTTTACCGATACCGGTAAGTTGAAAGGCCTTCAATTCGATGGAAGTAAAGCACTGCTTTCAAAAGAAATGGGTGTTTCCGAAAAACCAAAAGAGTTGGTTGCCAGTTTGAAGGAAAAAGTGATTAATATTGAGGAGTATTTTCAGAATGAAAAACCCTATCTCAATCCAGAACTGAATCTGGTGAACTTATCCGAAGCACTTTCTATGAACAGGGCAGAACTTTCGGAAGTGATCAATGTAGGGTTCAATAAAAACTTCAATGACTTTGTGAATGCCTATCGCGTAGAAGCTTTCAAAGAAAAACTTTCTGAAGGAAAACACGAACAGTTATCCCTTCTAGGAATAGCCTATGAATGTGGATTCAATTCCAAAGCTACTTTTAACCGGGTGTTCAAAAAACTCACCGAACAATCTCCTACTCAATACCTTTCCTCCCTATAACGCCGATTTTATGATGTTTTGGGACGGCTCAAATCGTATTTGAGACGGCTCTATACTATTTGAAGCGCACAGGTCGTGCTTGTTTTTCAATTTTGAACCATCGAACCAAAAAAACAAACACGATGAAAAAAGTAATTCATAAAATCATTGCACCCACGCTTCAGAAACACTGGATCGCCGACTTAACATTTGCTTTCGCTCGATTCATATGTGGGATGCTATTGGCCATCGATTTTGGAGCCAGCAAATTTGGGATGCCTTGGACACCACAGGATAAGAACCTCTCTTTTTTCGAAGTGGTAGATTGGTTTCCGAAAGATGTCGCTGCCTATGGAGGCCTTTTCGAAATGTTCCCCGTGTTTTTTGCATGGATGGGAGCTTTCAGTGAAGCTGTAGGAGGATTGTTCTTGGCTTTCGGGCTTAAGACTAGGATCTTCTCCTTTTTAATCATGTGTACCATGCTCGTTGCCATCATCTTTCAGAAATGGGGCGAAGGAACTTGGGGCATGCTGCCAGCGATGGGATTCCTTTGGATCTCAATCTATCATCTGTACCTAGGCTCCGGTCGATTTGGGGCAGATTATCTCATTTCAAAATATATCACTCGCAATGCTTAATATATCAAACAAAATGAATCAATTATTCATAGGGCTTTGTTTCGTCGGGATGACGGCCTTCGCCCAAGTAAAAGGAAACCAACAGATCACTACCGTTACATTGCCAACGGAAGGAAACCTTACAGCCCTCGAAATGGGTCTATATGCCAGGGTAGAAATTGACGCTTCCGCAAGCTCAGAATTTATTACGATCACAGGAGATAGTAACCTAATCCCTTTAATTGATACCGAGGTGGTAGATGGTACTATGAAGCTGACACAGACGGAATGGATTCAACCCTCACAAGACATTGAGATTACCATGGGTGCCCCCAACTTAAAGCGCTTACAGGTCGGAGTACATGAAACCGTCCTTATTGAAAATGTATTTTCCGATAACCTAAACATTACGGTCTTGTTGGGTAAGGTGATCGCCATCGGGAAGGTGAACAAGGTATCCTTTGGAGCTGAAAATGGGGAAATAGATGCTTCCCAGCTAGCGGCAAATGAGGTTAATCTCAATATTTGGGGAAGGGGGAAGGCCATCGTCAACGCCACAGAAACACTAACCAGTACGTTGAGCGACGATGCTCGGTTGGAACTCATTGGGGAACCCAAATCCATGAAGGGTGACACGAAAAAGGTCCTGAGCAAGAAAAATGAGGCAACCTACGTGAATGCCGACTATATTTCCTTCAAGATTAAGAACAATTCGTGGAACCGACACAACTTTGTAGTCATAGGTCCTAAAAAGGACGGGAGTTCTTTTAGTTATGGATTTCCCATGATGCCTGGAGCGACTAAAAAAGAACGATGGACTGTCGGTACCAAGGTGTATAAAAGGACGAAGTTAGGGATGAGAAAGCTGTTGGTAACCATTACCGAAAAGGATGCTGGTACTACTCTGAACCTATTTAATTAGCTTGATAATCCGCTAGTTTTTGAGGTCCCTCCAATAATTTTCTAATGACTTTTAAGGTACCATCTGGTGTGGTGGCGATCTGCCACTTGATCAATGAGATGGTGCCTTTTTCAATTTCAATACCGGTAATACTTCTTGGGTGTACACAGCTTCCGTCATTAAACAAGGGGATTTCATGCGGTTCAGGAAATCGAGGTCTGTGGGTGTGGCCGGCTATGGTGATGAGGTTGTCGTTTTCTATGATCCAACGTTTTAAACGTTTTTCCACTTTGATCAGTTCACGATAATTCTTGGCGGGACTGGTAGGGTCTCCAATACCAAAAATCTGTAATTGACGCCATAGTGCAAGCACCATAAAACGATTGAATTTCCACCCGTGGTAATTCATCCAATCAGCCTGATGGCCATGAAGCATAAAGATTTCCTGTCCACTTTCCTCGTGTTGCAACACCAAGCCTTCAGTAAAAATAATATTGGGGAACAAGGGATCTTCTTTGCCCGTTATCTTATTAAAATAAGTGTAGAGGTGTTTTTTTACGTAGCTCTCCCTTTTATACACCATGTCGTGGTTCCCTAGCAAGCGATGAAGTCGATCTTCCTGAAAGAACTTTTGCATGAGTTCGAAGACATTTTTATGCGCTTCCAAGATCGCTTTAAAGTCTGTATTCTCCCACAGTTCGTCACCGTCGCCTAATTCGCAATAGGTGAAGCCTTCGTTATAGTAATGCTGAAGCGCGTGAAAGTAGATGTTCCTATTGTTGGCAAAATCATCGGCAAAGCTATTATCGCCTCTATGGCAATCGCTAAATATGATAAACTTGGAGTCGTCATTAAAAGAAATCCTAGGGGCAGTTTGGTAAGCTTTGGAGATCCTTTTTCTTGATGACATGGGAGATTTTTGTTTGTTTAAAGATACAATATGCGATTGCTTCTGCAAACTACCGTAATAAAAAAGGCCCCCAATTGGGAGCCTTTCTTTTTATAGAGATGTAAATTATTTGAAAGCGTTGTGCCCAGTAATATCCAAGCCAGTAATCAATAGGTGGATATCGTGCGTTCCTTCATAAGTGATCACACTTTCCAAGTTCATCATGTGGCGCATAATGCTGTATTCGCCAGTAATTCCCATTCCACCCAAAATCTGTCTTGCCTCACGGGCTATTTTAATGGCCATGTCCACGTTGTTTCGTTTAGCCATGGAGATTTGAGCAGAAGTAGCTCGGCCTTCATTTTTTAATTGCCCCAAACGAAAAGCCAACAATTGCGCCTTAGTAATTTCGGTAATCATCTCGGCTAATTTTTTCTGTTGCAATTGGAAAGCAGCAATGGGCTTACCAAATTGGATACGTTCCTTAGCGTATCGAAGCGCGGTATCGTAACAATCCATAGCGGCTCCAATGGCTCCCCAAGCAATTCCATAACGGGCAGAATCCAAACACCCTAGAGGAGCTCCCAATCCAGATTTGTTGGGCAATAGGTTTTCTTTGGGAACTTTTACGTCTTGAAAGATCAATTCTCCAGTAGCACTCGCACGCAGTGACCATTTATTATGTGTTTCTGGAGTGCTGAATCCTTCCATCCCGCGTTCCACTACCAATCCATGAATACGTCCTTCTTCATTTTTAGCCCAAACCACGGCAACGTCACAGAAAGGAGAGTTGGAAATCCATAGTTTTGCACCATTCAAAAGATAGTGGTCGCCCATATCCTTATAGTTTGTGACCATACCGGCAGGGTTACTTCCAAAATCTGGTTCGGTAAGTCCGAAGGACCCCATCCATTCACCTGTAGCTAACTTGGGAAGGTATTTGTTGCGTTGCTCTTCGGTTCCGTATTTCCAAATAGGGTACATCACCAAAGAAGATTGTACAGAAGCCGTAGATCTAACCCCACTGTCCCCTCTTTCAATCTCCTGCATGATCAATCCATAGGAAATCTGATCCAATCCTGCACCTCCATACTCTACCGGAATATAGGGGCCAAAAGCACCGATTTCGGCTAAGCCGGGAATGATGGATTTTGGAAATTCCGCTTTTTGGGCAGCATCTTCAATGATAGGGGAAACATCACGCTTTACCCAAGCACGGGCAGCATCACGAATTAACTTGTGTTCTTCGGTTAAAAGATCGTCCAGTAAGTAGTAATCTGGCGCTTCGAATAAGTCAGGCTTCATCTGATTAAATTTTTGGTCGTCAAATTTAGTTATTGCAGATGAATAACGCATTTATTTAAAGCGAAATATTTGAAGAAATTACAAATTATTGGTTCAGGAATTCGGCCAATAATCTATGAAAGTGGTGTACCCCTTTTTCACGTTTCGGAGAAAAGCGTCCCGCTTTGTAAAATGTAGAGTTCACCCCTTTCTGTACATTTTCTACTACAAACTCATCTTCACGCTCCACTTTTTCCAAGGCACTTCCAGCCCCCTTGTCCAGTTTTGATGGATCGTACACATAGGAAATAAATGAGACCTTGGTTCTATTTATATCGATGGGTTTTACCACATTGACAGAAAGGCCCCACGGGTAAAAATTGAACATCATATTGGGAAAAACCCAATAGTAATAAGCCGCAACGTTCTTTCCATAGTCGATATGCCCTTCAGGCAAGTCGAAAACTTCGGTGGCTTCGTTGGTATACCCTATCTGAAGGTTGCAATAATCGTATACTTCGGTGGTATAGCTTCCGTAATCCAATGCCTTGCTCAATCCCTCATGGACGAAGGGAATATGAAAACCTTCCAGATAGTTGTCGCAGTACAAGGCCCAATGCGCGTGTACTAGAAAATCCTTGCAAAGTACTTCGTTCAATTTAAACTCATGAAGCGGCAAGAAACCGACCCGTTCATTCATTTTTTCAATAACCGAAGTAAAGTCGATACGGGTATCCAGGCCTACAAAAAGGAAAGGCCCCCATTTTTCTAGTGGAAATCTATGAAGATTGTCGCAAGGTCTAGGGAAATCCTCAGCTTCCTCGAACTCTGGCATGCTTTCAAACGTTCCGTCAAGATCAAAGCGTCTGCCATGGTACATGCAGATGAGTCGCTTCGATTTTCCGGGGTGCAGGGCAACCAAATTCCCTCTATGGGTACAGACGTTTGTTAGGCAACTAATATGGTCGTCTTCATTTCTAGTGAGGAGGAGAGGCTCTGTTAGGTAATTTTCCAATAGCACAAACGGATATACCGATTGGGGTAATTGAACCAAGTCTTCATCCCCAATCCATTGCCAGGATTTCAAGAAAATCTTTTCCTTAATGGCATCAAAAACCTCCTGATCCCTATAGAAAGATGCTGGGAGTGTTTCGGCTTTGGTGATATCTGGATGAATGTGAAATGTACCTTTCATGTAGCTAATAAATGTATATTTAGCATTCCTTAAATGTAAGTAATTAAAAAATAAGACTCTTTCATAGGTAGCCTATGGGCAAGGAACCGCAAAAAATTGGACTCATCATTACGACTGCCCTAGTGGTCGGAAATATGATTGGTTCCGGGATATTTGTGTTGCCTGCTACGTTGGCCTCCTATGGTAGTATTAGTCTTGTGGGATGGATATTTACGGCAGCAGGTTCATTGGTTTTGGCCAAGGTGTTTAGCAATTTCAGTAAGCTAATTGTGAATAAAAGCGGTGGTCCTTATGCGTATGCGAGGGCTGGTTTTGGCGATTTCATAGGATTTTTAGTCGCTTGGGGCTATTGGGTTTCCATATGGATCACAAATGGAGCTATCGCGATAGCCATTGTGAGTGCCTTGAGTTTCTTTTTTCCCGTGCTAGAAACCACGCCCGTATACTCCATTAGTTTGGGATTGGCTTTTATTTGGTTCTTCACTTGGATCAATTCCTTGGGAATAAAGGAATCCGGGAAAATTCAAGTAGTCACAACCGTGTTAAAATTATTGCCCCTGTTTTTCGTAATAGTGGTAGGGATTTTCTTTTTCAATAGTGCCCATTTCCCATCTTTCAATGAATCTGGCGAAAGTACCTTTTCGGCACTTTCCGCCGTGGCTACTCTTACGCTGTTTGCCTTTTTAGGATTGGAAAGCGCAACCATTCCCGCTGCAAATGTTCATGAACCCCAGAAAACCATACCGAAGGCCACTATGTTGGGAACACTCATTGTAACCTTGGTGTATATCTCGGGAACCGTCGTGCTCTTTGGAATTTTACCTCTGGACACCTTAGCGAATTCCCCAGCACCCTTTGCCGAGGCTGCGAAACAAATAGGCGGGGAATATGCTGGTTATTTTGTAGCCGCAGGAGCCGGAATTGCTGCTATTGGGGCTTTGAACGGCTGGATTTTGATCATGGGGCAGATTCCCATGGCATCCTCAAAAGATCAATTATTCCCAAGAGTATTTAGAAAGGAAAACAAAAAAGGGGTTCCTATTGTGGGATTGATCATAGGAAGTGTTTTGTCTTCTTTGGTCATGTTAATGAATTATACCGAGGGCTTGGTACAGCAATTCGAATTCATGGTTTTGCTCACCACCTTGTGCTGCCTTGTCCCTTATTTATTTACGGCGGCATCCTATGCTTTGGTGAAAATTGAAAAAAAGTTTCAGGTGCATGAGAAACTATATGCGATAGTGCTATCTGCCTTAGCATTCGCGTATTCCATTTGGGCCATATACGGATCGGGAAGTGATACCGTTTTTTATGGTTTCCTATTGTTGTTAATGGGGGTTCCCCTATATGTCCTCATGAAATGGAACCAAAAAAATAATCCATGAAAGAAACACATCATTCAGAATACTTAAAACTTAATTCTGTGTTCATTAAACCCGCAGCGAATGCGTTTGTTTCTAATGAGCTATTAGAGAAGCAGTGGAACGAACTAAACTACTTGTCCCAGCCCGATTTCAATGAAGCTCTTGCCGAATACGAATCTTTTGAAGCTATACTTTCTAATAATGGAGTCGAAATGTTGCATTTTCCGAAGGATCATGCAGTGACTATCGATTCCATTTATTGTAGGGATGCGGCTATAGCTACAGACTACGGAATGATCATTTGCAATATGGGTAAATGGGACAGAAGAAATGAGCCGAACTCACAGAAACAGACCTATCTGGAAAAGAAGATCCCAATCCTCGGAGAAATCGAGGCACCTGGCACTTTAGAGGGCGGCGATGTGGCTTGGTTGGACAAGAGGACGCTGGCCGTGGGGCTTACCTATAGAACCAATAGTGCATGGATTTCACAGCTTAAGGGACTCCTAGAGCCTAAAGGGATTACTGTTTTGGTGGCTGAAATGCCCCACTATAAAGGCCCGGAGGATGTTTTTCATCTTATGTCCGTTTTAAGTCCGGTGGATAAGGATTTGGCGGTTGTTTATTCTCCCTTAATGCCTATTTCATTTAGAAATGAACTCCTTGAACGGGGAATACATCTAGTTGAGGTTCCAGACGATGAGTTTGAAGCCATGGGATGCAATGTATTAGCATTGGCTCCTAGAAAATGTGTTATGGTAGAAGGAAACCCTAAGACTACGCAAGCCTTGTTAGATGCGGGTTGCGAGGTAATGTTATACAAAGGAGAGCATATTAGTGTTAAGGGAGGCGGTGGTCCTACCTGTCTTACACGTCCTTTGTTGAGAAGCTTTTAACTACATTTTCAGATAAAAATCCTTGACCAATTCCACGTATTCAGGAGTATATTGGTGTCGCTCTATTTCTATGGTAAGATGTTCATGAACGATTTCCGAAGGCTGAAATGAAAACTCGATTAGGCTTCTTTTTTCTTCGGAAGTGGAGGTGCCTTTCACACGGCAAATTCGGTTGGGGTGTAAACCATGTTCTTTGGCTAGTGAAACAAAGGATGATTCCTCTTTTCTAGGAAGCACAACCGCGAAACGGCCCTTTTCGGATAGTAAATGAGCTGCGCAAACGATTAAATGCTGAAAAGGAAGGGCGTCTGCAAACCGTGCTGTGTTTCTGGAATCATCATTGCTTTTGTAGTCTTCCGAATAAAAAGGAGGGTTGGAAATAATAAGATCGTAACTGTCGTCCATTTCGCTTGCGAATTCCTGAACAGAGGCATGATAACAGAACAACCGATCCCCCCAAGGAGAATTTTCGAAGTTTTCCGAACACTGTTCGTAAGCATCGTCATCTATTTCGATGGCATCAATAACTTCTGCAACACTGCGCTGTGCCAATTGTAGCGCTATCACACCAGTTCCTGCACCTACATCAAGGATGCTATCGGGAGCGTGTTCCAGAGAAGCCCAAGCCCCCAATAGGACACCGTCGGTGCCAATCTTCATAGCACATCGGTCTTGGGCCACAGTAAATTCCTTGAATTGAAAGGGAACACTCATTATAGGTAGAGTTCTATAAGTCCTTCGGGTGCTTCCAATACCATCTTTTTGTTTGCTCGATCTACTTCTTTGATGATATCGTCGTTAATGGGAATAAGTACTTCTTTTCCCTTGTGGTCTATTTCCAACAAATGTTGTGAGGTAGCATCATTTACCCCGATAATTTCTCCCAACTCCCCGAAATTCACATCCGTAGCCGTAAATCCAATGATTTCATGGTAGTAAAACTTATTCCCGGTTAATTTGGGAAGCAAATTCAAAGGGAGAAACAGTTCTTTTCCCAATAAGGCTTCCGCGTTCGCTTCGGTTTCCACTTCTTCAAACTTTATACGCAGTAAGCTGCTTTTGTGTAGGGAAAGTTGTTCTATAAAAAATGGAATCAAATTTTTGTTGGTTTCAACAAAAACAGATTCCATTTTTAAAAACTGTTCGGGATCGTCGGTATCTAATTTTACCAATAACTCTCCCTTAAAACTGTATTTTTTTACGATTTTGCCAACGAAGAAACAATCCTTCTTTTGCATCGTAAA
The DNA here is from genome assembly GCF_028561275.1 of Aureisphaera galaxeae. Lineage (GTDB taxonomy): Bacteria > Bacteroidota > Bacteroidia > Flavobacteriales > Flavobacteriaceae > Aureisphaera > Aureisphaera galaxeae. The sequence goes on from NZ_JAQQTF010000002.1 coordinate 489,763, forward strand.
GGATTTACTCCTCCTCTTTAGCAGCCTCTTCAGTTGCTGCTGCAGGAGCTTCTTCGGTAGCAGCTTCCACTGCTTCTTCTGCCGGAGCCTCTTCTACTTCTGGCTCTGGGTTGTTAGCAGCGATACGAGCTTCGTTTACTGCTTTTTCAGCTTCTAAAGCTTCGGCTTTCGCTTTTGCCTTAGCATCCGCCAATTTTCCTTTTTTGGCATCTACCGCTTTTCCTTTCTCCTCTAACCAAGCATTGAATTTCTCTTCCGCTTGCTCTTCGGTCAAAGCACCCTTTCTCACACCTTCTGCCAAGTGCTTCTTAAGCATAGCTCCTTTGTATGAAAGGATAGCTCTTGCGGTATCTGTAGGCTGAGCTCCATTCTGAAGCCATTGTACGGCACCGTCTATGTTAAGGTTGATTTGGGCTGGGTTTACATTGGGATTGTAAGTACCTAATTTCTCTAGGAATTTACCATCTCTTTTTGCGCGACTGTCTGCCGCTACGATCCAGTAAAAAGGCTTTCCTTTCTTACCGTGTCTTTGTAATCTGATCTTTACAGGCATAATAATTAATTTTTGAGGTACACGACCTCGGTTTTAATTTGAGTGCGCAAAGATACCATTATTTTACTTTAAAATTAGGTAGATCGAACTTTTATTTTATATTTGTTACAACCTATTTATGCAAAAATACCATGAGAAGACTAATTCTACTAGTAGTATTAGTAGCAACTGCGTTTATGGCAGGATGTGAAACTACCGAAGACAACAGCCCCGCTCTTCAAGGTCAGATGGAAGATTTTTTCTACAAAGCCGCTGATGTACGGGCTCAAAAGAACGTGGATGGTACCTATACCATTCAGGGTGTTACCCAAGATGAGAAATTGACACTTCATTTACGAAGTGGACAATTATTGACGTATCCGCTAGGAGAAGGTTCTCCAAGTTATGCAACATATGAAGATCCCTTCGGAAATGTATATACAACATCTCCCTACGGTTCTGGTGAAATTACACTAACAGATCGCTGTATTTCCTGCGGTTGGCTTACCGGTAAATTCACTTTTACGGCCATTCAAGAAGGGATAGATACTATTACTGTGGATAAAGGTGTATTCTTCAAGGTCTCCTTCTTGGAAGGAGGATTACCTGGAGGGGATATTGATCCACAAGCTTCCGATGGAACCATGAGCGCAAGGGTAGGAGCGTTAGATTATGACGCCAATACCGTTATTGCTACGTTGGAAAATGACATCATTAAGATAGAAGGTTTTCAAGGAGGACAGATTATTAAAGTGATCATTCCGTTCGACGGAGTATCTGGAAACTATAATCTTCCTACCGAAGGATTCTCCGCTTCTCTTACCACAGATGGTACGGAAGACCCGGCGGTATCTGGACTTATATCCATTAATTTTAACAACACTACTACCCGACAGGCCCGAGTGTTTTTCTCTTTCGTTACAGCAGGCGGAGTGGAAGTCACTATGGGGAATACAAGGGTAAACTATTAAACACTTATAGCAAATTGAAGAAACCGGGCATTTGCCCGGTTTTTTTTGTTTATAACTGAAGGGGTTTTGTGTACAACTTTCAGAATCCCATAAGGGCTTTATTTCTTACTTTTACCTATTCACGAAAGTCCTTATGTATTTAATTTTCGATACCGAAACTACGGGGTTACCCAAAAACTACAATGCCCCTGTAACCGACACCGATAACTGGCCTAGATGTATCCAAATTGCATGGCAATTGCATGACGATATGGGAAGGGTAGTTTCGCATGAGGATTATTTAATACAGCCCGACGGATTCGACATTCCTTATGATAGTGAGCGAATCCATGGAATTTCTACCGATTTGGCTCGAGAAAGAGGAGTTCCGTTAAGAGAGGCTTCCGAACGTTTTATAGAAGCCTTGTCCCAAGCAACATATATTGTAGGGCAGAATGTAGGGTTCGACGTGAATATCATGGGTTGTGAATTTTACCGATTGGGAATGGATAACCCTATGCCCAATATGCCCGTATTGGACACCTGTACGGAGACCACGGCACAACTTTGTCAGATTCCGGGAGGACGAGGAGGAAAATTTAAACTTCCCACCCTTACAGAACTGCACCAATTTCTGTTCGATGTACCATTTTCTGAAGCACACAATGCAACGGCAGACGTAGAAGCTACGACCCGTTGTTTCTTGGAATTGGTAAGAAGGCGCATTTTTACGGAAGAGGAGTTGGATGTTGCTCCCGATTATTTTGAGACATTCTCCAAGGAGAATCCACAGCCCATAGCGTTCATCGGGCTAAAACATATCAACTTAAAAGCGGCTTCCGATGAAATTCGAAAGTCACTGGAGTCACAAACCCAAACCACCGAAATCTCTTCCGAAGAGATAGAGGAGAACATTGCAACGCTCCAGGACCTGCCGTTCGCACATTTACACAATCATTCGCAGTTCTCCATACTACAATCGACTTCGGCAACCAAAGATTTGGTAAATGCAGCCATTGCCGATGGGATGCCCGCTGTCGCCTTAACCGATACGGGAAATATGATGGGGGCGTTTCATTTTACCAAAGCTGTAAACGATTATAATAAGTCCTTAGAAGAAGGCGAAGAGCACAAAGCCATTAAGGCCATAGTGGGATGTGAGTTTTTCGTCTGCGAAAAGCACGATGACAAAACCGTAAAGGACAACGGGTATCAGATTGTGATGTTGGCCAAGAACAAGAGAGGTTATCACAATTTGGCCAAAATGGCGTCCATTGCCTACACCCAAGGGTTTTATTATGTCCCTAGGATCGATAAAGAGGTCATAGAACAGTACAAGGAGGACATCATAGTACTCACTGGAAGTCTGTATGGGGAAGTGCCTTCAAAGGTTCTGAACATTGGTGAAAAACAAGCCGAAGAAGCCCTTTTGTGGTGGAAAGAGACTTTCGGGGAGGACCTGTACATAGAAATCATGCGGCACAATCAGGAGGACGAACAACGCGTGAACGGAACCCTGATAGAGTTTTCGAAAAAACATGATATAAAACTCGTAGCCTGTAACAATACCTATTATATATCCAAGGAAGATGCAAATGCCCACGATATTTTGTTGTGTGTAAAGGATGGTGAGAAACAAGCTACACCTATTGGAAGGGGGCGCGGTTATCGTTACGGATTGCCCAATCAGGAATACTATTTTAAGAGTCAGGAAGAGGTAAAGAAGTTATTCCAAGACCTTCCTGAAGCGATAGCGAACATTTCAGAAATTATAGATAAAGTAGAGCCATTTTCCTTGGCAAGGGAGGTTTTACTTCCAGCATTCGATATTCCCGAAGAGTTTCAGGATCCTATGGACAAAGAGGATGGCGGCAAACGTGGTGAGAATGCTTATTTGCGCCATATTACTTATGAAGGAGCCAAGCGTCGATATGAGGAGCTTACCGATGAAATTAAGGAGCGTTTGGACTTTGAGTTAGACGTAATTGCCAATACAGGATATCCGGGATACTTCCTCATTACTGAAGACTTTATTAGGGAAGCCAGAAATATGGGTGTTTCCGTAGGACCCGGAAGGGGTTCTGCTGCGGGAAGCGCCGTGGCCTATTGTTTGGGGATTACGAATATAGACCCGATCGAGTACGACCTCCTTTTTGAGCGTTTCCTGAATCCAGATCGTGTGAGCATGCCCGATATCGATATCGATTTTGATGATGAAGGTCGTGGTAAAGTTATGGACTATGTAATTAATAAGTATGGGGAAAACCAAGTAGCCCAGATTATTACTTACGGTACCATGGCGGCCAAATCCTCCATTCGGGATACGGCTCGGGTACTGGATCTTCCTTTGAATGATGCCGATCGTATTGCGAAGCTCATTCCGAATATGACCAAATTGAACAAGATCTTCGCCATGGACGAAAAAACCTTGCGGAGTAAGTTCAGGAGTGATGAATTGCCTAAGGTGAATGAGTTGCTCAATCTATCTGAAGGAAGCGATTTAGAAGCGGACACAATTAATCAGGCAAAGATTCTGGAAGGATCCGTTCGCAATACAGGAATCCATGCCTGTGGGGTGATCATTACGCCCGATGATATCACCAATTTTGTACCTGTAGCTACAGCCAAAGATTCTAATCTGTACGTAACCCAGTTCGATAACTCGGTTGTGGAAAGTGCTGGACTACTGAAGATGGATTTCTTAGGGTTGAAGACCCTGACCCTTATCAAGGATACGGTGAAGATTGTTTGGCATAAACATGGAGTGGAATTAGATCCCGATAATTTCCCGTTGGATGATGAGAAAACCTATGAATTGTTCCAACGTGGGGAGACGGTAGGGATATTCCAGTACGAATCCCCTGGAATGCAGAAGCACATGAAGGACCTAAAGCCGACGGTCTTTGCGGATCTCATCGCCATGAATGCCTTGTACCGCCCGGGTCCTATGGAATACATTCCAAGTTTTATTCGTAGAAAGCACGGCGTGGAGGAGATTTCTTATGATTTGCCGGCCATGGAGGAATATTTGAAGGAGACCTACGGAATTACAGTATATCAGGAGCAGGTGATGTTGCTGTCGCAAAAACTGGCAAACTTTACCAAGGGTGAAGCCGATGTCTTGCGTAAGGCCATGGGGAAAAAACAGAAGGCTGTACTGGATAAGATGAAGCCTAAATTCATTGAGCAGGCCGAAAAGAACGGCCATCCTGCCGAGGTGTTGGAAAAGATTTGGAAAGACTGGGAAGCCTTTGCGAGTTACGCCTTTAACAAGTCGCACTCTACCTGTTATGCTTGGATTGCCTATCAGACGGCCTATTTAAAGGCACATTATCCTGCCGAATATATGGCGGCGGTGCTATCTAACAATATGAACGATATTAAGCAGGTTACTTTCTTTATGGAAGAGTGTAAGCGCATGGGATTGGATGTATTGGGGCCGGACGTAAATGAATCTTTCTATAAGTTTACCGTGAATGATGAAGGTGCCGTCCGATTTGGTATGGGCGCTATTAAAGGAGTGGGTGGAAATGCCGTGGCTACTATTGTAGAACATCGTAAGGATGGCAAGTACAAGTCCATTTTCGATTTGTCCAAACGCATCGATCTTAGGGCTGCGAATAAAAAAGCATTTGAAAACCTCGTATTGGCAGGTGGTTTTGACAGTTTTGGAACACATAGGGCGCAGTATATGCACGATGAAGGGGATGGAGTATTGTTTTTTGAAAAGGTCTTGCGCTATGCGGCAAAATATCAAGAAACCCAGAATTCGAGCCAAGTGAGCTTGTTTGGAGATGCCAGTGAGGTGCAAATTCCCGAACCCCAAGTGCCTCCATGCGAAGAATGGGGCACTATGAAGAAATTGAAGCAGGAGAAGGAAGTAGTCGGAATCTATATTTCGGGGCATCCTTTGGATGACTTTAAGACGGAAGTAGAGAATTTCTGCAACGTAAAGGTGTCCGATTTCCATGAAATGGAGCGTTTCGTGAACCGTGAAGTATGTTTCGGTGGAATTGTTTCTGAAGTACAGCACCGGGAAAGCAAGCAGGGAAAAGGTTGGGCTATTTTCACGGTGGAAGATTATGACGATAGTTACGAGTTCAAGATTTTTGGGGAGGAATACCTAAAATGGCGCCATTTCTTGGTGCCCAATTCATTTATCTATGCCCGCGTATTTGTAAAGGAAGGTTGGGTAAATCGAGATACTGGCAAGAAAGGTGATCCTCGTATGCAGTACAATAATTTTACGATGCTGCATGATGTAATGGAGCAACAGGCTAGAAAGTTGACCATACAAATGCAAATCGATGAATTGGCCGAAAAGCGAATTGCTTTGTTGAAAGACTTATTCCGAACCCACAAGGGCGACAAGCAGCTTCATTTTACCATGTATGATATGAAGGAAAAAGTGAAGTTGAACATGCCCAGCCGAAAGACCAAAGTGGCCATTAGCAAGGAGTTGCTGGACGAATTGAAGGAACAAGAAGTGTCTTACAAGCTGAATTAGCGATCCTTTAGACGGTATACGAATTTAAGTCCGCTCCAATCTTCGTTTACAGCACATACTTTTGTGTCCACTAATCCGGCAGCAAGCAAATGATCTCTAACACTTTCCCGATTTATTTCTGATGGAATTTTAGAACTTCCTTTGGGCCAGCTCATCCATAGCATTCCGGTTTTCTTAAGTAGCGGAATAATAGTGTTGGCGGCTTCTTCCAATTCGTTAAAGGTGGTACAAAAGGCATGGGCAAAATCCAAGGATTCTGGTATGGGCTGTTTTGGAAAGGTGATATCTTCCGGTAAATCATCAAACAAGGAGGCGTAGGGAAGCGGCTCGTTGTGTACGTAAAGGGAGAATCCCGGTTTTATGCCCAGTTTTTTTGCCAATGGAGTTCCAGAGTAGCCTGCTGTTGCCATATAGATTGATGTTTGCTTTAAAGGTAGCGAATTTCTCCGGGGAGGGATGGGAGCGGCATCCCCTGTAGTAGAGTTCCTCACTACAGGGATACAGCGGACAGCCCGGCCCTGTCTGTCGGAGCCTTAGCGAAGGCAGGAAGGGACCCGCCAAACTATAGATAAAAACAATCTGCCAATTAGTCAAAGCTATGCTTCCGTTGTAAGTTTTGGAATAAAATTTGACTACTTTTGCGTAACCTTTAAATATATTAAGACAATGGCTTTAGAAATAACGGATGCAACATTTGAAGAAACTGTGTTAAAGAGTGACAAACCAGTGATGGTAGACTTTTGGGCTGCTTGGTGTGGACCTTGTCGCATGGTAGGACCTGTAATCGACGAGTTGAGCAACGAGTACGAAGGAAAAGCAGTGGTAGGAAAGGTAGATGTAGATGCAAATCAGGAGTTTGCTGCTAAGTTTGGTGTGCGTAACATCCCAACTGTATTGGTTTTCAATAACGGTGAGTTGGTAGGCCGTCAGGTAGGAGTAGCTCCTAAGAATGTGTATGCCGAAGCTTTGGATTCACTTTTAAACTAGAAAAAGAAAAATAGTTTGAATAAAGGCTCTCTTTTGGGAGCCTTTTCTTATTTTAGTAGGCAGTCAGGTCGAGCGCAGTCGAGACCTTTTTGCTAGAATCTTAGACCTCTCGACTGCGCTCGAGGGGACAGTAAATTTTACTATGGAAAAAGTATATAAAGTACAGGATCAAATAGACAATGTCCTTTTAAAGGATCGAAAAATATTTTTATGGGGAATGGTAGACGACGATAGTGCCAAGCATGTGGTAGATCGTTTGTTGTACTTGGATTCCCTAAGTAATGAAGAAATCAAGTTATACATTAATAGCCCAGGGGGATATGTGACCTCCGGATTTTCCATGTACGATACCATTAAGGCGGTAAAAAGTCCCGTTTCGACCATTTGTACTGGATTGGCGGCTTCTATGGGAAGTTTGCTGCTTTCGGCTGGGGAGAAGGGACGTAGGTTCATTCAGCCGCATGCCCGGGTAATGATCCATCAGCCCAGCGGCGGAGCCCGAGGACCGGCTAGTGATATTGAAATCACCGCTCAAGAAATCATTAAGACCAAAGAATTGAGTGCACAGATCTTGGCAGATAACTGTGGCCAGACTTTTGATAAGGTAATGAAGGATTTTAACCGTGACCACTGGATGGGTGCTGAGGAAAGCGTAGAGTACGGTATTGTGGATGGAGTTTTGGAGTGAAAGGTGAGGAGTGAAAGGTGAAAAGTGAGAGGTGATTAGAGGATTTTAGGATATGGATCATAAGGAAATGGAGGTGTGGAAGAAAAGTATGTTGCTGGCAGAAGTGGTGTATGATCTGACTAAAAACTTCCCTGATAATGAAAGATTTGGATTGACAAGTCAAATAAGACGCGCAGTGGTATCCGTTCCTTCCAATATTGCCGAAGGAGCCGCTAGAATGAGTGATAAGGAATTTATACGGTTTCTAAGTATTGCTATGGGCTCTTTGTCTGAAGTTGAAACTCAATACCATTTGGCATTAAGATTTGGTTTCGTTGAAAGAAATAAAAGGATAGAAAAATTGATTGACTCATCTAGAGGATTGATAATAGGAACGCGAAATTATTTATTGAAAAAGGCGGTATAAATCGTCACCCATCACCCATCACGTATCACATATCACGTATCACAGAAAAAATGAATATAGAAAAAGAAATAAACGAAATCACTGGGTTTAAGAACCTGGAACTACTGGCTACACAAGTGGTAGAAGGGTTTATTTCTGGTTTGCATAAAAGTCCGTTTCACGGATTTTCGGCCGAGTTTGCCGAGCACAAAATCTACAACAACGGGGAAAGTACTAAGCATATCGATTGGAAGCTCTACGCCAAAACCGATAAGCTGTATACCAAACGGTACGAAGAAGAGACCAATTTGCGCTGTCATCTTATTTTAGACAACAGTAGCTCCATGCACTATCCGAAATTGAAGGAGTTTCATATCGATTCCCTCAATAAAATTGGATTTTCGGCTTTGGCCATTGCTGCCATCATGAATTTGCTGAAGAGGCAACGGGATGCGGTAGGAATGAGTATTTATAGTAATGCTTACGATTACTATGCCCAGGAAAAAGGAAGTGAACGCCACCATCATATGCTTTTGGCCCAATTGAATCAGGCCATAGCCAATAGAAGGAAGGAAATAACAACAAAAACCTACACCCACCTGCATTTAATTGCTGAAAAGCTGAAGCGCCGATCCTTGGTGTTTTTGTTTACCGATATGTTTCAGACCGAAACGGAAGAAGAGCAATTGTTTGAGGCGCTACAGCATTTAAAGTACAACAAGCACGAAGTGGTTTTGTTCCATACCTATGATGGACAAAAAGAATTGTATTTCGATTTTTCGAATCGGCCCAAGCGTTTTGTCGATGTGGAGACAGGCGAGCATGTCAATTTATATGCGGATACCATTAAGGAGAATTACCAAAAGGCTGTAGAGGACTATTTCGGGGAATTGGAGCTGAAATGTGGGCAGTACCGAATTAAATATGTGAAGGCCGATATTAATGAAGGATTCAATAAAATTTTGACCACCTATTTGGTCGAAAGGCAGAAGTTTGGATAGGGGCGCATTTTTTTCTGAAAATTGTTTGTGAAATAAAAAAGACGTGATATATTTGCATCCGCCTTTGCAATCAAGGTCACACCTTAAAAAGCAAAGTGGTAACAATTTCTTTTACGCCTAGCTGTTGCTAGGGTCTTTGCAAAAAGATAAGAAAATTGGTCTGGTAGTTCAGTTGGTTAGAATACCTGCCTGTCACGCAGGGGGTCGCGAGTTCGAGTCTCGTCCAGACCGCAACAGATTCTGAATCTGGTTCAGAATTACGAAGTTGTGTTGAGATGCAGAAATGCATCGAGTGGTTTAGAAATAAACCAATGAAGAGCTTATCCGTTTGGATGGGCTTTTTTTGTTTCTGGGTGTCACATCCATCGAAGCCCTAGCGAAGATGAAGGCTTTTTTTGTATCACCCTTCATAGCTTCAGCGAAGAAGGGTTCCTGCCTTTTGAAATACCTTACCCAACCCTACATATTTTCAATAGCCTGGGTGGGGCGAAGGCGTCTGGGGCCAATCTTTAAGGTAAGCTCATATTGCTCCTTGGCCTCTTCCATCCTTCCTTGAGCTACAAGCCAGTCGGCATATAGTTCGCGAACCGGTTTTTGAATTTTCGGAGGGCCATAACTGAAGCTCATTCCTTCGAAGAGTTCGATAGACTTTAATAAATGGGCTTCTGTCTGTTCTGTATTGCCATTCAACCAGGCCGCCAAGCCCAATAATTGCTCTATTCTTACTTCAGATTGGGTAATATCCATTTGGTTGGCATCGGCCCTAGAAATGTTAGAACACAGTTTGCTGCTTCCTGCTTTTATAACAAATTTTTCTCGGTCAATGTTATTCCGAGCTACAAGAATTAAGCTGTCCAACGCATTTGAATTCGCATCCTTAAAAGCTTTCATTCCTTCTAGAAAATGGTATTGCGACCTAACAGAAACATTGAGGTCTGCCGTTTCAACTGGAATGTCTGCGATTGTAGAATCCCAATCATCCGTTTCCACAAGATAGGTGCCTTTTAAAAATACCATGTGGGCACGGGAACGTGCAGAAGGCGATTCGCTCATGAATTGTTGCATCTCCCAAACCATTTCGGCCGCTTTTTCCTTATTTCCTTGCTGAAGATGGCCATATTCCAACCAATGAAAGGCGTGGTATCCACGTGCATTGTTGTCGAGACCCTTGCGTTTCATTCTGCTCAGACTCGCATTATAGGAGGCTATGTTGGAAGATACAACTTCGTCCCACATCCCCATGGCAACGTAAATATGTGAAGGCATGTGTAAGGCATGACTGGCATCTGGTGCAACCACTGCATATGCATTCGCAGCGTCCAAGGCCATGTAAGCATGCTTTGGGTCGTCATAGGAATGGATGAGGTAGTGTAAAGCCCCAGGGTGATTCGGATTCTCAGCAATAATCCCTTGGGCGATCACAGCTCCCTTTTCATAAATTTCTTCATTACGTCCTTCAGAAACTGAACCGAGTAGTGAAAGGGCGTAAAATGCAGCCACTTCATGATTATCCGGATATTTTTGATGTAGAGACTCCATATACGCCGAGTAATTGTCGTCCCGATCCAACTTTTCTGTTTTTTTGGTATATAATATTTTCAGGGCCTCAATTAGATCCTTTTCAAGCTGGGTGCAGTTCGCTTTATAGTCCAGCTTTTCAAGTTTTTCCATAATGGGCAAGGCCTTATCGTAATCCTGCTCACTCCAAAGGCTATGATTATGGGTCATGGCTTCACCCCAATAGGCCATAGCCATTTCCGGATCTGCCAACTGGGCCTCTTTAAAAACCTCTCTGGCATCCTCATATTCAAATGAATGCAAAAGCAATAAGCCTTTTTCAAAATGGGCGGCGGCCTGGGGTTTTCCTGTAACCTCAAGTGAAACAACACCTAAAAAGGATGGGGAAGGACCATTTTTCTTACAGGACCCTGCGAGAAAAAGAACGATTAAGAGAAGATATATGTTTTTCATTTATGAAGAGCCTTTTGATCGGTTTTACTTGATTTTCGCTACTATGAAAATACGGAAAATTAGGGAGTTAGATGGATTTGCCGTATGCTGGTCAAATGATGGAAAGATAAATGAAGAGCTTATCCGTTGGTATACCCGCCCGCCGAAGCTTCAGCGAAGGAGGAGGCTTTTTTGTTTGTACTAATTTTCAGAAACTAACCCCGTTCCTGTCTCCAAACCGTATTGCCAAGCACTTTCTCCTTTACCTCTTTCCTGAAATTGCGCCCTATGGGGATTTTATGAGAGCCAATTGTGAGTTCGTGCGATTCCATGCGATCAATTTTGGAAATGGAAACGATATAGGATTTATGTGTCCTTATGAAACCATGATTTTCTAAGTTTCCTTCAGCTTGTTTTAAGGGGAGCAGAGAAACGATTTTACCTTGAGTAGTGAAAAAAGTAACATAATTCTGAAGGGCCTGTACGAATAGAATATCGTTGAAATAGATCTTTTCATATCGGTTGTCGCACTTTACAAAGAAGAAATCCTGTTCGATAGAAGCTTCGGGATGTATTGGAGAGGTAATAGGGGAAGGAATATGAAGTTTATAGGCCTTGGTAACTGCCTTTAAAAAGCGATTGAAGGTAATTGGCTTCAAGAGATAATCTACCACATCCAATTCAAAACCTTCCAAAGCATAACTGGGATAGGCCGTAGTAAGAATCACCTTAGGAAGATTGGGTGTAATTTTCAAAAACTCTATACCGCTAATAATGGGCATTTGGATGTCCATAAAGATAAGATCCACTTCTGTATCGGAAAGCAATTTGTTTAACTCCAATGCATTGGCGCCTTGCCCGGCTAAGGAAAGGAAATCCACTTCCTTAATGTAGTTTGCCAAACCTTCTCTGGCCAAAGGTTCATCGTCTATAATTACACAGCGTATCATATGGCTTTCGGAATTGGGATGGACTGAGTATCGGCTTCCAATGTCATACGCAGTGACACTTTATAGGTGTTGAGTGAATCCGAGATGTTTAGCTCATGTGCGTTGGGATAGATCAATTCTAATCTGCGTTGTACATTTTTAAGTCCTAAGCCGCCGTAATCGACAACTTCGACGATCGAAGGTCCAGTAGGAGGCTTGCTATTGATGATTTCAAAACTTAACTGGTCGCCTTCTAGATGAAGTTTTAAATGCACCCAACTGGGATGCTCTTTGGTGGGATGGAAATGTTTAAAGGCGTTTTCAATAAAGGGCATCAATACGAAAGGAGCAATGGTCCATTGGGTGTCGTATGTCTTTGGGAATTCGGTTTTAATCTCCACATGATCATCGTAACGAAGTCGCTCTAATGTTAAAAAACTCTGGATGAATTGAAGCTCTTTGGAAAGTGGAATCTGGGGTTCATTACATTCATATAGCTGATAACGGAGTAACTCCGAAAATCGGGAAAGCGATTCGCTGGCCAACTTAGAGTTCTTATCGATGAGTACAAAAATGGAATTGATGGTATTAAACAGAAAATGGGGGTTAAACTGTGATTTCAGGAATTTTAATTCGGATTCCAGTTTTTCGCGTTCCAATTCCTGTCTTCGTCTATTCGAATCGAGCCAGTTCTTTGCCAATTTTATGCTTATCCCAAAGGTCATGGAAGAAACCGAAGAGGGGAAAGCATCTTTTTTAAATACCGTTGTGACTGAATCCACATGATATTTGAAAGCCCCGCCATAATCCATTCCAGCCAATGCTGTTGCCATATAAATACCAAGCATGATAACAAATGCCATGAAAACCACAGTAATCAAAGTCAATAATAGAAATGACAGTATTTTTCCTTTCTCTAGAAACTTGGGAATGAGATAATACAGGCAAAAGTAGACGCCAGCGGCTTGAACCAGTACGAATAGAAGAAACTTGGTCAAGTAAATGGGTGTTCCCAAGGATTCGAAAGCCGTTATGCTACTATTCATATAAAAAGACCACCAGAGATAGTGGTACACCGACCAGAAAACCAGATGGTGCAACTTATACCTAAAAAACCAGTGTGTTTCAAGATTTTGCATTTCTTTTTAGGGGTAAATCCTATAGACAAACCTATAGTAAAAGACAGAATTTTAACAGATTATCGTATCAACGGTACAAGATAATTGATCAACGACATTCTTTACGCGATAACCGTTTTTTTTAAGAATACTTTGTCATAAACTCATCTTAAAGTACGGAAATACTTGCGATGATCAAGAATATCAAGGAGCTGGTCAATGTCCTTTTTTAATGTAGTGAAGTAGGACAATATTTGTCATGTCCAACAAATAATCTAACATTAAAAATAGTATCAATCATGAAAACGCTCTTATTTAGTTTGGCATTCCTAACAGCCACCGTGGCTGGTTTTGCCCAGAACACTCCCGGAAATGAAGTCACCTCGGTGATGAACTTAGACTATATGAATGCCGTACAACAAAAATCGGAATCAACCAGTATTGGTGAACTCCAGCAACAAGTGGCATCTTGGGATGTTCGTAAACAGAAAGAATTCGACAGAAGACAAGATTTATTTACGGTTGTTTTTAAATCGGAAAATGGAAATATTGAGGCCACTTTCGACAAAAATGGCGAAATATATTCCACTTCAGAAACCTATACGAATATGGTATTGCCGAAAAAGATTCATCGAAAAGTAATGGAACAGTTTCCAGGATGGGAAGTGGTGAAAAGCAAACAAATCCTTACATACAAACGCTCACAAGAACCAGAGGTTTGTTATTCCTTGAAGTTGACGCAGGGTTCCAAAAGAAAAACGATTCGTTTGAACGAAAAGTCCGAAAAAATATAAAGGGGGATAACCTCGAACTTTTAAAAAACTCCATACCCGTCATCCTTGGAAGGCGGGTTTTTATATTATAACTAATGAAGGCCTAATTAAGCCAAAATACTTTCGTGTCCAGAATCCTTTACAAACAGGCACGAGCTATTGGTTTTTTGGGTCATCTCTTTCACAAACTCGAAACGTAGATCGGCATTCATGCCGAAGATGTTTAGGTCGGCTCGAGGTGCTTGGGTGACAATGGTCCTGAAATTACCCACATGGACTTCCTTTAAGGTATCGGGAAGACGCGCAAGATCGGTGAGTTTATTCAGAAAGTTGGTGGCGTTTTTAAGTTCTGCTTCATCATCAATCACCATAATCAATCGAATTTTGGCATTCCAATTTTTCTTCAGTTTATAGGCAATAAGGGTAGAAAGGTCCAAGTTACCAATATCCCAACCCAAACTCCAATTGTCCTTCCTATCACTAAGCCAAACATTGATGGTATTGCGTTGCCCCAATAAGGCGGTTGGATGCGACTGATACACCAAACAACCAACCTCCAATCGAATGCATTCTCGAATTACAGGACGTAATTCCGTTTCGTAATCATCATGTTGTTGGAGGTTTAAAAAGACAATATTGGGTCTGAAGAAAGCACCTAATAACGCCTGATTCCCATAATTAACACCCTTGGCAAATTCGGTGGTGTTTATGATGGTCCAGCTAGAGAATACATCCTTATCCCGAAAGGCTTGAGCCAAGTTTTCCAGTTCTGAAGGCATGGTGCTGTCATTGGAATCCGGTTCTATCCCCAATAGTTTTATCGAGCCTTTGGGATGCGAAATACTGTGCAAAAAATCGAAGTTACCCCGAGCTCCCGTAAGATCACGTACTGGAACCATGAGATTGGGTTTCCAGGCACGTTGCTGCATTTTTTTCATTCCCCAAGTGTGTTTGGCGGCCCATTCTGCAAAGGAGACAAAGAGTCCGGATCGAACGTCCTCGAAAGGCGTTTCCAAATTCTGTCGGGATAAATACCAGTATACCGCCAGAACAATACCGATGGTTATCAAACTTATGGTAGGATTGATAATGAACATGGCCAATACCGATGAGATCAATCCCAACCACGGAATCCATCGCCTTACTTTAAAAATGGGCCTGTAGCTTATTAATCCCAATTTCTGTTCTATGATGACTACGATATTGATCATGGCGTAGGTCACCAAGAAGAAAAGCGTAACCAGGGGAGCTACGGCATTCAGGTTTCTAAGAAGCATGGTGGCGAAAATCAGGATTCCTGTGACAATCATGGCGTTTCTGGGTTGTCCGTTGGCGCTCTTTCCAGCCAGAAATTGGGATTTTGGTAACACCTGATGCTCACCCATGGCAAATAGGATTCGTGATGATCCAACAAGGGAAGCCAATGCCGATGAAAATGTGGCGCCTAGAATTCCGGCGATGATCAATGGGCCGAAGTAGGCATTGTCGATGATGATATTATAATTTGAAACCAATTCCTGTTCTGTAGCAGATCGCGCCAGCCAAAAGGCCAACAACATATAGATAACGAAGCTAACTCCGATTGCCCAAAGCGTCCCTACCGGAATACTTTTGCGAGGATCTTTAAGTTCGCCGGACATGTTCGCACCTGCCATAATTCCGGTTGCAGCCGGGAAAAAGACGGCAAAGACCAACCAGAAATTGCTACCTTCAAAGTCGTTTTCTGGCGAACCTTCAAAACTACCCCAACTTAGGGCTTCTTTGGTTGGAATGACCATGGATCCATCGTAAGCCGCCAAGACCACGGATACCAAGGAGGCTATGATAATGACCATGATGATGTACTGAATCTTAATAGCCAAGTTGGCACTTATGTAGGCAATGGTTAATAGTCCTGCAAATACACAAATATCGATCAAAAACGGGTTGTGATCTGGGAATATACCCAACCAACCTTCCCGAAAACCGAAGATATACATGGTTACGGCTAATCCTTGAGAAATATATCTGGGGATGCCCAAGCTTCCACCTACTTCTAGACCGAGGGACTGCGAAATAATAGCGTACGCACCACCGGCTCCAATTCGGATATTGGTAGTAATGGCCGACATGGATAGAGCCGTACAAAGCGTGATTAAAAAGGAAATGATGATGACAAGCCAAGCACCCAATAAACCGGCATTACCCACAACCCATCCCATCCGGAGGTACATGATTACCCCTAAAATGGTAAGCAAGGTAGGTGTAAAAACACCCCCAAAGGTTCCGAATTTTTTGGCTTTCGATAGATCCTGCTCCATGGCTACTACAATATTAGCGTTTTTGAGGGATTATTTTGAACAACTATAATTAATAGCGCCATGTGCTATTTGACAAATGATGAATCTAAATACCGATCAGAGGTTATCTCATACGTCCAAATCTCAAGGGATTGAGAGCTTTGCATAAAAGGACGGTTAATCAAAATAATTGCGTGGGTGCTTGTTTAATTGTCAGGTGATTATATGTCGTTTGTCAACTTTGTCTAAATATTTGATCGTTATGATTTTAATTGGTAAAGTTTGTTAAATTTTATCTCTTCCTGTATATTTTGAGTTAAATAAACTATATTTGATTGATTTAAAAAGATATTTTTAAATCAATCAAATATTTAAGATTTGAATCAGTTTTTTAAAGAGAATGAAGATTTAAGTTTTTTCGATGATCATTTTAGGTGGTTGGTGCGCGCATTTCCGGTACTTGTTTGTGGGCTTCGGCAGGATGCATTGTATGGGAGGACTTTGGATTTAGGAAAGCTAGGAAAGAATGATCGGTTGGCCTTACTTATTATTTTAAGAGCATTTCATTTAGGGCAGGAACAAGATTGTAATGATGAGTTGCGGGATGATGCGAATAGTAGGCTCGATCGGGCTGGAATTAAAGTAGGGCATATTGAGATTGCTTACGGCTATTACATCAAAAATGGTTTGTCTGCATTAAGAGATAAGCTGATGCTCATCGAGAAAGGTGCAGGCCAAAATATATCGATTTTTGGAATAAGGAATGGGAAAAAGAACCCTACCCTTACTAGGAGGTTGGGTGATTTATTGAAATTTTCAATTTTAATTCCGTATGACCTGAAATATCTGCGAGACCCTTTGAACAATGAGCTTTATGCAGGTATTCGAACCCAAAGTAATAGTCCTGGTGGGGAGAAGATCTATTTTGTGAACAGGTCTGGGACTTCAAGAGACATAAGGTATTATATAACTCCGGTGGCAAGATTGCTGATTGAATATGCTTTTGAGCCAGAAGTTTTATCGAGGAAATTTATAAAGGGGATGGTGTTGGCTCAGCTGAATTTAGAAACACGTAGAAGCAATAAAGAGAATAAAATCTCCGTATTCCGCCCATACTATTTTTTTGATATGGACGAAATGGCTCAGCCAAGCTTTAGTGTTAATGAGAAGTTAGAATTCACACGTGTGTCTCATAGATTTCTGGAAGTCTTTGCCCCGAATAGTGATAGAGTTTTTATTAGAGGGTATAAGCTAATGGATTTTTTAAAAGAGCAGAAATTTGAGATTTATGATGCTTTTGGCAATGAGACTCACGGCTCGCTTGAGAAGGGATTAGAGAGTATACTAGATTCTCAGTCTTCGTTTGCCGATTCTCGAACTAAAAAAGGGGTGAATTATCTTAATATTAAAAAAGTTGATCGAAATAATAATGAATCTTATTTTGTTTTGTTTATAACGTTTCAGACTAGACATGTTGGTCTTCAGGGAACAATTGTTGATGCGACTTCTAAAGTTGATTTGAGTAGGGAGTCTAATATTATGGCAACTAGAGCTTTTGAAGACTTTGTTCACGATTTCAAACAGCCTCTTTCAAACATTATACATTGTGTTATGAATTGTGAGCTGATATTTGAGTCTAGTTCGTTTCCAGAAGATTCGTATAGTTTGCTAAAACAGGAATTTCTCGAGCTGTCGAGTGAGATTAGTTCACTTGAAAGAAGATCGAATATAACCATGATGAACCTGAGAAGTCATCTTCACAATTATTATACAAGCAGTAGAACTATTTCAGAGTCTATTTTTGCAGGGGTAAGTGCTGTAAGGTCTTCTGTTGGCGAGTTAGATGTAAATGTAGAATTGAATGATGAAGTCAAGGAGGTTACCATTCAAGAACTAGACCTCACTTCTATCACAATAAATATTCTTAGAAATTCATTTAGTCATAATCGATCTGAAAAAGAGAATCTCAAAATTCGCATTATTGGAGAAATGGTAGATTCAAAATCCAACATTGTGAAAATTAGCTTTGAAGATAATGGTGCTGGATTCGAAGCTGATATTATAGATAAAATTAGCGCTAATGACTTTCCATCTAAATTACAATTAATCAAGCAAGTACTCGAAAGGAGGGGTGGTGTTTTCGATGTTTCAAATAAGAGTGCTTTTTTGGGAGGAGCTTCTGTTGAGTTGAAATTCAAAATTTAATTTTATGAAAGAACTTAAGATTTTGATTGTCGAGAATATAGATTATAAACAGAATCTGTGGATTAAAACTTTCCAAATAATATCCAAGATACATAAATTGAAAATAGGAGCCATCCACACTGCTAAAAATGGGGTAGAGGTCGAAAATTATATAGAGAGCAATGTCTATGATTTGGCGATTTTAGATATACAATTAGACATGCCTTTAGAAAAAGATGGTATTTATCTTGCTCATTTATTGAGGAATAAAGAAAAAAGCCAGCTTATATATTTGACCACGGCTTATCGTAAAGGACAGTACGAAGAACAAGTTCAGAATTTGTTAAAAAGTGGAATAATCAATGGGTTTATTCATAAAGCAGATGGAGGAGTTCCGACTTTGAAGAAAGAGATTGAGGATATAAAAAACTTATTAATGGAATAGATTTACCAAGAATATTCTTATGGAAGGCAATCAACAAGATCAAGAACAAAAACTTAAAAATGATATCATGGAGTTTCACGATTTCATTGAGAAGGAATATGGAAAATTAAAAAGCTCTCTTGATATAGACAAAAATTATCCCTATTATCTTGATGCGAATAAGAAATTTGTATCGACTACACAGGAATACTTAGGCGCATATAAGAGTAAGGATTTGCAATTGATATATATAACCGGGCTTAGAAAAATTAGGAAACTTTCTAAGGACAATGGAGATTTAGAATCGGGGAAGTACTTGTGGGTCTCCGAAAACGATGCACGAAAAAAAACCTACTTAATTGGGAAGAGCAAGAGTTATACAAAGTGGTTGTTATTCAAATTTTGGAGGGCAATTAGTGTTTATGGCACAAGCTTTTCAAGAATTTTATACATAAGCTTCATAACAATTATTCTTAGTTCTATTTTAGTAATGATTGCAGACTATGGTTTTGGGAATACGGAATTTGTCGGTTTTTCTGAGGAGTCTTTTAGATACGTATTTAGAACAATTTATTCTTCTTTTTCCGCTTTTGTTGGTGTTGGCGTAATTGAAATAGCGAACAATAATCCTTTGGTCTATCTGATTTTGATGCTTGAGACTATAATAGGGTATTCAGTTTTTGCAGCTTTCCTGTCTTTGATTTCAGTTCAAATATTTTATACAGATTAAATCACTATGAGGAGAATTTCAAAAATATTTGGCGCGATATTAATGCTATCTATAGCATTTGTGTTTGTTGAATACTTCTTGAAATGGTTAGAGGTGCCGAACTATCTGATACCAAGGCCTACAGAGGTTTTTGAGGTTGTCAAATTAAAGTTCAATTACCTTCTTGAGAACACCTTTACCACTGTTGTTGAGTCAATCTTGGGGTTTTTACTTGGGAATTCCATTGCATTTTTATTAGCGGTAGGTTTTCATCTTTTTCCAAGAATTGAGAAAGCAGGTCTTAGCGTTTCTGTAATGATTAAAGCAATTCCCATAATTGCCTTAGCACCTTTATTTGTGATTTGGTTCGGCAATGGGATGTTTGGTAAGGTTTTAATGGCGGCCTTAGTGTGTTTTTTTCCAATGCTAATAAATACTATTTCTGGGATTAAAGACGTAGATCCAAATCTTATCGATTATACCAGGAGCTTATCTCTTTCGAACATTCAAATTATTAGATTTGTTAGAATCCCTTCCTCTCTTCCCTATGTTTTTGCGGCACTTAAAACTTCGTCAACAATTAGTGTCGTAGGAGCTATAATAGCTGAACTTACAGGGTCCGACGCAGGTATTGGACATATTCTACAGGTTTCTGTGTATCAATTAGAAACCGATTTAATGTTTGCCGCTATTCTTTTTATTACAGTATTTGGTCTAACATTCTATTATTCCATTGAATTCCTTGAACGTAAAATTTTAAAAAAATATAGTTATGTACAATATCAAAATAATTAGGAAGGGTCGTAGATTGACCTTTATGGCGATTCTATTCATTGCAACAATTCCATTTGTTGGATGTAAACAAACTAACAAGAATGAAGAACTCACTCAAATTTCTACAAGAATTAAGTGGTTTACTTATGCATCTTATATAGGCACTTATGTGGCAAAGGACTGGGGGTACTTTGAGAAAGAGGGACTTGATGTTACAATTTACGAAGGAGGTCCTCAAGTCGATGCTACTAAACTTGTGGCAGCTGGCAACAATGATTTTGGAATCTGCGGAGGGGATCAGCTTATTGTTGCACGCTCTAAAGGCCTTCCAGTTGTTGCTATCGCAGCTCTTATGCAAGAATCTCCGGCTGGATTTATGGTATTAGATACTAGTGATATCACTTCAATGGAGGATTTTCCTGGTCATAAAATTCGAATTATTCCAGGGCACAATACAGAAATTGAGTATAGGGCAGTAATGAAAAAGTTAGGTATAAATACCGAAGAAAGTATGGACGAAATGGTAAACTTTACCGAGCTTCAATTGCTTTTGAATGGCGATATTGATATAGAACCGATTTATTTGAACAATCAACCTTCTAAGGCAAGGGATTTGGGTGTAGAATTTAGAACTTTTACACCTACGGATTATGGTGTTCGCTCCTACGGAAATGTATATTTCACAACGGAAAAGATGATCGAAGAAAAACCAGAAGTTGTCCAAAGTTTTTTGAATGCTATTATAAAAGGGTGGAGCCAAGCATTCGAAACACCAGAAGCGGCGGTAGATTCCTTAATTACACATTCAGAAGTTTTAAAAAAATCTGTTGAACTAGACAAACTCGAAAATACCAGACCACTTATGTTTAGAGTAGATGGCAGGACTGGATTTATGGAAAAAGAAAGATGGGAAGATATCTATAGTGATTTGCTTGAGACAAATGTTATCAAGGACAGTGTTAACATATCTAAACTATTTGACAATAGGTTTATACAGAATATCTATAAGCAAGCTCAAATAGAAGTTGAGCATTAGGAAGATATGAATTTCGATTTTGAAGGTTATATAGATTTTAAATCTTTTGTTGGTCGTTATGATGTTTTACCAAATAAGATTGTAGAGTTGTTCAGAGAATTTGAACATCCAAAAAAAATAAATATTATTGATTTGGGGTCTGGTGAGCTTACCTTACTGGAAAAAATGAATGACGCCCTTTCCAAGCATTACAACACCAATTGTATCGCTATAGATGATTCAAAAGATATACTTGGAAATATTTTGATTAAATATGGAGGAAGTTTGCCTGATTTTCTTCACGAATTTGTTCAACAAGATATAGAGGAATACATTAAGCAGAATGACGGTTCCTGGAATCTCATTTTGTTAAGCCATGTTATATATCACATACCCTTGTCCAATTGGATACAATTAATTAAGAGGCTTCAAAACCAGTTAGCAGTGAACGGGAAATTGTTTGTTGTTGCAAGGAGCATCAAGGGAGAATGGTGGAGTATATTTGAAAACCTTCAAAGAAAGATTGAACAATTTCAATTAAGTACGTATCGATTTTCCGAAGACTTTGAAAAAGCGTTGCGAGAGACAGGGATTAACTATCATAAAACAGGTGTGAGCTATATCGGGACAGTGAATAATTTAAGTCAACTTGTAAATGCTTTTGAATTCCTTTATAGATTGCCAAGCGGATATGTTGAACCGGAAAGCAATCTCCATAAGAGCATTGCATTTTCTGCTCAGAACAAGATAGTCAATGGAGATTGCCAATTTGGGTTTATCGATGAAATATTTATGATATCCAGTTTAAATGAATAATAAAATGGAGGGTTTATCGATGAAATATTTATGATATCCAGTTTAAATGAATAATAAAATGGAGGGTTTGTTTATTGAAGACTTGGCCATAGTTTATAAAACTAATCAAGGGCCACTTTTGGCAATAGATAAGGTTACCTTTAAAGTCCCAATGGGGAATAAAGTAGCCATTTTGGGCCCATCGGGCTGTGGAAAAAGCAGTGTCTTGAAAGCTATATCTGGATTGGTTCCAAAAACTTCGGGGGCCATTAAGTTTGATTCAAAACTAAGTTTTGGGTATGTTCCACAAACCACAGCTCTCTTTAATTGGAAAACAGTTGAAGAGAATATTAGCTTCCCATTGCAAATAAGAAACTTCGATGAAACTTATAGAAAAGAAAGGGTTTCGCAATTAATGGATGTTTTCAGACTTAGCGAATTTGGTAAGTTGTACCCAAGAGAGTTGTCTGGAGGAATGAAATCACGAGTAGCTATTGCTAGATCTCTTTCAGACAAACCGGACGTTCTTTTGCTAGACGAATGCTTTGGAAATTTAGACGAACTTACTAGGGAGGCTTTATATATAGAACTTACAGCTTCCTTTGAACAGCTTGGCACCACGATATTATTTGTTACTCACTCGATTCAAGAGGCTGTATTTATGGCCGATAGCATAGTGGTTTTTTCTAATGCTCCTGGAAGGATTAAAAACATTATTGAGATTCCAAAGACTTATTCAAAAACAAAGACTTTTTTTAAGTCCGAACAATTCCATTCGCTTTGCTTAAAAGTGAGGGAAGCATTAGAAAAAAATAACTAAAACAAGAGATAAGTGCATAGATTTTATTTTTTCGTTGCAATCATAATTATTCCAATCATATCATTTGCTCAAGAAAACGACTTAACTTCTTGGACATGTTTCCAAGTCAAACACAAACTAAATGATAAATATCAAATTTCTATCAAGCCTACCCTTCGTAGTAATAACGACTTATCTGAATTTGATAATATCTTTTTTGATGTGTCAGTAAATAGAAAGTTTGGAGAGAATTTAAGTTTTAAAATCCTTAATCGACTTGTTACAGATTTCGATAATAGATTTGGATCTGTTTTTTTCTTCGACATGTCCTATAAAACCAAGTTAAGGCAAAATCTGACATTAACAGGGCGCTCTAGGTACCATTTAGGGATTAATAAGAATTATTTTGGCTCCGATTTCTTGAGAATAGAACCTAAGGTTAAATTCAAAGCTTCCAAAAATTATAATCTATCAGCAGCTGCAGATTTTTGGTATCACACTAATGAAAGTTTTCGCTTGCAAAGAATAAGATATCAGATAGGTGTAGGCTTTAGAATGACAAACCGTACTAGTTTTCAATTAGCATATTGGTTGGAGGACTTTAAGAGATTAAGAAGAAATAGTAAAATCCATATTATTGTAACAAATCTTGTTTTGGATATTGAATAAATCTATTTCGGAAGATTTGTAACCTCTTCTTGTTTGCTGTCCAAGTAGCATTTCTTGATATACTAGTAATTGATACAATCTCTATCCATTAATTTCCCCCTGCACCCCATTTGCACCCCTCTTTTTTTATCAGTTCAACGATTTATTTCTTTATTTGTACTCGTAACCAACCGGGACCCCCATGAAACACTTTTGTAATCGGATGTTAATCCGCCCCCTTTTGGTGGTATTCTCACTACTGTCCCTTTCACTTTCTGCTCAAGAAAGCACAGATTCGGAGAAAATTGCCTTGGCCGATAGTATATACGCCGAAGGAAGAAAATATCAAATCTCGGACCCAGAAAAGGCAAAGGAATTCTATACCCGTTCCATCGATCTCATCGATGCGGTGCTTCCAATAGTGGATAGTACAAAACCCTATCTCTATAAAAAAGCGAATGCCTATCGGGTTCTAGCAGGGTACAATGCTATGGACGACAAACCCCTCGAGTCCCTCGAAATGCACGAAAAAAGCTTGGCCATTAAACGTGAAATTGGGGATCGGGAGTCGCAAGTGCTGAATTACCAACAATTGGCCAGTCTCTGGGGAACCAACGAAGATTATGAAAAAGCGGGCATCGCAGCCGATTCCGCCTACAGGATTGCCCTCGAGACCCAATCGAAAAAGTATTTAAGTAATGCCGCCCGTGGAAAGGCTGCATTTTTCAGGGCAACGGAACAAAAAGATAGTGCCGACCATTACTTTAGATTGGCCATCCGTGCGTCAGAGGATTCCCCGAATAAAATACCAGGCTATGCGGCCCTAGACATGTACAGCAGATTCTTACGGGAGCAAGGGAAGACACAAGAGTCCCTTACATATTTGAATCAATTCTTGGATAAACTCAAGGATAATAACGATACCATATTCTTTACCTCGGCGTATTTGAGCAGAGCAGAAATGCAGCTGGCATTGAATAATCCCGATGCTGCCATAGAAAATTTCGAAAAGGGGATTTTCTATGCCGAAAAAACGAATCAAAGGGACGATCTTATTGAAATGTTCAAGGGTTTAACCCAAAGCTATGAACTGAAAGGGAATTACAGGAAGGCCTATGAGAGTAAAAAGCTTTACTTCGATGAGTATAAGCGTAGAAGGGATACCTCTGCTTTTCGGGAACGTGCAGAAATTGCATTGAAGTATGAATACGATCTTAAAAAAGCCGTGGACAGCACCAATTTCGCCCAGCAGAAACTCATCGACGAGAGCGAATTGAAGCGCAAGGCCAATACCAAATTTTGGATTGTGGTTACAGCCCTTTTGGTGATACTCTTTCTAGCGTTAGCCTATTATCTGATACAACGACGAAAGGCAGCAGAATATGCCCTTAGAAACGAGTATTTAAGTGCAGAAGTGGATACCAAAACGGAAGAGATCAACGAATTACTTACCGAAACCATTCAGCATATAAAGAGCAAGGAACGCATTGCTGAAAACCTTCAAAAACTATCAAAAGAAGAAGAGGGGATCTCCTTGAAAAGTATCCTAGTAGAACTGCAAGCTTCCAAAGCAGACAATGCGAAACTGATGCTAGTAAAGCAAAATATTGAAAAGGTAAACTACGGTTTCATAAAGAACCTAAAGGAGAAGCATAGAAACCTTACCAATACTGATCTTGAGATATGTTCTTTCATTCGAATAGGTCTTAACCGAAAACAGATTGCGGCCTTACGGAATACCTCCATTGCGGCCATAAAATCTTCTCGATTTCGGTTAAAAAAGAAGCTTTCCCTTAGCCCTGAGGATTCCTTGGATGATTACATAAATTCCTTATAGTTAATCAATTAAGATGGTGCACCCATATTTGCACCCCTAAGTTCCTTTTGCAATGAAAATGGGGTGTCTATCTTCGTTTAGAGATTAGAAAACAACCATGTCTTCCGAGAACGGAAATAACGACCATAAAAACAAACCAAGGAATGATTCTGGGGCTATAAAGCTGGTTCAGAAGGACTGTCAGTATTTTTTGAGAATGCACAATCGTCGCTTGGAACAGCAGTTGAAAGCCCTTCAAAAAATAGAGGATAAACTTCTTGAACTGCGTAAGGATATGAAGGGATAGTTGAGGCTGATCTCGTTTAAATGGCTTAAAAACAGTAAATTATGATGAATGCATCCCGTGTTGCACCCTAAATTTTAACAATTGAACCCCTATTTGCATCCCCTTAAAATTTCATAGGGGACTGAAGGCATACTACTTTCGTACTAGAATTAACCAATAAAAGCCAGATGTATGATATTCCCCAGTTATATTTCACAGAATGGCACAATTAACACCTTGTTCTTTTGCCTACTCGCTTTTGCCATTTGTATGTGTATTTATTATTTGGCAAAGGCCCATGCAGAGTATAGAAACATATTGAATCGATCTCATAAATGAGTCTGAGTTTCATGACAATAAACAAGTTTGACTAAAAACTTGAATTTTTTGTGAGAAGAATAAAAAAGCCACACCAACCGCAGTTATGGTTAGGGGTCAACACCGGTCGCTGCGGGTGGCTTTTTTGTTTTTTTTGGATTGTAGTATATTTAGAGAACCTAAATCCTTAATCTTACCCTCATGAAGTTCATGAATCTACCGACCCGAATGTCCAGCTTTCTCTTGGCTTTGTTATTTGTCCTACAAGGCTGTACCGTATACAAAGGATCCATCACTTTAGAGCAAGCCGTTAATGGGCAAAGAAAAGTAAAGGTCATTACGTCCGACAGCGATACCCCAAAGGAGTACGAGAAAATTACCCTTGTAGATGGTGAATACCGCGGAACCCCGAAACGCTACAGCCAAGGTACTGAAGAAGTGATTGATACTTCCAAGATTGTCGAAATTAAAGAGCACGACAAAACGCTCTCTACCATTATATCCTTTTCACCTTTGGTAGTTATTGTAGCAGCAGGAATCCTACTCTTTTCCAGTGAAAGTGAGAATGAGGATAGGGAAGAAGAATAACGGTTTTTTAAGCAGCCTACTCTATCTTTTTGTAATTTTCTGAATTGTACCGATCGCCATCTGAATCGTGCGAAATTTGGCTATAAGTGTTTTCTCCCAGTTCCAGTTCGAAACGGAACACCTGGACGGTGTCCACAATCTTCATCATTTCGTTGGAAGCATATTCCAGTCGTTCTTCTAAATAACCATCCACGATCCTATAGGTGCCATACCCAAACCACTCATTGGTGTCTTTTGGGTTGAATCGTGTCCACATGACCTTACCCTTACTGTACATCTTCACCTGCCTGTATCCTTCCAGATTATACAGCGTATCCTGAATTTGATTTTCCTCATAAATGAATTGGTGCTGGAGTTCCCAAACACCCTCTAAAGTGATGGTATTTGATGGGGAGTTGCTTTCGGTAGCCGAGCCGAGGAAAAGCAAGGCAACAATACAACCAGAAATAAGACTAATTCTCTTCATGGCTATGAATCTTTTAGGTTGATTTTTAACGATTTACACCTATAAGATACGAAAAATTCGCGGCTTTTGAAGGACAATTGTTAAAATACATCCAAGAAATAGGTAGTTTATCGACGTTTTGAAGAAAACTCCTGCACTTGAACGAAAACCCATTTTCTATGCATGCATAGATTTTTTAGAACGTAAAAGTGTGTTTATTTTTGTCCCGTTAAAGAATTGATTACAAGTTAGATAATTGATTTTTTTTCATATTTAAAAATTGGTTAGTTTTTTAGCCTCCATAAGCATCCTACTTGTGGGGGCTTTATTTTTTTGGGAGCTACTGCACGTAAAATGCTGTTTAGACGAGGTCTAAATAACATCCTGTAAGATTTTTGTTTCAACTCCCTAACTAGTATGGCATGCGTGCCCTGTATACGTAATCCATTCATTTACAAAGGCTGAGGGCAATCCGTTAATTTTGCTTATAAGTTGCTATAACTAAGAGTGTTATTAAATCCTGAAATTGTGCTCTTATATGTTAGTTTTTAATAAACTTTAGTTATTCTAGATAACTTTCCCATTACGTTTCTTTTAAATACGCTTTAATGTTTCGTAACACTTGAAATCTACTTTTAGGTGTCTAAAAAAATTAACTCGTAAACCAAAAAACGAAACAATGAAACGTACTTTACTTACCTTATTATTATGTGTTGCCATGGGAGTTGCCATGACAGCCCAAAATGACTTTCCTTCCCGTGTTGTGGAAATCGATTGGGAAGCTACCGAAGTGGTAATTCCTCCCTCTCCCTTCCAGTACCAAATTCTTTTCATCGGAGGAGAAGACATGGTACAGACCGGGATCAACGAAGAAGTGCCTGCAAAGCAGTGGCATGACTTCATCGGATTCACCCCTATTACAGCCGAAGACTGCGTAGATGATCCCAATGCTATTGGTTGGGTATCCATTAACCACGAAAGAATCCAGGCCGATGACAAAATCGGTGATGGTGGTGGTATGACTGCTTTCCTAATGGGAAGACAGCCAAGTAATGATTTACTTTATGTAGTTCCTCAAACGTTGAGCGACGGTCGTAAAGGAGATTTCTTCAACGTAGACTTCAAGAATGTTGGAGAAACGGGTATGAACTGTGGAGGGATCAACTCCATCGTAGATGGTCGTATCTGGACAGCAGAAGAGTGGTTCAGAACAGATAACGCAAGTATCTATGCCGATGGAAATGGTGTTCGCGACACGACTGCATATACGATTAAGTATACCGAATTTGAAATGGCTAACTTCCAAACCATTCCGAAATACCAAAACTTCAACTGGATGGTAGAAATCGATCCAAAAGAAGCCAAAGCCGTTCGAAAGCAATACAATTGGGGACGTCAGCCATTCGAAGGAGGAACGGTAGCAGCCGATAACAAAACCGTATACTTAGGGGCAGATGCTACTCCTGGATTCTTAAGCAAATTTGTTGCCGATACCGAAGGTGATTTCACCGTAGGTACTACCTATGTATATAAGCACGATGCGGCCGGTGAACCATGGGTAGAAATCGACAATGCCGATTTCTCAAAAATGCTCAATTTCAAAGACGAAGCAGTTGCTGCTGGAGCTACCATGTTCAACCGTTTGGAATGGGTTACCATTAACAAGAACACTGGAAAAGTGTATATGACCGAAACAGGACGTGACAATCCTGGAGATCGTTGGGCAGATGAGGCTGCAGCCGGTGCTGTGTACGCTCCTCACCACATTCAAAGAGCTTCAGATCAAGGAGTATCTGGTCCAGACGATGAGAACTATTGGGATTATTACGGAAGAATCCTTGAATTCGACCCAGCTACGGGAGACGTAACCATTTTCGTGGAAGCAGGTCCTTTCTTCCCTGTAAGTCCAAGTGTAAACGATTACCCAGCCAAACACCTTTCCAATCCTGATGGATTGAACATGCTATACGTAAACGTTGCGGGAGAAGATAAAACGTATATGTTGATCAACGAAGACCTTAACGGAACTTCTTTCGGTCGTACTCCCATCGAGTACCCAGATGACAGAATGTGCGAAATGTACATCTTGGATATGGAAGTTGCCAATCCAACTATAGATGATCTTATCCGTTTGACCCAAACTCCGCGTGGAGCAGAGATCACAGGAGCTTGTGCTACTGCCGATGGGAAGTCTGTTTTGGTAAACTCTCAGCACCCTGATAGTTCTAACCCATTCCCTTACAACAACTCATTGACCTTTGCTATTACTGGATTCGATGATTCTGGAGCTTTAGAAACCTTGAGCGCTCCCGATTTCCAAGGAGCTCCTGCCGATAGCTTTATCATCTATCCAAACCCAACCGAACGTATTGTATACTTCAACAAGATAACCGATGTTGCCCTCTACGACATCACCGGTAAGCGTGTAGCTGTTTACCGTGATGTGAAGTCTATTGATATTGTTGGATTGGCCCAAGGAACCTACTTGTTGAAAACCAAGGAAGGTGACGCTAAAAAACTTTTGGTTAAGTAATAAACTTCATTTCAATTGAAAAAAATCGGACATCTTCGGGTGTCCGGTTTTTACCATGTATACATCCCACATAATTATGAAAACCGATACTTTTTTCTTCTTGGGCAGCATGTTCCTTGCAGCCCTACTCATTCTCGCCAGTAAACCAAAAAGATCTACTTCCGCCTATATCGATAAGGCCATTGGCACCATCAACGAAAAATTTCATGAGGATTTATCCTCTTGTTATGATGCCACGGTACAATTTCACGAAGCGGCAATTTCCTTTCAACGGGGTGATGTATCGGAGCCCGAACTGGAACGTGAATATTCCCAGTTAAGGGAAACCTTCAAAAAGATTGAATTCTTTGTGGAATATCTGGATAAAGAGGCATTCGATAAGACTCTAAATGGAGCACCCTTGCCAAAGTTGGAAAAGAAGGTGGCCGATTTACGCGTGCTTCAACCCAGAGGAATGCAGGTAATAGACGAATTCATGGCATCCGGTTTTTCTACTTCCGATAGGGAAGATTTGGTGGCACAGGCCTATAAGTTGGAAAATGACGTTAAAAAAATAGAACAATTCTTGGGCGTTCGCCGGGTAACCGATCGTCAGTTTTTTGAAGCTTCAAGGCAAGCTTTGATTCGATTGGCAACCTTGGGCATTACCGGTTTCGATACACCGGGAACCCAACATGGTATTAGTGATGCTACTGTGGTTTTGCAAATACAACAAGAATACATGCAACTGTACAAAAGCGAACTTCGTACGATAAATTCACTACAATTGTTAAAGGAGTATACCCTTATTTCCAACCAAGGGATTGCTCAAACCCAAGAAGGAAATTTCGAAAATTTCGATCGGCTCTCTTTTATTAAAAACGTGGTTACCCCCTTATACAAGGGAATAAAGGATATACATTTAGCCTTGGATTATGAAACCATTGAAGAGGTGTCCCGTTACCCTTTGGCAGTGAACTACGATGCCGATCACCTTTTTGAAAAGGACTTTCTGAACAAATTCTACTACGTAAGCATCGCCAATGATACCAGTTTCAATAAGATTGCGTCTTTAGGAAAATTGCTTTTCTACGATCCCGTGCTTTCCAGGAACAACACTATTTCCTGTTCCAGTTGTCATGCCCCTGAAAAAGCCTTTACCGATGGGCTTACCACAAGTAAATCGAATACAGGAAGTCCGTTGAAACGTAACTCCATGACTCTTAATTATTCGGTGTACGCTTCGGCTTATTTTCATGATCTGCGTACCAAGCGACTTGAGGATCAATTTGAACATGTAGTGTTAAACAAGGATGAATTCGATTCTTCCTACCCAGAAATTGTGGAAAAATTGAATACAAGCCCTACCTATTCAAAAAAGTTTGTAGAAGCCTTTCCTGCTTACGACAAGCCTATAAAACCCAACAATATAGATTACGCATTGGCGGCGTACGTAATGCAGTTCACGACCTTCGATAGTCCTGTAGATGCCTATTTTCAGGGAACCGATGCTTCCCTTTCTGAGGAGGTAAAAAACGGCTTCAATCTATTTACTGGAAAAGCCAATTGCGCCACCTGCCATTTCTTACCCACCTTTTCGGGATTGGTGCCACCCCTTTACAAAGAAACCGAGGCAGAAGTATTGGGAGTGCCAGAAAATAATTATGAGCCTTGGATTTTGGATGATGATATCGGCCGCTTGGGCAATGGGGTGACCCAAGAGGTGGCAACCTTTTACAACAACGCCTTTAAAACGCCCACGGTTCGGAATATAGAGAAAACAGGACCTTATATGCACAATGGTGTCTACAACACTTTAGAAGAAGTCATGGAATTCTATAATTTGGGAGGAGGAGCTGGCCTTGGTTTTGGGATGGACCATCAGACGCTAGCTCCGGATCCTCTCAATCTTACCGATACCGAAATTGAAGAGATCATTGCCTTTATGAATTCCCTGAACGATAAGAAGGAATTTATGCCACCAACTGACTTGCCAAGGGACTTTCCCGAGAAAAAGTTAAATGAACGTGAATTGATAAAATAAGCTCCTTCGGAATTCGTATTTTTCGGCCTATGATTCTAGACATTATTGAGAAGCGCAGAGCCGTATTTCCGGTACAGTACAACAACAATCCCATTTCTGAAGAAGAATTGAACACCATACTCCAAGCAGCCAATTGGGCGCCTACCCATAGGCGTACCGAGCCTTGGCGTTTCAAGGTGTTTCATTCGGATACCGCTAGAAAAGGACTGAGTGAATTTTTGGGTAAAATGTACCAAGAAATTACCGATCCTATTTCAGAAACAAAACTTCAAAAGACCATGGACAAACCCTTACAATCGGGTTGTGTCATGGCCATTTGTATGCAACGGGATCCTAAGGAAAGTGTCCCCGAATGGGAAGAGGTCGCAGCTACCGCGATGGCCGTGCAAAACATGTGGTTAACGGCCCGTTCGCTAGGTATTGGATGCTACTGGAGTTCTCCAGCCTTAAAGGATCATATCGGAAAGCACATCGAACTTCCCGAGGGTGAAAAATGCCTCGGGTTTTTCTATATGGGTAAATTCGATGGAGAACTTCCCGAAGGAGTCCGTAAGAGCACTATAGCGGAGAAAACGGTTTGGGTATAACCGTTATTCCTTTACAAACTTCGCCGTACCGAGTATTCGGTTTTCACTGAAAAGTTGAATGAAATAAACTCCTTGCGATAAACCTGCAACATCGATAGTTTTTGTATTTCCCTGTTCCGTGTTGGAAGTAATTATCTTTTGTCCATTCGTAGCATATACAATGGCCTCCACGTCCGAACTCCAACCATGCTTTAGCTGAACGGTAAGTTCTTGGGCGGCTGGATTCGGGTACACAGAGAAGGGAATGGAGGTAGTATCTATGTTTCCTAACGTTCCTTCACCTTCAATAATGTCATAGGTTTGATTCGTTGTGCTGGCATCGAAAATTTCGGTAGTTCCTACGGGCCATTCTACAATCACCTCGTCAATGGAAGTGGAATTTCCCAGTCCAAAATGAACCGTATAACTGTTCTGACTGCAGTATCCGGAAGAAGCTGCAATCTTGCGTGTTTGCCAAACAGGATTTCCATTGATTGTTGCCAAAATCTTTACGACAGCACCAACAGCAGAATAGTTGGAATCCGTCCCTTGGCAATGCAGCTTTACCCAATTATTACCCGTTCCTGTATTTTCATACAAAGAATTTGTCTGATTTTCACTCAAGGTATTGGCTAGCAATGCATCCAACCAGCCATCATTATTATAATCCCCAAAGGCACAGCCGAACGTCCATCCTGAATGATTGGCCAAATCGCTCGAAGTATCTTGAGTAAAGTTTCCATTTCCATCATTTATGTACAGGAAATTGTTGTTCTGTCCAGCCAAGAATGCATTACAAACGAACAAATCCAAATCCCCGTCGTTGTCTACATCGGCAAAAGAAGATCCGAAAGAACTGGTAGAGGGAACGGCAACGGCAGAAGCGGTATCTTCAGTAAAAGTACCATTGTCGTTTATGTATAATTGATTGGCTTGTCCAGAACTTCCGTAGTTGGCTACAAAAAGGTCGAAATCCCCATCATTATCTATATCGCCCCAAGAACTCCCAGCAGAATTTCGGAAACTTAAGGTAATGGTCGAATCGAAGATTTGGGTGAAATTATCAGGGCCGTCATTTCTGAAAAGCGAATTGGTCTGTCCTTCTTCATTGGTCACAAAAAGGTCGCAATCGCCGTCTCCATCATAGTCAATCCAATCGATGGAACGAGAAGCCAATACATCGTCTGTGATGGAAAGGGAAGTCTCTTGTTGAAAGCTACCATCTCCCAGATTTTCAAAGTACATATTTTGTAAACTTCCCACACTGTTAGTGAAGTATAAATCGAGATTCTGATCATCGTTGGCATCGATCCATGTGGCCATTTCGGAGTAGGTAAGGGGAATTCCCATGGCAATAGTAGGTTCATAAGTGAATGAGCCATCTCCGTTATTACGATAGAAATAGTTTTTCTTACCCACTCCACTGGCGCCAAAAGTGACGACAAAGACATCTAAATCGCCATCGTTATCTGCATCGGCGAAACTGGCGCCATCGGAGCGGTCACCATCACTTACAATATCGTCCACCGTTACTGTGGTGAATGTATTGTTTTGGTTGTTAATGTAAAGCATGTTGTCCTGTCCTGCGAAAGGTCCATTGGTAATGAAAATATCGTCCCAACCATCGCCATTTACATCAACAAAGTTGGCGCTTCGGGAGGCTGAAGGCGTTGTGGTGAGATCGGGAATGGAGGTTTCCTGAAAGGATTGGGCAAAGTTCATTGCCACAGGGGCAACACAAAGAATAAGTGCTATAAGTGTATTTTTAAGATTCATGTGATACTGATTTATAGGACGAAAATCAATAAAAAAGGAACCATGATATCGTATTTGATGTGAAGCCTTCAAAAAATGATATGAACGGAAATGGAGGAAAGAAACGATGTTTCAGATACAAGTCGCTTTACATCTAAAATTATAGGACTCCTATCAATTTTTGGTACCTTGAAGAACATTTCAGTAACATAGCGCTTTCGTATTAGTTTGAAAGAACCTACTCCCATAAAAATACTCATCGCAGACGATGAAACACTGGCCCGAAAAAGGATAGAAACCTTTTTGGAAGAAACCTCGTTTCCCATCATCTTGCTGCAAGCTTCCAACGGAAAGCAAACCATCGATAAGATACTTAATGACACTCCGGACCTAGTCTTTTTGGATATTAAGATGACCGATATGACGGGGTTCGACGTGCTACAACAACTTCCCAAGGAATCCATACCCGAGATCATTTTTGTGACCGCTTTCGACACCTTTGCCGTTCAGGCTTTTGAAGTACAGGCATTGGACTTTCTACTGAAACCATATAAGAAAGCAAGATTCTTGGAGGCTTTGGAAAGAGGGATGCTTCGGGTTCAGCAATCGCAAGAGCATAGCTTTAGTGAGAAGGTGGAAGAACTTATGAAATATATTTCAGGGAACAAACCGGAACTAGGGGATACCCCTGCCGGATATTTGGATAAAATCGTCCTGAAGTCGAACAAAAAGTACATTTTTGTAGCTACCGAAAACGTACAGTATATAAAAGCTTCGGGTTACTACGCCGAGATTTTTACCCATAAAGGGGAAAAGCATCTGTATCGGATTTCCATGACCGAATTGTCCCAAAAACTGGATCCCACTTCCTTTTCAAGGGTGAATCGATCGGCGATTGTGAATCGGAATTTTGTAAAAGAAGTAATTAGCGAAGGCTTGGGCGATTTCAGTATCGTTATGACCGACCAAACGGCCTTTCCGCTTTCGAAAACACATAAAAGCACCTTCCTAAAACAGATGGGAATACGATCGTAATGAAAGTGAAGATTCTAGATAAAATCCTGATTAAGTACCTGTTGCTTTTCTACGGTGTAGCATTCGGCCTTTCGGCCTTGAGCGGAATTATCGGTAAGTTACAGGGGATTGCTTTTAAGACCTATGGTTGGGGAGGGCTTATTTTTAATACCACATTCCGTTATACTTCCAAACTACTTTTCGTAGTCTTGGCGTTGCTATTGGTTCGTTATTTACAGGAACGCAAGAACATTTCAGAATGGGTGGCCATGGCACTCCATGGCCTATTTGGGGTGACCCTAACGTTCTATTCTGTTACCACCCAAGTCATAGTGGGCAATTTGGTGTATGGGTTCGATGACCCAGTTACTTGGGAATACATTTATCCACGGGCCATCATGGGGACCGATTACAATTTCTTCCTGTATTTCTGTTCTGTGGCCATTGTGTATGCGTATTACTATTTCAAAAAGCAACGAAAATACGAGTTACAAGAGTCGCAATTGAAGACACAGTTGTTGGATTCTAAGATTCGCTCTTTGCAAAGTCAGTTGCAGCCTCATTTTCTTTTCAATGCGTTGAACGATATTGCTGCTTTGGTCGATCAGAGTCCTGAAAAGGCCCAGGACAGCATCGCCGATTTAAGTGAGATGCTTCGGAAGACGCTTCAATTGAAGGATACAAAGTTCATTTCGCTGGCAGAAGAGCTAGAGCTCTTGCGAAAGTATGTAGAGATAGAACGCATTCGTTATGATAGTAAGCTGAGGGTAAATGAGCATATAGCCAAAGATTCACTTGCCGAGAAGGTGCCACCCTTATTGTTGCAACCCATTGTGGAGAACTCGTTGAAGCATGGCTTTTCGTATGATCACGATAGCTTGACTGTCGATTTGAACATTAGGTCCCAGAATGGGAAATTGATGATTACCGTAGAAAATGACGGTAAGCCCTTATCCCAAGACAGAGATCATTTTGGGATTGGATTGAGCAATATCCTTTCGCGCTTGGATACCCTCTATGAAGGTGATTTTGTATTTGAAATGCAGAATAGAGAAGGGGAAAAAGGAGTGCAGACCAGTATCGAAATTCCTATAAATTAGAAGACTTCAATTTTTAGAAAGGGAAATCCAACAAACTCCAGTTTTTGTATACATGATATACAAAGATACCTAGGTACACACAGGTTGCAAAAAACTTCATAAATGTAGACGCTAAGAATCCCATAAAGGATCCTAGGGCTGCTTTAAAGGCTTTGGGACCTTCGGTTTCGTTAAATGCTAATTCGCCCACCAAGGCTCCCACGAAGGGGCCGATTAGTATTCCAAAGGGAATGGGGGCAATGATTCCTACAAGTAGTCCTATGGTTGTTCCCCAAGCGCCTGCCCTAGAACCACCAAACTTCTTGGTTCCCATGGCTGGGATGAGGTAATCGAGAATATAAATGGCAATAGCGACCACTCCGGTAATCGAAATAAACACCCAATCGAATTCCAAGGAAGGGGCTAGGTACAATACAATAAGGCCCAACCAGGAAATGGGCGTACCAGGTATTACGGGGAGGATGCTCCCAACAATACCTACGAGCATTAAAATAAGCCCTATAATGACAAAAAGTAAATCCATAACCGCACTGTAAGACGCATTAGAATGAGCATTGTTACAATATTTTCAACTAAAAAATTAGTTTAAACTAATTTTTTAGTTATATTAGCATTGTAAAACGGGATCAAGTTATGAAACAACTTACAAAAGCAGAAGAAGACATAATGCAAATCCTTTGGGATTTGGAAGAAGGCAATGTTGCCGCTGTGATCGATCATTTGCCCGATCCTAAGCCTGCCTACAATACAGTTTCCACTATTGTAAGGATATTGGAAAACAAAGGTTTTGTAGGGTATAGAAAAGAGGGAAGGGGGCATATTTACTTTCCCTTGGTGAAGAAATCGGACTATAGTCATGAGTCTATGAATAAATTGGTAGATGGATACTTTCAAGGTTCCTTTAAGAGTATGGTTTCCTTCTTTATGAAGAAGAACGACATTAGTATGCAGGAGTTGGAGTCCATCTTAAAGGAAATTAATAAGGAAGAAAAATGACACATTATATTTTACAGGTAATTGTTTGCCAATTGCTCTTTTTGGCTGTTTATGATCTGTTCCTGAAGAAGGAAACCTTCTTTAATTTGAATAGAGCTTATCTGCTCTTTACCCCATTGTTGAGTATTGTGATTCCTTTAGCCGAAATTTCCATCATTCGGGAAAGTGTGCCCGAGGTATATCACTTTCAACTTCCGGAAATTATCATTGGAGCCACCAAAACTCCAGAAACGACTACGACCGGATTTCCCTATATGACACTGGTTTGGGTGCTGGGAGTACTCGGCAGTTTATTGCTCTTCGGAAGAAAATGGCTGCGGTATCTTCAGTTGAAGCGAAAAGGAACCGTAGTGAAAAGCAACGAATTTACACTCATCGAGCTTCCCAATACCACCATTGCCTTTAGTTTTTTTAGGAATATATTTTTGGGAAGGGACCTTACCGAAAAGCAACGAAAGAGCATTCTTCGCCATGAGCAGGTACACGTAAAAGAGAGACATACCTGGGATTTAATGTGGTTCGAGTTATTGCGTGTCATCTTTTGGTTCAATCCACTCATGTACGTGTATCAGAAGCGCATTACCACCCTGCAAGAATATATTGCCGATCAAAAGGCCATGACCTTCGGAGGCAAGAAGGACTATTATGAAAGTTTGTTGTCGTCGGTCTTTCAAACAGAATCAATTTCATTCATCAATACATTTTTTAATCATTCATTAATCAAAAAACGAATCGTTATGTTACAAAAATCAAGATCAAGTAAAATCCTTCAACTAAAATACCTTTTGCTGCTTCCCGTGG
Source organism: Aureisphaera galaxeae (assembly GCF_028561275.1). GTDB lineage: Bacteria > Bacteroidota > Bacteroidia > Flavobacteriales > Flavobacteriaceae > Aureisphaera > Aureisphaera galaxeae. The sequence goes on from NZ_JAQQTF010000002.1 coordinate 527,451, forward strand.
TAGGGCTCATGATGTTCTATTCCTCTTGTGCGCAGGAGGATCCTAAGGCCTCAGAAACATCGAGTACCGAAAGAATTGCGGAACTAAAGAAGGCGTTGGACCAGGGTGAAATCACCCAAGCAGAAACCAAGGAGTTAAAGGAGTTGATGGCCCAAGAATATGCTGGTAAACCTAAGGGAAAAGGATTGGGTTCCGACGTAGAGTCCGATGCCATTCCGTTCGCGGTACTTACCGAACCGCCTATTTATCCGGGCTGTGAAGGGTTAACAGGAAAAGAAGCACAACAATGCTTTAATCAGAAAGTTGCACAATTCGTGATGGAAAATTTCGACCGTGATATTCCAAAGGATTCCGACATTGAAGGAGCACAACGAATTGTGGTTCAATTTAAAATTAACAAAGAAGGTGTGATAACCGATGTAAGAAGTCGTGCACCACATCCAATCTTAGAGAAAATGGCTTATTCTTCGGTGAGCAAACTGCCCGTTATGCAACCTGGTAAAAAGGATGGTAAGCCTGTAACCGTAGTATATTCCCTTCCTATTATTTTTAAATTGCAATAAGTTAATGGTGTTATGATTGAAAAAGCCGAAGGAATTCCTTCGGCTTTTTTGTTTATGCCTTCCATGCTGAAAGAACCATAACGACAAGTATTTCTTAGTCCATATTAAGGATATCTTCCATCTTTTTTTTATGAGCCTCGCTATTGCTTATTTCGAAAGCTTTTCGCAGGTAGGTCAGTGCATTTTTCTTGTCTTTTTGGGCAATGTAATAATCTGCCATCGAATCATACACATTGGCACTGGTTGGATAATACTCCATGTTTAATTCAAAGATTTTCTTAGCCTTACCCATATTGCCGCTATCCATTGACATGTATCCAAGCATATTCAACAAATTTTCTTCAAAGGGCGGTGTTTTTTTACCAAAATGCTTAGATAATTTCTCTTCCCTGTAAGAAATGACATCAACCAAATCTTCGGTGGGTATATCAAGATTGTTGTAAATGTGCGCATTCTCTAGCCTATACCATGTAAAAATCTCCCTTAGTCCATCATGAATGGAAATTAAAGGGACGGTTCCATGGATTTGGTTTTCATATAATTTCCATGAAAATTTTATTCCGTCCTTTTTAGCGGATTGTATGGTCTTTATAAAGTCAAAATTAGAGCGCATGCCCAAAGAAACGTCTGTAGTGTCTGTCATGACGTTGTATACGTTCAAATCTTCCCGGAACCTAAATAAACCATTGGCAAGAGTTATGAAAAGGGATGTATTATCGAATGTTTTCTTTTTCAAAATACCTTTCGATTCCTTTAAGAGTTTTTGGTTATCCCAATCCAAACTCGGGTCTATTGCCAAGTAGTTGTTGAACAAATCCGTGTGTTTAAGGAAGGCATTAATGGTAAAAAGTCCGCCGTAGGAGTGCCCCACCAATGTCCTATAATCTAACGTGGGGAACGTAGCGTCTATATAGGGGATGAGTTCATCTTTTAAAAACTGAATGAATTTATCCGCCTCGCCGGACTCTCCTCTAAAAGGAAACCCTCTTCTATGTGTAACCTTTGAAGTCGTTAAATCCCGGTTTCTATTTTCTCTGTTCGAAATACCGACGACAATCATGGACGGTATCCAGGCGGGGGAGTTGTGATTTAATGTAGCGGCGATAGCATCAAAATGCATACGCCCATCTAGAAGGTATAACACTGGGTATTCCACGCCTTCTTCAAGATTACCACCATTGGGGAGTTGAATCCAGAACGTTCGATTCTCATTCAGCACCTGAGAATGAATACTGTCCTTTACTCCAAATTGAAACAGAAATTCAGTTTCCGTTGAGCTTTGAGAACTTGCACCAATGGAAATAAAAAGTGCGAGAATGCAAAAAATGTGTTTGTTATTCATGTCGATAAACTGCTTTTATATGTGCAAAAATCCCATAGTTATCCTAGTGTTTGTTCCTTACAGGGAACACCACTTATAAATAACTATAGGGATTGTTCAATTAGATTATTCTACATCAAAGACGATGGGAAGATGGTACGAAACCGTTACAGCTTTTCCTTGGTGCTGTCCGGGTTCGAAGAGGGGAAGATTAGATACAACCCTAATGGATTCCTTCTCCAATGTAGGGTGGGGAGCTCTAGCTCTTACATCAGTAACTTTTCCTTGGGTGTTGATCATGAACTGTACAGAAATCCGTTGGCGACCCACCAATCCAAGGTCCTTGCCTATATCTGCATTAAAGTTGGACGCTACATATTGCATCATTTTCTCTGAAAAGCATTTTTTTGCTGCTGCGGCATCCTCTATACCCTCGCATCCTGGGAATGTGGGCACTTTGTGTATAACACCAAACGGAATGGCCGCCTTGTCTTTTACGTCATCGAATTCCTCCACATGTACTCCTTTAGGATTGGTAAGGACATAGAGTATTTTAAGGGCTTCTTCTTCCTCTGGGGTCATGCTTCCTTTGGCTGCAATAGATTCCTTTAGTTCTGCTATTTTCTGCATTATTTCACTTTGGGATTTGCTTTCTAGGTCTGCCGTTTCATTCGCTTGGCCAGATGTATCCTGGGTGCAGGAGGTATAAAGCAGGATACCGCCAACAAGAGGTATAAGGAGCAAGTACTTCAATTTTAGGCGCTTTTTAGAATTTGATTTCTGTAACATTGTGAATCGTTTTTTGATTAATGAATGATTGAAAAATGTATTGATGAATGTTATATTTTCTGTTCCGAATACTTGAGACAAAAGTCCCCCATAGTATTCTTTCTTCCCTTTTTTCTTGGCAACAGAGGCATCGGCAGTGTATTCTTGTAAGGTTGCCATTCTTTTTTGATACAGGTAAACCATCGGGTTGAACCAAAACACCATACGCAGTACTTCAAAAAAGAGTAGGTCCCAAGTATGATATTGATTCACATGCACTCGTTCATGCAGTAATATGTGTTCCCGTTGTTGGGCGGAAATGCTTTCCCCAATGAATATGTTGTTAAGGAATGTAAAGGCGCAATCTCTTTCAGGCAAAACGATGAGATTGAAACCGTCATGTTTGGTTACATCTCCAGTTCTTTTCAGGGTGTGGATTCTCCAAAGTTTTTTAATAAAAAACACGAGGGTCAGAAATATTCCAAAAACCCACACCAACATGGGGATATTGAGAGCTTCTGACGTTTCCGTATTCGGAATATCTGTTACCGCTAATCCGTCCCCGATAACAATCTCGGGCAATTGGAAAAGGTATTGCTCGGGCATGGCTTCCCTGAAAAGGTCGATCTCGACAAAGGGGAGTGCCATAGCCAAAAGAGGAGTGATTAGGAGGTAAGCCCTGTTCGCATCAAAGAAGGTCTCCCTCCCAAGGAACAGGTCATAGGCCAAGAGGAAAATCCCTTGGAACACCAATACTTCTAAAAAATACACTGTCATTTTTCTTTCTTGTTTATTTCCTTGAGAATGGATTCTAGTTCATTAACACCGATATCATTATTCTTCATAAAAAAAGAGACCATGCTCTTAAAGGAACCGTCAAAGTAGTTCTTTACCAATTTGTTCACCGATTGGTGGCTGTATTCCTGCTTTTCGACCACAGGGAAATAGATATGTCCACGTCCTTCCTTTCGGTAGCTTACGAAGCCTTTGCTTTCTAATATTCGTATGATGGTGGATACGGTATTGTTTGCGGGTCTTGGCTCAGGGAAATGACTAACAATAGTAGCCACATTGGCTTCTTCGAGATCCCATAAGATCTGCATGATTTCCTCTTCTGCTTTGGTGAGCTGTTTCATTTTAATGATTTATTTCACACACAAATATAACTAAACATTTAGTTTAAACTAATTTTTTAGTCAAAAAGATGAAAACATGCCATAAAGTGTTGAAAGGCCGAGGGGATTCTCTTCCTTTGTTTTTGTTAAAGCTATTTTTTAAAAATTTAAAATCATCTGTATGTCAGAATATTAGAAAAGCACACTTGTTAAATTTTTAAAAACTTTCAGGAGGTTTTCGCAGTCTGTTGTTTTAATTTCAAATACCGCCTATGAAAAAAAACCGCCTACAAATCGCCCTGACCATCGCTGCACTTATCATTGGTGCATTTTCTATCTCCAAAGCTATTTCCCTTTCGGAAACCCGAATGGATTTTAATGGAGAATCCCTTTTTACCGTAACCAACAAATACTATTACAAAACCCAGGAAAACGGAGCCAAAATAAAATGGTTCATTCCTCAAAGCAACAACAGACAACAAATATCTAAAGCAGCCCTCCCCAAAACGATGAATACCACGGCATCCCGGGAACCATTTAATGATAACGTTTTGGGAGAGTGGCTCACAAGCGAGTCCAACACCTATGGTGAGTTGGAACATAGTTTCACTTTCACGGGAAAATCGAAGCATTATGCATTACCCAAGCAGTTCGATACGGCCCCTGCTACTTATCACCAATTCTTAGTCGCTACCGATTTTGTGCAAGTACATCACCCTAGGATAGCCCAATTGGCAAAGGACCTTACCCAGGAAGCTTCCAATGACAAGACTAAGCTTGAAAAGATGTATGCTTATGTAGCTAACATTCCAACCGCCCCGATACGAACACGTACCGATGCTGTATCCGTTTTAGACAGAAAGAGCGCATCATGCAATGGAAAGAGCCGATTGTTTTTGGCTTTGACCCGAAACTTGGGTATGCCCTCACGACTGAAAGGAGGCATTGTATTAGAAAATACCAGTAAGCGTACATCTCATGTTTGGGTCGAAGTTTTTATCAATGGACAATGGGTTCCTTTCGATACAACAAATAACCATTTTGCCTATTTACCAGCGCATTATTTGGAAATCTATCAAGGAGATGAAGCATTGCTTTCCCGATCTACCGATATGGAGTTCGACTATACCTACGATATTCAGGAAGAATCTACCGTTCAGTTTATGGGAATGGCATTTCAGAATGTAGAAGACGCTACCCCTTTTTCACTAGTGCCTTTGGTAAAGCACAAATTGATTTCAGAAAAGAATCTTTTTCTGTTGCTCATGCTACCTTTGGGAGGGTTTTTCGTAGCCTTTTTACGAAATGTAGTTGGGCTGCGAACGTTCGGGGTGTTCCTTCCTGTACTCATTGCCTTTTCCCTTTTCGAAACAGGTTATGGATTGGGATTGCTACTGTTCCTATTTCTTATTTTCTTGGTGGGAGCCGTATCCAGACCTTTTCAGAGTATCGGACTGTTGCATACGCCTAAACTTGTCATTTCCCTAAGTGTTATGGTGGTCATCATGCTGTTGGGAAGTTATTTGGGATGGGCTACACAAACCCCGTGGCTATCGGCCTTAACCTTTTTCCCCATCATCATCCTAACGATTTCGGCAGAGAAGTTTTCCAATCTTATCGTTGAAGATGGTTTCGGAAAGGCCAGTGGCATTCTCTTTCAGACCCTTATAGCCGTAAGTTTTTGCTATCTCATTCTTTCCGTAAAGTCCTTGGGCGCTGTGCTCATGCTATTCCCCGAAGTCATCCTGTTTATTATCCTAGGATCCATTTTACTGGGACGCTATGTAGGGTTCCGTTGGACAGAACTGATACGCTTTAAGCCCTTGTTGGATTTCAAAACGATTTAAGATGTTTTATAAGCTTTTTCAAATACAAAACCCCAAAGGGGTCATGGGAATTAACCGCCGCAATTTAGAGCTGGTGTACCGTCATAATCATAGAAAACATTACCGTTTGGCAGATGATAAAGTGCTTACGAAACAGCTTTTGGAAGCACACAAAATTGCTACGGCAACTACCTATGCAGTGATTCGGAAAACGGGAAACATAAAGAGAAAATGGGAGCAATGTAAGCAGTATGATGCCGTGGCTATTAAACCCGCCAATGGCTGTGGAGGCGACGGGATTAAAATCCTAAAGAAGGACAGTGAAGGGAACTTTAGATCTGGGGGAAGGGTTTGGACCGACACTGAAGTGTATAAACACATTACCAGCATCGTTTCAGGATTCTTTTCCATGAACTCTTTAGACAGTTGCCTTATCGAAAAATGCATTGTGCCCCATCCATTCTTTGCCGAAATATACAATGCCGGGGTTCCGGATTTTAGAGTGATAACATTGAAAGGAACCCCAATTATGGCGATGCTTCGTATGCCCACTTCAGAGAGCGATGGAAAGGCGAATTTACACCAGAAAGGAGTGGGCATCGGCATCCATATGGGAAAAGGGGTTCTTACCCAGGTATACGATGGAAAAAGATATACGCACCATCATCCCGATAATCCCAATCCGGTATACGGAAAGGAGATTCCGTACTGGGAAGAGATATTGACACTATCCGAAAAAACAGCGGAAATATTTCCGCTGGACTATTTAGGAATCGACATTGTGATTGATGAGGCTGAAGGCCCGCAGATCATGGAAGTAAACGTTCGCCCCGGATTGGGGATTCAACTAGTGAATCGCTGCGGGCTTCAGCAATCTATCAATGAAAACCTAATAACCTCAAACCTACTATCATGAAAAAAATCATCACCCTTGCCCTAATTGTGGGCCTGCCTTTCGTTCTAGCAGCCCAAACCGAACAAAAGTGGGAACTGGAAACCCAAGGAGGATATGAATACAACTATTTTAAAAGTCCGGATCAACTCATACGCGATGAGGTTCTTTTGGAAGCCGATAGTTTAATTTCGAGCAGTGCCTTTCAGGATGTGAGAGCTTCGTACCGATTAAAAAAGGAGTGGGGATACCATGGCTTTTCGCTATACGCATCGCCGGAAGCGCGGATTTTTTACGATCAAACAGACGATTCGTATTGGCAAGCACGTATCCGGGCCAATTACAGCTATAAGTGGACCCGAAAGCTGAAGTTTTTGGCCGAAGTTTCCTTTAAACGCATGAATCGTGAAGGATTGGACGGCGCCCAAGATGTCCTCATCAATCCTTTGGGGTACACCAATTATGGAGTGGCAGCAGGAGTGGAGGGGCGTTGGCTAAAGCGGAACAAGACAACATTGGAGGTATTCTATAATTTCAGAAATTTCGATGCATTTGGTATTCGTGACCTTCAGTTCGATGAAAAAGGAGTGACGCTTAGTAGTGTCCAGTCTTTCAAGCCGAATGAATTGAAACATCGCTTCGGAATTTCGGGAACCTACAAGCAACGATTGTACGACACTTTCAATGCTTCTAACGAGGTGCCTAATGGCGAAAGGGATTGGCGTTATTTAAGGGGAAATGTATTTTATGAATTTCCGATAAGTAAAGCTGTGGAGGTAGTACCAAGTTATCAAATAAGTATACGAACGGATGTGCTCGAAGAACGATCCGGATTTACCCAATACGGTCCCAAGTTGGCTTTGAGAGTGACTACCCCCAGAACCAAGATAAGAGGGTCCTTTTCTTATTTAACAAGGGATTATAGGACATTGGAAGCACGGGACAATGAAGGATTAATTGGTGAAAAAATTAAATACGAATATGCCAATTTCAACCTCTCCTTGGAGCATTCTTTAGGAAATAATCTATACGCTACTCTCTCTGCTTACAGTAGGGTACGCACAACCAATTACACCGATTTGGAAGCGCGTTCCTTTAGGGGTTATACAAATCAGTATGTGGGTATTGGATTTAGCTGGCAGTTGTAATGATTTGCCAGATAACAGAGCGAAACCCCGTCACAATTATGGAATCGCTTCAGGGCTCGCATTTTAATCGTTCACCGATGAAGTAATTATTACCTGTTTCGATGCGATTTTCTATTTCAGTAGCATTTTTTGAAATGAATTTTCTAATTAAGAAATTAATAGCTGACGCCGTATCATTTTCAATTTTTGATAACTTTTCCCGTAAATACCTTTTGGCTTTTGGAATCTACCAACTTGAGGATATAAATGCCATCTGGAAATCGGGAAATATCTACTTGGAAGTTGTCTAATTCATCCTTATTGAGAGTATTGGCATACATTAATCCACGACTCATACTATAAATCTCAACTCTAAAATCGGATATGATTTCTTCCTTAAGTGAAATGGTAAACAGCCCTTTCGAAGGGTTTGGGAAAACACTCAATTCAATAGCATTGGTATCCTCTTCATAACGGGAGCTTAATCTTGGTTCATGCTTCTTAACCAAAGCTTGGTTAGATCCCTTTAGGGATGGAATACATCCTACGGATGTAGCACTCAATACAGAACCTATTTGAGCATGAAACCCCGGCAAAAATGTTAGTTCACTAGCATTGTACGAGGCCTCTGCACCTGAAAAAAGAGTATTGGTGGCAGTGATTGATCCCGATGCTTCTTGGAAGTCCGTTTCGCCTGAAAGAACATCATCTGTTATGGTTACATCTACTGGGCAATTGCCACTCCCAAGGGTATACGGAGAGGTATAGGACAATGCGTTACCGCTCCTATTGTCGGTCCAAACAGGATAAACACGGCCTCCTCTGGCCGATATACCCAAGTAATCCCCCATATATCCTCCAGCTAATCCTTGGATAGGTGCCGGTGTAAAAGAAACATCGCTTACCCTGAACTCGTCCCAGGTTTGGCCTCCATCCGTAGAATTGGCGACCCAAGTCTCCAAGTCGGTGCCGCCAACGTTCCGATCGTCATAAAAAATTACACTCAGATTACCTGTAACAGGGTCGCAGGTGATCCACGGGAAATACTGAACATTGCCCAGAGGATCTTGGTTTACCCTACTGGGGATGGACCACGTGTTGCCATTGTCTTGAGAGGAAATCATATAGATACTAATATCGTTTCCTGCTTTGGCGGCTGGCTTTTTCCCATTGATTGCCGGTGAGCCATTATTGGCCCAAACAAGGTATATAGTACCGTTATTTGGTCCTCCACTAAGATCCACCGTCATTACGGGAAAAGAATTGGTCCGCATAAATTTACTGTGAACAGGAGGGAACGCTCCTGGAACCCATCGTATTCCTTGAATGTTATTTAGAATACGAGTAGCAGGTTCGAAGCTTACACCCCCATCTGTAGACCGGGAAAAACCAATGGCGGTTTCCTTTGTTGTTTCCGGACTGGTATCATCATAGATAGCCCAAACAACATAGACTTCCCCATTGGGTCCTGTTTGGATATTTACGCCATGATTTGAAAATAATGCTTGTACATTATTACTTATACTTATTGGAGGGGTCCATGAGATACCATTATCTGTAGATTTGGAAAACTCAATCTGTCCATCGTTAATGCCATTGAAGTTTGTCCAAGCACTGTATGTATTACCTAGAAATGGACTTGTTGCAGTATTGTCAACCCATAAATGGTTTTTATCCAGTTTCCCAATGTCGGTAGCAACGCTGCTTGGAGTCCAAGTAGCACCATTATCGTATGAAATAGATACACCTTGGTTAAAACCTTCTTCGGTAATATACCCAACATAACTGGTTCCATTATTACTAATGGCTGCAGCTGGATCACTAATACTTTCGGGAACTCCATTTTCATCACCTATCCACGTTACTCCACCATCGAAGGAAAACAGTGCGTTTGTGCCGAGTCTCGTACTTCCTATTGTAGAATTATTTGCGTTTAAAACGGATTGATTGTCATCGGGATTAACGAATACGGAATTTTCACTTTGAGTAATGCCTTTGCCCGTAAGTAAAACGATGTCTGGGGAATCCATCATTCTATTCTTTTCTCCTACGTAAATGGGAGGTTTGGGAGGAGTGTCTGGATTGAAAGGGATGACTCCTTGTTCCGCTTTTTCCTTCCAATATCTCCAATTGTCAATTCTATAATCAACTTTTTCCTGACTATATAAACTGTGAACTGAAAGGAGTTGTGCTATAATAATTAAGAAAATATACCTTTTCATAACCTCTAGTTTTTATGGTTATTGGTATTTTCAGCTTTTAAGGCTTCCAAGTCTTCATTTAGTTGGATAACATAAAGGGTTAACTCCTCCACCTTTTCCAAAAGTTTGGCATTCATCTCACTTACATTGTATCCTTCTTTGGCCACGGTTTCGGCAGAAGGCATGTTTGGTAAATGCCCAAGGGTTTTAATTTCTTTTTCCAATTGGGAAAGTGGGAGCAGAGAATAGGTTTCTTCAAAAACATAGTCAGGCCAATTGGCATAGGTTTCTATCTTTAACTCCTCACCAATGATCTTTCCTTTTACAGAAAGCGCATATCCGGGTTCAATGATTTCGTATCCTCCAACACCTAAGGCTCCCGTAACTTCCATTTTTGGGCCTTCTACCACAACACCGGCATCAAAATCCCCACCGAAGTTTATCTTGAGTAACGATTGATTGGTGGTCGTCACTTCCGGAACCAAAGCTTTTTTCCAAACTAGGTCGCCAGCACCGAACCTACGCATTTGTAAGTCACCCGAATTCTGTCTTAGCTTAAAACCGCCATTACCTAGGTTTCCATTTACATCTAACCTCTTTTCAGGGGTAGTCGTTCCAATCCCAATTTTACCGTCATTGGTAATACGCATCCGTTCATTTATCTGGGCGCTGGTAGTAAGATCGGACATGGTTCCAAATAATATATTTCCATCTCCTCCTCGAATGGAAAAGTCACCAGCAGCGGCAGTCGTAAAAAACTGACCGGAAGCCGTAGCCAATCCAAAACTCGGACGATAAAGCAATTCTAGATCAGATACTTCAGAAGAAAGATGATCTTGAGAAAAAATAATACTAGGAGCAACACCAGAAAATAAAGCCTGATCTCCACTAGGGCTATGTACATGCAATTGCTTTCTGGGCGTGTTGGTTCCCAAACCAACATCCCCGCTCGCAGGAACTGTGTTTTGGGCTTGAATCATTGAAGGGATACATAAAGATCCCATAAAAAGGGCTATAATTAATATTTTATTTTTCATAGAATTAAAATTTAGAATTGATAAAATGTGTATTGAACAATTTGAATAAATGCTATGGCTTATTACGTATAAAGGAGCTCCATTCCATAGAATTTAAATTTGGAAAATGAAGGTGCACGACTTCTTAATCCATTTCGAAAGTAGGCCTAAAAAGTAAGCGTAAAAAGGAAGTATTTATCAGTTTTATAAAATTGATGCCCCATAAAATTTGGGATTTAGTAAGTTCAATTGGAAATGGACTAAGTATCGCCAAAATGAAATTTAATAAACTGATAATCAGTATTCTGATTTAGAATATTCTCACTCAATTTTATGAAATTGACAGTCACTCTTTTTGTCAAATGCTATGTGAACAATTACTTTTATTTCTGTTTAACTTAAATCGCATTTTACTATGAAAAAGATCTTTTTTCTACTATCGTTTTTTTCCCTTTTTAATTTGAGTGGTTTTGCCAATCCTTCAGATTTTTATGCCTTTTCACCCCATCCTCATTATGGTCATATTGAGATTGTGGTTTCAGATGTTCCGGGAGGAGAACAGGATGTCTCCATGACGGTGAATAACCTTCCTCCTCAAATTTCACAAACGGATTATGTCATCTTTCATGTTATCGTACAAAACAATAGTATCGCTTGTACGCCAGAATTCAACTTAGACATGATCCAATCATCGGGTTGGCATGTTAATGTGTCTACTTGTAACGAATATCGCGGGGGATTGGGCGGCGTAGTTATTCCACCTGTGTGTACAAGTGGTACACAGACATTCACTTTTCAGCAACTTACGCTTCCCGTAGATGGGCCAGCCAATCTTTTAACAGGAGGGGCCAATGCGTTCGATTTTGACCTTTTCGAGCAATCTAGCGGGAAATGGCTAGCCTCTTCAGTTCTAAATTTGAACATTTCCGTGCCTAGCCAAGATCCCCTACGTCATTGTAATACGGGAAGATTGGTAGCGGAAACTTCAAAGAAAATAAGTATATACCCCAACCCTTTCACCGATACCGTACGATTTGATGTGAGCAACCAAAAATTCTCATCTTCGGTACTTTTGGAAATCTACAATAACAAAGGAATTCTATCGGATTCCAAAATCTACAGGGGAAAGCAATTACAAGAGTTGGAGTATCAAAATAATGGGTTGCGTTCTGGTGTGTATTATTATAAAATTATTTCCCAGGATCAAGTGATTAATGGAACCCTGATACGCAAGTAATTAAGGTTCTTTGCTGCATTGTTTTATGTAATAGGACAGGCTTAGTTGGGTGTGCTTTTTAAACGCCGAGTTTAAGGTATTCACACTTTTATACCCCGTTTCCTCTGCAATAGCCTTAATGGTGTACATACGGAAACGGGGATTTTCTTTTACTTGGTCCATGACAAAGGCAATTCGAAGTTCATTAATGTATTCCTTAAAGGTTTTTTGCTTGTAGGAGTTAATGATTTTGGATAGGTAAGAGGTGTTCGTTTTTAGCTTCGTTGCGGTTTTGTGCAAACTGCAGTCGGTTTTCAGGAAGAACTGCCTCTCTTCCAGTTTTTGCAATTGCATAAGTATTTTATGGGCCTTTTCGTCGGATATGATGCTGTTGGGTGCAGTAGGTTCCTTCTTTTCATCTTGCATTTTCTCCATGAGCAGACGGAATTTCTTCCGGTTACGGGAAAGATTGTAGCGATAGAAAGAAAAGGAGCCCAGGAGAGAAGCCAATAAGATGAAAATGAATATTCTGGTTCGTTTCAGCCGTGCCGATTTTGTCTCATTATCGGTTATGAGCTGTTCATTGGTTTCGGTAAGATCTTCGTTAATTAGGTCACGAGTTAATACATTTTCCTTGTGAATGGAATCGGTAATTTTGATGCGAAGCGAACTGTACTTCAAAACTTCTTGGTTGTCATTCAATCGCCTTGCCAAATCCACCGCCAAATCGCAGATTTCAATAAAAACATCGGAATACACATTTTCTTCCGCATGGGAAACTGCATTTCCCAAAGTCGATAAGGCTTGATCATAGTTTTTCTGCCCCTTAAGAGCTTCTGCCATAAAGAGATGAATGTGAAAATAAATATGACTCTTGGTAATGTTCTCATTTTGGAAGATTTCCTTGGCCACTTCATGGTGGTCTAAGGCAATATCGTAATCCCCTTGATCTGAATACGCCTTACCCATACCCGATAATAGCATAGCGCGATCCCTAAAGGCATTCTCCATTCCAAATTCGGCAATCTTATGCAACCCTTCTTTGTAATACTGTATGGCTTTTTCGGTATCGCCCAATTCCCGGTGGCAAATTCCCAGTACGTTCAATGCATTGATGTAAGATCCTTTGTAGGCATCAATTTGTTGGTATCCTTCAGATTTTAATAGTGTCAATACTTGATGGTAAATGTCGATCCCTTCTTTAAACTGCTTCAGCTCCTTCCTTACATGACCAATGGCTTGTAGCGAATAAATTTCTTCTTCCTTCAAGTTGGATTCCCTAGCGGTTTTAAGGGCTTGCAAATAGGAGGAAAGTGCACTTTCATAGTTGCCTTGTTCAAACTCCGAATTTCCCCTTAGAATACGCGTTCTCGATATCTTTTTGGGATCACCTATGTTATGGGCGGCTACTAGTGCCGAGTCTGCGTATTGGGTGGCAATATGAAATTCGGATTTTGTATGATGATAGTAGAGGCCCGATAGATAATGAGCGTTATAGATGATGGTATCGTTCTTCGATGTTTTCCCACGCTGTAGATAAAGCTGATTATAATTTGAAAACGAAGTGGAGGTATCGCTCAAACGTTTAAAAAGGAACATTTTGGCTCCATCCGCGGATCCCTTGAGCATTAAATTTCGCTTTTCTTCCTCCGAAGTAGGCACTTGAGTATCCGATTGTCCATATAATTGTTTACTCGACCAAAAGAAAAGAAAGCCAACAACCGCCAAACATCTATATCGATATAGCTTGGAAGGTTTGGGGATGAATGTCTTCAAAATGGTATACTTAGGGTTAGTGGGAGAAAGTAGGCGAGCACTTTCTACTGTTGTTAAAGATACTTAACACTGTTGAATTTTAATCCCACTTTTTGCTTCTACTCGTTATTCGCTTTCAATAAACTAACAGAAATGGTCGCATAATCGGTATTCGGGAATTTTCTGAATTGATCCATATCGGGCGTTAGACCCGCTTCGCGAATCAATTCAAGAAACTCGTCGATTTCGATAATGTACTGATCGGAATAGCCGTGGGTAAGATCATAGGCCGTGGCCGAAGTTTTTCCAACGTTAGCAGCAGCCAGTTCCGGTTTTACGGTGTGTAGTTCTATCAACAGCAGTCCAAATTTGCCTACATAAGGAGTCCATTTTTCGATATGCTCTTTAAAGGATTCGGCCACCAGATTGTTGTCAATTCTTTTGCCTTTGTAAGCATAGGCTCCGGTGGACGCCGTAACCCTAGATGGGCTACTGTGTGGATCCTCCCAAATACGGTTATGATCCAGAAAGGACCGTACATTCAGTAAGTCCTCTAATTGAATGTCGTAATTTTCCTTTAAGTCTTGGGCCAACAACTTCGGATTTCCGATATCGCCCCAAATGATCTTAGCCCATATATCGGCCTGAATGAGTCGGGTTCGGGCCACTTTTAGAGCTGCTTTGTTGTAGTCTACTCCAATGATCTGTAATGGATATTCATCTAAAAGGGTGCCTCTTAGGGTTCTATTTTCAATTACCGAAAAAAGATGCTGAAGAAAGGCTCCATTACCGCAGCCCATATCCAAAAGACCCTTGGGTTGCTCGTTGATGGGCTTATTGAAAAGATCAATGATAATTTCATCCACCACCTTAAAGTAGGAACTATGCGCACCACCACTTCCCCAGATATTCATTTCACGATCTACATGGATTTCGTCCGATCCACTACTGCTTTGCAGGATCAATGGATTTCCAAAAATTAAATCATCTAATTTCCGGAGGGTAGGGATATAGGAAACCGTGACACCGTAGGCACTGGCGCGTTTGGCAAAGAACAATCCGAAATCGGTGAAGGCGTAGGAACCATTTTTCATGGTAAACCAACCCATCTCAGCAAGTATTTGCAGCAATCTATCGAAGTCTTCATAGTTTTCATGGAATTCTTCTGGTCTAAATCTAGATTCCATGAAATATTTGTGAAACATACCTCCCATACCCAAGTGAACAGCTGTAGGGCCAACGATAATTCCTGCGATATGAGTTAAAATCTGCTCTTGAATGCTTTTATGAAGTCCATTTTCGGATAAAGTAATCCCGAAATTCGATTTGTATCTTTTGTAAATGCTTTCCAGCTTCACAAAGGGTTCTATTTCAAATTTTCGCGGATGGTAGTGCTCCGACATTTTCATCAGGTCCGTCACATCTTCATAGAGATGAAAATGACTGAAGGCTATCCCTGATCGTTCATTTATTTTGTAGTGAACCGAGCCCGTTGTATTGTCCACATGATGGTCCAGCCATCCTTGCGAACACAGACCTCTTAGTGCAATGTTCAGATATCCTTCATTGGCTTTGAATCTAGTCGAGAGGTCTTGTAAGGTTGTTTCTTTGTTTTCCAGTAAATAATCGGTTACTCCATGTTTTAGTAGGGTATAAGCGGTTGGCGCGATTACGATGCCGTCTAGGTGACGGAACAGTTTACCTCGTAAGGTTGCTTTTTGATCTGAATTCATAGGAATTGAAATAGCTACAACGGTCTTGAATATTAAACGTACGTTTTTAATGAACGATTTTTGCTTGAGGAGATGCTTGTATAAATGTACTATAAATTTAACTCCATTAGCCTCCGTTTCTTCAAAATTTGTACATTCGGTATTAGGAAACAGTGGTATGCGACAGGCTTTTTTATGGATTACGTTGGTTACTTTAAGTTCCTGTCAGTGGTTTGACACCGAAAAAATCTCATCGGAAACTTTTTACGAAGAAGAATTGAAGGCCATTGATTGGGAAGACGTAGATCAGTACCCCACCTTCAAGGACTGTGACCATATTACCGAAAAGGAAGCACAAAAGCAATGTTTCGAAACCACCTTGGCGACTCCTATTTATCGTACCATTTCTTCAAAAAAACTGGTAACCCATCACGACCTTAACGATACGGTTTGGGTGCGTTTCAGTATTACTAAAGAAGGGGCTTTTTCCAACGTAGAAACGGAGATGGACAGTGCATTGCAAGTACAGATTCCCTTATTGGAGTCTTGGATTCGCCAAAGTATGGATTCCCTGCCGAAAATGGCTCCGGCTTACAAAAGAGGCATACCCGTAGAGACCCGTTTTGGATTGCCTATTGTCGTAAAGACCGAGAAGGCTAAAGGTTGAATTTGTATCCTACTACGAAATCCATAGGGAACTCCCCATTGTCATTTAAATTTAAAGCTAGGATATCGTAATATCCTAGGGTGATGTATCCTTTTCCAATAGGAATATCGGCTCCTATTCCGAAGGAAAAAGGTGCTTGGAATTCCCCACCCGACTTCGTAAAAGTCTCCACAGTATCGGGATTGCTGTCGGGATCTGGAATGTTGGGCGATATGTATACGTAGTCCGCAATCTTGGTGTTCACGAATATATCTACCACATCGGTATACACGAACTTAAAGCGGTAGTTGAATGAAAATTGTGAAGAGTTTACATCGTAGTCGCTAGAAGCCACTATCTGACGGAATTGAAACAACAGACTGTGCCTTTTTAATCCGGCTTCATCTATAAGCTCAAAATCAACACCAAATTGAGGAAGCAGTGTATTATCAGGATTCGGGATATAAGGATAATTGGTCATCCCTGCAAAACCACCCAACCGTGCTTTAAGCACTACTTTTTGTTCTTCCATATAAAAGGTTGGGTCCACTGCTCGGTTATAAGCAATATAGAACCGGCGTAAGCTGGGAAGGGTTAGGTTTACTTTATTATCCGTTAAGGTAGGATGATTGGAAGTTTGTTCGGCAAGTACCGTCTTGTACTCTTCCTGATACTCTTTATTTACCCTCGTATTTTTGAGCTCTTGGATGTCGTCCCCTTTTTTGGAGAAGTATCGGTATTCCCCATCTATGATATTCCATAGTAGGGTGAGCTCTCCTTCTACTTCAACATTTAGGGAATAGCCATTACCATCTATTTCATATACTTGCTGGCCAAAAAGCCCTAAAGAAATGAAAAGGGCAAGGAGTAAGGGAAAGCGCTTCATAACTAAAGATTTGGATTAGTTAAAGGTAAAAAAATAATTGAAACCCCTTATTTGCTGTGGGTTCGGTCTTTCCAAGTATAGGGGCCTCCCAAGCTTCCAAAAACCACACTCATAATGATAAACGGATAGGTGAGTACGGATACAAAGGAGGGGAAGAACGACAATCGTTTTTTAAAGAAACGCGCCATGGTCGTAAGCGCCAATACATCCAACACCAGCTTCAGGAGCATAAATGAAACGTATGCGGAACCTGTCTTGGGAAAGAAGGAAAACCCTAATAAGGAAACCAAAAAAAGAAAATTGGCAAAGAAGACGATTACACCGATTACCTTTACCCATGTATTTTTTTGTTCCGAAATTTTAGAAGCCCAACGGATACGTTGTTGAATGGCCTTGCCCCAGGTCCCTTCGGGATCGGTCATGACGCTGGCATCATGATACTTGAGAAACCGAATACCTTTTGGATTCACCTTTTGCACTTTTTCCAACAAAAAGACATCGTCTCCGCTGGCAATATGGTCGTTACCCTCGTATCCCTGTACTTCTTCAAATATTTCTTTTGTATAGGCCAGGTTGGCACCGTTATTCAACAAGGGGGTTTTCCAACCAAAACTCCCCATGGCGACCAATTGAAGGCTAAGTCCGTCCAGTACCTGAAATTGTCCCAATACCGAAGCCCCATTTCTGTATTGTACCGGACCACAAACCATTTGGGGCTGGGATGCTTCGATGCATTGGTTAAAATGCTGAAGCCACATTTGGGGAACGAGACAATCGGCATCGGTAGTTAGGATCCAGTCGAATTTGGCTTTTTCAATTCCCAATCGGAGCGCATCTTTTTTTGGGGAGCCAGAGGTTCTTTTGTTTTGAAGAATCCTGAAGTTGAACTTTACCTCTCTTCGGGATGCATAAAGCAGTTCCTCTCCATTGTCATCAGAATCATCGTTTATGAATAACACTTCATAAAAATCCTTTGGGTAGTCAAGTCGGGAAAGGGATCCCAATAATTCGGGGATGTTTTTGGCTTCGTTTCTAAAGGGGATAATGATGGAAAACCGAGTTTGGGGCGGTGTTTTCTTGGGCTCGGTATTCGGTAGCTTATAAAAGCCTCTAATAAGCCACAACAGGGTGATTAGATACAGGAGGATTCCAATAAATAAAACAAGCGTCATGAGGATTTGTAGGTTAGGACGTAGGGGCTACCCCAAAGGGCAGGTACGACAAAATTGAACAGCCAAGAAGTCATAACAGCACATACTACGGTAATTTCGTCTACGCCTACCAGCGAAAAAAGCCAGATGGCTACACCACCCCGAATGATGACGTCTAAAATAAGGAACGAGGGGATGATAGAAACAAACAAGTACATAACAAAAATAAGAGGCATAGCAGTTCTTATATCTAGGGCTGCATTAAAATAGTTAAGCATTACAAAGAATAGCGATCCGAAAATAGAGTAACGCAAAACGGAAAACAAGAGTGTTTTAAGTTTCACGGAAATAGGGAAACTTTTATAGTACCTCATGATATTTCCAAAGGTAAGGCCTTTTAATAGTAACTCCCTCTCTTTCAGTAAATAACCTGCTGTTACTAGGCCCATTAGCCCTATTAGGGATAGTAGTATTTTAGTAAGGGAAAAGGAGATGAATTCCCATCGAAATAGCGCTGCAAGGCCGATTATTCCTACAAATAGCGTCACGAACATCTGATTTAGATTCGAATAGAGCGTAAGTAGTAATACTCTTTTGCGCTTTTTCCTTTCAAAAAAGTAGGCCTTTGCACCGTATTCCCCTATACGATTTGGGGTTGCCAAGGATACGGTAAAGGCGGCCAAACTTTGCTTTGTAGCTTCACCAAACGAGAGCCGCTCTAAGGTGTTGGCCAAGGAGTGCCATTTCCATATTTCAAAAAACCAATTTCCGGCGGCAAGCCCTAAAAAAAGAAGGAAAGGTGTCCATGGTTTCTGGGAAAGAATGGAGGTAAATTGAGACAGCGAAAGACTCTCATTTCTTGAAAATTTCAAATATATATACGTGAAAGTGATGCATAAAATCAAAACTTTTAGGGCAATCAAGCCATAATGCTTAGCTTTGTTGGAGAGGGCTGCCATGGGTAGCTAAAGTAGTGAAACGCACGAAAATTAAGACGGAGTGGCTTCAGAAAAAATCATACTTGGCATAGATCCCGGAACGACCATCATGGGGTTTGGACTCATAAAGGTTATTGGGAAGAAGATGGAGTTTCTCCAGCTGCACGAATTGCAATTGTCCAAATACGATGATCATTACGTGCGCCTAAAACACATTTTTGAACGTACCGTCCATCTTATCGATACCTATCATCCCGATGAGATTGCCATCGAAGCGCCCTTTTTCGGTAAGAATGTACAATCCATGCTCAAGTTGGGTCGTGCACAAGGAGTGGCTATGGCGGCCGGATTGTCCCGGGAAGTTCCCATTACCGAATATTCCCCCAAAAAAATAAAAATGGCTATTACTGGTAATGGAAATGCCAGCAAAGAACAAGTAGCCAAAATGCTGCAGAGTGTCTTGGGGATAAAGGAGCTTCCCAAGAATCTGGATAGTACCGATGGACTCGCCGCGGCAGTATGCCACTTTTACAATGCAGGTAGGATAGATGTTGGCAAAAGTTACAGTGGTTGGGCCGCCTTCGTAAAACAAAATGAAGACCGGATTAAGAAGTAATCAATTGTAGGATTTGGAGACTTCCCAAACATATTGTCGGAATTGCGAAACTCCTTTAGAACAAGCGTATTGTTCCCAATGCGGTCAGCGAGCTGCTGTGCATAAAGTTACGTTCAAAGAAACCTTTAGTGATGTGGCTTCTGGATTGTTTTCGTTCGAAGCCCCATTTTGGAGAACCTTAAAACTATTGTTCGTAAATCCTGGGCGGCTTTTTAGGGAATACCTTGCGGGAAAGAGGAAATCTTACTTTAAGCCAGTTTCCTTTTTCATCCTCCTTACCGTAGCCCACCTATTGATACGATCTTTATTGGATTACGATCCCATGGGTGATATTCCCGATGACCCCAATGCAAGAGTCAATTTATTTCGGGAAGCGGGACAGTTCATGGTGCAGCACATTAACAATATCCTTTTTGTGTTTGTCTTTACGCTCTCCTTGTTCATGAAACTGTTTTTCTATAAGAAGTATAGCTGGGCCGAGTACATGGCCATAGCGTTCTACTTGGTAGGGATTTATATCTTTTTGGGTACTATACATCAATTTTTCCTAAAATTTTTAGATTCTAAGATGCAGTTCCTTACCATGGTTATTATGTTGCTTTATTTTGTCTATGCGATGATTTCCTTATTTCAAAAAAAGAAGTTTTTGGTTGGATTTCAGGCGCTTTGTGCATACGTCTTTGGAACTATTTTTTATGTAATTCTGGGCTTTGGGTTGGCATTGCTGATCGTTTATTTCTCCTAATATGGCAGGTATCTACTTACATATCCCCTTCTGCAAACAAGCCTGTCATTACTGTGACTTTCACTTCTCCACTTCGCTGAAAAAAAAGGAGGCACTGGTAAATGCCCTTTGCAAAGAGTTGATCTTACGAAAAGAGGAGCTATCGGATACGGTACAAACCATATATTTTGGCGGTGGAACACCCTCTCTGCTTTCGACCAAGGAGTTGAATAAGATTTTTAAAACCATTTACGACCACTATACCGTTTCGGAAACTGCAGAAATCACCTTGGAAGCCAATCCCGACGACCTTACCGAAGAATATGTGGTGCAATTGTCCCGAGGGCTCATTAATCGTTTGAGTATTGGCGTACAATCGTTTTTTGAAGAAGATTTAAAATTGATGAACCGTGCCCATAATGTGCAAGAAGCCGTTCAATGCATTGCGTATGCCAAGGATTTCTTTGAAAATATAAGCATCGATCTCATTTATGGAATTCCCGGGATGACCGATGAGCGTTGGTTGAAGAACCTTCGAAAAGCAATGGATTTGGATATTCCACACCTTTCTTGCTATGCCCTAACGGTAGAGCCTAAAACGGCATTGAAGTCCTTTATTGAAAAAGGGCTTGTCGACCCTGTCGATGATGAGATGGCACAGGCCCATCATGCACAATTGATAGCACATACCGAACAGGGAGGATATGCGAATTACGAATTTTCCAATTTCGGAAAGCCAGGATTCGAGTCACAGAACAATATGGCGTATTGGATGGGAAAACCCTATTTGGGTATTGGCCCTTCCGCGCATAGCTACGATGGGAACGTCCGAGCCTGGAATGTGGCTAACAATATAAAGTACATTAAAGAAATTGAGGAAGGCAACCTTCCGCAAGAAAGGGAATCCCTTACGACAAAGGATAAGTACAATGAATATGTAATGACCCGACTACGAACGCAAAATGGTATTCGTTTGAGTGAGGTACAAGACGAATTCGGAAGCATTTACAAGGACTATCTTATGCAGCAGGCAACGGCCCATCTTAGGGATGACTTGCTTATTTTAGAAGGAGACCGCATGCACGTAACCAAGAAGGGAAAGTTCTTAAGCGATGGGATAGCGAGCGATTTATTCATGTTACAACTAGGATAAATGAAAGCAAAGTACGATCGTATAGGAGAGGGATATAATGCTACACGCAAAGCAGATCCTTATCTTTTTTCAAGACTACTAACGCATTTGAACCCAGATCCGGATGGAAGGTATTTGGATGTAGGATGTGGTACTGGGAATTACACTAAAGAATTCGACAAGCGAGGTTTTGCTTTTACAGGAATGGATCCCTCCCGTCAAATGTTAGATGAGGCCAAAAATGGAGAAAACGAGGTGCAATGGGTACAGGGAAGTGCCGATTCCTTACCTTTTGCCGATGCCTTTTTCGATGGAGTCGTAGCCACACTTACCCTGCATCATTGGGGCGATCTTAGACCTGGATTTCAGGAAGTGTACAGGGTGTTGAAACCGGGAACCAAATGGGTGATCTTTACCTCAGATCCCGTGCAAATGTCCCATTATTGGCTATGCCATTACTTTCCAGAATTAATGCGCAAGGGTATCGAGCAAATGCCAAAAATTAAAACCATTACCCAAACCCTAACCGAAGTTGGGTTTACAGGAATTACTTCTGAATTATACTCTGTGCAGGAAGACCTTCAGGATTTGTTTCTCTATTCTGGGAAACATCAACCAGAACGATACTTCGATAAAGACCTTAGAAGGGGGATTTCTACTTTTTCAGATCTGGCCAACGCTTCCGAAGTGAGCGCGGGACTCGCACAACTTCGTAAGGACATAGATTCCGGGAAAATAGAGGAGGTAATTCGAGAATGGGAATATGACGGAGGTGACTATATTTATCTCATTGCTAACAAGGAATAATACTATATTGCAGGAGTGAAAACGATAGTTCATATACACGATACCCCTTACGAAGTGGATCTTTCCAATCCGCTGGATATTTCCATTCCCTTACAAGCGGCTCCCGAAAATCCAAACGCATGGTATGTGGACGCGCCGGTCATAAAACCAGTGGAAATGGAAGGTTGGGTAGGAAAAGTAAGTGAAGGGGCTTCGGTCAATTTTAACGACATCTATTTCAACCCACATGCCCATGGCACTCATACGGAATGTGTGGGGCATATCACGGAGGAGTTTTATTCCGTGAACCGCGCATTAACCCATTTTTTCTTTTTGGCAGAGGTGATTTCAGTAACTCCAGAAGAAAGGGGAGCCGATGAGGTGATCACTTTAGAAAATGTTCAAAAACTTCTTGATGGAAAGACGCCAGAAGCCTTGGTCATTCGCACGCTACCCAATCCTACTTCAAAAAAAGAGAAACAGTATTCCCACAGCAATTGGCCGTATCTCGAAGAGGCATTGGCAAGGTATCTCTGTGAAATAGGGATGCAACATTTATTGATCGACCTACCTTCGGTGGACAAGGAAAAAGATGAAGGACAATTATTGGCTCACAAAGCCTTTTGGAATTATCCCACTGCCATACGTCATGAGGCCACTATTACTGAATTCATTTACGTGCCCGAAGCGATAGAAGATGGATCTTATTTACTGAATCTTCAGATTGCCTCTTTCGAAAATGATGCCACTCCCAGCAAACCTGTGCTGTACCAAATAAAATAGTTATGAAAACAACCCTCAAATTGGAAGAACTCGCCCAATTCGGATTGGGCATTGCCCTTTTCTCCACCCTGGACTATGCCTGGTGGTGGTTCTTGGTGCTGTTTTTGGCACCGGATATAGGAATGCTAGGATATTTGGTGAATACCAAAGTAGGAGCTACACTTTACAACCTGTTTCACCATAAAGGAATTGCCATTGCTTTTATTTTGTTGGGAATGTTTTACTTGGGAGATTTGTATACCCTAATAGGAACCATTTTATTTGCACATGCCGCCTTTGATCGGGCTTTGGGCTACGGCTTGAAATACCCCGATAGCTTTCACAGCACCCACTTAGGCCGTATTGGAAGAGAAGAATGAGAAAAGCTGCCCTCATAGTATGCCTCGTATTTTTTTGTGCCCCCTTATCCATAGCCCAAGACTATGAAGGGGTGGATGCAACGATCGAGTTGTATCCCAAACGATTCAAGTCGGCAGAAGAACTTTCATCCTTTATTAGTCGGGACTTTCAGATGGAGGAGGAAAAAGTCAGGGCCATTTATACATGGATCATTCAAAATGTGGCCTACGAACCCGACGAATACAAAAAGTTCAATTTTAATTTCAAAAACTATCGGGAACGAAACCAAAAAGAGGAAAAGACCCGAAAAAAAGTGATTGCGAGAACCCTTCAGGAAGGAATCGCTGTATGCGAAGGATATGCTATGCTGTTCGAACGCCTTTGCGAATTGCAGGGAATCTCTAATTATTTGGTGCGCGGTGATATAAAAACCCATTTTAACGATATAGGCCGTCCTTTCAGAAAAACCCATATGTGGAATGTGGCATACATAGATGGCAAGCCGTATCTTTTCGATCCCACTTGGGGCGCTGGGAAGTACCGGGAAAAATTTATAAAAGAACCTTCGTACTTTTACTACAAAACGCCCCCCGAGCTTTTTATAAACACCCATTATCCGCACCAAGGAGAAGATACGTTCATAGATCCGGGATTTTCTAAGCAAGATTTTGCGAACATGCCATTTATCATCTCCCACGATGTAACATTGCAGCAATTGAACAGACAAAAAGAAGGAGTAATTTCCTCTCAAGTGGACGACGGAACCATACCGTTTAGCATACAAGTAAATGATGTAGAACGTGTTTCGTATTCCTATACCTTGGGCAAGGAAGTAAAGGAAGCAGAAATCTCTAAAGGGGATACGTTAGATTTTTCCATTCCCATAGAGTTGGGTAGTGAAAACCTTTTGATTTATTTTAACGACAAACCCGCTTTGGGCTACAAAATCAAGTAAAATGCATATTGAAGAATTCCGGGACTATTGCCTAGCCAAGAAAGGCGTTACAGAATCCTTTCCTTTCGATGAACATACATTGGTTTTTAAGGTAATGGGCAAGATGTTTGCCGTTTCCGGATTGGAACGCACTCCGGCTCAAGCCAACCTAAAATGCGATCCCGAACGGTCCGAAGAACTTAGAGCCGAATATGATGGGCTCATTATTCCGGGATGGCATATGAACAAGCATCATTGGAATACGGTCATGATAGAAAGCAATCTTCCACATACGCTCATATTCGAACTTATCGATCATTCCTACGATCTTATTGTGAGCAAGCTTCCCAAAAAAGTAAAAGCAGAATTAGAAAATTTATAGATGAAGTCCAAACGGGAGCTACGCGAGTTTTACCAAGCAGAACACCAAAAGAATCAGGAGGCCGCAGATGCCTTAAAGAAGAAAGTATTGTATTCGAGTGCCTTGAGGTTTTCGGTATTCTTGCTGGTTGTCTTTCTCTGTTATGTGAATTGGGGGCAACCCGAAACAATTCTCATTTCACTCCTAGTGGGTGCCATCGCATTTATTTGGCTTATACGACGCCATGACGGTCTTAAGAAAAAGCGAGCCTATCGCAAGGCCATTGTTGAGATCAATAAAAGGGAATTGTCGATTCTGGAGGGAAATTTCCATACGCAACCCGAAGGGAATGAATACAAAAATCCCGAGCACTTTTACAGTCAGGATATTGATTTGTTTGGACGGGGTTCCTTTTACCAATACCTGAATAGAACTGCTTTGGAAAGTGGATCCAAACGGTTAGCAGGGATACTCACGGCCAATGAATGTTCCGAAATTCCAACGAAACAGGAAGCCATTAAGGAACTCAAGGATATTCCACAATGGCGACAACAATTTTCTGCATTGGCTTCCTTGGTTAAGGTGGAAGTGAAGGCCGAGAGGGTAGTACGTTGGTTAGATGAATACGAAGGCTTCGTCCCGAAACGATTTAAGGTCTTATCCGTATTCTTTTCTGTAATCTCATTAGTGTTGATAGCACTTTTCTTTACGAGTAATATATCGGGGACCATCGTAACCGTCTGGTTTTTCTTAGGACTGGGTATTATTGGGATGTTCCTGAAGAAAATAAATAAACTGGTTTCGGATACTTCTCAAATTCAAACCACTTTCGAGCAGTTTTACCAACTTTTAGAGAAGATCGAAGGACAGGAGTTTTCTTCGGAATTGCTGAAAACAAAAAAGGAAAGCATCATCAACAACACCGAAAGAGCCTCTTCCATTTTAAAGCGTTTTTCGAAGTTACTGGATGCATTGGACCAGCGAAGCAATATGATTGTAGGGATTTTTGCCAATGGATTCCTACTGCGGGATCTTTGGGTAGCTCGTAATATCGAACAGTGGATACGCGAGCACCACGAAGAAGTGGGGAAATGGTTCGAGGTCATTTCCTTTTTCGATGCCCATAACAGTTTGGGGAACTATGCCTTTAACCATCCCAAACATACCTTTCCCACGATTGAGGAAGACAAGGAAGTATTGCACAGCGAAAAAGCCTGTCACCCGCTTATTCGTGAAGAGGTGGCTGTGGCGAATGACTTCAAAATTGACAAGGAACAATTCTACATCATCACGGGAGCGAATATGGCTGGAAAGAGTACCTTTTTACGCACCGTTGCGCTGCAAATTGTCATGGCCAATGTAGGTTTACCCATTTGTGCCGAGTCGTCGCGTTATACACCCATAAAGCTAATTACGAGCATGCGCACTACCGATAGTCTTACCAAAGATGAGTCGTATTTCTTTAGCGAATTAAAACGACTTAAATACATCGTAGATCATATACAAACCAATCGTTATTTTATTATTCTGGATGAAATCCTGAAGGGCACCAACAGTACCGACAAGGCCATAGGATCCCGTAAGTTCGTGGACAAATTAGTGCGATCGCATTCTACAGGAATCATTGCTACCCATGACCTCAGTCTTTGTGAAGCTGCCGATTCCTTGGAGCAGGTGGAGAATTACTATTTCGATGCTGTGATCAAGGATGACGAGCTCTTTTTCGATTATATGCTGAGAAAGGGCATCTGTCAGAACATGAATGCTTCCTTTTTACTTAGGAATATGGGTATTGTGGACGACTAACGCACAATCTTACTTCGATATTGAAAAGGGGTTTCCCTTATGAGTCCCTTAAAGATTCTGTTGAAATTTGAAATATTACGGAAGCCACTTTGTTCGGCTACTTCGGCCACGCTCATTTCCGGTTGTTCCTTCAACAATTTGCAGGCCTCTTCCACCCGAATCTCATTCAGGAAGGACATATAGGTTTTACGGGTTCGGTTTTTGAAGTACTTACAGAACGCATTTGGGGTCATGGCCGCTTCCTTTGCAATGGCATCCAAAGTGATCTTATCCCTAAAATGTTCCATAGTGTATTGAAAAACGGCGTTCATTCGTTGTCCTTCGTTGTCTGTGTATTTAGTGGGGCCGTCACTGGTGTAGAAAGAGGACAGGACTTCATATTTACCCGCGTTCACAC
Organism: Aureisphaera galaxeae; assembly: GCF_028561275.1. Lineage (GTDB taxonomy): Bacteria > Bacteroidota > Bacteroidia > Flavobacteriales > Flavobacteriaceae > Aureisphaera > Aureisphaera galaxeae. The sequence goes on from NZ_JAQQTF010000002.1 coordinate 554,462, forward strand.
GTTTCAGTAGTTGAAGGAACAATAGGAATCGGTCCAGTTTTGAAGCCTTTTGAAGGGATTCAAAAATATCGATGATCCCTTTCGATGGTTGGGTGATCTTAAAACCATTTTCCGCCTTCCGAAAAAAGGAAATGAGCGATTTCAATTCTTCAATCTTGAAAAACTCGGAACCAAAGGAATCTGGGGTAAAAAACACGGAAAGCATATGGCATTGCCCATGTCCTTCGGAATTGTTCTTAAAAACGTGCGGCAAATTTCCACCCAAAACAACCACGTCACCAGTTTCGAATCGATTGAGTGTATCCCCAACAATCAAAGAGCCCTTTCCCTGTTTTATGTAGCTTATCTGAAATTCTTCATGCTGGTGTAACAGCCCGTAGAACGTGTCTGTCAAGTCCTCCTGTAGAAGGATGGTATCCTTGCCAGACTTCACAATAGTAAATGGTAAAACTTTCATTTTTGTTGAAATATTATTCAAATATCATGAATATTATGCGAATTATAGCAAAATAGTATCATAATTGAATAATACATCATTATCAGCACATGCCATTATCCTATACTTTTGAAGTAAAATTTTATCCTTATGAAATTCGAATGGAAAGGCGTTATGCCAGCAGTGACTACGAAGTTCACCAATGAAGATACCTTAGATATCCCGTTGTTCCTTCATAATATAGATGCCCAAGTGGACGCAGGTGCCCATGGGATCGTTTTGGGAGGTACTTTGGGAGAAGCCAGTACCCTCGAAGATGACGAAAAACGCATCCTAACTCGGGAGACGGTGCAAAGGGTGAACGGTAAGGTTCCTGTTATGATGAACATTGCCGAACAAACCACGAAAGGAGCCATTGCAGCGGCCCAAAAAGCCGAAGAGGATGGAGCATCTGGACTTATGATGTTGCCGCCTATGCGTTATAAGGCTGGAGATCGTGAAACCGTGGAGTATTTTAAGGCAGTAGCCAATAATACCTCATTACCTATTATGGTATATAACAATCCTGTTGATTACAAGATTGAAGTTACCTTAGATATGTTCGAAGAATTATTGAAGTGCGACAATATCGAAGCCGTAAAGGAATCTACTCGGGACATCTCTAACGTAACCCGAATTAAAAACACCTTTGGGGATCGCCTTAAAATCATGTGCGGGGTAGATACTTTGGCATTAGAAAGTCTATTGATGGGTGCCGATGGTTGGATTGCAGGCCTGGTATGTGCATTTCCCAGAGAAACTGTAGCCATTTACGAATTGCAAAAGGCCGGTAGGATACAGGAAGCCGTTGCTATTTACCGTTGGTTCCTTCCCTTGTTGGAGTTGGATATTAACCCTAAATTAGTACAGAACATTAAACTGGCCGAAGTCGCTACGGAACTAGGATCCGAAACCGTTCGTGCGCCTAGATTACCTCTAGTTGGAAAAGAACGCGAGCATGTTTTGGCCGTGATAGAAGAAGGATTAAAAACAAGACCACAATTACCCAATTATAAGAATCTATAATGTTAGAAATACGACCCACATGCGAGCATTGCAATAAAGCGCTTCCCTATGATAGTGAAGAGGCTAGGATTTGCACCTTCGAATGCACCTACTGTGCCGATTGCGCAGAAAACATTTTAAAAGGTGTTTGCCCTAATTGCGGGGGGAATTTTGAGAAACGCCCCATTAGACCAGCACGTCTTTTGGAGAAATACCCCGTGTCCGAAAAAGTCGTATACAAACCCGTGGATGTGGAAGCCCATCTTGAACGAATAAAAAATACAGAATGACAGGAAAGAACTATATAGGATTTCAATTGAGTGCCAAAGGGGAAACCACCTATCGCACCTTTAATCCCAAAACCAATACGGAAAACTCGGCGCTGTTTACTGAGGCCAACGATCATGAAATCGAAAGTGCAGTAGCGTTGGCAGCCGAGGCCTTTCCGGTGTTTAAGAACTTACCGGGAGCCAAAAGAGCGGCATTTTTACGTGCCATAGCCGACGAAATTTTGGCGCTGGATGATACACTGGTGCAAACCTATTGTAACGAAACAGGATTACCCGAGGGCCGAGCAAAAGGTGAGCGCGGTCGAACGGTAGGACAACTCCGTATGTTTGCCGATCTCATAGAAACAGAAGATTGGAGACAACCTACAATCGATACTGCAATTCCAGACCGACAACCCATGCCGAAACCAGATTTACGTCAGTTTCTTATCCCTCTAGGCCCAGTCGTGGTGTTTGGAGCGAGTAATTTTCCGTTGGCCTATTCTACGGCAGGCGGGGATACGGCCAGTGCTTTGGCAGCAGGATGCCCAGTCATAGTAAAATCGCACCCAATGCATGCCGGAACAGGTGAGTTGGTGGCTTCGGCCATCGCAAAGGCCGCCGAAAAAACAGGAATGCCCAATGGAGTATTCTCAAACCTAAATAGTGCTGGAATTGAGGTGGGACAAAAATTGGTACAACATCCAAAAGTGAAGGCGGTTGGATTTACAGGAAGTATCCGAGGTGGGCGTGCTCTGTTCGATTTGGCTGGTCAACGCGAAGAACCCATACCTGTATTCGCGGAAATGGGAAGTATTAATCCTGTGGTGATCACTTCCAACGCTCTAAAAAATAGAAGTGCTGAGATCGCGTCGACCTATGCAAGTTCCATTACCTTGGGAACCGGACAATTCTGCACCAATCCCGGATTAATCCTTGGGATTGAAAGTCCCGAACTTTCACAATTTGTAGAAGATTTAGGAAGCAAAACCAGTGAAATCGATGCCCAGTGCATGTTGCATCCCAACATTCACCAAGCCTACGAGGCAAATGGAGCAGCCGTGTCCAGTCAGGCGAACACCGAAGTAGTAGCGGTACACGACGGACCCGTTTCAGAAAATTATGCCCAATCCAAGATTACAACAACTTCGGGAGCGGCTTTTCTTCAAAATAAGAAGCTTCACACCGAAGTGTTTGGTCCTTTTTCATTGGTAGTTCAGTGCAAGGATGAATCTGAATTGTTGCGGGTGATTTCTGGATTGGAAGGTCAGTTGACGGGAACCATCATTGCAGAGCCGGATGAATACAGGCAATTAGAACCCGTTATCGATACGCTTCAGGATCGTGTAGGGCGCATTATCTTTAATGGCGTGCCGACAGGTGTTGAGGTGTGCGATGCCATGACGCATGGGGGGCCTTATCCAGCGAGTACGGACAGTCGCTTTACAGCAGTGGGGAATCACTCAATCAAGCGCTGGGCACGACCTTTTAGCTATCAGGACTTCCCTGAAGAATTACTGCCCTCGTTCCTAAAATAAACGGTATGATACGTTCCTTATTCATATTGGCTTTCTGTTTCTTGGGTACTCAGTTAGTGGCTCAGAGTACTTCAGAACAGTTGGCCACCATCATCAAAACGGTTGAAGAACACGAAGGATACGACACCAAGAAACATCCCATGGGTTTGTTTACCCGTGCCTATTTTAAAGCGGAAGCAGATTTTGCCAAATCCCAATTGGAGGAATTAAAATCCATAGCAGCGAACGAACTTTCGGAAACTGAATCTATCTCTTTGGAAATGCTGAAGTTCCTCCTACAAGATCGAATTCATTATTACGAATTCGATAGATATTTGAACCCTTTGTTGTCCGATTCTGGTTTCCATGCAGGTTTTCCTTATATGGTGCGACCCTTGGCCAACTATAAGCAGGTTATTTCGTATTTGAATAAGCTGAATGCCATTCCGGAAGTGGTGGATAATTACCTGCCCTTACTTCGTGAAGGTTTGGAAAAGGGAATGTCACAGCCCCGTGTGATTTTTAAGGGATACGAATCCAGCTACGATTCGCACATTGTAGATAATTACGAAGACAGTTTCTTCTACGGACCTTTCAGGAGTCTACCAGAATCCCTTTCCGAGACACAAAAGGATTCCGTCTTAACGGCCGCAAAAGAGGTTATTTCGGAAAAAGTGGTGCCTCAATTTAGGAGAATCAAGAAATTCTTCGAAGAAGAGTACCTTCCTAAGACTAGGACGACTATCGGGGTTTCCGAAACACCAAACGGGCGCGACTATTATCAGAATAGAATCAATTACTACACGACCAGTACCCAGTATTCGGCAGATGATATTCACCAAATAGGTTTGGGCGAAGTGGCCCGCATTAAAAAGGAAATGCATAAGATTATTGAGGAATTGGAGTTTGAAGGCAGCTTTGCCGATTTCCTGAAATTTCTCCGAACCGATCCTCAGTTCTATGTAGATACTCCAGAAGCATTACTGATGCACGCCCGGGATATGGCCAAGCGAGCCGATGCCCAATTGCCTAAATTTTTCAAAACCTTACCGAGGAAACCCTATGGGGTCGCTCCTGTGCCTGATGCCATAGCGCCCAAGTATACCGGAGGACGCTATATTGGAACTAGTAAAAACAGCACCGATCCGGGATATTATTGGGTGAATACCTATGACCTTCCTAGCCGACCTTTATACACACTGCCTGCATTAACCGTGCATGAAGCGGTCCCTGGACATCATTTACAAGGAAGCCTTAATAACGAACTGGGCGATAGTATCCCTCAATTCAGAAAAAACACCTATTTGTCGGCTTACGGAGAAGGATGGGGATTGTACACCGAATACCTAGCCGCCGAGATGGGAATGTACACTACGCCCTATGAACGATTCGGGCAACTCACCTATGAAATGTGGCGTGCCTGCCGATTGGTTGTAGACACAGGCATTCATGCCAAAGGCTGGACTCGGGAGCAAGTGGTAGATTTTATGGCTTCCAATACGGCACTTTCCTTACATGAGGTAAATACTGAAACTGACCGTTATATTTCTTGGCCGGGACAAGCCTTATCCTATAAGATTGGGGAACTTAAAATACGGGAACTCCGAAAAAAGGCAGAAAAGGAATTAGGAGCTAAGTTCGATATTCGAGAGTTTCACGAGGTGATTTTGGAACAAGGAACCGTGACACTCTCCATTTTGGAACGACGTATTAATGCATATATCGAAAAAACAAAGAATGGGTCGTAGTATATTTCATTGCATAGACGGCCACACATGTGGAAACCCTGTTCGAGTGGTGACCACGGGACATCCTCCCTTGAAAGGGAAGTCCATGAGCGAAAAGCGACAACATTTTTTAAAGGAATACGATTGGATTAGAAAGGGGCTTATGTACGAACCCCGAGGCCACGATATGATGAGTGGCAGTTTCTTTTTCGAGCCCCAATTTCCCGAAAATGACTTCGGAATACTCTTTATTGAAACCTCAGGATGCCTGCCTATGTGTGGGCACGGAACGATTGGAGCGATCACCATTGCCATAGAAGAAGATTTGATACAGCCCAAAACCCCGGGAAAGATCCGAATGGAAACCCCAGCTGGTTTGGTCCAAATTGAATATGAGGAGAACAACGGAAAGGTGGCTTGGGTAAAATTAAAAAATGTAGCGTCCTATTTGGCGGCCGAAGGCCTCACGGTAGAATGCCCGGAATTGGGCGAAATCACTTTCGATGTTGCCTATGGCGGAAACTTCTATGCCATTGTAGATCCCCAAGAAAATTTCAGTGGGATTCAGGATTATACAGCCAGTAAACTCATTCAATTCTCTCAAGTGGTACGAAAACGGATCAATGAAAAGTATCCCGATTACTTCATCCATCCAGAAGACGAAACCATTCGGGATGTGAGTCATATGGAATGGACGGGAACCCCTATTCACGAGACTTCTACAGCTAGAAATGCCGTTTTTTATGGCGATAAGGCCATCGACCGCTCTCCATGTGGCACGGGAACTTCGGCACGTATGGCACAATTACATGCCAAGGGAAAACTGAAAATGGGAGAGCCTTTTATCCATGAAAGTTTTATAGGTTCTACCTTTGAAGGATGTATAGAAGCAGAAACTGAAATCGGAGGTAAGAAAGCCATCATCCCATCCATAAAGGGCTGGGCCAAGGTGTATGGTTATAATAGTATTACCATCGATCCGGATGATGATCCGTATGCCTATGGATTTCAAGTAATTTAAGGAAGTCGATTAAACGGTTAAACAACTCAACATCTAAACATAACATCTCATTAAAAAAACACAAAGCATTAAGTCATTCACTCATTAATTCATTAAATCATTGAAAAGAGTAATAGTCATCGGCGGCGGCATAATAGGACTTTGTTCGGCCTACTATCTTCGAAAGGAAGGCCATGAGGTGATTGTGATCGATAAGTCCAAAATGAATGGCGGTGCCTCGTACGTAAATGCCGGATATATTACACCGAGCCATATCATTCCACTTTCTGCTCCTGGGATGATTACCAAAGGACTAAAATGGATGCTGAATCCGTCAAGCCCCTTTTACGTGAAACCCCGAATGGATATGGAGTTCTTGAAATGGGGTTGGGCGTTTAAGAAGTCGGCTAAGAAGGAGAAGGTAAACAGGGCCATTCCCATTATAAAGGATATCAATTTGTTTAGTCGTGAGCTCTATGAAGAAATGAAGACTTCCGATGAATTCAACTTTCACTACGAGCGGAACGGATTGCTAATGCTATGCAAAACCGAAAAGGCACTCGAAGAAGAATGGGAGGTAGGGAAAAAGGCTATTTCTACAGGATTGAATGTAGTTGAGTTGAACAAAGAACAAACCCAAAAGTACGAACCCGATATTGACTTGGATATCATAGGATCCGTCTACTTCGATTGCGATGCTCACATGACACCTTCAGAATTCATGGGGAATATGAAGGCGTATTTGGAAAAAATTGGGGTCCAATTTTGCCTGGAAGAAGAAGTGAAGGATATTGAAGTCTCCGAGGGAAAAATATCTGAAGTAATCACTTCAAAACAAAAAATTTCTTGTGAAGAGGTCGTTCTAGCCGCAGGTGCCTGGAGTCCTATGCTCGTGAAGAAATTGGGATTGAAAATTCCAATTCAGGCAGGTAAAGGATACAGAATCAATGTAGAGCGAACCACAGGAATTAAAACACCTGCTATTTTGGTCGAGGCCAAAGTCGCCGTAACGCCTATGAGCGGCTTTACCCGATTTGCAGGAACCATGGAGATCGGTAGTATAAATCACAAGATTAGTCCAGTACGGGTAAATGCCATTGCCCAAGCCGCTTCTCAATACTACTCGGGAGTAGAGATTACCCAAGAAGAAAAGGAAAATGCAGCTTGCGGACTTCGTCCATGCACACCCGATGGTCTTCCTTTCATTGGACGTTCCTCAAAATGTGATAACTTAACGGTGGCTACAGGCCATGCAATGATGGGATGGAGTTTAGGTCCTGCAACGGGCAAATTGGTTTCTGAAATTATTTCAGAAAAGAAGCTCTCCATGCCCATAGACGCGTTTCACCCCGACAGAAGTTATTGATATGAGATACCCGAAAATCCCTAATTCGTTGTTCCAAAATAATCGTGAAGCCTTCACAGCAAGAATGAAGGATAATACCATTGCCATTCTTGCCTCTAACGATGTAAAACATACCAATACGGATGACGTAATGGGTTTTGCCCAAAACAACGACCTCTTTTACCTTTCGGGGATCGATCAAGAAAATACGACTTTGGTTTTGTATCCCGATGCGCACAAACCCGAAAATCGTGTCATTCTTTTTATTCAAGAAGGTAATGCACATTCCAAACAATGGGACGGAGAGAAATTGACGAAAGAGGGAGCGACAGATATTTCCGGAATTAAAAGGGTGGAATGGCAAAGTGATTTCGAAAAAGTGCTGCAATACATGGCTTTCGAAGCTGATGGGCTCTATCTAGGACACAATGAACACAAAAAACGTGTGACCAAAGATCAGCAAACGAAGCAGGATCGGATGATTGCTTGGTGCAAGCAGAAGTATCCCTTGCATGAGTATCATAGGGCCGCCAAAATAACGCGGGAATTGCGCCCGGTGAAATCACAAGTGGAAATTGACCTCATTCAAAAGGCGGTCGATATCAGTGTTGCTTCTTTCGATCGTGTGTTGAAGAACTGCAAACCTGGCATAAAGGAATATGAATTGGAAGCGGAGCTTACCTATAACTTGGTAAAATCCGGTGCTACCAGACATGCTTTTAAGCCCATAGTTGCTTCCGGAAAGAATGCCTGCGTATTGCACTACAATGAGAATAGCGCCATTTGCCAAGATGGAGACATGATCCTGATGGATTTCGGCGTGTGCTATGCCAATTACAATAGCGATACCACGAGATGTTTTCCCGTAAGCGGAACCTTTTCACCGCGCCAAAAGGAAGTATATGCTGCAGTACTTCACTGTTTACAAGAAGGAAGCAAGTTGTTGCAAGTGGGAACCCTTCCTGAGGATTATGAGAAGGAGATGGCCCAATTGGTAGAAGCACAATTGATTCAATTGGGATTGCTTTCTGAATCTGAGGTGAAGACCCAAGATCCCGATACTCCTCTATACAAGAAATACTTCATGCACGGCACGGCTCATTACATTGGGTTGGATGTACACGACGTGGGATTGTACAATCGCCCCTTCGAAGCTGGGATGGTCCTTACCTGCGAACCTGGCATTTACATTCCCGAAGAAGGGATTGGTTGTCGGTTAGAAAATGACTACCTCATTACTGCCGACGCTAACATCAACTTATCGGCAGCCATGCCCATAGAGATCGATGAGATCGAAGCTATAATGCGCCAAAATACGTAGGCTATTTCAACCAACTATCTATAATGCTATAGATTCTCACTCGGTCTTCTTCGGAAAAGGTTTTTATCCGAGTAGTATGGTCTCCTTTTTCCTTTACGAATTTGTAGAGTTCCCGTTTTTCCGCACCATTCACTAAGTCTACCGCAGTGGCGCTCCATGCATCGTATTCACCATAGATAAATAGCATTTTCTCTGCCGAAGTGTCCAAAAACGATTTGATTTCCTGCATGGGCTTTAGGTTGTATTCCTTGGTGATTCCATCGGGAAAAGCCCAGTCGAATTTCAGCACTTCCTCGGTACCCATGTATTCTTTGAAAGGTGCCGTTTCATAGCCGTAGATGCCTTGTTCGGTAAGGGCTGCCCAGAAATAAGGCTGTAGACTCTCTACCGATTTCGATTCGAAGAAGCCGTAGCCTACTACATCGATGAGGTGTTTGTAGATCTCAGCCGGAGTCGCATTACTGCTTGGTATGCTAGAAGTCTTGGCACCCCATTGCCAAAAGGCGAAGGAATATTCAAGAATACTATAATCGAGTGCATTTTCTTCCCCAAATTCCCACGACATTCCTCTTTCCTTAGCTGTGTCCTTTAGTATTTGCAATAGTGCTCCTCGGTTCTGAAAACACAGTTCCTGAAATGCCTTGATTTGGGTTCTTTCTTCGGCGGTTCCCACATTAGCCAAGAAGGAATATACACGTGGATCTTCTCTTTGATAATTCAGTGGACCTACATAACAAACGGAAGCATCTACATTGTTGGGAAAGTACCTACGATGTGCCATGGTGGTTTGGCAACCTTTGGAGATTCCCGTGGTAATAAACTTGGCATTTGGGTAAATTGCCTTTCTAATGGCATTTATGATGATGGCTTGGTCCTTCGCGGCATTTTCTACCGTAAGGGTATTCCAATCTATTTCCTTAGGTCTCGAATAATTGAAATATCTGTGCTCTACCGTGAGCTGGTTTCCCCGATAATGATTGGCCAGTTCCCCTGCCTTTTCACTAAAAATGCCATATCCCTGCAATTCCACAAAAACTGGTAGACTCTCATTTTCAAACCCCAAATATACTTTTTGAAGAAAGGTGCCTTTACTGGCATCATTATGATCTACGGGTTGCTTAAACCAGATTTCATAGTTCTCGTCGAAATGGCTAATAGCTTCGCGTTTTTCGATGCGGACCACATTATCTATGGAAGCAATCTTTTCGAAAGTGGATTTAGGGGTAATGAGAGTATCTACTTTCTGCGTAGTTCCACAACCTACTACCAACAGAAAGAGTAAGGCTGGTAGAATGTATTTAAGTCTTGACATGTTGATCTAGTTTAATGAGGTTTTAATTGTAGTTTATGAAGACATATCGGCCACAATTTTCCATTCGCCATCAATCTTTTTGAAAATGATCAGGAAATTACCATTGGCATCGCCCACACTTCGTTTTAGGTGATATTGCCCCATCACCCAATAACTATTTTCTTCAATTTTGGAGATATCGTCTATGATAAAGCTTAAGGTACCGCTGTGTTCTTTGGTAGGATATCCTTTTTTGTAATTCGCAAGCGTCTGATCCCATCCTTTGGTGAGTCCGCGACTGCCGTAGAACTTAAGGGAATCGCTTTTCCAGTATCCTTGCATAAAACCTTCCAAGTCATTTTGCGACCATGCCTTTTCTTGGGTTTTCATCACGGCTAGAATGGCTTTTTTGTCTTCAGCTTCAGTGGTTTGTGCCGAACATGAAGTAAAAAGCACTATGCAGCATAGAAAAAATAGCTTTTTCATTTTGAGTGTATTTTGGGTTGAATAGTAAATGAATAGGTATATGTTTTGTCAGCGGGAATGGTATACTCTTCATGGACCAACCGTCCCCAAGAAGTATCACCTCCAACGCCCATCTGAAGATAATCAATATTCCATTGCACCACATCACTTATCTTAATATCGGCCCCGTGCTTCTTGGTTACGGGAACTAAGCCAGAGGCAGATTGCGCCCCTTCATCACTGGTAAAGTCTAATTCGGTCATGGAAAAAGGCCAAGCACTGGTGTTGAACAAGGTGTTGGCAGTAGCTTTAAGGGTATAGGAATTTGAACTCACTTCCGCCCAACGTACATCCGTTTTATTCCCTGTTTCCTGAGGACGCGAATAGCGATGGAAACCATCCACTATGCTATGCGAATGGACTCCTATTTTCTGCCCCGTCTTGCGGTCCCAATAACTTTCATCGGGTCCTTTGCCGTACCATTTTAAACTTTCCATAGTATCGGAAAGTGTAAGGTACATCCCCAATCTAGGAATATTGGGAAGGTCGTCTTTCAAGGGTTTAAAATTATATTGAACGGACAAGCTACCGTCAGAAATAAGGGTATATGCTACAGAGGTTTCAGCAATCATTTCGGGAAGGGTATAGGTCACCTCAAAATGAATTCCTTCAGGCCTTTCCCTAGGTAATTGTTTGAGGGTAGCGGTGTAATTATAGGTAGCGTTTTGCCAAACCTGCGCCCATGTGTCCATGCCATTACCCAGATCATTGTCCGTGGGAGGCCGCCAAAAGTTAGGTCGAAGAGGTTCATTAGTGATTTCTTTTCCTTCTAGCATCCAAGATGAAATCTCACCGGTTTTGGAATCTATTTTCAATTCCGCAAGACCGATAGAAAGGACAAAGTCATTTTCATTTTGCTGAATTGTTAGATCATTGGTAATCGCATTTTCTGAAGGAAACGCTTTAGATTGAATAATAAACTGATCCCATCCCAATTCATGACCTTTCGGAATCATACTTGAATCCTCTTTTTGAAGAAGTCTTACCTCCAAAATATATTCCGAATCATCCGTGAGATAGGTTTCCAATGTAGGAATTCTGAAGGTGTTCTTTTCTTGTGGGCCAACGTCAATGGAAATGTCGTATTTGGATGTTACGAGACTTCCATCTTTTAATAACGCATAGGCAATCACACAATCCGAAAAATCCTTAAAGAAGTTTTTGTTCTCTACTTCGACCACGCCATAGCCCAAATAATCGAATTGAACGGGTTCATATACTTTCTTTACTTCCGATAAATGGGGATGCGGATTTCGGTACGGATCTACCAGACCGTTGTTTAGAAAATTACCGTCGGTCGGTAAATTGGGATGGTAATCGTGACCATAGGCCAAATAAGGTTTGCCATTTTCGTCTTTGTATTCCAAACTTTGATCTACCCAATCCCAAATATATCCTCCCTGAAGGTTAGGATATTTTTCAATGATATCCCAATAATCCTGAAGATTCCCAACCGAATTCCCCATGGCATGACAGTATTCGATCATGATCGAGGGTTTATCTGAATTGCTTTGCGCATGATCTATTAAATATTGAGGTTTCGGATACATGGGACAGTATAGATCTGTATAATCTTCTTTCCCGGCAGGTTCGTATTGCACAATCCGGGAAGGATCCTGCTCCTTGAGCCATTGATAGGTCCTTCTGAAGATTTCACCTTCGCCCGCTTCATTCCCCAAGGACCAAGAATAGATAGAAGGATGATTTCGGTCCCTGAAGAACATACGTTGTGTGCGGGCTAAGTGTGCTGGATACCAAGATAATTCGTTCCCAATTTGCGTCTCTTCCGAAATGGCCAACGGATGACTTTCTATATTGGCTTCATCTACTACGTAGAGGCCATACTTATCGCATAAATTCAACCAATAAGGATCATTGGGATAATGTGCAGATCGAACGGCATTGATGTTGTTCTGTTTCATGAGGCGAATGTCCCGTTCCATGGATTCTTTGGACACCACATGGCCTGTAAAAGGATCGGTTTCATGCCTGTCCACTCCTTTAAAATAGACCGCTTTACCATTAATCAGTACTTGCCCCTCTTTTATTTCTACCCTTTTAAAACCGATATGTTGGGTAACGTACTGATTGTTTTGTGTGTTTTCGGAGTCTTCCATAGCTATCCGCACGGTATAAAGATTGGGAATTTCGGCAGACCAGTGCTTTACGGTATCCAAAAGGGCATTAGAACGTAGTTCATAGATGGAATTTGGCGGTATTTGTGCGACTTGGGTGGTTTGAAAAAGTGACTTGTTTCTATCCCAGATTTCGATGGAAATCGTACGGGACACTTCCTTAGAATCATCATTTTTTAGATACACGCTTCCTTGAAAAACGCCAGTGGTGTAGGAGTCATCTAAAGAGGCTTTTAAATAGAAGTCTAAAATATGGACTTTGGGTCGGGTATAGAGATACACGTCCCGTTCTATACCACTCATTCGCAGCATGTCCTGACTTTCTAAATAGCTGGAGTCGCTCCAACGGAACATTTGCAGGGCAATAAGGTTTTCTCCAGGAGTCAAATATTCGGTAATGTTGAATTCGGCCGGGGTTTTACTGCCTTGGGAATAACCAATATATCTCCCGTTAATGTAAAGGTACATGGCCGATTTTGCACCGGCAAAGTGAAGAATGATATCTTCTTGCAAAAAAGATTCGGAGAGGGTGATGGTTTTTCGGTATGTACCCGCCGGATTGTAATCGGTTGGGGCGTCCGGCCATTGGGTGTTAAATGGATATCGCTCGTCCAGATAGATGGGTCTCCCAAAACCTGCTACTTCCCAATTGGCAGGAACTGGAATTTCATCCCATTCGGAATCATCGTAATCACTATGTTGAAAGGTTGTTGGCCGCTCTTTCGGATCTTTCACCCAATGGAATTTCCAAGGACCGTTGAGGTTCATAAAACGCTTCGAAGCTTCCTTTTCACTAAGATCTTCAGTTTCGAAAGCAAAAAAGCTGGCATGAGGCGAAAGCTTATGTTCTTCAAAAATTTCGTGATTGTAATGATAGGTCTGCTTGGCAACAGGCTCCAAACCGATATTATTGCAAGCCATAACCGCTAGCAATGCCCATCCGAATATGAATTGTTTTGCCTTCATACTTGCATGAAATCTTCGGAGAGTATCTTTTTCAGAAAAAATAGGAGACTTTCAGCATTTTCTAAATTGAAAACTAAAGGGGGCTTTATTTTCAATACATTATGATCAGGTCCGTCAGTGCTCATCAAGATACCGTGTTCCTTCATACGATTGGCCAAATAATCGGTTTGGTCTGCCAAGGGATGCAAGTGGGCATTGACCAATTCAATTCCCAAGAACAATCCTTGACCCCTAACATCTCCAATAATGGGATGTTCTTCGGCCAGTTTTTTCAGCCCTTCTTTTAAGTAATTCCCCACGTTCAGCGCATTTTCCTGTAGCTTTTCCTGTTTTACGGTTCTTAATACGGTAGCGGCAATGGCACAGGAAACGGGGTTTCCACCAAAGGTGTTGAAGTATTCCATTCCGTTGGCAAATTTCTCTGCCACTTCTTGGGTACAAGCTACTGCTGCTACGGGATGCCCATTTCCCAAGGGTTTTCCAATGGTGACAATATCTGGAACAACATCATGCAGTTGGAATCCCCAAAAAGTGCTTCCCATCCGGCCACATCCGGTCTGTACTTCGTCCGAAATACACAATCCACCAGCCGCACGTACACGATCATAAGCACTCGCTAAAAACCCTTCGGGCAATTCTACCTGACCCCCACAGGAAATAATGGGTTCTATAATGAAAGCGCCTACTTTTCGGCCTTTATTTTCTATGGTTTCAATTTGTTTTTGAACTTCTTCGGCGTACATACCTGCAGCATCCTCATCCCTGTATTTTCCCCGAAACGTATCCGGTAAGGGGATGATATGCGTGTGTTCTGGAGCTCCCTTCCCGCCTTTACCATCGAATTTATAAGAACTAATATCAATGCACATATTGGCGTTTCCGTGATACCCCACTTCTGAAGCGATGATATCCCTTTGTCCGGTTGCTGCTTTGACCATTCGTATGGCCAATTCGTTGGCTTCACTTCCCGAATTCACAAAATGCATCACACTCAACTCGGGAGGTAAGGTTTCCAATAGCTCCTGTGCTAGGGCATTGATGTTTTCATGTAGATAGCGGGAATTGGTGTTGAGCAATGCCATTTGTCGCTGTCCGGCTTTTACCACCTCAAAATGTTCATGGCCTACATGGGCCACATTGTTTACTGTATCCAGGTATTTTCGACCGTGCTGATCCATAAGGTACTGTCCTGCCCCGCGCACCATTTTAATGGGTTTTTTGTACTGAAGACTTAGGCTTTTTCCTAGGTGTTGTTTCCTATAATCAATAAGGTCTTCATTGGTTGTTTTGGAAGCACTTTCCAATGCTTTGCTTTTGAAAAGCAGATTGGGGTTTGGGCAAATGGATTTCCAAATATCCAATTCACTGTAATAGGCTACTCCCGGAAAATCTGTCGTATATCCGAACAGTGAAAGCATGACCTGAAAATGCAGATGGGGTGCCCAATTCCCGTTTTCTGGATAGTTCCCTAAATAGGCAATGCGATCTCCTTTTTTAATAGTGTCACCCACATTATGCCAAGTGGCACTGGCAACGGTTAAGTGTCCGTAAAGAGTATAGAATTCATGATCCTCAAAACGATGCTTTAGGACCACCAAACCACCGTATTCTTTATCACCTTCGTCATTTACGGCAATAACCACTTCACCATCGAAAAGGGCATGTATTGCAGTTTCTTCCGGCAGCCAAAAATCGATCCCAAGGTGAATAGTTCTGTTTTCTGGGCCACGATTTCCCATACGACCGTAGGTGGACGAAGTATAAAGTGCGCGCGGTTCTAAATAACCTCCGGCGATGATCTGGTCGGGGACTTCCTTCTGCAGTTGATCTATTTTGAACTGAAAATAATCCAGATTGTTGAACTCCTCTTGATGCCCTGTCCAAGTACTCGAGACACTAAGGTCTAAATGGTGTGCCTCAATTCGGTTCATTGTTGGAAAAAGATCGGCCAAGGAGAACTGTTGTTGAGTAGCCCAATCTTTGAAAGCCTGTTCATTGGGATGTGGATGCAGACCACAAGCCGACCTAAACGTCTGATGGGCAAAATCCGGATGAGTTTCATGCCACTTTTTCAGAACATCCCAAGCCGGTTTTTCACTCACTAAAAGATATTCATTATCGGGTTCCGTCACCTTATTCATGGCCGATTTGGTCACCGAAATAATAAGTCGCATGGCAATACAATCGTATAGGAACTTCAGTTCTTTTTCTTGCAACGGAAATTCGGAATGATATCCGCTTACAATAGACAAGGCAGCTTCCAACGGATTATTAGTACCCATAATTCCATAGGCACAGGCGATGGCCAAATCGTTAATCGTTTGGGTGTGTATGGCGTCTCCATAATCGATAGCCGCGATGACCTGAGGATTCAGCAGGTCTTCTGAAACTACTACATTATTATCATTGGCATCGTTATGTACAATACCTTTTCTCAGGTTTTCGTAGTCCGGATAGGTACTTTCGAACCGTTCCTGAAAAAAGGAAACAATTTCCCTTTCAGTAGGACCGAAAAGCGCAAGATGGTCCTTTGTCCAAAGCGATTGTGCTACGTCCCATTCAAAATCACGTTGACCCATGGAGTGATCGAAACCAGAAAGGGTAGTGGTTAATTTTCCACAAAGCGCACCCAATTCTTGGCGGAGGGAATCCAAATGTGGATTAACACCACTCCATAATCTCCCTTCAATCCAGCTTAGTAAGCGAACATACCGCAGGTTACCTTGGTCGTCATGGTAGGAAGCAATGATTCGATTTTCTTTGTCTTTGATTACTCTTGGAGCTACTAAATTGGAGGATTGATTTTCCAAATGAAGCAGTAATTGCTGCTGAAAATCTAAAAGCTCCAAATCCTCTTCGGGTCGGGATACCTTAAGAATGTATCCGGGACCTTCTTCGGTTCGTATTCTGAAATTGAAGTCCCTTTCGCCAGGCAGTGGTTTTGCACTTCCAGAAAGGCCATATAAGGAAAGCAAAATGCCTTCTGCTTGTGTTGGGGATATTTTTAGGGCTTGGTAGTTCATTCTTCTTGGGTTAGTAACATGATTAGATGTGCGGCACTCCAACTGAAATTTTTGGCATAAAGGCCTTCACCCGTTAGGGGATGATAATTTTCCCGAATGGGAACTCCCTTTTCCATAAGACCGGAAGCACCTGCTATAATGGTCTTTGTAGCATTATCCGCTTCTTCCTGAAAGCCGTAATTTCTGAGTCCTTTTACTCCAAAATAGGCCTGATCCAACCAATTGGGGCCTCTCCAATAGCCTTTTAACGGATTGAACTTTTCATGATCTGCACTCATGGTCTGAAAAGGAACCTTGGTAAAGAACTTACTTGTGTCCATCATTTTCTCTTTAACAGCTTCCGCTTGTTCTTGTGTGGCAGCTTTGGCCCAAAGGGCCGTCCAACCTTCACTTCCTTCTCCTTTTATGAATTCGGTTCCTTCTAAGTTGGTGTCGTAAAACCACCCATCTACGGCATCGTAAAATTGACGTTGAATCCGTTCTTTTAACGCTTCAGCTTCCTTTCTCAGTCCCTCGGCATCATCCAATTTATCTAAGGCCTCCGCTAAGTTCGCAAGAAATAGTTTCTCCGCATACAAATAGGCATTAAGATCTACACTTTCTTGATTCATGGAATAGGCCTGTGGCCCATTTTTCAGCATCTCTGTGTTGTCGAAACGAATGGCATTGTCCATACCGCTTTCCCATTTGGCAGCTATCAGGCTTCCATCGGTAGAGCCGTATTCGCAGATGCCATCTTGGTCGTGATCCCTTTCGCGATACCACCATTCGTGATAATTTTTCAGTTTGGGATACATTCGGCCTACGAACTCTAAGTCTTGATCATTTTCAAAAACCTTGGCTACAGCCCATGCAGCGAGTGGAGGCTTGGTATCCCTATAATTGTGATTCTCGATCAAAGTATCTCGAAACACACAATCGGCCACGAAACCATTTTCATTTTGAAAATCGAACATGAGTTCAATCTGTTCCTTGGCAAGGCGATTGTCATACTGAGAGAGTCCAACAGCGTGTTTCCACGAGTCCCAGGACCAAAACCCATTGAACCATTTGTAGTGGTAACTGGGAAAGAGTCCTTCGTGTTTGATTTCCCCAGCGGGGATTCGCCAATTATTCTGAAGGGTGAGTTGGGCTTTGGCAAGCACTTGTTTGTAGATAGAATCTTTAAAATTGGGTCGTAACTGCTTAGTCAATTTCGAAAGCTGGTCGTCTTTTTCTTTTTCCCTAGCGTTCAATACCGAATCGAAGGAAATATTACTAAGCAATTGCTTTTCCTCTTCCCAAGAATATTCAGGAAAGATAAAGGAGACCGAAATTGTAATTTTTTTGTGCTCCCATGGTTTTATTTCCGCCTCAGGAACATCAATAGCAAAGGAAGTCTCTCCAAGCATACGCGTATTGGTATGCTGTTCATGCACGGTAATGTAAGCAATAGCGGGACCGTTTGTAGAGATGATTTGAATGCCATCTTCAAAGGGTATTGGAATGAGTCCTATGGAAAATAGATCGCTCTGTATAGAAAAATAGAGAGGGAGTTTTTGTTCGGTTCTATTTACGATTTTGGTTTCTATCAAAGCCGTATGCCCAGAAAGAAAAACCAATTTTTGATCTACGGAAAGGGAGTCGTTTTTATATTTGGTTGCTAAATGACTACTGAAGCTCTTTTGATTAAGTCGGTCTTTCTCCCAATCTATAAGGTTTTTGCCACCACTTCCAGATAGGATGGTTTTTAATAGGGATTTACTGGACCAGATACCATTTTGCTGGGTCATCAAGAATGGGCCTGAAAATCCACCTGAAGGTGAGAGGCTATCTTGAAGTCCAAAGGCGAACCAAGCACCTTGGTCGGAAAACATAAGCCCGTTTTTGTCCATAGAGTCCTTGGGCGTGATTCTATAGTCCAAAACATTCTTGCTCAAACGTAAATGATCGAAAGAAGGGGTTTTGGAATCTTCTCTTTTCTCTTGACAACTTACTAAGATGCCAAAGACTATAATTATGCAAATAATATGCTTCATGGGCTACCTTAAAATAAATCCGTGTTTCATAGGGTCCTTTGGGTCAATAATAAAGGTGTGGTGTCCTGTGATATGGGCCGTGCCTTCTACTTGTGGAATTACTGCCTCAAAAGGCCCAAAAGTCGTTTCGGATACAACCGATCCATTAAAAACAGAGCCCGTAATACTTTCAATGCTCATGGTTTCGCCCAACG
Organism: Aureisphaera galaxeae; assembly: GCF_028561275.1. Classification (GTDB taxonomy): domain Bacteria; phylum Bacteroidota; class Bacteroidia; order Flavobacteriales; family Flavobacteriaceae; genus Aureisphaera; species Aureisphaera galaxeae. The sequence continues at coordinate 573,273 of NZ_JAQQTF010000002.1, forward strand.
CAATTTCTTTTCTTGCCGAGTGAATCGCCATTCGGCCAGAAACCCCGGAACCCGTGGGGCAACGATCTACTTCACCTTCGGCAAAAATGCACACATTCTTACTGTCGTTTCCGTTGGGTTGTTTCGTATTGTCTACGAAGATGGTTCCGTACAAAAAGCTCAAATCCCTTTCCAAAGGATGGATGATATCCGTATCCCTTGCTGAAACGGCTCTCTTAATGTCCATTCCTGCCTTAATAAGATCATTATAGGATGAAGTGTCTAGATCGAAATCGAAAGAATTCTTGGCCATATCCACGTAGGCATAGTAAGCTCCGCCATAAGCTAGATCGTAGGTGATGGTTTCCAACCCTGGGATTTCAATGGTTCGATCCAAAGCCAAAACAAAACTCGGAACACAATGAAATCGAACGCCAGAAACCTGTCCTTCTTTCACGAAGATATAAGAGAGGATTCTTCCACAGGGAGCATCTATTTTTAAGAGATTATCTCCCTCTTTCACATCGATCCATTGCATTTCAACAGCTAAGGTAGAAATGGCAATGATGGCATGGCCACACATGGTAGAATAGCCTTCGTTATGTAGGAAAAGAATACCAAAATCGCCTTCTTCATCGTTTGGAGGCACCAATAAACAGCCGTACATATCGGCATGGCCTCTCGGTTCGAGCATAAGGGCCGTTCGTAAGTGATCGTAGTTTTCTTTGCAATAGTTGCGATACTCTAATACCGAGTTGCCTTTCAGTTCTGGAAAGCCTTCCAAAATAACCCGCAAAGACTCACCTCCCGTATGCATGTCTATGGTCTTGATATGTAATCCGTCGGTTTTTATTTCCGAAAGATTAGATTGCATAATGTTCTCGTAGGTATTCTTAGGCATGGGTCATTTTTTTGTAATAATAGTTGGCAGCGGCTAGATCTTCGATAGCGTGTCCTACTGATTTAAACAATGTGATTTCATCATCATGAGTTCTTCCTTCTTTTGCATTGGAACACAATTCGAAAAGGTCGCTTTGTATGGCTTCACGTTTCAGAATCCCGTTCTGCATGGGAATGACAATATCCCCACTTTCGTTCAATCCCTGATAGGTATCTACATGCACCGACGCCTTCTCTATAGTGACATCATCCGCTTCCCGCATATTCGGTTTGTAGGCTCCTACCAAATCTATGTGTTGTCCAGGTCTGAGATATTTTCCCAAAACCAATGGTGTGGCCGATAGGGTCGCGCAAGATATGATGGACACTTCCGAAATCTTTTCTTCAATGGTTTGAATGGGTTCGGCTTGAATGCCTAGCGGTTTAAGTTTCTCACTCAGCGCTTCTGCCTTCTTGTAATTTCTTCCCCAGAGGTACACCTGTTTTATATTGCGCACACTGGCATGTGCTTGAATTAAGTTAGAAGCAAGAGCTCCTGTTCCTATCATTAATAGGGAATCGGCATTTTTGTTCGATAGAAAAGTAGATGCCAATGCTGAAGCGGCGGCCGTACGTTTGGCCGTAAGGCTTTTGGCGTCTATGATGGCCTTCACCACACCCGTACTCGCCTCCATATGAATATAAACCCCCTGAACGGAAGGAAGCCCTACTTTATCATTGTCAGGATTTACGGTAACCACTTTTACCCCTGCACTTCCCGAAGGATCCCAAGCTGGCATGAGGAGAAGGGTCGTATCCTTATCGGAAGATGCGTTTTGAAAATCGTGATGGTGCCTTTTGGGAATGCTAATCCCCGATTGGGTAAAGTGCGACTTCAAGGCCTGAATTAAGGAAGGGAAATGGGTGTTCTCTTCAATAAAATGAGCGTCTATTTGAAGAAGGGATTGCATCATTTCAAAAATAAGTAAATCCCCAGATGTAATATCAGATTAATACGAATTCGTTAATAAAGTACTATGAATGGATAATATGATATCAATTCTATGAAAATCCCTGAGTGAGTATCATGTATTTCCATGCTCCAATTGAAGATGGAGGGAGCATTTAAAGGAAGACTGCGGATGTAGTATTTGCTTGCCCACACCGTTGTTAAAGCTATTCGCAATACAGGTCATAGGCTCGATGGCGATGGATTTTCTGTCGTCTGGAATGAACAGTTGGAGATACTCAAGTCCTTGGGTTGTTATGGAAAGATCGTACTCCTTGGTTTTCAACCTTACTTCGGGTTGTAAAAGGTTGAATGCCGTATCCAGCTCCTTATTGTTTAAAGTAATAGAATTACGAACGATATCTTTGGCATCTGTTGGGATCATTCGGCCATTGGTATGATATGTTTTGTTAGACGCGAATAGGATTTCGCTATGCTTATCTTCCATGGTGAAATAAGGGTGCCACCCCAGCCCAAAAGGAAACGACTTGTTGCCCAAATTGATTACGTGGAAGGATAGTGTCATTCCTTTTTCAGAAAACGCATAGCTCACCTCCATTTTAAAAGCGAAGGGGAAAGATCCGTTAGGGTTATGATCGTAGTCTAAATGTATTTGGGTATCCGTTACCGAAGAGACCGAAAAAGAGCAATTACTCACACATCCATGGATGGCGTTATTTCCGTCTGGGTCATTGATGGGTAAGGTGTAAGAAATGTCTTCATGTCTAAATGTACCATCCTCCAACCGATTGGGAAAAGGGAACAACAAACTGCTTGGATAGAACTTCTCATAATAGGCAATTCCCTCTTCCGATAAGGGGAAAGGAGTCATGATTTGAGTCCCGTCATGCACCCAATCCAATACACTTCCACCCAAATGAGGGAATACCTTGTAGGACGCCTTGGCACTTTCAAAAACGTAATGAGAAAGTTTTGGGTTAGGATGTGAAATAAAATGGTGGGTCATGTTTTAATTTAAACCCACCAAGTAACAAAAAAAATATGAGTTAAATCCCTAAAGGATACTTTGTTGCTTTTTGTAAAAGGCATTTGCCTGTTCCTGCATGAGCTGACGTGCAATACGTCGCTTGTAATCGTACAATTCCTGCTCTTCGGCAATATCGGCGTACACTCGATTGTTTACGTCCCTATCGGTAGCCACCAATATTTCGCGTTGCACTTTTTGTTGTACGGTCCATGTTTGGATAGCACCTTCCTGCTCTGCCAATCTCAGATCGTAAGGTCCTTTGGGAGACAATAACTTGGCGAAAATGGGCGAGGTTTCTATGGCTAGGAACAATAGGAAAATAAAGAAGGAAGGCAACCAAGGTAGTTTCCCCAAGGCATTTACACGAGCCATCAGTCCATCGAATCCGTCAATGACAGGCTGGGTATCGGCTACTTTGGTTTCGTAGTCCGATGCCAATTGGGCTATTTGCGCTTCGGCAGCTTCAACTTTGGCTTTATTCTCCGTTCGCAATGCCTGCAGGGCAGCTAATTCGGAATCGTGCTTTTCCCGTTTCTCTTTGTAAACGGGCCCCTTGCCTACAATTTCGGTGCCTTTGCGTCCTTCGGCTTCGGCTATATAGGTTTCGTACAGGGTATTTACCTCTGTTTCTTTGGTAGCGACCTCGTTTTTCAGGTTATCTATTTCAGTATTTAGAGCTTCGATGGCCGGCGTATACTGCATGGCCAATTGCTCCTGATTATCTAAGGTCATTTGGTTCTTTTCTTCCAAAAGGACCTGGTCTATTTCCTTTTCAAAAATCTTCAATTCCAAAGGTTTTGAAATTACAATGGCGATGATAATGGCTAGGAGAATTCGAGGGGATGCCTGTATGAGTTCATCGAAAAAATTATCTCTTTTCTTGATGGTAGAAACAATGAATCTATCAAGATTAAAAATGAGCATTCCCCATATAATTCCGAAGAAAATAGAAGGTAAAAGGCTGTCGAATACAGTGTATAGGGCATAAGAAGCTGCAATGGTAGCCATCACAGCGGTAAAGAATACAGTTGCCCCTATACCCGCATACTTGGTCTGTTCCCCGGAAGAGCACTCGTCGAGTATATCGGTGTCGGCCCCGGAGCAAAAGATGAAAAATCGTTGTAACATAACTAGTTGGATAAGGGATTGATGAGTTAGTTAGAACGTATTTAATTATGATTTGTTACATAAAAAAGCCCCCAATTGTTGGGGGCCTCAGTATTTTGGGAAAAGATTGGCAATTTCAAAAAGAGAACAAACCCTTATCCTTCCCTAGCAACCTGTTTTTACTGCTTCTTGCTCCAGAAATGAACTTCGGGCTTTCCATCTTCGCCCTTAATAACGTTTACTGTTGCGATAGCGTCTACTTTTTTGGTCAATTCGATCGCTTGATCTTTACTGATTTGCTTGTCATTGAGAAAGAAAGTGGCACCTTCAGAAATCGCCTGGGTTAAATCGATGAGCGGATCTTGTTGTATTTTATAGTCCGTCTTTATTTCATGGTTTGTTTTTACATCTACGTTTGTCGATACCTTGTGATTAAACTTGTACTTGGCATGAACAATGGGTTCTGTAGAAATTTTCACCGTAGGTCGATCCGAATTGTATCCTATGGTTTGGATGTTAAGGTCCTCATTCTTTTCCAGGAGTGATATCGCCTTTGCAGAAGATATCTTCTTTCCTTCATAATAGAAGTTAGCATCTTTCTTTGCCATCGACTTAATGTGATCTAATGGGGACTCAGGAGTCGGTGGTGGCGGTGGTGGAGGGGGCATTTCTCCATCGGGAACGCCTTTTCTGAATTTAAATGTATTCTTGTCGCCTGATGGCGGAGGTGGCGGTGGCGGTGGAATATTTTCGTCCGGATCTGCTACCCACGAATTTGTTTTTGGTGGATCTGGAACCACTTTAGGCTCTTTGGCTCCCGGAGCTGGTGGCGCCGGTGGTGGCGGTGGAAGTTTCGGGAATGCTTGCGCATTGGCGCGCTGCTTTTTGCTCATTTTGGAGTAGAGGTACTCCATGCGCTCGATTTCTTCTTTAATAATGAACATATTGTCCTTGGGCATGTCATTGTACTTCTTTGCCAGGCGATTGTATTCTGCAACCTCCTTCGCAGTAGCCTTCTTTTGAACAGGATTTTTAGCATCATCGGAAACATTCAAAACCAGATTTTCTGCATAGGTACCCGATGTACCTTCTTTATGTACTTTGCCTGGAATATGCATTTTCTTTATTCCATAGTCCTCAAGCGCCGCTTTTATATCGAAAATAAGTCCCATAGGAAGGGATCCATCTGCCGTAATTTGAGCGATGACGGTTTGTTGTCGTTGCGTTTTGGTAAGGTGTGGATTTATTTCCTTTAAGGTTACAGGAAGTTCTTTCAGTGATGATAATCGTTCGTTTACCAATAACTCTTTTTCCTCGTTTACAAAGATCCTTATGTTTTCGGCTTCAAAAGCATCGGCATTCGATATCTCATTTGCTGCAACAAAGGTGTTTTCCTTTTCCACTTGTTTGGTGGTACTAAATCCATAAACTAGTACAGCCAATAAAGGGATTACAACTAGACTTCGCACCCAAGTGCTAGTCTGTGATGTGTGTTTTCTCATGATTTTAATTCGTTTTTTGATGAATGAATAATTAATAGAGTTGGCCAGTGATGGCGAACAGGCATTTGATGAGAATGCCAACAGGGTATTTTGGTAGGTCGAGGCATCGATACCGGTTTTCAACACCGCACGATCTGCCAAAAATTCGTGATTCAGTTTAATGCTATGACGTATGAAATGGAGTAGGGGATTGAACCAAAATACGACAAGTAGTAATTCTATAAATAGGACATCCAAGCTATGCCATTCCCGAGCATGTACTTCTTCGTGGTCCAGAACTTCCTTTGGGATTTCATTGGCTTCAAAGTTATTTCGGTTTAAGAATATATAACTTAAAAAGGTATGTGGGGTGGTTGGGGCCAACAACAACACATGGAATACATTTTTGTTTTTAAATCTGGGGTTTTTCCTGATTTTTCGAATCATGGAGAAAAGATTCCTTCCAAATTTTAAACCGAAGAAAAGCAGTCCAATACCATAGATGATGCCCAAGGCTATACCCAAATAGTTGGGAGCTTTTTCGTGCGTTATCGAAATGGAAGCGTCTTCCGAGAAGGTGATTGTGTTCGCGAGAGGTGTAGCTTCAACATATTCCGTAAAGGTGATAAAGGGTATGGTAAAGGACAGTAAAATAATTCCTAAAAGATAGAATCGTTTCAGGGTGTGCATGCTTTCACGTTCTAGAAAAAGCTTGTAGAAAGCATATAAAATCCCGAGGCATGCGGCCGATTTCAATAAATACATTTCCATACCTATTTCTTTTTAATTTGTTCGTCAATTAAGCTTCTAAGGTCTTCCAATTCTTCCTTGCTGAGGTCTGTGGCTTCCGTAAAGAAAGAAGCAAATTGCGAAGCACTGTCGTTGAAGAAATTCTTAATGAGACCATTTACGTGTCTAGAGAAATAATCCTTCTTTTTTACCAAAGGAAAGTACTCGCGCGAACGCCCCAATTGTTTGTAGTCTACAAACTTTTTGTCCTGCATACGCTTTAATAGGGTGGCAACCGTAGTGGTGGCAGGTCTGGGCTCTGGGTAACCCTCGATAAGATCCTTCATGAAGGCGCGCTTCTTTTTCCAGAGGATCTGCATGAGCTGTTCTTCGGCGTTCGATAATTGCATTTTCTTCTACGTTTTTAGAATTTACTCTACAAATGTAGAACAAATATTTTAATTCTACAAATGTAGAGGTAAAATTTATTGTTTTTAATCTGTTACCTTTGCCGCAAATCCCAAATCCATGAGTCTAGAGAGAGACCTGCTAAAGCGTGCCGAAAATAGATGCGAACTCTGTGGAGCAGATGAATCCTTAGCACCTTATGAAGTTCCAAACTCCCCAAAAAGTGGGCTGGAGAATCATCTTTTGTCCTGCGGTACATGCACCTCTCAATTCGATAGTGAAGTTCGTGACGCCAATCACTGGCGTTGTCTTAATGATAGTATGTGGAGTCAAGAGCCTGTTGTACAGGTCATGGCTTGGCGCATGCTCCATCGATTGAAGTCGGAAGGATGGCCGCAAGATCTTTTGGACATGATGTATTTGGATGAAGATACCCAGGCTTGGGCTGCCGCTGCTGGCGATGCAGAAGATAAGAGCAATGCTATCGTGCACAAAGATGCCAACGGAGCCATCCTGAAAGCCGGCGATAGCGTGGTCCTCATAAAAGACCTAAAAGTGAAAGGGTCTAGCATGGTGGCCAAACAAGGAACTGCGGTACGAAGAATATCCCTGGACCACGAAAACCCAGAATACATTGAAGGAAAAGTAGACGGTCAACACATTGTGATCGTTACTAAATATGTTAAGAAATTATAGCTATTCCTTGGGAGTAAAGCTTCCGATGACTACTGAAATTGCCGCAGCCACTAGGCCACCAATTAGAAGGAAATTACCATACGGCCAATGCAATATTTTGAGGGTGGCTCCAATAACGATACCCACACCAGCAATAACATAGAGTAATGTTTCCCAGATTTCAGTTTTCGACGATGTCCCTCCTACGTATTTCTCACTTACATAAGCGATAATTAAGAGAAGTAGGGATAATTGCATCAATCGTGTAAATACATATCCATAGTCCAAATGGAAGATGCGGAAACCATAATGCAGGGTTCCGAAAATGGCAAAGAATAGCTTAGCGTAATCTAAGAAGCCCTTCTTTCTTTTCTTTAGAAAATGGATAGGATATAAAATGAGAATACCCGCCAACCCGATGATCAGCAACTCAGGGGCATAGGTCAAATGCAACAGCTTGAATAAAATGCCGATAAGGGCAATGGCTGCAGCAATGCGCCAGGGTTGTTGAATTCGTAACCGAGACATGGCTTATTTGCTCATTTCGGTAAAATAATGATAGAACATAGGGATGGTTTCTATTCCTTTTAGGTAGTTCCAAATTCCGAAATGTTCATTGGGCGAATGGATGGCATCACTATCCAATCCGAAGCCCATTAAGATGGTTTTACTTTTCAATTCCTTTTCGAACAAAGCAACAATAGGAATACTTCCTCCACTGCGCTGCGGAATCGGCACTTTTCCGAAAGTAGCTTCATAGGCTTTGGAAGCCGCTTGGTATCCAATGCTATCGATCGGTGTTACGTAAGCCTGTCCGCCGTGGTGCGGTGTCACTTTCACTGTAACTCCCTTGGGAGCGATGCTTTCAAAATGATTTTTGAACAATTCGGTGATCTTCTCCCAGTTTTGGTCAGGAACCAAGCGCATGGAAATCTTTGCGTAGGCTTTACTTGCGATAACCGTTTTGGCACCTTCACCAGTATAACCACCCCAAATTCCGTTTACGTCCAAGGTAGGTCGGATTGAGTTTCTTTCATTGGTGGTATATCCTTCTTCACCATACACATCTTCAATATCCAAGGCTTTTGTATACGCTTCTTTGCTGAAAGGGGCTTCGGCCATTTTAGCGCGCTCTTCGGTGGTGAGTTCTTCCACATCATCATAGAACCCGGGAATGGTAATGTGCTTATTGTCATCGTGAAGCGAGGCGATCATCTTAGTAAGCACATTGATAGGGTTTGCTACCGCACCACCATACAATCCGCTGTGTAAATCACGATTGGGTCCTGTTACTTCTACCTCTACATAGCTCAGTCCGCGAAGTCCCGTTGTAATGGATGGAATTTCCTTGGCAATCATTCCTGTATCACTGATAAGGATAACATCATTGGCCAATTTTTCTTGGTTGCGCTCCACGAACCATCCCAAACTTTCACTTCCCACTTCTTCTTCCCCTTCGATCATGAATTTCACATTGCAGGGTAGCTGACCCGTAGAAGTCATATATTCCAATGCTTTTACGTGCATATACATTTGCCCCTTGTCGTCACAGCTTCCTCGGGCGAAAATAGCGCCATCGGGATGTAGCTCGGTCGACTTAATTACGGGTTCAAATGGTGGGCTATCCCAAAGGTCTAATGGATCGGGGGGTTGCACATCGTAGTGTCCATATACTAGAACAGTGGGTAAATCTGGATCAATTATTTTTTCTCCATAGACAATAGGATAGCCGGGGGTTTCACAGATTTCCACCTGATCGCAACCTGCTTTTTCTAGGCTTTCTTTGATCGCCTCCGAGGTTTTTATAACGTCATCTTTGTAGGCCGAATCGGCACTGATGGAAGGAATTTTGAGTAATTCGATAAGTTCATCGATAAATCGATCTTTATTCTGATCTACATAAGCTTTTGCGCTGTCCATGAATCCTAGTGTTTGTAATGCTTGGTTATTGAAAGACGAAGGTACAATAAAGATGTAATTTTTGAAGAAAAGTTTGTTTGTTAATTATAAATCTTCCTTATATTTGCCCTCCCTAAGCGGATGTGGTGGAACTGGTAGACACGCTAGACTTAGGATCTAGTGCCGCAAGGCGTGGGGGTTCGACTCCCTTCATCCGCACAAAGCCTCTGAGAAATCAGGGGCTTTTTCTTTGAATATATTTCAATTGAGAATGAAGGAATTTCATTGAAGGGCGCATAAACCTGCCCTTAGCTGTCATGTTGAGCTTGTCGAAGCGGTTTGAGGTAACGAACCGGGCACCTCGATACATTTCTCGTTTCTCTCGAAACACTCGGCGTCCGGTTTTATGGAAAGGTCATCGAGTGATTTTCCGGACCCATGCGCCTGCCTGCCGCCCACCTATGCTAAAGCTTCGGCGACAGCATACAGGAAGGTGATCCGAAGGATTGTATCGAAGGGAAGGAAAATTGTATCGAGATGACATCTACCTTCAACTAAACAATTGACTTTCAATCCCCAAAAAAATACACGAAATAAACAGGAAAAAACCCTTTCGGTTTTTCATTGAAATAATGCATTTTTGCGCTCCAAATTTCAAATACTTATTTTAATGAAACGACTCCTTTTTCTATCCATCATCTTAACCGGATTCCTTTTTTCTTGCTCCAGCGATGACAATGGAGGTGAAACTGCTACAGACCCCGATCCCGATCCAGATCCGGTACCACAAATTGCTTATGTAGATAAAATAGTGAGCACTTCCTCTAGCGGTAGTACTGAGCTACGATTTGTGTACGATGATGACAATAAATTGGTGAGAAACGAGACGGACGAATATTTCAGACAGTTCACCTATGAGGGTAATAACATCACTAAAATTGAAAGTGTCACATTGCCCAACACACCGTATTACACGATCGAATTCGACTACGATAGTTCAAGCAGAGTAATGGAAGTACGACGCACCAACCATCATAACGGAACGATATTTTTCATCACCTATGAATACAATACCGGTGGAAACATTGGTAAGGTTTGTGTCTATTCCAATATGGATGATTATAATGCCGCAATTTGTGATCGATACTACGATTTCGCCTATGTAGGTGGAACCACCAATTATGCGGAGAAGACATTGTACCAGATTAATGGTGGTTTCCCAGATGTTCTGGAAGCTTCCACTTGGACCTACGATACAAACGAAAGCCCATACTTTGGAGAGGCCATTAGTCGTATTCAGTTACCCTATGCTACCGATGGTACAGGGATGGATTGGGAATACCTTTACAATGATAACAATCCATTGAGCAAGTACATTTTCGACTTTATTTCCAATGAAAGTAAATTGAGAAGAGATTTTCAGTACCAATACAACGAAGAAGGTAAGCCGACTGAAAGAATCATTACCTCCTACGATATTTTTACCGGAGAAGTTACTTCCGTGTTTACTCAAAACTTTAGCTACGTGTTGAGGTAAATAATCATCCCGTATAATCATATGAAAAAGCCTCTGAGAGATCAGGGGCTTTTTTATTTGTTTACTAATCATTGTCTGGAACTTCGCTCAGCTTCCCAATCTGTTGCCCTTGCTTTACCCCTATGGCGCTAAAGGCCCCTTTCTGAAAGATGAGTAAGACCGTAGATCCGCCATAGGCAAAATGTCCTACTTTGTCACCTTTATGAATCAGTTTCGGTTGGGTGTCGCTTACCTTTTTTAGATGGTCTTCGAAAACCACGGATCCAATGGTCTGAAGTCCGATCGGAATCATCCCGATATAACCAAACTTCTCTGTTTTTATAACCAAATACCCATGCCGGAAGTTTTCGAAAACACTGTAGTCTTTATTGTAAGCCACATTCCCGTTGTTGATCATATCCGGAATGTCGGGCATCCCAAATAACCGGTCCCCAACATCTTCATTGGCTTCGACCACGATACCTGAAGCAGGCGAATGGTAATGATGGTAGTTGTCGGGTTTCAGAAAAACTGCCAATGCCGTTCCACCGACGAATTTTTCGGCGTACTTAGAATTACCCAATAGAGAGTTAAGGTTTAACGTCATCCTTCCTTTGGTAGGGATTTGGGTGTCCAGTTTTAGGTCGTTATTGATCATGTTCATGACCCCATCGGCCGGAGATACCAATACCGAAGGATCATCGATGTCATCAATTTTCCGTGCGCCCGGTTTTAACTCACGGGTAAAGAATTCGTTGAAAGAAGCATAGCCATGTAACGGAGCCACAAAATCCTCATGACCTAGCGATTCGTCTTCCAGCCAAGTGGCAATCCCCTTGGCAGAAGCGGGACTGTCCATGTATTTTCCGCGTTCCTCAATAAAACGCAAAGACCAACTGTAGCCCGGTTCTTCTAGAATGAATTTCATCCCAGCCGGATTGTGATAATAGAGCATGGAGAATTCTAGGATCTTGTCCAATCCATTTTTAGTGTTCGGTAGGAAATAAAACCACTCATTCATAAAATCATACAAGTCGTTAATGTCTTTGTTACGCCAGGGATTCGCAGTGCCATCGGGCATATCCTGAAGGTTGGCGAACATATCTTTTACGACCTTCTGAAAGGAGGAGTTGGCATTGTAAATCTCCTTAAGCTCTTTTACAGGAGGTGAATCCGTTTGGGAAAAGGAGGCGAAACCCATGAACAAAAGAACGAAAAGAGAAGTGAGGATTTTGCGTTTCATAAGGGTTGGTTTTAGGTTTGTTAATGGTGGTTTAAAGGTTATTTCGAAAGAATCCGGTACATGCCAGGTGCATTGCCCGGCCTAGGCCGGTATCCCAACTTTCTGTAAAAATCGCTAGTGCCCTTTGCGGCCATAAGGCCTATGAAGGCGTATCCTTTCGCATTGTCATTTAAGAATTCTTCAATGGCTTCCATCATGAATTTTCCGATGTACTTTCCCTGATGATCTGGATGTACAATCATATCCTGAATGTAAAAGTACAGGGTTCCGTCGCCAATGACTCGGCCCATTCCTATAAAATCCGTTCCTAAATAGACAGATACCGAAAACAAATCATTTTTCAAGGCTTCGGCCACCTGATCATCGGGTAGTTGCTCCCAAGACGTAGTACCACGAAGTGACTGATACTCGGCTACGGTGAGTGTGTTGGTAGTGATTCGATAGTCCATTTTGGATAAAAGATTGATATTCAGTTTGCAAGATACTACGTTTTTTGTAGTTTTGCTACTAAATATGTAGCAAAAAATGAATCTACCCGTTCCAGGAAAACCGGTCCGCGGTTCAAAAACAGGACAACCCGTAATGGCTTTATTGGATCTTCTGGGCCGTAATTGGTCCATGGGGATTATTTGGCATCTGTACAGTGGTCCCAGCACGTTTAGAAAACTTCAGGATTATTGCGAATCCATTTCGCCCACTACCCTGAACAAACGTCTTAAAGAATTGAGGGAGTCCCATCTTATCGAAAGAACCCTTGAAGGATATGCCCTGACCCAAGACGGAAAGGAACTTTATGAATTGATCGAGCCCCTTGGAGGATGGGCACGGAACACCTGGGCCAAGAATTTCGATTGAAATGATAATAGAGGAGAAGATGAGAACGATACAAAAACCGAAAGTAGGGGAATACCCAGCGTACTCAAGCATTTACATGGACCTGCTGGAGGACGACGGCAATGTTCTGAATCATTTGTGGAACAATTTCTTGAGGATCAAAGAGTACATCTACGCTCTTCCCGAAGCCATGCTTACGTATCGATATGCCCCCAAGAAGTGGACCATCAAAGAAATACTTGTGCATATCATCGACGATGAGCGCATCTTCAGTTATAGGGCCTTACGCTACGCGCGAAATGACCAGACTCCGTTACATGGGTTCGAACAAGATGACTATGCCGAACATTCCGAAGCCAATGAGCGGAGTTTGGATAGTATTTTCGATGAATACGAAACCGTTCGGAAGGCTACCATTTCCTTATTTAAATATTTACCCGAAGATAGTTTTATGCGATCGGGTAATGGGATCGACTCCGACGGAAGTGTTGTAAACGAACGCACTGTGAGAGGACTGGCCTATCACATTGCAGGACACGAATTGCGACACTTCAATATTATTAAGGAGCGATATGTAAATGAGGCGTGATCGTTAGTCATACTTTGCAACCGCCGCCTCTAATTTCTTCTTAATCCTATTTCGCAATAATCGCGGCTTTAGTACTTCGATGGATTCCCCAAACCCCAGAATAAGGCGTTCCAATTCATAATTAATATGCACCCGAAGCTTTACAGTAACACTTCGATCTTCAAATTCTTCCACAATTTCCTGGGAGGCATGAAAGGGTTTGGTAATTACGTAGGGCGCGTTGCTGCGATCCACCTTCAGTAAAATTTCCTGAATGTGTTCATCGCCCAATACGGTTACGCCCACCGTGTTTTTGTAATACTCGTCCCCATTGAATTCAATATCCAAATAGGGAATGGAAAGGTCATAATCGATCGAGACAATACGGTCCAAGGCTAAGTTCCGAATAGGTTTTTTCTCCGAACTTTTACCAATAAGGAACCAGCGGTTATTGAATTCCTTCAGAATCAAGGGGTGAAAAACAAACTCCGAAGCTTCCCGCGCTTTAAAGGATTGGTAGGTAAGCCGCAATACCATTTTCTTTACAATGGCTTGGTACAAAACATCCAAATGCTCGAGCCCTTTAAGCCCGTCATTTTTGTCTAGATGAATGATAGGTGCCTGATGTGTTTTTTCGGTATAGACCTTGTCTTCCAATCGTTGAATGATACCGCCCAATTCCGAAAAGAGCGAAAAATCCTTGAATTGTTTCAGCATTTCCACCGTTTCCGAAAGTACGTTCATATCGTTTTCGGTCAAGGGAATGTCGGTAATAGAATAATCGGGGTCGGCATAGCGATAGTACTTGCGCTCGTACACTTCGATAGGGGCATTATATCCCAATTTATCGCTGCGCATCATTTGTAGATCCAATTGAACCGTACGTTTGCTCACATTTATTTCCCGCCCTTCGTATTCGTAAAGTGCATCGGAACAGGCTTCAATGAGATCATCCAAAGTCCACTGTCGGTAAGGGTTTTGCAAGCATTTATCGATGGTTTTATATCGGATAAGTGCGTTTTTGTTTAAGGCCATTAGTTGAAAAATTTATACGAATATACAAAGTGCGTAAAAACATTGCGTACTTAATTTCGATTCTTGCGGTAGTTCTTTTACATAGGTTGTGCGTGGCTTCATCTAAAACCAATTATTAATTATTTAAAAATCAGAAATGATGAAAACAACCGAGAAAATCCTAGTGGTAGACTTAGAAGCTACCTGCTGGGAAAATGATGGCGAATACCAACGTCTCCATAGTGAGATCATAGAAATTGGTATTTGCGAATTGGATGTTCGCTCTGGCGAGTTGTCCAAAAACAAGGGGATTCTTGTAATTCCCGAACGTTCCACGATCAGCCCTTTCTGCACAGAACTCACTTCGATCACTCCAAAAATGATCGAGGAAGATGGAATCCCATTTGCGGATGCCGTTGAGATCTTGGAGAAAGAATATCAATCCTCCCACTACACTTGGGCAAGTTACGGTGCTTATGACCGCAACAAGTTCCAAGAACAATGCAGGGAACACGGTGTGGATTATCCTTTTGGAAATCAGCACATCAATGTGAAGGAGGCCTTTCGGGCTGCTTCCGGATTGAGGCGAAGTGTGGGCATGAAGCGCGCCCTAAAACATCTTAAGATGCCCCTTAACGGGACCCATCACAGAGGTGTGGACGACGCGTACAACATTGCCAACATTCTTTATTGGTGTATCCAAAACACCTAAGGATGTAAAAATGCAATGTGGATTAGCCGAAGGGCTAATTTTTTTTGCCCAATTTTTAGCCATCTACTTTTTATTTATTGAATTCAAAACCTTAATCCCATGCTTGTTGTTGGGGTTCAGTGCTACAGATTTCGCGTAGTTGATCCTTGCATTTACGGTATCTCCAATGGCTAAATAGGTTTCACCCAAACTATCGAATAAATTGGAGTCGGAAGGAAACTGAACGGTTCCCATTTTAAATACTTCGATGGCATCTTCAAAACGTTCATAGCTTATCAATTCATAGCCAAAGGTGTTCACTTCGGCCGCTAGTTTCTTCTGAAATTGACCTTCAGAAAAATCCTTGTAATCGCCATACAGACTATTCAATTTTTCAATATCAGTATCCAAGATGGTTTCGCGCAGGTTCTTGAACATTTCCTGCTCTTGCGATAGTGGAGGGGAAAACCAATCCTGAGGCACATCGAGGTTGGCTTCGATTCTATGGATCTCGTTTTCGGATAAAATTTTGTCACCCGATCTATCTTGCGATTTAAAGGACATCATGATTCCAGCGACAGGGCGGTAATCATATCGGCGTTCGAAAATTTCTATCGTTTTACCTTCTCCATGATAAGGAGCATTTCCAATACTGATGGATTCCATCAAAGTTTCCACATCGAAAAAATAGTTGCCCACCCAACCATCGGGTTTGCGCAATTCTAAATGATAGACCTCATAACCTTTAATGGTTGTGATTCCCTTGAATGTGGCTGAATAGCCTTTTACCTTATAATCGATATAGGCTTTTTCAAAGGTAGATGCGTTTTTCAAGGCTCTTGCGGGTTCTCCTACCACCCGAACCGGAATTTTCGAACTGTATTCCCAAGCGGCTCCATCGAACCCTTCGCAATACCCAAAGGTTCCTTTTTCTTCATCGTAATTGGTGGTAATCCGGATGAAATTGGGTCGTTTTCGGTCGAAACGGTGCAGGGATTTATAATTCCCTTCCTCATAGGTCATAAAAAAGGTAAGGGTGTGAATGGCCTTGTAGGCTTCGTATCCGCCTAAAGCTTCCAAGTGGGCTTCAATAAGTTCATCGGCTGTGTCGATAGAGTTATTGCAACTAAGGAAAATGAGGCTTGCGAAGAGGAGTATCACTAGGTTTTTCATGGTTGTATTGTTTTGGTCTATGGTTCATAAGGTCATTAGCCTTAATGACCTTGAAATAGTGGAAAGGTTACATTTTTATTGAGTGCGCAAAACAATTGCGTAGTGGTGTTTCACCTTTGAACCATAAATCAGAAATCATGGAAAAGCGACTATTGGAAATAGAAAAAAACAGCGGGGTAGACATATTTTTTGCCTGCGAATCGGGCAGTCGGGCTTGGGGTTTTGCCTCACCCGATAGTGATTTCGACGTACGCTTTATCTATACCCACTCCATAGAATGGTATATGGGAGTTTCGGAAAAGAGAGACACCATAGACCTTATGGATGGCGACTTCGATGCCGTAGGATGGGAGCTTAGAAAGCAATTGCGTCTTATGAAGAAGTCGAATGTGCCTGCTTTGGAGCATCTATTTTCTCCAATCATATACAAGGAGGACGAGAGTCTTGGGGAGTTGAGGGAGATAGGATTGGAATGCTTCTCATCCATAGCGTGCATGTACCACTATTTGAGTATGAGTTTGAAGTATCTCGAAAAATTGGAAGGGGATACAATGCGACTCAAGGATGTATTCTATGCCCTTCGCACAGGTTTGGCCGGTGCTTGGATATTGGAATACAAGAGTATGCCACCTGTGGTTTTTTCTGAAATGTTGTCTTTGACTCCAGATCCCGTTTCCGATGAGATACGTAACCTTATGAACCTAAAGGCAACCAAAAATGAAAGTTATAGGCATTCCCGAAACGAATTGGTATTGGATTTTTTGACCGAAACCATAGCAAGGAACAAGGAGTATGCAAAGTCCTTGCCTTCGGGAAAACCTGATAGTGAAAGAATAGATCATTACCTATATAAAACAGTGATGTCATGAAAACCTTGTCAGCATTGAAGGCCTCCAAGGCCATTATATTTGAATGTGTAAGCGGTAGTCGCGCCTATGGCTTGGCTACCGCCACAAGCGATACAGATGTTCGTGGGGTTTTTATCCTTCCGAAGGAACAGTACTATTCCATGGACTATGTGGGGCAGATAAACAATGAGACGAATGATATCGTCTATTACGAACTGAAGAAATTCATGGAATTATTGGCTAAGAACAATCCCAATATCATGGAAATGCTCAATGTGCCCGAGGACTGTGTTCGTTATAAGCATCCGTTGTTCGATAAGCTGAAAAGTGAATTCTTTTTGTCTCAACTGTGCAAGGACACCTTTGCCAATTATGCCTTTACGCAAATAAAGAAGGCGAGAGGATTGAACAAAAAGATCATGAATCCGGTGGAGAAGGAGCGAAAGTCCGTATTGGATTTCTGCTATGTGCGGGTGGAGAAGGATTCTTTTCCGTTAACCACCTTTTTGAAAGATCGAGCATGGAATGCAAAGGATCTCGGTTTGGCCCGTATCACTCATATGAAGGATTGTTTCAATCTTTTTCATTATTCCGATCATGGGTATCAGGGTGTGGCACGGGACGGAGCCAACGATGTGTGTTTAAGTTCTATTCCCAAAGGAGAGAAACCCGTGGCCTTGCTGTATTTCAACAAAGATGGATATTCTTCCTATTGCAAGAAGTACAAGGAATATTGGACCTGGGTGGCCAAGCGGAACGAAGAACGCTACAAGAACAATGTAGCCAATGAAAAGAATTACGATGCCAAGAATATGATGCACACCTTTCGGTTGTTGCATATGGCGAAGGAAATAGGATTGGAGGGAAAGATACATGTCCGTAGACCCGATCGTAATTTCTTACTGAAGATAAAGAATGCTGAATTTGAATACGATGATTTGGTAGCACGAGCCGAAGGGCTGAAAGATGCTTTAGAAAGCATCTATGAAAACTCGGGTTTAAAAACCGCACCGAATCGCGAAGAAGTGAATGCCTTACTGGCATCCCTTCGATCCGAATTCTATAAAAACTGAAAATAATTTAACTACGCAAGATAATTGCGCAATAGGTAAGAACCTTTGTGTAGGTATCATTTAGAAACCCTTCGGGGTTTCGTGTAGTGCCCCGCCGAACAGGAGGGATGTCGGCGGGGCTCAAATAAGAAAAACATGGAAAACAAAAAGAACATTACAGGAAAAGAATTGATCGCCTTGGGATTAAAACCCGGAAAGTGGTTCCCAGAGGCCATAGAACATATCAATACCCATGCTTTGGAAGGCGAAGCGATGTTGGCGTATTTGGAGCAGTTCAGATTACCACCGGCGTTGGATTTGCATGCCGATCCTGTGGATTTTTCCATTAATATAAAAGCTGAAAACGAATTGGAAGAAGGCAACGTAGCCTCGGTCATCCAAACCATGGAGACCTTGATGAAGACGCCTACATTGGTAAACGGTGCCATCATGCCCGATGCTTGCCCAACGGGACCTAATGGAACCATTCCCGTAGGAGGTGTGGCTGTGGCCGATAATGCCATCCATCCGGGAATGCATAGTGCCGATATCTGCTGTTCGGTATACCTAACCGATTTCGGAAAGGTAGATCCTAAGACCATTCTGGATGCCGCGCATGCAAGTACCCATTTTGGACCTGGCGGAAGGGATAGAAGCACCCAATACCGATTCCCTAAGGAATTGTTGGATGCTTTCGAAGACAATTATATGTTGAACAATCAGCAGATGATTCAGGCCGCCCGTTCCCATTTGGGAACCCAAGGGGATGGAAACCACTTTTTGTATGTGGGGCAGTCCGCTAAAACCGGGAATACGATGATGATTACCCATCACGGATCGCGTGGTCCGGGTGCCCGATTGTACAGCAAAGGAATGAAGATAGCCGAGCGATTCCGTAAGGATTTGTCTCCAGATACCTTGAAGCAAAATGCTTGGATTCCTTACGATACTGAAGAAGGGCAAATGTATTGGAATGCCTTGCAGACCATCCGATCTTGGACCAAGATGAACCATCAAGTACTGCACGATGCAGTAGCCTTGAAAACGGGGATCGATATTTACGATCGATACTGGAATGAGCACAATTTTGTGTTCAAAGATGAGAATCATTTTTACCATGCCAAAGGAGCCACGCCTTTGGATGCCAAGTTCATGCCGGATATCACCGGTCCACGGTTGATTCCGCTGAACATGGCAGAACCGGTATTGATTGTAGAAGGGAAAACCACTGCCAACAATTTAGGATTTGCGCCACATGGTGCAGGCCGAAATGTAAGCCGTACCCAGCATAGAAAGAGCAAGACGGGAACGTTCGGGGAGATCTTTGCACAAGAAACCCAAGGGTTGGATGTGCGGTTCTTCTCCAACGAGATCGATATCACCGAATTACCAAGCGCCTACAAGAATGCCGCAACGGTACGTTCGCAAATGGAAGAATTCGGTTTGGGATCGGTCATCGATGAGGTCATGCCTTACGGTTGTATCATGGCTGGGGATTGGTTAAAGAATGCACCTTGGAAGAGGCGTAGGCGTGGGAGAAAGAAGTAATTTTTTTCTTCATGTTCTTTTTCCATTGATGAAAAAGAACCAAAAAATCTAGCCTGTCGATTCTTCTTCACCCATAACGTCCTTAATGCTAAACAAAATGAACTCGCCAAAAGGCTCAAACAGCATTTTGTTCTTAACGCATTTTCGAACTATGGGTCCCGAAGTCGAATCGAAGGGCGAAGATGTTACGAGATGGCCTTGTATACCCTTTTATGCAGAATAGACGCGGTCAAGCTCCGAGATTCAGGTCAACCGTAGGGAGACCGCGGAGTTGACAAGTCAGTTTTCAGCTGTGCTGAAAAATTCCTTATAAAAGTGCCTTTTTCTTTGGTTCGTTTCTTTTGGGCATGCAAAAGAAATGAACATAATAATAAGAATAGCTGCGGGACTATTCGAAGTGAAAAAAACAGTTGAAAAAAAGAAGAAAAAATGAAAAATCTTTTGAAGGATATAGGGGATGGCTTTTCTCATTTGATTGCTCTATTCATGGTAATAATTATAATCGTTTTATTACCAATAATCATAGTAGTAATTCTATTGGTTTGGGCCTGTCGTGAGCTATGGATAAGGGTTTTGCTTATAAAACATAACGGTAAAATCTATTTTGTATATGCAGATTATAACCATATAGAATTTTCAGGGTTTACAATAGAAAATCACAAGGATGTCATTCCGGTTAAGGTGGTTAATAATTACGCTGGGGGATTAATTAAAGATTATTTAATACGGCGATGTCATACGAAGGCCTATCCTCGGTTGATTAAAATAAAAAACGCAAGGCTCATTCATAGGGTGCATTTCGGGACCTATAAAAATATGGTCAAGCGCAAAGGAGATTTGGAGGGATTCCACGAACTCTTGGACCGATCCATAGCAAAGCTTCGTAAAACGAAGTTGGAGGATGAGGTTTGGAAAAGTATTTAGACAGGTGCTGCATGTCACGCTGAGCTTGTCGAAGCGTTTTTGAGACTGACCAACCGGGCACCTCGATACATCACGCCTTTGGCGTGACACTCGGCGTCCGTTTAACTCTTCCCACAGTGATCTTGGCGGGTCTCCAAGTGTTTTGCCGTTCCCCGAGTGTTTTGCGAAGCAAAATGTATCGAGGGGAGGCAAAATGTATCGAACCGTCCTTATCCTTTAAGAATATTTAAACACCTTCTTTCCATAAAATTCTATACATTTCGAAACGAATCACCACCCAACCCGTATGACCCGTTTTCATAACATCAGCAAACAGAAAATCATCATCCTGATGCTGGTTCTGATCAACATGGCGGTGGGTAGGATTTTCCATGAAAGCCTAAATCTGGTCTGCTTTTCAGAATTGTTCATCGTGGCAGGAGTAGGGTATCTATTTTGGAATGCCGCTTTGCCCTACATTAAAAAGGTGGTTCAAAAGTCGGGCAATAATCCTAAAGATCTCCTTATTCATTCCGGACTGGCAATATCAAGTAGTCTATTGAGTGTTTTGGCCTCGCAAGGAATCATCCTGTTTGCTATGGCCTATATCTATAATTGTACCTCACCTAGTTTTTCCTTCATCAATGCAAGTTTGACCAACAACATCGCATTGAATTTCCTATGCTATGCTTTTCTGGCCTATACTTTGGCAGAGGATTACAAAAGAGCAAAGGAAAAACAGCGTTTTGAGGAAGTACCGGAGACAATCCCGACCGAATTCAACCAAAAAATAAGCCTGTCTTCCAGGAATCAGAAGAAGCTGGTTGCTGTTACCGATATCTGCTTTATAGAAGCGTCCAATAATTGCATTATTATCCATACCACCGTAGGGAAGTACGTGAAATACCAAAGTTTGAAATCATTTTTGGAGGAGCACAACCATCCTAATTTAAAGCGGGTGCATCGCTCCTATGTCGTGAATACCGATTTCATTAGTTCTATTGAAAAGAATCGAAGTGGAGACGGCGTTCTTAATTTAACGACCGATCAAACGGTTAAATTCAGTAGAAACTACAAAGAAGAGCTGGCGTGCTAATCCGCATCTTACCACTTTTATCCCACAGCCTGTAACGTATTATTTTTTTAGCTAGTCGGAGTTCGTTTGTTTCGAATCAAAAACGAAATGAACAGACCTTACTATTTGTTATTGGCAAGCCTAGTATTCACCCTTAATATGTTTTCTCAGGAACCCCTTGTCATAAAAAAGACACAGGAGGAAATTGTTATAGATGGTATTTTATCTGAAAAGACCTGGAAGGAATTACCCCCTTACCGTTTTACGGAACTGAGTCCGGCTTGGGGAGTGTCGGATTCGCTTACCGTCATGTACGTTACCTTCGATGAAAAGAATCTATACATCGGATTTCAAGCGCTCGAACCAGAACCCGAAAAGGTCATCAATCGAAGTCTTTTGCGGGATAAGTGGTATGGAGATGACTATGTTTCCTTTCATATAGATCCGAATATTACTGGAGAGAAAGGATTTATCTTCTCCGTTTTTCCGGCTAGTAGCCGAATCGATCTCGCCGTATCCAATAATGCTATTCCGTTGGGCAATGCAACCTTTAATGGTTCCTATGATATGATTTGGAAGGGCCAGACCCACTTCGATGAAACTGGTTGGACCGCCGAATTCGAAATCCCCATTTCCAATCTGCGATTTAAAAAGAATGAAGACGGACAGGTCATGGGCGGTATCTCCGGACTTCGGAGTCAGAACCATCTCAATAAACTGGCAACCTTTCCTAGCTTACCACAGAATATCCCTAATGTAGTAGAAATGCCTTCCATGAAAGTTCCTGCCATCTTCGAAGGATTGGAACCCAGAAAACAATTGCAGATCACTCCCTATGCCATTTCTAGCGTAAACAGAACCAACCGACTGGAAAATGAAGCCTACCAAGAATCCACGGATACCGATTTCGATGCCGGATTGGATGTACGTTATGGCATTTCCTCCGATCTTACGTTGGATCTTACTTTGAATACCGATTTCGCCCAAGTAGAAATAGACGATCAGGTGGTGAACATTAATGACCGAGTTAATATTTTCCTGCCTGAAAAGCGAAAGTTCTTTCAGGAACAAGCCGGCTTGTTCGATTTCAATGCCGGAATACTTTCTCAGCTATTCTACAGCCGAAGAATAGGAATCAATAACGGTCGATTAACGCCTATCATTGGTGGCGCAAGGCTTACAGGAAGCATTGGGAAAACGGATATCGGGGTGCTGTCGTTACAGACCGAAGGCATTGGTTTGGACGATGGAGAGTCGCTAGCTTCGGAGAATTTTGGTGTCCTTCGACTAAAGCGGAAGGTCATCAATCAACGTTCCTTTTTGGGCTTTATGGCCACCAATAGAATCCGAAAAGGATATTACAATACCGCCTTGGGTATGGATGGGGTGATTAGCTTTCCCAATGACCTATTCCTCATTTCTTCCGCGTCGACCACCTTCGAAAAAGACGGACCCAACTACGATTTGGCGGATAATTCCAGGGTGTCGCTATTTCTCGACAAACGCAAACGGGATGGTTGGATTTACCGGGCGGCTTACGAATTCTCGGGCGATCAATACAATCCTGAAATGGGATTCTTGCTTAGGGAGAAACACCATAACTTTTTTGGCACCTTAGGTACGGGAAAGATCAATAACGACCGAACGCAAGGCTTGTTTCAGTACAGCAGATGGACGTTTTTTAATCCCGATATTTATTTCACAACCAATTTCTCCCATGTTATTACTGGCTACAGCCGAACATCTTGGACGGGACGTCTTTTTAACGGAGATAGTTTTGGCTTCTTTGCCCAGGGGCAGTACGAAAACGTAGGTAGCGAATTGCAGTTCAGCAATGAACTTTCCGTTCCTGAAGGCGAATATACCTTTGCTTATTTCGGGGTCTCATACAATCCCGGAGTGCAAAGGGATATACAGTTTCCCATTTCGGTAGAGTATGGGAAATTCTTCGATGGGACTAATTTCCGATTCAATTTTAATCCCGTTTTTAATTTCGGAAAGCATATGAATATAGAGACTTCGTATCGGGCCAATCGAATCGCTTTTAACGATAGAGACCAAAAAGATTGGATCCATATTGGGGAGGCCAAACTGAATTGGGCACTGAATTTACATCTCTCGGGGAGTTTTATTGGGCAGTACAATTCCATTTCGGAAAAGTTCTTATCCAGTGCACGGGTTCGTTATAATTTCAGTGATGGTCACGATCTGTATTTTGTATACAATCAGGATTACAATTTGGATCGGGACTTACAAACTCCCCAATTGCCTGCCTTTAACGATCAGGTATTTACGATTAAGTATTTGTATACGTTTTTTAGGTGATTTGGACTGCTGTGAACGGGCACCTCGATACATCCCGCCTTTGGCGTGACACTCGGCGTCCGTTTTTGTCCTTCTGATTTCCGGTCGCCGAGTGATTTTCTGGGCCCCTGAGTGTTTTGCCGTTCCCCGAGTGTTTTGCGAAGCAAAATGTATCGAGGGGAGGCAAAATGTATCGAAGGGAAAGAAAATTGTATCGAGGTGACATTACCACGGACCAAACCCCAATGACAATAATTTTTACACACGAAAATTATTTCGTCATTACAACAAAAGACAAGAGAATCCTATCCCTTCAACAAGGCAAGAACATTGGCTTTGTAAAGATTCCCAATGGGAATGATAGCGTCGGAAATTGTGATTCTATTCCCTTCAACACTGTGAATATGCTCTTTGGCGACGATATACGATTTATGAACGCGCAAAAAGGATTGTGGAGGGAGCTTTTCCAACATATCCGAGATCTTTTCCCGAACCATGACGTTGCGATCCTTCAGAAGTACTTTGGAATAGTTTCCAGCAGCTTCCACATAGAGGATGTCTTCCACTTTCAACTGAATGTACTTCTTATCACTATACAGAAATAAATGTCCCGCATCGGTCTTTTCAGTAGTCTGAGCCGGTGCAGGGGATTGCTCTTGAACGCGAAGGGCTTTGTTAACGGCTTTCAAAAACCGTTCGAAACTAAAGGGTTTTAGGAGGTAATCAACGATTTCCAATTCATACCCTTCCAATGCATGTTCTTGGTAGGCGGTGGTGACAATCACCTTGGGCGGATGCGGTAAAGTTCGTAGAAAATCGAACCCTTTGAGTTTGGGCATATTCAGGTCGAGGAAAATCAGATCGACCGTGTTGGTTCTTAAGTAATCCAAGGCCTCAAGCGCATCATAGCAATGTTTAATTAACTGCATATTGCCAAGGGTGTCGCAATAGCCTTTAATGATTTCATGAGCCATGTGCTCGTCGTCTATGATAAGGTATTTCGTCATTTTCGCAGTTGTAGATGAGCTTTAAAAATCCCGCCTTCCTGAATATAGGTAAAGGTATGCTTTTTAGGATAGGCCAAGGCCAGTCTTCGTTGCAGGTTTTCTAACCCAATTCCCTTTTCTGAAGGAAGCTCACTGGCATCAAAATTATTGGCGATGTCAAAATTAATAGCCTGATGAGAAGCATGCAGACTGATATGCACAAAGGCGTTTTCCCGAAGATTTTCAACCCCATGTTTAAAGGCGTTTTCCAGTAGAATGATAAAGAGCAAAGGCATCAATTGGATCTTCTCGTCCTTAATATCGATATGGAATTGTACGTCAATCTCTTTGTGGTACCGCATTTTGTGCAGTTCGATATAGTTTTGAAGGTAAGCGACCTCCTCTTCAAGGGTGACGAGCTCCTTTTCTCCTTCGTAAATGCTATACCGCATGAGGTCCGATAATTTCAAAATAAGCGCTTTCGATTTTTCGGTATCCTTATCCACCATACCGTAGAGGTTGTTCAGCATATTGAAGAAGAAATGTGGATTTACCTGGCTCTTTAGGTGTGACAACTCGTTTTTGGTGTTTTCGTTTTTCAGTTTCAGTAAGGACTTCAGCTGAAGGATGATCCAATAGATTCCGAGGAGCAGTAAAATGGTATAGTAGATCACCACCACCATGGCTACATCGGGATGATAATCCCCAAGAAACACCACCGAATTTTCTCCCGTTTCTATTAAGTCGTAGACCGTGATTCCCATGGGAACGGCGATGGTAATGAGGACGATAATTTTAACTGGCAGCCAGTTGTTTCGTTTCAGGAATGTAATCATGCCGTAAAAATAGTGGAATAGCGAGAAGACTTCCCAAAAAAGTGATGAACTGGCTTTTTTGAAGCATGTACACATCCGTAGGCGTTACGAAAACAGTAGGTCTACGCTCAAGGCCTTTCCATCCCAAGACCACATCCATTCATCACAAAAATTTAATCTGGCAGGGTCGTCATTATACTTTCGTGGCGATCAAAAAAACGAACATAAAACGATCTGATATGAAAACTAGAATCCTTCGCTATTTAAAAAATGTATTTGGAACTATAGGTGTGTTATTGCTTGCGGGAATTACTCTCTTGGTTTCCGTAAATGGAAGCATAAATTACGGGGATAACCCTTTAAAAATTAAAATGGAAAAAGAAGGTCCGTATGTATTTTATAAGAACGACAGTGTTCTGAATGTAAACTATGTCACAGGAAGTAGGGACGAGGGTTATCACACCCAACAAACCGAACACAGTACCCAAGATCACGTTCTTACCAGTGTTCATTTCCCGTTGGATGACACCACCTTTAGTTTCCCTTTAAAATCTGACTTTAAAACCCCGGCAACCACCTATGACGATGGGCAGCCAATTTTGGCCATATCGGATATTGAAAGCGGATACAAAACCTTTCGGGATTTTCTCATTAACAGCAAGGTGATAGACCAAAACCTGAATTGGACCTTCGGAAAGGGCCATTTGGTATTGGTGGGTGACTTTGTAGATAGGGGATTCTCGACCACGCAGGTCTTGTGGTTCATTTACAAGCTGGAGCAGGAAGCCGAAAAACACGGCGGAAACGTACACTTTATCCTAGGAAATCATGAACTGTACAACTTGCAGGGTAATTATAAGTCCGCTTCCTATAAATATTATGGCGTTGCCGCGATTCTCGGAAAGCAGCACCACGATTTGTATGGCGAGGATTCCTTTATCGGTCGATGGATGACGAGCAAGAACACGGTAGAGCGTATTAACGGCTATCTCTTTGCCCATGGCGGCATCCATCCCGATTTTGCGAATTACGATATCACTTTGAATGATTTGAACCACATGAATCGAGACAATTACCGCAAGCCTTATTATAAGTGGACCAAGGAAACGGCGGAGGAATTGGTCATATCAGCCAGAAAGGGTGTGAGCTGGTACCGTGGGTATTTTCGGGAGGATTTATCACA
Organism: Aureisphaera galaxeae; assembly: GCF_028561275.1. Taxonomy (GTDB): domain Bacteria; phylum Bacteroidota; class Bacteroidia; order Flavobacteriales; family Flavobacteriaceae; genus Aureisphaera; species Aureisphaera galaxeae. The sequence continues at coordinate 600,180 of NZ_JAQQTF010000002.1, forward strand.
GGCTGAGGTGGAAAAAGGCCTCGATAAGTTTGATGCAAAAGCGGTCATAGTGGGGCATACCATCCAAAGAAAGGTAAAGAAACTCTACGACGGAAAGGTATTTGCCATAGACGTAAAACATCCCAAGGACTACGAAAAGAACTGGCCCAACAAAAGCTCCGAAGGCCTACTTATTGAAGGCGATACCCACTACCGCGTTTTCGATAATGGGGAGAAAGAGGTGTTGTAGGGGAGTAAACGGGCACCTCGATACATTTCTCGTTTTACTCGAAACACTCGGCGTCCGTTTTTGGCCTTCCGATTTCCGGTCGCCGAGTGATTTTCCGGAGGAAAATTGTATCGAGGTGCCCGGTTTGTTAGTCAAAAAACGCTTCGACAAGCTCAGCGTGACAATCGGCTATACATTTTCGAACTATGGGGCCCGAAGTCGAATCGAAGGGCGAAGATGTTACGGAATGGTCCTATTACCCTTTTATACAGAATAGACGCGGTCAAGCTCCGAGATTCAGGTCGACCATAGGGAGACCGCGGAGTTGACAAGTCGGTTTTCAGCAGGGCTGAAAAATTCCTTATAAAAGTGCCTTTTTCTTTGGTTCGCTTCTTTTGGGCACGCAAAAGAAATGAACATAAAAAGAAAGATCTCTTACGTTTCTTTATGACAAAAATTTTTACACATGAAAATTATTTTGTCAAAGCCCAAAACCCTATGATCCCACAGCTTCACTTTTCACCCCACAGCTTCACTTTTCACTCATCACATTATTCACTCTTCACCCATCACTCTTCACTCACTGATTCATTCAATCAGTTGATTCTGCGGAAATCCGTACCATCATTACCATAATTTTCCTACCTTTAAAACTCTCCCCAGCTTTTATTCCAGTATTTAGGAAGGTGTTTCTTTTTTGGAAAGGAATGGCTTCTCATGTTGTTCTGAAGACATTTTAACGGTGTTTTGAAGGTTTTGCCCTCTCACATTAGCGCGCTGTTAATACAATCTGGAAAACCAAATGAGAAAATCATTATATAATCTCGTCAAAAACACAATAATTTATAGATATGATTTACCCAATCTAGCACAAGCAATTCCCAAAACATTATTTTCAACTGAAAATGACAAATGCTACTCAATTGTAGATGAGCAAGCTTTGATTGAAATCATTTATAATTCAATAATTGATTATTCATTTAATGAGTTTGATTTCACTCAAAGAGATTTGGAAGACCTACATGCAATTGCTTTTCAAGAGCGTATAAGATACAATGAAAGTGATAGCCAAACTTCTAAATTAAGATATGGTTTTTTTGGTGAGGTGTTATTACACTGTATTCTAAAGTTGTTTTTCAAAACCGATACACTTATTTCCAAAGGCTATTTCTATGACCCTTTAACAAAAGCTGAGGCTCGTGGTTATGACGCCTATCATTTAATTGAGGAAAACGACGAAGTAGGGCTTTGGTTTGGAGAAACGAAGTTTCATATTAGCTACAGAAATGCTTTAAATGACGTACTAGGAAAAATTAAATCTTCTCTTTCTGATAATTATCTAAGGACAAATCTGCTAGCTATTAGAAAGAATCGCGAAAATCTAAATATAAAAGGTTCAAGAATTGAAGCTATACTTAATGATTGGGATGCTAATCCAAATATTAGGATAATTGAAGAATTGCAGCAGCATTCAATTAATCTAATATATCCCATTATAATACTGTTTCAACAAAGCAAAGCTGGTTATGATAATAGCATAAAAAAAATACCAGAATATATAGAAGAGAATTATTCTTTAGAACAATATGATCTCTCAATTCCTTACAGCGTTTTCTTCATATTTATTCCTATTGAAGATGTTAGAAAAATTAAAAAAGAAGTATTAGAATGGATAAAATTGAAGAAGCCTCTAATCTAATTAAGGCTTTAAATGACTATAGAAACCAAAAATTAGAAGATTTTGAATTAATCAAAATCACATGCAGTTTTTTCGATAAAATAAAGGATGAGGATTTAGTCGAGGCTGATTTAAATTTTCTGAAATATATTTCCAATATAATAGGAATACCGCATTTCTTTGATCTTCTCGGGAAATTCCAGGAGAATACTTCTCTAAATTCCTTTGATTTAAATACCCTATCCGCTGTTATTTATGAAAGCACACTTAACTTAAGTACTACTATTAAAGTTCATAAGTATCAGAAGCAGATCTTGAAATTGTTCAAGCCAGGTCAATTAAACAGATATTTTTTGTCAGCTAGCACTTCGTTTGGTAAGACTCATATTGTATTTGAAATCATTAGGAAAATGGATTACGACAACGTGGTTCTTATATTTCCGACAATTGCACTCTTATCTGAAAATTTGGAAAGGCTTACATCCGACAGCAATTACAATTATTTTGTTCAAAAATATTCAATTCATACATTAAGTGAAGTAGAAAGTATCGATGACAAAAACTTATTTATTTATACGCCAGAACGCTACCTTTCGTTTATCGAAAAGCGAGAAGAGGAAATTGATTTCGATTTTGCATTTGTGGACGAAGTTTATAAGATAGATAATGAATATATTATTGATGAAGAGGTGCGAGAAAATGAACGTGATGTGGCCTACCGTCTTGCAATTTTTTATTCATTGAAAAAAGATGTAGACACCTTATTGGCAGGGCCTTACATTGATTTTTCAAGACCAGACGATAAAGACTATAATAAATCCTTTGATGACTTTTTGGAGAAAAACACTATTAGACTTATAAATTATAATAATTATGAGATCGTTAATAAAACATATAGTGATGTTAAGGGAAAGAAAGAGTATAAAGTCGATTATGATTTCGATTTGAAGTTTCAAAAAAGTTCGAAAAATGATCGGCTTGTAGAAATTTTAAGTCAAATTTTTAAAATTGACGAGAACACAATAATCTACTGTTATTCCAGAAGTTCGGTGGAATCTTATGCAAGATCAATTATTGCATCGGGGGTATTAGAGGATTATAGTTTCGATGATTATATTGAATTTGTGGATCATATATCTGACAATTTTAATAGCGAGTGGATACTTATATCTGCATTAAAGCATGGTATTGGGATACATCATGGACTTGTTCCGAAGTACATTCAAAAGGAAATAGTCTCATTATTCAATATAGGTCATTTAAAAATATTATTATCCACTACAACAATTACGGAAGGGGTTAATACATCAGCAAAAAATTTGATAGTTCTTCATAATAAGAAAGGTAATAAACCCTTAAAAAAGTTTGATGCTAAAAACATTGCAGGTCGAGCCGGAAGGTTTTTGCATCATTATAATGGACGAGTTATTGTTTTAAAAAATAAATTTATGGATGCAATAAACTCTGAGCCCGAGGGGATAAAGCACAAAAATTATGATTTACAATCTCCAAAAGAAGAAGTTGATTTATTCTACACAAGACAAGAATATTTAACGGATAGTGATAAAACCAAGATTATTGACATAAATCAGCTACAGGCTGAACGAAATATCCCCGACGAGGTTTTCAATTTATATAAGGTAGTTAGTAGGAGAGATAAGATAAGTATTTATGATAAAATTATTCAACTTAATGATTCTGATATTGAATCTATTAAAAGATTAATTCGTTCAATTAATTTTAGAATGGATATTGATTATGATGGTTTTCAAATAACACTAAATATACTAGAACCAATAGTCAAAAATCAAAAACTAAAATTTTTGATTGAATATAAGGGTGAAAATAATGAGTATTCGACTTTGACGCATTTGGTTCATTTTTACTTAACGGGTGGTTTCGGGAGCTCCGTTGATTACAAACTTAATAAGGGACTCACCGTAGATAAAGCCATTTCCGAAACCTCAGAATTTGTATATAATATATTAAAGTATCAGGTTGTAAAATACCTTGGAGTTTTCAATATTATGTATAAGTTTTATATGTCGCAGAAAACCGCACAACCTATGGATGAAGTTATTGGATTGGATAAATTGTTAACAAAACTAGAGTATAACGCTTTTACTGAAAAAGGTAGAATAGCTAGTGATTTTGGAGTTCCCAACTCAATTATTGATTTCTATGAGAACGAAGAAAAGAGCGAAATTAAAAATGAGTTTGATAATTATGAATTAAGGATTTTCAATAAGGTAGAAACCATTATTAACAATGAGGATAGGAATTCTTCCAATTAATAGAATATCTTAATCAATCTTCGTATTCGTATACTTAATGTCTAACCCACGAAACAGAGGCAAAGAAGGCCGGGACGATCTATTGTTCGGGACGGAGAAAGTACACGCTACCATAAAGGAGGCCGTGGCCGATATGCACTATCTGCTATCACGCGGCTATGCAGAGAAATCCGCCTTGCAATTGGTGGGGAATCGGCATCGACTTAACGTACGCCAGCAAAAAGCCGTACAGGGAATGAGTGCTTCGGAGGAGCAAGTGAACCAGCGCAAACAGACCGAGTTGTCTTTGGAGCAACTAAAAGGACAGGAAATTGCTATCGATGGTTTCAATCTCCTTATCATTTTAGAAAGTGCTTTGTCTGGTGCTTATGTCTTTAAAGGATTAGACGACTGCTATCGGGATCTCTCTAGCGTACACGGCACCTACAAACGCGTACAACAAACCGAGGGCGCCCTGCAATGGGTGGGCGATACCCTTCAGGAGTTACAAACCGGAAATGTGCTCTGGTATTTCGATCAGCCGGTTTCCAATAGCGGCCGACTAAAAACCCTGTTGGGCGAAATGGCCCAAGAACAAGGATACGATTGGACCATAGAATTAGACTACAATCCCGACAAACTCCTGGCCGAAACCGATCGGATAGTGGTAAGCTCCGATGCCTGGGTGTTGGATCGCGCCGCCCGATGGTGCAACCTGGCTAAGGCCCTTATTGAGAGCAAAATTTCAATAATGCAGATTGTTCAGTCGATAGTTGATGGTCGTTAGACCTTAAACACTTAAACGACTCAACAACTCAACGCTTCAACGCATCACTTCTCACCCATCACCTTTCACTGATTCGATCATTAATTCTTCAAAATATTTGGAACTATCCCATTAATTATTACATCTTTGCGGGAGTTCATTGAAAATGTTCTTTTGAAATTTTATGGGATATGTGAGTCAATAGTGGCTTACATAACGTATAAAATGAAAATTATGAATTGGAAAATTCAAAAATTGAGTAATGGCGAGACCATTATTTCAAAGGAACCCGGTAATTCTATGCTACCTATTTTAAAATCGAAGCAACCAGTTAGGCTTGCACCCATCTCATGGGAAGATTGCGAAGTAGGAGATATCGTTTACTGTAAAGTAAGAGGAAATTGCTTTACGCATCTGGTAAAAGGAAAAAACGGTAAACGTGGCTTACTTATTGGTAACAATCACGGTAGAATTAACGGATGGACGAAAAATGTGTATGGCAAAGTAGTAGAAATACTGCCAATGTCATAGACATTACAAACAAGAATTAAAACTAAAAGTATATATAAATGAAGCTGTTTTGTACACATATTGGGAACGCCTTTAGGGCATTTTTCTGTCGTGTGCATGGATAGTGGAACAAGAAAAATGATAATTCGAAAGGCGTTCAAGAAATTGAGCGCCTTTTTTTTGGATTTTTTTTCGGATTCCCTCCATGGCACAAAAAGATGCCGACTAAAATGCAAATCGCTGCCCTCCAAGCAATTGTGTTTTACACTTATATCTGCTAACAAGCGGACAAGGATTCTCATGGCTTGATTTAAACATAACTAACTGATAATCAAATAATTAAATCATTATTTTTATTGTGTAATTCAAAAATTGGTTTCATATTTGCACTGAAAGAATTACGAACAATTTTAAAACTGAAGCAACATGAAAAATGACAATTCATTACAGATCGTACTCACGAAACCAGGTTTTACGGTACGATTGCTTCGGTCCTTCTTACCCATGTAATTTTCACGTTACATAGAGAAGTCCGAAGCCCACAGAGAGTTTCGGACTTTTTTTATGCCTTTTAGGTACTACATCAAGTTTCGGGACGGAATTACAATCTAGTATTCACCCTAAAAATTCAAATGATGAATTATAGAAATCGTACGCAGTAGGATTTCGGCGATTCGATAATGGCTGGAATCAAAACAACAGGTAGTAGTAACTAAATACATGTTCATTGAAACCAGGACACATTAAAGAACAAAGAGCAAAAGAGCTTCGTCGTATTCGCAAGAGACAGCGCGAGATTTGGAAAGAAAGGAGAGAATTGGGCTATATAAAATTGGAAAAGCCCATTAGGCACGGATGGTTCAAAGAGCTTGTCCTTACCCCTCGGTTAGATCGGTATAAACATAAAAATGAGATTCTTGAGATATACGGGAAACTCACCAAAAAATTCTGGGGCAGGACCAAAGGAGAGACGGATAAAAAGTGGAGCCAAACCACCTCCAAGTATTTTTTTTACAAGGAGATCCCAACGATCAGCATGTGGCAATATGTACGCCTAAGCGAAGACGCACAACTGCTTTGCGTTCCATTTCGGTACTATACGGAAAAGAAAAGATTGAGAATTCGATTTTATATCAACATCCCCAAGGGGGTATATAAAATAAAGTACACAAGAGCTTATATCACACATACGAAGCGTATCGATCCAGCTTTAGAAAGCGAAATGGCATTATTGTACCAACAGGAGCTTAAGAGTGGATACTACGAATTGGACAAAAAAGGATATAAGTATTACAACGATTGGAAGTATTGGGAAGCCCTTGATGAGAAAAGCCGAACGCTAAAAGCAAAAACGGCTCTAAGGGGATTGAAAGATTACTCCATTCAAGAATTAGTAAACGAAGAAATATCATGGGAAAGAAATTAAGCGGAAGGGACCTTATAAAATTGGGCTTTCCAAAAAACAATAGCATTAATATCACCTTAGGTCAGATAAATCGCTATCAGAAACGAAGAAAGAAGGAACAGATATTACAGGATGCCAAGCAGGTACTGCAGAATCCAGAAGCCTATAAAAACGACGGTGTCTGGGGAAAGATTGCCGAAAGTCTGTTAGATCCCGTAGTGGTGACCAGACAGAAGTTGAACTCGGTTCGCGCTCCCTTTCAAATCTATGGGGAAAACGAAATCGACGAGCAGGCAAAGTACCAATTGTACGACGCTCTTAAGCTACCCGTAGCAGTTGCAGGAGCCTTGATGCCCGATGCGCATACCGGTTACGGATTGCCTATTGGCGGGGTGTTGGCGACGCGAAATGCAGTGATTCCCTACGGAGTGGGCGTGGACATAGGATGTAGAATGTGTTTAACCATTTACCCTATTAAGACGTCTTACCTAAAAGGGAAGAGCCACCAGTTGCAAAACATGCTTTCCGAGCATACCAAATTTGGGATGTACGAAACGCATAAAGTGAAGCACGATCACGAGGTCTTTAGCCGAGAGGAATTTAAAACCATTCCCTTGGTGAAAAAACTGAAGGATAAGGCGTACAAACAACTGGGTACTTCGGGAGGTGGAAACCACTTTGTGGAATTCGGAGAAGTTGCCATTACAGACCCCAATAATGAGTGGGGATTAAAGGAAGGCAATTACCTCGGAATCCTTTCCCACAGTGGGTCTCGCGGACTTGGCGCAAATATTGCAAAGCATTACACCTATATGGCCACAAAACAGTGTCCATTGCCGAAACATGTGCAGCAATTAGCGTGGTTAGATCTAAATACCCACGACGGGCAGGAATACTGGCTCGCCATGAACCTGGCTGGGGATTATGCCCAAGCCTGTCATGACGATATCCACGCCCGTTTGGGAAAACTATTGGGATCCAAACCCGTGGCCAAGATCGAGAACCACCACAATTTCGCTTGGAAACAGCAAGTGAATGGTGAAGAATGCATCGTGCACCGTAAAGGAGCAACGCCAGCGGCCAAAGGAGAATTGGGAATCATTCCCGGATCCATGACCGCACCGGGATACATTGTTCGAGGGAAGGGAAATACCGAAAGCCTACTATCAGCTTCGCACGGAGCCGGGCGGGTGCATTCCCGAAGAAAGTGTAAAGAGAAGTTTACACGCAGTGATATCAAAAAATCCTTGGCCGACAACGGGGTAACCCTTATCGGTGGAGGAATAGACGAGGCCCCGATGGCCTACAAGAATATAGAAACCGTGATGAACAACCAGCGTGAATTGGTAGAGATCGTTGGCAAGTTCACACCTAAAATCGTCCGAATGGACAAATAGATTATGGGAGCGAATCATAACACAAAACGATACGGGGAGCTATGGCCCGACTTCAGAATTGCGTTGGGCCTAGCTATTTTAGAAAAACTAAAGCCTTGGGTAACCCTTTCCGGCGGATGGGCGTGGCATTTTATGTCGCCCGATGCCCACGTGGAGTACAAGCATGCGCATGACCATAAGGACATCGACATTTTTGTGCATCCCAAAAACGTAGCCGAGGTAATGGTGATTCTATTGGAAGAAGGGTTTCAGAAAGTCTGGACCCGATACGATCATTTACCGAGTACTGAAAATTTCAGACGGTACGAGAAAGCAGAATGGCTTCCGCAAGGAAGACCGGTAAGAACTACGATCGACTTTTTTGAAGCTCGTGAATTGGAGACCATTCAGGTGGATGGATGGAACTTGGTAGCACCAAAAACCTTGTTGAGCTACTATTCCAACATTCATTCCAGCGACAAATGCTGGGCTGTAAAAGCCGCGCACGACTTGTTGGTAAAAGGACTGGATCCGGTGAAGAACGAACTGCTGATGAAGAGTCCGGTAGTGACAAAATATGTATAAACCAGAATGAAAACGATGGAAAGAATAGTCATAAACCTAGATGCACCGGCCTACGAACGCTGGTTGTGCCTTGAACCTTATCGGAACGAGATTACGGTATTGATACATACCTATCTCGCCGATTTGGAAGATGCTTCTTTCTTTGAAACGATCATTGACTATTACAAGGCAGAATGCATTGATGCGACCTATGTAGAAGAACTACGCGGAATAGCATCCTTTACAGGGTTCACGATCGATAATTTATTGATCGCCAACCTGTATTACGACGCCCTTAAGTTGGTGTTTGGTTGTACGGCATTCTCGGTACCTACCGAAAAAGGAAACTTACACGCAAGGAACCTGGATTGGTGGAGCGACAATAACAGCTTGCGGGATTATTCCAAGATTTTCGATTTCGAACGAAACGGAAAGGTGGTGTTCTCCAGTGTGGGTTGGCCTGGCTTTATTGGGGTCTTTTCGGGGATGAAACCCGGAAAGTTTGCGATTACCCTCAATGCAGTGATGAGTCAGGAGTCACCAGAATTGGCACCGCCCATAACCTTCAAGATTCGAGATGTATTGGAGAAGATGGATTCTTTCGAAGATGCAACGCGGGTATTGTCCCAGGATAGTGTGGCTTCAGATTCCTTGCTTTTGGTCACAGGAACCCAGGAAGGAGAGCGTTTGGTGATCGAAAGAACACCTAATCGAGCTTCTTTCCGAAGACCCGATGGCAAGAACAATTTGGTGGTGACCAATGGGTATCAGGAAATGACCAACAAGGGCATTCTGGGAGACCTGCTTCAGGAAACATCCTGTGGTCGGCAAAACAGGGCTTTGCAATTGTTGAGCCTTCAGAAACCAGAAAATACCGAAGCTTGTTTCGATATTCTGAATGATGATGAAATTCGAATGGATATCACCATGCAGCAAATGGTGTTTGCGGTAGACGAAGGAAAAATTTATGTACGATGAAGAAGAAGTCACAAATAATTCAATTAACCGCCGGTCGCGGACCGGCGGAATGTTGTTGGGTGGTGTCGCAGGTATTGAAATTCTTTGTGGAAGACCTTAAAGCGCATCGATTGTCTTATGAAGTATTGGATCGGCAGAAAGGACCGGAAAACAGTACGTTGCAGTCGGCCACGGTGCAAGTAGAAGGAGAGATTCCTGAAGGATTTATAGAGTCCTGGTTGGGTACGATACAATGGATAGGAAAGTCGGAATACCGGAAATTTCACAAGCGGAAGAATTGGTTCATAGGAATGTTTGCTTTGGAAACCACTACCGAAACTGCCCTTTTGGAAAAGGATCTGAAATTTCAGGCCATGCGCAGTTCGGGACCGGGTGGGCAACATGTTAGCAAGACCAATTCGGCCGTTCGGGTAATGCACATTCCTACAGGAGTGAGTGTGCAGGTCATGGACAGTCGTTCTCAACATCAGAATAAGAAGATTGCCCGAGAGCGTTTAAAGGCCAAACTGAATGCATCGCACAGGGAAACCCTGAAGAAGCAGATAGAACAGCAATGGGAGAACCATTTGCAATTAACCCGGGGAAATCCGATTCGCGTATTTACGGGATCCGATTTTAAACCGAAGAAGGTGAAGAAGACGAATAAGGCGAAACGTCAACAGGATAAAATGGAACTAAAGAAAGGATTTGATCAAGAATATTGAATTAATTTGGAATTGAAGGGTCAATTCCATCATATTTGCAACACAAATGAAGACAAGAATGTCATATTACGTCCCGCAACAAGAGTTATGTCTCTATAGTCTTTGCTCCGAACATAGTGAGCGAACAGGGCGTTGTATGTCTTTTTTTGAAGTGTTTTAGCATGAAATAACTAAAATAATCGCAATAAAGTAGAAGCGCCCAGACATATTGGGCGCTTTTTTTATGAATTTTTTTGAGTTACAAAATGAAGTAAGTAAAAACATAAAATAAGCACATTGGAAGATGAAACAATTGGGAGACAGACAGTTGTGAAAAACCAACGATATCTGCTGTAAAGCGGACAGGGATACTATATGCTTTTATGATTGTAACTAATTGATAATCAATAAAATAAATCCAAAAAAGCCTTGTGTAATTCAAAAAAGAGTTTCATCTTTGTCCCAACAAAAACAATAACAAATAGTACTGAAATGAAGTATCAAGTTCAACATCCATTACATCTTAATCCCGTACTCTGTTCGCCGGAGTATTTGGGCTTATATAGTAGTGAACAGTCCGTTTCAGTAACAAAGGAGATGATATATGTCGTGACCTAAGGGTATAGGCATAAAAGATATAAAGAAGCATCTCCGAAACGAGGTGCTTTTTTTATGAATTAAACTTTTGGAAGGACAAGCCAATTGGCGGTGGCCACGGTCTTGAAAACCGTTCGGAGCTAACGACTCGTGTGGGTTCGACTCCCACTCCTTCCGCTAATTAGAATATATGCGGGAATGGCGAAACGGTAAACGCGCCTGATTTAGGATCAGGAGACTGGGAGTTCGAATCTCTCTTCCCGTACGACGCTCCACTAGCCCAAATGGTAGAGGCATCGGGTTTAAGCCCCGTGTAGTCTTGGTTCGAATCCAAGGTGGAGTACAAAAGTCTCAAATTGGAGAGTAGGTAAATACTGGTTTGTTACGCTCGTCTGCTAAACGAGTTCACGGTAAACGTGGTGAAGGTTCGATTCCTTCACTCTCCGCAAAAGACAAGGTGGCTGAATGGTAAGGCAGCGGATTGCAAGTCCGTCATTTTGCGGGTTCGATTCCTGTCCTTGTCTCTAAAGGAAGTGTTGAGCAATTGGTTGGCTCGCTAGACTGTAAATCTAGTCTGCTCCGCAGCGTGTAGGTTCGAATCCTACCACTTCCACCAAGTACTGGGGGTCGATCGACCAGGGCAAGCGACTGTCTCTCGCGAGCTTAACCCACCCGGGGGTGGGACCGGTACTTTACACTGGGAAGATAACGATTGGAAGTTTACCCGCTTTGGATGCGGGAGGTTGCAGGTTCGAGCCCTGCTTCCCAGACAAATGCTCTGTTCGTATAATGGTTAGTACGCCACACTTTCTATGTGGAAATAGGGGTTCGATTCCCCTACAGAGTACGACATAAAATGCGGGAATGGCGAAACGGTAAACGCGCCTGATTTAGGATCAGGAGACTGGGAGTTCGAATCTCTCTTCCCGTACAATGCTCCACTAGCCCAAATGGTAGAGATTGGCGAACAAAAACAATTGTTTTTGTGAAGGTAGCGAACGAAGTTCGGGTTTAAGCCCCGTGTAGTCTTGGTTCGAATCCAAGGTGGAGTACCATAGACCCATAGTGTAACGGTAGCACACAAGATTTTGATTCTTGGGGTATAGGTTCGAATCCTATTGGGTTTTCAAAAAATGGTGTCTTTAGTTTATTCGGTAAAACACCTCACTGTGACTGAGGAGAACAGGGTTCGAATCCCGAAGACACCCCAACTATGTTATCATTTACTTAAATGATTTCTGTAATTCTAAAGCTCGTAAATAAGGTATTATCCTCCTTAGTAAATAGTGTTTACCCTGTTGATTTTCAATTGGTTTGTGAATATTTTTGGGGTTATCATGTTAAAACGGGATACCGTTTTAACACAAATACAAAAGATATGCCTGATAAAAATTTATTTAATACGTCGGATTTAATCAAAAAAGTAGCAAAAAAATCAGCAACTGTTAAGACTATAGAGGTTCTAAATAATGCCACCTTTAGTACTATATATTTGAATAAACCTAAGAAGAAAAGACCTACCCATTCTTCTGGATCCATTCTTTCTTGGGATGGAAATAAACGGGAAGTTTTGAGATTTGAAAATGAACATGCTTTATTGCTGGTGGGGACCAAGGGTAATGAGGGAGATATCGTGGTTAAGAACAGCTTCGGAAACTATTCCATACACCTTAATGGTAATGAGGGTCAGTGCTTAATTTATGATAGTAAAAAACGTAAGGTGTTTAATATTGATGGCGAAAATGCAAATATGCATGTAGGTGCCAAAGGAAAACAGGGCGATATTTATTTATATAATAATAAAGGACTTAATACGGTCCATTTAAGCGGACAGGCTGGTGATATAGTTCTTAAGAACGGGGATGCTGCCGAACATTTTGATGTAGCAGAAAATGTCTTGGCAAATCCCGGAACTATTATGGTTCTCAACTCTGATGGTAAATTAATACCGAGCGATGAAGCCTATAATACTAAAGTAGTTGGGGTGGTGGCCGGAGCTGGGGATTATAAACCCGCCATCTTATTGGATGCCGATGAAAATAGTACTAATCGTGTTCCAATTTCCATACTGGGAAAAGTTACCTGTAAAGCGGATGCTACCAATGAACCTATACAAGTGGGAGATATGCTTACCACTTCGATATTACCTGGTCATGCCATGAAGGCAACCGATTTTAAAAAATCTTTTGGAGCTATTGTTGGTAAGGCATTGACTTCATTAACCAAGGGTACAGGATATGTAAATATGTTGGTAAGCCTCCAATAATAGAATAGTATGGATACTCCTGTAAAAGATCAATTTGAAAAATGGCACTTGAGTCCTCAACTCGTAAAAATAACAGAAACTTCAGAAAAAATATTTAGTTATGCTAGTTCCTTTTATTCCGCGATAGATACTTTTAAGACATTGGGGGTTATGTTAGGATTTTTTGAGGAAGAAGATCCTATAGGTAAGATGAATGCATTAATCGCAAAAATATCTCAACAAATTGAAGATATAAGAATTAAGCTAATCGAGATAGAACAGCACGTAATAGCAACATCACTTTTGGAAATTAGAAGAGATCTTGATAGTTTCAATGGGCAGGCTAACTCGAATACCATTTCTGCACTAGCATATCTTTCCGAGAAAAAGAGGGTTGGGCTAGAAAATATGGATGCCCAAATTAGCAGTAGCTTTTTTGACGCTCAAAAATCCTCCCTGGATATTGTGTCGAAAATTGTGGAACCAAGTCATTGGCAACTGGCTTTTGGAACTTACAAGGTATACAAAGACATGTGGAATGGAGAAGTAAAACCAAAAGCGAATGATGGTGTAGTTTGGGATTATAGACTGGCTTTACCCGTATATCTCAATGTATTAGTGAGTCGATATATTGTATTTATTGCTTCTAGTGAGAGCTATCAGATGGAGCATAAAGGGTTTATGAAAAATCATGTTCGGTTTTTGTTTAATAATGTTTACAAAAAAATTGTAAGATCAATTGTTACAGCTAAGGTTCCCGAGTTTGACCAAATGAAGTACTTAATTCCATTAATGGAGGACAAAAACTTCTTCTATATGTACTTTCCCAACCCCAAGCATACTAAGGTTGATAGTCATTTTAGAGCTATACATGGATGGGGAATTGAGTTCATCCTTGAAAAGTTTGTCCCCGCTGGTAAATGGCGAAGGGAGAATTACTTATACGGTGCAATCGAGGCGTATACTGGATCTCGTCTTATAGAAGAATATCCTATTGAAGATTTCGATAAGATAAAACCCCTTTTTAAGATTCCTGAAGTCACTTCTAAGCATATCTGGAATGGACATTCTTGGTGGTGGCATAAATGGAAAGGTATTTTCGATTCTCAACCCATTCCGAAAGCGGTCCATGAATGGTACGATAGGTTTAGGGTCAAGTTTTTTTTGCTCAATGAAAAACAGAAAAAGGAACTATATGTAAAATTAGGACTCGTTAAACTACATAAACAATTAAGGCAAATGTATTCAACTTTTGATATGAAATTGCCAATTGAATTAGAAACGGAATATACAGGATTGGCAATCAAGAAAACATTTTCTGATTACTGCCGTACCACTGGACAAACAACAAACAAAAATTCAACCGTTAGCCTAAAGGAAATAGCATATAATCTTGGGCATCCTAAAAGTATTTTGTCTGTCGAAATACCTGTCTCCATAAAAAATGCACTCAGTATAGGTTGGAAGCCTGTTTAAACTTGCGGTGTTTGTTTCGAATCCCGAAGACACCCCAACTATGTTATCATTTACTTAAATGACTTTGAAGGAGGGATATAGGTTGCTATTTTTGAGAATAGTCATTAATCCATTCATCAAATGAAAAACATATTTTTACTCCTAGCTTTTCTGTCTGTTCCACTTTGTATGGGCTTGGCACAAACAGATGAATCCATTACTTCAATGGATTTTGTTGAGGTTGTCGACAACCAAGTAGAAGAGACCGTATATTATTATGAAAACAACTGGTTGGTGCTTAGAAAAAAGGCAATCGAAGATAAGGCTATCAAAGACTATGGGCTATTTATAAGCCCAGCTACCGAAAAAGACCCTGCCTATATTGTTCTTGTTACGACCTATGCCAATAAAGAACAATTCGACAATCGTGAGAACTACTTTGGTAAATTGATAGAAGCTCGGGGAGAACGAAAACTTTTGAATGAAAAACAACCTTCCGAATTCCGGAAATTCACGGCGGGTTCCGAGAAGCTAAAAAAACTCTTTTGAAATAGAAATTAGGAGAGATTCGCTTTCTGAATCTTAACCCTACTGTCTTGCAACTGATTTCCAAAGGTGAGGTAATGGTCCAATTCTGTGACCCTTCCCTTTACATCTTCAATCTCTACTTGCACGGTAAAAATTCCCCAGGTCCAAATAAGCAAGCCACAATCTAAATTCGATGGGCGCCTTCGTACAATTTTAACCCGATTTTTACCGAACGTACTGTGCAAGGTGTACTTTACTTGCTTCACATAGGGTAGATCACGTCCTTCGAGGTAGATACGTACTTTGTATAACTTCTTCTTGCTTTTCGAGGTTTCACGGTAGAAAACGGTCTGATCCGATTCATTGGAATCATCAAAATCTTCCAGGGTATCCTTAACTCTAAGATTATATGTTTTTAATTTCATGCTCATAATTTACTCCCCTACGGGTTCAATAATGTCATCATCATCTTCCGATGGGTCTTCAACGACTTCAATAACTTCCTCTTCCGAAGGAACCGTTGGTGCTACTATGTCACCTTCCCCAGCACTGGGGGCATTAGAAATTTCCCCTGCATCTGTAGTAATGCCTTCTTTGTTACTACGAGCGGCAGATTCACCATAGTAATAACCAATAATAGATCCTAGAAGACCTCCCAAGGAGGCAATCACCAATTGCATGGCATCCATCATATTTTCAAAATTGACATCGGTAGCACCACTGCTAAGCCACATGGCAACAATAATTAATATGATGAACAATAGCACTATAAGGAGTGCTAAGAAATGGCGAAACTCACCCACAATATCCACCAAGGATTGTGTTAATACGTAGGTAATACTTGGGTTTTCATCTTTCTGCTGCACTTTTACCAACTTTTCTTTTCCTGTTTCGTCTTTAACAATGTAATGTGTTTTGTATTTGCCCAATCCAAATATTTTGAACAACCATCGTATCGTGAGCACGATTGTAAAAATGAGTACTACGAGCAATAAAACCCCAGTTTGGTGCTTTTCAAGAAAAGTAAAAAAGTTTTCCATGACTATAGAAATTGGTTAGGCCTGTTTCACTTTAAAGCAAACAGAAAAACGGTTCGGGGAAAAACCGAATTTAAAGATACTAAAAGTGCTGTAAGTATGGAATTTGTAGCATAAAAAAAGCTCCAAAATCTTGGAGCTTTTATGTGTTGTATGATTCTTTTTAAGAAACTTTCTGATAAATGAGTCCCGCTATCAATCCGGTCACTCCGAAGAAAATAACGTAGATCACAAAATTCATAAGGGTTCCTTGCATATCCATCATATTGGCAGTGGCATAATCGATCATCTTTTCTCCCAGACCAATCATGATACCCACAAGGATACCCATATTAAGTCCTGTAGAGGCACCGTAGTTTTCCATTCCAAATTTTCGGTAAATAGAGCAGAATCCAAATGCTTGAATCAAGCAACCTAAAGCTAAAAAGGCCATATCGGGCTCCGCTTTAATAAGGTCTGGAATAAGTACACTGTCTGCCATAAGAGGTTCGGCAATGATTCCCCATAACAGGAATCCGCCGCCCATTCCCCATACGGCCGCGACAAGGGTGGCAATGAGATTTGCTTTTGAAAACATAATTATTTGGTTTTGTTGTTAGTACGTGAAAAATACAAAATATATTCTTGTAGGTACTTTCACCTGAAAATATGGCTACTTTTGAAAGGTGAATTCAACCTTCGACATCTTAGTAATTGGGGGAGGCGCTGCGGGCTTTTTTACGGCCATTAATGCGGCCGAACATTCGCCTCGTCTAAAAATTGCGATCCTAGAGCGCGGCAAGGAAGTACTTACCAAAGTAAAAGTCTCGGGAGGCGGCCGCTGTAATGTGACACATGCGGAATTTATCCCCAAGGACTTATCGAAGAATTATCCACGTGGGGAAAAAGAATTGCTAGGCCCTTTCCATACATTCATGACGGGTGACACAATTGAATGGTTCGAAAAAAAGGGCGTGGAACTTAAGATTGAAGAAGACGGTAGGATGTTCCCCATAACGGACAGCTCACAAACCATTATCGATTGTTTTCTTTCAGAAACGAAACAAAAGGGAATATCGGTACTAAAGGGTCATTCGGTAAAGGATATTGTGCCGATGGATGGAGAGTGGCAGGTGGTTACTACTTCAGAAACTTTTGTGAGTAAAAAATTGGTGATCGCTACGGGAAGCAATCCCAAGATGTGGAAGTTATTCGAAAAACTAGGGCATAGTATCGTTGCTCCTGTTCCTTCCTTGTTTACATTCAATATTGAAGATGAAAGAATCGACGGACTTCAAGGCCTAAGTACAGAAGCGAGTGTGAAAGTGGTTTCTGAAACGGGAAAAGTCCTCTTGCAAAGCGAAGGTCCTTTGCTTATTACCCATTGGGGTATGAGCGGTCCGGCCATATTGAAACTATCCGCATGGGGTGCACGGATTTTGGAACCCTTGAAATACAATTTCTCCATTTGGGTGAATTGGCTTCTGCATGTCTCCGAATCCGAAATATTGGAAGAACTCATGGCACTGAAAATGGAGTACCCCAAACAGTCCATAGCCAAATACCCGCGATTCGAACTTCCCAAACGCCTTTGGCAACGATTGGTAGCTGTCTCGGATATTGCGCCTACCGAAATCTGGGCTGATGTGTCCAAGAAAAAACTGCAGGAATTGTCCCAGCAACTCACCAAAGGAGTGTACGATGTACATGGAAAGAGTACCTTTAAGGAGGAGTTTGTGACCGCCGGTGGAATCGACCTAAAAGAAGTGAATTTCAAAACTTTTGAAAGCAAACTACTCCCCAATCTGTATTTTGCGGGAGAGGTCCTCAATATAGATGCGATTACGGGAGGATTCAACTTTCAGAATGCTTGGACAGGTGGATACATTGTAGCACAGGCCATAACCGAAGAAGAATGAAAACATATATAGGGTTGCTTAGGGGAATCAATGTAGGAGGCCAAAAGAAAATAAAGATGGCTGACCTTCGAGAGTTGTTTGAGTCCTTGGGATTTCAGAGCGTACAGTCTTACATTCAAAGCGGGAATGTGATCTTCTCTTCTGAAGAAAAAGAATTGGCCGCGAAGATTGAAAGAGCCATTTTCGATACTTGGGGATGGAAGGTGCCTGTTTTTGTGCGAACCGCAAAGGAAATTGAAGCGGTTTTAGCCAATTGTCCCTATCCACAGGAAAAGAAGGAAAAAAGCTATTTCAGTTTGTTGTACGATATGCCTTCCGCTGAAAAGATCGAAGCAGCTTCACAGATTTCCTATCCCAACGAAGAGTTTTTTATTACCGAACAGTGCATTTATTTTTATTGTAGTACGGGATACGGAAAGGCCAAACTAAGCAACAATTGGTTCGAGAGAAAATTGGGAGTGTCGGCAACTGCAAGGAATTACCGAACACTCACCAAATTGCTGGAGCTTGCAAGAGTCTAATGTACCTAAAACTAGTCTTTAAGAACTTTCAACGTTTTCTTTCCCTCGGAGGTACTCACGGTAACGAAGTACATTCCCCTCGGAACATTGAAATCCAACTCCAGCTGTTGCGTTTGCTGTCCTTTATGGGTCATGAGCAATTGACCAGCTACATTGGAAACGGTCACTGATATCTCTTCGGAAAGGTGCTGCGTAGCAATCGTCAATTTTCCTTGAGTAGGATTGGGAAAGGCGATTATCGAGGCATCTTTGGTAACATCCTCCGTTCCTAGAGTAGCATAGGTATCTTCAATCAGCTGCAGCGCATCCAATTTACCATAGCCCCAATCGTGATTGGGTACCGTGCCTGTAAAAGCATCTTCCCGACTCGAATTATGGATTAGCGTTCTAATTTCTTCTGGGGTAAGATTAGGATTTACTTCCAACATAAGCGCAATAACTCCAGTAAGCAAAGGTGCCGCTGCACTCACCGCATTCTGGATGCCGTACAGGCCATTGCTATTTTGCAATACGTTTCCGGGGAAACTTTCATAATACGTATTATCGGCATAAGCGGCATGGCACACTTCTCCGGGAACCGCAACGTCTATCCCCAAGCGATCGTCCTGTGTTGGACTGCTGCTGGACCCTATCCATAGTTCTCCAGGATCGCCTTGTCCTGTGATGCTTCGAGGAACTCCATTAATGTCTGTCCAAGAAGGTTGTACCACATAGTCGGTTGGAGTAATGCCCAAATTAGAACTCGCATAATCGTTAATGCTGTATCCCGGAACTACAAAATTGAGGAATCGGTTGTTGTTGGAATAGAAGGAAGGGTTAAGGGTCGCGTGAAAATCACCGTTTGAAATTTGAGCCCCTTCCAGAATAACCTTGTAGGTGCCGGTATTTCCGGTAAAATCGATTAGAAGTTCCCTGCGGTTAGAGGTGGCTCCAAAGAATTCCACATTGGCGCCTCTATGGAACATAAAAATATCCCCGAAACTCAAATCCACAGCACCATTAGGGCCAGCGGGGGCGGCAAAAGGCCCTTCAACGGTTCCATTGGGACGTTCTATGCTTATGGTAAATCGATCATCTTCACTGTACCAGAGATCTAAGCGTAGGAAGCCTGTTTCGGCTTTTTGAATTTCCAATTCTATGGTTTCCCCTTGACTAATATTGGTCGCAGCATGATTATCGCCTCCGCCGTCGTCGCCCACGCCACAAATAAAGGTGTTTCCTGCCATCACGAAAGCATCAATGGCTTGGCAAACGGTACTGGTACCGTCGGTAGGGCCTCCAATGGAACCTAGGTTCATGAGTGTGATCGAAGGAAGACCGAGCTCGGCAATTTTGTCCTCTGCAAATTGTAGTGCAACGGGAATGAAGGTAGGATCGAAGAAGCCAGCCTGTCCCGGTTCACTTCCGAAAGGAGGAAAGGCATCGTGGGTAATTTTAATACTGATGATGGTAGCTCCATGGGCGACTCCTTGAAAATCACCTGATACCGTTCCGCTTCCATTTCCAGCTGCTATTCCTGTAGTAGCGGTACCATGTCCGCCTCGATCTGTAGATAGGGGAGGGTCGTTATTGTCTAATGCTAGGTCAATTTCCGCTTGGTCAAAAATGGTTCCGATGCCATATGGATTGTCGGGATCACCAGCACCGGTTTGATCGATCATATCGTAGACATAGGCCAAACGGGTATTTCCATTTTCGTCCAAAAAATCAGGATGGCGATAATCGATCCCTCGATCTATGATTACCACGACTACATTTTCGCCGCTAAGCCCATATTGGGTATATACATCGTCTAGGTTTACTTCTTGTCTTGGAGGGATTCCCTGTGCCCAAAGGGAGATTGTAAAGCATGTGATTGCAATTGAAAGTGAAATTTTTTTCATGACTATAGGTACTTAGTTAGTATTCTCTACAGAATACATCGTACCTATACTAAGATGTCATCATGAACTTCGTTTTTTCCTTCTGGAAATGGCCCAAATCAGCAGTAGCCCCACTAAAATAACAGCGAACCACGCCCAAATAGAATATCCGGACTGTAAAGGAACCGCTTGGGTATCGCCCATAATTACCAGTCCGGACCAATAAAAAGGGGCTTGGGTACGACCCTGGGCATTGGCTAGGTAGTCCAGTTTGGCTTGCTTTAAGGCACTGTCCTTGGTGAGTCCATTGCTTAAATGCACATAAAACAAATCGATAATTTCTGAACTGGATTGCTCGTCGATTTTCCAAAGACTGGTCAAGATACTTTCGCTTCCTGCATAATTGAAGGCGTGGGCCAAGGAGATCATTCCTTCCCCTGGCTGGAAACTGGGTTTCCCCGTTTCACAAGCCGTTAAGGTGGTGAGTTGAGAAGAGAGGTCGTGATTGTATATCTCGTAGGTGTGCAGATAGTTGTTGGATTCGGAGTCCGATATATCCTTGGCAAAAATGAGTCGGGACAATTCTGGATTCAAATTATTGGATTCTGCATGGGTCGCAATGTGAATGATCTTGTGGTTTTTGGCATTGTTGGTAAAAGCCAATTTAGTGGAGGCATCATTCAAATAGGTAATTCCATCGAATTGGGAAGCAAACTTTTTTACAGTCGAAATACTAAAGGGCTG
The DNA here is from genome assembly GCF_028561275.1 of Aureisphaera galaxeae. Taxonomy (GTDB): domain Bacteria; phylum Bacteroidota; class Bacteroidia; order Flavobacteriales; family Flavobacteriaceae; genus Aureisphaera; species Aureisphaera galaxeae. The sequence continues at coordinate 621,508 of NZ_JAQQTF010000002.1, forward strand.
CGGAAGTAAGGATAAATAAGCGTGATCCATATCGACCGAATCCGAAATGGTATTGCGATAGCGATCTTTCATTGCGCTGGTGAATTCTGGCGCGAAGGAAACGAAATTCGAATCATGGGATGTCTCATTACTGTCGTTGCTCAACAAGAACAAACTATAATTGTACGAGATGTTGTGCCGTGCAAGCAGGCTATTTTCTGCCAATTCGGGATACGAAGTTATTGTCGAAGGAGTGAGGACATCGAAACTTAGGTTGAAAAGCACACCATCGGGCACAATGACGATATTTTCGGTGGTAAGATGTTCTGAAATTGGTTTCCAAAGTGTCTCATAGAGTCTTGAAAGGGATTGCGAAACGGCTTGGAAATCGCTGGAAGCGTCGTTTACGGCTTGGATATGTTGTTCTAATCCCCCAGCTTCAGTAATGGGAATCATTGTTTTGGTGGAAGGACTTAGTACAAAAACGTAAAGCTGATCTTCTATGAACAGGTATCGCACCACCGAAGTGTCATCGTTCAACCGTTCACGAATGCCGTCTATGGGCTCCTGAATGCTCGCATAGCGCATTTTATGGTACTTAGGATGTACACCCTTTAATGAGTCTAAAAAGGCATTCCAATCGGTTTGGGTTTGGAAGAAATCGTCAATATTGTTGGATGCATCTAAAGAGGTGGTAAGGGCTTCCCTCAATTCCGATTCGCGATCCAGTACTTGCTGTGGAATGTTGGTAAATTCTATATTCTTTAGATTCAGTCGTGATCTAATTCGGGTATAAATGGCCGATTCGTGCAAGGAAATAAGGTCATTCAGATAGTTTTCATCTTGGGAAAGGTTGTAAAGGTCCCAATTCAATTGTTTGGTGAAATCGATCAGGTCGCCGTTATCATTCAGTAGCGTAGCAAGGTCATCTTCCGTACTGATGCTGGTTTTTTGCCGCTCCAATATGGAAAGGGCTTGCTGGGTTTCCTTCAAAAGAGCTTGTAAACTTTCTTCGGTAGGGGAGGCGTCCAGATAATAAGCCGATTTCGTTTTAAGATACAGGGCAGCGGGCTTTCTAATTTCATTCCGAATGGAATCCAACTGTGTTTGTGCCGCAATCCGGTCGCTGGAAAAATAGTTTAGGGCTTCTTCACTGTACTGTTTGGCTTGTTCATATTGTTCTAACATGAAATGGACCTGAGCCATATTCTGAATATGGTAAAAAGCAATGAGGTCGTTAGAAAAAGCTTCGCTTTGGGTGAATTCGTATCCTTCGTTAGCCAAGGCAATGGCTTTTTCGGTATTGCCTGTTTTAGCATAAAACCGAGACATTTCTACCAAGGCATCTAAGAAAACCAAAGAGTAAGTCCCATTGGCCCCTTCACGGTAGAGATCTTCACAAAGCTGATAGGTGGCTTTAGCATTCTCAAAGTCATTCACATTTTCATAGGTGGAAGCCCTTACCATGAGTCCGTAGGTATGGGCATAAGGAACTTTGCCTATGTGTTGTAGTGCTTTGTCTAGATAATCACCGGCCTCGTCATAGTTTCTTGCGATAAGGTTGATGTGGCCTAAAATGAGCCGTGAAATGGTGATATTGGCATCGTCTTCATCTAAAAAAGACAGCTTTTGTTGATAGGAATACTCGGCCAAGTCCATTCCCCGTTCATTTTCTCCAATTCCCCGATAAAACCCTCCCAAATTGTCTACACTGGCGTATTGTTTTTTGAGTCCGTTCAGTTTTTCTTCTTCATCTTCAACAGCATTCACATAGTTTTCAAACGAAGCCACGGCTTCTTTCATGCTGGTTATGGAGGCTTCCATTTTACCCGTGTTGAATTCATTAAGGCCGATACGGTTTCTAACGATGCCAGCCAAATAGAATTCATTTTTGGGTGTTCTTTCGGTTCGATTTAAATGGACCAACGCTTTTCGGAAATAGAAAGAAGAACTGTCCAGTTCTAAGGTTCGCTGCTTGGACGATCCGATTTCGTTGTAGATTTCATAGCTTTTTTGGGCAGCTTGGGCTGAGGTAGTATCGATTAATCCCAGTGCTTCTTTAAAAAGGACAATCGCTTGGGCATGGTTGCCTTGACTTTGTGCTTCCTTTGCCTGTTGAAATTTCTCTTCCGAAGGTTCTTGTGCTATCGAAAAGCAAGAAAATCCTAGTAACAATAGTAATGTAAAATACCATCGTTCTGGTTGGGTCAAGATTTTCATTTTTTAGTCGTTTAGTTCCGCAAGTATTTTTAAAGCTCCCTCCGTTCCACTGGCAGCCAATTCTTTCTTGGCGTTGGCTACATCGTCTTGTTTTAAATAGGCCAATCCCAAATAGTAACGGGTCTCATTGGCAAAAGCAGGGTTGGTTTTCTGGGATAGGGGCTCCAAATATGATATGGCTTTGGTTTCGTTTCTATTGGCAAGGTGCGCCATTCCTAAGAAATAGGTAAGGGTATCTCCTTTCGTACCTTCTGGCAGTGCTTCCCATTTGGTAATGGCCATGGTATAGTCGCCTTTTTTGTAATCGACCATGGCTTCATAAAAGTCAAAGTCATTTGTACTTCCCATGGTCGTGGGTAGACCTGGGTCGGGTTCAAAATAATTTTCGAAAAGGCTTTGGTTAGGATCATCGCCCAAAGGTGTAAAATAGAGGGCAGCGGCCAGTGCAATGGAAGCGGCTATTCCAAAACCATAGTACCAGTTTCTTCTCGAACGCTGCACTTGTGGTTCTGGAGCTTGAGGGCGATCTTTTGGAAGTTCTTCATGAAACGATTCCATTCTATCTTGAAGTACTGCAGACTCTACACCTATAAGCAGTGTTTTAATGTCCTCTACATTTTGCTGAAGGGTAGGGTCGTTTTCCAATTGCCTCTCGAATTCCATTCTTTCCGAATCGGGGAGCGATCCATTGAGATAACCTTCAATGGTTTCGAACAGTTCTTGCGATATGTCGTTTTCGGTACTCAATACACTACGAATTTGTGGAAAGGACCAAGGCCCTCAATTTTTGGATACAACGGTATTTTTTATTTCGGGCAGAGGCCTCGCCTATGTCGAACAAAGCAGCGATTTCACGCAATGATTTCTTCTGAAAGTAAAAGATTTCGAGCAGCTTTTTGCATTCATTTCCCATTTGCTTAAAAGCATGAATAGCACTTTCGGTTTTTTTGGAATCCTGTTCGGCATTTTCCTGGCCATTCAATGAAAACTCTTCTTTGATCTGAAACCCTTCGGGAATTTGGGTGGTTTTTTTAAAACGGGAAGACCTTAGGTAATCGGTCCATTTGTTTTTTGAAATCTGAAATAGATACCCCTGTAGGGCCGTTTCGTTTTTGGGAGTGAATTTATCTTCCTTAATATTCTGATACATGGCCAAAAAAGCCTCTTGGTAAATGTCTTTCGCTTGGGGCATGGTTCCTTTGTTCTTTAAAACGTGTACTTCGACCTTTCGATAATTATCCTGATATAATTTTTTGAGCACGATTTCGTCGTTGGACTTAATGGCGTTTACCAGGGCAATTTGCTGATCTATGTGTTTGACTTCCCCCATCTTAAATTGAAGATAGGTGAAAGTTACTAATTTTTTATTGCCTTTAATCGGCGCTTTCTGTTTTTACATCGAGGGAACTTTCAATTGTCATCAAAAAAAATGACTCACTGATGACATTCTCATCTTTTCTCGATGGATATGCATAACCAAAACCATTTTTCAGATTATGAAACGAATTATACTCCTTTGCGCTATCCTTTCTATGAACTTTTCCATAGCTCAACAAGGAATTCCTGTTCCTGGAATGACAGCCTGTGATACCGACATACAAAACTTTATGTCCACCTTTGGTATTCCCAGTGTTACCATGGCATTGGCCAAGGACGGGGAACTCAAGTACATGCGTTCGTTCGGGATTGCCAATATCGCCGCTACCGAACCCACACAGCCCTATCACATCTTTAGAATTGCCAGTGTCTCTAAACCCATTACCTCGATTGGAATCATGAAAATGATAGAAGACGGTCTTATAAGTCTCGATGATACGGTCTTTGGTTCTGGAGGGATTTTGGAAAATCACTGGTATTTTTCCAACAGTACCATCATAGATACAGATGTATACAACATTACCGTACAGATGCTATTGGAGCACAGTGCGGGTTGGGATCGAAATGTAAACTGCTTTCCAGATCCTACCTCGCCTTATCCTTGGTTCTTTGGCGGCTGTGATCCCATCATTGCTCCCTTGCATATAACCGAAAGTCAGGGAGAAATCAATCCTGTGAAAGAGGAGTTTTTGATCAATTACCTGTTGGAAAAGAGCCTAAACTTTACCCCCGGAACGCAATACGCTTATTCCAATATGGGGTATCTGGTATTAAGTGAAATTATAGAAGAAGTCTCTGGTCAGAGTTATGAAGCTTGGATGCAGCAGGAAATTTTTGAACCTCTTGGCATTTATGACATGCATATTGGGGAAAATCTGTTGGCCGATAAGCGGGAACGGGAAGGAGAGTACTTGGGCAATGGATTTACAACATTGGACCTATACGGAAGCGGAAATGTCGTTCCATGGGAATATGGTGGATTTGCCCTAGATGCCATGGATGGCCACGGAGGTTGGACGGCAACAGCTCGGGACTTGGTTCGTTTGTTGGTTGCGGTAGATGGTTTTGCAACAAAGCCAGATATCCTATCGCCAAGTACCATAAGTAGTATGACCATGCCTTCGGCAAACAATGCAGGTTATGCCAAGGGTTGGCAGGTAAATGGAGCCAATAATTGGTGGCATAGTGGAGCCGTGGATGGAACCGCGAGTTTTTGGGTGCGTAGCAATAGTGGATATACCTGGGCTATTGTCTTAAATGAGCGTGTGGTAGATGGCAATGCGAATGCCTTTTGGACCGCTTTGGATGCCATGGGTTGGAATTGTATTGCTGGCACCACCAATTTTCCAGATCATGATTTAATGGATTCTCCAACGGTAAATGCTTCTGCCTTAACGGCGGTGGGCGATCAGGTTTCTGAAATGAATCTTTCGTGGGCCAACGGAAACGGAACAGCCCGAATTGCCGTGATGAAAGATATCACCAATAATACCGATCCCTTCAATTTCTTGGCCTATCCTTTGGATGGAACGGATTACAATGCGAACGCTCAATTTGGATCTGGAGATAACCTAGGCGATGGAACCTATGTGGTGTATAATGGCACTGGGAATACCGTGAATGTTACAGGATTGGATCCAACGAAACAGTATGCCATTCGCGTATATGAATTGACCAAAAACGCCAATAACGGAAACAATGCGTTGTACCTTTTGGGAAATCCCGCCGATGTGGAAGCAACATTATCCTTGAATGAAGCTGCCTTATCCAATAAAGTGACCGTGTTTCCAACCATAACTTCAGGCGAAGTGAATGTACAGGTAGAGGTTTCGGTCGATTTGGACTATCGCCTTTTCGATCTTCAGGGAAGATCCTTAAAAGAGGGAATGCTTCAAACAGGCGCCAATACACTCACTGTATCGGAACTGAATGCCGGGGTATATGTATTAGCCATTTCTCGGGGAGATGCCAAAACCGTAAAGCGAATCATTCGGAAATAATTCCAAACCGATTTGAGGAGAGGTCATTCCTTTGGGAGTGGCCTTTTCTTTTTTGTGTTCGCACCACTTCCGAAATGGTTATATTTGCTTCTGAAATTCGCATCATGACCGAACAGGATTTTATTCCATCTTCATACCCCCATCCTTTGATGAAAGGCAGTGTTTCTTTTCAATCCCCAAGCAACATAGCCTTGGTAAAATACTGGGGAAAATACGGGGAACAATTACCTAAAAATGCCTCCATTAGTTTTACCTTGAATGAGTGTCATACGTTGACGACGTTGCACTATATGAAGAAAGATAGCCCTGGGTTCAATTTCGAAGTGTATTTGGACGGAAACCGCGAAGAAGGTTTCGAACCAAAAATCCAGAAGTTCTTGGAGCGGATTCAGACTTATGTCCCATTTGTTGAAGATTATACCTTTCGCATTGAAACCTCTAATAGTTTTCCCCATAGCAGTGGAATAGCCTCTTCGGCCAGTGGAATGAGTGCTTTGGCCATGTGCCTTATGGATATGGAACGGCAAATGTTGGGTGGCATGGAAGAAGATCATTTTCTGAAGAAGGCTTCTTTCCTTTCCCGTTTAGGGTCGGGGAGTGCTAGTAGAAGTATAGAAGGGCCTTTAGTGGTTTGGGGCACCCATGAAAATATTGAAGGGAGTTCCCATCTTTTTGGAGTCACCTATCCTTATGAAGTACATCCAAATTTTACCGATTTTCAGGATGCTATTTTATTGGTAGACAAAGGCGAGAAGCAGGTGAGCAGTACAGTAGGTCATAACCTAATGCACGATCACCCCTTTGCCGAACAGCGTTTTCAGCAGGCGAACAATCAGTTGGCCGCTTTGATTCCTGTGCTCAAGGAAGGGGATTTGGATGCCTTTATAGACATCGTGGAATCGGAAGCGCTTTCGCTGCATGCCATGATGATGACTTCAACCCCGAATTACATTCTCATGAAACCCAATACGCTTCAAATCATTGAGCGCATTCGCAATTTCCGAAAGGATACGCAAACAAAGGTGTGTTTTACCTTAGATGCAGGGGCCAATGTACATGTGTTATTCCCCAATTCAGAAAAGGATCGGGTCACTGAGTTTATTAAAAATGAATTGGCACCTTTCTGTAAGAATGGTGAGTATATATTGGATCATACCGGTCAAGGAGCGGTTCAAAAAAATGTAAATCAGCAGGTTAGATAGTTATTGGGTCGATTTTAAGACTTTCGCAGGAATAATGCCGTATCTTTGTAACGAAAACGTGGTTTTTAAGCCAAATACATTATCTTTAGCGAATTAAACCTAAATAATTTAGATGCGCGGTCCCCTTTTCTATTCAAAAATATTGCTCTTTGGAGAGTATGGTATTATCAAGGACTCCAAAGGCCTTTCTATCCCGTACAACTTTTACAAGGGTGCTCTTAAGATCGATGAGCATAAAACCACAGCCACTCATAATTCTAACGATGCCTTGCGTCGATTTACAGAATATTTGGAAGCACTTCAGGAAAGAAGACCGGATTTGGTCACTTTCGATTTTGATAAGCTGAAGAAGGACGTGGCGAATGGTCTGTATTTCGATTCTAGTATTCCGCAAGGATATGGAGTAGGGAGTAGTGGTGCTTTGGTAGCGGCTATCTATGATCAGTATGCTTTCGATAAGATTACCGTATTAGAAAACCTTACGCGCGAAAAGCTGTTACGCCTGAAGGAAGTTTTCGGAGAGATGGAATCGTTTTTCCATGGAAAATCTTCTGGGTTGGATCCGCTAAACAGTTATTTGAGTCTTCCTATTTTGATCAATTCTCAAGATCATATAGAACCTGCAGGAATCCCTTCGCAAACGGAAAGCGGCAAAGGAGCTGTTTTCTTATTGGATAGTGGACAGACGGGCGAAACGGCACCTATGGTTCAGATATTCATGGAAAACATGAAGCAAGAAGGGTTTCGAAGTATGTTGAAGGAACAATTTGTGAAACATACCGATGCCTGTGTGGAAGACTTCTTGAAAGGTGATGTAAAGTCGCTTTTCGGAAATATAAAGCAACTCTCTAAGGTGGTACTCGATAACTTCAAGCCTATGATTCCGAAGGAATTTCACACTCTTTGGAAAAAGGGAATCGATACCAATGCGTATTACCTAAAATTATGTGGTTCTGGCGGTGGCGGTTATATGTTGGGCTTTACCGAAGATTTTGAAAAAGCACAGCATGCCCTAAAAGGCCATAAGCTAGAGGTAGTTTATAGCTTTTAACAACAATCCCCTAACATATGGGAATGCTTAACCGCAAACAGAAACTTCTATTATTGAAATTTTTCAGTTTGTTTTCTGTGGTGCGCGGCTATAATATTCTGGTCATTGTAATCGCCCAATACCTTACCTCCATTTACATATTGGCACCGCACTTACCCGTTCGGCAAGTGGTTTTCGATCTCAATCTATTAATGCTGGTATTGGCGTCGGCAGCGGCGATTGCAGGGGGGTATATCATCAATAACTTTTACGATAGCGAGAAGGATTTAATCAATCGTCCCAACAAAACACGATTGGATCGTTTGGTGAGTCAGAATACCAAACTGTCCGGGTATTTCGTACTTAATTTCCTATCGGTCATCTTTGCAAGCTATGTATCCTTTAGGGCAGTGATTTTCTTTTCACTCTACATTTTTGCCATTTGGTTCTACTCCCATAAATTGAAGAAATACCTGTTTATTGGGAATCTAACGTCGGCAGTACTTTCGGTGGCGCCCTTCTTCGCAGTGTTTATTTATTACAAAAACTTTGATCTGGTTATTTTTGTGCATGCCACCTTCCTGTTCCTGCTTATCTCCATGCGTGAAATTGTAAAGGATTTAGAAAACCTAAAGGGTGATCTGGCCCAAAACTACAGGACGTTGCCAGTGGTGCACGGTATTAAGATGGCAAAGATTATGTTGACTGCACTCGCAGCATTCACATTAGTGCCTACGTTATTGCTCATTTTTAAGTTCTATTTGGGGTATATGCACTATTATTTCTATGGAAGTATATTGGCGCTCATCGTCTTCGTGGCCTTGCTTTGGAGAGCTACGCGAAAACTGCACTACGTAATCCTGCACAGCATTTTAAAGTTCGTTATTGTTATTGGTGTCTTTAGCATTGTTCTTCTGGATGTAGATCTTTTGCTGAAACGTTTCATGATGTACCTATAACTTTACATGGGTGTTGAAAGGTTTTATCTATTCCACGACAGATTGTTATATCTTTAGATAATGGAAAAGACGAACCAATTAAAAGTGGCCTTGGCCCAAATATCCCCTGTTTGGTTGGATAAGCAGGGAACCCTTCAGAAAATTGAAGATCAGATTCACGATGCCGGGAAAAATGAAGCCGATCTCATCGTTTTTGGTGAAGGAGTGCTTCCCGGATACCCTTTTTGGCTGGCCCTGACAGGGGGTGCCGAATGGAATACCGAAGTGAATAAAACATTGCACGCCCATTATGTTTCTAATTCCGTAACCATCGAGAATGGGGATTTGGATAGTGTGTGTGCCCTGGCCGAAAAATACAGTTTGGCCATCTATCTTGGAATCATTGAACGTCCTTTGGACCGTGGTGGAAAAAGTATTTATGCCTCCTTGGTGTATATAGATGCGGAAGGAAAGATTCAATCTGTGCATAGGAAATTACAACCTACCTACGACGAACGGCTGACATGGTCCCCGGGCGACGGAAATGGATTGAGGGTACATCCTCTTGGGAAGTTTACCGTAGGCGGCCTGAATTGTTGGGAGAATTGGATGCCACTGCCAAGAGCTTCGCTCTACGCGCAGGGCGAAGACCTGCACGTGGCCGTATGGCCCGGCAGCGACCACAACACGAAGGACATTACCCGTTTTATCGCTCGGGAAAGTAGAAGCTATGTACTTTCAGTCTCTTCTTTGATGCGATTGGAAGATTTCCCACCCAATACGCCTTACTTGGAAAAAATATTTGAAAAGGCACCCAAGATATTGGCCAATGGCGGAAGTTGTATCGCTGGGCCCGATGGGGAATGGCTGGTAGCACCCGTTCTACATGAAGAGGGGAATATTTATCATACCTTGGACTTTCAACGGGTATTGGAAGAACGACAGAATTTCGATCCTGTAGGACATTATTCCCGCCCGGATGTTACTCAATTGACTGTAAACCGCGATCGACAGTCTACCGTGAAGTTCGATGAATAAACTTTGCTTCGGATACCTAAAAGCCTAATGCTTCTTGTATCTTTGCAAAAATTTTAAAGATGGGTAGACAAGACAGTGGTAGAAAGGGAAATGCCTCAGGTAGAGGGAATAATCAACGAAGAAGACCCAATAAACCATCACCGCAAAAACAAAAAACTTCCGGCTCTCAGAAGAAGGGAGGCGCTCAGCCAGGAATCAGGCTCAATAAATATATTGCCAATAGTGGGATTTGTTCCCGCCGTGAGGCCGACATGTATATTGAAACTGGTCAGGTAACCGTAAACGGAAAAGTGGTGAACGAAATGGGCTTTCGTGTGATGCCTTCGGATGAGGTAAAGTTCGATGGTCGCCGTATTTCTCCGGAACCGCCCACATTTGTATTGCTCAACAAACCCAAAGGAGTCGCCACCACTACTAGTGAATCCAAAGGACTTACCGTCATGGATATTATCGCTGGTGCAGGCACCGCACGTATAAAGCCTTTTGGTCGTTTGGGAAGGAATGCTACAGGATTGCTTTTGTTTACCAATGATGATATCTTCCGTCAAAAATTCAGTAAAAAGGGAATCGATCGATTGTTCCATATCGAACTTGATAAAAACCTAAAAGCCGAGCATCTTAAGCAGATTGCAGAAGGATTGAAGATCGATGGAAAGGAAATCCAAGTAGAAGAGGTTAGTTACGTGCAGAACTCCCCTAAAAAGGAAGTCGGACTAAAGATTAAGCACACCGGGAATAGCATTATTCGAACGATTTTCGAACATCTGGGCTACGATGTGGTAAAAGTGGATTGTGTAACCTTAGGGCCATTGACCAAAAAAGACCTTCCCCGTGGACGTTATCGCTTCCTAACCGAGGAGGAGCTATCCATTTTCAATAGGCTGTAGGGAATTTTGCCTACTCTTTTTTAGAAATAGTTCCCACAAGAGGAATCCTGCTACGACAACATATTCTAAAGCAACCAGCCAAAGATTTTCGGAAAAGCCTTCAGCACCGTAAGCCGAATAACTGAGCATGACGAAGGCACTCCAAACGATCGCAAATCTGTATTTGGTAAAAACGGATAGTATTAATGGTGTGGCCACATACCACGGATGTACTGTGGTAGAAAGCAAAAAGTAAAAGGAAACACCAAACAACAAGGCAGTTATTAAAGGTTTTGTTTCTGTGTTCTTTCGGAAAAAGGAAAGGAGCAGCAAAAAGCCAATGACGACTAATGGGAGTATCTTCCCTACAGAAGCAATGATATTCCATCCTATGGTCTGAAAGCCAATCCACCGAATGATATAGTAGATACTGGCATTGAATTCGAATTTCTGAAACCAAAGTCCAATAGTTGCTGCGAAGTTATCTGCAAATTCCCCCGAAAGAAAAGGAAGGAAGGTAATGACTACGGTTAGCAGCGTAAGTACATAAAACAGTACAACACGTGACAATCGTTGCAGGTTGAATATGCCCTCTTTTTGAAAGGCATATCGGAAAAATAGCGGTAAAAACAATAAAGGAAGCAGTTTTACGGAAACGGAAAGCCCAAGCAATACTGCGGCCCAAACCCATTTCCCCTTGTGCAATAGATACAAACTCCAAACCACGAAAAACAACATGACTCCTTCAAAATGGAGATTACCCGTCATTTCAATAATGATGAAAGGGTTTAGGAAGTACCAAAAGATCTGCTTTTCGGGAAGTTGTAATGCCTTCAATAGTTTTCTTCCGAAATACAGAATTCCTATATCCGCAAGAATGATCAATAGGCGCAAAACGATGGCCGAACCCAAAATGCTTTTTCCAGAAATTAAAGCTGCAATGGCAAAGCACAATTGGTTTAAGGGAGGATAGTTGCTATAGTGGCTTCCGTTTAATTCTCCCATTCCTGCATACAATTCTCGAGCTTGCGCAATGGGGATAAAACTGAATAAACCGGTCTCGCTTAAATACTGTTCTGGCGTAAAGAGATAGGGATTCATTCCGAGAGCCAATGCACGTCCATCCCAAAGAAACCGATAGAAATCCTGGGATAAATTGGGAATGGCTGGCAAGAAAATAAGCCGGAAAACGACTCCCATACCCGCCAATAACCAGAAATTCCATCCAAACATTTTAATGAGTTGGTAGGTAAGGATGAAGAGTCCAGCAAATAGGGTAATAAGCCGAATGAAATCACTCCGCTCTAATTCGTAGGCAAAAAACCAGTAAAGAACAGCCGTTACGAGCGCTAAGAGAATCGCAAATTTCTGCGTGCGGATACTATTAACGATCGAGGTGGGCATTAGTCTTGCCATTCGGCGATGAACAGATTGGTATCACGTGTTCCGCCGTTATTTCGGTTGGATGAAAATGCCAAGTATTTTCCGTCATTGGAGAATACTGGGAAGGCATCAAAGGTTTCACTGTGGGTGACCCGTTCCAGATTCTTTCCATCGATATCGATGAGGTATAGATTGAAAGGGAATCCTTTTTCCGCTTCAAAATTGCTGCTGAAGAGGATTTTTTCTCCACTCGGGTGGAAGAAGGGACTCCAATTGGCATTCCCAAGACTGGTTAACTGTCGCAAGTCGCTACCATCGGCATTGCAGATGTACAATTCCATTTCGGTGGGCTGTACCAATCCTTGTGCCAGTAGGTCTTTGTATTCTTTTATTTCGGCTTCCGTTTTGGGTCTCGAAGAACGGAAAATCAGTTTTGTTCCGTCGGGAGAGAAAAAAGCACCTCCATCATAACCCAATTCGTTGGTGATCTGTTTCACATCGCTTCCATCGAGATTCATGGTATACAATTCTAAATCGCCACTTCGCATAGAGGTGAATACAATTTTGTCTCCTTTAGGCGAAACGGTGGCTTCGGCATCATAACCTGGTTCATTGGTTAATTGAGCCGTAATATTTCCTTCTAGGTCGGCCACGAAAATGTCGAACGAATCGTACACGGGCCATACATATTTTCCATTTTTACGAAGGGGAACCTCAGGGCAATTTTCATCAACTAGGTGTGTACTTCCGTAGACATAGTGTTTATTGTCCGGCAAGAAATAGGCACAGGTGGTACGTCCTTTACCCGTAGAAATCATGGGAGGTTGTGTTCCATTGAAGGTTTCATCGGCATTCATGAGGAACATCTGATCGCATCCCACACCCCATTCCGTATAGTTGGACTGAAACACCAATTGCTTATCATCGAAACTCCAATAAGCCTCTGCATTATCCCCTCCAAAGGTCACTTGCCTAATAGACTTAAAGTGTTTCTCTTCGGGATAGATGAGGGAATCTTTCACCGTTTCCACTTGTGTCGTGGCAGCTTCGGTATTTTCAGTCTTTTGGTCTTCGGATGTGTTCTTACAGGCAATTAATACCGTAAAGGATAGCAAACAAGCTATAAGTCTCATAATAAGCGTAATTTTGTACAAAAATACAGATATGCGTTTAATTGTTCCCTTAATATGTTTGCTTATTCTTTTTTCCTGTAAGAAACCTGTGTCCATGAAAGATGATGTGGTCTTTCTTTCAAGTGATGAGATGCAGGGAAGGGAAACCGGAACAGCGGGCGAACTCTTGGCCGCGGACTATATTGCTGAGCGTTTTTCCGACAATGGACTCGAAGCCAAGGGAACCGATGGGTACTTTCAGGACTTCACCTTTAAACCGAGTAGCAATCCACATGAAGAAACAGAATTCCTTTCAGATAGAAGCACCGATAGTACGGTTACTGGACGTAATGTGGTTGCTTATTTAAACAATGAGGCAGCGCGTACAGTAGTCATTGGTGCCCACTACGATCATTTGGGAATGGGTGGCTTTGGATCGTTACACCGGGGTGAGGAAAAAGTACACAATGGTGCGGACGATAACGCCAGTGGTATTGCTATGCTATTGCGCTTGGCTGAAATGCTGCATACCAACGAAGGGACCGAAGAGAACAACTATGTCTTCATTGCATTTTCCGGTGAAGAGATGGGACTGTTAGGGTCGGCTTACTGGGTGAAGAATGCTACGATCGACATTAGTTCTGTAAATTATATGATGAATATGGATATGGTGGGGCGACTTAATGAAGAGAATACCCTTGCGGTGCACGGAGTAGGGACTTCGCCTATTTTTAAGCAAACGCTTATGTCGAACAATAAGGATTTCAGCCTTTCGGAATTCGAAAGTGGGATTGGCCCGAGCGATTTCACTTCCTTCTATGTGTACGATATTCCCGTATTGTCATTTTTTACAGGACAGCATGAAGACTATCACAAACCCGAAGACGATGCCGAGAAGTTGAATTATGAAGGCATGGATAAGATTCTTTCGTATATCTATGACATTGCTATGGATTTGGATGATAACGGGAAATTGGCCTTCCGTAAGACCAAAAATGAAAGTGAAGAAGTGCCTGCTTTTAAAGTAGGTCTAGGAGTGGTCCCCGATTATTTGTACACGGGCTCAGGAATGCGAATCGATGGGGTAAGTGAAGATAAACCTGCACAAAAAGCAGGACTTAAGAAAGGCGATGTTGTGGTAAAAATGGGTGATAGCACTGTAGTCGATTTAATGAGCTATATGAAAGTTTTGTCCACGTTTGATAACGGACAGAAAACCAAGGTGGTGGTAGAACGAGATGGGGAGAAGATCGAGGTAGAGGTAGAGTTCTAGAAACCACCTAATAGACTGGCGCAGACGCCAAGACTAATAAGGAGATAAATGCCGCTAATGATCCAAAGGACTTTGGCGGTATTCTTTTTTTTCTTGGCTCGATAAACACCTCCAATGATTGCCAAAATTATGGGAATACCAAAGCCAACAAAAAAGATCATAAATACCAATAATCCTAAGCCGTCCATATTACCTTCAACTAGTATCGCATTCATAGTGTTTCTTCTTGTAGTGTAGTAAGATACGCTCTTTTTTCATCACGATAAAACAAATTCATCGTTTCAAAAGGGATGATGTTATAGTCCTTGTTCACAATATGGACACAGGATTTCTTAATTGCCCGAACATCGAAATTGTGAGCGTCGATAAATTGCATCACAATGATTCGAAACAGATTGTCATAACCCAAATTGGGAGCATCTACATGTGGAAGGCAGCACATAATGGATTTTAGGTTTTCTTCGGCTGCTTCCACAGAATTCCCTGTACTGAACAATTCGATCATTTTGCCATGTAACGCCTCGTCCTGCTCATACACGATGGTATTTTTGCTATTGTCCAATAAGTCATTAGGATTGATATAGCGTGTTAATGGAAACACCTCTTCGCCCAGCTTTAGCGCATACCCCATAACCAAAGCATCTGGGTTGCAGGGCACAGGAATGAGATCGTCGGCATTGAATAATGGAGCCTGTTCCAATATTTTTCTTCGAACTTCTGTAAGTGTAATTCTGTCGGTAGTGGTGTTGAAGTTCTCCAATCTTCCCGCAATTTGGGTGGGTTGAAAAGTCACTCCCCGAACACATTTTTGTTGAAGGCCATACTCGATGATTTTACCTATTTCATGATCGTTTTCCCCTTTCTGAAGTGTCACGACCAAAGTGGTAGATAGATTTACTTCGTTGAGATTTTGTATGGCGGCTTCACGGATACTGAAAAGATCCGCACCACGCATTTTCTGAAGGACCTCATTTTCAAACGAATCAAATTGAAGATAAATCTCAAAGTCGGGAGCGTAGCTTTTTAAACGGGTTGCAAAGTCTTTTTCCTTGGCAATTCGGATACCATTGGTGTTTACCATTAAATGCCGAATGGGAAGGGATTTGGCATAATCCAATATTTCGAAAAACTGAGGATGTATGGTCGGTTCACCACCACTTATCTGGACAACATCGGGTTCCTTTTCATGTTCTACGATGGTATCCAGCATCTTCTTTACCTCTTCCAAACTACGATGCCTTCCGTAGTGTGGAGAAGAGCCCGCGTAACAAGTTGGGCAGGTAAGATTGCATCGGTCGGTAATTTCAATAATGGTCAAGCAGGAATGCTGCTCATGATCGGTACACAAACCGCAATCGTACGGGCAACCGTAGTGGACCTTTGTGTTGAATTTATAGGGAGTTTCCGAAGGTTTGTTATAGTTGCGCAAGTTTTTATAGTACTCAATATCGTCGGCAATGAGCACTTTCGAATTCCCATGCTCCTTGCACCGTTTCAACATATAGACATTGCCTTTTTCAAATACAATTTTTGCGTCTACCCTTTTTAGGCATTCCGGACATAGGCTTAGGGTGAAGTCGTAATAGGTGTACTTTCTTTCAGGCATAGTGCTTTCAGCTTTTAATGGACAAGATAGTTTTTCTGTAGTAAATAAGGCAGACGATACATAAGTATTGAATCGAGCTTAACCCTAACAACAGGAACTCATTCGGTTTAAGGAATTCAATAAAGAATCGAAAAGCGAAATAGGCGATCATGAAGAAAGCAAAGATCTTCCCGCTTTTCAGGGGAACCTTGGCTTGAATCCGTTTCAGGAAAACAAATAGGAACGCCAAAAACAATAATTCGTACAGTGCTAAGGGATGTCGCAATAAACCATCTCCCAAATCCATTCCCAAAAAGGAGTTGGTTACCGTACCGTAAGTAAACTCGTTGGTTCCCGAGAGAAAACAGCCAATACGCCCGATGAAAATTCCAAGGATGATAGGAAAGGTAAAGAGATCGCCAGAAGATTGGGTCTCGCCAATAATTTTCTTAGCGATTTCTACCCCAAGCAACCCACCGAAGAGTCCGCCCATGATGGTTTTGGTATTGAGGAGTACAAGCCATACATTTTCTGAAAAGTCAATAAACGGATATTCCAACCATCCAACCACACGCGAACCTACCAGAGCTCCAAATATGGCTCCTAAAATGATGGATAACCGATTCGTATATGAAATAGGATCATTGGAGTTTTTGCGTAAATACACATAGTAACGAAAGGCAATTAAAAAGGCTAGGTATTCCAGAATAAGGTGCACATTCCAGTGTATTCCAAAAAAAGTAGGCTCGAAGGGTAGCTCCAATGGATATAGATATTTTACCTAAAAGTAAACTATTTTAGAAACTCCTCATAAACGACAATACCATATATAAATGGGGCTTTGTGCCGCTGGTTGCAGGCGTCGCGAAATTATAGCTCAATTTATAATTGTTCCGTTTGTTGTGATGGAACATTTCAAAATTATAGAGAAAGAGGTTTTGGTAGGGTTCTTTCAGGAAGACCGAAAAGTCTTCGACGATGTGTCCTTCTAACAAAGCATCGTGAAAAATATAACGATACCCAACCCGAACCGAAAAGAACCACTCCTTGGCATAATCGCCCAATTGCTGATAGGCCGATGAGGTGTTCATTGGGTTCCTTTTTCCGAAGTAAAAAGCGACATCACTCTGTAGGTATATATCCTTGGTTCCTAAAGCGCCTATGGGATTTAAAGCCATGTACACACTAAAGGGATTGGGTTCTAATTTCCATTCACGCACGTATTGAAGGTAGAGGTTGGTATGAAGACTGTTTTTTATTTGTCCCTCCCAAGTAGCGATTCGGGAATCCTCTGCGGCAGATTCGTGAAAGTAACTTTGCAATTGTTCGGCCTTGGATAGTGGCCCTGAGAATCCGAACAATAAACTGGCATCGATCATCCGTTTGTTATTGGTAAGCATAATACCATTGGAGATACCTATAAATCCTGCGTAGGGACGATCTAGGCGTTTTAAACTCACTTCCAAAAGATCCGCAGGGGTATAGATTTCTTGCTGAATGAAAAAGCGGTATTGCCGCTTGTTGACGGAATCACTTCGGGTAATATCATGCGATCGAATACCGATAAATGAACCCGTAGTATAATATCGGTCCGTGAAGAGTAAAAAATCGTTATCATGTCGCAGTTCGAAGGCAGTTTTGTATACACGGTCCGACGGAGAGGGCACATCGCGTTCTTGTCCTTGGACTTGGAAGAAACAAGACAAGGCGAAAAAATAAATCCATAGCGATTTTACCCTAAGCTGCGTATTTATGAATTCGATACAGGGGACCTTTTAGAGTTCGGAGGGAAAGGTACTACAAATTTCGTTAGGCCTTAGAGACAAGGCTCTTGAAGAAAACGAAGCCGAAACCTAAGAATAGCATGAAATGGAATGGGAACAACCCGAAATCACCGCCTTGGTCACCCACAACAAAGGCCGAATACATACCAAAGGCAAAATAGGCCATAAGCAATCCTTCGATGATCACATTGGGGGATATTTTCTTTTTCAGGTATTTATTGCCTTTCCATCCGTCCTTCAAGGACTTGATGTTGAATTTAGGGGTTCGGATAAACTCACTTTTCTTACCCAAATGCCCTTCCAATACCGCCAATGAATTGTGGACGGAGAAGCCCATGGCAATGGAGAAGAACACAAAGAACATACCCACATATTCGAAGAAACGGGACAGTCCGCCGCCATAAATATTCTTGTACGTAAACCAATAACAGATAAAGAAGATAATGGTGCTTATTACAAAGAAGCTCATCACAATGAAGTACGTCTTTAAGTGGGCATACTCATTCTTAATATAGAGCATAGGGATACTTAAG
The DNA here is from genome assembly GCF_028561275.1 of Aureisphaera galaxeae. GTDB lineage: Bacteria > Bacteroidota > Bacteroidia > Flavobacteriales > Flavobacteriaceae > Aureisphaera > Aureisphaera galaxeae. The sequence continues at coordinate 639,828 of NZ_JAQQTF010000002.1, forward strand.
ATGGCTACGATGAGGATGTTCAGGAACATGGTACTATTCAACAAGTGAAGAATCCCATGTATTTTGGTTTTGAAGGATGTATTCTCATTTTTTATCACCTTCCAGAGCATTTTCTGAAAGTTTTCGGCTCCACCTTTGTTCCAACGGAACTGTTGCGAACGTGCCGCACTAATGACCACAGGAAGCTCGGCCGGGGTTTCTACTTCTTCCAAATATTTGAATTTCCAGTTTTTCAACTGGGCACGATAGCTCAGATCTAAGTCTTCTGTAAGGGTGTCGCCTTCCCAATTTCCAGCATCGATAATGCATTCCTTTCGCCAAACTCCAGCTGTACCGTTGAAATTGATAAAATGCCCTTCGCTATTTCTTCCTACCTGCTCCAAGGTAAAGTGCGCATCCAACGCAAATGCTTGTACTCGGGTAAGGATAGAATATTCACGGTTAATGTGACCCCAACGGGTTTGTACCACCCCGATTTCCTGGTTTTTGAAATAAGGGACCGTATTTAGTAACCAGTCTTTTTTCGGGAGGAAATCGGCATCGAAAATGGCAATAAATTCCCCTTTGGCAGTTTCCAAACCTTCTTTAAGGGCGCCTGCCTTAAAACCAACACGATTTACACGGGTTACGTGCTTAATGTCCAATCCGGTTTGTTGCAGTTTTTTAATATGGGCAGCGGTACTCTCCAAGGATTCATCGGTAGAATCGTCCAGTACTTGGATTTCCAGTTTGTCCTTTGGATATTCTATTTGTGCAATGTTGTCCAATAAGCGCTCCATTACGTACAGTTCGTTGAATACGGGAAGCTGAATGGTTACGTTTGGAATTTCGTCGGGATTGGAAAAATCGAACTTAGGACATTCCTCCTTGCGTTTTCGGGCCCTTAGATAGTTAAATAACAGATTGAGCTGGGCCAACGCATACATAAAGATAAGTAGGAGGGCGACGGAATAGATGGTTATGGTGATGGTTTCCCAGAACATTATTTCACACTGTATTTAAAAATCCAACCTAAGATTTTTACGCCTGCAAATATAGCACCTTTTACGGTTCCTGAAACTTTTGAGACACCTATTCTATTTCGGTATTTCACAGGAACTTCGACGTAAGAAAACTTCTTTTTCAATGCTTTTAGCTGCATTTCCACAGTCCAGCCATAGGTCTTATCCTCCATATTCAAGGATAGCAGCTTGTCATATTTAATAGCTCTAAACGGCCCTAGGTCTGTAAATCTGGATCGGAAGAAGATGCGCATTAGGGACGTCGCCAACCAGTTCCCAAATTTTTGGGGACCCGTCATCGAACCTGCTTCCCGTAGGGACTTAACGCGTGCGCCTATGACCATATCCATATCTTCTTCAATAATGGGTTTTACGATTTCCGTTAATTGCTCTGGATAGTCACTATAGTCGCCATCCAAAAACACAATAATATCAGGCTTCTCACTTTTCGAGGCGACATATTCCATTCCTTTTAAACAGGCGTAGCCATATCCTCTTCTTTCTTCCTGTAGCACGGTAGCCCCTGCTTCCTTTGCCACTGTTTCGGTAGCATCGGTAGAATTGTTGCTCACCACAATGACTTCGTTTACATGTTTGGGGATATCCCCAATGACTTTATAAATGGAACCCTCTTCGTTATAAGCGGGAATAATTACGGAAATATTGGGATTCATCGAAGGGAAACATCGGGATTGTCACGTTTAAAGGATACTATGGAAGTCCATTCCCCATCCTTTTTATCGTTTTTGTATCGCTCTGCTCTAACCAATTTTCTCTTGTTATATCGCAAACCGAACCCGTTTTTTTGATTGTTTTTGTACTGAAATTTACTTGTCTTGCGGTTCGCAATATCGTAAAAAATCCACCAATTTTCCGCACTATCCATTACATAGTGCCCTTCCTTTTCCAACTTACCGTTTTTATCGTAAAAATGCCAGTACCCATTTTTCTTGTTATCGGAATAATGACCCTTCGCAGCTATTTCTCCATTAGGATGGTAATAAATCCAAAAATCGGTCTTTGTATTCATGGATTGCCAGCCTTCAGACTTTAGCTTTCCATTGCTGTAAAATTCCTTGGCATACGTTTTTTCTGAAATGTCAACGCTTGGGCTTGCGGCAATGGATGCTGTACCCATGTTTAGGGATAGGATACAAAACAGTAAATAAAAGATTGGCGTTTTCATGATAGCTATGTCGAAGAAACAGAGCTATCCTAACGAAGAAATTAAATTTCTTGCGAGAAAATTTTTCGATCTACAATTTTGGATAGCATAAGGGAAGTGGTGAGTTCCCCATATTGGGAAAGCCGCCTGTTCAATTCTTCCAAATGTTCCGTATCGCGAACAAAAGCCTTCATGAGCATGCAATCGTTTCCTGTTAGCTTTAAACATTCACATACTTCATTCACCGTTTGAACATATTCTTCAAACCGTTCTACTTGCCCGAATCGGATCTTGATGGAAATGTAAACACACAATGTATAACCCAGGGCCTTTATATTGAGATTTGCATGATAACCATTTATAATCCCGGCCTCTTCCAATTTCTGAATTCTTTCTGAAACCGAAGGAGAAGAGATACCTACGTTTTTGGCTATTTCGGTTAAGGGCCTACGGGCATTCTCTTGAAGTTGCTGTAAAATTAGCCAATTGGTGTCATCTAATTTCATTTATTAGGATTTAATCAAAAATTATTATATAAAATTAGGCAAAAATTACATTTACCCAAATATATTAATTTTTTGAAATACTAAGGGCCACTACCTTTACAACGTCTAATGCTAAACCAATGCTTATGAATTTTGATCTTACCTCTAGTGAACGAAACACTACTTGGAATTTCCTTTGGAATGAGTTAGAAGACTATTACTCCAAAACAGAAAAACAGAGAACTGCTATATATCCAGAACGCAAAGAAGTGGTTCATGCGTTGGATTCGGACTTTGAACAGCCCAGGTCGACAAAAGAAGCAGTAGAATATGTACTGAAGAGTTTGTCAAAGTATGCCGTGCATACACCGCATCCAGCGTACTACGGAATGTTCAACCCTAGAGCCAATTTTCCATCAATTTTGGCAGATGTAATTTCTGCGGTTTACAATCCACAATTGGCGGCATGGGGACATGCGCCATTTGCCGTTGAAGTGGAACATATGCTTATTCAAAGGATAGGAGAGAAGTTTGGATATACTGCACCTAATATCGATGGTGTTTTTGCCACGGGAGGGCAAGAAGCCCATATAACTGGATTATTGTGCGCATTGCATGAAAAGTACCCTGACTTCGCCTCTTCGGGTGTCCAAGGCTTAGAAAAACTCCCTGTTGTCTATTGCTCTAGTGCTAGTCATCATGCTACTATTAAGGCAGCCCGGGTATGCGGTTTGGGAGGAAGTGCCGTGAAATATATAGAAGTGGACGATGAACAACGCATGCGGGTCGATGAATTGGAACGCCAGATCAAAGAAGACTTAGAGTTGGGATTGCAGCCATTTTTCGTATTTGCCACGATGGGGACTACGGGCTCGGGTGCTATCGACCCTCTTCCAGAAATAAATGAAATAGCTAAGCAATACAATCTTTGGGTACATGCAGATGCGGCCTATGGAGGAGCTGTTCGATTAACAAAAGAACACACAGAGCTTCTAGATGGAATAGAAAATACCGATTCTATAACCTTCGATGCGCATAAGTGGCTTTCGGTACCCATGGCTGCCAGTCTTTTTATAACCAAACACAGATATGCCCTCGGGAAGGCCTTTAGCATAAGTGCTAATTTTATGCCTGAAGAAGAAGATGAAATAGACCGATTGAGTTCGTATACCCATTCCATTCAGTGGTCCAGAAGGTTCATAGGTCTTAAGCTTTATTTACCATTACTTGTTTTTGGATGGGAAGGTTATGAAGAAACAATTCTCCACCAAATACGCATGGGAGATTATTTAAGGGAGCAACTCCTTGCCAATGGTTGGAAGATCTACAATCATTCCCAACTGCCTATAGTATGCTTTACCGATGAACGAATGGAAGAAGATGCTGCGTTTTCCAAATTTGTCTACGATCGGACCTTAGAAAAGGGAAATGCTTGGATTATAAATTACCCCTATGGAAAATATGCCACCCTAAGAGCTTGTATCACCAATTACAATACAACCGAAAAGCATATCGACGATTTGATCGATTGGCTTAATGAAAATCGAGAGGAGTATTTAAAATAGGAGAAATTAAAAAGCCGCTTTATTCTAGGCGGCTTTTCATAATATTAGTTTGCAAATTATTTTTCGTTTACCAAACTCATAAGGTCTACGTCGTTTCCAAGCAATACCTGATTGCCATCGATACGGCCTTCCAAAGGTCCATTTTCCAATTTCAATACCCCTCTTGGACATACTGCGGAGCAGATTCCACAACCTACACAGCTCGCTCTTACAATGTTTTCACCTTTTTGGGCATAGCTACGAACGTCGATTCCCATTTCACAGTAGGTAGAACAGTTTCCACAGGAAATACACTGTCCTCCATTGGTCGTAATTCTGAATTTAGAGAACAAACGTTGTTGGATTCCCAAGATACCTGCCATAGGACATCCCATTCGGCACCAAACACGATTTCCGAAAATAGGGTAGAAACCGGTTCCTATCACTCCACTGAATACAGCTCCGATCAAGAACCCATAGAATGATCTAAGATCGCCTGCTTCAAAAAGGAATAGTTGATTATTGGAGAAGTAGTGAATAGCGATAAGCCCTAATACGATTACCAAATATCCAATGGCTCCGTAGCGCGCATCTTTGGCCAACTCTTCTCTTTTGTAATACCAAATCACAGCAAAAAGCAACCCTAGGAATACGGCTACTCCGATAAGGAACATGTCCTTGGTCAACCAGTATTTTTCAGAATCGTATCCCAAATAGGTACTTACCACTGCCGTAGTCATCACTACTGAGAATACCAATACGGAATGAATGACCCAGCGCTCCACTTTCCAAGCGACCATTCGTTTATCACTAAGTTGTCTGAAAGAGTCCCCAGCTGTTTCGGCCAGACCTCCACAACCGCATACCCAAGAGCAGTACCAACGCTTTCCGTACTTATAGGTAAGGATAGGGGAGATGACGAATACCGATAGAACGGCAAATACAAGGAACGCTATACCTATGGTTTCTGCATTGATAAATTGATCTACCCGCCAACCATCGAAGGCGTAGTAGTTTAATGGCCACATATTCTTTAGGTCATTGTAGGGTAGGGAAAAACTATCGCTATTTAGTCGCGCCATTAATTCTGGAATTAAAAAGGCGAAAGCGGTTTGAAAGAACATCACGCTTACCGTACGTAATTGTTCGTAGCGATTATGGCGGTATTTCCAGATGAACTTAATTCCAAAAGCCAATATGGCCACGGTGTAAAGGGTTCCGTATACGAACCATTGACTCGCCGGATTCCCGCTAAGGAATCGGCTCAACGGATCGAAAAGGCCGACAATACCTGTATTGCCATCGGGATTGGCTCCCAAAAGGCCTTCGTAAAAGTAAAGGATGACATAGAATCCCGTAAGTGAGATTCCTGCTACCCAGCCCCAAAATCCACGGCTGGAAATACTTTTTATCCATACCCCGTGGTTTTTAATACCTTCTAATTTGCCACTATAAGATCCTTTGGCAAATAGCACAATTCCGCCACCAATGGCAAGCAATGAAAGGGTAAGCCAAAGGGCTTGGTTTGCAAATTCGTGAAACAAAGAGAATACTATAATTCCCAATCCAGCCAAACCAATAACGGTTGCAATTTTTTGGGTAGGATTCAAGTAGTTGGAGGCATCGCCTGTAAGCGACATATTTCGTTGTATCGTACTCATGATTTTAAGCGTTAACTGTTTGTTGTTGGACGTAAGAGGATAGTATTTGCGATTCGAATTGTTTATAGAATTCTGGATCGAAATTGGCTTCCCGTAGATGTTGCATTACATAATCTGTACTGCGTTCTTCGGTCAACCAGCGATCGAATACTTCGTGTCGCATTCTAATGCCAAAGGTGTTGATCCCCAAAAACTGTCCCGTTGAGGTTTTGGTGCAAACGGTGATGCATTTGGTGTCGTCTTCGTGTTTCCAATGGAAGTGCGTTTCGTTTTCCCTAGGCTTGGAAAATACCCAACCATAGGTCTGATATTCTATATCGAAAAACTTGGCGCTGTTAAACCAATGTCCAGGTTTGTATTCGGTAGGGTTGCCACAAATGGTCTGGGCCACGGTTTCTCCCATCATACGACCGGTATACCATACAGCTTCTATAGGTCTACGGCTACCAATGGGTTCATGCTGTTCGGCACAATCGCCTATGGCATAAATGTCTTTTATATTGGTTTCGAGCATGCGGTTTACCTTAATGCCGCGCCCCAATTCAATACCGCTATCCTTTAGGAAAGCAACGTTAGGAGATACCCCAGCGGTAAGCCCAACGATGTCACAAGCGATTTCTTCGCCCGTTTCATCGATAACCGCTGCTTTTGCACGGCCGTTTTCATCGGCAATGATTTCCCTTAAGTTGGAAGAGAGACGCAGATCGATATGGTGGTTTTTAATGTGCCTATTAATCATGGCGCTTTCCCCTTCGGGCAGCACACCATTCCAAAAACTGCTTTCTCGGACCAAAAAGGTAACGGGAATGGCACGGGAGGCTAACATTTCGGCTAATTCTATTCCAATAAGCCCGCCACCTACGATGACGGCATGTTTGCATATTTTATTATTGGGGGCGTTTTTCTCCAAGTTTTCAAGATCCTGATAGGAATACAAGCCTTGTACCCCTTCTAAGTCTTGTCCAGGCCAACCAAATTTGTTGGGTTTGGATCCGACGGCGAGAATAAGCTTGTCATAATCGAGGAGGGAATTGTCGGCAAACTTTAAGCGTTTCTTTTCATGTTCTACCGCGGTTACATATCCTCTTACGAGTTCGATCCTGTTCTTTTTCCAGAAGTAATCTTCGTACGGTTTGGTGTGTTCAAAATTCATGTGCCCCATATATATGTACATAAGGGCCGTACGGGAAAAAAAATGATCTGTTTCTGCGGAGACAATGGTAATTTTTTTATCCGAGTGTTTACGTATATGCCTAGCGGCTGTAACTCCGGAAATACCATTACCTAAAATAACAATGTGTTCCATAGAATTTGAATTGGTTGGCAAGTCTGTCGTTACTAAAGTTAAGTACATTACACCGAACCACCTTATTTGGAATGAAAATAAATTTAGAATTAAGTGTAAGGTTCTCAGAAATCTATTTCGGAAAAAAAATGAAAAAGTTTGTAAGCATTAGGGAAAGGTGTTCGACTTAGGCGACATCAAAAAATGAAAAAATGAAAAATCTTATTATCGCAATAACCGCAATTTTAACACTGACCGTTACCTCTTCCAACGCGCAGTCACTGAATGAATTTTTTACCAAAACCGACGCTTTTTTAAGCACCTACGTTTCTAATGGAAGCGTAGACTACAAGGGAATTAAGAGCAATGTTGGTGAATTGAATGATATCTTGGAAATTGCTAAGAACATTTCAGTCACAACTTCACAACCTAAAGAATATCAGGCCTTTTGGATCAATGCATACAACCTGTCTGTGATCAAGGGAATAATTGACAATTACGGAATTAAGTCTCCGTTGGACAAAAAAGGCTTCTTCGATAAGACAAAATACGACTTGGGTGGAACGGCTATTACGTTAAATGATATTGAGCATAAGAACCTGCGACCCAAATTCAACGATGCAAGATTCCATTTTGTATTGGTGTGCGGGGCCAAAGGATGTCCTCCATTAATCGCTAAGGCCTATACGCCAGCAAATCTTGAAAATTTGTTGGAACAGCAAACAATAAAAGCCCTTAACGACAGTTCTTTTATCAGGGTTTCCGGAAAGAAAGTTGCTTTCTCAGAAATCTTTAAATGGTACAAAGAGGATTTTGTCACAAAAAGTAGCAACGAGATTGACTACTTGAACAAATACAGAAAAGAAAAAGTACCCGCGAACGCCAAAGTCACCTATTATTCTTACGACTGGCGTATCAATTCAAAATAACAACATCTAAACAGTCTTCCCGCTTGTCGAACCAGTCCCCAAGATTCGGCAAGCAGCGGAAGCACAATTCCAAAAAATTACAATAACCAAAAAACAACACGATGAATATTTCAAAAAAAATAATTGCTACCGCACTACTAAGTTTTGTCTTCGCCTTTGGTATGGCTCAGGATGATTATGATTATGGTGATGATACCGGAGGATCGGTGATCCAAACCTTGACACCGTCTAAATTGATCGGCAAGGGACAATTCGATATAAAGTGGTTTAACAATCTATATACCCAAACCGAAAGTACCTTTAGCGATGGTACAGAGCCCAGACAGACTTTCTTTACCTCTACTTTGGAAGGATACACCGGAGTAGGAGAGAACAAACGTGTAAATTTGGGATTAATCCTCGAATTTAGAAGTAATGTAGTGGCCGACAGAAGCGCGCTGGATGTTTTCAGTTTTGATGGTGAAAATGGTACAGCACGAAGTGGATTTACTTCCATTGCACCTTCGGTAAAGTTTGTTCCCTTTAAGAATGTGAACAACTTCTCTGTACAAAGTTCCTTCTTTATTCCTTTGGTAGATAACGAAACGGAACAAGGTGTGTTTTTGGATCAGAATGGATTCATCTGGCAAAACCGCTTTTTCTATGACTATACCTTTCCTGGGGATAAATTCCAGTTGTTTTCAGAAATTAATAGTGAGTTGAACTTTGGGGACGAGGCCGATAGTTTTGCCAACAACAGTCTGCGACTAACCCCAGGGATATTCTTAAGCTATTTCCCGTCTTCTAAATTTACGGTATTGGCTTTGGCCCAACACTCGCAATTGATCGATTTGGGGAATGAATTTTCCCAAGACTTCACCGCAGTGGGTGGAGGTGCCAAGTACCAACTTACGGACGAACTGAATATTGAAGCCTTATACACCAACTTTGTTCGTGGAAACGATACGGGATTGGGAGAAACATTTAATATAGGTTTAAGAGCCGTCTTTTAGAAAAGAACTAATTTGTAGCAGTAAAATTGAATCTACATGCGAGTTCTAAAAATTCTACTGCTACTTATTCTATTACAAAGTTGCGAGGCGCAAAATTCCCGAATCAATGGAGTGAGTTTTGTCGCTTCGCCCAAAAAAGCCACCCAAATCCATGTGGATCCGGTGGTAGCTATAAAAGCCAACTATGCGGCAGTAATGCCTTTCGGTTTTATTAGAAATCTGGAATCTCCAGAAATCATTTACAACACCGATAGGCAGTGGTACGGAGAAACGAGGGACGGAGCCGCACAGTACATTGACATATTGAAAACCAACGGCATCAAGGTGATGCTAAAACCCCAGATTTGGATCTGGCGCGGGGAATTTACCGGGTATCTGAAAATGAAGAGCGAAGAGGATTGGAAAGTTCTAGAAGATTCCTACCGCACCTTCATTCTGGACTATGCCCGTTTGGCGCAGGAAAAACAGGTCGCTCTGTTTTGTATTGGGACCGAATTGGAACAGTTCATCATGAACCGATCCGATTTTTGGAGCCAATTGATCGTAGAGATCAAAGAGATTTACAAGGGGGATCTTACCTACGCTGCCAATTGGGACGAATACAAAAGGGTTCCTTTTTGGAAGGAACTGGATTATGTAGGCGTAGATGCTTATTTTCCGGTTTCGGATAGTGTGACCCCTACTTTTGAAGAGGCCGTGGAAGGTTGGAAGCCATGGTTGGAAGAAATGGAAGGCATTTCTACAACCCATGGGAAACCGGTACTCTTCACGGAGTACGGTTATCGTAGTGTGGATTATGCCGGAAAAGAGCCTTGGAGAAGCGACCGTAGCATGACTGAGGTAAACTTGGATGCCCAGGTAAACCTTACGAAAGCACTTTACGAAGTGATGTATGAAAAAGAGTGGTTTAAAGGCGGATTTATATGGAAATGGTTCATCGATTACAATGGGTCGGGTGGAAGTGAAAATTCACAATTTACGCCACAAAACAAACCTGTAGAACAGGTGTTGAAACAGTATTATGAAAACAATAGGTAAATACTTTATTCTCCTGCTTGTCCTAGCGGCATGTTCGCAAAACGACGATGCTGGCGATGTGCTTGGCGAGCCACAGACCTTGGCAGAAATGATTGCCCAAGGTCCGGTGGAGCTGGAAGGCGTGATTTCCTGTGCCTCTGGAAGTGAGAACGAGAATGAAGTGATCGTGTATCTGTATCCCAGACTTGGTGCAAGGAATATCCGTTATTTCGAAACGGCTACGGCCGATGTGGATCCGAATGACTACGAGAATTACACGGAGCTGGAAATAACCACTATGGATTACTTCAATGGATACCTGCTTCAGATAAAAAGACAGATTACCACAGAGAAATGGGTCATTGTTACTTTTGAAGAAGAGGGCGTATTGCAAGTTTCCAATCCGATACGACTGAAACACCTTACGCAAAATACCCAGTTTAGGAATGGATTCCATATCGGGGGAACTTCTGGGATGCCCATTTTTTCTTGGGGCAATATAGCGACGCCCTTCGATGCTATTTATTTTCAGGTAGTGTCTGATGCGAACGACAATTTACTGTCGGGCACTTATACCCATGAAGCTATTTTTCAATACTACAAGACAGAAAATGTAGTGTTGAACATTACACAAGGAACCCCTCCCGATTTGGTATTGGGCGAAGAATACAATTTCACGGTACTTGCCGTGAGCGAAGACAATTGGGTGAATCTAATCGGACAAAAAAGATTTTCGTTTTGAAAAAACTAACACTCCTCTTATTGTTATTGATTAGCGGGTCGGGAATGGCGCAAGAAATCAGTGAGCTGGTCATTCAGGACAACAAAAAGACCCGGGAATCCTTTATAAAACGACTAGTAAAAGTAAAAGAAGGTATGCCTTTGGATTCACTTAAGGCCGAAGCAGATATTGCACGCCTAAAGCGATTACCGGGGATTGCACATGCCTACTATCAGGTCTATCCCAATGAGGACGGTACGTACAAACTGGTGTACGGGGTAGAGGAGAATTTTACCATTATTCCGTCGGCTCAGGTGTATACCACCAACGATGACGAGTTTGCTTATAGACTGGGATTGTATGAGTTCAATGGATTAGGACGGAACATCACCTTTGGAGGGTTCTTTCAGCGGGATATATACAATTCGTTTGGGATCAATTTTAAAGCCCCTTATCTCTTTACCAATAAACTGGGATTGGCGCTTAACTATCAAGATCTCACTACCCAAGAACCTGTGTTTTTTAACAATACCTCTGCCGATTATAAGTACAACAATCGGTCTATGGAGGCGCTCCTATTGTACGAGCTTACTTTTAATCACTGGTTCGAAGGTGGGATAAACTACTTTACTGAAACCTATGAGTACAAATCAGGCGCTACCGATCCGGCGGTGCCACAGAATTTGGAAGTGAAAAAACTGCTCTACAAGTTCCTGTATCAGTACAACAAGGTAGATGTGTACTATCAGTATGTGGATGGTTTTAAAAGCACGCTCAACTTTCAGTACGTTACTTCCACGGACGATACCCTTCCAGAGTTCCTTATTTGGTGGAACGATTTTATTTATTACAAACGTATTGGCGAACGGGGTAACTGGGCATCACGCTTACGTATTGGGCTGGCGTCTAATGATGAATCGCCTTTCGCACCTTTCTCGGTAGACAACAACCTCAACATTCGTGGGGTAGGAAATACGATCGATCGTGGAACGGGTGCTATTGTTTTAAATACCGAATATAGGCACACCATCTACGAAAAGAATTGGTTTGTGCTACAAGGAAATGCCTTTATCGATGCCGGTAGTTGGCGTAATCCAGGCGGGGATTTTGGGGATTTTAGCGATAGTCAAAACCTTAGGGTATATCCCGGGCTTGGTGTCCGTTTCATCCACAAACGTATTTTCAATACCGTTTTTAGGATCGATTACGGCCATGGTATTACCGACGACGCCACGCGTGGATTCGTTTTTGGGGTGGGGCAGTATTTCTAGGAATTCCAATCCTCATCCAGAATAGCATACATATAATTGTCTTGCCATTCCCCGCGTATGGGTAAAATCTTTCTGCGTAAACCTTCCCGTTGCATTCCCACACGTTCCAGAAGTTTAATAGAAGCTGTGTTTGCTGTAGCGACACCCGCTTCAATGCGGTGTAATTTCATGTCTTCGAACCCCCAGCGGAGGAGTTCCATCACCGCTTCTGTGGCATATCCTTTTCCCCAATAATCCGGGAGTAGGTGATAATGTATTTCGGCCATATTGTATTTAGGGATGGAACGATTCATTCCCAATTGACCTATGAATGTATTCCCGTCCTTTAACTGAAGCACCCAACCCAATATCCTTTCATTTTCTTTAGAAGCATCTAAGGCATTGGTCAATACCTTTGCTGTGTCTGCTTCACTTTTGGGAATCCCGATGGTGTTATACCGTGCCACTTCCTCAAAAGAATTCATTCGGTGGATATCTGGGATATCTTCTTTGGTTAAAGGAACAATGAATAGTCTGTTGGTTTGAAGTTTCAAGGTTATGTCGGTTTATGTGTAATCATCATTATGCAATGTAATTTCCGGTATTGATTACTTCTTTAGCCCATGATTTGTGTTCAAAAATATTTCTTCCAAAACCTGCAGCCATAAATAAATCTCTCCAATCGGTTTGGGCCAATTTAATGGCTTCAAGTAATTCTTGTTCACTTCCTTTCGAAATTTTTAGCACCGAATACCATATACGTTCTAAATCTTTTGGTGAACTTTTTTCCATGAATGGGAGATTATTGGAACATCTACGTAGGAGCAATTCTTCCACACTTTCCGTGCTCTTATAGCGAAAGATGATCTGTATCAATGTTTTTGTTTCTTCTGTTAGCGTCATTTTGATTCACTCGAAATCAATTCAATCTGATTTTTGTCAATTCCCTTTGCTTTTGTCACTTTCCAATCGCCCTTTTCTTCAATGGAAGCATACCAGGTTTGAATTTCCGAATTCTTTATCTGATAGACCATTAGGCTTCCTTGCCTGTTCATTTCGGAGTTTGAAGAAACCCAAATACAAAGACCGTTATTTGTTCTTCTTGAAATCAGATTATTCTTATTCTCCGTGCTCATTTGAAATTTATGTAGGGCTTCCTCAAACCCACTATTTGTAATTCCTTGTTTACTATATCTCAATTCCGACAAAACTCGGTTTGGATTAAAAGGAGGAATAGTGATTTCTTCATTCCAATAGGGTTCAAGAACGAATGGAATAGAAGGATAGGTATCGGTGTTGTATTTTGTAATACGCTTTCCAGAGTAATTAAGCCACTTATGGTCGAACCAATTCTTAATCCTTACGACAGAAATTTCGTCTGGATTAAAAGTTTTGATAAGATTGTCTACAACAGCTTCTACAAGCTCTTTGAATCCTTCGGCATCGGTATCATCAAATTTTATATTCATCTTTCCTTTCAATTGCAACCATAGGCTTGCTTTCTTAAAGCATATTCTTTCCAAAATTTCGTGGTATCTTCAAAAGAGAACCTTTCAGGAATTCTATTTAAAACATGAATCTCTCCCGTGTACAAATTTCTCACGGTGATTTTTGCCTGCGTATTTTCTGAAATTTTCATACTCACAGTGTCCCTCCATTCTCCAAATGATTCAAAAATAATGGTGTCACTTTCCATAATAAGTGTTCTCCATTCTGATAATTTAACCCATTCGCTCTCCGAAGCTACACGCAAAGAATCCCGTTTAAAATATACTTCAGAATAATAACCATCCTCACAGATATAATAGTTCCCTTCAAGTTTTTGTTCTGTTTGACAATTCAAAAGGCATGAGAATATCAATAGGTAAATAAATGATTCAATAAGTTTTCTCACTCCTTAAATTATCTAACTAACAATTAAATATAGGGAAGTATTTTATATAACTTCCCTATTTGTACGATGCTTCAACGGAAAGATAGTTTCCTGTTCAATACAAAATCATCTGCAAAATACTATTCCTCTTCTTCTGCAATTTTAATTTCTTTTTCAATTCGATTAGTCTCGGATTCAACTAACGGATTTAAATCCATTTCCCTGACCTTTTTAATATACTCACTAGCTTTAGTATGGTCTTTTCTCAAAAGCTCAATATGAGCTAAATTCAACAATACAATGGATTTGTCATTTTTGGTTCTTAATCCTATTTCCAAAGCTTGAGTCAAGTCAGAATGGCTTTTTTCTAATTCTTGTTTTTCCAATGCAATGAGCCCAGTCGTGAAATAATAATAACTTTTGTGCCCTTTAATCAGTTTGTCTGGGTTTTTAATTTTTGAAATCAGTACTTCAGCTTTTTTTAAATTACGCCTTTTAACTTGTTGAACAGCAGCATAAACGGTTCCATATTTGAAATACCCATAAATAAAAAGTACACCTGCAATTAACATCATTGACATCGCAATGAAATCTTCCTTTGTGTAATAGTATACCGCTGATGTTAAGCAAACTATGATTAGGAATACTCTTGTAATTGGTGTAAACATATATTCAGGATGGTTTGATCAAATGTTGTATAACTAAAGGTATAAAGAAATTCCATTATCAAGTTTACTTAAAAACGAGTTTCCCCTTCAATACAAAATCATCCGCTATGGCCTGATCTTTCAACTTCTTGAAGAAAGAAGGGGAATTGTAGATCACATCGTAATCTGTACGATCCATGGTATGTTCAAACGTCAAGAAGATTTGATCTCCCATTTGCTCGATGGCTGCTTCAATGGTTTCCGTTTGGGTGATCCCTCGAATGGTCATCTTTCCTGTGAGCAGTGCTTTTCCTTCAACAATTTTGCTCGCATTCGATAACTGAAAAGTTGCCGTTGGGTATTCCGCTATGTGAAAGAAATCCTTGTCCCGTAGGTGATTCCGTAATTGCGTATTTTCCTGTTCTAACGTATTCATGTCGATCGTAACTGTTAAGGCCTCGATGGTTTCATTGGTTATGGAAAAGGAAGCGGATTCGATTTCCAAAGTACCCTCGGGAGTGTACCCACCCACAGCAGCCTTTCCTTGCCATGTTAAGGTTTGTGAATCTGTTATTTGAAAGGTCTGTGCTTGTGCAGTGCTGGATAGCAATAGTAATAAGATGAACTTTTTCATGATTTAGTTTTTAGTGATTAATAAATTTCCTGTGGTGTTAATAGTTTCGTAGCCGCATACAGTTTCCCCATCTGCCGTTTTGCCGATGAAGTACCAAAGGGCCCATCCGCCAAAAAGGGATTCACCCACGCGCCAGTTTTTATTCCAAGTGTAGGGTTCCGCCTGATTCAAAATTTGCTTCTTCGTACCGAAGGTTTTGTCCAAATCTTTTAAGGGATATACCTGCCTCAGGTTCCATTGATCGTTGTAGTAGATGTATGCGCCATATTCCATGACAGTAATTTCACTTTCCCTACAAAGCACCGAGGTGGCGTGTTTCCAGTAATAGGTATTCTCAATTTTAATAGGATCGTTTTCCTTTGGGAAATGATTTACTTCTATGGCCTTTCGCAAACCCCGCAGCTTTTCAGGTAAAGAGGCATCGGTCGGGGTGCCATAATCCGCTTGTGCTGTAATTGCAGTGGTGCTCAACAGGCATAGGAGATATACAATTGCTTTCATGATTTTGTGTTTTTATTGATTTCGAAAGCAAAGATGCGGGATGGACCCTATGCGAGTCGTTCCGATTTATAAAATGAAACGTTTTGAAGGAAAAGGGTAGGTTTCAATTTTAAAATTGAAACTTTTAATTAACTGTTTTTAAGATGTTTGGGTGATTTTCCGGTTAATCGAGTTACGGTACGGTTGAAAGAGGCTTTGGAGTTGAAACCGGCCTCGAAAGCAAGGCTTAGAAGGGTGAATTTTTCATTTTCTGGTTTCGAAAGAAGGAATTTCAGTTCTTCGAAACGGAGTTCGTTTACATAATCGGTAAACTTCTTTTTGAAGACCACCGTGAAGGTTTTGGTCACCAAATAGGATTTGGTTTCAATTGCTTCAGAAAGGAGCCCTACGGTCAATTCTTGATTTTTGAACAACCGTTCTTCTTGCATTTTTTGATTGATCTTTTCAGCAATGCCCCGTAGTTGTTCCATCTCCTTTTCCGAAGGAACCTCAATCGTTTTAAAGGCAATGGTATTCCTTCTGGAAAATCCTTCAATCCCCAACCAATAGGTAATGACCGCCATGGTTACGAAAATGGGATAACCAAAGAAATTGAAGGCGTAGTCGAAGAAGAAATAATGTATAATCGTGAAGAGGGTAAACAACACCGAAAAAATAACCAGCGCCCATACAACACGTCGTATCCAAACGATATTTTTTTCAATAAGGCGATAACCCGGGATTTCGGGTGGATTTTTAAGTACGCGAATGGCTTTAGATCCGTAAAACACGATAAGGGCACCGCCAATAACGTACATGGTGGGGAAGTGCATCCAAATCACATAGCCCCAATAGCCTAGCCAAGTGAGGCTTTCCCGTGTTCCATCCCAATAAAAATTCTGTGCCTTGATGAAGAAACTCCAGATGACTTCGATGATGACCGGTAAAAAATGAATCCAGTCCTTACGCCGCAACCGAAAGTTTGGGTTTATGTAACTCAGGGCGAAGAAGTAGATGAGGGTACCGTAGATCCAATTGAATTCCAACAGGAAATAATACCAAGTATCGTAACGTCCCAATCCGAAGAAGTAGAGCGTTTCCGCCAAAAGGCGATACGAAAAGAAAAAGAGAATGGTCGCTAGAAACCGATTGGCTATTTTGTGGATGGTGTTGGTACGCCAAAGGATAATCCCATAGGTAATACCCTGCAAGGCACCAATTACCAATAGAATAACCAGTAATACGATTTTGGTTTCCACTTCCCTAAGATACAGAAGAAGTATTAAGAGGCAATATTCTTTTTGTAGTAGCGGTACAACTCATCGGCATCGGCTCCGAAGAATTTCTTTACGTAGATCGCCCAAAAATGGTACTGTAAGCGCCAAATTCCTTTTTTGCGGTAGAGTCGGCAAGAAGTAGTTAACGAATTGCGAATCACCACAAATTCGTTACGGCGGTACAGTTCGTTGATAAGGATGTTGTCCTCGTAAATGGTATAGCGCTCATCGAACCCGCCAATTTCATCGAAGAGTTCTTTGGTAATGTATTGACTCTGATCGCCGCCTCGACAGGCACGCCATCGAAAACGGGTAAGCCACCCCGCTAAGCGGAGCCACCAATGATTACTATCGAATTTCATTTGAAAACAACCCGCTCGGTTCCCTTTTTCTACCTGTTCCAAGATAAACGTGTCGAATTCCATAGGTGGAAAGGAATCGGCATGCAGGAAATACAAGATGTCTCCGGTAGCTTCATTAGCACCTACATTCATTTGTTTGGCCCTGCCTCGTTCTGACGTCAACAAACGGAACTTCAAAGGCCATACCTTCTGGTTGATGAATTGAGCAACGATTTCTGAAGTATTGTCGGTACTTCCGCCGTCTACAACGATAATTTCCGAAATATTCTCGGGAGAACAGGCTGTAAGCAAATAGCTCAACTGATCCTTAATACCATCGGCTTCGTTTAAGACAGGAATTGCGATCGAAATCATAAAACAAATATATTATTGCTTGTTTAAATTCCAATCGTATTCCAAATATTCTAAGGGTGCATTGGTCGAAATTTTCTGATTGGCATATTGGTTTATATAACCGATCACATCCTGCTTTCCATTTACCGTATAATCCTTTGCATACCAATTAAAAATGGAAGAGAGCTTGGGATTCTCTGCCGAAAGCTCATTTTTTGGGCCATTGATGAAGGCTTTGGTCACTGCATCCAATTGTTCTTCGATTTTGTCCGCTGTGTAGGCTTCATTCAGCAATTTCGGGCAGGAAATGGAAGCGCAATTAATGGCAAAATGTATTCTGGGTTCGTTCATTTTACGAAGGATCCCATTTTCGATTCCTCCCAAAGAAAGATTTCGTTTTCCAATAGGTACGATTCCACGGGTCCAAGGCCCATTGAGGTCTTTAATGCTTTGTGTAGGGTAATTGTCTACGATCAGTTTTACCGTATGGGCATTATACAGATTGATATAGTAAGCCAATAGTTCCTGAACTGGCCAATCCTTTTTGGGCGAATTGCTGGAGAGAAGTGCTAAATAGGCATCCAATTGCGCTTCTTCTTGTTGAAATCCTTCGTAGTTCACCCATCCTTCGTTCGTCACATGCTTTTGGAGCAATGTGTTCCAAGCGGAGTGATCCACAATCGAAGTCGCGGCCGATTGTAAAGGGGGTTGCACCTTTTTTATAGGTTGTCCTTGGGTGCTTAGTCCTGCAGCTGAAAATAATGCACAGCTCTGTAAGGAGAGCAATAAAAGGGAGAGTCCTGCAATTTTTACCAGTAGTTTCATTTTAGTTGTTTAGTGCCCAATCGTAATCCATAAAGCTTTTTCGGGCATTCGAATTAATTGGGGTTTCCGAATATTTGTTGAGGTAGTCGATAAGACTCCCGTCTTTTTTAAAGTCTTTGGCAAACCAACTGAAGATCTTCGAAATCCGAATACGCTCCGCCGTGATGGTATTGCGTTGTGGATCGTTCACAAACTGTTTGGCCAAGGTGTCTAATTGGCCATCTACTTCCTTAGCTGTAAACGCCTCGTTCAATAGGGGAGGACAGGAAAAAGAAGCACAGTTAATCCCGAAATGAATACGCGGTTCATCCATTTTACGGAGGATTTGGTGTTCTATTTCGTCCAAATTATACCATTTGCTGCCCAGCTTCCATAAACGTTGGTTCCACGGTTTGTCAATATCCTTTATGCTTTCCAAGGGAAGATTTCTTAAAATAAGGTCCACTGTCATGGCATTGTAGGCGTTCATCCAGTAGGCCAGACGATCCTCTTGCGACCAATCTTCGGTAGGCATTTGGGCACCTAAAGAAGCAATGTATTCGCGTAAGGCGTGTCGATTTTGGCGAAATCCTTCATAATTCACATTTCCTTCTATAGAAACGTGATTCTTCAACAAGGAATTCCATACCGAATGATTAAAAACTTCGACCATTTCTGTGTTATCGGGTACCGTTTCTTCTTCCATTGTAATTTCCACTCCGGTTTCCTGATCTATATCGGGTTCTGAGACATCGATAACAATAGTGTCCTTAATCACTTCTTGGGCCACAACGGTATCGGCTACCACTATGGGAGTATCCGTTTTAGGTGAAGTAGCCACTGCTTTTTTACTTCCACCACAGGAAGTAAGAATCATGGATAAAAGAAATAAGGGGATGATATATTTCATTTTGTTTCAGTTATGGGTATGTACGTAAAAAAATAGGTTTTGGATGTTACGGGATACAATTCCTGTTCCAAAAAAAAGTTGAAGGTAGCCGTCTCGTTGCATTCAAAAGTTCTTTCCATCTGTTCTAAAAATAAGTAAAGCCCTGATATTAGTAGGTTTTTAGCGCCAAACTTTCAGTAACTTGAAGAAAATTTACAGAAAAATGTAACCTTTTTATCTAACCACGGTCTTCATACCGATACTAGCCAGCAAAGCCTTGAAGCATCAAAGTGATGAAATAATAATGCAAAGTGTAGCCCACGGTGATTTGGATGCCATGACGATCCTTTTCGATCGCTACCATGAATGGATCTACAACTTCTTTTTTAAGATGAAACCGGATGCTGCTTTTTGCGAAGATCTTACACAGAATGTGTTTTACAAGGCCTTGCGGTACCGTTCTTCCTATAGTGGCGGAAAGTTTGCTTCATGGATTTTTACCATAGCGCGAAACCTCTTCCACGATCATATAGAAAAGGAAAAGCATCGATCTAATGTACCGGTAGAACAACTGGCAATTGTAGATGAGGACGGAAAGGACGACCGAACCGATGAAGTAAAACGCTTGCATTTGGTGCTCAATAAACTGAAGAAGGAAGAAAAGGAACTCATTGTGATGAGCCGGTTTCAAGGGATGAAGTACCAGCAGATTGCCGAAGTCATTGGAAGCAATGAAACGGCGGTGAAGACAAGGGTACATCGAGTCATAAAAAAAATGAAAACACTGTATTTCGAAAATCAATTATCATGAAGTGCAACGAAGTAGAAAATAAGATAATCCCCTTTTTGGAAGGAGATCTGGACACCCAGCAGGAAATCGCTATGAAGGAACACTTGGCCTCTTGCGAACAATGTCAGCGACAGGTAGCGGAGACGCAGCAGATGTTGGAGGTGTTCAACGAGGTGGAAGATGCCGTGCCCAGTGATCGTGTACGGGGGAATTTCATCGAATTTTTGGAAGAAGAGAAATCTTTGCAGCGCTATACCATTGGTAGAAAGGAAACCAAGGAATTCCCATGGAAGATGGCCTTTCAAATTGCGGCTTCTGTACTTATCCTTATCGCAGGATATGCTTGGGGCAGTTTTCAAAAAGGAAGTGAGAATGATGCCCAGATTGCCGAATTACGCCTTGAGGCTACCCAATTGAAGCAGGATATGATGCTGGCCATGCTGGACAACCGTTCGGTAAGCAAGCGAATTCAGGCGGTTAATTATACCGAAGATATTGCTGCTCCGGACGAAGAGGTACTCGAAGCACTTATCGATAGGCTTCATTTCGATGGCAATGTAAACGTACGATTGGCTGCTGTGGAGGCTTTGTCAAGATATTCAGAAAACGAAAAAGTAAAAGACGCCTTTATAAAATCACTAACCAACGAAACCAACCCCAACATTCAGATTGCCGTCATTCAATTCTTGGTAGATGTTCAGGAAAAACGCGCGCTGGCTCCTATGCAAAAGCTTTTGGAGCATACTGAGACGCCAAATTTTGTGAAAGATCGAGCGAATGAAGGGATTATAACACTTATGTAAAACAATAAAGACATCAATTATGAAACGAATTAGTATATGTATCATCGCACTCCTTCTTTCCTGCGTTGCTTGGGGCCAAAAAGAATACAAAACCTCATTAAGTGGAGTAAATAGGGTAGTGCTGGAAACCAATACCACGGTAGACGTGGAGATAGGGTCCTCGGGAGAGCTTATCCTGCGGGATGGTAAAAAAAGGGATAGTGGCTATTCTGATGGGAACGAAAAGGAAGACGAACGTGCTAAAGGCCTTACGGCATTGTATGCCGGTGGTGTAGATAACACGGGCTTCGGAATGGCTACCGAAAGGGATGGAAGCACATTGCGATTAAAGGACCTTAAGCCCTTTACACAACGCAGTAGATTTACCCTAATCTTGCCCAAAAACATAGATCTAACCTTAGATTGTGGGAATTTGGGAAGTGCCAATATTGCGAACTTTACGGCAGAGTTGGAGATCGAAACCAATGTAGGCCATATTAAACTGATGGATGTTACGGGACCGATTACAGCAAACACCAGTACCGGTGCCATCGATGTAACGTTTACGAGTGTAAATCAGAGCGCTCCCATTTCCATTTCGAGTTCTACGGGAACTATAGACGTAAGCTTACCTACAAACACCAAGGCAGATGTTGAAATGAGAACCAGTATGGGGACCGTGTACAGCAATTTCGATCTGGTTCCGGAACGTGAGGATGGATTAAAGATCGTAGGGGCCAATCGGAAGATCAAAGGACAACTGAACGGTGGCGGAGTAGACATTCGTTTAATTTCTTCTGTTGGAAACATCTATTTGAGAAAAAAATAATTTAAAAAACTATCAATCATGAAAAAGGTAATTATATGTGCGCTCCTATTGTTGGGTGGGAGCCAGCTGCTCGCTCAACGGGCGGTAGAGTTGACCGAAAGCGTATCCAGCAGCCAAGAGGTATTCCTGCACTTCAAGTTTGCAGATAATATTAAACTCATACAATGGGATAGGAACGAAGCCAAAGTAGAAGCCTCCGTGCAAATAGACGATGGTGAAGGGAATGAATACTTTAGTTTAAAAACCAAAGAAATGGGATCCGAATTGAAGGTTTACTCAGACTTTGGGGAGTACTTCGAGCAAAAAAGAAAGAAAGACAATTGGTGCAACCATGAGACGGAAATCGACTATGTGGTGTACATACCCAGGAATGCCGAAATCGAGGTGAAAAGTATCTCAGGTAGCGTAGAATCTGACAGGTACAATGGTTCTTTGCGTACCGATTTGGTATCGGGCGATGTCACTATAAAGAATTACAGCGGAGATCTTCGTCTAAAAACAGTAAGTGGCGACTTGGATGTGACTATGAACAAGGCCAAAATCGATGCACGCACCGTAACAGGAACGATCTATTCTGACTTGGATATAGACATGAAGACGAAAAACGGAAAATCGTATGGCGGTAACAAGGTACTCGGTACAGTAAATGGCGGAAGTGAGTTGATCGTACTCAACACAGTTTCAGGAAATATCTATATGCGAAAAGGATAGATTTTCATAATTCCACTAGCGAAAAGGGAGCCGAATGAGGCTCCTTTTTTTGTTTAGAATTTGTAGTTGATTCCCAATTGCATCTTCCATCGAGAATTTTCACTATCCACGACCCAAGGAGTAGCATCCGTCACACTGAACTGAAACTGGGGTTCATTGTTTTCTATCCCTCGAAAACGCAACAAACTGAAGTTGGAGTTCACCACATTGGGCACGAAGACCAAGCGTCCCCAATTTTTATTGATGAGGTTGAATACGTTGAAAACGTCCAAGGAAATTCCTAATGACTGACTTTTCCCAATGGAAAGTTCATAGGCCAGTTTAGAATCCAATCTGTGGTTCCAAGGTGTTTTAGAAGCATTTCGTTCGGCATAGCCTCCTCGGTTATCATTGAGGTAATCATTATTGCTGATAAAGGCATCCAAACGTTGCCATTGTTCGGCAGCTGTGCTAACGACATTGCCATTGCCGTCGGTAATATCGATTAGGTTGATTTCGCTTTCGTTCCTTGGAATGTAAATGAGGTCGTTTCGTGAAGAACCATCACGATTCAAATCTCCCTGGTAAACGAATGAAAAGGGACTTCCCGAGGTTCCGCTGTACAAAAATGAGACGAACAAGTTGCTTTTATCATTAATCTGAAAGGTATAATCCTGATTGGCAATAATCTTATGCCTAAGATCGAAGTTGGAGTAGGACAATTCGGGGTCGTTGGCATTAATGACCTGGTTCCATTCAAAATTTGCTGCTGGAGAATTACGTACTGTACTCGATATGTCCTTGCTTTTTCCGTAGGTGTACCCCAAATAGGTTTCATAGGTTTTGGTCGATCTGGAAAGGCCTAGGGTTAAATTGTAACGATAGCCCTCTTCAGAATTCGTCAGCAAAAAGACATTGGTGAAATCGGGGTTGATTTTAGCTGCATCACCCGTTTCCAGGAAGTATTCCCTATTATCGGCGCCATCGAAACGTCCTATGTTATTTCTTCGGTTAATGGACTTAAAGAAAATACCTTTCAGCACTTGGGTATAGGTTCCACTTAACGAAATGTTGAATTTCTTCGGCAGGGTAATGTCCAAGGAGAGATTGGTTTTCCATTCGCGCGGTAATTCAAAATCGGTATCCACCAAATTGATTTCGGCTATGGGCGAGTTACCCGCTAAGTCCTGTATATTTTCAACAATAGGCGTTGTTTCTGAAGGACGTACATCCACATTAAAATATTGCGTTCCCGAAATGTACTCGGCATATGCAAACCACAAATAGGGAAGGCGTCCTGTAAATAGTCCAGAACCACCACTTAGTTTGTAGTTTCGGTCTTCGTCCAGAAAGTATTTAAATCCGAAGCGCGGATTGATGTGTGGACTTGTCTTTATTTCATTGTTGAAACGACTGAATTCTGGCGTTCGTTGTACTTCTTCGCTCAACGGAATTTCACCCAACAGAAATTGAGAATCGAACCGGATACCTCCAGTTAGGGTAAGCCGATCATTCACCCGAAAGCGATCCTGAAGGTACAGTGCTGCTACCAGTACATCGATTTCGGCAGAAGGAGTGTCACTTACAAAGTCGAAAGCGTTGTTGTCCAGTCGATATACCCCACGAATACGCGAAGGGAGATCGTTTAGGAAATTATCTAAGGAACTGTATTCCCAACGCCCGTTCCAAGCTGAGAGGAATCCGTAGTCCACATCATTGTATTGTGCGAATCCACCTAAAGTAAGGGTGTGTCGGTCCTTGGTATAGGTAAACTTGTCTGTGAGTTGAAGGGTGTTAAGATCGGTTCCGTAGACCGATGCTTCGCGATACGTACCAGCAAAGATCCGATTAGAGGCATCAGAAATCTGAAGGTGTGGGAACACCCGACCATCAAAATCACGGTCTTCGCTAACAATGTTATATCCTATACTTAGTAGGTTGGTACTTTTTTCATTGAATTTAGAATTCAATTCTAAAGTCAAACTATTGGCAACGCTATTGTGTCGGAAGCCCTGGTTTCCGAAGTTGAAAATAGATTCGTTCCATTCCAGATTATCGGCAAAACTGCTCACAAAATTATTCCGCAAAGTCCATTTGGTCTTTTGGGATGCGTTGTAATCCAATCGGAAGAAAATCTTAGAACTTCCCGTTTTTATGGAAGCATCATGAAAGGCACCTGGATCGTAATTATAGCGTTCACGCAAGCGATTGGCAATAGCACGTACCATGTCCAAACTGATGTTGGATCCCGAACTTCCCGGGGCATTAAGTACGGGATTGTTGCTGTTCGCTTGTTCTACATTCAGGTAGTAAAACAGTTTATCTTGCTTCAAAGCACCGCCAATTCCGGCACCCACCTGAAAATCGTAAAAGTTTTCTACGTTCTGTTCTATTCCATCAGAAAACTTCCCAACGGTGAGCTGATTGTTGCCAAAGGCATAGACTTCGGCTTTGGTGTTGTTGGTCCCCGTTTTGGTCACCACATTGATGTTGGCTCCGGTAAAGTTCCCGATACTCACATCGAAAGGGGTTGTTTTTATGGAAAGCTGCTTTATGGCTCCAAAACCGATAGGTTGTGTACGGGATAAACTTCCGGGTGTTCCATTGGCGGTAGAGCCAGAGGCACCACTGGAGGGTTCCTGAAAACCGATCACATCATTGTTGCCAATACCATCAATATTGAGGTTGTTGAAGCGATTGCTAGCTCCTGCAAAGGAATTGAGATTGGCCTCGGGTAAATTTCGCGTAAGGTCTTGTATGCTTCTATTAATGGTGGGCGTAGCCTTTATGAGGTCGCTTCCTATAAGCTGCTCGTTGGTTTTTCTTAATTGGGAACCGTTTACGGTAATGAGTACTTCTTCCAATTCACTGGATGCCGACTTCAAAACGATATTTTGATGGGTCACCGCCCCTAAATTGATCTGTACATTTTCGACGACCGCGGTTTCATACCCTAGAAAACTCACTTCTATCCTGTATGCATTTCCGGGAGGTAAACTATGGACACTATAATAGCCTGAAGGCTGTGATATGGCACCGTAGGCGAAGTTGGTTTCGGTATCCGTAACCACCACAGTGGCAATGTCTATAGGTTCGTTGGAGGCATTGGTAATCTTACCTTCCAATTGTCCGGTGGTTTCTTGACCGTAGATAAATGTGGTCATTAAAAAACAACACGCGATAAAAAGCTTATGCATTAATTTCCAGTTCAAAATCTTGCGATTCGATTATAGTTGATCGGGGAACACTAAACAATATATTCCTGAAAGGAAAACCTATACCTACTTATACGTATTCTGGAGTATGTGTATTCTTAGCAACATCCGCCACCATCGTAATGGAAGGTCGATTCGCTAATGTAGATATCGTCCCTACCCAACCCTGCAAGGTTGGATGCAGTTTTGTCGCAAATAGCAATGGGTTGATTTTTCAATAAAATATGTCCGTTCTGGTCGTCCAAATATTCTTCCTCACCAAAGTAAATGGCGGCTTTACCGGTAAAGACACAAGGGCCGTCGGCTGGCATGGGGTCTTTAATGGCAGCTACTTCGATGGATTCTATATAGATCAACTCATCGGTTGGATAGTTCTTGGGGTCCAGAATTCTGTAAGGCTTACGCGCACGGATTTCGATGGTTCCGAAGCCTACATCGGTCAAGGCCTTAACGTAGTCCTTAATCGGGAGACTTCCGCTTAAACATAAAGCACGAAGACGCTCATCGTTGCGTAAGGTTTCATTCATAGGTTGCTCACACGTAGGATCGCTCATTACCAAACGGCCATGTGGCTTTAACACGCGGTACATTTCCTCGATGGCCTTTTTAAGATCCTCTTCTTTGAATATGTTGAACAGGCAGTTTTGTGCTGCTACGTCTATACTATTGTCTTCTACAGGGAGATTCATGGCATCCCCTTTTTTCAGGTCTACGAATTCACTTTTAAACCAATCGTTTTGTGCTTCCGCTTCCTTAAAATTCTTACGGGAAGCTTCCAGCATTTCATCTACCACATCGACACCAATCACACCACCTTTCTGACGGGAAAAGTATGAGAACTGTAGCAATTCCATTCCACCACCAACGCCCACGTACAATACTTTGGGGTTGTTTGTTAAATCACGCGCATGTACCGTACTTCCGCAACCATAGTTCATTTCCTGCATGATCTTGGGGATTTTTAGTCCGGGAAGTTCCCAAATAGGGTTGGTGGTACAACAAAGGCCAACATCTGGGGTTAATGCGGCTTCTTTGTAAACATCTATCGTAGTCTCTAAGTAACTCATATGTATTATTTGGTCTTCAAGAATAAGTGATTTTGTCGGAAGAAACCACTTTTCTTTACGGAAATTTACAATTGTTTTATTAATTCGGTGAAAATGGCGATCATATCAGGTTCTGCCTTGGCTGCCATGGCAATGATTTCGGGAATGTCCACGGGTTTTAGATTATCCGGATCACACTCGTCCGTGAGCACCGAAATGGCGGCAACAGGAAGATCCAAATGATTGGCCACGATGATTTCTGGCACGGTGCTCATACCCACGGCATCGGCACCAATGATTTTTAAATAGCGGTATTCTGCCCGGGTTTCCAATTGCGGGCCTACAACGCTTGCATACACTCCCTTGTGAAGGGTGATTCCTTGATCTTGGGCAATCTGCTCTATGGCGGCGTTCATTTCCGTATTGTAGGGAGCACTCATATCCACAAAGCGTTCTCCCAATTGTTCTACGCCTTTAAAAGCCAAAGGAGAGCTGCCTTGTAAATTGATATGATCATCGATAAGCATGATTTCCCCTTTTTTGAAGTTGAGGTTAATGGCTCCAGAGGCATTACTTACCAATAATTTTTTAATGCCCAATTCGTGCATTACACGGACAGGGAAGGTAACATCGTTCAATGAATAGCCTTCGTATAGGTGAAAACGGCCTTGCATAAGGATGACGCGTTTTCCGGATAGGTTACCGTAGATCAATTTTCCCTTGTGAAATTCGACCGTGGCTGTTGGGAAGTTGGGAATATGGTTGTAGCTCACTTCGGCAATGATGTCCACTTGTTCTACGATCTGTCCCAATCCGGTGCCTAGGATGATTCCAATTTCGGGCGAATCGAATCCACGGGACACCAAGAATTCTGCCGATTCTTCTATGTATTTCTTCATTCTGTTTTCAAATGTGTTAAAAAGGGCTGGAAAGCCTCAATATCTTTAATATCCTCGTAGTAGTCTACGTCGTTCCGTTCGGGAAGTAGGTAAACGTTCTCATGATCTAAATTAGCTAAAGTATCTTTTAAAACAGCGGAAGTCCCCCATTTTTTATCGAGGAAGAGTTCGGGTTTAAGTCGTTTCATTCCCAACAGATAATATCCGCCGTCCTCGGCGGGACCCACCACATAATCATGATCATTTAGGGCCGAAAATGCCTTTTCAAGATCGCTTTGCGAAAGATCGTAGAGATCGCTTCCGATGATGATAATCCGTTCGAAACCTTCGGCAAAGCCTTGTTCAAAAGCATGCATCATACGCAGACCGAGATCGTCTCCGTATTGCTGTTTTTTGTTGTAAACAGCTTCGTCCCAAAGATCGTTTTCCCGAATCTTGACCGAGTAATGCACCTGTTTCTCCACCTTGAGGTGTTGGGTAATGGAAACGGTATGATGCAAAAGGAATTTATAGATATCCAATGCAGCTTCATCGCCAATGGTGGCTGCCAATCGGGTTTTGCACTTTCCTAATTCGGGATTTCGGGTAAAAATGAGGAGGAGATCCTTAGTCATAAACTTTTATTCCTTTCTTCAGCCATTTGCTCCAAGGCTTGGTACAAGTGTGTACGCTGTCGGTTTCTTTTTCGGATAGATTAAATACGGGATATTCTTTGTTTTTCCATTCAAAAATACCCCCATATAGATTTTTTACCTGCGTAAACCCTGCTTTTTTTAGTTTTTCCCCAATTTCCTCAGAACGGATCCCCAAAGAACAGTACACCACAATGGGCGTGTCTTTGTCTTTAATATTTTCGGTAATGGTATCGATAGAAAAATGGGTGTAGCCCACTAACTGGGCATCTTCAATATGACTTACTTCGTATTCTTTGGGTTCCCTGGAATCTAAGACAACCACTTCTCCTTGTGCTTGTTGCATTTTCAGCTCTTCTACCGAAATATAGGGGATACTGTGGGTGTTGTATTGGTTTAATACTTTATCCAGTTTTTTTTGAGCCGACATTACAGTGGCACAACAAAATAATGCTATGAAGAAATAGAACTTCATCTGGAATACTTCAGAATTACGCTACGGTCCCTTGGCAGCTACTTCCAGCACCAGCGGTACATCCGTAGCAGTGTTGGGAGATAATGATATTTCTATTGTTCAGGATTTCTTCGTTGTATTCGCTAATGTGTTTCACCTTGCTGGCAACCTGCAATCCCAGCATCTGGTTGAAATCGCAATCGTATAACCAACCATCCCAACTTACCGAAATGGTATTGGTGCACATTACATTCGCTACTGCCGAAGGATTAAACGCCTCTACCAACGAATACATATAATCTTCATAATTGTCACTGGCAATAAGGTAATCCAGAAAACGTGAAATGGGAAGGTTGGTAATGGCAAACAGATTGTGGAACTGAATTCCAAAATCTTCCATCAATGCTTTTTTGAAATCCTTCTCCATGCTGGCTTGGTCTCCTGGAAGGAAGGCGCCGCTAGGGTTGTACACCAGATCCAAGCGAAGATCACTATCGGGCATACCATAACCTACGGCATTTAATTCCTGTAGGGCTTTTATGGAAGCATCGAACACTCCATCTCCACGTTGTTTATCGGTTTTTCCTCGGGTCCAGTGCGGCATGGAACTTACTACATGCACATTGTGTTTTTTGAAGAATTCTGGAAGATCGTAGTATTTTTTATTGGCCCTAATGATAGTCAGGTTGCTCCTCACAATAAAATCCTTGATTCCTGCCTTGCTGGCTTCTTCTACGAACCATCTAAAGTCTGGGTTCATTTCTGGCGCTCCCCCAGTAAGGTCCAGGGTATGGGCACCCGTATTGCGAATCACTTCCAAACATTGCTCCATCGTTTCTCGGGTCATGATCTCTTTACGATCGGGACCGGCATCTACATGGCAATGCTCACATACCTGATTGCACATGTATCCTACATTGATCTGTAGAATTTCCAGTTTTTTGGGGCGCAATGGAAACTGCTGGGTTTCCTTTATTTTTTCGGCAAAAGTGGGAAGTTCCCCGTTTTGGAAGATTCCATTGGACAGGATTTCCAATTGCCTATTTGCATTGGCCAATTCGCTCTCCCTTTTGTGCAGGGATTGTGTTTTTATCTTGGTCATACGTTGATTTCCTAATGCATACTATTTGTAAGTTAAGACTAACCGTCCAACTTGTTTACTTTGTTCATCATCATTACCCCATGAACCAAGGTGGCTCCACCTTTAATGGCGGCACCTACGTGAACGGCTTCCATCATTTCCTCTTTGGTTACCCCGCGCTGCAATCCGTCCTTGGTATAGGCATCGATGCAATACGGGCATTGCTCAGTATGGGCTACCGCTAAAGCAATAAGGGATTTTTCACGGGCCGTAAGGGCTCCTTCTTCGAAGACCTTTCCGTAATAATCGAAAAATTTGGTCCCCAATTCTTCGCTCCATTCGGTAATATTCCCAAATTTTCTGAGGTCTTTAGGATCGTAATACGACATATTCTTTCTTTTAACTGCCTTATACTAAAAACAGTAGGGTTATTTGTATTGGGTAAAGATAGGGAAGTAGTCTTATTTGTAGGCTCACCCTTACGAAAGTTTTTAGAAAAATGTCAATTAAAGGAATAGCTAATTCCGGTCCTAAAATCGTACTGTGAATTGGGAATACCCAAGGCGGGAACCGCGTCGTAGACAAAGGTGTAGGTTAACTTAAGGTCGAACCCACCAAAAAGTTCCACTGCTAAGGAGCTTTGGCTCGATAAACGGTAGTCGGATACCTCTTTTAAAAGCGGTTGGTAATAGGTGGTGCTAACGAGAGAAATACGCTCGGTGGGATAGAGACTGAATGAAAGATAGCAGCTTCCTCGAAGATCACGTTGTAGGGGCGTAAAATTATCCGCTGTCTCCTCGTGTTCATACATGATCAATGTCCCTAGATAGAACTTATAATTTTCGGATGTGGTGAGTTTAAATCGGGGTCCGGTTCCCAACAATCCCCGAAAGTCGATAAGGCTTACTTTGTTGTATTGGCCTTGGGCAAAGATTTCCCAAGCGATTCTGTCATGGAAGCGGTTGTTGTGTCGTAGGTGCGTAATACCGCTGTTTTCGAACTTGTTTCCTTCAATTTTCTGAAAGTTGATATCATTTTTGAAGATGAACAAATGTTCCTTCATTTTGTACTGAACATGGACGTCGCTCCCGAGGATCACAAAGTCGTTTACATTTCGTTTTAATGCGAAATGTGCACTTGCTGAACCCGACCAGCCGGAGGTGTCTGTGACCTTCCGCAGGGACTCCGCATTTAGGATTTGTCCGTAGGAGGGAAGGCTGAGTACGAGAAACAAGAGAAATGCGAGGGTTTTCACGTAGTTAGTTTACGTAAATATACACCTTTTGAAAACAGTAAAATTATTATGTTTAACAATGTTAAAATTCTGTTTAAACAAAAGGCAATAAGCGGGGTAGAACGTATCTTTGCCAAGAACGAGGATGTATTTTCTCTAAGTTTAACTATTACAAATACGATTGTATGGATATACTAGATCAGGCCTTGGAATTCGAACAACGTAAAATGACGTTTAAGACGACCAGTGAACGCATCGAAGCTTCACGCGAGGTAAAAAGATTAATTCTAGGAATAAACGAAATATATAAAAAGAATAAAGACGCACAGTTAATGGATTTAATGAAGCGTCTCACGGTCATAAAACAAAAGATCGAGAAACGATTAAAAGGTCGTTTGGCCGCTTAGAAAAAATCCCTTGACATCGTCAAGGGATTTTTTTTGCTTCTCTATTATCTGAAGTAGATATAGACACTTGCCACAATGATGATAATGGCAATACCTACAGGTCTTGCAAATTTCCATTGTGTAATATCCACTTGTTTCGTGTATTCCTGAACGTAAGGTTCCTTGCGCGGTCTAAACTTACCGATGAGCAACATGATCGCCACATTGAATAGGAACAATATGGCCATGACATCCAAGTAATGCAACCCGAAATACGCTTGTGACTCTATGGCTGCCAACTCGGCGGCATCGGTAATGCCATTGGCCTTTGCCTCATTAAGTGCTTTTTCTACAAATCGTGGTTGCAAAATAAATTGACTAATGATATAAAGAATGGAACCGGAAAGTAATCCAATCTTAGCTGCAATTGCAGGGACTCTTTTGGTGAGGTATCCCACAATAATGATGGTTAAAATTGGGATACTATAGATTCCGTTGATCTCTTGAAGGTAATCGAAGAGACTACCGGCATCGGCAATAAACGGAGCAATGAACATGGAAGCTAGTGCTAATAAAAGACCGAATCGCTTTCCTTGTTTTACCACAAGCTTTTCATCGGCTTCCGGATTTATATGCTGTTTGTAAATATCTATTCCGAATAGGGTTACGGAACTGTTCAGTACACTATTAAAGGAACTTAAAATTGCACCAAACATCACCGCTGCAAAGAATCCTAAAAATACGGGAGGCAATACCTCGGCTACCAATCTTGGATATGCTTGATCTACACTGTCCAATCCACCGCTAAACATATGATAGGCTATGATTCCTGGTAAGACTACGATAATAGGTCCCAATATCTTAATGAAAGACCCCAATAACAGTCCTTTTTGTCCTTCGGCCAAGTTCTTGGCAGCCAAAGCACGTTGAATGATTTGCTGATTGGTTCCCCAGTAGAATAACTGTACAAGCATCATTCCCGTGAAAATCGTATGGAACGGAACAGGGTCCGTCGGTTTTCCGATAGATTTGAATTTATCAGGGTTCTCGGTGGTCAAAATGTTAATGCCTTCCATAACACTTCCATCCCCAATAAGCATCAGTCCGAAAACGGGGATGAGAAGCCCACCAATCAATAACCCAATCGCATTTATGGAATCTGAAACCGCTACTGCCTTTAACCCTCCAAAAACGGCGTAGATGGAACCAATGATCCCTATTCCCCAAACACAAAGCCAAATGGATTGACCCTCACTGATATTAAAAGCTTCCGGAACGTTGAACATACCACTAATCGCTACCGAACCCGAATACAGGATAACAGGCAAAAGCACGACCACGTAACCGGTTAAGAACAAGCCAGAGGTAATTGTTTTGGTGGACACGTCGAAACGTTTGGCCAAGAATTGTGGTACCGTTGTTAATCCACCTTTTAGATAACGAGGCAATAGAAAAAGAGCCGTCACTACCATGGCGATGGCAGCAAGGGTTTCCCATGCCATAACGGACAATCCACTTTCGTAAGCGGAACCGTTTAAACCAACGATTTGCTCTGTGGATAAATTCGTAAGTAAGAGCGATCCAGCAATAACGCCTGCTGTTAAACTTCTACCTCCCAAGAAATACCCGTCGGAAGTATTTTCATTGGTTTTTCGTGTAGCTAGGTAAGAAATTACCCCTACAAGGATGGTAAAAGCCAAAAAGGTTACAATTGTCATCATACGTTCAAAAGTTAGTTATTCAATATACTCGATATTATAAGGGCGTAGTCGGGGATTCTGCCCACGTTTTGCAATTTGATGGCCGCCATCTTCAAGGCGGTTTCCATGCATATCTGATTGGATTTTCCTTTGATCCAAGCAAATAAAAATCCACTCCAAAAGGCATCTCCCGCACCCGTAGCGTCCATGATCTTATCCACTTTTAGGGCGGATAATTCCAAGATCGGCTTGCCTTGTTCGCTTAGCTTCGCACCTTCTTTTCCCAAAGTAAGGCATACTAGCTTGGCTCCTAATTTGTGTAAATTAGTAAAAATTTCTTCGTGGCTCATCCCTCTACCAAACAAGCGATCCATATCGTCTTGACTTACCTTCACCAAAGGACCCAATGCGCAATATTTCTTAATGGTTTCCAATGCCTCTTGGGTATTGGGCCATATTTTTTTCGAATAGTTAATGTCAATACTCAGTTGGCAACCCGCGTCATGTGCTTTTTGGGCAATTTCCAAAATGGTTTCCCGGGCTGGGGAACGACTCAACGCAAAGCAACTCGTATGATAGATTCGGGTTCTATCGAGCGTGCTCAGGGTGATTTGTCCACTTTCAATGTGGCAGTCCGCCCCTCTCATGGGAATAAATTCAGGGGTTCCCGTAGTTCGGTTAACAAAAATCACCGTAGAAGGAATACCATCGATTTCCCTTACATCTGAAGTATCGATATCTACTTCACGAAACCGTTTCAGGATATAATCGCCAAAGCCATCATTTCCCACGGTAGCCACCATCTTCACGTTTAAGCCCAAGCGAGCCATGTTCATCGCTACATTGGTGGGCGATCCGCCCAGATATCTATGGTAATCCTTGGTTTCCTTAATTGGTTTTTCTACTTGTGTACCAATAAAATCTATTAATGTTTCTCCTATACTTAGGATATCTATGTCTCTTTGTTCGTCTTTCATTAATGGGGGAATAGTTCCTTGGGAGGAACCAAATCATTGAGTTTATGTAAATAGGCTTCATCCAACAGGGAAACACCATATTGAAAAGAAGCGTTCATCCAACCAAAGCCTTCGGTGGTGATGTATTCGAATTCTGTTCCTACATTTCCATATTCTGCAAATACTTTGTGTGTGGCACTTACCACATCGTATTTTTCTGGGATGGTTCCGTTGTAATCGACCGCATTGCGGGTAATCATGTAGAGCCAACGGTAAATGAGTTCTTGCTGCTCTTCATGGAACCCATAGTTCTGAAGTCCTCTCCAAATCATCATTTGATGAGGAGCCCATCCATTAGGATAATCCCATTGCTTTTGCGGGCGTCCAGCCGATATTTCACCACGACTATCGCGATCGCAAGAAGCCACACCACCGGCTTCCTTCAATTTAGGCAGTAAGTTTTCCACCAGTTGTTTTGCCTGTTCCTGAGAACACATTTGAGCCCAAAGGGGCATTAACCCTGTTGCTGAGTAAAAAACATGCGGCATCTCCTTTTCAATATTGTAATCGAAGTACATACCTTGGGCTTTGTTCCAAAGGTATTGATCCATCCGTGCTTTACGTTCCATGGCTTTGTCCGTCCAATACTGGGAGGTGTATATCTGAGTGTCGATTTTGAAGGAATCGTCAAAATGAGTTTCTATTAGCGAAGCGAAATCCGTTTCATACTTGTAGAGCATGGCATTGAGCTCTACCAAATTGAGGTCGGCGCAAATGCCTTCCAAGCGATACGAAGTGTCATGTCCAGATTCCCGAACCGTTCTATCATGCACGAAATAATCGTCTAAGGCTAGATTTTCTAGGGTGCCTTGAGCATATCGCATTTCATAATCTTCCAAAGGCATACCCGCTTTCTTGGCATGCATTTCGATTTCGTGGTGAAAATGCCCTTCTTCGGCTTCTGGCGGCATGCCAATCCCTTCGGCCAAGTAGCGATTTAGACCATTGGACGTAAGTCGCTTGCCCATCACCATCCAAACGGTTTCGTATTCCAGGATAGCGGTTTCCAAATGACTCTTCAACCATTTCTTATCTTGGGTATGTTCAAAAACTTCGGAAATCATACTACTGTAAAACGGGGGTTGTGTTCGTGTTAAATAGTAAGACCTATTGGCATTTAGGATTTTTCCGTAATGCTGAATTTGATACTGAAAATTATTCGCCATTCCTAGGGCAAGATCGACCCTTCCATCGAGCAATAATCCAACCGCTTCAAAATAGCTGTCCCAACCGTACATTTCATTGAACCTTCCTCCGGGCACAACAAAAGGCTCTCCTCTTATGGCACCATTCTTTTCCGAAAGTTTCAAAGAAAGGATTCCACTGTTGGCATTCAAACTTTTTACGTAGGCAGGAGTAATGTTTTGCGGAAGCCGAACCACTTGCAAGGGTAATTGCCGTTGTAATTCGGTATAATATTTTACAGCCAAGGTATCACCGAAGGGGACATATACAGTGAGCACCTCATTTTCTATGGTTTTGTTTTTGGTATCTGCCAACAGGGCTTCAATACCATGGGCGTCCATGCTACGAGTAAGGCCTTTCCAATAGTAATTGTGAATCATTCGAGAGATACGCTGTACGGGAAGTTCTTCAATTTTTGAAGGATCTATTTCCAGTTCGGTTTTGCCTTCATTTTTGGCTATGACCAATTCCTGCAATAAGTTGGAAAGTGGGTAGGTGCCTTGCACAGTGTACGAACCCGATTCTGAAGAGATCACAAACTTCTTGGGGCCTTGATCCTCAACAGTGATTTTCTTATCACCATCGGTGTCTTCTTGGGCCAGAAGAAGTTGTAATGTTTTCTCTATGTCGACTCGAATTAATGTCACGTTACGCTTTGGCTAGTTTATTCAATCTGAAAAGGACGACAAGGATGATGGCCATGGGAATGAGTGAAAGGTAAAATACCTTATTCCCACCGAGCGTGTCGAACAGGTTTCCAATGATTACCGACCCCAACGTTCCCCCTATGGCCGAAAAGAAAGTTAAGATTCCAGCAAGGGAACTGTGTTGGTCCTTTTCTGTATTCGATAATACGGTTGAACTAATCAATGGATATAATGGCGCCAAGAATAGCCCGATCATAGGGAATAGGAACGAAACTAGCGGTAAATCACCTATGGTGCTTACTTCTATATTGGGTACATTACTTGCCATGGGTAACACAAGTAACACAAGGATAGCTGCTAAAATTACTCCAGCTACCGTAAGGTATATCCACTTTATTTTTTTGACCATAATCCCAGTGAGAAATCTCCCGAGAGCTATGGATCCCATAAGTATAACAGCCATCTGATTGGCTAATTTGGGATCGAGATGAAGGGTTTCCTTGTTGAAGGTAGGCAGCCAGGTCATGATTCCCTGTTCGGTCATTACGTAGAAAAAGGCAAAAAGGGCGAAAAGCCAAATGAATGGTTTTTTGAACAGCCGGAACATGGCATTGAAGTCCTGGCGGACGGTCGTATTTTTAGCTTCAACTTGAAGATTGAATTTAGAAAACAGAATGATGAAAAAGGAAACGGCAATAAGTACGGCCATAAGCAAGTAACCTTGCAACCAAGCATCAGGATCATTTTCATCTATAAACGTAGGCATCACCAAGTACATAAATATGATCCCTACCATGAAAATTGTTTCTATATAGCTCATCAATTGACTATGCCCTTCTTTGGTATCTGTTACCTGACCGATAAGGGCATACACGGCTACTTTTGCAATG
Source organism: Aureisphaera galaxeae (assembly GCF_028561275.1). GTDB lineage: Bacteria > Bacteroidota > Bacteroidia > Flavobacteriales > Flavobacteriaceae > Aureisphaera > Aureisphaera galaxeae. The sequence continues at coordinate 676,653 of NZ_JAQQTF010000002.1, forward strand.
GCAAAGGTCATCCCCGTAATCGCGAATAATATTTTAACTGCCCAGAAAGAATTGCCATAGTACATCCCAATACATCCAAAAAACACGAAGGCCAAACTTAAAAGCATTCCTTTTTTATAACCTAGCTTGGGTAGGAATGAACCAATTAGGAAGGAAACCAGTGCAATAGAAAGATCCTTGAATAGCTCTAAATAGGCAGCGTCCTGTTTTAAAACGCCGTACACTTCTTGCGAGCGTTCTACCAGATACCCAACGCTATTCAATAACGCTGCGAATACGAAGTAGATAATAAAAAGGGAAAGCTTTATACCAAAGTTTTTCATACGCTATTCTGTTTTAGATCCTCCTAGTCGCAATGCAAGGATTGCTGCTATGGCAAAGAAAACTCCACCAAATATGATGGCGTTTACAGCATCATTACCCAATAAATGTTTAATTATGGGGCCAAAAGAAACAGTTTGTATCAACATGGGGATTACAATCATCATGTTTACAATACCCATATAAACTCCTCTTCGATCCTCTGGTATTACTTTAGATACCATAGAATAAGGAATACCCATCATGGCAGCCCATCCTATTCCGAATAACACCATAGGAGCTAATAACATGTATTTATCTGTAATGAAGGGCATGCTTATCATAGCTGCAGCTGATAAAAACAGACAGCTCACATATACCGATCGGGAACCGTATTTCTTGGCGAAGGGAACCAGTGCTAATGCTACCAGCATAGTAACCAAATTATAGGTTCCATTCATCAATCCTGTTTGTGCAAGCGCCTGTTCCGATAAAAGTTGAATATTTTGAGCAAAGGAGGTGTCAGCAGCACTTACCGCTTCACCTGCTTTACAGGCTTCCATAATACCGTCGAACTTCTCCTGATCATCATTTGAAATACCCAAAAAGCTAGATCGTAGCATTGGGGTAATAAACTGCCAGTAAATGAATAATGCATACCATTGGAAGAAATAAACACCGGATAATTTCCACATCATTTTGGGCATTTCCCCAATTGCGTCGGCTGCTTCAATAAAAGGGTTCAATAGATCCCCTAATTTTTTAATGCTTGGTTTGTCTGGATTCTTCTTTATCAGGCGATAGAGATAGTACAACCAGATGATGGCAATAATGAGGATGATAATCACCAAAAGGTTAATATTCTCAAATAGGCTAGGAACCGCATAGCCTATGGCAAATCCTAAAGCGGTTGGAAGGGAGAGAATAACAAAAAGAACGCTTAAAATCTGGATTAATGGCGATGGTTTGTCCTTATTGAATTCCTTGATTTCCTCGAGTTCTTCTTCAGAAGGCGGAATTTCGGGTGTTTTCCAGTTGGACCAAAGTACTGTAGTGATGGAAGCAATGGCGCCTAAAAAGAAGGAGTAATACACCCATTTGGGAATAGCCGATACCGATTCTGATGCAGTGCTGCAGAGCGCTGTTGCTTCGTCCACTGGAACGCTGAACCAATCCTGAAATAAGAATAAGGAGAAATTAGCGATGGTAATTCCGGCACCCACAAAGAGACTTTGCATCTGATAACCAAACGTTAGCTGATCGTCATTGAGTTTGTCCCCTACAAAGGCGCGATAAGGTTCCATGGCCGTATTATTGGCAGCGTCGAGAATCCATAACAGACCTACGGCAAACCAAAGATGTGAACTGAAAGGGAAAGCAAACAAACACAGACTTCCCAATATTGCACCGATTAAGAAAAAAGGCTTTCTTCTACCGCCCCATTTAGGCAGCCAAGTTTTGTCACTTATGGCCCCTATGATTGGTTGAATAAGCAAACCCGTTACCGGACCGGCTAAATTCAAGAGAGGGAGTTCCCCATGATCTGCCCCTAAAAAAGAAAATATAGGGTTAACGGCTGTTTGTTGCAATCCGAAACTAAACTGAATCCCAAAGAATCCAACATTCATATTCCAGATTTGCCAAAAGGAGAGTCTCGGTTTCTTAATCATATTTTTTGGTCTTGTACGTTAGTTGAAGCGATTTGGAAATCACAAAATCGGCCAATTCCCTATGCGCTTTTATGATTGTATGTTCTTTCTCAAGAACCCTATTGTTGAATTCATTTATGGGATCACGATCACGGCCAATTCTCCGATTTTCCGAGTCACGGAATGTAGCCTCCATAAACACTCTAATATCTGTATTTTTTAATAAAATCGCGTAAGTTCCCTCAATAATCAGCGAATTTCGTAACGAAATCGTTATCGTTTTTTTAAGAATTTCATTTTTTTCATAATCGACCAAGGGTTTGGTAATGTTTTTTACCCCATTTTTAAACAATTCTGAATGCGTATCCAATAACTCCAAATCCACTTCCTCGGGACCGATCCTAGAAAAATCTTTCAATCGTGCCTCGTGATTATCTTTTGGCGGTAATTTGAAGTAATCATCGCTATGCAGGGTATAGGGCTCCGTCCCTGTTAACTGCTCCAATTGTACGGAAAGTACCTTCGCCAACGAGCTTTTTCCACACCCAGATTCACCTCCAATGGCGATCACGATTCTTTCCTGTTCCTTTAGTTTTTGTTCAATAGATGGAAGCAATTGCGACACCGCCAATTCGTAATCCGAATGATATTGAATGTCGTCACCTATCATGGGTATTATTCCGAAAGATGTAAAGCTAATTTCATGAAAACAATTCCCGAAGCGGTATATCCCATTTGGGTCTTACCACCCAAAGCCAATGTCTTCCCATGGATGTATTCCTGAAAATTCCAATCCGGTTTTTCCCTTACGACATCGACAAATGTAGAAATGATGTTCTTCACTTCTCCATGCATGCCGTTTTTGGCCAATCCCCAACAGAAAAGTCCCATCCAAACCGGCCAGATTCCTCCATTGTGAAAGGCGCCTGGGTGATTTTTAAAACTGAAGGAATAGTTGCCTTCCAATAGATTCCAATCCTCACTTTTCTCTGTGATCATAGGCCAAAAGGCTGGAATCAAGGCCGAACCAATCTCTGAAGTTAAAGTGTCTATGAACTGCGATATTTTTTCCTTTTGATGGGCATTCAAACGTGTTTGAAGCAAGGCCAACGCATTTCCAGCGGCGTCGAAACGGGTGTCGTATTTGCCCGGTAGCATAAAGGCGATAAAGTGCAAAATGGAATCGGGATCCAATTGTTGAAAAGCAGTTTTATGATAGACATGTCCTTCCTCTGTTTCATGGGAAGGCCAAAAATTCTGAAAGGCCCGATCCGAATCCAAAGGTTCTTTTCCTGCAATAGTATTCCAAAGATTTTCTCCCCAAAGGCGCAGCATGTTATCATACAAAGTGTAGCCATGAACCGGATATTCGTCGGCCCAATTTCCACTCAACGGTGTATACAACCATCCTTTGTTATTAAATTCGGTAGCCTTTAGAAAGGAAAGGCATTTTTCCACTTTGGGTCTAAGGATATGCCAAGTGCTTTCGTCTTTCGTTTCTTGATAATACATGCAGCATCCCAAAACAAACCATGTGTTCGCATCGATACGTCCTACCAAACTTCCATAGGAAACATCGTTTTCTTTGGGAAGCACGTTAGAAGGGATCATCCCCAAATCGTTTTGGTGATCCGCTAGGGTAAGAAGCGAGTTTTTAAGTCCTTCAATAACTGTATCATTGCCAATTTTGAGACCCGCCAATCCGCATACAATGCTGTCCCGAGCCCAAATTCGTTTGTAATTATCAGCCTCAATGGTACTGGCAAGTATCCCTTCGGGAGTGCATAAATCCTCTAATAGGGCAACCGCATCTTCGTATATCTCCGAAAATCCTTGGATCATGTTACTCACTTATAAGACTCATGGCAAAACCACCTCCAGGGGCTAAATTCACTGTGATTTTTGAAGAAGCATCTACTTCCATCGTTTCGATTTCATAGGCTTCCGGATTGTCATTCCAATGGGCATCGGCGGCATCTTTGTAGATCATAGCCTGATATTTCTTCCCTTGTGGCAAGAAGCTGAGTTCGACCGTTTGCATACGGCTATCTTCGTTGGTGATTCCTCCCACAAACCAATTTCCGCTTTCCTTTTCTTCACGAGCTATCGTAACAAAATCTCCGATCTCTCCATCCAATACCTTCGATTGTTCCCAATCCACACCCACATCGGTAATGAACTGAAAAGCCGGGTGCGGTTGGCCATCAACAGTGTAATGTTCTGGCAAATCACAGGCCATTTGTACTGGACTATAAATCACCACATACAATGCTAACTGATGAGCAAGTGTCGTATTGACCTGGTTCTCTTCTTTATACTCGTTGAATTTAATGTTGAAAGCACCTGGAGTAAAGTCGATAGGTCCCCCCAACATACGCGTAAAGGCAATGGTGGGTAAGTGGTTGGGTGGATTTCCACCATCACTAGCCCATGCATTGAATTCCTGTCCACGGAGTCCTTCGCGAGCAATGGCATTAGGATAGGTGCGACGTTTCCCAGTGGCTTTAATGGGTTCGTGAGCGTTGATCGCAATTTTTTTGGCAGCGGCTTCGCGAAGTACCTTTTCGTAGTGGTTCACCATCCATTGTCCATGATGGTATTCTCCTTTAGGAATGATTTTACCTACATAGCCCGTTTTTACAGAGTTCATGCCATTTTCTTTCATGAAATTGTAGGCCTCTTCCATTTGCTTTTCATAAGTTCTCGGTGCGGCAGAGGTTTCGTGGTGCATGATTACTTCCACGCCCTTTTCCTTGGCATAGGCCATGACTTCTTCAAAATCATAATCAGGGTAGGGCGTCATAAAGTCGAAAATGCCTTCACGGTCTTCGGTGTTGATCCATTGATCCCAACCGGTGTTCCATCCTTCGACCAAGAGTCCCTTAATACCATTCGCAGCTGCAAAATCAACGTACTTCTTGGCATTTTCGGTCGTGGCGCCATGACGACTGGAGTTTTTGGAACCTTCTATGTAGGTATTCATGTCTTGGCTTCCTTCCATGTCCCAAGTGGATTTACCAATGTGCATTTCCCACCAGATTCCAACATACTTCATCGGAGTAAAATAGCTTACATCGCCAATGGCATTTGGATCGTTGAGGTTCACCAATAAATTCGATTCGATTAAATCTCCTGGTTTTTCCCCTATCTGTAGCGTTCGCCAAGGTGTAGAGAAAGGCAGTGAAACCTCTGCCTTACCTCCTAAAATTTCGGAACCGACCAATTCACTCGTCATTTTTAGGCCAGAAGGGTCTACTTTAAGTGTCATCCCCGAATAGTTGGTAAGGTCGGCTTCGTGAAAACTGAGATACAACCCGTCCTGGGTTTTCATGGTAACCGGAGTATTCACAGCATTTTCCGGGATGTAGGTAGCGATAAGATTAGGGTTGCCAACTTTGGAAAGGGCATCGATTTCCGAGAATTTGGATTCGTTGTATAAATGCTCGTAAATATCCCAATCTCCCGGTAACCACCAAGTATCGTGATCTCCTGTTAAATTGAATTCGGTATTCTCGTCCATGATCAACAGCTCGGTAACGCTTTCCTGTTCTGGGAATTCGTAGCGGAAGCCCAATCCGTCGTCATAAACGCGGAAAACCAAGTTCATTTTTCTTGGTGTTACCGTATTTTCTTCCAATGAAATTTTCAATTCATTGTAGTGATTATTCACCATGCGCTGTTCGCCCCAAGGCATTTCCCAATCTTCGTTTATGGTTTCACTTATGGAAGCGGTAATACTGAAACCGCTTTTAAAACTGGGCTGATCTTTTACATCGAAACTCATATAAGACGTATCGATAACGGTAGCACCTTTATGTTGTACTAGATAATAGAGTTGTCCGGTGTTTGACAGACCTACTTTTGCAGTGATGGATCCGTTGGGTGAGGTTACTTCTGTATTAGGGGTTTCGGGTTGGCATGAAAAGAGGATTGCCCCTGCTGTAGCCAACAACAGGGCTGCTAATCGATTCGTAGTCATAATAGTATAAGTTTCTCTTACTTAAAGATAAGAAAATTATACGGTAAGTCTATAGGAAAAACAGGAAGTCTATTCCTTTATGGGAAGGAAAATTTCGGCTTTCCAATTCAATTCATCACCGCCCATATTGGGATTGTTGTAGAACACCTCCAATGGGGTGAGATCAACTTCAATATTATTGGCTTCCGCATACTCTTCTAACGCATACCATGCCCTATCTGAAGTAATGTAATTTCCGTTGTAAGTAGCTTTCAATGCCTTTTTGGAAAAGATCCTTTTATATCTAATTTCAGGGTGCTCGGGTAGATTCTCACTACGCACAATAGGAAAGCAGAAATTATAGATAATGCTGTCATTTTCCTGATCCCATCGTTCAACCTCCACAAAAGGTGTTCCCCGCGGTTCCAGATTGGCCTGTATCATAAAACCAGTGAGCGTATTGTAGGTGCTCATCATTCCTCTAGCTTTTTCTATCTGAATTCCCTTCAACGGAATATAAGCACAGAAACTCGCTTGGGTATCGCTTTCCCCTTCGATAGTTACCCTAATCTCTTTAAGATGTTCATTCAGTTTCTGAAAGAATTCCTGAACCTGTTCCTTAGATTCCTTTTCGAATTTCGATTCACCGAAGGGAATCTGCGTGCGGTACCTTAGCCCATTTTCGGCATCAATAATACCGGCACTTACCTTAACCTCATTATCGCCTACCTTTTTAATGTTCCAAACATAGGTTCTTACGGTATCTCCCTTTTTGATGGTTTGCACCAATTCCCCCAAGCTTTTCTGAACGATAGGCTCGTGATTTTTAAGGGAGGAGTTCCAGGATTTAATCGACTGATTTACGGTACCAACGGTTGTCTCGGCCTTAAAGTTTACCTGATAATCATAGCTCTTAATGAACAAGTACCACAGTACAGCTAAAACAGCTAGGCCAAGGAAGGTCAATAATGCTTTTTTCACCATAAGGTTGCCTCTGGGTTTAGTTTTTACGCATTTCTAGGGTTTTCACAAAATGTTGCCCAAGGGCTTTCCCTTGATCCAAGCCATTATCGATAGCCGCTCGATAGTGGATTCCTCCATACAGTCGACTTACCGCAGCTTCTGCAGCGGCCAACCTAAAGGATTTAAAATTGCGAATAGGAAGACCGTAAGGAACTTCCGTATTATCGTTGAAAGAGAAATTATCTCCAAAAATTCCAGTTAATACTTCCGAAGCCGCTCCTGAAACTACGGAGTGTCCACTTACATACTCTGGAAATGGTGGTGTTTGTAAAATGGGCTGCCAGCTGTCATCCATGTGCTCATTGATTAAAGTCTCCGGACGTACCAAATTGCTTCGGTATTTTTCGTCCCAGCAACTAATAAAGGCATCTGCGATGGCCATGGAGGTATGCGTGTACGTATACATGGTATTCATCACATCATAATCCGCTTTCTTGGTAGCGATCTTTGCGATACCGATCCAATGCGCTCCTGGGGTTATTTTTTTGGTGGCGAACATAAGGTGACCACGGGTTACCGAAACATAAGGGTTGCAATCCCAAAACTGTGCAATTTCGATCTCTTCGCTATCATCTCCATTCTTGGTAATCTCTTGGCTTACGTCATACACTTCTACCAATTCCTTGTAGAAATCACTGTCCTTGTCCATAGAGAAGGGCGGTGGCGGAAGAGGTTTAAATTGAGAAGCGGAATCCAATAGGAACGGGCGGATTTTATTCCAATGGGGTTCTATACCATCCATATACGATGGAGGTGTAGGTTGCCAACGCGAAGGGTCCTCCGTTTGCACTGTAAACTTGGGCATGGTACGCGTTTGCTTGTAGTTGTCTTTGTCCAACCAAGCGGCGATGTGTTCTGCCACTTCCATCCCATATTTTTTAGAAGCTTGAAATTCGGCATCATTGGTCTTACTCCAAATGCCATAGAGACTATCTTGGAAGGCTCCAATACGGGCTTCCGAAAAAATCAATCGTTTGCTCACGTCCATATGGGCAATGAGTGCTGCCAAATCGTAGTTCACATTGGGATTATCCGTCTTTGGGATGGCTTCCAAATCACTAATTTGACCCGCCAAGGAACTGAAATCATCCGATTGGCTCGCTAGGATTTCGTACGCCGCCACATTGGGATAGGCATAAATCCTACTGGCTACGGGTGGAGAAAAAATATCGTGGATCATCACTTCGGTCACTTTATCTACCGAATTGTGAAAGTCATCCGGGCTTATGGTAATAGGCTGGGGAGGTTCGCTACAGGATGCCAATAACAGTAGGCAAACTGATAAAATACTTCCAAATCGCATCATCATCTTAGGCATGTTTTCTATGGTTTTTTGATTAGGTATACTTCTGCTTTTTCATTGTTGAAGGTGACTAGCAAATAGCTGTTCCCTTGGTGTTCAATGATATTTAGGTGGCGCACCGACTTTTGGGCCAAATCCAATCCTAGGAAATGCCCGAGCACGGGTGGATTTTCATTTTCTATCAATGCTCCAGAAAAAGAATCCAGTCTTCCGTGATAGGGTTTTATACCGAAATAGTTTCCGGCGGCCAACACTTCTTTTTGGTTGTCGTTGTCAAAGTCAAAAGTACAAAAAGAGAGGATAGGAGACACCTGCAATCGGTTGTCGAAAGGAACAAACTCGAAACTTCCAGCATTGTTCTTTAGATAGCCCGATTTGAGGGTGTGCACCTCTAACAGGGTACTTTCGGATAAAACGCCTTTTTCAAATATGTTTTCTATGGTTTGCCCCGCAAAGGACTTATAATCGGGGAATTTTTTCTTCAAGAATACCAATTGCGAGGTGAGTTCATCAAAATCTTCCAACGGATAATAATTCCCATTCTTTTGAGTGGCAACAATAGTCTCTGTTCTTCCATTCTTGTCGAAGTCGTATAGATACATCTTCATGGGAGAATTTTCGGAAGCGATAAACTTGGAGTTTTCTCCCCAATTCCCTAATAACAAATCCTGATCACCGTCGGAATCTATATCGAAGGATGTTAGCGACTGCCATAGCCCATTTAATGGCTCAGCTCCCAATTCTTTCTGAGTGAAGGTTCCGTTTACATTTTCGAATAAGGTTGGGGACATCCATTCACCTACTACCACAAGGTCCTTCACTCCGTCTCCAGTGACATCCACCCAGTGGGCATCGGTAATCATTCCTATGCTCATAGGAGCATTGTTGGGATCTATTTGAAAGGTGCCACCTTCATTCTTCAGGAAATAGGACTCACCTGGCGTTCCGAATCTATTGGTAAGGGTCTGATTTCCTATAAACAAGTCCATATCTCCGTCTCCATCATAATCCTCTGCAGCGACGACTGAGGCATTTTGAAACATTTCCAGTAGATTCGATGCAATGAAGGTCGTATCGCTTTGGGTATACAATGCATCGAGTAGGGCAGGGGACGTTCCGGAAAAATCACCTCCACCAGTACCTACAAACAGATCGTTCTTTCCGTCTTTATTGAAATCGGCGACTACAGCATCTATGTCTTCCGTGACTCTATTTTCAGTAAAAATAGTCTGTGGAGATGCGGCAAAAGCCGTATCACCCTGCATAAACATTTGTGCCTCTTTGAATTTTGACCCTCCAAAGAAAATATCATCAGTTCCATCGCCATTAAAGTCGCCTACAGCCGTAGCAGGACCACGATCGGAAACCTGATACGGAATCAGTTTTTCGCGATGAAAATTGATATAAGGATCCTCCTCATGGGTGAAGTCCAAATAAAGATTGTTTTCTGCCTTTTCGAATAAGGTCTTTTCTGAAGGCTTAAGCGAATTGTAATCGAACGGTTGTGTGCCTTCTGGCTGAATATCCAATTTCTGATTCACATCGACATTCGTTATAACCTGATAGGTTCCGTTGGGCCAAACGATTTTTAAAGAATCCACCTTTGTAGTTTCACCATACCCAAAATGGATGATGGGTTCTGAAGAAGCCTGAAATCCCCGTACCGTATACATTTCCTTGTATTGCTGAATCCCATTGTGATACGAAAATACCTTGGTGCCAATTCCGAAAGGATTCTTTCCATTGTAATTCAATGAAAGTTTCAGGTAGTTGGCTTTATCATCGGTTTTGTTCGCATAAATAATGGGACTTCGATTCAGGTTGTGTGTAATAATATCCAAATCGCCATCACCGTCGAAATCTGCCAGGGCAGAGGCGCCCGAAATAAGGGAGTCCCTTTGTATCCATCGTTCCGATTCATCCGAAAACGAGGCATTGCCCATTCCCTTGAAAATGTAATTAGGAACATTTCCCTTAGGCATTAATTCCAAAGCTTCTTTGTCCATGAGTCGTGTAGATTCCATCTTTTTCTGAATCTGCTCGTTGGAGACAAAGTTGATATAGTCCAGATCATTGGGTCGCTTGGCAATCCCGTTAGAGATAAAGAGATCCTGTTCACTATCCTGATCGAAATCGGCAAAGAGGGCGCTCCAGCTCCAATCGGTGGCCGCCACTCCGCTCAAAGGAGCCGTTTCGGTATAGTCATAGCCCTGCTGATTCAGGAACAGCATGTTCCGGGTGTATTGGTAATGATACCCGTAGTTCTCCGTTCGTAATTTCAGGATTTGGAAGTTATCATCACCTTCCGATGCTTTTAACACCTTTTCATCTTCGGGAAGCATGTCCAAGGAAATAAGATCGGGCCAACCATCGCGATTCACATCGGCTACGTCATTTCCCATGGAAAATCGGGAAGTATGTCCGAAATATTCCCGCATCTGATCGGTAAACGTCCCATCCTGATTATTGATGTAATAATAGTCATCCTCGTGGAAGTCATTACCGATATAAAGATCGGGCCAGCCGTCGTTGTTAAAGTCCGAAACTGCCAATCCAAGACCGTAGCTGTTTACGCCTCCATAAATTCCTGCTTCTTCACTCACATCGGTAAATGTTCCGCCGTCGTTTCTGAGCAGTTTGTCTCCGGTTTCATAATTGCGTTTATATCGTAGGTCTACCTTTCCGAAGGATTCTTGGGTATGTACAGCGTGATTCAGCAAGTAAATATCCAGATCACCATCCAAATCGTAGTCTAAGAAAGTAGCATTCGAGCTATAGGAATCATGATCTAATCCATAGGCAGCCGAACTTTCTGTGAAAGTGTCGTCTCCATTGTTAATGTAGAGTTCGTTATGACCATCGAATCCTAGGATACCTACCACAGCGCAGACGTAAATGTCTAATAGTCCGTCGCCATTTACATCCCCCATCACCGCACCAGTATTCCAAGTGCTATTTCCGGCAACGCCGGCTTTTTCGGTAATGTCTTCGAATTGAAAGTTGCCTTTGTTTAGGTAGAGTTTGTTTCCTACTTGATTTCCAGACAAGAATATATCTGGCAAGCCATCTACATTAATGTCACCCACGGCCACACCACCGCCATTATAGAAATATAGATAGTCGATAATGTTGAGGTCGTCCGTTTCGGTAATGGTATTTTCGAAAATAAGGCCCGTATCTTCACTTTCTAAAGAATCGAAGAGAACGGCCTTCTCTTGACAGCCTACTAGCGATAAAAGTCCGAAGACTAGGAGTAAGACTCTATTCATTATGGGCAAAGATTTTTGGGGTTCCATTATTGATGGCTCCAATGTAGAAACTGTTTCCATCTTTGTCCTTAAAGGCGGCCAAGTACTTCATTTCACCTTTCACGAAGAATCCACTGGTATTGTAGTCCTGCCACTCGAAGTTGAAATCCCCCTTGTTTAAAAGGATATTTCCGTAACTGGCATCTAACTGCGAATATTGGGGTTTGAATTCGAAATTATTTCCTCCCATGATCAAGTCGGTAAGGCCGTCACCGTTTACATCGGTACAAGCAATGCCGCAGACACAGGAAAGCTGCACACGTGCAGGTAATTTTTTAATGCTGAAGTTACCGTTTCCATCATTAATAGCGATTACAGATTCTGGGGTATTCACCTCGCGAACTATGGAACGGTCTATGATTTCTTGAGCAAATAGCTCGTCGATAGCACGTGTAGAATATTCGCGTGCCTTAAGGTTCTGCTTTTTCAAGGATACCATCTGTGAGGTCAATTCCTTTTTCTGATGAATGGGATAATCCTTCCCGTTTTTCTGAAGGGTAGTGATCTGTTCTATGGTTCCGTTGTTGTCAAAATCGTTCACGAACATTTTCATGGGGGTGTCGTTAGAAGGTAGGTAGTGGATGTTGTTTCCTTCGTTTCCTAGAATCAAGTCTAAATCCCCATCCTGATCCAAATCGGAAGCAGCTACCGTTTTCCACCATCCGGTAAGACTATCGAGCATGGTCGCTTTTGGACTCAATCGGCGTCCGGAATTTTTGAATACTTTCACTCCGCCCCAATCGGTCGTTGTCACTAGATCTTTTTTGTTATCCCCATCCACATCGATCCACTCTGCATCGGTGACCATGCCTAGGTCTTTGGTGTCGTAAGCCAAACGCTGTGTGGCATCGGTAAAGGTGCCGTCTCCATTGTTTTCCAAGAAAAGATGCTTGGGAGTCACTCCGTAGATGCCTACTACGCTTCGCGAACCAATGAATAGGTCTACATCGCCATCCGCATCGAAATCATGGGGTGCTATGGTTGAGATGTTCTGAAAGGTGGACGGAAGTACTGTTTCTGACTTCGCGAAATTGCCTTGGCCATCATTCAAGTATAAACGAGGAACGTATTTATTCTCAGCCCCTACCTGATTTCCACCAGTCCCTACGATAAGGTCCAAGTCACCATCGGCGTCGGCGTCAAAGAAAGTGGCTACTACATCTTCTAAAGAGGCATCCGTATTAAATACAGGTTGCGACTTTAGCTTCAGGTTACCCTTCCCAGAATGCAGGTAGAGTGTTCCCGATTGCCCTTGGGCACCTCCAAGGAATATATCATCATTTCCATCACCGTTAACATCGCCAATGGCCATGGCCGGTCCTTCTTCGGAAAGTTTTTGGTAAATCAATCCTTCATAATCGAAGTCATTATAGGCGTTTTCTTTGTGTGTTACCAAAGTGGTATTCGGAATTTCCTTTAACAAGGTGTTATATGTTTCCTTCACTGGAGCATAGGTGTCCGTTGCATCCTCTTGCTTCAAGGCAAGTGTCTGATTGGCTTCAACATTCGTTAGCAGTGCCGTTTTATCGTTCGGCCAAACAACGCGCAGAGAATCTATGGAGGAAACTTCACCCAATCCAATAGTCATATCGTATTCCATGGAAGATTGAAATCCACGGGAAGGTACCAACTCCTGAGTGATAATTTCATCAGAATGATACATCGTTACCTTGGTTCCAATGGCAAAAGGATTCTTTTCGCCTCCTTCAAACGTCAGCTTGATGTAGTTATTCTCGGTTACGTCGCTGGTGTTGTTGCGATAGAGAAAGGCCTCCATATTTACGTTGTTCACCACCAAATCGAGATCACCGTCATTGTCTAAGTCACCGTACGCTGCTCCGTTGGACATACTCGGAGTTCCCAATCCCCAATCTGCAGCCAGATCGGTAAAGGTGATGTCTTTATTGTTGTGGAAGGCATAATTGGGCAGGGGTTTTATGGGCATTTTATCGATAATGGAGTCGATTGCCTGCTTTTTACCTGTCAATGCCATTTTCTGAATGATTTCATTGGCGAAGAAATCGACAAAATCGAGATCGGTAAGGTCGTGGTTAATTCCGTTAGTTACGTAAATGTCACGGTAGCCATCATTGTCCATATCGAACATAAGCCCGGCCCAGCTCCAATCAGTCGCTTCTACGCCACTGTGGTAGGCAACTTCAGAAAAAGATCCGTTTCCATTGTTTATCTGTAGCGTGTTCTGAATGTACTGCTGATAAAAATCCTTACTCTGTTTCAGTTTGAACACGTTGTAACCGTCAAATTCCATCACGGATTTTACGCGCTCTTCTTCTTCCGGGAGCATGTCGGTAATAAAAATATCCTGAAGCCCGTCGTTGTTAATGTCCGAAATGTCCACTCCCATGGCCGAAAGGCAGAGTCGGGAGGTCCAGTTTTTAACGTCTTCGGTAAATGTACCGTCCTGATTGTTGATGTAGAGGTAATCCCTTTCGTAAAAATCGTTGGAGACATAGATGTCCGGATATAGATCGTGATTTATGTCGGTAATCATTACACCCAATCCGAAACCGATAAGACTTCCGTAGATTCCAGCTTCTTCACTTACATCGGTAAAGACGCCATTGTCGTTTCGCATGAGTAAATCTCCAACTCCTCTGAAGATATGTGGTACATTTTCCCAGTTCTGGGCTCGCTTTTCGCGTTGTTCGGCGTAACCCAGACTGCTCACGGGAATATTGCTGTTATTAAGTATATAGGCATCGAGATCTCCGTCCTTGTCATAGTCGAAAAAGGATGCATGGGTAGAGAATCCGGTTTCGGCCAAATTGTATTCCTTGGCACTTTCGGTAAAGGTGAGGTCGCCGTTGTTTATATACAGATCATTATCATGGTTGTTGCCTTCCATATTTCCAGCATTGCTCACGTAGATATCTAATAGACCATCTGCATTTACATCGGCCATGACTACTCCGGTGGACCAGGGCTTGTTTCCAACGACGCCAGCACTTTCGGAAATATCTTCGAATTTCCAATCACCTTTATTCAAATAGAGCTTGTTGGGGCCCATATTGGCGGTGAAGTAAATGTCGGAGAGTCCATCGTTATTAATATCACCAATGGCCACACCACCTCCATTATAGAAGTTACGGTATTTGAAGATGTTGAAGTTCTTCTGATTTTCAACAAAATTCAGAAAAGAAACACCCGTTTCATCACCAGGAAGTAGGGTAAAAAGAGCTTCTGTTTGTTCATCTGTGACATCTTTTTTCTCCGTTTCCGAATCACCGCAAGAGTTGAGCAGAATGAGGAAAGAGGCAATAAACCAAAACTTTCTATGTGGGACGGTATACAACTGCATAGTTTACTGTTCTTTTTTTAGGAATAGGGGAGTGCTATTATTTCTTCCCACTATATAATATAGTTTGTTTCCTAGAGTTAGTTTTTCAATGTTTCTACAGGCGCCATTGCTCGAAAATCCTTGGTTTTCTACCTGAGTAAAAAATCCCTTAGCGTCGTTGAGCAACAGTACACCATGGGAGGCATCCAATCTTCCGATTTGGGTACTTACTTCAAAATTATTTCCAACCAAAAGTGCATCTAGATAGCCATCGTTATTCATATCATCTATCATTACATCATTCACAGTAGAAACTTGGGCTTCCATAGGAAGTAGATGCGAAATATAAGTATTATCACCTTGGTTTTCAAAATATGTGGAGCCTAATTGGAACACTTTTTTAATCCCTCCTTTGGGAGTGTTTTTTATAGGCAATACATCGTTTACGTTGGCCTCTGCGAAGTCCTTGTACGAAAGGTAGTTTTTGTTAATGACGGGTAGCTGTTTGGCCAGTTCATCCTTTGTAGCTAACATGGTTTCTGTTCCCTGATAAAAGTAGGTGAGTATGGGGTCTACTTTTCCATTATTATCAAAGTCATTTCTGTAAAGGGTAATCGGTTCATTTTCGGATGCGCTTAGGCGGGTATTTAGCCCCCAATTGCCTGCTAGGATATCATAATCGCCATCCTGATCGAAATCTGCAACGCTTACAGTGTTCCACCAACCATTTGTAGACTCCAGTCCATTGCCTTTTGAAAGCGTCAGTGTTTTTCCGTCGTTGAAAAAGATGGAAAGGGGCATCCAATACCCAGAAACAACAGCGTCTTTAAAGCCGTTGCCATCCAAGTCGATCCAGTGGACGTCCTTCACATTTCCGATCTGTCGAAATTCCTTCGAAATGGTCTCGGTATGATCCGTAAAGTCTGCGTTGCCATTGTTCACGAAAATATATTGCTGAGGCGTGGCTCCGAATTGATGGGCCAGCACATTGGATGTTATACAAACATCCATATCATTGTCATTGTCAAAATCTACTACGGTTACCTTGGAGGCGTGCAATTCAGTAGTGTTAAATTGAACTGTATCCCGAACCATTTTCCCGTTTAGTTGAATGTACAATCTAGGTTGCAAGGCCTTTCCTTTTCTGAATTCATTTCCGCCACTCACAATTAGAAGGTCGTTGGCTCCATCTCCATTGGCATCGAACACTACAGCATGGGTGTCTTCGTTAACGGAGGTTTCCTCTGCGTCTGGTAACTTCCCTCTTTCGAAAGTGCCATCCTCTAGTTGGCGCCATACTTCCGTAGCTTGAAACTTACCGCCCAAAGCGATAAGGTCGTCGAGATTGTCGTTGTTCAAATCTCCAGTAATGATAGCACCACTATCGTTGGTGTTTGCGAAAGGAATGAGTGGATTACGACTGAATTCTATTGAAACATTATCCTTGTGTTGAAAGGGAATGGGGCTTTCAGTATTCGTAAGTATGGTTTTAGCTTGAGAAATGGGGGTGTCATAATAATTTCCCGAAGCATCACTTTGTTTTAACGTAAGGATACCATTGACGGTTGGATTTTTGAGTGTTTGAAAAGATCCGTTAGACCAAATAACCTGAAGGGAATCTACGGTGGTTTTATCCCCTAAGCCTACAAAAACTTCGGGTGCGATAGCCGATTGAAATCCCCGGGTTGTATAGTTTTCGAAAGATTGGATTTCGTCTCCAACAAATACTTTGATTTTGGCTCCAATACCCATGGTGTTGCTGCCAGTTCCTTGGAATCGTATTAGTAGATGATTGGAGTTGCCGTCATTCTTCTGTGTGGTATTTTCCAATACGAAAGCAGGCTCGTTCACATTGTTTACTACAAGATCCAGATCTCCGTCGTTGTCTAGATCTCCGTACGCGGCCCCATTACTAAAGGACAGTTTTTCTTCGAACCAATCATTGGTGGTATTTTTGAGCTGGCCGTGTTCATTCCTAAAAAAGTAGTTCGCCGTTTTCTTTTGTGGAAGGATTTTGATGAACTCCATTTCCTGTTCCGTCATTCGGGATCCCAGTCTTTTCTGAATGTTATCGTTGGCGATAAAATTCACGAAGTCCATATCGTTGGTAGCCCCAAGAATACCATTGGTAATGTACAGATCTTTCTTTCCATCATTGTCGAAATCAGCCAGTAGGGGAGCCCAGGACCATTCGGATGCTGCTACGCCATATAAAAAGGCATTTTCCGAAAATTGAAGGTTGTCGAAGTTGAGGTGCAAGGTGTTTTGCATGAATTGCGGTTCGTATCCATACCGCAATTGGTTTTGGTAAATGGGATAATTGTATTCGGTCCCAGCAGATTTTAAGGTTTCCAAATCTTCGGGGAGCATATCCATGGAAATAATGTCGGGGAAACCGTTGTTGTCTACATCGGCAATGTCATTTCCCATAGAAAAATGGGTGGAATGCCCAAGCAAGGACTCGGTTGAGTTCAGTTCCTTAAAGGTTCCGTCCTTCTGATTGATATAGCAATAGTCGTTTTCAAAAAAATCGTTGCCTACGTAGATGTCAGGATAGCCATCGTTGTTCAAATCACTAATGGCAAGTCCCAATCCGAAGCTTATGTTGTTTTGTAGGATATTCGCTTCTTTAGATACGTCCACGAATTCACCTTCTTGGTTTTGGAGCAATTTGTCCCCAATGAGTGAATCATTGCGAAAGCGGAGGGTTCCCCTCCCGAAATTCGTATTGGGGTTTAACGTATGATTCATGACATAGGCGTCCAAATCGCCATCGAGATCGTAGTCGAAGAATGCAGCTTGGGTTCCCAAGCTTGCCTGATCTAAACCAAATTCTGCCGCTTGTTCTGAAAAATAAGGAACGCCATCTTTGACCCCTTCATTAATGTACAATTGGTTTTCCCCTGTTAGGTCTAAATGCCCACTTACCTTAGAAATATAAATGTCCAATAGCCCATCTTGGTTAATATCTACCGTTGTGACGCCAGTAGTCCATCCCGTAGCATTGTCGATATTGGCTTGTTGGGTAATGTCTGTAAAATTGAGGTTTCCTTGGTTAAGGTATAGTTTGTCACTTTCTTGATTGGAGGTAAAATAAACATCCAACAATCCATCATTATCAAAATCGGCAAGGGCAACTCCGGCCCCATTGTAAAAATAGAGGTAGTTAAGGATGTTTAATTGGGGTGTGCTTTGTAGGGTGTTGGAGAAATCTATCCCTGTATTTTCCTTAAGTACAAAACGTTTTTCGCCTGTCTCTTTAGAGCAGGATACAAACAGCACGAATAGCAATAATATGGGGATATAGGTTTTATTCACCTAGAAATTACGTTTGCCTAATGGTAGAATAAATATAAAAGAGGATTAGCAACTAATCCTCTTTTATATCAATAAATTTATATCAGATAATCCTAGTAACCTGGGTTTTGCTCAAGGTTAGGGTTAAGGATGATCTGGCTCGCAGGAATCGGGAATAGATTCAAGTTGGCGTCACCAACAGCTCCTGGGTCTTTAAGTGCCCAGTCTCTGGTGTACTGTCCGAAACGAATCATATCGTTTCTTCTCCAGAATTCTGCGTATAGCTCACGTCCTCTCTCGTCTAACATATCTTGTTCTGATACAGAACCTAGAGGAGAAGCACCTCTTAATACACGTAGTTCGTTCACCAATCCAGTAGCATCTCCACCGCCTCGCATAACAGCCTCGGCTTTCATAAGGTGAGCATCTGCATACCGGAAGAAAATCTCGTGGTTGGTAAATCCACCGTAACGTGGGTTGTACTTCATTACACGGATACCAGTAGTTTCATCATTATTAATCAAGTTGATGTTACCATCTCCGTCGGTGAAGTCACGCTTAAATGTTAGTGGCGCACCTCCACGTTCGGTCAATGGAGTTCCATTGATTTCGTACTGCTGTCCGATTAGGAATCCGAATCCAACGTTAGATCCCGATACAAATCCAGGGAAGTCACCAGACTCTTCTGTACCTGCTTCACCGGTAAACGTTTCACCAGCTGTAGGTACGAATCCACGACGCTCTTCCTGACCGCTTCCAGGTTCGTTGATGTTGGCATCTCCTTCGAAAAGATCATAGAACTCTGCAAGGGTAGAGAATCCGTTCCATCCACCTCCTGCAATTTCAGGAGCTTGGTTGTAGTGAAGTCCATTCCAGATACGGTTACCTACTGAGGTTTCCAAAAATAGAATAGTTTCACTATCTGAAGTTTCTCTAAAGATATCGAAGTAACCTGCTTGTAATTGGTACCCTTCGGCAGCAATATCGTCTACAAGGCTAACTACGCGGTTCATGTCTGCTCCATTAGGACTTCCACCTACATAAATGTGCTTGTTCAATAGCACTTTTGCCAATAGGTATCGAGCGGCGGCTTTGGTTCCACGGTTATTTGTAGTACCAGGTCCTCCTGCAGTTAAATTCCCAATAGCACCTTCAAGATCTGAGATGATAGCGTTAACAGCTACTTCACCACGGATCACTTCAGGATCTTCCAAAAGGGAAGCTTCTGGATCACGAATTGGGATTTGCCCAAAGTTGTCCAAAATTACCCAATACCCCAATGCACGCAAGAATTGCGCTTCTCCAGTTTCTTGGTTGCTAGACAACGTAGTTAATGGAGATAGTAGCTGCGTAGCAGCAAAGTGGGTTTGGTTCCACTGGTTCCAAGTATTGGTGATGAAAGCGTGGTCTGTTTGCCAGTTGTGTTGGTGTAACTGTCTCCAGATACCGTTGTCACCCCAGTCGGAACCTCTTGTAGGAATCAAGAATTCGTCTGTAGTAACCTCACTAATGGCAAATAAGTTTGCTTGGTCTCCAATACGACCGTTCAATCCATTGTAGATACCATCGATAAAGGTTGCAGGGTCTGCAATACCGATAAAACCAGGATCGTTAATAGAGTCTGTCTCTTCCACTTCAAGATCCGTACATGAGCCCAGAAGGAAAGTCAATGTCAATACACCTGCGAAGAGGCGAATGCTGTTTTTCAACTTAATACTTTTCATAGTTGCTTTTTTTAAAATTTAGCGTTTAATCCTACAGTAATAGTTCTTGGTCTTGGGTACGATGCGTAATCAATTCCTGCAGTAGGAATTGCAGAAGCATTGATCGTTCCAGTACTAGATGATACTTCAGGATCAAGTCCGCTATAATCTGTTATTAAGAAAAGATTCTGTCCTGTGACGGATAATCTCAATGAATCGAAGAAGCTATTTTCGTCTTTCAATGGGAAGTTATATCCCAACGTAGCATTTTGTAGTCGAACAAAGTCTCCAGCTTCTACGAAACGGGAAGATACCGCTGTAGTAGCTGCTCCATCTTCTCCACTAGAGATGGCCGCTTGAGTTACGTTCTTACCAATGGTGATACCACCCGCAGTAAAGAAGGCGTTATCGGTTGCATTGTACACGTGGAATCCAAACTGACCGTTTAAGAAGGTAGAAAAGTCAAAGTTCTTGTATCGTAAGTTAAGTGATAAACCTCCAGTTACATCTGGCACGGCGTCTTTTCCGATAAAGGTTTTGTCACTATCAGGATCTCCAACACCGTCTCCGTTTACGTCACGGTACGTTGGGAATCCAGCATCGTCAAATCCAGTAAACTCAGCTACATAGAAAGAGAACAATGGCTCTCCTGCCTGTAGTCTTTGAGCAAAGGCACCGGTTAGACCGTTACCGTTAATTGGACCTGCATCGATTACTTGATTGGTGTCCTCTACTTCGTTCTGGTTGTACGCAACATTGAAAGAAGCACTGAAACTGAAGTCCTCGTTGTCTATGATATCATAGTCTAAGGCCAATTCAATACCTTGGTTAATTACCGTACCATCACTCAAGTTAGAGAAGATAGTAGGAATACCAGAAGTTTGAGGAGCCGCTAGGGTTCTTCTCAAAAGAAGGTCGGAAGTCTCTTTACGATATACGTTAAGAGATCCGCTGAAACGATCGTCGTTGAATCCGAAGTCAACACCGAAGTTCAAGTCCAATGTTTCCTCCCACTTTAATTCTGGGTTATCGTTACCTACGAATACGGTACCCGGATCGGTAACAGTACCATCACCATTAAATCCGATACCACCAAAACGGGTTCTTAATAAGAAGTTGGCATATCCCAATCCTTCTTGGTTACCCACGATACCGGCACCAACACGAAGCTTTAAGGTAGATACGTTATCTCCTACGAAGTCTTCTTCAGATAGTTTCCAAGCGAAAGCACCAGAAGGGAAGTAACCATACTGATTGTCACCCCCGAACGTTGATGAACCGTCCGCTCTAAAGGTACCTGTTAGTAAGTACTTGTCCGAGATATTGAAGTTAGCTCTTACGAAGAATGATTGTAGTTCGTCGAAGTTGTCGAACTGATCTGCGAAGTAAGAGTCTATAGTTCTATTGAAAATTCCCGTTAGGTCTTCCACAACAGTTTGCTCACCAAACTCTGCTTCTGGGATTAAACGAGTAATATAAGCTCTGTTTACATCGTAAGCAAATTGTTGGTAGTCACCGCTAACAAGCCCATCTACACGGTCGTAGGTGTCTCTAATATTATCGGCCAACTCATCCAAAGATCGGTTCATGGCCATACCGGAAGCTCCAGCATTGAAACCTCTACGATCGAATTTCTGATATGAGTAACCTCCTAAAAGGTCTACCTCTACGTTTCCGAAAGTATTTTTATAGTTTAAAGTACCTTCAAAAAGAGTGTTCTCATTTTCTAAGGTGTTGTAAGAACCACGACCTCTTCCAGAAACCTGGTTAAGACCGGCTACTTCTGGAGAAAACAAAGAAGTTGTTTCTGCATCACTGTAGTCATAACCTCCCGTTACTTTGGCTGTCAATTCTGGAATGATATCGTAAGCCGCAGAAAGGTTCACTAAGTATCTGTTCGTGTGCGAAAGACTCGAGTAGTTTGCCAATAAATTTACTGGGTTTAATAGGTTACTTCCTGGGTCAAAATTTTCACTAATAGGCCACGTAGGGTTAGCCGTAATAGAAGCCCCAATGAAATCCCCTGTAGAACCAGCGCCACCACTAATAGGGGCATTTTGGTCATTTACTCGGGAAACAGTCCCTTGTAAGGACAGTGTTAACTTATCGCTTAGGAGTCGTTGCTCTGCATTTAGACGACCTACAATACGCTCTTGGTCCGTATTTTTAACAACACCAAATTGCTTTCCGTATCCAAAAGAGGCACGTACATTACCTGTAGCGTAACTTTTTGAATAACTCACGTTGTTACGCGTAGATGCGGGAGAACGTGTATAGAAATCTTGGAAGTCACTGTCGTTTCTAAAGTTCAATGCAGCTGGGTCATTACCGAAATCGGCCAAGGCCTGAAGGTAATCTCTTCTTCCCAATAGGTCATACTCGTTTGCAGGAGTAGAAGCACTTACAGAAGTACTTACTTCCCAAACACCACGAGAGTTTCCTCTACCGCTTTTTGTCTTAACGATTACAACCCCATTTGCACCACGAGAACCGTAGATAGCGGTTGCAGAAGCATCCTTAAGAATACTTATGCTTTCAATATCGTTAGGGTTCAAGAAGCTAAGTGGGTTACGCTGCGCTCCAGCACCGAAAGCTAAATCTCCTGGAGCAGGAGCACCACCGCCACCTAATGGAACACCATCGATAACGAATAGCGGGTTGTTGTTAGAACGAATGGAGTTAGTTCCACGAATTCGGAAGTCGATTCCAGCACCAGGCTCACCCGAAGTTTCAGTAATCTGAACCCCTGCGGTTTTACCCTGGATTAATTGTTCTGGAGATGAAATAACCCCTTGGTTAAAGTCCTCGGACGTCACGGCACTTACCGCACCTGTAGCATCCTTAACTGTAGTAGTACCGTAACCGATTACTACCACTTCACTTAAAGACTCAATATCTTCCTGAAGGGTTACATTTATCGTGCTTTGACCGGCTACGCTAACTTCTTGTGTTGTATACCCTAGGTAACTGAATACCAGAACGGCATCGTTGGCTACATCACTAATTACGTAATTACCATCAAAGTCTGACTGTGCTCCGTTGGAAGTTCCTTTTACGATAATGTTTACCCCAGGGACAGGTCCCGACGAGTCGGAAACCGTTCCACTTACGGTAAGCTGTGCGTAAGCCGAACTACCCATTAATAGGAGAATGGGGAGCACCAAAAGTTTAGTTAGTAATTTGTTTTTCATATAGTTTTCGGTTTAAAGTTAATTTTCAATAATTGCTAATTGTTTGTAGTTAATAATTCGGTTTTTGTATGTCGATTCTTGGTCTTTTATTTCTTTGTTCTAATACCCTAATAGGTCTACCTATTAAATGGGAATATACGATATTTTATCCATATAAGTGTTTAGCCCTAAGGCATGTACCACGGGCTATTTTCTTATATATAGTAAGCTAAACTTCAAATTTTGATGCGATGAGTTAAGAAAATCAATCCCCATTCCATTATGGCTAATTCCTTGACCCTTTACCGAACTGTTCAGGATGCCCAATGTAATTCCTTTTCGTATGGCACTTAATATCACTCTAGGGGATTGATTTACTTTTATTCCAATACCTCCAATCCACTCCGAAAATTTCGTTGTGTACTGTAAAATGGATCTAATTTGCGTAAATAAAATGTTAACTTTTGAATAGGTGATCTCCAAAAGCGTTTCATTTCGCAACGATCCAATAAGAACCAAATAGTTAATTTTCAAGGTTGGTAACTATTAGAATATCAAACACTTAATTAATTATGAAACTAATTTTGCTATTGTTGTAACAAAAGTTGTTAGGTACTAATTTCAATTAATTTTTTTAATTTTATAAAAAAACCTATCCAAAAACACGATTTTCTTAACCGAAAACGTTTTCGATTTTCGTTTTCGAAAATTGCCCTATTTTTTTAAGATTCTTAAATTTTTGCTTAATATCGTATTTCGGTACCGTTAAGAACTCTTCCTATGAAACAAGTTACTTTGAAACAGATTGCAGAAAACCTAGGTATTTCTATTACAACGGTTTCAAAAGCCTTGAAGAACTACCCCGATGTTAGTAAGAAGACAAAAGCGTTGGTAAAAGAGGAAGCAAAGAAACTGCAATACAAGCCAAATGTGTTCGCGGTGAACCTCAGAACCAAACAATCGAAGACGGTTGGGTTGATCATCCCCGAAGTGGTGCACCACTTCTTTTCCAGTGTTATTAATGGTATTATAGAACAAGCCGAAAAGAAAGGGTATTTGGTCATTATCCTTCAGTCCAACGAATCCTATAAACTGGAGAAGAAGCAGATAGACCTTCTTATAAGTAAGCGGGTAGATGGGATTATGATCTCTTTGGCCAGTACCACGGTAGATATTTCCCATCTTCAAGAAGTGCAAAGCCTAGATATTCCCTTGGTCATGTTCGACAAAATTTCGAAACTCATTCCCTGTTCCAAGATAGTGATCGATGACCGAAAGGCGGCTTATGATGCTACCAAACACCTAATCGATAGTGGGTGCAAGCGAATTGCCCATTTTAGGGGAGCCCTGTTACCACAGAATTCCATCGATCGGTTCTTAGGATATAAAAAGGCATTGGAGGATCACGGACTCACCTATGATCCTTCCTTAGTATATATATGTGAAAATGTAAATTATGAAGAAGGAAGGGAAGCTGCCGAAAAGTTATTGAAAGATCACGACGATGTGGACGGGATATTTACCATTACCGATCTAGTGGCCGTAGGTGCCATTGCGGTCTTCAATGAACGCGGGGTGAAGGTTCCTGATGATATATCGATCATGGGCTTCAGTAATTGGTTTGTTTCCCAAGCCATTACGCCTTCATTAAGTACTATAGATCAACCCGGCTATGAAATGGGTAAGAGAACCTTCAAGCAATTATATAAGGAGATGAAGGCTAAAAAGGAAGGGACCCCACTTCCACCCAAAATTAAAACCTTGGATACCTACGTTATTAAGCGGAATTCTACAAAATAGGATTACTGCTCACTTTTATAACTATTATTAAGGTAACAGGACTCATTTTTTTTCTTTCTATATTTAGCCTTCTCAAAATCTTAAGGTGATGTTTAAATATGGATGCCTTATTGCCCTAGCACTTCTTTTTTCCTGTAAGGAGAAAGAAAACACATCGAATACCACAGAACAAGAGACAGCCAGTATAGCCTATACGGAGAAATTCCGTCCCCAATTCCATTTTTCGCCTCCAGAAAAGTGGATGAACGATCCCAATGGATTGGTATTTCATGAAGGGGTGTATCATTTGTTTTATCAATATTATCCCGATGATATCGTTTGGGGTCCTATGCATTGGGGCCATGCCGTGAGTAAGGATATGATTCGATGGGAAAACAAACCCATTGCCCTGTATCCCGATGAGTTGGGTCTCATTTTTTCTGGAAGTGCAGTAGTAGACCGGAACAACACCTCTGGATTTGGTGAAGAAGGCAAAGTGCCTCTGGTAGCTATATATACCTATCATTTAATGGAAGGGGAGAAAGCGGGAAGAAACGATTTTCAAACACAAGGCATCGCCTATAGTTTGGACAATGGTGATTCCTGGACGAAATACGAAGGCAATCCAGTTATAGGAAATGATGGTATTAAAGACTTTCGGGATCCCAAGGTGTTTTGGCACGAACCTTCTCAAAATTGGATTATGGCATTGGTGGCAGGAGACCATGTTAAGTTTTATGAGTCGGACAATTTGAAAGAATGGGAACTTACAAGTGAATTTGGCAAGGACAAGGGTGCCCATGGAGGTGTTTGGGAATGCCCAGATCTTTTTAAATTGCCCGTAACTGGAAACGAAGAGGAGAAATGGGTACTATTGGTAAGCATGAATCCCGGAGCTCCAAACGGAGGTTCCGGTACACAGTATTTTGTGGGCGAGTTTGATGGGACTTCATTTACTACCGATCAAGAAGACGCCAAATGGATTGACTATGGTATGGACAATTATGCTGGGGTTACCTATAATAATACACCCAACGGAGAACGGATTTTTATTGGCTGGATGAGCAATTGGAATTATGCCCGTAACACCCCTACCGAGGTGTGGCGAAGTTCCATGACCCTGCCTAGGAATATTTCTTTGCACAAAAAAGGAGGGGAGTACAACTTGCAAAGTCTTCCGCTGGAGCAATTCTCTTCCCTTCAGAAAATGCAAAAGCAAATGGATTCAATCGTTTTGAATGAAACCTACACTTTGGAGGCGGACACTTTCAACAACACAGATATTTCGTTTACTGCGAATCTCAATGAACCATTAGAAGTAAGTTACTCGAATGCTTCAGGGGAAAAAGTGTCTTTTACCATCAATCCCGAAGAACACAAACTTCTATTGGATAGAACCCAATCGGGTATCGTGGATTTTGAAGAAAGCTTTGGTCAACGTGTGCAAGAGCAACCGTTTACTCTGGAAGATCGGGAAGTGGATATACGATTGATTATGGATGCTTCTTCATTGGAAATATTCATTGAAGAAGGATCCTATATTTTCACCAATCAGCTATTTCCGAAAGAGGAGTACACAACGTTTGAAATTAAGGCAGGAGATGCCGGTGGCGTGGTACGCCAATTTACCTATCATAAAATAACTTCAATCTGGAATTGATATGAACAAAATGTTTACTTGGTCCGTCACCGTTGCGTTGGCGGGATTTCTTTTTGGTTTCGATACCATTGTAATTAGTGGAGCCGATCAACCCATTCAAAAACTATGGAATTTGTCTCCTGCCATGCACGGTACCTTTATTATGAGCATGGCCCTGTGGGGGACGGTATTGGGATCGCTCATTGGTGGGTTCCCTACCAAAATATGGGGTCGGAAGAAAACCTTGTTCTGGATTGGAATACTGTTTTTTATTTCTGCCATAGGAAGTGCTCTCGCACAAGATCCTTATACCTTTTCGGCCTTCCGATTTATTGGAGGAGTGGGGGTAGGAGCTTCATCGGTAGCTGCACCTATATATATATCGGAAATTACTTCTTCCGAAAAGCGCGGTCGATTGGTGGCCCTATATCAGTTTTGTTTGGTGTTCGGAATCATGATCGCCTTTATTTCTAACTGGTTACTTAAAGGAGTGGGTGGTGAGAATGATTGGCGATGGATGTTAGGAGTGGAAGCCATTCCTGCTTTGGCGTATACGCTCATGGTATTGCGAGTGCCCAACAGCCCAAGATGGTTGTTGCTACGACGTAATGATGAAGAAAAGGCACTTTCTATTTTAGAGGTTATCTATTCCAGTATCGATGTGGCAAAACAGAAACTTTCTGAAATAAAACTCGATTTGGATTTGCCCAAAAGCAGCGAAAATCTATTTCAGAAAAAATATAACAGAGTACTCTGGTTAGGGTTTTTAATTGCTTTTTTCAACCAATTGTCTGGAATCAACTTTGTCTTGTATTACGCTCCTAGGATTTTAGAACAGGCTGGATTAGGAGGAGGGGAATCCTTGTTAAACGCAATTGCCATTGGCGTGGTGAACCTCATATTTACCTTGGTGGGAATGCGCCTTATAGATCGTTTTGGCCGTCGACAACTCATCATTATCGGTTCCATTGGATACATTGCCAGTTTGCTTATGGTAGGTGTTGCATTCCAATTTAATCTGGAGCCAGTATATAAATTGATTTTTATTTGTGCCTTCGTAGCTTCGCATGCTATTGGACAAGGAGCCGTGATTTGGGTGTTTATTTCCGAAATTTTCCCGAACCGGGTGCGTTCTTTTGGACAAAGCTGGGGAACCAGTACCCACTGGGTGTTTGCAGCTATTATTACTTTGGTAACCCCAATCTTCTTGGATGATCAGGAAGGTTTGTTGGTAGACACCGTATGGTATATTTACTACTTCTTTGCCGGCATGATGGTGTTGCAGCTGCTATGGGCCTTGTTTAAAATGCCTGAAACCAAAGGTGTTTCCTTGGAAGAATTGGAAAAACAATTAACCGGAGAGGATGATTAAACCCGATGTCATTTGTTTTGGCGAAATTCTTTGGGATGTATTTCCAGATCGCAGTGTTATAGGTGGAGCTCCGCTGAATGTGGCCCTTAGGTTGGCTTCTTTTGGAGTCAATAGTGCCATAGCCAGTTGCGTGGGAGATGATGAACCGGGGAATATCGCTGCACAGTATGTTCAAGAACACGGAGTGATTTCCGATTATATCGCTTCCCATAATGAACTGGGCACAGGTAAGGTGTTGGTTACTTTGGATGATAGCGGAAGTGCCAGTTATATCATAAACGATCCGGTAGCCTGGGATGCCATTCCGCCGGCTCCTCAGATCATAGAAGCCGTTTCCCAAGCCCCCTATTTTGTTTTTGGAAGTTTGGCTCTTCGAAATGCATTCAATAGAAATACCATGAAGGCACTATTGCCCAAAGCCGATACCAAGATATTCGATGTGAACCTACGGGCACCGCACTACAATATTTCCATGGTGTATGAATTGATGCAGCTATCGGATGTAGTGAAATTGAATGATGAAGAACTTTTGGAAGTGTGCGTAGCGTTGGGATGCGAAGAAAAAGAATTGTTGGAGCAATTGAAATGGTTAAGCGAAGTTAGCGATACAGCAACGCTTTGTGTAACACAAGGAGCAGAAGGAGCGACCCTGCTTCATAAGGGAAAACTATATCGTCATCCGGGGTTTCGTGTTGAGGTGGTAGATACCGTAGGGGCTGGCGACAGTTTTTTGGCCACACTCATCCATGAAATGTTATTGAAGAAAAGCGATCCTGATACTGCTCTGGCTTCCGCTTGTGCTGTAGGAGCTTTGGTGGCTTCCAAAAGCGGAGCGAATTGTATAGTGACTGAAGAGGAAGTTCTGGATCTGTTAGCTTCCTAGATCGACAAGAACGGCTTCGTTGTTTTTTAGCGTTCCGTTGTAAACGCTTTTGCCATTGCATACGACTTCCAATTCCAGTTTGTCTTGCTTTCGTTGAATAGAAATGTCGGTATTCTTTCCAAACAATTGAATGTCCTTTAAGTCCAGATAATCCCAATGCGCAGGCAACGAAGGTTTCAGTTTTAATTTGCTGAAGTCTACAGGTTCCATGCCCAGCATCCCTTCTGTGAATATTCTGCAATAGAGCGCACTTTCGGCCGAAAGATGCTTCATATTATTTTCGGGATAGGCTTCGATTACATAGGGAACATGATCTCCCAAAAGTCGCTTTTTCGAATAATCCTTCAATTTCTGAAAACCACGGTCGGTGGCCCCTACTTTGAAAGCCCCTCGCAAGGCATAAAGCGTGGCACGATCCCAAAACATCTGTACTTCGTCTTTTTCCTTGGGACGTAGTTCTACTAAAATCCCGTTTTCGGTCCAGAGCTTATCGAATAGCGCATCGAGTGTTCCCTCTTTTCTTTCGGTAATGTCCATGCATAAGGGAAGGCATATCCAATGACGGAGGTGTTTATTTTCCTCGAAATATTTATAGGTATCAACACCCTCTATATTGGAAGCAAAATAGGTGTTGATTACCGATTTCATTTCCTTCATCCTTTTCTTGTAGGCTCTGGCTTTGTCGTTCATTCCCAGACTTTCGGCTAGCTGAATGCTATATTTAAGTCCGCCGTAATAGAGGGATGAGGTCGATAGGTTGGCTGTTCCCGTTTCTATGCGGCCTTCCATTTCATCACTTTCCGAAATGACGGCACCATCCTTATTTCTATGGTTGTGACAATATTCCAAGCTCCATTCAATTAAAGGCCATAGCTCCTTTGCGGTTTCTGTATTTCCGGCTGCCAATGCATAATGGGAAGTTCCATAGGCGATCATTGCCGCGTCTCCGCGATCCAAATGGGTCATGGGGAAGTTGCCGTCCACTTCAAAAGCATAGGGAATATGGGTGTCACCTTCCGGAATGTTTTTTAGAAACCATTTGTAGGTATTGTAGGCAGCTTCGGTGCCGTTTTTATACCCTAGGTAAGGAAAGAAAGGGCCACTGTATTCCACTTGATCGTTGGCCCAAATACCGAGATAGTAATTTCCACCGCCTGGAGAATGCACCAGTCCCATTTTAGAGGATTCGAAGATGCTTTCGGAGGCTCGGATTTTCGAAAAATAAAACAACTGATTGATCACCGGATCGGGAGTCCTTAGCACTAGGCGATCGGCCATTTTATTCAAGAAATCTTGACGTTCGGTTTTTGCCTTTTTGTAATCGAAGGCTTCTTTGGATTCTTCATTTAAGGTGGCGCCGTAGTATACGGGAAAGGTATAGGATTGTTTGGGTGTTAGCGTAACAGATTTTTCGGCAGTGCTAAGTACTTCCACTGTATAACGTCCCTTATAGCCTTTTTCTTTTTGGGAAGAGGCGACGTTAGAAATTTCTAGGGTCAAGGAAGCATTAGAAGTGTTGGTAAGGGTCCATTCTTCCACTAAAAACCGGTCTTCCATAGAAGGGTATAGCGTTCTGGTAATTTGAAGTCCTTCCATGGGGGTGTGGTAAAACCGAAGATGCCCTTGAATGGAAATGGAGTCTACTTTGGTAGGGGTAAGGGTTTTGTTGTCTAGGTTAATGCTCGGCGTATGATCGTCGGAGAGGGTTCTTCTAAAATAGGCTCGGTACTTTTTCCAATCGGGTTCCCAGAATTTGTTGTAGGTACGTAGCTGTGGAAAGATCACGTCCCTTTTAATGGAAACCTCTTTGTCTTCGTTGATGGAGTAGTAAATGATAGCGGACACCTTCTTTCCCGACATTTCAATGTTTTCCTCATGTGGTAGGCGATCTTCTTCCAAAAGATTCCACGAAATACTTTGATCAGCATTGATTTCCCAGTAGTCTTTTTCTTGTGCGATGCATGTTAAGGAAATAGAAAGCAGGAGCGGGAAAACAAGGTGTTTCATAGGTGGTTGTTATGGAGGGGATTAAAGATAGGTAATAATTAAGAATGTGTTTATTCTATACAACATAAACAAGGAGTAAAAACTGAAACATTCCTTTAAGAATCCTTTTATCTGCAAATTTTTGAAATAATGGACATTAATTGTCCCAAACTTCACTCTCGTTAATAACTCAAAGTTATAAATCCCAGTTCCAATTCACTTAAGAAAAATCAATTTATCTCTTGCGATTTGAGAATGGAAATAGTCGTAATAATTTTTGAATTGTCATTTGTTTCGATTTATCTGTTATTCGTTTCATTTATTTGGTTAAGGGGTTGGTTGTTAGGTAGTTTTGAAGCGAATCAAAAAATAAAATCATGAATAAAAATGAACTGAAACAATTCTATTCTCTAATGATAAAATTAAGAGAATTTAATGAGTCGGATGTGACTGTAGCTCGTAACGAAGTAGGTCAATTACTTAGTTATATTGAAAGAACCGTAATATATGATGCTAACGATTTAGTGTTTTACGAGGTTGCCAATTTTTTTGCCTATATCCGGGATTATCCTTTGCACCTAATAACTACAGAAACTCGGCTGAAAAATGAACTTAGAATGTCAATAAAAGGCAAAGAACACATGCGGGTGCCGTTTACCAAATTCGTACGAAAATTGGGAGGTTCTAAAATAGTAACTGGCCCTGAGTGCAGAAAATGCAAGACGGTTGGTGATTGCGTTGAACTTATAAAATCAAAGCTGTCATGAGAAATTTCGTCCTTATTATTTTCGTTGTTACTTTTAGTAATACTTTTTCTCAAGAAATTGACACAGATACTCACAGGGTTAGCATAAAAGACACTGCCTCAAGCCCGATGAGTAAAGCACGTGATACTATATATCTTCAAAATTTCTTTCTCAGAAAATCAGCCGAAGACTATCTAGCAAACAGCCAGTCCAAACAAGCAAACGAAGGTGCAATTTTTGCTTTCAATAATCCAAAAGATGGAGAGTCTTCATATAGTATAAATGCCTCTGCTATTTATGCTGTAAATGTTGAAAATAGTGATGAAGCTAGAACTCAGGCATTTTCATCATATTTCC
Source organism: Aureisphaera galaxeae (assembly GCF_028561275.1). Classification (GTDB taxonomy): domain Bacteria; phylum Bacteroidota; class Bacteroidia; order Flavobacteriales; family Flavobacteriaceae; genus Aureisphaera; species Aureisphaera galaxeae. The sequence goes on from NZ_JAQQTF010000002.1 coordinate 708,424, forward strand.
AATATGATAGAAACAATCTAATAGATAAAGAACAAGATAATATGAAGACCGGTATAATGTATACCGACAATTTTTTGTACAACTCTAAAAATGATCTTGAATTCAGGTTTAAACCGGAGTTATCTTTATCCGGTTCCTTTAGAAAGGATTATGAGAATAATTTCGATGCCGTCCAAATAAATGCAGTTCTAACCCCTCTTCTATATCATTATTTCAGCAAGTATTCTTTTTATGATCCTTCTCCAGGGCTTCCCTATAGTGAAATACCTTTGTTCGGTGGATTTTTCAATTATTCGATGAATGTTGGATTTGAATACGACTATCGCTTTAATGGTGAAAACTCAAAGTTCGATGGCAACCTTCTTAGAACTTTTTCTCAATTTAAAGCAAATCTTGAATTTTTCGAATTACTTTCTTTTAGCATGGATTGGCAATATCGATATAACCTTTGGAATACCACCGGGTTTAGTGATTCCAGCTTCTCTTTCTTTACTGGTAAAATTGAGTTCATAACAAAATTTGCAAAACTCCCAACCTTTGCTCCATCGATTGGGTTAGTTTATGTCAACGGAGAAAACCCAAGTGTTGGCTTTGCAAAACAGTCCTACTATGCACTTCACCTTTCGCTTAGAATCAACTAATTGTTAAAACTAACTTGAGTAGAATTGATCAATTCTACTCAAGTTATAATAAAACCTTATCAAATATGCGTCTAATAATTGAATCCGATTCGGATATAAAAGAACTTTTGGAAAACTTCCAGGGTCAGTTCAATTTGTCCTTCAAGCCACCTATAGAGAATAAAATGATTGATCTTTTATTCCAATCAAATCCGTCGTTGGATTACGGCATATTGCAGGCTATTAACGAATCCTATGACATTGTTGAAGTTGACGATGTCAACAATATCAACGAATTGATTGAGTCATTTTATAATATCGACAGTATAAAGACTATTCACAAGGATGTTGAAATACAGTTCGAAACTACCCACTTAGGAGGATACTCTGCATCCCCGGAAAATTATGCAAGACATGACATTAATAGAGTTATGGAGCTAATAGGTTTTGATGCTGAATTACTGGGAAAAGAAGAATTAAATAATGGTTCGCCTACAATAGTCGCAGTTGTTGATAGTGGAGTGGACTATTATAATAACAATATTAAGAATAGTCTATGGATGAACGAGGCTCAAACGGGGTATGGATTTAACCTCAGTCGAGGAAACGAAGGAGATATCTTGAACGTTTTTGATGACTGGAGTTCGGGAATTCATCGCGGCCATGGAACCCACATTACAGGACTAATCTCAGGTTCTTTAAAAGTGAATGAGACATTAGGCGTTTTTCCCATGGCGAAGGTTCTTACGATTAAGATTCTTCCTAGCAGAAAAACCTATTTTTCAGATGCTTGCTTAGCAATGGTGTTGGCTGTCCTCCATGGAGCATCTGTAATTAATTGTAGTTGGACTTTCCCTGAAAACTCAATCAATGACAATCTTAAATTGTTGATGGATAAGACATTAAATTTTTTGAAAAAAAAGAACTGTATCCCTGTTTTTTCTGCCATGAACCTTGGTTCTAATGTAGACGATTATTATCCACAAAACATTAGTGAGATTATTACGGTAGGAGCAACTAATTATGAATCTGGTAAAGCTGATTTTTCCAATTGGGGGAGTAAAGTTGATTTCTGGGCACCAGGTAAAGACATCTGGAGTCTCACTCCCAAAGAGACAAGACTGATACAAAAAAGTGGCACTTCGATGTCAGCTCCATTTGTGAGTGCTACAATTGCTATGCTAAAAAAAATGAAATCGGACCTTGACTTAGAGCAAATTAGAGAGATTCTAATCGAATCTGGGACCAAAATTGATATGCAATGGCCGGATGGCAAGGCTAGAGTAATCCGATTGAATATTTCAGGAGCTATTAACTACTTAGAAAATAATTATTTATAACTTTAAATGTATTAATTATGAATGAGAATTTTGTACCTGAAACAGTGAGCGATGTTCGCTCAAAAATTTTTACAACCTTAAACTTAGGAGATGGAGATAATTTTCAACTATTGCACAATGATGTTAATGGGTGTCAGAGTTTCCAGCTTTTTGGTAAGATTACTGGAAGACGACCCAATAATGATTTTAAATTACAAAAAATCGAATTTAAAATTGTTAACAGTAATGTGCCAGATGGGGCACCCTATTATTGTGTTAGTGATGCCAAGATATCCCGTACTTCAAGGGATGGTGTGAATGTAGATGTTTTTGTGAATATTAAGCCCTTGGGGTCAAAGAGCACTGGGATAGACTTTACATATGAATTGGAGGAAGAGTTTTTAATAAGAATGGGAGATATATTAGATTATCATGTTCGAGAGGAAGGAGTGATCGGAGGAAATCGTTTTGGGAACCCATGCAAAAATATGGCAACTTATTTCAAATAATGCTTATGGAGAAATTCTTGGTAGGTATATTATGTTTAATATCAAACCATTTAATTTGGGCTCAAGATGATCAATATTACCAAGTAATCTTTGAGCATTTTAAAGAGTTCAATTTGGAAAGTGCCTATCAATTAATTAATCTAGAAGATGATGATGATGAAATATTGAGATATATTCAATTCGATTATGACTATTTCGTCAATGGGGAGATGTCAGAAGATAGGTTAAAAAATTTAGAGTCATTTCGTAAATACAGTTACTTGGATAGTGTGATCTTTTATAACCTCAAAGGTGATCACCTTTTAAGAAGAACGTTTCGGGATGACTCTATTGCTTTTTCTTGCTACTTAAAAAGTCTGAGGTTGTCGGAAGAAAATAATGACTCTTTTTGGGTGAGTGAAACCTTGAGAAGGATCAATTGGTACTTTGTTCAGAATCCTAGTGACGTTGATCTATACAAAAAATATGTCCAAGAGATTCAAAATTACACTGAATCTTCGGCGGATAAATTTTGGGCTAAATATTATTTAGTCATTTATGACATGACGGTTTCTGCAATTGATGGAGATGAATTGGAATCGCCAAAGATGAGATTTCACCCAGATGATTTTTCTCGGATTGAAAATAGTTTTGAATTACTTATCGAATTGTCAGATGGTAAACCTTTATTGTCAGGTTTAACTCTTCATATGAAGGGTCTTTTTTTAGGAGAAAATGTCTTTAAGATTGAAGATGCGATTTCAAGTGTTGACGAGGCTATTAAAATGTATCCTGGTAGCAGTTATTATGAGTGGTTAAGAAGAACAAAGTCTCTCACGCTTCTAGCGAACTTAAAGTTTAAGAATGGGAAGGTTGATGAAGCCATTGACATTTTACATAGTGCTCTTAGAAGCGAATTCGCTTCTAATGACTTAGGGCTTAGGAAGTCGATCTATCGTAACTTAGAGTTAATTCACTCGTCGAACAAAGTCTGGGATAGCTCTAGACACTACCTAAAACTTTTTCGTAAAGTAGAAAACGAATTAAAACTACAAGAGAACGCCTTTAGAATTAGGCAGCAAGAAATTCTATTAGAACTTGAGGGAAAGGAAAAAACGATAACAGGACTCAGGAGAATAGTAGAGTCCTTTAAAAGACATAAACTTATATATGGTTTAATAATATTTGGTGTCTTTCTAATTGCGAGCTATTCGGCATATCGATGGTGGGATGAAGATCGAAAGTATAAAACTTTAAAAAAGGAGCTTACTGAAACTGGAATGACTATCAAAAAGGTCAAAATAATATTTGCCGAGTTAATATATGTAGAATCAATTAAGCACCATTTGACTCTTTACATGGAAGACAAAGACGGCATCAAAGAAGAGATTATTAGATTTCAAATTGGCAAATTGGAACCGCTCTTGCCTTCCTATTTTAGACGCAGCCATAACAGTTATATTGTCAACAAGAAATTTGTTCGTCACGAATTGGCTGATAAAGTAATATTAAAAACAGGGCAGCACATTCCAATATCTAGAACTTATAAGGATAGTTTTAAATCTGAAGACCGTTAGGGTTTTAACATCATGCGGTGCCTCCAAGATTCATTACTCCGCAATGTTCCTTTAGTACCGCTTCGGTAAATTGAAACCCTAACTGCCTCCGGCAGTTGGTTTTGCCTTTTTGCTTCTTTTGCGAATCTTCCGATTCGACAATCACCAAAAAAGAAAACCCCAAGCTTTCGCTTAGGGTTTCAACATCATGTGGTGTCTCCAGGATTCAACACTCAGTGTTGTTCCTTTGAACCCAAAGTTGCAAATGCAAAACCCAAACTGCATAGCAGTTTAATCTTTTTATCCTTCGGCACTTCGCGAAAGCATACTTTCTCTCCATACCTTGAATAAAAAAACCCGAAACGAAAGTTTCGGGTTTTGCGCTTGATGTGGTGCCTCCAGGAATCGAACCAGGGACACACGGATTTTCAGTCCGTTGCTCTACCAACTGAGCTAAGGCACCTCGGTAATGCGGGTGCAAATATAATCCTATTTTGGCTTTTGCAAAACATTAATCACAAAAAAATACATTCCTTTTTTACCCTACTTTAATAGTGTCTTAACAAACACAATCCTATCGATATTGTATTTTTAGCGCCTCACTCCGTGATATGAACCTAATCATAGATGTAGGAAATACCTCGATCAAGCTGGCTGTCTTTGTCCAGGATGAGCTTGCAAAGCGTGTGGTATCACTTACAGAAACCTTTTCCGAAGACCTCGAACAACTGGTGGAAGACTTTCCAAGTCTTCAACATTGTATTGTTTCTTCAGTAGGGGGATTTGGTAAAAAAGAACTCGATCTCTTAGGTGAAAAGTTCGAAGTACTGGAGCTGAATCACAAAACTCCGGTTCTTTTTCAGAATAACTATGAGACACCCACTACCTTAGGCGTAGATCGTATTGCCTTGGTAAGCGCTGCCGCGGCCCAATATCCAGATGAAAATATCTTGGTCATCGATGCCGGCAGCTGTATCACCTACGACTTTTTAACCGCCAAGAATGAATATTTGGGCGGTGCGATTTCACCGGGACTCCAAATGCGCTACAAGGCCCTAAACACTTTTACAGCCAACCTACCGTTATTGGAAACAGAAACACCTGAAACATTTATTGGTGGGTCTACCCAAGATTCCATGCATATTGGTGTTGTAAAGGGGATGGCGCACGAAATTGACGGGTTCATTGAAGAATATAAGGAGGATTTTTATGATTTAACGGTGATTTTAACAGGGGGAGACACTCATTTTTTGCGAGATCGCATAAAAAATGACATCTTTGCCAACTCAAATTTTTTATTAGAGGGTTTAAACCACATTTTGGAATACAACAAGGATTCATGCTGAAACGTTTTTTTATCATTACACTATTGCTCGTCAGTAGTTTGGCAATTGCTCAAGAAGGAACTACCTCACCCTACTCATTCTTCGGGGTTGGTTCTTTAAAGTTCAAGGGAACCGTAGAAAATAGAGCAATGGGAGGACTAAGCGTTTTTACCGATAGTATCCACCTTAATTTACAAAACCCTGCCAGTGTTTCTGGTCTTCGACGGGTGAACTATTCCATCGCAGGAAGTCATCAATACAACCGATTGGCAACGGAGCAAGATTCACAAAATGCTACTACAACGACCTTGGATTACCTAGCTATAGGAATTCCCATGGGAAAATTTGGAGCCAACTTCGGATTGGTACCCTTAACTTCTACAGGATATAAACTGCAGAACGAAGTTGGGGGAAGTCTTACACAATTTGAAGGTAGCGGTGGACTTAACAAAGCATTCTTGGCGATAGGATATCAAATTACCTCGGATTTGAGTATTGGAATTGACGCCAACTACAATTTCGGAAATATAGAAAACATTGCCACCAATACCCAAGAAGGGATAGAATTTGGAAGTCAGGAAATTAATAGGTCAACCCTATTAGGTTTCAACTTTAATTTTGGCGCCATGTACAAGACCATGGTTACTGAAGATTTACAGATGATGGCAAGCGTTACCTATACGCCAGAGACCGACCTTTCCTCGGAAAATGAGCGTGTAGTTGCAAGTATCCAAGAGCTTCCTAATGGAGCTATTAGGCCTTTGGATATCAGGGAAATAGCAGTAGATGATAGCGATTTGACCTTCCCATCCCAGTTTTCTGTTGGATCAGGAATTGGGAAGCCTAAAAAATGGTTCGTTGGAGCCGAGTATACTTCGCAAAAAACCAGTAACTTTACGAACCGATCTTTCGACCTCCCCAATGTCGCTTTTGAGGATGCCTCTCAATTTAGTGTGGGAGGATTTTACATTCCCAACTACAATGCTTTTGGAAACTACTTTAAACGAGTGGTTTACAGGGCTGGGGTGCGATTTGATGGAACGGGAATTAATGTTAATAACGAATCGATAAATGAATTTGGCATATCTTTTGGTATGGGCTTACCTATAGGAGGGAGATTCTCCAATTTAAACCTAGGATTTGAGTTCGGACAACGAGGAACAAAAAGTGCAGGTTTAGTGCAAGAGACTTTCTTTACTACATTCATAAGTTTGTCGCTCAATGACAAGTGGTTTGAAAAAAGATATTATGATTAATTACAAAAATACTAACACGATGAAAACGAAAGTTATTTTATTAGTAGCAGCTTTGACGCTTACTTTTAGCAGTAACATGCTGGCGCAGATGGACGAATGCGTGGTTACCGCATCCTTGTTCATAGAGCCTGCTAAGGCAAAAAACTACGATGCAGCCTTGCCACACTATGACAAGGTGATTAAAGAATGTCCTACCTATAGTTTGGCGACCTACCAGTATGGTGCCAAAATGTTCGAACACTTCATTAAGAAAGGTGATAAGTCCAAAATTGCCAACTACGAGAGTAACTACAATCTGATGAAGACCAACTATCCTGCTAAAACAAAAGTAGGAAAGGAAATGGCTAAGATTGCTCAGATTAAATACGATAATAAAATGGAGGCTAAGGAAGAGCTGTTTGCCGCTTTCGATAAGGCCTATAAGACGGACGAGAAAACTTTCACCAGTCCTAAGAGTTTATACACATACTTCTCTTTAGCCAAGGACCTTTATGATGAGGGTAAGAAGGACATTCAGGAAGTTTTCGACCTTTATGATGTGATGCAGGAAAAAATTAGTAAGGAAGAAGTGAAGTATGCAGGGAAGTTGTCGAAGTTGATCGAAAAAGAACAAGGAGGAACTGCTTTGACCGCTAAAGAGGCGAAAAAAGTAAAAGGATACGAAACGAATTTGGGAAGCTATGGAAAGATCAAGGGGAGTATCGATACCAAATTAGGTAGTATTGCCGACTGTAGCAACTTGGTTCCTCTATATGAGAAACTATGGGAAGAAAAGAAAAACGACGTGAGCTGGTTGAAGAGTGCTGCTGGAAAGTTGAACTCCAGAGACTGTGATACGCCAATGTTCTTCCAAATGGTACAGCAGTTACACACCCTACAACCTTCTGCATCCTCTGCCTTCTACTTAGGAAGATTGGCTGCAAAGGATGGAAAGCCAAGCCAGGCGAAGAGCTACTATGAGCAGGCGATCGAGTTGGAGACAGATCCTAACCAAAAAGTGAAGTACTACTACAACTTGGCCGAGAACTACAGAAAGAAAGGTAGCTATGGGCAAGCGAGAAAGTACTACAGAGATATGCTAGACATTAAGCCGAATGCTGGGTCTGCTTACCTTAAGATTGCAAGTATGTACGCTAAGAGTGCGAACAACTGTGGAAGCAAACCATTTGAAAAAAGAGCCATCAACTGGTTGGCTGCACAAATGGCCGATAAAGCCGCCCGTGTAGATCCTTCTATTGCTTCTACCGCGAGAAGTGCTGCTAGCAGTTACAGACAAAGGGCTCCTAGTAAGAGTGATATCTTTAGCGAAGGAATGGCTGGAAAGACAATTTCCTTTAGCTGTTGGGTAGGAGGAAGCGTTAGGGTTCCTAATCTATAAGAATGCTATCCATAAAATATATGAAGAGCGTGGTGGTTGTTTTGGCAACCATCACGTTTTTTGCTTGTGAAGGAAACTACAAGAATGTCCAGAAAATGAATCAGCAGGATGGTCTTCCTGCGGGTGAAGGAGCGGGCATTCGTATGGTGTATACCGACTCTGGAAGGGTCGTTACCACCTTAAACACTCCCAAACTCCTTAACTACGATAATCTCGATTTTGGATATAGGGAATTCCCCGAGGGAGTAGAGGTCAATTTCTTCGAAAATGGAGAAAAAAGTACCGTAACATCCGAATATGCTGTGCAGTATCCACTAACGGGAATCGTAGACCTTCGCAAAAATGTGGTGCTGGTCACTTCCGATGGCAACGTCTTAAATGCCGAACAGTTGTACTGGGACCAAAACAACAAATGGGTCTTTACCGATAAGCCCTACCGAATCACCTTTAAGGACGGTTCCTATAATGATGGGGCCCGTTTCGACGCAAATGAAGATTTTACCGTATTTTTATCCCGTAAAAACGACGGTATCCAAATGATCGACCAAAATCAAGAAACCAATGAGTAGAACCATTTATCGCCTTTTCGAATACGTATACATTATCATGGCTGCTTTGGCGGCTTATATTGTGATTACAGATTGGGAAACCGACAGGGGAAGGGCCTATCTATTTGGGTTTTTTGGTGTTGTGGCCATTTTCATGTTTTTTTTCAAGCGATGGTTTCGCAAGCGATTGGAGAAGCGAAACCAAGACCAGTAAATGGAATTTGAAATTCTAATTATTGTCCTTTCCTTATTGCTTTCCGCCTTCTTTTCAGGAATGGAAATAGCCTATGTTTCTGCCAATAAGATTCACATAGAAATAGAGAAGAAGCAAAGCAACTTCTTGGCACTTATCCTACAGCGAATTACAAGAAGACCTTCAAAATTCATTGCGACCATGTTGGTGGGTAACAACATTGCTCTAGTGGTCTATGGACTTTTTATGGGCGATTTGTTAATGGGATGGTTCGAGTCCTATTTGCCTTCAGAATATACATTTGTGAATTATGCTTTGGGAGAGTTAAGCCTGCTTACGCAAACGGTCATTTCAACGCTCATTATTCTACTTACAGCAGAGTTCCTTCCCAAGGTGTTCTTTCAGATTTACGCCAATAGATTGGTGAAATTCTTCGCTTTACCGGCCTACATTTTCTACTTGCTTTTTTCCGTCATTTCGGAATTCGTTATCTGGATTTCCGATTTGGTGCTGAAGGTGTTTTTCAAAACCGAAGGGGATGCTGTGCAACTTAGTTTCAGCAAGGTAGAATTGGGGAATTACATCAGTGAGCAGATCGAAACGCTGGAGCAGAAGGACGAATTGGATAGCGAGATTCAGATCTTTCAGAATGCCCTGGAATTTTCTGAAGTAAAGGCGCGTGAAGTAATGATCCCCAGAACTGAGGTAGTGGCGGTCGAAATTCACACTACCACCAAGGAATTGCAGAAACTCTTTACTGACACAGGTTTTTCAAAAATATTGGTGTACAACGAAAGTATCGATGATATTTTGGGGTATGTCCATTCGTTCGAACTTTTCAAGAAGCCTTCCGTTATCAAGAAAATATTGATGCCTGTGGTATTTGTGCCCGAAGCCATGCTTGCGAAGGACGTTTTAAACATCTTAAGTAAGAAGCGTAAAAGTATTGCTGTGGTGATCGATGAGTACGGAGGTACTTCGGGAATCATTACGGTCGAAGATATTATCGAAGAACTTTTCGGGGAGATTGAAGACGAACACGATTCCGTGGCTTTGATCGAAACCGAACTATCCATGAACCACTACCAATTCTCGGCTAGATTGGAAGTGGACTACCTAAACGAAACCTATAAATTGGACCTTCCAGAGGATGATGCCTATGAAACTTTGGGAGGGATGATCGTAAACTTCACGGAAGAAATTCCCCAACAGGACGAAACCCTAGAAATAGAAAACTTTACCATTCAGATTGTCGAAGTTTCCAATACCAAAATAGAATTGGTGGAAGTACGCAAGAATGGGGAAGAATAATTTTCAATAATCCCCCGTTTTTTTAGGGCGAACCTTTTTATAAATCATTGGAAAATGGTAATTTCGCCCACTATTAAATTTCTACAGCAATGGCAATATTAAATAGCATTAGAAAAAGAGGTGTATTCCTTATCATCATTATTGCATTAGCGTTGTTCGCTTTTGTATTGGATGGAGTCATCAATAGTAAGACCGGTGGCGGTGGTGAAATTGAGAATACAGTGGCGGTGATCAATGGAAAAGAGCTTTCCAGAGAGGACTTTATGGGGAAGGTAGAGAACCAGCAAAGAGCATTAGGGCCGGGAGCCAACACAGCTCGTGCGGTACAGATGGTTTGGGATCGCGAATTGCGTACTGTATTGATGGAGCAACAGACCGAAGCTTTGGGAATGACCGTGAGCCAAGAAGAGATCAATGAGCAGTTGTCATTGGTATTGGCCAACAACCCAACATTCCAAGATGAGAACGGATTGTACAGTGAAGCAAAAATGATCGAGTACGTTGCCAGTATCCAAGGGAATGATCCAGCATCAAGACAGCAACTACAGGCATGGAATGATTTTATTGAAAGTACCCGTGAAGGGATTCTTCAGTCCAACTACATGAACATGGTTCGTGGAGGTTTGGCTTCTACCCTTGCAGAAGGGGAGCAGCAGTACCGTTTCGAAAATGATAAAATCAACATCGAATACGTATACGTTCCTTATACCAAGATCGCCGATGAAGATGTAACTGTTTCTGAAGCTGAAATCGGACAGTACATCAAGGCCAATCCAAAGCAATTTGAAGTAGATCCTTTGGTAGACATTCAGTATGTAATGTTCGAAGAAAAACCTTCCGATGAGGATATCGAAGCAGGAAAAGCGGAAGTAGCATCTCAATTGGATGCATTTGCTGCAGCTGAAGATGCAGGAGCCTATGTAGGTGAGAATTCGGATAACTCCTATAATGACAACTGGGTGTTGGAAAGCAACCTGCCAGTAGCCATTAAGGATACCATTCTTAATATTCCTGATGGAAGTATTTACGGACCTTATCAAGTAGACAATACCTTCAATCTTTCTAAAGTAGTTGCCAGAAGACAATTGGCAGACTCTGCAGAAGCAAGACACATCTTAATTCCATTGGGGTTAAATCCAACAGATAGCATTACCAGAACACCAGAACAGGCGCGTTTCTTAGCCGATAGTATTTTAACTGTCGTAAAGGCCAACAAGTCGAAGTTCGCTGATATGGTGACTCAATTCTCTGGAGATCCTGGAAGTATCGAAAAAGGAGGTAAGTACGAATGGTTTGCTTACAATAGAATGGTAGCACCTTTCCGTGATTTCTCTTTCGAAGGTGAAGTAGGGGATATGGGTGTAGTCGAGACACGTTTCGGATACCACATCATCGAAGTACTTGGGCAAAAAGATTTTAAACCTGCTGTGAAGGTAGCTACGGTAACCCGTAATATTGAAACCACAGAGAAAACCCTTACCGATATTTTCTCTACGGCTGCTAAATTCGAAGATGCTGCTCGTAATGGAGAATTCAATACGGTAGCCGAGGATGGCGGATATGATGCAAAACCAGTGAACAAAATTGGAGAGTTGGATGCCAATATTCCAGGAATCGGTGATAACCGTGCGATCATTAACTGGGCATTTGGAGATGAGAGTAAAGTGGGAGATGTAAGCCGTTTCGACGTGAACAACTCTTATGTAGTAGTGCAGTTAACTCGCAAGAGCACAGAGAAAGCATTGCAAAGTGTTGCCGAGGCTTCTAGCATCGTAACGCCTATTTTAAGAAACAAGAAGAAAGCACAGAAAATTCGTGAAGGCATTAGCGGAACTACGCTTCAGGATGTGGCTTCTAGCCAGAACGAACAAGTGAAATCTGCCAGTGCGTTGACCCGTTCTAACCCAACCATTGCCGGTGCGGGAACTGAGCCTGCTGTAGTAGGAGCTGCTTTTGGTAAAGCTGCCGGAGAAAGCACGAGCTTGATCGATGGAGAAAACGGAGTGTATATGGTAAAAGTATTGGCCGTAAACAAGGCTCCAGACCTTGAAAATTATGCTACTTTCGCTAATACCTTGAATGCGAATGCTAGCGGAGCAATTAGTAACAGGATTTTCGAAGCACTTAAAAGTGCTGCCGATATCGAAGATAATAGAGCGAAGTTCTATTAATATATAAGAATGGCTAACGTTAAAAACCCCTCCGAAGCTTACTGCCAAGGAGGGTTTTTTTATGGAATCATATCATGGAATGGGATAATGGTTTCATATCCCTTATTTCTGAAGTAAGAAAGGTCATCCTCCGTTTTAGCGAGGACCATCACAAAATCACCTCCCCAAGCTCCAAGACTCTTAATAATGCCCGAGAAATCGGGAAAAAGTTGTTCTTTCACCGTTGGGAGTTGTATGAGCGCAGAGATTTCTGCTTCGTGCAGAGTCAATAGTTCTGCAAATCGGGAGCGGGAAGTGCATTGAGAAAGTTCCTCCGTGATTCTTGAAAAGAGATCCAAGTCTACCCCTTCATTTTTTTTCGCCTTACGATAACGTGCTATGCCTTCCTTGCTATCCTGTTTCTGGTTTAAATGGACAAAGTAGAGTTGTTCGGTAAAATCCCATGGGAGGGAAACGGGTATTGCTTCGGGCCGTCCATTTTTTAATGCATATAAAAGTGACTTTCCGTGAGCCGCTACGGCCACGTCATATCCACTTCCTCCAAAACTCTGTTGTAACAGAGAATAGGCGTCCACCTTGGCCCATTTTGAAATATTATGGATTAAGGTAGAAGAGGTGCCTAATCCCCAATTTCTTGGGAAATCCAATACCGTGGTGACGGTATATCCCTTTTCTGAAGAAAGAAATTCGGGGTTTAATTCTTGTGCTACCTGTAAGATACTCTGAAGGGTATCCGAAAATGTGCTCTTATCGCCTTCGTAGCTCAGATCAGGCAACCGGAAGGCTTCTTCATACCAAACAGTTCCTTGGTCGTCTATACTTTGCCATGTTAGTGTTCCCTCCGTGCCATGTGTAATTTCTAAGGATTGTCCATAGGTAGTAGGTATGGCCAAGGCAAGGGCCCCGTCCAAAACGACATATTCTCCCGTGAGGAGCAACTTTCCAGGGCTATGGAAGGTCTGTGAAGCCACTAAGCGCGAAGGTTTTCGATGAATTCTACAACGGCACTATGTGATACGGTCTGTTCTTTAAAATGATCTACCGCTTTTTCCTTTTCCTGTACATTGGCTTCCATTTGGTTTAGGATGTTCATTAGGTGCATTTTCATATGCCCTTTCTGAATGCCTGTGGTCACCAGCGAACGGAGTGCTGCGAAGTTCTGGGCCAATCCTGCTACGGCCACGATTTGCATGAGTTGCTGCGCATTTGGTTTCTGAAGGATTTCAAAAGCCAGTTTCACCAGTGGATGCAAGGAGGTAAGTCCACCAACGGTTCCAAGTGCTAGGGGGATGTCGATCCCGAATCGAAATTCACCCTCCGTTGCCGTGGCATAGGTGAGACTACGATAGTGCCCGTCTTTGGCCGCATAGGCATGAATACCGGCTTCTACAGCTCGAAAATCGTTTCCTGTGGCCAATATTACTGCATCGATGCCATTCATGATGCCTTTGTTGTGCGTTACGGCTCGGCGTGTTTCGGTTTGGGCGATCGCCACGGCACGTACAAATCGGTCGGCAAATTCCTGTGCCTTGTCGGGATCGGGATCCAATTGGGATATGGGGCAGGAAACTTCGGCTCGGACCCGACATTCGGGAACGTAATTGGATAAAATACTCATGACCACTTCTGGGCAATCGTTTTCATCATGAAAAGCAGGATTTATTTGCGCCTCCTCTTCAAAGGTCCTAGCAATGGTTTCCAAGCAACTATTAATGAAGTTGGCGCCCATGGCATCTAGGGTTTCGAAGGTGCAATGCAACTGATAAAACCCTTCCAATTCGGCTGTGCTGTCCTTCAATTCAATATTCAAAAGACCGCCTCCTCTTTTTTTCATGTTTTTCTGGATCCCTTCTATGCTGGTTCTAAGGGTAGGAAGCACTTCATCAAAGAATGCAATAAGGGATGCCTTGTTTCCAAAGTAATTGAAATATACCTGGCCATTTTTTGTGGTTCCTAGGATTTCTGTTTTAAATCCGCCCTTGTCCAACCAAAATTTGGCGGCATTACTAGCCGCGGCCACCACCGAACTTTCTTCAATCACCATGGGAAGGGCATAGAGTTCCCCGTTGATTAGGAAATTGGGAGCTACTCCAAAAGGTAAATAATAATTAGTAATAGTGTTTTCTATAAAGTCGTCATGTAATTTTTGAAGGTTGGCATCGGGATTCCAATATTTTTGCAACACGGAAATGGCATCGGGATCGTCCTTTAAATAATGGGAGGCAAGCCACTTTATTTTTTCTTCTTTGGTCTTCTTAGAAAATCCTAAAACCGGGTTGGTCATGGCATTTTTATTTTGAAGGCAAAGATAGTGCTAAAATCTTCATGGTGTAATTTGTGGATAAGGAAGCACAATGAGCTCGTAACTTCCTGTTTTAAGCCGTTTTTAAGGAAACTCAGCTTGTATTTAACACAAAAAACAGGGGAATTTTCAGGAAATTTTAGTAAAATTGGCATAACAAAATTTTAACAATTTGAAAAAAGTACTTTCACTTGCTGTACTTGCATTTCTTGCAACGCTTACTTCTACTCTTACAGCACAAGAAAAGAATATTACACTTGAGGACATTTGGGGCGGCGCTTTTCGTACAGAACGATTGGATGTGTTACGATCCCTGAAAAATGGAAAGGAATATTCGGTATTGAATTTCAACCGTTCTAAAGGAACATCGGCCATCGATGTATACGACTATAAAAGCGGTAAAAAGGTGAAAACCTTATTGGATAGTGAAAGCTTGGATGACATTAGTCGTTTTATTTCCTACGAATTTAGTGGCGATGAGTCCAAAATTTTGTTAGCAACCCAGCTGAAGCAAATATTTCGCAGATCGTCTCTGGGAACTTTCTATGTGTACGACGTAAATACAAAGGCCGCTACGTTATTATCCGATGATAAAGTGCAAGAACCTACCTTTAATGAGGACGGTACGAAAGTCGCTTATGGATTCAACAACAATATATACATCAAGGATTTGGCAAGTGGAGAGATCACTCAAGTTACTTCCGATGGTGTAAAAAATAAGGTCATAAATGGTATTACCGATTGGGTATACGAAGAGGAATTTGCCTTTGTGCGGGCATTCGATTGGAGCAAGGATGGAAACTACATAGCCTATATCCGATTCGACGAGTCTGAGGTGCCTGAATTCTCAATGGATGTGTATGGAGAAGATCTGTATCAGACCCAACAGGTATTCAAATACCCAAAAGCAGGAGAAGCCAATGCTAAGGTTTCCTTGCATTTGTATGAGGTAAGTAGCGGAAAATCCTCGCAAGTGGATGTTTCCGAATTTAATAGCTATTACATTCCACGAATTAAGTGGACCAACGATCCAGAGGTTTTGAGTGTGCAGTTAACCAACCGTCACCAGAATATTCTGGATTTGGTGTTTGTAGATGCCAAGTCGGGAGAGGCTACTTTGATTCATCAGGAAAAGGATGATGCCTATGTCGATGTTACGGATAATCTAACCTTCTTGAATGATAACAGCTTTATCTGGACGAGTGAAAAGGATGGTTGGAACCATATTTATCACTACAGCAAGAAAGGGAAACTCATCAATCAGGTTACCCAAGGAGATTGGGAGGTAACCCGTTACTATGGTTTCGATCCTAAAACGGGACGTGTGTACTATCAGAGTACCGAAAACGGAAGCATTAACAGAGATGTGTATTCCATTACCAGTTCTGGAAAAAACAAAGTGCGATTAACACAGGATGTAGGGAACAACAGTGCCGCTTTTAGTGCCGATTATACCTATTTCATCAATACGTTCTCCGATACTCAAACCCCTTATTTGTTCACGTTGCGAGAAGCACTTTCGGGCGATCAGGTACGTGAGATCAAGAATAACAACGCCTTAAAGGATAAGGTGGCGGGGTATAAAACTTCTAAGAAGGAATTCTCTACGATCAATATCAACGGAGAAGATTTAAATATGTACATGATCAAACCCAAGGATTTCGATCCTAATAAGGAGTATCCTTTGTTTATGTATCAATATTCCGGTCCGGGATCGCAAAGTGTGGGTAATCGCTGGGGTGGATCTAACGATTATTGGCATCAGATGTTAGCGCAGGAAGGGTTTATTGTAGCTTGTGTAGATGGAAGAGGAACTGGGCTAAAAGGGCGTGATTTCAAAAAAATGACACAAAAAGAGCTGGGTAAATATGAAGTGGAAGATCAGATAGCCGTTGCCAAGGAATTAGGAAAATTGTCTTATATCGATGCCGATAGAATTGGGATTTGGGGATGGAGTTACGGTGGATTCATGTCCAGTAACTGTTTGTTCCAAGGAGCCGATACCTTTGCCATGGCGATTGCGGTTGCTCCTGTAGGTAGCTGGCGTTTTTACGATACGATATATACAGAGCGTTATATGCAGACGCCACAGGAAAACCCAAGTGGTTATGATAATAATTCACCCATTACCCATGTGGATAAGCTGAAGGGGGATTTCCTTTTGGTACATGGTACTGCCGATGATAATGTACATGTTCAGAATTCTTTTCGCCTCGTAGAGGCGCTGGTACAAGCCAACAAAGACTTCGATTGGCTGATGTACCCGGACAAGAACCACGGAATTTATGGGGGATACACACGACTTCATTTGTACAATAAAATGACCCAATTTATAAGGGAGACTTTAGGGAAGCCTGAAAACACCCTTACTGAAATTAGGGACTAACCAATCAAATAATAACTAATACTCACTATTTATGGAATTTAAATTTGGAGGTTCTGAAGTAAATCAAAGAACCGTACTTGGACATCCTTCCGGATTATTTGTATTGTTCTTTACAGAAATGTGGGAACGTTTCTCTTATTACGGTATGCGTGCCTTATTGGTACTCTTCTTAACCGCTACCCTGCTCGATGAAGGTTGGGGATGGGAAAGAGCCGATGCACTCGTCTTATACGGATGGTATACTGGACTGGTTTACTTAACTCCAATTATTGGTGGTTTTATTGCCGATAAATTAATGGGTTATAGAAGGGCTATTGTGCTTGGAGCATTTATCATGACGTTGGGTCACGCTTCTATGGCACTTGAGGTTTTTGCCGACGCCTTCTTTTATTTAGGACTTCTTTGTTTGATTATTGGTAATGGCCTTTTTAAGCCGAATATTTCTTCCATTGTAGGACAATTGTACAAGACACAAGGAAAGGAAAAGGATGCAGGGTATACCATTTTCTATATGGGAATCAATGCCGGGGCATTCTTAGGAATTTTGCTTTGTGGTTATATTGGTGAAAAAGTAGGTTGGCACTGGGGCTTCGGTCTAGCAGGAATTTTCATGTTCTTGGGAATGCTTCAATTCTACTTTGCACAAAAGATATTCGGTAACATTGGATTGAAACCTGGAAAGACCGATGATTTAGACGACACTATTGAAGATGCTTTGGAAGAGATTGGTGATGATATTGAAGAGGTAAAGGAAGAGGCTGAGAATTCTAAGGTGGTGAGAGATAGAATTACGGTAATTGCGGTCTTCGCTTTATTTACGATTTTCTTTTGGTGGGCGTTTGAGCAAGCAGGTGGATCCATGACGATTTTCGCCGCGGACTATACCGACAGGGCACTGGAAGGAAGTTCGGCATTTACCTTTAAGGTGGTTAACTCGATCATAACGATCGTCCCAATGATTGTGATTACTTGGGTATTAGCCATGTTATTTAAACAAACCTTTGGGGCATACTCCATGTCTAATATATGGCTCGGATTGAGTTTTGTAATTATTTGGGGTATCGTAATCTGGATGCTTAACCGTGAGTTCCAAGCAGACGCTACTGAAGTGCCAGCTTCGTGGTTCTCCGTACTCAACTCGCTATTTATAATACTCTTTGCTCCGGTCTTCTCGAAAATATGGGAGAGTAAATTCAATCCTTCGGGCCCCGTGAAATTCGCTATTGGTCTGGTTCTTTTAGGAATTGGATTTGCTGTACTTTCATTTGGTGCCGCAGCGATTCCAGATGGAGCAAAAACGGCTTCTGTGAGCATGATATTCTTGATTCTTGCGTACCTATTCCATACGCTAGGGGAGCTTTGTATTTCGCCAGTAGGATTATCTTATGTAAGTAAGTTGGCTCCGTTGAAATTGGTAGGATTGATGTTTGGTATTTGGTTCATCTCCAACTTCGTCGCTAACCTACTGGGAGGTTTAACAGGAAGCTATATTGATACGATTTCTGAAAACTATGGATTGTCTACCTTCTTCTTAATCTTTACAGCGATACCTGTAGGGGCTGGAATTGTCATGCTTTTATTGAACAAGACGCTCTTGAAGAAGATGCACGGAATACGATAATTTATACTTAAATCATTGCAAAAACGTTCCCATTGTGGAACGTTTTTTGCTATATTACAACGAATTATATGACGATGCCATGAAAAGAATAGTACTCCTACTTTGCTTGTTAGTCGTGTCCACAGCTTCGGCCCAGAAAAAAATAAACTGGATGTCCATGGATGAAGCATTGGCAGCACAAGCCAAAAAGCCCAAGAAAATCTTTATCGATATGTACACCAATTGGTGTGGCCCCTGTAAGATGTTAGATCGGGATACCTTCAGTAATCAGGATGTGGTTAATTATATCAACCAGAATTTCTACGCGGTAAAGTTTAATGCCGAAGGCAACGAAACTGTGAGTTACCAAAGCAGGGCGTATACCAATCCTGGATACAATCCGGCCAAGGCCATGAGAAGAAACAGTCAGCATCAGTTTGCTCGATACATGGGAGTTCGTGCCTATCCTACAGTTTTATTCTTGGATGAGCAAGGAAACCTTATTAATCGCGTCCAAAGCTATAAGAAACCCCAACAAATGGAGTTGTATCTTAAATTATTCGGAACGGATTTGTGGAAGGAGATTTCGACCCAGGAGCAATTCGATGAGTATTTTAAAAACTTTAAGCCCGAATTTAAAGCATAATAAATCCTACTTGCTATGAAAAAAATTGCCTTCGTTGTTGCCCTTATGATTGTTGGTACACTAAGTGCCCAAAAGATTGAGTGGATGACCATGAACGAGGCCCTAGCGGCCCAAAAAGAAAATCCAAAGCATATTTTTATGGATGTTTATACCAAATGGTGTGGACCCTGTAAGCTTTTGGACAAAAGAACATTCAGTGATAAAAGTGTAATTGCTTTTGTAAATGAAAACTATTATCCGGTAAAGTTCAATGCCGAAGGAACCGAAGAGATCACCTATCTGGATTTCACATATACCAATCCTAATTACCAACCCGAGCGAAAAGGCAGGAATGCTACGCATTTCTTTGCCGATGCGCTAAAGTTGCAGGGATATCCCAGTTTGGTATTTTTCGAGAAGGACGGTTCGCTCATTCAGTCCGTTCCCGGTTTTAAAAGCCCAAAAGACTTAGAGGTTTACCTGAAAATGATTGTCAATGGCGATTACAAGAAGTTAACCACCATGGAAGCTTGGGAAGAATACCGGGATAACTTTAATCACACCTTCAAATAAGGAGAATGTAAATCATTCGAAAATATAGGCTCCCATTTCTCCCGTATAGTGAAATGGGAGTTTTCTTTTGGTGCAGGTTTCCTTCCAACGTGCTACATAACTTTTGTAGTTGCTTCCATCCGCAATGATTAATTTCGGGTTTATACTTTCAATAAGCCGATCTAAGTGAATCTTCGGGCTTTCAGAGAGTAATACAATATCAAACCTTTGCCGTGGATAAACACCCATACTATCCAAGCGGATCACCGTTTTTCCTTTTATTCGGAAAACATTGGGGATTTCCTGTGGGAGGAATTCTGCAATGTGTTTTTCTACTGCATAACTTTTAATAGGATAGCCATCCAATGGATGTGTGTGGTTGAATACCTTGAGTTGTGATCCCTGTTTGTGGGCCATTAGACTAACTTTAGATCGATGGAAGATGACAAACTCTTCTTCGGAATACGCAGTTCGTTCCCATACAATGACCCCTAGCAATAGTACAATTGAAGCCAATGTTGCCGTCAATGATATTTTCTTTCTGCTTTTCCAAAGTACACCCAACGATAGGATCAGTATATATACTGCAATCATTTTGGGCAGGGAAAACGAAATGTTTTGAAACAGGAAAGAATCGTTGGATGCAATCCAAGCAATGAAGTCATTCAATAGCCCGATGGCTGAATCGTATAGATGAACTAGAAAGTTTGGTATTTTCACAAGTAAGCTTCCTAATGAGATGAGCAGTCCAAACCCTAAAAGAATGCCTAAAAAAGGAAGTATGACCATATTAGTTAAAAGAAACAGCCCAGGGAATTGATGAAAATAATATAGGCTTAAAGGAGCTACGCCTATTTGGGCGGCCAAGGATACGGTAACCAGTCCCCACAAATACTTATCTACTAGATATCTTGGGCGATACAGACCGTATAGTTTAGGTTGGAGCCAAAGAATGAAAAGAACGGCCAAATAGCTCAGCTGAAATCCCACATGAAACAACCAGTAAGGTTTTAGCAGCAACAAAATGAAATAAGAGAGGAAAAGGGTATTGAAGCCATTGGTGGGCCGATTCAGCATTCCCGCCAAAGCAAAACAGGAGAACATGGTTACTGCCCGAACCACGGAAGGGGAAAGTCCGGCAAGTAAGGCAAAGGCCCAAAGCAGTAATACGATGATCGCTGCTTTGATCCATTTTCCGAAAGGCAGGTATTCCAAGGGTTTAAAAAGCCAAGAAAAAAACAGAAAGAGCATCCCTACGTGTAATCCCGAAACCGCTAAGATGTGTATAGCTCCTGCCGCTGCATAGTTATGGTAAAGTTCCTTGTTAATTGCCCTGCGTTCGCCTAATACCAATGCTTGGGTAATAGCAGTGGCATCTTCGCTAAGCTTGAGGCATTGAATACTTTCGGAAACATAGGAACGAATCCCTTCGGCAAACCCTTTTAGGGTAATGTCCCCTTCCTTTCTTTCTAGGATTTCTCCCCGAGAAATAATGATTTTGTTGTAAACCCCTTGCTTCTCAAGATATTCTTTGTAGTTGAATTGATGCGGGTTTAAGGATGGTGGAATAGGCTGTAACGATGTTGAAACTACTAGGTGATCATCGACATGTAAAGGGAAGTAATGAGCATCATTTCTAATGGAAATAAGTAGTTTTCCTTGGCTTGTTTCATATCCCGATGGAAGAAGACGGCCAAAGTAACGGTGATGGTATCGATCCGGTGTTAGGACTTCTACAATCTGAAGGCTTAGTTTTTCGGGTACTTCGGTAGGGGAAAGATGAACATAATGGTTGGGTTGAAAATGGGGTTGAGAGATTTGCAGATTCAAATATCCTAGGGCAGTAAAGAAGAGAAATGTAAGAATTCCGAAGAAGGGGCCTTGCCTCAGTTGCTTTCTTTCGAAAAACCATGATAACACCAGTAATAACAACAAACCCGAAAAGATGGCTGTGCCGAAACTAGGTGAAATGTGAAAGTAATGCGCCAGAATGATCCCTAAAGTTAGACAAGCCGCCAACTTTAGGATCAGAAAATTAATAAACCTCATATAGTAAGCACAAAAAGTGCAATTACATTAGAGGGGAGTAATTTAAAGTTAGGAAAATTAGATGATTCGGCGTACTTCCACAAAGGCATTTTTCCAATACTTCTCATCCAAGGAAGAGATAATCACCCCACGGGAAGAAGTGGAATGGATAAAATGTACATCACCTTTCTTGCTTTCTACCACTAGACCTACATGATTAATCACATTTCGGTTTTTATTGGTTTTAAAAAAGACGAGATCGCCTTTCTGTACTTCCTTCAACTTCACCCGAATCCCTTTTGTTGCCATATCCCGGGACACTCTTGGCAACTCAATATTCTCCGTTCGGTAGGAAGTATATACAAGGCCAGAGCAGTCCATGCCGCGTTTATCGGTACCGCCAAACTTGTAACGGGTGCCTTCGAAAGTACGGGCATGTTTTACAACTTTAGAAATACGTTTGTTGGTTACGGTAGCAGTTCCCTTGCCAATTACCTTGGTGTCGGTAGTTCTTCTAGAAGAACCACAGGAGGCTAGTAATAAGGAAAATACACAGAGGAGGAGGAGTTTTTTCATCAATGAAAAATAGATTTGGTTTGCTAAATTTACTAGATTTAAGCTAAATAATAAAAAGAGATGCTGTTACAAGTAAGATATGAGCCTCTTCCTATTTATGAAGATCCTATTGTGGTAGAGGTGATCAATTTCCTTATTTTCACCATTATCGCAGTAGTCATTATCCGCTTGGTAAGGGTATTTCGCGCTACGAATTGGCTTACAGATTCGAACCCGCTTCATTTCGAGGATGAGAACAGAATCGTTTCGCCTTTTCTTATGGAAGAACTCGATTCTGGAGAAGCTGTTTTTGCGAATTCCAAGAATCGAATACTTACTCGGGTAGTGGCACTTCTTTTAATCCTGATTTTCGTAACCGTTCCGTTTTGCGTTATAATGCGGGAAGACTACTTTAATACTTTTTTGGCAGTGATGTGGAATTAACAATTAAACCAGCCGTTTTCTCACTGGCACCTTTACCGCCCAGATTGTTTTCTAGATCGTAATAATCCAAGAAAAGCACGGCTCTGTGGTAGTCGTCCAATATTTTCGAAAGTTCTTCCTTGAGTTGTTTGGTGTTGAATTCAGTTTGAATCAATTCCTTCACCGCGGGTTTGTCCAAAATAAGGTTCACCAAAGAAATGTATTTCAGTTTAATGATACGCTTGGCGATTTCATAGGAGATTCGATTTCCTTTATAGCAAACGACTTGAGGTACCTTGTAGAGCCCGGTTTCTAATGTTGCCGTTCCAGAAGTAACCAATGCGGCAGTGGAAAGACTTAGTAGGTCATAGGTTTTATTTGGAATGAAGGTCGCATTCGAATCCTGTGTGAACTGCTTGTAAAATTCCATTTCTTGACTGGGTGCTCCCGCAATGACAAACTGATAGTCCGGAAAATCCTGAGTTACCGAAAGCATCACTTTCAGCATTTTCGAAATTTCCTGCTTTCTACTTCCGGGAAGTAAAGCAATGATGGGGCGCTCGTCCAAACGGTGTTCCTTTCGGAATACCTCGGGATCAACTTGTTCCCTTTTCGAAATGGCATCAATTAAAGGATGGCCCACAAAATGAACGGGGTAGTTGTGTTTCTTTTCGTAAAAATCCTTTTCAAAAGGAAGAATCACGTACATTTCATCCACATCCCTTTTTATGGCCTTAATACGTCCTTCTTTCCAAGCCCATATCTGCGGGGAAATATAATACAGTGTTTTAAACCCTTTTTTCTTGGCCCATTTGGCAATACGTAAGTTGAATCCAGGATAATCGATAAAAATGATGGCATCGGGCTGAAAAGCCTCAATGTCTTTCTTACAGAAGGATATATTTCGCAAGATTGTTCGCAGGTTCTTAAGGACCTCCACAAACCCCATAAAAGCCAATTCCCTGTAGTGCTTCACGGGTGTTCCTGCTTGTTCGGCCATGAGATCCCCTCCCCAAAAGCGAAAGTCTGCATCTGCATCTTTAGCTTTAAGAGCTGCCATTAAATTTGCTCCGTGTAAATCTCCCGAAGCTTCCCCTGCGATGATATAATATTTCATGCTACACGAAATAGATTAAGTAGGCGCAAATAGCTGCTAAAAAGGTAGCCATTAATACACCACGTGCTCTATAATCCCTATTAATTCTCAAAAATCCGAAAAAAGCTGCCAAATTGGGTAATGCCCCTAGGGTTAACAACATCCATAAATTACCGGATTGGCTATACAATTTGAATGTGCTCTGAAAATCGAGATGCTTGACCTTAGAAACAATAAATGTGCATAGGATAACCCCTATTATATTGCAAATGATTCCTACCAAAAACCCGATTCCGATTTCCTTTTTCATTATATATCCCAATTATTAATATCCTTAATAGCGTGATGGGCCGTAAGATCGAATTGCACGGGAACCACCGAAACGTACCCATTTTCCAATGCCCACTCATCCGTATCTTCGCCTTTGTCTTCATTCACAAACTCTCCCGAAAGCCAATAATAGTCGCGTCCCAAAGGATTCGTTCGCTTATCGAATTTTTCAATCCAATGGGCATTGGCCTGTCTGCATACTTTGATTCCTTTGATCTCTTCCTCTTTCAATTTAGGAAAGTTTACATTAAGAACCACTCCCTTGGGCATTCCATGGGCAAGGGCCTGCTGAGCCAGTGTTTTTACATATTTCTTTACAGGATCGAAATTGGCCGTTAGGGAATAGTCCAAGAGGGAGAAACCAATCGAGGGAATCCCTTGGGTCCCTGCCTCGACGGCTGCACTCATAGTACCGCTATAGATAACATTGATGGACGAATTACTTCCATGATTAATGCCGCTAACGCACAAATCGGGTTTTCGCCCCAGAATTTCGTTTACTGCAAGCTTAACGCAATCCGCAGGAGTACCGCTGCAGCTGTATTCTTTAATAGTAGCATCTTTGTCCATGATCACTTCATCCACATAGAGGGTTTCATTCACCGTAATAGCATGTCCCATACCACTTTGTGGGGAATCGGGGGCTACTACACAAATATCTCCCAGTTCCTTCATGACCTCAATTAGGGTGCGAATTCCTGGAGCCGTAATTCCGTCATCATTGGTAATAAGTATAAGGGGTTTCGCGTTAGACATGAGATTGGTTTTTCTACAAAACAAAAATACAGTTATTTCATTAGGATTTTAATCCCAAAAGGAATTCAATTTGACTGATAACTGTTTAACAAAAAATTAGTATCATTATGCCGTATTGGCACGGTTTTTTATATATTTTAGGTCTCTTATAAAAGTGAAGATATGCGATTAATGAAAAAGAATCTCCGAGTGTTGTTACTCGCGGTTTTTGTAGCTGCGGCTTCTTGCAGTTTTACGACCAAAGAATTTAATGATCCCGATAAAGATAAATTGCTGATCGATTTGATCACCTACGTACTGGATAAAGGACACTACGATCCCAAGGATATGGATAATGTGTTCTCTGCTGGGGTATACAAAGACTTTATCAATACTATGGATCCTCTTAAAAGATATTTCTTAGCTCAGGATCTTAAAGAATTCAGTGTCTACGAAACGGAGATCGATGATCAGATACGAAATAAGGATCTTACCTTCTTCAACTTAGTATACGATCGCTATGTAGAGCGTTTCGAAGAATCTAAAAAGTATTACAGAGGAATTCTTAGCGGTCCTTTCGATTATGCCAAAGATGATAAGATCAATGTAGATTATGAAG
Source organism: Aureisphaera galaxeae (assembly GCF_028561275.1). Lineage (GTDB taxonomy): Bacteria > Bacteroidota > Bacteroidia > Flavobacteriales > Flavobacteriaceae > Aureisphaera > Aureisphaera galaxeae. The sequence continues at coordinate 733,840 of NZ_JAQQTF010000002.1, forward strand.
AATTGGAATACGCCGAAAATAAAAGGGAATTGATGGAGCGTTGGAGAAAGCAGTTGAAATTTTCAGCTATTTCCAATTACTACGATTTAATGGAGGAAAAGAAAAACTCCGATAAGAATAAGGCAGAGGCTCTTGAAAAAGGAGAGGAGTTTGTTGAAAGTGACAACGCCAAACTTAGTGAAAGTGAGATGGAGGAGAAGGCTCGAAATACAGCCATGACTTCGTTGGATGAGTACTATGAGTTTGTTGAAGATTTGGAGCGCAAGGATTATTTCGCTCAATTCCTGAATGTTGTCGTAGAGGAATTCGATCCACATACCAATTATTTTGCGCCGCCCGACCGTGATCGTTTCGATCTGCGTATGAGCGGTAAACTAGAAGGGATTGGAGCACGACTTCAGAAGAAAAACGATTACATCAAAGTAGTTGAGGTTATTAGCGGAGGTCCCGTATGGAGAGGGGAACATCTAGAAGTAGGTGATCTTTTAATGAAGGTAAAGCAGGAAGACGAAAAAGAGGCTGTAAGCTTGGTTGGAATGCGTGTGGATGATGCCGTAAAACTTATTAAAGGACCTAAAGGGACCAAGGTGACCTTAACCGTAAAGCGTGTAGATGGTAGCATTGAAGAAGAAACCATTACTCGTGATGTTGTTGAATTGGAAGAGACCTATGCCAAGTCTACCGTAATTGAAAAAGACAGTAGAAAATATGGTTTGGTAAACCTACCTGCCTTTTACTTCGATATGAAAGATTATGAAGAGAGAAATGCAGCAAGCGACGTAAGAAGGGAAATTGAGAACCTGAAGAAAGAAGGAATGGAAGGTCTGGTATTGGACCTAAGAGGAAATGGTGGAGGATCCCTTAAGACGGCAGTAGATATTGCTGGATTGTTTATTAAAGAAGGTCCTGTAGTACAAGTGGCTTCTGGTGGAAAAAGAAAAGAAGTATTGGAAGATAAGAACGGAGATGTTGTTTGGGATGGTCCATTGGTAATTTTGGTCAATGAGTTGTCTGCATCTGCTTCCGAAATCTTAGCTGCTGCCATGCAGGATTATAAAAGAGGAATTATCATTGGAAGCAAGCAGTCCTATGGAAAAGGAACCGTTCAGAACATGATCGACCTTAATCAGTGGCTTCGTAAAAACGATATGGGCGATATGGGTGCTTTAAAATTAACCACTCAGAAATTCTATCGTGTTAATGGAGGTTCTACTCAGTTAGAAGGAGTAAAGAGCGATGTGGTTATGCCCGACAGATATAGCTATATCGACATTGGTGAGCGCGACTATGACAATCCGTTGCCCTATGATAAAATCTCTCCAGCAGACTTCGATCTTTGGGATGGTTATATAGATTACGAAGGAACCATTCAACGAAGCAAAGAGCGAATGGCGCAAAGCAAGCAGCTGCAGCTTATCGAGGAAAATGCACAATGGATTAAGAAGAGCCGTGATGAGAATGTGGTAAACCTAAATTTCGATAAATACCTTGCAGATATTGAAAGAAGAAAGGAAGAGACAAAGAAGTTCGATGCCATTGAAGAGTACGATAACAAATTGGATTACCGTTCCCTTCCTAGCGAAATTGCCTTAATGAAGCAGGATACCACCTTGCGCGAGAAACGTAAGAGATGGCACAAAAACTTGGCGGGCGATATTTACGTAGAAGAAGCAGTAAACGTGTTGCAAGATTTAAAAATGAACAATATTAGAAACGGTAAAGTGGCAAAAATTAAAAACTAATTTTAGCTACATTTACCATGTGAAAGATTCGACCTCATTAAGTAAACTAGCGCTCCAAAAGTTTAAAAAGAACTTTTGGGGCGTTTTTAGTTTTATTTTTCTGGTGTTGTGCACTTTCACGGCCATTTTTGCCTATGCCTTAGCTCCGGATAATTCCCAAAATGCCAATCAGATGCATTTGTCCATCCATTCTAAGGCACCGGGATTTACCGTTCAGATGCTTACGATTCCTTCAGAAGAGCAAGAGCAAAACGGTTTTTCTACCTTTTTCTTCGGAAAGAAGACTACAGCCACCGAAATTCCCATAGCCAGTTTTAATAAGGTAGAAGAAGGGATTGAAATTGTAGAGTACACTCCCGATGGGTCGGCAGGTCTATCCAAGATATATCCCTTAAGGGTTTTCCCCAATGCGAAGACCGTTCAGGAAATTGAATCGAAATACATTTCAGAAAAGAAATTTATTCTAGGAACCGATAAATACGGCAGGGATCTATTAAGTCGTATGCTTATTGGAATCCGTGTATCACTCGCAATAGGTTTTGTAGCGGTATTCATTTCATTGGTAATAGGCATCTTTTTTGGTTCGCTGGCAGGCTATTTTGGAGGCAAGGTAGATGTGGCCATCATGTGGTTGATCAATGTTACTTGGTCCATTCCAACTTTGTTATTGGTAATAGCCATTACACTGGCCTTGGGAAAAGGATTTTGGCAAGTATTTATTGCTGTAGGACTAACGATGTGGGTAGAAGTGGCTCGTGTGGTACGAGGACAGGTGCTGAGTGTAAAGGAGCGACAATATGTTACAGCGGCTAGAGCTTTAGGGTATAACGATTGGCGTATTATCACAAAACATATTTTACCCAATAGTTTGGCACCCGTAATCATTATCTCAGCTGCCAATTTTGCCAGTGCGATCCTTATAGAGAGTGGATTGAGCTTTTTGGGCATCGGAGCCCAGCCCCCTATGCCAAGTTGGGGAGGCATTATAAAAGATCATTATGCCTATATTATTTTAGGTAAGCCCTATTTGGCTATCATTCCAGGGTTGGCTATCATGAGTTTGGTAACGGCCTTTATGCTTATGGGGAATGCATTACGGGATGTATTGGACGTAAAGAATTAAAAAAAACACCGCTCATTTCCGAGCGGTGTTTTTGCTTCATAACAACTTATTTTCAGTATCTCTTAATCCAAGAATAGCGTGAAATCGATTCCAGGATATTGATTATATAGGCAGGGATCGAATGGAGAAGCATCTCCGGTAGATCTAACAGGTCGTGCTACTATAACATTATCATTATTGGCAACATATGTGTCGTCTACGATTACAAATGAAGTAAAGCTTCCTAAACCGGGTCTAGCAAATGGCTGATGGTATAGTCTTTTTATTCCCTCATTGCACATTTGAGTGGTCAATGGGTGGGACGTAGCCGTGGTGATAAATGAACCAGACAGATCTAGTCCTGTAGGGAAATAAAGTTCTACACAGTTGCTATCCAAAATAATGGATAGGTATTGTTGATAAATCCAATCTGGATTAGCATCTGGAGCACCTCCTTGTACTGGTGGAACCTTTGGTGGGCTATTATCACTATCTGGATCTGGTGGATTCAAATAATAGATAAACTCTTCTTCGAAAGCCGCTTTAAATGCGTCAAGGGTGCTGGTATCACCCAGTAAAGTCTCGGCAGATAAGGTGCCTTCTGCAGAAACCCCTTGCGCCAGAAGGAACTCTGTTCTTGCGGCAGGGTGATAACGTAATACCCTACTCGTAGTTGCAGATAGCCAAAGAAGTTGTCTTTCGAACATGTCTTCTTCAGAATCGCAATCCTCTTCAGGGTCAGGGTTACTAGTAGTTTTTAGATCGAGCGATGGGGATTGTGTTTCCGTTAGTTCGGAACTTTCCCTTTCGCAAGAAACAAAAGATACCGCGATCAAAAGGAGAATCGCGATGGGGAAAAGTGTCTTTTTCATGCTTATGAATTTTTAACGATTAATAATGGTACAATGGTAGTCTGAATTATTGAAATTTTAAAGTGTTCTTATATATATGGCCGTGCTGATTTCATATTCGCTGGGATTTTTTTCAAATTCGTTTTTAGTCAAAAATCCGTTTTAGGGCATAATCCTTACGTCTACTGGAAACAGGCACCTTAAAATCGAGATTTACAATTAAAACGCCCTGTTTATTGTACTTCAGCACATGCTTTTTGTTTACGACATAGGATTGATGACAACGGATAAAAACCTCTTCGGACAGAATTTCTTCAATTTGTTTTAGTGATTTGGAAACCACAATTTTTTCCATTTGCTGGGTATAGAAAGTGGTATAATTTCCATCGGAGCGACAATAAATAATATCATCTTCATAAATCGCATAAACGGTATCCGAGGTTTTCAAAATGACCCGTTTTTTTTCTACGCCCCTAAAATATTCACTGGAAATTTCGATGAGTTTTTCAAGATTGTTATCCTTTTGGTAATTATCTATGGCTTTCTGAACGGCCATCTTGAATTCATCGTCATCTACGGGTTTTAGAATATAATCCAAAGCCCCTACTTTAATAGCTTTAATAGCGTGTTGATCGAATCCAGTAATAAAGATGATATCGAAATTTTTGGTCACGCATTGTTTCAATAAATCGAACCCGGTACCATCACCCATATTGATGTCTAAAAACAAAAGGTCTGGGTCATGGTTTTGAATGGCAGTGAATCCTTCGGCAACAGAGCCTGCTTCGTCTGCAACAAGGATTTCATTACCAAAAAATCTCGAAATCTTTTCTCTAATCTCTTCACGTACGAATGCCTCGTCGTCTATCAATATGGCCTTAATCATGTTCTGTGAGTTTAAATGGAATGAGGAATCGAATCAATAAACCATGCTCTTGCGGGTTTATTGTGTTTTTATCAGTGATTTTGAGGTCTTTTTTAGTTGATTTTTTTAGGAAATTGGAGATTAATCTGATAGAAGCAGAATCTTTTTGCTCCTTTTCGGAATCGATAAGTCCCTTACCGTTATCTTCTATACTACATGCAATGAACTTGCCCTCTAAGGTAAGCGTAATATCGATTTTACCTGTGTAATCAATCCCCGAAAATCCGTGTTCGATGGAATTTTCAACGAAGGGTTGTAAAAGCATAGGTGGGATGAACAAAAGCTCGTCCTCTTCCATGTTTATATAATGAATTTCATATTCAAAAGGGACAGGGGTCCGCATTAATTGAAGGTCCATATACTTTTTCAGTGAATCAATTTCTTTTTCCAACGCAATATAATCGCCCATGGAGTTTTCCAAAAAGAGTCGCAAAAGACGAGAGAATTTCAGTAAATATTGTGTCGCCTCATCGGGGGCTTTTTTTATTTGATTTTGAATGGCATAAAGCGTATTGAATGTAAAGTGTGGATTCATTTGGGAGCGCAACAATCGCTGTTGATTTTGAAGACTTTGTTTTTCAAATTTCAGCTTACGGCTTTGGTAGAATAGGAATCCAATTATACTCAATAATCCAATGGAAATAAGTAATAGAATGGAACGGTTTTGAAGTTTAAGGGTTCTTATTTCAGAAGCTTGCTTTTCCTTGAGCAGTACTTTTTCCCTTTCATTGGCCTTTGTAAGATCCAACAATTCACTTTCAATCTGAAGACGATATAGCTCATCTTGATGATCGGATATCTCCTGTTGTATTTCACGTACTACGGAGCTGCTCCTCGTGTTTTCTAAGGCCAATCGAAGTTCATAGTTGAGCAATGATTTCTGAATGTTTTTGCGCAAATTTTTAAGTCCGAGCAAGCGGGTGGAATCCAAGTATTTCCTTGCCCCGTCATATTGCTTGAGGTCCAAAAGAACTTCAGCAATGTTGTTGTAACAATTGCCTATTCCACTTACTTTTTCCTTGCCACTTACCAATTTAGCGTTCTCTAATGCTTTCAGGTAGAGTTGAAAGGCGGCTTGATAATCCCCATCGAAATATTTATAAACACCATAGTTGGTGTAGATTCTTCGTTTGGAAACGGGTACCCAATCGTCTTCTTTTTCTATGAGTGACTCAAGGATAGAGAATGCCTCTTCTTTTCTGCCAAAATTATAGTATAAAATATCGGCCTGTCCTATTAGTGCTTCCGGAAGGTTAAGGGTATCCTTGGTTCTCGCAATGGCCACTCGTTCCTTGCTGGCAGCAAGGGCGTTGTCGTAATCTTTTTTAAGGAGATAAACCCGTTCTTCCCAATAATGGGCGAGCGAAAGCCAATAGTATTGATCATCCGGATTTAATATGGACTTGAACTTTTCTGAAATGGGAAAGCAATTGCCATATAAACCTAGATCGTATTGGGTGTCAAAAGCCTCCATAAAATAATATCCCTCCCGTTCTCTGGTCATTGAATCCTTTACCATGTCTATGGCGTTATAAAAATAGAGGGCAGCACTATCAAGTTCTCTACGTTTCTGAAAATACCTACCCAATAAATAGTTGTTCTCAGCACGAAGGGAATCGGGATAAGAGGGTAGGCTTAAATGTGCCCTTTCTAGGTTTTTAAGCAATGGATATACAGAATCCTCCGATATGGAGTCGATCCTTTTATGGAGGGAGTGGATTTCGTCTATCGTGTAGGATTCCTTCTTTTTTTGGTGACATCCAAACATGCAGAGAATGGCACATAAGAAAAAAGGGGAGAATCTTCGCATTAGTCAAATGTAACAAAACGCCCGGAATTCTTTAAAAAGTTATACATTCAATTCATAAATTATCACAGAAACTCTAGGGGTGTGAAATGGGAACCCTAAACCTTACAAGGAGACCATTTTCATTGGGGTTTTGATCCTTCTTGTTAATAATTTCGAGCTCTCTTTTTGTGGTCTTTTTTATGAAATTGGCAATAAGTTGAACAGAAGCTGATTTCTTTTTGGTCGGTTTTCTGTCAGAAATTCCCCTTCCGTTGTCTTCAATCTCACAGTGGAGAAATTCTTTTTCCATCGAAAGACGGATATCTATTTTTCCTTGAGAATGTATCCCCAAAAATCCGTGATCGATGCTGTTCTCAATAAACGGCTGAAGGAGCATGGGAGGAATAGATATAGGCTCATCTTCTTCCATGTTTTCGTACTGAAATTTATATGTAAACAGATTGGGATTACCCAGTTTCCTCAGGTCCATATATTTTTTGAGGGATTCTATTTCCTGGTGCAACGGGATATAGTCGCCCATAGAGTTTTCCAGAAAAAGTCGTAGTAATCTAGAGAACTTTAGTAGGTAATGGGTTGCCGCCTCTGGCTCCTTTTTTATTTGTGCTTGTATGGCATAAAGCGTATTAAAGGTAAAATGCGGGTTCATTTGCGAGCGCAGTAAGCGTTGTTGCATCTGCAGGCTTTGCTGTTCGAACTTCAGTTTCCTTTGACGATAAAATAGAAAACCAATTCCACCTAGGATTGCACTGCCCATAATAGCAAACATAAATCCTATTTGAAGTCTTAGATTTTTTACTTCGGTCTCTTTTTTTTCGGTGGCTAGTACCCGCTCATATTCCTTGGATCTGGAAAGTGCCACGAGTTCTTTCTTCGATTTTTCTATATAACGATCCGCCTGCACTTGTCGGATACTGTTGAGGTCGGTTACGATGTCTTCTACTGATGCACCTGTTGCGTGCGAAAGTCGGAATTTGTACTCCAAATAATTCCTGTGTATGTCTTCGTCTATTTTGTCCAAACCGATATCCCTTACGGAGTCTAGATATTTCTCAGCTTTGTCAAAATATCCCAATTTTATGCATACTTCACCTAAATTACAATAGTTGTTAGCCAAATGGGCCATTTTCGCAGGAGACTCGTCCATTTGCTTCACAAAACTCAGCCCTTTTAAATAAAAATCGAAGGAACGCCTATAATCTCCTTCATGAAAAAGGAAGATACCATAAGTGTTATAGAGTTGCCTATTGTAGCCAGGTAGTAACAGAGTATCTCTTTTCATAAGATAACTTAATGTAGAAAAGGCTTTTTTGGGGTTTTTGAAATGGTGATAGTATATTTCGGCCTCTCTAATAAATCCGGAGGCATTATTTATAGTGTCTTTAGAGGCACGCACTAGATCCATCTTTAGTCTATTGTAGTAAAATGCACTATCATATTGTTCAGTTTCAAAAAATTCATTCTCTAGATAATAATAGTAAATGGACCAGTTGGTTCGGTCCTTTTCATTGCTAATAGGAGTTCTTAAGAGTGTTCTGTAACGATTCCTTACAGCTTTGCTATCCCCAAACTTTTCTTGTCTAAAATAGGTAATCCAAGCCCAGTAAAAATAACTCAATTCCCTAGCGCTCATATCCGTATCTTTAACATATTCCATAGCTCTTTGAAAATATATGGAGGAACTATCGATACTTACATGATTTCTATGATAAACTCCTGTGGTGAAGTTGATTTCAGCTTTTAGGGAATCCGAAATGTTAGCCCGATTAGCTTCCATAATCCCATTTAACTCCATAGCAAAATCATGGATTGAATCATGGGTGTTATTCACAAGCTCTTTAGTGAGATACACAATACGTTTGGGGTCTGCGGTATTTCTTTTATAACCCCTTTCACATCCTTGAAAGAGAAGAAGGGATATGACAATAAGGAAACAGAATTTAGGCATGGGAAGGATGTATTACGTTGATAGTACAAAATATTAAAAAGGAAGGCATGACTCTTTACATTTTGACCAACATTTATGAATGTGTACTTTTGATCTTGAAATTTACCCAATGAATCGAAAATATACCTACATCCTTCTGGTACTCTTAGTAACGACGGGGCTTTATTTTGCTGAAAAATATGTGGATGGATCACCAAGCAGTGAACCTGAAACAGCCAAACAATCCAATACCAGCACTACAGAGTTTGGAAAGGAGTATTTGCCGTCTTCAACAACCGGTGCCATTGTGCATCATTCCCATTACTCCCTTTCGTATTCCGAAAAGCATGAACAAGCGGAATGGGTTGCCTACGAAGTGGCCAAATCGCATTTGTCCGACAATGACTTCGATCGCCCTTATTTTATAGAAGATAAAAAAGTAAGAAGCGGCTCGGCCGATTGGCGCAATTACAAAAGATCGGGGTATGATCGGGGACATTTATGCCCTGCGGGAGCCCGAAGGTTTTCCTATGATGCCTACAAAGAAACCTTTTTAACCAGTAACATAAGTCCACAAAACCACGAATTCAATTCAGGGATATGGAATCGACTGGAGCAGAAAGTACGCCGTTGGGCCAACGAGCATGACGGGGTTTATGTTATTACAGGGGGTATATTGAAAGATGGATTAAAGACAATTGGATCTGAAAAGGTGTCCATCCCCAACGAGTTTTATAAAATTATAATCGATAACTCCGGAAGCAAGCCAAAGGCCATTGCTTTTTTAATTCCCAACAGAGATTCCAGCCAGTCCTATTTCGAGTACGTAACGACCATCGATATCCTTGAATCTAAAACGGGGATCGATTTTTTGGAGGGCTTGCCCGATGCCACAGAATCAACCTTGGAAAGCTCTCTGGAGATAGAGCATTGGCAATAGAATGAGCTACATTTCGGGAGTTGCTTTCAAAGATTGACTCTCCAAATCCCAATAGAGCCGATGGGAATTTTTGGCATACCACTCTTTTAAAATGGTTACATGGTGTAATGTTCCATAAGGGTATGTTTCATCAGATTCATCGCAGGAACATTGCAATGAGTGGTGTGTGTCCCTATAATCCGTAATGGGATCTAGAACGCCAATGATATGCAAGGACTTATCCCAAATAACCACGTCGTCCAATAACATTTCTTCCAATTCATTTACAAGGGTGAGAAAGTACTTGTCAGGGTCTCTTTTAATGGGTTCTGGGTTGCTTGTGGTTTTTAGGGTTTCATTTTCTTCATCTAAAATGAGTAACTCTTTGTTCAATTCCAACCATTGCTTCCAATCCTCCAGATTGTACGAAACAGGTTGTCTCATGAACCCCGTAAAACAGGACCCATCGTCGTTAGACCGAATTCCTGTCACTTTTTCCAATGCTTTTATCTTTTCCTGAAAACCTTCAAAATCGTAATCATCTTCATCCCTTCCTTCTAAATAGTCTTCGACCGTGTCTAGATAACTTCTATACACCGTAAAGGCTCTATGCGTATTTTGCTTTTGGGCAATGGACAAATAAGGAAATAACAAGGTGACAACCAGAAGGAGGAATTTGGGGTAAGCTTGCATGAGGTGGTTTTTATTTTATAACTCTTCTGCAAGCCACTTTATTTTACTATACCCTAGGTATAGTAGTAATTGGAGCCATCCAATCGCACAAAAATGAACAGCAAAATGGTGAAGCCCCATAAACCGGATCCTCCATAACTAAAGAAAGGCAATGGAATTCCTACTGTAGGCAGTAATCCCGTAACCATACCAATATTAACCGCAAAGTGTATGAAGATTATAGAAGCTACACTATAGCCATACACACGACTGAATTGCGATTTCTGCCGTTCGGCAAGGATAATAAGACGTACAATAAGGAAGACAAACAAAAGAACGACGACCATGGCACCCACAAACCCCCATTCTTCTCCTACGGTGGTGAATATATAATCCGTTTGTTGCTCTGGAACAAAGTTCCCCTTTGTCTGTGTTCCCTGTGTCCAACCTTTTCCGGTCCAGCCTCCGCTACCAATGGCAATTTCACTCTGATTGGTATTATAACCAATCCCTTTGGTATCCGCTTCTTTCCCTAATACGATATTGAAACGGTCTCTATGGCGCTGTTCAAACACATTGTTGAAGACATAATTCACCGATAACGTAAACCCAATACAAGTAGCGACAACAATAGCGTAGGGGATCCACCGCGTTTTCTTCTTACGCCGTTTGTAAAAATAAATGAGTAGCGCAGTGAGAACAATGGCGATGGCCATTCCTGGGACACCCAATAATAATGTACCTACAAAAAGAGCCGCCGCGAAAAATCCAAATAGTAGGAAAACGAAATGCAATCCTTCGCGGTACATCGGGAAAATAAAAGCTGCATACACCAAAGCACTTCCCGGGTCAGGTTGAGGTATGATGATCAAAGCGGGGATTGCTATGATTAGGAAGGCACGTATTTGGTGCCCAAATTCCTTCATATTGGTTTGTATGTCGCTTATGTATTTACCCAAGGCGAGAGCCGTTGCTGCTTTAGCAAATTCACTGGGTTGAAGGCTCATGCTGCCAAAAGCATACCAAGAAGTAGCGCCATTAATGTTCTTTCCCAACACAAAAAGGCCCAAAAGCGACAATATAGAGGCCAAGTAAATGATACTGGAAAAGCGCTCATAGAACTTGGAGTCAATGGCCAGCACGAAAGTGATGATGATAATACTAAGTCCGATCCATAGCAGTTGTTTGGCATATACTTGCGTAAAATCGAAAAAGCCCACAGCCGAATCGTCCAAAGAAGCGGAGTAGATATTAATCCATCCAAATCCTACCAATAATACATAGAGTAAAATGGTGAACCAATCGAATTTTACGTAGCGGGTAGTGGTATTCATTTATTGGTTAATGGTGAAAGGTTCTCCGCTATGAGGTTTCGCGTATTCTTCTTCCAAGCTTCCATTAAGGACCTTGGTTTCCATATCGGTGCGGGAAATCTCTCCTTTCAAATATTTTTCGATCATTAAACTGGCAATGGGTGCCGCCCATCGACTTCCCCAATACCCATTTTCAACAAAAACGGTAATGGCAATTTTCGGGTCGTCTTTGGGAGCAAAGGCGATAAAGACCGAATGGTCCGTAAGCTGGACCCGCTCTCCATCGATTTTGGTATAATTTTCGGCTGTTCCCGTTTTTCCGCATATTTCTATACCCGGAACCCGAGCGCGGTAAGCCGTTCCATGGGGATCTTCATATACCCCAAAAAGACCGTCTATCACGGGGCCAAAATGTTCCTTATTAATGGTGGTTTCATGTTTAACACGATACTCTCTTGGAATCGTATCCAGCCCTCCAACCTTCTTTATGATATGTGGGCGATAATAATGACCTCGATTGGCAATAGCTGCGGTAAAATTGGCCATTTGTATGGGGGTCATTAAGACTTCACCCTGCCCAATGGAGTTGGAAATGGTGGCAGGCGTATACCATTTGTATTTGGGATACTGATAATATCGATTGTAATAATCCGAAGTTGGGATCAATCCCTTTTTCCCAACGGGAAGATCGTATCCCAGATAATTACCCAAGCCAAAGCTGGCCAGATGGTTTCTCCAATTATCGATCCCTTCCTGCGGGGTCGGATATTTGTCGATCGTTCTGCGATATACTGTAGCAAAATAACTATTACAGGAATTGGCAATACCGTCTATCATAGCCAACGGGCTCCTATGGCCATGGCATCCTAGCGGTTTCTTTCCACCGTAATTATAGCCGCCATAACAGGAAATTCTTTCTTTTAAATCGATAACACCTTCTTGCAATCCGATCAATGAGGTAAGTGCCTTAAAAGGTGATCCAGGAGGATATTCCCCTTGCAATACGCGATCGAATAGGGGCTTGGCGATGGTGTCGTAATACAATTTGGTGAAGTTTTTGGAGCGTTCCCGTCCTACCAATAATGCAGGGTCAAAGTTGGGTGCCGCCACCAAAGCCAATATTTCACCGGAGGAAGGTTCTAACGCTACAATACCGCCTCTTTTGTTCACCATCAATTCCTCGCCATACTGCTGCAATACCGCATCGATGGTTAACGTGACGTCCTTACCACGAACTGGCAGTGTGTCGAACTTCTTATCCTTGTAAGGGCCGATATCACGGTTGAATTTATCTTTCTGAATGTACTTTACTCCCTTGTGACCTCGCAAAAAAGTTTCGTATTGCTGTTCTACACCTCCAACACCGATCAATTCGCCCATTTGGTAGTAAGGGTTTCTCTTTATAATACGCTCGTTTACTTCCGAAATATTCCCTAGTACATTGGCCGAGTGATTTACCTGATAATCACGTAGTGAGCGTTTCTGAATATAAAAGCCATCGTATTTGTACATTTTTTCCGAGAGGGAAGCGTACTCTGTTTTGGTGAGCTGTGGAATAACTACAGAAGGCAATCGGGGGGAATAGACCTTGGCCTTTTCCATAATGGAGATAAAGTCTTCCTTTTCAATTTTTAGTAGTTGGCAAAATTCCAACGTATCCAAGGGCTTCACATCCTTGGGAATGACCATTACGTCATAAGATGGCTGATTGGAAACCAATAAAATTCCATTGCGATCGAAAATATACCCCCGTTGTGGGTAGTCGTAAATAATCTTTACGGCGTTGTTTTCGGACAATCGCTGAAAGGAATCATCGTAAATCTGAAGATAGAAAAGCCGCCCCGCGAAGATCGCACCGGTAATAAGGACAACGAATAGGAGTAAAAATTTTCTCACGAGCTTTTTCTACTGAACAATAAAATGGAAAACACCATTAATATAGCACTGAATATACCTGAAAATAACGTCGATTTTAAAACCAAAAGTATTTGATTAACGTTAAAAATTTCCATGGAAAACAGCATTAAATGATGCAAAAGCACCATCGCAAAAATATAGATGAGTTGCTGTGTAAATGGAGCCGTGCTAATCTTCAGGGTGTTCAATTGGTAACTTACGCCAAAAGAATACTTTAGGGCTACAGGTCGTATCCAAGCTATGAAAATACAGGCCGCGGCGTGCACTCCGCCGGAATCTCCAAACATATCGATGGTCAATCCCAAAAAGAAGCTTATAAGAATGAGCAAACTCTTGTTTCCGGTTAATGGGAATACCAATATGAAAAGCGGATACAAATAGGGGTTAATATATCCTGCCAAATTGATGTGGTTCAGAATAAGTACCTGAACCAGCACCAAGGTGATGAACCTAACTATATTAACAACAATGGCATTATTCTGCATCTTCTACTTCCTTTTCCAATTGCTTAATTTCGACCGCATCCCGATGCGAAATGACATAAACGTGTTTTACACGCGTCATGTCGGAGAATAATTGCACATTGATGTCGTAATAATCCTGATCCGGTTTCCTTTCGAAATCGGCTACCGTACCGATAAGAATACCTTCGGGAAAAATGGTGGATTTTCCATCGGTCACAATAGTATCGCCTACCGCAACGTCCGCCAATCTCGGGATTTCAATAAGCTGAACGATATTCGCTTTTTCGGCATCCCATTTTAGGGTGCCAAATTGATCCGATTTTTTAAACTTGGCTACTACTTGGCTATTCGTATTCAATACCGATTGCACAGAAGCATATTTATTGGAGACCGCATTAATGATCCCAACCACACCTTGCGAAGAGATCACGCCCATATCCACCTTTAGGCTATCCCGAATCCCCTTGTTAAGGGTTAAATAGTTCTTGGTACGTGCATAGTTGTTGTTGATTACCTTAGCACTAATGAAGTTGTAATTCGTGTCTATGGGGCTTTCTAGCGGTGTTTCTACTTCTCTATTAGCAAGAATAGCTCTTAGCCTTTCGTTCTCTTCGGTAAGGATTTTATTCTGTTCTTCCAGATCAAAGTAGTTGGTGACGCTACTTTTCATAGAATAAACACCTCCCGAAAGGAAGTTTGCGGAGGTCACAAATTTGTTTTTGTGATAGGAATGGGAATTGATCGTTAGTGTAAAGGAAATAACGAAGAGGAGCAGGAACAACAGGAAGTTTTTATTCCGAAGAAAAAAGAATATGATCTGTTGCATGAGCCTCTATTTGTTATTTAATCAAAACACTTTTGTACTTGTTGAGGTTCTTTAAACAAATTCCTGTTCCCCGTACTACCGCGCGCAATGGATCTTCGGCGATGTATACAGGTAAATCGGTCTTTTGCGACAAACGCTTATCCAAGCCTCTCAACATAGATCCTCCCCCTGCTAGATAAATTCCGGTATTGTAAATATCGGCAGCCAATTCTGGTGGCGTCTGTGATAGGGTTTCCATCACAGAATCCTCGATACGAAGGATCGATTTGTCCAGCGCTTTGGCAATCTCTCGATACGATGTCTGGATCTGCTTTGGTTTCCCCGTAAGAAGATCACGGCCCTGCACGGCCATTTCGTCCGGTGGTAATTCTAAATCTTCGGTAGCAGCTCCTATTTGGATTTTAATCTTTTCTGCGGTGCGTTCCCCAATGTATAGGTTGTGTTGGGTACGCATATAGTAGATAATATCATTGGTGAATACATCTCCTGCAATCTTTACGGACTTGTCGCAAACGATTCCTCCCAAAGCAATTACAGCGATTTCGGTAGTACCTCCACCGATATCTACAACCATATTTCCTTTAGGTTGCATGATATCCACACCAATACCAATGGCAGCCGCCATAGGCTCATGGATAAGATAGACTTCCTTTCCATTTACACGCTCGGCACTTTCCTTTACGGCTCGCATCTCCACTTCGGTAATACCACTGGGGATACAAATAACCATTCGCAGGGAAGGTGTCAATAGTTTTTTCTTTAATGCGGGAATGTCCTTAATGAACATATTGATCATTTTCTCGCTCGCATCGAAGTCGGCAATAACCCCATCCTTAAGCGGACGGATGGTTTTGATGTTTTCATGTGTTTTTCCCTGCATGCGGGCGGCTTCGCGTCCTACAGCAATGATTTTACCTGTAGTACGGTCTCTAGCTACAATGGAAGGGGCATCAACAACTACTTTGTCATTGTGAATGATCAATGTATTTGCGGTTCCAAGGTCAATAGCTATTTCTTCAGTTAGGAAATCAAAAAATCCCATAAGTGGTAGATAAGATGTAATTTATAGAGTTCATGGTTCGCTAATCCTACAAATGTAACAAAATTTAGTGCTTAAAATGCCGAACCCCAGTAAATACCATGGAGAGGCCATTTTCATTGCAATAATTAATGCTCAATTCGTCTTTTATGGACCCTCCCGGTTGAATCACCGCAGTGACTCCGGCTTTGTCTGCGATCTCCACGCAATCGGGGAATGGGAAGAAGGCATCGCTGGCCATTACCGCTCCTTGTAAATCGAATTCGAAAGACTTCGCTTTTTCAATGGCTTGGCGCAAAGCATCTACGCGAGAGGTCTGTCCGGTTCCACTCGCACAAAGTTGCTTTCCTTTGGCCAATACAATGGTATTCGATTTGGTATGCTTGCAGATTTTTGAGGCAAATAACAAGTCTTCCAATTCGCTTTCCGAAGGTTGGTTGTTGGTCACGGGATTAATCATATCCTCGGCATCGGTCACGTTGTCACGATCTTGCACCAAAGCACCGTTCAAACAACTACGGGTAATGGTTTGGGGGAGGTTGTATAATTTTTGAATAAGTAGGATTCTATTTTTCTTCCCTTTCAGGATTTCCAAAGCCTCTTCGGTAAAGGAAGGGGCAATGACCACTTCACAAAAGAGCTTGTGGATTTCTTCGGCCGTGGCAGCATCGATTTCTGTGTTCGAAATCAAAATACCTCCAAAGGCTGAAACGGGATCACCCGCTAAGGCATCTTTGTAAGCTTCCAATACAGTTCCTCGTTGGGCTAAACCACAGGCGTTATTGTGCTTTAAAATGGCAAAGGTTGGAGCTTCACCCGTAAACTCATTCATTAGGTTTACGGCAGCGTCCACATCAAGCAGGTTGTTGTAGCTCAATTCCTTTCCATGTAGCTTATCGAACATGGCATCGAAATCACCGAAGAAAAATCCTTTTTGGTGTGGATTCTCTCCATACCGAAGTACTTTTCCTTGCGTCTCGCTTATCTTTAAACTAGCAATTTCATGATCGGCATTAAAATAGTTGAAAATGGCTGTGTCATAATGGGAAGACACGTTGAAGGATTTAGCCGCGAAACGCTTTCGCTGTGCTAGGGTAGTGGTCCCATTCCCTTCAGAAATGATCTCAAGTACTTCCGCATAATCTTGCATGGAGGAAACACAAAGGGTATCCTTGAAGTTCTTGGCAGCAGCACGGATCAATGAAATTCCGCCGATATCGATTTTTTCAATGATATCTTGTTCAGAAGCACCCGAAGCAACGGTTTTTTCGAAAGGGTATAAATCTACAATTACCAAATCCAATTGTGGAATGTTGTATTCTTCCATTTGGGCAACATCGCTTTCGTTATCCTGTCGGTTCAAAATTCCACCAAAAACTTTTGGGTGAAGGGTTTTTACACGACCTCCTAAAATAGAAGGATAATCTGTCACACTTTCAACGGGAACCACATTGATTCCTAGGTCGTTGATGAACTTTTCCGTTCCTCCCGTAGAGTAAATAGTAACGCCCAATGCATCCAGTTTTTGGACGATAGGGGCCAATCCGTCTTTGTGAAATACCGAGATAAGTGCCGAAGCGATTTTCTTAGAGTCTGCCATTGAAAGTTTGTTGCTAGATTTAAAGTTGCAAAAGTACATAATTGAGACCTAATTTTGTAACTTATGAGCTAGCAAAACGTCTTATTTTCAATTTAAAAAGAGGATTTGTGGGAATCAGTTCGTAAAATCCAAATCTTGGACGCATGGTCATTTATTTACGGGTACTGAAGGAAAGCTTCAATTTTGCTATTAGTGCGCTTATAAACAATAAGTTACGTACCTTTCTTTCCCTGCTTGGTGTGACCATCGGGATTTTTTCCATCATCGCTGTGCTCGCAGCAGTAGATTCATTAAAAAAAGAGATTGAAGGAACCATTAGTGGTTTGGACAACAGCACCATTTATTTGGGGCATTTTTCTTTTGGTCCCACCAAGGTTCCGCAATGGAAATGGGAGCAGTTTCCTACGGCCAACTATGAAGAATATCAGTTCCTAAAACGGAATATGCCAGACATTAAAGCCATTTCCTATACGTTGAATGTGCCCAATGAAACCCTGAAGTTTGAAGACAAGACGGTCGAAAATGTGGTGATCGGGGCCATCACCCATGAGTATTACGACATTGAAGATCTGAAAATTGAAGAAGGCCGGTTTTTCAATGAATTGGAATCCAACAATGGAGTTGGGGTTATTGTTCTTGGAAATGAAATTGCCAATTCGCTATTCTCTTCCCCACAAATGGCCATTGGGAAGAAAATACGACTCTATGGAAAAAAGTTCACCGTGATCGGGGTTTTGCAGAAAGTTGGATTTGCCCTGGGAGACTCCAAGGATGATGCGGCCTTCCTACCCGTAAATATTGTGCGCAAACTGTATGGTACCAATAACCAAAACCTTTTTCCATTTATCATCATCAAACCCAAAAAGGGGGTGGATAATGATGAGTTTGTTGCTATGTTAACCCAAAGGATGCGCGTTTTTAGAGGATTGAAACCTGAAGAAATCGACAATTTTTTTGTGAATCAGCTGCAAGGCTTTACCGATGCCATAAACAATATGACAGGCACCATGAATAAGATTGGAGGTGTAATTAGCCTATTCTCCTTGCTCGTTGGAGGCTTTGGGATCGCAAACATCATGTTTGTGAGCGTAAAGGAACGTACCAACCTCATCGGAATCCAAAAGTCCTTGGGCGCCAAGAACAAGTTTATTCTGCTTCAATTTTTGTTCGAAGCGATGATTCTGGCCATCATTGGTGGGCTCGTAGGATTGCTATTGGTTTTTATTGCTTCTTTAATCGCTTCCGCCTTTACGGGGGATTTCGAATTTGTCCTTTCTGTTTGGAATCTCTTGCTGGGAACGGCTATTTCGGCCGCAATAGGACTTATTTCTGGAATTGTGCCCGCCTTTTCGGCTTCTAGGCTCAATCCAGTAGATGCTATTAGAACCGGTATCTAATTACAGGATCTCTGCTACCTTTTCGTTTACCCACTCCAGGAAATGCTCGTCGGCTTTTGTGAAAGGATCGGGAGTATGAGAGTCAATGTCGATCTGCCCAATGTTTTTTCCGTCTTTAAAAAGAGGAATCACGATTTCGGCTTTCACGTAAATACTACAAGCGATATAATTATCTTGGGCTTTCACGTCGGGCACCACAAAGTTGGCATTACTTTCGGCTACCTGTCCGCAAATACCCTTTCCGAAAGGAATGACGGTATGGTCGGTAGGCTCCCCGGCAAAAGCCTTTAAATGAAGCGTTCTTTCTGCTTCATTGGCAAAATAAAACCCTACCCAATCATAGGCAGGAAGTGAGGATTGTAGTATTTCGCAAACTCCTGTAAGTTTATCGTTTACCGATGTTTCTGGGGCCGAGAGTATAGCGGTTACTGAGGGTTTAAGGTCTTCAAAAATCACTGAAATCAATTTTTTGGTAAAGGTATTTTAAAAACGTTTTATCTCCCAAGATCTATTTCTATATTTTTGTGAAAGGTCCTAGTCCAATATAGCATTGTGAAAGACATTTTCCATAGATATAAATCGGTCATTCGGTTTGTCGTTCTCTTTTTGGGAACCTATCTCGTACTTACGTTTTTATATTCTTGGTACCTCCAAAGTGCTAAAGGAGGCGAATATCCTCCCGATTTTATTACCCATTTGGTGGCCAAACAGAGTAGTGATGTACTCAACGGATTGGGGTATGAAGCAAACGTAACACCAGCAGCAGACCAACCCATGATGAAGTTATTCGTTAATGATACCTATTTGGCGAAAATCATTGAAGGGTGCAATGCGGTGAGCATCATTATACTTTTCATTGCCTTCATTGTGGCCTTCGCCCATAAATGGAAAAAGACGCTATTATTTATTCTAGGGGGAACGGTGCTTATTTACGGAATCAATATCGTTCGTATTGCCATTTTGGCCATTGCCCTTTACAAATATCCCGAATATGACAAGGTGCTTCATACAGTGGTATTCCCGGGAATTATTTACGGTATGGTGTTCTTGTTGTGGATGATTTGGGTACGTGGATTGAAACAGAAAAATCCGAAGAAAGCATGAAGAAATGGGTGCAATGGACTGTCGTTGTTCTTTTATTTGGACTCTTGGTCCTCATACGTGCCTATGCATCCGACCTTTTTTACGACCCACTCATTGTATTTTTTGAAACTACCCATAGCACAGATGTATTGCCGGAAATGGACATCATCAAGCTTTTGGGAAATACCTCGCTTCGTTTTCTCATGAATACAGCTATTTCGTTGCTCATTCTTTGGGTCATCTTCAAAAGGTCCGATGTCATTAAAGTTTCTGCCTTGTTGTATGCATGTGTATTTGTATTGCTCATGATTTTCTTTTGGATCCTTTTGGGGTCCGATCAGGCCGGCGGGCATATGGCGCTCTTCTACATAAGGCGTTTCCTCATTCAACCTGTGTTTGTATTGCTATTAATTCCTGCATTTTACTTTCAGAAAAACCTTTAGGGACTTATCTTTGTGCTTCTTAAAATCCACTTTCATGAAAGTAAAAGCGATTGTGTCATTGCTCGTAGTAATCGCAGCAATGATTTCCTGTAAAAACGACAAGACCTCCCCAGAAGTAGAAACCGTTGAAGTAGAAAAAACAAAAGAACCCTATGCCTCCGCTCCGTTAGAAGCAGAGTTTAACGACCCAAAAGTGGCCGATGTATACAACGCGTATAATGCACTGAAAACTGCTTTGGTGAATACCGATGCTGCGAGTGCCCAGCAAAAAGCATCTGAATTATTAACGGCATATTCTAATATGGGAGTAGAGGATGAGGTTTTCAAAGCCGCACAAGCGATTGCAGAAAGTGAAGATGTAAAAGTACAACGCACCTCTTTTTCCGATGTTTCGGCCCACATAGAAGGAATGCTGGAAGGGGCTTTGACCTCCGGAGCGATTTATAAACAATACTGCCCAATGGCGTTTAACAACACCGGAGGGTATTGGTTGAGTAACACCAAGGAAATCCGTAATCCGTATTTTGGCGATATCATGCTGAAATGTGGAAGAGTGGATTCCACCCTTAAATAATATATACTGAAAAAGGCGCTAGCCATATCCTTATTCTTCGTATTCGCGATGCGGCCCGCATTCAATGTGGGGCATATACTGTACTATCAATTGAATATTGATTATATCATCGAAACCTATTGTATCAACAAGGAAGCCCCCGAGCTTCAGTGTAACGGGAAGTGTTTCTTGAGCAAACAGTTGGAAAAAGCCGATGACAATCAGAAAGAAGAAACAGCCCAACTCGCCATTATTGAAGCCTTTTTTCCGCAGTATTTTGAAAAGGCTAGTCCCATTCAAATAAAACATATCTTTTTTCTATACAGGGAAAATAATTGGAAGGAACTCGATCTATATACTTCTTTGTCGATTCCAATTTGGGGCCCCCCGCCAAAAGTTTCCTAGTTCCATATTTTCCGATATCTAATGAGTATCTCATGTGTGAGAAGTTTATGAGTCCACGCGTGGGGTGTCTCTGTATTCTCATTTTTAATTTTAGAAAAAACAATCATGACCAAATCATTAGCTTTGCTGGTATTCATGCTAGCAACCATTGCGTCCTTTGCGCAAAATGAATACAAAGGAAAAGTACAGACCCGTAACAATGAACCCCTAGTTGGTGCCACAGTAGTGGCAGCCGAAGACACCTCCAATGGTGTGCAGACGGGTTTCAATGGAGAATTCACAATAAACTTACAGAATAACTCGACGGTTATCGTAAGTTATTTAGGATATAAAACGCAAGAAATCACTCTGGGAACTGGTGAGAATATCATCTTCCTTAAGGAAAGTTCCGAATCATTGGAGCAGGTAGTAGTTTCGGCCAATCGCGAGCAGCAAAAGCGAAGCGAAGTTCCGGGAGCTATTTCTGTTTTAAATGCTCAGACCATCGACGATACCAAAGCTTTTGGCATCGAACAATTGGTAAACCAAGTGCCTGGGGTTTTTATGTCCACTTCCAGAGCTGCGAGTAACGAACAGCACTTTATGGCGATGCGTTCACCCATTTCGACCAAGTCCTTATTCTTGTATGTAGAAGACGGGATTCCGATTCGTCCTACAGCGGTGTTTAACCACAATGCGCTATTGGAAATGAACAACACAGCGTTTCAAAGAATAGAAGTGCTTAAGGGACCCGCTTCCAGTATTTATGGAAGTGAAGCCATTGGAGGAAGTATCAATGTTATTACCAAGAATCCATCGCGTGAGTTAACCGGTGGCGTAGGTTTTCAAATCAACGATCTTGGATTTACAAGATATGAAGCAGAATTTTCACAGTACGTAAGTGACAAGTTTGGAATTTACTTTGGAGCGCATTATGCCCAAAGAGAGGATGGTCTAATTCAGCACAGTGACTATGAAAAAACTGCGATAACCTTCAAAACGGTATACGATATCAGCAATAAGACAAGATGGACCAATACGTTCGATTTGATCGATTACCGATCGGACATGACAGGTTCTTTGAGTGAAGATGATTACACCGGAGGGAATTTTGAAAGCGATCAGACCTTTACCGAAAGGGATGCATTGGCCTTCAGATTGCGAAGTACGTTGGAAACGCGTTGGAATGACAAGAACAAAACCACATTCAATGCCGTTTTCAGAAACAACAAAATGGATCAGAATCCATCGTACCGTATTCGTCAATTCCGCGATATGGGGCAACTTACTGGATTCGGTTCTGGGGAGGTAAATTCTAATGAGTTCAATAGTGTGTTGGCTTTGGTACAACACAAAGCCGATTTCAATTTCATGAATTCTTCTTTGGTGTTGGGAGCTTCTGCCGATTTTTCACCTCAGGATTATGTGTCTAGCCCCACGAGTGTGACCGTGGATACGGAAACAGGTCAGAACGTGGATTTCAGCATCCAGGATGGGTATATTTTGAATTATGAAGCCGATATATTCAATTATGCCGGGTACTTTCAGTATGAAATTTCCCCTATGGAAGATTTGAAGGTAACCGCTGCCATGCGTTACGACCGTTTTACCTACGATTACGACAACCGAATCGATGGTTTGGCAGGTGCTGCCGATACCAAAACGGAGTATGATAACCTTGCTCCAAAATTGGGATTGAACTATAACTTCTCCCGAAAGGCAGGGGTTTATGCCAATTATTCGCAAGGATTTACACCTCCACAGACTTCTACATTGTTCCGAAATAGCTTTGTTGGCGTAGGTGGAGAAGTATTCGATCTTAAACCAAGTGAATATGACAATTATGAAGTTGGTGGGTATTTCAATAT
This sequence comes from Aureisphaera galaxeae, assembly GCF_028561275.1. GTDB lineage: Bacteria > Bacteroidota > Bacteroidia > Flavobacteriales > Flavobacteriaceae > Aureisphaera > Aureisphaera galaxeae. The sequence goes on from NZ_JAQQTF010000002.1 coordinate 756,672, forward strand.
CGCCGATAAAGTAACGATCGATGCAGCCATTTATATGTTGGATGGTAAGAATACGCTTGTCACCTTACGTGATGAGAATGATGAATTCTTTAATGCCAATGCGGGTGAGACGCGTTCGTACGGAATTGAATACGGCATAAGCTATTCGCCCATGAAGAACATTACGTTGGCGCATAATGGAAGTTATGCGAAGCATGAATACATCACTTTCTTCGATAGAGGTGTAGATTACAGCGATACGGATAGGGAAACGGCTCCGAATCTTTTAGGAACTTCGATCCTTACCTACAAGCCATTAGAAAACTTAACCATAAGTGCAGAGCACGAATTGGTAGGCGAGTACAACACTAGTTTCGAAGGACAGGTAGAAAATGAAGATGGGACCACGGGCACAGCTACCTATGACGGGCACAATGTGTTCAACTTCCGAATTTCCTATCGTTTCAAGAATATCGAGATTTGGGGGCATGCCTTGAACCTTACAGACGAGCTGTATGCGGCTAGAGCTTCTTACAGCCGTTTTAGAGGAGAAAACAGCTATACCATAGGAAATCCAAGGGCTTTCCACGGGGGTATTAAATATCATTTTTAGCAAAGCCAGGCTGGGGGTCTATGACTCCCAGTCTTTAATTTTTTTATACAATGAAGAAAGACGAAAAATTAAATAAATGGCTTTGGAAATGGCATTTTATTGCAGGACTTATTTCGCTACCCTTCATCATTATTTTGTCGGTAACAGGCGTTATTTATCTGTTCAAAGCAGATTACGAAGCCCCGAGACAACAGCATATAAAGGAAGTAGTAGTAAGTGGCGAATCTATTTCCTTTCAGGAGCAATGGGCTATTGCCAATGCAAATATGCCAAAGAAGCCCAACGCAATGGTAGTTTCCACAGCGGAAAATCAGGCGACACAATTTGTCTCCGGCCGGTTTAGCCATAAAAATAGCTTGTATGTAAATCCTTTTAATGGCGAGGTTACGGGTGCTATTTCTGCGAAAGACGGGCTTATGTACAAAGTGAGAAAGCTCCATGGGGAACTGCTCATGGGGAAGTTCGGGACGAAGATTGTAGAGCTCATTGCCAGTTGGATGATCGTACTTATTCTTACGGGAATCTATGTCTGGTGGCCGGCTAGGGGATGGAAGCTCAAAGGTTTTTTTGTTCCCCGTACCAAAGAAGGAAAGCGAACTTTTTTCAGAGACTTGCATTCCATTACAGGTTTCTGGATATCCATTCTATTGTTAATGGTACTTGGAGGAGGTTTTCCGTGGACCGATGTGGTTGGGGAGAATTTTAAATGGGTACAGAAAGTAACGAATACCGGATATCCGGCCACATGGCAAGGAAGAGGGGTTGTTTCTGAAGGGGAAGGTGAAGCCATTACTTTGGATGAAATGATTGGAATTACAAAATCATTGGAACTTCCAGGGGAGGTAACTATTAGTTTTCCGAAAGGTCCCCAAGGAGTGTACAGTGTTTCCAATAGTACACCGGATTTAGGTAAGCAGCAGGTCGTGCACTTTAATCAATTTACGGGTGAGAAGTTAATGGAGGTACCATGGCAAGAAGTAGGTTCCCTTATGCGGGGAAGAATGTGGCTCATGGCATTTCACCAGGGAGAATTTGGCCGATGGAACTGGTTCCTCATGATCTTTGTGGGAACGGCCTTGTTTGTTATGAGTAGTTCTGCTTTGGTTTCCTTTTTACTGAGAAAACGCAAGGGAAGTTGGGGAGTGCCCAAAGTTCCTAAACAATTTAAAGTAGGGTATGGTATTGTCATAGCTATTGTGCTTTTATCGATCGTTTTTCCATTGTTTGGAGCAAGTTTGTTATTGCTGTTAGCATGGGAAATCTTACGAAATAGAAGAGCCTTCCGTTAAAGTTTTCTATAATTGGGGAGGCTATTTTAGCAAAGTGGCCTCCTTTTTTTACATTTGTATCAATGAAAAAAGTCATTTCAATATGTTTATCCCTTCTATTGTTGCTTAGTAGCACGGGGATTACCTATGCCCAACACTTCTGTGGGGAACACGAAATGATGGCCAAAGTTACCCTAGGGCAAGAGGTTCTTTCCTGTGGGATGGCCATGACACATGACGATGGTTGTGCAGACGAATCGACCGAGGAGCATGGTTGTTGCGATAATAAGTATACACAGGTCGATGTTGATGACAACTTCGCCGATGTATCTTTTGATGTGCAATTGGATCCTGTTTTTGTAGCATCCTTTGTTTCCATTTTCGTACTTAAGGAGACGACTTCTTTCAAGAAAGAACATGACTATTTCAAAGACTACAGCCCGCCTCCCTTGGAGGAAGACTTCTGTGTGCTGTACGATACTTTCTTAATTTGATGTCATTCCATGGGATGTTATACTTCCCTTCGTCCTCATTGGGACTCGTTTGTTTTGGAATGAAACCTAACATCAAAAAGAAATCATGATAACAAAAATATATGCGGTATCTGGAATGACCTGTGAAGGTTGTAGGGAAACTGTTCAGAAAAAAATAGGAGCAGTGGACGGGGTTACCTCGGTCACGGTCGACTTGAAAAAAGGGAAGGCTATCGTAGCTTCCCATGATATGCTCGATATTGCCAAGCTCCAGACCACACTGGGAACGAAATATCAAATTTCACCTATGGCGGCGTTGTCCTCAGATACAGCATCGCCTTCGAAATTGAGACAATTAAGGCCCTTGCTGCTCATCTTCGTTTACTTGGTGGTTGCCGTGGTATTGCTCAATTATAAGGAAGGAAATTTTGCTAGTTCCATGTTGGATTTTATGGGCTTGTTCTTTATCGTCTTTAGTTTTTTCAAACTATTGGACTTAAAGGGATTCCCGCCCAGTTTTAGCATGTATGATCCTTTAGCAAAGGCACTTCCTTTGTACGGGTGGATCTATCCCTTTCTAGAAATAGGACTCGGCATCATGTTCCTGCTTCGATGGGAAGTAAAGATCGCACTCTATGCCACCATTGTTCTCTTGGGCATTACCACCATAGGGGTACTTAGAACCTTGCTCGATAAACGGAAAATAAAGTGTGCTTGCTTGGGGACAGCACTCAACCTGCCCATGACCGAGGCCACCTTTATCGAGAATACCTTGATGATCGCCATGGCGATATTCATGTTGTTAAATCCAACTGCCTTATGAGAAAGTGGTTATTAGCATTGATCTTGTTCCCCGTTGTAGCAACGGCACAGGATCGACTGGAAGGTAGGATATTGGATGGCGCTAGCAATTCTGGAGAAGGCTTGTTTGGAGCCAATGTGGTTTGGTTAAATACAGACATAGGAGCGGTAACGGATGTTGATGGAAGTTTCAGTATTCCCTATGACTCTTCCTATTCACAATTGGTTATTAGTTACGTTGGCTATGAGACCGAAACCATAACGGTTTCGGGTAACCAGCGTATTGAACATACACTTCAGGCCAGTAATGACTTGGATGAGGTTACAGTTTCTGCACGAAAGAAGGCGTCCGCAAGATCCTTCTTGAAAGCGGAAAATACCATTTTGGTGAGCAGCGATGAATTGTTAAAAGCCGCTTGCTGTAACCTTTCGGAGAGTTTTGAAACCAATCCGTCCATCGATGTAAATTTTGCCAATGCCGTAAGCGGAACACGGCAGATTAGAATGCTAGGTCTGGAGAGCCCTAATATTTTGATCGCTACGGAGAATATTCCCTCCATTCGTGGTGCTGCTCAGGCGTATGGGCTTAGCTTTATTCCAGGAACATGGGTGGAGAGCATTCAGATTACAAAAGGGGCGGGTAGCGTGGTGAATGGCTTCGAGAGTATTGCCGGGCAGATCAATGCCGAATTGCAAAAACCTACCAAGGACTTTTCTTTCTATCAAAATTTATACACCGCCAATAGTGGTAGAAACGAACTCAATACTCACCTGAATACAAAGGTGAGCGACAAATGGGATGCCGGTTTTTACCTGCATGGAAATCTTAGGGATGGACATCACGATAGGAACGATGATAATTTTCTCGATATGCCTACGGGAAAGCAAATTAATTTGATGAATCGTTGGCAATACACGAATCCAGAAAAAGGGTTGGTGAGTTTTATCAATTTTAGATATATGGATGACCTGAATGAATCTGGGCAAATACATTCGAATTCAGACGATGGGGATACCGGAGGTCATGGTCATGGAGGATCGGATTCTAATTCGCTACTTTGGAGAAGCGAAATAGAAACCCAGCGATTCGATGTTTCTGCCAAATTAGGGTGGGTAAATCCTAGTGTTCCGTATCAAAGCCTAGGTGTGCAGACTGCTTTTAGTTGGCACAATCAGGATTCTTACTTTGGGTTGAATGAATACGATATTACCCATGCGAGTTTCTATGGAAATGCCCTCTACAATACCATCATTAGCGATTCACGTCATAAGGTGAAAGCTGGCGTCAGTTTTACCTACGATCAATATGACGAAGATGTGAATGAAACCACCTATGAACGCACTGAAAATTCGGTGGGAGGATTTTTTGAATATTCTTACGACAATTTGGATGCTCTTACGCTTCAAGCAGGAATACGGGTAGACAATCATAATCGTTTGGGCTTCTTTGTGACACCCCGTTTGCATGTAAAGTACACGCCCTGGGAGAAATCGGCCTTCCGACTTTCTGCGGGAAGCGGAAGAAGAAGTGCCAATATTTTTACTGAAAATCAGAAGTTGTTTGCCAGCAATAGGAACATCAATATTTTGGATACCGATGGAAAGATTTATGGTTTGGACCCTGAAGTTGCCTGGAACTACGGATTTTCCTATTTGCAAGGATTCAATCTATTGGGAAGAAAGGCAGATGTCACTTTCGATTTTTACCGAACCGATTTTCAGAATCAGGTAGTGGTCGATTGGGAGAATCCGCAAAATGTGCGATTCTACAATCTAAGGGGGGAGAGCTTTGCGAATTCCTTTCAAGTAGAATTTAATTACACTCCTTTTGAGCGATTCGATCTTCGTACGGCCTACAAGTACTATGATATACAGACAGATTATTTGTCGGGTAGATTGGAACGCCCATTAACACCTAAGAATCGAGTATTTGCCAATGCAGGCTATGAGACAGCTAAAAGTGAACAAGGGGCGCAGTGGAAGTTCGATGCGACCTTCAATTGGTTAGATTCGCAGCGGTATCCGTCTACAGCGACAAGTCCAGAGTTTTTCCAACTGTCCGAACGCACTCCAACTGTAAGTACGCTGAATGCTCAGGTAACCAAAGTTTTTTCTCCCCGTTTTGAAGTATATTTGGGCGGAGAGAATATTACAGATGTAAGGCAGGACCAGCCTATTGTAAATGCAGAAAATCCTTTTGCAACCTATTTCGATACTACCTTTGTTTATGGTCCGATATTTGGTAGTATGTATTATGCCGGGTTGCGCTATAAAATTCAATAAGATGAAAAAAATAATTGCAATTGTTTTGGTTTTAATGACCACGGGACTTATGGCCCAAGATAAAAATGCGAAAGCCTCCTTAGATGTAGACGGCGTTTGTATGATGTGTAAAAAACGTATCGAATTGGCCTCATTAAAGACAAAAGGGGTTAAGTCTGCCGTTTGGAATTTGGAGACCCACGAGTTGAAGCTCATTTTCGATGAGCGCAAGACCGACCTTAAAGCCATACAAGAGAACATCGCAGCTGTTGGGCATGATACCCAAGAAATAAAAGCGACCGATGAAGCCTATAACACCGTTCATGAGTGCTGTCGTTACCGAGATGAAAAGATCAGGGATGATCATGAAGATGGAGACGGAGGCCGCTAGTTAGAAGTCAATACCAAAGATAACTGCCCATAGGATGCAATCTTATGGGCTTTTTTGTACTTTCGGGTTTCTAATGAACCAACCATGCGTATACTATTTCTTTTATGTCTTGTCTTATTTTATGGGTGTGCCAAGGAGGTAGAGCCCACTCCCGAAGCACTTATTGATCAAAGCATTCAGGTCCATGGCGGATGGGAAGGGTATGAAAACCTAGATGCCATAGAGATTCGTAAACTTGTGAAACTTTTCGATGAAAATGGGTATTTAGAATCCCAGGATCGGCAGTATCAAAATTTTACCAAAGTACCGAGATATAAAACCCGTATTCACGGTATTTGGGGTGGAGCGGTTCGTGAAATATCCTACGATGGGAGCGAAGTGTTTACATCTATAAATGATTCCATAGTACAGGATTCCATCACATCCCAAACAGCCCTGAAGACCATTCAATCCGCCGAATTTGTATTTTTTCAACCCTTTAAATTAAGGGATTCCAATGCGCAAATGGAATATGTAGGCAAGCGAGTGTTGTTTGACACCATTCCTGTTTCTGAAATTAAAGTGAACTACTCCAATTCTAAAGATACTTGGTGGTTTTACTTTGATGAAGGGAATCGCTGTGTAGCCAATAAAGTGCTGCACAATGGACGTTACAGCTTGATTGAAAATCTAGAATTCCAAGAATACAAAGGATTGCTGCTTCACAAACACCGCAAAAGCTATTTCGTAGATTCTTTACTGAACAAACAGTACTTGCGTGCAGAGTATTTTTATGATGTGGTTAATTAGTCTATAGACTATAGTCCATAGTCGATAGTTGATGATCCCTTCATTTTAGGGTTCGTTTTCCTTCTACGGTGATCAGGGAACCTTCGGCTAGCATCACCGATTTGGGTGTTTCCTCATTTAGGAATTGAAAGGTGTCGCCATAGGTCGCACCGAAATCGACATCTATATCATAATTTTTCACCTCATACTGCTGCCATTTGGGATGAGTCACTTCATATTCTGTAGTGGTAGTGTCATTCTTTTTGGTGTATCCCCAATAATGTTCGGTAATGAATTCGGTTTCACTACCCTCTTCGATAAGACTCAATTCCCGTTCGGCTTCTACAGAGAACTTTTGCCATTGTTTAGCCACTTTCCAAGCGTATGAGACTTGACGGGAAGATTCGTTTTCCGTCCAAGTATGCTTCATTTTATGGGTGGCATAATGTTCGCCATACAGGGTGTTGGCAACAAAAGTAATGGCATGCTTGGGAACAATTTCCTTGATGAATACAACGCCTCTTTTCCACTCAGCGCCATCCTTATACTTCACATAAAACCGCAGGTTCACTTCTTCAAAATTTACATGAAACGGAATCTTTACACCAAGCATTTTGGTGTTCAAGAACATAAAGCCTACAAGGCTCACATAGTTTGTTCCGTTCCAAGTATCCAATTCGGTTCCGTGTGGGACATAGGGTTTCAATAGAGCAGGATCTACTTCGTAGTTGGCCATGGCCAATTTTCGCCATTCAGCTTTTAGGAAACTCATGGCTTTAGGGAATTTTTGAAATCCTCCTCATGAATTCTGTAGACGTAAACATCCATGTCGTAGTAGGTGGTTTGTTTTTCCCTTCTCATTCCATTGCGTTCGGCCACTTTTATTGAAGGGGTATTTTCGAGATCGATAATGGAAATGATAGAAGTTGTCAATTGGTTTTCGAAGGCTAATTTTTTAAAGAATTGTGCTGCTTCTGAGGCATACCCTTTTCCCCAGAATTCGGGAAGTAAGTGGTATCCTATTTCCAATTCTTCTATGTCGTCCACCTTTTGAGCCAAAAGACCGCATTGCCCTATGAGTTGGCCCGATTCCTTTTCAATGAGCGCCTGTAAGCCATATCTACTTTCTGCATACCGTTTCAATTGGAAATCGATCCACTCTTGCGATTTCTCTGGGCTCAATTTCCATTCTATAGGAAAATAGGCCGTAGCCTCTTCGTCCATGATATAAGGAATCCATGGCTCCACATCCTCATTCGTTAATGGGCGGATGATAAGGCGTTCGGTTTCTCTTGTCTCTAGGTACTTTGGCCACATGATTAATGCGTTTTGGTTAGTAAAATTAACTTATTTCAACTTTTCTTGCGATGCTAATTGAAGTAAGGCTACCAAGTATTCCGCACTTGTAGTTTCAAATTTGCTGTTCAGTAGGTCGCAATCTTTTTGTTCAATTTTTCGAATTTTAAGCTTTTTGCAAGCATCGTCTATTAGAATATCAATATCGGACTCATCAATTTTATATAACCTGAAAACATCATCTTCGGGATGCATGTTGAAATTGTCAAGCATTAGCCAACTTTTCAATTCGTCATGGATCAATTCCGCATGTTTAGGGTCGTATCCTTTTTCTTTCAATAAAGAGATATATTCATATTTCATTAAGGGTTTTCGATTGTCCTGTACTTCTTTAAGTTGTCGTTTCCAACTCCAATCTAAAATGCGTCCCCAAATAACGAGTATAAAAATGATTCCCCCTATAATAAACCATGCTTTATGCATTCAAAAATGAGATTAAGATTCCATGGGTATAAACCGTTGCGACTTCCTTAACAAATGCCTGAAAATCGATCGTGGCATTGTCATCAGCTGCGTCTGAAATGGTTCTGATTAAAGCAAAGGGAATGTTGTAGTCTGAACAAACCTGTGCTACGGCAGCTCCCTCCATTTCTACGCACAATAGATCCGGCAGCAGTTGTTTTATATGCTCAGCATCTTTAGCATCCGATATGAATCGATCCCCACTTGCAATGGCGCCTTCCATGATCTTGGGATGATGAATTTTGAAGGTCTCTTTCGTGGCTTCATCAATCGTATTGCTTTCCAGGAAAGAGATGGCAGCACTCTTTAATTGATTTCGAAGGTCTTCATCGGTTTCAAAATAAGAGGTATGCACCAATGGAATTTCGAATTGCGGAAAGATAGGACGGGCATCCATATCGTGCTGATACAATTTTGTACCGATGACTATATCGCCCACATTCAATCGTGGATCTAATGCTCCAGCCACTCCTGAAAATAGGATGCGATCTACTTTGTGTTCTATAATAAGATGGGTTGCCGTAGTGGCGGAAGCTACTTTTCCCCAACGGGAAAATACGAGTACTACCTCATGGCCCCAAAGCATACCCGAATAATAGGTTCGGTTTCCCTTTTCTTGGGTGGAAGTAATGTCCATAACTTCTAGGAGGGATTCCATTTCCTCCAACATAGCGCTCATGATGCCAGTTTTCATACTCTTTTAGTTGATATTGAACCCATAATAAAACCTGTTGATCTGCCCTTGAGAGCTTTGAAGGCCTACAATATCCATAACCTCTTTAAAGTAGAGGCATATACGTTCCCGATCTTCGGAATCGAAACCTAGTTCAAGCTCAGGGAACCTCTCAAGTCCTATTTTAATGGCTTCTTGGTATTGTTCTTCGGTAGGTGTTTCGGAGTTCGCAATTTTCTGGAAGTCCTTAGCAACTTCATTTATTTTTTGTGAAAGAATAGGACGTAAAGACTCTTCCGAAATTCCCGGGTAGGCGCTTTCCACTAAGAATTTATCCTTTGACAAGAATTCTTCGAATAACTGATCAGCGTTTTCGGGAGTTTCCATAAGTGTTTGCTTTTTTGCAGATTGATTGCACGAAATCCCTATGAATAACAATAAAAGCAGTGATAGTTTATTCATTACTTTTCAAATAATTGATGTAATTCGTCAGTAACCCTCTTATCTGTTCGGCGGCTACAGGATTGGCAGAATGCACTTTGAATTCTAAATTCCTTAGATCGAGACCCGATTCGTATACCAGCCATTTGGCTGCGGCGTATCCATCTGGAGCGACTTCGCCTTCTTTGTTCAAACCCAAATCATTATCAAAACTGATGAATGGGGGAAGGCCATGGGTTTCGATATATTTTACAAAAGCATCATACGTTCGTACGATGTCGAACTCGGCTTCCATAGCCTTGTCATACACCATTTCGATGGTTCTAATGTCGTCTAGAAACAGTTTTTTCTTCAAAATAGGTTATTTCCAATGTTGTAATAGTTCATCTAAGGCTACCTCAATTCCATCGTAATAATTGCCTTCCCTAAAGTAGGGCAGCATGGTTTTATCGATCACTGCTTGGCAGATGGAGTCGGTCAATACATTTTCGGTTCCATAGCCTGTTGAAATTCGGACCATTCTCAATTCTTTGCATAGTACAATTAAAAGTCCATTGTCCGAATCCGCTTTCCCCACACCCCATTCATTACCGAGGTCTTTTGCATAATCATTAATGTCCTCGTAGGGTGCTAAAGAGGCTATTGTAACGACAGCTATTTCTCGAGTGGTTTCTTGTTCGTAGTTGGCGAGGCGTTTTTCCAGTTTTTCCGTCTGAATCGATGTGAACACCTTCTCAAAATCGGAAACATATCCCAAAGGTTCGGGGAACATTTTCGTGGCGCTACGGGCTTGAACCGATTCGTTCTGCTCCACTTCCTGCCATGCCTCATAGGAATCGCGAGCTGCCATATAGGTGCCGATGAAAGGAGCCGAATAGTAGGCAATCACGAGTAGGATTGCAATACCTCCAACGATATATAAAATTCTTTTCTTCAATTCTAGTTTAGTTATACTATTTCTGTCCTTCTATCCAAAATCGTAAACGGTTGTACCCACTTTAGAAGCTATTAAACTATCCATGATCAAGGGTTCTATATGCTCCCATTTTCCTCCCGCCAATCCACAGCCTATACGTGGCATATGAACGGAAGCATTAAGTGAAACGGCTTTTTCAGCTACTTGTGTTAGGCCTTTAGCTACTGCATCATAACGAATGGGAGGGTTCCCGTTTTCATCTTTGCGTATTTTGTGTTGACCAATAAGATTGGCAATCCATAGATCATTTGCTACTTGAACAAATTGCACCGCTCCTAATTCAAAACCCTCCTGACTTTTATGCCACTCGCGATAGCGTTGTTCGGGTTCGGGCCATTTTCTAGAAAGTGCCATGACAAATCCTTTTCCCCATCCCCCAATATCATTACATATATGAACAATGATTTTGTTTCCCTCAGTTTGAGGATTTGTAGCATCTCCGATAATGTAATTAATGGTTTTCATTGAACTTACCCTTTCGAAATCACCACTTTTTTCCCAATCAAATCTTTTCTATCGATACTATCCACCATAAACTCGGCCACGCTTTTACGGCTAACAGTCATGCTAGGTTTGGATTCTTCACCAAAAGTCTCCTTAATGGACTGTCTTTTGGTGCTATTGGTTAAGCCCACAGGCCGCACCAAGGTCCATTGTAAATTGGAAGGTTCTATAATGACCTCCTGCCGTTCATGATCCCGATAAGCGGCCCCAATGTTACTGTTATCGATGAACCAACGAAACCATCCGGGAATGTCTTTTTTGGTTTCGGCGACTCCCCAAGCAGAACAGACGATCATTCGATTTACACCTTGTTTTTCGGCCATAGGAATGAGTAGGCTCATTACGTTAGAAAGGTAGTCCTTAGGGGTTTTTAAAGGCGACCACGGAAAGTCCGATTTCCGGGAAACATTCAAGGTGCTAATTACGTGCTGACAGCCTTGAACGGCTTTCAACATAGCATCTGGATGGGATGCATTGCCTTCGAAAACGGTAAGTCCTTCCGCGGGTGGAATTCGACTGGAATTACGCGCTAGGCAATGTACTTGATACCCCTTCTCTAAAGCGGTTTTCAGGACCCATTTTCCAGTTCGACCCGTAGCTCCCAATAAAAGTATTTTTCCTTTTTCCATCTGGTACTACTAAGATACCGCTTTCCCATTAAAAAGAAAACCCCCGCAAAAGCAGGGGTCTTATAGTTCTGGTTTTAAATAAACCTATGTTATTCATTGCCCGGCCGGGCTCCGGCCTACATCATGCCTGGCATTCCGCCGCCACCCATAGGAGGCATGGCAGGAGCATCTTCTTTAATGTCTACCAAGGCACACTCTGTCGTTAGGATCATTCCCGCTACAGAAGCTGCATTCTCTAAAGCGATACGTGTTACTTTCTTAGGATCGATGATCCCAGCTTTTAGCATGTCCACATATTCTTCGTTTTTTGCATTGTAACCGAAGTTTTTCTTTCCTTCCATCACTTTATTGATCACTACAGATCCTTCTCCACCTGCATTTTCAACGATCGTACGTAAAGGTGCTTCGATAGCACGGGCTACAATCTGGATTCCTGTAGCTTCGTCCATAGTATCGGTAGTTAACTTTTCCAGTACTTTCTTGGCCTGTACGAAAGCAACTCCTCCACCTGCAACGATACCTTCTTCTACCGCAGCACGGGTAGCGTGAAGTGCATCGTCTACACGGTCTTTCTTTTCTTTCATTTCTACTTCGGAAGCAGCACCTACATACAATACAGCTACACCACCAGCCAATTTGGCCAAACGCTCTTGAAGTTTCTCTTTATCGTAGTCGCTTGTGGTAGTTTCGATCTGTGCTTTGATCTGTCCCACACGGGCTTTGATGTCGCTCTTGTTTCCAGCACCGTTTACAACGGTAGTGTTGTCTTTATCGATAGTTACTGTCTCAGCAGTTCCCAACATCTCAACAGTGGCATTCTCTAATGTAAACCCTCTTTCTTCAGAGATTACGGTTCCTCCAGTTAGGATAGCGATATCTTCTAACATGGCCTTACGACGATCCCCAAATCCAGGCGCTTTTACTGCGGCAATTTTAAGGGCGCCACGTAATTTGTTTACTACCAAAGTTGCCAAGGCTTCTCCTTCAACATCTTCGGCGATGATTAATAGAGACTTTCCTTGTTGCGCTACGGGCTCCAATACAGGAAGTAAATCTTTCATATTGGAAATCTTCTTGTCATACAACAAGATCATTGGGCTTTCCAATTCCGTTTGCATTTTATCGCTATCGGTAACGAAGTAAGGAGAAAGGTATCCGCGGTCAAACTGCATTCCTTCTACTACGTCTACATAGGTTTCGGTTCCTTTGGCCTCTTCTACAGTGATTACGCCTTCCTTTCCAACTTTTCCAAAAGCTTGGGCGATTAGATCACCAATTTGGTTGTCGTTATTGGCAGAAATAGAAGCTACTTGCTGAATCTTTTCGGAAGAGTTCCCAACCTTGGTCGATTGTTTTTCCAAGTTAGCTACGATCGCATCTACTGCGGTGTCGATTCCGCGCTTTAAGTCCATTGGGTTGGCTCCAGCGGCAACGTTTTTAAGACCTTCTTTTACGATGGCTTGTGCCAATACAGTTGCGGTAGTGGTACCGTCACCGGCTAGATCGTTGGTTTTGGAAGCTACTTCCTTTACCATTTGCGCTCCCATGTTTTCTAGGGCGTCTTCCAATTCAATTTCCTTAGCCACGGAAACTCCATCTTTGGTTACTTGGGGAGCTCCGAAGGATTTACTAATGATTACATTTCTTCCCTTAGGGCCTAAGGTTACTTTTACTGCGTTTGCCAATGCGTCTACACCGCGTTTGATCGCGTCCCGTGCTTCCACATCGAATTTTATATCTTTTGCCATTTTATCTAATGCTTTAAGCCATAAGCTATATGCTATAGGCAGATTGGTTTAACTTTTAGTATTGATAGAATTTAAATGATGGCGAGAATATCATCCTCACGCATGATTAGGTAGTCCTTACCGTCGAATTTAAGTTCGCTACCGGAGTACTTACCGTACAAAACGGTATCGCCCACCTTAACGGTCATATCGTGATCTTTTTTACCCTTGCCAACGGCTACTACTTTTCCTTGTTGTGGTTTTTCTTTTGCAGAATCTGGAATGTAGATCCCAGAAGCAGTTTGGGTTTCGGCGGCTTGTGGCTCGACCAAAACGCGATCTGAAAGTGGTTGGATTTTCAATGCCATTTTCAATTGTATTTTATGAAGTTAATTTTTATGTTTTTTGAATATTACGATTTCCCTTTTTTCAGAAATTATGCCAAGGCCTTTTTTCTGTCAATTTGAAACAAAAAATGCCAACTTATGACAAGTTGGCATTTCTGTAATGTGTTTGTCCATTCAATTATGGGGTTTCAGGAGTACCGCCACCGCTTTCGCCTCCGTTGCTGCCTTCATTACTAGAAGGAAGTTCTACGCTTTCAATTTGATCCTGATCCAAGAACTGCGTGTTTCCTTGTCCTTCAAATAATGAGATATTAGACAAAAGGATTAGTGCCAATAGGATAATGGCTAAAGTCCAAGTACTCTTGTCGAGGAAATCGGTGGTTTTCTTTACACCTCCCAATTGCTGACCTCCGCCACCTCCAAAGGTAGAAGACAATCCTCCTCCTTTTGGGTTCTGTACCATGATAACCACTACTAGCAAAAATGCTACGAAAACGATTAGGACTAAAAATATGGTAAATTGTGTCATTGTTCTTCTGTATTAATCAATTTTTCTATCGCCCGAATTTGGTCTGCAAAGAAACCACTTTTTTCGGGATTTTTCAAAATTAAAATTTTATATGCCTGAATGGCTTTTTTATAATTTTTCTGTTGCAAATAAACCTTGGCTAAGGTTTCTGTCATAAGCTGATCAGGTGCCTGTGTATAAGGCTTTGCAAGGTTTTTGTTTTTCTTGGCTGGCTCTTTCCGTTCTATCTTGGGACGCTCCTGTATGAACTTCTCAATGAGCTGGAATTTTCGCTCCCGGTCTTTTTGAAGATCATTTTTAGAAGCTTCGTCTTCTTTTTCCTCACGATCAATAGGTTGAGCTTGGGTGAGCTTTAACCATTCTCCAAAAGAATGGGTGTCGCTTTTGGTAAAGGTGATGGGGCTATCAATTTCTAGGGTGTCTTCCGGTTCGGTGATCTCTTCCTTTTCCTCTTTTTCTTCGGAAGGGGCTACGGCAATGGGGGTCGATTTACGCTCGAATAGGTCCGGATTTAGAATGGCTTCCGCCTTTTTCATTTCCGTTTGCAATTGCTCGTGAATCTCACGGCTTACCGTTTCAGAAACATTTTCGGAAACCACTTCAATTTCCTTTACTGCATCACTTTGTTGAAGGATGGTTTCTGAAATATTGTTTTGAATAAACTCCTTGGAGGTTATGTATTCGAAAAGGATATCCCTATCGGTCGTATGGGCAGCTGCCAGTTTCAAGGCGTCGTTATAGAGATAACTGCTTTGGTTTTTTAATCCCTTTAGTTGTAATGCCCTAGCACTTTGAAAGTAAGGGTATCTATTTAAAAGCGTGTCCAATTCCTTCACCTGTTCCGGATGGATGGTTTGTGGATTTGCCAACAAATATGTGAAGGTATCGGTGTTCATATTACCAATCGGCCAAGGATTTGTTTATAATGTCTTGCGTAATTCGTTCGAAAATGGCTTCCAATGCTTCATCCAATTGAGAGCCAATTAGCTGAGCGCCACCTTCATAATCGAAATAAAAAGAGAACTTTTGTTCGAAGTCCTTTTCAGAGTCCAAGGTATTGAAAAAACGGACATTTACTTCCATCGTCAAACGGTTCTGGGCTGCTGTACTTTGTGAGGTTGCCGTAATGGGAGCCACATAATATCTAGTAATCTCACCTTCATAGATAATATCGCCATTGGTAGGGGTGAGCGCCAAACTGGATTGGGTAAGGATGATATCCTGAAGGGCCAGGGTAAAATCCCTCGCAATTCTGGGCTCAACCAAAGCCGCATTGTTCACAAAATTGTTTACCTGAAAGGTTTCAGCATCCCCAGTACTAATACCGGAAAAGGAATACTTTATTTTACATCCTTGACATAGGGTAATCAAGGCTAGGCAAAGTGAGATTTTAATAAGTCTGCTCATAAAAATCTAAAACTACAGATTGTATTGCTTTATTTTACGGTATAGGGTACGCTCGCTTATGCCCAACTCTTTGGCCGCATCTTTGCGCTTGCCGTCGTACTTTTCCAAGGATTTTTTAATGAGCTCCAATTCCTTTTCATGTAAAGAAAGATTCTCTTCTTCCTGAATTTCCTCGGCAAAATGATATTTGTCTTCTGCTACTTCTGCAACAGCGTTTTCGGATGTTTGCGATACAACTTCTACGTCATAGGACTGCGGGGTGTCTTCTTCCACGATTGAGGCCAATTGGGCTTCGTGATCGGTTTCTTGGGAATAGATTTTATTGATGAGCGATGCGTTATCTTCACGCACGGCGTCAGTATTTTCTCCCTTCATCAGTTCCATGGTAAGCTTCTTCAGGTCATTGATGTCCCGTTGCATATCGAACAGTACCTTGTACAGGATTTCCCGTTCGTTGCTAAAATCGCTTTCCGGTTTTTTAGTGTTGATCACCGCCGGAAGATTGCTGCCCACATCGGGCAGATAACTTTTCAAGGTTTCGTAAGAAATCGTTCTGTTCTGCTCCAACACCGAAACTTGTTCGGCCACATTTCGTAACTGGCGGATATTTCCGCCCCACTTGTATTGTAACAGCAGTTTCACGGCGGCATCCTCCAAACGGATGGTTGGCATTTTGTATTTCTGTGCGAAATCGGAAGCGAACTTTCGGAATAACAAGTGAATGTCTTCGTGTCTTTTCCGAAGCGGCGGTAAGGTAATTTCAACAGTGCTTAATCGATAGTATAGATCTTCCCTGAATTTCCCTTTTTCGATCGCCTCGGCCATATTTACATTGGTAGCGGCTACAATTCGCACATCGGTTTTCTGTGCTTTTGAAGATCCTACTTTCAGGAATTCCCCATTCTCCAAAACACGCAATAGGCGTACTTGGGTAGGCAAGGGGAGTTCTCCCACTTCATCTAGGAAAATGGTTCCGCCATCGGCCACTTCGAAATAACCACTACGCGTAGCGGTAGCTCCGGTAAAGGCTCCCTTTTCGTGACCGAAAAGTTCACTGTCTATGGTTCCTTCGGGAATCGCACCACAGTTTACAGCGATGTATTTTCCGTGCTTTCTATGGGAAAGGGAATGGATGATCTTGGGAATGCTTTCCTTCCCCACACCACTTTCCCCGGTAACTAAAACGGAAATATCGGTTGGGGCTACCTGAACGGCTTTTTCGACCGCGCGGTTCAATCCAGCGTCGTTCCCTATAATTCCAAAACGTTGTTTTACTGCTTGTACGTTTTCCATATGTTATTATTCGTAATTGAATTCTACATATCGCCTTGAAGGATATAAAGAATTTGCAGGCAATTGGTTACAGAAGACCTTCAAATTTTCTTCCTTAAAACCATTCCCATAGGATGCATTGGTGGAATAAACATTCCATACGCTCCAATTGGTTTGAAACACATCTGAAAATTGACCGGCAAAATTATATCTGCAAAGTCCATTTACAAAAGGTTCTGGTGCCATCCAAAAATTGAGGTACACATTATTGGAAGCTTCATGGAGTGGATTGCCTATTTCATTGGTGTAATTATAAGAATAACGATATCCTTCAAACAACTCTTGCAAATCGCCCGAGATAGGAAAATATCTAAATATCCTGCTTTCGGATGATCGTAATCTTCCAGAGCTTCCATACTCCATAAATTCTCTGGTGTAAATAAAAGTGCCTAGAGGGCTATCTTGCTCTTCCCTGTAACTCTCTCTTTTAAGAAGTTTTCCTTCATTGTCCAATTCCAAGCGTAGCCGAAAAATATCTTCGGGATAATCAAGGTCGATTCCAATAATTACATTTCCTTCGTATTGAAAGTTTATGATTTCAGAAAAGGTTTCGCCATCTACTTCATAAGCTCCCGTCATACTACTTATTTGATCTCCTTCGTATTCAAAACTGTAATTGTAAGTTCCGTCAGGGTAAATAAGCCAAGAATCGTTTAGGAAGCCAAAGGCAGAAACTAGTCTGCCGTTTGCATCATACTCGAATTCGGATACTACATTTTCTTCTTCGTCCAATAAGCGGTCAAATTGAGTTCCATCGCTTGTTAGCAAAAAAGTATTTATGGGGGTTCTGTCCGAGTTCGACGAGGTGATACGATAATTTAGGATAATTTCACCTTGGTCGGACAAGCAACTACCCTCATCGCTCGAATTGTCATCGCCTGAACAGCCAACGATCAGTAATAGCGTAATTAATATGAAAAAATAGTTGTTCAATTATTTACTTTTGAGTATCCCACGGCTTTTCCAATTAAAGTTGCACTGGTACAATCTTCAATCTTCACCATGACAAAGTCACCTACTTTGTAATGCTCTTTTGGGAATACAGCAACCGTGTTTTGTTGCGTACGGCCACTCCACTGAGCATCACTTTTTCGCGATTCTTTTTCAATGAGTACTTCGACCGTTTTCCCAACAAACTCCTGTGTTCTGTAGGCACTGTGTTTTTGCTGAAGGTCTACGATTTCCGTTAATCTTCTTTTTTTCACCTCTTCCGGAATGTTGTCCTCTAATTTCCTTGCGGCCATGGTTCCAGGTCGTTCGGAGTACATGAACATGAATCCGAAATCATACTTTACATATTCCATCAAAGAGAGGGTATCCTGATGGTCCTCTTCGGTTTCTGTTGGGAAACCAGTGATCATATCTTGGGAGATTCCGCAATCCGGGATGATCCTTTTTACAGTATCGATCAATTCGAAATATTCTTCCCGTGTATGTTGACGGTTCATTTCCTTAAGAATGCGGGTGCTTCCGCTTTGTACGGGAAGGTGAATGTAGTTGCAAATATTATCGTATTTGGCCATAGAGTGCAGCACATCCTCGGTCATATCCTGAGGATTGCTCGTAGAGAAACGAATCCTCATTTTGGGCTGTGCCTGTGCCACCAGTTCCAGTAATTGGGCAAAGTTGGTGGCAGTGGCTTTTTGCATTTCGGTAGCGTTTTTGAAGTCTTTCTTCAGTCCACCTCCATACCATAAATAACTATCTACATTTTGTCCTAAGAGGGTAATCTCCTTGTAACCTTTTGCAGCAAGGTCGTTTACTTCTTCAATAATACTTTTAGGGTCACGACTACGTTCGCGTCCACGGGTAAAAGGAACCACACAGAAGGTGCACATATTATCACATCCTCTGGTTATGCTTACGAAAGCAGTAACTCCGTTTCCTCCCAAACGAACAGGTGAAATATCCCCATAGGTTTCATCTTTGGAAAGAATGACATTTACGGCATCACGACCTTCTTCTACTTCTTTCAAAAGATTGGGGAGGTCCTTGTAGGCATCGGGGCCTACGACCATATCCACGATTTTCTCTTCTTCTAGAAACTTGCTTTTAAGACGCTCCGCCATACATCCCAGTACGCCCACCTTCATTTTGGGATTGATCTTCTTAACGGCATTGTACTTCTCTAGCCGTTTGCGAACCGTTTGTTCGGCCTTGTCTCGAATAGAGCAAGTGTTGACCAGAACCAAATCGGCTTCCTCCATTTGTTGGGTTGTATTAAAACCTTGTTCTGCCAAAATGGAAGCGACAATCTCACTGTCGCTAAAGTTCATTTGGCATCCGTAGCTTTCAATATATAATTTACGGGCATTGCCTTCTTTGGCTTCTAAAACCAAGGCTTCTCCCTGTTTGTTCTCGTCTATAACTTTTTCTTCCATAGTTTGTTTCCGTCCGTCTGCGATTATATAGCAATGAACATGCAAAGATAGGAATAAAATGAAGTTTATGACAAAGTGGCAGTTTTCTTTTTACTACATTTACGGGGTTAATTCGCTAACCAAAATAAATTCATTTATGGAACATCCTATTTTTAAGAAGATTGAAAATTCCAAACCTGCAGATTTCGGAGATATCTTTAGCAAAAGCTTCGAAATCTATAAAACCCACTTTACCGAAGGGCTGGTACATACCTTAATAAGTATCGGGGTTTCAATCCCATTACTTTTAATTGTTTATATCCCCGTATTGCCCCTTTATATTGAAATGATGCAGAATGCTGGGGATCCTTATTACACGCCCTCATTTTTGGATGAATATTCTTTGCCGGTAATACTAGGATGGTACCTTTTGGTTTTCTTAATGTCCTTTTTAATGCAAGCCATTAATTTCTCCATATACGGGCACCTTTTCAAAGTTCTTAAAAAGAAAGATTTTAATACCAACGAAGATGTAGGAGGATATTTCGATATCATTAAGAGACATTTCGGGAAGATGATTGTTTTGTCGTTGGCCTCTGCTGGTATCGCCATTTTGGCAACCCTAGCATGCTACATTCCATTGTTTTATGTGATTGTGCCTTTACATTGGATATTCCCAATTTTTATCTTCAATGAAGATTTGGGTGTTTCCGATATCATCAAGGCAGCGTTTAAATTCGCTAACAAGAACTGGCTTATGTTCGCACTGCTTGGAATTGTTTGTGGAATCTTAGGTTCCATTGGAATCATTGGCTGCTATATAGGTATTATATTCACCTATTTCTTCCCATATATGGCGACCTATGTAACCTATAGGGATTGCATTGGTTTTGACGATGTGGATGAAATATCGAGCATAGGTCAAACCGTTGAGGAATAAGTGCAATAGCACCTTCAAAAATTAAAAATTATAGAGCCGGAAGAACTTTTCTCCGGCTCTTTTTTTGGTGTTAAGGGAAGCTTAAATCTTGGGCCCTTTCCGAGCGTATTAAAAAAATCATATACTTTTGTACTCCAAATTTACGGACTATGGCAAAGAATTTAGTGATCGTGGAGTCGCCGGCAAAAGCCAAAACCATTGAAAAATTTCTAGGAAAGGATTTTAAGGTTACCTCTAGTTTTGGACATATTGCAGACCTGCCAGCAAAGGAGCTGGGAGTAGATGTTGAAGGAGGCTTTACACCTAAATATATAATATCGAGCGATAAGAAAAGCTTGGTGAAAGAATTAAAGGAACTAGCGAGCAAAGCCGAGATGGTTTGGTTGGCAAGTGATGAGGACCGGGAAGGGGAAGCCATT
Source organism: Aureisphaera galaxeae (assembly GCF_028561275.1). Taxonomy (GTDB): domain Bacteria; phylum Bacteroidota; class Bacteroidia; order Flavobacteriales; family Flavobacteriaceae; genus Aureisphaera; species Aureisphaera galaxeae. Next base: position 777,329 of record NZ_JAQQTF010000002.1, read on the forward strand.
GCATGGCACTTGGCCGAGTCGTTGAAACTGGACAAGGAAAAAACCAGGCGAATCGTTTTTCATGAGATCACAAAATCGGCCATTCTTAAGGCGATTGAAAATCCAAGACAAATAGATTACAATTTGGTAAATGCTCAACAAGCCAGACGGGTATTGGATCGTTTGGTGGGGTATGAGCTGTCCCCTGTACTTTGGAGAAAAGTAAAGGGAGGACTGTCTGCCGGAAGGGTGCAGTCTGTTGCCGTACGATTGATCGTAGAGCGTGAACGTGAGATTGAGAAATTCAATCCTGTCGCTTCCTACCGTGTGGTAGCCGAATTCGTAAATGAGAACGGAAACAAATTCAAGGCGAAGCTTCCTAAAAATTTCACGACCGAAGAAGAGGCGAGAGCGTTCCTTCAAAAAAATATAGGTGCTTCCTATAAAGTGTCCGATCTGGTAAAAAAGCCAGCCAAGAAATCGCCAGCTCCGCCGTTTACTACTTCTACGTTGCAGCAGGAAGCTTCCAGAAAATTATATTTCTCGGTAAGTAAAACCATGACCATTGCTCAACGTTTGTATGAAGCGGGGTTAATTACTTATATGAGAACGGATAGTGTAAACCTTTCCGACGATGCACGTAATGCAGCCCAAGAGGAGATTGCCAATTCCTATGGAGCGAATTACAGTCAGCCAAGAAATTACAAAGGGAAGTCGAAAGGGGCGCAGGAAGCGCACGAAGCCATTCGTCCTACCGATATGTCTCGACATACTATTAGTGGTGATTACGACCAGGAGCGTTTGTATCATCTTATTTGGAAGCGTACGATCGCATCCCAAATGAGTGATGCCCAATTGGAGCGCACCAATGTGAAGATAGACATTTTGGGCTCCCAACCCGTAAGCGAGCAATTCGCTGCCAATGGAGAAATGATAAAATTTGATGGTTTCCTGAAAGTGTACTTGGAAGGGACCGATTTCGAAGAGGAAGAGCAAGACGGAATGCTGCCTAAGCTACAGGTAAATGATCCGCTTACAAATAATTACATTACCGCCACCCAGCGCTTTACGCGTCCACCATATCGTTATACGGAAGCAGCATTGGTTAAGCAGTTGGAGGAATTGGGAATAGGTAGACCGTCTACGTATGCACCAACTATTTCTACCATCGTTAATCGTAACTACGTTGAAAAAGGAACAGTAGAAGGAGTGGAGCGGCACTACGTCCAGCTTAAATTGGAAGATGGGCAAATGACCGATAAGAAATTGACCGAAACCATAGGAAGCGATAAAGGGAAAATGGTTCCCACCGACATCGGAATGATCGTGAACGATTTCTTAGTGGGTCATTTCGACGATATTTTAGACTATAACTTTACTGCTAAGGTAGAGGAGGATTTCGATGCCATTGCCGAAGGGAAGGAAGAATGGACGTCTATGATGAAGGATTTCTACGAGAAGTTCCATCCGCATGTAGAAGATGTTCAGGAAAATGCCGGACGCGAAAGTGGGGAACGTATTCTGGGAGAAGATCCCGAAACTGGAAAACCTGTTTTGGTCCGTTTAGGGAAATTTGGACCCATGGCTCAAATTGGTGGTCCAGAAGATGAGGATAAGAAATTTGCCAGTTTACGTCCAGACCAACAATTGCATTTGGTCACCTTCGAAGAAGTATTGGACTTGTTCAAGCTTCCTAAGACATTAGGAGTTTATGACGGACAAGAAGTAGAAGTGGCCAATGGACGCTATGGGCCTTACATTCGATTTGGTTCCAAGTTCATTTCCCTGCCTAAAGGAATGGATCCTTTGGATGTTTCTATGGATACGGCTGCTGGCTTAATAGAGGAAAAGAAAAAAGCAGATGCACCTATATATATGTATGAAGGATTGCCGGTGCAAAAAGGGAAGGGTAGATTCGGTCCTTTTATTAAATGGAACAATATGTTCATTAACGTGAACAAGAAATATGATTTCGACAATCTTTCCGATGCAGATATTATTCAGCTTATTGAAGACAAGAAGCAAAAGGAAATCGATAAGTTGATCAATGAGTGGCCCGAAGAAGGGATACGATTGGAAAAAGCCCGTTGGGGAAGATTCAATCTCATTAAAGGAAAAACCAAGGTAGAACTTCCTAAAACTACCAAGGCCGATAAGATGACGTTAGAGGAGGCTCAAGACTTATTAGAAAAAAACGCACCCAAGAAGAAAACCACACGTAAAAAGAAAGCGACCGCCAAGAAAAAATAAATGATAGAGTTTCTCTCCCCCGTCTCTAAAAAAGTAGTAGCCCATAGGGAAGTATTGCCCCTTGGTGTGCTAGGAAAGGAAATTGAGATTCATCATACCCAGGGAGCGCTTCCTTCTCTTAAAGGAGTTCGCTTTGCGATTGTCGGCGTTAGGGAAAATAGAAATGATACTAATTATATAGGAGGGGATATTTCTTTTGACTCTGTTCGGAAATCTTTGTATTCCCTATACCCTGGAAATTGGTCGTATCCTATAGTCGATCTTGGGGATATAGAAAAAGGGGCTACGGTAGAAGATACTTACTTTGCTTTTAAGACGGTTGTAGAAGCTGTACTTTCTAAAGGCATTATACCCATTGTGCTTGGGGGTAGTCAGGACTTATTGTATTCACATTATCGTTCTTACGATACCTATGGAAGGATGATCAATATGGTGAATGTGGATCATCGTTTCGATTTGGGGGATGCCGATCAGCCACTTTCCAACATTTCTTATGTAGGGAAGATCATTGTGGACAAGCCCTATAATCTTTTCAACTATAGTGTACTCGGATATCAGTCGTATGACAATCCGCCTGCGGAGATTGCATTGATGGAGAAATTGTACTTCGATGCGTATAGACTCGGGAAGGTTACGGGCGACATCACAGTGGTAGAGCCCATTATGCGCGATGCCGATGTTGTGGCTGTCGATGTATCGGCAATAAAAGCTTCAGAATTGAGTTATAATACTAGCGCAGGCCCCAATGGGTTCGATAGTCGGGAGATCTGTGCTATTGCCCGTTATGCAGGGATAAGTAATAAGGTATCGTCCTTCGGTTTGTACGAGCTTACCGATTTTGATACTTCAGAAAGTGCTTCCTTGTTGATCGCGCAGGTAATATGGTATTTCATAGAAGGAGTGAACTTCAGGATTGATGATGAGGATTTCGATGACGAGAAAAGTTATACTACTTATAAAGTACCCGTGGATGACGAGGTTTTAGTGTTCAAAAAGAGCAACAAAACGGGTCGTTGGTGGATAGAATTACCATTTATTTCAAATGTTAATAATAAATTAAAAAGACATACGTTATTACCTTGCACTTATGGCGAATATTTGAGTGCTACAAATCAGGAAATTCCTGAACGGTGGTATAAAGCCCGCCGGAAAAATGAAGTATAATCAAACAAACTAAGAAAAAGAGGTTTAAGGGTTTTTTGAAAAAATTGTTGTTTTTTTGAAATTTTATGGATAGGTTTACGCCCTTAAATCTTACTTAATTTAACCTAAATACCTATGAAGAAGTTAATTGCATTCACTGCGATGGTTGCCTTTTTGTTTAGTTGTAACTCTGGAGACAGAGGGGAACTTATTGGAGCAAAAGGTAAGAAATGGTACCCTCAAAAGCCTTACGGTATGACCCTTATCCCTGGTGGTTCATTCATCATGGGTAAAGCAGATGACGATTTTGTGGCAGTAAACGATGCTCCTACGAGAACTGTTACAGTGCGTTCCTTCTACATGGACGAAACTGAAATCACCAACTCTGAGTATAGACAATTCGTGAACTGGGTTCGCGATTCGACCGTTCGTTTAAAATTAGCGATCCTTGCCGATGAGGTGGGAGCTACTCCTGGAGACGGCGGTATTGGCGATTTTGCATTCGTTGACCAAGAGAATGAAGAAATGACCCCATACGAGCAATATATGTATGACAATTACTACGGTATGGGTGAAGATTTCTACGCGGGACGTAAAATCAACAACGATGTTGATCTTATCTGGGAAACTGGAGATTATCCAGACGAATACTACACTGAAGTAATGGACACCATGTACATTCCTGTAGAGGAGGCATACAATGGACAAAGAACTATCGATGTGTCCAAGTTGTTGTTCCAGTACACCCACATGGACATTCAAGCCGCTGCCCGTGCTAAGGGGCAGAGAAGAAAAGACTTCATTAAAAAAGATACAGTAGCTGTTTATCCAGATACTACAGTTTGGATCAAAGACTTTAACTACTCTTACAACGAGCCTATGCACAACGATTACTTCTGGCATGAGGCATACGGGGACTATCCTGTAGTAGGAGTAAGCTGGAAGCAAGCTAAGGCCTTCTGCGCATGGAGAACGCTTTACAAGAATGCTTACCAAAAATCAAGAAGCCGTCAATATGTAAACTCTTTCAGACTTCCTGGAGAAGCTGAGTGGGAGTATGCTGCGCGTGGCGGTCTAGAATCTGCAACATTCCCATGGGGAGGTCCTTATGCTAAAAACGATAGAGGATGTTTCATGGCGAACTTTAAACCACTTCGTGGAGACTACGCTGCAGATCAGGCATTGTATACGGTTGAGGCCGATGCATATGAGCCAAATGATTATAACCTTTATAATATGGCTGGAAACGTAAGTGAGTGGGTAGCTTCTTCTTACGATCCAGATTCTTACGAGTATTCCTCAACAATGAACCCGAACGTAAATGACGACTTGAACATGCGTAAGGTAGTTCGTGGAGGATCTTGGAAAGACGTAGCGTATTTCTTGCAAGTGAGCACGCGTGACTATGAATATGCGGATTCTGCAAGAAGTTACATTGGTTTCAGAACCGTACAGGATTACATGGGAACCGACGTTACGCTTAACAACAACTTCGGGGATGCCCGATAGTCCTACAAATAGCTGAATCTTAACCTAAATAGTAAAACTTAACTTAACTTAAAAATTGTATTATGGCACAGTCAAAATCATCTAAGAAATTATTTAACATGGCCTATGGTCTTGGAGCTTCTATTGTAATTTTAGGAGCCCTATTTAAGATCCTTCACTGGGAGCTTGGTCCCCTAAACGGAGGTCTTCTATTGGCCATTGGACTTATTACTGAAGCAATCATTTTCGCGATCTCTGCTTTCGAACCAGTAGACGACGATTTAGATTGGTCTTTAGTATATCCTGAATTAGCAGGTGGAAAGACAAAAGACAAGAAAGAGCAGCCTAAAGATCCTCAGGGAATCCTTTCCCAGAAATTGGATGAAATGTTGAAGGAGGCTAAAATTGATGGAGAATTAATGTCTAGTCTTGGTGAAAGCATCCGTTCTTTCGAAGGTGCTGCCAAGGGAATGGCTCCTACTGCAGAAGCTATGAACTCTACTAAGAAATACAGTGAAGAAATGGCATTGGCTGCTGCCCAAATGGAGTCTTTGAACAGTCTTTACAAAGTACAAGTAGAATCTACAAGCCGTCAAGCAGAAGTAAACGAGCAAGTAGTAGAAAACGCTGCTCAGTTGAAAGCTCAAATGGAACACTTAGCCAGCAACCTTTCTTCCTTGAATGGAGTATACGGAGGTATGTTGTCCGCAATGAACAGAAACTAATAGTTTCCTAACTGTAATTATTAATCTTTAAAAAGAGAAAAGATGGCAGGAGGTAAACTATCCCCGCGGCAAAAGATGATTAACCTAATGTATCTGGTTTTCATCGCAATGTTGGCATTAAACATGTCCAAAGAAGTATTATCTGCTTTCGGGCTGTTAAACGAGAAAATTGAAAAGGCTAATACCGATACAACGGCAAGAAACGTTGCATTTATGGAAAGCCTAGAAGTGAAAGCTTCAGAAGCGCCAGAACAGTATTCGGATTTATTAGGTAAAGCCAAAGAAGTAAGTACTGCTTCAGCAGAACTTGACAGCTTTTTGGAAACTCTTAAGAGTGAAGCAGTAAAAGGAATAGAAGATCCCACGGATTATGAAGTAATGGATAAGCCGGATTTCTTCGACAGACGTTTCTTCAATGCGGATAAGTACAAAAAAGAAGGTCAGGACTTTATCGATAAGATAGATAGCTATAGAACTAGTCTTACAACGATCATTGGTGATTCTCTATATCCAGATATTAGAAAATCTATAAATGATAATTTTTCAACTGAAAAAGTTACAAATAGAGACGGTAAAAAGGTAGACTGGCTGAGATATAATTATGAAGGATTCCCATTGGTGGCTTCACTTACTAAATTAACTCAGATTCAGGCCGATATTAAGAATACTAAGAATGAGCTACTTTCCAAAATGTTAGCTGGTAAAACAGCGGACATTGCTTCTTTCGATAAGTATACTACATTATTGGAGCAATCTAAGGGAGCTTATTACGCTGGTGAGTCTTTCGATGGTTCAATTGTTTTGGGTAGAAAAGATGCCGGAACAAGACCGAATGAAGTAAAACTTACGCTAGATGGAAGACCATTAACTGAAGATCAATATGAAATTCAAGATGGTAGAGTTGTGTTGAAAGTTAGTGCTGGTGGAGTAGGTGACCATGAAATTAAAGGTCAATTGATTTTCCTTCAAGATGGAGAAAAAATCCCTGTAGATGTAAACCAAAAGTTCACAACAATCAATCAGCCAAACAAAGCAACAATTTCAGCTACCAAGATGAACGTTGTTTATAGAGGTGTTGTTAACCCTATGACCATCGCTTTTGATGGAGCAAGGAATGTAAATGCAACAGCTCCTGGTCTAACAAGAAAGTCTGGAAGCTCTTATGAAATGCGTCCTGGTCAGGGTAGAGAGGTTACAATTAATGTAACTGCTACTTTACCTGATGGCTCTAAGAAATCGGATCAGCAAAATTTCCGTATCAAGGACATTCCACGCCCAGTAGGAACCATTCGTGGGGAAACTGGAGATGGAGGATGTGTGCGTATGCAGCGTCAAGGACTTGAGATTTCTAGTGTAGGTGCTATTTTGGAAGACTTCGACTTCGATCTTAACCTTAACGTAACAGGGTTTAAGTTCAAAGTTTCCGGTCAGCCAACAGTAGCCGTAAGCGGAAGAAAATTAGACGGACCTGCTAAGAATGCTTTGCGTAGAGCGAAGCGTGGTGAGACCGTTCAGATTTTCGATATCAACGCAAGAATTGCAAACAACTCTGGATACAAGTTGAAGAAGATCTCTCCAGTTTGTATTGAGTTAACAAACTAATAAAAGTAAAATTTCGATTTATGAATTTGAGACACGTTGTTTTAAGTGGAATTGGCCTCTTATTGGGTGTAAGTGCTACTGCACAGATTAACATCCTTAATGCTAAGACTCCCGATGAGATTGGGATTAAGACAGAAGCACAAATCGCTTACGATAACGACGAGCCGCTACCATACGGTTACGTAGATGAGCGTGATGTACTTTGGTCCAAAACCACTTGGGAGTATATAGATCTTGACGAGCGAGTGAATTTCCCATTATACTACCCTATCGATACCATGAATATCGGTTCCGAAAGGCGTTCACTTTATGACGTCTTGGTAAAGGGGATCAAAACAGGTGAGATTGAGCATGTGTATGCAGATTCTTATTTCACCGAGAAGAGAACCTTGGGCGATCTTGGAGCTTCCTTGGAATATGTAGATACCACAGATTTGGGTATCGAGCAGTTCAATGCCGAAGGAATAGTAGATCCAGAATATATTCGTCGCTTCTCGTTAGATGCTGGAGATATTCAGGCATGGAAAGTAAGAGGTTATTGGTACTTGGATAAGCGACAGGGAGAATTGAGATACCGTATGTTGGGTCTTTGTCCTGTAGCTAACGAAGCGCGTTCTAAAGCCTTCGACGATGAAAGTATTGATGCTTCTGTAGATTTGTTCTGGGTATGGTTCCCATCGGCAAGAAATGTTTTGCACAATGCAAAAGCTTTCAACCGTAAGAATACTTCTCAGCCCATCTCCTACGATCACCTTCTTAATTCCAGAAGGTTCCACGGAGTGGTGTACAAAGAAGATAACGTTCAGGGAGACCGTAGCGTTTCAGACTACATCAACGATAATGCTTTGATGCAGTTATTGGAATCGGATCGAATTAAAGAACAAATTCGTAACATCGAAATAGATATGTGGAACTATTAATAGTTTCTATTAGATGATATATTTGCCCTCCATTGCGTAGCTTTGGAGGGTTTTTTTATGAAAGAGGTTGAATTTTTGGTCGTAGGGCTCGGAATTGCGGGCATTTCTTTCTGTGAACGACTCCTACGTTCACAAAAGGATTTTGTGGCCTTAGACGGCCCTAAAATGGCTGCTACGCAAGTTGCGGGGGGAATTGTAAATCCCGTAGTGCTTAAAAGGGTGACTGCAGTATGGAACGCGACTTCCTTTTTAGAAGAAGCCCTTCCGTTTTATGATGCCATTGGCAAACGATTGAAAACCGATTTCTATAAGGAAACCGAAATCCTGAGGATATTTGCTGGCGCCGAAGAACAGAACGAATGGTTGGTGGCAAGTGGTTCCCAAAAGCTTGCTAGTTTTATCGATCCGGAAATCAAAAGCAATCCTTACGAAGGATTGAAAGCACCCAACGGATTGGGTGAAGTGAAGAAAGCCCTTCAATTAAATACCAACCTTTTACTCGATGCGTATCGTTCTCATGTAAGTAATGCAGGAAAGTTCATTTCAGAGGCATTTCAATACGATCGCCTAACAGAACAAGAAGATGGATGGGTATACGGGGATGTGAAAGCCAAGTACGTTGTTTTCGCGGAAGGGGCTTCCGTAGTTCAGAATCCGTTTTTCAATGTGGATGCAGTTATTCCCAAGAAAGGGGAGTACATAACGATCAAGGCAGATACCCTTCAAATAGATAAAGTGATTAAAGGTCCATTTTTCGTTATTCCATTGGGAGATGACCTTTACAAGATAGGGGCGACTTTTGCCCATGGCGATACTTCGCATGAAACTACCGAAAAGGGCAGAGAGCAACTTCTTTCAGCAGTAAATAAAATGATCGATGGTCCTTTTAAGCTGGTAGCACAAGAGGTCGGAATGCGTCCTACGGTAAAAGACAGGAAACCCTTATTAGGGAGTGTATCCAATAACAGGATTTATTTCTTCAATGGATTGGGCACACGCGGGTTGCTAATGGCTCCCTTGTTGTCCCAAATGTTATGGAATCATATTGAAAATGAACTTCCTTTACCTGCCGAAGTGGATATTAGGAGGTTTTCTTCCGATCGAACTTAAAGAAGAAATTAATCCAAATATTTCTGGAAATTCGCAATATTACAGGCAAGAAAACCACAAGAGTTCCTATAATGGCTAAAAAAGACTGTGTGGGATTTAAATTCAAGAAAACATAGGCAATAACAAAGGCAGCTACTCCAAAAGCGATACCAACCCCATAGCTTACGTACATGGCGCCATAGAAAAAGGAAGGTTCTATTTTAAACTTGGTGTTGCAATGGGAGCAACGCTCATTCATTTTCAGGGTTTGCGAGGGGTTATAGGCATTGGAAGTTTCATACATTTTGCCCTCATGACAAACGGGACATTTTCCAGTAAAGATGCTGTAAATCTTAGTGCCTTTTAAGAATGACATAGGCCGTTTTTTTGGTACTGCAAAATTAAGCATCTTTGCACAAATTATATGTTGAAGGAATGCTAAACATTCATAACATATCGGTTTCTTTTCAAGGGGAATATTTGTTCCAGGGAATTACCTTTATGCTTACGCCAGGTGATCGCGTGGGATTGGTAGGTAAAAACGGAGCTGGTAAATCGACCTTGCTTCGCATTATCTCTGGTGAACAGGAATATGACGAAGGCGCTATTGCTACCGATAAGGAGATTTCCATTGGATTTTTGAAACAGGATATCGACTTCGTAAAGGGACGTACGGTATTGGAAGAATCCTACGAGGCCTTTACCCAAATCAAGGAATTGGAGCAGCAACTCGAAGGTATCAATACCCAATTGGCCGAGCGTACCGATTATGAAAGTGAGTCGTACAATCAGTTACTGGTAGATTTAAATGAAATCCAGCATCAATACGAGATCCACGGTGGGTATAACTATCAAGGTGAGACAGAGCGTATCCTTCAGGGATTGGGTTTTCAGCGGGAAGATTTCAATAAAGTCACCGATACCTTTTCTGGGGGATGGCGCATGCGAATAGAATTAGCCAAGTTGTTACTTCAAAATCACGATATTTTACTATTGGATGAACCTACCAACCACTTGGACATTGAATCCATTTTATGGTTGGAGGACTTTCTGAAATCCTATCCCGGAGCGGTAATGCTGGTTTCGCACGATAGGATGTTCTTGGACAATGTAACCAATAGAACCATTGAAATTTCCTTGGGAAAAATCTACGATTACCCGAAGCCCTATTCCAAATACCTTCAGTTGAGAAGTGAACTGAGGGAACAGCAATTGGCGACCCAAAAGAACCAACAAAAACATATCGAACATACCGAGAAGCTTATTGAGAAGTTCCGTGCCAAGGCCAGTAAGGCAACCATGGCACAATCGCTTATCAAGAAATTGGATAGGATGGAACGGATTGAAGTGGATGAGGATGACAACGCCGTAATGAGCCTTCGTTTCCCTGTTTCGGTGACGCCTGGAAAAGTAGTGGTCACTGCCGAAAATGCCTCAAAGAACTACGGGGAAAAGGAAGTGCTTAGAAATATAGATCTGTTAGTAGAGCGGGATAGCAAGATTGCTTTTGTAGGGCAAAATGGACAGGGTAAATCCACTTTGGCCAAGATGATTGTTGGCGAAATAGCCTATGAAGGTGATGTACAGTTAGGTCACAATGTTCAGATCGGGTATTTTGCCCAGAATCAGGCAGATTATTTGGATGGCTCCAAAACCGTAGAGGACACTATGCTGGATGCCGCCGATGAAAAAACGCGCCCAAGGGTACGTGACATTTTGGGGGCCTTCTTATTCCGTGGGGAAGAAGTAGATAAGTATGTTCGCGTGCTTTCGGGAGGGGAACGAAACCGACTGGCTTTGGCCAAATTATTATTGCAGCCTTTTAATGTGTTGGTCATGGATGAGCCTACCAATCATTTGGATATTAAATCCAAGAATGTGTTGAAAGAGGCCCTGAAGAATTTTCAAGGGACTTTGGTAGTGGTTTCTCACGATAGGGACTTCTTGCAAGGACTTACGAATAGGGTGTATGAATTCAAGGACAGAAAGATTAAGGAATATCTTGGGGATATCGATTATTTTTTGGAACAGCGTAATTTACAGAACCTGCGGGAAGCGGAAAAGCGGACCCAAACCGAAAAGAAGGAAGAGAAGCCCAAAGAGACTGGTGGGAAACTAAGTTACGAGCAACAAAAGAAATTGAAGTCCTTGAACAATAGATTGAGCAAGGTGGAGGCGTCCATCAGTCAATTGGAAAAGGAGATCAAGGAAATTGATGTGGAGCTTTCCATCAATTATGAAGAGACCATTGCACAACCCAATTTCTTCGATGATTATCAAGCCAAGAAGAAACAATTGGACGAATTCATGTTGCAGTGGGAGGAAATTACCGAAGCGATTGAAGCGCAATCTTAGTTATGTTAGAGCATTTCTTTCAATGTCCGCATTGTTGGGAGGAGATTTCCATGTTATTGGATCCTTCTGTGAGCACTTCTTATATTGAAGACTGTGAGGTCTGCTGCAATCCCATACAGATAATTACGGGATTTAGGGATGGCGAATTGGAGAATTTTCGTGCAGAAAGTATTCAGCAGTAATTTTTATCTTTGATCCTAGCAAACCTTAACAAACTTTTCCGTGTTTTTAAACTTCGATCTGGGCGATGACGTCGTAGGTTATATTGTGGATGGCGTTATGGACGCCGCTTCCATAGAATATTTGCGCGATGAGATTCTAAAGCGTTTGGAGCGGCATGAAACCATTAGTGTTTACTTGGAAGATGGTGGTGTAAAGCGTTTTTCCCTTAAATCCATGGTTATTACTACCTTGTTTCCGCACAGGCATAGGGGAAGGATCCGGAAAGCGGCCATGGTTACGGATCGATCTTGGATCCACTTCATTTGTTGGTTGAATAATTTTCTGGTCTCTACGAAGATTAAGAATTTCAAGATTAAAGACCGTTTAAAGGCGATGGACTGGATTGCGGAGGAATTGTAATCTGCAGATATTCAATAGTTTTCGATAAACCACATTTCCTCTTGGGCAAATAGCCCGTAAGAATTGTATCGCAACCCTATTTTATTTGTACCTTTTGGGTAATAAAAATCCCCATGAAGTTCTCAGGCTTTAGTTTTGCACAAGATACGATTGGCTATATCATCGATGGTAAGATGGATACCGTGGCTATTAATGCATTGCGTGCACAGATATTGGAAAAGTTTGAGGAGCATGATAAGATCAATTTGTATTTAGAGGATTCGGGGATAGAAAGCTTCACATTGAATGCGGTTTTTATTGCAACGCTTTTCCCGATAGAGCATGCAAAACGCTTCCATAAGATTGCTTTGGTGACCAATAGAAGGTGGATTCATATGTTGGGGAATCTGGATACGCTTATCGCAAAGGTTAATATTCGGAATTTTACGACGGAAGAGCGTATGAACGCCATGGCTTGGATAGCCAGGCGGGAAGAATAATCATTTCTTAAAATTTATTTTACTTACTCTTGCGGCATTTAAAACTCTGTTGTATCTTTGCCGTCCACATCGCGGGATAGAGCAGTAGGTAGCTCGTCGGGCTCATAACCCGAAGGTCGCTGGTTCGAGTCCAGCTCCCGCTACTACGAAAACCGGTTGAGAAATCAACCGGTTTTTTTGTGGCTGGAAGTCAGTGTTTATGCTTTGGTCTTAATAATAAAAGCGATAAGACCCTATCTTTCGTATAATGTAAAATACTTTGTTTGTTTTATAGAAGTGCTATTATTTCCTATCTAATCTTCGAAATGAAATTTATAGGATCCCTTTATTGATTTGATATTTTGTCAATTTTTTTCAGATGATATTCTACATCTTGTAGTATGTTTTGAATTTCAATGTCATTTAAAGACATATTAGTCTTTCCCTCTTTATATGATTCATAAATGCGGCTGCCAATTTCTTTGAAACAGTTGTTAATTGCACTTTTATGTTTATTAATGGCTACCATGTCCTTACCTTTGCCAAATGCGTTGGAAGTAGAATCCGTTACTTTTTTCAGTACTTTTTTCCAATTGCTCATTTTGTGTTTCTTTTAAATTATACTAATAGGGTGATTTTGTGTTCAATCTTGCAAACAGTTTGCTTACTAAATAATTGGACAGTCCTATTAAAAAACCAAAAAGGCCAAAAGTGATCATTCGTAAGGTCCATCCGGATGAAAAACCAATACTGTCAAAAACAATAAACAGCAATGAACTTATAAACCCGCCCAATAAACTGCCTACTAAGACAATGCGTTTAACGCCAGGTCTTTTATCTACCCTGCCAATGGTTATGCCTATAAAAAGCCCCAAAAGCGTCCATCCTAGAATTCGTTTTGTATGTCCTAGTTTTATGGAGTTATCTTTTTCTGAATTAACCTGCGTAATACCCCCTCCCTGATTTTTCGCAATTTGTTTAAACACATTTGTGAGGTTTGTTATATCGTCTGCAGGGAAGAATTTACCATTGCTGTTTGAAGCGATTTGCCTAAGGAGATGCTCATCATATCCATTTCCCACACCAATGGTGTTAATATCTATCTGTGGGTTCTGTACCACCAGATTTACTACCTCATTTGCATTGTTGGGCAGTCCGTCGGAAACCAGGATAAATGTTGCTTTTTGCCTATCGAATTGAGGTAGTAGCCCATAAGCCAATTGCAATCCCTGAGACATATTGGTCCCACCACTGGCCCATAAACTGCTTACTTTATTAAGGACCATTTCATAATTACCAGTAGGGTCGTTTATTATTCTTGCTGAACTATTGAATGAGACTACTGCAATTTGATCATTGCTTTTGGAGCACGTTAAGAGTTGAAGGTACTCCTCAACAGAAGATTTTAACTCCCTCATAGGCCTCCCGCTCATGCTACTGGAGTTGTCCAGTATTAAAACAATGTGATCGGTTATTTCATCATTGTTGCACTGGATCTCCTCTTTCGCAAATTTTGTAAACATTAGTTTTATAAGTAATGCCCCAACTAAGGGAATAATATATGTTCTGTAATTTTTGAGATAAGGCAGAAAAAGTTTCGGTTTTATAAAGTGTATTCCCTGTTCACATAACACTGCTAAGACAATTCCCAATGCCAATGAATAAAACAGCATAAAGTCTCGAAAGTAGCCATACGAGTCATTCCATGGTTCCAGAACTACCCAACCTACTAGCGCACCTAGGGTGGGTAAGACAATAAATCTTATTTTTTTGTTCATACTATTTCATTTACTTCGTTTCGATTTTGGTTTCTTTGATAGCGAATCCATGCTTTTCTGCTAATTCGTATGCCAATTCCCAAGGCACGGTCATTTCGTCCTCCTTTCTATCGCTTGTTAGCTGTTTTATCAACGATCTATTATCCATAGTCAGTGGTATTTCTATACTCTTAAATGTTAGAATTCCATTTTCATCCAATTCAAAAACAGCGACGTAAGCCATTTGTACTTCGCCGATGTATTTTCTAGGGACTTTGTTGTTTAAAACCCCTAAATATGTATTGTTATTAGGGTTGTTGTCTTCGCCCCTAAAAACACTCATGATGACCTTTTCCTGCATTAAAGAACCATCTGAATATCCAATAATGGCAGACTTGCAAGGGTAGTTTGTATTCCTGGGGATGATGGGTGCAAAAAATAGGTCGTTTATAGAGTCCACCATATCGATTCCCAGGGAGTGCGATACGGCATCTTTAATGACTACTTCTTCGGTAGTTAGTTGATTATTACCATCAGGTCCTGCAGTAGGAAAGATGTCTTTAGTGCTTCCATCATTAGTAGGGGTCATTAAGTTATTGCAAAGGATAGCTGCTCCTTCAGCAACACAGGTGTCCATATTATCAGATAAATAGGGTTTTCTAAAATGTACTTCAATGACTTCTTGAACCAGCGGGTGTTTGCATGAACCGCCTACCAGTACGAACCGATTAATATCTTCTTTGGTCAAGTTAGCTTGGTTAATAACATCGTTGGTTTTGGAAACAATTTCGTCAAGGTGTCCCTGAATCAGTTCTTTAAATTGGTCTCGGGTGAACTTATCGATTTCGATGCTTATGCTCGGAACAAGTTCAGAGATGAATATCGATTCGCTTTTAGCTGTGGCCAAAGCTATTTTTACCCGTTCTGCCTCTTCTTTTAGTTTTTGTTGGGCTACTGGATCTTTTTCCAGCGATTTTCCAAATTGTTCCTTGATGTGGTCATTTAAAAATTTTACAATGGCCAAATCAAAATCATCTCCTCCCAATTGATGGTTACCATCCACAGCCTTTACCGTAAAGTCATTATTAATGACTTCTAATATCGACACATCAAAAGTACCTCCCCCCAAATCAACAACCAGTATGGTCTGGTCTTTCTCTTTGTTAAGTCCGTAACTAATGGCTGCTGCTGTAGGTTCTGGTAAAAGCCTGAGGACATTAAACCCTGCTTGTTTGGCAGCTTCCATGGTTTGTTCCCTTTGGTTTTCTTCAAAATAAGCCGGGATAGTAATCACTACATCATCGATATCCTCTGCTTGCTCTTTTAAATACATAAGGATGATCCTTGCAGCATCTACGGCAGAGTATTTTGTACCTTCAATTTCTTTTTCCCAATCCGAACCCATATTTCTTTTTGTAGAACTCAAGCATTGGCTTGAGTTAATTAAAAGGCGGTTTTTGGCAGATTTACCGACTATAGTTTCCCCGTTGTTTATGTATATCACTGAGGGAACGGTTTGGGATCCTTCTATGTTCAAAATTTTTCTGTCACCTCTCGAGTATTCACAAATAACCGAATTTGTGGTTCCAAGGTCTATTCCTATGGCTTTCATATTTTTAAGTTTTGGTGTTATTAAATGTTCTTACGTTTTATACAATACTTTTGGAAGATTTTCGTAATGGTCATTACCATCAAAATTCGTAATGATTGCTACTTTGGTGAGATCGTAAATGATTCCAGAATCGAGTTGTTCGATTTCAGGACCAAAATGATAAATCAGGGAACTGTCTTGTGCCATTTCGTATTCCCCTTCTTTGAAAGTGTCGCGAAATAGGGAAGGCATCGATATAGACACCCCAACGTTTTTTAAAGAATCGATTACCCGCTCATATATAGTTTTTAATATCTGGAGATCAATCCCTTCTTTTTGCATTTTATAGGCAACGGTAGTGGCTTTACTATAGGCGTATAAAATGCATAATGTGTTAATTTCCAGTTTAAAAGAAGAAATGAATTTTTGGTAGAAATCTTGTTTTTTCAATTCCCTAAACATGACTCCTTTGGTTAGGCCGAGGCGTTGTGCTAACAGTCCGTCTTCTTTGGTGTCCATGCATATTTCGTGTGCCAATGCAAATCCCCGCTTCCCTGTTCTACCGAATATCAGGGTTTCAACTTTCTTGGCGAATATTGATTCTGGAACATTGATAGTATTCGTTAGTTTTTTAAGATCTATTAGCGTTGCTTTAAGACCCTCTGTGAATTCATAAACAAAAGCAGGGTATTTCGCGTGGAATTTTGATACGATTTCCGATAGCTCTTTTTTAAAGGTTGAGAGATCATTTGTAGCCTTTAAAACACCAGGGCTTCCCTCTTTTTTTCTCAGGATCTGATAAATTTCATCTATGACCTTTGCTTTTTCCCTTTCGAACCTTACGGTATTAATATCTGCACTCGAACTAATCTGTAGACTGGATAACTCCTTGATAAAGTTCACATGATTTTTAATCATAAAAGATTCTGTGACTTCTATTTCGCGGAAACCTTCTTTAAAGGGTTGCATCTGTTTTTTTTCCTGTTTCAGGTTTTCGAACTTTTTGAGAACATTAGTCAATGGGATTTGAAAATCATTTTCAGAACAAGGAATGTTTAAAGCATTACATAAATCTTGGACAGCTTTTTTATTGCGATTTAGCTGGATTTTGTCTGAGCTTTTACCGTCAGAATCAAGAAAACTATCTTTGCTTTTAGAAAGAGAAATAACCTCCCGTTGTTCCTCTAAGAATGACTTCCATTCCCCAAAAATTTTTGGGAGTTTGGTTTCTTCGTTTCCTTGAGGTAGTTTGTTTTCAATTGCGAGGTGCTTTTTAACTGTTTTGATGGAAGGCCTTCTGAATATGAACTGGAAAAAGTAATAATCAAGAAGGATCAACAACAATAGGAAGATAGGGTTTAAGTAACCTACATTGGATTTGTAAAATGTTGAAATGTTCGAAAAGAAAGTAGGTTTGGATTTTGGTTCGAAGAAAACAGCTTTTACAACTATTTTTTGATTGAAATTGTTTCCAACGGTAATTCCAATTGTGGTATCCAATGAGTGGGTTTCTTCTGGGCTTAGGTTATTAATTGCTCTTTGTGTTTTGTCTATGTTTGGTTCGTCTGGAATGGAGTCCTTTTTGGGATGTAACTGTAAGACAAAGTCTTGTTTTGAAAGAGGCAAAATCTTGGTGGTGTCTATAATGGGTTGGATACTTCCCCAATTGTAGTTGGCAAATTCGTTTCCTTTTATGTAATTGAGACTAATAGTGTCTTTGGATGGATTAACAAGGATGAATGTTTTTTGAACTGTTTTGTCAATTTGTAGGCTGTCGAATGAAAAGGAAACAGTTTTAGAAACGGTATCAAGATCCTTAATCATAAAAAGAGTGTTATCGTATCTGTTTATTTTTGTGGTATCTATTTTAAAAGCTTCGGTGATACTTTCGTGTTTATAGGATAAAAAGATGGGGTTTTTTCCATCCATAGTATAGATAGACAGGGTTCCATACTTTCTTTTTGCGTTTACATCAAACTTTAATTCAAATTCTCTACTAAGTAAGAAGCTTTTGTTTTTGGTGTACGGCACCGAATCTCTATAAAGACCATAGGAATTGTTCAGTTTTAAAGAGTTCTGGCCTTCTTTATCAACACTGATGATTTTAATGAATTCTGGATTCGAATTCTTTATAATTACAAATCGTGTGTTTTGGTCGTAGGAGCATACTTTAAATGTAGTTGTTGGATTGTCTTCCGTTATTGTTGGGTATTGGCGGTTTACAGAATTATTATTTTTGTGTGGTTCGACACTATTTGAATCTATAATTCTAATGGGACCATTATTCTGGGCAATACAAAATGCTGTAAGGCAAAGTAACAGGGTTGTAATGATAATCTTCATGTCATTCTTTTTTAGGTTTTATAAGTAGGGCCACATACTTTTCCTGAATGATTCGCTGTTTTCTAAATCCACACGTAAAGGTTCTGTAGGATCTAAAATGTCCTCCCCAACACTCAAGTGCATTTGGTTATTACTATCAATGCATATTCTTACCATAACTTTATTGATGTCTACATCTATTGCATCCCTTCTAATGGCCTCAATCTTACTGATGTATTCTGTATTACCCTCGTTCATGTCTGTAGCAGTATCTTTGGCATAACTTTGTACAAACCATGCCTTTACAGTGTTGGACATATCTATATAGTTGGAGCGCTTGTTATTACTTGGGTCGGCATCATACATGTCTGTATCGTATTCGAAAATGGTGATACCATCTTTTATGATAGGAGTCGATTTTAGGGGGCGAGTTGAGGGATCGAGCAGATTTTTATATTTCCATAGTCCGGTTTCGGGATCATTATAAAGCACCCCATATCTAGCCAAAAGGTTTTTATTTTCTAGTTGTATTGTAGAGTTTTCGTTTTTGTAGAGCAAGGCGTATTGCAACGCTCCTTTTACCACTATGTTTTTTAAAGAAGATGCATCCAGGTCGTCTATAAAATTGATACTTTCAGTGCAAGACCAGTCTTTTAATACTCCTTTTAGTTCCTCCTTCAAGGATTGAAATTGCATACCTCTTCCTGTGAAGATTACGGTGTCTAGAAGCACCTCTCCTTTACGGTGAAACCCACCTTTCTCTGGAGTAAATAATTGAAAGAAGTTTTCTATAAGCGTATCGGTATTATCTCTAATAAAGTCATGCAATAATCGAGAATTTCGAATCTCCTCGTAAGAACCCACGAGGTCATAATCCAATAGTGTATCATGATCACCCTCTGCTCTAATTTCATAATCCCCATGCTCATCTAAGTGAGGTTTTATGATGTTCTTTACAATATTTTTAAATAACTTTTTGTTAGAAAGGGAGCTCCCTCTCTCGCTCCCTGTATTCATGGGATTGTCTTGAAAATCTTCTTTATGAATATCATATACAGATTGGGCAATTAGATAATCCAAATAGTTCCCAGCTGTAGCTTTACCAAGTTTACCGAGAATCTTTACTTTTTTCTTTTTGCTTTTTTCATTTTGAATTTTGAAGTAAGTCAAATCCAAAGTACCTGCCCCCATGTCATAAACAAGTACATACTCAGATTCATTTGGGTCTTGTTCCTTGTTGTATACGTTCCAATTGTACACATAATTACAGGCCACGGCGTCGGATTCGCTCAAAAATGTGATATAATCTTTCTTGTAATGTTGAAAAATGCTGTCAGATAAGATTTCTTTTATATAAGCAATGTGCTTAGGAGTAAACGTATTGGGTATGGTAAGAATAATTTTGTTTAAGTCACTTTTTTTGCGATCGTTTGTTGTAATCATATTGTGTACCCCTTTTTCTACAAAATGATTGAGCAAGGAATAGTAACTGTTCTTTAAAACCTTTTCTACCTTAGGCGGCTTATCCTTGAACGAAACCTGAAGGTTGCCTTCTTTATATTGGAAATTGTTGAACAAACCATTGAAATTAGGTAGGCTTTCCATACCTATTAAGGATTTGAGGTATGGAATAGGATAATTTGTGTCTTCTTTGGTAGGTGATAAGTGAATCAAGCTTTCACCAAATTCATTGTTCTCGATATCCTTGCCTTCTTTTAAAGTAATGGTAGAGGAAAGGTATTTTGTATCGAACTCTTCGATATTACTCTCTATATACTTTTCACTTGGAGTGCGCTCTTCTAAAGGAGATTGTAGATCTATTAGTATTTCATCCTTGTTTAATAAATCTCCATCGCTAAAGGCCGCTACACAGGCCGAAGTACCATAATCTACAGATAACCAATAGCTGCCGGGGTTTTTTTCTATATTGAAAACAATGATATTCTCAAAATGTCCCGATCCTATTATTTCTTCATTTAATAGCTCTTCATAATCAAAGGAAATAGAACAATTCACTTTGCAGACATCCTTGGGGATATCGATAATTTCATCATGTCTAAAACTTATTTCGTACTCAAAAAAAGATTGAAAAGTGTTTGGACATTCTAAAGTGCTTGTAAATGGGACTTCTTTGTCTTGATGTTTGACAGTAAGATTAAATAGATCGTTGGTGTTTAAAAAGGAATCTTCCTCGAAGTTTTCACTAGGATGTTGACTTAGCTCATTTAATACAATATTAGAGGTAGAGTTTGCATCAATTTGAAAATCAAAAATCAAGTTATGTATTTTAACCAATCCATCATTGTTCTCGGCATGATTTCCTAATAGTAGTGAAAAACATCGCTTTTTCCCCGATTTGTTAGGGATCCATTGGTTCTTTTTTGGAATTTCGAAGCGCTCCCGGTCATTCAGCTCTCTTTGGATTTCGCCAAACTTTATCGTCTTGAGAAGGCGGGTGGTTTTGCTGTCTGGAGTTATAATGAATTGATCGGATCTGGAATCAAAAAAGTCCTTTCCAGCTTTACTGAGGTTGATTTCAGAAATAATTTCTTCCTTTCTTTCTTCAAGTGGATTTTCATAATGATCTAGATCTATGTAAACAGGAATAACCACTTTGTTGTTTGGGTTGAGGTTTTTTAAGGAAATACTTTCATCTGTAAATTCTAAGAGTAGGTCCGAGGCGGTTTCTTCGCCCTCTTCTTTAAGGGGTATTCCGTTAGAAGAAGGGTTGGATTCTGTGATAAAAGTTGCTTCATTTGCTAAGTATACGGTATTGTCAAACCCTTTGAGTTTAGATTTCAAATGGCAAACATCATAGGTCTCTGCATAGAACACAGGAGCTTTATACATAATTTCACGATTCCCTATATGTAATTGCTTGGCTAAGTGGTATTCATAGCCTGATTCTAACTCTGGAATGGTGAAATAGAAGTGATCTATAGGTTTACAGAGAGCTTTTTTAAGGTTCAATGTTGCTTGGTATTCCTTAACCACTTTGGGTTTGTCTTTTGCCTTGCGTTGATGCTTTACCTCAAACTCAATTACAACTTCATCGACATTGATATCCAAGCAATCCTGAATTATGGATGGATTTAAACTAACCTCAAATGGAAATTCGAACTGATTTACTTTAAAATCTTCGATTTTATGGCCCTTTACAGTTTCTATACTTCCTTTGGAGGATTGGTGGATCGTTAATACAATTAACTTATCTTTATGAGAGACTTTTAAAAAGTCTGGAATTTTGAGATTGTCTATATATAAGGAGTGATACTTTTTTATGTTTACTGGCCTAGGGATACCCCAAAGCTTTCTTTTCCCTTTAATACTAATCTGTGATTTTGCTAAAGGCTTTAAGGGTCCAGATAGGTTGTTGAAATCTATGATTACGTCGTGCGTTTTCTCCATGGCCTCTTATTTTACTTCAATTAAACCCCTAATTAAAATATACATGGTAGCGACAAAAGTGCAGAGCAATACAATGTTCCAAAAGATCACACTCCGTTGCTGTTCTTCCCCTAAGAAACTCGCTGAAGCTTTATACAGTAGATCCGAAAGCGGTATAAGTCCAAATAAAATTCTTCTGTTTTTCTCAAAAACAACAGGATAGGTTCTCTTTAGTCCGTTGCTGCCCTGTACACTATCCCCATTTGGATTAAGTGTATGAACTCCGTAAGAACCATCATTAAAGTGTACCCAAAACTTAGCTTCAATAACAAGAGGATCGTTCTTGTGTTTGCTAGCAATGTCCAGTGGGATGGTTGTGGCTTGGTGTAGTCCGTAAACATCTTTTTCCCAAAACAACTTATTGTTGACGGTGTCTTTAAGTTGTAAGTTGATACGCTGAAGTGTAAATACAGGACTGGGATAAGCATTAATCTCTAATTTTTTTTGGTGACTGTCTTTTGGAGTTCTATTAAAGAAGAGCTTCGGTTCGAGAGGTACAACCGCTTCTATGGCGAAGGTTTTTTGCAATGGCTTGTATTCTAAGACTTCCATTTTATAATTGTCTTTGGTACTGCCAGGCCTTGAACTATATGTATATATCCTGTTCCATATAAAAGCTTCTTTTATACGGTTGTATCTGGGTAATATTGCTTCTCTGTGCTTTACATTGATTCTTTTATAATCCCAATAGTCCTCCAATTTTTTTATTTCTAAATTGGGATCACCAAGACCATTAAATTCTCCATCGGTAATGGTAATGATAAATGTCCTGCTAACATCTTTTGGATTATTTTGAAAGTTTAATGAATGAAGTGCAAGGGGGCCCGCAAACGAAAGTCCTGTCCATTCTTTGTTGAAAAATCGATTATACCCAATCCTTTCTATACCCTTCCAAAGATCGTTGAATATTTGATCGTTAAAAGTAGAATCAAGTTTGATTTCCTTTCCTGGTTTTATGGGTATCCCTTGTACGAACTCATTTATATTGGGATCATTTTTTTCCAGTCCAAAGGAAAGTATGGACACATAATCCCCTTTTTCGAGGAGTGCTCTTTTAGAAGGGAGATACTTTTTGGAAATGCTATTTTTTCGGAAGCATAATTCTCTCAATTCGTTATGGATCATTTTTCTAGCAGTAGATTCAGAAATATTGCTTTTATCCTTTCGATCGACCGATCCAGATGTATCCAACAAAACAATTACATGATGCTTTAAAGAATCCTGCTTTGTTTGTGCTACGTTGGGCGTACCCCATAACAGGGAAATTCCAAGAAGAATAACCTTAATTGCTGATGGTACTAATGTTGGTATGTAACGATATGTCTTCCCCATTTTTATCGCTTTTAGGTATAGTTATTTGTGCGAAGAGTTGAGTCTCCGTTGCTTCAAAATTGATTTCGATTTTTATTTCGTCCAGTCCCCTGCCATGGGTATAGATTGTAGGTAACTTTTCCACAAAGCCCAATGGTGTTAGGTTTTCAATGTCTTTAGTGCTTCCTTGACAGATTTTTATACAGTCTAGTTTTACGGTTTGCCTGGATGCGTCAGAATATGCGGTAGGAATAAACGTTTTGGAATTCTTTGCCGGAACTACGGTATTTTCAGGAATAATTACACTTAACTGCCCTTGCTGTTTTTCGATACCCATCGCATGAGAAGTTCGAAAGATGATTTTGCTGTCTTCATAACTTACTCCTTTCCCCAATGCTTGATGGTCGTGCCCATGATCTTTATCCAGTAAATGAGCTGCGTATAGAGCAGCTCCTTTAGCCACAGCATATTTCAAAAAATCCTGTTGTATTTCGAATTGCGCATTTTTAAAGGTGTTTTTTAAAAGGGTTTGGAAGTAGGGGATTTGAGAAGATCCGCCTATTAGGAGAATAAGATCGATGTCATCTTTTTGAACACTCCCTTTTACCAAACTTTTGGTAACAGCTTCCAATAACTCTTTCCCGAAATTTCGTTGCAAGCCGTTGTTTCCGGCCAATAATTGTTCGAAAGTGGTTCTTTTAAGGGAGGTGTCAATGGGTTCGTTGCCAAATAGGTTTCCAGCAAATACACTTACCTCATTACTAAAAGACAATCTTTCTTTGGCATCTTTTACGGCATCCCTAATTGTTTTTTCTTCAAAACGGCGGTCTTTTTCATTGAGATTTTCGAAACTTATTCCCTCTTCATTTACAATATAATCCAAGAGGACATTGTCAAAATCTTCACCCCCAAAGCTGGAATGACCATCACTTGCTAATACTTCAAAATGTAGTTTTTGGGCCTGTACAATGATCTTAAAAAGCGTAATGTCCAGTGTACCACCCCCAAGATCAAAAACTAGTGTGTTACGTTCATGGATTGTTGTATCCACAAGGCTATTTACATAATGCAAGGATGCTGCAATAGGCTCAGGAACAAGTCCTAATACCTTGGGTTTTTTGCTTTCCTTACTAAAAGTATAATCAATAGCTTTGTTAAGAGCTAATAATGTATTGTCGTTTTGGGGTTGTTTGTAATAGTAAGGTACCGTTATTACGATCCCGGAAGGGCAAAAATCAGTACCTTGAGTAATGGGGTCTTTAAAAAGGGTTTTAATGATTTCTGATGAAAGTTCTACAGGGGAGTAAATTTTCCCTCCCAGGTCATAGGTTTTGTCAATCGCTCCTATTTCCCTTTTAATGGCACGCACATAGTTGGTAGGGTCATGGCGCCATTTGTTTTCTGCAGCTTCCCCTATCAGAATCTCATGATCCGTTTCACTGTTCTCCTGTAAGTAAATAGAAGACTGCAATAAATAGGGGTCACTTTTGCTTCCATAGTTATTGAGGTAATAAACCTGACTCCCATGCATACGATTGGTGTTGACAAAGCACGCTATGGCACTGTTCGATGTTCCAAAGTCGATTCCTATGGGAGGATTGTTTTCATAATTATGATTCATATTCATAAGGTTCTATAAACGCAAATCCTCTTCAAAAAAATAATCTGTTCCATCTTGCCTACAACCTGGCATAGATACACTTACTCTTATAAGGTTTTTCTGTACCATAAATTTGAGCTTGCCTTTTATTTCGGTTCTGGATTTTCCATGCGTATAAAGTTGTTCGTTGATTTTTATCCTTCCTACTACAGAATCCTTGTCGCCTTGTAATACAGTTACTTCGCTCCATAGAATAAGTTTTCCATCCTCGGATAATTTGGACGGGATAATGGGTAGTGTTCTGGAAACCGGGGTAATCTGATTGTCCTTGATGATTGAAAAGAAAGGGGACGATGCTGTTCTAATACCAATACTGTGAGCTGTTGGTTCACTTATCGTTACTTTGTTCCATACGGTTAGATGCTCACGCTCTTTTCCTTCTTTCTCTAGTTCTTCATCGAGTAAGTAGGCCGCGTAGATTGCTGCACCCCTAGCTACAGCTAAATTCATTGTAGCTTGTTGCCTAATCTTCTTTTCCCCGAACTTTTCGATTAGGATGTTTTTGAAAAGAGGAATTTTACTGGATCCTCCTGTTAACAAAACAGCACTTATAGCATCGCTTTTTAAGTTTGCCTTGTGCAGAACACTGTCTACCAACAGTTCTATTTTTTTCCCATAATCCACAGAAGCTTCATTTTTACTGAGGCTTTTTTCAAAATCTTTAACCTTTACCTGTAAATCGATGGTTGGCATATCTGCCGATTGAGAAGGAATGATCAATGAACTTTCATTGGCTACGGATAGCATCTCCTTTAAGCTGGTAATTTCGGGGATGGTCTTCTTTAGTGCTCTGGCTTTTGACTTTTCATCCAAAGTGTTGATATTAAAATCAACTTCATCAAGCACCCAATCCATAAGACACTTGTCGAAATCTTCACCTCCCAAACGAGCATCCCCATCTACAGAAAGTACATTGAAATCTATGGTATTGTTTGTCTGGTTTAGTTTGAAAATAGTGAGATCGAAAGTTCCGCCTCCCAAATCGAAGATCAAGAAGTTTTGATCTACCATGTCATTGCCATGGTTATTAAATGCAAAATCCAATCCAGCCGCAATAGGTTCAGGTACCAAGCCTAGAAACATAGTCTCAGGGTTCTCTAAACGATCTTTGTACAAATCTTTCAAGGCTGAAAGAGCTGCTTTTTTTGTGTTAACAAACTGGGGTTGCTTAAAATAGTAAGGTACTGTTACCACTAATCCTTTTGGGGTATAACCACCTGGATTTTCAATCGATTCAGCGGTTTGTAGTAGCTTCTTTAGAATTTCTGCAGAAATATCCATGGGACTAAAGTCATACCCTTCTATGTTAAACCGATGATTTGCATCATCCATATAACGTTTTACAGCCCAAATGGCATTATCGGGACTTATTACCCCTTTTTGAAGCGCACTTTTTCCGACCATAAAAGAAACCTCTTTCCCCTCTATTTCTACAAATACCTTAGAGGCTAATGTGTCACTGGTTTCACTGGCAATGTTATAGGTTTCACTCCCTATAAATCCATTGTCATTTCTCCACTTCGAAATGGCACTATATGTGGTTCCTAAATCTATTCCAATTGGATGCATATTAAGATGTTTTTGATTTGTTAAGTACTACCGTGACTTCAGTTTGCAGCAGGATATATTGAGGATTTAGCTCTTTTGGGTCTGCTGGGATTATTTCGGACATTGGAGTGTAGGCCTGATAGTCTCCCATAAGCCTGAAACCAGTAGTTTCTACATTTTTAATGGTATCATTTTCCAATTCATCATCTGGTTCCCCTCCGCCTTGAGGAAGATGGAAGTGATAGTTGTATGTATCTCCACGGTTACAGTCAATGGGACAGATATGAAGTACATTCTTCAAATATGTAAGGAATAAATGAGTAATTTCCTTAAACAAAGCATCCCAAGCTTCAATGAAGTCCTGTTCTTCTTCCGTTATGGAAGAAGTTTTGAGACCAAAGTTCTTATGGCTGTTTTGAACTTCGTTATATACCTTAAAAAGTCTCTTCAGATATTCTTTATAGGCATTAAAAATGCTTTCGGAGGCAGATTCTATTTCTTTAATTGTCTTTACATTGTTTGTGCTCCAGCTATCAGATGCTTTTTGTACTACTTTACTTTCTATAGGTGTTTGGCCAATTGGGGAAGGGTGTTGTAATTCTGTTTGCAATAATTTTTGGGAACCAATGGTTTTCGATAACAGCAAAATCAATTCCTTTCTACTTCGATCCAACTGTTTGAAAGACAGGGAAAATGTATTGTTCAATACTTCTTTGGCAAAACTGTTTACAAGTGAAGTGGGGCCTATTGATGATAAAGAATAATCCAATTCGGCTGTTCTTCTCACACTGGCATTTCCGTATGAGTATGCAATCTCATTGGAAGGAACCTCTTTAACTGACATGAGTTCTTTACCGAAGTCTTCAAATAATATTTGGTTGTCCTCCTCTTTAGTATGTAACGGAAGAAAGAATACGCGTTTGGATTTTTGAATGTTGTATTCCTCTTTTTCCAAAAGTTCCCCAAAACCATAGACAATTTCGTTATCAAATGTATTTGCTAGAACGTGAATGTAATCTACCCATTTGTTGAACTTGTATTTGGCATTACTAAATTGTTCTTTCTGTTCATTGAAATATTCCATTTCGTTTTCATTGTACTGGTACGAATCCAGGAAGGGCTTTTCTAAAGAACTAATGGTATCCTCCAAATTCCCTACTCGTAAATTCGAAGCACTTGCTTGATCATGTGTTTCAGTTTCATCTTCTGATATATCAGTATCATCGGTTCCTTGCTTTTTTGGAATGCCCTCTTCGGCAGCTTCTTCGATTTGACGAATATCGGAGTCTGGTTTACTTTCCAGAAGTCTATCCAATTTATCGTTCATCTCTTCTAGAAGCGATAGGTGTTTATTTCGCATCTCGTTATAATTTTATTTCTACATTGGCAGTAGCTCCTGTGTTTACAATTTTTGCAGTAACGGCAAGCGTATCGTCTTGATCTATTGAAAAGGTGACTTCAATAGGTTCTTGTCCTTTGGCAGCTTTAGGAATTCCGGTCAACCTAAAATCACCTATACAATCAAAAATTCTACTGTCGTCCACTTTTTCGTTGATGTAATGTTTTCTAGCTAGGGTTCTTTCTCCTTTATCCCCTGTAACATCAATATGTTGTGTTTTGTAAATAGTAATGTTAACAGTTTCCTGCTGCTCTTGGTTGTAGTAGGTTTTTGTTTTGGTAATCCCTTCCGAAATAGGTAGGTCCTTTTCCACCAAGAGGCTAAACTCTGCACCTTCTATTTCTATCCCCAAATGATGGTTGGTTGTTCTATCAATTTCAATTTCACTTGGGTCATTACCAGAAGGAACACTAGCCCCATAAAAGGCAGCGCCCCGAGAAACAATAACATCTACATTTTTGGCAGCAAAAGGGGTTTTTCCTAATGTTTCGACAGTTTCTTTTATCCAATCCGCTTTCGTGGAGCCTCCTACCAAAATCACCCTATTAATATCTTCCATCCCCAATTCGGCATCCTTTAATGTGTTGACAACACATTCATTAGCTTTATCCAATAGTGGCTTTATTCTTTCTACGAAATCGTCTTTTTTTATGGTGTGCTCTAGGCTGTATTTGTTTCCATCCCCATCTTTTAAAAATTCGGGTATAATGATTTCGGATTCTTTACTGCCATTTGCCAACTCTATTTTAGCCATCTCAGATCCTTCCTTTAATTTTTGTTGTGCTACCATGAATTGTCTAGGGAGGGTTGCATTTTGATCGGATTTTAAATCAAATATGTCCAGGCCGTGCTCTTCTTTAAACTCTTCAGCCACCATTTCCATGATCACACGGTCAAAATCATCACCACCCAATTGCGCTACTCCACGTGTTGCCTTTACCGTGAATTTTGGTGCCGTATTATCTGATGATGTGGAATTTAAATGGAGGATTGTGGAATCAAAGGTTCCCCCTCCTAGGTCATATACCAAAATGGTTTGTTCCTTGTCCGCATCCTCTTCCAAGAACCCCATGTCCAATCCATAGGCAAAGGCAGCGGCAGTAGGTTCTTCAAGAATGTGGACTCCTTCGGGTTTGTCCCCATCCATAAGAGTTTCTCCTTCATTATTTTTGATCCCGAATCCAGCTTTTAAAGCGGCTTCATATACATTTTTTCTATATTGATCGGTAGTATTGGCAGGTACACAAATAACGGCCTCTTGGATATCCCCATCCAGATCAAAATCCATCTGATTAAGCACGGCATCTTTAATGGCTTTCAGGACTTGGACTGCGATATCCGTTGGTGTTAAGTCGACACCTTCAATTTGCTCGAACTTTTCTGCTAGATTTTTATAGGCTTCTTCCTTTTTCCATTCATTGTTTTTCATCAACGGTTTAAAAGAACTGAAGACTTCGTCTGGATTGATTAATATTTTTTGTTTGGCTTCCAGCCCCACTTTGGTATCCGTGGTTTTTTTGTCTGGAAACCAAACACAGGAGGGAATGGTAAAACGGCCTATTTCGTCCAACTTAAGGGATTGCGATTCCCCCTTACTGTATATTGCAGCACTTGAATTTGTAGTTCCTAAATCTATCCCGAGAACATATGGGCTTTTTGGCATTTCTATTTCCATGGTTTTATTTGTTTTATAATGGTGTCTGTTATATTTGAATTCAATAACTATATGCCGAATACTTCTTGTATCAATTGGAAAAGCATCTCTCTGAGAAATCGATTCAGCATTAGAAAAATGATGATGAGCAGTAATTTGGCCATGATTCCCGGTGATTTGCTAACCTGATAGGATATAGCTCCAAGTATCAAGGCGAATAGCAACATCCCTGCGAACCCCCTCATTTCGTACCCTTTAATCCCGCCAATAACGATTCCCATTAGGGTTAAAATATCATTGGGGATGTACCTTCTTATGCGTCTCATGCTACTATGGTTATGCCTCCGTAACTTCTTGAAATCGATGCGTGTAACTAGGTGTTTTAAAGCTATTTTATCGCTGGTCTTTCAAACTTAGAAAGAAGAAGGATTTTTATTTTACGGTTTTCCGTAATTGAATCGAGGTTTTAAAAAATGAAAGGGGTTTTATATAGATTACTTCCATTTTTTACTCCTAAGGGAACTCCGTATGGCCCGGATGGTGTTTTCGGCATCGGTAACATTGAATTTACCTTCAATTCCATCAATGGCTTCATAATCTGATAGTGGCATCTCAAATTGTGAGCTTCCACGTGTGGTGATTATAAATTTTTTGGAAACGTTGTATTGTTTTGGGACTCCCTTGATAAAGAGCTTTATTAAAGGCACTTTGTAAAATATTTTTTGTGTAGGACTTAACCACTCTTTGGTTTTAGAAATTTCCTTGGTTTCTAAGGAGACCACCTCTTTGTAGAAATAGGTCCAGGTACATTCATTCAGGGCATTCTCCGTAATGGGATCGAACACACATTGGTAAATGATGATTTCATGCTGTGTAAAATTTAAAATAGTGGCAACTATGGGGATGTATCTAATATAGCCGTCTTTGCCTACCTTGTAGTTTATTTCGGCTCCTGCATAGTCATACACTTTAAGACCATAAATAATCCTTGTTTTACTTACACAATCCTTCTCATGTAAAAGGGTTTTTTCCAAAGCCCTATCGTGAAGAGGATTCATGGCTTTTTTAATTAACGTATCGAATTCTTGATCCGTTATTTTTTTTGTTAAGGCGTTTTTAGAAAAATAATTCTTGATTTTCTTTCCATTGGGTGTCATGGCTATTTGTTTTATGGATTGGACTATCTATGGACATTCAAAATCATGCGGGGATATATCCAACAGTTGATAGATCCTCTTTTCTTCAATCTCATCTTCCGCA
Organism: Aureisphaera galaxeae; assembly: GCF_028561275.1. Lineage (GTDB taxonomy): Bacteria > Bacteroidota > Bacteroidia > Flavobacteriales > Flavobacteriaceae > Aureisphaera > Aureisphaera galaxeae. The sequence continues at coordinate 807,869 of NZ_JAQQTF010000002.1, forward strand.
AGGTTTTTTAGCTCATTGGGTTTGTAACCTATAGGGGCCATTAAACCTTGTCGCTTGTAAAAATCTTCTTTAATGATACATTGCAGAAGGTAGAATTTTCTTTTGTGTGGATTTAAGTCCAGTGCTGTTCCTAGATGTGACCGAATTTCTTGTATTTCATCTATGCTAAGGCGAAAGGGGCACTTCCCATTGAATTTGGCAAGGGCTAAATTGTAATAGTACTCTTCGTTTATTGGGTTTAGTTCTATACACTGCAATAGGTTTTCTACTGCTTTATCATATGACCCCCACTTTAAGTATAGTACACCAAGCCAAAAAATGAATATGGGATCCTTCCTCTTGACAACCTTTTTTCTTGTTAAAGCATCGATGTGTTGAAACACTTCATTTTTGCTCAATTTGGAGATTATTTCGTATGAAAACTTTTCTTCCCTCTTACCCCCCTTATTTCCAGTCCTATAAATGATTAGGTCAGCAGTTTTGTATTTATTGCCTACTACAGCATTTTTGACTTTGTCCACAAAAGCTTCATAACTCTCGAAACCAATGAAAAAAGCTAACCCATTCATTTTTTTCTTTGCGTAAGTTAATGGAGCAGAACCAACGTAACTTTCTCTATAATTTCTTAAGGTTGTCCATCCTATTGTACTATAGTCGTCTTCATTTTCTGGAATTACCTTTTTTACTTTTCTTGAGATACGCTCAAACCCCCCTTTCTTATAGTCCTTGAATAGCTTTTTGGGTGATGATTTTAAGTCTTCCGATATGACCTCATCCATAAAAACTTTAAACATTGCTAACTGAGCGTCACCGAGATTTTTCATTTTTTCCTATTAAGAATAGACTTTGTCAATTTAGCTAAGTCTCATCTTTCCCTATTACGGAAAGCCGTAAATACTTTATACTAGGAAAGGGAGGTATTTTCAATCTCTATCTAAGCATGAAAAGTGTCAATAAAAGGGTTTGTGTCAATTGACACCATTGACACTTTTTTTATGTAAACATTTGCAATGTAGTTGTCTAGAAAGCTACAACCGAAGTTCGAAGTAGTATTTGCTTAATCTTGGAGAAGGGGTTCAAGCAAATCTACTAACCGACTTCATTCTTCTCCAGAAACCCAAAGCGCTTTGGTTAAACCGAGCTATACACCTAAAACAAGGTGCAGGAAATTCTTTATCAAAATTTAAAATAAACAATAATGAAAAATTTAAAATATATAATAGCCCTATTTGTTTGTATATCATTCTATAACTGTACTCAAGAACCTATTGAAGATGTACGCAAATGTGAAATCAGATGCCACGATGATCACACAAACTATCCACTTGAAGAAGTACGGAAATGCGAAATCGAATACCGAGATGATCGCACAAATTGTCCACTTGAAGAAGTGCAGAAATGTGAAATTGAATATCACGATGATCACGAAAACTGTCCCCAAAAAACTACGGGAGAAGATGGTGGTGGTGATTTAGGGGATGGCGAGAATTAATATCCTTTAATTGTATAACAGGGAAGAGCTTTTTATAAGCTCTTCTCTAAAAAACTAAAAATTAGTTATCGGGTTGAGCCATATAAAATGTATTATTAACTTAAAAGTCCGAGAACATGAAAGCACTATTTAGAACAACCATTTCCGTATTCATCAATTCTAGTTTCAATAGCGGTGTTGAAGAAAAAACCAATGTGGAAAATGGAGGTACAGATGCAGAAGAAGATGAAAATTAACACTTTAATAAAATGATTTAACTTTGGAGGGATGGAAAAAAAATACACATTTACATCCCTCCTTTTTTTTGGATTCCTTCTTTTTTTTTCGGGATGTAATTCGAAAAAGACAACTTCATCACCATTCTCCTCAGATCAATTAGATAGTCTTAATGAGCATTATGAGTTCTGTTTGAACAACTTGGATGCGTTAGGAAATGCGGAAGAAGCAATAGATGTTTTTATTGCAAAATGCGATAGCCTTCGAATAGATTCGTTGCTCTTCAGGGGATATATGCTTAAAACACGCCTTCTAGGTAGGCATAAGAAATATGAACGGGCAATAGAAGCAACTTTCGAACTACTTGAAAGGGCTAAGAATAGGGGTGATAGTGGTTATATGGGGAAGGCATATAATAAATTAGGGATATATCACTCAAGAACCCATGACTATCTTGCAGCATTTAATTTTTACAACACTTCTTTTAAAATACATAGAAATATAGGAGATAGCAGTTTCGCCAGTAAAAGACTATTTTCTATGGCCGATACTCAAAGAATTTTGGGTGATTATGTTGGGAGTAATGTCACTGCGGTTGATGGGTTACGGTATTCGCCGAAAGGCACAGCGGTAAAAATCCGTTCTGTACTTTACCATACCATAGCGGTATCCTATCGAGAAATAAAAAACTACAATGAGGCCCTTTTTTGGAATCAAAAATCCCTTTCGTTCATTAAAGACACAAACTTTATAAAAGAAGTAGGAGCGAAAAATGCTATTACTTTCAAAAACACCAAAGCTAATATTCTTGCAGACCTTAGAGAATATGAAGAAGCTATTGTTATTTTAAAAACTCTACTGAATGACCCTGTGGTTGTTAAAGACTCATTGGAATATGCTAGGATTTTGAGCAACTTAGGAAAAATAAAGTGGCTATATAATTCGGGTAATACCGAAACCGAAGGGATGCTTTTAGAAGCCTTGGCAATAAGGCAAAAGAAAAAAAGCCCTGTAGGGCTTGTGGCTAGTAACATTCATCTGTCCAAGTATTATACCGATTTAGATGCTGTGCAAGCCATTCATTATGCTCAGGAGGCACGCAAAGAGAGTAAACGACTAAGGAACCCCTTATCCGCTCTAGAAGCATTGGATATTATAACGACGATAGATTCCACAGCACTAGAAGCTTACAAAGAATATAAAAGACTAAATGAGTCATTGGAAATCTCGAAGAAAAGTATGAGGCAAATCTACGCGCCCACTCGGTTTGAAAATGAATCCTTAGCAAAGGAAAATCTAGAAAAAGAGAAGCAGGTAGAAAAAGCAAAAAGCGAAAAGAAGTGGCTCCTATTGTTTTTTGTACTCGCCCTCATTGCAGGTTCCATTTATATAGTTCAGAGAAATAGACTGCAAAAATCGAAACAAATTGCAGAAAAAATACTTGCCTCCTACGAAGCCGAAGGAAGGATGTCCAAAGAAGTCCACGACAGCATTGCCAATAACATTTATCTCATTAAATTACTATTGGCGGAGTCTAACGACAAAGAAAAGATCATGAGTAAACTGAAACATGTGTATGATAAGGCTCGGAATATATCGAGGGATAGTAGCGATATTGATTTTGAAAGTTATGAAAACGAACTCTCTGAACTTATAACAAACTATAATACTGAAAGCACACATGTATTTATTAAGGGAGAACGGGATATACAGTGGAAGGACTACCATAAAGTTACCAAGATAGTTATCTATAGACTACTACAGGAGCTCATGACCAACATGCAAAAACATAGTGAGTCTAACTTGGTAAGTGTAGTTTTTAGAAGTAAGGAAAAGGGGATAGAAATTGTTTACACGGATAATGGTCTGGGTCTTCCCAAAAGTGGTGTCCACAACAGGAACGGAATAAAGATTATGGAAAACCGTATAAAAGCCATTGGAGGAAACCTTAGTTTTGATCTGACAAGGGAAAATGGCCTCAAGGCCATAATCACGGTGTGATCCTGCACCAAAACGTATTTCAATCCAAAAACAATAGAGCGGATGTTCAATAGAGTTTTAGTTGTAGAAGATATTGAAATTGCGAATTACGGCATAATTAAGACGCTAGTAGACAACAAAATAGTTTCAGAAAATTCCATTGTTCATACACCCTATTGTGATAAGGCAATGGCTGAAGTGGCGGGGGCATTAAAAGAGAAGAATCCATTCGACCTCATGATCACCGACTTGTCCTTCGATAGAAACTACAGGGATGAAAGAATCCCTTCTGGAAAAGAGCTTATTGATAAAGTTCGGGGAATTCAACCGAAAATTAAAATTATCGTTTATTCCATCGAGGACAAAGCAATAAAAGTTAAGTCCCTGTTTTCAAAACAAAAAATAAATGGTTTTGTGTCTAAAGATGGTTATGATTCCCGAGAGCTTTTGGATGCTATTACTCAAGTACATGAAGGGAAAACTTATACATCATCCCATTTAAGCAATATTTTGGACAGGAAAAACTTGATAGAGTTAAATGAGTTCAATACGAAATTGGTAAAAAAATTGGCCAGTGGTTACTCTCAAAAAGAAGTAGCGCAGCACTTCAAGTTAGAAAACATCACCCCCAATAGTGTGAGTATTATTGAGAAACGTTTGGAAAAACTTAAGGATGATTTTAATGCCAAAAGCACTACCCATTTAATAGTTATCCTTAAGGATTTTGGGTTGATATAATTATGGAACAACATTCTAATTTGCTGAGAACCCTTTTTTCACTAGTATTCCCCCCCACCCCAATGTCATACATCAAGCAATAGTGACGCTTTACGTAATCAAACTCCTACAATTAAATAGAATTCAATAACTTTACCGCAACCCCGTGATCCTCAATTTGTATTGTTGCGTAAACATTACACCATAAAATCCCTAGCATATGGCTTGGCTCTTGGTTTTTGGGCCCTTGCCCTGCTCTCCTGTACCCAAGAAAATAAGTCGAATGGGGAAGGGGAAGAGATCAAGGCTGCTGATCTGCAATACTATTTGGATATAGGGATAAAAGCCCGCGAAAACGGAAGATACATACAAGCCCTGGAGCATTTAGAAATGGGGATGCAATACGCCGAATCCTCTGTGGATCGCAAAATCTACTGGGACCTACTTACCAATATCGCCTACGTACATCGAGACATAGGCAATACCCAAGAAGGGCGTAAAAATTTCAAAAAGGCGCTGCATTATGCCGATACCGATGCCCAGGCCCTGATCACCTACAGTAAGCTGTCCAGTCTGTATAGCTATCCGAAGGAAGCCGACTCCGCAAGATACTATATTGACAAAGCACTTTCTCTTTGTGGATCGGGAACTACCGATAAAAACTGTATGCTTGCCTATAATCACTTGGCTTGGGATTACATTCAAAGGGGGCAGTATGAAAAGGGGCTCGAGGTATTCGAAAGTCGTATCGATATCGAACAATTAAAAGGCGACAGTAGTTCAAGTACAGAATATCTAGGAGCCGTATGTACCCTTGGGGAACTATATCTTAATCTGGAGCAATACGATAAGGCCACTAGCTATTTTACTACTGCACTTACCGGGTTTGAAAAGCATAACAATCTATCCGGAACACTCGCTGCCAAGAAAGGACTGGCCGATACCTATGAAAGAACAGGGGAATTAACCGAAAGCATTAGGGAGCTTAAAGAAATAGAGCGTTTAACAGAACAACGGAATACGCTGCAGCTTCAAAAGGAAGTTGCTAAGCTAGAGGCTGAGAAACTTCTGGAAAACAAAGATGCCGAAATAGACAGTCTGGCACTGGAAACTCAGGAAATTGAGGAATCTATGGATAAAGTGAGGTTGTTCAGCAGTATTCTTGGTGTTTGTGTTATTCTATTTCTTGCCTTTTTCCTGTATAACGGGTACAAAAACAAGATCATATTACACCGACTCAATGAATCGCTTAGTTTAAATCGGTTGAAAGCGTTGCAGTCCATCATGAATCCACATTTCCTATTCAACTCCTTCAGCACGCTTCAGAATTTTATTTTGAAGAAAGAACACATTAAGGCCAATGAGTATATGACCGAACTATCCAGCCTCATTAGAGAGGTATTGTCCAGTTCCGATAGTATCTTTCATAGTTTTAAGAAAGAAGTTCAAATACTTAAATCGTACATTGCTTTGGAGCAAGGTCGGTTCTATGGAAGGTTTGAAGTACAATACGATATTGATGAATCCCTTTTCGAACTAAATCCCACCATCCCCTCTATGATTATACAGCCATATCTGGAGAACGCCATTATCCATGGCTTTTCCCATACAGAAAAAGAAGCAAAATTGACGCTATCTTTAAAGAAGGAGGGCAAGCAGATCTTGTGTAAGGTAATCGATAATGGCATTGGGAGGAAAGAGGCAGAAAAGCTGAAAAAAGGAAGCAAGGCGTCGGGACATTTATCCATAGCCACCCGCAATACGGACGAAAGATTGGCTATATTGAACCAGTTTAACGATTATAAGGCTTCTGTAAATATTATAGATTTATATAACGAAGTAGGAATCTCGGAAGGGACCGAAGTTCAAATTATATTACCAATTTCATAGCATTACATGACAAAAAACCTTACCTGCATTATAATCGATGATGAGAAGAAAGACCGTGAAAACATGCGGCTTCTCCTAGAATCCTATTGCCCCCAAGTGACTATTATTGGCGAGGCCGAGGATCGGACTTCCATCCATAAGGTCTTGTCCGAGAATAAGCCAGATGTCGTCTTTATGGACATTCAATTGGGCGCCATTTCCATTTTCGATGTGCTTAATGAACTGGACCAAATAGATTTCAAAATCATTTTTGTCACCGCTTTCGATGAATACGCCATTAAGGGATACCAATATGACGCAATCGATTATCTATTGAAGCCCGTAGATCCCAAGCGTCTTATAAAAGTGGTAGATAAGGTGAAAAACCTACTGGAAAATACGCCTGCGAAGGAAGATATCTTGGCCGATTTCAAATCCTTTTATTCTAAAGTGATGGAAGGGCCCAAAATTTCCATTACCGACTCCAAAGGAGTGCATGTGGTGAATGTTTCGGATATACTGTATTGCACCAGTGATGGGAATTACACGACCTTCCTCATGGCCGATGAAAAGGAAATCATCATCTCCAAAAACCTAAAGTACTTCGAAGAAAAGCTGAGTGAGTACAACTTCATAAGGATTCATAAATCATACCTTGTCAATATCGATAAGATTAGCTTTATTATTAAAGAACATGGAGGTTCGGTAGTAATGAAAAACGGGAAGTCCCTGCCCATTTCCAGAAACAGCAAGAGTCAGTTGTACGAGAAAATGAATATTCTGTAAGACCTTGAATACTTAAAAGGGATCCCATAGGGCAAGGGCAATGACTCCTTCTTATGGTTGAATACTATAACCTATCACTAAAAACCAAAAAGAATAGTATTCACTGAATAAGTTCTTGGTTGCTTATTGGTACAGGATCCCTAACTATTTGATAAAAGGCACTTATTAGCCTAATTTTAGAAGTCTCAAATTATCGATTTCCATACGTATTTGTCCTTCGTTCCTACAACGATAGTGCACGTTACTACATCGGAAGAACATTTTTCACGATTCTTGGGAATTTTGTACAGATAGGGTAAGATGGATTATATAAAAAAGGCTTCCGTTTAAGGAAACCTTTTTTTGAATAAAGCGGATATGCATTTTAATGTTATACCGGCTCGGCCGTCTTGCTTTTGTTTTCAGCAATTTTTTCGATTAAGTCGGGGACTTTTTCGAAAATAGCTGCCAATCCGCGTGTCTTACCTGCTGCAAGGAAGGAAATCTCTTCCCCTCGGGTAACCAAAAAGCCAATGGGTTCTATCCCAACACCGGCGCCTGCGCCCATTCCTTGTCCCGATTCAGTTTTGGATTTCGTTCCTTCGCCTCCTCCGGAACCAAAGCCCATTCCTACTTTAATTACGGGGACACATTTAAACTCTCCTAGGTCAAAAGGTCCGCCGACCACCGTTTCTGTCTTTGCTTCAGACTTTATAAAACTGGTGATTTTTTCCATTAATTCTTCAAAGGGTAATTCCATAATTAGTGTGTTTTAAAGGTTTATAAATGATGTAATAATTGCTATGGGCCGATTGCTAACCCGTAGCATGAATTGATTGCGGCCTTCAAAATTGATATTGAAAGAACCGCGTGTAAGGTTCAGCAAACCAATGACCGGATATAATTTTGCATTCAGGACATTATCGCCGGTATCCAGATCCAAAAACAACTTCTTTACCTTAAAGGTTCGTATCACCCGACGAATTGCGGACCATTTCATGGCTCTTTTTCGAGTGTGTTTTTTCTTTTTTTTATCGGCTTGAATCTCCTTTCTTTTGGATTTTTTTTGCCGTAAGGGATAGAAGTAAAAGGTGTAAAAAGGAACTCGGAGTTTAATTCTAAGCACGTCTCTTTCATCGCCCTCTATATTGGCTTTCGCCAAGCCTTTTAACTGGAGATAATATGTATTTGCTTCGGTGTCAATATGGAGTATAATGGGTATGAAAAGCAAATAAATCACCAAAAGGAGGATGCCCCCAAAAAGTATATACCAGAACATAGGTTTGTTTTGGGCAAAGGACGTTAACCTAATGGTTTAACACAATGATTTTGATCATGTTAAGTGCTTTTTTTGAAGAAAAATTTTCTTCAAAAAATGGAAGTCATTGATCCTAAAACAGGTGTAAAATAAACTCCATGAAGTTTTCTTTTCTGCCAATTGAAACTTTTATAAGGTCTGTAGTGACACTTTCAATATCTTCGCAAAAAAATACCCTATGATCAAAGCTGTTTTATTCGATATGGATGGTGTCATCATTGACACAGAACCCTTGCACCGAAAAGCGTATTTCAAGATGTTCGAGGAAGTTGGGATCCAAGTATCGGAGGCATTGTATACCAGTTTTACTGGGATGGCCACATTTCCCATTTGTGAAAGACTTTGCAAGGAGTATGAATTAAACCATGAGCCCAAAGAACTGGTGCGCATGAAACGGGTGCATTTTAAAGAGTTGTTTCAAACGGATACCAGCTTACAGTTAATTCCTGGGGTATTGTCCCTTATTCAAGAGTATGTGGCTAATGGACTTACATTGGTGGTCGCCTCTTCCGCTTCCATGGAAAACATCAATCGGGTGTTCGATCGATTCGATTTAAATCAATACTTCAAGGCGAAGGTAAGTGGGGCCGATTTAAAACAGTCCAAACCACATCCAGAGATTTTTGAAAAGGCCGCTATGCTCGCTGAGACGGCGAAAGAGTCATGTATGGTGATCGAAGATGCGACCAATGGAATAAAAGCAGCAAAGGCAGCTGGAATCTATTGTGTGGCGTACCGAAGTAAACATTCTACATCGCAGGACTATTCCCTAGCCGATAAGGTGATCGACTCCTACGAAGAAATCGCTTTTGCCAGATTGTAGATAAAAAAAGAACGTCCCAAAATCTTGAAGGTATTCAAGATCTGGGACGAAGTCTTTAATTATTTAGTATGGACGGTATAGAAGAAGGCTTATTCGTCCAGCCTTGCTTTCAATACGGCATATTTAGAATCCTGTCCTATAACACTGTAGATGTTCAACAATGTTTTAATCACATCCATATTTTTAGGCTGTAATTTTACAATACTCTCTAAATAGGGAAGTGCTTCATTATACAAATTGAAGCGTTCCATCTTCAATTCTTCATAACGCTTGTCATCTGCGGGAGTCATGCCCAAGTTGTTCATTTCATCCAAAATAGCCGATTCCTTTTCTAAAATTAAGAGGGATAGATTTATTTTGGCATTCACATGGTTGGGATCCAACTCCAATGTCTTTTTGTAATATTCTTTGGCCTTTACCGGATCGCCCCCTTGTGTACTAGAGACACCTAAATTATAATATAGGTTCGGGTCTTTCGGCGATTCGGCAATGAGCTTATCATTGATTTTATTGTACTTATCCATAGCGCCCAATTGACGGTACATATGATACGCTTGATTTAATAGCTTTTTATCGTTTGGATGTTTGGCCAATGCTCTATCTATAGCCAATACTGCCGCACTTTCTTGCTTCACCTGCACTGCTGAGGTAGTTAAACCTCTCAATAGCTCAGGCACTTTAGAGCTGGATCGTACAACTTCGGGGTTTTTGTGCGTACCCTGTTCTACCGCTTGATTTCTGTAATAAGAGGATTTGAAAGCCTCTTTTCCTTTGGTTTTAATATTGGTAGCTACGTAACGTACGTTAGAATCGGTGAAACCAATTTCAACAAGGCGCTTATAGCTTCTAAAAGCATCTTCATAGTTTTTGTTCAGTAGGTTGCTTTTAGCCGCATTATATAAAAGAATGGTATCCTTCGTAGATAGGTAGGCAAGATTATAAAGCGTAGCTGCATCGGCGTAATTTTTCTTTTTGAATTCGCCGTCTGCCGCTCGGGCCGACATATTGTTCAATTTCGCCTTAATGTTGGCAATTCTACCTCTAAGGGTTCCGTTCAAAGTATACGTTTGGGCACGTTCAATAGAGTTCGAGATGGACTCCATTCGGGCCAAATCCATGTCCCTGTTGGCAAGCTTCATTTCTGCTTCCACAACATAGAAATGTGCACGTGTTTCACTATCGGCAGCAGCAAAAATTTGTTTTGCTTGCTCCAAATAACCAAAGGCTTCTCCTAATCTGCCAGCATTCACGGCCTGTTCAGCTTTTTTGATTTCTTGTTTTTGAGCCTGAAGTGTAGTGACTGCTAATAGCATTACAGCCATAAGAGTAGTTGTTTTCATGCGCGTGGGTTTTGTAGGTTAGTTCTAATTTTTCAGTTCTCTCTTTGTTTTGGTATCACCAGTTATCGCTCTATTTCCCTACAGAATTTCAGGAGTCGGGGGCAAAATCTTATCCTTTTCAACCCATCAAAAAAATGTTAATTTTTTCTTAAAATCCGTACTGAAATGAGCAATCGATAAGGGGTTGATGGCTAGCAATTTAAAAAAAAATTTGTAAGAAATAAGAAAAAATTGGCATTAATTTTTCACTTTTTATGCATTTCATCGATCATTCGTTCTTTATGTCGATAATTTTAGTTCTTTTTGTAGGATAAGCTAAAAGTTGTAATTCTTTGAAATTACAAGGGTTTTGGGGGAATTCGAAGTTTCACAGATACCTTCGGAAATTCTACATTTTTCCTCTTTTCGATCCTCTGGATTTTGATCTACATCAAAGGAATATTTAAAGGGGTTGAGTACGTTTGAAACCGAAATTCAAAAGAAATTGTCCTGTACGGCATAATTTTAAATTCTCGATAATGGAAAATTTTTCCTTGAGTTCCATTTTTAAACGCTATAAATGGAAGGTATCGTTCACTTTTTTATTGTTGGTTTTGGAGAATGTTTCCAAAGTGTTGCAACCGTTCGTTTTGGGGGTGGCTATTAACGATCTCATCACGGCTAAATATGAAGGCCTTGTGCATTTTTGTATTCTGTATGCAATAGGGTTTCTGTTCGGAGTTATCCGTCGTTATTACGATACTAGGGCTTATACCTCTATCTATACCCAAGTAGCTTCAGAAATCACGGAGAAGCAAAACGCAAAGGACGTAGAGGTCTCTGCAATCGCAGCGAGGAGTTCCTTGGTAAAGGAATTGGTCGATTTCTTTGAGCATGACGTAACACAGGCCTTTACCGCGACTCTTGGCGTAGTAGGGGCATTGGTCATGCTGGCTCTTTTCGATGGTTGGATCTTTTTTGGTTGTGTCGCAGCGATTCTAATCATCATGATCATTTACTTGCTCAGTACAGGCCATATCTATGGTTATCATAAGGGCTTGAATGATGAGTTGGAACACCGGATCAATGTATTGGAAGCGAGAGATCAAAAGGGGATTTTCAATCATTTTAAAAGTATTTCAAGATGGTTGGTAAAGCTTTCCGATTTAGAAACCCTGAATTTTGGACTTATTGAAATTGTATTATTCGCCCTAGCGATCTTTGCCCTCTATGTGTCTGCCAGTGCCATAGGCGCAACGGCCGGAAGCATTTTTTCCATCCTAACCTATGTGCTGGAATTCTCCAATGGAGTGTTCATGCTACCCATTATTTTTCAACAAGTAATTCGCCTTAAGGAAATCAGTTCTCGGCTTAAGAACATCTAAGGGTAAGGGAATTTCTGTGGTGAAGTAAAAGGTTTTTGAAGAATAGGAATTATGGTACCTTTGCCCAAAATCCATTGTATGCCGCACAAAGCAGGTTTTGTAAACATTATCGGAAATCCCAATGTGGGGAAAAGCACCCTTATGAATGCCTTTGTTGGGGAACGATTGTCCATCATAACCTCCAAAGCACAAACCACCCGTCATCGTATTTTGGGAATTGTGAATGGAGAGGACTTTCAAGTGGTGTTGAGTGATACGCCTGGAATTATTAAACCGGCCTATCAGCTTCAGGAGAGCATGATGGATTTTGTAAAATCCGCCTTCGAAGATGCCGATGTACTCCTTTATTTGGTTGAATTGGGCGAGAAGGATTTAAAGGACGAAGCATTCTTCAAAAAAATCACAAATGCCAACATTCCCGTACTGTTACTCATCAATAAGATTGATACAGGGGATGAACAACGATTAGTGGCAGCGGTAGAGCTCTGGCAGGAAAAAGTGCCCAATGCCGAAGTGTTTGCCATATCGGCCCTCGAAAATTTTGGAGTATCCCAAGTGTTTCAACGAATCCTGGAATTGCTCCCAGAATCACCTCCATTCTACCCCAAGGATCAATTAACCGACAAGCCCGAACGCTTTTTTGTGAATGAAACCATACGTGAAAAAATCCTCCTGCATTACAAAAAGGAGGTTCCCTATTCCGTTGAAATTGATACCGAAGAGTTTCACGAAGATGAGAAGATCATCCGTATCCGTTCTGTGATTATGGTTGAGCGCGATACACAAAAAGGAATCATTATTGGTCATAAGGGGAGTGCTTTAAAGCGTGTTGGGGTAGAAGCCCGAAAGGATTTGGAAAAATTTTTCGGTAAGCAAATCCATTTAGAACTCTATGTGAAGGTAAATAAGAACTGGCGCAGTAATGAAAAACAGCTACGTCGCTTTGGGTACAATAACAACTAGTTTCTCAAAACTCCTTTCATGAATTGGTAGAGCTCCAGCATTTCATCATGCCCGGTAGCTTTTCCCATTCTTCCCGCGAAGTACAAAACGAACCACAAAAGTACCAGCAGAGCCATAACGGTAAGTTGTACGGCATAAGGCGCCCCCAACGAAATCTGAGTGTAGACCCATATTCCCATACCAATAAATAATGTGGCGACCAAAAAGTGGATAAACATAAAGAGTGTCCATACACTGGGTTTGGGTCCGAAAAGTCCGTGTAATGTACAGTGATTATCTTCGAAACTGATAATTTCTATATCCAATTGAGGGGACCAGAAATGCTGTTTCTCTTTGGGAATTTTAATGAATACATGATCATCGACACAATGGACAATATATGCGTCCGTGTGTTCCTTAGCTTCAGCAAACCATGATAATGCCTGTTCTTTGGGATACTCCAATTCAATTTTAAAGCGGGGTCGTAGCGCTATTTCCTGGGCTATTTCTTTCGGTGGTTTCATTTTTTCAATGTAAGGAGCGAAGGGGCGGCCGAAAATGACAACCGTCACTTTTCCCAATATTTTAGGTGAAAAGGAGTGTAGCTATCGCGGAAATAGTATTTTTGCAGTCAATTATTGCATTATGAGTATTGTAGCCATTGTAGGAAGACCCAATGTGGGAAAGTCCACCTTTTTTAATCGCCTTATCCAGCGGCGCGAAGCCATTGTAGATTCGGTGAGTGGGGTGACCCGTGACCGGCATTATGGAAAGAGCGATTGGAACGGAAAGGAATTTTCTGTGATCGATACGGGAGGGTATGTAGTAGGTAGCGACGATATTTTCGAAGCAGAGATCGACAAGCAGGTAGAACTCGCCATCGATGAAGCCGATGCCATCATCTTCATGGTCGATGTAGAAACCGGAGTGACTGGAATGGACGAAGAGGTAGCACAATTATTACGAAAGAGCAAAAAGCCTTTTTTCTTGGCCGTAAACAAGGTAGATAGTGCCAACCGCCAGAATGATGCTGTAGAGTTCTATTCCTTGGGAGTAGAGAAGTATTATACCATTTCCAGTATTAATGGAAGTGGGAGCGGGGAATTGTTGGACGATTTGGTGAAGGTGTTGCCCGAGGAACAACCAAAAGAAGAGGAAGAATTACCAAGATTTGCCGTGGTGGGTAGGCCCAATGCGGGGAAATCATCTTTCATCAATGCTTTAATTGGGGAAGATCGTTTTGTGGTGACCGATATAGCAGGTACTACAAGAGATAGTATCGATACCCGATATAACCGTTTTGGGTTCGAATTCAATTTGGTAGATACCGCTGGGATTCGAAGAAAAAGCAAGGTGAAAGAAGACCTAGAATTCTATTCGGTAATGCGAAGTGTTCGAGCTATTGAACACTGCGATGTAGTAATTTTGGTGTTCGATGCTACTCGCGGATTCGATGGACAGGTACAGAATATCTTCTGGTTGGCCCAACGCAACAATAAAGGGATTGTAATTTTGGCGAATAAGTGGGACTTGGTAGAGAAAGAGACCCATACCGTAAAGGAATACGAAGCCATGATTAAAAAGCAATGCGAGCCCTTTACCGATATTCCCATTGTATTCATGTCTGCGCTTACCAAACAACGAATTTACAAAGCGATAGAAACTGCTGTAGATGTACATAAGCGAAGAAGCAACAAGATAAAGACGTCTTTGCTAAACGATACCATGCTGCCCATTATTCAGGCAACACCACCGCCTGCTTATAAAGGGAAGTATGTGAAGATAAAGTTCTGTACGCAGTTGCCTACGCCGCATCCTTGTTTCGCATTCTTTTGTAATCTTCCGCAGTACCTTAAAGATCCATATAAGCGCTTTATTGAAAATCAGTTACGCGAACATTTCGATTATACAGGAGTTCCGCTTACCATTTACTTTAGAAAGAAGTAGCCGATGGGTTCACATAGGGTAATTTGCGTTTCACGAGTACAAACTGTTACATTTAGGTTATAAATCCCGTCTATTATAGTAATTGACAAGGAGTACGTTTAGATTCTCCGTATCTTTCTATAGTTGTTATGAAAAGATGGGTGCTCATTATATGCGTTCTTATGGGAGTGCAGGCTGTTTCCCAGATCACCGTAGACGAGAGTTATACAACTCAGGAAATGGTGGAAGATATCCTTATAAACAGCCCTTGCGCAGAGGTTTCCTTTTTTTCTTCGAGTACCGGGACCGATTTTAATGAAGTAAACGGCATAGGTGTATTTACAGGCAATGGATCGGGCTTCCCTTTCGATTCGGGAGTGATCTTAAGTACGGGTGATGTACTGAAGGCGCGCGGCCCCAATGATAGCATCCCCAATAGCGATGGAACGATAGCTTGGCGGGGCGATCTGGATTTGGAAGATATTACCAATGTGAGGGAAACCAGCAATGCCTCTTCCATAGAATTCCATTTTATTCCATTGTCCAATCGCATTAGTTTCGATTTCATTTTAGCCTCCGAGGAATACAACCAAAGCTTCGAATGCAATTTTTCCGACACTTTCGCATTTATACTGACCCGCCTCGATACTGGGGAAAGTCGAAATCTGGCGGTCTTGCCTGGAACAAGTACACCCATTACGGTGACCAACATTCACCCCTTGGTGGAAGCCACACCCAATACCAATGGATGCCCAGCTAGAAATGAAAATTTCTTCGACACCTATAACTTTCCGCCGTTTCGGCCTAGGGATGAGTCCCCCACCGATTTTGGAGGGCAAACGGTTGTCTTAACAGCTAGGGGCAATGTAATAAGCGGTGAAGAATATGTAATAAAATTGGTCATTGCCGATTCTAGGGATACGCTGGTCGATACAGCGGTGTTCATTGGGGGAAATACCTTTAATATAGGAATAGAGTTAGGGGAAGATCTTACCTTGGAAAATGGAAACGCTCCTTGCGAAGGGGATAAAGGGGTTGAAATTGGAGTAGAGCCTGATAGTTTGATCAGTTTTCAATGGTTTTTAGAGAATCCCAATACGGGAACGTTCGAGATCATTCCTGGGGCTACTTCCAGTACCTTTTTTGCCACTCAGGAAGGAACCTATCGGTTGCGGGGATCGCTCAGCTCTGGGTGTGTGATAGAAGATGATATCTTGGTCGAATTCGGCCCAATTCCCGTAGCAGGCCCTCCACTGGAGTATGTGCTGTGCAATATTGAAAATAACGATGTTCCTGTCCTTTTCGATCTCACCAATCCCGATATTATTGCACAGATTTTAGATGGACAGGATCCGTCCATTTTTGTCGTTACTTTCTATGAAACCCTAGCCGATGCGCAAGCAGCGGAGAATCCACTTCCCGACCTGTATGAAAACAGCTCGAATCCCCAGACGATTTACGTGCGCATCGCAGCGGGAAATACCAATTGTTTCGATATCACTACCCTTCAATTGGAAGTAAGAACCATTCCTTTTGTGTCTTTGGAAGAACTCTACCGCATTTGTGTGGATGCAGAAGGTGCTGTTATTTCTGAAGAAGAAGGGGAACCTTCGCCCACACTTATAGAAACAGGCTTGGGATCTGGCAATTTTCAGTTTCAATGGTTTCTGAATGGACAGTTACTAGAAAATGAGACCGGTTCCAGTATTTCTCCTGAAGAGGAAGGCATTTACAGTGTTACTATAAGTGATTTGGTGAATGAATGTTCGGCCTCGCTAGAAACTAGGGTAGTGGCTGCTTCCCCTCCTTTTACCTATACGGCTGAGGTAACGAACGACTTTTTTGCTGAAACGACCAATATCGAAGCCGCTGCCGAAGGATTGGGTATCTATGTTTTCCGTTTGGATGACGGGCCTTTTCAGGAAAACGGATTGTTCGAGAATGTTGCTTCGGGAAGTCACACCCTACTCATTAAAGATGCAACGGGTTGTGGAAGTGTCTTGATTCCCTTGCTCATTGTCGATTATCCAAAACTACTAACGCCCAATCAGGATGGATACCATGATCGATGGAATATTTTCGATCTGGCCGAGATCGATCCTGATGCCCGTGTGTATATTTTTGACCGCTTCGGAAAATTATTGAAAGAATTACGAGCCAATTCCCGCGGATGGGACGGAACCTTCCACGGCAATCCACTTCCTTCGAGCGACTATTGGTTTCGGGTAGATTATACCGAAGAGGGAGTAGGAAAAACGTTCCGTGGGCATTTTACACTGAAACGATAGAAGGAAGTCATATTTCAAAAAAATATGGGTATTTAAACTTCTATTATTGGAATATTTCCTAAATTTGGAATAATTCCAATAAACTATGTCTAATCGTACCATCCTCCATCTCGATCTGGACACTTTTTTTGTCTCCTGCGAACGCCTTCTAGACAGCCGTCTGGTGGGACGTCCCGTCATTGTTGGTGGTACAGGGGATCGTGGTGTAGTGAGTGCGGCAAGTTATGAAGCTAGAGTGTACGGTGTGCATTCAGGGATGCCCATGCGTATGGCCCGAGATCTCTGTCCTATGGGAACGTATATTCGGGGGAATGCCGGTACCTATACCAAGTTTTCGAAAATGGTGACAGAGATTCTTCAGGAAGAAGTTCCTGTGCTCGAAAAGTCTTCCGTAGATGAGTTTTATGCCGATCTAAGCGGGATGGACCGTTTTTTTGGTTGCTACAAATTTTCCAGCGAGTTGCGAAAGCGAATCATCAAAGAGACAGGCTTGCCCATTTCCTTTGGGCTTTCAGAAAATAAGACGGTTTCCAAAGTAGCTACCAACGAAGCCAAACCCAACAACCAGCTTAAGATCGATACGGGTTACGAAAAACCCTTTTTGGCCCCGCTTTCTGTAAAGAAAATACCCATGGTAGGCGAGAAGACCTTTCGTACGTTCTGCAATTTGGGGGTAAAGCGTATTGCAACCGTTCAGGAAATGCCCTTGGAAATGATGTTATCGGTTTTTGGAAAAAATGGAAGGATCATCTGGCAACGCGCCAACGGCATTGACGCCACTCCCATTATTCCTTACCACGAACGCAAGTCCATTTCGAGCGAGCGTACCTATGGAAAGGATACCACAGATATTACCAAGATAAAGACGACCATCATTGCGATGGCCGAAAATTTAGCCTTTCAATTGCGAAGGGGCGAAAAGCTTACTTCCTGTGTTACCGTTAAGATTCGGTATTCCGATTTTCAAACCTATTCCAAACAGGCGAAGATTTCATATACCTCTGCAGACCATAATCTCATTCCCAAGGTGATGGAGCTCTTCGATAAACTGTACAATAGGAGGTTGCTCATTCGTTTGGTGGGAGTGCGTTACAGCAGTCTTACGGCTGGAAATTATCAGATCGACCTTTTCGAGGATACCAAGAAGACGGTAAATCTTTATCAAGCAATGGATACCATACGCCTTCGCTATGGTGATCGAAGCATCATGCGAGCTGCTACTTTGGGAGAAGGCGCCCGAACCGTGGGCAATTTTACGAATCCATTCAATGGGGAACCTCCCATTGTCCTTGCACACAGAACCCAGTAATGTACTTGAACAATCACACATATTACAGCATGCGGTATGGGGCCCTTTCGGAAGACGAGCTGTTGTCCCTGGCCCAACAATGCGGATGCAAAAAAATACCTATTACTGATATAAATAATACCTCCGCCTGCCTCAATTTTGTTCGTAGGTCATCCGAGTTCGATATCAAGCCTGTCGTAGGGGTAGACTTTAGGAATGGGGCCGAGCAACTATTTGTGGCCTTGGCAAAGAACAATGAAGGTTTTTTAGAGATCAATAATTTCCTTTCCCATCATTTGCATAACGATGAGGACATTCCGCCAGAGGCTCCTCCTTTTGAGAATGTAATAGTCATCTATCCTTTCGAAAAAGTACTGCTGTTGGAAAAAACGAAGTTTGCCAAGCATGAATATATCGGGATTCACGAACGGGAACTGAACAAGCTTCGCTTTTCGAGTTTATCGAAATACCGAGATCGTTTGGTAGCCTTGCATACGGTAAGTTTTCGGGGCAAACGGGATTACAACATTCATCGATTGCTCAGGGCTATAGACAACAATACCCTGCTCAGCAAATTATCTGAAGAGGAGCAAGGGGATAAGAATGACAGCATGATTCCCCTACACGATTTTGAAGCCCTCTTTTCCGAACATTCTTATATCATTGAAAATACCCGAAAAGTACTTTCTGAATGCAGTATTACATTCAATTTTTCCCGGGATCAGAAACCGCAAAACCTTTTGGCTTTTACAGGCTGTATGAAGCAGGATTTCGAACTATTGAATGAACTCTGCCAGAAGGGCCTTCCATATCGATATCCCGATGTAGATGATGAGATTTTGAAACGATTAAAAAAAGAACTTGATCTCATAAAAAAGAAAGGCTTCGTTTCCTTTTTTCTCATCAATTGGCGCATTGTACAGTATGCCAAAGAGAATGGTTATTACCATGTAGGCCGAGGGAGTGGGGCCAATAGTATTGTCGCCTATTTGCTCGAGATTACCGATGTAGACCCTATTGAGCTCGACCTGTATTTTGAACGTTTTATGAACCTGTACCGTTCGACCCCACCCGATTTCGACATCGATTTTTCCACCTGGGATCGGGAAGATGTAACTCGTTTTATTTTCGAATTTTTTGGAGGCAAAGGACAGGTAGCATTGTTGGGGGCCTATGTGTCCTTTAAGCACAGTGGGGCAGTGCGGGAATTGGGAAAGGTCTTCGGATTGCCCAAGGAAGAGATCGATAAGTTGAGTAGTGGTAAGTTTAAGGTAAGCAAGCTGGATGATCTGTCGAAGTTGGTGCTAAAGTATGCCAAGCTGTTTCACGGTCGTCCCAATTATATAAGTATTCATGCGGCAGGCATCCTTATTTCGGAAAAGCCCATCCATTATTTTTCGGCTACGAATCTACCGCCCAAAGGATTTCCCACGGTACAGTTCGATATGCACATTGCGGAAGATGTGGGGTTGTATAAGTTCGACATTTTGGGGCAGCGGGGTTTGGGGAAGATCAAAGATGCTTTGACCATTATTAAGGAGAACCATCCTGGGGTGCAATTGCTCGACATTCATAACGCAAAACCCCTGTTCAAAGATGAAAACATCAACAATATGATTGCTCAGGCGGAGTGTATTGGTTGTTTCTATGTAGAATCCCCAGCCATGCGAATGCTTCTGAAAAAGATAGGTGTGAACGATTATCTAACCTTGGTAGCTGCGAGTTCCATTATTAGACCTGGTGTGGCCAAGAGCGGAATGATGCGGGAATATATCCTTCGGCATAAAAATCCGGAGCGCAGAAAACAGGCACATCCCGTGCTTTGGGATCTTATGGAAGATACCTACGGAGTTATGGTATATCAGGAAGACGTGATTAAAGTAGCACACCATTATGCCGATCTAACCCTTGGGGAAGCTGATGTGTTACGAAGGGGAATGAGTGGAAAGTATCGATCCCGAGAGGAGTTTCAGGCCGTACGGCAAAAGTTCATCGATAATTGCCGGAAGAAGGGGGAAGACGATGCCATGATTTTCGATGTGTGGCGACAGATCGAAAGTTTTGCGGGCTACGCCTTTGCAAAGGGGCATTCGGCTTCCTATGCGGTAGAGAGCTATCAGAGTTTGTACCTTAAGTGTTACTATCCATTGGAATATATGGTAGCGACCCTCAATAATGGAGGTGGGTTTTATCGGGTAGAAACCTATGTACACGAAGCCCGTCGATATGGAGGAACCATCCACGCACCCTGCATTAATAGAAGTGAGATCCAAACCGTGATCTACGGAAAGGAGATCTATTTGGGGTTTCAACATCTGAAGGGTTTAGAAAAAGGGACCATGGTAAAAATTATCAATGCTAGGGATGGCGGCACTTTTGCTTCCCTTGACGATTTTATTGAAAGGGTTCCCATGAGTATTGAACAGATGGATGTTTTGATACGTATCGATGCATTGAGGAGTTTGGGAAAGGACAAGCGAAGCTTTTTGTGGGAAGCCTATATGAAAGAAAACAAATCCTTGATAGATGAAGCCCAACAGCGCATGTTCCGGCTATCGGGACGTGAATTTGCATTGCCCAATTTCGAAATTACCCATCTTGAAAATGCTTTCGAACAAATGGAACTCATCGGGTTTCCCTTATATGATCCGTTTATTTTATTGGAAGAGCCGCCAAAAAATGAATTAACAACTAGAGAATTGCCCAAATTCCTGAACAAAACGGTTGTGATCTATGGGTACTTGGTAACGATAAAAAATACGAGTACGTCTAAAGGGGCACGAATGAATTTTGGGACGTTTTTGGATCAGGAAGGAAATTGGATCGACACAGTACATTTTCCCCCTGTGGCGAAGAAATATCCTTTTCGTGGAAAGGGCATATATAGGATTACAGGAAAGGTAGTAGAAGAGTTTGATTTTCTTACGATCGAAGCTTCAAAATTGGAACGGATGAACTATATCCCCGATCCGCGATTCGACACTTCTTTTGATGGAAAGCCTACGAAAGGCCCCAGTCTTTTATTACCAGAAGCTCTTTGAGTTTGGGCATTAAAAAAGTCCATCCCTGTTGAAAAGAATGGACTTTCGCTAAGCAGTCGTTTGTTCCTTACATAGGCGCAAATATTCCGGCTCCCATAAAAAACGGACCTATGGGATTAGGAACCCTGAATCTACCATTTACGGTATAGATATATACCGCACCAGTTCTTCTGTCTGTATAGGATGCCACATAGCGGGTTTTTCCATTAATTAAATCGACGGTTCCAACGAGATCGCGGTCCTTTAAGTCTGGAGCACCGTCGGCATCGTTCGGATACCAATTGTTCGTGGCGCATTGAAAGGATGCTATTTTGGTAACATCTCCATCTATGAATTTTACGCTAGTGATAGGGATATCCGTAGTGGTAAAATCGAAATTCACCTTTCCTCCATTTTGAGTGAAAGAAATCGTAACAAACCGTACTTTGCTGTTGGCTTTGTCCAATTCACCGTCAATGGTCACAATTTCATATTGCGCTTTGAATACAGTGGGACCGTCATACTGAGCAGCATGGCCTTTGGCACTCTTTACTTTTTCTTTGCTAGCAGTTTTACCCATGTCATTTACGCCGGCACGGGCACTGCTTTTGGAATTTGCATTTACAAGAACTTCTCCTTTTACCAAGATGGGTACAACCAACATAGCTGTAAATTTTAGCGTAAATACGGCTACTTTGCCTCGATCCCCACCTATGGCTTCCACGGTGACATCGATCGTGAATTCTTGTGCCCCGGTTTTGTTAAGGTCTATCGTTACTTCTTGCATGGCCGCTCCAAAGTCACTGAACTTGTCTTGCTCCACAATCTTTACCGTAAAGGGTACTTTGAATTCATTTTGTTCGTCGGTAAGTGCTTTAAGCACGGTTCTGTTGAGATCGCTCAAGGTATCCCCATTGGCGATTCTCTTTTTGAAATTAGTATCGGTAAAAGGCCCAGGTATAATACTGAAGGTAAGATCTCTTCCTATGTTGTCCCCCTTATAGGCGATACTGTCTAACGTTATTTTTACTCGCTTTTCCATTGTTACTTATTATGTATAGTAATGCTTACTCTGCTCGGTTTTCAGCCTCCCCGTTTTTGAGCTCATCTATACATACGAGAAAAGTTGTGCAATGGATTTTTACTTATAGATTCATTCTTTAATTGTAACTCTTATTCCTTTTGAATTTGAAGAATATTCGGGCGCATACATGCTCTGAAGAGTGCTTATTCCATTGGAGAAATTACCAATATTATTGGCGCGTAGATCATATTCGAAAACGTAACTTCCTTTCGGTAAGTCATCGAAGAAAAAGTGGGTGGCCGTATCCTTGGTACTTTGATAATAACCCAAACCGTCTTGCCATTTGTATTCAGACAAAACGTCTATGGGTTCAAACCCGGAGGCTCGCATATCCTTTAAATGAACGAACTCCATGATATCTGTGGATTCAATTTCTATTCTTAAAGTAACCAAATCCCCAATTTGAATGGGTGTTTCGGGTGTAATTGGAGTCAGCTTGGTTCCTTCATTATCGGTTTTCTTAAGGAACAATGATTTTTTAATACGCATCGGACTTTCACCAGAATCAGTAATCTTATCCAAATCTTCAAAGTACTGCCAATAGACGCCACCATATCCTGGGATATCGCCTTTGTTTTTTATACGTACGGTTCCCATACTAGGATTGATTTCATTTTCATTCCAGTTTACTTTGAAGTAACCCGTTCCGGCTTCTTTTTTATGGGGTTCTAGTTTTTTCGTTTTTATCTTTTCGTTTCCAATTTCAATCATAGTATTGTCAGTAACAGAAAGCCAATTGCTTCCACTCATTAATAGCGCATAAATGGCTTCTGTGGTGGCTTTGGTAGTTCCCCAGTCTTGGGTTTGTTTATGTTTGAGAAGCCACTGTTTTAAGCTTTCAATTTTTTTGGTGTTATTGCCAATTTCAGCAAAGGCTTCAATGATCAAAGCTTGTGTTTCTATAGGTGCACGATACCAATACCAACTATTCGTGTTGTCCTTCCAATACATTCCATTTTCTTCATTGCGGACCGATTGTTCCTCCAACGCTTCCAATATAAGCTTTGGGGTTTCCGTATCACCCGATCTATGAAGAATAAGCGCGATCATCGCTTTTTTATAGAGACTTTGTGTTAACCAAGATTCTTTGCATTTATTCAAATATAGATCCGTGATCTTTTTTGCTTTTTCGTGAAGTGCATGGGAGTCTAAGAAGAAACTACGGGCGTACAGATAATGAATCTCACCATAACCAAGATACAAATCCTCCGTTTTGGTGTCTCTGGTTCCATTTCTTTCATAATCCCGTATCCATTCTTTATCCAGATAGGAAATCGCCTTTTTGATGAGGGAATTTGTTTCATATTCAAAATCCCCCAGCACATTCAACTTTTTTAGGTGACCGGAACTGGCTACAATATGGCGTGTAATGAAATCACTTTCCCTTCCACCAGAAAACCATGGAAATCCTCCCGAAGGTAGTTGTAACTGATCCAATTTGTAAAGCGCTCTGTCCTGCGCGTCCTTCACTTTTTCTGTATTGAAAAGTTGGGCAAGTTGGGATTTGTTTTCCTCATCGCTTTTTGAATCCATCGCCCAAGGGGACTCAGAAATAAGGATGGACTTTAAAGATTCATTTTCTTCCAGGGAAGAGGGTAAAGAGTCCTTAGCTTCCCAACTCTTGAAGACTTCTTCTATTTTGGGATTTTTAGCAACGATATCTTGGGCCAACGCATTGGCATAAAAACGTGAGAACGTTTGCTCCGCACATTCATGGGGAAATTCCATTAAATACGGGAGCGATTTAAGGGCTGCCCATGCTGGGTTCGATGTATATTCTAGCATAAACCTATGATTCTTTTGAGAATTGGAAGAAGGTTTTTTCAATTTCTCAAAAGCAATTTCCCGTGATTTTCCAGCGGGAACCCATAGAGGTCTGGATTCCGTAACCAACATTCTATTGGCTAAAACAGGCAGCACAGCCGTTTCCCCATCACTATGAGTTCCTGCCTTAGCTACTATTTTATATTGAATGGCTGGAATTCCTTCAGGGATTTTTAGCTTCCAAGAAACCGAATAATTTCCCTGGGAAGGAATGGAGAAATTCTGGGTAGGCGAAAGTGGAATGATGTCTTTGCCAATAGGTTCCATGGTAAGCCCATCCATAAGTTGTAGCAAAGCAGTGCCGTTTAACGAGGCTTCAGTTAGATTACTAATCTTGGCACTTAGTGTAATGGAATCATTTTCCCGAAGGAATCTGGGCGGATTGGGTATGACATTGATATTCTTTCGTGTAACGGCCGATTTTTCCAATGAGCCTATATCTAGATTTTTGGTATGTGCCAATAGCATTAATCGCCATTTTGTCAAAGCCTCTGGGGAATCGAAGGTGAAGGATAGTTCCCCGTTTTTATTTGTTCGTAATTGTGGAAAGAAAAAAGCGGTTTCCTTGAGGTCATTTCTGGGTTCCACTTGGGTCAGTGCTTCTAAGCCTTGCTTGGTGGTGATGATAATCACTCCATTTGATCCGGATTGTCCATAAATTGCTTCTGCACTGGCTCCTTCCAGAACAGAGATGTCTTCTATATCTTGAGGCAATAAAGTAAAAGCTTTATCCTTAGAGTTTATGGGAACACCATCTATGATAATTAGGGAGCTTCTTTCAGCGTTATAAGAAGCGGTGCCGCGTATCCTTATTTGTCCGCCATTTGCCCCCGGAATACTGGTAATGTTCACCCCAGCAGCTTTTCCAGATATTAGCCTTTCAATTTCTCCATTCAAATATTTAACGGTTTTGTATGATAGCGAATAGGCCAAAGCTTTTTTGCTTTTCATGCCAGCCGTCGCCATGATAACAACTTCACTTAAGGACTGGGCATCGGCCCTCAAGGCCATATTATACGTGCCAGATTTACCAAGGGTTAATTCTGTATCTATATATCCGAGGTAGCTGAACAGTAATTTTGATCCTTCGGGGGCATTAATGGAGTAAAAACCATCCAAATCGGTTTGTGTTCCTATACTCGTTCCTTTAATTATTATGTTTACAAAAGGTAAGGGTAGGCCGCCTTCATCAATTACAATTCCACTTATGTTCCCCTTGGCTTGCTTTTTTACTTTTTCTCCCAGTCTGGATAAATAGGTTTTGTTTGCGTGATCTCCTGAACCGAAATTTAATCCATACCACTCCAGGCTATGGTAATTTTTAAAATAGGCTATCGGATTTCTAACTTTAGGAAAAACAAATCCCTTGAATTTCGTTGTGCTAAATAAATCAAACCTTCCCACATTAGGGGCACCATAGCCATAGTATTCATCAAAATATAGATCGGTATTCCAAGAATGCGATTTAAACTGATCCAGAGACGTATCATACATAGAGGCAAGCACCTCTGCATTGGCTGCTTTTCCATTCGGATCTGTAATCTTAAAACTCCAGGTTTCTTTTTGATCGGGGGTAAGCTTGTTTCTGAAGCTCAGTGTTTCAATAGTTAGGCTTTCATTGTCTTTTGGGAATTCGACAGAAAATTCCCTTTCATAGAAGCTATTGAACTTAATGTAGTACAGATTAAAATCCAATCTGTCCTCGTATTTCCAGCTTACAGGTATTTTTATGGCCGTTTTTCCTTTTGAAATAGGGAAGGTTTCTTTGAATACTGGTTTGTCTTTATGATAGGCCGCTAGGTTTACATTGAGACTTTCGCAAGCTGTTCTAAGTTGTATCTCGACATAACCATCTTTTTTATGATCGGAATTGATGATTTCATATGAAAATATCTGATGGTCCGAAACGGTATCTTGTTTGGGATCATAAACACTAAATATTTTTGTAATGGAAACGGTGTCTTTTAATTTATCTATAGCCTTCACTTCAAGTTCGTACGTCCCGGCTTGCCATTCGGAAATTTTTTCAAGAGCAATGGAAGTAGATGCTTCTATTTTTCTTTCATCGGAAAATTGAACAAACTCCTTTTTCCAATTTTTTTTCAGATCCCTAGCGTCGTAGGGCTCGTTTGGAAATAGGGCAATAAACTTGTCCTTTGGCAGGTAAGGCAGTTCTACCGGGTCCCATGGTTTTTTCCGTAAGACCCTTTGCTGTCCTAAAAGTTTGTGAATGGTAATTTGGGCATTAGCCGTAATGGGTTGACCATTCAAGTTGGTGGTCTTTACTTCAAATTCTTGAGGTTGGTTCAAATCCATTTTTGTAGCAATGGATACATTTACTTTTAGGTTGTGAAATCCAACCTTTACTACCTTCGAAGCGCTTCGGGTTTCACCATTAGAATCGATAACATCAGCGTTCACGTCATATAGAAAAATAGGTCTATTCTTTGGGACGGAAAGGGAATCGGGTCGTGTGGCAAATTTAATTTCGAATGTGCCTTTGTCATTCGTTGTGGTTTCTCCGGTATCGACGACTTTTTCAGAACCTCCATATCTCCAATCGGATTGTTTTCTCGTTATGGAGAATCGAACTTTTGCGTCAGATATGGAAGCTCCCAGAAGGGCCTTTGCCGTTCCTGTTACCCTAATACTATCCCCAATTCTATAGCTCTCGGTTACATCGTCAAAGTTCACTTCAAACCTAGGGCGTTTGTATTCTTCTACGGAGAATTCGACCTCTGCATATTCAAGATCGTCAATATCTTCGTAATATGGATCATCGTCTTCATCGTCGGTGCCGTAGTCCTCGTCCATTTCTATGGTGAACTCTCCCGTAAGTGCATCCTTGGGAATTTTGAATTCTCCAGTAACGGACCCAAACTCGTTGGTCTTTAAACGGTATTCTTTAATCTCATCGTCATTGGCATCGTAAACGAAAATGGAGACGTACGTATTAGCAACGGGTTTAGTTACTTTATTTTTCCGATCGACCAAAAGTCCTTTAAAGTAAACAGTTTGTCCTGGGCGATAAATACTCCTATCCAAATAAATGAACATTTGTGCAATATGGTCATCATCATCGTCGTCATAGTCATATTTCTGGCCCAAATACACATTCTTGGTGGATAGCGTGTCTTCGCGATATGACGCTTTTAATTCAAGATGATGGTACCTTTCATCACCTTTTTTTATCGCAAATTCTCCCTTACGGTCTGTCTGTCCATTTTTTTTGAATCCTTTGTTTCCCAAAACGGAAATCTTTACTCCTTCTATAGGGGTGCCGTTTTCCCTGTCCATAACCTTGATTGTGGTAGATTTGTCATTTTCCATTCGGATGAAGGAAAGTTGGGTGGCTGTAACTATACCATAACTGTAGATGTCTTCGATGAAGTCTGGCTTTTCCTTATTGGATGCTGCGATGAGATAAGTGCCTACATCAAGGGGATCAATATCTATTTCGGTGGAGTATTTATAATAATTTTTTTTTGGTTGTAGTATATATAATCTCGATTTATGGGGGCTTTGATTCTGGACCATTTGAAAGACCGTACTGTCTCTTTTAAAGGAAGGTAAATCAACAAACTTATTTAGGTCGATCTTGTAAATAGCCACGAAAAGACTATCGACTCCCTTAAAGTTGGCTTTCGCAAGAAATGGCTTCCCCGGAAGAACGTATTGCTCGGCTTCAATGGATAGCTCCTTTTCTTCCACCTTCTTTTTTAAAATGGAGCAGAGTGTTCCACCATCAGAGTTGGGAAATCTTTTAATCGCGGCATTGCAAATCTCCAAAGCGCGAATTTTGTTTTTGCTTAAAGTTTGATCCTCCTTTGCATCCCTTTTTTTACTCGCATCTATGAGAAAGTCCGCCATTTCATAATCCACGGAAGACGAGGATTCATGATTTCTATACGTTTTTGATAAGTTGATCAAAGCATCGAAGTAAAGCTCATTACGATTATCAACAACCCCTTTTTGTTTGGCGAACTTCAATCGCCCCAAAACTGCATCTATATATGCGGTCGTATCCTTGTCATTATGAAAAAGTTCCAACTCTTGATACAGCTTCAATGCATTTCTATAGGAGTATATACTGTCTTTGGTGTAAAAAGCTTCTTTTACGAATTCTTGGGTAGGTTTATAAATGATCGGGTCGTTCAGCACAAAATTTCCTTCACTAGCCCTTACGTACCACCTGTTGGTTCTATAATAATTTATCGCTCTATGGACTAGGAAATCAAAAAGGGTAGGGCGAAATTTATTAGAAGTATTACTATGGGATAGGATGGCTTCAAAGTCGGTTATGGGTATCTCTTGCAGGGCTTTCGGATTCTCCAAGGACAATCTGTAGTGTCGCGCTATTTGAGAATGAAATGTATAAATGTCCCACTTTTCAAACTCACTTGAATCTTCTGGGAAATCCACTTGAGTACGCTGCCTGATCCTATATCTATCTTTGCTCAAGTATTGTTCTAAAAACCCTGCGTAGACGGACTCAAGAATTGCATTTGTTGGGAATTCGGATTCACTAATGGCAGATTCCAATTCGGCAACAATTTTACGCTGGGCATCTTCATCTAGAAGAAGTGTAAACTTGGATTTATAGATGAAGGCCTTAATATATTGACCTCTTACCTCGTTGCGCTTAGCCCTTTTTAGGATTTTATCTACGACTGCATCGGCACTTTTTATTTTGCCTTCCAGTTCAAATAACTCCACCTGGCTCCAAAGTTTATCGTATTTGGATTGTGCATTGGCAATTGTAACGGACAAAAGGAAAATGCAGAGCAGGATGCTATTTTTCATGATGGTTAACTTTAGTTGGAACCAAGTTCAGTAATTATAAGTTAAGGGAAAATTAAGATTGAGTAAACCCCAGGTTTCGTTAAGTTAACGCTACATTTCGGCAATTAAGTACATCACCAACTACCAGAAGCGCCACCGCCTCCAAAGCCACCGCCGCCAAAACCACCACCAAAGCCGCCTCCGGAGCTCCATCCGCCACCCGAAGAACTGCTGCTGCCACCGCCCCAATCGGAACGCCCCATATTGCTTAGTATGATCACGTCTAACAAACTGCCGCCACCACCATTACCGCCGCCACGACCATTTTTCTTATAGGTCAAGGCAATGAAAAGAATAAAAAAGATGAGCATTACAAGGAACTGTCTAAGCACCTTGTTGTCTCCAAACTCACGATCTTCGGTGTATTCGCCATTCAAATAGGCAAACATGGCGTCGGTTGCCTTGTCAAGACCTTCGTAGAAGTTGCCATTTTTGAAATTGGGCACCATGATCCTATTAATGATCCTTTCGGCATCACGGTCGCTAATGAGGTACTCTATGCCGTAGCCAGTATTGATATCGACCGTGCGGTCATCTTTGGCTAGTAAGATGAAAATCCCATTGTCCTCATCGGCTTGGCCAATGCCCCAGGCATGCCCCCATCGAGCACCCAATAGGGATATGTCTTCTCCTTTGGTGGTACTTATAATGTATACTACAATTTGGGTAGAAGTGCTATCTGCGTAATTCTCTAGTTTATTTTGAAGTGCTGTTTGCTGTCCCTTACTTAGTAAATCGATTTTATCGTAAACCGCTTTCTGTTCGCTCTTCTTTGGTTTCTCGGGAATGTCGTATTGGGCAAGGAGTACACCCGAAAAGAAAACCGTTAGAAACAGGCAAAAAACCAAGCGATATGTATAGATACCCTTGTTCATTTAGCGGGTAGAGATTTCATTGGGCAATTCGTCTTGGTCATCTAGGGTATACGGGAAGTGTTGTTTCAATTGCTTTCCGGCTTCCAAAATGCCTTCCACTAGTCCTTGTTTTATATGGCCTTGCGAGAACTGTGCAAGGATGCGATCCTTGGTGCTTTCCCAGAAGTTGCCCTCTACCACCTCATTAATGCCCTTATCACCCATGATAACCAGCTTTCGGTCTTCCACGGCAATGTAAATGAGCACCCCATTGGCATTCTTGGTATTGTCCATATGTAGAAAATGAAAGACTTCTTGCGCCCTATCGAAAACATTACCCTCGGCATGTGCTTCTAAATGCACACGAATTTCCCCGGAAGTCTTCAGTTCGGCCTGTCGTATGGCTCCAATTACTTCCGATTCTTCTTGCGGGCTTAAGAATGCTTCTACCTTAGACATGATGATTAAAAGGTCTAATTCCCAAAGTCGAAATCAACCTCAGGGGCTTGGTCAGCGCCCTCTTCAGCTTCGAAGTAGGGTTTTTTATTGAAACCAAATGCTTTGCCAATAATCACAGAAGGAAAACTTCTTGTTTTCTCATTATAGGGGTTTAAGGTTTCATTAAAGCGATTCCGCTCTGTATTGATTCTATTTTCTGTGCGCTCCAGCTCGTTGATCAATTCCTTGAAGTTTTCATTGGCCTTTAAATCAGGGTATCGTTCAAAAACGGCCAATAGCCGCGCTAGGGCAGAGGAAAGTCCGTTTTGCACTTCCTGAAACTGTGCCAATTGCTCTGGTGTTATATTACTGGGATCGATCGTTACGGAGGTCGCCTTGCTTCGGGCTTCAGTTACCTTAATGAGGGTTTCCTGTTCAAACTCGGCATATCCCTTGGCGGTATTTACGATATTAGGAATAAGATCGGCCCTGCGCTGATAGGAACTTTCTACATTTCCCCATTGGGCTCCAACATCTTCATCAAGGCTAACAAAACTGTTATACGTAGGTATACCCCATAACAATAGAATCGCAGCGATTGCGATAATTGGTATCCACTTTTTCATAATTGGAAAGATTTAAAGTTGGTCTTTAATTTTCAGTAATTCAGCTTTTACTGTTTCCAATTTACGAATAATCTCAAATTTGTCGAGGGTACGTTTTTTGTTTTCTTTTAAATGCGTTTTTGCACCGTCCAACGTAAAGCCGCGTTCCTTCACCAAGTGATAGATAAGCTCTAAATTCTTTACGTCCTCTTGGGAGAACTTCCGATTTCCCTTGGCGTTCTTTTTTGGCTGGAGTACATCGAACTCCTTTTCCCAAAAACGGATAAGAGAGGTATTCACCTCAAAAGCATTGGCGACCTCACCAATACTGTAATAACGTTTTTCGGGCAGTTCTACGTGCATTAATCCAAAGATTGGTTTTCTTGTTGTGATTTCTTCAAGAGTTCTGCAAACTCTTCGGCGCTTAGGTTTCCGTAATAGAAATTAATAGGGTTGATTCGCTCGTTATCCTTAAAGATCTCATAGTGCAAGTGAGGTGCTTCACTTCGTCCCGTACTTCCTACAAAACCGATAAGATCACCACGTTTTACCTTTTGGCCTTTCTTCACATTGTACTTATAAAGATGCGCATATAAACTTTGGTATCCAAATCCGTGGTCAATTCGGATGTGTTTTCCGTAACCAGAAGCGGCATTATCGGCGCGGGTTACCACTCCATTTCCTGAAGCATATACGGGTGTGCCGCGCGGGGCAGTAAAGTCCATTCCCCAGTGAAATTTCCGCGCTTTTGTAAATGGATCGGTTCTATATCCATATCCTGAGGCCATACGGGTAAGGTCTTCATTATTTACGGGTTGAATGGCAGGAATGGCCTCCAGTAACTGCTCCTTTTCTTCAGCCAATTGGGTGATCTCATCCAATGATCGCGATTGTACCACAATCTGCTTGGTCAAAATGTCCAGTCGCTGGCTCGAATTAATGATAAGGTTGGAGTTGTCATACCCTTCCAGTTCCTTGTAGCGATTGATTCCTCCAAAACCAGCTTTTCGCTGCTCTTCGGGAATGGGATTCGCTTCAAAATATACGCGGTATAGATTATTGTCACGGTTGGCCAAATCTTCCAATACCTCTTCGGCTTGGGACATCTTACGATTCAAGATTTCATACTGAAACTCTAAATTCGCCAATTCACGCTTCATGGACTTCTCTTTGGGAGTCTCTATCCCGGGAATATTGTATAGGATTAACACCCCTAGCAAACCAAATAGAATTGCAGCAACAAAGAAGAGTGCTACAAAACCAAATTTCCTACCTTTTTTGGGCTCTATTTTTCGGTAGGATAGCGTATCGCTATCGTAGTAATATTTTACCTTAGACATAAATAAAAAGTCCTATTTTTGCGGTTGATAGAAAGCGTTACCATATGTGTGTAACGCTGGGCAAATTTAGAAATTGTTTGGCCACACAATATACGTAAATTCAATTAATCGATTTTTATGACTTCTTCTGAAATACGAAGCCAATTTTTGAAATTTTTCGAATCGAAAACACACGCTATTGTTCCTTCGGCACCCATGGTGATTAAGGATGATCCTACGTTGATGTTCACCAATGCAGGGATGAATCAATTTAAGGAGTTCTTCTTGGGAAATAAGGAAGCGAAAAACAAGCGTGTAACCGATACCCAAAAGTGCCTTCGCGTAAGCGGAAAGCATAACGACTTGGAAGAAGTGGGGATGGATACCTATCACCACACCATGTTCGAAATGCTGGGGAACTGGAGTTTTGGCGATTATTTCAAGAAAGAAGCCATTGCTTGGGCCTGGGAATTCTTGACCGAAGTGGTAAAAATTGATAAGAATATCATTTACGTCACCATTTTTGAAGGAGATGATGCCGAAGGACTGGAACGCGACAATGAAGCCTATAACTTCTGGAAGGAACATATCGCCGAAGACCGTATCCTAAATGGAAGCAAGCACGATAATTTCTGGGAAATGGGTGAACAAGGACCTTGCGGCCCCTGTTCCGAAATTCACGTAGATATTAGATCTGAAGAAGATAAGGCGAAATTGGACGGTGCTACCTTGGTAAATCAGGATCATCCTCAAGTGGTAGAAATCTGGAACTTGGTATTCATGCAATTTAATCGCAAGGCGGACAAGAGCCTTGAAAAGCTTCCCGAACAACATGTAGATACTGGAATGGGCTTTGAGCGCCTTTGTATGGTACTGCAAGGAAAGCAGAGTAACTACGATACCGATGTATTTACCCCGCTTATCCGTGAGGTAGAAGCCATTACCAATACCAATTACGGTAAGGATGAGAAAGTGGATATTGCCATTCGTGTGATTAGCGATCACGTTCGCGCAGTAGCGTTTTCCATTGCCGATGGGCAATTGCCGAGCAATTCGGGAGCTGGATATGTAATCCGTCGTATCCTTCGTAGAGCGATTCGCTACGGATTTACATTTTTGGACAAAAAAGAGCCTTTTATCCATAAGTTGGTGCCTACCTTGGTAAAGCAAATGGGGAAGGCATTCCCAGAATTGGTTTCGGAAAAGAATCTTATCACCAACGTAATTCGTGAAGAGGAAGCTTCTTTCTTACGCACCTTGGATCAAGGATTGGTATTGTTGGAGAATGTAATTAAAAATACTGCGGAAAAAGAGATTTCTGGAGTAAAGGTCTTCGAATTGTACGATACCTACGGGTTCCCAAAAGACCTAACGGCTCTTATTCTTAGGGAACGTGGCTATGATTATGATGAAGATGGATTTCAGGCCGAGCTTCAGAAGCAGAAAGACCGTTCCCGTGCCGCTACCAAAGTGGAGACGGGCGATTGGGTGGTGCTAGAAGACGATTCTGAAGAAGAGTTCGTAGGGTACGATATGTTAGAAACCAACGTAAAGATTACCCGTTACCGAAAAGTAGAAAGCAAGAAAGAAGGGGAGTTGTACCAGCTCGTATTCAATATGACACCTTTTTACCCCGAAGGTGGTGGACAGGTGGGTGACAAAGGATATTTGGAAGCTTCCAACGGAGAAGTGGTATATATTGTAGATACCAAGAAAGAGAATAACCTAATTGTTCATTTTGCAAAGAACCTTCCACGTCATCCCGAAGAGAAGTTCAAAGCCGTGGTAGATAAACTGCAACGTGCTCGTACAGCCTCTAACCATACCGCTACGCACCTGTTGCATCAGGCATTACGTAATGTATTGGGAGATCACGTTACCCAAAAGGGATCTATGGTACATAGTAGGTATATGCGTTTCGATTTCTCGCATTTCAGTAAGGTGACCGATGAAGAACTGCGTCAGGTAGAGGATTTTGTGAATGCCCGAATTCGCGAGGGTATCGATTTGGAAGAGAAGCGCAACATTCCTTACCAACAAGCCATCGACGAAGGTGCCTTGGCACTGTTTGGTGAAAAGTATGGAGATACCGTGCGTGCGATCAAGTTTGGAAAATCCATGGAACTATGTGGGGGAACCCACGTAAGTTGTACCCAAGATATTTGGCATTTTATCATTACTTCTGAAAGTGCAGTGGCAAGCGGAATCCGTCGTATCGAAGCTATTACGGGCGATGCAGCTAAGGATTACTTCGTGAATAGAAGTGAAAGTTTGAAAGGCGTTCAGAAACTGTTGAACAATTCACAGGATCCTGTAAGTACCATTCAAAAATTGCAGGAAGAGAACAACGAAATGCAAAAGCAAATCCAGCAATTGCTGAAGGACAAGGCGAAGAACCTTAAAGGGGACTTAAAGTCCGAAATCACCGAGGTGAATGGTGTACAGTTCTTGGCCAAGGAATTGGATTTGGATGCTGGTGGAATGAAAGACCTCGCCTTCGAATTAGGAGGGGAACTGGAAAACCTATTCCTTATTTTTGGTTCCAATGCAGGCGGTAAAGCGTTGCTAACCTGTTATATTTCCAAAGATTTGGTAGGAAGCAAGGAGCTGAATGCAGGGCAAATTGTCCGTGAACTTGGAAAACACATCCAAGGTGGCGGAGGGGGACAACCTTTCTTCGCAACTGCTGGAGGAAAGAATCCTGCGGGAATACCCGAAGCACTGGCTGCGGCAAAGGCATACTTAAATTAAATTGGACTTACAGACCCATATACGGTTAGTACCAGAAAAGAATCAGATCGATTACGATTCGCAACTACTGTTATTGGGATCTTGCTTTACCGAACATATAGGAGCGCAACTGGAATATTTCAAGTTTCAGAACCTTCAGAATCCTTTCGGAATCCTTTTTAACCCGGTTTCCATTTCCAAATTGGTGACAAGGGCACTTACAGATGCATTTTTTACTGAAAAGGACATTTTCAAAAAAGATAGCGTTTGGCATTGTTTTGCGGTACATTCGCTGGTATTCGATACGGAAAAGGAAGAATACCTGAAACGGTTGAATGAACTATTATCTGGTTTAAAAGAGACACTGATACAGAGTTCGCATATCATCTTCAGCTTAGGAACCGCTTGGGTACACCGCTTCAAAGAAACGAATGAGATTGTGGCCAATTGCCATAAGATTCCGCAAAAGGAATTTTCAAAGGAACTGTTGACAATGAATGAAATTTCCAAATGTCTCGAGGAGATGGTTGTTGCCATTCAAAAAGTAAACCCCAAAGTACAAATACTCTTTACGGTATCGCCGGTACGGCACATTAAAGAAGGACTGCCGGAGAACAATTTGAGCAAGTCGCATCTTATTACAGCTATCCACGAAGTAGTCGCATCTACAGAAGCTACGCACTATTTTCCTTCCTATGAAATCATGATGGACGAGTTGCGCGATTATCGGTTTTATGAAAAAGATATGATCCATCCCAATGAAACGGCCATTGCCATCATCTGGGAGAAATTCAATTCAGTTTGGGTGGCCTCAGAAACACTACCTATTCAAAAAGAAATCGATACCATACAAAGAGGATTGGCGCATAAACCTTTTCATCCCCAAAGTACCGAACATCAGGTTTTTCTAGATAATCTCAAGGATAAAATAGTACGTCTTCAAGCACGATTACCACATCTATCTTTCTCATAATAGGGCAATTGTCGTATTGAATTGCCTGTCGGGTTGTAGCACCTTTGTACCCATACTAACTACAAAACCCAACAATTATGAAAACCTTTAAAAGTGTATTATTTCTATTCCTCCTTTCAACGCTTATAATTTCCTGTAGCAACGATGACGATGCTGGGGACAGTGGAACTACAGGTGGTGGAGGAGAGGCCTTTTCTGCTAAGATTGATGGAGCCGATTTTGCCGCTTCCACAAACCCGGCCACCCTTATCGGAGGAACCTTTACCACGACCAATGGGACTTCCCTACTAACAGGTCAAGGAAGCACTAACAACGGTGATTTTATCAATTTCTCCATCATTGATTTCAATGGTCCAGGAACGTATACCACAGGAGATAATATTAGCAACACCAACCAGATTCAGTATGGTGAACTGGTGGGGCAAACGGCCAATGTTTGGGCATCCAATTTAGCATCTGCGTCTGTAGGGGGCCTGCAAGCAGGAGAGATTACGATTACCTCCCAAGATGACAATGGCGCAGAGGGAACCTTCTCTTTCGAAGGGTATAACGCAGCTGATATGTCGACTAAAATGATTAGCGAAGGACAATTCAAGATTTCCTTCGACAATTAAGAGCATACAAGAATCTCATACGTTGAGGTTTTTATGCGTGACCGGGAGCAGGACCTAGTTCTGCTTTCGGTTTTTTTTTGTTGAAATATCTAATGCCCTAGTAATCAATATACGTCAATTGCCTTATTGAATTGAAATCGATGGATTTGCACCTTTGAACCATCAACTTAAAACCAGAATTATGAAAACTTCAACGTTAAAAAATGCGATCTTCCTTTGTGCCATCCTGTGCTTATCGCTAGCACATGCGCAAAGGGCAGAAGCTCCCGATTTTCAGTACGATGTTGGGGCCAAGATCAATGACATGACCCTAACCGAAGGGGGAACCATGGTAGTAGCTACTAATGATGGATTGGTAGGGATTAAACCAGGAAGTAACGATCTGCTATTCAACTTTACCGATTACGGGCGTGTAAAACCCGAGGAGCTCTTCTTCGTTCCTCGTGCACCTTATGTGGTGGTTGGGCAAACCGGATTCGGTGCCATGACGACCAAAAAAGCCGTGATTGACTATATGTCCGGAAAGAAGCTCTTCAGTACCGAGGACAACGGTTGGAAAATGATCATGACCTGCGATGTTATGATGCCACAGAACAAATTGGTGGTGAGCGGGCAGCGCAGATCGAAAGAGCAATTTGCCTCGGCTGTTGCAGTGTATGACCTCAATACGGGACAGCAGGAAAGTTTTTTCAAATTTAAGGGATCTGAAACCGTAAGCGGAAGACCCCTTATGCTGAAAAGTGGACTCATCATTCCTACAACAAAAGCCCTTAAGAAAATCAATATGGAAACAGGGACTATGGAATGGAGTACAAAGTCGGACGATATTAAATGGATGGTAGCCGATGAGACCGAGCAGGAAATCTACGGATTCGAAGTAGCTCCCAATGGAGGTAATACCAAAGTGCACAAAATTGGAGCCAACGGAAACCTGCTTTGGGAAGATCCGCACAAGGTGAAAGGGAAAGTGGTCAATTTCGAAATCCTTCCCCAAGGATTGGCCATAGTGAGTAACGTGGATAACTCAGGCAAGTCTAAACTAATGAAATTGGCTTCGGGCCGTTCCGAATCGAAAATCGCTTTCTTAAGTGCTTCGAATGGAGATGACCTTTGGGAGAAAGCACCCAAAACCAAAGGGTATGTACAGCATTTCTATATCATGGATGATGGTATCTTATTTGGAATTTACGAAGGGGGAATCAACAAGATTTCTTTTGAAGGAAAAACCCTTTTCAAGAAGCCTCTAAAGACTGGCGAAAACATCCTCACCATGGCAAATACACCTCAAGGATTGATCTATATTACCTCAGAAGATGCAAATATTGTAAATTTAGATACCGGGGAGCAGGTGTGGAGCAAACCGCTCAAGTACAAAAGAGCGGATGCCGTAGCATCGGATTACGATGAAAAAAACCAGCGCTACCTTATTAGCGCAGACGAAAAACTATTTGCAGTGGATGCCAGCAGCGGAACCGTATCTACTTTGGCCGAATCTAAATTCGACGGGAAAGAAGACCCTACAGGTGTAGAAGTTAGGGACGGTGGAATTCTATTGACCAGCGACCAGAATATGATGCTTTTAAACTGGGAAGGAAACCAGAACTGGCATGAGTATCACAGAGCACCCGGCAAGAGTGCCTTTGGAGCCATTTTAATGGGGGCACTGGCGGTAGCTACTGCCGCAACGGCTACAGCATCCTATGCCGAAGCCAACCGCAACCGCAACCGTCTTGGGTATTATACGTCCCGAGGTGAAGCTTATGCCAATATGGGCGATAGCATGGCGGCCGCATCGGGAGCATCTATCGCCGAAATGTTGAAACGCTTCAAAGCGACTTCGGCTACAGCGAATGCTCAGTTTGTATTGACCAAATTGGACGAAGGTGTTGGTTTGGTGAAACTAAACAAGGATACCGGAGCCAAGGAGAAAGAGATCATTCTTAAAGATAAAAAACCTGAATATACCGTAGACGATTTTGGAGGCGTGCTCTATTACAAAGCCGATTCCAATTCCATTTACGCCTATGATTTAACTAACTAGCCAATGGTTGAGTTGTGACCGCAGATGAGAGGAGTATTTGTGGTCGATTAAAAGGGGTCGCTTGTTGCGGCGGCCTCTTTTCAGAATAACGCATAATAAACTTTCAATGATGAAAACACTTGTTCAAATTTTAGTAATCGTACTACTGTTGCCCGTAGCGGTAATGGGACAAACGAAGCGAAGCGATGCTACACCCTTAAATCCTTTTACGGTGCGGTACCACAAAAGTCAATTCAATTTAAAGGGTCCTGTAAAACAATACAATGACTGGTTGGGGACCTTCCATTTCAATGAAAAAGGATATCTGCTAAAGGATGAAAGCCTTTTGGGATTAACGACAGATTTTCATTACGATTCTTCTGGGAATCTTTATAAGATCGTAAGCACCTATGCCGGAAGCCCCGTTACGTATAATGTGATTCTAGACTCCAACAAGAACGTATTAATTAAGGCTACCGCTTTGAACATTGGTGAAAAGTACACCTATGATTCCAAAGGGAATGTACTTGAGAAATATCGCTTGGAGGATAATGAACTGCAAAACCGCTATACCTATGACAGTCAGAATCGACTGATTAGAAGTGATGGGTTTTACAATGCCATTAATGAAACTTCTACAACAACGTACAGTTATGCCAATGAAAGTGGATATCTTAAGGTAAGTTCCCATTACAAATCTTCGAATCCCGAAAAAAAGGAGAACCGGTATGTGAGCTATTATAAAGATGGGGAGTACAGTGGGCAATCCAAGAATTCTGCCATGAAGTACGATAAGCATGGAAATCCCTTATCGTATTTGGATAAATTTGGAAAGGTAAGTTCGGAAAAGAGTTACGTGTACTTTGGCGAAGAGCCTTCTTCTTCGACTAGTTCGGTGAGCACACCACAGGTGAACACTCCTTCCAGTGTATCTGCCACATCCAGTGGATCCGGATGTTCTGGCGATTGCCAAAATGGATGGGGATATAAGACCTATGGAGACGATTATTACGAGGGATTCTGGAAGAATGGCCAACGTGATGGCTATGGAATGTATTATTGGACGGGTACCGGAAAGCACATCGGTTTTTGGAAGGAAGGTAAACAGGAAGGCTTTGGAGTGTACCTGGCCGACGGCGGAGATAGTAAAACCGGAATGTACAAGAACGGTAAAATGAATGGCAACGGTTATTCTAAGATCAATGAAAAATGGGAGCGCGGATACTATGTGAATGGGTCGATTTCTACCCCTTATAATTTCTATGACAATAAGGTGGAGACCGGTTGTATTGCAGGAGATTGCCAAAACTCATACGGCCGCTACAAATGGTCCAATGGGGATGTATTTACTGGATACTTTAAAAATGGCGTGATGCACATGGGGTATTATTCCTTTGTCAGTGGCGATGCCTATGCAGGAATGTTCAATAGCAAGGGACAATTCCATGGAGGCGGTCGCTATTTCTTCAAGGACAAAGCCTATTACGGAGGGCTTTGGGATAACGGAAAATACCATGGTCGAGGGTATTACCACGACAAAGATTTGAAACAGCAGATTGGGGAATGGAGCCAAGGGGTACTCTCCCGTAATATGAAGTAAAATGTGGCTTAGAAAGGGCTTGTTTGGATACTGCCAGGCAAGCCCTTTATGGCTTTCTACATTATTTTGTAAATTAGAGTACAACTAACTAACAACCATAAGATGACCCCTAGAGTAATACGTATATGCTGCGTTTTGCTGCTTTCGTGCCATTTTATATGGGCGCAAGAGAAGGCCGCACAAATTGATAGTTTACATCTCGCCTTACAAGCAGCAAAAAATCCAACGGACGAAGCCACCATTATCAGAGACTTGGCAAAGAGTTATATGGAGGTGAATTTAGATTCTTCTATTGTGCTTTATAAGCGATTGGAGGATATTGCCGATGCGCTCAAGGACGAAGAAATGAAAGCCAGGGCCCACTTTGGCTATGCGTGGGTGTATGACCACAAAACCCGTTTCGATTCGGTACAGCACTATTTGAAATTGGCCGAACCCATGATCGATCCTAAAGAGGATTATGACCTTCACAGTACCTATTTAATTTTGGAAGGACGTCGTGCTTTGGGCCTTGCCGAATATGAGGCTTCCGAAGAGATCTTTTTGGGAGCCATAAACTATATAGAATCTGAAGGCAACAAACCAGATCTCGCTATTTGTTATAACAATTTGGCTGTCATATACGATTATCTGGGACAGTTCGAAAAGGCCATCAACATGCATATTCTTTCGGCCAATATTGCCGAAGAATTTGGCGATGTAAATGGAGTAGCTAAATCTTATAATAATATTGGTTTGGTGCATCATAGTCTTAAGGAATATGATAAAGCAAAAGAATATTTTCTGAAATCCATAGCATTAAAGAAGGAGGTGGGCAATATCGTAGGTACGGTTTCTTCCTATCATAATCTTGGTAACGTGTACCGTAGGCATGGCATTAAATTGCTGAGCATGGAGAAATTGGATACCGCCAAGATGTACTATCAAAATGCACTGCGGCTTAGCGAAGAATCCAATTACGATCGTGGGGTTACCATTTCCTATATCAATCTTGCGTTGATCAACACCACCGTTGAAGAATTTGATGAAGGAATACGATACGGGAAACTGGCTTTGAAGCGTGCCGAAGAATTGAATGACATGAATTCCATGATGACGGCTTCCATTAATCTGGGAGATACCTACCAGTTCAAAAAGGAATATGAAGAAGCTGAGAAGTATCTCGTTCAAGGATTGGATATTGCCACCCGTATAAAGGACGTGAACATTAGAAGGCGTACCATGTATTTATTGAGCCGTTTGCACCAAAGACAAGGCAATTACAAAGAGGCTTTGAGTTATTATAAGGCACGGGTTGCCCTGTCCGATTCGGTAGCTTCTGTCGATGTAAAGAACAAAGTGAACGAGTTGGAAACCAAGTACCAAACGGAGAAAAAGGAAAAGGAAATCCTTACCCAACGGGCAGAACTGGCCGAAAAGGACTTGCAGGTCCGTAGAAAGAACACTTGGATCTTTGGAGGCTTCGGATTGGCCTTGGTACTGGGATTATTGGGGTATTTATTATTCAACCAACAAAAACTGAAAAACCGTCAGCTCAAGAAAGAAGGTGAATTGAAGGCCGCGCTTGCTAAGATCGAAACCCAAAATAAGCTTCAGGAACAACGATTGCGTATTTCCAGGGATTTACATGATAATATCGGCTCCCAGCTTACATTCGTAACTTCTTCTGTAGACAACCTCAAATTCAAAATGAAAGGGGGAGATGAAAAAGTGACGGAAAAACTGGGTGCTATTAGTGAATTTACGACCCAGACCATATACGAATTGAGGGATACCATTTGGGCCATGAACAAGACGGAGATCAGTTTCGAAGACCTTCAGGCGCGTATCGCCAACTTTATGGATAAAGCCGGAGGGGCCAGCGATCGAGTGGTATTCAATTTTAATGTGGCCGATGGAATTTCCAAAGAAACGGAGCTTACGTCGATTCAAGGAATGAACGTGTATCGTATTATTCAAGAAGCAGTGAACAACGCCCTAAAGTATGCGGAAGCGAGTGAAATAGATGTGGCCCTTTCAAAAACCAATGATGAAGAAATGGTTGTAAGGATAACCGATAATGGAAAAGGGTTCGATATGGATACGGTTGAAAGGGGTAATGGTTTGGCGAATATGAAAAAAAGGGCACGGGATCTTAATGGTGGGGTTGAGGTGACTTCAGAAGTAGGCAAGGGAACAAAAGTCAATTTGCAGTTTAAATACGGCAAATGACGTATATTTCTCAAGGCAGCGGATACCTACCTTTACAGAATGAAAGTAGTGACAGGAATCCCCATTCTATTGGTTGTTAGCGTAGCTTCTATCTGTTTGTTTATGATAGGGCTATTTCGATTTCA
The DNA here is from genome assembly GCF_028561275.1 of Aureisphaera galaxeae. GTDB lineage: Bacteria > Bacteroidota > Bacteroidia > Flavobacteriales > Flavobacteriaceae > Aureisphaera > Aureisphaera galaxeae. The sequence continues at coordinate 850,456 of NZ_JAQQTF010000002.1, forward strand.
AAACCATAGATTACAACAAGTGTTTTTGAATAGAACACAAAGAATAAATGAAATGATTACGCAACACAGCCATCAGATACAGTACCGAGAGAAGGGATTGAATGCTTACGACTTTCTACTTCGAAATCTGAAAGAAGCATTGCGAATTCAAAAGGACATCGAATTATGAATATTAAAGTGGCCATTGTAGACGATAATACTTTCCTTATTCATGCGATTAAGGAAAAGCTGTCTTTTTTCGACGATGTGGTGGTAAAACATACTTCCTTGAATGGAAGTGAATTATTGACCAAATTGGAAGAAAACCATAATCTCGATGTCATCCTCATGGATATAGAAATGCCTGTGTTGAATGGCATAGAGGCTACGCAAGTCGTAAAGCAAAAGTATCCTCAGATTAAAATCATTATGCTTACGGCTTTCGATAATGACGAGCATATCTTCAATTCCATTAAAGCCGGTGCCGATGGTTATTTGTTGAAGGAAATAGATCCCGAGGGATTGTATAATGGAATAAAAGAAACCCTGAATGGCGGTGCCGCTATGAATCCTTCCATAGCATTAAAAACCTTGAAGTTACTCCGCAACCCGCTCAATATCGAAAACCAAAAGGATAAAGAAGAGATTTCCCTTTCCAAACGGGAAGTCGAAGTGTTGGAGCAGCTGAGTACCGGACTAAGCTATACCAGCATCGCAGACAATCTCTTTTTATCACCCAGTACGGTTCGAAAACATATTGAAAACATCTACAAAAAGTTGCAGGTACACAGTAAAATAGAAGCTGTTCAAAAGGCTAAAAATCACAATATTATCTAAATAAAAAACCCCCTCTATTGAGGGGGCTGTATCTATTATAATGATCAGGTTCTAAAGTCCAAAAGCGGCTTTTACCTTATCTACGTAATCTAATTTTTCCCAGGTGAACAATTCTACCTCAACCGTTTTCTTTTCTCCGTTAGGGGTGGTAAATGTTTTGGAAACCACTTCATTGATTCGTCCCATATGGCCATAGGCTGCTGTTTCTGAATACATAGGCTGACGTAGCTTTAAACGTTCTTCAATAGCGGCAGGGCGCATGTCGAAAATCTCAGAAACTTTGTTTGCAATCTCACCGTCGGTCATATCCACATTAGAAGTGTCATAGGTATCCACAAAGATTCCCATAGGCTCAACCACACCGATTGCGTAACTTACCTGCACCAACACTTCATCACACAATCCAGCAGCTACTAGGTTTTTGGCAATATGCCTTGTGGCATACGCTGCAGAGCGGTCTACTTTACTAGGGTCTTTTCCACTAAAAGCACCACCTCCGTGAGCACCTTTTCCTCCGTAAGTATCTACAATGATCTTACGTCCGGTCAATCCGGTATCCCCGTGAGGACCTCCTATTACAAACTTCCCAGTAGGGTTAATGTGATAGGTTATATCGTCATTAAACAAGGCTTGGATCTCTGGCTTGGATTGCGCCTTAATTCTAGGGATTAAAATATTAATAATGTCGTCCTTAATTTGAGCCAACATCCTTTCATCGTCTGTATCAAATTCGTCATGCTGGGTAGATACTACAATAGAGTCGATACGCGCTGGTCTATTGTCATTGTCGTATTCTATGGTTACCTGACTTTTAGAGTCAGGGCGCAAGTATCCAATTTCACTTCCGTCGCGACGCATGGCAGCCAGCTCTTTTAGGATGCGGTGGGATAGGTCCAACGCCAAGGGCATAAAATTGTCAGTTTCGCGCGTAGCATAACCAAACATCATTCCTTGGTCCCCGGCACCTTGTTCTTCTTTAGATTCACGATCCACCCCACGGTTAATGTCATCACTCTGTTCGTGAATGGCAGAAAGCACACCGCAACTATTTCCGTCGAACTGATATTCACCTTTAGTATAACCAATACGGTTAATCACGTCCCTAGCGATCTTTTGTACATCTAGGTATATGTTAGACTTTACCTCTCCGGCCAGTACTACCTGTCCTGTGGTTACCAAGGTTTCGCAGGCTACTTTCGATTGGGGATCGAAGGCCAAGAAATTATCGATTAATGCATCACTAATCTGATCTGCAACTTTATCTGGGTGTCCTTCAGATACACTTTCTGAAGTAAATAAATATGCCATACAATGGTTTTAAAAAAATAACTTCTGTTTAGAGGTAAGATTTGACGAGAATGGGTCGGGAAGTTAACACTGCCTTTAGCATTTTTTCTCGAGGTTGCAATCAGTCAAATCTGTCCTCAAATTGTGACGGCAAATGTAAGCATTCTCGCAAAACTACAAAAGCTTTTTACTGTTTCTGAAGCACAGCTCTTTGCACGGTTGTTATGGGGTAGGAAATAACCTCTGTTTGCTCCTCTCCCTCAGCATAGGTTACATTTTTTCGATCCTTGGGTGCGAAGACAATTTCGAATACCATATGGTCCTTTTCAAACGTGATGAATGTGGTCAACAAATTACCTCCTACTTCGAAGAGGGCGTACATTCTATTGTCAATAACCTTATCGTCCAAAATGATACCGTTATTCTCATCTACCGCATAGATTCCCTTTTTTGGGTCCTTTTCAATAAGGGTATAGTTGCGTTCCTGTCGTTTATCTCCCGCGCCATATACCAAAATATAGTTGTAAACACCTGTAGAATCGGTTTCGGTAAGATGAAACTCCATAGGAATGTCTTGTTTCCCTCGTTCAGCATCTATGTGAAGTGTTCCAGTATAGATACCCAGATAATCGTTTGGGAATTGAAGGGTTTCTTGAGCTTGAACTAAGATTCCATTCAATAGAAGGAATAGGAAAAAGGGAAGGGATTTCATGAATATGGTATTGTGAAAATTAAAAATAGGACTTTAATCTAAATATTTACAATATCTTCGAGATCAAGAGTTAGAATATTAGAGATTATTATGTCTATAAAGAAATACAAAGATCCTTGGTTTTATATCGCTACGATCGGAATTTGCCTATACGGACTGATTTTTTGGATTAACTATGATTTCGAATATCTATCCGATATAATTTTCACGGTTCTAGTAGGAGCAACACTACTTATTTTGCTAATTTTCTCAGTGAGCGGATTAGTAAAATCGAGAAAAGAGCGAAAATAAATTTTGATTTCTAAAAAACTTTTCCAAACATTTGTATAGATGAATATCCAAAATGTCATTACTGTCATTATTAACATTGTCATTCCATGACGATGCGGGACGGTATTCATTGATATTATAACAAAATAATATATCGAAAAAGCCTTCCCAGAAAACGGGAAGGCTTTTTTGTTGGAATACATATGAAGCATACAATTGTCATTACTGTCATTATTATCGTCTCGCCCTTCCGGCGCTGATGCAGACAGTCATGACCCATTAAAAAGACCTGTATCAGCGCGATACAGGTCTTTTTTTATGCCCAATACATAAAAGTGAACATCGGAATGAAAATGAATTTAAATAACTGTAAATCAATTAAATAAATCAAAACCAATTGAAATTAGACATCTTCCAAAACGTAAAAAACGAAATCTCACTGCGTGAAGGATGGTCTACTTTCGATCTAATTTAACAAGTCATGTATTACGATCAGGAAACACAAGTGTATTTAGACGGTGCTTGGATCAAAGCAAGCGAAGCACAAACAGGACTCTATTCCCAAACCCTTCATTATGGCAATGGGGTCTTCGAAGGAATCCGGGCGTACCAAACCGACGACGGTCCGCAGATTTTTAAAGCCAAAGAGCATTACGAACGTTTTCTGTACTCTGCGGAGGTCATGCACATTCCCTGTCCTTATTCGGTGGATGAATTGATCAAATTGAGCTATGAACTCTTAGATAAGAATGGTTTCGAAGATGCCTACATCCGCCCATTGTTGTACCAAGGAGAGATGATGACTTTACAACCCGCCGAGAAATCGCACCTATTGCTGTGCGCTTGGGAATGGGGCAAGTATTTAGGAACTAAAGAAGTGAGGCTCATGACCTCTTCGTATCAGAGACCCAATCCGAAATCCACCCACATTCAGGCAAAACTCGTTGGTCACTATACCAATTCTATCATGGCCACGACCGAAGCTAAGGCTAATGGATATGATGAAGCCCTGTTGTTGGATCAGTACGGTTATGTGGCCGAAGGGCCGGGAGCCAATTTTTTCTACGAAAAGAATGGCGTGCTCTATACCTGTCCATTAGGGAATATCCTTTCAGGAATCACTCGACAAACGGTTTTCGAAATGGCCGAGGAACTGGAAATCGTAATCCTAGAGAAACATTTTACGCCTAGCGATGTATACAAAGCCGATGGTGCCTTCTTCACGGGAACCGCTGCGGAGATAGCTCCCATAAAGTCCTTGGATGGCAAGGAATTCAACAAACCTTGGAAAGAAACCTTGGGATATCGCCTTTCGGAATTGTACCAAAAGCTCGTACGGGCACATACTACTCACTTTTTTGAACCCGCATACTAATGGAACTCAACAAATACAGCAAAACAGTAACCCAGGATCCCACGCAACCAGCAGCCCAAGCCATGTTGCACGCCATAGGACTCACGCGTGAGGATTTCGAAAAGCCATTTGTAGGGATTGCCAGTACGGGATACGAGGGAAATCCGTGCAATATGCACTTAAACGATTTGGCGAAACGCGCTAAAGAAGGAACCCAGAATGAAGGATTGGTCGGACTTATTTTCAACACCATTGGGGTAAGCGATGGCATTTCCATGGGAACTCCGGGAATGCGTTATTCATTGCCTTCTAGGGACATTATTGCCGATTCCATGGAAACGGTGGTGCAGGCCATGAGTTATGACGGACTCATTACGGTCGTAGGCTGCGACAAGAATATGCCCGGTGCTTTAATGGCCATGATCCGACTCAATCGCCCTTCCATTCTTGTGTATGGGGGAACTATTGATTCTGGTTGCCACAATGGAAAGAAACTGGACGTGGTTTCTGCATTTGAAGCATGGGGAAGCAAAGTAGCAGGCACCATTACCGAAACCGAATACCAACAAGTGGTAGAAAAAGCCTGTCCAGGAGCGGGAGCTTGTGGCGGGATGTACACGGCCAATACGATGGCTTCAGCCATTGAAGCATTGGGGATGGCATTGCCCTACAATGCCTCCAATCCTGCTTTAAGTGACGAGAAAAAGAATGAATCGGTAGCTGCGGGAGAAGCCATGCGAACTTTATTGGAAAAGGACATCAAACCTAGTGATATAGTCACCCGAAAGTCACTGGAAAATGCAGTTCGATTGGTGACGGTGCTCGGTGGATCTACCAATGCAGTGCTTCACTTCTTGGCAATTGCCAGAGCTGCGGACATTCCCTTTACCCTGAGGGATTTTCAGGCCATAAGCGATAGCACACCTTTCTTGGCCGATTTAAAACCTAGCGGAAAATATCTGATGGAAGACATTCACGAACTGGGTGGAATTCCCGCCGTGCTAAAATACCTCCTTAGAAAAGGATTGTTGCATGGAGATTGTCTAACGGTTACCGGTAAAACCTTGGCCGAAAATGTAATCGATGCACCCAATCTTCCTGAAGGGCAGGATGTAATTCATCCTGTTGAAAAACCCATTAAACCTTCTGGGCATCTTCAAATGTTGTTCGGAAATCTAGCCGCAGAAGGCTGTGTGGCCAAGATTACAGGAAAAGAAGGGCTAAAGTTTACGGGCAAAGCCAAAGTATTCAATAGCGAGTTTGAAGTAAACCTGGGCATAGCCGAAGGAAAAGTAGAAAAAGGGGATGTAGTAGTCATCCGGTACGAAGGCCCCAAAGGAGGGCCCGGAATGCCCGAAATGTTGAAGCCTACTGCTGCCATTATGGGAGCGGGATTGGGGAAAGAAGTTGCCCTCATTACCGATGGCCGCTTTTCAGGAGGAACCCATGGTTTTGTAGTGGGACATATCACCCCAGAAGCTCAAGAGGGAGGAACCCTCGCCTTGGTTGAAAATGGGGATGAAATCACTATCGATGCTGAGCAGAATTCAATTCAGTTGCACGTAAGCGACGCAGAATTGGCTGCCCGAAAGGAAAACTGGACGGCACCACCGCTCAAATTCAGAAAAGGAGTACTGTACAAATACGCAAAAACGGTTTCATCGGCCTCACAAGGCTGTGTAACCGATGAGTTTTAATCTTCACATCTAAAAATAAAATTATGGAATTACAAACCGTAACTCAAACCAAGACTTCAAAGGCTACCAAAACCCATATGGCAGGAAGCGAAGCGGTCGTTCATTGTTTATTGGCCGAAGGTGTGGAGACTGTCTATGGCTATCCTGGCGGAGCCATTATGCCCGTATACGATGAGTTTTATAAATACCAAGATCAACTCCAACATATTTTAACCCGACACGAACAAGGGGCTACCCATGCCGCGCAGGGCTATGCCCGAATTTCAGGAAAAGTAGGGGTTGCTATTGCTACTTCGGGTCCAGGAGCTACCAATCTCATTACAGGAATTGCAGATGCGATGATCGATTCTACACCCATGGTTTGCATCACCGGGCAGGTAGGAGCACACCTTTTGGGCACAGATGCCTTTCAGGAAACCGATATCATCGGTATTTCTACACCGGTAACCAAATGGAATTATCAGATAACGAAGGCTTCAGAAATTCCCGAAATCTTTGCCAAAGCCTTTTATATTGCTCAAAGCGGAAGACCGGGACCGGTATTGATCGATATTACCAAGAATGCGCAGTTCGAAAGTTTCGATTTCGCCTATGAAAAATGTTCGGCCATTCGAAGTTACCACCCCGTTCCTCAATGCGACCCGAATGCACTGCAGGAAGCGGCAGATCTGATCAATAACGCCAAAAAGCCCTTCATTGTTTGGGGACAGGGCGTGATTTTAGGCAAGGCCGAAGAGGAATTGAAAACCATGGTCGAAAAAACGGGAGTTCCAGCTGCTTGGACCATTTTAGGGGCTTCGGCTATTCCTACTGCTCATCCGTTAAATGTTGGGATGGTAGGAATGCATGGGAACTATGCGCCCAATATCTTGACTAACGAATGTGATGTGCTGATAGCTATTGGTATGCGATTCGATGATCGTGTAACCGGAGATTTAAATACCTATGCCAAGCAGGCCAAGATCATTCATTTTGAAATCGATCCAGCTGAAATCAATAAAAACGTTCCTGTTGATGTGGCTGTATTGGGAGACGCCAAGACCACACTTTCAGAACTTATACCCTTACTACAACCTAATGAACATACTGCTTGGCGACAACGTTTTACCGAATTGCAGGCCGTAGAGCAGGAAAAGGTCATTCAGAATGATCTATTCCCAACTAAGGAAGGATTAACCATGGGTGAGGTAATGCTTGCCATTAACAAAGAAAGTGAAGGCAAGGCTGCCATTGTAAGTGATGTGGGACAGCATCAGATGATTGCCTGTCGTTATGCCGAGTTCAACGAAACACGAAGTAATATCACTTCTGGTGGATTAGGAACCATGGGCTTTGCCCTACCAGCAGCTATTGGAGCCAAAATGGCGGCTCCCGAAAGAGAAGTTATTGCCGTGATTGGCGATGGGGGATACCAAATGACCATTCAGGAACTGGGAACCATCTTTCAGAATAGAACACCCGTAAAGATTGTGGTGCTTAACAATGAGTTTTTGGGAATGGTACGGCAGTGGCAGCAGTTGTTTTTCGAAAAGCGCTACGCCTCAACCGAAATGACCAATCCCGATTTTGTGAGTATTGCCAAAGGCTATCACATAGAAGCGGATAGAGTCACAAAACGAGAAGAATTGCATGAAGCAGTTCGTGATATGATTCAATTTGAAGGACCGTACTTCTTGGAAGTATGTGTAGAAAAGGAAGACAATGTATTCCCAATGATTCCGTCGGGAGCATCAGTATCCGATATCCGATTGGAATAATTATAAAACAGCTAAAGAAAACGATATGAGTTCAGAAGAAAAGAAACTGTACACTGTTTCCATTTATACCGAAAACAACGTGGGATTGCTGAATCGTATTTCGGCCATTTTTCAACGTCGGCACATCAATATTGAAAGTATCAACACTTCCATTTCTGAAATTGAAGGGGTATCCCGATGGACCATTGTGGTGAAGGTGACCGAACCACAGATTCAGAAGATTATTGGTCAGATAGAAAAGCAGGTCGATGTCATTCGGGCCTATTATCATATGGATGAAGAAACCATTTATCAGGAGTGTTGCCTTTTCAAAATTCAGAGTGATCTCTTTTTCGAAGATCCTAACATTCAGAAAATCATTTCGGCAAGCAATGTGCGCATTGTCACTGTAGAGCGCGAGTTTTTTGTACTCGAAAAAGCCGGGCGCAGAAGCGAAATAGAATCCCTATACCAACAACTAAAACCTTTTGGGATTATGCAATTTGTACGTTCAGCACGTATTGCCATTACCAAGGAATCCTTAAACATTAGTCCATTACTAACCGCATTTCAAGCATAATAATAAAACGATGAAAAATTATTTCAATACCCTCTCATTACGTGAACAATTGGCTCAATTGGGACAGTGCCGATTTATGGAAGCTTCCGAATTTCAGGATGGCATTAAAGCCCTCGAGAACAAAAAAGTGGTCATTGTAGGATGCGGTGCCCAAGGCCTGAATCAAGGAATGAACATGCGCGACTCTGGCCTGGATGTTTCCTATGCGCTCCGTGCTTCTTCCATTGCAGAAAAAAGACCTTCCTATCAAAACGCAACGAACAATGGATTTGAAGTGGGAACCTATGAAGAATTAATTCCCTCGGCCGATTTGGTTTGTAATCTAACACCGGATAAGCAACATACGAGTGTGGTGAATGCCGTAATGCCGCTTATGAAACAAGGCGCCACATTGTCCTACTCACATGGCTTCAATATTGTGGAAGAAGGCATGCAGGTGCGTGAAGATATTACCGTAATCATGGTGGCTCCCAAATGTCCCGGAAGTGAAGTGCGCGAAGAATACAAACGAGGATTTGGAGTGCCAACTTTGATTGCTGTACATCCACAGAACGATCCTGAAGGAAAAGGATGGGATCAAGCCAAAGCCTACGCCTTTGCCACAGGAGGGCATAGAGCGGGTGTTTTGGAATCATCCTTCGTGGCTGAGGTAAAGAGCGATCTTATGGGAGAGCAGACCATTCTATGTGGCGTGTTGCAAACAGCATCGATCCTTTGTTTTGATAAAATGGTAGCCTTGGGAGTGGAAAAGGGATATGCTGCTAAGCTCATTCAGTATGGTTGGGAAACCATTACCGAAGCCCTAAAACATGGAGGAATTACCCACATGATGGATCGTCTTTCCAATGGAGCGAAGATAAGAGCCTATCAACTTTCGGAAGAGTTACGAACCTTACTTACGCCATTGTTTGAAAAGCATATGGACGATATCATAAGCGGAAGATTTTCTTCTGGAATGATGGCCGATTGGGCCAATGACGATGCCGATTTATTACGTTGGAGAGCTGCTACGGCAGAAACGGCTTTCGAAAAGACAGAAATCACCGCTGAACATATTTCAGAACAAACCTATTTCGATCATGGTACTTTGATGGTCGCCTTTGTGAAGGCGGGTGTAGAATTGGCTTTCGATACCATGGTAGCTTCCGGAATCATTGCAGAATCGGCCTACTACGAGTCGTTACACGAATTACCGCTTATTGCAAATACAGTAGCCCGCAAGAAGCTCTACGAGATGAACAGGATCATTTCCGATACCGCAGAATACGGTTGCTATTTATTCGATCATGCTGCCAAACCATTGTTGGCCGAATTCATGGAGCAAATCAGTTTAGAAGATATAGGTAGGGATCGTGATGCTGAAAATATCGATAATGTGGAGCTTATTGAAGTGAATGAAGCCATTGCGTCTCATGAGATCGAAACTGTAGGCAAGACATTGAGAAGTGCTATGACCAATATGAAGGCGATCAACATCGCTGCTCAGGAAGAACTGGTTGCTGTTGGCTAATGGAAGTCGTTTCTATATATCGACCTACAGTTACCGCTGTAGAAGAGGCAGCTTCTTTATTGGAGGGCGTAGTGGTAAAAACACCACTACTGAAAAGCCAACGACACTCCCGCTTGTTCGGGGGTGACGTGTATCTGAAACGGGAAGACCTTCAGCCTGTCCGATCCTATAAAATCCGTGGAGCCTATCATAAAATGGCCACTTTGGTAGGATTGGAACGGGAACAGGGTGTCATCTGTGCCAGTGCTGGGAATCATGCCCAAGGGGTGGCCTTGTCCTGTAAATTGCTCAAAGTAAAAGGAACCATTTATATGCCCGCTACCACACCCATGCAGAAGATTGAGCAGGTCCAGCATTTTGGTGAAGGGTACGTAGAAGTTTGTCTCGAAGGGGATACCTTCGATGATGCGTACGGAGCAGCAATGCTCGTTTCAAAGGCAGAGAAAAAGACATTCATCCATCCGTTTGATGATGAAAAGGTGATTGAAGGCCAGGGTACTATTGGATTGGAGATTTTAGAGCAATCGTCGGAGCCCTTGGACTATGTCTTTGTACCTGTCGGCGGTGGCGGATTGGCTGCAGGATTGAGCAGTGTTTTTCAACAATTGTCACCTTCAACCAAAATCATTGGGGTAGAACCGGAAGGTGCTCCTGCCATGAAAAGATCGATAGAGCAGGGAAAGAATGTGTATTTACCGCAGATCGAAAAATTTGTGGACGGTGCTGCAGTAAAGCAGGTGGGAGAACGAAACTTTCAGATATGTAAGGATACCTTACATGAAGTGATTACGGTTCCCGAAGGAAAGATTTGTGAAACCTTGTTGGAATTGTACAACAAGGATGGCATTATCGTAGAACCAGCGGGAGCATTGAGTGTGGCTGCCTTAGACTACTATTCCGAAGAAATTAAAGGGAAAAAGGTGGCCTGTGTGGTCAGTGGTAGTAATAACGATATTACTCGAACCGCTGAAATTAAAGAAAGGGCCTTGCTCTATGCCAACGTGAAACATTATTTCATAGTGAAGTTTCCACAACGAGCAGGTGCTTTGCGACAATTCCTTACGCAGGTGTTGGGTCCGGAGGATGATATTACCTATTTCGAGTATACTAAGAAGACAAATCGGTCTACCGGTTCGGCGGTGGTAGGGTTGGAGTTGAAGTCACCCGAAGATTTTGAACCCTTGGTAGCGCGCATGAAAGCCCATCAATTTTATCAGGATTATCTAAACGACAAGCCCGAATTGTTCCAGTTTTTGGTATGATTTAGAAATATTCGAAAAATAACCCACGAAATTTTGATTTCTAAAATTCTTTTCAAACATTTGTATGGAACAATGAAGCATATCATTACAAATACCACCACGACAACTACCGGCACTAGCTGACGGCAGGGATGGTATTGTTTTATATAACAAAATAGAAGGCCTTCCCGAAACGGAAGGCTTTTTTTATGCCATAAAAGAAACTAAATGATGAATCAACAACATATACAATCATGGAAGTACTAAAGTTTGGGGGGACTTCAGTCGCCAATTCGGAAAACATCCAAAAGGTGATCGCTATTTTGGAAGCGAAAAGCAAGGACAAAGCCCTTGTGGTAGTGGTTTCCGCATTGGGAGGTATCACCGATACCTTATTTCAAGCCGGTGAAAAGGCCAATGCCAAGGATGAAGATTACAAAGAAGTATTAAGGCAGATAAAGGATCGGCATTTGCGAACGGCCAACGAATTGGGATTGAGCTACGATGCGCAGGAACGTTTGCAAGAGCTGTTGAAAGATTTACAAACTATCGTGCAAGGGATTTATCTCATCAATGAGTTTTCAGATAAAACCAAGGACAAGGTGTTGAGTTTTGGAGAAGTGCTTTCTTCCTATATGATTTCGGAAGCTTTGAAGGCGAAAGTGCCAGCTTCTCAATTAAAGGACAGTCGGGAATTGATCGTAACCGATTCCCACTTCACGCAGGCCCAAGTCCAAACCGAAACGACTGAAAAGAACATTCAGGCGTTCTTCAAAAACAGTAATGCAAGAGTTACCATCATGCCGGGTTTTGTTTCCCTAAATGAAGCTGGTGATGCTACTACCTTGGGTCGCGGAGGTTCCGACTATACAGCAGCCATCCTGGCTGCCGCATTAAATGCTTCGGTTTTGGAAATCTGGACCGATGTAAGCGGAATGTTCACCGCCAATCCTAAATGGGTAAAGCAAGCATTCCCCATCAAAAAACTATCCTATCCAGAGGCAATGGAATTGTCCCACTTCGGAGCCAAGGTTCTGTATCCACCTACTATTCGTCCTGTATTGGAACAGAAAATCCCGATCATCATTAAAAACACTTTCGATCCGGATGCTGTTGGAACGTATATTCATGATGAAGTGCAAAGTCAAAATGGCCCCGTAAAAGGAATCAGTCATTTGCCAGATATTGCCTTGCTCACCTTAGAAGGCAATGGCATGGTTGGCATTCCTGGCATTTCCCGACGCTTATTCGAAGCGCTTTCTTCTGTTAAGGTGAACGTCGTTATGATCACCCAAGCTTCTTCAGAGCATTCTATTTGCTTGGCCATTAAAAGCGAGGATGTCACTACTGCTTCCGAGGCAATTAATGGCGAATTTGCCTATGAAATTTCCTTAGGCACTATCGATCCTATCATTTCCGAGGATGACCATGCGATCATCTCGGTAATTGGGGATGGCCTAAAAAATTATCAAGGCGTAAGTGGAAAAATGTTCAGTTCCTTAGGCAAGAACAATGTGAATATCCGGGCCATTGCTCAAGGAGCTTCCGAGCGGAATATATCGGCCGTTATTGCCCGGCGTGACGTGAAGAAAGCATTGAATACCCTTCATTACCGCTTTTTTGAACGCCAAGTGAAGTCCTTGAATCTATTCATTGTTGGAGTTGGGAATGTGGGACATCGTCTATTGGCGCAGATAAAACAGCAACAGGAATATCTGTATGAGCATTTGTTTTTGAATTTGAAAGTGACCGGATTGAGCAATTCCCGAAAAATGGTCTTTAATGAGGCGGGAATCGATCTTTCCCAATGGGAATCCTTGTTGAACGATGGAGAAACCAAGAGTGAAGAGGCTTGGCAAGCGAGTATTCGGGAAATGAACTTACGAAACAGTGTGTTTGTAGATATTACGGCTAATGCAGATGTGGCGGCTAGTTATGACTTTTATTTGAAGGAAAGTATCGCCATTGTAGCCTGTAATAAGATTGCCTGTTCTTCAGAATATACTAAGTATCAGGAATTGAAGGAGCTTTCTAGAAAGTACAATGCTCCTTTTTTGTTTGAAACCAATGTAGGAGCGGGATTGCCAGTGATCAATACCTTGAAAAACTTGATCAATTCGGGAGATAAAATAACTTCTATTCAAGCCGTATTATCGGGTAGTCTCAATTTTGTATTCAATAATTTTTCTTCAGACAATACCTTTTATGATATTGTAAAACAAGCCCAGGATGAAGGCTACACCGAACCAGACCCAAGAATTGATTTGAGTGGGGTAGATGTGGCCCGAAAGATATTGATCTTGGCTCGAGAGAGTGGAAATGAAATCGATTTGGAAGACATAGAAAACACCTCCTTTCTTCCAAAAGCTTCTAATGAAGCCGATTCAGTAAACGACTTCTATGAAACCTTGAAGGACGAGGCTAAACATTTTGATGTGCTGTTCGAGAAAGCCAATAGTCAAGGAAAACGATTGAAGTATGTGGCGCAATTCAATAATGGAAAGGCTTCTGTTGGATTGAAAGAAGTTGCGCTGGAAAGCCCTTTCTATAATTTAGACGGAAAAGATAATATTGTCCTGTTTTATACCGAACGTTATGCCGATCAGCCACTCATTATCAAAGGAGCAGGAGCAGGGGCCGATGTAACGGCTTCGGGATTGTTTGGGGATATCATCAGTTTAGGAAAGAAATAATATGGAACGATTACACATATTTTCACCAGCCACGGTGGCTAATGTTTCTTGCGGATTCGATGCTATGGGATTTGCCTTGCAACAATTGGGGGATGAAATGACATTTCAGAAAACCTCAGATAAAGGCGAAGTAGTCATTACTAAGATTGAAGGAGCCAAACTTCCTTTTGAAACCGAAAGGAATGCGGCTGGCTTTGTCGCCCAAAAGATGTTGGAAGATGCCAAGGCCGACTTCGGTTTGGAAATTGAAATAATAAAGAAATACAAACCCGGAAGCGGATTGGGAAGCAGTGCCGCTAGCAGTGCAGGATCGGCCTATGCGGTAAATCAGTTTTTAGATGGAAAATTTTCGCAATTAGAATTGGTAAAATACGGGATGCTAGGAGAAGAAGTGGCCTGCGGTGCACAAATTGCGGATAATGTTTCGGCTGCGTTGTATGGCGGATTCGTACTTATTCGCAGTTATGACCCTTTGGAGATTGTTTCCATTCCTACACCGGAGGATTTGTTCGTAACTGTCTTACATCCTCAAATAGAACTGAAAACCGAGGACGGACGCAATGTGCTGCCCAAAAAGGTACCACTAAAAGATGCTGTGAAACAATGGTCCAATGTAGGAGGATTAATCAGTGGATTGTATACCAGCGATTATGAATTGATCGGTCGTTCGTTAGAAGATATCATCGTAGAACCTGCACGTAAGTTATTTATTCCCCATTTCGATGCGGTAAAGGAAGCGGCTGTCGCCAGTGGAGCGGTAGGCGCCGGAATTTCAGGCTCAGGGCCATCCATTTTTGCTTTGTCCAAAGGAAAGGAACAGGCGCAGAAGACAGCTCATTTTATGGACGAAGTTTACAAAGGCAAAGGAATAGAGTATAACATTTATGTTTCCAGTATCGGAAACCAAGGAACCAGAATTATCTAACCATGATATATTACAGCTTAAATCATAATGCACCTAAAGTCAGTTTTCGGGAAGCCGTTGTAAACGGTTTGGCTCCCGATAAAGGATTGTATTTTCCGTCGGAGATCAAGTCTTTGCCTGATGCCTTTTTTGAAAAGATCGAGGAAATGGACCATGCGGAAATAGCTTTTGAAGCCATTAAACAATTTGTTGGTGAAGACATTCCTGAAAATGATTTAAAAGACATCGTTCGTGAGGTGCTTTCTTTCGATTTTCCAGTAAACGAAGTAGAAGAGAGGGTTCATGTTTTGGAACTCTATCACGGTCCCACGTTGGCATTCAAGGACGTTGGAGCACGTTTTATGGCCCGTTGCTTGGGATATTTCAATAAAAACAAGGACACTCGAGAAAAAGTGACGGTTTTGGTAGCCACTTCTGGGGATACGGGAGGCGCTGTAGCCAGCGGATTCTATGAAGTGGAAGGTGTAGAAGTGGTGATCTTGTATCCCAGTGGAAAGGTGAGCGATATTCAGGAAAAGCAGTTGACCACTTTAGGCAAGAATATTTCTGCTATTGAAGTGGAAGGAACCTTTGACGACTGTCAGGCCATGGTGAAAAAGGCCTTTCTGGATCGTGAGTTTGAAGGCAAGCGAACTCTGACTTCGGCTAATTCCATCAATGTGGCTCGATGGCTACCACAGATGTTCTATTACTTCTTTGCTTATAAGACGTTGAAGTCGCAAGGAAGAGACATCGTATTTTCAGTACCTAGCGGTAATTTCGGAAATATCTGTGCTGGGATGATGGCTCAAAAATTAGGGCTGCCAGTGCATCATTTCGTGACGGGTACCAATGCCAACAAAATCGTTCCGGACTACTTAAAAACGGGCAATTATATTACTCAACCTTCTGTAGCAACCATTTCCAATGCCATGGATGTGGGTGCGCCGAGTAACTTTGTTCGTATTCAACAGATTTACGATAATGACTTAGAGACACTACGATCCCATCTTTCGGGATATAGCTATTCTGATGATGAAACCCGGGAAGCCATGCAGTACCTTTTCAAAAGTCATGATTATATCGCCGATCCTCATGGAGCCATAGGGTATTTGGCACTGAAGGAATTTTTGCAAGAAAATGATAATTCGATAGGCGTATTTCTAGAAACGGCACATCCGGTAAAGTTCTTGGATGTCATTCCTGAGAACATCGCTTCTCAGATTCAATTACCCGAACCGATCCAAGCGTTGTTGCATAAAGAAAAAAAGGCCGAGAAAATCTCGACCTATCAACAATTAAAAAGATGGTTAATACTTAACTAACAAAACTTAACTTATCTATTGTAATCTAAATTATCGTAGACTGACCTAAGTGAATATTGGTAAAGTTGAGGTTGGAATCATCGGGATTCAGGAGGTAATCTTCAATAAAATCACCTACGCGATCTGTGGTAATATTTACATTCCCGGGATTTAGATCGGGCGTAGTAATATCTAATTCCAATGCTTTTTCCACGGCATCCGTAATTAAGCTGGCCTCTTCGTGCAATCCGAAATGTTCTAACAACATTCCAGCACTCAAAATGGAAGCGATAGGATTGGCTATTCCTTTTCCAGCACCTTGGGGGAAAGAACCGTGAATGGGCTCAAAGAGGCCAATGTCCCCACCAATGGAGGCAGAAGCCAATAGGCCTATAGATCCTCCAATGACACTGGCTTCATCACTAATAATATCACCAAACATATTTCCTGTTAGGATCACATCGAATTGCTTCGGGTTTAATATCAATTGCATAGCGGCGTTGTCCACAAACAGGAAGTCCAGCTCCACATCGGGATATTCAGTTCCTATTTCGGTCACTACTTTACGCCAAAGGCGTGAACTTTCTAATACATTGGCTTTGTCTACCAAGGTTACTTTCTTCTTGCGACCTAGAGCCGCTTTAAAAGCTAAATGAGTAATGCGTTCAATTTCTTCGCGAGTGTAGAGACAAAGATCGGAGGCTTCGGTGCCTTCCTTGTTTTGCTTCTTTTCTCCGAAGTAGATACCACCCGTTAATTCCCGATAGATACTAATGTCTGTACCTTTAATATTTTCCACTTTAAGCGGAGATTTATCCAGCAAGGTATCATAGGCTTTTACAGGCCGAATGTTGGCAAAAAGCCCTAATTCCTTACGTAATTTGAGCAATCCTTGTTCAGGACGAACGGGTGCCGAAGGATCGTTATCGTATTTGGGATCCCCAATGGATCCAAATAAAATAGCATCACTTGCCTTACAAAGCGCCAAGGTTTCATCGGGTAGAGGCGATCCAGTTTTATCTATGGCAATGGCCCCAACGGGAGCTGATCTAAATACAAACTCATGATCGAATGTCAAGGCAATGGCCTTTAAGGCTTTGATAGATTGTTGGGTTACTTCGGGCCCAATTCCGTCTCCTGCTAATACTGCAATGTTTAGTTTCATGCTACTATTTTAATGTGTTTAGGGCCTTGCGGCTTCAAATGCTTCTATTTTGTCCAATTTGCTCAGTAGGAAATCGATGTCGTCGTATCCATTGAGCAAACACGTTTTTTTATAAGGGTCTATGTCGAAGGTTTCTTCAAGTTCATCTTCCACCGAAATGACTTGGTTTTCCAAATCGACCGTTATTTGGGTATTGGGATTGCTTTTAATGATGGAAAACAGTTCCTGAAGGAATTCTTCAGAAACCTGTACGGGTAGCAGTCCATTGTTCAGTGCATTACCTTTAAAGATATCGGCAAAGAAACTGGAAACTACTACGCGGAATCCATATCCCACCAAGGCCCAAGCAGCATGCTCTCGGCTTGATCCGCAACCGAAGTTGGTTCCGGCTACTAGGATGCTTCCGGTATATTTTGAATCGTTCAGTACGAAAGATTCATTGATGCTTTCATCTTTATGGAAGCGCCAATCCCGAAATACATTATCGCCAAATCCTTTTTTATCGGTCGCCTTCAAAAAACGGGCAGGAATGATCTGATCAGTATCTACATGCTCAATTTCCAATGGAATGGCGGTCGATGTAAGTGTGTTGAATTTTTCCATTAGTTCAATTGTTTTGTAATGTCCACAATCTTTCCTTCTATTGCTGTTGCAGCTGCTACCAAGGGACTTGCCAAGATGGTTCGTGCTCCCTGTCCTTGTCTTCCTTCAAAATTTCTGTTAGACGTTGAGACGCAATACTCGCCTGCTGGAATCTTATCGTCGTTCATGGCTAGACAAGCCGAACATCCAGGTTGGCGTAATTGAAATCCGGCGTCTTCAAAAATGTCACGTAGTCCTTCATCTATAATCTGCGCTTCTACTTGCTTGCTTCCCGGAACCAACCAAGCCGTCACATTTTCTGCTTTTTGTTTTCCTTTTATGAAAGAGGCAGCTACGCGAAAATCTTCTATTCGCGAGTTGGTGCAGCTTCCAATGAATACATAATTAATGGGTGTATCCAGTAACTGTCCGCCCGCTTCAAATCCCATATAGGCCAAGGATTTTTGGAAGGAAGCATCTTTTTGTTCAGGAATGTGTTCGTTGATTTTTATGCCCATGCCCGGATTGGTTCCGTAGGTCACCATGGGTAGAATATCCTGGGCATCGAACACATATTCTTTATCAAATTTGGCACCTTCATCGGTTGGTAAGGTCTTCCAATAAGCAATTTTCACTTCCAAGGCTTCACCCTTCGGAGCGAACTTGCGTCCTTTTACATATTCGAAAGTGGTTTCGTCGGGCGCAATCATTCCGCCACGAGCTCCCATTTCAATGCTCATATTGCATACGGTCATACGCCCCTCCATGCTCATGTTTTCGAAAACATCTCCCGCATATTCACAGAAATATCCAGTACCGGCATTGGTGCCGATCTGGGAAATGATATAAAGGATCACATCTTTGGGCAATACACCATTTTTAAGGGTTCCGTTTACCGTAACCCGCATTTTTTTAGGTTTCTTCAGCAATAAGCATTGACTGGCAAATACCTGTGCCACCTGACTCGTCCCGATACCAAAGGCAATACTGCCAAAGGCACCGTGGGTTGAGGTGTGGCTGTCCCCACAAACCATTGTCATTCCCGGTCGTGTAATACCCAATTCGGGAGCCATTACGTGGACAATTCCGTTGTATTGATGTCCCAATTCGTAAAGGGTAATACCATTCTTTTCACAGTTTTTGGAGAGTTGTTCCAACTGGTGTCTGGACAATGGGTCCTTTACGGGCTTATCTTGATCTAAGGTAGGCGTGTTATGATCGGCCGTGGCGACAATCTGCTCTGGCCTTAAAATAGGAATCCCACGCTCTTCCAATGCTTGGAAGGCCTGCGGGCTGGTTACCTCATGGATGAGGTGTTGGTCTATATATAGCATCTGGGGGCCATTTTCTATGGCATCTACTACATGGGCATCCCAGACCTTATCGAACAAAGTTTTCTTCATAGCTATAAGCTTCTCGAACGTTTAAGCGCTAAGTTCTTGGAAAATGTTAGAAGTTTCAATGATTTCGTGAATGTCATCGTCCGCAATTTCCTTCTTGCGATCGGCAAAATTCAAGAAATTCTCATACACCTCGTCCAATTGTAATTTGGTCAATTCATATCCTACTTTTCGAGCGCGGTAGGCCAAAGCAGCACGTCCACTTCTAGCGGTAAGTACAATGGCCGATTCGGTAACGCCCACACTTTTCGGATCGATGATCTCGTAGGTTTCACGATTCTTAATCACTCCATCCTGGTGAATCCCCGAACTGTGTGCAAAGGCATTGGATCCTACAATGGCTTTATTGGGCTGGGTGTAAATTCCCATATGCTTGGAAACCATTTGACTGGTTTCATACAGCAATTGGGTTTGTACGTTGGTATGAAGGTCTAAGTAAGGATGTTGTTTTAGGATCATTACGACCTCTTCCAATGCGGTATTTCCTGCCCGTTCCCCTATACCATTAATGGTGCATTCTATCTGTCTTGCACCATGAATGGCTCCTTCTATGGAGTTGGCCGTGGCCAATCCTAGGTCGTTATGACAATGGCAGGAAAGAATAGCCTTTTCTATGCCCTTCACGTTTTCCTTGAGGTACTTTATTTTGGCTCCGTATTCACTCGGAAGACAATACCCTGTGGTGTCCGGAATGTTCAGAACGGTGGCTCCACCTTTAATGGCGGCTTCGCACACTCTTGCGAGGTATTCATTCTCCGTACGGCCTGCATCTTCGGCATAAAATTCGACATCCTCTACAAAGGTTTTGGCATATCGTACGGCTTCGAAGGCGCGTTCTATGATTTCCTGCCTAGTAGATTTGAATTTGTGCTTTATGTGCGAATCCGAAGTTCCGATCCCGGTATGGATTCTTGGTTTTTTCGCCTTTTTCAGTGCTTCCGCAGCTGTTTCTATGTCTTTCCGCACCGCACGTGTCAGTCCACATACAGTGGCATTTTGTACTACTTCGGAAACGGCCTGAACACTTTTAAAGTCGCCAGGACTGGAAATTGGAAACCCAGCCTCGATCACGTCAACACCCAACAAATCCAGCTGTTGTGCGATGATGATTTTTTGATCTGTATTCAGTTTACAACCGGGAACCTGTTCTCCGTCGCGAAGTGTCGTATCGAAAATTTGAATTTGTTGTTTCGACATTTTTGAAGGATAATTTTCTATTTGTAGTACGAATTTATATTTTGGATTACTGAAGGCGGGATTTTTACGGTTTCGGTTTACGGTGTTAAAAGCACAATTATTTTTTGTAAATAACTGAAAATTAATTAGTTGAATAATATTTTTCTGCTATGCCCAAAACCCAAAAAGATAATTTGTTCGATCTGGTAAAATCTTTATCCAAATCTGAAAAACGGCAATTCAAATTGTATGTGGGTCGATTGGGAGTGAATGAGGATGCCAAATTCATGCGGCTTTTTCAGATCCTAGAGAAGCAAACCACCTATAACGAGGCCCAGATTTTGAAAAGCGGCACCATCACCAAAAATCAGCTTTCTAACATCAAAGCCCATTTGTACAAACAGCTTTTGGTAAGCCTTCGCTTAAATCCTTCGCACCAGAACGTTCGGATTCATCTCAGGGAACAATTAGATTTCGCTACGATCCTATATCATAAAGGACTTTACAATCAGAGTTTGAAGATTTTAGATCGTGCCAAGAACCTGGCACTTCAAAATGAAGAAAAGAACATTGCCTACGAGATCATTGAGTTGGAAAAGGTGATAGAATCACAGTATATCACCCGTAGCATTAGCAACCGTGCCGATCAACTTACCATAGAAGCACGGGATGTAAGTCAACTGAATGTAATCGCCAGTAAATTGAGTAACCTTTCCCTGCAACTATACGGCATTTTCCTGAAGAAAGGCTATGTAAAGAACGACGAAGAATACAAGATCATCACCCAGTATTTTCATGATCGCATGCCTAAATTCGATGTGGAGCAATTAGGGTTTCGGGAAAAGTTATGGTTGAACAAAGCATATCTCTGGTATAGTTTCCTGATTCAGGATTTCAGATCTTGTTATAAGTATTCTTTGAAATGGACCGAGCTTTTCCATAGCCATCCCGAAATGATCACTTTGAATCCCGTTTTCTATTTACGCGGAATGCAATATCTGTTAGAGGCCTTGTTCTATATCAAGGACATTGGCCGATTTAAGGAAACGTTGGAAAAGCTAGAAATGGCGGTCGCTTCGGATTCCTTTCCCAAAAGCGAGAACATAGAAAGTCTTATCTTTTTACATCTGTATTCGCATAAGATCAACCTTCATTTTATGGAAGGTAAATTTGAAGAGGGATTACCCTTGGTAAAGGAAGTTTTAGAAGGCATCGACGAACATCGGGATACGATTGACGAGCACCATATTATGATTTTGTACTACAAGATTGCCTGCTTGTACTTTGGTGCTGGACGCAATAAAATGTGCATAGAATACCTTCAGAAAATCATTTGCAACAAGTCCCTTCAAATGAGGGAAGATTTACTGTGTTTTTCCCGAATTCTCAACCTCGTGGCGCACTATGAAGCAGGAGAAGATTATCATTTGGAGCGCCTCATAAAGAGTACCTATAAATTCCTTATTAAGATGGAAGATTTGTATCAGGTTCAGAAGGAAATGATACGATTTTTGAGAGGACTGGGCGATATTTATCCACATCAGTTGAAGAATGAATTCCAAAAATTATACGATCAATTGAAGCAATATGAAGACGATCCTTACGAACGTCGCAGCTTCCTGTACCTCGATATTTTATCGTGGTTGGAGAGCCATATCACGGGCAAATCCATCCCCGAAATTATTCAGGGAAAAGCCATGGCCGTGAAATAAAATTTCAAAAAAAATTTGGAGAATTCAATTTTGTGTCGCAATCTTTGTACACACAAAGTTCAAATCTTTATTGAAATGTTATCAAGAAAGGTGGAGGGATTAGACCCTTTGAAGCCTTAGCAACCCTTAGCTTGCGATTATCCAATCAAAAACTAAGAAGGTGCTACATTCTACGCCAGAATTTCTGGGGATAGATAACGCAAGACCCATGTCCTTCCGATTTGGGTCCTATTTTCTTAATAACATTTTTCTATTAAAGTTCGTCTCAAGACGCATTTTGACTTTTTGGTTTAATCAATTTATTAACTCAAAAAAATTAGAAAAATGAGTGCTACAAAAATTATCCATTCCATCCCAAGCGATCCGCTAACAGGAGCCATCAGCGTACCGGTGTATCAAACCTCGACCTTTATTCAAGAGGCTCCGGGTGTAAACAAGGGATACGACTATGCAAGAAGTAACAATCCTACACGGGCAACCCTCGAAAACGTGGTGGCCCAATTGGAAGGAGGCGACGGGGCTTTTGCCTTTGCCACAGGATTGGCGGCCATAGATGCCGTTTTAAAACAACTATCGGCTGGCGACGAAATTGTGGCCGTAGACGATATCTACGGTGGCGCTTACCGATTGTTTACCCACGTGTACGAGAAATTGGGAATATCTATCAAGTATGTGGATACCACCGATGCCGAAAACGTTGCCAATGCCGTGAGCAGTAAAACCAAATTCATTTGGATCGAATCGCCTACCAACCCAACGTTGAAGGTTTCGGATATTTCAGCTATATCCGAGATCGCCAAAAGTGTAGGCGCCTTATTGGTTGTAGACAACACCTTTGCCAGCCCCATTGCCCAACAACCCCTTTCACTAGGAGCAGACATCATTATTCATAGTGGAACCAAATACATTGGAGGACATAGTGATTTGGTTGCAGGATTGGTAGTGACCAAGACTCCAGAACTTTCAGAAAAGATCAAGTTCATTCAGAATGCGTCCGGTGGAATTTTGGGCCCATGGGATTGTTTCTTGACGATTCGCGGTATTGAAACTTTGGAGATTCGCTACAAACGACAGTGCGAAAACGCTCAGAAAGTGGCTGAATACCTTCAGCAACATGAAGCGGTAGCGGAAGTATATTTCCCTGGATTGGTTTCACATAAAAATCATGAGATTGCCAAGCGCCAGCAAAATGGGCTGTTCGGAGGCATCGTGTCCTTTACGTTGAAAGATGATACGGTAGAGGCGGCCAATGCTTTTGTCACGTCTACGGAATATTTCAAATTGGCCGAAAGTTTGGGGGGCGTAAAAAGTTTGTTGTGTCACCCTCCCCAAATGACACATGCCTCTGTACCCAGGGAAAGGAGATTGGAAGCTGGGATCAAGGATTCACTCGTTAGACTGTCCTGCGGTATCGAAGATGCTGTAGACCTCATTTTGGATTTGGAAAAGGCCTTCGAAATTGCTTCGAAGTCTAAACAAGTTGAACTCGTTTAATTCCCGGATCATGAGCGCACAGACAGAAGAGATCGTAAAGTCGAAGATCGACTTAAAACAGATTCAGAAAAAGAAAATAAACATCGCCATCTTTGGTCATGGGAACGTAGGAGGGAAGTTGGTCGATCAGATCATTGCCGAAAAAGCAGAGATTTCCAGAAGGAGAAATTTGGAGATCAACGTATTCGCAGTGGCTAATTCTTCCACCGTGCTACTTCAGAAGGAAGGAGTTACCGCCCAATGGAAATATGACAAGCTGGAACAGGGGGAAGCCTATCCCGTTTCCAAAATCATCAACTTTGCCCAAGAGCATAAATTGGAGAATCTTGTTGCGGTAGACAATACTCCGAGCAAGGATTTTGTGGAAAATTATCCGTTGTTCATTCAGAATGGATTTCACTTGGTGTCTTCCAATAAAATCGGAAATACCAAATCCTTGGATTTTTACAATGACCTACGAAAGGAATTGAACCGTTATGACAAGGAGTATTTGTACGAAACCAATGTAGGAGCGGGCTTACCGTTGATAGATACCATTAAGTTATTACACCTTTCCGGGGAAAATATTACGCGAATTAAGGGTGTGTTTTCGGGATCGCTGAGCTATATCTTCAATATTTTTTCTGAAGAAGAAGTGCCTTTCAGCAAGGTGATACACAGTGCTATTTCCAACGGATTAACCGAACCTGACCCAAGAGAAGATCTTTGTGGCAACGATGTGGGAAGAAAATTGCTAATTTTGGCGCGTGAATTGGATTTGCATAATGAATTGGAAGATGTTTCCATTCAGAATCTGATCCCAAAAGAGTTACGAAATGTTTCTAAAGAAGACTTTTTGGAACGAATTGGGGAATTGGACGTGCCATTTCACATAAAGAAAAAGAACCAAGCCAAAGATCATGTGCTGCGCTATGTTGGCGATCTGCACGGAGACCTATCCGAAGACGATGGGGCCAAATTGGATGTACAATTGGTGTCGGTTCCTAAAAATTCGGTGTTGGGGCAATTAAAGGGAAGCGATTCCCTCTTCGAGATCTATACTGAAAATTACGGAACCAGTCCTATCGTAATTCAAGGTGCAGGCGCGGGAGCAGACGTAACCGCACGTGGTGTATTTGGCGATATATTACGATTAAGCGATAAATTAAATTAAATGACGAAAGATTTGGGAAAAGTAGCCATCATTGGATGTGGAAACCTTGGGAAATCCATTCTCAACGGTTTGTTGGAAGGGGAAACGTTTGCAGCGGAACAATTGATAGCTACCAAGCGCAATTTAGCGAGTTTACAGGAGTATGAAGAAAAGGGAGTAACCATTACTTCCGATAATGGAAAAGCGATTGCCGATTCCCAATTGGTAGTGCTGGCCTTAAAGCCGCACCAGATGCTGCCTTTTTTGAAAGAATTCGAGGAGGTCTTTACCAAAGATCACATTGTAGTTTCCTTGGCCACAGGAATCACCATAGCGCAGTTGGAGTCGGGCCTTAAAGAACCGGGAACGGTCTTTAGGGCCATGCCCAATACGGCGACCACTATTTTAGAATCCATTACTTGTGTATGTGCCAATAACGATAATGAAGCGCATAAGAAATTAGTCACCACACTTTTCGACGAATTGGGTGAGACGGTTTTCATTAATGAAGATTTAATGGAGTCGGCTACGGTGTTGGGAGCTTGTGGAATTGCCTTTGTGCTTCGGTTTATTAGAGCCATGGTGCAAGGGGGAATTCAGATTGGATTTAGTGCCGAAGTGGCTGGTAAGATTGTGAATCAGACGGTAAAGGGTGCTGCAGAATTATTGATGCAAAATGGGGAACATCCCGAATTTGAAATCGATAAGGTAACGACCCCAAGGGGTTGTACCATCGCTGGATTGAATGAAATGGAACACAATGGATTTAGCTCGGCCCTTATCAAAGGAATCGTAGCTTCCTATCAAAAGATTGAAAAGTAGTAAATATGAAAGTAATACTGGACCGAATTAATGACGATTACCTTTTCGAAGGAAAAGGGAAAACCGGAGTCCCCATCCGAATAGACAACACCTCCCAAGAAGGAGCGGCGGGAGCAAGTCCTATGGAACTCCTGTTAATGGGAGTAGGAGGGTGTAGCGCCATCGATGTCATTGCCATTCTTAAGAAACAGAAGCAGGAAATTACTGGCTATCATATGGAAGTAGAAGGGTTCCGAAAAGAAGTAAAACAGGCCAAGCCGTTCGAATCTATTGTGGTACGGATTTTCTTAGAAGGTAATATAGATCCCAAGAAAGCAAAGCGCGCTGGAGAGCTTAGTTTCGACAAGTATTGTTCGGTATCCATAACCCTAGAGGGTAGCGTGAGTGTTTCTCACGAAATTCTCATAAATGGGGAATCCATTGATTAGTTTTCTAGTATATTTATCGAGTAAATAGACCAAATATGTTATCCCGCAAAACAAAATACGGACTTAAAGCATTAAGTTTTTTAGCCAAACAAGAAGATGAAAAACCGGTTCAGATCTCGGTGATTTCGGAAGCAGAGAATATCTCCCAGAAGTTTTTGGAGAGTATTCTGCTTAGTATGCGGAAGACGGGATTTCTAGGTTCCAAAAAAGGAAAAGGAGGCGGTTACTATCTCTTGAAGAAGCCGGAGGAAATTTCCATAGCCGCTGTATACCGTATTTTGGAAGGTCCCATTGCTATGGTGCCCTGTGTGAGCCTAAACTTTTACGAAAAGTGCCACGACTGTCCGGACGAGCATCAATGTAGCGTGCATAGATTAATGGTACAGGTACGCGACAATACACTTTCTATCCTAGAAAATACCACCCTAGAAGACTTCGTTAAGGAGAATTAATGGATTTCCCTTGCTCATTAAATGTAAGATTGTATTTTTGTTTATCCTATTAAGTCGATAGGAATAATATAATATGAAAAAAATCACACCTCAAAACCTGAGTCTATTCAACCGCAACCTACGTCATGAATCCCCTAACGACATAGTTGATTTTGCCCTAGAGATTTCCGAAAACCCCATCGTCACCACTAGTTTTGGAGCCTATTCTGCCGCTATTTTGCATGCCTGTACACAAAACAGACCCGAAATTCCAGTGATTTGGTGCGATACGGGCTATAATACACCTGCCACATATCATCATGTACAGACGCTTACAGAACGTCTACAATTAAACCTAGATATTTTCACCCCCAAGTTGACCACAGCCTTTTTGGATCATACCTTGGGCCGACCCGAATGGGACAATCCCAATCATGATCTTTTTTCAGAACAAGTAAAACTGGAACCTTTTAAACGGGCAATCGAGCAGTATAAACCTGATGTTTGGTTCAGTAATGTTCGAAAGGGGCAGACCCAATTTCGTGACTCGTTGGATATATTAAGCCTTACCGAAACAGGAATCCTTAAAGTGAGTCCTTTTTATAATTACAGCGACGACGAGGTAACCGCTTACATTAAAAAACATCAACTCCCATTGGAATTCGACTATTTCGATCCCGTAAAGGCGCTTTCTCATAGGGAATGCGGCATACATTTGGGAAAATAATGGACATAGGGTTGCGTATAACAATTTTATGCCTTTACTTTGTCCACAGTTCATTAAAAGACTGATTTGTTATCAAGAAAGGTGGAGGGAATAGACCCTTTGAAACCTTAGCAACCCTTAGTTCACGCTGATTCTTATCAGTATCTAAGAAGGTGCTACATTCTATCCCGCTGTGGGAATAGATAACGCAAAACCAATTTCCCTTTATTTTTTCTTGATGGCATTTCTTATTTGATAGGTTAGTTTACTTATTCAAAAAAATTGCTATGAAAGAAAAATTGCATCAAGCACTCGAAGAACGCATCCTCATCCTAGATGGAGCTATGGGCACCATGCTACAGCGGTATAATTTCACCGAAGAGGATTTCCGTGGAGAGCGGTTTAAGGATTTTCATAAACCCGTGAAGGGAAATAATGACCTTTTATCCTTAACCCAACCCAAAGCCATTGCCGAAGTACATGCGAAGTACTTCGCCGCTGGTGCGGACATTGTAGAAACCAACACCTTTTCTGGGACAACCATTGCCATGGCCGATTACGACATGGAAGATTTGGTGTACGAACTCAATTACGAGAGTGCTAAGATTGCCAAGAAGGTGGCCGACGAGTTCACCCAAAAAGAACCGCACAAACCCCGTTTTGTGGCGGGAGCTATGGGTCCTACCAATAAGACGGCCAGTCTTTCCCCCGATGTAAATGACCCTGGCTTTAGGGCCATATCTTTTGATGAATTACGCATTGCCTATAAACAACAAGCAGAAGCCCTTTTAGATGGTGGTTCAGATATTTTATTGGTGGAAACGATTTTCGATACGCTCAATGCCAAAGCCGCACTTTTTGCTATAGAAGAAGTAAAGGACGAACGCGGTATAGAAGTTCCCATCATGGTAAGCGGAACCATTACCGATGCTTCCGGAAGAACCCTTTCCGGTCAGACAGCAGAAGCGTTTTTAATATCCATATCGCATATTCCTATTCTAAGTGTTGGATTCAATTGTGCTTTGGGGGCAAAACAGCTTACCCCGCACTTAGAGGTTGTGGCGCATCGTACTCCATTTGCCATTTCGGCATATCCCAATGCGGGATTACCTAATGCCTTTGGGGAGTACGATGAAAGTCCCGAACAAATGGCGGCTCAGATCAAGGAATATCTCGACAAGAAATTAATTAATATCATTGGCGGTTGTTGTGGTACTACACCACCCCATATAAAAGCCATTGCCGATTTGGCAAAGCAATACGAACCCAGACCTTTGACCTTACCCGTTGCATGATTCCTGTTAAAAATGACATAGAAACTGCCTGTAAGCAGGTATGGGCCTTTGCGCACCGTACTCCCGTATTGCAATCTACCTTGTTGAATGATTTGGCAGGCTGCGAAGTGTTTTTCAAATGCGAGAACCTTCAGAAAATGGGAGCCTTTAAAATGCGTGGTGCACTTAATGCCATTGGGAACCTGTCCGATGCCCATAAAAAAGCTGGCGTTGTGACCCATTCTTCAGGGAATTTCGGTCAGGCAGTAGCATTGGCGGCCAAAAACTTGGGGGTTACGGCTTATATCGTAATGCCTAAGAATGCACCTGAAGTGAAAAAGAATGCTGTAAAAGCTTACGATGGCATTATTACAGAATGCGAATCGACTTTGGCAGCGCGTGAGTCCACTTCTCAAAGGATTAAGGAGGAAACAGGAGCTACATTCTTGCACCCTTCCAACGACATTGATGTCATTTTGGGAAATGCAACCTCAGGGGTCGAATTATTGCAAGACCATCCCGATTTGGATGTGCTTATGACTCCCGTGGGAGGTGGCGGATTGGTAGCAGGGACGGCCTTGGCCGCACACTACTTTGGAAAGGATTGTAAAGTGATTGGAGGAGAGCCTTTTAATGCAGATGACGCCTATCGTTCTCTTCAATCTGGAAAAATTGAAACCAATGAAACCACCGATACCATTGCCGATGGACTGAGAACCCATCTAGGCGATAAGAACTTCCCAATTATTAAGGAATTGGTGTCGGAAATCATTCGGGTGGAGGAACAAGAGATTATAGATGCGCTCCAACTTATTTGGGAACGCATGAAAATAGTGATCGAACCCTCCTGTGCCGTTCCCTTTGCGGCCCTATTACGGGAAAAAGATCGATTTAAGAATAAGAAAGTTGGAATCATCCTTTCGGGTGGTAATATAGATGTGAAGAATTTACCTTTTTGAAAGGAGCATTCATGGAAACAGAGAAAAGATATTTGAAGTTATCGGGATTAGAACCCTTGATCATCACCCCAGAAAGCAATTTCATCAATGTGGGGGAGCGTACCAATGTGGCGGGATCCCGGAAATTCCTTCGATTGATCAAGGAAGAGAATTTTGAAGAGGCATTGACCATTGCTCGTCACCAAGTAGAAGGAGGCGCACAGATCATCGATATAAATATGGACGATGGGCTTATCGATGGAAAAGAAGCCATGGTCAAGTTCCTGAACCTCGTCGTGGCCGAACCAGATATAGCCCGAGTACCGATCATGATCGATAGTTCGAAATGGGAAATCATTGAAGCTGGACTGCAAGTCGTGCAGGGAAAGTGCGTGGTGAATTCCATAAGTTTGAAGGAAGGGGAAGAGGAATTTATTCGTCAGGCAAAACTCATAAAACGATATGGTGCCGCTGTAATCATTATGGCCTTTGATGAAGTAGGGCAAGCAGACACCTATGAGCGCCGTATCGAAATCGCCGAACGAAGTTATCGCATTTTGGTAGATCAAGTAAAATTTGCCCCAGAAGACATCATCTTCGACCTAAATATTTTCCCAGTTGCTACAGGAATGGAAGAGCACCGAAAGAATGCGACCGATTTCATAGAAGGAACCCGTTGGGTACGTCAAAACCTGCCACACTGTAGTGTGAGTGGGGGAGTGAGCAATGTGTCCTTCAGTTTCCGCGGGAACAATACTGTTAGGGAGGCCATGCATTCTGCCTTCTTGTACCATGCTATAGAAGCGGGAATGAACATGGGAATCGTAAACCCAGCGATGTTGGAAGTTTACGACGACATTCCGAAGGATCTATTAGAGCATGTAGAGGATGTTTTGTTAGACCGACGTGACGATGCTACGGAACGTCTTCTCGAATTTGCCGAAACGGTAAAAGGCGTTAAAAAAGAAAAAGTCATAGATCTGTCTTGGCGCGAAGAACCCTTGCAGGATCGTATTACCCGTGCCTTAGTAAAAGGTATCGATGAATTTATCATAGAAGATGTAGAGGAAGCACGTCAAACTTCAGAAAGACCCATTCAGGTGATCGAAGGGCAACTGATGACGGGGATGAACGTGGTAGGTGATCTTTTCGGAAGCGGGAAAATGTTCCTGCCCCAAGTGGTGAAGTCGGCTCGGGTAATGAAAAAGGCAGTAGCTTACTTAGAACCTTTCATTGCGGCCGAGAAGGATGAAGCTACCTCCTCTAACGGTAAAATTTTGATGGCGACTGTAAAAGGAGATGTGCACGATATAGGAAAGAACATTGTATCGGTAGTACTGGCCTGTAACAACTACGAGATTGTAGACCTTGGAGTCATGGTTCCACCAGAAAGGATCATTGCTGAGGCAAAAGAGCATCAAGTAGATATTATTGGATTGAGTGGGCTCATTACACCATCTTTAGACGAAATGGTTTTCTTGGCCAAGGAAATGCAGCGACAGGATTTCGAAGTTCCCTTGTTAATTGGAGGAGCTACCACCAGTAAGGCACACACCGCTGTAAAGATCGATCCGCAGTATCAACATGCCGTAATACATGTAAATGATGCTTCAAGAGCTGTCACCGTGGTTGGCGATTTGCTTCAGAAAGACAAAAAGGAGTCATATATAACGGGTTTGAAACAGGATTATGCCGATTTCCGGGAAGGATTCTTAAATCGTCAAAAGACGAAGACCTATGTGACGATTGAAGAAGCTCGTGAAAATAAGTATGCCATTGATTGGGAAAAATCGGAGATCGTAAAACCCAATGCCTTGGGCATTCAAAAGATAGAAGATTTCAATTTAGAATTATTGAAGGACTATATCGATTGGACACCCTTCTTCAGAAGTTGGGATCTACACGGACGCTTCCCGAATATCCTCGAAGATGAAGTAGTGGGGCAACAGGCGACCGATCTCTTTTTGGATGCTGGGAATATGCTTCAAAAAATCATCGACGAAAAATTGCTGAAAGCAAACGCCATTTTTGGCCTTTTCGAAGCCCAAACAGTGGAAGATGACGATATTTTGGTACGTCACGATTCCAAAGAGTATACGTTTAGAACGCTTCGTCAACAGAGTAAAAAAGCAACAGGAAGACCCAATTTGGCCTTGGCAGACTTTGTTGCTCCCAAGGAATCGGGCAAACAAGATTATATGGGCTGTTTTTGTGTTTCGGCCGGTTTTGGAACGGAAGAACTCGCCCAATCCTATGAAAAAGAAAATGATGATTACAACAGTATTATGGTAAAGGCCTTGGCCGACCGTTTGGCCGAAGCCTTCGCCGAATACTTGCACGAACAGGTAAGGAAGACCCATTGGGGCTATGCCAGTGAGGAGAACCTTACCAACGAATCCTTAATTAAAGAAGAATACAAGGGGATTCGCCCTGCCCCAGGATATCCTGCTTGTCCGGATCACTTGGAAAAATTGACCATTTGGAAATTATTGCAGGTGGAAGAAGAAATAGGGGTGAAGCTCACGGAAAACTTGGCCATGTGGCCAGCCGCTTCTGTTTCTGGATATTATTTCGGAAGTCCAGAATCCCGATACTTCGGATTGGGGAAAATAAAAGAAGACCAAATCACCGATTTTGCCAAACGAAAAGGCATTTCGGATGCAGAAGCCACCAAATGGCTTCGAACCAATATTGCAGATTAGATGAAAGTAACAGAACATATAGCCAAAGCGAATGGAAACACCCAGTTTTCTTTCGAAATTCTTCCTCCGTTGAAAGGACAGAACATAACCTCCATTTTCGAAAGTATCGATCCGTTAATGGAATTCAATCCCCCGTTTATAGATGTTACCTATCACCGGGAAGAATATGTATATAAGGAAATGGATAATGGATTGCTAAAGAAGCAGGTAGTCCGTAAGCGTCCCGGTACGGTTGGGATTTGTGCTGCCATTCAGAATAAATACAATGTAGACGCCATTCCGCATATACTCTGCGGAGGATTTTCTAAGGAGGATACAGAAAACTTCTTGATCGATCTTAATTTCTTGGGTATCGATAATGTAATGGCTTTGCGTGGTGATGCCGTGAAGAGCGAAACCTACTTTACCCCTGAAAAAGATGGGCACAACTACGCTAGCGAATTGGTAAGCCAAATCTCCGATTTGAACAATGGACAGTATCTGGATGAGGAAATTCAGAATCAGGCACAAACCGATTTCTGCATTGGGGTGGCGGGTTATCCCGAAAAACATATGGAAGCTCCGAGTTTGGATAGCGATATTCATTTTCTGAAGAAAAAAATCAAAAAAGGGGCTACTTATATCGTCACCCAGATGTTTTTCGACAATAAGCGCTATTTTGAATTTGTAGATAAGTGTCGTGCCGAAGGCATTACCGTACCTATCATTCCAGGTCTTAAGCCGATTGCCACCAAAAAACAACTGAATCTAATTCCGCATCGTTTTAGTCTAGAACTACCCGATGATCTCATCATGGCTGTGGTAAAATGCAAGGACAACAAGGAAGTGCGGCAAGTGGGGATCGAATGGTGCTTGGAACAAAGTAAGGAATTGGTGAAAGCTGGAGTGCCAGTATTGCACTACTATTCCATGGGAAAAAGTGATAATATTAAGGCAATTGCCTCCCAGATTTTTTAAATTCTTATTTTTGCCCGCATGTTGCGGTATGTGATCGTATTGTGTTTGTTCCCCTGGACACTTTTTTCACAAGAAAACCAAAGGGAAACCAGTTATTGGGATGGCCAGTATTACTACGGGTATATGCTCCGTCACAATAAAAACGTGGCCCATTTGGTGACCAACCAACCCAACGGGTTTATCCTCTCTTATAACCGCAGGACTAATGGTGAAAAGTATTGGCAACGCGCCTATAATTATCCTGAATGGGGCGCCTCCTTTATTTATCAGGATTTCAATACCGATGTACTGGAAAGAAATTTTGGGCTTTACGGTCACTATAATTTCTTTTTTCTGAATCGGAATCTTACCCTTCGATTGGGACAGGGAATTGCCTACAATACGAACCCTTTCGATATAGACACCAATTTTAAGAACACAGCCTTTGGAAGTCACTTTATGGCTTCCACCTATGTCATGCTCAACTTTCAGAAGCAACGGATTGTTGATGGTTTGGGGATTCGGGCTGGATTGGTGTTTGTGCACCATTCCAACGGAAGTTTTAAAGCACCCAACACAGGAACCAATATATTGGCGGCCAATCTTGGGATTTCCTATGATTTCGATGCTGAAACTGAAATCGACTTTGTGGAAGAAGATTTGGTGGAGGATTTTTCAGAAAAGATTACCTACAACTTTGTTATTCGTGGAGGGCTGAACGAAGGAGACATTGTTGGATTGGGACAGCACCCCTTTATGGTACTCACCGCCTTTGCCGATAAACGATTGAATTACAAAAGCACCATACAGTTTGGAGTGGAAGCCTTCTTTTCAAAATTCTTGGAAAAGGAAATCGAATACCGAGCCTTGGCTTTTAATAGTAGCACTTTGAATGGTGATGAGGATTACAAGCGCGTAGGGATATTTGCTGGACATGAATTTAGACTTGGCGATTTGGCCATTCCCACGCAATTGGGATATTATCTGTATTGGCCGTACGAATACGAATTGAGGGTATACTCTCGAGTGGGTGTAAAATACTATGTAACCGATCAATGGTTTGGTGTGGCAACGGTGAAGACCCACGCTGCCAATGCGGAAGCGATAGAATTTGGAATAGGAATACGATTATAAATGAAAAAGTTACTCCTTTTAATAGCGACAGTTTTCTTTATGGCTTGCGATAGCGAGGATGCTTTGGATTGCTTCCAAACCAAAGGGGATACCATTACTACCGAATTTACTGTGGCGGCTTTTTCAAAAATCCGTATCGAAGACGATGTGTCTTTGATCATTCGTCAAGGCGATGTACAGGAAGTACTTATTGAAACTGGAGAAAACCTTTTGAATGATGTTTCCGTCAGGGTAGAAGGGGGAACTTTGATCGTAAAGGATGGCAACCGTTGCAATTTTGTCCGGGATTTTGGAATTACCAAGGCTATTGTTACGACGCCTGTTCTTACCGAAATTAGAAATAGCAGCGAATTCCATGTGGTTGGTGAGGGTGTGCTTCGCTTCCCTTTTTTGGAATTGATAAGTAATACCGAGGGTGGTATTGAAGATTCCAGAAAGAGTGGAGATTTCACCATGACTATAGATTGCCAAGATTTCCGGGTAGATGCCAATGGCTACAGTGGTTTTTACATCGATGGATTTGCCGAAAAGGCGAGTATCGCATTTCAGGATGAGGTGCCACGTTTTGAAGGGCCAGACCTTATTATAAATGATCTTAGGATACTGCACAGAAGCGCCAATAAAATGATCGTAAACCCGCAAGAACGCATCCGTGGACAGATTTTAAGTACTGGCGATGTTATTTCTTTGAACAGGCCTCCTATAGTAGACGTAGAAGAAATTTATACAGGTCGCTTAATATTTCAAGATTAGTGTATATTTGCGCCATTCGAATTATTATGAAGAATACCTTTTTCGTTGTAGTTTTTTTGTTGCTGGGAGTGGTTGTACATTCACAGGAAAAACCACCCAATGTTTTTGAGATCGAGGCCGATGCTTACTATGGAAGTATTTTGGAACACAACCCAGACATCGCCCACCTCATTACTGAACATCCGCAGGGATTGATTCTTAGCTATAACCGAAAAACTTTTGGCTATAGGGAAGCAGAACGCCGTTACAATTATCCCGATTGGGGATTTACCTTTACCTATCAGGATTTCAACAATCCAGTTTTGGGAGAAAACTACGGTTTGTACGCCCATATGAATTGGTATTTCCTGAATCGTAACCTTGTTTTCCGTATGGGACAAGGTGTTGCTTATACTACCAATCCTTACGATCCAGAAACCAACTTCGAGAATAATGCATTTGGTTCGGATTTTTTAAGTACTACTTTCCTTAAACTGAACTATGTAAGGGAGAACCTTTGGGAAGGACTAGGGTTTCATGCTGGGTTCAGTATCATTCACTACAGTAATGCCAATTTCAGGGCTCCCAATAACAGTACCAATACATGGGCATTTAATGCTGGGCTAAGCTATCTTTTCGACCACGAAAACGTACCCCAATATATGGATATTGAGGATGGGCCAAGTAATGAACATGCAGAACGCATTAAGTACAACTTGATATTCCGTTACGGATGGAACGAAAGTGACGTAGTAGGACAGGGACAATTCCCGTTTTGGGCAGTTTCCGCCTACGCCGATAAGCGAATTAATTACAAGAGTACCCTGCAATTAGGGGTAGATTATTTCGACTCTAAGTTCTTGGAAGAGTTCATTCGCTATAGAACCGTTGCGTTCCCCGAAGATGGGCTTACGGGAGATGAAGATTACCGCAGGGCTGGAATATTTGTGGGACATGAGCTGAACTTCTATAAGACCGCATTCGTATCACAAATTGGATACTATGTATATTGGCCTTACGAATTCGAAAATAGATGGTACAACCGTTTAGGGTTGAAGCGCTACGTGTATAAAGACAAATTATTTGCTATCGTAACAGTGAAAGCACATTGGGCGAAAGCAGAAGGTGTTGAATTTGGAATTGGGGTACGATTATAATTATGAAAAGATTCTTAGGTTGCATATTAGTGGCGGTGCTCTTTTTAGGGTGCGATAGCGAGGACGGATTAAACTGCTTTCAAGCGGCTGGGGATATTGTCCAAGAAGAATTCGAAGTACTTCCTTTCGAAAGGATTTTGGTACGCGAACGTGTACAACTCATTCTTAAAGAAGGGCCTTTCCAAAAAGTAGTGGTTGAAACCGGTGAAAACCTGTTGAACGATATCGTTGTAGAATCACGCAATAATCTATTGAGTGTTAAAAACGACAATGGTTGTAATTTGGTACGCGATTACGGTATTACCAAGGTATTTGTTACTTCACCCAATATTTCTGAAATAAGAAACAGTTCTGGATTAGCCGTATTGAGTGACGGAACCTTAACCTACCCAGAGCTTACGCTAATTTCTGAAGATCAAGATAACGAGGACGAATTCCATATTGATGGGGATTTCCGCATCCAGTTCGAAGGAGGTATTTTGAATATTGCTTCCAGTGGTATTTCCAATTATTACTTAAGTGGTACTGCCGAGGAAGCCAATTTCAATTTGTTTGACGGGGACGCAAGGGTAGAGGCGGAAAACTTGCTTATTGAAGATCTTAATATCTTTCACAGAAGTACCCAGAAAATGATTGTATACCCTATCAATTCCATTCAAGGGGAGATTAGAAGTCTGGGAGATGTGATTGCCAAGAACCGTCCTGTGATTGTATCGGTTGAAGAGTTTTATACCGGGCGATTGATTATTGAGGACTAGTCAATTCTACGAACAGTTTTTCCAACGTCGTATTTTTTTGATGTAACTGAAGAATCTTCAGTCCGTTGTCATGTGCAAAATCGAATACCTTACCTCGCATATCTTCATCGGTATTAAAATATAGATGATACACAAAGCCTTCTTTGTTTTCTACCTTGTCTATATGACCTAGGCGCTGTAAAGCGACTTCTTCTACGCGGTAATCGAATTCCACTTCTACGATCTGTTGCTTGCCCTCTTTGAGATCATTCAGAGATTTATCTAAGACGATTTCACCTTTATTTATAATAATGACACGATCGCAGATCGCTTCTACCTCCTGCATGATGTGGGTAGACAACAGTACGGTCTTTTCTTTGCCCACGGTTTTAATGAGTTCCCGAATTTCAATCAGCTGATTTGGGTCGAGTCCAGTAGTGGGTTCATCCAAAATAAGTACTTCTGGATTGTGAAGTAGTGCATTGGCCAGTCCGACACGTTGACGATATCCTTTAGAAAGTTGCTCAATCCGTTTGTGGGCCTCTGGCGTTAGTCCCGTAAGTTCAATTACTTTATCTACTTCCGATTTGGAAACGCCGTACACTTCAGCATTAAAACCCAGATACTCCCGCACGTACATTTCCAAGTACAGAGGATTATGTTCGGGAAGGTATCCAATGCTTTTCTGAACTTCTTTGTCTTCATTAGAAACGGCATGACCATTTACCGAAGCTTGTCCGTCCGAAGCTTTCAAATACGTAGTCAATATTTTCATGAGGGTCGATTTTCCAGCCCCATTGGGACCCAAAAATCCAACAATCTCTCCTTTTTTAATGGAGAATGAAATTTCGTTCAGCGCCTTCTGCGCTCCGTAAAACTTGGTGATTTTGGCTACTTCTATGGACATAGGCTACGAAGATAATGCTAGATATTCATAAAAACGTAAAAAAATATTGCATGTTTTAAAACATTGTGTACATTAGCATTAACAAATGAAACAATGAAACGATTTTTTACATTTTACAACTTTTGGTTTTTCTATTTCCACGGAGGTAGCCGGGTTGTTATGTAGTTAATTGTAAACGATTATATAAAATGAAAACCCGGACAGATGTTCCGGGTTTTTTTATGGTCCAACTTAAATGATAGAATTATGAAAATTGCAATTCAAGGAATCGAGGGGTCCTTCCATGATGAGGCCGTTCAGAAACTCTTCCCAAACGAAGAAATTGAACTGGTAAAATGCGATAGTTTCGATGCCGTTACCCAAAGTGTGAAGCACGACAAAGCACAATTAGGGGTTTTGGCTATAGAAAACAGCATTGCCGGTTCCATCTTACCGAATTATAACCTTATTGAAGCAGGCGGCTTCGAAATTTATGATGAGGTCTTTCTGAACATTCAGATGTATCTCATGTCTCTGGAGAGCGAGTCCATCATCGATATTTTCGAGGTACATTCGCATCCCGTGGCACTCCTACAGTGTAAAGATTACCTCCGAAAGTTTCCACCGCAATTTAAGATCATAGAGGGAAAGGATACGGCGAGCGAAGCCAAGCGAATCAAGGAAAATAACCTGAAAGGCGTGGCAGCCATTGCCGGAAAACAGGTGGCCGATCGTTACGGATTGAAGATTTTGGATAGCAATATTCAGGATATCAAAGAAAACCAAACCCGCTTTGTGCTTATTGGTAAGCGAGGCGAGACCTTCAGTAAAAAGACACCCAATAAAGCAAGTTTGAAATTTGTGTTGGGAAGCGAAGTGGGAACACTGAGCAAGGCCTTAGAGGTTATGGCCGGACACCAATTAAACTTAACGAAAATACAATCACTACCCTTATTGGGAACTCCTTGGAAATATGCGTTCTTTGTGGACGTAATTTTCGAATCGCCACAGCAATTTTACGGTGCTATGGACGACTTAGAAGGAGTAGTAAAGGAATTGAAAATTATAGGCACTTACACACAAAACAGAAAGAATGTGCCTAGTGAACTGACAAACGTTTTAGAACATGGAGAATAAGAAGGAATTACGGAATTGGTTGAATGCGATGGAGCTCGCACATCCCTTGGTTATTGCGGGACCTTGCAGCGCCGAAACCGAAGAACAGGTCTTGACGATCGCACATCAATTAAAGGATACCGATGCTACTGTATTACGAGCGGGTATCTGGAAACCACGAACCCGTCCGGGTAATTTTGAAGGGGTAGGAGCCTTAGGGCTAAAGTGGTTACAAAAGGCCAAGGAAGAAACAGGCATGATGATTACCACAGAGGTAGCCAATGCCAATCATGTGGATTTGGCACTAAAACACGATGTGGACATCCTTTGGATTGGGGCAAGGACCACGGTTTCTCCATTCATTGTTCAGGAGATTGCTGAGGCCCTTCGGGGGACCGATAAACCCGTATTGGTGAAGAATCCGGTAAATCCCGATTTGGCTCTTTGGCTGGGTGCAGTAGAGCGTTTCCATAGCGCCGATGTGCAGAACTTGGGAGTGATTCATAGAGGATTTTCTACCTATGAAAAAACGCGTTATCGCAATAATCCGGAATGGCAAATTCCCATCGATTTACAAAACCGTTTTCCAGACTTACCATTGATTTTGGACCCATCGCACATCGCAGGACGTCGCGATATCATTTTCGACCTCTGCCAAACGGCCTTGGACCTCAATTACGATGGCCTTATGGTAGAAACGCATCACGATCCCGATAATGCTTGGAGCGATGCCAAACAGCAAATTAAACCTGATGTACTGGATCAAATGACAGTAGATTTACGAATTCGAAAAGAAGAGGGTGATGCCATAGAGTTTCAGAACAAATTAGCAACTGCCCGTACCAAGATCGATGTGGTAGACCATCAATTGATCGAAATGCTAGGCAAGCGCATGCGCATTAGCGATGAGATCGGAGCATTGAAGAAGAAAAACAATGTGGCGATCCTCCAAACCAAACGATGGAATGAAATCCTTGGGAAGATGATTCTACAAGGAGAAGAACAGAATTTAAGCGAAGAATTTATCTTGAAGGTGTTTAAAGCGGTTCACCAAGAATCGATTAACCACCAAAAGAAAGTAATCAGCGAATAAATGAGAGGCCTCCCAACGGAGGCCTTTTTTATGGATGTTTCCCTCAATGAAGATTGGGGTTGCCTCAATACTGGTTTTTTTAGAGCGATGGGGATGCTAGGTTTGTGTAAATGTAAATTATGATCTCATGAAAACACTACTACTTGCCATTGCCATGCTCGCCCCAATGTTTCTTGAAGCACAAAATTCGGAAGCAGGAATCCTTTCAACGATACAAGAACTCTATGATGAGATAGATAATGAAAAGGTTAACAACTCAGAAGTTGACATAGCGCCCATTTTGTTGGATGAGATTGTAATTACGGGGTATGCTATGCAAATTTGTACAGTAAGGTATAGTTGCAGTAGCTTATTGATTGAATGTAATGAAACTTCGGAAGAAGAATCGACGGAAGAGGAAGTGTCTACGGAAGAAGTTGATGAACTAGAGAATCATTTTTCCGGTACTTCGAAGGTGAGGGTGTTTCCCAATCCATCAAGCGGAGTCTTCCATTTGAAATTGTTACCAAATTACAAAAAGGTTTCGGTTAACATTCACAATGTGCTGGGGCAACAAGTTCACGCTTTCGAATCTAGGAATTTCGATAGCCAAGTTCCCATCGATTTATCAGCCCAACCCGCAGGAATTTATTTGGCGAACGTAGTAGCCGATGGGAAAAGGCTGAAAACCCACAAACTCATAAAACAATAAAAAAGGAGGCCAACGGCCTCCTTTTTCCAGAACATTTATTATCCGATATCGCCTGGATTTAAGTCTCTGGGTCGAGCATATTTGCAGACCCATATCTTTTTCAATTCTTCTATGATTTCTTCTTCCTCCCAGAGGAAACAAATAATGAAGACATAACAAACCACACGGATAATAATTTTGAAAACCTTTACCCAACGGAATCCCCAAAAGTGAACGAGATCGGTATCATCAATATGACCAAAGTCCCCATCATTGAAAAGATAGGGGGCTACTTCTTGTAATTGTTCCTTATCTATGAAGGAGCGCCCTTGGTCTAGATTTTGCCGGAAATGTTCGAATTGCTGTAACGAGTGATAGAAATCGTTGAACAAGGCGTCAATTCCTTGTTCATGACCTAGGTCGAGATAATAAATCATGGCTCTGGCACCCCAAGTAGCATTCATTGCAGAAATGGTGTCATCCTCGATCGTAAGCTGAATATAACGATCTATCATAGACTTGCGGAATTTGGGGAAGGTTTCCCGAGACGTAATGTAGTCGTTTAAGGGTTCGTGAATATTCTTTGCAGAGGCGCTTTTCAGTAATTTCTTGGCCATTTTTACCCCTCCGTCAAGAGTGTTGAGTAAGGCACAGTTAAAAGCATGGTCCTGATTCCTAAAGTATTGAGCCACACCCTCCGGCTGCGCCAAAGCCTTAGCTTTTTCCGCACGTTTATAGGCGAAATCGGATTGATTAAAACGGTCCAGTACTTTATCCAGAACATCGTGCAGGGCAAAAACATCGCGTACAAATTCCTTTTTCTTGCGGCCAATGTCCAGCCCCTTCAAAATAATTAAAGCTTCTTTTAGATCCATAATGTAAGTTTTAAAGATTAATACTATATACCCCTTGAATTCGATTTTTAAAATGCTTTGATGGTATGTAATACTAAGACAGCAGCTACAGGGTTGCATCAAAAGGGGGAAGGGGAAAGACCTAATGGGTACATAGGCAGTTGGTGCAACTTAACTCATGTATGTATCTGACATACAATATATTATAATATTGATCTGGAATCAACGGGGATTTGCTCCTTTTCCCTGAAGGGTTTTCCCCGTTTCCTGCAATGGCAGTTTTGGGCAAAAAAAAGAGGCCCGAAGGCCTCCTTTTCATTACGGTTGTATTTTCCGTTTAAATATATAGCGGGTGATAAAGATCCCTTGATTATCACCTTCGCCTGCGTCACTTTCTACCGCACTTGTTACGTGGGCTAGGTCCCATCCTTCGGCTAGCATGGCGTTTATCTTCGATTCGATCAGGGCGTCATTGGACGCGATGTTCTGAAAACGAATTCCCCCAAGGTTGTAGAAGTTCAATAACTTGGTTTCATCAAAATCTTTAACACGGATTTTTTTTCTTTTAGATTTGTTCCTGCCGTTGTCATCTTCGGTCTGGGTGGACGTAAATTCTTCGAAGTTTCGCTCTACATTGGCAGAAATAAGTCGGGATCGTCCCAATCCGTTGGGAACAATGGATTCTACACTGGTTACTACTTTTACTTCGTACTCCTGTGCGTTCATAGCGAAGGTCATGATGCCGGTGAGTGCTAGCATTAGAATGGTTTTTCTCATAAGTTGTGGTTTTAGAGGATTAATGAACAAAAGAAAGGCGTTTTTCATAGAATGAAATGAGCAAAGTCATTTTCGACCGTTAATTCTTAGAAATCAGCTTTTCAATGTAATTCATAAAAAAGGTTTCCGAACTCTTCAACAACTTTCTTGCCAAAAGTGGTTACTTTTGTTTTTCTTGAAAACTATGCGAGGAACCGTTTATAAATCAACAGGAAGCTGGTACAATGTAAAGGCAGAAAACGGCACCTTTTACGAATGTCGTATTAAAGGGAGGTTTCGCATGCAAGGAATTAAGAGTACCAATCCTATTGCGGTGGGCGATCATGTGGAATTCGATGTGGAAACCAAAGGGGATGAAACGGTGGGAATCATTTATCGTATCGAAGAGCGGGAAAATTACATCATCCGCAAAAGTGTTAATCTGTCCAAGCAGACCCATATCATTGCCGCCAATATCGATGTGGCTTTTTTATTGGTCACCCTCAACAATCCTCCTACGTTTACGACCTTCATCGATCGTTTTTTGATCACGGCCGAAGCCTATGATATAGAGGCCGTTTTGTTGTTCAATAAAAGCGATGCATATACGCAGGAAGAGTTGATCGAAATTAAATTTTTGGCCGATTTGTATCGAAGAATTGGCTATACCTGCATTGGCATTTCTGCTACCGAAAAGAAGAACATCGAAAAGATCAAGTCGTTGATGGAAGGTAAGGTATGCATGTTTTCGGGGCATAGTGGCGTTGGGAAATCGACCTTAGTAAATGCTTTGGAGCCCGGCCTTAACCTGAAGACCTCGGCCATAAGTGAACAGCATCAACAAGGCCAGCACACCACCACCTTTGCCGAGATGTACGATCTTTCCTTTGGAGCACAGATTATTGATACTCCGGGAATAAAAGGCTTTGGTGTGGTAGAAATGGATAAAGAAGAGTTGGGCGATTATTTTCCAGAATTTTTCAAGTTGAAGGAACATTGCAAGTTCAATAACTGTTTGCATCTGGAAGAACCCAAATGTGCCGTAAAAGATGCGCTGGAAAAAGGAGAGCTCGCTTGGTCCCGCTACAAAAGTTATCTTCAGATTTTGGAAGGGGACGAAGAACAATACAGAAAGGATATTTATGGAGACGAATCCTAATCGTTTTAATCTATGAGAGCCGTTATTCAACGTGTAAAAGAAGCCTCGGTAACTGTAGGCGGAAAAATCATTTCAAATATCGACC
Organism: Aureisphaera galaxeae; assembly: GCF_028561275.1. Classification (GTDB taxonomy): domain Bacteria; phylum Bacteroidota; class Bacteroidia; order Flavobacteriales; family Flavobacteriaceae; genus Aureisphaera; species Aureisphaera galaxeae. The sequence goes on from NZ_JAQQTF010000002.1 coordinate 893,837, forward strand.
AAGGGTATCTTATCTTATTGGGAATCGAAGCGGCAGATGGTAAGGAAGATATCGATTGGTTGTCTGCTAAAATTGCTGGGCTTCGTGTTTTTGGTGATGAAAATGGAGCCATGAATTTATCCATTCAGGATGTAGATGGGGAGGTCATTGTGGTGAGTCAATTTACCCTGCACGCCAGCACAAAAAAAGGAAAACGTCCTTCCTTTATTAAAGCTGCTCGGCCCGAACAAGCGATCCCTTTATATGAATCCTTCGTTTCCGAATTGGGAAAACATTTGGGTAAAGAAGTGCAAACGGGAGCGTTTGGAGCCATGATGGATGTCCAGTTAATAAATGACGGACCCGTAACCATTAGCATCGATACAAAAAATAAGGAATAGCTTTTTTCTTACATAGGATTTTTATAGATTCGCAATACTTCCCTCTTTATAATTAACTTACGGTTTATTGTATGAAATTTATACTCTCAGTGTTGCTAGGTGTAATTTCTATGGTGTGCATTTCTCAGAATATGTACAGGGCCGATGAAATTCCGACCGAACTAAAAGAAAACGCCAATAGTGTCATCCGCAAGGAGACCACGGCTATAGAAATCGCTACTCCTAAAAAGCTGGTGCTTCGCAATAAATTGGTGATCACCATTCTCAACAAAAATGGGAATAGACATATAAATCCTACAGTTCCTTACGACAATGCTTCTAAAGTAAAAAGTGCAGAGGCTCGCATTTACGATGCGGAAGGGGAGGAAATCGAAAAATTCAAAAAGAAAGATTTTCTCGATATAAGTGCTGTTTCAGGGGGTACGCTTTATTCAGACAATAGGATGTTGGTCTTTAGTTACACTCCCGACGACTATCCCTATACCATTGTGTTTGAATACGAAACCGAGACGGGAAATACGGCACTTATTCCGCCATTTATTCCATTGGCACGATACAATAGTAGTGTGATGGAAAGTATTTATTCCATAACCTACGGAGAGGGAATTAAAATGCGCCAAAAAATCACCGATCCTTCCAATGAAATCATAAAGACAGAACAACCAGGAAGTATCTTTTTATCTTCCAAAGGCATTGAAGCCATAGAACCCGAATACCATAGTCCGAGCTTGGACAGTAAAATACCTTCAGCGTTTTTCGCTTTGGATGCTTTTTATCTACAGGGTGTTCCTGGGGGTGGAAAGGATTGGGCCGAATTTGGAACGTGGATGGATACGAAATTGCTGCAGGATGTACGGGACTTACCGGCAGCTACCAAAACCAAGATCAAGAACCTTGTGGCCAACGCAACCACTGTAGAGGAGAAGGCAAGGATCGTGTATGAGTACGTTCAGAAAAATACCCGATACATTAGTGTTCAGATAGGTATTGGAGGTTGGAAACCCATGGCAGCTTCGGAGGTGGACAAATTGGGTTATGGTGATTGTAAAGCTCTGACCAATTATACCAAATCCTTATTGGATGAGGTAGGGGTTACCTCTTATTACTCTATAGTCTATGGGGACCGTCAGAAAAGGAATATTGAATCGGACTTTACTTCATTGCAAGGGAATCATATGATTCTAGCCGTTCCCAATGACGATGAAACTATATGGTTGGAGTGTACCAGTCAGACCGTGCCTTTCGGATTTATTGCCAACTTCACAGACGATAGGGATGTGCTTATGGTGACACCCGAAGGAGGGAAAATTGCGCATACCACAGTCTATCCCTATCATGAAAATACGTTGAAAACCACAGGAAAATGCGTATTGCATGATAGTGGTAATATTTCGGTAAAAGTGAATATGGAGTCCGGAGGAACGCAGTATAGCCAACGCCACGAAATCGAGAGCAAAACAAAGGACGAAAAAGACGAACATTACAAAGAGTACTGGGATTACGTAGATAATATCACCTTGAAATCAGTAGCCTTCGATAACAATAAGGAAGCAGTGAAGCTTTCCGAAACAATTGAATTCGATGCAAGATCCTATACGAGCACTGCTGGGGAGAATCTAATTTTTCCAGTGAACGTATTGAACCGTTTTACCTACATTCCGAAACGCTACAAAAACAGAAAGTTCCCGCTATATATTTCACGAGGATTTGTGGATGAGGATGAAGTATCCATTGAACTTCCCCCTGGATTTGGGGTTACTTCACTGCCGGAACCCATTCAATTGGAAACCAAATTTGGGATGTATACTTCGCAGCTTACGGAAACCGAACCAGGGAAGTACAAATACCAAAGAAAGTTTGAAATACACGAAGGGGAATTTCCGAAAGAGGAATACGAGAACTACCGAAAGTTCATGAAAAAAGTAGCCAGACACGATAACCAAAAGATAATTCTAACCAAACTATAAATTATGAGAAACCCTATCCTTTTGTTGATTTGCTTCTTGACCTTTACAGCTGCTGTACAAGGGCAGGATTATAAGTTCGGGAAAGCCATTAAAAATGATGTATTGTTAAAGCAGGATGTAAAGTTTCCAGAGGCTAATGCCGTGGTGCTTTTTCGCGAAGTAACCGTCTTTTTGGGTTCCGAAGTAGAAGTATACGAAAGAATTAAAATATTTAATGAAGAAGGGTATGATCATGCTACGGTAAGGATTCCTTATCCCGATGTGAAAAGGGTAAAGGGAGCCACTTACAATTTGGTGAATGGTGCTGTGGAGAAAACCGAACTTGATAAGAACCTAATCTTTACCGATGAAGAGATTAAGGGTGTGAAAATTAAGAAGTTTTCTTTCCCTAATGTAAATGCTGGCTCGGTAATAGAATTTTCCTATCGAACCGATAGAGGGACCTTTGCTAATATTCATTTGCAGCACGACATTCCTATTAAAAGGGAGAAAATCCATGTCACCAACAATACTGGGGCAGGCGTTGAAATTTTACAGAACCCAAGAGCATTCCTGGATGTGGCAAGGGTGGAAGAAGGAAAGACCACCAATTTCATTGCAAATAATGTTCCCGCATTGGAGCATGAGAACTACGTTTACGATATGGATGTATATCGTTCGTTCCTGAAAATTAATGTAACCGCTTTTGGGGATTTCTATAAGTTCAACAATTGGAAATCCTTAGGAGGTAAAATCATTTCCGTCGATTATTTTTCGCAAGGAATGAAGGCGAAAAAGTTCTACAGGGATGACATAGAAGCCGCACTGGGAGGAGAGATCGATCAGCTTAAAAAGGCAAGAATCGTTTACAATTTATTGCGTGATAAGGTAAAATGGAACGAAAACTACGGATATATTCCGGATCAATCCGTTCGCGAAACCTACAAAAAAGGGGAAGGCGGCTTGGATGATATCAATATTCTTTTGGTATCCATGTTGGAAAGTGTGGGGATCGATGCCGCTCCGGTTTTAGTATCTACCAAGAGGAATGGAATTCCATTAAGTGCCAGTGGAAGTGCATTCAATGGCGTATTGGCCTCGGCTGTTATAGCAGGTAAAACATACCTGTTAGACGGTGCTCATCATAATTCGCGTTTCGACTATTTGGCCTCTCACTTCTTGAACTGGCAAGGACTACGAATTTTTCAGGACCATAGCTTCGACTGGGTGACGTTGGAGAATAACAATGTCTCGGCCAAGAACATCATTGGGCAAGCTTCCATCGACGAGGATCTCATGATTTCTGGAAACGTTCGGGAAAGACATAGTGGGTACTATGGTATTTACAAGGACTCGGAAATTGAAGATCTAGGGGAAAACAAGATTGAAACCATTTTAGATTACGATGCAGATGGTTTGGAAGTGAACGAAGTGAAAGCAGATGCCAAAAAAGAGGGTATTGTAGATGTTTCTTTTGCCTTTGAAATGGAAAATGCGATCGATGAAATCGACGGCAAACTCTATTTCTCTCCTTTGTTATTTACAGCCATTCCTGAAAACCCCTTTCAAAAAGAAGAACGTAAGTACTCCATCGATTTCGAATATTTGCTGAAGGACCAAACGATGATGACCATTAAGATTCCTGAAGGATATCAGGTAGAATCTTTGCCCGAAGCCATCAAGTTCTCCCTGCCTGATAATATGGGGTCCTTTATTTACCGTATTTCCGCTCAGGGGACCAACATTCAGGTACAATGTGCTTTTCAAATCAATACACCCCTTATGCCTTACGATACCTATGATAGTTTGAAAGAATTTTTCAAAGTGCGTATGGACAAGGAAACGGAAAAAGTAGTACTTTCAAAAGTGTAAAAAACCTTAATGTTTCGCCTTAAACACATTGTTGTTCTATGTAGTTTCCTATGGCCATGCCTAATGTGGTCTCAGCATAAGGAAATGCCTAAAGTTACCAAGGAACAACTATTGGAAAAACAGGATGATGTGTTTAAGGATGAACCGGCTAAGATTATCTATCGCGATATCTTTTTCGAATTCGGGAATATACTGAAGGTCCGTGAAGCCCGAAAGATATACAATAACGATGGATTGGATTATTCCGATTTGGAGATTCCTTATGAGGAAGTAGAGGTGTTGGAAGCCAAAACATACAATCTGGTAGACGATGAGATTGTCATCACAGAGGTTTTGGATAAGCAAATACTGAAGAAGGAAGTCACCGAAGACGATACAGACGTCATCATCCCTTTCCCTAACGTTAGGGAAGGCTCTATTATCGAAATATTCTATATCGTTGAGGATATTGGGATGTGGTCCATTTTTTACCAGAGTTCCTTGCCTATAGAAGATTTTCATTTGTCTTTTTCCAATCCGACACCCGTGGCATTGACCCTTTCCAAAAACGGATACTCTCCGATAGAGTTGGATGTGAATAAAAAGGGTAAGTTCCTTTATTATACAGGAAAGGATATTCCACCCTTACGGGATGAAGGTTACCTGGGGAGTCTTAATAATTATAGAGGCCGTCTTTTCATAGAAGTGCTATTGAACTATCGCCGTCAGAAATTGAAAGATTGGGGCGATATAGCCAAGTATTTCAATTCTGTGTATTGGGGAGGTAGGAAGAATAGCTCCAGAAGGAATTTTAAGGAGCTGCTTTCCGACGGGAATAGCCTTCGTAAGGTAGTGGCGGAAGTGGTGGGTGCAGAAACTGATCCGAAGAAAAGAGCGGAAAAAATATTCACCTATGTTCGCGATAGGATGGAATGGGATGGCTATTATCGGGATTTCAGTTTTTCTACAAAGAAAGTGCACAGGGATGAGGAGGGGAGTGCAGGAGCCATTAATGTGTTATTAACGACCATGCTTCGTGAAGCAGGATTGGATGCAAATCTAATGATGATAGCCTCCAAGAACCGTGGGTTTATTCATTTTATAACCAAAAACCTATTCAATTATATTGTGGTTCACGTGAACATAGACGGAACCTTTTATTTGTTGGATGCATCACGAAAGAAATCGGGATTTGGGGAGCTTCCCATTCATTTCCTGAATGGAGATGGACTTCTTTTATATACTGGACGAGGCCATGCCCTTGTTTCTACCCAGGCCCGCATGAAATCGCAAAGCTCACAAGTAATTGATGTCACCATAGATCCAGAGGAAATGAGCGTAAGCGCTGATGTGAAAAAACGCATATCCGGCTATTTTGCCCGTGGGCATAGAGACGATTACGAAGAAACTCAAGAAAAAGGGTATGTGGATGATTTGCAGGAGTCCCGTGATTTCCTCTCCATATCCAATATGGTTGTGAAAGAAATGGACAATCCCGATCGCCCTTTGAGTATTTTCTACAATCTGGAATGGGAAGAATATATGGAAGAAATTAATGGGGATCTCTATTTTAAACCGCTACTGTATTTTGGATGGGAAGAAAACCGATTAAAGCAGGAAGAACGTATATATCCGCTTGATTTTGGCTTTCCTTCTGCTCGAAAAGTAAAGATGAATTTTAAGATTCCCGATGGTTATGAAGTAAAAAGCCTATTGGATCCAGTGGCCATTACTACCCCAGATAATTTAGCTTCATTATCCTTTAATTGTGCATTGAAGGGAAATCAAATTGAAGTATCTTTGAACCTGAATATTAATCAAGGGATTATCCCAACGGAGTATTATCCAAGTGTGAAAGAAATATTTGCGAAATACACCGAAGTATCAGATTCGAAAATCGTCCTTACAAAATCCTAGAAATGGACTTGCAAAATGCCCAATTAGTTGTAGATAAGTGGATCAAAGAACACGGGGTTCGCTACTTTAACGAACTCACCAATATGGCTCAACTCACCGAAGAAGTAGGGGAGGTGGCCCGAATCATAGCTCGGCGTTATGGCGAACAGAGCGAAAAGGAAAGCGATAAGGACAAAGACCTAGGAGAGGAACTGGCCGATGTGGTTTTCGTGGTGCTTTGTTTGGCCAATCAGACAGGGGTCGACTTACAGACAGCTTTCGATAAAAAGATGGATAAGAAGACCAAACGCGATCACGACCGTCACCATAACAATGAAAAGCTGAAGTAATGTTCAAAAGGATTGTAACCCATCCCGGATTTTGGCGGTCCGTGTTATTTCTTAGTTTCATGTACCTGCTCATCCTATTGGTGGTGCAATGGTTCATGACAGGGCTATCTTCTAATTTTATTACACTTTTATTGCAATCCAACAAAGTTTGGATGGTACCCATTGCCGGATTCATTGCCGGATTTATGGTGAGCTACGGTAAATTTTGGGCACGATTGAAACGTCAGGATCAGCGAAAATGAAAGCAACGCTACAGCATTCCAAAAACTTGGTAGAGAAAGCTACCATTAAGGTCACAGGTTCCAAAAGCGAGTCCAATCGTTTATTGGTGCTTCAGGCATTATATCCACAATGTTCGATTGCCAATCTTTCCCAAAGCGACGATACCGTGGCATTGGGCAAAGGAATCCATATAGAAAAAGGAACGGTAGATATACACCATGCTGGTACCGCCATGCGCTTTCTTACCGCTTTTTTCGCTTCTCGAGAAGGAAGGGAAATTGTATTAACGGGGAGTCAGCGTATGCAAGAACGGCCCATTGGTGTACTCGTAGATGCCTTGAAGCAGTTAGGAGCAGATATAACATACACTAAGAATGAGGGGTTTCCGCCCTTATTGATTAAAGGAAAACAACTTGCCCAAAACGAAGTTTCCATTCAGGCCAATGTAAGTAGTCAGTACATTTCTGCCTTAATGTTAATCGCACCTTCCTTGCCTGACGGGTTGAATATCCTATTGGAGGGAAAGGTGACTTCTGTTCCCTATATTGAAATGACCCTTTCCTTATTGCATGAATTGGGTGTGGAAGGTCATTTTTCTGAAAATACCATCTCCATTGCTCCTATGTCAGCTGGAAAAAGTACGACCATTACCGTAGAAAGCGATTGGAGTTCTGCCTCGTACTTTTATAGTATCGTGGCCCTTTCCCATAATCTTTCGGTGACCTTGCACAGCTATAAACGAAATAGTTTACAAGGGGATGCTGCCTTATCTAAATTGTACGAATCCTTTGGAGTTGGGACTGCGTTTAACGAAGAAAACGCCACCATGACCCTTTCAAAATCAGACGGCGAACTGCCCAAGTCGGTCAATTTCAATCTTGTGAAAACCCCAGATATAGCGCAAACTATTGCCGTTACCTGCTTTGGTTTGGGTATGGGTTGTACACTTACGGGTTTGCATACGCTCAAAATAAAAGAGACAGATCGCTTGGTTGCCTTGAAGAATGAACTGGAAAAGCTCGGAGCAACAATAAGCATAACGGATGAATCCTTAGAACTTTACCCTAGAACTTCTATCCAAGAAAATGTTTCCATAGCCACATATCACGATCATCGTATGGCCATGGCTTTTGCTCCATTGGCGCTACGTGTGCCCATCTCCATTTTAGATAGTGGAGTGGTAAGCAAATCCTTTCCCACTTTTTGGGAAGACCTTTCAAAATTGGGGTTTGTAATAAATTTCGAAGAATAAACGTCCATTTACTTGACAACCCCTATTTCGAGATCGTATATTTGCGCTCTTTTAAAATAAAACGATACGAACTATGGGAATGAAATTATCCAACTTCAACTTTGAGCTACCTCAGGAGCTATTAGCAGAATATCCTGCTCCAAATAGAGACGAAGCTCGATTAATGGTACTGAACCGTAAAGACCAGACCATTGAACACAAAATGTTCAAGGATTTGATCGATTATTTTGAAGAGGATGATGTGTTGGTTCTTAACAATACAAAGGTATTTCCGGCACGTTTGTTCGGTAACAAGGAAAAAACAGGAGCCAGAATCGAAGTTTTCCTTTTACGTGAATTGAACAGCGAAACCCGTCTTTGGGATGTGTTGGTAGACCCAGCCCGAAAGATTCGAATTGGAAATAAACTATACTTCGGTGAGGATGAATCATTAGTAGCTGAGGTAATCGATAATACGACTTCACGAGGGAGAACCCTGCGATTCTTGTTCGATGGGTCCTACGAAGAATTCCGTAATAAACTAACGGAATTGGGTGAAACTCCACTGCCTAAATACATCAAAAGAGATGTAGAGCCAGAAGATGCGGATAGATATCAAACCATCTTTGCCAAAAACGAAGGTGCCGTAGCAGCGCCAACCGCTGGTTTGCACTTTTCCAAGCACTTGCTGAAGCGTTTGGAAATAAAAGGAGTGAATTTTGCCGAGGTAACACTTCACGTGGGCTTGGGAACCTTTAGCCCTGTAGAAGTGGAAGACCTTTCCAAGCATAAGATGGACAGTGAAGAAATCATCATCGATGAAAGGGCTGTGGACATCATTAACCATGGAATCGACAGTAAACGTAAGGTATGTGCTGTAGGTACAACTGTAATGCGATCTTTGGAAAGTTCGGTTTCTTCCAACAATACACTAAATTCCTATGCGGGATGGACCAATAAGTTCATTTTCCCTCCTTATGATTTCAGTATTGCAAATTGTATGGTGACCAACTTCCATACACCAAAATCTACCCTGCTCATGATGGTTTCTGCCTTTGCAGGACATGAATTTGTAAAAGAGGCCTATGCAGAAGCAATCAAGGAAAAATACCGTTTCTATACCTATGGAGATGCTATGCTCATCCTATAAAAAAGAAGCGCGAACCCATATAAGGCCCCATTCCACTAGGAAATGGGGCTTTTTTTATGCGGTATTTTATTTTTCTATCTAAGAATAATCCTGTATTTTAGTATGTTATAACAGCTGAATCAATAGAGTATAGGTGAAAACACTACGCCTTTTTATCATAGTATTGATGGTTCCCCTGCTTTCTGTCTTGGCACAGGAAAGGACGGAGGATAAGCCTGTTAGTTGGGAATTGAACCTTCAAGAGGTAGAACCTATCGAACTTCCTACCATAGACTTAGAGGCCGTTTACGAAGAGGATAGTGTCAACGATTTAGACAAAAGTCTTCCGTGGCGTTATGGTATTGAACGCCCTATCATCGTAAATCTTCAGACCGATGGGGAATGGACCGATTTAAGCAATGGGGACAGAATCTGGAGAGCGGCAATTAAATCGCCTGAGGCCATCAATATGAGCGTTAATTTCAACGACTTCCTTTTGCCAAATGGCGGACGTTTGGTATTCTATAATTTCGATAGAACCGATATTTCCAAAACCTATTCACACAGACATAATAGGGATTCAAAAAAATTAGGATCCTGGTATATCGATGGAGATACTATTTACATAGAATATAATCAGCTAGCGGGTACGCCAGATATAGTAGAGCTAGAAATTGGAAGTATCATTCATGGATATAGATTAGGACAGGTAGACGACCTGATTGAAGGAATGGGAAATAGAGGTCTTAACGATTCGGGGGCCTGTAATTATGATGTGAATTGCCCAGTAGGTGATGATTTCGATGATAAGAAGGAATTATTAAAAAAGACCGTGGCCTTGTTAAATCTGGGTAACGGTTATTTATGTTCCGCTTCTTTAATGAACAATACAAGAGTGGACAAAACCCCATATTTATTAACAGGAAATCACTGTTTGGAGAATTCGGACCCTAATTTTTGGTCTGTACGCTTTAATTGGGTAAGCCCCATTCCGGTGTGTGCAGAAGATACAGGTAGCGTGGATGTACAAACTAATTTTACCATGAGTGGAGCGGAACTACGAGCCAACAATGCCGAAAGTGATTTCGCCTTGGTAGAATTGGTGAGTGAAATCCCAGCCTCTTGGGATGTCGCCTTTGCCGGTTGGGATAGAAGTGATAACATTCCCGAATTTCAAGTAGGAATCCACCACCCCAATGGGGATATCATGAAAATTTGTCGCGATGATGATCCTGCCATGAAGGAAAATGCCAATGGTACCGAAGTATGGCTCATTAAAGGAGTTTCTGCCGGTAATGGAAATGGATGGGAACTTGGAACTACGGAAAGTGGTTCTTCTGGATCCCCACTCTTCGACCAAGAAGGACGGGTTATCGGACAGTTATATGCCGGTCAGTCGTTTTGTGACGGTACCGAAAACAATGGCGATTACGATATTTACGGAAGATTTGCAGTTTCTTGGGATAATGGAACAACCCCAGAAACACGATTAATGGATTGGCTGGATCCTATAGGCACAGGACAGTTTACGTTAGAATCTCACTCTAATGCCCTGAGTACTCCAGATTTTGAAGCGACGGGAATTTTACGAGTGTATCCAAATCCTGCCACTACCTATGTTTCTATCATGAATACTCGCTATCCAAATCTAAGCTATCGCTTATACAATCTAGTGGGGCAGCAGATATTTTCGGGAAATGCCTCTAGTTCAGAAAATAGAATTGACGTTTCAGCCCTGCAGGAAGGGATTTATTTCCTGCACTTGGTAGATGAAAACAGTCAGAACGATATTACAAAGAAAATCATTGTCGAAAACTAACCGAACCAGCCAACATCGGCAATGATGGAAACCTCTTTCGTACGAAAGAGGTTTTTTTGTGCACCACTACATAAATATGTGGTAATTTTGTGGCCCATGCAGCAAGAGAAAAAAGACATAAGGGCGCTTTCTAAAGAAGAACTAAGGGACTTCTTTGTTTCTATTGGGGACAAAGCCTTTCGGGGTAACCAGGTCTATGAATGGCTTTGGAACAAAGGAGCACACTCTTTTGAGGAAATGACCAATATTTCTAAAGATACCCGGGCCCATTTAGAGGAGCACTTCACTATAAATCACATTAAGGTAGATCATTTGCAAAGAAGTACCGACGGAACCATTAAGAACGCGGTGAAGTTATATGATGGCTTGATAGTGGAATCGGTCCTCATCCCTACCGAAACCAGGACTACCGCCTGTGTGTCCTCTCAGGTAGGATGTAGTTTGGATTGTAAATTCTGCGCTACAGCTCGATTGAAGCGTATGCGGAATCTAAATCCCGACGAGATTTATGATCAAGTGGTTGCTATTCACCGGGAAAGTATGTTATATCACAACAGGCCCCTTTCCAATATTGTGTTTATGGGGATGGGAGAACCCCTTATGAATTATAAGAATGTACTGTTGTCTATCGATAAAATTACAAGCGACGAAGGTTTGGGGATGTCTCCAAAACGGATTACCCTTTCTACCTCCGGTGTTCCCAAGATGATCAAGAAATTGGCAGATGATGAGGTTCGATTTAATTTGGCGGTGTCATTGCATTCGGCCATTCAAGAGACCCGAGAAAAGATCATGCCTTTTGCCAAGAGTTTTACGTTAGACGACTTGAAAGAGTCCTTAGAATATTGGTACGCCAAAACCAAACGTATTGTTACTTATGAATATGTGGTTTGGAAGAATGTAAATGATAAGCCGGAGGATATTAAGGCCTTGGTAAAGTTCTGCAAGTACATTCCATCCAAAGTAAATCTTATCGAATACAATCCTATAGACGATGGCGAGTTTCAACAAGCATCGGATAGGGCCATCGATCAATACATCGAAGCACTGGAGAAGAATAGGATCCCGGTCACCGTGCGAAGAAGCCGCGGAAAAGATATTGATGCCGCCTGTGGGCAATTGGCCAACAAGCAATAAAAAAACGGCTCTTGATTTCCCAAGAGCCGTTTTCAGTTTATCTAGTGTCTAAACTTATCTTTTTACGATTTTGAAAGAGCTAGTTTGTCCTTCTACAGATGCCTTAACAATGTACATTCCTGCATTCAAGGAAGCAATGTTAATTGTTTCGTCGTTGCTGGAAAGTTTCTGAGAAAGTACATTTTGTCCCAATACGTTGAAAATCTCAACATTTTGAAGTGGGAATGCAGCTCTTAACGCCATTTCGTTGTTAGAAACATAGTGAGAAAGCGTAGAGATAGCGCTGTCATTCAAACCTAAAGTACCGTCTACTACAACGTTATCGATAAGAACAGAGTTGTGGTCGAACGTGTCGAAGTGTCTGAAAGCGATGTACACCTGCATTCCAGCGTACGAAGAAAGGTCAAGAGTAATATCAACTGCTGAGTTCTCTCCACCGTTATCCGCTGGTGTCTGGTTTCCAATCTGATCGTCGAATACGGGAGTTTCAGTAATAAGCGTAGCAGGATCGTTAGAAGTAGATACATACACAGCTAGACGATCTTCCAAGAAAGTACCGTTAATTTGGTAGGTACCAAATGTAAAGGTTAGCATTCCGTCACTTACACCTGTTAAATCAACAGGGTTAGTAAGGATTAGGAAGTTGTCTGGAGTCATTGGGCTGTTCGGGTTACCATCTTCCCAAGAATCAGAGTCAGCTACCATACCATCAAGTGGGGAAGCAGAAGCATCTGAAGTAGAAATATCGGAAACTTCAAAGAACTCACCATCATTGTCAAAGTCTACGGAAGTCCAATTTGCGAAGGTTGTCGCATCTGGAGTTTCTCCGTTAAAGTCATCAGAAAAAATCTGAGCATTCATAGTAAAGGCAGCGAAAACTGCTACCAATAAAGTAATCTTTTTCATAGGGGATTAAATTTAAATTAAAAATTAGTTTTCTAGTAGAGCAAGTATAGCTATAAATGCAGTAATCTGGATACGCCCCGATAAGGTTTAACACCGTTTTATCCTTTTTGTGAGAAAAAAGGTAGATTTTCATAATACTATGAGAAATGAAGTGAGAACGTTCTTTGTTGAAATCCATATTATTATAGAGTTTTCGCTTTTTCGCTACCCTTTGCACCTCCCGTATAGAAAAAGCCATTTTACACTATTTATTCGTCGTTTTCTCCTATTTTTGAAGGGTTAAATGAAAATTGTTTCTCAAATAAAGGAACCCATCGAGATCGAAATGGAACACTTCGAAAAGAAGTTTTCCAATTCCATGTCTTCTCAAGTATCCCTTCTTAATCGTATTACCCATTATGTAGTAAATCGCAAGGGGAAACAAATGCGTCCTATGTTCGTATTCCTCATTGCCAAAATGTGCAATGATGGAACCATTAACGAACGCACCTATCGGGGAGCTTCGGTCATTGAGTTGATCCATACCGCAACCTTGGTCCATGACGATGTGGTAGACGATAGCAATCGAAGAAGGGGGTTCTTTTCCATCAACGCCCTCTGGAAAAACAAAATTGCTGTTTTGGTAGGGGATTATTTGCTTTCCAAAGGATTGCTACTTTCCATAGATAATGATGATTTCGATTTGTTAAAAATCATCTCTGTGGCTGTACGTGAAATGAGCGAAGGCGAATTACTTCAGATTGAGAAAGCGCGTAGGTTGGACATTACGGAAGAAGTATATTTCGAAATCATACGACAGAAAACCGCCACCCTTATCGCGGCTTGTTGTGCTATGGGAGCGAAATCTGTAAATGCTCCCGATGATGAAGTAGAAAACCTAAGGCGCTTCGGGGAACTCATTGGTATCGCCTTTCAAATAAAGGATGATCTATTCGACTATGGTGAAGAAAAGATTGGAAAACCCACAGGGATCGATATCAAGGAAAAGAAAATGACGCTGCCTTTAATCTATGCCCTAAATCATGCTTCCTCTAAAGACAGAGCTTGGTTAATCAATTCGGTAAAAAATCACAATAAGGATAAAAAAAGGGTGAAAGAGGTTATTGCTTATGTGAAAAGCAACGGTGGATTGGAATATGCCATTGCCCAGATGAAGGATTACCAACAGCGTGCCCTAGAAATTCTGAAAGCCTATCCAGACTCTCCCTACAAAGCGGCACTAGAATTGATGGTAAATTATGTGATCGACAGAAAAAAATAATTTTTTTCACGCCCCAGACAACCTTTTTTTAAAATATGCTGTCTATGTAAATAGAAAGCGTTGCAAAACAAATCTATGCGAGTCATATCCTTACATAAGAACTATGTGAGACTTATTGGTAAAGCCAAGAAGGGAAATAGGAAAGCACAGCACGAATTGTTCGAGTTGTTTGCTCCTAAGATGATGAGCGTCTGTAGACAGTACCTTAAAAAAGAGGAATTGGCAGAAGAGGTCATGCTCAATGGATTTTTCAAAGTATTTACGCGCTTGGACTCCTTTAAAAACGAAGGGAGTTTTGAAGGATGGATACGCCGTATCATGGTAAATGAATCGATATCCCAGCTGCGTAGGGAGAAGAAGCTGGATTTTAACCAAGATGCTACCATCGAAAATTCGATGGACCATGTGGCGTATATAGAAACAGAATTGGAAGTGGAGGACATTCAGAAAATGATCGACGCACTGCCCGACGGATACAAAACGGTTTTCGTTTTATATGCAGTAGAAGGGTATAAGCACAGCGAGATTGCCGAATTGCTTCACATTTCAGAAAGTACATCGAAAACACAGCTTTTTAAGGCCAGAAAGATGCTTCAGAAAGCAGTGGCACAACAAAACAATAGATTGAGTTATGGCACCCATTAAATTTGAAGAAAACATACGGGAAAAATTGCAGGAGCGGGAACTGCAGCCTAGTGAAGGTGCGTGGGGAAAGTTAGAATCACGATTAGGAACTACCACCCAAGAAAAAAAGAAATCGGGCTATTTTTGGATGGCCGTGGCAGCGAGTTTCGTTGGGGTTTTATTGATAGGAAGCTGGTTATTCTTTGGAAATGACGCTAAAGAGAATCAAGTTGCGAATGAGGATCCGATTGAGAAAACCATAGAGGCGAATAAATCCCCAGAGGAAAGAAACCAGGAAATCATCACTCCCAATAATAATGACGAGCAACAGCTTTCCGTTTCCGAAGAAGTAGAGGAGGTGCCTGTCAACAAAGAGACAACACTACCCATCCGCACTCAAGAAAAGAAAATTGTTGAGGAGTCAGGGAATACTACCGAAAGGATTGCACTACAAGAGCAAAAGGTATTGGAAAGTAAAAATGACGAAAGAGGTAAGGAAGAATTGGAGATGCAGGATGCAATCATTCCTCAAGACATAACAAATGAGGAAACCACAGCGGTGACACAAGTAGAGCAGTTGGAAGAAACCTTTATCCAGCAAAAAGTAGATGAGGTAATTCAACAAGTAAAGGAAATACAAGAAAAAAACAGCACGGTAAGTGCGGTAGAAATCGATGCGTTATTGGCCAAGGCGCAGCGGGATATTGCCACGAATCGAATCTTAAACTCAACCCATCAGAAAGTGGATGCGCAGGCTTTGTTGATGGACGTCGAGATCGAACTGGAACGTAGTTTCCGGGATCGGGTTTTCGAAGCCTTGGGCGACGGATTCAACAAAGTTAGGACTGCAGTAGCAGAACGAAACAATTAATTCATCAATCACGCTTTGTAAACAAAGCAATAAATCGAACACACATGAGAATCATTACCTATTGCATCGCATTAGTGATGTGGGTGCTGGCTGCGTTCCAATGCCATGCCCAAGAAATTTACTCTTTAACCAAGATAGAGGTACTCGAATTGAGCAAGGAGGAAATCATTAATGAGGAAAAAGATGCGCTTAAAGGAGAAGTAGAGGCCATTAATAAACGCGTAGAAGATGGCGAAATCACCGAAGAAGAAGGAGGGCGCTTAAAAAATGAAGCCGCTGAGAAAAGAGCGCTCAACATTGAGAATCGCTTGGCCATTGTAGACAATAAAATTGCCTTGCTGAAGCGCAATGGGGAAGGCGATGAGATTCTAGAAAACGACAAAATTGAAATTAAATTTTTTGGAGAAGGAAGGGTCTTTGGGATCGATTATACTCCTAAAAAGAGGAAGTACGATCGCAGAACTACCAGTGATTTTGTATTTGCCTTCGGGTTTAACAATGTGATAACCGAAGGGGAATCTTTGGAAGACAGTGATTTTAAAGTGGCAGGAAGCCGTTTTGCCGAATTGGGATGGGCTTGGAAGACCCGTGTTTTTAAGGAAACGAATTGGTTGCGGATAAAATATGGGTTCTCTTTTCAGTTTAATGGGCTAAAACCTACCGATAACCGCTATTTCGTAGATACAGGAACCCAAACCGAATTACAGACCTTCGATCGTGATTTGGATAAGTCCAAGTTCAGAATCGATAACTTGGTAGTTCCCGTGCATTTTGAGGTAGGACCTTCCCGAAAAGTGGAAGGTAAGGACTACTTCCGCTACTATACCCACAGAAAGGTAAAGTTTGGATTTGGAGGTTATGCCGGATTGCGTTTGGCAACGCGTCAAAAACTGAAATTCAATGATGGTGCGGAGGATATAAAACAAAAACAAAAAGGGAATTTCAATGCCAGTAACTTCATTTATGGGGTAAGTGCCTATATAGGCTGGCGTGGAAGCGCATTATATGCCAAATACGATCTCAATCCCATTTTTAAAGATAATCCCGTAGAGCAGCGAAACCTTTCGTTGGGGCTTCGTTTCGATATGGACTGATTTTGCTTTAGGTTAATTTCTTGAATTAGCTGATTGTGTAGCGGCCTCCTTTGGGAGGCCTTTTTTGTGCTTGGATTTTGTATTTTGATGGGCAAGAAAAAAGTATATTTGTTGTTCAATCACTTCCAAATTTGATCTCGCGAATTACCATAGACCAAGTTTTCGACACAGCCCGGGTAGAGGAGGTGATCGGTGATTTTGTACAACTGAAGAAATCAGGTAGCAATTTCAAGGGGCTCAGCCCTTTTACCGATGAACGCACGCCTAGTTTCATGGTTTCACCCGTGAAGCAGATATGGAAAGACTTTTCCAGTGGAAAGGGAGGGAACGTAGTGGCTTTCTTAATGGAGCACGAACATTTCTCCTATCCCGAAGCCATTCGGTATCTGGCCAAAAAATATGGGATAGAAATCGAAGAGACGGAGCAATCCGACGAAGAAAAGGAAAAGGCCAGCGAACGGGAAAGTCTGTATTTGGTAAGCGAATTCGCCAAAGATTACTTTTATGATACTTTGCTGAATAGTGAGCTAGGGAAGGCCATAGGGAAAACCTATTTCAAGGAACGTGGCTTTACCGATGAGACCATTCAAAAATTCGCATTGGGTTATTCCCCAGATGAATGGGATGCATTTACGGGGCATGCACTTAAGAATGGATATCAACTGAGTTATCTGGAAAAAACCGGATTAACCATCGTAAAGGGCGAGAAGCAATTCGATCGCTTTAAAGGAAGGGTAATGTTTCCCATTTTAAGTATGAGCGGTCGTGTATTGGGCTTTGGAGGACGTATCCTTACCAACGACAAGAAAGCAGCCAAATATCTCAATTCCCCAGAGAGTGATATCTATCATAAGAGTAAAGTCCTGTATGGTATTTATCATGCCAAACAGACCATTGCCAAGGAGGATAACTGCTATTTGGTAGAAGGATATACCGATGTTATCCAAATGTATCAACGAGGCATTAAGAACGTGGTTTCTTCCTCGGGAACCGCCCTAACGCCCGAGCAAATTCGACTCATTAACCGTCTTACCAAGAACATTACCTTGCTGTTCGATGGGGATGCGGCCGGATTACGAGCTTCCTTGCGCGGGGTTGATCTTATCCTAGAGCAAGGGATGAACGTGAAGATTTGCACCTTTCCCGAAGGGGATGATCCAGATTCTTTTGCCAAAAAGAATAGCTTGGAGGAAGTAACCTTGTATTTAGAGGAGAATGCACAGGACTTCATCAATTTCAAAGCTTCATTGTTAGCTAGGGAGGCCGAGAACGATCCTATAAAGAAAGCCGAGACCATACGGGATATGGTGACCAGTATTTCTAAGATACCCGATGTGATAAAGCAGGAGGTATATATTAAAGAATGCGGTCGCATCATGGACATTAGCGAGGAAGTACTCTTTAGTACCCTGGCCCAAATGCTCGAAAAAGAGAAGCGTGATGCTTCCAAAAGGGCCAAGCAGGATGCACCAAAGCCTATGGAAGTGGTTACGGAGCAAAAAGCCCCGATAGAGAAGGTGGACGTTCAATACGAATTGGAGCGCAAGATCATAGAATTATTACTGCTCTACGGCCATGTGGAAGAGGATTTCGAAGATTTAATCTTAGAAGCTTCCGAGGACGGCAGTATCAACTTTAAGCCCGAAAAAGTAAAGTCTAAAGTATTCGAAAAGGTGTATTTGGATTTACAGGAAGATGAGATTGAGTTTGCTAATGAAAGTTTTAAGGAACTGTATTTCGATATTATCAATACGCTCAATCAACAGCAGGAGATAAAGATGGAAGCCTTTGTGAATCAATTACCGCCTAAATCGGCAGAAGCAGTGACCCATATATTGATGGATGATGAAAAATATCAGTTGGCTTCTTGGGATCGGAAGGAGATCTATGTGAAATTGAAAGAGTATTCCATTCCGCAGATGGTCATGGAAACCATATTAAACTTACGGCGCCATTTCGTAAATATGAAGATTGCCGAATTGGCCGGAACTATTACCGAAAAGGAAGAATTAGAAAAACAAGATATACTTCAAGATGTTCAGGATTACAACACCTTGCGCATGGTACTTTCCGAAAAGTTAAGACGGGTGGTTTAATTACCTACCCAAACTGAAACATTCTTGATTGGTGGATAAGGTCTGCGAGGTTATCCACTTTCAATTTCTTCAGTAATCTTGTCTTGTACGTACTTACGGTTTTCTCATTAATGTTAAGGGCATTAGCAATGTCCTTATTCCTTTTTCCGCTAGAAAGTAGGTTGAGTACTTCTATTTCGCGGGAAGAAAGCTTTTTGTAACGGCTTATGGCACTGGCTTCTCCAACATTGCGGCTTGTAAAGGTCGAGGTAAGTTCCTCATTAAGGAAGATACCACCTTTGGCAATCTGCTTCAATGCTTTTAAGAATACTTTGGTGGAAGCTGTCTTAGGCACATATCCTGCCGCTCCCGATTTAATGGAACGAAGGGCGTAAATTTCTTCAGGGTGGGTTGAGTAAATGAGTACGCGGGTTTCCGGGAATTCGGTCTTGATGTTTCTTAGCGCATTAATGCCGTTTATTTGCGGCATATCGATCTCCATGATCAAGATGTCGGGCTGTAGCTCTTTTAAGTTCTTGAACAACTCGTCTCCATTGTTGGCTTTACCTACAATAGTATAGTTTTCATTTTTCTTAATCATACAAGCTATTCCCTTTCGGGTTACCGGATGATGATCTGCAATAACGATTCTTTTCATTTTCTAGTCCGTTTTTCTCGTTTAACTAAAAACGGGGATATAGTTTTTTATGTGTGAGGTTTTTTTGTAATACTTCTACTACAAATTCAAAACTATAAAAAGAAACTAGGGAACGAGGGATTTTTCGTTCAAATTCAAGAAAATTCGTTAAAAGCAAATATTATTTGAATTCTGGGGGGATTTCACACACTGGAATCGGAGTTACTTTGTGTTGGTTTATGCGGTTCAATCGTAGGTAAATTTCGTACACTTCTCGCTCCCGACCCTCAAAATCCTCCGGCTTTTTACCTTGGTCCTGCATGCTCATGGCCCATTCCAGTTCGTCATAGCTGGCTCCAATCTGGTCTTCATCACTTCGGCTATCGCCAAAAAGGCCATCGGTAGGAACTGCCTTTTGTATAGAGGCAGGAACCTTAACAAATAACCCAATTTCGTATACCTCACTCTTTAAAAGATCAGCTATAGGGCTTAGATCGACCCCACCATCTCCATATTTTGTGAAGAACCCTACACCGAAATCTTCTACTTTATTACCTGTGCCGGCCACCAAGTAGCGATGTAGTCCCGCAAAATAATATAAGGTAGTCATGCGCAGGCGTGCGCGCGTATTGGCCAAACTAAGATCCAAGGTTTCTAAGGAGGTTTCGGGAACCTCCGTTTTAAATTCCTCGAAAACCGGGGTGAGGTCTACCCGTGCATCGCTCACATTTGGAAAACGCTCCTTTAATTGGGCAATGTGTTCTTGGGCACGGTTAACCTGCGACTGTGCCTGGTGAATGGGCATTTCTACGCATAAGGTATTCATCCCCGTCATGGCACAAAGGGTTGAGGTAACTCCAGAATCGATACCGCCACTTACACCGACTACAAATCCGTTCATATTCGCATTTTGGGCGTAGTCCTTTAACCAGTCGACAATATATTGGGTCACTTTTTCCGTTTGCATTTTGTAAGGGTTTAACGATGAATAATAATACCTTTGCATCGCAAAAGTACGGCAAAAGCAAAATTAATAAAAGGCGTTATCGTTACTCTTTTGTAAAAAGACACTCATGAAGAAATATCTGTTTGGCATACTACTCGCGATTTTGGTTTTGGGATGTAACTCCAAATCAAAGACAGAACAGGAAATTGCAAAGGTTCCGGTGGATTTCGAATTGATCCGCTTCGATAAAATCTTCGGAAAGGCATCCATTGCCGATTTACCGAATCTAAAGGTCCAATACCCTTTGTTTTTCCCAAAGCAATATCATGATAGTATTTGGATTGGGCGCATGAACGATACCCTGCAGCAACAATTGAATGAAGCTGTAACGAACGTATTTCCTAATGAAGACAACCTTATAGAAGGGCTCACGGACTTGTTCCAGCACATTCGATATTATCATTCAGATTTCACGGTTCCCAAGGTGTATACGGCAACTTCGGATGTAGATTATAAAACCAAAGTCATTGCTCAGGACACGCTATTGGTGATCGAATTGGATACCTACTTGGGAAGCGAGCATCCCTTTTATGAAGGCATCTCCAAATACATTACGAAGAATATGCAACCAGATGCTATTCTTTCGGATGTGGCTATGGCCTACTCCAAAAAATATGTAGCAGTTCCCAAACAGCGATCCTTGTTGGCGCAAATGGTCTATTTCGGAAAGGGATTATACCTAAAGGACCTTTGGCTACCCGAATTGACCAATGCCCAGAAAATAGGGTATACCGAAGGAGAAATGCTTTGGGCGGATGAAAATGAGGTGGATATTTGGCGTTATTTTGTGGAAAATGAATTGCTGTATAGTACAGATGCCAAACTGCCTTCCCGATTCATAAATCCCGCTCCCTTTTCTAAATTCAACTTAGAATTGGATAACGAGTCTCCAGGTATGATAGGCCGTTATGTAGGATGGCAAATTGTAAAGTCTTTTGCCGAAAATAATGAGGTTTCCCTGCAAGAGTTAATGCGTATGGAACCCGACGAACTATTCAAGAATTCTAAATACAAACCCAAGAAATGAGTGTACATACCTCCGAAATAAGTATTAAGGTAGCTCTAGACGAGAATAAAATTCCCGAAAAACTACAATGGTCTGCTCCCGATGGAGGCGTGCATTCCGAAGAATCCAAGGCGGTACTGCTGTCGGTATGGGACCATAAGGCCCAAGAAGCCCTTCGCATCGACCTTTGGACCAAGGACATGCCTTTGGACGAAATGAAGGTGTTTTTTCACCAAACCCTCACGGCCATGGCGGATACTTTTCAGCGAGCAACTAGCGATGAGAAAATGAGCGACACTATGCGTGATTTTTGTGATTATTTTGCTGAAAAACTGGAACTTACCAAGAAATAATCTGTTAAAAAATTCTAAACATACTTCTAATGTAAGCTAGCTTACATTTTCTGTTTTTGTCGGTTTATAAGTTTGTGGTATCAACAAAAAATAAACACGATGAAAGAAAAATTATTTCAAATCAAAACCATAGAAAGAGGATTAGGAGCCTTCCTATTCCTATTTTTTTGGAGTGTTGCCGTGAACGCCCAATGTTTGGCAGATGCCGCGGCGATTGAAATTACTGGAACCGGGGCTACGGCTGCGGAAATCTGCGCAGGCGATGGCGTAGGGGATCCCATAGATGTAACCGTTGTAGGAACCGGAGTGGGTACCAATAGTGGTTGGGTCATTACCGATAACGCTACCGGAACCATCCTTGCTTTACCACCTGCACCTCCTTTTGACTTAGACGGAGCTGGAGATGGTATTTGCGACATCTGGTACATTCGTTACGAAGATGGATTGACTGGATTGATGACCGGGCAAAATGTTTCTGGTCTTGCAGGATGCTTCGATCTTTCGAATGCGATTTCAGTAACAAGAAATGATCCCGATGCTGCTGCTATTGAAATTACTGGAACCGGGGCTACGGCTGCGGAAATCTGTGCTGGGGACGGAATGGGAGACCCTATCGATGTATCCGTAGTAGGAATCGGAGTGGGAGCCAACAGCGGTTGGGTCATTACCGACAACGCTACAGGAACCATCCTGGCATTACCACCTGCACCGCCTTTTGACTTAGACGGAGCCGGAGATGGCGTTTGTGATATTTGGTACATCCGTTACGAAGATGGTCTCACTGGATTAATGACAGGACAGAATGTTTCTGGCCTTATGGGATGCTTCGATCTTTCCAATCCAATTTCGGTAACAAGAAATGATCCCGATGCTGCTGCTATTGAAATCACAGGCACAGGAGCAACGGCTATTGATATTTGTGCGGGAGATGGTATAGGAGACCCTATCGATGTAACCGTGGTAGGAACTGGAGTAGGAGCGAACAGCGGTTGGGTCATTACCGACAACGCCACTGGAACCATTTTGGCTTTACCTCCTTCACCACCTTTTGACTTAGACGGAGCTGGCGATGGAGTTTGTGATATTTGGTACATCCGTTACGAAGATGGTCTTACCGGATTAATGACAGGACAGAACGTATCTGGATTGAATGGTTGTTATGACCTTTCTAATCCAATTTCAGTAACCAGAAACGATCCCGATGCTGCTGCTATTGAAATCACTGGAACGGGAGCCACGGAAATTGAAATCTGTGCTGGTGATGGAGTAGGTGATCCCATCGACGTGACCGTAGTGGGAACGGGAGTAGGAGCGAACAGTGGTTGGGTAATTACCGACAACGCTACTGGAACCATCCTTGCCTTACCACCTGCGCCACCCTTCGATTTGGATGGTGCTGGAGATGGTATTTGCGACATCTGGTACATTCGTTATGAGGACGGGTTGACTGGGTTGATGACAGGAGAGAACGTATCTGGATTGAATGGTTGTTTCGACCTTTCGAATCCAATTTCAGTAACCAGAAATGATCCCGACGCCGCTGCTATTGAAATTACAGGTACAGGAGCTACCGCCATAGATATCTGTGCTGGTGATGGTATAGGTGATCCTATCGACGTAACTGTAGTGGGAACCGGAGTCGGAGCCAACAGTGGTTGGGTCATTACCGATAATGCTACAGGAACCATCCTTGCTTTACCGCCTGCACCTCCTTTTGATTTAGATGGAGCTGGCGATGGCGTTTGTGACATCTGGTA
The DNA here is from genome assembly GCF_028561275.1 of Aureisphaera galaxeae. Taxonomy (GTDB): domain Bacteria; phylum Bacteroidota; class Bacteroidia; order Flavobacteriales; family Flavobacteriaceae; genus Aureisphaera; species Aureisphaera galaxeae. The sequence goes on from NZ_JAQQTF010000002.1 coordinate 917,388, forward strand.
CATCCGTTACGAGGATGGTCTTACCGGATTAATGACAGGACAGAACGTTTCTGGATTGAACGGATGCTTCGACCTTTCCAACCCAATTTCGGTAACCAGAAATGATCCTGACGCAGCTGCTATTGAAATCACTGGAACAGGAGCCACCGAAATTGAGATTTGTGCAGGAGACGGTATTGGCGATCCCATAGACGTAACCGTAGTAGGAGCTGGTGTTGGAGATAATAGCGGTTGGGTCATTACCGACAACGCTACTGGAACCATCCTTGCCTTACCACCTGCGCCACCCTTCGATTTAGACGGTGCCGGAGACGGAGTTTGTGACATCTGGTATATTCGTTACGCAGATGGACTAACTGGGCTTAGTACAGGTCAGAATGTAGCCGATCTTATGGGATGCTTTGACCTTTCCAACCCAATATCTGTAACCAGAAACGACCCTGATGCTGCTGCCATAGAAATCACAGGATCTGGTGCCACTTCTATTGATATTTGTGCTGGAGACGGTATAGGAGACCCCATAGATGTAACCGTGGTAGGAACTGGAGTAGGAGCCAACAGTGGTTGGGTCATCACCGACAATGCTACGGGAACTATCCTTGCCCTGCCTGCTGCACCACCTTTCGATTTAGAAGGCGCTGGAGACGGAGTTTGCGACATTTGGTACATTCGCTATGAGGACGGATTAACAGGCTTAAGCACAGGTCAAAATGTGGCCGATCTTGCAGGTTGTTACGATCTTTCGAATCCGATTAGCGTGAACCGTGAAGGTGTAAGCTCTGCCCCTATTTTCATTACAGGTTCACCTGGAAATACTGAAATTACTATCTGTGCCGGTGACGGTATTGATAACCCGATTAATATTACAGTAGATGGTACCGGTATCGGAACCTTTAGCGGTTGGGTGATTACCGACAATGCTACGGGTGAAATCCTTGCTTTGCCACCTGCACCACCTTTCAATTTAGACGGTGCGGGACCTGGCGTGTGCGATATCTGGTACATTCGCTACGGAAATGGTCTTAGTGGACTTGACGTAGGAGCAAACGTCGGGGATTTGGATGGATGTTTCGATCTTTCCAACCCGGTAACCGTAAATAGACTGGGAGTTGATGCCTCAGAAATTGAAATCACAGGAACCGGTGCTACAGAAATAGATATCTGTGCTGGTGATGGAATAGATGACCCTATCGATGTAACTGTAATCGGTCCAACTGCAGGGTCCTTTAACGGTTGGGTGATTACCGACAATGCTACGGGTGAGATACTTGCGTTGCCACCTGCACCACCCTTCAACCTAGAAGGAGCTGGAGATGGAGTGTGCGATATTTGGTACATCCGCTACGAATCGGGATTGATAGGACTAAATACAGGAGAAAATGTGGCCGACTTAGTGGGTTGTTTCGATCTTTCCAATCCTATTAGAGTGAACCGTGAAGGTGTAGATGGAGCTGCGATTCAAATAGCAGGTACTACCGATACTGAAATTAACATCTGTGCTGGCGATGGTGAAGCCGATCCTATCGATGTAGAAATTGTCGGCACCAGTGTAGGAGCCAATGGTGGATGGGTAATTACCGATAATGCTACTGGAGAAATCCTTGCATTGCCGGCGGCGCCTCCTTTCGATTTAGACGGAGCAGGACCTGGTGTATGCGATATCTGGTACATTCGTTATGCAGATGGACTTTCTGGTCTGGAAACAGGAATGAATGTAGCGGATTTAGATGGTTGTTTCGATTTCTCCAATCCAATTACAGTGAATCGACTTACTGGAGACGATTGTGAAATTCTATCCATTGGTGAGTTCCAAAATACATTCGAATTTGCCTTGTTCCCAAATCCAGCTAATAACAGTGTAAGTATTTCCTTCCTTGGAGGACAAAGTGTAAACGCAGAGGTTGGTATTTATGATATTACCGGGCGCTTGGTTGCACAAAGCGTATTTAACGCACAGGCCGAAGTAAGCTTGGATGTTTCCTCCTTGAACAGTGGAACCTATCTGGTACAGATACAGGATAGCGAAACAGGAAGTAACACTACCAAACAATTAATAAAGAGATAATAGATAAATAAGGACTTTTTGTTAGTTACGTTGTCCGAAAGGGGTAAAGCCTTAGTGCTTTGCCCCTTTTACATAGTATGAATTGCGTATGAAGTTTCCTGATTATTTTAGCAAAAATCCCAAGTTCAACGTTTTGGAAGGAAGGGCTGGAAAGGTGATCGAGTATTTTCACCAACTGGATTCGGTAAAGGATATTCTTCTGAATATAGAACAGTTATTCTTTTTATATGTCATAGAAGGCGTGGTGAAGCTGCAGTCCCCAGAAGGCATTTTTTATGTTACTGAAGGGCATTCTGCTATTGTTAATAAAGGTCCTTATGTGATGTCCGAAAGCCTATCGGGTTTAAATAGTCAGTTTAAGGCCTATATAGTTTTTCTTTCGGAAGATGTGCTCGAGGAGTTCTACATGAACCACACTCCTAAAGATTTAGAAGGGGATATTGAAGCCAAGAAGGTTCTTTTATTAGAGCACGCCTCTTTCTTGAAACCTTTTGTGAACAGCATTTCGCTTATTTTCAATGAATATTCGAAAAGTCAGAATTATAAAGACCTTATCGATATAAAATCTAAGGAATTATTGCATTATCTATCCCTCAATGACTTTCAGGGAAAGGTGTACCATATGCTTAAGCCAGTGGTTTCTGACGAGACTTATCAAATACGACAAGTAGTTTCCAAGAACTATCTCAACAATTTGAGCATGGAGGAATGGGCATTTTTATGCCATATGAGCATTTCTACCTTTAAAAGAAAATTCAAGCATATTTATGGGGAAACCCCTGCTCGCTGGATTAAGGATAAGCGTTTGGAATATGCAGAAAAACTGCTGAAGAACGGAAAATACAAAATACATCAAGTGGCCAATAAAAGTGGTTTCGAGAATCCAGCGACCTTCAGAAATCAATTCTTCAAAAAGTATGGCGTACTCCCCAATGAATATCGCTAACATCACCCTTTGAACTTTTTTGAACCTTCGTTGAACCTTATCTGTTCTTACTTAACAAGCTGTTAACTAGCTAATGTAAAGCAGCTTACATTTCTGTTTTTCAGCCACCAATACTTTTGGGGTATTAATTAAAAAATAGAAAAAATGAAAAAGAAATTATTTGTTCAAAATGTAAACCGTCATTGGTTTGTATCATTTACCTTGCTTTTTATGGCAATGGGGGCTTTTGCCCAAACGGGGGCTAGGATTACCGAGGTGATTCCCAATACCGATCAGGTGACCCTAACAAATTTTAATGCCAGTCCACTAGATGTGTCTCCCTATTGGCTTTGTCTAGGACCTGGAGCCTATGCCAATGTAGGTGCCCTTAATGGCGGAAGTGCTACTATTCCTGCGGGAGGTACGTTGCAACTTACCTTTAATGTAGATCCTGTTGCCGATGGTCTTAGCTTATTCTCAACCAATAACTTTAGTTCCTCAGATCCCGATATTTTATTGGATTTTGTACAATGGGGAGGACCCAATCAGCCAAGATCTGGACAAGCCGTTACGGCAGGTAGATGGGACGATGCAAGCGACTTCATTAATTGTCCAGCTCCTTATGCTACTTCCACCGGAGGATCGGTAGAAGCATGGATTTCCTCGATTGTCTATGCGCCCAATATATCGTTCGATGGAGGTGAAACTTCGGTGAGTATTTGTGTAGATGGCAATGCGGATCCGTTGAATGTAAATCGCGATCCTGGTGCCGTGGGAACCAATGCGGGTTGGATCATTACCGATCAGACCACTGGCCAAATCTTAGGCTTGCCGGCAGCGCCTCCTTTCAATTTGGATGGAGCAGGTGTTGGAGTTTGTGATATCTGGTACATTCGTTATGAAGATGGTCTTAGCGGTAATATGGTAGGGCAGAACATTGCCGATTTAGAAGGATGTTTCGATTTGTCCAATGCCATTGAAGTAATTCGCGAAGAAGCCGATGGAGGAAGCGTGGAAATCGACATTGCAGCTACTGGGAACCCTAATGGAACCACTTCCATCTCTGCCGATGGATTGGAAGCCGTGATCTGTGTAGACGGGCGTATGGATCCACTCGTTGTATCCCACGTGACTACAGCAGAGAACTTAACGTTCCGTTATGTGGTAACCGATGACAGTGATGACAACATCATCCTTGCGATCATGAACACCAGTTCCATCGATCTAGATGGTGCCGGTATCGGTACCTGTCGCATCTGGGGTTGGTCGTATAGAGGCCTAAACCAAGATGATTTTATAGGATTGCCATTGGCCGATTTACAGGCTGAGGACTGTTCGGATATTTCGGATATTGCCATAGATGTGATCCGTGAAGAACCCGATGGAGGTTCGGTAAGTCTGGCAAACGGTGATACCTCCGTGTCTATTTGTGCTGGAGATGGTTCGCCCGATCCACTTTCGGTAACCCATACCACAAATGCCGCAAATCTTACCTTTAGATATGTAATTACCGATAGTGATGCCAACAATACCATTCTTGCCTTTTCCGGCAGTTCCGAAATAGATTTGGATGGTGCAGGTCCAGGAACATGTCGTATTTGGGGATGGAGTTATAGAGGATTGAATCAGGATGATTTTGTTGGCTTGCCCCTTGCAGATCTTCAAGCAGAAGATTGTAGCGATATTTCCGACGATTTTATTGAAGTGATTCGTCTCACAGGCGACGATTGTGAGATTCTTTCTATAGACTCGTTCGAGAATGCTTTCGAATTTGCCTTATTCCCAAATCCAGCCAATAATAACGTAAGCATTTCCTTCTTGGGAGGACAAACAATAAATGCTCAGGTAACCGTATATGATATTACAGGTCGATTGGTGAGTCAAGCTGAATTCAGTACGCAAACTGAAGTGAACTTGGATCTTTCCTCCCTGAATAGCGGAACCTATATCGTTCAAATTGAAGATAACGAGACAGGTAGTAACACTACGAAGCAACTGATAAAGAGGTAATAGATAAGAGGTTTATTAGTCACGTTGTCGGAAAAGGGATGAGGCCTTGTGCCTTGTCCCTTTTTATATTTTGGAGTACTTTTACTAATGAATGAAACTCATATTCGTATATAATGCCGATTCGGGGTTTGTGGATAAGCTTTTGGATAATGTTCACAAGATTGTAAGTCCTTCTACTTATGATTGTAATCTCTGCACTATTACCTTTGGGAAATTTACTGAAGACGATTTATGGAAGTCCTACAGGCAATCGTCCGATCATGAAATGAAGTTTCTCCATAAGGATGAATTTCTAAACACCTATCGGTCCAAATGGTTGCCAAAATATGATTTCCCGGTAGTGCTTTCAGAAAATAAAGAATTGGAAGTATTTATCGATGCAACTACCCTAAATGAAATGAATTCTTCGGAAGAATTGATCGAAGAAATTTCTAAAAGAACCCGTTAACCCTGGCGTAGCTGATCATTAATGGTGTCTATGTAGGTTAACAGCTCATCGCGTCCTATACTCTTACTGGATGAGGTAACGAAGTACTGTGGCATTTCTTCCCAGGTTTCCAGCATTTTTTCAACATACACCTCAATATTTCTGGAAAGCGCATTGGGCTTCAGTTTATCCGCTTTAGTGAAGATGATATTGAAAGGGATCTGGTTTTCGCCCATCCATTGCATAAAATCCAAATCAATCTTTTGGGGCTCGTGACGACAATCCACCAAAACAAAGGCCAGTACTAATTGTTGTCGCTTTTCGAAGTATTGGGTGATGAATTTCTGGAATACTTTTTTGGTCGATTTAGACACACGGGCGTAACCATATCCAGGTAAATCTACCAAGTACCAATTTTTATTGATAATGAAGTGATTAATGAGCTGTGTCTTCCCCGGTTTTCCAGATGTCTTCGCCAAGTTCTTCCGTTGCATCAACATATTAATGAGCGACGATTTCCCAACATTACTTCGGCCTATAAACGCATACTCCGGCAGGGAATTCTTCGGGCATTTGGCAACATCACTGTTGCTCATCACAAATTCTGCCGATGCTATTTTCATGGCTTTCGTATTAGTACCCTCGTTTCTGCAACCAGGCGTAGAGAAGGTCGTTGAAAGTATCAGGATGCTCCATCATGGCAGCGTGTCCGCACTTGTCAATCCAATACAGGTCGGAATCGGGCAGTAGCTCATGGAATTCTTCTGCTACTTCGGGTGGAGTCACGGTATCGTTCTTCCCCCAAATAATGCAGGTAGGATTAGGCATATGCGGTAAGTCCTTTGCCATATTGTGGCGAATGGCACTCTTGGCAATGGAAAGGGTTCGGATCAGCTTGTTGCGATCGTTAACAGAGTCGTATACTTCATCTACGATTTCCTTGGTCGCAATGGCAGGATCGTAAAAAACATTTTCCGCCTTCTGTTTTATGTAATCATAGTCACCTCGCTTCGGGTAGGTTTCTCCCATAGCACTTTCGTATAAACCAGAGCTTCCGGTAATGACCAAAGCCTTTACTTTTTCAGGAAATAACTTGGTTACCATAAGACCAATATGACCACCAAGCGAGTTACCCAATAACATCACTTTGTCATATCCTTTATGCTCGATAAAATCGGAAACATAGACCGCGATATTCTTCACGTTCGTTTTCAAAATAGGCATGTTGTATATGGGCAATTCTGGGATCACCACCTTGTAGCCTTTATCGGGAAAGAAATTGACGACACCATCAAAATTGCTTAGTCCTCCCATGAGTCCATGCATGATAATAATGGGAGTTCCCTCACCTATTTCTAAATATGAAAACTTGCCTTCTTTCTTAAGAGGATGCGTCATTTTGGGTTAGCGAATTACAAAACAAAAGTACATAAATTTTAATGAAAGCATGAGTCGTAAAGCATTGTTGAAAACTTACATTTTAAAATTTTCTTAAATGATTGATTTTCAGAATAAATAATAATCCGAAAACGTTTTTAAAGGAAAGGGGTGGTAAAACTTATCAACAAAGTGGTAAAATGTGGTAAAATGTGGTAAAACTTAATTATATTTGGTTCAACGAATTCGAAAAATCAGTACTGAGTGCTCAATCTCATTGGGACATACGAATGCAAGGCGGACGTCAAGGGTCGGGTCATGGTACCCGCCGATTTGAAGAAGCAATTAGCTCCTGTATCAGGGGCTGGTTTTGTTATTAAGCGCGCCGTTTTTCAGCCTTGTTTGGAGCTGTACCCAATGGAGGAATGGCAGAAGTTGATGGAGAAGATGAGTGGTCTCAATCGCTTCAACAGAAAGAACAATGATTTCATTCGGCGTTTTACGGCTGGGGTGCGCACCCTAGAGCTGGATGCGACCGGAAGGATCAACATTCCGAAGGACCTCATGTCCTTTGCGGGAATAGAAAAAGAGCTTGTTGTTTCCTCGGCAATCAACATTGTGGAGATATGGGACAAGCAGAAGTATGAACAGGCCATAGACGATGCGGCCAATGATTTTGCCGATCTGGCCGAAGAAGTAATGGGGGATGCAAATGATGCTAATGGAATATCATAATCCAGTTTTACTGCAAGAGACCGTAGCTGGGTTGAATATTAAACCCAATGGGGTTTACGTGGATGTCACCTTCGGTGGGGGTGGGCATTCCAAGGAAATTTTAAAACACCTCGGGGCCGATGGTAAACTCATCGCCTTCGATCAAGATAAAGACGCTCTGGAAAATGCTATCGATGATCCGCGTTTTATGCTCATCAATGAAAATTTTAGATACCTCAAACGGTTCCTCCGCTTTTACGGCCATAAGGAAGTGGATGGAATCCTTGGGGATTTTGGGGTTTCTTCCCATCAATTCGATGCGCCGGAACGCGGATTTTCAACAAGGTTCGAGGCCGAGTTGGATATGCGCATGGACCAGGAAAGTGAATTATCTGCCTTTCAAGTAATCAATGAATATAGCGAGGCCGATCTTAGAAGGATCCTGTCTCAATATGGAGAATTACGGGCTGCTGCTGGCATGGCCAGGGTTATTGTAGAAGCTAGGGGTTTGGCGACTATTAAGACTAGCAATCAATTAAAAGCAGCCTTGGGTAGATTTCTTCCGAAACATCGGGAAAATAAAATTCTAGCTCAAGTATATCAAGCCATTCGGATTGAGGTGAACCAAGAACTGGAAGCCTTGAAGGAATTCTTGGTGCAAACTCAGGATGTATTGAAGTCTGGGGGACGCCTAAGCCTTATTTCCTATCACTCCTTAGAAGATCGTTTGGTAAAACGCTTTATGCGCAATGGTATGTTCGAAGGTGAACCCGAAAAGGATGTATTTGGTAGGGTAGAAGTGCCCTTTAAGCCGGTAGGTAAGTTTGTGCTTCCTACTGAGGATGAAATAAAAGAAAACAGTCGAGCCCGTAGTGCGAAGCTACGCGTGGCCGAAAAACTATAAATGAAAAAGAGCTTTTACAATATCGTCAAGGGAAGGTTCTTGGTAAGTGATGATGCTTTCAAGAACTGGAGGTTCATCATTTTCCTTTCCTTTTTGGCCTTGGTGATGATTGGAAGTTCACACAGTGCCGATAGAAAGGTGCATGAAATTGCACGCCTCAACAATGAGGTAAAAGAGTTGAAGAGTGAGTATGTGGATGTGAGGATGCAGCTCATGCAGGCCAAAATGGAAAGCAAAATTATTAGGGCGATGGAGCGCCGAGGTTTGTTTCCTTCAGAAACCCCGCCCAAAAAGATAGTTATAAAGACAGAAAGGTAAAGAAGTGTCGGTAGAAGAAAAGAGCATATTAAACCGTTTCTACTTTATCGCCGGAGGTATGTTCATCTTCGCGGCGTTAATCACTTTTAAATTGGTGAGCATTCAGTTCGTCAATGGCGATAAGTATCGCGAGCTTGCCCAAAAGAACACCACAAAGAATTTTACCATTCCCGCGAATCGAGGTAATGTCTATGCCGATGATGGTAGTTTGTTGGCTACTTCTGTGCCCAAATACGACATCCGATTCGATGCGGTGACTGTTTCTTCCGAAGACTTTAAAGAATATCTAGCGCCGCTTTCAAAAGCATTGTCTGAACGTTTCGGTAGATCGGCTTCTTATTACGAAAACTTATTCCGAAAGGCCCGAGCCAACAAGAATCGTTACCTGTCGGTAGTAAAAGGACTAGGGTATTCCGATTATGTGGCTGTAAAGAACATGCCGCTCTTCCGAAAAGGACCTTATAAAGGAGGGATTATTGTGGAGCAGCGAACCGTGCGGGAGCATCCCTTGGGTAAAATCGGGGAACGCCTTATTGGGAACGAGATGCGAAATCAGCCCGGTGTATATGAAGTTGGATTCGAAGGTGCTTTCGATCAATATCTGAAAGGAAAAAGTGGACAACGCCTTAAGCAGAAAATAGCCAAGGGCCAATGGAAGCCTGTGTACGACGACAATGAAATTGAACCTGAAGATGGTTACGATATCATTTCTACTATTAATGTAAACATTCAGGACATTGCCCACCATGCGCTATTGAAGCAAATGGAATACTATGAAGCGGAACATGGAAGTGTTATTGTAATGGAAGTAAAATCGGGAGAGGTGAAGGCAGTTTCCAATTTGGGAAGAACTTCCGAAGGAAAGTATTACGAGAAATTGAATTATGCTGTAGGGGAAAGCCATGAGCCCGGTTCTACCTTTAAGGTGATGGCTTTGATGGCCGCCTTGGAAGCTGGGGTAGTGGATACCTCGACGGTGGTAGATACCAAACAAGGAGCAAAACGTTTCTATGGGCGAACCATTAACGATTCACGTCGCGGCGGATATGGGGAGATTTCAGCTGCAAGGGCTTTAGAGGTTTCCTCCAATATTGGTCTGGCTACGATTATCGATGAGGGATACAAGAAAGACCCACAGAAATTTGTAGATCAGTTAAAGGAGTGGAAGCTCCATGAGCGATTGGGAATTCCCATAATCGGGGAAGGAAAACCTGTCATTCCCCAACCAGGAGATGCCATTTGGAGTAGAAACGCCCTGCCTTCTATGGCGTATGGATACAATCTTCAGTTAACCCCGCTTCAAACATTAACCTTTTACAATGCCATTGCCAATAATGGAGTCATGGTGAAGCCTAGGTTCATCAAGGAAATACGTAGGATGAACATCGTCGTAGATGAATTCGGAACCGACATTGTCGATTTCAAAATCTGTTCTGATAAGACCTTGGGGCAGATGAAGGACATCCTGAAGAATGTGGTGAAACGGGGAACGGGAGAATCTTTGTATTCCGAATACTTCTCCATGGCAGGAAAGACGGGAACAGCCCGTACCGAATATGCCGCAGCCGATTGGGCAGAGAACAAACGCTACATCTCATCGTTTGCGGGTTACTTCCCAGCAGATGAGCCTAAATACTCTTGTATTGTGGTCATTCACAAACCGAGTATTAAAAAAGGATACTATGGGGCCGATGTTACCGGACCGGTATTTAAGAGAATCGCCCAAAAAATATTTACCGATAGTCCCCTAATCGATTATGTGATCGATCCCGATGAAAGTGATCCCGATCTGGGCAAGGATTATGACCAGTTCTACGATCAGGTGCAAAACCAATATGAGCGTGTTCCCAATGTAATGGGAATGGCGGGCATGGATGCCATTTCCTTGTTGGAGAATTCAGGATTGAGGGTACGCGTGGTTGGTAATGGTTCGGTGATTTCCCAATCATTGAAAAAAGGAGAAACATTTAAAAACGGTCAACAAATAACATTGCAGCTTAAGTGATATTGCTTCGAGATATATTGTACAAGGTAACTCTTGAGAAAGTGGTGGGGAATACAGCAGTACCCATCACCGAAATTCAGTTCGACTCCCGAAAAGTGGAACTGAACGATGTGTTTGTGGCCATTCGAGGAACTCTTTCCGATGGGCATGATTACATACAGATGGCCTGCGAAAAAGGAGCCATTGCGATTATCTGCGAAGAACTGCCCAGTCAAATCATTAACGGAATTACCTATGTTCAGGTACAGGACAGTCAGCAGGCCTTGGCATTGATGGCTTCTAATTTTTACGAAAACCCTTCCGAAAATCTAAAATTGGTAGGAGTTACCGGGACCAATGGTAAGACTACGATTTCCACACTGCTTTATAATCTATTTACACAAGCAGGTTATGAAGTAGGGCTACTGTCTACAGTGAAAATTTTGGTGGGGGCTAAGCAATATCCTGCTACCCATACAACGCCAGATAGCTTAACGATCAATAAGCATCTGAAGGAAATGGTTGATGCTGGAGTAGAATTCTGCTTTATGGAAGTGAGTTCGCACGGGATTCATCAAAAAAGAACTGAAGGACTTCATTTTACCGGCGGAATTTTCACCAATCTATCGCACGATCATTTAGATTACCACAAAAGCTTCAAAGAATATCGGGATGTAAAAAAGGCCTTTTTCGATCAATTGCCGAAAAAAGCTTTTGCCCTGACCAATAGTGACGATAAGAATGGTGCATTTATGCTTCAAAATACCGGGGCCAAAAAATACACCTACGCGCTTAAAACCTTAGCCGATTACAAAGCCCAGATCTTGGAGAACCAATTTTCTGGTTTGTTATTGAAGATAAATAACAATGAATTATGGGTAAAGTTGATCGGTTATTTCAATGCTTATAACCTGTTGGCCATTTATGGAACAGCCGAATTGTTAGGTCTGGAAACTATGGAGGTGCTGCAGTTGATAAGTACGTTAGAAAGTGTCGATGGTCGTTTTCAGTATTCCGTTTCAGAAAATAAAGTGACCTCTATTGTGGATTATGCCCACACGCCAGATGCATTGAAGAATGTACTGGAAACCATAAATGCCATTCGAACAGGAAATGAAACTCTCATCACTGTAGTGGGCTGTGGGGGCGATAGGGATGCTGCAAAGCGCCCAAAAATGGCCAATATAGCTACACAATTGAGCAACAAGGTCATTTTTACCAGTGATAATCCGCGCACGGAAGACCCACAGCAAATTATTGACGAAATGGAGGCTGGTGTTTCGCCAGAACATTTCAAAAAAACACTATCCATTGTCGATCGCAAGCAGGCTATTAAAACGGCTTGCCAGATGGCAGAGGAAGGAGATATCATCCTAGTAGCAGGAAAAGGACATGAAACGTATCAGGAGATTAATGGAGTACGGAAGGATTTCGATGATTTCAAGATTGTAAACGAACTATTAACCGCCCTCAACAAATAACTATGCTTTACTATCTGTTCGATTATCTAGACAAAACATACGATCTCCCCGGGGCCGGGTTGTTTCAATTTATCACATTCCGAGCGGCCATGGCCGTGATCCTATCGCTCATTATCGCTACTGTGTACGGAAAAAAAATCATCCGGATTCTGCAGCGAAAGCAGATGGGGGAAACCATTCGTGATTTAGGACTGGAAGGTCAAAAGGAAAAGGCTGGAACGCCTACCATGGGAGGAATCATCATCATTTTGGCGACCATCATTCCTGTATTGCTTTTTGCGAAGTTGGAAAATGTATACGTCGTGATGCTTTTGGTCACCACCCTTTGGATGGGTGCCATTGGTTTTACCGATGATTATTTGAAGAAATTTAAAAATGACAAGGCCGGGCTTCCCGGGAAATTTAAAGTCGTGGGTCAGGTAGGATTGGGGATTATTGTAGGGGCAACTATGTTCTTTCACCCAAATATTACCGTAAAGACGGAAAAACTGAATCCGGTGACTAATCAGGAAATCGTGGAAGCTGGAACCGCAACCGAGTTTAATGAAGCCGAAAAGACACTGCTTACGACTATGCCGTTCGTAAGCAGAAATGAGATCAACTATGAAAAACTGGTCACTTGGGCTGGAGAGGATTACAAGAAATATGCGTGGCTCATCTTCATTCCTATTGTGATTTTCATCATAACGGCAGTTTCTAACGGTGCCAACCTTACCGATGGAATCGATGGACTTGCCGCGGGAACCTCCGCCATTATTGGAGTAACCCTTGCCATTTTCGCATGGGTTTCGGGGAATGTGATTTTCTCAGATTATTTGAATGTAATGTACATCCCTAACATTGGGGAGCTTACCATATTCATTATGGCCTTCGTAGGAGCGCTTATTGGATTTTTATGGTACAATGCCTATCCAGCCCAGGTTTTTATGGGAGACACAGGAAGTTTGACCATTGGTGGCATCATAGCGGTTATCGCCATTGCCATTCGAAAGGAGTGGTTAATCCCAATCCTTTGCGGAATTTTCTTAATGGAAAACCTATCGGTGGTGATGCAGGTAAGCTGGTTTAAGTATACCCGAAAGAAATATGGAGAAGGAAGAAGGATATTCAAGATGTCCCCTTTGCACCATCATTTTCAGGTGAAGGGATATCATGAAAGTAAGATCGTTACCCGGTTTTGGATCGTAGGCATTGTGCTCGCGGTGCTGACCATAGTAACCCTTAAAGTACGATAAACATGAAGCGGCTGGTGGTGCTGGGAGCGGGTGAAAGTGGAGTAGGAACCGCTTTGTTAGGAAAAAAAGAAGGATACGAAGTTTTTGTTTCCGACTTCGGAAAAATAAAGGAACAGTATAAACAAGTTCTGGTACATCATGAAATAGTTTGGGAAGAAGAAGGCCACTCTTTGGAGCAGATGCAAAACGCAGACCTAGTGATGAAAAGCCCTGGGATACCCGATACGGCTCCTGTGGTACAAAGCCTTAAAGATGTAGGTGTTCCAGTGGTTTCTGAAATCGAATTTGCAGGTCAGTTTACCACTGCGAATTTGGTGGGAATTACTGGGAGCAATGGGAAAACCACTACAGCAAGTTTGACTTATCGACTGCTAGCTGATGGAGGATTGAACGTTGCACTGGGAGGAAATATTGGTGACAGTTTTGCGCAGCAAGTGGCCGAAGGGAATTTCGAACACTTTGTGTTGGAATTGAGCAGTTTCCAGTTGGATGGCATTGATTTGTTTCGACCGCACATAGCCGTGCTAACCAATTTAAGTCCAGATCATTTAGATCGGTACGACGGGAAATACGAAAATTATATCGCTTCCAAGTTCCGAATAACGATGAATCAAACAGAAGAAGACTATTTCATATACGACGGGGATGATGCAGAGATCATAAGCTGGTTAGAAAAGCATCCCATCCGTGCCCAGAAGTTGCCCTTTTCGCTCACGAAAGATATTGAAGAAGGGGCTTGCTTAAAAAATGAACAAATACAAATAACCATAAAAAACGAAAAAATTACTATGCCAATTGCCACATTAGGATTACAAGGAAAGCACAATGTTAAAAACGCCATGGCGGCCTCTACCGTAGCTACGCTATTAAGCATCCGAAAGGAAACGATACGGCAGTCCTTGGAGCAGTTTCAGGGAGTAGAGCACCGTCTGGAAAAAGTGCTTAAGATTAACAAGGTCATGTACATAAATGACTCCAAGGCTACCAATGTAAATGCGACATTTTTCGCGTTGGACAGCATGGAATCGCCTACGGTTTGGATTGTAGGTGGGGTCGATAAAGGAAACGATTATGACGAATTGTTGCCTTTGGTAAACGAAAAGGTGAAAGCCATCGTTTGCTTGGGCGTAGACAATGAAAAGATCGTAAAGTCATTCAGCAATGCCGTGGATATGATCGTGGAAACCCAAAGCATGAAAGACGCCGTACAAGTTGCCTACCGTTTGGCCGAAAAGGGAGAGAACGTACTCCTTTCGCCCGCTTGTGCAAGTTTCGATCTGTTCCAGAATTACGAGGATCGAGGAAGACAATTTAAAAATGCAGTAAGAGAATTATAGAAGAACGTGCGAACCATTTTCAGTAACATAAAAGGAGATAGAGCGATTTGGGCAGTTGTGGCACTGCTCGCACTCTTTTCTTTCCTTCCGGTGTACAGTGCCAGTAGCAATCTGGCCTATTTGTATGCGGATGGCAATACCATTAAGTTTTTACTGAAACACTTCGCACATTTGCTATTGGGCTTTGCCATTTTATATGGCGTCCATAGAATACCGTATAATTATTTTAAGGGCTTGTCGATTATCGCCCTTCCCGTAGTGGTCATATTATTGCTAATTACGCTTAGCCAAGGCAATACTATTGCAGGAGCCAATGCCAGTCGTTGGATCCGGGTTCCTTTCGTTGGTGTCTCTTTTCAGACTTCTACATTGGCAGCGGTTGTATTAATGACCTATGTAGCTCGTTACCTTTCTAAAATAAAGGGGAAAGAAATTACCTTCAAGGAAACCCTATTACCGCTGTGGTTACCTGTATTTCTGGTGTTGGCTTTAATCCTGCCTGCGAACTTTTCTACCACAGCCATCCTATTTGCCATGGTGAGCGTGCTCATGTTCATTGGTGGGTATCCCATTAAGTACTTGGGAATTATTTTCATGGCAGGGATTATTGGATTGGGGGTCTTCTATGGCTTTGCAAAGGTTTCTGGAATCGATTCGCTTTCAGTGAAGGTGCAGACATGGGAAAACCGGGTAAAGAATTTTTTAGACAATGAAGACACCGAAGCGGACTATCAGATAGAGAAAGCCAAGATTGCCATTGCTTCTGGTGGGTTAACAGGATTAGGGCCCGGAAAAAGTGTTCAGAAGAACTTTTTGCCTCAGTCGTCATCCGACTTTATTTATGCCATTATTGTAGAAGAATTTGGAATGGGCGGTGGCTTGTTCCTATTGCTGCTGTATTTGCTGCTGCTTTTCCGCTTGGTCATTGTCGTTCACAAGAGTGATTCTCCCTTCGGAAAACTATTGGTAATCGGTGTCGGATTGCCCATCATATTTCAAGCATTGATCAACATGGGTGTGGCGGTGGAGTTATTTCCAGTTACAGGACAGACATTGCCACTCATTAGTAGCGGAGGAACTTCCATTTGGATGACTTGTTTGGCGATGGGAATGGTATTGAGTGTAAGTGCCAAGAGAGAAGTGCAAATAAAGGAGGCGGAAGAAGAAAATCCACTGGATATTTTAAGTGAAACAATTTGAGTAAAGACCAAACATATCGATTTATCATAAGTGGTGGGGGTACCGGAGGGCATATTTATCCAGCCATTGCTATTGCCAATGAATTGAAGGCGCGATATCCGAAATCGGAATTTTTGTTTGTTGGAGCCAAGGATCGTATGGAAATGGAGAAGGTGCCTCAGGCGGGATATGAAATTGTGGGTCTATGGATTTCTGGTATTCAACGAAGTCTGAACCTGAAGAATTTGATGTTCCCTTTCAAATTGCTTTCCAGCTTGTGGAAATCGAAAGCGATCATCCGAAAGTTTAAGCCCGATGCAGCCATTGGTACTGGCGGTTATGCGAGTGCTCCCTTATTACGAGTCGCCTCCAAAAAAGGAGTTCCAAGTTTGATTCAGGAGCAAAACAGTCATGCCGGAATCACCAACAAATGGTTAAGCGGAAGGGTGCAAAAGATATGTACCGCCTATGATGGCATGGATCGGTTTTTTCCGAGTAACAAAATCGTTCTCACAGGGAATCCCGTACGGCAGGACTTGTTGGATGTTTCGTCCAATAGGGAAGAAGCATTACCCTTTTTCGAATTGAATCCTGAGAAGAAAACCCTACTAGTGATTGGGGGGAGTTTAGGTGCTGGAAAGATTAACGAATTAATCCATGGCAAGCTCTCTTATTTTGAAGCGAACAACGTTCAGGTGATTTGGCAATGCGGAAAGTATTATTTCGAAAGATATAAGCAGTATACCAACGACCATGTAAAAGTACATGCGTTTTTGAATCGGATGGATCTGGCCTATGCGGCAGCCGATGTCATTATTTCTAGGGCAGGGGCCTTATCGGTCTCTGAATTATGCCTGGTAGGAAAGCCGGTGTTGTTTATTCCGTCGCCCAATGTTTCGGAAGACCATCAGACTAAAAATGCACAGGCTATTGTGGGAAAAGAAGCCGCATTGATGTTGAAAGAGAACGATCTAGAGGCTCAATTTGAAATGACTTTTTCTAAAGTGCTAAATGATGCTGAAAAGCAACGTCTACTTTCAGAAAACATAAAAAAACTGGCCAAACCAGACGCTACCAAAGATATCGTAGCAGAAATTGAAAAGCTATTGCAAGCGTGAAAGACCTAAAGGACATACAGCACATTTATTTTGTCGGCATAGGCGGCATCGGGATGAGCGCATTGGCACGCTATGCACTTCGATTAGGTAAAACCGTTTGGGGCTATGACAAGACAGCTACCAAACTTACAGATGAGCTTATTGCCGAAGGGATGCAGATAACATTTACCGATGCAACTTCGGAGATTGATGCAGAACAACTGCAACTTGATGATACCTTGGTCGTGTTTACGCCTGCCATTCCGAAGAGCAATCAGATTTTAAGATACTTTCAGGAACAGGATTATGCGATTATGAAGCGGGCAAAATTCTTGGGTGAAGTCACAAAGGATACCTTATGTCTGGCAGTGGCAGGAACGCATGGTAAGACCACTACTTCTGCCATTCTAGGACATTTACTGGCCGAGTGTGATATGCCTGTCACGGCTTTCCTCGGAGGGATTGCGGAGAACTATCATTCCAATTTCATTAGTAAAGGAACAGAAATCACGGTGGTAGAAGCCGATGAGTTCGATCGTTCCTTCCTTCAGTTAAGTCCAGATATTGCCTGTGTCACATCTATGGATGCAGATCACTTGGATATTTATGGGGATAGCAGCTCGATAGAGGCTTCCTTTAAGGAATTTGCTGGTTTGCTTTCAGAAAAACAAAATCTACTCTTTAAAAAAGGATTGCCGTTAGAGGGAAAATCGGTTGCGATCAATGAAACGGCCGACTTTGAGGCTCAAAATGTACGGATTGAGAACGGTTCCTATGTTTTCGATCTTAAGACCCCTAATGAAGTCATTGAAAACCTAACGTTTTTACTCCCTGGACATCATAACCTACACAATGCGATTACAGCTTTGGGTATGGCAATCTTCGCGGGAACCCCAACTTCCTGTCTGCCCAAAGCTTTGTTTAGTTTTAAAGGCGTTGAAAGGCGCTTTACGTATAAAATTCGGTCGGAAGAAATGGTGCTTATCGATGATTATGCGCATCACCCAACCGAAATCGATGCATTACATCAAGCGGTCTCCGAAATGTATCCCGGAGAGCGAACCCTAATTGCGTTTCAGCCGCATTTATTCAGTAGAACCCAAGATTTTGCCGATGGTTTTGCCGAAAGTTTAGGCCGTTTTGATGAGGTGTTTTTGTTGGAAATCTACCCTGCTCGCGAGGAACCCATTCTAGGAGTTACTTCAGAATGGTTATGCGATAAAATGGAGGGGAAAAATGCTCAGGTCATATCCAAGGAAGCGCTTCCGGGATATGTGAAGAATTCCGCTTGCAAAGTGCGATTATTGGTAGGTGCAGGCGATATAGGTGCCGAAGTGGAAAAAGTAACCAAATATATACAAGATGAAGGGTAGATGGAGCGTTATACGATTAGTGATCGTCCTTGTATTGGTGGGGCTTCTCTACGGTTTTACCTATACGAGGAATCAGGGCAGAAAACTGACCGGATTGGACGTGCATTTTACGGATGAAAACAGTCCGTTTATCACCCTTTCTGCGGTTAATAAATTGTTAATACAAAATGAGGACAGTGTTACGAGCATCACTAAAGAAACTTTAGTTTTGAAAGAGATGGAATCTAGGCTGTTGCAAAATCCTATGGTGCGTGATGCTCAGGTCTTTGTAACGGCAGATGGGAGATTAGGGGCAAAAATAGAGCAACGCAATCCCATCGCTCGGGTGGCCGATAACCCCAGTTACTATGTAGACGAAGATGGAAAAAGGATGCCGCTTTCCAAAGTATATGCGGCACGGGTTCCTATAATAACGGGATCATCCAACGATAACTTTACAGAACTCACTCCATTATTGCTCAAGATTCGGGAAGACGATTTCATGAACAAGAGCATTGTAGGAATTCACAAAGGAAGGAGTGGTATCATAGATCTGGAAATGCGGAAAATGGACTTCAATGTTCGCTTGGGTAAAATAGAGGACGTTGAAAGGAAGTTTCAGAATTTTAAAGCTTTTTATCAAAAAGCAAAACGGGACGATAAGCTTACGAGTTACCGATTGGTAGACCTACAATTTGGGAGCCAAGTGGTAGCGACAAAAAAATAAGTCATGGAAAACAACAGTATCGCTGTAGGATTGGATATAGGTACCACGAAGATCGTGGCCATGATCGGGCGGAAAAATGAATATGGAAAAATGGAGATCCTGGGTATTGGTAAATCCAAGAGCCTTGGGGTACATCGTGGCGTGGTTAATAACATTACCCAGACCATTCAGTCCATTCAGCAGGCCATTCAGGATGCGGAGACTTCATCAGACATGAAGATAGAGGATGTAGTGGTTGGAATTGCAGGGCAACACATTCGTAGCCTTCAACACAGCGATTACATTACCCGTCCCGATAGCGAAGTAGTCATTGACGAAGAAGATATAGAGCGCTTGTGCAATCAGGTACACAAACTGGTGATGTTGCCTGGAGAAGAAATCATCCATGTACTTCCACAAGATTTTAAAGTAGATGGACAGGCAGAAATTAAAGAACCCATTGGGATGTACGGGGGACGATTGGAAGCCAACTTCCATGTAGTGGTAGGACAGGTTTCTTCCATCAGAAATATTGGGCGCTGTGTAAAAAGCGCCGGAATCAATCTTTCGGGAATCACCTTAGAGCCCTTGGCTTCGGCCAATGCGGTGTTGAGTCAGGAAGAGAAGGAAGCAGGTGTCGCTCTGATCGATATCGGGGGTGGAACCACCGATTTGGCAATTTTCAAGGATGGTATCATTCGTCATACGGCAGTGATTCCTTTCGGAGGAAATGTCATTACCGAGGACATTAAAGAAGGTTGTTCTATTATCGAGAAGCAGGCCGAATTATTGAAAATTAAATTCGGTTCCGCATGGCCTGGAGAAAACAAAGACAATGAAATTGTTTCTATTCCTGGATTACGTGGTAGGGAGCCTAAAGAAATTACTTTAAAAAACCTTTCCAAAATCATACATGCACGGGTAGTAGAAATCGTTGAGCAGGTGTATTTGGAAATTAAGAATTACGGGCACGAAGAGCAGAAGAAGAAGCTTATTGCGGGGATCGTCCTTACGGGAGGAGGTTCGCAATTACGCCATTTAAAGCAGTTGGTAGAATACATTACGGGTATGGATACGCGTGTAGGATACCCCAACGAGCATTTGGCGGGCGATAGCGATAGTGAAACGACGAGTCCTATGTATGCTACGGCCGTTGGTTTGGTCATGAACAGTTTGGAGTCCAAGGAGAAAAACATGCAATTGGAGAAAGCGAAGATGGCGCACGAGACGGTTACATCTACCGAAGAGGTAGAAGAAGAATCCAATAGTGAAGTAAATCAGACTATGGATGAGACCCCTAAAGAGCGGAAACGCTTTTTCGACAAATGGGCGGAAAAGTTCAAGGAATTTTTGGACAACGCCGAGTAACAAAGAACAAAAACAATAACTATACAACTAACTAGATAAAATCCCGAAAAGGATTTTAACCTCACAAAAAAAAGTATATGAGCAGTAACGCAGAATTTGATAATATTTCGTTCGATCTGCCCAAGAATCAGTCCAATGTCATCAAGGTAATTGGTGTAGGAGGTGGTGGTAGCAATGCCATTAACCATATGTTTAGTCAAGGCATAAAAGGGGTGGATTTCGTGATATGCAATACCGATGCTCAAGCATTGGAGAACAGTCCTGTGCCCATAAAAATCCAATTGGGAGTTTCCCTTACCGAGGGATTAGGAGCTGGAGCCAATCCTTCTATTGGGGAACAGTCTGCCGTGGAGAGCGTGGAAGACATCAAGAATATGTTGATGACCAATACGAAGATGATCTTCATTACCGCGGGAATGGGCGGTGGAACAGGTACCGGAGCTGCTCCCATCATTGCCAAAATGGCTAAGGAGCTAAACATCCTTACCGTGGGTATTGTTACTATTCCATTTCAGTTTGAAGGAAAAATAAGAAACGATCAGGCGCAGATTGGGGTAGAAAAGCTTCGCCAGAATGTCGATTCACTCATTGTTATAAATAACAACAAACTTCGCGAAGTCTACGGAAATCTTGGCTTTAAAGCAGGTTTCTCTAAGGCAGATGAAGTATTATCGACGGCCGCACGCGGGATTGCAGAAGTAATTACCCATCACTATACGCAGAATATTGACTTGCGTGATGCTAGAACCGTATTGGCAAACAGTGGAACTGCCATTATGGGAAGTGCTAGTGCAAGTGGAGCCAATAGAGCACAGGAAGGTATCACCAAGGCCTTGGATTCTCCGTTGTTGAACGATAACAAAATTAAGGGAGCCAAGAACGTATTGTTGTTGATTGTTTCCGGTACTGAGGAAATTACCATCGACGAGATTGGAGAAATCAGTGATCACATTCAAACCGAAGCTGGACACAGTGCCAATATCATCATGGGAGTGGGAGAAGATGAGGCGCTGGAAGGTGCGATTTCTATTACCGTGATTGCTACTGGATTCAATGCCGAACAGCAAGACGAGATCGTAAATACAGATCCCAAGAAGATCATACATACACTAGAAGACGAGCAAAAGGCGGAGCATGATCTTATGCCAAAGCCATCAGCAATAGAAGTGCCTGTTCAGGAAAAGAAGGAAGAAGTAATTCGACACACTTTACTTTTTGATGAAGAAGAGGATGAAAAGCCCATGGCTAAGAAAGTGACTCAGAAGGAACTTCCTTTTGAAGGCTACGTGGAAACTTCAGAATTGATCAAAAACATTGAGGTAGAGTCTACCCTGATCGATATTCACTATTTGGCCGAGTTTGAGCAGATTCAGATCAATAAAATTGATGTAAACGATTTTGTGATTGTAACGGCCGATACTGAAGAGCAGGTTACTGAAACGGAAGCTCCGGTGATTAAAACAGAGGAAAATGAGATTGAAGAGCAGATGCTAATGTTCGACCTCCCCATTAACCCTCAGACTCCATCTGAAAAGCAGCCCATAGCAGCCGAAGTGCAGTTGGAAGAGGAGGAGCCGGAATTAATGGTAAAACGCATCGAAGATATTGAGGTAAATGACCCTATTGAAGTGGTCCCTGTTACTGAAGTGACCGAGGAAGGGATTAAACGATACAGTTTGGACGATTATCAAGAAAAAGAAGATGAACTGTTAGGTGCGAAGCCTAATTCCGTCCAAGAGGAGGAAGTTGTATTCGAAACAAGAACGATAGAAGAGGCTGAAACAGAATCTGATACGGATGAAGCTGCCGATCCATTGAACTCTCCCATTTCGAAATTGCTCAAGGATAGAACCGAGGAGCGCAAGCGAAAAATGAAAGAGTTCAACTATAAGTTTAGAAACAGTGCTTCCAAAATAGACGATATAGAAAAACAGCCTGCCTACAAAAGAGCAGGGATAGAGTTGGAGGATGTGGATTCCAGCGATGCGAATATCTCACGTACGTCTGTAAATACAGATGACGATGATATAGATCTAAGGACCAATAACTCCTTCTTGCACGACAATGTAGACTAGCGGTTTCACTCCTCAAGACCGCCATGTCTGCGGACCTTTCAGGCGTAACAACTTGGAAGGTTTTTTCTTGAACATAACCGTTTAGATATAAATTCACAAGCCGAATGCACTCGCATTCGGCTTTTAAGTATTAATACGTATGAGAGATGATTTGGTGGCTATTTAACTTTGTAATTGTCTAATAGCTAACTGAATAAATATGAAAACTCATACCTATATCCTTACCGCTGGTCTGCTCTTGGCCATGGGTCTTATGTATTTTGCTTGCAAGGAAGAGATAAAATCGGATACTGCCGATGATGAACCTATTTCTGAGGAAGATATAAAAAGGGATACAACCACCAATCCTACCTTCATGACCATTTCAGACATTCATTTGGACGATGCCGTTCCTGAGGTAAGTTATGGTTGTGATACGGGAACCGAATTATGGACTGCAGCTCAGTCTAAGTTCATTTCCTTGGTCAAGAAGAAGAACCCAGGGTTCATCCTGTATTTAGGAGATTTACCAGTACATCATGGAGATTCTTGTTTAAAAAAGGTAGTGCCTTCCGATTCTATTTCGGACAAAATTCATGGAGATATAGGCCAGGTATTGGCTGGATTACGCACCATAGCCGATTCTACCAATGTTCCTTTGCTCTATCTACCTGGAAATAATGATGGCTACGGCGGGGATTATGCTTCCTTTTCATACATAAAAGCAAACGATACTATTACACCTTTTACCCTAGACACGCTTGGAACCAAGGATTGGCCCATTATTAAAGGGACAAAGCCGGATTCCTACTTTCAAAGAGAAGGCAATGCTACGTTGGGGTATTATGCTGCCTATCCGTTAGGGAAGGATACGACCCGTACAGCCAATTTAAAAGTATTGATGTTAAATACGGTCATTCTTTCGGCACGCTATGTGAGTGATGACAACATAAATATTTATACTGCGGCTCAGGATCAGTTTGACTGGATGGGGAAACAATTGGCCAAGGCAAAAGCCAATAAAGAAAAGGTCATTTTAGGAATGCATATACCTCCTGGGCTTGACGGCTATTCTGGAACGGATATGTTTTGGCGTAATAGTCCTGCCGACACTCTCAAGAATGGACATACCTATGTGAATGAATTTGTGACTTTGGTAGATGCCCATAAAGATGAGATTACGGGGATATTGACCAGCCACACCCATATGGATGAGTTGAAACGAGTATTCAACAAGAATAATGAACTGATAGAGTTGTGTATTTCTACCCCAGGGATTACTGTAAATCACGGTAACAATCCTGGAATGAAGGTGTTTGAGTACGATACAAACAGCTACGAACTACTCGACTATACCACTTCCTATGCTCAAAGTGATCAAGGGACGTTCACATTCGATAATTCGCAGACATATACCTTTAATTCCACCTACGGAGGTTGTAGTGGGGCGAAAACCATGCTGGAATGTATTTCCAGCATTAGCTCGGATCCTACTACTGCTGGAAGAAAGGCCGTTGTGGATCTTATGGAAGAGAACTATAATGTTCGGCACAATGTACCCGCTACCTATAATTATCCCATAGGGTTGGATGTACTTCCCAATATGTAAGGATTCTTGTCTTTCGAAACCTTTTAATTGAAAGGTTTATTGATTATCTTCGCGGTCTGTTTTAATTTTGCGATATGAGTTTACAGAAGCAGATTATGGAGGCCATGAAAACGGCCATGAAGGAAAAAAATACCACGGCATTGGAAGCATTGCGCGCGGTAAAAAGTGCATTGCTATTGGCTCAAACTGAAAAAGGAGCCAAGGAAGAACTTTCTGAAGATCAAGAAATTAAACTATTGCAGAAACTGGTGAAGCAACGTAAGGATAGTGCAGCTATTTTTACGGAGCAAGGTCGCGATGATTTGGCCGAACCAGAAATTGCACAAGCTGCCATTATCGAGGAATTTTTACCCGAGCAAATGAGCGAGGAGGAAGTTACCAAGGTTGTTGATGCTATTATAGCTGAAACTGGAGCTTCTTCTATGAAGGATATGGGAAAGGTGATGGGTATGGCCAATGGACAGCTTAAAGGTAGGGCAGATGGAAAAACCATCTCCACCATCGTAAAACAAAGACTCGCATAAGCGAAGGCCCCGTAGTTCAACTGGATAGAATATCAGATTTCGGCTCTGAGGGTTGGGGGTTCGAATCCTCCCGGGGTCACTACGAGCACTAAGTCTTGCAACGAAAGTTGCAGGACTTTTTGTTTCCGAAGAAACCGAAGCTTGCTTCAAGGTTTGTGAGGGAGCAAAAAGTGCAGTGCCATTGGCATTGCAGACTTAGTATTCGCAAAGGCGAGCATTATGAGGATCATGCAATAATCCGAAGCTTGCTTCAAGGTTTGTGAGGGAGCAAAAAGTGCAATGCAGGGGCATTGCTGACTTGGTATTCGCAAAGGCGAGCCCAATGAGGATCACGACGTAATCCTCATTTTTCAAAATAAGTATATTTTTTATATTTCGGTTAGAAATAGAAACACTGATACATTTCTTATAAACTGATTGATTAAAAAATTAAAGAAACAGGAATCTATAAATGGTTGTAGAAAATAAAACGTCCTACAATGACGCATTTTGGAGTTACCTCAATCATCAACTTAAAGTTGAATTCGCTCGTACTAAATATAGCTATCGTTGGATGTACCCCATAGAAATTTCAATTGATTCACTCTTCAAAAAAAGAAAAACCAACGAGAAAGTTACTATTAACGCTAGAGTTTTGTTCGAAGAAGATGGAGATGAAAAGGAATATTTAGGAAAATTAACTTTGGGAAGTTACTCTCGCAAGGCATACACAAATGTAAAAGGCATTGACTTGACTAAATGCTATCCGAAATCGGACTTTTCGGAATGGGTCAAAATGGATGAATTAAATAATGTAGTCGAAATATATCTGAAATAAGCAAATTCAATATTGCGATTATATACATGCGCAGTTAGCCAAAAAACTCTATGGGATTAGACATAACACATTATAAAGCTACTTTAGAAAAGGCAGAAGATTACACGCTATTCTATATAGGACAAGGTATTTATGGAGAGACAGGGGGCGTTATTCGAGAAAAATTTGAAGGCTTTAATGTTGATTTCAATCACTTCAGTAAATACATACAGGAGATTGATTTTCCTACAGAAATAGAAAGTGTGGTCATTGTAAAAGGGAATGAAAACTTAAAAGAAGTACAAGAACATTTTCGGTCTACAGAACGCATCTTTTTGGTTCGGGAAAATGAAGAACAACTTCAAAAAACCTTGAGTGATTTTGAAAGAAATAGAGGGTATGAGAACCTAAAGAAGTGTTTCGAGGATATCGATTATATGGATTGGATCATTCTTAGATACTACACTGTTGAAAAAAAGGAGGGATTCTACTTTAAAAGTGTGGGGGAACAGCGAAAAGGGATGAATGGGAAATTTTACCAGAAATTCTGCAAAGGAAATCAGCACATGTTTGCACATAAAAGCGACTTCGATTATGCGCTAACATGCGTAGACCATTATTGGGAAGGGGATAGTAAGGAACGTGTAAGACAGAGGAAAGAAGAATTCAAAAAATATTTTGTTGACAATTTTGAGTCTGGAGCTAGCTTTATGTTTGTTTCCTATTAAAGAAATAAAACCGATCTTTAGTATCCAATTCCCGAGAGCCAAACATCTTAATGAACAATCTAGAATACATATTGAGTCTCGATCCCTATGCCAAAACAAAACAGTTTAAAAAAGGCGAAATTATTCAACGGGAAGGAGACATCAATGCCTCCACTCACTACGTAAAGAAAGGTCTGCTAAGGAGCTATACTATAGACAGTAAAGGGAAGGAGCACATTTTTATGTTTGCTCCAGAAGAATGGATCGTGGCCGATATCGAATCCCAGGAATTCAATAAACCTGTGGAGTTGTATATCGATTGTTTGGAAGACTCTGAAGTGATCGTTTTCGACAAGGATTGTTTTTTCAAAGGAGATTTGTCCAAAGAAGAAATTCATAAAAACACCGTGCTTTTGTATCGAAGAATGGCAGTGCTACAACGTAGGGTCCTCATGTTGATGAGTTCCCCTGCCATAGACCGATATGAATACTTCTTGAAAACCTATCCTAATTTACCGCATCGCATTCCACAACACATGATCGCTACCTACTTAGGAATTACTCCCCAGGCCCTGAGTACGATACGAGGAAAAATAGCGAAGCCCAATTAGCTCATTTAATTAATCTAGATGAATGCGTAGTAAAAAATAAGTGCCGAAATTTGATCTTGTAAAATTTCACACTTATGAAGAAACTATTGAATATAGAACCGTTGGGCTTTCCCTGGAAAACCCAAGATCCGTTTTTGTTTTGTGCCTATCATCGGGATGAATACCCAGAGGGCAACGAGAACATGGGCGTGGATTTCGACATGTTGAGAGGAAGAAATGTAGGTCAGGATTTTATGCTCAAGGATGGATGGCGTATGTATCACGGAACCAATGTTCCCGGTTTTCCGTACCATCCACATCGCGGGTTTGAAACTATTACCATTAATAAAGAAGGAGTAGTAGATCATTCCGACTCCATGGGAGCGGCTGGCCGGTTTATGGGAGGCGATGTGCAATGGATGACCGCTGGAAGGGGCGTGCAGCATTCCGAAATGTTTCCGTTAATCAATGATGTCGAGGGCAATCCCCTTGAGATTTTTCAGATATGGCTCAATTTGCCCAAAGTTTCCAAAATGGTAGATCCCCATTTCAAAATGTTATGGAGAGAGGACATTCCTATCCTTCAACAGAAGGACGAAAATGGGAAGGTTACTACCATCGACCTTATCGCTGGAACTTTAGGTAATAACAAAGCTTTGGATCCTACCCCAAATTCATGGGCCTCCAACCCAGAGAATGCGGTGGGCGTGTATACTGTGAAGATGGAGGCGGGAGCCACCTGGACCCTGCCTAAAACAAGTGCAGAAGCCAGTAGAAGCCTATTCTATTACAAAGGAGATACGATCGAGATAGAAGGCCAGAAAATAGGCTCCGGTCATCTTTTGGAGGCTGTTTCCCATGAAGACATCATGATTCAAAATGGAAAAGGAGCATCTTACTTCCTGATTCTTGAAGGAAAGCCCATTAATGAGCCCGTGGTAAAGCATGGCCCTTTTGTGATGAATACCGAGGAAGAGATTTACGAAACCATGAAGGAGTATGGCAAAACCCAATTTGGTGGATGGCCTTGGGCCGAAGTCGAAGCGGTACACGCCAAAGACAAAGGCAGATTTGCCCTGCATAGTAACGGAGTAGAAGAAATTAAATAAATATAAAATGAGTACAAAAGCTAATGCCAGACCTTGGCCCGTTTTAGATTTTAATACAATTCAAGACACCTTGGAAACCTTGCATCAATGGATTCAGATTGTAGGTAAAATTAGATTGCGAACCATGCCGTGGCAAAACCATTCATGGCACACGGCGCTCTATATTTCCCCGCATGGATTTTCCACACATGGAATTCCCTATGAAGGAAGGGTTTTTCAAATTGATTTCGATTTTGAACAACATAAGCTGTTCATTCAGTGCTCGGGATCGGATACCGTGGTGATGGAATTGCGTCCCATGACGGTGGCGGATTTTTACAAAGAACTGTTCAAAAAGCTCTCGAACTTGGGAATCGATGTTACCATTCATGGAAGTCCCAATGAAATGGAACCGGCCATTCCTTTTGCCAAAAATACCATCAACAAGTCTTATGCTCCCCAAGCAGCCAACGATCTTTGGCAGGCCATGATGCGGGCCAATGATGTTTTCAATCAGTTTAGAAGTGAGTTTGTAGGTAAATGTAGTCCCGTACACCTTTTTTGGGGTGCTTTCGATTTGGCCGTAACGCGATTCTCAGGGAATTCGGCACCATTGCACCAAGGAGGAATGCCCAATATGCCCTTGGAGGTAATGCAAGAGGCTTACTCGCAAGAGGTTAGTAGTGCGGGATTCTGGCCGGGGTCCAAGGATTTCCCATTCCCAGCTTTTTATGCGTATGCGTATCCGAGTGACCAGCGTTTCGGAGAACAAAAAGTGGAACCCAAGGAAGCTTTTTATAGTCCCGATATGGGAGAGTTTTTCTTGAAGTACGAAGATGTACAGCGGTCCGAACAACCTGAAAAGATGTTGTACGATTTCTTGCAAACTACCTACGAAGCGGCAGCGAATACCTCAAAGTGGGATAGGGTGTCACTGGAAAAGTAAATTCTTGTAAAACTAAATATGGGTCGAGCATTCGTGAAGAAGGATGTTCGACCCTTTCTTTTGTGTGCGATTTATAGCGCAAAGCGTTATCTTTATTTTAAAATACCTAGCCACAGATATTCATGAAAGGAATAGGAAACACCCCTCTTATAAAACTGGAACGCCTTACTACGGATGATATGGCCGATGTGTATGTGAAATTCGAAGGTGCCAATCTTACGGGAAGTATGAAAGACCGTATGGCCTTATCCATGATAGAAGGTGCCGAACGGACAGGGAAGCTGAAAAAGGGGATGAAGGTCGTGGAATATACGGGCGGAAGTACCGGAAGTTCTTTGGCTATGGTTTGTGCTAAAAAAGGATATAAAGCCCATTTTGTGTCTTCCAATGGCTTTGCTGAAGAAAAGCTCCAAACAATGCGGGCTTTTGGTGCTACGGTGGAGATCGTACATGCCGAAAACGACATTCTCACAGCAGATGTCATCAATAGAATGATTGCAAGGGCCAAAGAGC
Organism: Aureisphaera galaxeae; assembly: GCF_028561275.1. Classification (GTDB taxonomy): domain Bacteria; phylum Bacteroidota; class Bacteroidia; order Flavobacteriales; family Flavobacteriaceae; genus Aureisphaera; species Aureisphaera galaxeae. The sequence continues at coordinate 946,694 of NZ_JAQQTF010000002.1, forward strand.
TCATTCAGGATTCCAATACCTTTTGGCCGGATCAGATCAATAATATGGATAATAAACGCGGATACCATCCCATGGGACATGAGATCTTAGCCGAATTGGGAACCGAAATCGACGAATTTGTAGTGGCTGTGGGAGGGGGTGGATGCATTTCAGGAAATTCAGAAATACTGAAAGACAACATACCAAACCTAAGAACCGTAGGAGTTGAGCCTTTCAATGTGCGTAATGTCTCTGGAGGTGATACAAGCGGCACCCATAAATTGGAAGGGATTGGTCTTTCCTTTGTGCCTTCCATCCTTAGAAAGGATCTGATCGACGAGGTCATAGCAGTAAGGGATGAAGATGCCTACGCCACCGCCAATGCAATGGCCCAAAAAGAAGGTGTTTTTGGAGGGGCTACTTCGGGAGCCAATGTTTGGGCTGCATTAAGAAGAGCAAAGGCGCTTGGACCAGGGAAAAAGATCGTAACCGTTGTGTGCGATACCGGAATTAAATACTTACAGGGCGATCTGTACGACTAAGACCATTACCTCAACATTATGTCCTTATTCACATCAAAAAGGGAGAAACGATATTGGTTTTTTGCGCTTTTAGTGCTATTCACCATCATTACCACCTTATTTGTAGGACAGCCCTTATTGAAGTTATTAGGCAATCAGGATGTACAAGCCTTTCTTTTCTTAGCAGGAATGTTCTTGGTAGGTGTAGCTATCTTAACACATGCCTTAAGTATCCGTCCTGGAAATGTTGAAATGGCCATTCTTTTGGGTATTGCAGCTATTTATGTTATGTTATTCCTTCGACTGGGATTACCGGAACGCAGCCACCTTATTGAATACAGCATCTTGACTATTTTCGTGCATAGGGCACTTATGGAACGTAAACTCCATAGAAAAAAACCTACACGACCTGCTTTGTGGGCGGGGGCTATCGTCTTTGGGATTGGGGTGGTCGACGAATGTATCCAACTGGTATTACCTGACAGGGTATTCGATACCGATGATATATTGTTTAATGGAATTGCTGTAGTTTTGGCATTAAGCTCCACTGTTTTATTGCAGTGGATTCGGAAAAAGATCACAAGGAAATCGTCATGACCATTCAATTCAAAAAAGGACTTCAAAAACCAAGTATCCTCACTTGTATTCGTAAAGATGGGAGCACCACTTGGACTTCGTTGCGAAAGGAAATTGAAATTCACGATTTCGGACATTACGCCGTGGAGACCGTATTGGGTTTTTCAAAGGCGTTCTACGGATTACTGGCAGAAGGGTACAACATCGAGGATTTTGAATTACCCCGCGAACAGCGCCCTGAAGCCTTAATCCCTGCAAATATACCCGCAGAAGCCCTGCAAGCGGAGCATATCGTAAACTTGTTGATGGTTTCATTGCATCAGGATGATGAAAGTCTAGATTTTATAACAACCCTTACCACCATATTGGAAGAGAATCAAATTGATTTTCCAGCGGTATTAACATCAGAAACCCTTACCCGCATAGAACAAAAGCTGAAGGAACTCATGCACCAATGGCACATATTGCAAGAGGGAGAAATCCTTGAGTTGTCATTCAGCATATCGTAAGATTCTTAGGAAATTCCCTATCTTTAAGGAAACTCATAGTCTAAGGACATGGTAGACGGAACGTACGGAAGACTGGGCGCTCACAAACAACGGGTTAAAATGCTTCGCTCCAAAAAAGAGGTGCAACGAAAGAAAGCGGATTACTCGGGGGTGTATGGTAAGGAAAATGGAATAGCTTTAGAGGAAACCGATCCAGAGGTGATGGAATCCATTAAAGCCGAAATCCAAGAACGAAAGAAGATTGAACGCACTAAGCGTTGGATTGCCATTTCCGTGGGAGTGGTCGGGGGATTGCTTTTCGGATATTGGTTGTTTACTTCCATATAAATTCAGGTTTTTGAAATCAAAAGAATTAGTACGCGAATGGTTCGAAGTATGGAAACGTGGCGATTTCCATAATATTCCTATTTCCGAAGATTTTAAGCATACCAGTCCCTATGGCACCATAGATGGTAAAAAGGCCTATATGGATTTGGTCGAATCGAACCGCGACAAGTTTTTGGGATATGAATTTGTCATTCACGAGGGATTATATGAAACGGATAGGGCTTGTGTGCGTTATACAGCGCTGCAAGGGGATTTCCGTTTGGAAGTGAGCGAATGGTATGTGTTCGAAAATGATCGCATTAAAGAAATTATAGCCTACTACAATATCGAAGGGGAAATTAGCGAGGGGCGTAAACTGAAGAACCTGGATAACTAACCTTATTAAGAATTCCCTACCGGTTTAATCGTGCACGAAAACATGTGGATAATTCCTTCAACTTTTTCGGTTCATTTCATTTTTTCATAGCAATAAGAATCCAATTACTTAGTATCTTGCTTAAAATTTTTAATGCATATGAATAAGATACTAGGGATAGGCTCCCGCATTAATCACCCAGAATACGGAAAGGGTGTTGTTACCAATGTAGATTCTAAAATGTATTGGGTGACCTTTATTGATAAAGGGCTGGAAACTATTGAGTTGAATGATGATTTTGAAGTTATTGAGGCTTCAGATGATGATTTGGATACGGTGAGTTTTTATGAAGTGGAACGAAGTTTACGGTCTATATTGAAAAAGTGGAGCGATGCCAGTGAAATTGTACCTATTGCCGATAAGTATAAGGGAGGTACGCTAATTCTACAACCCAAAGACACTGGTTTGGCCAATAAAGAAGTGCCTATAGATACTTTTTTCCATAAGATCGTAATGCTAAGGGATCGTCTTCGCGTGATGGAACAAAAAATAAACTCAAGTAAGGTGTTGGAGCCGCAGGATAAGGTAGACTTACAGCAGTACATCACACGATGCTATGGGAGTTTAACGACTTTTAATGTGCTTTTTAAGAACAACTCCCAGCATTTCAAAGGAGAGTCTTCTAAAAAATAGTTGTAGTTTTAATAAAGGATTAACCGATAAAAATTTTTGAATATGGACGAAATACAAACCCCAGAAGTACCTAAGATTGCAGGGTTGAGTGCTGAAGCGAAAGCAGCTTTTTATAGAAAAACCTATACGCATCTGGCCTTGGCCGTATTACTGTTTATTGTCATAGAGGGGATCTTCTTTAAGATTCCTGCACTGGTAAATTTTGCCCTATCACTTACTCAAGGGTCCCTATGGTTAATCATGTTGGGTGGATTTATGTTGGTGACCAGCTATGCCGAGAGAATGGCGGTGAAGACACACGATAAAAACAAACAATATATCGGTCTGTTACTATATGTAGTTGCCGAAGCTTTCATATTTATTCCCCTTATTCTGTATGCGATGGCTGTTGCAGATGGTGGTTTTAGTATCCTGAATCAAGCTGCAGTCATTACACTTTCCCTTTTCATGGGACTGTCGGCCATTGTATTTATAACTAAAAAAGATTTTTCTTTTCTGAAATCCGCCTTAACGATAGGTTTCTTTATCGCTATGGGTCTTATCGTTGCAGGGATTCTTTTTGGATTCGACTTAGGGTTGGCATTTAGCGCAGGTATGGTAGTACTCGCTGGAGGGTCTATTTTGTACCAAACTTCTAATATGATCCATAAGTATGAAGAAGATCAATATGTGGCAGCATCATTAGGGTTATTTGCCTCCTTAATGCTACTGTTTTGGTATGTTTTAAGCATATTGAGCAGTGACTAAATAAGGCGTATACTTTAATAGATCTTCGTCCGTTATAGTATACTAAATCGCTGGGGTTTAGTAAAATAATCGCTATCTTGCCCCTTCCAAATCGAAACAATGTTACTATTACAAGCCGAAGAAAATGCACCCTGGCTGGCACCGTATGCCTATGCTATTGTATTGCTTGGGTTTGTCTTCTTTTTGTTTCGGGTTTTCGAAAATTGGTATGCCAATGCCTATGATCGACCCTTGTACCGAAATTACTTTGTCTTCAGAAAACTTAAACCTGATTTGGAGGCCATCTTAGAAAGCGAATTTTCATTCTATAATCTGCTTTCGAAAAAAGAGAAACGTCAATTTCAGCATAGAGTAGCCGTATTCATGCGCGAAAAGAATTTCATTGGAAGGGACAATGTTGTGGTGACCGATAGAATGAAAGTCCTTATTGCTGCTGTAGGATGCATGCTTAGTTTCGGACGCAAGAACTTCGATTATGGTCTTATAGAGCACATCCTTGTCTACCCGGGCGAATTTTATAGCACCATGAACGATGCCATGCACAAAGGGGAATTCAACCCCAAAGGAAAGGCATTGGTACTATCATGGGAAGATTTCGAAAAAGGCTATAAGATACCCAATGATAACCGCAATTTGGGGATACATGAATTTATGCACGCCATGCAATTAGAAGCCCGCAAGAGTCGTGATTTGGACTCTACCCGCTTCGCAAAACAGTTTCAGAACATTTTAAGAAGGCTTACGCAAAAGGAGGTAAAGGATAAGCTGGACGAGACCCAGTATTTTAGGTCCTACGCTTTTACCAATCAATACGAGTTCATGGCGGTACTATCGGAATATTTTATTGAATCACCTCAGGAATTCAAAACCCACTTTCCGCAGTTGTATAAGTATACCCAGAAGCTTCTTAATTTTAGGTTTGCGGGATATTGATGCTATTCACAATGGCATCTGTTATGATTTGGGCATGCACCCTGGAATTTTCGATGAACCATTTATGGGTTTCTGTTCCACCACAGACCACTCCCGCTAAGTAGAGCCCTTTTACATTGCTTTCCATGGTCTCCTCATTATAGCTAGGCACCTTTTTGTCGCCATTTAGAGTAATTCCTAAGGATTCCAAGAACTTGAAGTTAGGCAAATAGCCAGTGAGGGCTACCACGAAGTCATTTTCAAGGGTAATGGGACCATCGAGGGTGTTGATTGTTACGGAATCGGGTTCGATGGAACTAATTTCCGAATTGAAAATCGCCTTTATACTACCTTCCTTTATTCTATTATCAATGTCTGGGCGTACCCAGTATTTTACACGTTCGCCAATCTGTGGGCCGCGTACTACCATAGTGACATCACCGCCCTTTCGCCAGATTTCCAAAGCCGCATCTACGGCACTGTTACTCGCACCTACAATAATGATTTTGCGCATCACAAAGGGATGTGCTTCTTTGAAGTAATGGGAGACTTTGGGGAGATCTTCACCGGGTACATTCAGGAGTTTCGGAATGTCATAGAAACCTGTACAAATAATGGTATTCTTTGCGATATACATCTGCTTTTCCGATTGAATATGGAATAGGTGATCCTTCTTTTCTACCTTCAGTACTTTTTCAAATAAATGAATCGCAAGATCATTGGAGGTGGCTACCCTGCGGTAGTATTCCAACGCCTCATTTCTATTCGGCTTTGGGTTGTTACTTATAAAGGGGATATTGTCTATTTCCAACTTTTCCGAAGTGGAAAAGAAAGTCATATTTAAAGGGTAATTGTACAGCGAATTGCACAAGGCCCCCTTTTCCAATACCACATAATTGAGGTTCTTCTTTTTACATTCCAAAGCACAGGCAATTCCAATGGGACCACCGCCTATGATAACTACATCCAAATCTTTTTGCATACCCAAAATTACTACTTTGCTGTGAAACAAATAGGACGTAAAAATTATGAACCCATTACTACGAAGCAGTAATGGGCTCACAAAAAACAAAAACTCAGTAATCTGAAACTCAGTTTACCAACAGTTTTTGGGTCAAGGAGGTACCGTTGGTGCCGGTGGTTCGTATGAAATACAAACCAGAAGCAAGATGGGAAGCATCCCAGAGGAGGGTTTGCGCGAGATCTATTTCTTCCACCAATGCACCCGATATAGAATATACCAATAGGCTTTCAAAATTCGCAGCAAGACGGGAGGAGATCTCAAAAACGGTTCCCATGGTAGGGACCATTATTTGAGCTTGCCTTTCATTTTCGGCAATAGACAAACTAGGCACACGTACCCGAACAAAGTTGGGGGTATTTAGTGTTCCGCCGTTATCCCATTGCCCCAATGGGGTTCCACCTGAAGTGAATTCTGAAATTTTATTTCCGCCCCTTTCAGCAATTAAAAGATTACCGTTCGGTAAGTAATCATAGCCTTCGGGGTTAGCAATTCCTGTAATGATATGGTCTATAAAAGTACCCGATGCATCGAATCGGGATACGCGATTGGCACTGTAATCCAGTGCCCATAATTCATTTTCATCGGTGAACCAGATATTTGTTGGACCTACTAAAATAGCAGTGTCACCAAAAATACTTATAGGATCTCCATTGGTGTCGAACATCGTTACACTACCGTTGGTACCATTGGCCCATGTAGAGATGTACAGATTATTGGACGTGTCCCAATCGATACCAATGGACTGAAATATTCCAATACTCGTAAACTCATCTACAAAATTACCATTGAGGTCGAAACGAACGGTTTTAAAATTGCTGTTCCATTGTAGTACATAGATGAGCCCTTCATCTTCGCGATATTCCATACGGGTGGCCCCTTGTATGGAATAGCCAGATGAAAATTCACCCATATAGTCCCCGGTTTCCCCATCGTACTGTAAAATAGCATTGTTTAGGAATCCGGAAATAAGAACACTTCCATCGGGATGGAATACAATATCCTGTGGGTTGGAAAGACCTCCTGAATTGGCATCAATGAACACCTCCAGGAAGTTTCCATCCACATCGTACTTGTTAACAGCGTTATTGCCCCTATCGCTGGCGAATACCGCGATATCCTGAGCGCATACCATTAAAGGTATACACCACAGCCATAGGAGCATGATTGGTTTTTTCATAGCTTATGTTTTTTATTTCAATATAGAAAATATGGGTTAAGCCAAAGGTAAGCCCGACAAAGTCTTACATACCCAATCTACCGTTAACATACGTCCGTAGCCTCGTTCTAATTATCGTTTTACAACGATTTTTCGCGTTCCTTTTTTATCATTGTCCAAAGTAATCACTAAGAAGTAGATCCCCTCGGCATGGGAAGAAGCATTCCATACAATGGTTTCAGAAATGGGAAGGTCCGCTATTTTCTTTCCATCCATCCCGATCACTTCTATTTGCTTCACCGGAGCGGCATCAGTTCTTATCTGGAATTCGTTTCCCATGGTTGGTGCTACTTTTACCTTGTTAAGTTCTACGTCTTCTACGCTGGCCACTACATTTTCCCTTACAATGACAGCATTGGGTTGTAAAAGACCACCAGAGCCGCTAGGAACCAAGCTTCCTAAGGAAGTTCCATCGGGTTCAAATTGATCGATACTGGCGTTACCACCATTACCTACCAAGATATTTCCGTTAGGTAGAAAGTCCACCCCTTCTACTTGTGGAAGACCTGCGGCAAACGTACCGACATAGGTTGGGTTGGCGTCAAATTCTTCAATGTTGCTGCCGTTCCAGTCCAGTACAAAGAGATGGTCGTTGTCATCGAAAAAGATATTGGTGGGGCCTACAAGTTCTGTGTTTACATACTCTCCCACATAATTTCCGCTTGGATTGAATTGGTGCACATTATCCCCCACAAAGGAAGAAACGTACAAATTTCCGGCACTGTCCCAATCGATACCGATGCTTTGGGCTATCCCGACATCCGTATATTCACCCATGGGGGTTCCGTCCAATTCGAAGCGTAGCACTTTATTGTCTGTATTGCTCCATTGCACAACATATAGGTAGCCGTCGTCACCAATTTTCATACGGGTAGGGCCTCCCGCTACGGTAGCAAAGTCCTCGATAAAGGCACCTGTTGATGCGTTATGCTTCGTAATCTTACCGCCAACCAAACTTGAGATGAGCATGGCGTTTTCGCTCTCTAGGAAAACGATATCCTGAGGCCAGCCAATGCCATTGCTTACAAAAAAGTCATTATCCACCAAAGTAACGGGATTACTTCCGTCGATATCGTAACGCAGTATTTGCCATGGTGGAATACTAAAGCCACCTGCATCACTTACGTAGATAAAGTCCTGTTGTGCAAAGAAGGGGCTGGCAATGCACAGTACTGCCAGTGTTAAAAATAGTTTTAGATTTTTCATAGAAATTGGAATTTTAAAGTTATCTACTTCGAAGTACCATATTCCTATAGAATAACCCGTTCAATTTTATAATTGTAGACTCTTTATTTAAGTTTTAAGACCTTCGGTTTGGGCATTTCGGTACTGAGTAGGTGTACAGTTGAATTTTTTCTTGAAGGCGTTGTAGAAGGTGGCCTTGTTATTAAAGCCTACATCGAAATAGATACTTTTAATGCTAGAAGCATCCCCTTCACTTAAAAGACGCTGTGCTTCCAACAATCTGTACTCGTTTACGAATTGATTGAAGTTCTTGCCCGCTTTTTTATTGATGACTTTAGAAAGTAGATGGGTAGAGAATCCCAATTGATCGGCCAAATGAACCAATCTAAGTTCATTGTCTATAAAAGGTTTTTCTTGCTCCATATGCTGGGTAAGCTTTTCGAAAAGCTCACTCATTAGGGACGCTTCGAAAGATTCATTCTTGTTTTTAATGGGAAGGAAAAGCTGTGAGTACAATTCGCCATTAAAAATCTGGGGTTGCATGAAGATGAAATATCCAATAGTATAAATCCCCAAGCTCATCGTTACCGAAATCATATAATCCCATTCGCTACTAAAGAAAGGGAACCTTACCAGTACGTAATACGATATGTACGCCAAGACAAATACGAAATAAAGACTTGCCAGAATTCGGGTCCAACGGTTTCGTACTTTAGACAATTCGGAGGATTTGTCGGTGTTCTTATACACCAATCGGAAGAATAGGAAAGTGTAGATAAGCATATGGGCTGCGATGAACCAATGCTGTTGAATCAATTTTAAAAAGACGATTCGGCTTTCGGTGAGTCCCAAGTATTTCATCCATAGTACCACATTGGGGATAAGAGCAATGGCTGCAGGTAAAAAGTGGAGGGCGTAATTAAAAGAAACTTCCTTTTTATATAACCTTAATAAGTAAAGATAGAGTAGAGGACCCGTCACGTAATAGCAGAGCGGAGGTAGTAATACAAGGTATGGAAAGGTTTCCTCATACCGTGTCCAAAACAATACATATTGAAACAATATGACCGAGAACGCCAGAATTAAAAAAGCAATGGGCAGGTTCTTTTTATTTCTACTGGAAATTAGTAATGTAAAAAGAAAAATACCTAGGGCTACGGCCAATAAAAATCCAGAGGTCCAAGTATCTAATGAAGGTGCGGTTTCCATCCATTCAATTTTAATTTCAAGATACGATATTTACATTTTGGGAGGTAAAAAGTTATAAGATTAAACCTTTTGAGGATGTTTTGGGCTTAGCGCCCTTTTCAATTTCACCCAAGGGAATCCCGTATATTTGTTTCATGGATTGATGCAAAATCTGTTATGTCTGTTAAACCAACCATAAACGAATCGTTACATAGCCTTCAAAATTTGAAGAAAGGAGAATTATTTCTTCAATTTGGCAAACCCTGTACGACTATAGGAATGCTGAAAAAGGGTGTCATGCGCGGTTTTGTATATGACAATGAAGGAGAAGAAATCACGACGCATTTTTATCAGGAAGGAGATATGGTCATAGGAAGTTTTATTCCAAAGACAAATGCGGCCATGTCCGTGGAAGCTTTAGAGGATTGTGAATTGACCACGGCAGATTATGCAGAGGTGGTGTCTTGGGTAAATAGGGATAGGGAAATAACGGAGGTTATTACTGCGCAGTTTCAGAAGCTGAACAATCAATTGCAATCCCGTTTAGTGACATTGCTCAATCTCAATTCTTTGGAAAAATATGAATTGTTCTTAGATGAGTTTCCGAGTTTAATCAACCGAATTCCGCATTATTATATTGCCAATTACTTGGGCATAACCCCAACACAATTAAGTAGAGCACGAAAGCAATTTATCGACAAATGTAAATGAGAAAGTTTCCGGTACGCTGTTCCTTTGCCTTATGAAAACAATAGGAACCGATTATGGAAAAGCATTTCGATCTAAACAATAGTGTTTTTGAAGAACAATTTGCTAGCGCAACCTTGGATCCCAAATTATTTAGCCATGAGGCACATTTACGACTCGCTTGGATACACATAAACAAATATGGTGTTAAGCAAGCAGAAGAGAATGTTGCTACACAATTGCTGAATTTCGTGGAACGGTTAGGAGAAAGGGATAAATACAATGAAACCCTTACGGTGGCGGCTGTTAAGATGATGGGGCACTTTATGCAAAGGTCAAAATCTGAAAGCTTTCAAGATTTTATCACAGCATGGCCGCAGTTAAAGAGTGGGTTTAAAGGGTTGATACAGAGTCATTATAGTATCGACATCTTTACGGATGAGGAAGCGAAAAAGGAATATCTGGCACCCGATCTATTGCCTTTTGATTGACGAGGGTCGTTTTCCTATCTTTAAGCCAAAGTATCCATAGTCAGTGATCCCTATCGATTCCCTTACCATTAAAAACGATGTAGCCTACCTAACTGAAGAGATAGGCCTATTTGGTGATTCCTATGTCGCTGTTCGGGAAAAAGAAGGAAGAATCTTAACGGATGAGGAGGTTTCTCAACTACCTTATGTAGCTAAAGAAAATAGGAATGCTGGAGAATGGCAGATGCGAAATAAATCGGCCGCTCGATTTATCAGTTATCTGAGAAATAAATCGAAAAGTACCATTTTAGAAGTGGGTTGTGGTAATGGTTGGTTCAGTCATGCCATGGCTTTCGGGAGTCACAGTGTAGTGGGGCTGGACATTAATGTTCCGGAATTGGAACAGGCAGCACGCGTGTTTAAAAAAGAAAACTTGCAGTTCGTTTATGGCGATTTGTTTGCCATTGGCGATGTCTTTAAGCATCGATTCGATATCATTGTGCTCAATGCCAGTGTTCAGTATTTCGAAGATTTCGATCGATTATTCGGAAAACTGAAAGCATTTCTCACACCAAAGGGAGAAATTCACATCATTGACAGTCCATTTTATCCCGCCACGGAAGTAGCCGACGCCAAAAAGAGAACTGAAGAATACTATAAGGGATTGGGCTTTCCTGAAATGGCACAGTATTACTTTCACCACTCTTTAGAGGCGATAAAAGACTTCACCTTTTTATACCGTCCCAAGAATAGCCTATGGAATCGGGCGTTGGGGAAAAAGGATTCTCCCTTCCCTTGGGTGTGCTTTAGAAAAAGTTGATTTTAAACTACCCTACCAATTTTTTCAAATCGGCAACGGTGGCGATGGGGTCGTCGGACTTAAAGACATAGCTTCCGGCTACCAATACGTCGGCCCCAGCTTCTTTCAATTGAAGTGCATTCTTGTTGGTTACCCCGCCATCGATTTCAATTTTGGTATTTGCTCCTTTTTTATCGATGATTTTGCGAAGTGCCTTTACCTTGTTATAGGTGTTTTCAATAAAACTTTGACCGCCAAATCCAGGGTTTACACTCATTAGGCAAACCAAATCTATATCTTGAATAATATCTTCGAGTAGATGAACATTGGTGTGCGGGTTCAAGGCCACTCCAGCCTTCATGCCTTCCGCTTTTATAGCTTGTAGGGTACGGTGAAGATGCGTGCAAGCTTCGTAATGTACAGTAAGGATGTCGGCACCTAACTGAGCAAAGGTTTTAATGTAGCGATCGGGTTCAACGATCATCAGGTGCACGTCTATGGTCTTTTGTGCATGCTTTACGATATCCCGTAAAACTGGCATTCCGAAAGAAATATTGGGGACAAAAACACCGTCCATGATATCTATATGAAACCAGTCGGCTTCACTTTCATTAATCATTTCTACATCGCGTTGTAAGTTGGCAAAATCGGCCGCCAGCACCGAAGGTGCAATGAGTGTCTCGCTCATAGGATTGTTGGTTTGGGCAAAAGTACGGATTATGGAACTATAAAACCAAAGGCCTTTTAAATCAAAGCCAAAAACTTTTGGGTAAGATAAGCCACTTCCGAATAACCTTCTGGGTTGTACTCCTTTTCCATTTTAAGGTAGTTGTACACCCCTTTTATCTCGGAAGGATTCAATAGCACGGTAAAGCTGGATTTATAGGTTTCGAACAATCGAGATCTGTTATGCCGCTCAACAACTTTAATAACATTATAATGCCTTGGGTCGTTCTTTATTTTTTCGAAAAGAGCGATGAGTTCTTCTTTTTGGGAAGTGGGACATTCTAATATTTGAAAAAAATTACCCTCCTTGAATACCAAAATGCCACTGACGCGTCTTGCGTTATTATCGGTTTCCGTTTGTTGTAATAGCTTTTCGATATCGGCTTCTTCCAAATAAGGTTGGGCCGTACTGTAATATATGATTGAGTACACGGTTGGTGTTTTTTAAAAAAACTATTAAATAAAACAGAAAAGGATTTTGTTTAACTTTTTAGGCGATGAAGTAATTGAGTTTTTCGGCAACTTCTTTGTGCTCTTTTTTGTCCAATGCCTGCTGAATTAATAATTTTAGGTTTGTCATATCATCTTTGTCTGTGATGATGCTGAATCCAGTTTTGTACTTTTCAAATATCCTATTTCCCTTTTCTGTGTCCACGAGTTTAATGATATTGTAATGGCGTTCATCTTCGGCTATAGTCTCGTAAAGACTACTAATAATGGGGTATTCGCCTTCCAACACCTGAAGGAACGTTTTGTCACTGTACAAAAGGATACCGGTAATTTCCAGATCCTGGTTGTTCAATTCGGTGCTTTCGAACAAAGAATTTAAGTCGCTTTCCGAGATATCCTTTACGGCGCGACTTACGTACACAATGGTACCAATTCCTTCTTCTTTCATGACACAGGGTTAAAAAGTTAATTGAAATTTTGGAGTGTAAAAGTTAAACAAAATATTCAATTTATTTTCGCCCTTTAACAAAAAAACCTCCGGGAATCACTCCGGAGGCCATTCATCAATCAAAAAACGAACAGTTATGCTTTGTAACTGTTGTTGCTGTCATTGGGGATTATCCCAAATATGTCTTTAAGATCTTACTTCTAGAAGTATGCTTCAATCTACGGATTGCTTTTTCCTTGATCTGGCGAACACGCTCTCGTGTGAGATCGAAAGTTTCACCAATTTCTTCAAGGGTCATTGGGTGCTGGTTCCCCAGTCCAAAGTACAATCTAATTACATCGGCTTCACGAGGGGTAAGCGTTTCTAAAGCACGCTCAATTTCCGTACGCAAAGATTCGTGTAACAAAGATCGGTCTGGATTTGGAGATTCCCCACTACGCAATACGTCGTATAGATTAGAATCTTCTCCTTCTACTAGAGGAGCATCCATGGATACGTGACGTCCAGAGTTTTTCATAGACTCCTTTACGTCGTTAATAGTCATGTCCAACTCCTTAGCAATTTCTTCTGCAGAAGGGGGACGTTCATGGGCTTGCTCTAGGAAAGCAAAGGTCTTATTAATTTTGTTAATACTACCAATCTTGTTCAATGGCAAACGAACAATACGCGATTGTTCTGCCAATGCTTGTAGGATGGATTGACGAATCCACCAAACAGCATAAGAAATGAATTTAAATCCACGGGTTTCGTCAAAACGTTGTGCGGCTTTTATAAGCCCTAGGTTCCCTTCGTTGATAAGATCGGGAAGGGTTAATCCCTGATTTTGGTACTGTTTTGCTACCGAAACCACGAAACGAAGGTTTGCCTTGGTCAATTTCTCCAATGCACGCTGGTCACCCGCTTTAATGCGCTGTGCCAATTCTACCTCTTCGTCTGCGGTAATTAAGTCAACTTTTCCAATTTCCTGTAGGTACTTGTCCAAAGATGCAGTTTCCCTATTGGTAACCTGCTTCGTAATTTTAAGTTGTCTCATGTAAGGTAATGTCGCTTTAAGTTATTTTCCTTTCGTACCGAGTTATACGTAAAAGATTACTAAAAAGTTACATAATTGTAAATGTTTTTCGGTTTAATAACAAAAAAATACGGTAAAGTGCTAATTTTGAGACCCTTGTAATTCCCTGAAAATTTCCTCGGTATCTGCTCTTTGTGTAGGGAATTAACATTCACATTATCAATATAATAGTCTAAGAAAGGACTATTACGTTACATTTTTTCATCCAAGGACTTCCCATGATTTTCAAATATTCGATCATTGCATTGGGCATTATTCAAAATCTAGGACTTGGTAAGCGGAGAGCAGTTGTTTAAGGGCCTCAATTTTTGAATACATCTTATTGAAGAAGGTATTTTGTTCCTTTTCACCGGCAGTATTCAATAATTTAGAATGTTCCAGCTGTTTTTGAAAGTAGTCATTGGCTTGCTCACACATACTCGAGTCACTCGTTAAATAATAGGACAACATTGAAAAGGGGACATAAAGTGATTGTTGTGATTTTGTTTGAACCAAAACCTGATTGTTCATCAGTAATAGCTCATTATAATATAATTGAAACCCATGGCGGCTTTTCGATACTTTTTGGGATAAGTTCGTTATGAGTTCCTCAATTTGGGAACAGAGTACTAAGGCATCTTCAATTTCCAATAACCCGGCTTCGAAATAGAAATGAATTTGCTTTAAAGTACTGTTTACCGTGGTAACATCCCATATTTCGCTAATGGTAAGATCACCGTATATACCTCCTAGTTCCTTTGCTGCTGTAAGTAGTGGCAGGCTTGGATGGTAATGCGAAAATTTCTTGTTAGAAAATGTCGGATCCAATAGTTTTAGCCATACATAGCATTTAAATCGAGTGAGTAAATTGCCCTCTAATAAATAAAATAGAGGGATATCCTTGGCCGAATATAAAAGGTGGCTCTCTTCACTAGCTTTCAAAGAAGACAAGGAAATATAAGACCTCTCGAAGTATTTCTGCAGGTCCTCTTCGCTTCGTATAGAGGCTGTTTTCTGCACAGCAACAATATCTTGAGAGGAGACATCATGCAACCCGTCTAGGGATATGTGGAATCTCCTGGCTAGCTGCATGCTTTCTTCCAAGGATAATTTACTCTTTAAGCTGGTTCTTCTGTGTGCAGCGTCATAACTGATGTCCAAGGCTTCGGCAATCTCTTCGATTAAAGAAGTATTGGCGGGTAGCCGTTTTCTTATTCGATTCAAAAACTCTTGTTGAAACATAGTGTAAAAATATAATTTTTGTGATAATCACAAAAATTTAATATTTGTGTTGTGATAATGTAAACTAAAAATGTGAATATAACAATAATTTTGATTCGTAATCAAATTCAGAAATTATGAAAATCAAAATATTGTTAACTGCAATTTTACTCACAGGTTTTTTGGCAAATGCCCAAAAGAAGCAACGAAAGCTTAGAGCGCCCATATGGATTACGCATAGCAAGAATACGGATGTTGTTGGTGTGTCTTTTGGGATATTGCCTAAAAGTCTTTTTAACGATAGCACATTAACGAGAACATTTGGAATGCGGGTTGAGCCCTCTATATTGGGAGCTTTTTCTTGGATGATAGATAAATCTCCAGTAGCAACTAATGAAGATTCTTTTAAGATGATCATGAGTGAGGCTCCAACGGAAATCATTTACGGAGGTAATCTTTCTACAGGAATCTTTGGTGAAGCGCATGTACACGGTTTTTCAGCTGGGATATTTATGCAACAGTTATATCGCATGAACGGAATTGCGGTTACAGGAATGATGAATCTTGTGCAATCTGGAAATGGTGTGTTCATTGGTGGATTTGGAAACGAACTCTATAAAGGAAATGGAATTGCTGCAGGTTTTGGCAATTTAGGATATCGATATAATGGGATACAGGTAGGAATACTGAACACGATAAAAGAAACCGGGCATGGACTCCAATTGGGTTTGGAAAATGATAGCCAAAAGTTTAATGGAGTTCAATTTGGGTTCATGAATATTGTCGATGAAAGCATGATTGGCTTGCAAATTGGCTTGTGGAATAACGCAAATAGTCTTAGAGGAATACAATTAGGGCTTTGGAATAAGAATGGGAAGCGATCATTACCCTTCATAAACTGGCAGTTCAAGGGATAGCACGGAGGAATAAATAACTAAGAATAGACCAAACAAAGAAGACCCCGCAATGAAGAGTTGCAGGGCCTTTTCTTTTTCATAATATTATTGCGTACTCCCGGCCGATAAAGGATCACAGGGAATAACCTCAATGTCATAACTTCCAATCCCTAGTAGTTCTATATCCTCTACCGTCTCGATTCTGAAGTAGATGGTTTGGGGACTGGATAGCGTAGTGTATTCTGTTGGATCTATTTCATTCGTTTCGTCTATGGCATCCTGCTCTGTTTCGAAATAAGTAAGTTTCAACGAATCCGATCTGTCGTGTGCTTCCGGAATTTCGGTGCATAAACTATAATCCTGTAGATTCAATTGGGCAACTCCTGGATTGTCCTCCAATTCACAAACCTGATACACCTGGGTCTGGCATTGCCATTCACAGTTTTGGATAATCCTAAGACGTTGATTATTGTATTCCAATTCAATTAAAGTGCTTGTCAGCGTAATTACCTTCCAGTCGTTATTCCAGAACTCACCTCGAGGGGTCTCCTCTTCCTTAATAAAACTGATATTCATGTGTAGTTCATCACCTATGTGGAAGGTAACCCATGATCCGAAGTAAATCCCTTGACCGGAATGCAGCTGCAGGATGTCATGATCGTTTACGGCAATATATTCGCCTTCATAATCATTAGGATACCCTTCCCATTCGTCAATTTCCCAATAGCAGGTTCTAAAAGAGCCATTGCAGTTTCGGATTTCTTCGTCTTTTTCACAGGCTTCCAAAGCTTCCTTTAATTCTTCGTTGTTGTTTATCTCCAATAACTCTCCATTGGTTTGTGTCCCTTTAATGGGATAGCTAATGCTTATGGAGTAATTGTCGGGCATGGCATTCAACAGCCCGATGAATTGTTCGTTTTCGTGAATCGCCGAAGGCTGAACATATTCCATGTTTTCATCAAAAATGAAAATAACAAAGGGATAGTTGAAATCAATACATTCTAATGGGTTTTCGGCGGCTTCCCCTGGAGTACGTTCCAGTAGGGCATACAGATCCGATGCTACCTCGAAAGTTTCGTAATTAACGCGGTCTTCACCCGCAGGCTCATTTTCACAGCTGGTTAGGGCTAGGCATAGCAAGCTTAGGATAGTTAGTGCTAACTTTTTCATGTAAGGTTATTTTTTTATTATGTTAAATCTAAAGATTGTTCCTTTCAACAGAAAGAAAAAGGAGTCGTTATACTTGAATCACGGCTAATTTCTCATGGGTTATTCATGTAACGAGTCCTTTATGATCTTATTTTCCTTTTTCTCCGGATGCAAAAGACTATCGATGACCTCTTTTTTATCCGTATTTATTTCTTCACCCGTACTCATATTGTAATAATGATAGGTAGTCTTCACCACTGTAGTGGTGTCTGGTAGCTTCGGTTTTTTATAAGCAGTTTTTGTTTTTTTCTTAAACGATGTTTTTTCTTCGGCTACTTTTACATCAGGTTCAGATTCTTGAATGGCTTCCAGGTTTTCTTTTTCTGCTTCCTTTTCTTCTGAAATGGAAGTAACCTTATTATCTTCGGAAACCGGATTATTCTTTGCAGCTTCTGTTTCAGAAGAGATAGGTTCTACAACTATTTCTTTTTCCGATGGATCCGAAAGGAATAGGAACCCAGCGCCTCCCAGCAGTAGAAAAAGTAAGCCCAAAAGGAACCATCTCCTTTTTTTCTTTTTCTCATTCAATCGGGTTTCGATGAGATCCCATTGTCTTTCGTCTGCAATAACCGTTTCCTCCCCCAAACGTTCTGCGATTAATTTCCCTATGTCTTTTTTGGTGTTCATGGTTTAGTGATTGAAAGATTTTTGGTTTTTGGGGCTAATCTTTCCCTTAATATCAACTTGGCCCTATGATAATTCGATTTTGATGTGCTTTCTGAAATGGACAAAAGATTGGCAATCTCCTTGTGCGAATGGTTGTCCATTTGATATAGGTTGAAAACCATTCTGTATTGATCGGGCAATTCCTGTATGTGTTGTAACAGTATGCCTAACGGAATCGCTTCAATGCTATCTTCTATCTCTGTACTTCCTCCTTCGGAAACCCGTACTTCTGGCACGGGAACTTCCTTCTGGTTCTTGTAGCGATCTATCGCTTTGTAAATCGTGATGCGTTTCATCCATCCCTCAAAAGATCCCCTTCCCTTATATTTTCGAATACTTGAAAAGATAGTTACAAAGGCATCTTGCAAATTATCTTCTGCATCCTCTTGGTTACGACAGTACTTTAAGGATATAAAGTAAAGCGTGTCCTTGTATTTTTTGAACAATTCGGCCTGTGCCTCCCTGTCATTCTTTTTGGCTCTGTCAATTAATACGTCGAGTTCCAAGAGCAGACTTGTTTAGTAGAAATTTCTGTTATATAGTCTGTAAGAAAATAAAAAGTTGCGTGGGGTCGGCAAAAAAATGCAAATACCCATGAAAAAGAAGTCTGTATTAATGAAAAAAGCCCTTCGAAAAGAAGGGCTTTTTTTACTATATCAGAAAGATAGTTTAGTCTTTCTTTTTGAAATCTCTATTTCGGTTATC
This sequence comes from Aureisphaera galaxeae, assembly GCF_028561275.1. Lineage (GTDB taxonomy): Bacteria > Bacteroidota > Bacteroidia > Flavobacteriales > Flavobacteriaceae > Aureisphaera > Aureisphaera galaxeae. The sequence continues at coordinate 965,254 of NZ_JAQQTF010000002.1, forward strand.
CCGATTTCTATTGTCTCTCCCACGGTTACCTCCACTTCGGTTTCCGTCACGCTTTGGTCGATCTTGATAGCCTTCCGGCTTCGGTATGATTGCTTTTCGGGAAACTTTCTCTTTTCGAGTTCTAGAATCAATTCCGAAGTACTTCACATCAAGAACATCACCCATGTTTACTACATCGGTTACGTTCTCAGTACGTTCCCAAGCCAATTCGGAAACGTGAAGCAATACTTCGTTACCAGGAGCTTCTACATACTCAACTACAGCACCGAATTCCAAGATCTTGATCACTTTTACTTCGTAAACGCTTCCAACCTCAGGCTTAAAGGTGATAGAGTCAATCTTAGCCAATACAGCATCGATTCCATCCTGATCCGTTCCCAGAATCTCAACAATTCCTTCTTCGGTAACAGGATCCTCATTGATAACGATCGTCGTTTTGGTTTCTTTCTGAAGTTCTTGAATCACTTTTCCTCCAGGTCCAATTAAAGCACCAATGTACTCGTTCGCGATTACCGTAGTAACCATCTTCGGAGCATGTGGCTTCACATCTGCATTTGGAGTAGCAATGGTGTCGGTTAACTTCTCCAAAATATGAAGACGTCCGTCACGTGCTTGCTGTAACGCTTTGATTAAAATCTCGTAGCTAAGCCCTTTGATTTTAATATCCATTTGGCAAGCGGTAATACCATCTGCCGTTCCAGTTACTTTAAAGTCCATATCCCCTAAGTGATCTTCATCACCTAAGATGTCACTTAATACAGCGTACTTTCCAGTTTCCCCATCGCTAATCAATCCCATGGCGATTCCAGAAACCGGCTTCTTCATCTGTACACCGGCATCCATCAATGCCATCGTTCCACTACATACGGTTGCCATAGAAGAAGAACCGTTAGATTCTAATACCTCACTTACTACACGTACGGTGTAAGGGCAATCGTCTGGGATCATCCCTTTAAGAGCACGTTGTGCCAAGTTTCCGTGTCCTACCTCTCTTCGGGAAGTACCTCTAATGGGTCGTGCTTCTCCAGTACAGAAAGGAGGGAAGTTGTAGTGTAGGTAGAATGTTTCTTCTCCTTCGTAAGAAGGCATGTCAATCTGATTTGCCTCTCTAGAAGTTCCCAGGGTTACTGTGGCCAAGGCTTGGGTTTCTCCTCGTGTAAATACGGATGAACCATGCGTAGATGGCAAGTAATCCACTTCGCACCAGATAGGACGAATCTCATCGGTTTGTCTACCATCTAATCTAAGACCTTCGTTTAAGGTAAGGTCCCTAACAGCAGCTTTTTCTGCTTTGTTGAAATATTTGGAAACCAAATCTCCAATGTCTTCCAATTCTTCTTCAGTATAAGTGGCAAGGATTTCCTCTTTTATTTCTGAAAATGCCAGTCCTCTTTCCTTTTTGGAAGAACCTTGTTTTGCTACAGCATACACTTTGTCGTATGCCATGTCATGGATTTTTTTCTGAAGCTCTTCGTCTTCCCTTTCTGGCTCGTATTCACGAACTTCTTTTTTTCCGAAAGCTTCGGCCAAGCGAATTTGAGCAGCACACTGAACTTTAATGGCTTCGTGTGCGAATTTGATGGCCTCGGTCATTTCCTCTTCAGAAATTTCATCCATCTCACCTTCCACCATCATTACAGAATCTGCAGAAGCACCAATCATCATATCGATGTCACTTTCCGCCAACTGAGCTCTGGAAGGGTTAATAATGAATTCACCATTCACGCGTCCTACACGTACTTCAGAAATAGCACATTCGAATGGGAAATCGGATAATTGAATAGCAGCCGAAGCAGCCAATCCAGCCATGGCATCTGGCATTACATCCTCGTCATGCGACATTAATTGAATCATTACCTGTGTTTCACTGTGGTAATCCTTTGGGAACAAAGGGCGTAATACACGGTCTACCAATCGCATGGTAAGTACTTCTCCGTCACTAGGACGTGCTTCTCTTTTAAAGAACCCTCCAGGGTAACGTCCTGCGGCGGCAAATTTTTCACGGTAGTCTACGGTAAGCGGTAGGAAGTCTACATCGGAAGCCTTGTAGTTGGAAACAACGGTACAAAGCATCATACACTTTCCAGACTGAACTACAACAGATCCGTGCGCTTGTTTTGCTAATTTTCCGGTTTCGATAGATATCTCTCTACCGTCACCAAGGTCTATGACCTCTCTAAAAACTTTAGGTATCATTTGTTTTTCATTATCCCCAATAGGTTGGGGTGTTTGCTAATGGTCAGCGACCGTTTTTCGGTCGTAAGTTGTGTTGTTGTGGTTTGACCAATGAAAAACTAAGGGTAGCTTTTTATGTATGCATGGGCAATAAAGCCCGGGTAATATAAAAAGAGGGGACAAATTGCCCCCTCAATGTTTCTTATTTACGTAGTCCTAACTCTTTAACGATCGCACGGTATCTCATGATGTCCTTCTTCATTAGATAGTTCAATAGCGAACGACGCTTACCTACTAACTTTACCAAAGAACGCTCTGTGTTAAAGTCTTTGTGGTTTTCTTTAAGGTGCTTGGTTAGGTGATCAATTCTGTAAGTGAATAAAGCAATTTGTCCCTCTGCAGAACCGGTATCGTTTTTTCCTTTTCCGTGTTTTGCAAAGATCTCTTCTTTCTTTTCTGGTGATAAATACATGCCAATATTATTTAAATGATTTTTATGTACATAATTACGTCTCTCGTAATCAGGGTGCAAAGATACTATTTTTAAGTGTATACCAAAGTGTTGCTCTGGAAATTATTTTTTTAACGATTCTTTAAACCTTTTTGTATTTGCATAGTCATAAGGGCATGAAACTCTTAAATACAAACACTATGAAAACGAACGTAATGAAAAAAGGAATGTTGCTCCTTATGGGTGCTGGATTACTCTTCACTTCCTGTAGCCAGGACGATAATGAGACCAGTGAAGAAAGTGTAAGCGCCGAAATTACCGCCGAACGAACCCAACAATCTACCGAAGCAGAAATTGCTACGGACGAATTATTCAATGTCATGGACATCGCTTATGCCGAACAGGAAGAAGAGGCAGGTCGCAATGCAAGCTATTTCCCAAGTTGTGTTACCATCACAGTAAGCATGCAAAATGGGGTGAAGTTCGTTACCCTGGATTTCGGATTGGGGTGCCAGTTGAACAATGGAGCCATTGTTTCCGGAATCATTTACCTTACCTACAATCCATCGCAGGCGGGTACGGTAACCATTGAGTACGATCTGGAAAACTTTGCGCACAACAACAAGTTTATCGCGGGTGGAGGATCCCTTTTCCGCGAGCGAAACAATGCCAATGGCAATCCGCAGCATACGGTAAATCACGATTTGGAGGTGACATTCCCCAACGGATTGGTGATCGATATTGACGGTACCCGAGTTTCCGAATGGATCGAAGGGGTAGGAAGTGGTACTTGGGAGGACAATGCCTTCTTGGTAACTGGAAACCGTGATATCCAATTCAGTACCGGATTCTCGCATTATGCCATCGTAATAGATCCATTGCGCAGGGAAGCAACGTGCCCGCACTTTGTGAGTGGTACGGTAGAAATTACCCGAAACAACGGAACTGGACTCTTGGATTTTGGAGACGGTACCTGTGACAATTTAGCCACGCTAACAGTGAATGGCGAAACGTACACTATTATTCTCAATTAATAGTGAAGTTGGTGGTTTTTGTAAATGGAATCGGCTCCGAAAGGAGCCGATTTTTTATGTCTTATGCTGTGATTTCCCGTAAAGGTTGGTTCTGTATAAGATCCAAATACAGGTTGATCTTTCGTTTCAAATCTTTTCTATGGCTAATGAAATCCAAGAAACCGTGATCCTGCACGAATTCTGCGGTCTGGAAGCCTTCAGGTAATTCTTTTCCAGTAGTATCACGTACTACACGGGGACCCGCAAAACCAATCAAAGCTCCGGGTTCACTAATGTTGATATCCCCCAACATGGCAAAGGAAGCCGTAGTTCCTCCAGTAGTGGGATCGGTACACAATGAAATGTATGGGATTTTAGCTTCAGCCAATTGTGCCAATTGGGCACTGGTCTTAGCCAACTGCATTAAAGAAAGGGCAGCCTCCATCATTCGGGCACCTCCACTTTTTGAAATCATTAAAAACGGAAGTTTCTTTTTAAGGGCATAACCCGCCGCACGTGCAATTTTCTCACCCACAACACTTCCCATAGAACCACCAATAAAGCTGAAATCCATACAGGCAACAACCAAGTCCTTGCCCATTGATTTACCTACTGCAGTGCGCACGGCATCTTTAAGTCCGGTCTTTTCTTGGGCCGCTTTTAAACGGTCCGTATATTTTTTGCTGTCTTCGAATTTAAGGGGATCTTTGGAGGTAAGACCTGCATCCAATTCCTTGAATTTATTATCGTCGAACAGGATTTCGAAATACTCTTTGCTACCTATGCGTACATGGTAACCGTCTTCGGGACTTACATAAAAGTTCTTTTCGAGTTCTTCGGCATCTACGATTTTCCCAGTTGGGGATTTGTACCAGAGTCCTTTAGGAACGTCCTTTTTTTCTTCCGTAGGGGTTTGTATCCCCTTTTTCGTTCTTTTAAACCAAGCCATAATGAGGAGGAGTTAGTCTAGTTAGGAAAGTGTGTTAACGTTGTTTAAGTCTTCGAAAGCTTGAATTAAGCGCTTTTTGAACGTAAGCTCTCCTTCGCGCAACCACTTTCTTGGGTCATAATATTTTTTGTTGGGAATATCCCCGCCATCCGGATTTCCAATTTGGGTCCTAAGATAGTCAATATTATTAGTCATATAATCACGGATTCCCTCGTTGAAGGCAAATTGAAGGTCGGTGTCGATATTCATCTTCACCACCCCATAGCCAATAGCTTCGCGAATTTCTTCCAGGGTAGAACCACTTCCGCCGTGGAATACAAAGTCGATTGGGTTGTATCCTGTTCCATATTTCTGCTGCACGAACTCTTGGGAGTTTTTTAGAATCTTAGGAGTCAATTTTACATTCCCGGGTTTGTACACCCCGTGTACATTTCCGAAGGCAGCGGCCACAGTAAACCGATCGCTTACTTTCTTTAGTTCTTCGTATGCATACGCTACTTCTTCGGGCTGGGTGTATAATTTAGAGCTGTCCACATCGGTATTGTCCACACCATCTTCTTCACCACCGGTAATCCCCAATTCTATTTCTAGGGTCATGTCCATTTTGGACATACGCTCCAAGTATTTTTTACAGATTTCAATATTTTCTTCAATGGGTTCTTCAGACAGGTCGATCATGTGCGAGCTGTACAAAGAAGCTCCTGTTTTATTGTAATGAGCCTCACCGGCATCCAATAAACCATCGATCCAAGGAAGTAATTTTTTAGCACAGTGGTCCGTATGAAGGATCACGGTAGCACCATAGGCCTTGGCCATTTCATGAATATGGTAGGCTCCTGCAACTCCACCAGCAATAGCGGCTTTTTGCCCCTCGTTGGAAAGTCCTTTTCCGGCATTAAATTGCGCTCCACCATTCGAAAACTGAACGATCACGGGAGAATTAAGCTCCTTGGCGGTCTCCAAAACGGTATTGATACTATTGGACCCAACTACATTCACTGCAGGCATGGCGAATCCTTTTTCTTTTGCTAGTTGATGTATTTTCTGAACATCTTTTCCAGTGGCCACACCGGGTTTAATGTCGTAGCTCATAAGTTGTCATATTTAGGGGGTAAAAATAACAAAAAATGGTGGTTTAAAATGGATAGTTGATACCAATGTTCAATACCGAATTTTTGAAGTTGTAATCCTTGAACCACCTTTGGCCTTCTGTTCTTGCAGGGTCGTAGGTTTTAAAGCCCACATCGAACCGCAATACGAAAAATCCGAAGTCGTACCGCAATCCCAATCCAGAAGCGACCGCCAGCTCCGAAAGATCGGAGAAATCATTGAATTTAAAGGCTTCCCGTTCCTCGTTGTCCAATACATTCCAAATGTTTCCAGCATCTATAAAGAAGGCGCCCTTAAAACCTCCTAAAATGGTGTAACGGTATTCTGCATTCAATGCCAACTTTAAATTGGCTTCGTTAAAATCGAGGATTCCTCCACTGCTTCCAGGTCCCAAATCATAGGCTCTCCATCCACGATTGTCGTTGGCACCCCCAGCAAAGTAACTACGTGTAAAGGGAATACTGTTGCTATTGCCATACGGAATGGCTATACCTCCAAAGGCTCGAATAGCAAAAATGGAATTGTTGTTCAACTCCCAGTGTTTTATATAGTCGGTTTCAAATTTTACATATTGGGAGAAAACCACCCCAAAGGTTTCAAAATTTTCATCTTCGTTCTTTTCCAAACCTATAGAAGAAGCAATAGTAGAAAGTAGATTTCCTGCGGCTTCCACTTTCCACCGAAAACGGGACCAGCTAAAGTCATAGATTCCTTCACGCGTATCCCGGGACCAATTAAAAGTAGAAGCAAAGATGAGGTTGTCTTCGGTAAGGCGATCCTGTCGTTGGTTTATGCTTCGCAACTCATCTAATGTGGTATCGTCCAATGAAAGGGGGTTGTCTGGAGAAAGACTGAATTGAATAAAATTATCGGCCTCCGTTGGGATTCCCAATGAGTTCCCATCTTCAAAAACATAGTCCGAATTTTGGGCAATCTCATTCAGTTGGTCATACGAGGTTTGGTAAACATTAAAGTAATTGTTCGTATTCAAATTTCGAACGTATTGCACATTCACCAAATCGAACTGATTGGTACGAATGGTCTGCGGTTTCCATCGGTAGCTGAAGATTCCATTAAAATTCTGCCTATCCAGTCCAATGTTGTTCTGCGCATTGATCCCCACACTTATGCTCGTGAATGGAGACATATATTTAGGAATAATCTTATTGGTGTTCACTGGGAATAGGATGGAAGGGAGCGTAAGCTTAACATCTGCACCCACATCGGAGGTATTGAAAAAGCTACTATCACTGTCGGCGTTGTCTTTGGAGGCACCCACACTTCCCGATGCAGATATTTCCAGGTTTTCTGCCCCTCTAAACACGTTTCGGATAAGGAAACTACCGCTAAATCCAATCCCGAATTGCTGAATGGTAGAGGTATACGCATCAAAATCCACACTGGCGGTATATTTCTTTTTTGGTGTTAGGAGAATACTGGCAATGAGTCCCGTTCCCGTAGAGTCGTTAGGATCTTGTCTATAACTAATATTCGGATATCTAAAATTCCGAAGTTCCCTTAACTGATTATAGGTGAGCGTACGGTCAATATCCCTGAATATTTCCCCAGGAGTAATGGAAACAGCATTGGTGATGGCCTTGGGGCGATATTTTAATTTGTCGTAGCTGAATAATTTATAGCCCGCATAGGTGGTAGAGTCGGTTAGGGTACTATCCCTATTGGCATACGCAGCGTCTGTAACTATGCGTACTTCATTTATTTTGTGAATTTGAAAGGGAACGCTTATGGTCGAATCTCCCTGAGCGATCCTACGATTGGGAATGATGTAGTCGATATGGACTTTATGTCCCGTATTGTTAGTATCGGCATCGAACCCGATATAATCCTGATCGAAATAGTAAAGCCCCGAGTTTCGAAACTGAATGTTAAGTCGATCCCGCTCATTCACAAAATCGTTGGCATTGTACTGTTTGCCCGGCACAATAAAGGTATTCTCCTTGGTAAGTTGAAAAAGGGAATCTACGATGGGGGAGCTTATTTTTTCTGAAATGGAATCGATAAAATACGGTTTACGTTTGGTAATGTTATAGGTAATACTTCCGCGCTTTTCTTGCGTGGTATCCTTTTCAATTTTATAAGTGCCATCTACATTAAACCATCCTTGGGTAAAATAATACCGCTTCAATTCGCGCAATGATTTTTTGGTTTTTCGCTCTTCGATCACCACAGGGGCACTCCCTGTACGTTTTATCCAATCATGGATATTCACCTTTGTCCTGCCAATCCCTTCCACTTGCTTTCTCGAAATGAGGTTGCTAAGGCGTTCCAGTCGTTTGGGTTTGCGGTGTAGCCAATCCTGAAAGGTAGAATCGGGTTTCTCCTCGGCCATATTGTAAAAGTGAAGTCCGAAAGGAACTCCCAGTACAGGAATCTTGGGGTTGGGTTTTTGGTTTATAAGACTATTCAGCTCACTGTCGTTCACTTCTTCACCATCGACAACGATTGCATTTTCGGTAAGTAAGAGCTCGTTTTCCTTGACATGTTTCACTGTGTTACAGGAGAAGAGGAGCATCACAGTTCCTAAAATTAATGATATTTTTGTGAGGATTTGAGCCAAAGAGTTCGAGTTTCTCAACTTCAAAAATACTATATTTTGATTAGCAAGAATCAAATTAAACTTATAACGGGACTCCATCAAAAAAAGTACCGAAATAAATACGGGCTATTCATAGCCGAAGGTCCAAAGATCATTGAGGACCTGTTAACAGCAGGAATGCAATTACATTCCTTCTTCGCTACAGAAGATGCCTCGCACATTGCTACTGGCTTTGAGATAGTTACCCATGCCGAGCTCAAAAAAATAAGTGCACTAGCTACTGCCAATACCATGTTGGCCGTTTTTCATATTCCCGAAACAGGAAGCATTTCCGAAGAAGGACTCACCGTAGTTCTGGATTCCGTGCGGGATCCTGGGAATCTGGGAACCATCATCCGTCTTTGCGATTGGTTTGGGGTTTCTCAAGTGATTTGCTCACCCGATACGGTAGATTGTTTCAACCCTAAAGTCGTGCAGGCCACCATGGGGTCCATTGCAAGGGTTGCATTGCATTATAGGGAGCTACCTTCCTTTCTTAGCACCGCTAAACTTCCAACATACGCTGCGGTTATGGATGGCACTTCGGTATATAAGGAGACACTGTCCCAAAACGCCCTGTTGATTATGGGGAATGAGGCCAATGGAATTTCTTCGGAAGTAGAAGCGTTGGTTACCAACAGGATTACCATTCCTTATTTTGGAAATCCGGAGACAGCCGAGAGCCTCAATGTGGCTACAGCAACAGGGATTCTTCTAAACGAATTTCGTAGGGCTACTGGAAAGTAAAATTGATAAAGATTCCTCTTGTGCCCAAGTTCGAAATGTTCGAGGTCCATGGACTGTCGGGGTCATCGTCTGCCACCAATTCATTGCTCGTGGCAAAAACCCCACGTATGGAAGGGGTAAATTTAAAGTAGTATAGGTAAAAATCGACCCCAAAGCCCAATTCAAAGTAATTGGTGCTTCGTGTCATTCTAAACTGGCCTTCGTTATTGTCCTCTGGGTTCTGTTCATTACTGCTTAAGTTGATGGAAGAGGAAACTCCGGCAACAATAAAGGGTTTAAAATTATTGAGACGTTTGGTAGAGAATTTCACCAATAAAGGTACATGTATATAGGTGGATTTTACTTCACGCAAGGCATCATTTTCCTCAATAAAATTGGGGAAACGCAAATTTCTTTGGGTGAAATATAGCCCCGGTTCCAAGCGAAGGTTGATGTATTTGTTAACGCGCATGTCTCCAATAAGCCCCACATTAAATCCTGCTTGACTTTCTACAGAAATGTCCGTTAATTCATCATTGATCTGGTTGTTGTATTCTATCTTGAAATCATAACTGTTGAATCCCAAAAAATACCCCCACGAAAGGAATCGCTTATCGAAGTTTTCAATATTGGCCAGGCGCTCTTTACTGAAAAGCTGCGCATAGGAACTTTGTCCCAGCAATAGAAAACCTATGATTACTATAATCTGTCTCATCATTTTGTAGCGGTGTAAATAGTAGCTACACCCAAAGTCTGGGGTTTATTTTCAACCTCTATAAACCCAATTTTCCTTAAAATATTGTTGAGTTTTTCCCCGAAAGGGAAAACGGATGCACTTTCGCTTAAATACTTGTAAGCCACCTTGTCTTTAGAAAACAATTTGCCAATGACGGGCATAATGCCTTTGGTGTACATATAATAGCCTTGTTTCCAGGGGAATCGGGTGGGTACACTCGTTTCTAAAATTATAAATTTCCCTTTGGGTGCTAGGACGCGAAGTATTTCTGAAAGCCCTTTTTCCAAATTTTCAAAATTTCGGATTCCGAAGGAAACGGTGATCGCGTCAAAGGAATTATCTTCAAATGGCAAAGCTTCGCTATCGCCCTTCACAAATGACACATTTAGGGAAGCCCCAGTTGCCTTTTTTCTAGCTACCGAAAGCATGCCCTCACTAAGGTCCAATCCTACCACTTTGGCTTGGGGTATTTTTTTTGAAAACTGTAAGGCCAAATCTCCGGTTCCCGTAGCTATATCCAAGATGGATTTAGGCTCGCCTTCGGCGATCATCCTAACCACTTTTTTTCGCCATTTTACGTCGGATCCCAAGGATATTACCCTATTAAGTCCATCGTAATTACCCGAAATAGTGTCGAACATCTGCTCAACTTGCTCTTTCTTACTGCCTTGGGCGTCTTTGTATGGGGTAACTTGTTTGCTCATTAGCTTTAAACGGATGCAAAGCTACGTACTTTTCAGATACTTTTCGCATAAGGATGTGTTTTCCTGTATGAAGTTGGAATTTAAAGGGTTCCAATCTTGGTAAAGGCTTAACACAAGGAATGTGGGTAAATTTGTACCTTTGCCCCACTTATCCTTTATGGTTATTTATGAAAATTATTATTGCCGGTGCCGGTGAAGTAGGATTTCATTTAGCAAAACTCCTTTCTTTCGAGTCCCAAGATATTACCCTTATCGACACCAATCGTGAGTCGCTAGCCTATGCAGATACCCATTTGGATATCCGTGTTATTCGAGGTGATGCCACTTCTATATCCGTGCTTAAGGAATCTCGAGTTAATGGTACCGATCTTGTTATTGCGGTGACTTCTTCAGAAACCACCAATATTACGGTATGCGTGTTGGCCAAGCAGCTCGGAGCCAAAAGAACCATCGCCAGAATATCGAATACAGAATTCCTCGAAAACAAGGAAGAAGTCCAGTTTACCAAGTTTGGAATCGACGAACTCATTTCTCCAGAATCTTTGGCTTCTTCAGAAATTGAATTGCTTCTCAACCAAAGTGGATTTAACGATACCTATGAGTTTGAGGAGGGGGCGTTGACCATGATAGGACTTCAGTTGTCCCGAACGGCTGCTTTTGTTGGGAAAACGGTAAAGGAAGTTGGGTTTCAACATCCAGAATTAAAATATGTTCCTATCGCAATACAGCGCTATGGAACCCAATATACCTTGATCCCGAGAGGGGATACCAAGTTTAAGGAAGGGGACCAGGTATATTTTACCACCACCCAGGAAGGGGTGGAGCATATCTATAAACTTACCGGAAAGGTAAAGGAACCCATTAAGAATGTGATGATCCTTGGAGGGAGTAAAATTGGTTATAAAACTGCCAATGATCTCTGCAAGGGGAAATTTAATGTGAAGCTTATTGAAAACAGTAAGGAAAAGGCGTTCGAGATTGCCGATGATATCCCTAGTTGTTTAGTAATTCATGGCGATGGGCGAAATGTGGAATTACTTCAGGAAGAGTCCATTCAGGAAATGGATGCCTTTATTTCGGTCACCGGAAATAGCGAAACCAATATCATGTCTTGCTTGGTGGCAAAGTCTAAGGGTGTAAAGAAAACGATCGCCTTGGTTGAGAATATGGATTACTTTCAGTTATCCCATTCCATAGGCATCGATACCCTTATCAATAAAAAGCTATTGGCTGCGAATAACATCTTCCGACATGTTAGAAAAGGGGAGATTGTAGCGATGACGATGCTCAACAATATGAATGCGGAGTTATTGGAGTTCATTGTTTCTCCTTCTTCTGAAGTTTGCAATAAGGTGGTTCGTGAGATCGATTTTCCACGATCTGCGATTATTGGTGGGGTGATTCGTGATGGAATCGGGATGATTGCCCTTGGGGATTTTGTTATTGAAAGTGGCGACCGTATCGTGGTCTGCTCACTTCCACAATCCATTAAGAAAGTAGAAAAACTATTCGTGTAATGCGGTCGGTCTCCAAGCTTAATTACAAGATTATTTTTTATCTCATGGGAGTCCTCTGGTTGTTCAACGGAGGATTCATGCTCATTGCTTCGCTATTCAGTTTTATTTACAAAGATGGCGTAGGGGTAGAGATGGTGCTTGCAGGAGCTGTTACGCTTCTCATGGGAGGGCTGCTTATGCTTTCCACAAAAGACCATACTAAGGAGCTAAACAAAAGGGATGGGTATGTAATCGTAACCTTCGGCTGGATTTCCATGTCCTTGGTAGGAACCTTGCCGTATCTATTTACAGGAGCTATTCCCAACTTTACCAATGCCTTCTTTGAAACCATGAGTGGGTATACCACTACGGGGGCGTCTATCTTGAATGATATTGAAAGCCTTCCAGAAAGTGTATTATTCTGGCGAAGTATCACCCATTGGATTGGGGGTATGGGAATTATCGTTTTGGCCATTGCTATCCTCCCGCTACTGGGCATTGGGGGAATGCAGTTGTTTGCCGCCGAAGCGCCAGGTCCGGGAGGGGATAAGCTTCATCCGAGGATTACCGATACTGCGAAGCGTCTTTGGCTTATTTATGTAGGTTATACGATAGCGGAAACGATCTTGTTGAAAGTGGCAGGGATGAGTTTCTTCGATGCTATTAACCATTCTTTGAGTACCTTAAGTACTGGTGGATTCTCCACAAAGAATGCGAGTATTGCCCATTGGAATGATCAACCGCTTATTCAATACATCATCATGGTCTTCATGTTCTTAGCAGGAACCAATTTTGTATTGAGTTATTTCGCTTTCAAAACAAGATTCAGCAAGATATTTAAAGATGAAGAGTTTAGGGCGTATTCGTTCTTCATTATAGGACTAACGCTTACGGCATTTCTATTTATCTACTACAAGGCCGATGTGGCTGCTTCGGCAGTAAATCACCCAATGGTCTTTGGGCCTTTGGAGAGCGCTTTCCGCCATGGGTTGTTTCAGGTATTAGCAGTGGTTACTACCACAGGATTTGTCACGGCCGATTTCACTGCTTGGACGCCCTTTCTTACCATCTTTTTCTTCGGATTGATGTTCTTGGGAGGTTCGGCAGGGTCTACTTCGGGAGGGATTAAAATCGTACGTCATTTAATCATGATTAAAAATGGAATCATGGAGTTTAGGAGAACCTTGCACCCCAATGCCATTTTACCTGTGCGTTACAACACCCGTGGGGTACAGCAACCTATTGTATTCAATATACTAGCATTCTTTATTTTGTATATGCTGTCTTTTATTATTGGGGTTTTGGTCTTTTCCGCTATGGGATTGGACTTCGAAACCGCCTTGGGAGGAGCGGCTTCTAGTCTGGGGAATGTAGGACCTGCCCTTGGGGATTTGGGTCCAGTAGATAACTACGCATCCCTTTCGGCTCCAGCCAAATGGTGGTCCTCTTTCTTAATGCTTATAGGGCGTTTGGAACTATTTACAGTATTGATTCTAATTACTCCCTTCTTCTGGAGGAATAGATAACTTTTTGTAATCTTCCCTAGCAGGGCTAAATACATCGAAGATTCTACAGGCGGTAATCGCTCTACCCGAATGTGGTATGTTGGATTCGATCAAGGCCACATCACCAGGATTACAAATTCGGGTTTCATTACCTATGGTAAGTTCAAAAGTACCTTCCAATACTTGGGAAAACTGTTCGTTTTCGTGAAAATGCTCAGGGAGCACAGCGCCCTCTTCCACTTCCACTAGGGAAAATGTTTGGGTATCCGTATGAATAAATCGGGCGGTAAATCCGGGTAATAAAGAAATGGGAGTGCAGTTTTCGAAAGAGGTAAACATGCTGGATATTTATGTTAGTCTACAGAAGTAATTTCTATCTCCACCCTTCGGTCGTATTCATCCCCTTTTCCAGTGGGTTGCATAAATGCCATGCCTAGGTAGCGCATCCTTCTTTTGTTGATTCCCTTTTTTACGAGATAGTTGTGAAGTGCTTGGGCACGGGCCTCGGAGAGATTCGTTCTTCCGGTTCTTACATTTTTTACATCCTTATAAGGTTTCATAGGGTCGCCACAACAGATGTGACCGATAAGCTTGAATTTTACCTTGGGGTTATTTTTCAGAAAATCCACCAATTCGTCCAAGGCTTCCCGGCTTTCGTCCATGATGACATCACGATCAGGATAGAATCGTATTCCACTAAGCGTGATCTTGTCTCCTTTTTTGGGGTTGACAAGCGAAATGATGGTTGGCTTTCTTTCTATGATGGGTTCTTCCACAATTTCTCCTACCACCGGAATGTGATCGCGTTTTAAGTGCACCAAAATATCGACCCTTCGGTTATCGGCAGCAGCGCTTCCGAGTTCTCCATAACCCTGAGAGGAGATGATGGTAAAAGCCCTTAGCTCTTTCTTTACATTTTCGGCTCGTTTTCGGGAAAGTTCCAGATTGTAATTTTCACCGCCTACACTATTGGTATACCCTTTAATGTGCACATCCAAGGAGTCCTTGTCTGGAAGAGCTTTTATACTCTCCAATAACTTATGGTGCTCGGTCGTAAGTTCGTATTGGTCGTTGGCATAGAATAATGAGAACTTCATCTCGGTTTCTTGTGCCATTAGAAACGAGCATGAAAATAGTGCGATAAGAACTATTATTCTCAAGGGTAAGGTTTCAACACCTTAAAAATAAGTCCTTTTGTGTTTCCGAAGGGTTAAATTTTCGAAAATTATGATACCGCTTGACTAATCCTAGAAATAGCTTCTTTAATATCCTCTTCGGAAGCCGCATAGGAAATTCGGATGCAGTTGGGGTCCCCAAAAGCTTGCCCCGTCACCGTGGCCACGTTGGCTTCTTCCAAAAGGAACAAGGCAAAATCACTGGAATTTTCGATGGTTTTGCCTTTCAGCGTCTTTCCGAAATAATAGGAAATATCTGGAAAGACGTAGAAAGCACCTTCTGGCTCATTGGTCTTAAACCCTGGGATTTCCTTCAGTAGTCCTAAGATAAGCTTCCTTCTTTCCTTAAAGGCATCAATCATATATTGGATTGCACTTGGAGAGGTTTCCAAAGCCGAAATAGTAGCCCGTTGTGCGATACAATTTGCACCACTGGTCACCTGTCCCTGCATTTTATTACAGGCACGGGCAATGTATTCGGGTGCGCCGATATAACCAATTCGCCAACCGGTCATGGAAAATGCTTTGGATACTCCGTTTACCGTTATGGTGCGATCGTACATATCTTCGAAAGCTGCCATAGACACGTGCGGTCCCGTGAAGTTAATGTGCTCGTATATTTCGTCACTTACTACGATGATGCTCGGGTGCTTTACCAACACATTGGCCAAAGCTCTCAATTCTTCCTTGGAGTAGACGGATCCACTAGGGTTACATGGTGAACTGTAGATCATCATTTTGGTCTTGGGCGTAATGGCCGCTTCCAAGGCCTCAGGAGTCACTTTAAAATCACTTTCTATAGAAGTAGGGATTTCCACAGGTACACCTCCAGCTACCTTGCTAATATCGCTGTAGCTTACCCAGTAGGGTGCGGGTAGCAATACTTCGTCTCCCGGGTTTAGCAGTACTTGGGCCAAATTGGCTAGCGATTGCTTAGCTCCCGTAGAAACAACAATTTGGGAAGGGCTGTAGTCTAGTCCGTTATCCCTCTTAAACTTGGTAATGATGGCTTGTTTTAGGTCGCCGTACCCATCGACAGGAGTATACGAATGATAATCGTCCTTAATGGCCTGAATGGCGGAGTCCTTAACAAAATTGGGAACCGTAAAATCCGGTTCCCCTAAACTTAAGCCTATAATGTCTTTTCCTTGTTCCCTTAGTTCGCGTGCTTTGGCTGCCATGGCCAAAGTGGCTGAGGTGGCCATTTGATTCACGCGGTCGGATAGTTTTGGATTCATAGTGAAGTTAGGTGGTTAGGGCAGCTGGTTTCATGCCCATTTGTTTTAAATGTTTAAAGTGAGCGATAATTGCTTTCCTGGTAGTTTTGTATTCGTGGTAAGGTAAATTGAATTCCCTTGCCGTGTTTTTTACAATCTCAGATATTTTAGTGTAATGAATGTGGCTTATGTTTGGGAAGATATGGTGTTCTACCTGGTGGTTCAATCCTCCTGTAAACCAGTTCACGATTCTATTTTTTGTAGAGAAGTTAACGGTTGTAAACAATTGGTGAATGGCCCAAGTGTTTTTCATGCTTCCAGTGGCATCCGGTAATGGCATTTCGGTATCTTCTACAATATGAGCCAATTGAAAGACAACACTGAGAATAAGTCCTGCAACATAATGCATGATAAAGAATCCGATTAGAATCTGCCACCAAGCAATGGGGAAGAAAATCATAGGAATTACAATCCATACAACGGCGTACAATACTTTCGTGCTTATTAATATGCTCCATTGCGCCAAGGGTTTCGGTAATTTTCCATAGGAAAGTTTTCTAGCCAAGTATCGCTTGGTTTGCAAGAAGTCCGCTGTTAAAACCCAGTTTATTGTAAGTAGACCGTACAAGAATATGCTGTAGATATGTTGAAATCTGTGAAAGCGGCTCCATTTAGAGTGCTTGGTAAATCTTAGAATGCGACCCGCCTCCAAATCTTCATCATGACCGTGTATATTAGTATAGGTATGGTGCAAAACATTGTGCTGCACCTGCCAATTATAAACATTTCCAGCTAAAATATACATGCTACTTCCCATGAGCTTGTTTACCCATTTTTTGGAAGAATAGGAGCCATGATTGGCATCGTGCATCACATTCATTCCCACACCGGCCATTCCAACCCCCATAATGATGCTGGATAAAAGCAGCAAGTACCATGGCATATCTACCAAAAGAAGTAAGAAATAAGGCCCCAGATACAGGGCAAACATGATGATTGTTTTAAGGTGCAGTTTCCAGTTCCCGGTTCGGGATATGTTGTTTTCCTTAAAATAGTTGTTTACACGCTTGTTGAGGGTTCTAAAAAATTTAGCGGAATCAACCCGGGAAAATTTTATTTGCTTATCATTCACAATAAGTAGTATTTATTGGTTCTGGGGAAACCCAAAAAATTAAGGCACTAAAATACGCATCTTAAGTTAGATAGTACATGCAGATATCTTAAAATTTATCAAGGATATGCTACTTTTGCGGTTGATAACTCACTATGGAATTACTACAGTCTTATTTTACCGATCTATCGGAAACACAAATAGAGCAGTTCACCGCATTAGAAAGCCTTTATAAGGATTGGAACCTAAAAATTAACGTGGTTTCCCGAAAAGATATCGATGAACTTTATTTACGGCATGTGCTGCATTCCTTGGGAATTGCCAAGGTTCAGCTCTTTTTGCCGGGATCAAAAGTCTTGGATGTAGGCACTGGAGGCGGCTTTCCGGGGATTCCTTTAGCGATTCTCTTTCCAGAAACGCAATTCCACTTGGTAGATAGTATTGGGAAGAAAATCAAGGTGGTAGAAGAGGTACGCGATGGTTTGGGGCTGGAAAATGTAAAAGTGACCAACGCGCGTGTGGAAACGATTGACGATCACTACGATTTTATTGTAAGTAGGGCCGTGGCACAAATGGAAACCTTTGTACGTTGGGTGAAAGGGAAAATCCTTAAAGATAGTCGGCATGAGCTTAGAAACGGTATCCTTTACTTAAAAGGAGGCGACTTAACCGAAGAGTTGGCCAATTACCGCACTGCCAAGGTATATCCGCTTTCCAATTACTTCAAAGAAGAATTTTTCGACACCAAAAGTGTGGTCCATCTTCCCATGAAATACAAAGGATAGCCTTTTTTAGATTTCTCTATTGCTTGATGATTTTTTTGATGCTCTCTTGTCCTTCAGAAGTCAATGAGACAAGATACGTTCCAGAGGCTATTCCTTCTAGATTAATAGCGTTTCCCGGCATTAAGTAACCCGATCGTATGGTTTCGCCCTGGAGACTGTAAACGGTATAATGATAGTTTTTTGAAGTATGTGAAAGATATAAGTTATCGTTAGCGGGAACTGGAAATAAACGTAATTGATTCCATTCGTTTTCTTCTGTGGAGAGCGTATTGTACGAATAGGTCCAGCGCATAGAGTTTTCCCAAGTGTTGGATTGTGTCCACAATTGGGTAATAATCGTGTTGATGGTTCCATTGCTGTTGTTCTGATAGGTGAGGAAAGACGAGTTTACCCAACTATTCCCTGTTTCGTCCCAAATTTGGGTCAATAGTTCGATAAGGTAGCCATTGCCATCATAGGTATACAGGTTTCTGCTACTGTTTACGTATTGACTTCCATTCCAAGTTTCGTTCAAGAACTCCAATATGGCGTTATCACTGTTATAGGTGTTGGTGGTTCGATACGAATTTTCCCATGTGTTGTTGTCGCTATTCCAAGAGTCCCCGATTAATTGAATGGGAAATCCGTCAGCATTGTTGGTGTAATTGACTTGTGAATTATTTACATAGGCGCCATTCTCCCAGAATTCCTGAAGCAAATAGACAAGGTGTTCATTAGTGTCATAGGTGTATTCCCGAAAAACGAAATTGTTCCACATATTGTTGAACCAAGAGGTAAGTTCCGATTCGCTTAAAAGGCCATCGCCGTTCACTTGATTTACAGTTCGGGTGCTATTGTCCCAATCCGTACCTGCCCATATTTGTGATATGGTTTCTCCTACGGTATTGCCCATATAGTTGCTGTAACTTGTTAATGAGCTGTTTTCATACTGCGTACCTTCCCAAAACTCCCCCAAGATGGAAGCAATTTGATCATTGCTGTTATAGCTGTAAGTCTGAAGTATGTTGTTTTCCCAATCATTGGCTTCCCAGCGCTCAATTGTAATTGTATTGATTTGTTGTGAAAAAAGAGTGGGGGATACACAAGCGAAAAGAAACACTAGAAGTTTTTTCATGATGATTTTGAATTGGGATTGCTAAAAAAAGAAAAACCTTTCAAATACAATCGATTCGAAAGGTTTTTTATGTCGTGAAATTTGAATTTTATCCCAAGAACGGATATCTGTAATCCGTAGGGGTAACAAAGGTTTCCTTAATCATTCTTGGCGATATCCAACGGTATAGGTTCAATTTACTTCCAGCTTTGTCATTGGTTCCACTGGCTCTTGCACCTCCAAAGGGCTGTTGTCCTACAACCGCACCTGTTGGCTTGTCGTTTACATAAAAGTTTCCAGCGGCATTTTCCAAAATCTTAATCCCTGTTTCCAAGGCATAGCGATCTTCGCTAAAAACAGCTCCTGTTAAGGCATATTCGCTGGTTTCGTCTACTAGGTGAAGGGTTTCTTCCCAAGCGTCATCTTCAAACACATAAATGGTCACTACAGGTCCAAACAATTCAGTACACATGGTGGTGTATTTTGGATCATTGGTCTTGATTACCGTAGGCTCAATGAAATACCCTTTGCTCTTGTCGTAACCACCCCCAGCAATGATCTCGGCGTTGGCATCTGCTTTTGCCTGATCAATATAACTGGCTAATTTGTCGAAAGAACCCTCGTGGATCACAGCAGTAATGAAGTTGCTCATATCTTCTGGCGATCCCATGGTAAAGGAAGCTAAATCTTCTTTTAGGTACTTCTCTACGTCGTTCCAAATACTTTTTGAAATGTAACAGCGACTGGCCGCACTACATTTTTGTCCTTGGAATTCGAACGCTCCTCTTGCAATAGCGGTAGCTACTTGCTTTGGGTTTGAGGTTTTGTGGGCAACGATAAAGTCTTTTCCACCCGTTTCCCCAACAATTCTAGGGTAGGTTTTATAATTGTGGATGTTGGTACCTATCTTTTGCCAAATATCTTTAAATACATGAGTAGATCCGGTAAAGTGCAATCCGCTAAAATCGGGACTGGCCAAAATAGTATCGGTAATCATCACAGGATCTCCCATCACCATATTGATCACTCCTGGAGGCACCCCTGCTTCTTGGAACACGTCTAAAATTACCTTGGCAGAATATACCTGGCTGTCACTAGGCTTCCATACCACTACGTTCCCCATAAGAGCCGCACTGGCAGGTAGGTTAGCAGAGATGGCTGTAAAGTTGAACGGTGTAATCGCGTAGATGAATCCTTCTAAAGGACGATACTCCAATCGGTTCCAAGCGCCTGAAGTTGACTCTGGTTGTTCGTGATAAATTTCGGTCATGAACTGAACGTTGAATCGAAGGAAATCGATCAACTCACAAGCGGCATCAATTTCTGCTTGATGAATGGTCTTAGATTGGGCTAGCATCGTAGCAGCATTGATCTTTGCACGGTACGGACCAGCAATAAGTTCTGCGGCACGTAAGAAGATACCTGCGCGTTGTTCCCAAGGCATTTGCGCCCATTTTTTGCGGGCTTCCAAAGCTGTTGCTATCGCTTGTTCAACATGGGATTTCTCAGCTTTATGATAGCTCCCCAATACATGTTGATGATCATGCGGAGGAGACATGGTTGCTGTATTTCCGGTAGTGATATGTTCACCGTTAATATATAAAGGTACATCAACAGTGCTGTTGTACATTTCCTTATAGGTTTTTGATGCGGCTTCGCGTTCTGGAGAGCCCGGAGCATAGCCCAAAACCGGTTCGTTTACGGCGATTGGAACTTCAAAAAATCCTTTTCCCATGGTGTTTTGTTTAGGTTTTTAAATTTGAGTTGCAAAGGTACAAATTTAGAGGCAGTAAAATACTATGGATGTGGGTATCTTAATGAACCTGAAAAGGAAAGTGAAGGGTTACGGCAGATATACCTATTTTTGTAATGTCCAGTTTACCAAAGACAGTTGCATTAAACAATGTGTACGCTCACTTTTTACCCAACGACCGATTCCGGGTTCATTCTTACATCCAGTAGGGACGAAGCCCCGCAACGAAAGACACTTTTACCAGAAGAATACGACGTAGAAGGATCCAAGCTTATTTTTCCGAAGGATGCAGTGGCGGGGGGAACTTGGTTGGGCGTAAGCGATCGGCAAAGGCTGGTTTGTTTGTTGAATGGAGGTTTCGAACCGCATATCCGGAAAGAGAGCTACAGAATGAGCCGTGGAATCATAGTGACTTCCTTGCTTACGGCAGTAAATGCGGTTGCTGAGGTGCATCATTTCGATTTTACAGGCATAGAGCCTTTTACAGTGGTTATTGTCGATTGGACCGAAACCCTAAAAATCCATGAATTGGTTTGGGATGGAGCCAACTCCCATTTTTCTGAAAAGTCCCTGCAACCTCACATCTGGTCTTCTTCATTGCTATATCCAAAAGACGTAAAACGCAAAAGGCAAGTATGGTTTTCGGACTTGTTGAAGGATGATCTGGCGATGGATGGTAACGCCCTTTTAAATTTCCATAAAACAGCAGGCGATGGAAATCCGCACAGCGATCTTGTAATGGATATGGGGTTTGTGAAGACTAAGAGCATAAGTCAGATCGAAAAAAATGCCGATCTTGGCACTTTCGTATATGAAGATTTGCAAACAAAAGAATCCAAAAAGCTGAAGTTTTGAAGCACACGGGAACCCTATTAGTACTGGCATATCCGGATACCTTCGTTACCATGAGTGATGAATGGATCTGCAATGTGTTGCCACTAGTGGGTCTTGGTACCCGGGAGTACATTAAGGCAGGTCATGCCGCCCTCATGCTTATTGAAAACAAAACAGGAGAGGCGTGCTATTTCGATTTTGGACGATATGTAACCCCGAAAGGTCATGGACGGGTGCGGGGAGCCAATACGGATGCCGAACTTCATGTACCGATTAAAGCGAAGTTCTGTGATATAGGTATGCTAAAAAATAACGAAGAGCTTTTGCTTTGGTTGGATGCCAATCCACATAAAACACACGGAGAAGGACGATTGCTCGCTTCTATATGCTACAGCATCGATTTTAAGAAAGCACAACAATACATCGATAGTCTTCAAGGTAGGGGGAGTATCCCTTATGGGGCCTTCAATAAAGACGGAAGTAATTGTTCGCGTTTCGTAACGGAGACCATATTGGCTTCAACCTCGGATGAAAAAGTGGTTCGAGCCTTGAAATTCAATAAAAAATTTACCCCTAGTACAGTGGGTAATGTAGAAAAGGCGGCTTCACTGGGTACGGTTTACGAAGTTTTCGAAGGGAATGTAAAACCTTTCAAAGGATCTGCGTTTAAGGAAAACCTGACCAATTATTTCGACAAAAAACGACCCAATTCCCATGCTTCTATATCGGAAAGAAATATTCCAGAGCATGCTCAAAAACTATCGGGAACGGGAAGCAATGCATGGTTCGAGTTGATCTTGGACGAAGAGTTACCCAAATCGCATTTCCGCATTCGTAGATACAACGATTTGTTCGAAGTAGATTATGACGGGATCTACGTTTCAGAAGTGTTCGATGCGTATCAGCCCTTTCAATTTACGTACGACTCCCACTGTGGGTTCTGTCACGTCATTCAAGGAGAAGAAAAGATACGATTGGACGGGATTGCTAGCTACACCGTGTTTAATTCATCGCGAAAGGTGCGTTCAGCTTAAATAAGGGAATTCCCACTTTAATATTCTTGGAATTGGTTACCATATCATAGTGGCCCTGCATGGAACCGAAAGGTGAAATTAGTAAGCAACCACTTTCATAGGTATGCGCTTTGCCAGGATCAATGATAGGTTGTTGGCCTATGACTCCTTTTCCTTCGACCACGACCGTGTGGTTCAATGCATCTTTAATGAGCCAATAGCGCGAAATGAGCTGAATGGATTCCGGACTGTTGTTTTCTATGGTAATACGATACGAAAAGGCATACTGTTTCTGCTGCTTATTGTAAAAAGCATTCTCATAATTACTCTCTACGGAAACTTTAATTCCTTGTGTGGTTAATTGTATCATGTCAATACATGGCCGCAGTGACTGCAAAAAACAGAACGGCACTAATCGTGGCGCTTATCAAAAAAACGAAATTTAGGAAAATAAATTTTATTATGGTAATGAGTCGTTTTTGTTGGTAAAAATTACGCAATGCCTTATAAAAATAAAACGGGCCTATGAGTAAAAATAGGATGCTCACAAAAACATCTTCCCCAATAAGCATGTCCGGCAAAATAGCAATGAGCATGGCCAGAAATACAAAGCTGAATATATGGAAGATAAAGATCATGTGCTCCATATAGGTGTATTTTTTTCTCGAATAAATGAGCCAAAAGAATAGGGCATAGAAGGGCGTAAAGAAGAAGACAAAGAAAGGTGTCTTCTCGAATAGATAGGTTGCAAACTCTGCAGGCCGTTCCTTGATTTGCTCAAACGCCTCATTCTTATTGTAGGCCCAACGATTATAGCCAGTGTTGGCATGTTTAAGGCTGTCTAGTGCCTGCGCCGGATCCTTTATGCCGGTGGCTTCATAAAAGTCGTAATACAAGCTAAAACGCTTTACGATTTTGTTGGCCCGATTCAGGGTGTCCAGATGTTCTTCAGAAATGTACTCGTAGGTTTTTAACGAGTCCGCCTCCTTGGGCTTTGGGATGGCTTCCTTAATCATGGAATCCAATTCCTGAGTGCTGGGCACTTCATTCGCTGCGAGTATGGAATCCAATCCAATCGCTTCAACAGGAACTCCCTGTGCTTTCAAGACCGAATCTATGCTGATGCTATCTGGAACTTTGGGAACCAACTTAAAATTTTCCCCATCCGATTTTAACTCGAAATTGGGACCCTTTTTGTTGCCATCGTTAATCAAATTGTTCGTTCCTGTAAAAGTGGCAATCAAGCTTTGCACAAGAAAATAAATGATAGAAACACTTAAGAAGAACCGAAACGGATTGGCGTATTTTAATCGCTGCCCTCCTACATAGTTTCGGGTAATGACCCCAGGCCGAAGCAGAAGGTCTTTTAAGGTAAAGCGAAACCTTGAATCATAAGTGATGATGCTGCCAATAAACTCCCCGAAAAAGTCCTTGAGCGAAAGACTCTTGGTGGTGTTCAATTGCCCGCAATAGGAGCAATACATATCGCTCAGTTCTAATGGGGTGCCACAATTAAGGCATTTCGGAGCCCTGTATTTGGCAGCCTTCCGCCCTTTGTGTTTGGTGGGGAGTTGGTTAGTCATATCGTAAAGTTAAAAAACTTAACGATAGTAGCCCTATTGGGCATTGACCAAAATGCGAGGGGTGAAAGAAATATACTCCCTAGTCCTAATTTTTAATCGTGAATTAGTTGTTGGAGATGAGTTCGGAATTCGCTCGACCGTATCCAATCACTCGATCGAAACGCTCCCCAGGACCGCGGTAGAATACAATGACGGTATAATCGTTTTCCGTTTGCCAGAAATTACCGCCAATTGCTCCTTGATCCACCGATCCATCCCGGTCTACAAGCGCAAAGCGATAGTTGTAAAACCCTTGTTTGAACAAGCGGGTATTTTGGTAGGAGTCCGTTTCGGGATTGTACTTCATATAGGTACTCTCGTCGATACACCAATTGTTGAAGTTTCCATAGATATGGATTTCCTTATCGCCAATATCCTCGTAATACTGAAGGTTAAAGTGCATACGGATATACTCCGCTTCAATATTGGGATTTCTGTCGGAATCGATCCCGAAGGTACGCACCACGAAGTTTCCGTTAATATCTGGGAAATAAGTGTAGGGCCTATCGGCTCGGGATAATCGGGTAAATAGATAATGTTCGAAAAGGTCGGTGAGTTCTATCCGGCGAATGGTATTGTTGGCTCCACGGACTTCTTTGCTATCGAAATTCAAGAATTCGTTTCCACCCCAAAAAGCACTTTCCTGATCGTACCGATAAATGAGCTCGCTCCCAATGGTGTATTGTGGTTTTAAATCGGTAATGGCCGTTTTTAGGTTGCTGTTTTGAAGCACCAATGTTTTTACGTTCTGCTTTGGATTGATGAGGGGACGGGTAGGGGAATCTATCGTAAACTGAACACTTTGTTTGGTATCTATGTATTGGATATCCCGTGAGCGTTTCACCTCGACAGCTACCTTCACTTCCTGTTCCATGATCATGAACTTCCGGGTGAAAACCAACTCTCCGTCATAATCGAAAACACTGAGTAGGTAATTCCCGCTTTTTTTGAGTCGGCGGGTCTCTCTATTTGGGATGGTAAGGGTGTAATGGGAATAGAGCTGAAGCGAATTCAATGAATTTTCATAGGTCTCGATCCGTACATCGTCAAAACCATCCATATATTCCCCTTTGGAAAGATCACTTTCGGACCAATCGAAATCGTGATGGGTAATGACATAGTAATAATCCTCTTCGTCACCATTAATATCGTCGAAGGACAACTGAAGCGATTCGCCCAGTCGTATGATGGGTAACTGACTGAATTGTGAATTCCCCCTAAATTGGATGGTTCGAATATATTCCGGCTCAATTTTTTCAACAATCTGGGCTTGGGTGCTTACTACCATTCCCAAAAAACCGAACATAAGTAATGCTTTTTGTAGCATAGGTTACCTGATTTTGCGGTTAAAGGTAAGCAAATTTTGTGCCTAAAACTTTTTCGAAAACCTTACCGTTTCCTGTTAATTAAAATTATTCCTATTTATTATGAAAACCTCTTCGAAGTTCGTAAATTTGCGGTCGCTAAATCTGGGCAATCTATGTTTCAGGTTTTTACGAGAACTTTAACACGTATATCCTATGTCCAAAGACATTAAGATTAGAAAAGGTCTTAACATTAATTTAAAAGGCGAAGCGGACAAAACACTCTCCAAAGCACCACGCTCCCGCACATTTGCCATAAGACCTCAAGATTTTCATCTCGTTACCCCTAAAATGACGCTTAAAGAAGGAGCCAAAGTTCAGGCAGGGGATACTATTTTCCATAGTAAATCCAATGAGGATATCAAATTTGTCTCTCCTGTGAGTGGGACACTTTCCGAGATTGAAAGAGGTGCAAAACGAGTGATTACCAAAATAACTATTGAAGGAGATCAACAGGATACCTACAAGGATTTTGGAATCATTAATCCGGATTCCATGAAGCCGGAAGAGATCAAAAGTCACTTATTAAGTTCGGGATGTTGGCCTTTCATTAAGCAGCGTCCTTATGCGGTAGTGGCCAATCCACAAAGTACACCAAAAGCTATTTTCGTTTCGGGATACAGTACGGGACCTTTAGTAGCCGATTTGGATTTTACCTTAAAAGGAAAAGAAAATGAACTTCAGGCGGCTTTAACTGCCTTGAGTAAGTTGACCGAAGGTAAAGTACATGTATGTATTGGAAAATCTGGAGCTTCTCCATTGGATGGACTTAAAGATGTAACGATACATAAAATTAGTGGTCCTCACCCAGCAGGGAACGTAGGGACTCAGATTGCAAAGATCGATCCTGTGAACAAAGGAGAGGTGGTTTGGACGGTGAACGCACAGGATTTGGTAATTATTGGTGAGCTGATCCTTACAGGAAGATTTAATGCCGAAAGAGTGATTGCTTTGTCGGGATCTTCAGTAAAAGCACCAAAATACTACACCACTAAAATTGGAGCTGAGGTAGCCACCTTTATTTATGATTCTGGTCTTTCCGAAGACAATTCAAGGGTCATTAGTGGAGATGTGTTAAGTGGAACCCAAATTTCTCCAAAGGCGCACTTAGGATTTTACGACAATACGGTAACTGTAATTCCTGAAGGGGACGACTATGAGTTCTTCGGATGGAACAAACCTATTTTCAATAAGATTTCTCCATCCAGAGCATTGACTTTCTCTTGGATGATGCCAAAGAAAAAATACGACCTCAATACCAATACCAATGGAGAGCACAGAGCTTTTGTGGTAACTGGTAATTACGAAGAGGTTTTTCCATTGGATATTTACCCATTACAGATTTTAAAGGCCTGTATGGTGAAGGATTTGGATCAGATGGAAGCTTTGGGAATGTACGAAGTAGCTCCCGAGGATTTCTCACTTACTGAATTTATCTGCGTATCCAAGCAGCCCCACCAACAAATCATCAGGGAAGGTTTGGACTTAATGTATAAAGAAATAGGATAACGCTATGGGATTGAAACAAAATTTACATAAGCTAAAAGAGAAGTACAAAGGGAAGAAGATGGCACCTGCGTTCAACGCAATCCATACCTTCTTGTACTTACCCAATGAAACAACCCATAACGGGACGCATGTTAAAGGAGCCGATGACTTAAAGCGTACCATGAACACAGTGATCATGGCTTTGGTTCCTTGTTTGATTTTCGGAATCTTTAATGCGGGGTATCAGCATTATCTCGCCACTGGAGAGATTTCTAAAGCTGCCGGATTCCTTTCTCCGGAATTTTGGAGCATGGCCAACTTTAGCATGGGAGCATGGAAAGTACTACCCATTGTTGTAGTTTCTTATGTTGTAGGATTGGCTGTGGAATTCATTTTTGCGGTGATCAAAGGACATGAAGTTGAAGAGGGATATTTGGTAACAGGAATGTTAGTTCCACTTATCGTTCCTGTGGACATTCCATTATGGATGTTAGCCGTAGCGGTAATATTTGGAGTTGTTATTGGAAAAGAGGTATTTGGAGGAACAGGGATGAATATCCTTAATCCAGCTTTGACCATTCGTGCCTTCTTGTTCTTTGCGTATCCTACCTGGATGAGTGGAGATAAGGTTTGGGTGCACGGAGCGGTAGAAAGAGCAAATGAAATTGCAGGGGGAGCCAATGTAGATGCTATTTCCGGGGAAACCATTTTGGGAAGTTTGGCCCAAAACAAAGCATTCGATTACGACATTATGGACATGTTCTACGGATTGATTCCAGGATCCATTGGTGAAACTTCTACCTTATTAATACTTATTGGAGGACTATTCTTAATCTTTACGAAGATTGGTAGCTGGAGAATCATGGTTTCTGCCATCATTGGTGCATTGGCCATGGGATTGATCTTTAACGGAGTAGTGGACCAAGGATGGATAGGAGAAGGAAGTAAATTCTTTAGCTTAATGAGTACCGAGTTCTGGCATCACTTATTAATTGGAGGTCTCGCATTTGGTATTGTCTACATGGCAACAGATCCAGTAACTGCTTCGCAAACCAATAGGGGAAAGTGGATCTATGGATTCCTGATAGGATTCATCTCCGTAACGATTCGAGTATTTAACCCTGCCTATCCGGAGGGAGTAATGTTGGCCATTCTGTTGATGAATGTGTTTGCGCCAACCATTGATCATTACGTATTACAAGGAAATATTAAGAGAAGAGCGAAACGTCTTAAAGTTAAAACTGCTTAATTATGGCGATTAATACAGAAAAAAATAGTTATACCATCATATTTTCGATTTTGATGGTAATAGTGGTAGGAGCTTTGTTGGCTACTATTGCACAGGTATTGAAGCCTACCATTACCGAGAATAAAAGGATCGAAAAGCAGCAGAATATTTTGTACGCCATGGGCGTAAACGAAAATGACGAAAGTTCTGCCAATTTTGTTGCTGAAACCGATGCTGCAAAATTGTTCGAGCAATACATTACCGAGCAATTAGTAATTGCCAATGGTTCTGCGCAAGCCGATGATAAGGCTTATCTCATCGATGTGAAAAAGGAGCAGGCCAAAGCTAAGGCTGGTGAAGAGCGTCGTTTGCCTTTGTTCGTAGGTGAGAAAGACGGGAAGAAATATTACATCGCTCCTATTCGAGGAAAAGGACTTTGGGATGCTGTATGGGCCTATGTAGCCATGGACGAAAACATGGTAGTGCAAGGAGCCTATTTCGATCACCAAGGAGAAACCGCAGGTTTGGGAGCTAATATTAAGGAGCGTTACTTTATGGACGACTTCATAGGAGAACATTTACTGGATGCCTCTGGTAATTTTGTGGGTATTGCTATTTCAAAAAGTAATGCAGATCCGCTCAATAAGGATAAACAAGATAATGAAGTAGATGCCATTGCTGGTGCTACTATTACTGGAGACGGAGTGTCGGCCATGATTAGGAATGACCTAAAATTGTACGTACCATTTTTCAAAAACCTTAAAAAAACGAACTAGACTATGGCACTATTATCAAAAAAAGATAGTAAGCTGATTTTAGATCCCCTAGCGGATAATAACCCTATTACCATTCAGGTATTGGGTATCTGTTCAGCTTTAGCGATTACTGCGCAGCTTAAGGCTTCTATTGTAATGTCCATATCCGTAATTTTTGTAATGGGTGTTGGAAACATAGTTATTTCTTTGATGCGAAACATTATCCCATCGAAGATCCGAATCATTGTACAGTTGGTGGTTGTAGCAACCTTGGTAATTATTGTAGACCAAGTATTGAAAGCATTTTCGTATCAGCTGAGTAAAGAACTGGGAGCGTTTATTGGATTGATCATTACCAACTGTATCATTATGGGGCGTTTCGAGGCCTTCGCATTGGGTAATGGTGTTTGGCGTTCCTTTTTAGATGGAATAGGAAACGCATTGGGTTACGGGGTAATCTTAATTATTGTAGGATTCTTCCGTGAGCTGCTAGGATCAGGAACTTTATTGGGATTCCCGGTTTTGGGAGACCCAATCGCCAAGTCCGGTGTATATAGTATAGGATATGAAAACAACGGTTTCATGCTGTTGGCCCCAATGGCATTGATCGTCGTGGGAATCATTATCTGGGTACAGCGTAGTAGAAACAAAGCATTAATTGAAGAAAACTAGTAGGTCCAAGACTGAAACAATATAGATATGGAACATCTTGAGTTATTTTTTAAATCGATATTCGTGGACAACATGGTATTTGCCACATTCTTGGGAATGTGTTCTTACCTAGCGGTGTCCAAAAAAGTAAGCACTGCAGTTGGATTGGGTGCAGCGGTGATTTTCGTACTTA
The DNA here is from genome assembly GCF_028561275.1 of Aureisphaera galaxeae. Classification (GTDB taxonomy): domain Bacteria; phylum Bacteroidota; class Bacteroidia; order Flavobacteriales; family Flavobacteriaceae; genus Aureisphaera; species Aureisphaera galaxeae. The sequence continues at coordinate 994,997 of NZ_JAQQTF010000002.1, forward strand.
CCGTGACCGTGCCGATCAACTGGTTATTGGACCAATACATCCTGCAAGAAGGAGCTTTAACTTGGTTGGGAGCAGAGTATGCCGATTACGATCTAAGCTTCCTATCTTTTATCCTATTTATTGCGACCATTGCAACGATGGTACAATTGGTAGAGATTGTGGTAGAGCGTTTCTCTCCAGCGTTGTATAACTCCTTGGGTATTTTCCTTCCCTTGATCGCTGTAAACTGTGCGATTTTAGGAGGTTCCCTGTTCATGCAGTCCAGAGAGATTGAGAGCTTTGCCTTGGCATTGAACTATGGGTTCAGTTCTGGTATTGGATGGTTCTTGGCCATTCTAGCAATTGCCGCGATTCGCGAAAAAATCCGTTATTCTAATGTTCCTGCTCCTTTAAGAGGATTGGGAATTACCTTCATTATTACAGGACTTATGGCCATCGGATTTATGAGTTTTGGAGGAATGTTAACTGGAGGGGACGATGCGGCTAAAGAGGAAAGCGATTCCGCTGCACAAGTAGAAAAAGTAATTGAAAAAGAGACCGAGACAGCACAAGCAGCTGTTTCAGATAAAACTGAATAAACTATGATCTTAGCAAGTACATTAGGTGTAGTAGTAGCCACGGTGGTCGCGTTTTTAGTGTTGATCCTTCTTTTGGTGGCACTCTTGCTATTCACCAAACAAAAACTTTCCCCCTCTGGGCCGGTAAAGATTACCATTAACGATGAAAAGGTCATAGAAGTTCCTTCTGGAGGGACGTTGTTGTCCACCCTTGGAAATCAAAAAGTATTCTTGCCATCTGCATGTGGAGGTGGTGGAACCTGTATCCAGTGCGAATGTCATGTATTGGAAGGCGGAGGAGAGGCTTTGCCTACCGAAACCCCTCACTTTACCCGTAAGGAACTGAAATCAGGTGCCCGTTTGGCCTGTCAGGTAAAGGTAAAGCAAGACATGAATATCCACATTCCTGAAGAGGTATTCGGAATTAAGAAATGGGAAGCGACCGTAGTGAGAAACTACAACGTGGCCTCATTCATCAAGGAATTCGTAGTAGAGATTCCTGAAGATATGAACTACAAAGCTGGTGGGTATATTCAAATTGAAATTCCCCCATGTGAGATTAAATATGGTGATATCGACATTACTGCCCACCCTGAAGAGCATGAAACGGCTGATAAGTTTCAAGCCGAGTGGGATAAATTTGGTCTTTGGCCATTGGTAATGAAGAACACCGAAATCGTAGAAAGAGCGTACTCCATGGCCTCATACCCTGCCGAGGGGCGTGAGATTATGTTGAATGTTCGTATTGCAACTCCACCATGGGACCGTGCGAAGAACCAATGGATGCAAGTAAATCCAGGAATTGCTTCTTCTTACATCTTTGCTCAGAAGCCAGGAGATAAAGTAACCATTTCCGGACCTTATGGTGAGTTCTTCATCAACCCATCCGAAGCTGAAATGCTATATGTAGGTGGGGGTGCTGGAATGGCGCCAATGCGTTCTCACTTGTACCACCTTTTCAAGACTTTGAAAACGGGTCGTAAAGTAACCTATTGGTATGGAGGACGTTCTAAGCGAGAGTTGTTCTACATTGAGCACTTTAGAGCATTAGAAAGAGACTTCCCTAACTTCAAGTTCTACATGGCATTGTCTGAGCCGCTTCCAGAAGATAACTGGAAAGTGAAAGAAGGCATTGAAGGAGAAGGAGATGGATTCGTAGGATTCATTCACCAAGTGGTGATCGATAACTACCTGAACCACCACGAAGCACCAGAAGATATCGAATTGTATTTCTGTGGTCCTCCATTGATGAACCAGGCGGTTCAGAAGATGGGAGAAGACTTCGGAATTCCGGACGAGAACATCCGATTCGACGACTTCGGAGGATAATATTCTTAGACATATTAATAATGAAAAAACCCTACAATTTTGTAGGGTTTTTCTTGTTAATACAATTTCGAGATATTATCGACAAAATGTTGTTTTTCTTCGATAAAAATGTATTTTTGGGAGTTACCAAATCAATTGACCCCAATGAACCCAAATCGTATGCCTTCCCCGGCCAAATTCTTGGTACATACTTTCATATTCATTTTCAGTCAATTGGAAGATTTCAGTCAGTTATTACTGGAAAATTACTACAGAAATGGAAAGTATAATCTAAAAAATTTTCAAACCCCTGAATTAAATTATTTGGCCGTTAATTGCTACTAATAGCAATTTTTACCATGTTATTATCTTACTATAGGATTGGCCTAAAAATGTGAATTATGATGAAAAGAAAACCAACCTTACTGTTGCTTTTTTTGTGCTTTGCAACAGCAATGTTCGCTCAAGAAAGAACAAGTGAAAAAAACAGCGAGTACACTCCAAGTAGATATCCTACAAAAATCCTTTACCCTAAGAACTTTTATGTTTCTACCCCAGTTAGGGATATGCCCGTTTGTGATGATCTGACCACATTCGATGGTTACTTTGTTCCAAAAGATGGTGTAAATACTTCATCTGAGATGAGTGAGAAGAGAAAAAGAAAATTGGCACATCTTAATGCAGCAGGACGCAGTAGTACGGAAATAGATCCCCTAATACAAGGGCCAGAAGGACACAAGCGTGCTTCTTCAACAAGAACACCCATTGTGAGTTTTGAAAGTATTGGGCTTAATGTTTCTCCACCCGATCCATCCATGGCCGTAGGGCCTAACCACGTGGTTACTATGGAGAATGGGCAATGGGCCGTTTTCGATAAAACAGGCGTCATGGCGTCTGGTTTCCCCAAGCTGCTAACAGATCCATTATCCGGACCTACGCATGCCGATAACGCAGGGGATCCTGTAGTGATGTATGATAGAGAAGCAGACAGATGGTTCCTGTCCCAGTTTCAATTATCTGGTAATCCATCTTTAAGTGATGATGTATTCCTTATTGGGGTATCTACAACACCAGACCCAACAGGCTCGTACAACGTTTACGAATATGAGTTGACCGCAGGGAATGACTATCCCCACTACGGGATTTGGGGAGATACCTATGTAACTGCAGGTAACTTCACCGGAGCACAAAAAGTATATACCTTCAACAGAAATAAAATGTTGGCGGGAGACGGTACTGCAGAGATTGTAGGTTTTTCTCCCTCTGGATTAGGATCTTCTGGTTTTGCCGCTCCTATTCCTGCACATTCTGAAGCATCGGGAGCCGCTACGGGAGATGCGAAAATATTATTCTATCAAGATGATGCCTTTTCTGGAGTAACCTCAGATCACGTCGGATTGTGGAACATCGATATGGATTGGACCAATGCTACAACCATTGCTAACTCCACGATTTCAGGTAAAATACAAATACCAACTTCTCCTTTCGATGCAGCCATCGCAGGAGGGTTTGCCAACTTGCAACAACCGGGTACTACACAGCGAATCGATGCTATCGTAGGAGCTGTAATGAATATGTGTCATTGGTATAAATTTCCTACCTACGAATCTATTCTACTGAATTGGGTAGTTGAAATTCAGAATGGGACCCAAAAATCGGGAATCCGCTGGGTAGAGATGAGAAGTACAGATGGTGGTGCTTCTTGGAGTGTATACCAAGAAGGTACATTTACCGATCCTGCACAAGCTACCGTTGCGCTTAAAGAATCTGTATTCATGGGCTGTATGTCTATGGATGACCAAGGAAATATCGGTCTAGGATATACCAAAACAGGATCTTCTACTTTCCCATCACTTTACTATACGGGAAGGTTAGCTGGAGATGCACTGGGAACTATGACTTTTGGAGAGAATTTGGTGATTTCTGGAACCAACTCGGTAACCGGGAACGACCGTTATGGAGATTACGGACAGGCCGTAAGGGATCCTAGTGATGATAAAACCTTTTGGGTTACCTCAGAGTATTCTGGAGACGGAGGTGCCAATGGTAGACAGGTACGAGTGTATTCGTTTAAACTTGCGCCCGACACCCCAGAGATTAGCTTTTCAACTACTGCAGGTACTGAAACTGAAGATGAAGACGGATGTTTTACCGATGTAACGGTTCCTTTGAATATCGCTTTGGCCCCTTCGGCCAATGCGGATGTTACCTTTGTAATAAATGGAAGTTCAACAGCGACTACAGGAGTAGACTTCGACTTACTTACACCTAATGTTACCTTTGGTACGGGTAGTTCTACTTCCCAAAATATGATCCTGCGAGTGTACCACGATGGTTTGGTAGAAGGAGATGAAACGGTAACGGTAGACTTTACGGTGAATGCCAATGGTGGAGATGCTACGGCCAATACCAGTGCAGATTCGTATACCCTGACCATTTCGAGTCCTGATGTCGTTCCGCTTTCTACGCAGACGGCTACCTTATTCAGCGACGGTTTCGAAACCTATTCAGATTTCGACATTAATCCAGTTGGTGGATGGACCATGTTCGATGGCGATGGCGATTCTACCTATGGATCTACTGCCTACGATTTTACCAACGAAAATTATACAGGAACATTTATCGTGTTCAACCCAAGCCAGACAACGCCTTCGGCTGCGGGGAGTAACTTTGATGCCCGTTCCGGCGATAAAGGATATTATTGCTTTAATGAAAGTATAGCGCCCCAGCAGAACGATGACTATATCTTCACGCCGCAAATTGCGTTGAATGGAACCAATAGCGAATTGAAATTTTGGGCGAAGTCTGTAGTCGATACCTATGGTTTGGAGCGTTTCCAAGTCGGGGTTTCAACAACGGATACGAATCCAGCCAGTTTTACCTTTATAAGCGCGAGTCCTTATGTAGAACCTCCGACCACATGGACGGAATACACCTATGATCTATCGGCTTACGATGGGCAAAACATTTATATTACCTTCCATGTTGTCTCTGCCGATGCCTTTGTTTTCATGCTAGATGATGTTTCGGTGACGGCTACCGTATCTACCGATGTACAAACAGCGGAAAATTCTGCTACGCAGGATCAGATGGAAATCAATGGAACGGGAACAAGATATGCCCAAGATACTAGTTCTGACAATGTGATGATTGGCATGACCAATAACAATAGCTTCGATTATGGTTGTGTTAGTTCTTATGTGTCTAGAGCAGGAACCAGTGCGCAATCCTATAACGGAAGCAGTGCTCCGAATTTGGTGATGGACAAAACATTTACGATCACCCCATCGAATACAGCAGGAGCTGGAGATAACAGTATTACCTTCTATTTCACGGAAGCTGAAATTGCCGGTTGGGAATCGGCCACAGGACTGCTCCGTGCAAATTTGGTTGCTGCAAGGGGAACCGCCTCCAGTGTGACAGAAACTTCTGCCCTTACCATTGGCAGTTTCGGGAGTAATGTGACGCTTACGGGTACATTCACTGGACTGAATGGAAACTATTACTTCGGAACGGCAAGTGCTTTTGTATCCTGTGCCGGGGTTACCAAAACATGGGATGGTGCTACTTGGAGCCCTGCTGGGGCACCTGACGCCACCAACGAAGTTATTTTGGCTGGAAACTACAATACCAATACCGATGGAAACCTAAATGCCTGTAAGCTAACAGTGAATTCCGGAATTACCTTAACCGTGCCGGGAAGTACCTTTACTAGTATTGCGGGAGATATCATTGTAAATGGTACTGTAGTAGTAGAACACGAAGGAAGTGTGGTGCAAACCAACGCGAATCCTATTGTTCAGAATAATGGAACCATCAATGTAAACCTTACGACGCCGAATTTGGCCTCCAGGGATTTTATGGTGATGGGAAGCCCAATGACCACAGAAACTAGGGAAAGCGTTTGGAACACGGCCTTCTTAGTGTTGGATGCTGAGACGGCCAACTTTGTGCCGCATCCGGATGTAGAAGCCATGTTCCCAGGAGCTGAGAACTTTGCAGATGATAATAATGACTTCTGGTCGCCTGTAGTAGCAGGAACAATTACACCGGGAGAAGGATACATCGTACGCCCACAGGCTGGGTACGGTCAGCCAGGAGGTGTATTCAACTATACATATGATGGAGGAACCCTTAATACCGGTCCTGTTAACTTTACGGTGGTACAGAATACGCCTGGACCTGGGCCAGCAGATAATAAGAATGCCAGTCCTAATGTATTGGCAAACCCATATCCTTCGGCCATTTTAGCAGACGACTTCATCAGTGCCAATTCCATGATCGACGAGTTGTATTTCTGGGAGCATCTTACGCCTCCAAGTGCTACTTTGCCAGGAGCGGGAAGCATGAACTTCTCTATGGAAGACATCTCTATGTACAACCTATCTGGGGGTACTGCCGCCGCTTCGGATGGAACGGGTATCGACACGCGTCCCAATGGATATGTTTCCACGGGCCAAGGATTTGGTATCAAGGCGACGGCTGCAGGAACAGCAGTCTTTACCAATGCCATGAGAAGAACGGACAATAACAATACACTTCGTGTTCAGGAAGACAGGGAGCGTATTTGGTTGAACCTATCCACTTCTGAATATAGCATGCAGAAGCAAGCATTATTGGCTTTCAACGGAGACAATGCCACAGAAGGGATGGACCCTGGTTATGACAGCCGAAGATTGGCTACAGTAGTTTCTTTGTATACTCACCTTCAGGATGGTACTGAGGAACTGGGTATCCAGACCCTGGGGCAGTTCGATCATTCCATTACTGTACCTGTTGGGTTCTCAACCCTCATCGATGCCGATACGGAATACAAGATTTCCATTGCCGATATAGAGGGGGTACAACTTACGGACTCCGATGTTTACCTTGTAGATCATCTTACGGGGGCCGTTCAGGACTTAAGGGTAGATTCTTATGGGTTTGTTAGCGGAATGGGAACCTTCCATAACCGTTTCACTTTGCATTTCAGCCGAGTACTGGGAACTGAAAGTGTAGCGCTGGAGTCGATTACCATGTTCCCCAACCCAACAACAGGTCAATTGAACATTGCATCGCCACAAGCTGCTATCGAAAAGGTAGAAGTATATGACCTTATGGGAAGAATGGTGACTACAAACAATATACAAGGTAATAACAACATTCTGATAGACCTTTCAGGATTAAAGACCTCTGTATACTTTGTTACGTTAACTACAGATCAAGGTGTTGTTACCAAGAAAATTGTGAAGAAATAAAGACATAAAATATTCAATGTGAAAAACGCCTCCTTATTGGAGGCGTTTTTTTTATTTAACAAATCCTTCATATCGTTCTTAAAAGCTCCTTTATATCGATCAAACATCAGTTTTGAAGGTTGTTTAAATTGTTCTAAAATGATTTTATGTGCTTGAATAATAATGTTTTAATCATAATAAGTAATATCTTTATACAAAAACCCCCGTTTTTTTAAATCATTCAGCCAAAAACCCCCTGGCCATTAGACTATATTATTATGAGAAGAAAGATTACACCATCAGTTTGCATGCGAATACTATATATAGGCATGCTATGTTTTTTGACGACGACAATTATTGAAAGGGATGCCGATAATACCCATAGTAAATTTTCGGCAGATACTTCACACGAATGCATGCATAACCATACCCCAGCTCATGAAGAGGCAGAGGCAATACTAAAGCAACATGCTATTTCATTTATAACAACACACTTGGATAAATCGTTGAAGCAAGCCATTGAGTTGACCAAAGGGAACTCTGATGAATTTATTGGTTTCCCGGCTACCTGTTTTGCACCCGATACGGACCCAAGTGTTGTAGAAGATTTTTATAAGAGTAGAGCAGCGCTAGAAAATAGCCTAGGGTTACCGGACTCACATGATTCTCGATTCAATTTGCTGAATCGTTGGACTACCACCGCTTCAGATGGGGGAGGTTTAGGTCAAGGTGATTTCACAACTCTAACATGGAGTTATGTTCCCGATGGTACACCTATAGGGAATAGCGGTTGTCAGGTACCTGGTGAGTCGAGCGATCCAAGTGACTTTATAGCATTTTTCAATGGGATCTATGGAGGTCCAACAACTCCTGGCGATTTCACGACAGCACCATGGCATGCAGTTTTCGTTAGCATGTTCGATTCATGGTCGGCCGTGAGTGGATTAAATTTTGTGTATGAGCCCAATGACGACGGAGCTACTGTGGTTACTGGAGGGGCTGGAGCTATAGGAGTAAGAGGGGATTTGCGTATTTCAGGGCACCGAGTCGATGGTAATAGTAATGTTCTGGCATGTAACTATTTTCCTCAGAATGGTGACATGATTATCGATACCGATGATAACTACTATTCAAACAATCCGGGTATAGGTACCACGAACGTTTTAACTCATGAGATTGGTCATGGATTGGGTATTTTACATGTATGTCCAGTATCACAAACAAAATTAATGGAGCCTTTCGTAACTACTGTGTTTACAGGTCCCCAAGAAGATGATATTTTAGCAACGAACAGGAATTATGGAGATCCCGAAGGAGCCAATGATACTTCTGGAACGGCAACAGTGCTGGGCAGTACTGCAAATCCGGTTACGTATAATAGAAACCAAAGAAGTGTTGACGATAATGGAGATGTGGACTATTATTCTTTTACTATTAGTCAGTCAACACTGCTTTCGGGAACACTTACGCCCACGGGAACGCTGTATCTAAGTGGAGTTCAAAATGGTGATGGGAGTTGCTCAGCAGGAACAGCCTTTAACGCATTAACCGTGGCCGATGTGATGTTCGAAATACTGAACACGGATGGAGTTTCGGTATTGGCGACGGGAGACGCCAATGGACCTGGAGTTGCCGAAAGCGTTACAAATATATCTTTACCTAGTGCCGGAACATATTTTGTTCGTGTGAGTCAGCAGGGTGCTTCGGTCGATAACGTTCAGATGTATGATTTAAGTATTTCCCTAACAGCGGCTGTGTTAACTCCAGAGATTGCTTTTGCTTCCACTACTGGAAATGGAGCCGAAGGTAACGATTGCTCCTTTACCGATGTAAATGTAAACCTTAATATAGGAGCGGCACCCTCGGCAAATGCTGAAGTAAGCTTTAGTATTGATGGTTCTTCCACCGCCTCGCAAGGATCAGATTTTGATTTGATGACTTCGAGCGTGATCTTCAATACTGGAAGTACAGCTTCTCAGACCATGACCTTGAGGATTTATCACGATGCCTTTGTAGAAGGGGATGAAACCATTGTTGTGAACACCTCTTTGAATGCCAATGGAGGTGACGCTACACTAAACCCCGCTGCAGATACCTTTACATATACGATAACCAATGATGATGTAGCTCCTGTAGCTTCTTTCGACACCAATGTTTTTTCGGCAGATTTTGAAGATATAACAGGATGGACTGTGGCAGATAATGATGGAGATGGAAATCAATGGCTGATTTTCGATCCATTTGCACACGGAAATCTTACGGGAAGATGGGCTGGATCCGTTACGAACCTAGCCGTAATTGGGGGATCGGGTATCCTCACACCGGATAATTTCTTGTTCAGTCCCGCTTTCTCGATTCCTGCAGATGCCACCAATACAGAAATTACTTTTGAAATTGGTGACCTCGGCATTCCGGAGCATTATGCAGTGTATTTTGCCTCCACAAACTCTGTGGCAGCCGCATTGAGCGGAACCTTGATTGAAGAAGCCAACACCATTGGTAACGATACCGATACCAGAACAGTGAACCTAGCGTCCCTAGCTGGACAAACAGGTCACTTAGCCTTTAGGCACTACAATACTACAGGGAATAGTCTCCTCATGTTAGATACCATAGATGTGGTTGTTACGCAAGGAACCCCTGTGCAAACAGCAGTGAATAGTGGCACTCCGGATCAAGTAAATATAAATGGAACGGGTACGGCACATACCGCCGATCCTGGCTCTGGGGATGTGATGTTAGATATCACTAACTCCAATAGTTTCGACTATGGATGTGCAGATGTATCGGTATCCCGAGCTGGAACGGGTGCGCAATCCTATAACGGAAGTACCGCTCCCAATTTGGTGACGGACAAAACATTTACGATTACCCCAACGAATACAACTGGGTCCGGCAATACCAGCATTACCTTTTATTTCACTGAAGCGGAAATCGCAGGTTGGGAAGCGGCCACTGGACTGCTTCGTGGAAGTCTGGTCGCGGCGAGGGGAAGCACCTCCAGTGTAACGGAGACCTCCGCCCTTACCATTGGCAGTTTCGGTAGCAATGTGACCCTTACGGGAACATTCACCGGACTTAACGGAAATTATTACTTCGGGACGGCAAGTGCTTTTACTTCCTGTGCTGGGGTGACCAAAACCTGGGATGGTGCCAATTGGAGCCCTGCAGGGCCACCTGATGCTACCAACGAAGTCATTTTGGCCGGAAATTACAATACCAATACCCATGGAAACCTAAATGCCTGTAAGCTAACGATAAATACTGGGTTTACCTTAATAGTGCCAGGAAGTACCTACACAAGCGTTGCTGGCGACATTACAGTAGATGGTACGGTAGTAGTGGAGCACGAGGGGAGTGTGGTGCAAACCGATGCGAATCCTATTGTTCAAAACAATGGAACCATCAATGTAAACTTAACAACGCCCAATTTGGCTTCTAGGGACTTTATGGTGATGGGAAGCCCAATGACCGCAGAGACTCGGGAAAGCGTTTGGAACACGGCCTTCTTGGTATTGGATGCGGAGACCGTCAACTTTGTGCCGCATCCGGATGTAGAAGCCATGTTCCCGGGAGCCGAGAACTTTGCGGATGACAACAATGACTTCTGGTCGCCCGTGGTAGCGGGAACGATTGAACCTGGAGTGGGATACATCGTACGCCCACAGGCTGGGTATGGCCAACCGGGAGGTGTGTTCAACTATATGTATGATGGCGGGACCCTTAATACGGGTACCGTTAACTTTACGGTGGTGCAGAACACGCCCGGTCCAACGCCTGCCGATAATAAGAATGCCAGTCCGAACATCATGGCAAACCCATATGCTTCGGCCATTTTTGCCGATGACTTCATCAATGCCAATTCCATGATCGACGAGTTGTATTTCTGGGAGCACCTTACGCCCCCGAGTTCAAGCTTACCAGGAGCGGGAAGCATGAATTTCTCTATGGAAGATATCTCCATGTACAACCTATCGGGTGGAACTGCCGCAGCTTCAGATGGAACGGGTATCGACACGCGTCCCAATGGATATGTATCCACGGGCCAAGGATTTGGTATCAAGGCTACGGTTGCCGGAACAGCAGTCTTTACCAATGCTATGAGGAGAACCGATAATAACAATACATTGCGCGTTCAGGAAGACAGGGAGCGTATTTGGTTGAACCTATCCACTTCTGAATATGGCATGCAAAAACAGGCACTGTTGGCTTTCAACGGAGACAATGCTTCAGAGGGAATGGATCCGGGGTATGATAGCCGAAGATTGGCTACGGTGGTTTCTTTGTACACCCACCTTCCCGATGGTACCGAAGAACTCGGTATCCAGACCCTGGGGCAGTTCGATCATTCAATCACCGTACCCGTTGGGTTCTCAACCCTCATCGATGCCGATACGGAATACAAGATTTCCATAGCCGATATTGAAGGGCCTCAGTTAATGGATTCTGAAGTGTATATTATAGACCACCAAACGGGAGTTGCCCAAAACCTTAGGGCAGATTCTTACGGTTTCGTTAGTGGAATGGGAACCTTCCATAACCGTTTCACATTGCTTTTCAGCCGAGTGCTGGGGACCGAGAGTGTAGCCTTAGAGTCGATTGCCATGTTCCCCAACCCAACAATGGGCCAGTTGAACATTGCTTCTCCACAGGCTGCCATCGAGAAGGTAGAAGTGTACGATCTCATGGGCAGAATGATCACGATGCATGAAGCAGGGGGAGCGGACAATGTACGCTTGGAGCTTTCAGGTTTAAGGAGCTCTGTATACTTTGTTACGATAACCACCGATCAAGGAGTGCTCACTAAGAAAATAGTAAGGAAATAAAGACATAATATTTAAATGTGAAAAACGCCTTCCGTACGGAGGCGTTTTTTTATTAACAAATCCTTTAGATCGTCGATTAAAAGTTGTTTTTTATCGATAAAATGTTATTTTTGGCATCTTGTTATTCGGAAGAATAACCATGTAAAGGTTGACCCCCAAAATTTGATGAACCCTAAAACCTATTTTCGCAATGAGGAGAAATACTCTTATGCTCTTTGCCTTGTCTTTGTCTGTGTGCGCCACAGCATTGTCTCAAAACCAAAGAATTCTAACTAAGTCCCCGCAACAGTTTGGTACGACCCAAGTGTCGCAGGATTTAGGCCTTAAAAAAAGTGATTACATTTCTATCGATTCAGAAAAGTCACAAGGGAAGTCCACTTCAGAAGTAATTTTGAGTGAACTGAAATTGTCCAATGACTATTCCTTTGTGCGCTCTTCCAAACCTGCCTTTCAGGATCGTTTGGGATATACCATCGTAGAGATGCATCAGTATTATAAAGGAGTTAAGGTCGAGATTGCCCACATGAAAGCACATTACAAGAATGGACAGTTGGCCAAAATACATGGTTCTTATCTCAATTTAGGGGAAGTAGCCACAACTCCTTCTATTGCACCTGCAGCGGCTTTATCCAAAGCAGTGACTACCCTAGGAGTGGTGACCCCAATGTGGGAATACCCAGAAGCAGCAGCCATTGCAGATTATGAAAAACCACAAGGAGAATTGGTTATTTTAACCAATTTCGAAGATTCTTCCATTAATAAATTGGCATGGAAGTTTGACGTGTTTGCAGCGGGACAGCCCCTACGTGATATTGTTTATATGGACGCCCGAACCAATGAGGTGTTGCATAGAAACCCTATCATTAAGCACGCCAATAACTTTGGCCATGACGGGAAGAAGGCAAAACAAATCGCATATGTACCAAGAGAAGATGTTGCCAAGCGCATTGAAGAAGCGTATGTATACACACCCATTGTACTTGCGGCGGGTGATGCAGATACCAAATATAGTGGTAACGATCAGCAGGTAGAGACCCTTCAAATTAGCGGAACCTATAGCTTATTGTCTCAGCCTAATGGAGTAACGGTACGTACGTATGACGCGAACAATGCTCCAGCCAATGATGCTTCTTCGGTAACAGATATTCAAGATCCCAACAACGATAATGATTGGGAGGCTTCTGAATTTCCTGGGAAGACGCAAGGGGAGTTGGATGCGCATTGGGGAGCAGAAGAAGTATACGACTATTGGGATGCCGTACATGGAATCAACAGTTTCGATAATGCTGGAGCTGCCATTTTCAGTTTAGTACACGTACAGACTAATTATAATAATGCCTTCTGGAATGGGTCATGGATGAGTTATGGAGATGGTTCCTGTGGCGACTCCGAAGGATGTAACGGATTCGATATCCTTACTTCTATGGATGTATGTGCACACGAAATTGGGCACGCGGTAATGACGAACACAGCCAACTTGGCGTATGAAAGAGAATCTGGAGCCTTGAATGAAGCTTTTGCCGATATCTGGGGAGCTGCGATCGAATTTAGAGCCAAAGGAAATGGAAACAATGCCAATCCAAATGATGAAGTTTGGTTAATTGGAGATGAAATCGATAGAAGAAGCGGAAGTGTCGCCTTGCGTTCTATGGAGGATCCTAATGAAAGATTTCAACCAGATACCTATCAAGGTACCTATTGGCAACCAGCTACCGTAGCCGAAGGTTGTATTACACCCGATCAAGCTTCTAATGACTATTGTGGGGTACACACCAATAGTGGAGTATTGAATTACTGGTTCTACCTTATTGTAGAAGGAGGTAGTGGAACCAACGATAACGGAGATGCTTATAGTGTAACAGGAATTGGAATGGCCGATGCCGAGCTTATTGCCGATCGTATGCAGCGTGTTACCATTACCAATACGACAGCTACCCATGCAGACGCCCGTACCGCTGCTATTCAAGCCGCTCAAGATTTATATGGACTATGTTCTACTCAAATAGAATCTGTAACCGATGCGATGCATGCCGTCGGGGTAGGAGCTGCTTATGTTGCGGACCCAAGTTGTTCGGCACAACCTACCATTGGTTTTGTATCTACATCTTCAAGCACTACGGAGGGAACAGATTGTAGTTACACCGATGTAAACATTACCTTAAGTATTACCTCGGCACCTTCCGCTACCGCTACTGTAAATTTTGCTGAAAATGGAAGCGGAACAGCCTCTAGCACTGCAGATTATAATCTTCAAACGCCTTCCGTTACTTTTCCTGCAGGCGCAACTGGAAACCAGAGCATGACCCTACGTGTATATCACGATAGCTTTGTAGAAGGGGATGAAACTGTAATTATAGATTTTACGGTAAATGCTGGTGGAGGAGATGCTGTGGCCAATACCGCTGCAGATACTTATACGCTCACCATTAGCGATGACGATGCAGCCCCCGTTGCTTCAGTAAATACGACCGTATTTTCTGCGGATTTTGAAAGTACGGCAGGATGGACCATAGCCGATAATGACGGAGACACCAACCAATGGGGTATTTTCGATCCTTTGGCACATGGTAGTCTTACCGGAAGATGGGCTGGGTCTGTTACGAATCAGGCAGTAATTGGTGGATCTGGAACCTTGACGCCGGACAACTTCTTGTTTAGTCCTTCGTTCACGATTCCAGCAGATGCCACGAATACAGAAATTACTTTTGAAATTGGAGACTTTGGATCCGCTCCTGAGCATTATGCGGTGTATTTTGCCTCCACAAATTCTGTGGCAGCCGCACTGAGCGGAACCTTGGTTGAAGAGGCCAATACGATTGGAAACAATACAGATACCAGAACAGTGAACCTAGCGTCCCTTGCAGGACAAACAGGTCACTTGGCCTTTAGGCATTACAATACAACAGGAAACAGCTTGTTGATGTTAGACACCATCGAGGTAGTTGTGACCCAGGGAACTTCAGTGCAGACTACTGTGAATAGTGGTGCTCCAGATCAGATAGATATGGATGGAACAGGTACTGCGTATACCGCAGATCCTAGCACTGGCGATGTAATGTTAAACATTACGAACTCCAATAGTTTCGATTATGGATGCGTAGATGTATCTGTATCGCGTGCAGGGAATGCAGCGCAGGCATACAATGGTAGTACGTCGCCTAATTTTGTGACAGATAAAACTTTTAATATTAGTCCTGCCAATACGACCGGTTCCGGGAGTGCGAGTGTTGCTTTTTATCTCACAGAAGCTGAGGTTTCTGGTTGGGAAGCTGCTACGGGATTGTCAAGAACAAGTTTAGTGGCTGCTAGAGGAACTGCGTCTAGCGTTACTGAGACTGCATCGCTTACCATTGGTAGTTTTGGAACCAATGTAACCCTTACTGGATCCTTTACGGGATTGAATGGAACTTATTACTTCGGTCCCATTGGAGCCTTTGTTTCCTGTTCCGGTGGAACAAAAACATGGGATGGCGCTAACTGGAGCCCTGCGGGAGCTCCCGATGCTACCAACGAAGTAGTGTTGAATGGCGATTACGATACCAGTACCCATGGAGATCTTAATGCATGTAAGCTAACCATTAACACAGGTAGGGTACTGGATATTCAGGCTGGAACCTTTGCAAGCGTTGCTGGAGATATCGTTGTAGACGGTACTTTAAATATTGAACATCAAGGTAGTGTGGTGCAAACGGATGCCAATCCGTTGGTTCAGAACAATGGAAACATCAATGTACGACTTACCACACCTAATTTGGCTTCCCGAGACTTTATGGTAATGGGTAGCCCAATGACTGCAGAAACGCGCGAAAGTGTTTGGAATACTGCTTTTTTGGTATTGGATCATGAAACCTTGAATTTCGTACCGAACCCTGACGTGGCTGCTGCCTTGCCAGGAGCAGAGAACTTTGCCGATGATAATTATGACAACTGGATCGCAATGCCAACGGGAACCATTACTCCTGGGGTAGGATATATAGTGCGTCCTCAGGCCGGTTATGGACAACCAGGAGGGATATTTAACTATACCTATGACGGCGGTACCCTGAATACTGGGGATATTAATTTCACTGTAGTTCAGAACACGCCGGGTCCGACGGCAGCCGATAATAAGAATGCCAGTCCTAATGTCTTGGCCAATCCGTATGCTTCTGCCATTTCTGCGGATGATTTCATTACTGGCAACGCCATGATAGACGAAGTGTATTTCTGGGAGCACTTAACACCTCCAAGTCCTTCCATTCCTGGAGCAGGGAGCATGAATTTCTCTATGGAAGATATCTCTATGTACAACCTTTCTGGAGGAACCGCTGCTGCTAGTGATCCCGGCACAACTACTGAACCTAATGGAATGATTTCAACAGGGCAAGGATTTGCCATTAAGGCAGGTGCTGCAGGTACAGCAACCTTCACCAATGCGATGAGAAGAACTACCGGAAACAATACCTTACGTTTACAAGAGGATAAGGAGCGTATTTGGTTAAAAATTAGTGATCAGGCTCATGGACTGCAAAAACAAGCCCTTATTGCTTTCGATCCAGTTGCTACGGAGTATCTGGATGCGGGTTACGATAGTAGAAGGCTAGCCACCGTGGTGTCACTATATACGCACTTACAGGATGGTACAGGTGAATTTGGAATCCAAACTCGGGAAGCATTCAATAGCTCGATTACAGTACCCGTAGGGTTCTCTACTTTGGTAGATGCGAATACCGAATACAAAATTTCAATTGGAGCCGTAGAAGGAAGTCAGTTGTCAGCGTCTGGAATTTATCTTGTGGACAATATTACAGGCAATGTACACGACTTAAGAGAAGATTCCTATGGTTTTGTAAGTGAAGCTGGGACTTTTAATAACCGATTTACCTTACAGTTTACCTCGGGGGTTTTAGATACGAATGACGCTCAGCTAGAGAGTATAGCCCTATTGCCAAACCCAACCACAGGGGAATTGTACATTGTTTCCCCAGTAGCTGCCTTACAAAAGATAGAGGTGCATGACCTCATGGGAAGAAAGATCACCGAAATGAATGTTCAGGGTAATTCTTCCCTTCGGATGGATCTTTCAGGACTTCATACTTCTGTGTACTTTGTGACCGTAACTACAGATCAAGGTATCCTTACAAAAAAGGTGATCAAGAAGTAGGAAAATACATTACATTATATTCGGAAAAAGCCCACTTTTTAAAGTGGGCTTTTTCTTGCTTTTTTTTCAGGTAAAACCATAATTTTTCGATAAAATGCATGGTATTTTCGACTTTTGGTTAAATCATGTGTATTTTTTTTGTTAATTTATTCCCAATAATTTATGCCCTCAACTATTTGATTTTTTTTAGAACTATGAGATTAAGGACTACACTATTTAGCAATCCACTTTTGGTATCTACTCTTTTTTGTCTTTTAACAATTACAGCAGTAGCCCAAAAGAAGAAACAAGTACAGTCTTCACAACCGCAGGTTACCCTAGGGGAACATGCCATTGTTTCGAAGGCGACAACCATCGAAGGACAGTTAGAAGCTTATGTTTCTAGCAATCGATTAACCACAGAAGATGTGCAGTATGTTGTCACTGCGCAGCATGTGAGCCGGGTGAGTGGAACCCACCATATGTATTTCCGTCAGGCCATTAATGGTCTGGAAGTACAGGGAACGGAATCGAGTCTTCATATTTCCCGTGGAGGAACTGTCATTAAGTCAAACATCAACTTTGTGAAAGGTATTTCATCTAGGTTGATAAACGCCTCGGCCTCGCTGAATGCAGAGCAAGCAATTCGTTCGGTAGCCAACCAAATGAATTATGCCATTTCAGACTTGGCCCAATTGGAAAGAAGATCCAACAGTGATTATATTTTCAATAAGGCAGGAATTTCTGCAACCCCTATTCCTGTACGTTCCATGTACTACTACAAGGAAGGAATGGGCGTTTACTCCATCTGGGAATTGTCGGTAGAAGAATTAACATCGGCCGACTGGTGGAATTTCTTGGTGGATGCCTCCAATGGACAGATCATCGACCAGTACAATTTTACCATTTCCTGTTTTGAAGAAGGACACAATCATGATCACAAAACCGAAGAGAGACCATTATTCTACACGGTCGAAAACCAACCGGCATTAACAGGAGATACCTACAATGTATATCCAGTTCCTATTGAAACTCCAAACCATGGGTCGAGATCTTCTGTAACCGATCCACACGATACCACAGCCTCTCCTTTTGGGTGGCACGATACCGATGGAGTAGCGGGAGACGAATCCAATTATACCATTGGTAATAACTGTGACGCCTATGATGATACTAGTAGTACCATAAGTGGTACTGGATCGGGTACGGACTCTGAAAGAGCTTATGGAGGAGTTGGACCCGCTCTTGATTTCGATTACCCTCTAAACTTGGACGTTACTGTAGGTGACGGAAGTATCGATGCTGCCGTTACTAACCTATTCTATTGGACCAATATTTGCCACGACATTACCTATCACTACGGATTTGATGAGGGCTCGGGAAATTTTCAAGTTAACAATTACGGAAATGGTGGTGTTGCAGGAGACTCGGTTCGATCTGAAGCTCAGGATGGATCAGGAACCTGTAATGCAAACTTTGCCACCCCAACCGATGGAGGAAGAGGTAGAATGCAGATGTATGTATGTGGAAGCCGTGATGGAGATTTAGATAATGGAGTTATTGTTCATGAATTTGGTCACGGAATCTCTACCCGACTTACGGGGGGTGCTGGGAATTCAGGTTGTTTGAACAATACCGAACAAATGGGAGAAGGATGGAGTGATTACTATGCCCTTATGTATACGATGGAAGCAGGCGATGCTGCTACAGACTCTCGAGGGATTGGAACCTGGTTGGTTGGACAAGGTGCCAGTGGACCTGGAATTAGGACCCATCCGTACAGCACAAACTTCGCAGTGAATCCACATACCTATGCCGATATTACTTCTGAAGCAGTTCCTCACGGAGTAGGTTCTGTTTGGTGCGCCATGCTTTGGGAAATGACCTGGGAATTGATAGGAGATCATGGATTTAGTACCGATTTCTACACAGTAACTGGAAATGTTGCAACAGATGCCGGAAATGTACAGGCCTTGGCTCTTGTTACCGAAGCGCTCAAGTTACAGCCTTGTAGCCCTGGATTTGTAGACGGACGTGATGCCATTTTGCAAGCCGATGTAAATATTTACGGCGGAGCCAACCAGTGTGCTATTTGGGACGCTTTTGCCAGAAGAGGATTAGGAAATAGTGCGGACCAAGGATCATCTGCCAGTAGAGCCGATGGTACCGAAGCTTTTGACCTTCCACCAGGAACAGGAAGCTTTACGAGCTCTGACGATGAGGTATGTATTACCGAAGGTGTAATGACACTTTCTGGAGGATCTCCTTCAGGAGGTGTGTATAGTGGACCTGGTGTAACTGACGATGGAAATGGGTCTACATTTACCTTCGATCCTTCAGTAGCTGGTGTGGGTGTTGCCACGGTTAACTATAATGTGGTGGACTCCTGTTCTGGAGGTTCGGCTACAGATTATACCGATGATATTACGGTGACTAGTGGAAATCCAGCGCTTACCTGTAACGATGTTTCAGTGACCTTAGATGCAGGTGGAAATGCGACCATCGAGTGGACCGATGTAGTTTCCAATTTCATTCCGGGAGGGTATGTGCTTTCCGAAGCTAATGGAAACTCCCTCGAAACCTTTACAGGAGGAGCTACCAGCGTGGCATTGGGAGATGATGCCGGAACATCGGCAATCCCTATTGGATTCGATTTCGATTTTTATAGCACGACCTATACCGATTTCTATATAGCATCCAACGGATTTGTTTCTTTCGATGGAACTGGAATGACAGGAGCCGCTTCTTATACACCGACTACCTTACCTACGGCAAGTGCACCTAATAATATGGTGGCTGTGGTTTGGGATGATTTAAGTCCCAACCAAGGAGGTACGATTATGTACGAAGTGTTTGGAACTGCTCCGAATAGAAAGTTGGTGGTGGAATATCTCAATGTGCCTCACTGGACAGCGAGCCCACCTTCGCCCAATACGGTTTCTGCACAATTGCATTTATATGAAACGAGCAATGTGGTCGAAGTTCACCTAATCGATGTACAATCGGATGGTGGGAATAGAACCCTTGGGCTGGAAGACGCCACAGGGACCACTGGGATTACGCATCCAGTAACTAATCTAGGAAATTGGACTTCGGGTGCCTATACCATTACGTTTACCCCAGAACCAGATTCCATGGCCTTGAATTGTGGAAATAGCGTAACAGTTTCCTTAGATCAAAGTGCCTTTACTTGTACCGACGTTGGATCGAATACCATTACGGTAACAGCCGATGACGGAAATGGAGGAGTTTCTATGTGTACTTCCACTGTAACAGTAATAGGAGAAACGACTACTTATTCTGGTGGTTCTTGGGACAATGGACTTCCCGATGCCGGAAAGAATGCTAGGTTCAGTCAAAACTATAACACCTCTAGTGGAAACGTTACCGCCTGTGCCTGTGAAGTAGATGCAGGGGTGACCGTAACCGTGGGTGCCGATGAATATTTGGACATTGAAGGAAATATTACCGTGAATGGAACCTTGGTGGTGGAGCACCAGGGGAGCGTGGTGCAGACGGACGATTCGGCCGTGACCACCAACAACGGTACCATCAACGTGAACCTTNGGATCTTTCGGGATTGAACAGTTCGGTGTATTTCGTTACTGTGGTCACGGATCAAGGAAAGTTGACGAAGAAAGTGATTAAAAAATAATACAAAGTAGATTTGTTTCTACACTCAAAATGTGATAATTACCATGATAAAAACGGATCTGATTTTTTAGGAAAAAAAAATAGGCCTATCGAATTCTTGTCAATTTTACCCGTTCTTGATCATCAAAAAAGTATGGGGTGACGGGCTTTGCGTACTCTATTTAATTCTACAATCTTTCAACAATCGAAAAAACGATAATTGTTATTTCCTTGTTAAAATTTGTAGTATTTTTCCTATAATATTGATTTTTAGTGCATTTCATCGAGTTTTTTTGGGTTTTATGGAATATAAAATGTAAACTTGTTATAACCAAATCACTAAAAACCACTAAGTGCGATCCAAATTTACCATGGACCATTTCGGCTGCGTAGGATTTTCCTATTCAGTTATAGTGCCGAACCTATTCGGTAATCCCCACCTATTACCCCCTTTCGAAAACTGGAATAAAAGAAAGCGGACTACTAATTTTAACGCCCCCTTCTTCATTTCCTTACTGTTTCCGAAAACTAGCCCATCGGTAAACTATTCAATGATCACATCGAAAGTTTTGGTGATTTGAGCGAAAACAATTTTTGAGAAGATTCATATAATCGATTAAAAGTTGAATTTTAACGTGTAACTACCGTACGCGGTAAGGACACTTAAACGCCAAATCATGAAGAAAAATTACTTTTTCAGTACAATGCTATTGGGTTTGTTCCTCGTGGCGCTAACCTCAACTTCATTTGCGCAGGTAGGAATTAACACGGACATGCCGCAGGGAAGTTTGGACATAAACAGCTCCAATATGGGAGTGGTATTGCCTACGGTTGCACTTACCTCCTCCGTAGTACAAGCACCTGTAACCAATCCACAAACGGGTAGCATTCCAGTGGGGACCACCGTTTACAATACAGCCACCACCATGACAGGGACCAATGACGTAGTTCCAGGCATTTATTCATGGGATGGCTCTAAGTGGATACCACAGTTTCCCAAAAAACAATATCAAATTTTTAAGAGTAGTACCGGATTCAGGCCTGCAGATGGGACTTCCATGACGATTATAGGAACCACAGCTTTTACTGCCGATTTTACTGGTAAATACAGAATTAATCTTCGTGTAGACTTTGGAGCCGGTGGTGCTAAAGTTCCCAATCAAGGAGTTACCTCCCAAGGGAATTTGAATATCGCTCGAGTAGAAGGCGATTTCACTTTCACTTTCGACGGAACTGCCTATACCATTCCGGTAGGAGCTTATTCCACCGCCTATGATTCATCGGTAGGAGCCACTAATTACTTTGCTATTTGGGAAGAGACCAACAGAACTTTTTATACCAATATGGATGCAGGCGACTCGGTTAACTTCAGTCTTACATTCCTTCATGGCGCTGGATATGCTATGAACAACGATGCCCTGTTTGGTACTGGGCTGGGATATGTTGCTTACGACATTCCTTGCCATGTAGAAATAACATATTTAGGTGAATAAAACGCGACTTATGAAAAAGCACTACATATATATATTGTTATTAATTCCTTGTCTTGCTCTACAAGCGCAGGTAGGAATTAACACTACTTCCCCCGAGGGAGTTTTGGACATTAGCGGAAGCAACATCGGGCTTATTTATCCCGTGGTAAGTCTTACCGATGTGAATGTAGAAACCATTAGCAATCCAAATGGAGCCTCTTTGGTCGCTGGGACCACAGTTTTCAACACAAATACCTCTACAGCTGGTTCTTCCAGTGTATATCCGGGCATCTATATTTGGACAGGAACCAAATGGATTCCCCAATTCAACAAAAATGATAGTATGCTGGCCTCCCAGACCAACCCTGTTTTAAGAACTGATGGTAATGCTGGAGTACAAACCATTTCATTGGACAACACTAGTTTCACCCCTAATTTTTCTGGGGATTACCGCATTGCGATAACCGTACATTTTGGTGGAGGAAGATTGAATACCGTGTCCAACCCACAGTATGCCAACTTTGGGGCACAAAAAGGGGAATTCAACTTCATCTTCAATAGTGTTCCCCATAAGTTCGATGTAAGAAGCTATTCGGGAGTCAACAATGATGATTACTCAGATGGAGGCACCGATAGAATCTACGACAACCAGTTCCACCAAGTGACTTATGTCGTAAACAAAACATTAACGAGAGGCACCACCTATAACTTCTCTCTTAGCTTTGATATGGATTCCAACACCATTTTCCAAAACAGTGGAAATAGTGGGAACGGAAGAGGATACATAAACACAAATGACGATATAGAGTGTACGATTGAGTTCAACTATATGGGAGAATAAAATCACAGGATTATGAAAGCAACTTATATTTTCAGAATTATACTTATGGTGCTAGCTTTTGGATGCTACTCCGCAAACTATGCACAAATCGGTATTGGAACACAAACTCCCGAGGGAGCTTTGGATGTATCCGACGATAATCACGGAATCATATATCCGCGTATTGCCCTCACCGACTATACGGTGCAATCTCCTGTGGTAAACCCTAATGGTGGAAGCGTGGCCACTGGAACCGTGGTGTACAATACTGCATTAACCACTAGTGGCTCCAGTGATGTTTCCCCTGGGTTGTATGCATGGAACGGATCGCGATGGGAAGCGCAATTCGTTAGGTTCGACTATGAAAAGTTCGAACAAACCAGTGCCCCCTTTAGAACGACCATTCGAGAATCCTATTCGGATCCACAGCCTGGAGATTCCGATAATATCCCTGGTTTGACCAATCAAACATTCACGCCAGAATTCTCGGGATACTATCGAGTAGAAGTGCGCGCAAATTTTGCATGTGGTGAACTTTCCGACTTTCAGAGTGTAGATGACATTTCATTGGCTACTACCGAAGGTGCCATTTTCTTTACTATGAGTGGCACGGGTGTAGACATAGATCCTTCCAGTTCTTTTTACAGCAACGATGAAGGATGGCTTTATATGCACTCTTACGGTGTAGAGACCGATGTAGTTTCCCCTTCTGTAGTAAGTCAAGGATTCGTTCATTACGCTTCCAGTGTATATTATTTGTACCTTCGAGGAGGACACAATTATACATTTACACTAAGTAACTGCATTAATACAGGTCACAACTATTTTGTTAATAATGGTGATACAGGAACCGGACAAGGATATATTGGATTGGAGATGCCCTGCACCGTAGAATTTAACTTTATTGGCGACTAATTTTTTTAACAGAAAACCCCTAGATTGAACCCCCATGAGAAGATTTTTACTTACCTCGCTTACTATTTTTATTTTTTCACTAATAACCATTGCCCAGACCCCTTGTGTAGGTGGTATGGCCGGAAGTTATCCCTGTGACGGAATCACTTTACAAGACTATATTTCCGCCTCGGACATGAATGCCGCCGAAGCTCAAGATTCTTGGGGATGGACAGATCCGTTGGATGGAAAGGAATATGCCATTGTTGCTTTGGACAACGGTACTGCCTTCGTGGACATTTCGGATCCCGTAAATATCCGTTATCTGGGAAGGATGAATTCGCATTCCGGGGGAAGTAATCTATGGAGGGATGTAAAGACTTATAATAATCACGCCTTTGTTGTGAGTGAGGTAACTTCAGATGGTTTGCAGGTATTCGATCTTACGAGACTTCGTGGTTTATCTACCAGTCCTACGGGGGGATCCAGTAGAACCTTTTCTGAAGATGCTTTTCTATTTATTGGTGATGGAGGAAGTAACGATGGCCGTGCCCACAACATTGTTATCAACGAAGATTCGGGATTTGCTTATATCGTAGGGGTAAACCGCAGTTCCAATTCAAACGACGGCCCTATTTTCGTAGACATTTCAACCCCAACGAGCCCTACCATTGTGGGTGAATATGGACCCAGCGATTATTTTCACGATGCACAAGTGGTGACCTACGATGGTCCCGATCCAGATTATGCGGGACGTGAAATCATGATAGGATGCAACGAAAACAACATGGTAATCGTAGATGTTACCAATAAAGCCAGTCCTAGTACTATTTCCAGTTTGGCCTATAGTAATGTAGAATATACCCACCAAGGATGGTTTACAGAGGACAAGCGATTTTTCTTGGTTGGGGATGAGTTGGACGAAGACAATCTTGGAATCCCGACCCGAACTATTGTATTCGATCTTAATGATTTAGACAACCCTGCCGTTCATTACACCTACAGTGGTCCTACCCCTGCTATAGACCACAATGGCTATGTACGCGGAAATCGTTTTTACCTTGCTAATTACGCAGCTGGAATTCGAATTATTAGAGTGGACGGTCTTTACGATGCTACTCCAAGTATGACTGAAATCAATTATTTCGATACATATCCTACAAACAACAATGCCGCTTTTAACGGAGTTTGGAATATCTATCCTTACTTCGAAAGTGGAAATCTTGTGGTTTCAGGATTCGGAAATGCTAGTACCAATGGAGATGGAGGATTGTTTATTTTGAAAGACCCTCTGTATGACAATACAGATCCAACCGCCGTTTGTCAGAATATCACAGTGACACTGAATCGTCTTACTGGAACGGCTTCCATTACAGCAACAGATTTAGACAATGGTTCTACGGATGACTTCGGAATCGTGAGCCGAACCATTACGAGTGGACAAACCACATTTACCTGCGACGATGTAGGAGACACATTCAACGTTACCCTTGAAGTAGAAGATGACTATGGAAACACCTCTTCATGCGTTGCACAGGTAACAGTTGCAGCAGAAACTACGGCTTTTACAGGGGCCTCTTGGACCAACGGAACCCCATCTATTGGATCTAATGCACAAATAAGTTCCAATTATAACACATCAACCGACGGAGGAAGTATAGATGCTTGTACTTGCGAAGTGGATGCCAGTAGAACCTTAACTATTGCCGGAGGGGATTATCTGAACATTACTCAGGATATCACAGTAAACGGTACGTTGGTGGTGGAGCACCAGGGGAGCGTGGTGCAGACGGACGATTCGGCCGTGACCACCAACAACGGTACCATCAACGTGAACCTTACCACGCCCAACCTGGCATCCCGCGACTTCATGGTCCTCGGGAGCCCGATGACGGGCGAGACCCGCGAGAGCGTCTGGAGCGCCGCCTTTTTGGTACTGGAGGCCACAACGGCCAACTTCGTGCCCCACCCCGACGTGGAGGCCATGTTCCCAGGGGCGGAGAACTTCGCCGACGACAACAACGACTTCTGGTCCGCCGTTGCGGCGGGTACCATTACCCCAGGCGAGGGCTACATCGTCAGGCCGCAGGCCGGCTACGGACAGCCCGGGGGCATCTTCAACTACACCTACGACGGCGGGACCCTCAACACCGGTGACGTGAGCTTCACCGTGGTACAGAACACCCCCGGCCCCACGGCCGCGGACAACAAGAACGCAAGCCCCAACGTGNCAACACCGGTGACGTGAGCTTCACGGTGGTACAGAACACCCCCGGCCCCACGGCCGCGGACAACAAGAACGCAAGCCCCAACGTGATGGCCAACCCCTACCCATCGGCCATATGGGCGGACGACTTCATAAGCGCCAACGCCATGGTGGACGAGGTCTACTTCTGGGAGCACCTCACCCCGCCCAGCCCGACGCTACCGGGTGCGGGGAGCATGAACTTCTCCATGGAGGACATCTCCATGTACAACCTATCGGGGGGGACCCCGGCGGCCAGCGACCCCGGTACCTCCACCACGCCCAACGGCTACATATCGACCGGTCAGGGCTTCGGGATCAAGGCAAGTGCGGCCGGTACGGCCACCTTCACCAACGCCATGAGGAGAACGGGCAACAACAACACCCTGAGGACCCAGGGGCAGGAGAGGGAAAGGATATGGCTGAAGCTCGCCAACGCCGAGTTCGGCATGCAGAAACAGGCCCTACTGGCATTCGACCAGCTGGCCACCGAGGGGATGGACCCCGGATACGACAGCCGAAGGCTGGCAACGGTGGTATCGCTGTACACCCACCTTCCCAACGGGGAAGGGCAATTGGGCATCCAGACAAGGGAGGCCTTCGACAGCTCGATCACAGTACCCGTGGGCNGCTGGCATTCGACCAGCTCGCCACAGAGGGCATGGACCCCGGATACGACAGCCGAAGGCTGGCAACGGTGGTATCGCTGTACACCCACCTTCCCAACGGGGAAGGGCAATTGGGCATCCAGACAAGGGAGGCCTTCGACAGCTCGATTACCGTACCGATGGGCTTCTCCACCCTGATCGACACAGAGACCGCCTACAAGGTGTCCATATCGGACATCGAGGGGGCGCAGCTCACCGAATCGGAGGTGTACCTGGTAGACAACCAGACCGGAAACGTGCACGACCTCAGGGCGGAATCCTATGAGTTCAACAGTGCCATGGGGACCTTTCATAACAGATTTGTACTATACTTCTCTTCGGAAGTATTAAGTACCCAAAATAATATTGAAGAAAATGTACTGCTCTATCCAAATCCTGCAAGCGATATGCTGAACATTTTCTCTATGAATTCCAACATCGAGTCCATCGAGGTATACGATGTTCGAGGAAGAAGAATGAAACAAGATATTGAAGAAGAAAAACAATCTTGTTCCCTAAATATCTCAAGTTTGGAAACTGCCGTATATTTTGTAAGGGTAGTCACCGAATCAGGATCGGTAACCAAAAAGATCATCAAAAGATAACTAGGAACAAACCCTCCGAAATTGTAAAAAAGTCGAATGAATTAAATCTCATTCGACTTTTTTTGTCCTACAAGCTCACTTCACATTTTCTTACTAAAGGAAGTTTTGACATCTTTTTAATCGACAAAAGAATTGTTTTTATCGATTAAATACATATAATTGCGAAACGAAAATTGTACATTTTTTACGCTCAAACCGTAAAAATTTAGTTTTCAAATAATTACATAACCCGAATCGCCCGACCAGAAAAAACCTTATGATTTTTCTGGTTATTTTGAACTAAATCTATTGTGAAAATGAAACTTTTCGCCCCCAAACCGTTTATTACCTTATGCTCAATTTTATCCTTCCTGTTTTTTTCAACCTCCCTTAGCGCTCAGGTAGGAATTAATACCACGACCCCAGGAAATGGGGCTATGCTAGACGTAACCAGTACCGACAAAGGGATGCTTATCCCAAGGGTAAATATTGCCGATCTTGCCACCATTGCTCCCATTACCGGTGGCGGTACGGAAAGTCTTTTAGTGTACAATACCAATACAACCACAGGACCTGGATTTTTTTACTGGGATGGTAGTATGTGGGTGGGCCTAAGTGGAAGTAGTAGTGGTGACAAATGGGATCTTGAGGGAAACGCGGGGACCACACCGGGTACAGGTGCTGGTCAAAATTTTGTAGGGACTACAGATGCTCAAGATGTTATTATTGCTAGCAACAACAGCGCGGTAGCACGACTTAGTACGGCTGGGCAAGTAGAGGCAGCTAGGGATGGATCAAGTACCGTTCCTTCCTTTACCTTCACCAGCGATACCGACTCAGGGTTATATTTGTCTGGGACCAATCAAATTACGTTGGCCACAGGAGGAACAGATCGTGTTTCCTTTACCAGTGATGGCCGCATACGAGCACACGAGGCCGGAACCCTAGAAAACCCCTTGTTTGCATGGACCGCGGATACCAATAAAGGATTTTATAGCCCGGGTGCCGACATGTTCGGATTGGTGACCAATGGAACCGAGCGCTTTAGGATTCCCAACGCAAATCAAGTATATGCCATGGCCAACGGAAGCAATGGTGCTCCTTTCTACAGCTGGGGTAGCGACACGAACACAGGATTATGGAGAAGTGCCGGGGACCGACTTAATTTCACCGCTGGTGGCCGTGAGTTTATTGAACTACTGGAAAACGGCGACAACTCCATCCTCACTATGAATGACGCTGGTTCGATAACTGATCTCAGGATCGAATCCGACGGAGAAGAAAATATGTTTTATATGAATGCGGTAGAGGATCAAATTTTTGTCCGTGAAACAGATCACCATATCTCCACCTATATAGATCCTTTTAATGCCTATGCCGATGGTACGGGTGCCGGTGGTGGAACCGGGATTCAGTATTCCATTGCCGGTTGGAATCAAGGAAACCTAGGTGGGGGGATCAATGGAGTGATTGAAGACACTTCCAACCCCTATGCAGCCATTGAAGGATCCACGGAAGGAAATGGAATCGCCACACGTGGACTCATTACCTCAACAACAAGCACCGGGTATGCCACTACGGGAGAAACAAGTAGCTTAACAGGAATCGGCGTGTACGGTTACAGCCCTACCTCATTTTCCGGAGGAACAGGTTTTGCAGTATATTCCGAAGGGGATTTGGGTTATACCGATGGTGTATACAATCTATCGGATCGTCGTTCAAAAAGAAATATACAAGACATTACAACTGCACTCGATAAAATTAAAAGTATTGAAGGGGTTACCTATCAATATGACGATACGAAATTCAATAGCCAGAGAAGTCAGGATGGTCGTACCTATTATGGTTTCTTGGCCCAAAACATAAAAGAGGTAATGCCCGAAGCCGTTACCGAAAAGAAAATCTTTTACCGTAACCCCGAAGTTGGGAAGCGAAGTGCCCGTGAAGAAATGGGAAGTGAAATCCTCTTGGATGCGGTTAATTATCAAGCCGTAATTCCTGTTCTCGTGGAAGCCATGAAAGAACAACAAAAACTGATCGAGGATCAGAACCAAAAAATACAGGAATTGGAAGCCATGGTAGATGCGCTTCAAAGAGACTAATAAGATTGCTTCTTAATCCGAAATCTCCGCTTGAGAAATCGAGTACATAGAAGAGATTATTCAACCACATATATCGAGAATTAAAAAACCCTAGAATCCAACGTCTAGGGTTTTCATTTTGTTTAAGTTTTGGAAATGTGAGTTAAGGCAAATTTCCTCCATTTATGGGTTTTTTTACAGTTTTCCATTTTTTAAAAACCTTAACAAAAAATCCCTATTTGTGCATTTTATCGATTTTTTTGGGTTTTTAACGATATTTTTTCGTAAAATGGTCCAGTTAAATGCACCGGTTAAATTAAATCGCTAATAATCAGTGTATTAACAAAAACAGGCCTTTTTCATCCCCAAATTAGACCAAATAGAAACCCAAAAAACCTATTTATGAGATGAAAATTACACGCTCCTCAAAAACTTGTAGAACTCTTGTTTTACTTTTTGTTCTAATCTTTTCTGCCCCATTATTTGCTCAAGTTGGAATTAATACCACGACCCCAGGAAACGGGGCCATGTTAGATGTTACCAGCTCCGATAAAGGGGTGCTTATTCCAAGGGTGGACATATCGAATCTTTCCACCATTGCTCCCATCACAGGAGGGGGCACCGAAAGTCTATTAGTATATAACACCAACTCTACAACTGGGCCCGGATTTTTTTACTGGGATGGAAGCCAGTGGGTCGCTCTTGCAGGCAGTAGTAGTAGTGACAAATGGGACCTTGAAGGTAACTCTGGGACTACGCCAGGCACAGGTGCCGGGCAAAATTTTGTAGGTACCACCGATGCTCAAGACGTAGTGATAGCAGCCAATAGTACAGAAGTAGCTCGAATCAGCACTTCAGGGCAAATAGAAGCTGCCAATGCCGGTTCAAACACAACCCCATCCTACACTTTTTCTAGTGATACAGACTCTGGTTTGTACTCCTCTGGTGCCGATGAAATAACCTTGGCAACTGGGGCAGCAGACCATGTAACTTTTACCAGTGATGGCCGTATACGTGCGCACACTGCGGGGACATTGGAAAATCCACTATTTGGATGGTCCTCGGACACCAACAAAGGATTTTACAGCCCAGGTGCCGATATGTTTGGTCTGGTTACCAATGGTACCGAACGTTTTAGAATTCCAAATGCCAACCAAGTATATGCCATGGCCAACGGAAGCAATGGTGCTCCTTTCTACAGTTGGAGCGGTGATACGAATACGGGAATGTGGAGAAGTGCTGGAGATCGACTTAATTTTAGTGCTGGATCTAGGGAATTCATTGAAATGCGTGAAAGTGGTGACAACTCCATATTAACCATCAATGATGCAGGTTCTGTAACGGATCTTAGAATTGAGTCCGATGGTGAAGAAAATATGTTCTATTTGAATGCCATAGAAGACCAAATATTTATCCGTGAAACGGACCACCATATCTCCACCTATATAGATCCTTTTAACGCCTATGCCGACGGTACGGGTGCTGGTGGTGGAACCGGGATCCAGTACTCTATCGCTGGATGGAACCAAGGAAACTTGGGAGGAGGAGTTAACGGGGTTATTGAAGATACCTCTAACCCTTATGCAGCCATCGAAGGCTCTACCGAAGGGAATGGAATAGCTACCAGAGGACTTATTGTTTCCACGACGAGCTCAGGATTCTCAACGACCGGGGAGACCAGCAGTCTCACGGGTATCGGAGTGTATGGCTACAGCCCTACTTCCTTCTCTAGTGGATCTGGATTCGCTGTATTATCTGATGGAGACCTTGGCTATACGGATGGTGTATACAATCTATCGGATCGACGTTCGAAAAGGAATATTCAAGACATTACTTCGGCCTTAGATAAAATAAAAAGTATCGAAGGAGTAACCTATCAGTATGACGACGCCAAATTCAACAGTAAAAGAAGTGCAGACGACCGTACCCACTACGGTTTTTTGGCCGACAATATAAAAGAAGTGATGCCAGAAGCAGTTACCGAAAAGAAAATCTACTATCGTGACCCAGAAGTTGGGCTGAGAAGTTCTAGAGAAGAAATCGGTACCGAAGTGATGTTAGACGCTGTAAACTATCAAGCAGTCATCCCAGTGCTTGTTGAAGCGATGAAGGAGCAACAACAGCTTATTGAAGAGCAAAACTCGAAAATACAAACGTTAAAAAACACTATTGAAGCTATCCAAAGAGACTAAGCAAAAATAGTAGCCAACCAAAAAAGCCCTCTTGAAATTTTCAAGGGGGTTTTTTATTAAAACTACCATAAAACAGAGGAAACCACGAAGGGCACCCAAGGAGTATTTGTTAAATCTTAAATTTTAGTGCATTTCGTCGAATAAAAATGTATTTAATCGATTTATTTGCATAAAAGTCAAAGAAATCCGTTCATAGAAAGTGCCATTTTCATTCCTACCTGGAATATGGACTAAAAAAAAGAAAAATTAAATTGCTAACAGTCAAACACTTACAGATGAAATGACATCGAAAATGCATTTCATCGATTTTTTTTGTTTTTAATCGATGATATTGCTAATATTGAGTAAGAAAAATAATACGCAACACAAAAAATACATAAGATATGACCCCAAGTCGCCTTTTAAACCTAAGAAATTTTGCCTTTTTAGCCGCTATCTTATTGGTATCGGTAGAAGGTCATGCACAGATGGATTATGAAACTGCAGAAGCAGTAACAGGATTTACTACGGTAACAGAGCCTTCGGCAGATGACGAAATCATCCGCGAAGTAGGCGTTGGAACCTTAGAAAATGGATTTGCCGAAATTCAAATCAACCCCGCCATTGCCGATTTGATAGACGGAGATCGTATTGAAGATTTGGTTACAATTTCCATTCAATTGGAAGGAGAGAGTAATGGAATCTATATTTCTAAAAAGAACAAACATTCCTTTCAGATTACAGAACTCTTGGAAGGAACATCGAATGCTACCTTTTCTTACGAATTGATCGTAAAAGACCTGTAGTATAGATTAAAGATATTTCGTAAACCCCCAATAAGGCCTCTTTTGTAAATAATTGAGGTCTTTTTCTTTTTTATAGGCTTCTTGTTCAAAGCTGATGGCGTAGTAGGCCTTCCTCCTATTTCCCAACTGGAGCCATCGCACTAGAAACTCGAGGCTATACCATAGATAGAAAAATACGATCAACAACTCCAGTTGCTGCCGTAAATGGATGCGTTCATGGTTCATGAACACATCATCCTCTTTCAGATGCTGTTCCTTCAGAATTACAAAGGGCCAAAAAGTTATTCCGGAAAAGCCCTTTCGGATTAAATTCGGATTCACCAAAACAATCATTCCCACAAGTTAAGAAATTGGTATTTTTGTACTATGTTCTTCAAGAAAAAAATAGAACTGGAAGAAGGGGACTATTACCTAACGCCCGAAGGGTACAAATGCTTTACCGAACAATACCATCTAAAAAGAGGGTATTGCTGTGAAAGCGGTTGCCGGCATTGCCCCTATGGCTACAATAAAAAAACAAACCAACAATCATAAGCATTGGACACCCATTTAAGGACATATAGAATATTAATCGCTACGCATTATCATCGGGCAGACATTCGATATCCCTAGTTACTACATTTTCAATTCGAAGAAAATTAAGTAGTAACCAAATAGATATCTAAAATGACTTTTCAAGAAGAAATAAAACAAGGGATTCCCTCCCAATTACCCGCTGTTAGACCGTATGACCCAACAGCAAACCACGCACCCAAAAGAAAAAGGATCTTAAGCCCTAAAGAGGAAAAGCTCGCCCTACGAAATGCCTTACGGTACTTCGACCCTAAGTTTCACGCAACACTCCTACCCGAGTTTAAAGAGGAACTGGAAACCTACGGACGTGTTTACATGTATCGATTCCGTCCGCATTACGATATGTATGCGCGGCCCATTTCCGAATATCCCGGAAAGAGCGAGCAGGCAAAGGCCATTATGCTTATGATTCAGAATAACTTGGATCCCGCTGTGGCCCAACATCCGCACGAATTGATCACCTATGGTGGAAACGGAGCAGTATTCCAGAACTGGGCGCAATACCTTTTGGTGATGCAATACCTGTCCGAAATGACCGAGGAACAAACCCTAGTCATGTACTCAGGACATCCATTAGGCCTTTTTCCATCGCATAAAGATGCTCCGAGAGTGGTGGTGACCAACGGAATGATGATCCCCAACTATTCACAACCGGACGATTGGGAAAAATTCAATGCTCTGGGTGTTACCCAATACGGACAAATGACCGCCGGAAGTTATATGTATATCGGTCCACAGGGGATCGTTCATGGAACAACCATTACGGTTCTAAATGGTTTCCGAAAAATCAATAAATCACCTAATGGAGGTCTATTTGTTACTTCTGGTTTGGGTGGAATGAGCGGAGCCCAGCCCAAAGCCGGTAACATTGCAGGCTGCGTTACAGTATGTGCCGAGGTAAACCCAAAAGCCACTCACACAAGACACAGTCAAGGTTGGGTAGATGAAGTGATTTCCGACCTTACGCAACTAACGGATCGCGTAAGAACGGCATTAGAAAATAAAGAAACAGTCTCCATTGCTTACGACGGAAATGTGGTAGAGGTATGGGAACAATTCGACAAAGAAAATCTCCATGTAGATTTAGGAAGCGATCAGACGTCCCTGCATAATCCCTGGGCAGGAGGATACTACCCCGCAGGAATGAGTTACGAAGCGTCTAACGACATGATGGCCAACAACCCGGGCCTATTCAAAGAAAAGGTTCAGGAAAGCCTGAGAAGGCATGCTGCGGCCGTGAACAAACATACGGCCAAGGGAACCTATTTCTTCGATTATGGAAATGCTTTCCTTTTGGAAGCTTCTAGAGCGGGTGCAGATGTTATGGATCCAGATCATCCACTGCGTGAGTTTAAATATCCATCCTATGTACAGGACATTATGGGACCTATGTGCTTCGATTTTGGGTTTGGACCCTTTAGATGGGTATGTGCTTCCGGGAATCCAGAAGATCTCCAAAAAACAGATGATCTCGCCTGCGAAGTTTTAGAGGAAATGATGAAAAATTCTCCAGCTGAAATTCAACAGCAAATGGCCGATAACATTCAGTGGATCAAGGGAGCACAGGAAAATAAGTTGGTAGTTGGCTCGCAAGCTCGTATCTTGTATGCTGATGCTGAAGGCCGTATGAAAATAGCGACGGCTTTCAACAAGGCCATTGCCGAAGGTATTATTGGCCCCGTGGTATTGGGACGTGATCACCACGATGTTTCGGGAACGGATTCCCCGTTTAGGGAAACTTCCAATATCTACGACGGCAGTAGATTTACTTCAGATATGGCCATTCACAATGTGATTGGTGATAGCTTCCGAGGTGCCACTTGGGTGAGTATTCACAACGGTGGGGGCGTTGGATGGGGCGAAGTAATGAACGGTGGTTTCGGTATGGTTCTTGATGGTACCAAAGAAGCGCAACGACGTTTGGAATCCATGTTGTTCTGGGATGTGAACAACGGAATTGCACGACGTAGTTGGGCTAGAAATGAGGAAGCCATCTTTGCCATTAAAAGGGAAATGGAGCGTACGCCATCCCTTAAGGTAACGCTTCCTAATTTCGTTGATGACGATTTATTAAATTAAAAATTACTGCTATGAAAATTTTTAAAGGAACCGCTGCCCTCTTCTTCTTACTTGTTGTTCTTTCTTCTTGTACTACGGTTCGAGTCGCTACCGACTATGACCGAGATGCGAACTTTGGTGAATACAACACCTTTGCCTTCTTTAAACCCGGAATTGACAAAGCCGAAATTAGTGATTTGGACAAAAAACGAATCCTACGTGCTATTGATGCCGAACTTGCGTCTAAGGGAATGGTGAAAAATGAAAATCCGGCGATTTTGGTAAGTATTTTTACCAAAGAACGCGAACGGGTAAACGTCTACAATAACAACTTCGGCTGGGGCTGGGGTTGGGGTTGGGGCTGGAACCCATGGTGGGGAGGTGCCTATGGAAGCACCGTATCTACCTCTACCGAAGGAAGCCTATACATTGACCTTATCGATGCCCAAACCAAGGAATTGGTATGGCAAGGGGTAGGAAGTGCTAGGCTTATTACCAGTGGTAATATTGATAAGAAAGAGGAGCGCATTCGGGAAATCGTTCGCGAGATCTTGGTGAATTATCCTCCGGGAGTTGCTTCAAACTAATGTTGAAAACATACATCCAATAAAAAAGCCGTTCTGTTGAACGGCTTTTCTTTTAGTAGTTCAGTATTTCCTGAATTTTCTTTTTCACTTTTTCTACGGAAGGGATCATGGTCTGTTCCAAAGTGGAATTCAATTAAATCCCTGGGCATGTTTTAAATTTTCCTAGGGGATATTCAATTATTAGTTTTTAATCAATTGTTTTACAATTGAATTTAGACCACTTTCTACTACCAGTAAATAGCTTGCACTCTCTAAACTATTTAAATCAAAAGTATAAGAATAAGAACCTTCGGTAATTTTAAAATAAGCAACCTTTCTACCCAGCATATCATAAATGGCAATGGAATCTAATTGTTCATTTTTGGGATTATGTACGATTAGGTTACTCTTAACTGGGTTGGTAAACAATACAACTTGAGATAGATTCTCCAGGTCGGACAATCCAAGGGCCTCGTCAACTTCCAGTGTGAACGAATGGGACACCTCGTTCCCATTGCCATCCAGAGCCAGAATATCGACTTGATACGTATTAATAGTAAGCACAGTTCCGGGCACCGGGTTCTGATTAATCTCTATGCCGCCGGACTGGGTGCAATTATCCGCTACCGAAACTTCCAAAGTAAAATCTTCTAAAACATATTCGCCGGATGTGTTTACATTTCTTATCTGATCCTCTGGTAATGAAGACACATCAAAAATAGGCGCCGTATTATCTACCACATTAATCTCCGCACTACAACTTGCCGCATTACCGCTCCCATCCGTTATGGTAAAATTGATTGTATTCGCTCCCAAATGGGAACAATCAAAGTCACTTTGATCAATGGCAACATTGAAACTACAATTATCAAATGACCCTGCATCTACATCCATTGGCTCCAGAGTAGCCTGTCCATTTTCATCCAATTCAATGGTAATATTTTGACATATTGCCGTTGGAGAAATACTGTCCTCAATAGTAACCACAGCAGAACAGGAATCAGTATTACCTGCCGTATCCATAACCGTTAAGGTAACTGAATTGGCACCGATATCCGAACAGTTAAAGCTACTTGGAGAAACAGAAAAAGTGATATCATCTCCATCAGGATCACTACTTCCGTTGTTAATAGACATTCCATCGATTGAAGCTTCTCCATTGTCATCCAATTGAATGACTATATCCTGGCACATAGCGACAGGTGGGGAATTCACTAAATCGGATAAATCATATACTCTTACATGATCCGAATAATTCCCGCTTTCATCAGAATAGTATCCTCCAACAGCTACCGTGTTACCATTATCCCTTAGGCTAATGGATCGACCCGTTTGTTCATTAACTTCACCTTCGATACTCATTCCCAATTGAACCCATGAGTCTCCCATATTTTGAAACACCCGTACATGTCCAGAATTCTCTCCATTTGTTTCATTGAATTGTGCTCCTATAGCTACAATACTTCCATTATAATTTAGGACTGCGGGATTACCCGATTGATCGAACTCATTTTCTCCATCTATATCATCTCCAATTTTTAACCACCCACCATTAATATCATTGTACACTCGAACATGTCCAGAACTTGATCCATTTCCATCATTACCGACAGCGCCAACCGCAATTGCTTGCCCATTTCCACTTAAACTCACCCAATGTCCAGACAAATCACTCGCAGCCTCACCATTAATATCATTACCAACCTGAACCCAATTAGCTCCTTGATATTCAAAAACCCTAGCGCGTCCGGAACTAACACCATTTCCATCATGAAACCATGACCCAGATGCGAATCGAGTCCCGTCATCACTTAAACTCACTGTATTGCCAAACCCATCTACAATTTCTTCTCCATTAATATCCTGTCCTTTTTGAACCCATTCCCCTCCACTAAACTCGAAGACCTTTACCTCACCTGTGCTTAACCCATTATCATCATTGCCCCTAGCACCAATTGCCATAGTGTTGCCATCACCGCTTAAACTTACAGAACACCCGAATAGATCGCCAGCAATGGGGCCATTTAATGTTGATCCCAGCTGTACCCAGTTGCTTCCAATTAATTCGAATACTACTACACGGCCAGAGTTTGTCCCATTAACGTCACTTGTTTGGGCGCCTATAGCCAAAACAGATCCATCTGCGTTTAAGCTTACTGAATTCCCTAAATTATCATTATCAGAAAGACCATTAATATCACCACCTATTTGAATCCATTCCCCATCTTCAAGATCAAATACTCTAACCTCACCCCGGCCATCTCCACCTCCATCGTTACCGATCGCTCCGACAGCCAATCTAGTGCCATCACTATTCATACTTATAGCGCCTCCAAAAAGGTCATCCTGAGAAGGATCCCCATTAATGTCACTTCCTATTTGAGTTTGGGCTGTTATATTGCCATTATTAAAAACCCCAAAAAACAGTATAGCTAAAGCTAGATTACTCAAAAATGCTTTCATGTACTTATAATTATTTCTGAATTACCCTTCCGTATAACACCCTCATTTGACAATGCTACACAGCAATTAAAATCTGCACGAAATTAGAAAATTACATATTAAATAATCAGAAAAGAGTTCTCTTGCACTCAAGAAACATGAACAAACGGTCAAAAAACTTTAAACTAATGTTGAAAACATACATTCAATAAAAAAGCCGTTCTGTTGAACGGCTTTTCTTTTAGTAGTTCAGTATTTCCTGAATTTTCTTTTTCACTTTTTCTACGGAAGGGATCATGGTCTGTTCCAAAGTGGAATTCAATGGAATGGCAGGCATGTTTTCACTACCAATCACCATAACAGGGGCATCTAACTCCTGAAAACATTCTTCCTGAATTCTACCCTGCAGCGCCCTACTGAAACTGTTTTCTGAAGGCTCTTCGGTAACCACCAAGCACTTTCCGCATTTCTTCACACTTTTGAAAACGGTATCGTAATCCAACGGATGCAATGTCCTTAGATCTACGACTTCTATGTTATCTTTCATTCCGAGTTCTTCGGAGGCATTCATGGCCCAGTGAACCCCCATACCATAGGTAATGATAGAAAGGGTTTCCTCTTCTTCCTGCTTCCAAATTTCCTGAAGGACCCAAGCTTTTCCAAAAGGTAGCACGTAATCCTCTGCAGGCTCCACCGAAGTAGCTCCCTTGGTTCCGGGAACCTTACTCCAATACAAGCCCTTGTGTTCAAAAATAACAACCGGATTCGGATCGTGATAGGCTGCCTTTATCAGTCCTTTTAGGTCGGCCCCATTACTAGGATAGGCAATCTTAAGTCCTCTAATATTTGTTACCACACTTTCTACAGAAGAAGAGTGATAAGGCCCTCCACTACCATAAGCGCCAATAGGAACACGCAAAATC
Organism: Aureisphaera galaxeae; assembly: GCF_028561275.1. Classification (GTDB taxonomy): domain Bacteria; phylum Bacteroidota; class Bacteroidia; order Flavobacteriales; family Flavobacteriaceae; genus Aureisphaera; species Aureisphaera galaxeae. The sequence continues at coordinate 1,033,941 of NZ_JAQQTF010000002.1, forward strand.
ATGGAAACAGGCCATTTTCCGTTAGATAGGTAGCAGCTACGGCTTACTTCGGTAAAAAGCTGGTTCAGTCCCGGCCAAATGTAATCGGCAAACTGTACCTCAACAATGGGTTTTAGTCCTACTGCACTCATTCCTACAGTAGATCCTACAATAAAGGCTTCTTGTATTGGGGTATTAAAAACTCGGTTGTCCCCAAACTTTTGGGCTAAAGTAGCCGCTTCACGGAACACCCCACCTAGCCTTCCTCCAACGTCTTGTCCGTATAGCAGACACTCGTTATGCTTTGCCATGATTTCCTCAATGGCAAAAAGGGCACAATCTACCATAACCACCTTATCGGCACCCTCAGGAGAACGATCCCCAGATTCTTCGGTAATGGGAGTTGGTGCAAAGTCGTGGGTAAATAAATCTTCGGGTTTTGGATCTTCAGCTTGCAAAGCTTTATCCAGATCGGCCCGAACGACATCAATACATTCGTTTTCTATCGCTTGCAATTCGTCTTCAGACAAACCACGGGATTTCAATAATTCTTTAAACTTCGGATAAGGGTCCCGACTTCGGGCCTCTTCCAAATCATCCCGGTACCATTCCATCCGTACTCCAGACGTATGGTGATTCAGTAAAGGAACTTTGGCGTGAACCAAGTAAGGACGTCTTTCCTTACGAATGATCTTTATGACATTTTGAATAGTTGTATACGATTCAACAAAATCAGTCCCGTCTATGGATACGGCATCCAAACCATGGAATCCTTGAGCGTATTCATAAGCATCCTGTGCTCTTGTTTCTTCTGCATTGGCGCTAATGTCCCATCCATTATCCTGAACCAAATACAGAATAGGCAATTGCTTTAATGCCGCCATCTGAAATGCCTCAGCAATTTCCCCTTCAGTCACCGAAGCATCCCCAAGGGAACATACCACAATAGGGGCGTCGATATCCTGTCCTAAGCTTTCCTTATACCAGAATCCCATAGCGACTCCTGTTGCGGGAATAGCCTGCATTCCGGTAGCAGAACTTTGGTGTGGGATTTTGGGCTTATCCTCATCCCTCAAACTTGGGTGACTATAATACGTCCTTCCTCCTGAGAAAGGATCGTCTTTTTTAGCCAATACCTGTAGCATCAACTCATAGGGTTTCATCCCTATTGCCAACAGCATACTATCATCCCTATAGTAAGGAAATGCATAGTCTTTAGGGGTTAGCTGCATTCCAACGGCCGTCTGAATCACTTCATGCCCTCTAGAAGTTGCATGAACATATTTAGACACCACTTTAAAGTTCTCCTCATAAAGGAAGGTCATGGCCTTGGCGGTCACTAAATTCCTGAATCCCTTCAGCAATATTTCCGTATCTAATTCAGCAGCGTTCAAATCTTGTACTTGTTCTTTTATCATTTTATTGAACTTGGGTCATCCAATTAAATTTATCTTCAATTTTACCTGTTTTTATGGCATTGAGTGTATCGTTCACATCCAATCCCACCGGACTCTCATCACTTACATGAATCGTTTCATCCCCCCATCCAATTTCTTGAATGTAAGCTATGCCAACGGCGGTTCCCGTCCCAAAGGCTTCTTCTAAAGTACCATTGTCGGAAGCTTCTTTTATTTCGTCAATGGTAATTGGGCGTTGTGTTACCTCGAAGCCTTTATCCTCTAATACATCGACCACGCTCATTCGGGTGATTCCATCCAAAATAGCTCCATCAAGGTTAGGCGTAATGAACTTTCCTCCTATCTTGAAGAAAATATTCATCGTCCCTACTTCTTGAATGTACTTATGTTCATTAGCATCTAACCATAGGACTTGGTCGTATCCTTTCGATTTGGCAATCTCGGTAGGGCGAATGGCGGCAGCATAATTCCCAGCTGCTTTGGCTTCACCAGTACCTCCCTCGGCCGCGCGGATGTATTTTTTCTCCGCCCACAATTTGATTCTCTTACTGAAGAAAGGTCCGGCTGGAGAGGCAATGATCAAAAATTTGAAACTGGTCGCTGCACGCATTCCAATAAAGGGTTCATCGGCATACATAAACGGACGCAGATATAGAGCGCTTCCATCTTGCGGGGGAATCCAATTGCGTTCTACATTCACCAAGGTTTTCAATCCTTCCACAAATAGATCCTCCGGAAATTCGGGCATTCCCATTCGGCGCGCACTGAAATTAAGCCGAGCTGCATTCTTTTGGGCACGAAATAACATTGGGATTCCGTCTTCAGAAACCGTAGCCTTCATTCCTTCGAAAATCGCCTGACCATAATGTAAGGCCATGGCTGCAGGATGTGTTGGAATGTGAGACAGTGGCTCTACCCTAGGATTGTTCCATTGTCCATCGTGATAATCGCAAATAAACATATGGTCCGTAAAGGTTCTCCCAAGGGGGATATTCCCGAAGTCCAATTCGGATACTTTAGAGTTTTCTACTGTGGTGATTTTTATGGTTTCAGTCGTTATCATAATTAAATCGTTCTATTAATATCAAACCCTTCCATCTCATCCGCTATTCTACGGAGGAAGGAGCCTGCTAAATATCCATCTACAATACGGTGGTCGAAGGAAAGGGACAAATACATCATATTTCTTATTTCGATGGAATCCCCTTCTGGGCGTTCCATCACCTCAGCTCTTTTCTTGATGATTCCCGTGGCCAAAATCGCGGCTTCTGGCTGATTGATGATAGGCGTACCCATCAAACTACCAAACGTACCCACATTACTAATGGTAAAGGTGCTTCCCTTGGTATCATCTCCCTTTAAATTACCCTCACGCGCCTTGGTAACCAATTCGTTGGTAGCTGCAGCCAACCCTTTCAAATCTTTCTTATCGGCATCCTTTACAACGGGAACGATAAGGTTTCCACTAGGAAGGGCAGTAGCCATCCCTATATTGATGTTCTCTTTTACGATGATGTTCTTCCCATCTAAAGAGGAATTAATCATAGGAAAGGCCTGAATGGCTTTTGCAACACACTCTATAAATAGCGGAGTGAAAGTGAGTTTCTCTCCGTGTTTTTCCTGAAATGCCACTTTATTCGCATTCCTCCAATTGAACATATCCGTAAGATCTGCCTCAACATAAGCCGTCACGTGTGGAGAAGTATGCTTACTGAATACCATGTGATCGGCAATCATCTCACGCATACGGTCCATTTCCACAATCTTACCAGTTCCTTTGTCAAACTGAAGATCGGGCACCTTGAATCCTGATGATTCGGTTACTGGCTGTGCAAACTGAAAGGGTCTCCCCTCTTCAATATAATTCGCTATATCGCTTTTTCGAAGTCGTCCGTCCTTTCCCGTTCCCGGAATACGGGCCAGTTCCTCATAGCTAATGTGGTGTTTTCTGGCCATGCTGTCCACCAAGGGAGAAATGAATACATTTTCATTTACCTTGAAGGCTGTTTGGGATACAGATTTCTTGGCTTTTGAAGTTTTCGTAGGTGCCGCCGATTTCTTAGCCGGACTTTCGGAAGCGGATGCTTCCTGCTTTTTAACAACTGCCTCGGCCGAAGTATCCAAAACCGCAATAGTCGCTCCCACTGCAACTATATCTTTGACAGCCACTTTATGACTTACCATGGTTCCGGCAGCAGGAGCGGGCACTTCGTTATCTACCTTATCGGTACCCACTTCGACCAAAATATCGCCTTCCTCAAACGATTCCCCTTCTTGAACCACCCAGTTTAAGATGGTTCCTTCGGTAATGGACTCTCCCATTTTTGGGAGTTTAAATTCAACTTCTGGCATTGCTTGCGATTATTTTTCTTTTCTGAATTCTTCTAATGTTTGATAAAAATTTTCCTGTACGGGACGATCCTTCGGAATTTCCCTCAGCGGCTCTACTTCTCGTAGACTTTCATGACAATCTGAAGGCAATTGCTGGTACAATCTTGTCCCAGCAGTTTTCCAAGCGATCATTTCATCCGAAACTTCCTTCACCGCCTTCGCGGGATTACCAACAATCAATTGGCGCTTATTGAAAGTAGTTTCTGCTTTCACAAAGCTCATGGCTCCTACGATACATTCATCGCCTATTTCGGCATCGTCCATAATGACACTGTTCATGCCTATGAGGCAGTTCCTTCCTAGATTGGCTCCATGAATCACTGCACCATGCCCCACATGGGCTCCTTCTTTCAGTACGATGCTCTTTCCGGGAAACATATGAACCGTACAGTTTTCCTGTACATTCACACCATCCTCTAAAATGATCTCGCCCCAGTCACCGCGAATGGCAGCTCCCGGACCTATATAGCAATCCTTTCCAATAATCACATTACCCGTAACCGCAGCTAGCGGATGCACGAAACTTGACTCGTGAACTACAGGTATATGTCCTTTAAAGGAGTAAATCATTATTTAAATCTCTTCAATGTTTCTTTTGTGAAATCAGAAAGCACTAGTCTCCCTGAAATGGCAGCTCTTTCAGCCAATAAATCATCCCAATCTTCCGTTCCTTTCCAGAAGATTTTTTTCATTTCGCGCATGGCTTCTGGATTGTAATTACAAAGATTCTCTGCAAATGCCTGAACGGCTTCATCCAAAGCCTCAGTCGATTCATACACTTGGGCGAACAATCCTTTCTGTCGTGCCCATTCGGCATCATAAAAAGAATTGGCATCGATGGCTATTTGGGACATTCCCGTTAATCCCAATTTACGTTCCACGGCGGGTCCCACTACAAATGGGCCAATCCCTACATTCAATTCACTCAACTTGATAGAGGCATATTTCGTGGCCATACAGTAATCCGTAGCTGATGCTACTCCAACTCCACCGCCAACGGTCTTCCCTTGAATCCTTCCAATGATGAACTTTGGGCATTTGCGCATGGCATTGATTACATTGGCAAAACCACTGAAAAACACACGCCCTGTTTCGGCATCGTTGATATTGATAAGTTCCTTAAAACTAGCTCCTGCACAGAAGGTACGATCGCCACCACTCTTAAGGATAATTACTTTTACTTCATCATTATTTCCGGCATCTGTAATCGTTTGGGCCAATTTGGCCAAAATATCCCCCGGCAAACTGTTATGGGCCGGGTGAAAGAATTCTATGGTTGAGATTCCGTTTTCTATATGTTCTTTTACGTATGGATCGCTCATGTTTTTTATATTCTATCCATTAGGTCTCGACTGCCTGCCCGTCCTGCAGGCGGGCGCTCGACCAGACATTGTTTTAATTAATCTAATAGGTTAAACTGTTCGAAATGGTGGTTTAGATGCTTTCGCTCCAATAAATACCATTCGAATTTATTCAGTTCGCCAAACACCACATTCTTGGTTCTGGCTTCTGGGTTTTGCTTGAAATAGGCTAAGTATTCTTCTCTAGCCTCTAACAATTTAGCTTTCGCCGTTTCCAAATCGGGATGCTTGGCCTTGGTAATCTCAGATCGTTCGGCTAATGGAAAGTCATATCCCGATGGCATTTTCTTATAGTTGTACAGCGTTGCATGTACCTTTTCTAAAATCTTTTCAGGTGTAGAAATCTCAAAATCCTGAATTTCTCCCGATGCAATTCTATAGGTATACTCCAAATGCTCCAACATGGTCTGGGGCGTTAAATCTCCCCAATTTGGTTTAGCATCTTCGGTTAGCTTGGCAAGGCATTCATTTATCTTTTCGGAAGTCATTTCGGTAAAGGTGGTCTGCTTCTTCTGTACCATGGTCAATACCGTAACAATGGCCACCAATTCGTCATCTTCATCGAATACTTCTCCATACCATTTTACAATCCCGCTTGGTAATTCGGTTCCGCGTTGCTCGCGATCTATCTTCTGCTTACAGGTAAGTCGTACATAAATGGTGTCATTGTGATAAATAGGGCGTAAGAATCGGCAGTCTTCCAATCCATAATTCGCCGCTACAGGTCCTTTGTTGGGATATACGAACAATCCTGCTGCTGCACCTAAAATGAAATATCCGTGGGCAGTTCGCTTTTCGAAAATACTTCCGTCTAAAGAAGTAATATCCGTATGCGCATAAAAATGATCCCACGTAAGATTAGCGAAGTTTACAATATCGCTATCGGTAATGGTTCGCTTATGGGTTTTCATGGACATTCCTGGCTCAATATCCTCCCAATGGTATTTAAAAGGATGTTGTTCTGCCTCTTTATAAGCTCCTTTAGGCTGATAAATACCCGTCACCTCAGTTAAAGTTGTAGGCGTCCCCTGAATGGCGCAGCGCTGTAAATAGTGTTTTACCCCACGCATTCCTCCCATTTCTTCTCCACCTCCGGCACGACCTGGGCCTCCATGCACCAAAGTTGGCAACGGAGAACCGTGCCCCGTACTCTGTTTAGCATTTTCTCTATTCAGAATGAGGATACGTCCGTGATGGGAAGCCGCATTTACGGTATATTCTTTGGCGATCTTATCGTCGAAAGTACAGATGGAGGATACCAAAGATCCTTTCCCCATTTGTGAAAGAGTAATGGCTTCGTCCAAATTCTTATACGGCATTAAGGTGCTTACCGGACCAAAGGCTTCTGTAACATGTGCCGCTTCATTTTTGAAAGGATCATCCTCACGAAGTAAGATCGGCTTAAGGAAAGCTCCTTTTTTGGCATCAGCTCCAATGGTTTCTACCTCATCTAAGTTTCCATACACAATATTGGCAGATTCCGCGATCTTGGCTACTTGCTCCCTAACGGAAGCACGTTGCGCATCGCTTACCAAAGCTCCCATTCGCACTTCCTTCAGGCGGGGATCTCCAATAGTGACACGATCCAGCTGCTTACCAAGCGCGATCTGTACGTCTTCCAATACACTTTCTGGAGCAATAATCCTACGGATGGCAGTACACTTTTGCCCAGCCTTTACGGTCATTTCTTTTCGAACTTCTTTGATGAACAAGTCGAACTCAGGAGTCCCAGGAACCGCATCTTCACCCAGAATGGAAGCATTCAAACTATCCGCCTCCATGGTAAAGGGAACAGATTCCTCTATCAATTGTGGGTGGTTCTTCAGTTTTCTTCCAGTGAATGCAGATCCTGTGAATGTAACTACATCCTGAGATTGCACCGTATCCAATATGTTTCGTGCCGTTCCACTAATTAATTGAATGGCACCTTCCGGTAAAATTCCAGAAGCTATGATTTCTTTTACAACCGCTTCGGCCAAATAGGCCGTTTGCGGCGCAGGCAATACAACCGCTGGCATTCCAGCCATCCAGTTTACTGCACACTTTTCTAACATTCCCCATACTGGGAAATTAAATGCATTGATGTGCACGGCAACCCCTCTTTTGGGTACCATGATATGATGGGCCATGAAACGCCCGCCACGGGACAAATCGATTGGGTCTCCTTCTACATGATACGGCTGATTGGGAAACAGTTTTCGCAGGGAAGCATTGGCAAATAAATTACCGAATCCTCCTTCAATATCGATCCAACTGTCAATTCTGGTAGCACCCGTTCTGTAGCTCAGTTCGTAAAATTGTTCTTTACGCTTATTAAGGTACATTGCCAATTTCTTGAGCATCAATCCGCGTTCCTGAAAGGTCATTTTACGAAGGGTATCTCCCTTATCCCTTCCGTACTGAAGGATATCCGGAATATCCAAGCCTTCAACGGTGACACTTGTGAAATGCTCACCCGTAACGGAATCCAGAATAGGAGTTCCTTCTCCCTGGCCGTCTAGCCACTGTCCTTGAACGTAATGTTGTGTTTTTTGCATCATTTTATAGTTTCATAATCTTGAAGCCTCTCGACTGCGCTCGAGGCGACAAAATTTTTATGCGTTTACTCGTATGATTTGTCCGTTGATTTTCCCTTCCACACTTTTGGCATATCCGTTCACCACTTTATTCATAGAAACAGGATCGTGCCCAGGAAAGTAATCTTTATATTTTTCGAAAGCATCTTCTACCAATCCTGCCGATACGGAATTGATCCGAACACCTTCCAATTCCAAGGCTACAGCCTTCACAAAACTGTGAATTCCACCGTTTACCATAGCGGCACTCGTGGTCATATCTACCGGATCATCGGCCAAGATTCCGGTCGTGAGGGTGATAGAGCCTCCTTTTGTTAGGTAATCTTTCCCAATTCGAACGAGATTCACTTGGCCCATCAGTTTACTTCTAATTCCGATGTAAAAATCTTCTTCTGAAAGGTTCTCGAACTTATCCCATTTGGCCTCTCCAGAAACATTGACAATGGCATCCAATTCTCCGATTTGATCCAAAGCCTTTTTGATGGAATCGGAATCGGAAATATCAATCGAAATATCACCACTACTTCTTCCGCCGATAATTACATTGTGTTTCTGTTGAAAGTAAGCTGTCACTTTCTTTCCAATGGTTCCGTTTCCGCCAATGATTAATATTTTCATAGTAAAACCTCTCGACTGCGCTCGAGGTGACTTTTATAAGTTTACATTTTCGATAATAGCAGCATATCCCTGTCCCACTCCTACACACATAGTGATAAGCGCATAGCGTTTTCCTGTTTCCTGCAACTCCAACGCAGCGGAATAGGCAATTCGGGTTCCTGTAACACCCAATGGATGTCCAATAGCTATGGATCCGCCATTCGGGTTAATTCTCGGATCATCATCGGCCAAGCCCCACTCGCGGATACAAGCTAGAGCTTGAGAAGCAAAAGCTTCGTTTAATTCTATCACGTCCATATCCTCCATCTTCAATCCGGCTTTCTCCAATGCCTTATTGCTCGCCTGTACAGGACCAATTCCCATGATTCTAGGCTCTACCCCGACTACAGCAGAACTAACGATGCGCGCCAATGGCTTCAAATTGTATTTCTTTACAGCTTCTTCAGAAGCAACAATGGTAGCGGCTGCTCCGTCATTCAATCCTGATGAATTTCCAGCAGTCACGCTTCCCCCTTCTTTTTTGAAAGCAGGTCGAAGCTTCGCCAAAATCTCTTTGGTAGTCGTTGGTTTTATGAACTCGTCCTGTGCAAAAACAATAGGATCTTTCTTTCGTTGCGGAATGCTTACCTCAACAATTTCCTTGGATAATCTTCCAGATTCCCTGGCCTTGGCAGCCTTCATCTGACTCCAATACGCAAAAGCGTCCTGATCTTCGCGGGAAATATCATATTTCTCCACCAAATTCTCGGCGGTATTTCCCATGCCGTCGGTACCGTATAATTCATGCATTTTCCTGTTCACGAAACGCCACCCGAAACTGGAATCATACATTTTACTGTCGTTTCCAAATGCTGAAGATGGCTTAGCAATTACGTAGGGCCCGCGGGTCATGTTTTCAACCCCCCCAGAGATAAACAGATCGCCATCTCCTGCTTTAATAGCGCGATTGGCTTGAATGATGGCTGACAATCCACTGCTGCACAGCCTATTGACTGTTTCACCGGGCACGGTGAAGGGCAGTCCTGCCAGCAGCAGCGCCATACGCGCTACATTCCTATTATCCTCTCCTGCCTGATTGGCACAGCCCATAATAACATCGTCATAGGCTTCTTTGGGAATATTGGGATTGCGATCTACCAATTCCTTAATAACATGAGCGCCCAAATCGTCTGTACGTACTGGACTTAGGGTTCCTTTGTAATTTCCAATGGGAGTTCGTACTCCGTCTATGATATATGCTTCCATTTTATATTTTCTATTCTTCCCAGTCCTTGCTGGTTCTATATACAACTCCTTTAAAAAGGGCTACTATTTCTTCTCCTCGTTTCACTTCGATCACATTAAAGCCCACTTTCTTTTTTTGCACATCGATCACCGCTTCTGCCGTTAAGTAATCCCCGGCTTCCAAAGCCTCGATGTGATTTACGCTGGTTTCAATAGAAACCGCATATTTTCCATGGGTATTGGCTGCAAATCCGAAAGCCGTATCTGCCAACGAATAACTGATACCTCCATGGGCATATCCCATGCTATTCAACATTTCGGGACGCACTGTTAAAGCCACCTTACATCTACCAATCTCGCACTCCAATATTTCAATCCCGAGCCAGGTACTAAAGGCATCGAGGGATAGCATTTTATAGGGTATCTTTTCTCCTTGCATATTATCTATCGCTATAAATTCTGGCTTCAACTCCTCCAAAATCGGAATGTCTAATTCGCTTCATTTCGTCTTCATCAATACTATCCACCAGAACCCCAGTCTTCCTCTTGTCAACATCTTCTATTCGAATAGGATTTCTACTAAATTCAATCCCTAGTACTTTCCTTCTCAGTAATTCACTCATAAAAGGAAATTCTATGATATCACCTGTTATAAAATCCCCTTCCATAATATGTCCGGCAAAAACCAATCCTCTGCCGGTGATAATAAATTTATCCTCTATATAGTACTTAGCAACTTCCTTCATTAAAAGAAAGATTCCTGGTTCTTATGCATTCTCCTCAATAAAGGCGAACATCTGTATCGATCTTCATGGTATTCGTCATACAAGGCATCTAATTTCTCCACACACCAGTCGATTCCCTGCTCATCGGCCCAAGCCAGCAATCCTTTAGGGTAATTTACCCCTTTGGTCATGGCATTATCGATATCCTCTGCTGAAGCTATGTTCAAAAACAAGGCATCGGCGGCTTCATTAATAAGCATCACCAGCACACGATCAAATATCTTTTGTGCCAAAGCAACATCTTCCTTGGGTTGGGGTTTCTCTGCCCCTTCCGAATAACTGTAATACCCTTTTCCTGTTTTTCGACCCAAATACCCTGCTTCGCTCAAACGCTTTTGGGTAAAGGAAGGTTTGTATCGCGGATCGTAATAGAATTCCTTAAAAACAGTTTCCGTAACCGTGTAATTCACGTCGTTACCAATGAAATCCATCAACTCGAATGGTCCCATTCGGAAACCTCCCAAGCTTCGCAATGCCCAGTCGATGGTAGCGAAATCGGCTATCCCTTCTTCATAAATGCGCAGTGATTCCCCATAAAATGGACGAGCCACACGATTTACAATAAATCCGGGAGTGTCTTTTGCCAATGCTACGGTTTTATTCCAACCTTCTATGGTTTCCATCACCACTTTAGTAGCCTTACTCGAGGTCTGCACTGCAGGGATTACCTCAACCAACTTCATTAAGGGTGCAGGATTGAAAAAGTGAATCCCAATACACCTTTTTGGTCTTTTTAGGGATGCCGCTATGGATGCTATGGACAAGGAGGAAGTATTGGAGGCAATGATGCATCTTCTGGAGACATAGCTTTCCAACTCTTGAAACACCTTCTTCTTAATCTCCAGATTCTCAATAATGGCTTCTATGGTAAGGTCAGAATCGGAAAGGTCTTCCAAAGAATGAACATAGGTAATGTTCCCTTCGATTCTACTTTTCTCATCGGCATCGATCCTTCCTTTCTCTACCAAACGGTTCATGATCTTTACTAAACTGGCCTTGGCTTTTTCCAAAGCTTCTGGTTTTGTATCGAATAATTTTACCTTACAACCAGCCGTGGCTGCAACCTGTGCGATTCCACTTCCCATGGTTCCGCTTCCAATAATTCCGACTTTATGAATTGGAGAATGCTGATTGTTGATTCCTGATTGTTGAGCTGTCATTAACTAAATGATTATTTTGAATTTTATTTTAGTTTCGAACTTGCCGTTTTTATACTCGCCACAAAAATGGAAATGAGTTCATTATTTTCTATAAGTAACTTATCTAATCCTTCTGAATCCAAAATAAGGTTTGCCCCCTTCTGAATTTTCATGTTAACTCCGGTTTCCCTTAGTTCTTTTAAACAAATCTTCATTTTATGCAAAAAAATCTCGTGTTGATTCTCCAGATCTTGCTTCACCATAATTAAGAGCCGAAGAAGTTGCCGAACGAATGAGCTGTTTTGCCAAATGCTCCGCTGCAAACGAGTTATCTAAGCTTTTACACACCGAAATTACATCTATTGCAAATTGTATTAATCTATCTTCAAGGTTGTTCGCTTTCATTCTAAAATCACCAATCAAACATCATAAATCGTTAATCACTTTCCGGTAAAATTCGGTTTGCGTTTTTCTACAAAAGCAGCTACGCCTTCCCTGTAATCATCGCTTTGGGCCGCTTCTATTTGATATTTGGACTCCATGTGCAATTGCGACTGCAAATCGTTGGTCATGGAAGCATTCATCAATTCTTTGGTCATACCTAATGCTTTAGTAGGCATTTGGGCTAATGTATTGGCCAATTGTGAGACACCATCAGCAAATTCCTCTAAGGATAACACCTTGTACACCATTCCCAGTTGTTCGGCCTCTGAAGCGGATACTTTATCACCCAACATCATTAATGCAGATGCTTTCTGAAAACCGATCAATCTTGGTAAGAAAAATGTTCCAGCACTGTCGGGAATCAGTCCGATTTTACTAAAAGCCTGAATAAAACTTGCCTTTTCCGAAGCCACGACAATATCGCAAGCCAAGGCAATGTTGGCTCCTGCTCCAGCTGCTACACCATTCACCGCAGCGATAATAGGCTTTTTGATGTTTCGGATTCTTGAAATAATGGGATTGTAGTGCTCTTCCAATATTTTTTTGAAGCCGGGGTTCAATTCGGGAGTGGTTACCTCCTTTAGATCCTGTCCGGCACAAAAGGCCTTTCCACTTCCTGTAATGACAATAGCACGGATAGCTTCGTCTTTTTCGGCATGATCTAAAGCCGATTGAAACGCCAATGCCATTTCCCTGTTGAAACTGTTGAAAACTTCAGGGCGATTCAAGGTTAGCCTCGCCACACCGTTTTCGATGTTGGTTAGTATTGTTTCCAATTGTTTTGTAGTCTTTATTAACATCCTTCCGTGCCCTTAACGTTTCGACTGCGCTCAACGCAGGCTCGCTCAGGGTGACATCTTGGATGACGTTTATTTTAAACATTTGAAATAATCAAATGGCTCCAAGCAATCATCGCACTTAAAAAGTGCTTTGCAGGCCGTAGAACCAAACTGACTTACCAAATGGGTATTTGTACTCCCACATTGTGGGCACTTTACTATTCTTTTATTTCCTAGCAGCGCATCTTTATCGGCCGTTTCCTCTAAGGGAGCGGCAATACCATAGTCTTCCATCTTGCGCTTACCTGCTTCACTAATCCAATCGGTAGTCCAAGCCGGGGCAAGCACTAATTCTACATGGACTTCTTTTCCAACCTTGGCAAATGCAGTTCTTAGATCATCTCCTATCACATCCATTGCCGGACATCCCGAATAGGTAGGTGTCAATTTAATCTGAACCACACCATCCCGTTCAACCGCTTCTCGAATCACACCCAGATCTAGTACCGTTAATACCGGTATTTCGGGATCTGAAACCAATTCTAAGGTTTCTATTAAGTGAGAATCGATATTCGGATGCAAGGCAATTGTCATGGATCACTAGGTTTTTACCACTGCATATTCGGATAGGTACGCTGCATATATTGTAAATCGGATAATAGATATCCCATATGCTCGGTATGTATGCCTTTCTTTCCTCCATAGCTGAAGTACTTCCGTTCCGGAACTTCCAAAGTAGCTTCCGAAAGTAACTCAGACACCTCTTCATAGTAAGCTTCCTTCAACTTCGAAAGATCAACGCCTATTCCTTCAGTGGCCATTTGCTGATCACCTTCAGACATTTCGAACAATTCATCTGTATATCTCCAAAGTGCGTTAACGGCTTCCTGCATTTTTTTATGACTTTCCTCAGTACCGTCTCCCAAACGTTTTACCCAATCACCGGAAAACCTTTTGTGATAGCTTACTTCCTTGATTCCCTTCTTGGCGATGGCCGAAAGGGTCTCGTCTTTGCTATGCTGTAATTCATTCAGAAATAAAAGATGGAATACATCGAACAGATACTGACGGGCAATTACAAACCCGAAATGTGTATTGGGTTGTTCTACCAACAATACATTTCGGTATTCCCGTTCAAGTCTCAGAAAAGCAACATCGTCCTCAGTGATTTCTTTACCAGAAACCTTAGCAGCATATTGATAATAAGTTCTAGTCTGACCAATTAAATCCAAAGAAATATTGGTACAGGCAATATCCGTCTCCAAACTTGGGCCATGCCCACACAATTCTCCCAATCGCTGTCCTAAAATAAGGCTGTTGTCGGCCAATCCTAATATGTAGGTATATAAAGCTTCGTTCTTCATATTACATGTGCTTTACCTCATCGGGGAGATCGTAAAAAGTAGGATGACGATATACCTTATCCTGAGCAGGTTCGAACATTTCGCCATTGTTTTCGGGGTTTGAAGCCGTAATGTGTTTACTTTCTACCACCCAAATACTCACTCCTTCATTACGACGGGTATATACGTCGCGGGCATTTTCCAGTGCCATATCGGCATCGGCTGCATGCAAACTTCCAAAATGACGGTGCTCCAGTCCATTTTTACTACGGACAAACACTTCCCATAAGGGCCAATTTTTCTTCATATCGCTCAATTAACTTGCTTTAGATACTTTTTTCTTTTCTTGCTTTTCGGCATAGGCCATAGCGGCATCACGCACCCAAGTTCCTCTTTCCCATGCGCCCACACGAGCATTCATACGCTCTTTGTTACAGGGACCATGCCCTTTTACCACTTGCCAGAATTCGTCCCAATCGATTTCACCAAAATCGTAAGATCCTCTTTCCTCGTTCCACTTTAAATCGGGATCGGGAACGGTTATTCCTAAAATATCGGCTTGGGGTACGGTCTGATCTATGAATTGTTGGCGCAACTCATCATTGGTCTTACGCTTCAATTTCCATTTCATGGATTGTTCGGTATGCACAGATTCTGCATCTGTGGGCCCCAACATCATCAAACTAGGCCACCACCAACGGTTCAATGCATCCTGAGCCATTGCCTTTTGCTCTTCGGTTCCATTGCAAAGGGTAAGCATAATTTCATACCCCTGACGCTGATGGAAACTCTCTTCCTTGCAAACACGAACCATGGCACGGGCATAGGGTCCAAAAGAAGTGTTGCACAATGGCACCTGATTAATAATGGCCGCTCCGTCTACCAACCAACCAATGGCACCTATATCGGCCCAAGTCACGGTAGGGTAGTTAAAAATGGAAGAATACTTTGCCTTACCGCTGTGTAACTGATCATACAGTTCGTCACGGGAAACACCCAAGGTTTCGCAGGCAGAATACAAATACAATCCGTGCCCCGCTTCGTCTTGAACTTTGGCCAATAAAGCAGCCTTTCTTCGCAAGGACGGAGCTCTGGTGATCCAATTTCCTTCCGGGAGCATTCCTATTATTTCGGAATGGGCATGTTGGGAAATTTGTCGGATATGTGTCTTGCGATACTTCTCCGGCATCCAATCTTTAGGTTCAATCTTCTCATCGCGTGCAATGCGCGCTTCAAAAATCGCTTCTAGGTTTTTTACTTCTTTTTCACTCATATCTTATGCTTTAAGCTTTTCCAAGCTGTTACACATCAAAATCTACTTTCACCGATTCGGAAGTGGGCACTGCTTGGCAGCTCAGTACAAAATTTTGAGCCACCTCATGTTCTTCCAAGGCATAATTTATTTTCATTTCAACATCACCGTCCAGTATCTGGCACTTGCAGGTGCTACATACCCCTCCTTTACATGCAAAGGGAAGATCGGCACCAGCACCCAAGGCGGCGTCCAAAATGTTGTCATAGTCATCGGTCATGGTGAAGTGGAATTCCTTTCCTCCATCGATAATGGTTACTTCCACTCCTTCCACGCTTTGTTGAGCCAAACGTTCGGCCCGTTTCTTGTCTTCTTCCGAAAGCCCTGTTACAAACAGTTCGAAATGCACCAGTTCTTTAGGCAATCCTGCCTTCACTAAATAATCACCTACGTAATTCACCATTTCTTCAGGTCCACATAAAAACACTTCACTGGTATCCGGAATGTCTATAAACGTTCCCACCAACACTTCCATTTTCGCATCGTCGAAGCGGCCATTGAAAAGCTCGATATCACGTCGTTCCTTGGTCAGGAAATAATAGATTTCCAGCCTTCCAAAGTACTGATTACGAAGCTGTTCCAATTCTTCCTTAAAGATAATGGATTTTGTGGTTCTATTTACATAAAACAGCTTGCAGGTGGACTGTGGTTCTTGGGCCAAATGAGCCTTAATCATGGAGAGTACAGGGGTAATTCCACTACCTGCTGCGAAAAACAGGTAATTCTTGGCAACATCGGTTTGGCAGTCCACACCAAAAGTACCACTAGGAGCCATCACTTCTAAGGTATCTCCTGTCTTTAGCTCTTCATTTACGTAAGTCGAAAATTTCCCACCCGGAATCTGCTTTACAGCCACTCGCCAAGCCCCTTCCAAAGGGCTGGAACATAAACTGTAGGATCGGCGGGTATCTTCGCCAGCGATCTCGGCTTTTAAGGTGAGGTGCTGTCCTTGGCGGAAAGCGAATTCGGAAGTTAATGACTCTGGGATATCGAAGGTGATGACGCTGCAATCGGTGGTTTCCTTATAGATATCTTTGATCGGTATTTTATGGAATGTTGCCACTATATTTTCTGATTGAGGAACACAAAACTAACAATTGTTAGTTAGATATGCAAATGGCGATTCTCCAGACCTTACGTAATGCCGTGTAGCAGTACTTCGGCCATGTCCTTTTTCAGGACATTTACATCCAATTTGCCTCTTTTCTGATACCACAAATACAAGGTTCGAAGGGTAGAAAGAATAGAAAACAAAATGACTTCGGGATGCCGCGGCTGTATTTGCCCCAATTCCACACCTTTTCTAATGATATTTCTGAAGTTCTCTTCGTAATCTTCTCGCATTTGTACAAAATCGATCAAGTCCTGTCCCTGTAGGTGCATCCAATCGTTATTGAGTGCCGCCAGGGCTTCGGAATGGTTCACAGTAATATCAATATGCAATTCGATAAGAGCCTTTACCTTTTCCAAGGGCGAGGAATTGGCTTCTTGTACTCCATTCATGCCCTTGGTGAAGTCCCTTGCCAATTTTAGAATAAGGGATGAAAGGATTTCTTGTTTACTACTTATATGATTGTACAGACTGGCTGCTTTTATGCCCATTTCCTGGGCAATATCCCTTACAGAAACCGCTGTAAACCCTTTTTCTTCAAAGAGCCTAGAGGCTACCGAAATGATCTCTTCCTTACGTGTAGTTCCTTTCATCGCGTGCAAGTTACAAAAATAAGGACGTACATATTTTGGATAGAATGACGGACTGCTTTACTTTTGATTGTCTATGGAACAGAAGATTGAAAGCAACGAATTGATCGACCGGTTACCACCGCACCTTAAGCAGTATATCAAACCGCAAAACTATGAGCAGTACACGCCCATTAATCAAGCGGTTTGGCGTTATGTAATGCGCAAAAATGTAGATTACCTCAGCAAAGTGGCGCACGAAAGCTATGTAGAAGGTTTGCAAAAAACGGGAATCTCCATCGATTCCATTCCGTCCATGTATGGGATGAACCGAATTCTAAAAGAAATCGGTTGGGCTGCCGTAGCCGTAGATGGTTTTATACCACCCAATGCTTTCATGGAGTTCCAAGCCTATAAAGTGCTTGTCATCGCTAGCGATATTCGTCAGTTGGAGAATATTGAGTACACACCAGCACCCGACATTATTCATGAAGGTGCAGGACACGCACCCATCATCGCCAGTCCAGATTATGCGGAATATTTACGTCGTTTTGGAGAAATTGGTGCCAAGGCCATTACCAGTGCCCATGATACTGAAATGTATGAGGCCGTGCGGGAGCTTTCCATTCTGAAAGAAGCCGAAGGAACTCCGCAGGATCAAATCGATGCGGCAGAGCAAAAGGTAGAAGTACTTCAAAACAAAGAAGTAGAACGTTCTGAAATTTCGTTGATCCGTAACCTTCATTGGTGGACGGTAGAATATGGCATGGTAGGAACGGTTGAAGATCCCAAGATTTACGGAGCTGGATTATTATCTTCTATAGGCGAAAGTGAATGGTGCATGAAGGAAGAGGTGAAAAAGATGCCTTATTCCATAGATGCTGCCTACCAAGATTTTGATATTACGAAACCCCAACCTCAACTATACGTAACTCCAGACTTTGCTTACCTACAAGAAGTACTGGAAGAATTCGCCAACACCATGGCGGTTCGTAAAGGAGGGTGGCGTGGCCTTAAAAAGTTGATCGGCTCTAAACAGTTAGGTACTATCGAAATAAGCACGGGGCTTCAAATTTCTGGAGTGTTCACGCGAATGATTCAGAATGAAGACAATGAAGTGGTGTATTTTGAAACCGAAGGCCCCACAGCACTAGCCTACAGAGAAAAAGAAGTTATAGGTCATGGCGTAAGCAGACATACTAACGGATTCCGTTCTCCTTTGGGAAAACTGAAAGGCATTAACCTTGCCATTGAAAATATGGGACCAAGGGACTTACAGGCGTATAATTTTTATGATGGCAAGCCCATTGCGTTCGAATTTGAAAGCGGTATCACCGTAGAAGGTATGAATGTAACGGGAATGCGTAACCTTGGTGGGGAACTGATGCTGATTCAATTTACCGATTGTACAGTTAAATACAAAGGTGAAGTCCTCTTTGCTCCCGAAGATGGTGATTTCGATATGGCTGTAGGAATGGACATCGTATCTGCCTTTGCGGGTGCAGCGGATTATTTAAGTTTCGATTTGGCCACGCATCAAATAAGTGAAACAGAAACGGTGCGGGTCGCACAATCGGAAGAAGAACAAAAGCTCAATGCGCTTTATGGAAAAGTTAGGGACATTCGGGAAGCAGACACACTTGACACAGAATCGCTATTAGCAATTTCTGAAGCACTAAAGAAAGATCATCCCTCAGATTGGCTATTGCCCCTCGAACTATTTGAACTTACCTCTAATTCCTCCATTCTTCAACATTTAGAGGCATTGAAAACCATTCGGCCTGAAATTGCTCATTTAATTGACGGCGGATTGGAATTATTAAAAAAAGAAACTATTCAGTAAAAACGCTATGGGACTATTCGGTTTATTCGGAAATAAGAAAAAGAAAATCGCCGACTTTCAAAATCGTGGCGCCATCATTTTAGATGTGCGAACCAAAGGAGAATACAACAACGGAGCCATTCCTGGCTCTAAGCATATTCCATTGCAACAGGTGTCCGTGCGAATCGCAGACATAAAAAAGTGGAATAAGCCTGTAATTACTTGCTGTGCCAGTGGTGTACGCAGTGGTAGTGCAGCTTCCATTCTACGAGCCAACGGTATAGAAGCCATTAATGGCGGTGGATGGGCCTCTCTTTACAAAAAATTAGAGCATTAGGTCGTTTAAGGACTCTTGAGACTCCAGCACCTCTCCCTTGTACTCCAAAGTCCATCCCATAGAATTGGTGAGGATATAGATTTTCTGTAATTCGGAGATCAGTCTGTTTTGCGCATTGGAGGTTAAATTGGAAGCCTCAATCTTCTTACGTAAAGAATCATCCACCCTCGAAGCAATAACATTAAGGTCTTCGGCAGTGAATTTATTGAAATACCCTTCCTCCATATCATAGTACTCAATTTTCGGGTATACCTTCAATTCCGGCTCAGGGATGTGGGTGATAGTCACCGTTTTCATCTCTTCGGAAATTTCTGTTTGAATAAGACTTAGATCGTACGAAATGGTCGCTTCGGCATTCACAACTACCAACGCTTTTTTGGTGGAAAAGAAATCGAAATAGAGTTTTTTAGAGTCTTCGTAGCTCAATACCTCTGCATAAGAACCTTCGGTAACTACAAGCTTCCCGACATTCTTGAGTTGTTTCTGAATGATGGAGCTATGGCGAATAACGCGTTCCTTCTCATCCTTGCGGTATTCGCAATACTGAACACCAAAAACAAGTACCAATGCTATACCAATGCCGAATAAAATCTTACGCATCCCGAAGTTTTTCAGAAAGATACTGAAAATTTGAGACCGAGTATCAATTTGCCAATTCGACATAAAACAACCCTCCTTCGCTACCTACTTCACCATAGTAACATGGTTACGAAGGTTGAATAGCTCCAGAGGGTTCTCTACTTACTAACCAAATATTGATCTTACTCTTTGATCAGTCGCTTGGTAATCTGTCCACCACTGCCCTCGATGACCAGGGTATAACTGGCCGTGGCTAGGTTGGAGATGTCGAGCGATGTCTCTATCCCTGAATTCCTCAGATCATAGCTCGCCACCTTCCTGCCCACAAGATCGAACACTGTCACCTCCTCAAGTGCAATGCTCTGTGGGTTGCTGATGAACACAACATCCGTCGCGGGGTTCGGGTACACAACGATAGTGGACAGGTCGACCGGAAGGTCGTCCAATCCAAGAGTGCTCTCTACCGTCAGTTCGAACTCGCAGGTGGATGCATTACCATACTCGTCCTCTGCCGTCAGCGTGATGGTGTACACGCCATCCGGCAACAATGTGCCCGCGGCCGGGTCCTGGGAAGTGACCGTCACAGGGTCGGTACAGTTGTCGATGGCCGTGGCCTCGCCCGTAGCGAAGTAGTCCGGCACCTCATAGAACAGCATGCCCGGTCCCGGGTCCACCGTTTGGTCCGCTGGACAGGTGATCACCGGTGCAAGGGTGTCCACTACCGTTACCACTGCGGTACAGCTGGAAAGGTTCCCGCTCGCGTCGTTGGCGAATATCTGCACCGTTACCGGGGTCCCCACATCGTCACAGCTGAACTCGAAGATATCGATGGCCGTGGTAAGCACGCCACAGTTGTCCGAGATCGTCGCCACGTCCTCCGGGGTGATAACGGCCATCCCGTTCTCGTCCAGTTCCACCGTAATGTCCATACAGGCCACCACGGGGTCTATAAGGTCTTCTACCGTTACAGTTGCCGTACAAGTGGCACTGTTGCCGTTCACATCGGTCACCGTTAGGGTAACGGTGTTGTCCCCGATCATGGAGCAATCGAAGGTGTCGATGTCCACCTCGTAGGTATCGATGCCACAGGCATCCGTGGAACCGTTGTCGATATCCGTTGCCGAGATGGTCGCCATCCCGTCGTCATCCAACTGGATGGTGATGTCCTGGCAGAGCACCTCCGGAGCGGTCACGTCCTCAACGGTCACGATGGCCGTACAGGTAGATGTGTTCCCGCTGGTGTCGGTCACGGTAAGGGTCACGGTGTTGTCACCGACGTTGCTGCAGTCGAAGGTATCCATGTCAATGGATGTGGAGGCTACCCCGCAGTTGTCCGCGTTGACCCCTGCGACGTCGTCTGCGGTTATAGTAGCGACTCCAGTATCATCCAATTGTATCGTAATATCCTGGCAAACGGCCACTGGATCCTCATCGTCGTTCACCGTGATGGTGAAGGAACAGACGGTCGTGTTCCCGTTCACATCGGTGGCGGTAAATTCTATAGTGTTCACGCCCGTCGGGAAGTCGCTCCCGGACGGCAGCCCGGCCGTCTGGACAACGGAAAGGATACCGCACTCATCGCTGGCGATGGCATCGCTGAAGACTACCTGGGCGGAGCAAACCCCGGGATCGGTGCCTGTCACCACATCTGCGGGGCATGAGATCACGGGTGCCGTGTTGTCGATCACCGTCACCACAGCGACACAGCTGCTCACGTTTCCGTTGTTGTCGGTCACGGTGAGCGTCACGTCGTTCGGCCCAACATCGGCACAGGTGAAGTCGGTGATGTCGATGGCAAGGCCAGCAACACCACAGGCATCGTTGGAGCCCCCGTCCACATCGGCCGGGGTGATAGAAGCGTTACCGCTGGCATCCAGGAACACGTCGATATCCATGCACACCGCCTCCGGAGCCACGTTGTCCTCAACCGTTACCGTGGCGGTACAAGTACTGCTGTTTCCAGATGGGTCGGTAGCCGTCAGTGTTACCGTATTCGCACCCACATTGCTACAATCGAAAGTGTCGATATCTAGGCTTAGCGTCACACCACAGGCGTCTGAGGAGCCGTTGTCCACATCAGCTGGGGTAATGGTAGCCATACCGTTAGCATCCAATTGTACTGTGATGTCTTGACAAACCACCGTTGGTGCAATATTGTCTTCAACAGTTACTGTACTGGTACAAGTCGCAACGTTTCCATTTACATCGGTCACCGTCACTGTCACTGTGTTGTCCCCAACATCGGCACAGGTGAAATCTGTCTGCGACAGTACCACTGTGTCTACGCCACAATTATCGGATGGATTTAATGGCATAAAGGCCACATAGTCATTGGTAACAGCCCAAGAGTCAAAGTTTCTTCCAGACACAATAGTGGCCTGCGTTCCATCTATATTCTCAATTCCTTGTGTCATGCCATTGTTAGAAGTAACATCGGCACTGTGAATTTCAATAATATTGCTTCCTTCATACAATTTAATCTGGCTCGTTACAATAGGAGTGGAATCGCAACATGCAGGAACATCGGTGAAATCGATGATCAAGATTCTATCAGGAGCGGTTCCTATAGTTTCATAGCTCACCGAACCTGCCCCCGGAGGGAAAAGATCATCCCATGCCAACGCAATAAGATTGTTTGGAGTACTTGTATTGGGTAATTGTTGTCCTTCGCAACATCCACTATCTGTACTACTATTAAACGTTACAAACCCATTGGAAGAAATATAGAAATCGGTATAGGTGTTTCCATAGAAATCAAAGCTAAATCCGATAGGCAATGCCCCAGATACTTGATCATCACTCAATGTAACTAAAGTTCCTGTTGCGGAAATGTCCGTAGGGTTGAATGTACCGGACATGTCTACCGCATAATCGGTGGTAAGCGCAGTTCCCAAAACATCATCTGCGGTAATACTTGCCATCCCATTAGCATCTAATTGAATGGTAGTGTCTTCACAAACAACTTCTGGAGCTTCTGTATCGTTCACTGTAACATTCAAAGCACATGTAGTCGTGTTTCCACTACCATCTTCGACCGTATAGGTAACCAAAGTGGTTCCCACGGGGTAGAAATCGGAAGCACTCTGGCCTCCATTGTAATCGTTGGTAAGGGTGATATTTGAAAAAGTCCCTTGTGACAATTGATAGTAGCTTTCGCAAGAACCAAGGTCATCCACCGAAGTGTCTGCTACCAAAGTAAAGGTTAAATCGGTTCCAAAAGTGGTGATCCATCCATTCCAAGTGGCTTGCGTTACCGTAAAGGATCGGTTAAAAGTACCGCACTGAGGATCCATGTCACATTCAAAGAACACTTGGCTTCCGTCTGGACCATTCAATTCGAAGCATTCAGAACCTGAATTGAAATCACCATTCAATAAAATATCTATAGTAACATCCGCAGAGGCTGTCTCGGCATTAAAATAAACCGTCGGTGTATCTGCCAATTCGCCATTTCCATCGAACACAAAAGGTGTTCTAAGGGTTCCTTCGAAACAATTATCCATTATATCGGGTAATGGAACAGTAACATTTGCACCACATAATCCTAGATCGTTGTCTGTAACTATATCCGTTGGACAAGAAATTACTGGATCTTCGGTATCGTTTACCGTTACATCAAAGGAACAAGTCGAGGTGTTTCCAGCAGCATCGGTTATTTCGAAAGTATTGGTGGTGGTTCCTACCGGGAATTCACTTCCGCTAGGCAATCCAGCGGTTTGCGTCATTGGGAATCCAGCGACCTCGATCACATATTGTCTCGTCACCGTTGAATTAATGTCATTCCACTCTCCATCGGGTCGAATTACCGTGTAATCTTCACCCGCACCTGCATCATTAGGCTCCCCAGATCTCCAATTGGTATAGGTAGACGTATCTCCACTATGCCATTCGAAGGTTCCCTCGGTAACGCGATCGGTGAAACCAATAATGACCTGGCCAGCTCCTTGGGCATCTAATGCCTGACGTAACCAATCATTGTGATCTTGAGAAGTTATCGTCGCAGCAAACCCGTTTTGTGCTTCCGCACTGGTAAACGCATTGGGCGCATTGCTGGTTCCATCGGAAAGGTAATAGGCCATCCCATTGTAATTTCCTAAATACGTGAAACCTGTTATTGGAGTCGCCTCACAATTATCAAGGGCCAAAGGTGTATCATAAGTAACGATCGCTCCACAAACTCCGGCATCATTATCCACAGCTATATCCGTAGGACAACTCGTTACAACAGGAGCCTCAATATCATTAACAGTGATGACTTGGGTACAACTATCTACGTTTCCGCCCACATCGGTGTAGGTCCATACCACATTAGTAGTTCCTACGGGATAGGTATCGGAAGCATCGGCTGTATTGTTATAGTCATTCACCGCCACTGGGCAAAGACTTATATCATCCACATAATACAGTGGGATTGCACTTGGGTTAGGATCATTTCCGAAGGCATTCGTAATCGGGAAAAAGTTAATAGATCCCAGCGTCATTAGTCCATTGTTACCATTTGTTTGGTATCTGAATGGGTGGCTAATGATGGATACACCATCTATAAAGAACTCACTATGATCTCCATCGATATTAATAAGGTATTTCACTTCGAACCATGCGTCCTGTGGAAATGTAAAGGAGGTAAAACCGCCATTGACATTATAATCTGCTGTACCGTCTGAATTATACTGAATCTGGTTCGCCCATTGCGTTCCCGACGTTTCTGATTTTTGGATATTGGTGTAGGCGGCATTCCCAGAAGGGATGTACAGATTGAAAGTTACTTCCCAAGCACCAAAAGATCGATTGCCAAGGTTGTAAACCATATCTGTAGGTCCTCCTGAAGGTACACCTTCCACTTTTACACTTTGTGTCCCACTTAAGGCTTGTTCGTTGGAAACCTCAAAACTTTGGGCTGGGGTATCGGGAGTCCATGTCTGCCAATCACCTCCTTGTCCATACAATTGACCTAGTGTAAAGGATTCGATATCATCGCTCTGCACACAGGCCAAACAGTTATCGGCCACCACTGGAAGTGGCACGCTTACATCGGCTCCACAGATTCCTGGATCACTATCGGCAGTAATATCTGCAGGACAGGTAATGGTAGGAGCTTCTACATCATTAACAGTTACATTCATGGTACAGGTATTCGAATTTCCATTCAAGTCTGTTACTGTCCATGTTACTGTAGTAGTTCCAATAGGATAGGTGCCTGACGCATCTGCTGTACCGTTAAAGTCATTGGTAGCAATAAGTGCTGAAGATGTATCTGTAATCACTTCCAATTGGTAAGTGTCATCACATCCTCCAAAACCACCGTCCACACTGGAGTCTGCTAACAGTGTGAAGGTAAGATCACTTCCATAGGTCGCAATCCATCCGTTCCAAGTAGCAAAGGAAATAGTTAGAGAACGATTTGCCGTATCGCAATCGGATGTAGTTAGCTCGCATTCAGAAAATATAGTACTGGCATCTGGTCCTGTAAGCACAAAGCATTCCGAGCTACCTCCGAAGTCTCCGTCAACAGTGAAATTCATTGTAACATCACTCGTAGAAGCAGCTAGACCTGTTAATGTGGTTGGCGTATCTATCAATTCATCATCGACATTAAAGTTAAAACTAGTCACCGGACCGGTTACGGTTACGAGAGACGTACCAGCTCCATATGGGCAATTATCTGCGGTAGTGGGCATGGGAATGGTAACTAGAGCGTTACAAACTCCGGCATCATTATTAACCGTAATATCTGAAGGACAACTTATCGAAGGGGCTTCCACATCATTTACCGTAACATCTACGGTACAGCTTGTAGAATTCCCTGCAACATCTGTAGCGGTAAAGGTTACCGTCGTGGTACCCACGGGATAAAAGCCCGAGGCATCTGTAACGTCATTCTGGTCGTTGGTGATATTGACGTTTCCTCTTCGGATTAATTGGATAAAGTTGTTCGCCGGTCCAGAGTCGCCACAGCCTCCATCGTCTACGTTATCATCGGCTAATAAAGTGAAGGTTAAATCAGATCCATAGGTTGTTATCCATGAATTCCATGTTGCAGCACTAACCGTAAAGGTTGGATTTGTGATAGAACCACAGTCTCCGTCATCCACGAAATCACAGCCAAAAAACACTTGGCTTCCATCGGGTCCTTGAATATCCATACATTCTGAAGAACTGGTAAAGTCTCCTTGGTAATTAATTTCTATGATTACCAATTCAGAAGCAGTTGTAGCACCCGCAAATACAACAGGTGTATCTGCAAGTTCATCATTGATATCGAACACAAGTGGTGTCACTGCTCCAGCAATAGAGGTCATAAACCCACCACAGTTGTCTGCCACTGTAGGAATGGGTATGGTCACATTGGCGCCACAGAGTCCTGTATCGTTATCGACAGTAATATTTGTTGGACAACTAATCGTTGGTGCCTCCGCATCGATTACGGTAACCGTAAAGGAACAGGTTGCCGTGTTACCCAAACCATCCATGGCTTCATAGGTAATCGTTGTATCGCCTACTGGGAAAGAAGATCCAGAAACTGGCCCTCCTGTTTGAGTAATGGTAACCCCTCCGCCACAACTATCGGTTGCCGTAGCATCGGCAAAAGTTACTACCGCTTCGCATAGACCAACAGTGTTGTTCACTGTGATATCTGCAGGACACGTAATGACGGGAGCTTCGTTGTCTTCTACAGTAACATCCATGGTACAGGATGCCATATTACCTCCTGAATCTGTAACTGTCCAAGTTACTGTAGTAGTTCCTAAAGGATAGGTACCAGATGCATCACTGGTTCCATTAAAATCATTTGTTACCGTTAATGTAGAAGGTATTCGTGGATCATCGAAATTAGAGTCACAACCAGACCCTCCACTCAGATCGAAATTGTCAATGGAACCATTGTTATCTCCACCTGCCAAATCGTTCAACGTGGTTACCCCAGAATTATCTGCACATGGCGTTCCTTCATCGAAAGTATATAAGGCAACAAGTCCTGTTTCGCTCCCTGTTAGGGTAGCATTGTAATTGGCAAGGATTTCCGGTTCCGTGCGAACGGTGTTCCATACACGCAACTCATCAATGTTTCCATCGAAGTAACGGTTGTTACTCCATGAACCAATGTTAAAGGGAACGCCTCCTACAATAGGATTTGCGGTGGTATAGGTACGGGTAGCTGCCAAAACTCCATCTACATAATATAACACATTGTTTGTAATACTGGAATACACAACAGAGATCGTATACCACTGACCTGTAACAAGGCCTGCATCCACCACTTGATCGGTGGGTGTGTTATTATTAATGGACCATCCTATATTCCCATTGCTCATTTGAAAATGGAGGTATCCAGGTTGCCAACCATCATAGTTCAGAAGCACATCGAAACCTGAATCGGTTTCCATGAAGATTCTCGCTTCTATTGTAGTTTCGGTCAATGCGCTACCAAAACCATTGGCCACATTTATCTCATCGTTTGCCCCATCAAAATGTAGGGAAGCAAAACTCAAAGAACCACAGTTGTCGATTGCCGATGGGGCAGGAACCGTTACATTGGCCTCGCACAATCCGGGATCGGTACTCGTTGTGATATCTGAAGGACAGGTGATGGTAGGTCCTATATTGTCTACTACGGTTACAGTAGCTGTACAGGTATCTGTATTTCCTGCAGCGTCCGTGGCGGTCAATGTTACTGTATTGGCACCCAAATTGGCACAATTGAAAGTATTTGGGCTTACACTTAATGTAACTGAACCACTATCGTCCGTAGATCCACCATCTACATCACTTGCAGCGATAGTAACACTTCCTGTGGCATTCAATTGAGCAGTAAAGTTGCTACAAACCGCTGTTGGATCTACTTCGTCTACAAAGCCTATAATAAATCGAAAGTCTAAATCGGGACTAGTGGCGGGATTGAATGAACCTCCCGAGTTCCTAAGATTATCTCCTGCGGGATATGGATCGCCTCCGCCCATGCTAAGACCAAACGATATGGATCCTGGGTCAACCATGTAGGTATAGGTACTTCCCGCGGTAACAGGTACTGGCGTTGCAAAGGTAGCTGTAATCTCACCTCCCGCTGCGGGGATATTCATCGTGGTAGTACCAATAATGTTAACACCAGTATCTCCGGCATGTATGGTTGCCGTTGCTGTTCCAGCAGCGGAAACGTTAAATACGCGAATGGTAAGCGACTCAATCTGTCCAGTACAGGGAGCAACAAAGCTGTTTCCTTGTTCAGTCGAAGAAGCCACCAATCCTGCGGTTACAACATTTTGATTAATATTTTGGCCGGGGCCACATTGTGCATAAGTAAAACTTAATGACGCGAAGAGCATCAAAATAAGTAAAATAGTTTTTTTCATAAAAGGGTCGATTATAAAATGGTTACTGAAATTCTATTTTTTTTAGTGTCGCAAGTTTAGTTTTAATGTGGTTAGTAATTAAAAAATGGAGGGGTGCAAATAGGGGTTCACCCTATA
Source organism: Aureisphaera galaxeae (assembly GCF_028561275.1). Lineage (GTDB taxonomy): Bacteria > Bacteroidota > Bacteroidia > Flavobacteriales > Flavobacteriaceae > Aureisphaera > Aureisphaera galaxeae. The sequence goes on from NZ_JAQQTF010000002.1 coordinate 1,062,193, forward strand.
ATTTTTCCACCCCAACCATTAACCTCAACAAAATATGGTCATACCAGGCTCCAACTCCCCATTTGGAACCTGGTATTATTTAATCACATCTTTTAATTTTTCTTCCATCTCCTCAAGGGCATCCAATTTGGCATTCAACACCTCCTCTTCCTTTTTCAATTCGTCCAAGGTTTTATCCTCCCCACTATCCAATTCGGATGAAAAAAGTCTATTGATTTTTTTAAAGAATGCTCGTATCATTTTCGTTTGAAAGATTCTTAGGCAAGATTACGCGAGCAAAAAAAATCCGCCAAAAAATTTGGGCGGACAAAAAAGCGGACAAAAAGCTAATTAACTAATATTCAATTAATTAAATTTCTGTTACATCTGGAATTATTTCTTCAGAAAGGTAGGTGTTAAGATCTATATGATCTTCTAAGGCCATTTTTTTTCGAATACGATGCCTGGATTTTCTAACTGCTTCGACGGAGGTATTCCGTAATTTGGAAATTTCATTTCTGTCCAAACCGATACGAATGAAAGAACATACTTCAATATCCGTTTTCGAAAGATCTGGATGGGCAGATTTGAGGGCTTTTATAAACTCATAATTGGCCTGCTCAATATTTTGTTTTACGAGCATTAATTTAGAATCATCTACTTTGCTGGCATTAATGTCTGCAATAATACTTCTAAGGGTAACCCCCTCTTCTTCCTTGGATAGCTTTTGAAGGTTTTCGGCAATTTGCTCTTTCGATTTGATATGCTGAATGGTCTCGGCAAGCAACTTATTTACCTCTTCCTCCTTCGTCGCTACTTTATTATTGAGCAGTAAATTTTGATAGGCTTGCTCCTTAATTTTCTCCTCACTTCTGTAGTAGGTCATCGTGCTCACGGCCAACATTAAAATCAAACCACATATTAAAGACCAAAACACGGTATTGGCTTTCTTTTGTTTTTCTAACTTCTCAATCTTTCTTTCTGAAGCGGTTTGCATACTGTCCATGGAACGCTGCATTTCAGCCTTTAACGCATCTATTTCGGCTAATAGTTGCTTAGTCCTTTCTGGTGAATTGTTATCGGCACTAGGGGTAGCTTTTATCAACTCTTCCAATTGTAAGCTATCCTGTGGGGTGGAGTTATTTTGAGCTACACACAATAAAGTGCAGCAAAACAGTGCTAGGCATACCAATAAGTGAGTTGTATGACGCATTGAGGGTTAATAATAGGCTTGTGTCGCAAAAGAACGAAATAGTGGGGGATTCTGAAAGTATAAAATAAAAAACCCTCCTTCGTCAAAGACTTCGGAGGGTTTTGTTATTACATTATTGATGTTTATTCCTTCATCAACTGTTTAATTATTTGTCCGTTTTCACCAGAAATCACTACAGCATAGGTAGCTGTAGACAACAGTGAAATATCGATGGCCTTCTCGGCACCCATATCCCTTAGGTCGATGGTTTGTACCAGTCTTCCCGTTAGGTCATAGATCGCAGCACTTTCCAGTGCGATCTGTCTTGGGTTGCTTAAGTAAACCAATTCGGTTGCTGGGTTCGGGTACATGACGATGGTCGAAAGGTCGATGCCACTATCATTGATTCCAAGTACACTTTCTACCGTCAATTCGAATTCACAAGTAGATACGTTTCCGTACTCGTCCTCAGCCGTCAATGTAATGGTATATACACCATCGGGCAATAATGTGCCTGCAGCTGGATCTTGAGACGTAATCGTCACAGGATCGGTACAGTTATCGATTGCCGTGGCCTCTCCCGTTGCAAAGTAATCGGGCACCTCATAGAATAGCATACCCGGTCCTGGGTCTACCGTTTGGTCCGCTGGACAGGTGATTACTGGAGCAAGGGTATCCACTACCGTTACTACCGCAGTACAACTAGAAAGGTTTCCACTTGCATCGTTGGCAAATATCTGTACCGTTACCGGAGTTCCTATATCATCACAACTGAACTCGAAGATATCGATCGCCGTGGTAAGTACCCCACAGTTATCTGAAATCGTTGCGACATCCTCAGGGGTGATAACGGCCATTCCGTTCTCGTCCAATTCTACCGTAATGTCCATACAGGCCACTACGGGGTCTATAAGGTCTTCTACGGTTACGATCGCCGTACAGCTGGTGCTATTTCCATTTACATCGGTCACTGTTAAGGTAACGGTGTTGTCCCCGATCATAGAACAATCGAAGGTATCGATGTCCACCTCATAGGTATCGATACCACAGGCATCGGTAGAACCGTTGTCGATATCGGTCGCGGAGATAGTCGCCATTCCGTTGTCATCCAACTGGATGGTGATGTCCTGGCAGAACACCTCTGGAGCGGTTACATCTTCTACAGTTACCGTTGCGGTACAAGTAGATGTATTTCCGTTTACATCGGTCACGGTCAAGGTTACTGTATTATCCCCTACATGGCTACAGTCGAAGGTATCCATATCGATGGCCAAGGTATCTACACCACAAGCATCGTTAGAACCTGCATCTATATCTGCTGCTACGATGGCAGCATTTCCAGTAGCATCTAATTGAATGGTAATGTCTTGACAAACCGCTATTGGCGCTTCGTTGTCTTCAACAGTAATGGTGAAAGAACAAACAGTAGCATTTCCACTATCATCGGTTGCTGTAAACTCTACCGTGCTTACCCCGACAGGGAAGGCACTTCCTGAAGGCAATCCAGCCGTTTGGGCAACAGTTACATTACAGTTATCGCTCGCTAACGCGTCCGAGAAGACCACAATGGCAGAACAAAGTCCCGCATCGGTATCGGTTACCACATCTGTTGGACATGAAATCACAGGAGCCTCATCGTCAATTACAGTCACCACTGCGATACAGGTAGAGACGTTTCCGTTGTTATCGGTCACGGTTAGGGTTACATCGTTTGGCCCAATGTTGCTACAATCGAAGGTATCTATATCGATACTCAAGTCTGCAATGCCACAAATATCATCAGATCCTCCATCTACATCGGCAGCAACAATCGTTGCCATTCCGGCAACATCCAAGATCACATCGATGTTCTGACAAACAACTGTAGGTGCAATGCTGTCTTCTACCGTTACGATAGAAGTACAGGTGGATACGTTTCCGCTGTCATCGGTTACTGTAAGCGTCACAGGGTTAGGCCCTACATTACTACAATCGAAAGTAATGGACTCGTCCATGTCGATTTCAAAGATAATATCACCCCAGGCACAACAACCGGAAGCAATATCGTACCTCCAGATAAATTCTCCTCCTGGATACTGATTCGTCCAAGCATAATAGATATCAGTAAATCCTTCGAAGATGAAGCTATACTGATTTCCAGCCACTACAGGGAAAGGAGTGGTTAAGGTAACTTCAGTCCAAACAGTACCGCCATTACTATCTACAAACGCAACTCCACTTTCTGTGTACGCAGGAGTAGCCACGCTATCTACTGTTCCACTTCCAGTTCCACTGTTATAGAAATGGATATTTCTACCAGTGCTATTTCCATTCACCATGAAACGAATCGTCTCTACAAATCCATCGGCAGTAGCAGTAAACGACTGTCCATGTCCAGGACTGTTATTGTTTGTGTTGAAAGTAGGCTGTGAAATATCATCGGATGCACCTAATGACACTGTGAAACCACAATTGTCTGAGCTTCCACCATCAAGATCGCTGACAGCCACAGTTGCCATTCCAGAAGCATCCAATTGTACCGTAATATCATTACAAACGGCTACAGGAAGTTCCGTATCATTCACGGTTACATCCATAGTACAGGTAGATACATTTCCAGAACCATCAGTTGCCGTCCAGGTTACTGTCGTAGTTCCTATAGGATATACCCCTGAAGCATCATCGGTTCCATTAAAATCATTGGTAAGTGTCACCGACTGTAATATTGAATCATTAAAGTTAGACTGACAACCTCCCGCTCCACTTAGATCAAAATTCGACAACGTTCCATTGTTGTCTCCACCAGCTCGATCGGTAATGGTAGTCACTCCAGAATTGTCAGCACATGGAGTACCTTCTTCAAAATTATATAGGGCAAGCAATCCAGTTTCAGAACCTGATAATTGTGCATTCATTGATGCCTGAATTTCAGCCTGAGTTCTAGCTGTATTCCAAACTCGAATTTCATCCATACTTCCGTCGAAACGACGACTATTGTTCCATGAACCAATAGTGTATGGACGATCACCTCTTACAATCCCCGCATTTGAATATGTTCTGGAAGAAACCAAGTTTCCATCCACATAGAAATCTACAGTACCAGCGGTGCTGGAATAAGATACGGCAATATGATACCATTGGTTGGTATTGAAGTTCACGGTTACTACCTGATCGGTTGGAGAGTTTCCATTTACAGACCAACCCAATCCTCCGCTAGGATAGATTTGGAAATGCAGGTATCCCGTAGCCCAACTATCATAATTTAAAATGGTGTCCCAGTTGCTTATGTTTTCTGGATTGATCCAAGCCTCGACCGTCATTTCGGTCATATCAACACCTCCTAAACCATTAGCTACAATCATTTGGTCATTGGAACCATCGAAATTAAGCGAGGTCCCGGCAAAGCAATTATCTGTTAGTGCAGGCGCAGGAACCGTTACATTAGCTTCACATGCTCCTGGATCATTACTTACCACCACATCTGCTGGACAGCTAAGTGTTGGCGCGATAGTGTCCTCTACATTCACAATTACATCCATACTAACTGCGTTTCCTTGGGCATCGGTAGCCGTATATTGAATGGTATTGGCTCCAATGTTTGAACAATCAAAGGTGGATTGGCTAATAGTATAGGTAGGAGTACTACAGTTATCGGTAGCTGTAATGTTGAAATCGGCAGGAGCCACGGTAACACTTCCCGAAGCATCTAACTGCACAGTAATCTCAGTAAATGGTATGGATGGATCTGGCGAAAGATCTCCACGCACCCATACACGGTGTATGGTGCTGAAGTTATTTACTCCAAAGTCATCCACTTCCCAGCGGTTACCTAATCCACGGATTCCCCAGTGCGCTTGTCCGCCTCTCCAGAATGGGAAATTGGTCAAGGCAAAATTTCCTTGGTTGGCAAACTCATTCGGTGCATTTTGTGGGATACTTGCTGTATGACTTCCTAATAGGGTATAGTTCGCAGCATTGTTAATTCCGTTAAAGGATCCCGATCCTGTCTTCACGTAGCTGATGGCATTTGTATAACCTGTGGTGAAGTCGATAATATCGTTAGGATCACGGGACGTTTGACCGTAGAAACGCAATTCTTCAAAATCGATATCGGCTGCCAAAGCATTCCCGAAGTGTCCCCAAGTAGTTGAGCCAGCTTCGCTGGTACCCAAAACAGAGGCTCCCATAAGAGGAAGGTCTGTATTTCTAACTACTAGTGCAGAGTTATCTCCTGCTTGGTGTACATAGTTAAGAATCATTAACCATCCACCTCCTGCATTGTCATTATCCAATTCTCCTTGGAAAGTACTTCCGTTGAAATTGAAATAATAGGTTCCGCTGGGTACGGATCCCGTTATCGATGGCAGCAAGGTTAAAAATGGATTGGCTAGGGAACCATCTCCTCCTGGAGTATTAAAGACAGGAGCCATAGTGTCCTGTACTGTCACAATAGCGGTACAAGTACTTTGGTTTCCATTACCATCCCCTACTCTTAGGGTTACGGTATTAGGCCCAATATTGGTACAATCGAACGTGTTTGGAGTTACGTCCAAAAGTGGAGCAAAGCCACAGTTGTCGGTTGAGCCTCCGTCCACATCGGCAGGAACAATACTAGCATTTCCTGAAGCATCTAATTGAATGGTAATATCTTGGCATACTGCCGTTGGAGGAATGATATCGTCTACAGTTACGTTTGCGGTACAAGTAGATGTATTTCCGTTCACATCGGTTACGGTAAGCGTTACAGGAATGGTAGCTCCTTCCTGTGCACAGTTGAAGGTATCGGGAGATACGCTCATAGAGGCAATTCCGCAATTGTCGGTAGATCCACCGTCTACATCGGCGGCAGTAATAGAAGCGCTTCCAGAAGCATCTAGTTGTACCGTGATATTCTGGCATACCGCATTGGGTGCTGTATTATCCTCTAGCGTTATGGTAGGCGTACAAGTTGTGCTTCTTCCATTAACGTCTAAGGCCATAAGTGTTACTGTATTAGCTCCAATATCGGAACATGTATAAGCCATATTTGAAGCCAATACGCTATATCCTACTGTTACATACAAACGCTTAAAGGTTCCAAAGCAAGGGTCTCCGAAAACGGCATTGGTTGCTGGTATGGTAAACGTATTATTCCCAAGAGCAATATCTTCCACTATGGCAACTGAATTTGTAGCATGACAACCTCCAATTGTATAAGATCCATTTGAGCCGTTTGGTGTACCATAACTGGCAAAATCGACCGAAGTGATTACAGCTCCGGCAGGAGCAGTAATCGTTAGGTTTTGGTTTTCATCAACCTCGGCAAAAGCTGTGCCTGTTGATTCAACAAAAGCAATAGTATCAATCATACAGTTATCAAACGCACCTGCATTGAGAATAGTTGCAGGGATATTTACACTACCCGAAGCGTCTAATTGCACAGAAAGGTCCTGACAGGTAATCGTAGGTGCTACAGTATCGCGAACAGTTACGGTAGCCGTACATGTATCTGTATTTCCAGCCGCATCTGTAGCCGTTAGGGTTACCGTATTCGCTCCTATGTCGGAACAGTCGAAAGTATTTGGGCTTACGCTTAAGGTAACAGAACCACTATCGTCTGTGGATCCTCCATCAACATCAGCTCCTGTGATGGTCACATTCCCTAAGATATCCAATTGAGCAGTAAAGTCGCTACAAACTGCTACTGGATCCACTTGGTCTACAAAAGCGATTAGAAAGCGAAAGTCTGAAGTCGCACTCGTGCTGGAAAAAAACGTCCCCCCATTATTCCACAGATTTTCTCCGTCGGGGTAGGGTTCACCTGTCCCCAATGAAAGTCTGTAAAATGCAGTTCCTGGATCTGCCATATATGTATATGTGCTTCCAGCGCTCACCGGAATTGGTGTAGCGAATGTTGCAGTAACATCGCCAGCACCTGTGATTGCAAAGGTTGTTGAACCAAGAGGATTAACACCGGTATCGCCGGCATGAACAGTCATTGTCGCTGTTCCAGGCGTTACATTGTTTACTCGGATGGTGACGGATTCAATAAATCCATTACAGGGAGCAATAAAGCTATTTCCTTCTTCTCTTGTTGAAGCTGTAAGGGCCGCATTGACGAAATTTTGATCAATATTTTGACCAGGGCCGCACTGCGCGTTTAATACGGGTATCGACAAAATCATTGCCAATATCAGTAAGGTAATTTTTCTCATAATTTAAGGATCAGTTACTTGTAAATTTCGCGCGAATATATCCCTTTACTCCCTATTTAAAAAGTGGCAAAAAGTGTTAGGGCTCTCAGTAAATTCCTACATATTTGACTGTGAACGCCTTAAGAATCTCAATGCCCTGAAAACAACCTAATAATCATAAAATTTTAACATTTGGACATAAAAAAAGGGAGCGATTTGCTCCCTTTTCCTCTTATTAAACCCAATTATTTCTTGTTTACCTGAGCAGCAAGTACACCGCTCACAATTTTCAAGATATCATCCAATAAGGATTCGTTGTTCTTAAAAAGCTCAAGTAGTTTTGCTACCATCTTGGTAATTTCACCTCCGGTATCGCAAAACCCCAGAGCATCGGAAATCCGTTTCGGGTTTTCCTTTACACTTTTTAAAAAGGTTTCATTGGTAAGCATTCCCCTGAGTAGCTCCAATCGCCTTTCTTTTAATTCGGCTGCCATGACCTATTTCTTGTTGGAGGTTCTACTTGTTTTTGGCTCCTCCTTCCCTGCTTTCTTCTTGGCATCCTCCAGATTGCGAACCTTGTGCTTTTTCTCAAAGTCTATCTTATTCAGAATTTCTTTGAGCAGCTCTAGATACACCTTCGCTTGCGAAAGTTCGTGTCTGGCTTTTGTATCTTCATCTTGATTGTGGTATTCCACAAACTTTTTGAAGTGCTCTTTGAACTTTTCCCAGTTTTTCTGGGCCTCTTCAATGCGCTTCACCTCCTGTTCATCGGGTGGTAATTTCGCATTGTTCTTGTTCATTTCCAGAAGTGTACTCGTAATGTCCATGATTTTGCCATGAACCTGGTCTTTCTCCTGGTTACGCTGATCTTTGGATTTTTTCTCATCCAAAAGCTTGAGAAGACTATTGATGATTTCAATAATACTCTCGATGGTTGAAGTCTCTGCCATGATTTTTGATTTTTAAATTAAACTTGACAATTATTACAACCTAGCTAACCTGCCACAATATTAGTGCTCCCCACTTCGAAGAACAAAGGCAAAACCCTAGTTTTACCAGCGGAAATTTCACCAAAAAAGAATAGGGTAAATAGCTCAAAAACAGCACACCTTCACAAAAAAACCGATCAATTATTTCATTGTATCTGTAAAAATTACGGTTCGCTTACGACAGAGGTAGGCGTAAACCCAGCAGATTATGAAACCGTCTCGACTCATCATCCTTTTTATGTTTCCGGTCATCATTTCGGGCTGTATTGGAAACGATTTTCTGAACGATCGCGTAGAAGAGCGTATTGTAATTAACAATCTTATCCGGGAAATCCAGATAAACAATACCTACGAACTCATGGCTACCTTCTTCAACTTTATTGGAGAAAGTACAGAAGTCACTTTTTCATGGGAGTCCAGCGACCCTACCGTCTTGAGCATTGATAATGAAGGGGTCATTACTGCCTTGGAAGTAGGAGCTGCTACCATTACGGTATCCACATCCTTGGAGGATGGAACCTTGGTTACGGAAGAAATAACCATAGATGTCATTACCGAAGAAGCCAATAATGATGGTCCTATCGTAAAGTCGGGCGTTATTGTCACGACAAGCTCCTATACCCTCACAGGAGATTTTACACTATCGGAAATTGAAGATTCGCCCAATTTGGACCTTCAGATCGCCGAAAATTATGTGGCTTCAGACAACCTGCCGGGACTATACTTGTACTTATCCAACAATCCGAACTCTGTAGATGTGGCCTTAGAGATTGGTCCGGTGAGTGTGTTCGAAGGGGAACATAGCTACCTTATAGAAAATATAGGCATAAACGATTACCAGTACCTATTGTATTGGTGCGAACCCTTTGCAGTAAAAGTAGGTCACGGAGAAATTGAAAACTAAGATGAAAAAACTATTTATAGCATCGCTACTCATCCTTACATCTTTTCATGCCATGGGCCAATGGTCCAAGGGAAAAGGGAATGGGTTTTATAAATTATCGGCTTGGTACTTGCAAAGCGATCAGCATTATACAGACACAGGACGCATAGACCCTAATGTAACCCGTACCCAATTCAATCTAAGCTTTTATGGGGAATACGGTGTTTCCGAATCATTGGACCTTGTTGGATATATCCCTTTTTATGCAAGGGCCGCTCAGAACAACATTCTTTCAGAGACCACGGGAAATACCATTCAGGAAGGAGAAGCTATCAATTCCATAGGTGATATCGATTTGGGAGTAAATTATCGTTTCTTCCAAAAAAACAAATGGTCCGCTTCCGCCAGGCTATTACTAGGATTGCCTACAGGCGAAAACAGTGGAGGAAGTGATGGCAGTTTTCAAACAGGAGATGGAGAGTTTAATCAGTACCTTTCTGCCCTACTTGGATATTCAACCACGATCGGAGACCTTCCCTTTTATGCCAAAGGATACTTCGGATTCAACAATAGAACGGAAGGCTTTTCAGATGAGCTTCGGTTTGGGGTGGAATCGGGAATAAATCTCTTCAATAAAAAATTCTGGATTTTGGGAAAAGCGAATATTTCCGAATCCCTTCAGAATGGAAATCTATCTGCCCGAAATAGCCCGCAGGGAAGCATTTTTGCCAATAATATTGAGTTTTTCAGCTTAGGAGTTGAAGCCAGTTACCTTTTTACCGATAACATTGGGGTTTCGGTAGGCTTCGACTCCGCTGTAAGCGGAAGGATCATTGCTGCCAATCCTTCCTTTACAGCAGGTGTTTTTCTGGATATTAAATAGCGCTTACAGATTGTATTTTACCACTAACATAACAATACGCGGCAATACGAAGTATTGATTGGTGGTATTGAATTGATCATTAAAACTATCGCTATTGGTAAATTCAACATTCAAGATATTGGTGGCCTGTACCGAAAGTTCCCAAGGGCTCTCCCCTTTCTGATAGAACAGCTTCGCATTTAAAAAGGAGTACTCATTTTCAATCGTATCGGCCTTATCGGTATAGTTGTAGAAGTCCCATTCGGCATTCAGGTAAAAGTGCTTTAAGAAACTAATGTCCACATTGGCAAAGGGACGATGGGTGTAGAAAGTTTGCTCTAAACCACCATTGTCATAATTGTTCACCGTAAAGCCGTATCCCACTTCAAAATTGGGCCATTCCCTAAAGGTACTTCTCAAAGAACCTCGATAATTCTGGGTGAAGCTCTCACTTTTCTGAACCAGATTATTGAAAATGTTATACGAAGTACTATAGTTCACATTCACATTTCCTGTGAACTGAAGCCGCTTGACCCGCTTACTGAAACGTCCGAAGGCCGAAAAGGTCTCGTCGGGGAAGTTACTATCAATATTCTGAACGGTAGTAGCTTGGTTGATCCTATCGATACTACCATTGCTCTTAATCCCTTCGATTCGCTTGGTATAACTAATATTCGCATTCACATTCGTATAATTGAACATATTGAAACTGAAATACGTTAGGTTATAGCTATGCGAGAGGGAATTTTCCAAATTGCGATTTCCACGGAACAAGCTGTTGTAATTGTTGAAGATATAGGCTTCAGCAAAATTGTTGACGTCTGTATACTCAGCCGTCATGGCGTAGTTGAACCGAAGACTTTCACTCTTCTTGATATCGAAGATCGCATTGAAATCCGGTAGTACGCGCCAATCGTTTTGCGTGGTTTTCACTCCTAATTGCTCGTTGCTAATATTGTAATTATGCAAGGTTGCTCCAGGTGTCAAAGTGAATTTTCCGGTCTTCAATTTATAATGGAATCCTAGGTAAAGATCCCGAAAGTTGAAATTCACATCATTTACCAAAGGTTCCGTTTCTCCATCTACTTCTTGGGTTTCGTTTAAATCCAACTGATTGCCATTGCCCAACAACTGGAAAATGTTCGAATTGAATTTCTGATTGCTAAAAGTACTCCCCAAGCTGATATTGATATTGCTCGTATTGTTGAGCACATGATAATAATCGATCTTGGTATCCAACTGATGCGTCTTTACATTGCGCTCCTGATTAAGATCGTAGCGATTTTGGGGAATATCCAAAGGCAAGATATTTCTGAAAGGAATAGAATCCTGCACTACATTGTAAAAAGGATCCTCGTCTTGCCACATGTGCTGGGCATATCCCGCAAATATGTTTTTCTCGTCTAAGGTGTAGTAGGCGTTCACATTCTGACTAATGGAAGCCGGTTTGTTTTCCATGGCCTCATCGATATCGTTTACTGCATTTCCAAATTGGGAAAGGGTATTGGACTCCTCCGTTTGTTTGGATACTTTGATCAATGCGTCGTAGTCCAGCTGAAAATTGGAATTGGGTTTAAATACACTGCTCAATTTCAACATTCCCAACTGATTGCGCTGATCGGTATCGTCTGTCGTATTCTCTATCGTTCCGGTGGAAATGTACTGTCGAATGGCATTGGTCACAATATTGGTTTTGTTGTCGCTTAAAATGGCAAAACCACTTACATCCCATTTAGGGCTGGCACGCCAACTGAAGTTTCCTGCCAAAAAGTTCGATTCTATCGCATTGGCTCGATTATTTTGGGCAATGGCAAAGCCCAAACCACTATCGCTTACATTAAAACTGGTTCCGCCTCCACGAAAATTTCGGAAGCCTCCCGTAAAGTTGAAATAATCCCGCCATGTAAAGGGCACTTCTCCTATATCGTTGAAGTCGGTAATGATATTAATGCTATAATCCGGACTGTAGTAGAACAATTTGGGATGTACCAAATACCGTGCTTCCGACTCATCATCCAATCCTCCTCCGGCAGTAATTTCACCAAACCAGAACCTTTTCTTTCCTTCTTTCAGTTTGATGTTAATGGCTACATTGTCTTGGTCATTGCCTAAACCACGCATCTGGTCCACCTCATTGTAATTACGTAACACCTCAACCTTATCCACAGCATCCGCTGGGATATTCTTGGTTGCCAACTTCGAATCGCCATCGAAGAAATCCTTTCCCTCGACCATGACCTTTTGTACCGGTTTTCCTTCTACTTCAATCTCGCCCTCATCATTCACCTCAACCCCAGGAAGATTTTTCATGACATCACCCAATTTCTTTTCATCTCCCCGATTGAAGGAATCGGCATTGTATACTATGGTATCTCCTTTTACGGTCACTGGCATTTCATACACGATTTCCACTCCTTCCAATTGTGCTGCCGATTGCCTCAAGGTGAAATCTCGAGTCATATCTTCGGCATCCTCTGGCACTGTAATGGTCGCTTCGGCATTATCGTATCCCAAAAAACTCGCTTTTAAAATATAAGTATCACCCTTTCCCAAATCCAAACGGTACTGACCATCACTATTGGTAATGGCATAGGATTCAATATCTCCAGATTCGGCTTTGGTGGCAATTACATTGGCCAATTCCAACGGATTTCCGATGGAATCCTTTATGACCCCTCGCACTTTGATGGTTTGGGCCGAAAGCCCTGTAACCGTCAATAAAAACAGGCAAAGTAATAGGTTCTTCATTCTTCTTTTTTATTCGTTTAACAACAATTCTATCCCGCTCCCAAAAAAAATTGGGAGTTTTTATATGGTTGTTATAAGCTATGTGAATTATCCACCGAATCGACGGCCGCCACCTCTTCTTCCTCCACCTCTCCAGTTTTGGCGCATTTCTTCGGTTTTTTCTTTTACTATGGCATTGTACTCTTTTCGGGTAACTTCTTTCCCTTTTGTGGGTTCCTTGATTTCTTCTGTTTCCTCTGGATTCAAGACTATTTTAGAACACAGAATGGTAGTTCTGTCGATATTCATTTCCAAAATTAGCCCTGGCAATCCGCCGTATTCCCCAGGTCCGTTCTTTACAGGAATCTGTGGCGTAAACCAAGCTGTAACCAATACTTCCTTTGGCACTTCTATTTCATCCATCGGATCCCGCACCTCTGTACTATCTTTCACCTCTTCCGTCCCTTCTTTCTTTTCGGCATCGCGATCCCGGTTTCTTCTTCGGCGTGCCATACTGAAATCGTTGGGGTCTACCTGCTTAATTGCCGTAGCCCTTATGGCAAGGTATTGTCCTATCATTTTCGATTCCTTGCCCACCTGCCATTGTAAATTGGTGATGGTATCATTGATCAGGAACTGCTTTCCAAAAAACTCGCGCTCTTCTAAAATCTGATTCTTTTCAATATTCTTGTATTGCTTACCGGCAGTAAAACTGCTCATCATCCTTCCAAAACCGCCACTTCCTGCGCCTGCCTCCAACTTCTCTTCTTCCTTATACATGGATTCATTTCCACTAAAAGTAAGAATGTAGGTCTTCTCGAGCATGCTCTTCATACGTTCGGCAATTTGACGCTTTTGATCTTCGCTCATGCGGCCTCCACCCCAATTGCTCATGTCGACAGTGGTTTTCGATTCGTAATACGCCTTCCCGCTTATATTCTGGGCAATGGAAATCGATGAAAAAAGTAATAGAATTATGAGGTACAAGGATGATTTCATAGTCTTGATTTTTGGAATACTTGTAAAGTTATTACAATATCCTTAGACTACAGAAATCTGAAAAGGTTTAATCGGGTTAAAATTATCCTCCAATTCTTATTTCCACCTCATTACCATGGTTCCCCTTGCGATTATCGCTTTGATAGCGCTCGTTCATTTCCTTCATCTTCTTATCCATGATCTCACGGTATTCCTCGCGCGATACCTTTTTCCCCTGGCTGGGCTCCTTAATATCCAATCCCTTTTCAGGATTCAAAACTACCTTGCTACATAAAATGGTAAGGTCGCCATCCCCAATTTCTAGAATAAGTCCTGGAAGTCCATCATAATTTTCTGGGCCATTCTTTACAGGAATTTGCGGGGTGTACCAAGCCGTGAGTGTTACAGTTTCTGTGCTCTCCTCTTCTTTGCTATCCTTATCTCCATTTTCGTTGGAATTCACCATGCGCATCACCGTTCTGTCATAGGTAGTGGTGGCCTTAAAGCAAGTGTACTGACCAATGTTTTTGGTTTCCTTTTCCAGTTTCCATTCCCTGTCTTCTATGGCATCTTTAATTAGAAACAATTTGGAGAACGATTCGGTCTGATTCGCATAGCGGTTTTCTGCCAAGTTCTTGTACAAAACCCCTTCTCCTCCAGAGCCAACCACTTCAACCTGAACCCAAGCATTACCTCCCATTCCGGGTTCTTCCAGTTTTGGCACTTCCTTATATACAGATTCGTCGTTGGTAAATTCTAAGGTAAATTCCTTTTCGAACTGCTTCTTCAACATGGCCATTAATTGCTTTTGCATGGCATCGTCCATTTGAGTGCTGTCCAATTCTACATCTACCTTTCTTTGGCTTTTATAGGTAGCTATTCCTTTTATGTCCTGCGCCCATACCCCTGCAGGTACTAAAAAGGCGAAACACAATACTATTCTTACAAGTGATATCATAATCTAGGTTTTAAAATTTTACATGACAAAGATGCAAAGGAGTAGTGTTTTTATGAGTTAACCAGTGTTAACGAGTGTTAACCGTTTTGGCAGGGAGGCTATCATATTAGTACATTTGACCCATGAATGCATTGCAGTACAAAGGAATACTTTACTTCATCACCTCGGTGATCGTGGCTACTTTTTGTATTCAGGTGTATTGGAATTATAAAAATTATACTTCCAGCAAGCAACAACTCATTAACGACGTACAGACCAGTCTGGATAACTCGATTGACCAGTATTTCACTGGACTGGCTGTCGAGAATTCTTTCGAATTCATCGGGTTGGAACCGCCTTTTCACGATTTAATTAAGCGCGATTCAAACCCCAATGTACATATTAAAGGAGGCAAAACATTTGTTTTACGCGACACTAGCCACATTAAAATAGACACGCTTCAGTACAAGGATACACTGGGCGGATCTATAACCATATTAAAAACCAACTGGGACGATAGTTTAAAAATGGATATCGAGTATGGAGCGCAATGGGACTCCATTAAATTAAACCCAGCGATAAGGGAAACTTTTACGGCAACGCTCGATGTGAATTCCGTTTCGGCTCTTTCCAATAAGATCATGGTTTCATTTTCTGAAGAGAGCCTATCACTTCCCAAAATAGACAGCTTGTTTTTGGAAGAACTGGACCGAAAGAACATTTCCATGGACTATGGTCTTACTTATAAAAACATTTTTGGAAAGCAGGACACCTTGCGATCTGTGGAAGTGGAAAAGGCAAGCCTTTCTACCTTATCCCAATCGCCTTATTTCCTTCACAATGATGATCTACAAGCCCATTTTTCGAACATCACCTTAGCGGTATTGAAGAAGAATACCTTCGGTTTGCTACTATCCTTTATGTTGATGGCTGCTGTGATAGGATGTTTGTTGTACTTGTTGAAAATCATTCAGCAACAAAAGCAATTGGCCGAAGTGAAGAATGATCTTATTGGTAATATTACCCATGAGTTTAAAACTCCTATTGCTACCATTGGCGTGGCGATGGAAGCCATTCAGAATTTCTCTTCCGAAGAGGATAGGGAAAAGAATCTGCGATACGCCAAAATATCGAGCGAACAAGTGGACAAACTGAATGTCATGGTCGAAAAGCTTTTGGAGACCGCCACTTTAGATAGTGAAAAGCTGGAGTTGAATCCCGAACCCTCCAATTTGGTGGAGTTGCTTCGGAAGGCATCCCAAAAAGAATTGTTTTCTAACGTTCCCAAAGAGATTACCTTTCAGTCCAACGAAGACACGATTATACACGCCGTGGATGCCTTTCACTTCGAAAATGCCATTAATAACATTATCGATAATGCCATAAAATATGGTGGGGATCGCATTCAGGTTTCCATAGAAAAAGGAAAGGGTGCCATAGAAATCATCATAAGTGACAGCGGCAACTCCCTAACCGAAGCCCATAAAAAGCAGCTCTTTGAAAAATTCTATCGGGTACCCAAGGGAAATACCCATGATGTAAAGGGCTTTGGTATTGGACTCTATTATACCAAGACCATTATCGAGAAACACGGCGGAACCATTCAATTGCAGATTAAGCCCAATACCGCCTTTAAAATAAGCTTGCCACATGGATAGCATCGCCAAAATATTACTGGCCGAAGACGAACCTGCTTTAGGACAGATTGTAAAGGAAAGTCTGGAAACCAAAGGGTTTCAAGTATTACTTTGCAAGGACGGACAGGAAGCTCTGGATGTGTACTACAAGGCAAAACCACAGCTTTTGGTGTTGGATGTTATGATGCCCAAAAAGGACGGATTTACTTTGGCCAAGGAGATACGCATGCAGGATGAAAACATCCCGATTATTTTCCTCACGGCCAAGTCGCAAACCCAGGATGTGGTAGAAGGGTTTACCTTGGGAGGAAATGATTATTTAAAAAAGCCTTTTAGCATGGAGGAGTTGATCGTTCGCATCAAAAATCTGCTCAACCACCGAAAGGACAATGCTCCATCCCAAATGAACATTGGGGACTATACCTTCGGATTCCGACAGCAAACCCTTGCCTATAAGGATGAGGAGCCTGTAAAACTCACGCATCGAGAAGCTCACTTATTGTATCATTTGAACAATAACAAGAATCAGGTGTTGGACCGCTCCATCATCCTCAAAAAATTGTGGGGTGACGACGACTTCTTCAATGCGAGAAGTATGGATGTTTTCATTACCAAGCTCCGAAAGAAGCTGAAAAAAGACGACAGCATTCAGATCGTGAACGTACGTGGATTCGGATACAAACTCATTTGTTAGAACGCTGCTTTAAACAACCCCACAAAAGGGGTGGTTGTTCCCTCAAAATCGTAACTTTTTAATGTACGATTTTGGGGGGAATTTCCGTTTTACCCCCAACGCTTCAATGCAAGAAGTATGGATGTTTTCATTACCAAGCTCCGAAAGAAGCTGAAAAAAGACGACAGCATTCAGATCGTGAACGTACGTGGATTCGGATACAAACTCATTTGTTAGAACGCTGCTTTAAACAACCCCACAAAAGGGGTGGTTGTCCCATCAAAATCGTAACTTTTTTAATGTACGATTTTGGGGAAACTTTCCGTTTTATCCACAAACCTTCAATCCTATAAGCTGGTATGTCTTCAAAGCTGTCGATTAGAAACACATTTGTTAATCTTGGCTGGGTTTTTGTATCTTGTTCGAGTATGAAATGGCTCCTACTATTCCTATGCTGCTATGTTCCCCTTCAGGCACAACAATTGACTCTGAAGACTTCCGAACCGATTGAAATGGATCAATTCATTGGCGTAGACTCCTACCAACACACCTATTACATAAAGGAAGGAGTCTTGCATAAAAAAGGGAGCTTGGGCGAATTTGTTTTTCAGGATTACCAATTGGGCCCCATTGCTCATGTCGATATCATCAACCCACTCAATGTAGTCGTTTTTTATGCCGAAGTAAATACGGTGGTCTTTTTAGACAATCGTCTTAACGAAACGGAACGGGTAAACTTTAACACCCTTAGCAATTTCATTAATGTAGGCGCGGCTACCAATGCTGGGAACAATCGTTTATGGCTGTTTAATACAGATACACAACAACTGCAGTTGTTCGATTATAGAACCCAACGGGAAACCGTATTCTCGCAACCCTATGAGGGAATTCCAAAGGCAGTGGTCAGCAATTTTAACGATTGCTATTTATTAACGGAGGATCGCATTTGGCAGGTAAACATCTACGGAAGTCTTCTTTCGGAAAAGGCATTGGAGGGCTACGAAAAGTTGGTTCGCAATGGGGATAGCCTTATTGGCCTCAAGGAAAACCAGCTGTACTGGATTACACAAGAAGCGGTTAGTCCATTGGAATTTCAATTGGCCGAAAACCAAATAAAAGACTTGCAGTTAACGAAGGAATTCCTTTATATTTATGACGGAAAACTCCTCTACAGCTTGACACTAACTCAACCAAAGAAGTAAGCTTTATGCACGTTGCAATCGCAGGAAATATTGGCTCCGGCAAGACCACTCTCACACGCTTATTAGCCAAACATTACAAATGGAAAGCACATTTTGAAGATGTAGAAGACAATCCTTATTTGGATGACTTTTACAATCAGATGGAACGCTGGTCTTTTAACTTACAGATCTACTTTCTTAACAGTCGTTTTCGTCAAATCATGGAGATTCGGAAAAGTGGTAAAAAAGTAATTCAGGATCGAACCATTTATGAAGACGCTTACATATTTGCGCCCAACCTTCATGCTATGGGCCTTATGACCAATAGGGACTACGAAAACTATCGTTCCCTTTTCGATCTTATGGAAAGTGTAACCGAAGGGCCTGATCTTCTTATTTATTTACGAAGTACCATTCCCAATCTAGTGAACCAAATTCACAAAAGGGGACGGGATTATGAAAACTCCATCAGTATCGATTACCTAAGTCGATTGAATGAACGCTACGAAGCTTGGATTCACGATTATGATAAGGGTAATTTGTTGATTATTGATGTTGACAACCTCAACTTTGTAGACAACCCCGAAGACCTCGGAGAAGTAATTAATAAGATCGATGCAGAATTGCACGGGCTTTTCTAGCACAGAATACATTAAAAATTAGGCAAAAAAAAACCGAGCACTTAGGCTCGGTTTTTTTTTTATGTAAGAGAAATTATTGCGTAATTTCTTCTTCTACTTCTTTAATCACTTCTTTTCCTTTTGAAGCGACAAGTTCTTTCAAGGCCTCGATCTGCTCTTTCACTTCTTCTTCAGTTCCTTTGAAAGTTTTGGTTTCGGTAGATTCTACACCGTTTGTGGTGGTTGTAATGGTTACATCTCCTACGGTGAGTCCGTCTTCTTCAGAAAGTTCAACTTTGATCTCCTTCTGAACTTTGGCGGTTTCCTTCACACCTTCAGCAGTGATTTCCATTTTGGTTCCTTCTTCCGTTACCATAGAAACCTCATCACTTCCATGACCTCCGAGAATAGGAGCAATTACCAAACCTACCAAACAAGTAAGCTTAATTAAAATGTTCATAGAAGGACCAGAAGTATCCTTAAATGGATCTCCAACCGTATCTCCTGTTACAGCAGCTTTGTGTGCATCACTTCCTTTGTAAGTCATTTCACCGTTGATTTCAACACCTGCTTCAAAAGACTTCTTGGCGTTGTCCCAAGCACCACCGGCATTGTTTTGGAAAATAGCCCACATTACACCACTTACACATACACCTGCCATATATCCTCCTAGTGGCTCTGCCCCGAATACCAATCCAATGATGATTGGAGTTACGATGGTAATTAATCCAGGTAAGATCATTTCCCTAAGGGCGGCTTTTGTAGAAATATCTACACACTTGGCATATTCTGGAGTTCCAGTTCCTTCCATAATTCCAGGAATTTCCTTGAACTGACGACGTACTTCCTGCACCATTTCCATAGCTGCTTTACCTACACTCTTCATAGCCATCGCAGAGAATACTACTGGGATCATCCCTCCAACGAATAGCATCGCCAATACATCGGCTCTAAAGATGTTAATTCCGTCAATTCCTGTAAAGGTTACATAAGCAGCAAAAAGCGCCAAAGCTGTTAAGGCAGCAGAAGCAATCGCAAATCCTTTTCCAACCGCAGCAGTTGTATTTCCTACGGAATCCAAAATATCGGTACGCTCACGTACGTGAGGCTCTAATTCACTCATTTCGGCAACACCTCCTGCGTTGTCAGCAATAGGACCAAAAGCATCGATCGCTAACTGCATCGCAGTAGTCGCCATCATTGCGGAGGCAGCCAATGCCACTCCGTAGAATCCAGCTAGTTCGTAAGAACCGTAAATCGCAGCAGCAAACAATACTACAGACAAGAAAGTAGACTTCATCCCTACTGCCAATCCAGCGATGATATTGGTAGCAGCTCCTGTAGAAGAGTTTTGCACGATATCCAATACTGGTTTTTTCCCTAGACTCGTGTAGTAAGCGGTTACCATAGAAATGAAAGCTCCTACCGCCAATCCGATACATGCAGCGAAGAATACGTTAATAGAAGCCACCTCACGGGCACCTTCTCCAAAGAAATTCATTGTCATGCTCGCTGGCAACATCCAGTCGATCAAGAAATAACTAGCAACCAAGGTTAGGACAATAGCTGTCCAGTTACCCAAGTCCAAGGCTTTTTGTACTTGCGCTTCTTTTGCATCGTTACTAGATATTTTCACTAGGAAAGTTCCGATGATAGAAGCCAAAATACCTACCCCAGCAATGACTACTGGTAATAGGATGGGGCCCATATTATTAAATGCATCGGTAAACTGAGCTCCCGCAGACATGTCACGGATTACATAGTTACCCAATACCATAGCTGCCAAAACGGTCGCTACATACGAACCAAATAAGTCGGCACCCATTCCCGCTACATCACCTACATTGTCCCCTACGTTATCTGCAATCGTTGCAGGGTTACGAGGATCATCTTCTGGAATACCAGCTTCAACTTTTCCTACCAAGTCAGCACCTACGTCGGCCGCTTTGGTGTAAATTCCACCACCCACACGGGCAAATAATGCGATACTTTCTGCACCCAAAGAGAATCCAGCAAGTGCTTCCAATACCACAGTCATATTGTTATAAAAACTTCCTTCGCCTCCCATGAACTGGCCTACGAAGAACAAGAAGAACAAACTCAATCCAAGTACTGCCAATCCGGCAACACCCAGACCCATTACGGTACCTCCGCCGAAGGAAACCTTCAATGCCTGAGGCAAACTGGTTTTAGCAGCCTCTGCAGTTCTTGCGTTGGCTTCGGTAGCGATTCGCATCCCAATATTTCCTGCCAAGGCAGAGAAAATAGCACCAAAAATGAAGGCCGGTACGATCATCCAACTGGTAGTGTCTACCATTACAGATACCACGTACAATAGTACAGCAGCGATGATAGCGAAAATAAGAAGCAATCTATATTCTGCATTCAAGAAGGCCAAAGCTCCCTCTTTAATGGCTTTAGAAATACCCTGCATCTTTTCGTTACCAGCAGCTTGTTTCTTTACCCAGCTCATTTTAACCAGCATGAACAACAAGCCCAATACGGAAAGTGCGATAGGTACGTAAATAATGTTTTGTTCCATTATAAGTTATTTAGTTATAAATCTATTTGAATTTTGCGGGGCAAAAGTATGAAAATAGCGGAAAACAAAAAAGCAATAACACCTAGGTTATTGCTTTACAAACTATTAGTTAAACGACATTAGCGTATGCTCACATCGGTTACAGGAACATTACTCGCTCTAAACCGATCGATACATTTGGCTACAATTTCCTTGGCTTTACTTACATCGCCCCAGCCACCAACATCTACCTTCTTCTCTTCCAAGTCTTTATACACTTGAAAGAAATGCTCGATCTCCTTAATGAGGTGTGGGTTGAGTTCAGAAAGGTCCTTAACACGACTTGCAATAGGATCACTCACAGGAACACAGATCACTTTTTCATCGGGACCTTTTTCATCGGTCATATGGAACACCCCAATGGGGGCTACCTCGATCACACATCCTGGAAAGGTAGGTTCGGTTACCAATACCAAAACATCCAACGGATCCCCATCCAATGCCAAAGTTTCTGGAACAAAACCATAATCGGCGGGATACATCATGGAAGAAAATATCATTCGGTCGTAACGAATCTTCTTCAGTTTAAAATCGTATTCATATTTATTTCGGCTTCCCTTCGGAATTTCCACCAATACATCGAAAGTGGTTACTTGATCTGCAGTCATATATCTTTTCAATTAAATTTTTCAATAAAAAACACCCCTTAAAAAGGGGTGCAAAAATACGAAAATAGTATGGGTTTTTCGTTGTAATTCGACTTTATTAAACCGTTAATAAATAAATTCCATTCTTCTGAAAGTCATATATTTACTCCACAACCAACTTAACGTTACTAGTGCCCAGCTCGGTAGTAACCACTACAAAGTAGACACCGCTATGCAATTCGGAAATATTGAAGGTCGAAGAACTGGGGTTTTGAAATTGGAGAACGGTCTGTCCTAACAAGTTCACAAACGCTATCTGTTCAATATTCGATCGAGAAGAAACCTCAAGCTGTCCCTGCGCAGGGTTGGGAGCTATGGAAAAGCTATTCTGTGCATTTTCTGAAACCGATAAAATCTCAGGATTCTGAATCGCTGCCCAGGCCATTTGGGTTCCAGATTCACTCGGTATCAGATTCCCAAGAAGTGTAGTGAATCCGTTCCCTAGATCTACCGTACGAACTTCCCCTTCAAATATCCCTGCATTATAGCATACCATATACATGGTTCCAGAACTATCGTCCCATTCTAAATCCTGTCCAAAATTAGCATCGAAACCAATAGGCCCCAATAAGGTGGCTGCTCCCGTAGACGTATCGATACTGTAAAAATTATCGTCAACAACATCATAACTGTACATATCCCCTGAACTGGTAATCGCAATAGAAATGGCACCCTGCATTCCTGTATCTCCAACCAACGTATAACTCATGCTTCCTACGTCTATCGTAGAAAGACTGGAGGTACCGCTGAAATCAGAAGAAATTCCGTACAAAGTTCTTGTGGCAGGATCAAACTCCAATCCATTCCAATCCTGTCCGGGTGGCGGACTAATGGTTCCCATGGAGGTATAGGTCCCTGTAGTGATGTCTATACTATTAAACTCTCCAGTGGATAAAGTAAGCACATATCCCATCGTCAAGTTACTGGGGTCGATATCTCCCGAGGATTCAAAATCGGCTGTGACTAAAGACGGCCCTATGGTATTGAATACTGTCAGATCGGTGGGATCAAAGCTCCCGAATTCGGCAGCATTATTGCGTGGCCCATAAATAAGGGCCCCACCGCCTTCTTGGGTGTCTTGTGAAGCATTGGTTTGCAAGTACTCCCTTAACATGGACTGTTCTTCCTGCGTAAAATAATGGGAAGGCGACTTTCCATTAGTCTCTAGGTTGGTATAGCGGGTTAATAAATCTTCTGAAATAGATTGGGCATTGATAAAGACACAACCCAATAGACAAAAGGCTGAAAAAAGTAGAAATCGTTTCATATCTTACTGGTTTTTAGTTACATAAATGTATCGAAAAAACCGTAAAATGTGAGCACAAAAAATTAAAAAGAAAATCCGAAAGCTCCCGTTACCCCGAATTTACGGGCATCGGGATTGTCTAAATAATTCCCTCGAAAGTTGAAATCGATCCTAAAAATCCTGAAAATATTACCTACCCCAACACTCCATTCCCAGTAAATCTCATCCGAAGGCGCCAATACATTGGGAAGCAGTGGACGGCCATCGGCAATGGATTCGAAAGCAGGGCGACTTAGATCAATGTTCTCTTGGGAAAGCTCCCCATACACCGCCCTAAATCCAATGATTTCACGTAAGTTGAGCTTACGCAACAACGGAACCCTAGAGAAGATGCGCCCTCCAAAATTGTGTTGTAGATGAAAGGAAGCATAGGTATCGCTCACGAATTCATAGAAATCCAGATTCGTGAACGTATTGTAAATACTGAATAGTGTCTGATTCCCAGGAATAGGACTCAATAAACTCAATGGCACTGGATCGAACGTCTTTCCTAGCTCAATGGTCGTGTACATCCTACCCAGTCCTCCAATATTCCAAGGTTGTGTATAAAGTCCTTGAAGTCGGGAATATTCGAAGTCACCTCCCAAAATCCCTTTCAATCCATAGGTATACCCAAAATAAATACTGGCAAAATCGCCATCATTCACAATGACCCTTTCCACTCCATAACCAGAGGTTTTTCGTTTCGGTGTATAGAAAAAACCTAGTTCCACTTCGGGTTGCTGAACTTCATTCTGAATGTTTCCATCGGAATCGAAATAATCGATTTTAAAGGTATCTGTAGCCGATTGGAGGGTACGGTACGATCCTGTAAGTCGGACATTGAAGTTTTTAGCGGGTTCTAGGGAAAATCCAACGGTACTCAGATTAATTCTTGTGAGTCGGTCGTTGGCCCCAACAGAAATAAGAGAAGAAGAAGCTAAATTTCGCCCCAACACATCATTACTCACCGTGAGACTGGCCCCGGTTTGCTCTACATCCTTTCGGTTACCACCGTAAACAGTAAGTCGTGATTTCCGATCGAGCAACCATTTCCCAGAAACCCCATATTTGAAACGCTGATCCCTGAAACCATAAGCTCCGAAAACTTCCAATCGCCAAGGGTCATTCTGTCCAAAATAGGTCCTTCCTCCCAAACGGATACGCATTCCTTCAGCCTCATTAAATCCAAACACAGAAAAAACGGGACCAATATCCAGATTACCTACCTGATAATATCCACTGGCCAAGGTGGCACCTATATTATATAAAGTCTTGAACCGAGGGACTGTTTTTAGGGTATCCAGCATTTCGTACACACCCTTTTCATCTTTACTCAGCTCTTCCATACGGCGTTCTTCCCAAAACTCGTCCGGTCGGTTGTAAATCTCTTCGTTATAAGGATCTACCTGTTCACCATAGAAGCTCTTTTCCTTGGGAATATCGAATACGTAATTATCGTATAAGGTGGTACGCTTCCCATAAATTCCTTGTGCCTTCTCTTTCTTCCGAAGGGAGAAATCACTCAAGAAATAATCACGGGTAATGAGGAAAATGGAGTCGTTGAGCACATCGAACTCCTGTTCAATGTACACTTCCCGCACCCAGTTAAGATTAGCGCTTTTGGAAGCCTGTAAATTGATTTCCTTAATGGCCCAAGTCGTATCATTTACCCAAAAATCCCCTTTAAAAGTAAGTTCGTTCTTTCTCCGTGGATAATAAACAATATTGTAGCACCATTTGTTATCGCGATAGGCACTATCCAATAATACATAATTGTATACATCGATCCCTGTTCGGGACAATGGACTCGTAAAGGCCTTATCGAAAAACTTCAGGTAATTATCGTAAACATCGTACTCTTTATACAGGTCCTTCACAAAGGCGATCAGTGTCTGATTGTTACTAAACCCAGAGTTCTTATTCCCTTCTAAAATCTCCTTTTCCTGTTTCATCACATTATCTCCGTACACTTTAGAGATAGCCTCATTCACAAAAATGGGTAGGTAGGAGTTTCCGGTGATATTGGAAGTATCAATCTGTTCCCAGATGAATTCCATTCCCTTAAAAACCTTACTTTTTATTAAGGAAGAATCGATGGTATTGAGATCGAACTCCAACTTCTCGTATTTATCGAAACTGTATTGTTTGAATTTCTTTACACCATTTTCTCGGCGATTTTCCCAGATTTTTCGAAGAATGGTAATGGCAGGATTGTCCTTTTTCGAAGTTTTTCCGCTAAAGACCACCACCTCATCTAACTTGGCAGCTTCTTCCTTAAGCACAATTTCCATTTCATATGTGATCCTCTTTTCTAGAGGGACCACTTTTAATTCGTAACCCACGAAGGATACCCAAAGTGCATCCTGATTATCTTCACTTTCCAAGTAAAATCGACCATTCTCATTCGTAATGGTTCCTTCGTTTGTATCCTTGAAAATAACATTAGCAAAGGCTACAGGGTCACCGTACTCATCCTTTACTTCCCCGCTCACTTTGGTTTGTGAGAGCATTACTGAGGTTAAAATGAGGGAAAAGAAGAGTAGTGTTTGCTTCATAGCAAGTATAAAGGTGACAGATTTGGAAACGGAAATATCCTAAAAAAAGTGTGATTATTATTTATATAACACTTTTTTAACAGCCTTGATCACATCGTTACTATTGGGCAACCATTCTGCCAGTAAAGCAGGTGAATAGGGAGCTGGGGTATCTGCCGTATTGATCTTCTCGATCGGAGCATCCAAATAATCGAATGCTTGATTCTGTACCTGATAGGTGATTTCGGTAGCTACGTTTCCAAAAGGCCAAGCTTCTTCCAAAATAACCAAACGGTTGGTCTTCTTCACACTATCCAAAATGGCTTTGTGATCCATAGGACGTACGGTACGCAAATCGATGATTTCACACTCAATCCCTTCCTTGGCCAACTCATCGGCTGCTTTGTAAGCTTCCTTAATGATTTTTCCAAAGGAAACGATGGTTACATCTTTCCCTTCACGTTTAATATCGGCCACTCCAATAGGAATGAGGTACTCACCTTCTGGCACTTCCCCTTTATCTCCGTACATCTGCTCACTTTCCATGAAAATCACAGGGTCGTCATCGCGAATGGCACTTTTTAGAAGTCCTTTGGCATCTGCCGGATTACTAGGTACTATTACCTTAAGTCCAGGACAGTTGGCATACCAACTTTCGAAGGCTTGGGAGTGTGTCGCTGCCAATTGACCCGCAGAAGCCGTAGGTCCACGGAAAACAATGGGACAATTGAATTGTCCCCCGCTCATCTGACGGATTTTTGCAGCGTTGTTTATGATTTGGTCGATACCCACCAAAGAGAAGTTGAAGGTCATGAATTCTACAATAGGGCGATTACCGTTCATGGCAGACCCTGTAGCAATCCCTGCGAAGCCCAATTCGGAAATAGGGGTGTCTATAACACGCTTAGGACCAAACTCGTCCAACATTCCCTTACTGGCTTTGTATGCACCATTGTATTCGGCAACTTCCTCCCCCATTAGGTAGATGGATTCGTCCCTGCGCATTTCTTCGCTCATCGCCTCACAAACAGCTTCTCTAAATTGTATCGTTTTCATAATTGTTCTGAAATCTAGTTTTTCGGGAAAACAAAAATAATACTATTTCTTATTCTGGTGTAAATAAATTACGAAATGGCGCATTCTTGCGAACGAAAACGTTTCAGATCATAAAAAACCGTCAAAACATACGCTTTGACGGTTCTCATTATGAAACAAATATGGATTAGAATGAAAACCTAACTACTAGGTTAGAATCCATCCCCTTATTTAAAGTAACACTGCCGATGTCTTGTTTAAATTCGTCGCCCTGTTCATTAGTAAATGTAGTGCTGCCAAATTCTGCCAATTGCAAATTCAATCCCAAACCAATACTTTCAGAAAATTGCAAGTTCAGACCTGTATGGATTCCCACGGTAAAACTTGTGAGATCGTCTTTCCGACCTTGGTTTTCGATATTCCCCATACCATATTGAGCGGACACTCCCTGTACCCAATTAAGACACGGTAATATGGGAGTCCTATTCTCGGCAATAACACCTCCGTAGAGCATAGTTTGGGTTACCTGTCCATCTTGGGTCTCTGCTCCCATATACCCAGCTTCTACCCCGCCAAATATTCTATTACCACCCCCTATGGATCCAAAATCGCGCATGTACTGTACAGCAACGTCGTAACTTGTATCTTCAAAATTATTGATAAGGGCAATCCCGGCCGAAACCCCAAAGGTGTTTTTAGGCATTTCGTAATTACAACAATAGGCTTCTCCCTCTTGATCATCATAGTATCCCTGATCTTTATTTTCCTTATCAGAATCATCACCTTCCTTATCGGAATCCTCACCTCCTCTATTCCCTTCACTTCCAGAACCGGAACCTCCTTCTCCATCTTTGGGCGCATCATCCCCTTCCTTCTTTCCGCAACATTTGTATTTAAAGATTCGAAGTTTGGACGGCTGGGATCGATTAAAATTGAGTTTCCGCATATTCTCATCCTTAATGGCCGATTCCACTTCGCAAGTAAACTCCATATCCCCACTTTTGAACTCCTTGAAATTCTCCTCATTTTCACAATTACACGCCAACCGTACATTATGAAGTTTGAATTCCCATATTATTTTATTTCGAAACATATCGACACTTTTCAATCGTGCCGAAATCCCGAAATATGCCTTGCAATTTTTGGTAATATCAAATTCCCGCAGCGTGGTCAAGATTTTTGCCAAACGTATTCGCTTGTAATCCTCAAAAAGGTTTTGCAAAATAAAAGGCTCATGTTTATCATCACTTAGGGTACCATTCTTCGAAAATTTTTCAATAAAGTCGTCAGCGTCTTTGGACTTCTTGATTAAATCCAAAATCTTAGCTTTTTTAGGATACTTAGAACCCGGGTAGCGAGAAAAGTCTACACCTTTGAAGAGTTCTTTATCATCGGATGCGTACTGAACCGCACTAAAAAAGATAACGGACTGAAAGGCCTCCGTGGAGGCTTCCTTAAAGATCCCCTCGGGTAATTTGAACTTTCTAAGCTTTGCCAAAAGATCGTCATGGCATAACAATTGTTCTTTGGCCTCCACATCTATAAAACCTCCCCAATTAATGGTTTCGAACATTTTATAGAAGGACGCCATACTGGCTTCAAGATCTTCTTTTGCCTGAGCGTGTGTCGAATAGGACTGTAGCAGCATGAGCAGCGTTAGCCCAAGGGTAACTATCATTTTCATGGTGAATCATTTTTAGGTTACAGATCACTAATCTATACCTTCCATGAAAGCGAAATGGGACTAGTGAGGCGTTGCTGCTCCTCATCCAGTAAATGGACGTTTTTTAGGGGTGGTTGAAAAGCAAAGAGGAAATTACCCTATAAGTTGATAGAGTATTTTCTTCTTACTACTGGCCACGGGAACGGAAGAATTGTCCTTTAAGATTACGGCATCTCCCGATTTATGTAGTGCTTTGATTTTGGAAAGATTGATTAAATAGGAATGGTGGCATCTAAAGAATTGAAATGGCGCCAACTGATCTTCAAATGTCTTCAATGATTTGGAAACCAATATTTTTCGATCAGTGCAAAAAAAGTGTGTGTAGTTATTGTCGGCTTGGGCGTACAGAATCTCATCCATTTCCACCACATGGATCAGATCGTGGTTCTTCAACACAATCCGTTTTGGTTTTTCTTGGGCTTCCATATTATGGAGTAGCACTTCCAATTGTTTATGATAATTTTCTTGATGAAGTATATTCAATGTTCTTTGAATTTGAACCACTAATTCTTCTTCAGCATAGGGTTTCAACAAATAACTCAACGCACTAAATTGAAAGGCTTCGATGGCATACTCTGAATGCGAGGTTGTGAAAATAATTTTTGAAGTCAATTGTGGAAACTCCCTTAAAATTTCGAAAACCAGACCGTCTCCCAAATGTATGTCGGCAAGGATAAAATCTGGAGTAGACAATGCCAACATATTCTTGGCTTCGGCTGCATTAAAGGCAAAGGAAACCGAAGTGATGCTGGGAAAGTGCTGCTGTAAAACATGGGCAACGCGTTCCCTTTCCTTAGGATTGTCCTCTATGACTAAACAAGAATATTCCATTTATGCTTTTTTATATTTCACCGGAAATTCCAGGGTAACCAAGGTGCCTTTCCCACTACTGCTTTTTATGTTCTTTTTTATGGTAAACCGATGTAATTTTTGGTACGTCGCTATACGCTGATCTATGATAGAAGTCCCCATAGAAGTATGCAATTCATTCCCGGAATGCCCGGATAAAGACGAGAATCCTTTACCATTATCCTGAATGGTGACACACAACACTTCCCCATTCAGAGCATAGTGAACAGAAATATTTCCCCCATCCATTCCCTTAATCCCATGAAGCACGGCATTTTCCACAAAAGGTTGGGTTAGCATGGGTGGAATCACCATAAATCGAACGTCTATCTCTTCGGCTACCTCAACATCATACATAAATGTGGTTTCATGCATCAATTGTTGTGTCTCCAAAAATTTTGAAATCAAATTCACATCTTCCTTAACACTCACAAATTCCCTTGTCGAGCTTTGAAGAATGTTGCGCATGAGCGCACTATAGGACAACAGGTTTTGGGAGGCCACCTCTTTGGTCTGGGAGTCCAGGTTCAGATTGATTTCATTAAGCGCATTAAACATGAAATGAGGGTTCATCTGGGTTTGCAACAACTTAAAATTAAGCTGAGTATAGTTCAATTCCTGTTTCGTACGATAACTTCTGTAACCAAAAAATCCGATAGCCAACAGAAGCAAACTCCCTCCAAGTACTGCGAAAAGGGTAGTTCTTTGTTGAGTAATTTTA
Organism: Aureisphaera galaxeae; assembly: GCF_028561275.1. Taxonomy (GTDB): domain Bacteria; phylum Bacteroidota; class Bacteroidia; order Flavobacteriales; family Flavobacteriaceae; genus Aureisphaera; species Aureisphaera galaxeae. The sequence goes on from NZ_JAQQTF010000002.1 coordinate 1,092,381, forward strand.
GATGCATTTAAGGCGTTTTCGGCGCTTAAGGTTTTAATTTGTTCAGCCTGCAATTCCGTTTCAAATTGAGCCATGACGGTAGCAATCGATTTTTCGCGTTCCCGAACGTCTATTGAGTCTTTTAATCGCGTATAATCTTCCAAAGCATTCAAGGCCTTTTCTGCATTCCCTTGCTTTGCATAGACCGACTTCATTCCTTGGTGTATTTCCAACCGCAATGTATCGCTTGCTTTGGGCAATGCCTTTTGGTATAATTCCAATGCTTTTTGAAATCTGTTCTGATGCGCATAGATATTGGCGATTGAAGTCCAAGTATTCGAGGTGGTCGAAGAAAAATCTATTTTCTCCCGAATGACCAATTCCTTTTCGGCATATTCCAGAGCCTTGGGAAAGTTCTTGACCCTGAAGTACTCTTTTCGAAGATCCGAATAAGCCGTTGCCAAAAGAAGATCATTGTTTTGACGCTGAGCAATTTTGACAATATCCAATCCGAGTTCGATGACTTTCTCCACAGAAACGGGACGGTTATCCTGCCCTGTGATGAGTTCCTTATGTTTTTCGACGAGTTCGGTATTTGTCGAATACTTCATCGACTTATCGTAAAAATCGGAAGCCATTAGCGTATCGCCCAATTTTGTATACGTAAGCCCAAGTGCCAAATAGGTAAGGGAAATGGTTCGTTGATCCTCCGCTTTCTGCGCTGTTTTAAGCGCTTTTATATAATTGACCAAGGCACTATCGGGCACCCATTTCAATTTATAGACATGACCTATATGTTGATAGGTACGCCCCAACAAACTCAAATCGATTTCGTCTTTGTTTTCTAGGTTTGGGGTAAGTAACTCGAGAATGTCTTCGTAATTATCCTTTCGCAACAACAACCAAGAGGTTTGTAGGGCATGTTCCGCAAATAAATTTGGATCTTTTTGTTTTAAAATATGGGGTTTTATTTGTTCTAGCAAAAGCTCCGCAGAATCCATCTTCGTTTTGCGAAGGGATAATGATTTTTCCAACACTGCATTCAACTCCTCAACACCCATAATAGAATCGGTGATTTGAGCTTGCCCTAAAAAACCTAAAAACAGGGCCATTAGCATGGAAACAAATCGGAACATCGGGGAATTAGTTAGTTGACTGTAATTTACGAAAAATCCCGTTATTATTGATTTTGTGGGATAATGGAGACAAATGGAAACTGCTCTAAAAAAAGATATAAAATTTATTATGCATGCATAGGAAAATTCATATTATAGTTGTATCTTCGTCAACCGAAAAAATACAATCAACATTACATAAATTCCGATATGAAAATATTAGTCTGTATAAGCCACGTACCGGACACGACTTCTAAGATCAATTTCACCGACGGAGACACAAAATTCGACACTAATGGAGTGCAATTTGTGATCAATCCTAACGATGAATTTGGACTTACCCGTGCCATGTGGTTCAAAGAAAAACAAGGAGCCAGTGTGCACGTAGCCAATGTGGGAGGACCTGAAACCGAACCTACCTTACGTAAGGCTTTGGCTATTGGTGCCGATGAAGCCATTCGCGTAAACACTGTTGCTACCGATGGATATTCTGTTGCTAAGCAATTGGCGAACGTTGTAAAAGAAGGAGGATATGACCTTGTAATTGGAGGTCGCGAATCTATCGACTACAACGGCGGAATGGTTCCTGGGATGATTGCAAAGCTTACCGGTGCTAACTTCGTTAACACCTGTATTGGTTTGGAGGTAGACGGATCTACTGCGACCGCAGTGCGTGAAATTGACGGCGGGAAAGAAACCCTTAAAACCGAACTTCCTTTGGTCATCGGAGGGCAAAAAGGATTAGTTGAAGAGAGTGACCTACGTATTCCTAACATGCGTGGAATTATGCAGGCCAGAAGCAAGCCCCTTCATGTAAAAGAGCCTATCGATGCGGCTGCCGAAACACAGACAGCTTCCTTCGAGAAGCCAGCACCTAAGGGAGCTGTGAAGTTGGTAGACAACGTAGACGAACTTGTTAATTTATTACACAACGAAGCAAAAGTGATTTAAGATATGTCTGTACTAGTATATGCCGAATCCGAAAACGGAAAATTCAAAAAAATAGCCCACGAAGCTGTTTCTTATGCCAAAGGAATTGCAGATATGATGGGAACCCAAGTAACCGCAGTAACCATTAATGCTGGAGACACTTCCGAATTGGGAAATTACGGAGCTTCTAAAGTATTGGAAATTGCCAATGACGGCCTATCTTCTTTCGATGCCGAAGGATATGCCGATGCAGTAGCCCATGCAGCCAAAAATGAAGGTGCAGAAGTAGTTGTACTTACTTCCAGTGCCGACGGAAAATTTATGGCCCCTCTAGTAGCTGTAAATTTGGAAGCAGGTTATGTTCCTAATGTAACCGAATTGCCTTCCAGTACCGCTCCTTTCAAAGTAAAGCACAGTGTGTACACCAATAAGGCGTTTTCCCATACCGAAATCAATACCGCTACCAAAGTGGTTGGACTTGCTAAAAATGCTTACGGAGTTAAAGAAAATGCGACCAGCGCTGCTTCGGAAAGTTTTGCTCCTTCTATAAACAAAGGAAACGTAGAAGTGGTTTCTGTTGACAAGGCAACCGACAAGGTGACCATTGCCGATGCAGAAATTGTGGTTTCTGGAGGACGCGGACTAAAAGGGCCCGAAAACTGGGGATTGATCGAAGATTTAGCACAAACCCTAGGAGCCGCTACCGCTTGTTCTAAACCTGTGAGTGATATGGGATGGAGACCACACAGTGAGCACGTAGGACAAACCGGTAAACCTGTAGCTTCTACCTTATATATAGCTATCGGAATTAGCGGTGCGATCCAGCACTTGGCAGGAATCAACTCTTCTAAAGTAAAAGTGGTAATCAACAACGATCCAGAAGCACCTTTCTTTAAAGCTGCGGACTACGGAATCGTTGGAGATGCCTTTGAAGTGGTTCCTCAACTCACCGAAAAATTAAAAGCTTTTAAAGCTCAAAACGCATAATTTTTTAGTATTTTGTGCCTTGAAAAAGGGCTGTTTAAATAGGTAAAACCCTTGTTTAAACAGCCTTTTTACGTACCACTAAGCAATCTTTGGATGTATGAGCCTCATTAGACTTAATATAAAAGGTATTTCGTATAGCCAGACACAAAATGGAGCCTACGCCCTCATTCTTAGCGAAGAAGAAGGTGAAAGAAAGCTTCCTATTGTGATCGGTGCATTTGAAGCACAATCCATCGCTATTGCTTTGGAAAAGGAGATTAAACCTCCCAGACCCCTTACCCACGACCTTTTCAAAAACTTTTCAGATCGGTTCGAAATCGTCGTTAAGCAGGTCATTATTCACAAATTGGTAGATGGAGTTTTCTACTCCAGCATTATTTGCGAAAGGGATGGCATTGAAGAAATCATCGATGCCAGAACTAGTGACGCCATTGCATTGGCACTGCGGTTTAAAGCTCCTATCTTCACCTACAAAGCCATTCTGGACCAAGCAGGGATCTATCTTAAAACACCTTCCAAAGACGAAAGCCAACTCTCCGAACGTGAGGAAGAGGTGATCGAAGGTCTTTTGTCTGAAGACGAAAAAGAACCGGTTCGTGTGGTTTCCGAAGATTTCACCAAATATTCCCTAAAAGAACTCAATCAGATGCTCGATGAAGCAGTCGCACAGGAAAACTACGAACGCGCTGCTGCCATTAGAGACGAGATATCCAAACGCCACTAATAGCCTGCCTATGCGCAAATCTATTTTTCTAAGCCTTTTCCTATTATTATCGGTAAGTCTATTTTCTCAAAATCTTGAAAAAACCTGGAATTTTTCAAGCATTAGCGATGCCCAAGGCAATTCACTTTTTTCCATTAATGAAGAAGCCGACCATTTTACCCTAGACAACGGAACGTTCTTTTATAGCTTGGAAGCTAAGGATAGTTTGAAAGCCTCAGGAGACTATATAATTCAGAATAACCTTTTGGTGTTGTTTTATAATCAACCAAAAGACACTATTCGCAGGTACCGCATTACGCAATCTACAGATAGTACACTTATTTTTACTGAGAATACTATTTCCTACGCCTTCACAACAAAACAGAAAAGAACTGGAGCTAGAGGAGATATAAAGGTAGGAGATTGGCAATTACACACCCATGAGGTGTACGAAGAATACCCAGATTCAATTCAACAGAAAGTCGAGTTCGAAAAAGGCAAGGAGTCGCTTTCACTCAATGAGGATGGATCCTATACCTCCTACCTAAACGGCGCTTTCACGGAAGGTTTCTGGTTACAAAACAACAACCTTATTGTTTTTAAACAGAAGACCCCCAATGCAATAGATGTGTACTACGAAATCGTAGACATTTCTAATGATGCCTTAAGTCTTAAAAAAGGAGATACTGTTTTCACTTTCATTAACGAAAGCCATTCGGATTACTTTGTAAGCGAGGTAACCGCTGATGAAATAATTGAAAGCAAAGGATTTAGCATCAATAGCATTTGGCGTGGTCTCTTGGGAATGCTTTCCCTCATATTCATCGCCTTCATTTTTAGTGCGAATAGAAAAGGAATTAATTGGAAAACCGTAGGAATTGGATTGGCATTTCAATTGGTCATTGCCATTGGGGTATTAAAAGTACCTTTTATACAAGGAATTTTTGAAGGAGTTGGAAAAGTATTCGTTAAGATTCTCGATTTCACCCGATCCGGAAGTGAGTTTCTTTTCAGCGGAGTAATGGATGTAAACTCCTATGGATTTATTTTCGCATTTCAGGTATTACCTACCATCCTATTTTTCTCGGCACTTACTTCTGTACTGTTCTATCTAGGGATTATACAAAAAATCGTAAAGGCCTTTGGATGGCTACTTTCCAAGCTTTTGAAAATTTCGGGAGCAGAAAGTTTGAGTGTTGCCGGAAATATTTTCCTAGGACAAACCGAAGCTCCTTTGTTAATCAAAGCCTATCTGGAAAAGATGAACAAATCTGAAATCCTTTTGGTGATGATTGGCGGGATGGCCACTGTAGCCGGAGCCGTACTTGCTGCCTATATTGGATTTCTAGGAGGTGACGATCCCGAGTTACGATTGGTATTTGCTAAACACTTATTGGCCGCTTCCGTTATGGCGGCACCCGGAGCTATTGTCATTTCAAAAATATTATATCCACAAACCGAAGAAATCAATACCGACGTACGCGTCTCTACCGATAAAATAGGAAGCAATCTGTTAGATGCTATCGCTAATGGCACTACAGAAGGTCTTAGACTGGCAGTAAACGTAGGAGCCATGCTATTGGTGTTCGTAGCGTTCATTGCCATGATTAATGGTATTTTGGGCTGGATTGGCGATGTTACCTCTTTAAACGAAACGATCGCGGCTGCTACATCCTATGGCGGCTTATCCCTAGAGTTTTTGTTAGGGCATATTTTCGCCCCTCTCATGTGGCTTATCGGTGTCCCTTCAGAAGATATGATGATGATGGGGCAATTATTGGGGATAAAACTGGTTGCCAGTGAGTTTGTCGGATACATTCAGCTAGCCGACTTAAAAAACCCAGCCAATGCCATTCACCTCAACTATCAAAAATCCGTGATCATGGCGACCTATATGCTATGTGGCTTTGCCAATTTTGCTTCCATCGGAATCCAAATTGGAGGAATTGGGTCGTTGGCACCTGGGCAGCGTAAATTGCTTTCCAAATTCGGGATGCGTGCGTTATTGGGAGGTTCTATTGCTTCCCTTATTTCCGCGACTATTGCTGGGATGATAATTGGTTAATAACTTTTCTAATAAAAGTCTTCTTTTTACGTTTTAGAAATCGGTGTAGTTTTCTACATTTATCCATCTAATTATTTGATTGAAGATGAAGCAATACCATGACCTTGTTACCCATGTGTTAGAACACGGAAATGAAAAGAGCGACCGTACGGGAACCGGCACCAAAAGTGTATTCGGCTACCAAATGCGTTTCGATCTCAGTGAAGGATTTCCAATGGTAACCACCAAAAAACTCCACTTAAAATCCATTGTTTATGAATTGCTATGGTTCCTGAAAGGAGATACCAACGTACAATACCTTCAGGAAAATGGGGTTCGTATTTGGAATGAGTGGGCCGATGAAAATGGAGATTTGGGGCCAGTCTATGGCCACCAATGGAGAAATTGGAACAGTGAGGAGATTGATCAGATAAAAGATGTTATCGAAACATTGAAAAATAATCCAGACAGTCGCCGTATGTTGGTAAGCGCTTGGAATCCTAGCGTAATGCCGGATACGAGCAAACCGTTTTCTGAAAATGTGGCTAACGGGAAAGCTGCTTTGCCTCCCTGCCATGCCTTCTTTCAGTTTTATGTAGCCGACGGCAAACTGTCCTGTCAGCTATACCAAAGAAGCGCCGATATTTTCTTGGGAGTACCCTTTAATATTGCTTCTTATGCCCTTTTCACCATGATGATGGCTCAAGTATGTGGATACGAAGCCGGGGACTTTATCCATACCTTTGGAGATGCCCATATTTACAGTAACCACATGGAACAATTGGAGTTACAATTATCTCGTGAACCTCGCCCCTTGCCAAAAATGTTGCTTAATCCAGAAGTAAAGGATATATTTGGCTTCACTTTTGATGACTTTAAACTTGTTGACTACAACCCACACCCTCACATAAAAGGAGTTGTAGCCGTTTAAACTAAAACCTAACTTATGAAAAAATTGCTTTTTATTGCCTGTCTTTTTGTGTCTACTATTGGCGTTTCCCAAGAATGGGGTTCGGTAAATAGAAATACCGTAACCATGAAGGAAGTAGCTCCTGTTTGGCCAGGTTGCGAATCGAAAAAAGGAGCGGGCATCAATGCTTGTTTTAAGCAAAAATTGGCCAATCATATTGCCAAAAACTTCAAGTACCCAGGAGAAGCGTATAAGCAGAACCAACAAGGTAGAGTGATTGTAGAATTCTACATCACCGAACAGGGAACCGTAGATATTAAAAAAGTTACCGGTGGAACCCTATTGCTTCAAGAAGAAGCCCGAAGAAACATTAACCTCATTCCTAAAATGAGTAAATCGGGAAGGCTTGCTGGTAAACCAAGAGCCATAAAATACACCGTACCCATTACCTTTAAGACGGGGAAATAGTACGAGACGATAACTGGAAGTGCCAATTTAAATTGGCACTTTTTTTGTGCCTTCTTGTAAAATGACCACCCAGATGAAAGCTGCATTTTTACTCACCTTTTCCCTATTACTATTGCATATTGGGCATGCGCAAGAAGCAAACAATAACAATAAGCCTACAATCGTGAAGGTTCCTTTTTCGACCGTCGAAATAAGCCCTGTTTATCCAGGGTGCAAGGGATCCACAAATGAAGCGATAAAAAAATGCACCCAGGAAAGCATCCGTTCCTTTTTACTGGCCCATTTCAATCAGGAACTACTCAAGCATCGAAACAAGAGATTGGGCATCCATTTTCTAATTACAAGCTCAGGGGCAATTACGGATATTTCCGCCACGATCCCACATAAATATCTGGAGGAAGAGATCATCCGAATCGTGTCTCTCCTACCGAATATGGAACCCGGGGAAAGAAGAGGCGAAAAAGTAGGTGTTTTATACGGTACAATTTTAGACTATTCCGAAAGGGAGAAGTCTTAACATCTCTTAAACAGGTACAGCGATAAGATTTCGTATCTTTAAAGAGTCGACTCCAATGTTGACACTTTTTTCATGATATCAACCCAAAACTTAGTTTCCCTTTTACTTGAAACACGTCAACGTACCGAGGTGCTTTGTAAGCCCTTGGAAATAGAAGATTACGTGGTGCAACCCATTATAGACGTATCCCCTCCCAAATGGCATTTAGGGCATACCACATGGTTTTTTGAAGAGTTTATCCTAACCCGTCACAAACCCAACTACAAGCTATTTCACGAGGATTTCGCATTTGTGTTCAACAGTTATTATGAAACCCTGGGAAAGCGCGTTATTCGAAGTGATCGCGGAAACCTATCCCGTCCCGGCGTAACCAAAGTATACGATTACAGGCATTATGTTACTAATGAATTGAAGGAGTTTCTTACCGACGGAATTCCCGAAGACTTGGAAGAAGTACTGCTCATTGGTATTCATCACGAAAAGCAGCACCAAGAGCTGTTGATGACTGACATAAAATACATTTTGGGGAACAACCCCTTGCTTCCAAAATATAATGACACATTTCTGGAACACGCACAGAAATCAGAATCGGCCGATTGGATTTCTATGGAAGAAGGCATATACGAGATAGGGCATGTAGGTTCGGACTTTTGCTATGACAATGAATTGGGAAGACATAAGGTGTACTTGCCCGATTACAAAATATGCACCAAAGAGGTCACCAATGCCGAATACGTCGAATTCATTGAAGAAGGCGGCTACCAAGACTTTAATCATTGGCATGCCGACGGTTGGGAATGGGTAAAGCTAGAGCAAATTACCCAACCCATGTATTGGCATAAAATTGACGGGGAATGGCATCATTACACCCTGCAGGGATTGCAAAAATTAGATCCAAATGCACCCGTTTGCCATGTCTCGTACTACGAAGCCTTTGCCTATGCCCAATGGAAAGGGTATCGCCTTCCAACAGAATTTGAATGGGAAGCCGCTCAAGCCCAATTTCCTTGGGGACAACGTTGGGAATGGACCGAAAGCGCCTATGTACCCTACCCGGGATATACCAAAGCACCCGGTGCCATTGGGGAATACAATGGAAAATTCATGGTGAACCAAAAAGTGCTTAGGGGGAGTTCGGTCGTAAGTCCGCCCAAACATATACGACCTACCTACCGAAACTTTTTTCAACCCAATCTTCGCTGGCAATATACCGGTATAAGATTGGCCAAATAACTACTACAACTCCTCTATGAATCCAACCACCCCAACAATGCTGGACACTGCATTCAAAAAAGATGTATTCGAAGGCCTCAGCAGCTTTCCGAAGTATCTGTATTCAAAATATATATATGATGCCCAAGGGGACAAGTTGTTTCAAGACATCATGGCCCTACCGGAATATTACCTCACCAATTGCGAATTCGAAATATTGGATACGCATAAAGGTGAAATAGCCTCCCTTTTTAGAGGTAGTGGCAATGGCTTTGATCTTATCGAATTGGGAGCCGGCGACGGACAAAAAACAAAGGTCCTACTCCGTTATTTTGCGGAGAACCAATTTAGTTTTGTGTACAAGCCTATTGATATAAGCCAAAATGCCATAGATGATCTTACGGCTTCCCTGGCCCAAGAACTTCCCTCGGTACAAGTAGATCCTGAAAAAGGGATGTATTTCGAGGTATTGAATCGCATTAAGCAATACAACGAACGGAAAAAGGTACTGATGGTATTGGGTTCTAACATCGGAAATTTACTGCATCCAAAGGCCATTGAATTTTTAAGCAAGTTGAAAGATGCCATGAATCCTGGTGATCTCTTGTTCATGGGGTTCGATCAGAAAAAGGACCCGCAGACCATTTTAGATGCCTATAACGATCCGACAGGGGTAACAGCCGACTTCAATAAAAACCTACTTCATCGAATCAATAAGGAACTGGACGGTAACTTCGATACGGATGCCTTCAAGCATTGGGAAGTATATGACCCCGAAACAGGAACGGCCAAAAGTTATTTGGTCGCAACCCAAGCCATGCAAGTTCGTATTGAGGCGTTGGACTTAACCATCGATTTTGATCCTTGGGAAACCATTCATACTGAAATTTCCCAGAAATATGACGACAAAGTAGTAGCATGGTTGGCCAATGAATCGGGATTGGAAATTGAAACCTTCTTTTCCGACGCCAAAGGATATTATAAAAACTATGTGTTTCGAAGAAAGGAGCACGAATAAACTGTGAAAAATGAAAGCAATTTGGAATGGTCAGGTCCTGGCCGAAAGTAACGATACTGTGGTAGTGGAAAACAATCATTATTTCCCTGCCAATAGCATAAACAAGGAATATTTCAAAAACAGTGACACGCATACGGTTTGCCCATGGAAGGGACAGGCATCCTACTATTCGCTGGAAGTGGAAGGACAAACCAACGCGGATGCTGCTTGGTACTATCCCGAAACTTCACATGCCGCCAAACCCATTGAAGGGTACGTAGCTTTTTGGCGCGGTGTGGAAGTTGTTGAATAAGCTACCTATTCTTTAGCACTTCAACCAATTTATTCAAATCGTCTTCCGTATTGTACATATGGAAACTTACCCGTATGCCTTCGCCCCGAAGGGAAGCAATGATGTTTTGACTTTTCAATTGTTCAAATAGGACCATATCTCCTTTTAAGTTGAAAATAGTAGAAAGGTGTTCCCTACTCGAGGCCATATCCGTAAGTAAACCCATCTCCATAAAACGTTCCTTGGCTTTGGCATTCAGCCCCATTAAATAATCTTCAACCGTATCCATTCCCAAGGAATCCAAAAACCGAATGGATTCTCCCATACTCCCGTAATTAAGGGTATCCTGATGTCCGGGTTCCCAATGCCCTACGAACTCGATGGCATTCCTTTTGCTGAAGTCGGCATCGGCCGAGTTATATCCTATGGTCTCAGGAAATAATCTGCCTTGCAACGCTTCCTTCATTAGAAAAAGGCCACAACCATAGCCTGAAAGCAACCATTTATAGGCGCTGGCCCCTATGATATCGAAAGCACTTTCTTCGAAATGGAACTGGGTTGTACCTAAAAATTGGGTACCATCTCCAATAATAAGTAGATCGGGGTATTTGCTTTTCAATTCCTTCAAAAAATTCAAGTCCACCTTAACCCCACTAATGTATTGTACAATGCTCAAGGCCAAAACATCGGGTCGGTGCTTGGCGACTGCCGCCGCAATATTATCTTCCAATTGAACATCGATATCGGCATAGCGCACATCGAAATCGCGATTTTCAATAGGCCAATTCACCGATGGATAATCGCCTTTCAGCAATAAGATCTTTTTACCCTTTGGCAATCCATCCAGCAAGACATTCATTCCAAAAGAAAAATTCGGAACTAAAGCCACCTGCGAAGGGAGAGTATGAAAAAACCGGGCAATCCCTTCCCGTATCTCTCGAATATGATGCTTATGTAGATCCCGAAACAAGCTCCCTCCTTCCATTAATTTCTGATCGTGCTGTGTTCTCCAATCGACAAGCGGTTTCGAAAAAAGCCCACAGGAGGCGGTATTTAAGTAGGTATGTTGTTGGGTTACGGGAAATAAGGTTGAAAGGTTATTCATAAAACAAGGATACAAATTGAAAAAATGGTATTTTTACGAAGGTTATAAAAGTAACCAACAATGTTTTCAAAAGCCAACAAATCATCTAGAATCGATCCAGAACAGCGAGAGCAATACGAGTATGCCCGCAAGCGCGTAAAGCAGAAAAAGCGTCTCATGCAGCATTTTGTGCTGTTTCTGGCAGGATCTGTATTACTCATCATCATTAATCCCATTCTAGGAATAGGAAAGGATTTCTTTATTAAGGATTGGTTTGTTTGGGCTATACTTATTTGGGTGCTCTTCTTTTTAATTCACCTACTCAATGTACTTCTATTAAGCAAGTTCATGGGCAAGGAATGGGAAGACCGACAAATAGAAAAGTTGAAAGCAAAGCAGGAAGCCCGAATTGCAGAACTTGAAAAAGAGGTGCGGAAAGACGTAATTACCCAAGAAGTACGTGCTGTAAAGGAAGCTTCTGCAGACGATCTAAAAAAAAAGGAAGAACACGACCTACCCCCTCCAGAAGATTTATGATTACGATGATTGCCGCCGCTGGCGAAAACAACGAACTGGGCAAGGACAACGATTTGGTTTGGCACCTGCCCGATGATTTTAAACGCTTTAAACAACTTACTACGGGACACCATATCATTATGGGACGGAAAACTTTCGAATCCTTCCCCAAACTACTCCCCAATAGAACCCATATTGTGATTACCCGAAATACAGCGTACCAAAAGGAAGGGATAATCGTGGTTCACACCTTGGAAGATGCCTTGAAAGTGGTAAAAGATGACGACCAACCCTTTATTATTGGCGGTGGTGAAATCTATGCCCTAGGCATGGAACACTCCCATAGAATTGAATTGACCCGAGTACACGGCACTTTTGAGGCAGATGCCTTTTTCCCCTTGATTCCAAAGGAGGACTGGCAACTGGTTGCTTCTGAGTTTCACGATACAGACGACCGTCATGCCTATGCATTCACTTACGAAACTTGGGAGAAAAAAACGCAAGACTAACGTAAGGCATGAACGCTTTTTTCGAACATATCGGTTCGATACTACAAACCCCTATTCTCAATACATCTCCACTGGTCGGAGGAGATATTAATGAAGTCCTTTTACTAAGCACTCCTAATGACAAGTTTGTTCTGAAAAGGAATGCCAATTCCAACCTCATTGGCCTGTTCGAGAAAGAAGCCAAAGGGCTAAAACTCTTGGCGCAGTCCAATTCCTTTCGCACCCCCAAAGTAATTCATGAAGGTGCTTTTCAAGGTATGGCATTCTTACTTTTGGAATATGTTCCTTCGGGTAGCGCTACCCCTTCGTTCTGGGAATCCTTTGCGCAGAACTTGGTAAGCCTTCATCGCAGTACAAATAGCAAATTCGGACTGGACCATAACAATTATATAGGCAGTTTGGCCCAGCACAACCATTGGTGCGAAACAAGTTCGGAATTCTATGTTACCCAGCGATTGGCACCTCAATTGAAAATGGCACAAGAAAAGGGATACGTCTTTCCGAGTTTGGATCGATTCTTTAAAAACATTGCTGATATCATTCCGAAGGAACCGGCCTCGTTAATTCATGGGGACCTGTGGAACGGCAATTTCCTCATTGACGTTACCAATAGACCGGTACTAATAGATCCTGCAGTAGCTTACGCACCCCGGGAAATGGATTTGGCCATGATGCAATTGTTTGGCGGTTTTCCTCGAAAGGTGTTCGAAATCTATGATGAAGCATTCCCACTTCCATTAGAATGGGAGTCCCGAATATCTTTATGGCAATTGTACTATATACTGGTCCACCTCAATCTTTTTGGCTCCGGTTATCTTTCCCAAACCCAAGAAATTATTTCGAGATATAGTTAGAAAATCGAAGTATTAAAGTCGTATTTTTGCAGCCATAATCAACCGTAATTTACAATTATGAAAGCATATGTTTTCCCAGGACAAGGGGCACAATTTACAGGTATGGGTAAGGATCTTTACGATGCCTCCGAAAAGGCTCGTGAGTTATTTAACCACGCTAACGAGGTACTTGGATTTGATATCACAAAAATCATGTTCGAAGGCACGCCAGACGAACTTAAGCAAACCAAGGTGACTCAACCCGCCATATTCCTTCACTCTGCCATTCTTGCCGAAGTTATGGGAGATAGCTTTCAACCCGACATGGTTGCGGGACATTCCCTTGGGGAATTGTCTGCTCTGGTAGCCAACAAAACCCTTGCCTTTAGTGATGGATTGCAATTGGTTTCCAAAAGGGCCCAAGCCATGCAAAAGGCTTGCGAATTGAAACCATCTACCATGGCCGCTGTCTTGGGATTGGATGACAATGTAGTAGAAGAGGTATGTCAAAATACAGATGGTATCGTAGTAGCTGCGAACTACAACTGTCCGGGACAATTGGTGATCTCGGGGGAAATCGAAGCTGTGAATGCGGCTTGCGAAACGCTAAAGGAAGCTGGAGCACGAAGAGCACTGCTTTTACCTGTGGGAGGAGCCTTTCACAGCCCCCTTATGGAACCTGCTCGAGAAGAGTTGGCTGCAGCCATAGAAAGCACCCAATTTTCGGATCCAGCATGCCCCATTTATCAAAATGTGAGCACGATTGCAGTAACCGACCCTTCAGAAATTAAGAAAAATTTAATATTTCAATTGACCGCTCCAGTGAAATGGACGCAGAGCGTAAGGAATATGATTGCCGACGGTGCCGACGAATTTATCGAAGTGGGTCCAGGTAAGGTTTTACAAGGGCTGGTAAAGAAATTGGATCGCGACATGAAAACGGAAAAGGCTTCCATTTCCTAAGAAAAATCGCATCTTTCCTGACGTTGTTTTACTCGAAAAGTGGTATTAGGACTGAGTAAACCTTTATCGGATTTGCCCAAATTTTAACATTTTGCCCATAAGTTAGATTCAAAATTTAACGCTATGGACAAACTATCAATTACATCCATTGAAAAAACAACAATCCCTTATGTAGAAGCAAATGACACCTCTACACTGGAACAGGTTTTTTCTCCTAAAAGATTCTTCTTATCAATTATCGCACAACTGTCTTTAAAGTTATATTATTTTCATGAGGCACGTCAGGAACATTACAAGAAAGTAAATGAACGCCTAAAGCGGAAGTTAAACCCGCAACCTCAGCATGAGGAAGTGGACTATACCAGTCTTGGTATCTCGAAAGAGATTCTCGAAGGGGTGATCTTAAAGATTCATTCTTTCGAGACCCAAAGAATGTTCCTAAGTCAGGATGTAAGTTTAAGTTCTTTGGCGAAAGAACTGGGTACCAATAGTAGCTATCTTTCCAAAATCATCAATCACATTAAAGGAAAATCGTTCAAGAACTATGTCAACGATCTTAGGATAGAACATGCGCACCAAGATCTGTTAGAAAATCCACAAAAGCGGAAATATACCATCGAAGCCATCGCTTATGACAACGGGTTTAAGAGTGCCGAAAGTTTTTCCAAAAAATTCCGGGAAAAATACGACATCTATCCCTCCGCTTTCTTGAAAGGTTTGGTGGCATAAAAATCGTTGTGTAACATTTTCTCCAGAAAGAATACATATCGGTAAGGCATTCAATATTTTGAACGCTTGCACGTTATAATTAGCGTGATCATAGGATAGGGTTTCGGCAAAATCGATTTGAAATTTGATTATAAAACCCTATCTTAGCAAAGCAATAAGGACATCCTTCCCTCCATATAAATGTCCTCATTATTGCAAGTAATTACATTTTTTTCCCTCCTCGAAATCCTAAAAAGGCGAAAGAAGAAATTAGGACTTTTTCGCTTATAAGGTAGATCGTTACGAATTTGAAGTAATTCGCTACGCTTATAAGTTTCCTATTTCCTTTTTCAAGAATATTGGGCAATTTGAACAAGAATCGGCTCAAAAACGTCCTTAGGATGGGCAATGTCGTAACATTACAAACAACAATAGAAAAGGAAAAATTATGTCTTTACAACTCAACTCCAGCTATCCCGGTGTAAATCACAGCTCCAATGGGCAGAACATTGGGATGGACTCAACAAAAAATGGGCCTCAAGTAGGTAACACATCGCTTTTATCTGCACAATTAAAAGCAACCAGTTATTTGTACGAATACCACAAGAAAAAACAAGCGCAGCTTAAAAAACGCTTGGATTGGCTATCCGAACAATTAGGTGAAGATTTTTTAATACCAGAAAAAAACAAAATGAGTGTTCCCAAAAAAACATCCGATAAAATCGTTAAAAAACTAATGGAGTTCGAAAAGAACAAGGAATTCCTATCCTCCGATATCTCCTTGCAGCAACTGGCGAAGAGTTTTGGCACCAACTATAATTACCTTTCTAAGGTGGTTAATTCGGAAAAAGGGAAGAATTTCTCAAATTACATCAACCAGCTTCGGGTAGATCACATCTACAATGAGTTGGCAGCTAATTCCCTCTATCGGAAGTATACGGTAAAGGCCATTGGGCAGGAAATTGGTTTTAAGAGCACAGAATGCTTCTCCAAAGCTTTCTATAAAAGCTATGGGTTATATCCATCGGAATACTTACGGGAACTTAGAAGCGCTTAATTCTTGTAAATAACGCCTTCTTTCATTACGAAAACTACGTTTTCCATGGTCGAAATGTTTTGGGTAGGATCTTCGTTCACTGCAACAATATCCGCCACATATCCCTCCTTTAAAACACCCAAAACACCTTCCATATCCAGAAGTTTTGCATTCGTAATAGTAGCAGACTGAAGGGTTTTCATAGCTGGCATTCCGGCTTCCGCCATATAGCGGAACTCCTTGCCATTCTCCCCATGTGGAAATACACCCGCATCGGTTCCGAACGCTATATTCACCCCTTCCTTATAAGCCATACTATACATGTCTTGAATTTTCGAACCAATTTCCAATGCTTTGGGAACGATGATCTCAGGATAGTATCCTGGTATCTTGGCCTTTTCGGCCACATATTTACCTGCCGATATGGTAGGCACCAAATAGGTATTATACTGTTTCATTAAGGCAGCGGTTTCCTTGTCCATTAAGGATCCATGTTCTATGGTGGCAACCCCTGCTTTAATGGCACGTTGCATACCTTCTACCCCGTGGGCATGAGCGGCTACTTTCATACCGTATTCCTTGGCAGTACTTACAATCTCATTTACTTCCTCTTGGGTAAATTGTGGATTCTGGCCACTCTTGGCAACACTCAAGACTCCTCCCGTAGCGGTAATTTTTATCCAATCGGCCCCATTCTTATAACGCTGTCGCACCGCCTTGCGGGCATCTGCCGGACTATTAACCACTCCTTGGGCGGGCCCAGGATCTCCCATAAGATCCTTTTTACGACCATTAGTGGGATCGGCATGCCCTCCTGTAGTCCCAATTGCCTTTTCGGCTGTAAAAATTCGTGGCCCAGGTATCTTTCCCTTAGCAATGGCATTGCGCAAAGCAACGTTCACTCCGGTTCCCCCTAAATCACGAACCGTCGTAAATCCAGCCATTAATGTTCTCTTAGCTATGTTGGCAGCATCGAAAGCCACATCGGCATCATTCTTCGTAAATGCATCCAAATACTTGGTCGGGCTGGTTTCGCCTTCTATGTGCACATGCATATCGATAAGACCCGGCATTACCGTTTTACCCTTTAAGTCAATTACCTTATCCTGAGCGTTCGAAGGGGAAACATATCCATTTTCAACCTTTAGAATTTTGTTTCCCGATACGACAATGGTCTTTTCGTTAAGCACTTTCCCACTTTCCGTATCTATCATCTTTCCACAGTGCAAATACGTATCCTGAGCCTGTAAACCAAAACAGGCGAACAAGCTTAGTAGCAATAATCCTAAAGATCTCATATGAATAATTTTAAGTTAGTCCAATCCCCTTACCTTCTTTTCCCACGACCAAGCAGAATCCAAGGCCTCTTCCATGGTTCTTTTCGTTTTCCACCCCAACACCTCATTGGCTTTTTGGGTATCAGCATACACGGCAATGACATCGCCGGGACGTCTGTCTACTATCTTGTAATTCAGCTTCTCTCCTGAGACATTTTCGAAGGCATTCACCACTTCTAACACCGAACTACCGCGACCTGTTCCTAGATTGAAAATCTCGAAATTTGCATCGTTCTTTTCACCAATAATTCGCTGCAAAGCCACAACATGGGCCTCGGCAAGATCCACCACGTGAATATAGTCACGAATACAACTTCCGTCGGGCGTGGGATAATCATCCCCAAAAACCGACAATTGTTCGCGTAAACCCGCTGCAGTTTGTGTAATAAAGGGAACTAGGTTTTGTGGAGTCCCTTTGGGTAATTCCCCTATGGCCGCAGAACTATGTGCTCCTATAGGGTTAAAATAACGTAAACTAATTGCCTTTAGGCGTTCATTGGCATGGCAAGTGTCACGCAGCACTTCCTCACTAATCTGTTTGGTGTTTCCATAAGGTGAAACAGCCTCCTTTACGGGTGCTGCTTCGGTTATGGGCAATGCATCAGGTTCTCCATAAACTGTACAAGAAGAACTAAAAATGAAGTTATGAATGTTGTGTTGCTCGCACTGTTGTAACAAATACACTAAGGTGTGTAGGTTATTCTCATAATAAAGCAAGGGGTTTTCAACGCTCTCCCCTACAGCTTTACTAGCAGCAAAGTGAATGATGCCATCCACCGAATAATTATCGAAAAAGTCTTCAACATCCTTTTTTACCCTAAGGTCTATATTTTCAAAGGCAGGACGTTTTCGCGTAATACTTTCAATTCCATCCAAAACGGAAACTTCAGAATTGGATAAATTATCGATCACAACGACCTCAAAACCTTCTTCCTGAAGGGCTACCACTGTGTGGGAACCTATATATCCCAAACCTCCGGTAACAAGAATTCTCTTCATAAAAATGCTATTGATTTTAGCGTATTAACCTAGGATACAAACTCGATAACCGCTTGGGTAATATACTCAATTTGCTCGTCATCCAACTCTGTATGCATAGGCAGTGAAATTACCTCTTTCACCAACTGATTGGTCACTGTAAAATCGGCTTCATTGTATCGCTCATTCTTATAGGCTTTCTGACTATGTAATGGGATCGGATAATATACACCACATGGAATTCCTTTGCCCTGTAAATGCTGTACCAAAGCATCACGGTCCGTATTCAATACGCGAAGTGTGTATTGGTGGAATACATGGCAATCGCACTGATCGCAGATGAACTCTTCGGAACCACAGCTTCCCTTTGGAGTAATGATGTCATCGACCCCTTTAAATGCCTCCGTATATTTTCTAGCTGCGTTACGACGCGCTGCGTTGTATTGATCTAAATTGGGCAATTTGGCTCTTAGAATAGTAGCCTGAATGGAATCCAGACGTGAATTCACACCCACCACATCATGATGATAACGCACATACATTCCATGGTTCACAATACCTCGAATGGTATGGGCTAGGTCATCGTCATTGGTGAAAATGGCACCTCCGTCTCCATAGCATCCCAAGTTTTTTGAAGGGAAAAAGGAAGTGGAAGCTACATGGCCTATCCCGCCTGCTTTTCGCTTGGATCCATCCTTAGATGTATAATCTGCCCCAATGGCCTGCGCATTGTCTTCTATGACATATAAATCGTGTTCCTTGGCCAACTCCATGATTTCGTCCATAGGTGCTACCAAACCAAAAAGGTGTACAGGAACAATGGCTTTTGTTTTTGGTGTTATGGCACGTCTAACGGCATCCACATCGATATTAAAAGTAACTGGGTCTACATCTACCAAAACTGGAGTCAATCCTAGTAAGGCGATCACTTCTACCGTAGCGGCAAAAGTAAAATCGGCCGTAATAACCTCATCTCCCGGTTTCAAACCCAATCCCATCATTGCCACTTGCAAGGCATCCGTTCCATTAGCACACGGAATCACGTGTTTTACCCCCAAGTACTCCTCCAGCTCTTTCTGAAATTGATGCACCTCGGGTCCGTTTACAAAGGCTGCGGATTCTATGACATCCAGTACCGACTGATTCACTCGTTCCTTTATGTGCTCGTACTGACCCTTAAGGTCGACCATATGTATTTTTCGCATGGAATTCTTCAAATAAGTTCTGGGTAAAATTACGAAAATTGTCCTCCACTATGGGCAATCAGCGTAGAAATTGTATTCCAAAAATCCATAAGGCTTACCAACGGTTATTTAACAAATAACAACTATTTTAGCTCTATGAGGAAACTCTACGATCTCCTTTCCAGAGCTACATATGCCCATTTACAGATTGCACAAGGCTTCAGTAAAAAGCTGAAACTATTTGTGCAGGGGAGAAAATCTTCTTTTCCAACCTTGACCTCTCAAATACAAGCCGGAGACAAGACAATATGGTTTCACTGCGCATCCTTGGGCGAATTCGAACAGGGAGTTCCTATCATGGAATCACTTCGAAAAGATTATCCCGAATGTAAAATCCTGGTTACTTTCTTTTCACCCTCCGGGTATGAAATAAAGAAGAACACTCCACTGGCAGATACAGTAGTGTACCTTCCATTCGACACCCAAAAGAATGCCCGTAAGTTCTTGGAAATTGTAAACCCCGTACTTGCCCTATTCATTAAATACGAAATATGGCCCAATTATCTCTTGGAGTTACAACTACGAAACATCCCGACCCTATTAGTGTCCGGATTGTTCTCCAAGAAGCAAGTCTTTTTTAAATCGCATGGCGGATTCATGCGCAGCGCCCTAAAGGCTTTTGACCATTTCTTCGTTCAGGATAGAAACTCGGTGGAACTGCTAAATGGATTGGGGATCGAAAATGTGAGCATAAGTGGCGACACACGGTTCGATCGGGTTTCCCACCAAATAGAACAGGATAATTCGTTGGACTTTATGGACGCCTTTAAGGGCAATTCCCTTTGTTTGGTCTGTGGAAGTACTTGGCCCGAAGACGAAGGCGCCCTACTTCCCTATATTAATGATAGCCAAGATGATATTAAGTTTGTTTTGGCACCCCACAAAATCGAACCGTCCAAAATTGAAGACTTCCGAAAGAAACTAGCTAAGCCTTCTGTATTATATTCGGAAAGGGAAGGAAAAAATCTAAATGAAGCTTCGGTGCTTATTGTGGATACTATTGGATTGCTTTCCAAAATTTATAGCTATGCGGATATAGCCTATGTAGGGGGTGCGATGGGATCTACCGGGCTGCATAATATCTTAGAACCCGCCACTTTTGGTGTCCCTATCATTATTGGTAATAATTTTGATGGATTCCCTGAAGCCAAGAGATTACAGCAGTTGGCTGGGCTCTTTTCCATTTCGAACGAAACAGAATGCAGTGATATTCTGAATAAGCTGGTTACAGACAAAAACTTCAGAAATAAAACTGGAATGATCTGTGGGCATTTTGTGAACAGCAATACAGGAGCCACCCGTATCATTACTCAACACATTACCCAACTATACGCTAACGGCCTCGTTTAAGTATCTTCTAAAGGGAAGTAATTCTTTATACACCTCCATCACTTTTTTGTCAAAATCCTTTGCCATAACGTCTTTTCTGGTGAAATAACATCCCGCTGCAAAGCACTTCATTTTCAACAAATCTATATGTGGATGTTCTTCGTCGAAGCCTTTTGGAGCCCTTGTCAGAGTATCGGCTGGAATCATGCCTCCAAACATTTTTTTGAAGCTGGGTTTTTGCAGAACCGCCTTCAACTCTTCCCCATTGTAATCGATGGCGTCTCGTATACTCTTCAGCAATTTAGAAGAAGGATACCAATAGCCTCCTCCCAAAAAGCTTTCTTTCACTCCTATTTCAATGTAGAAATCCCCTTGTTTACTCACCTGATCCAAACCTGCCCCAAAATGGTCCTTATAGATGGGCTTGTTGGGAAAAAACATGAGGTTATTGTTTATTCTATTAATGGCCTTCTTCCCTGGAGTATCAAAATAATCATCGTCAATAGCCGCCAAACGGGTATTTAGATCATCCAGCCAAGCAATAAAAAAATCGCGAACGACATGATACTCCTTACGGTTTGCGTCCATCCATTCTTTGGTATTGTTTTTCTGAAGACGATCCAGAAAATCGAACAATTGTGAAAATCCCATATTACGCCTGAAGATTGGTCACCTGCTTTTTCAGCTCTTCCATAGATTGCTGCAACTGTTGAAGCAACAGGCTGTCGGAAGGTTCCTCAATGCCAAAGGAAAGTTTACTGTTTACTTGCCAAAGTTCTTGAATATCCTTTACCTCAACATCGATGGGTAAATAGGCTGGATTCAACGAAATAAGTCGTACTTTTTCTGGGGTAGCAGGTACTTTTTGAAGTTTTTTTACCAGTACGGAATCGTGCAGTACGACAATATAGATACGACTATCATTCGCTTCTGAAACATTCGCTACCGCCTTGCCCAATACCCAATCGTTGGGACGAATGTTGGGTAACATACTATCTCCTTCTACCTGAAAGCCTCTATAAGTAGCATTGCGGTATTGTGGTAGCGGAATATCGAAAGTAGGCAGGGTTTGGAACCATTCCACATCTTGAATGTTATGCGGGTATCCGGCAGCGGCCTTTTGGTTGACCAAAACAATGGAATCATTCCCATCCTTATCCAAAGTCACCACTTTGGGACTTACATCACCCCCTTCAATATCGACCGTTTTTTGATAGCTTTTTCCGAATAACCACAACGGATTTACTTGGTACCGCTGTAAAAGCTCCATGACGATCTTTCCAGAGATTTTGGTTTTCCCTCGTTCAATATCGGCCGTAGTAGCGCCAATACCAAGGAGTTCGGCAAAAGATTGTTGGGTATGATGTTGCTCTTCCCTTATTTTTTTGAAGCGTTGGGCTTCTATAGATAGCTCTTTGTCCATACCCAAATATATCAATTAATTGGAATTATTCCAATTTACAACAGGAATTATTCCAATGAGCATCAAAAAGATAGGGCCATACTGTTAGTTGACTAGTATGGCCCTGGAATCAAGGTCAGTTAATTGCGGGGGATTACTTTTCTACAATTATAAATTCAGACCTACGGTTGAGTTGGTGTTCTGTTTCACTACAAGGCACCCCGTCCGAACAACGATTCAGGAGTTGGGATTCCCCATATCCCCGGCCTGTAATTCGGCTGCGGTCTATGCCTCCAATGTTGATGATATATTCTACAGTAGACTTCGCGCGTGCATCCGATAGTCTCATGTTGAACCCAGCACTGGAACGGCTGTCGGTATGCGAACGCACATCAATTTTTAAGGTAGGATTATCGCGCATCGCAGTGATTACTTTCTGAAGCTCTACAGCAGCATCGGGACGGATGAACGACTTACTCAAATCGAAATAGATAGGATTCAAGTTAAGCAACACCCCAAGGTCTTGCCCTACTTCCATAATGTCCACTTCTTCATCCGGGTCTAGGTACAATGTCTTCTTAGATACGCCATCATATTCTCCAGTTGTGGTGAATAGTTTCTCGCTATTTCCAAAACCTTCCTTACTGGCTCTTATAGCATATTTGGTGGTACATTCGATCACATCGAAATTGAATTTTCCTTCCCTGTCCGAAGTAGTTTCTTCCAACACATTGGCATCACCATCCAACAGGATCACTTTGGCCCCTGAGATGAGGTCCTGTGTATCGTTATCGCGAACTTCTCCCTGCAGGGATTGTCTACATTCTTTGATGAGCCCTGCAGTCTGTTCGAAGGAATAGATGTCGTCTCCACCTTTACCACCCTCACGATTGGAAGCAAAATATCCCAATCCCGTAGAACTATTAATCACAAAAGAGAAATCGTCTGCCTTGGTATTAATAGGCTCTCCAATATTGAATCCTTTTTCATAATTCCCTTGGTTATTGAGTTCGGCAACGAATATGTCCAAACCTCCCAATCCTACATGTCCATCGGAAGCGAAGTAAAGGTCTCCGTTGGTATCAACAAATGGGAACGTTTCACGTCCCTCGGTATTTACGGCATCTCCCAAACTCACAGGTTCACCAAAACTATCGCCTTGGATTTCCACTTTATACAAATCGGAAGCACCTTCACCCCCAGGCATATCGCTGGCAAAAATCAATTCACTCTCATCGGCACTCAGAGCAGGATGTGCTACGGAATATTCATCGCTATTGAAAGGCAACTCTTCTGCATCGCCCCAACCCTTATCCGTACGCTTTGCCCTGTACAATTTAAGGTTGGTGTGTCCGTTTCCATCCCTTCCGCGTTTCCCTTCGGTAAAGTTATTACGGGTAAAGTACATGGTCTGTCCATCTTTTGTGAAAACGGCAGAAGATTCGTGGTACCTCGTATTGATTCGGTCCCTGTATCGCTCTGGATTTCCCTCTTCACTAACGGTAATGGAATACAGTTCGGAAAAGGGCTCATCATCCCAATCGTGGAAACGCTGGGAAGCAGTTCTCGTTTTTCTATTGGAAGTGAATATAATTTCACCTCCATTCAGTGTCGGTGCAAAATCTGAATACTTAGAGTTAAAAGGCACCGTAGATACATTGAATCTTCCGGATTGAAGCTCAATCAGTTTCAGGTAGTTTCGTTCTTCAACAAAAAGATCGGCACGGTCGTCTGTGGCTGCCACTTCGTCCAGCTTATCCATAATACGATCTGCCGTAGCATACTTTCCAATGGTCTTCAAGGACTGGGCATATCGATAGATATATTCACTTTCTATGTCTTCGGAATAGGCAAATAACGCACCGTACCATTTAGAAGCATCTTCATACTCCCCGTTGAAATAATAAGAATCTCCCAATCGAGCCAATAGGTTCTTAGAACGATACCCATTATCTACCGCGCGAATATAGGCCTCGCGGGCATCCATAAAGGCATATTCTTCGTAAAAACGATCTCCTCTGGCTTCTTTATTGTTTTCGTTCGCTTCCTGTGCTCCTGAAGTGAATGACCCCAGCGCAAAGGCCAACAATAGTATATAATGTCTTTTTCTCATGTCCATCGTATTTTAGAAGAATCTTGGGTTTTTCAATCCTTTATCCCTTTTGAAAAGTTCGAATCGCAAGAACACCTCGTACGAACCATCGTTGTACTGTTGAAGGTCTGTGGTCTCGCGATCATAAGCAAACCCTATCATAATCTGATCACTTACCTGAAAACCAGCCAATCCACTTAATGCAGCACTCCAGCGGTATGCAGCTCCCAGCGTAAGCTTCTTATGGATTAGGAAGTTTGCGGATAGGTCTACCTGTAAAGGTGATCCCTGCACCAATTTGGTAAGTACTGCGGGTTTGAAAAGCAGATTTTCTGTGATATCAAAAGTGTACCCAGACATTAGGTAATAATTCACTCTTTCCTCGGCTGTCGCACTGGAATTGTTACTGTTCGCAGATTCATCGAAATGCTCTGTTTCCAAAATATTCGGAACACTGAAACCAAGGTAGAACCTGTCCGTATAATAGAAGGCTCCCGCTCCGATTTGTGGTGAAAACTTATTGTCGATGAATATTTCGGCCAGGGGATCATTTGGGTTGAAGGTCCCTGTATTGGCCTTATTCGAATCTATATTCAGCAAATGCGCCCCTCCCTTAATTCCTAAGGATAATCGAGCCTCTTCCGAAACCGGTAAGGTATAGGTAAAGATGGCATCGATATAGGATTCGTCCGCAATGAAAATTTCGTCCCTGGTCACATTTAAACCAAGCCCTACTCGTTTTCCAACTGGAGAGTGGAGTGAAAAGTTCATGGTGGTAGGAGCTCCATCAAGTCCCACCCATTGGCTGCGATACAGCCCAACGAAGCTAAGAACGTCCCTAGAACCTGCATAGGCGGGGTTTACGCTCAAGGGATTGTACATGTACTGGGTGTACTGGGCATCCTGCTGTGCATGCATTTCCATAGAAACCCCTATGGTTGCAATGAGCGCTACGGTTACTAAAAATCTTTTCATAGGTTTCAGTATTTCACCCACCGGAAATCCGGTGGGCATTTTTATATGATTTTATCTTCTGTTAATGTATAATGGTCCTGCCAATTGCTTGCTTTCTCCTTGACGGTTCACATAGTTCAGTACATAGTAGTACGTTCCTACTGGCAATCGGTCTCCTCGATCTATGGTTACACGTCCATTAGATAATCCTCTAAAGAAGTTATCTCCCTGTCCGTATCCTTCGGTCTCGTACACCTTCACACCCCAACGGTTGAATATCTCCAACGTATTGTTCGGATAGTTCTCGATATTTCTAATTACGAATACATCGTTCAATCCATCTCCGTTTGGTGTCATGATATCGAATACTTCGAGATTGTCCTCTGCATCTGGATCTCCATTATTCACTTCAACATGATCTGGAATACCATTGTCATTGTTGTCCTGAGTATCTGTTGGATCTCCTTCATCATCGATCACAACTTCGTCACCGTTCGGTATTCCGTCTCCATCGCAATCCAACTCTAACCACTCATCGCTTACAATGGTGATATCCTGATCTTGCCAGTTGAAGTCACATGGATCTGCCGGATCAGTTGGATCATTATTACCATCGGTTGGATCCACCTCAGTACCGTTTGGCACACCATCGCCATCACAATCGATATCGTTCCAAGCTTCACTTGGTGGTATGGTCTGACTCTCAAGGATGAAGTCACAGATATCCAGCGGATCGGTTCCATCTTCCACTTCCTGTCCATCAGGTACTCCGTCACCATCGGTATCAGGATCTTGCGGATCGGTTCCTATCTCGATCTCATCACCATTTGGCAATCCATCACCATCACAGTCAAGGGCTTCCCACTCTTCAGAAGGTGGTAATGTCTGACTTGTCAATACAAAGTCACATGGATCTAATGGATCGGTTCCATCTTGATCTATCTCAGTTCCATTAGGCACCCCGTCTCCGTCACAATCCAAGGCTTCCCATTCTGGGGTTTGTGGAACAGTAGTATTCTCGAACATAAAGTCACAAGGATCTACAGGGTCTGTACCGTCAATGATTTCATCTCCATTGGTTACACCATCACCATCACAGTCACCATCAATCCATTCTGGACTAGGTGGAACAGTCTGACTCGTATGAACTAGGTCACACTCATCCAATGGATCAGTTCCATCTAGTATCTCATCTCCATTCGTTACACCGTCTCCGTCACAATCCAGATCGTTCCATTCTTGACTTGGTGGTAAAGTTTGGCTTGCCAATACGAAGTCACATGGATCAGTCGGATCCGTACCATCGACGATCTCATCACCGTTAGTCACACCATCGCCGTCACAATCGGCATCGTTCCATTCCTGGGTCGGCGGGGTATCCTGATTGGCAACTACTAGATCACAAGGATCAAGCGGATTGGTACCATCTATTACTTCCTGTCCATTACTCACTCCATCGCCATCACAGTCTAATGCCTCCCACTCTGGAGTTTGTGGAACTGTAGCGTTCTCTAACATAAACTCACATGGATCGGTCGGATCTGTACCATCGATGATCTCATCTCCGTTGGTCACCCCATCTCCATCACAATCTTCGTCTTCCCATTCTTGAGAGGGTTCTGTATCCTGATTATCGGCAACCAAGTCACAGTCATCTAATGGATCGGTACCATCTAGTACCTCTTGTCCATTACTCACCCCATCACCATCACAATCTAAGTCGTTCCACTCCTGAGTTGGGGTCGTATCCTGATTTGCTAGGATGAAATCACAAGGGTCAATAGGATCGGTCCCGTCAAGAACTTCCTGACCATTGCTTACCCCATCTCCATCACAATCCAAGTCATTCCATTCTTGGGTTGGCGTTGTATCCTGATTCGCTATTACTAGATCACAAGGATCAAGCGGGTTGGTGCCGTCCAATATCTCCTGTCCGTTGGTCACTCCGTCACCGTCACAGTCAAGCGCATCCCATTCAGCTGTAGTTATTGTGATATCCTGACTGTTCGGATCGTAGTCACAAGGATCTGTTGGATCGGTATTGTCCAATACCTCCTGTCCGTTAGTCACACCATCGCCGTCACAATCTCCATCGTTCCACTCTTGGCTTGGCGTCGTATCCTGGTTGGCAACCACCAAATCACAATTGTCAAGTGGATCAGTTCCATCCAATATTTCTTGTCCATTGCTCACTCCATCTCCGTCACAATCCAAGTCATTCCACTCTTGAGTTGGGGTCGTATCCTGATTTGCTAGGATGAAATCACAAGGGTCAATAGGATCGGTCCCGTCAAGAACTTCCTGACCATTGGTTACTCCATCACCGTCACAATCCAAGTCATTCCATTCTTGGGTTGGTGTTGTATCCTGATTGGCCACCACTAGATCACAGGGATCAAGTGGGTTGGTGCCATCCAATATCTCCTGTCCGTTGGTCACTCCGTCACCGTCACAATCCAAGGCATCCCACTCGGCAGTGGTTATCGTGATATCCTGACTGTTCGGATCGTAGTCACAAGGATCTGTTGGATCGGTATTATCCAATACCTCCTGGCCGTTGGTCACACCATCGCCGTCACAATCTCCATCGTTCCACTCTTGGCTTGGCGTCGTATCCTGGTTGGCAACCACCAAATCACAATTGTCAAGTGGATCAGTTCCATCCAATATTTCCTGTCCATTGCTCACACCATCACCATCACAGTCAAGGGCTTCCCAAGCTGGGGTCGGTGTTGTATCCTGACTCGCCAATACGAAATCACAAGGATCCGTTGGGTCAGTTCCATCGGTAACCTCCGTGCCGTTGGTCACACCGTCACCGTCACAATCAAGGGCATCCCAAGTCGCGGTAGGTGTAGTATCCTGGTTGGCCACCACAAGGTCGCAAGGATCGAGCGGGTTGGTGCCGTCCAATATCTCCTGGCCGTTGGTCACTCCATCACCGTCACAGTCAAGGGCATCCCAAGCTGCAGTCGTAGTTGAAGTATCCTGACTCAATGGGTCGTAGTCACAAGGATCGGTAGGATCGGTATTATCCAATATCTCCTGGCCGTTGGTCACCCCGTCACCATCGCAGTCTGCATCGTTCCACTCTTGGCTTGGTGTTGTATCCTGGTTGGCAACTACCAAATCACAATTGTCAAGTGGATCAGTTCCATCTAATATTTCTTGACCGTTGGTCACTCCATCGCCGTCACAATCTAGGTCGTTCCACTCCTGAGTCGGAGTCGTATCTTGGCTTGCAAGTACGAAGTCACAAGGATCCGTTGGGTCCGTACCATCGGTCACCTCAGTGCCGTTGGTCACACCGTCACCATCACAATCAAGGGCATCCCAAGTCGCGGTAGGCGTAGTATCCTGGTTGGCCACCACAAGATCGCAAGGATCGAGCGGGTTGGTGCCATCCAATATCTCTTGTCCATTGGTTACTCCATCACCATCACAGTCCAAGGCTTCCCATGCCGCACTGGCAGGTACGCTCTGAGAGCTCAATTGGAAATCACATGGGTCGGTTGGATCCGTTCCATCGGTTACCTCATCACCGTTCGTTACTCCATCACCGTCACAGTCTGCATCGTTCCATGCGGTACTTGGTGGCACCGTCTGGCTGGCAACCACAAGGTCACATGGATCGAGCGGGTCTGTTCCATCCAATATTTCCTGGCCGTTGGTCACACCATCACCATCACAGTCAAGGGCTTCCCAAGCTGGGGTCGGTGTTGTATCCTGACTCGCCAATACGAAATCACAAGGATCTGTTGGGTCCGTACCATCGGTAACCTCCGTGCCGTTGGTCACACCGTCACCATCACAATCAAGGGCATCCCAAGTCGCGGTAGGCGTCGTATCCTGGTTGGCAACCACAAGGTCGCAAGGATCGAGCGGGTTGGTGCCATCCAATATCTCCTGGCCGTTGGTCACTCCGTCACCGTCACAGTCAAGGGCATCCCAAGCTGCAGTCGTAGTTGAAGTATCCTGGCTCAATGGGTCGTAGTCACAAGGATCGGTTGGATCGGTATTGTCCAATATCTCCTGGCCGTTGGTCACACCGTCACCATCACAATCCAAGGCATCCCAGGTCGCTGTAGGTGTAGTGTCCTGATTAGCCACTATTAGATCACATGGATCGAGCGGGTTGGTACCATCTAATACTTCCTGTCCATTGGTCACACCATCACCATCACAGTCAAGGGCTTCCCAAGTTGGGCTCGGTGTTGTATCCTGACTCGCCAATACGAAATCACAAGGATCCGTTGGGTCCGTACCATCGGTAACCTCCGTGCCGTTGGTCACTCCGTCACCGTCACAATCAAGGGCATCCCAAGTCGCGGTAGGCGTCGTATCCTGGTTGGCAACCACAAGGTCGCAAGGATCGAGCGGGTTGGTGCCATCCAATATCTCTTGTCCGTTGGTTACTCCATCTCCATCACAATCCAAGGCTTCCCATGCCGCACTGGCAGGTACGCTCTGAGAGCTAAATTGGAAATCACAAGGATCTGTGGGGTCCGTACCATCAATAATTTCATCTCCGTTCGTTACTCCATCACCGTCACAGTCTGCATCGTTCCAAGCGGTACTTGGTGGCACCGTCTGGCTGGCAACCACAAGGTCACAGCTATCCAATGGGTCCGTGCCATCGGCAATCTCGTCACCGTTGGTCACTCCGTCACCATCACAGTCAAGGGCTTCCCAAGCTGGGGTCGGTGTTGTATCCTGACTCGCCAATACGAAATCACAAGGATCCGTTGGGTCCGTACCATCGGTAACCTCCGTGCCGTTGGTCACACCGTCACCATCACAATCAAGGGCATCCCAAGTCGCGGTAGGCGTCGTATCCTGGTTGGCCACCACTAGATCACAGGGATCAAGCGGGTTGGTGCCGTCCAATATTTCCTGTCCATTCGTTACACCGTCACCGTCACAGTCCAATGCCTCCCAAGCAGGGGTCGTTGGAACCGTCTGGCTCGACTGCATGAAGTCACAGGGATCGGTCGGGTCGGT
>NZ_JAQQTF010000003.1 GCF_028561275.1 Aureisphaera galaxeae
GTACCGCCGACAACGGCATGGAACGATGCCGACTGTGATGGAGACGGTGTGACCAACGGTGACGAGGTTACCGATGGAACGGACCCACAAGACCCTTGTAGCCTAGATTATACAAGCCAGACGGTACCGCCTTCCACGGCATGGAACGATGCAGACTGTGACGGAGATGGTGTGACCAATGGCGATGAAGTAACGGATGGGACCGACCCGACCGACCCATGTGACTTTATGCTGTCGAGCCAGACGGTTCCAACGACCCCTGCTTGGGAGGCATTGGACTGTGACGGTGACGGTGTGACCAACGGTGATGAAATAAACGATGGAACGGACCCATCCGATCCGTGTAGCCTGGATGTGGCCAGCCAGACGGTACCGCCGACTGCTGCTTGGGATGCCCTCGACTGTGACGGTGATGGGGTAACGAACGGTGACGAGGTTACCGATGGAACGGACCCAACGGACCCATGTGACTTCGTACTTGCCAGTCAGACGGTACCACCAACTACAGCTTGGAACGATGCCGATTGTGATGGAGACGGTGTGACCAACGGTGACGAGGTTACCGATGGAACGGATCCTCTTGATGAATGTGATTTGATATTTACGAGCCAAACGGTACCACCAACGACGGCCTGGAACGATGCCGATTGTGACGGTGACGGTNTGGTGACGGTGTGACTAACGGTGATGAAATAAACGACGGAACCGATCCATCCGACCCATGTAGTCTGGATGTGGCGAGCCAAACAGTACCACCGACAACGGCGTGGAACGACGCCGACTGCGACGGTGATGGGGTAACCAACGGTGACGAGGTTACCGATGGAACCGATCCAACCGATCCATGTGACTTTGTACTTGCCAGCCAGACCGTACCGCCGACAACGGCATGGAACGATGCGGACTGTGA